>CAWFPJ010000022.1:0-50061 GCA_963817515.1 Bryobacterales bacterium | reverse complement strand
TGCAAGGCCTCAAGCACTTCACCCACCCGAACGACCCTGCGACTCCGGCGGTGGACATCACCGCTATTGTTACGGTCACGGACGACGGCGGAAGTTCCGGCCGCTTGCGCCGCGAATTCGACGTGCTGCCGCCGGGCGATATCCGCAACTGCATGGTGGCCCTGAGCGAGGATTCGGCTCTGCTCTCGCGTCTGTTCCAGCACCGCTTCACAGCCGGGCGCGGTCTCAAGGGACACAGCTTCGGCAATCTTTTTCTGATGGCCTTGACGCAACTCATGGGCGACTTCCCGGACGCCGTGAAGGCATCTTCGGACGTTCTCAAGATCGCGGGTCGCATCTACCCGCTACCGCCGCCGACGTAGCGCTTGAGGCCGTCCTGGCCGATGGCACGCGAGTGGTGGGGGAAACCCAATCAGCCGCAGCCGCCAGCCCATCAAGTCGATTCGTCTGCGTCCGCGCAAAGTGCGCCCCCTGGCGGCCGCGCTCAGCGCCATCGCCGAGGCCGACGCCATTACCTTGGGTCCGGGTTCCCTGTTCACCAGCGTGGTCCCCAACCTGCTGGTCGACGGCATTCCGCAAGCCATCCGCGCTTCGGCAGCGGTGAAGGCCTACTTCGTGAACCTGATGTGGCAGCCCGGCGAGACTCCGGAGGATTCGATTGCGTCCGACCACGTGCGCGCCCTTCACCGGGGCCGTCCGGCGGAACGTTTTTGGACTATGCCGTGGTCAATGTCCGCGCCATCACTTCCGCCATGAAGAAACGCTACGCCAGGGAATCCGCTCTGCCGGTGGAGAACGACGTTGACGCGCTCTTCAAGATGGGCCTCAAAGTCATGGCCGGCTACCTGGCCAGCCACGGCGACACACTCAAGCACGACCCCACCGCAACCGCCGCCGTGGTTGTGAAACTGGCGCAGGAAGGCCGCCGCCGCAGGAATCAGTGATCGATTGATCCGACCCGACCTGATGGCAAGCGCTAATCTGGGATAGGGGGAAGGTGTTAGTGGGGAAATTAGCCTGCCCGTTCTCGCGGGAGCCCTTACGCTGGCTGTTGTAGCCGCCGGCGGTGGGCTTGTGTACTTGAAAACGGGCGCAAACAGTTTCGGCGCCCGGACGCAGCCGAGTGTTCTTGAAACTTTAGCCGCGAGGCAAGCGCGTGCCATGGCGATGGCCGACAAACGCGCGCGAGCGCGCAAATCCGATCGCGGATTCGGCGGAGGTTCTAGGCTGAGGCGCGCGCGCATTGGGCCGACCACTGCGCTGCCTGTCACTCAAACAATGGCAGCGGTGATGCCGAGATGGGGAAACACATGTATCCGCCTGCGCCCGACATGCGGCAAGCAGGCACGCAAAACCTGACCGACGGGGAGTTGTTCTACATCATCCAAAACGGCATTCGCCTGACCGGAATGCCTTCCTGGGGCAGCGGCACGAGCCGCGATGAGCAGGATTCCTGGAAGCTGGTCCGCTTCATTCGGCATTTGCCAAAACTTACGGCCGATGAAGAGCGGGAAATGAGGGGCCTTGAATCCGAAGAGTCCGGACGAACTGAAAGAAGAACAGGAAGAAAGAGAGTTTTTGAATGGAAGTGAAGGAATTGAAAAAATAAAGAATGGAGACCAATCACATGAACACGCACAGCATCAACACCACTAAGCTCAAGATACAGGTCGCGCTTCTCGCGATCGTGTCCCTTGCGCTCCTACCAACCATCGCCACCGCTCACGGCGGCGAAGAGCACGTGACCGGCACCGTGACCAAGATTTCGGACACCTCCGTCACGGTCAAGACAACGGCCGGCAAAACCGTTGAGATCGGCTTCGACGCCAAGATGACCACCTACGACGCGCGCGAAGCAACCGATCCAGAAGACCGATATCAAAGTCGGCGATAGGATCGTCATTCACGCCATGGAGGTCAATGAGAAGCTGGTCGCCCATAGCGTAGAGATTGGAACGGCGGCTGCGGGTAAGCCAGCCGTCAAACAGTAGGTGCGCGCTCAACAACTGGATGATAGAACTGATGGAGACTCCCGTAACCGTAGTGATCCTGGCCGCCGGGCTAGGCACCCGAATGAAATCGCGCAAGGCCAAGGTGCTGCACCGCGCCGGCGGCAGACGCTGGTAGAACACATCATGGACACCGCCCTGGAACTGGCGCCGCCGGAGCGCATCTTCGTGGTGGTGGGCCACCAGGCCGACGCCGTCGCGCAACCGTACCGCGGTACCCGCATCGCGGAGTCGGCTTCATCGAACAGCAGGAGCAGAAGGGCACTGGCCACGCGCTCATGGTGGGGCGCGAGCCCTGGCGGATCTGGACGGCTGCCTCGTGGTCCTCTACGGCGATGGTCCGCTGATGCGCGCCGAGACGCTGCGCCGCCTGATGGAAGCTGAGTCGCGGGCTTCGCCGACCGGTGTACTGCTCTCGGCCGAAATGGCCGACCCCACCGGCTACGGCCGAGTGATTCGCGATTCGCGCGGCTACGTCCGCGAGGTGGTAGAACAGAAAGCCGGCACGTCCGGAACAACTCGCCATTCGCTGAAGCCAACATGGGGATCTACTGCTACCGCGCCGGATCTGTTCTGGAAACACGTTGACGAAATCCAACCCGACAACCCGCCGAGCGAGTATTACCTCACCGACATGGTGGCGCATTCTCAACCGCGCCGGCCATCACGTGGAGGCGCATGCGCATGGACGACCCGCCGAAGCCCTGGGAATCAACGACCGCGTGGAACTGGCCAGGTGGACCGCATCCTGCGCGAGCGCAAACGCGCGCGAACTGATGGTGGCGGGCGTGACCATCGAAAAGCCCGAGACCGTTCCATCGATGCCGGCGTCCGGATCGGCATGGATACCGTGATCGGACCGTTCGCGCAGATTCTGGGCGGGACCGCGATCGGCGAGAACTGCCGCATCGGCGCGTGCTCGATCGTGCAGGATTCGGAGCTCGCCGACGAAGTGGAGATCGGCCCGTTCACCATCGTGAACACGTCGCGGCTGGAGCGCGGCGCTCCGCCGGCCCCTTCGCGCGCCTGCGCAGAGACAATCACGTGGAGGCCGGGGCGCACATCGGCAACTTCGTGGAGCTGAAGAAAACCCGTGGGCGCCGGCGCGAAGGCCTCACACCTGGCCTATCTCGGCGATTCCGAAATCGGCGCCGCGGTGAACATCGGCGCCGGCACCATCACCTGCAACTACGATGGCGTCGCGAAACACGGCACCACCATCGGGGATGGCGCATTTGTGGGCAGCAACTCCACTCTGGTGGCCCCCATCGAAATCGGAGCCGGCGCATACCTCGGCGCCGGGTCCGTCATCACAGAACCGGTTCCCGCCGATGCCCTGGCTATCGGCCGCGCACGTCAGGTGATTAAGGAGGAATGGGCCAGAAAGCGCCGGGCGCGCTTGAAGAAGTAGTGGAATTACAAGTGAGAGTATTGGAATTCCAAGTGCAGAAGGTCACTCGAGTGCAGAGGGTTACGCGAATGGCCTTCGGCCCACGCCCGGCGGGCACCCGTCTGACATCAGGCTCCAGCTTTGTTGCCGCCATCCTGCTGACCACCTTCACTGCCGCCGCGCAGTTCAAAAGCACGGCCACGCTGGTACTGGCGCCCACAACCGTGGTTGACGCCAAGGGCCAGTATGTGGACGGCCTTGAAGCTAAGGACCTGGTTCTCTACGACAACAATGTGCCCCAACCGATACAGGTGGATGAAGCCATCTATCCGATTTCTCTGGTGGTGGCGGTCCAGACCAGCCGGAATGCGCAGAGCGTCCTGGACAAGCTTGGCGGCAGCGGCATCCTGTTCTCCGAATTACTGGCAGGCGACGCCGGCGAGACCTCGGTTCTCACCTTCAGCGACCAGGTGAACCCGCTTCAGGAGTTCACAACCGACCCTGATGTCCTGGAAGAAACCATGCGCCGGCTGCGCGTTGAAGGTGTGGGCGCGGTCACTTTGGATGCCGTCATGGAAGCGCTTAAACTGCTGGCGCAGCGCAGGCCCGAGCGGCGCCGCGTCATTCTGTTGATTGCGGAAAAGCGCGACCGTTCCAGTAAGCGGAAGTTTTCCGGCGTCCTGCAGGAAGTGCAGCGCCAAAATGTCCTGATTTATTGGTTGACCTTTTCTCCGACTCTCACCCCTTATACCGCCAGGCCCAAGACCGTCAAGAGCAAAGATCCGAGTAAGGACGGGGAGCCGATTCCATACGACCCGGGTCCCCCGAACCTGCTCAACATCATTCCCGAACTGGCCCACATGAACAAGCCTGACGCCTCGCAGGAACTCTCCCAGGCCAGCGGCGGCCGAAGCTCCAACTTTCTCACCAAGGGGGCCCTGGAGGAAGCCATCCAATCCGTGGCGGCCGAGATCCATCGCCAATACGTAGTCAGCTTCCAGCCTCGCCCCAGCACTCCTGGCCAGTTTCATAGCATCCACGTGGCGGTTAAGGGCAGACCGGAACTCCAGGCACGGACTCGCGCCGGGTACTGGTCGGTTCAATAGCGTCCGCGACTAAGTGTACGCGACTAAGTGTACGCAATAACGCAGTTCCCGCGTACGGGCCAAACTTGCTTGACCTGCACCGGAATGAAGGGCCTGGTGGAAGAGGGCGAGGAAGCGATAGCCGAAGACGCCACGCCAGAACTCAAGGATGCCGCGCTGATTGGCGCCGCCCAGCGGGTAGAGCACTACGAAATGGCAGCTTACGGCGCGGCCCGTGCGCTGGCCGAGCAGTTGGGTAATCGGGATGCCGCCGCGCTTTTGGAAGAGACGCTGGATGAGGAAAAAGAGGCCGACCAGAAGCTGACCGAGATCGCCGAACAGTTACTGGGACAAATTGGTGAAGGCAACGAACCAGCCGACGACGAGGATGTGAGTGGAGCACAGAGAACCAGCAGGACCAGAACCTCCGGAGCCTAAGAAGCCACGAGCCTAAAAAGCAGAGTTTACTTTTCGAAGCGGGCGCCGCAGCTTCTTCGGAACTGGGCGCCCGCATTAGCCACCGGCACTTGCCGCGGCCCCGGTATTTTTCGACATAATGAAAGCTACCGGAGGGTTACGTATATGCGCCTGCTCTTGCAATTCATATTCGCAGCTTCGTGTTTTGCGCAAGCTGCCGGTGACGAGGCTGCCATTCGGGGAATGGTTCAGAAATATATGGATGCGCGTGAGAACAACGATCCGCGTGCCATTGAGGCGCTATTTACCAACGACGCCGATCAGCTGGTTTCTTCCGGCGAATGGCGCAAAGGACGCAGCGAGGTAGTGAAGGGCACCATGGCCAGTTCCCAGACTTCCGGCGGGAAGCGCACGATTACCGTGACATCGGTGCGTTTTCTGGCGCCGGGTGTGGCACTGGCCGACGGCCGCTACGAACTTACCGGGCTGGCCGCCGGCACCACCCGAAGCATGTGGACTTCGCTGGTACTGACGCGAGGCTCGGATGGCTGGCGTATCACGGCCATTCGAAACATGCTGCCGGCCGCGCCTGCACCATCGAAGTGAAGTTTTTTTACCGTTGTCAATTACTAGTGATTGCCGCCGGCGGCGACTCCAGTCGCTTTGCGGCCGAGAAAACATTCGCGACAATAGACCGGCCGGCCTTGAGTGGGTTTGAAGGGTACCGTAGTTTCGCGACCGCACTGCGAGCACATGGTCATCGTTTCGGTTTTGGCGAAACCTCCACCCCCGAGCCCTGGCGCTTGGTCTTGCAGGTCTTGCAGCGCTTGGGCTCGTTCTTGAAGTTCTTGTCGTGGAAGAAGTGCTGCTCTCCCGCCGTAAAAACAAAATCTGCTCCGCAATCCACGCACTTTAGGACGCGATCCTGAAACTCCGGCATAGCCTGTGCACCCGAGGTCAACCTGAACGTGTTGTCCCTATTTAAGGCGACGGGGCTTGCACCCCGCCTCCGCGTTACTCAATTTCCCGGCGTGACTTCTTCCGGTTTCGACTGCGGGCCAGCGCCTGCTTGACCCGTAGCTTCTCACCCGGCTTCAAGTAAAAGGAGTGTCTCTTCACATCCTTAATAATGTCGTCATGCTGAACTTTGCGCTTGAAGCGGCGAAGGGCGTTTTCAAGGGTTTCGCCCTCTTGAAGCTTTACTTCTGCCAAACGAAATACACCTCCAAACCAGACCAGAATCCCCATGCGGCAGTATTGGATTTTATGAGACACGCGTTCACCACGAGTGATGGCGCGGCCCCCAAAATCCTATACTTCACACACAAGGTACTGATATCATAGGTGGTTGAAAAATAAAGTCAAGCCAAAACTTTCGGCGCCGTCGAATATTCAGTCTCAGAATATTCGGATACTCTTTCTTTTCAGGATCTTACGCTGAAATGGAAAATGTATTAGCTATTCTGCTGGCGGGGGGCACCGGTGAGCGCCTCTTTCCACTGACCAGGGATACGGCAAAGCCGGCCGTCCCGTTCGGAGGCGCCTATCGAATCATCGATTTCACGCTGTCCAACTGTATCAATTCCGACATCCGTCGAATCCTGATCCTGACGCAGTACAAGTCGTTGGAACTGATCCGTCATATCCGCGATGGCTGGAACATTCTGTCGCCGGAACTGGGAGAGTACATCGAGGTAATCCCTCCCATGAAGCGGGTCCATGAAGACTGGTACCAGGGCACTGTGGACGCAGTTTTTCAGAATTTCCAAAGCATTGAGGCCGAAGCGCCCGCCTACACTCTGATCCTTTCCGCCGACCACATTTACAAGATGAATTACGGGGAGATGCTGGACTGGCACCGGGGGCACAAAGCGGACGTCACATTGGCCACCATCCGCGTGCTGCCCGAAGAGGCCGGGCGGTTTGGGGTGCTCGAGATTGATCAGGACCACCGGGTGACGGGGTTCGAGGAAAAGCCGCAGCACGGAAACCCCACGCGCTCCCGGTTCGATGCTTCGATGGTGAGCGCGTCCATGGGCATTTACGTGTTCGATACGGATGCGCTGCTGCGCATGCTGCACGAGGACGCAGAGGAGCCGAACTCGAGTCACGATTTCGGCAAGGACGTAATTCCCAGAAACCTGGAGAAAGCGCGGGTGGTGGCGTACGATTTCCGCGACATCAACGATAAGCAGGCGCGTTATTGGCGGGACGTAGGAACACTCGATTCATACTACGAAGCCAATATGGATCTGGTGGCTGTGGTGCCTGAATTCAACCTTTACGACCAGCGCTGGCCCATCCGCACCAAGGCGACGCAGCAACCGCCGGCCAAATTCGTGTTTGCGCAGGAAGGCCGGCGAATGGGTCTGGCGGTGGATTCGGTGGTGAGCGCCGGCTGCATTGTTTCGGGCGGCCGGGTGATGCACAGCGTGCTTTCGCCGGGCGTGCGCGTGAACAGTTATTGCGAGATTGAATATTCGATTCTGATGCCCGGAGTGGAGATCGGGCGCAACAGCCGCATCCGGCGCGCTATCGTAAATACGGGCACAAAAATTCCGGAATCCAGCTTGATTGGATTTGACCCGGTGGCCGACCTCGCCAAGGGACATCATGTCACCGAGTGCGGGATTACGGTGGCGGGGTAAACCGAGGCCGTTCTCAGAGGAGCAAGCATTGACGATCGTAAAAGTGACTGGACGAGAGATACTCGATTCGCGCGGCAATCCCACTGTGGAAGCCGACGTGTTTCTTACCGATGGCAGCATGGGAAGGGCCGCGGTTCCTTCGGGCGCATCCACCGGCGAACACGAGGCCGTGGAATTGCGCGACGGCGACAGGGGGCGTTACCTGGGCAAAGGCACGCTGAAGGCTGTCGGACACATCAACGGTGAGATCGCCACAGCGCTGCACGGCAGGGACGCCACGCAGCAGGCGGAGATCGACGGCCTCATGATCGACCTGGATGGCACCGGCAACAAAGGACGGCTGGGCGCCAACGCCATGCTGGCGGTCTCCATGGCTACGGCGCGGGCCGCCTCGGTGTCACAGCGAACACCGCTCTACCGCTATCTGGGTGGAGTGGGAGCGAACACGCTGCCGGTGCCCATGATGAACATCATCAACGGCGGCGCACACGCGGATAATTCGGTGGATGTGCAGGAATTCATGATCGCGCCGTTCGGCGCCACGAAATTCTCCGAGGCGCTGCGTATGGGCGTGGAGGTGTTTCATACACTCAAAAAGGTTCTGAGCAAGAAGGGCTACTCGACGGCGGTGGGTGATGAAGGCGGCTTCGCACCCATGCTGAAATCCAACCAGGAGGCCATCGAGAGCGTGCTGGAGGCCATTTCGCAGGCCGGCTACAAACCGGGCGAGGAGATTGGCATCTGCCTGGACCCGGCATCGAGTGAATTCTTCCAGGACGGAATGTATGTGTTCAAGAAGTCCGACCAGAGCCGCCGGACCTCGGAGCAGATGGTGGAGTTCTGGGCCGACTGGGTGCGGCAGTATCCGGCCATTCTTTCGATTGAAGACGGCATGTCCGAAGAGGATTGGGCAGGTTGGAAGCTGCTGACCGATACTTTGGGTACCCGGATTCAACTTGTAGGCGACGACATCTTCGTTACGAACCCTGCCATCTTCCAGCGTGGTATCGACGAGGGCATTGCCAACTCGATCCTGGTGAAGGTCAACCAGATCGGCACGCTGACGGAGACGCTCGAGGCCATGCAAATGGCGGCCGCCGCCGGGTATACCGCGGTGGTGTCGCACCGCTCCGGAGAAACCGAAGACCCGTTTATCGCAGACCTGGTGGTGGCTACCAGCGCCGGCCAGATCAAGACCGGTTCGGCCAGCCGGACGGACCGCATCGCCAAGTACAACCAGTTGCTGCGCATTGAAGAGCGGCTAGGCGCGGCGGCGCGATTCCCAGGCCGAAAGGCGTTCCGGCAGTGAGCAGGCTGGTGATTGTGCGCCACGGCGAAAGCACGTGGAATAAGGAAAATCGGTTCACGGGCTGGACCGACGTGGACCTTTCTGAAAAGGGGCGGCAGGAGGCCAAAGAAGGCGGCCAGGTGCTGAAGGAGGAGGGTTACACGTTCGATGTAGCCTACACCTCGGTGCTGAAGCGGGCCATTCGGACATTGTGGATCGTCCAGGACGAGATGGATTTGATGTGGATTCCAGTCCACCGTTCCTGGCGTCTGAACGAGCGGCACTATGGGGCGCTGCAAGGCCTGAACAAGGCCGAGACCGCGGCGAAGTTCGGCGAGGATCAAGTGAAAATCTGGCGGCGGAGCTATGACATTCCACCGCCGCCGCTGACGTCGGACGACGAGCGGTACCCGGGAAACGACCCTCGATACCAAGGTCTTAGTAAGGAAGACTTGCCGCTTACCGAGTGTCTGAAGGACACGGTGGCGCGGGTGCTGCCGCTATGGGAGCAGACGATCGCCCCGGCGATTCGAAAGGGCCAGAAAGTGCTGATCGCGGCCCACGGCAACAGTCTGCGGGCGCTGGTGATGTACCTGGACAAGGTCCCGGAAGCCGACATTGTCGAGCTGAATATTCCGACCGGAATGCCGCTGGTTTATGAGCTGGATGACAACCTGCGGCCCTTGAAGCGGTTTTATCTGGGCGATCCGGAGAAGGTCAAAGCGGCGATGGAGGCGGTGGCGGCGCAGGGAAAGAAAAAGTAGCGATTTGGTGGTGCATGCTGCCGGGTTCTTCGTGAACACCACCGGCGGATGCGCAGGTTCCTGTTACAAACGGGACCGTATTCAAGAAGATCTCTGTCAGCCAGGCGCGCGGCCGGTTTGCGAAGCGACTACGTTAAGGCCACTACGGCTGCACCGACCGGTTTTTCGCCGACGGGAATCAGCGTAAACAGGGGCGCGGATTTGTAGCGGCGTACGCGATCGCCGCCGGTCTGCTTGCCGCTCAGCGAGAAGATCCGGATGACGGCGAGGTCACCGGATTTCTCATTGAGTACCAGGGCGTACTGCCTGTCGGGCGGATCCGGAGTGAGGATAATATGACGCGGCTCCTGGCCTACCTGAACCACGGCCACCAGCCTTCCGGTTTCCACGTCCAGCACGGTAACACCGTTGGTCTCAGGATTGGCGACCAGCAGGTACGATGGACTGGTCTCACTGGTCACCACCATGGCGCCGGGCGCGCGCCCCGCCAGGATAGTCTCGACCACCTCGGTTCGGTAAGGGTAGACAGTGACCACGGCATCCATGCCATCGCCGGTGACGAACAGTTGGCCGCCATCGGGGGTGAAGCAAAAGTTGCGCGGCGCAAGCGGCAGCGGCAGGCGGACAACCGTCTTACCCGAAGCAACATCGTAGATAGTGAGACTTCGGTCGGCCTGGCTGCCGGCGATTAACTGGCGGCCATCGCGGCGAAAGCCGACAATCGAAGGTTCCGTGGCAGCCTGAATACTGCGGACAATGGCGGCCGAAGTCAGTGTCACGATGTCGATGCGGCGCTGGCCGCGACTAACGACCGCGGCATAATCGGTTTTCAGGCTGAGGTCGAAATCATCGGGCGGCGCGGACAGACGAATGCGCCGGCCCGGCTTCAACGAATCGAACGGTAACTCAACCAGGCTCGCCGGGTCGCGGTAGAGCACCCAGAGCGCATCGCCGCTGCGCGAGAGACGCATGCCGACGGCTTGGTTTCCGGCACGCGCACGACGGCCAACCGTCAGGAACGTCGCATCGATTTCGTAGACCGTGCCGCTCTCTGCCGCCAGAACATACGCCTTTGGCTTGTTTGGAAGCGCAAGGATGGCAGTGGGGGCGGCATCGAGAGGGATCGGCCGGCGGACGCGGAAGCGTGTGAGGTCAACCACTCCCACAGCCCGGCTCTCCTGATTGGCCACCAGGCAGTATCCGAAAAAACCAGTGGCTTTCTGGGGAGCGCAAGCGGCCAGACCGGCGGCGGAAGAGAGCAGCAGATTGCGCCGCGAGATCGGCGATGAGGGCACTTTCCCTATTCTACTTCCCTCTCCGAGAGGAGGCGCGAACTGAGCTTTGGGGGCGTTGATGCGCCACATGTTATCCTGTTGAGAGATTTAGGGCTGCTTCCGAAGCAGCCTTTTCCGAACCGGAGAGATGGCCGAGTGGTTGAAGGCGCACGCTTGGAAAGCGTGTATAGGGGAAACTCTATCGAGGGTTCGAATCCCTCTCTCTCCGCCATTGTATTTTCAATAACCTACAGAAATTTCGGCGACAAATTTGGGTACGAGCGCGCGACCGCGGCATTCCTTGCCGAACATGGCGGATCGTCGGCACCGAATACCCACAAGAAGTATTCGATCATCATAAATAAACTGAAGGCGTATTCCGCCACAACAGGGATACGTCATGATCGGCCAGTGGGGACCGATCGACGTACGCGAGTTCCGCCACTCTGGCACGTGAGTCCAGTGACCACGCCAAGCTCGCGACGACTGCAAGGACGAATTCCAACGAAAAGGGCAAAGGACTTGCGGCATCCGAAACCGTTCTATCGAGGTAGACGGAAAGCTCTGACGGCTTTGGAGCCGATAGACCTCCACGAGCGTTTCTGGACCGGCCGGAGTGTGGAGGCCCACAGGTAAGCCGCGCCCGTCAGCATGGGTGGGCCGCTCGGCAGTTCGTCTTTTGATTCTTTAAGACTCCGTCCGGCGGTGACCAGCCTGCCGGAATCTGAAAGCCCGATAACGGCCCAATCGCGGTGCGGATGAGCTAACCAGACTGGAGGATTACCAATGAATCGCTTAAAGACACTGGTTTTGCTGGCCACCCTGACGGCTTTGTTTCTATGGGTCGGTCAAGCTCTTGGCGGGCAATTCGGCTTCGTGTTGGCGCTTGTGCTGGCCGGACTGATGAACTTCGTGGCGTACTGGTTCTCCGACAGCATCGTTTTGCGTATGCATGGCGCCGTGCAACTCGAGCCTGCTAAATCGCCTGCCCTGTACGCGATGGTTCGCGAGCTGGCAGTACGCGCTAACCTACCAATGCCCCGGATCTACGTTATCCCGGAGCAGGCGCCGAACGCTTTCGCGACGGGACGAACTCCCCAACGTGGTGTCGTGGCCGTAACCGAAGGTT
Source organism: Bryobacterales bacterium (assembly GCA_963817515.1). GTDB lineage: Bacteria > Acidobacteriota > Terriglobia > Bryobacterales > Bryobacteraceae > DATMNI01. Next base: position 38,057 of record CAWFPJ010000022.1, on the reverse strand, counting down.
TGCTTCGGTTGCTCGATCGGGACGAGGTAGCCGGAGTCATCGCCCATGAACTGGGGCACATCAAAAACCGGGACACGCTGATCATGTCGGTTGCTGCGACGATTGCCGGTGCGCTGAGCATGCTGGCGAACGCCGCCATGTGGGGATCAGTGTTCGGCCATGCCTCCGACGATGAGGAGCAAGGGGGCCATCCGCTGACTGGCCTGCTTGGAGTGATGGTCGCACCCCTTGCAGCTACCCTGATCCAGATGGCGATCTCCCGTTCCAGAGAATTCTCGGCCGACGAAGCGGCTGCACGCTCCACGGGCAATCCACTTGCTCTTGCGAGTGCGCTCAAGCAGATCGAAGCTCTGTCCCAGCGACTGCCCATGCACGCCGGCTCTCCTGCCACAGCTCATCTCTTTATTCAGAATCCGTTTGCCGGCGGCGGCGGGTTGCTGAAGCTTTTCAGTACTCATCCGTCGACGGAAGCTCGCGTGGAGAGATTGGAGGCTATGGCTCACCAAAGGTCCATCGTAGCGGTTTAGGAAGGCTGCATGGGACGGCTGCGCGAAATCTCGGGATTTGCTCTCCTGATTGCCGGGCTGGTCGGCTGTCTGATACCTCTTATCCCTGGCAGTCCAATGGTGATCGCCGGCGCTGCTCTTCTGGGGGCCGACCACCCTAGAATTCGTCCCAGTATTCGACGGCTGGAGCAATGGAGCGATCTACTCGAAAGTAAATGGCGCATGCTGCTCAGGAGGAGTAAAACATGAGCGGTCTGCTTCGAGAGCCATGTAGGTTCATCATCGCGCCCGTGCATTCAGCGTGTTTCGTTAACGCGGGAGGAAGTGTTTATGGCTGACAAGCGGCAAACCGTACGTCTCGCACGAACCTACTGCCCCTTCTGTCATCTTTCGACGCGAGCGGATAACGACCGATGTTTGCATTGCCGAAAGCCTCTACTGGCCAGGAATCTCAGTTACCCTGAGCAGGAGAACAAGCAATGGCCAGAAGGTGCTCATGCACAAGAGAAATCGGCCCTCCTCAAAGTCAGCCCTGCTGAAGGAGCAAGGCAATAGAACGAGGTTGAATGAGGTCTATCGATCATGTTTCAAGCCCTGGATGAACAAATTAAGTACAGTCAGGGACGGATACCCGCCGGCGGCAGTCGCATGCTTCAGTACGCGGGAGCGTTCATCGGGACTGTGTTTATTTTTGGCGGACTGTATTGGTCTTAGATTAAATAAATGTTATCGGGGAATCCCCGGGACCTTAGCGGTATTTGCCAAAAGACCCTTTCAGCGGTCTTGTTGTTCGGGTTTCTCAGCTATGCGGGGTTCCGGCCAGCGGGCCGGGGTGAGGGATTGTCGAAGGAACGGGCGAGGGGTTTTGGGCGTAATACTACCGGCCATTGGCGGATTTAACTGCAGGACGTTCACGTTGTATGAAGTAGGCGCTGTGTTGGTAAGACGCCGAGAAACCTCGAGCCGCCTGGCCGTCACATTCGGATAAGAAACAACACATTCTTGCAGCCACGTGGTGTCTAAACTCGAACTACAATCGGTGAATCATGGATCGTCGGATTCCGTTCAAAATCGCCGCGTTCGTTTTGGTGCTGATTTGCGCGGGTAGTGCGAGTGCCCAGCGCCAGTCCCAGCCCTATCCGCTGGAAAAAGCGGAGAACAAGACAATTTTGGTCTTCACGCCGCATCCGGATGACGACACATTTTGCTGCGCCGGTACTTTGGCGCTGCTCGCGAAACAACATAACAATATCCACGTTGTTCTCTATACGAATGACGATAAAGGATCGTACGACCTGGAGATGACCAGCCAGCGCCTGGCGCAGATTCGCAGCGCTGAGGAGGAGGAGGCGTGCCGGATTATCGGCATCCCAAAGGAGAATATCCACTGGTTCCAATTCCATGACGGCATGCTCGAATACGCGAATCCGTTCGACCTGGTGGAACAGGCCACGAAGGTCCTGCGCACCTACCGGCCGGACATCGTGATGACCATCGATCCGGGGTCCACATTTGTGCGGTGGCATAAGACGGATCATCGTATGTCGGCCAACAATACTATTGATGCAATTCGCGCGGCGGAATGGCACCTTTACTTTCCCAATCAACTGCTGCACGACCACCTGCAGCCCTGGCACGTACCGGTGGAAGCGTACTTTTACGTGACTCCCCAGGATGCGAATTACTGGGTCAATATCGACTCGGTGATGGACATTAAACTGAAGGCGGCCACCGCTCACGTCAGCCAGTTCGACCCATCCATTCGCAAATACCGGCCCGACTGGGATGACAAAGACCTGGAGAAGGTAAAGCAAGGCCTGCGCGCACGCGCTACGAAAAAGGATGGCCACTTTGTGGAGGCCTATCGTATCGGCGGCAGGTTCAATCAGCAGTAGCAGCGCGTGTCAGGGCCCCGTGCGCCGCAAAGGATAGGATTTTCGCGCGCAGGATCCGGATAGACTTCCGCGCCTACTAACGCCAGAGTCCCCTTGATCATCTCGTCCTCGACATCGAGCGACCAGCCGACCGGACACGTGTACTGCTCGCGAATCACCTGCGATTGATAGAGATCGAGCCGCACGTTTTCGCGCGTTGGAATATAAAGATTGTGCTCTCCGAAGTAGCCGAAGACCATCGCCGGACCGCGCTGCCGCAAGACCTCTTTGATGCGCATTCCGATTTGTGTCAGCGGTTCGCCCTGGATCGCCAGGAAGGTCGAGCTTCCCGATGCGCGCTCCCAACACCTCTTCAAAGCGGCAGGGATATTTGCGGGGGCGGTCGAGTTTGGTGACCAGGAACTCTTCGTCCGATGCAGATGTATTCCGAAACCTTGGTAGGAAACGGAATGCCCTCCTTATAATGTTTCACTAACGCAGGTCTCTGCGGCTGATCTGGTGGGTCATGGTAATGGCTTGGCCTCGGTCGATTGCAGCTTGCCGGTCCAACTCGCCAGCCGGATCACCGCGCGGTCGATCATTCGATTTCCGGCGCCCACCTCAAGATAGGAGCCGATCTGGCTGGCGCCGTAGCCGCCGTCTACCGCGGCCCTGATAGTGGGCACATAGCCCAGGTTTTGATTCGTATAGCCGGCGAAGATGATGGGGAAGCCGGTCACGCGCTCCCGCAGGTTCATCTGATAGTCGACGAATATTTCACAGGGCACGCCCACAAAGGCGAACTCGCGTCCTAACAGCATAGTAGTAACCGGAGCTTCGTACGGCCCGCGGGTGGCGGCGTCTATATGCCGCCGGCGCCCGGAATGAAATAGGCCACCGCGGGCGCGCCGAGTTGCTTCTCGAGGCGCCGATACATGTACCCGGGCCAGTCCGCGCTGTAATCCAGGTTGTCGGGCCCCAGCACTACGGCATGGCAGGCGTAATTCACCAGCAGCGCGAGCACGCGTCCGTCCGGGGCGGTGAAGCGCAGCAGGCCGATTCTCGGATCGACGGGATGGGTGGGAAGGCGATCGGCATTGCGCCAAAACATCGTCACGGTACCGTCTTCATTGACCTTGCGCCGATTGTGGCCGAGATAAATCGACGCCTGTCCGAGCGAGAACTGTGCCGGCTGATAATGCTGCTGGGCCTCCTTCATGGCGGCGAGAACCTTGTCTTCCATGCCCTTGTACCAGGGGTCGTGGGCGGCGTTATCCCGACGGTCCTTCGGAACCGGACCGGAATGTGTGTGGCTGGCGATCTGCAGTACCGGTGAGACGCCGAGCGATTCCCGAGCCTCGCGAGCTACGCGGGCGTCGGCGATCGCCACCAGATCGTAGGTGACGATGCCGATTTGCCGGCCGCCGGATTTGATCAGGAGAACCTTCGCCAGCAGCGGATCATGCACGCCTTGGCTCACTCCTTTGCGCGCGCCGTAGCCTCCCATCGGATAGCCGGGCGGTCCGGTTATTTCGACCGTGGCTGTGGCAATCTGCAAATCTGCAGCCGCGGCTCCGCTTGCCACCAGTAGGGCGACAAGGAGGGCCACCGGCAGGGTGAGAAGGGCGTTACGCGCGAGCGACCGTGTGTCTGGCATCATGACTTGAGCCTGAGGGATCGGCGTACGGAATTCCCGAGGGGGAGGCGGACCGGCGCGGATCGTTAGCGTACTGGGCCGGCGAGCAGCCCATCACTTTTCGGAATACCCGGGCAAAGTAAGCGGGCGTGGAAAATCCGCATGAGTCGGACACGCAGCTAACATTGTTCAACGGATCCAGCAACAGCCGGCGAGCATGTTCCACGCGCCGCGAAATGGCGTATTCGCGGAAGGTCATTCCAGTCAAACGGCGAAATGTACGGCTCAGGTGACCGGTGGAGACTCCCAGAACTTTGGCGGCGGCTGCCAGCGACAGCGGGGCGGTGTTTTTGCCCTGCTTAAGCCGCCGGTCCAGCATCTGCTGCACGCGGGCGATTACTTTTTCGTGCTTTCCGTTTAGCAGGCGGTGGATCTCTTCCGCGATGATCTCGCTGGCTTCGAGGAAGGCGGACTGAACGTCGAAGACAGTCGCGGCCCGGACCAGTTCCCTCTGCGCATCCTCGCGCGCTCGGGAAATGCTGGCGTTTTCGCAGCCGGCTTTCAACGCCGTGAAGCACAGCGACTCAAGCGCGGACGCGAAGAAGTTCCGGTGGTCGGCGATCGCGCTGCTACCGATGCGGCGGTTGGCCATCAGGGGCAGGGAGCGAAGCGTGAAGCGCGCATCCTGGATCTGCTGATCGCTGAGCTGGCGACAGGCCAGCTCGATCTGCGCCGTTAATTCGCAGAGGGTGGTGCTGTTCTCCTGGGAAGTTGCGATGATCTCTCGTGAGCCAGCCAGCGCCAGACAAGCCTCATGGTATGACTCGGCAAGATGCTGCCAGTCCGTTTTCATGCCGCCAATGCCGACGCGAACGGCGATGTCTGAGCGGCTGGAAATTTCGTAGAGAATTTTTTCGGAGAGCGAACGCGCACGCAACCCGGCCGAGGGCCCTTCAGTGATATCGCGGAAAAAGACGCAAACGCCGTGCCGCCTCAAGTACGCGACGGTGGTTTGTCTGGTTCGCTCCGCCAGTTCTTCCAGGGCCTGCAGCGCGCCGGTAAACACCACGTCGAAGGATCCCGAAGGCCGGTCGAACTCCTCCTCGTTTTGCAGCTTCACCACCATCACACGATTCGGGGGCTGGACGAACCCGAGCTGTTTCATCAACTGAAACAGACGCGTGCGGTCCTGCGATTCCGGCTGCAGGATCAGGTACGCGAACTCCTTGGCGGCCAGTTGGCCTGACCGCAGCTTGCCGCGCTCCGCCTTCACGGTGTCGCCGAGCCGCATCCATAGCCGCGCCAGAAAATTGGCGAACAGCTCCAGAATGTGCACGGTGTTTTCGATGTCTGCATCCGACACCACGGGCACACTCCAATAGGATTCTTCCAGGTCCTTGACGTTGACGTAAGAGAGGCGCTGCACATCCCGGGCGACGCGCTCGAAGCCCGCCTTTGAAGGCGGCTCCGTCAAAACCTGGCCGCTATATAGCGTGGCAATATGGCGCCCGTCCGCGATTACCGGCACGGCGATATCGGTCAGGCCCGCGTGACAACGGTAGACTTGGGCGCGGCCGCTCTCGCCCACGCGTTTCTCGGCTGCATTTTCGCAAACGCCGCATGAGTCGGCAGCGCGCCGGCCAAAATCGCTGACCACGTTGCAGAACCGCTGGCTGGCATCCTGGCGGTCCCATTGCAGGTAGCGCGAGCACGGCGATTTGGCGGCCTGCGTAGTGCCGATCACCTGGCGCAGACCGTCATTACCGTCTACCCAAGTAATATCGACGCTCCCGGTCACGCATGATTTGCTGACCATCAGGACGAGGAATTGCAGGAATTCCACATCCTTCTGGAATTCGTGCGCGAAAAGCTGCTGCTGATCGAGCGGAAGAAAATCCATCCCCGGAGCGCTATCCATGTATCCTCCTCGTCACTCCGTTATACAACGGCTTCTATGATGATGGCGGGCAGGCATGCGCGTCGTCTGAATCGCCGGCTCATTCTAAAAAGACAGGTGCAGGCTCACCTGGATCTGCCTCGGCGTATTGAACTGGCTGGTAATCGCGCCGAACGTGGGGCTCTGAAAATTCGTATCCGGATTCTGAAACTCCGGAGTGTTCGTAAGATTGAAGGCTTCGCCGCGAATCTGCAGATGCAGGCGCTCCTTAAAAGGCAGGTCCTTGTAGATCGCCAGGTCCATCGCGGCCCGGCTGGGACCTCGCAGGTTGCCGAGATTGCGGGCGACATTACCAAAAGTGAACGGCGCCGGCTGCGAAAAATCCGCGGTATTGAAGTACTTCGACAAACGGGTTTCCGGAGCGCCGCTCAACGCCGGATTCTGGCCATTGTTATTTGGGCGCAGATAATTGCCGCCGGATTGTGTCGTGTCCGTCGTGGTGAACGAAAGCGGAATGCCGTTCTGCAAAGTGAGGACTCCCGTCGCCTGCCAGCCGCCCAGTATTTTATCCATAGCCGGCGCCCAGTTGCCGCCCACCCACCTACCCCTACCGAAGGGAAGCGCGTAGGTGAACGAGGTCACCAGGCGCTGCGAAACGTCCTGATCGGAAGGCGCGTAATCGATGCGCCGGTTGGACGCGGTCTGATGCCCGGTGGCAGGCTCTAGAAACGTCTGCGTACCCGATCCGTTGTCCAGGAGCTTGGAATACGTGTAGGCTACCAGGAAAGTCAGCCCGGCCGAGAGGCGCTTTTCCAATTTCACCAGCAGCGCGTTATAGCTCGAAGAAGCCTCGTCCGGCACCGATACCGAAACGGAAGCATATTGCGGGAAGGGGTTAATCAGCTGCCGCATCGGAACCGTACTGGACGCCAGCGTGCCCACGTTGATGATCCCGAAAAAAGCATTGGGCACCTGCTGAGTTACCTGCGGCCCGAGTTGTTCCGGACGAAGCTGGGTCATGAAGTAGCCGACGTCTGCCAGGTGCGTGCCGCGCATGCCGTCGTAAGCCACTTCGAGCGCCGTGGATTTGCCAAGCTGCTGCTGTAGTCCGAAATTCCACTGCTGGTTGTAAGGCGTCGGTTCGAACGGCTGATAGTAACTGATCGCCAGCCCCAGATTGGCTGCCGGACCCGGCGGCGTACCTTGGTTAAACGGCCGCACCAGACCGTTCGGAAAGGGATTCGAGATGGTGGCAATCGGTGTGGCTCCGTCCAGCGTGCTGACGAATGGCGTATTTTGCGAGAAGCCGGTGCCCACACTGCCCGAGGTGTCATAAGGATTGGGCGCGTAGAAGATGCCGTACGCGGCGCGCATTACCAGGTTGCTTGTCAGCCGGTAGGCTAAACCGACACGGGGGGCAATATCATGCATATTCATGATGTACGGATTGCGCTTGTTGCCGTCGGCGAACTGAATCGCTCCCTTCAGATTCAGTCCCGGAACTTGCGACGCAATCGGCGACGTCACATTGGGATTCAGCCAGTTGAAATTGTTGTGCTCTTCCACCATCGGGAACTGCAGGTCCCAGCGAAGGCCTATGTTGAGGGTCAGTCGCTGGCTGATGCGCCAGTCATCCTGCACGTAGTAAGCCTGCCACCAGTTGTGCGCAATCGTGGGGGTGGCCAGATTCAAGCGTGAAGTGCTCGAGGTATCGGCCAGGCCAAGCAGCGCAGCGGCAACCGAACTGCCCGCCGTGCTGGAGGCCGACAAGGCGTTGGGGCCCTGCGTGAACGTGCGCGAGAAGGCGAAACTCAGATCTCCTGGCGTGCTGGTGAAGCGATTGGCGTAATCACGGCGGACCTGGGTGCCGAACTTGATCTCGTGATTGCCGGTGGTGTGGCTGACATTCACCAGGAACACGTTCGAATTCTGCCGCCCGGTCATGGTGTTGGAGATCGGGCCCATGCCCTGCTGCGTTCCGGTCAGGTCAGAGAAGGTCAGCCTCGGGAATTCCTTCTCCTGGACTCCAGAGACCACACCAGCCGGGAAGCCGAGCTGGGAAATATCGTATCCGAGACTGCCGGGTTGCTGGCCGTAAAAGATGTTGTTATGGGCGAACCGCGCTTCGGCCACCCAACTGGGAGAGATGGTGTACAAGTAGCCGACGCGCCAACTGTCTGGATCTGTCGGATACGTAAAGTTGATCGGGTCTGAAACGTTCCCATAAACATTGGGATTCTTGTAGGTGCGATTATCCTTGGCCCAGCTGAAATAGACGCGCTGCCTGTCGCCGAAATTCTGGTCCACGCGCACATCCACCCGATTGTCGTCGATGGTCTGGGTGTATGTCTTATTGAAGTTGGACGCATGCGTAAACGGCAGCCCCGGCCCGGTGGGTTGCGGGAACAGCGCCATAATCTCCTGCGCGATCGGATTGATGCGGTTGGCGGGAATTACGTTTCCGGCAAATGGCGTACGCGTGTACGTCCCGTTAGCATTCAGCGTGGTGGTCGCCGGATCGTAAATCTGGATCGCGGCTCCTGCGGCGGTGAATGTCTGGCTGAAGTCGCCCGCGCGCTGCAGGTCGGTGGGAACCGATGTGGTGAACGGGATGCCGCCAAGCTGCCGCAGGTCTTCCCAACTCACGAAGAAGAAGGTCTTGTTCCTGCCATGGTAGAGCTTCGGAATCATCACCGGACCGCCGAAGGCTGCGCCAAACTGATTTCGTTTAAAGCTGGCCAGCGCAATATTGTTGGCATTGCTGAAGAATCCGTTGGAGTCCATGGCGCTGTTTCGCAGGAATTCAAAGGCAGCGCCGTGATACTGGTTGGTTCCGGCTTTCGTCACGATGTTTACCACGCCTCCGCCCGACCCGCCGTACTCAGCCGACATTGAGTTGGTTTGCACCTTGAACTCCTGCATGCCTTCCACCGTGGGGAAGATGGTTACAGCGCGGAGCATGCCGGTGCTGCCTTCGGGGATCGTGTTGGGTGTACCATCAAGCAGAATCTCGTTGGTATCGCCGCGGCCGCCGCTTATGGAAAAATTCGGCGCACGGTTGAATGGCTGCGCCGCGTTGACAATCTGGCGGTTCGGAATGACGCCGGGAGCGAGAACCGCCAGCGTGAATGGCTGCCGCTCATTGAGAGGAAGGTCGCCGATCAGCTTAGTCTCAATCACGGCGCCGGTTGAGGATGTTGCCGTCTGCAGCAATGCCGCTTCACTGGTGACCGTAACCGATTCCGTAGCGGAGCCAAGCTCCAGTTTGATGGGGACTTCGATGGTGTCGCCGACTCTGACCGTAATGCCTTTCTGGACAAAGTGCTTGAATCCAGCCGCGTCTCCCTCGACGATATAGCCGCCGGGCGAAAGATTGTCCGCTATGAATCGACCCTGCTCATTGGTGACCAATTTTGCCGTCGCATTTGTCTGCGTATTGAGGACGCGGACGGAAACGTTCGGCGCCATCGCGCCGCTGGAGTCCGCTACCGTGCCTACGATACGTCCGGAATCCTGCGCGCCGGCCGCAGGGCTGAAGACGAGACACCAGCCCGCCGCGAAAAAAACCATCCAAAATGCCCTCATAGCAAACTCCTATGGTTCGGGAGTATAGCGGTTCGAGCGGGCCTACCATCCACCACTTTGATGATATTTTCTGTAGAAATCTGAGCAGTTGGTTAAGTGCTCATAAAATTATCAACTCGTGGTGCGGAGCTTGCCGGCTGCTGGATATGATCTCAGGGGAGCGACGGAGGAGAATCCCACGTATGGAGCAATTAGCGCTTTTGGGCGGCAGCGCTGTCCGCCAGAAACCCTTCCAGCCCTGGCCGCAATATCTTCCTGGAGATGCCCGGAGGCTTCAGGAAGTTTTGGAAAGCCGCCACTGGGGTGGTTACCCGGTGCCGGCTCGTTATGCTGCCGAATTCGCCGGGCGGTTCGCCGAAATGCACAACGCGCGGTATGGTCTTTGTCTGACGAATGGCACCATCGCGCTGGTGGCGGCTTTGCAGGCCGCCGGCATAGGTTTCGGCGATGAAGTCATTGTGCCTGCATACACGTGGGACGGGACGGCTACGGCTGTATTATTCGCGGGGGGCGTGCCGGTTTTCGCCGATGTCGACCCCGACACGTATTGCCTTAGTCTGGATGCCGTCAGAGAGGCGATCACATCGCGTACCCGGGCCTTGATTCCTGTCCACCTGGCGATGCGCTTCGCAGATATGGACGGCCTCTTGAATCTGGCGCGCGAGCATGGTTTGAAGGTGGTGGAAGACTGCGCCCACATGCACGGCGGGCAATATTGCGGCAAAGGCGCCGGTTCGATGGGCGACATGGGCTGTTTCAGTTTTCAGGAAAGCAAGCTCATGACGGCGGGCGAAGGCGGCATCGTCATAACGTCGAATCTGGAATATTACGAGCTTCTGCAGTCGGTGGTGAACTGCGGGCGCGCCAGCCAGACAAACCAATTCAAGAAGCGCATCCTGGGCTCGAATTATCGTATGACGGAACTGCAGGCCGCCCTGCTGATCGGGCAACTGGATATGCTGCCGGAATTGGCGGCCCGCCGCGCGCGCGCCGGCCGGCGGCTGAGCGAGGCGTTGAGCGCCATTGACGGCATCCGCCCGCTGCCTGGCCAATCCGCGATCACGCGGGAAGCCATCTATTGTTATGTCTTCCAGTATCGGCCGGAGCCGCGGCGCGTCGGGCGGGATCTGGTTGTGGCGGCGCTCGATGCCGAGGGCATTCCCTGCGACGGCCGGTTTTACGAACCTGTCTACCGCAGCGATCTCTTCTATGCGACGCCCGAAAATTCGCCTCAGCTCGTAGTCGGCCGCGACCAGCCGATGGATTATGCAAAGGCCCACTGCCCGGTATCGGAGCGTGCTGCATATGACGAGGCGGTGTGGCTGCCGCAATTCCTGCTGATCGGCGATGATCGCGACGTCGACGATATCGTGACCGCGGTCGACAAGGTGATGCGTAACATCGATGCTTTAGCCGGCGCAGATCCGGCGTCTGGCGGCCTTGAAGCAAATGAGCCGCGCTGACCGGCCGAAGCATGAGCGGGAGCGAAATTATTAAGCCGACCGGCGGTTACTGCGGACGGCGTGGCAGCTCCCGAGGCTTTCCCGGTACCTCGGTCAACATGCCTAGCAGTTCGTAGAGCGAAATCAGGCCGGTATCGAGCATGCGCTCGCCAGTGCCCACCTCGCTCGGGTTGACCGTGGAATTCGCGCCATATCCGCCGCGCGCCGCCGCCGCGATGGTAGGCAGGTAGGCGAAATATTCATTCGTGTACCCAAGAAAGAACGAAGCCGGAACCGGGCTCTTGGCCCGCCATTGCATCTGAAACTCCACGAACGGCTCACCCGGAAAACCCACGAACGCCAGATCGCGCTCCGGCGAGCCGAGATTCAGCAGGAGCGTTGTCACGGGCATCTGCATTTCCTGAACCACCAGCCGCCGCGCGATCCCTGAGCTGTTTGGAAACCGGGCCTTAATCTCCGCTTGCAGTTTTTCCAGGTTCCAGCGATTGGCTACGGTGAGCACCACCGTCTTGCTCTGAATTTTTGGATTCTCCGGCGCCTGCGTCTGGATGGAATGCGCCACCCGTACGGCTTCCATGCCGAGTTTTTGTCCGGTCTCTTTCATCACTCCGGCGGCGTCTTCGATGAGCGGCGTTTTGTCGAAATACGGGTTGATGTCGCCGGGCGCGCCCTGCAGAAAAAATGCCATGGAGCCATGCCCCATTTCCTGCTCGATGTAGCGGCGCATCTCGCTGGGGTAATCGGCGGAGTAGGCCAGGTTGTCCGGCCCGAAGGTCACCGGGTGACAGGCATAGTTCACCAAAATCGCCAGCGGACTTCCATCGCCCCGATCCACCCGGATCACCCCGACCGTCGGATCTACCGGAAAAGTGGTCGGTATTTTCGGCTCGTTGCGCCAGAACATGCGAACGGTTCCGTCCATTTCCACGTAGCGGCGGTTGAAGCCGATGTACGTCTGCGCCCCAGCCGGTGCCAATGCGCGCGGGCAACATGGAACCGGCGGCCGATCGAATCGCGCTCTCGATCCGCGGCGCCGCGTGTTGGAGTGCCTCCGGGACTTCGGAATACGTCGGGCCGGAGTGCGTGTGCGACGCGTGGAAGATCACTTCGTCCGCGGCGCCGCGAACGTGCGCGCGGATCTCATCCATCACTTTCTTGTCGAACGTGAAGCACAGGTCGAGGGTAACCAGTGCGATGGTGCGCCCCCCATCGGAGAGGGCCAGAACACGTGCTTCCAGCGGATCCAGAGTTCCCGTGGCAAAGCGCGCGGTTCCATACCCCGCCATCGGCGCACCGATCGGCGGATCCAGGTTCGCCTTCGCAACGCCCGCACGCAGTTCCGCCGCAGCCAGGGGGGCAACGGGGAAAACCATTGGGGCAGCCAGCGAAGCAGCCAGAGCCAGGGCGAACGGGAGCAGTCTGCGCATCAGTACCTCCGATCCGGCAGGTCCTTCAATAGGCCGCGCAATTCCATGAGTTTGATCACCGCGCGATTCACCAGCCGCTCGCCGGTACCAACTTCCACAGTCGTATTGTAGTCTGCGCCGTAACCGCCCTCGACCGACGCGCGAATGGTGGGAATATAGCCCGCCCAGGCCCCGCCCACCGAATAGGAATAACCGAACAGCATGCTGTTGGCGCATTCGGCCTTTTGGCGAAATGTCATTTGCAATTCCACGAATGGCTCGCCGGGCAGCGCGGCGAAGCACAGCGAATCGCCGAACGCGCCGGCCGTCCAGCCGATCGGAATCTTCTCGTCCGGCTTCCAGCGATTCTTCACGTCCAGCACGTCGGATGTCGTCCGCAAGGGGCCGCTCACCGGTGTGGTGCGGCCAAGGATGGATACCACGTATTTCCCCAGAGCCTGCCCCATCTCCTCCACCGCCTGAAAGCCCTGCGGCACTGGCTCTTTGTCGCGATAGGGGTTGATATCGCCCGCACCGCCCTGCACAAACAACGCCGTCGCGCCGGGAATCTGCGCTTCGATCTGGCGCTTCATGGCGCCCGGATAATCCGCCGAATAATCATAATTGTCGGGCCCAAGCACCGATGGGTGGCAGGCATAGTTCACCAGCACGGCGCGCGTTTTCCCGTCCGCATCCTTGACCTGCAGTGCGTTCACCGTCGGGTCGAGCGGATGCGAAGGCAGCTTTTCCTCATTTCGCCACCACATGTAGCCCTTGCCATCAATGATCTTGCGCCGGTTGTGTCCCAGATAGATTCGACCGGTCGACATCGCCAGGGTAGCTGGGAACTCCGCCGCTTTGGCGCTGCCGATCGCCTGCAGCATCTTGTCCTCGGCTTGCGCGTACCAAGGGCTGCGCAGCTCCCAGGTGACCGGTCCGGAGTGCGTGTGCGAAACGTCGATCAGCGTATTGCGGATGCCGAATTTCTGTCTGGCCATCTCGCCCACGCGGGTGGAAACGAATGAGCGCAGGTCACAGGTCACCAGCGCGATGCTGTTCTCGGCGGATTCGATCACCAGCACGGTTGCGTAGAGAGGATCGTGCAGTCCGGTGGATCCGTGCTTGCGCGCCGAATAGCCGCCCATTTCGTGGCCGATCTCCGGCGTGATGTCGATGCGCGCTACGCCGGCGCGGTATTCGGCGCCGCGCGCTACTGACAGGATGGCGAACAGAAAATACCAAGACCGCATGGTTCAGTATTCTATATTCTTTCCTTTCGCAGGGGCGTCTCGCAACTTAGCGGGATGATTTTTTGAGCACAATCCGGATCGGGCAAGGAAACGTTAAGATTACTTTGCGATAGGCTGTAAGGCTAAGGTGGAACCATGAGTATATACGACCGATTCGGTGTCCGGACCATCATCAACGCCAAGGGCCCCGCCACTCGACTCTCGGGCGGCATTCTCGACGCGGAAGTTACGGCGGCCATGACCGACGCGGCCGGCTATTGCGTCGAAATGGCAGAGCTTCAGGCGGGCGCCAGCAAAGTGATCGCGGAGATTACCGGCGCCGAAGCAGGTATTGTCACTTCCGGCGCGGCTGCCGGGTTGCTGCTTGGCACCGCTGCTTGCATCACCGGACTGGCGCCGGGCAAGATGGGCCGGCTGCCCGACACGCGGGGCGCAAAGGGCGAAGTAATCATGGTGCGCAGCCAACGCAACTTCTACGACCATGCGGTGCGGACCACCGGCGCGCGCATTGTGGAGGTCGGACTCCCGGATCGGTATGCGGGGGCCGGTGTGCGCGACGCCGAGCCCTGGGAGATCGGGGAGGCCATCGGCGAGCAGACGGCGGCGGTGTTTTATGTGGCGAACCAGCGTTCACAGCCGCCGCTGGCAGAGGTTGTACGCGTGGCCCACAAGGCGGGCGTCCCGGTCATCGTGGATGCCGCCGGGCAACTGCCCCCAGCCAGCAACTTGAAGCGCTTTCTGGCGGAGGGTGCGGATCTGGTGGCGTTCAGCGGAGGCAAGGCGATCGGCGGCCCCCAAGGGTCGGGGATACTAGCCGGCAAACGGGACCTGATTATGGCCGCGGTGCTGCAACATCTGGACCTGGACATCTACTGGGAGCAATGGGATCCCCCAGCCGCGCTGATCGATAAGCGGCGCCTGAGCGGTGCGCCGCAGCACGGCATTGGGCGGCCGTGCAAGGTGGGCAAGGAGACGGTCATCGGGCTACTGGTGGCACTGCAGCGTTTCGTGGCGGAAAACGATGAGAGCCGGACGCGGCGTTTTCAAGTGCTGATTCAGCGCCTGTATAACTCACTCTCAGGTGTTGACCATGCGGACGTGCGGATGACAACGGGGACGGTTCCAAGGCTCGAGCTTCACGTCTCTAAGGACATACCGCGAACGGCCATGGAATTATGCATCGAGCTCGAACGCGGCGATCCGAGCATTCACGCCGATGCTTCACAAGCCGCCGCGGGGATTCTGTCATTCAGTCCGTGGTGCTTGCGTGTGGGTGACCCGGAAAAGATTGCCGCCCGAGTGAAGCCCCTGCTGCGATATTAGTTGAGGCTTGTTTACCAGCCGATGGCGTAATCGTCTTTCGCCGGGCTGACCCCCGCGGCGAAAACGCCGGTCCGCGGATCGATCCGCACCATCTTCACCGCACCCGCTCCGGAAGGCTGCTGGCCGTAAGGTCTTTGAAGCGGCGTCACGACAACTCGATGGCCTTTGGCAGCCAGGGCCGCGCCCGCCTGATCGGCAAGCACTTTCGGTAGCAAGAGCGTGCCCGCGATCGGGTGTGGATATACCGAGTCGTGAAAGCTTGTGCTGGTAATGGTGGGCGCCTCCACGGCCTGCTGCACGTTCATCCCGAACTCCACTACGTTCAGAAACGCCTGCAGCATGGCCTGCGGCTGGTTGTCACCGCCGGGTGTGTTCCACGCCAGAACAGGTTTGCCGTCCTTCAACGCCAGCGCCGGGCTGATGGTGTGGCGCGTGCGCTTACCGGGCGCGAGCAGGTTCACGTTGCCGTCGTCCAGATAGAAACAGGGCAGCCGGTTGTTGAGCACGAATCCGCCGCCATCCACTACGATGCCGCTGCCAAACGTGCCATTCACGCTGTGAGTCACCGATACCAGATTGCCGAAACGGTCTGCGATGGAGAACGATGAGGTTTCGCCCTGCCCGCTGTGCGCCTGCGTCTCGTTTCGCATCTCCTGCCGTTCTTCCTCGTACACCACGTGCCCGCCAGGCAGCAGTGCGCGTGTCTGGCGCGGATCTCCGGGAGGGGCCATGCCGCGGATGGCGTGGTCCTGGTGGATCAGTGCGCGCCGGGCCGCGGCGTATTCGCCGGAAAGCAATCCAGCCAGCGGCACATCAGTGAATCGCGGATCTGCGATGTACCGGTCCCGATCGGCAAACGCCAGCTTCATCGCCTCAGTCAGTACGTGCAGGTAAGCCGGCGAGTTGAAGCCCATCGACTTCAGATCGAGACCCTCCAGGATCTTCAGCGCCACCAGCAACACCGCGCCCTGTGAGTTCGGGGCGGCCGCGTAGATGTCGTAGCCTTTGTAATTTGCGTGAACCGGCTCGGCGCGCTCGGCTCGAAAATCCGACAAATCCTCGAATCGCAGCAAGCCCCCGGCTTTCTCATACGAGTCCGCGGTCATATGCGCCAGCGGGCCGCGATAAAAGCTGTCGGCGCCGTCGCGAGCCAGAGTTTCCAACGTATGCGCCAGGTCCGGCTGCGGGAACAACTCGTCTGCATGCGGAGGCTGCGCATTGGGCAGCAGAGCCTTCACGGACGCGGGGTACTTCAGCAGGATCGGCAGCGCCTCCACGTAATTCGACGCAGACCATTCGCTCAGCACGTGGCCGCGCGCCGCCGCTTCGATCGCCGGCTTCAGCAGCGTGGCGTAATCCAGGCTGCCGTACTGCTTCCACGCCATATCGAATCCGGCCACGGCGCCGGGTACGGAGACCGCGTACGGGCCGGTGACCGGTATCTGTCCCAACTTGCGATATTGATCGAGTGTCGCCAGCCTCGGCGCCGGGCCAGTGCCATTGAAGAACACCACCCGATGCTCTTTCGCTATGTAGGCGAGCACGAAACAGTCGCCGCCCAGTCCGGCCTGGTGCTGCTCCACCACGGCGGTCATGTAAAATGCCGCCAGTGCAGCGTCCAGCGCATTGCCACCAGCTTTGAGGGCATCGAGTGCGGCCATGGCTTCAAGAGGATGTTCTGCGGCAACCATGCCGTGCGTGCCTTGCACGATCGTGCGCCAATACGGCCGCGCCGCCGGATCTTGCGCCCATGCTCCCAGGCACAGCAGTACCAGCAGTGCAAGTCGAATCGCTGCCATAGGGCTCCATTATAGGCCCATTCGTTGTCGTACTTGCCCTAAATCCGGAGTCAAAGAACTGGCCCGAAGCCATTGGGTGTACACTATTCGAGAAGCTGGAACGCGGTTGCAAAAAACATCGTGAATCTTGTATTCCTAAAACACATGGTTCTCAGGAGGTGCCCCCTGCGAAAAGTGTTCTTTGCCGGTCTTGTTCTCACATTGCCGCTAGCAGCGGCGAATCTTGATTTTCGAGGCGCGGTGATTGTGATCCCCTCGAACGCGTCCACGCCCGAACGTAAAGCGGCGGCGATGCTTTCAGAGGAAATCGAAAAGCGCACACAGTTGCGGCTGAAGGTGCAAACGCAGGCGGCTGAGGGGCCGGCTTTCGTGCTGGGCCGCATCGACCAGATCAAATCGGTCACGCCGCAGCTCACAGGTGTCCCCGACAAGGCGGAAGGATTTACGGTTCGATCCGCGTCCGATGGATCGAGACCGCTGGCGGTCGCGACGGGCTACGATGACCGCGGCGTCGTTTTCGGCACAGGGTACCTGTTGCGCCAATTGCGCATGGGCCGCCAGCGACTGGAACTCGAACCAGGTTTGAACCTTACCACGTCGCCGGTAATCCCGGTGCGCGGCCATCAGCTTGGATACCGGCCCAAGACCAACGCTTATGATGCGTGGTCGGTGCCCATCTGGGATCAGTACATTCGCGAACTGGCGATTTTCGGAACGAACACCATCGAGTTAATCCCGCCGCGTTCCGATGATGCCGACGACAGCCCGCATTTTCCGCTCACGAAAATCGACATGATGGCGGAAATGTCGAGGATCGGCGGTGAATACGGGGTTGACGTTTCGGTCTGGTATCCGGCGATGGACAAAGACTATTCGGATGCGGCCACCGTTGAATTTGCGCTCAAGGAATGGGGCGAGGTCTTCAAGCGCCTGCCTAGAATCGACGTGATCTTCGTGCCCGGCGGCGACCCGGGCAGCACTCAGCCCAAGTACCTGATGGCGCTGCTTGAGAAGCAGACGGCGAACCTGCACAAGTATCATCCCAAGGCGCAAATGTGGATGTCGCCGCAGGGCTTCAACCAGGAATGGATGGAAGAGTTCCTCGCCATCATGAAGACCGAGCCTGCATGGCTCAGCGGCGTCGTCTTTGGACCTCAGATGAGGATGAGCTTCCCGGAATTGCGCGCGCGCATCCCCAGGCGTTACCCCATCCGGCACTATCCCGACATCACCCACAGTCTGAGTTCCCAGTTCCCCGTGCCCTATTGGGATTTCGCCTACGCTCAGACCGAGGGGCGCGAAGTGATCAACCCGCGGCCGCTTGCCGAGGCGACCATTTTCCACGCATTTCGCGGAAATTTCCAGGGCTTCGTTACCTACTCGGAAGGCTGCCAACGACGACGTAAACAAGTTTGTCTGGAGCGGCCTCGGGTGGAATCCCGATGCTAAGGTAAAGGATCTTCTTACCGAGTACAGCCGCTTCTTCATGGGCGATCAAGTGGCGGAAAGTTTCGCGCAGGGCCTGCTGGCGCTGGAGCGCAACTGGAACGGGCCTCTCCTGACCAACACCGGAGTGGAGACGACGCTTGAGCAGTTCCGGCAGATGGAAGCCGGCGCCACGCCCCAGTTACGTTTGAACTGGCGATTCCAACAGGCGGTTTACCGCGCGAACTACGACGCTTTTCTGCAAGCCAGGCTGCGCACGGAGACGGAACAGGAAAAGCGGGCGCTCGGTGAGCTCGCCGTGGCGAAGACGCACGGGTCCGCCGCCGCCATGGCTGCGGCCGAGCAGGTGCTCGATGCGGATATGCTGACCCGATCGGCCCGCGATCTTCGCGCGCGCACGTTCGAACTGGCGGAGGCCCTGTTTCAGAGCATCCGGATGCAGTTGAGCGTGACCCGCTATCAGGCCATCGCGATCGGCCGGGGAGCGAATCTGGATGCCATCGACTACCCGCTCAACAATCGCATGTGGCTCGAGAACCGGTTTGCCGAAATTCGCCAACTCAAGACCGAACCGGAACGGCTGGCACAGACTGGACGAGATCGTCAACTGGACCAACCCGGGTCCGGGTGGGTTCTATGACGATCTGGGCAATGCAGCGGCCCAGCCACACCTGGTGACCGGGGAAGGATTCGATAAGGATCCCGAACTTCGTCACACGGCGTTCATCGGATGGGGCAATCCGGCACCGAATCGCGGCGGGCGCGTCTCAACATACGACCAGGCGGAAACCCTGTTCGATGAGCCCTTGCGCGTGCGGTACACGGATCTGGACCCGGCCGCGCAGTACAAAGTGCGCGTTTCCTACGGGGCGGCAAGGGGCAGGATACGGCTGGTTGCGAATGGCACAATACAGGTTCATGACTATGTGGACAAGCAGACTCTGCCGCTGGTGGCAGAGTTTGACATCCCCAGGGAGGCAACCAAAACCGGGACTCTTACGCTCGAATGGACCCGCCCGCAAGGCGGGGGTGGGGCCGGAGGCGGCAATCAGGTGTCTGAAGTTTGGTTGATCCGCCAGGCAAACAAATAGACGCGTGGAATACGTGGGATCCCCGGCATTAGTAAGGAAATGAAGATGGGTAACGTAACTGCGGAGGCCAAGGGCCGGCGCGCATTGGCGGCCGCCCGGAAGGAGCCGAAGGAAGACAGGTATTTTTCTCGGGCGGTGAGCAAGGCGCTGGAGGTACTGGAGATCCTGAAGCGCAGTCCGCAGCCGCAGGCGCTGCACCAGCTCACCTCGAACGTCGCTCTGTCTAAGAGTTCGCTGTTTCGCATTCTCCACACCCTCGAAGCCACAGGCTACATCGAGAAGACGGTGGATGGCCGCTACCTGATTTCGATTGACCGGCGGCCCTTGATTCCTACCGGCATGTTGACCCGGCTGCTGCGGATTGCGACTCCACATCTGCAAGAGCTGACCCGGCAATTTCGTGAGAGCACCGCTCTTGGAGTGTTGTTCGACAATCATATTGAAGCCATGGCTGTGGTGGACAGCCCGCAATTGATTCGCATGGGGAACACGCCAGGGAACATCCTGCAACCTTATGCAAGCGCCATCGGGAAAAGCATTACAGCGTTTCAAACTGAGGAGCGGCGCGAGCGTCTGCTGCGCAGCTACGGCATTCTGCGGATGACGCCCAAGACCATTACAGACGAAACCTTGCTGCGCGAGGAGTTCCGGCGCGTGCGCGAACAGGGGTACGCACTGGACAGTTCAGAGACCACCGTGGACGGCCAGTGCTTTGGCTGCCCGATTCTCATGGGAGACTGCGAGGTGATGGCGGCGATCAGCATGTCAATGCCGAAATCGCGCGTGGGCTCCGCCGAGAACCAGCAGAAACTGATTGACAGCGTCGTGAAAACGGCGCGCGCGATTTCGAAGGAATGGTCGACTGAGTGATAAGTTGAGTTTGGACGCTGCAAAAATCACTTTTCGACCCGGCTTGAGAAAAAGTGAAACACCGTCCATAATAAAAAGGCCACCAGCCCAAAATGGACCTTATTCGACCGTTTCGCGGATTGATCTGCCCCATGGCCACACCACTGGCCGCCCCGGACCAACTGGATGTTGCGGGATTGGAGCGCCTGGTGCCGCACATCCTGGCCGGCGGAGTTCACGCGTTGTTCATTCTCGGTACGACGGGTGAAGGGCCTAGCCTGAGCCACCGGACGCGCCGTGAACTGGTGGAGCGGGTAACCCGGCTTGCCGGGGACAGGGTTCCGGTGCTGGTGGCAATAACGGACACATCACGCGAAGAATCCGTGGAACTGGCGAACTTCGCCGCTGAGCAAGGGGCCGATTTCCTGGTGCTGGCTGCGCCTTACTACTACCCGATGACGCAAGCGGACCTGGCGGGCTATGTCGAACGCCTCGCGGCGGATCTGCCGCTGCCGTTTTTCCTGTACAACATGCCGAGCCACACCAAGGTCGATTTTGAGCCGGAGACCGTGCTCAGGCTGTCGGATTTGCCGAACGTGCAGGGACTCAAAGACAGCTCTGGCGATCTGGATTATTTCCGCCGCGTACACGACTCGGTTGGCGACCGGCCGGATTTCGCGCTGCTCATGGGGCCGGAAGAGCTTCTTGTGGAAGCTATGCGGATCGGGGCCCACGGCGGAGTTTGCGGCGGATCAAATGTCTTTCCGGAACTGTTCGTGAAGCTATACCAAGCCGCGAGGGATGGCCAG
Organism: Bryobacterales bacterium; assembly: GCA_963817515.1. Lineage (GTDB taxonomy): Bacteria > Acidobacteriota > Terriglobia > Bryobacterales > Bryobacteraceae > DATMNI01. The sequence goes on along the minus strand of CAWFPJ010000022.1, from coordinate 17,123 downwards.
TGCGCCGAGGTGGAGCGCCTCCAGGACCTGGTGGTGCGGTTTGGACGCGGCGTGTACACCGCGGGCGAAAACTACCTTCGAGGGCTGAAATGCGCCTTGTCCGTAGCGGGAGTCTGCTCGGACGTAATGGCAGAGCCGTTCCAGCCATTGGGATCCACGGAGCGTGACCAGGTCAGGCAGGCGCTGCTAAGCCTCGGATTGCTGCTGCAACCGACTTCCGTTTCAACGGAATGAAGTAAAACTAAGACGGCGTTTCATTTTACGCTTGACTTCGGGGGGAAGGGCACTTAATCTGAGGTGAAGTTTTCCTTGAGAGGTCTGAAATGTCGTTTGCCAGGACCATGTTTGTTCGGATTGTTCTGCTGGTGTCCTGCTGTTGTTCGCTGGTCGTCGGTCAGAACGTCACCGGTACAATTGAGGGAGTCATCAAAGACGCCTCCGGAGCGGTGGTTCCCAACATCACCGTCAGTGTGACCAACACCGGAACCAACGCTGCCTACACCGGAATTACCGACAGTCAAGGCGCGTTTTCGATCCGCTTGCTGCCGGTCGGAGTTTACAACCTTACGGCGTCCGTGGCGGGTTTCAAGAAGTACGACGCACTCGGGATCCGCGTGCAGGTAAACGAGACCTCGCGCGTGGACCTGGCGCTGCAGGTGGGCGCGGCCACGGAATCGGTAGACGTTGATGCGGTCGCGGTTCACGTGGACACTGAGAGCCCGGCTCTGAAAACGGTCATCGATCAGACCCGCGTGGAAGATCTGCCCCTGAACGGCCGCGACCCGGTGCAATTGACGCGTCTGGTGGCAGGCGTAGGACTGTACAACGGCTCCGGCGTGACCTCCGGCACCACTTATCCCGGTTCGGGGGGCACCGGCGTCGTCGCCATTTCGATCAACGGCGGTCGCGGCAACACGACGAATTATGTTCTAGACGGCGGGCAGAACAACGACCATTACAACAATGCGCCGAACCCGATGCCGAATCCGGATGCATTGCAGGAATTTAGCGTGCAGACCAATAACTTCAGCGCTGAATATGGGCGCAACGTGGGAGGCGTGGTGAACGCCGTCACCAAGTCCGGCACCAACGTACTGCATGGCGCGGCGTTCGGCTACCTGCGCAACGCGGCGCTCAACGCTGTGAACTTTTTCGCGCCGGTAAATGCCCAAAACCCGCTTACCAAACTGAACGACGGGTTGAAGCGCAGCCAGTTTGGGGCGACGCTGGGTGGTCCCGTGGTTTTCCCGAAGCTGTACAACGGCAGGAACAAGACATTCTTCTTCGTCTCCTACCAGGGCACGCGGATTCGGCAGCGGCCGTCTTCGGGATTCACTACGGTCATGGGCGCCGCCGAGCGCAGCGGCGATTTTTCGGCCATATCCACCCCGCTGCTTAATCCCTTGGGCGGAACCTATCCGGGCAATATCATACCGGCTTCCCAGATCAGTCCTGTAACTCGTGGCCTCTTGGCGTGTTGCGTTCCTTTGCCAACCCTGGCATCGCCCGCCGCCGGCCTCGGGCAAATCGTCACCACTACGGTCGTCAACCTGAACGACGACCAGTATCTGGGAAAGATCGACCAGCAGATTGGCAGCAACAACCGTCTCAGTGGCCGCATCTTCGTGGCGCATGCGACCCAGCCGGGCCAACTGGATCAATCCAACTACTACGCCTCTGTGGTCGGCGCATGGTGGCAAAACACCAGCTTCGTAGTCAATGACTCCCATATCTTTAGCCCGACGCTGCTGAACACCGCGCTGTTCGAGTACAACCGAACCAATAATTTCAACCAGCCGGTCTACCCCTCAAAGAGCATCAAGGACCTGGGCTCAAATATTTCGCAAGATCCCAACCCTGAGGTCAACGTCAGTGTCACCGGTCTCTCTCAATTCAATACTGGCGACACGAATGGATTCCTGCGGCAGGAATACCAGGCGCTGGATACACTTCACTGGACCAAGGGACGCCATCAACTGACATTCGGTGGCGAGTATGGTCGCGGTCTCGGAGACATCAATAACAATTTCCAGGCTGAAGGCGTCTTCAGCTTCGTCCCGACCGCCGGGTTTACCGGCTACGGACCAGCCGACTTCCTGATCGGCAAGTTCTCCAGCATGACGCAGGCCGTGGGTGAGTTTAAGCAGACCCGATTCACTCTTTTCGATCTTTTCGTCAACGACTCCTTCGCCGTCAGCCGGCGTTTGAAACTGAACCTGGGCTTGCGATGGGAGCCTTTCTTCCCGTACACCGACACGCTGGGCAAGCTGGCGATCTGGGCGCCTGGACAAAAGTCCACGCGTTTCGTTAATGCGCCGGTCGGTCTCTTGTTCCCGGGTGATGCCGGGGTGCCGGACGGAGGCTATGCGACTCGCTGGAAAAATTTTGGCCCCCGCCTGGGAGCCGCTTGGGACGTGACGGGCGACGGCAAGACCAGCCTGCGGGCCGGCTACGGTATCTTTTTCGACCACCCCAACACACTCACCACGAATGCTCAAACCGATCAGGCGCCCTTCGGCACCACGGTCACTGTCCTCGGCAACAGCACCAACACATTCAGCGAGCCGTGGGCCGGATTCCCAGGCGGCAATCCGCTGCCGACGGTCGGCTTCAGCGCGGTGGGAACTTCAGCGTTGAACCCGGGCAAGAATGCGAACTTCGTGAGCCCGGACCAGCCCTTCCTGTACGCGCGGAATTCGCGGAATCCGTACGTCCAGTCGTATAACTTGACGCTTGAGCGCGAATTAAAGGGCGGCTGGCTGGCGCGCATCTCGTATGCCGGTTCGAAGGGCACCGCTCTGGTCAGTGTGCGCGACATCAATCCAGCGATCTATGCGCCGGGCGCGACCACCGCGACGACCAATCTGCGGCGCCCCAATCTGCTCTATGCCGCCATTCCAGTCAGCGAGCCGGTTGGCAATTCCAATTACAACGCGCTCCAGATTACCGTGCAGAGGCGTTTGAGCAAGGGCTTTTCGATCCTGAGCAGCTTCACGTGGGCGAAGACCATTGACGACGTACAAAGCTCGGCCAACAAGGGCAACGGCGTGGATGTGACCAATCCCGACAATCACCGGCTGGACCGCGGGCCGGCGGACTATGACCTGCCTGTCGTCTTCACCTTCTCCGGCTTGTGGAGTATCCCAGGCAAGTACACCAATCCGGCGGCGAAATTCCTGCTCGGCGGATGGAACCTGTCCTCGATTGTCAACATCCAGAGTGGCTTCCCGTTCACCATCACCAGCGGCGTCGACAATGCGCGCACCGGACAAAGCGGCCAGCATGCCGATTTAACGGGTGTGAATCCAAGTCTGGGCGATCAGGCTGAGGGCGTTTTGATCAATCAGTACCTGAACAAATTGGCGTTTGCAGCAAATGCCCTTGGAACCTACGGCGCTATCGGCCGCAATACCTACTTCGGCCCAGACCGCATCGGCTGGGATTCGGGCCTGCATAAAGATTTCCCGATCAACGAGCGGCTAAGGGCCCAGTTCCGCTTCGAAATCTTCAACACGCTCAACCACACGAACTTCGGCTTGCCCGCCGGGAGCATGACCAGCGCCAACTTCCTGCGCATCACTTCCGCGGGCGATCCGCGCATTATGCAACTGGCACTGAGATTCGTCTGGTAGGCGGTTCGCCGATCTACGGAACCCTCCTATGTATCGAGAGTGCGTCTTTCTTCGATTCTTCTTGTGCGGCGTATTTCTGGCCCACGGACTTCTGGCTCAGGTTGCCGCGGCGCAGCCCAATGAGATCACCAACTCCGTTGGCATGCGGCTGGTTCGGGTAGAACCGGGCACGTTCACCATGGGGTTTACGGGTGAGCCTATTCAAACTACCATCGCCGTCCGCCCCTGGCGCGCCAACGGCGACTTCGACGAACGTCCCGCGCATCCAGTCCGCATCAGCAAAGGTTTCTACATGGGCGCGTTCGAAGTTACCAACGCGCAGTACGAACAGTTCGATCCGTCGCACAAGGCGCTTCGCGGAAAGCTCGGCTTCTCGAAAGAAGACAACGAAGCGGTGGTGTTCGTCAGTTGGGAAGAGGCGAACCGCTTCTGCCAGTGGCTTTCGAAGAAGGAGGGCAAACCCTATCGCCTTCCGACTGAGGCGGAATGGGAGTACTCTGCCCGCGCCGGCACCACCACGCATTACCATACGGGCGACACTCTGCCTGCCGCGTACCTGAAGAATGCCACGGCCAGCATCTATCCTCCGCCCACGCCGGTGCCAACCGTTGTCGGTCAAACCCCACCGAACGCGTGGGGTCTTTACGACGTGCACGGCAATGTAGAGGAGTGGGTGTACGACTGGTACGGCCCATACGAAGCCGGCCAGCAAACCGATCCAGTAGGGCGCGCCACCGGGGATTTCCGCATAACGCGGGGCGGCAGCCATTCGACCGAGGCCTATTTTCTGCGCTCGGAGAATCGCATGGGGACGCTGCCGGAGGACAAGCAGGGGCTGATCGGATTCCGCGTAGTGCTTGGACCTTTGCCGAAAACCAAACCACTGGCCGCGCCGCAGCGACCGTTGAACCAGCGCAACGTATCGCAGGCGGTTCCACGCGACCTTCGCAAAGCGCCGGATCCGGACAAGCCATACTTCCGCGGCCCGCGCAAATACGTGAAGATTCCGCCGGAATCCTACGGGCCCATGTTTTCCACCCACAATCACGACCCCGGAATTGTGGAATGCCCTAACGGCGATCTGCTGGCGATCTATTATTCCTGCGTAACGGAACCCGGACGCGAACTCGGCCTGCTGGCGAGCCGGCTGCGTTACGGCCATGAGGAATGGGACGAGGCCTCGCCGTTCTGGGACGCGCCCGACCGCAACGATCACGCGCCCGCGCTCTGGTTCGACGGCAAAGGCACCATCTATCAATTCAACGGGCTCTCGGCTGCGGCGACTTATATCGCCACCCTCGCCCTGGTGATGCGCACTTCCAAGGACAGCGGAGCCACCTGGTCCAAGGCAACGCTGATCGGGCCGGAACACGAAGAGCGGCACATGCCGGTTCAATCCGTCTTCCGGGCGAGCGATGGGACCATCGTGCTGCCCACCGATGTGAATCCCGGCTCCTCGGTTATTCTCAGCCATGACAACGGAAAGACCTGGGCCGATGCGGGCGGACGGATCGCCGGTATCCACGCCGGTGTCGTGCAGTTGAAGGACGGCCGCCTGATGGCGCTGGGCCGTGGGGAACCCATTGACGGCTTCATGCCGAAGAGCATCTCGACCGACATGGGAAAGACCTGGACATATTCCGCGAGCCCACTGCAGGCGATACGCAGCATGCAGCGGGCGGTCCTGCTGCGCCTGCATGAGGGGCCGCTCCTCTTCGTCTCGTTCTGCGGAGCTGCAATACAGCCGGGTAAGCAGGACCTGATGATCACGGATGCTTCGGGCAAGCAGCGGCCGGTGGCGGGCCTCTACGCCGCACTCTCCTTCGATGAGGGCGAGACCTGGCCGGCGCTCCGCCTGATCAGCGACGACGGTCCGCCGCGGGAAATGGAGACCACCGACCAGCGCAAGTTCACCATGAGCGCGAGCAGCGCCGAGACCTTCGGGTACCTCGCCATCACCCAGGGGCAGAACGGCATCATTCATTTGATCAGCAGCAAGAATCACTACGCCTTCAACCTGGCATGGTTAAAGACGCCCGCCCCCGCGTTGCCTTGAAGATCCCTACGGTTGTTTGCCGCTGTCGATTACAAACTTATCGAACTCCGCGATGAAAGCCGCGGCCTTCGGGCTGCAAGCGTACACGCCGCACTCCACCGGAGCCCCCGGATTGACGTCCTCGTGCAGGTGCGCGACGCGCAATTGGGCCCAATCGCCGCCGTCAAGCGACGCGTGGACCAGGTAGTCGCCTCCCTCCCGGAGCACTCGTAACTGGAAGCGATTCACGCTGGAGGGAACATCCTGCGTGGACCAATCCGAATAGCCGGCATTGGTCACCACCGCACCCAGGCGATTCATTTTATCCGGCTCGAACTCTATCGACGTTTTCAGCCAGCAGGATTTCGAGAGCCTCACCATCAGCCCGGCTTGATCGTACTCGTGGCGGGGCGTCATGAAAATCTCGGCAGACAGTACAAAATCCCCGGCGATATTCGCGTACAGGAAATGGCCATTATCGGCCTCGAATCCGTAATGCGTTTTCGACCAGAAATCCGTGGGCGAATCCGGTGTGATTACCAGGCGGCCCCCTGTGATGCTCCAGTTCGACGGCTCGCAGTGCCACTTCAACCGGGTATCTGAAAACGATGTGATCATTTGCTCAGGCTCTGCAGCCGGACCTTTTCGATATCGCGGTTCACCGTGACCAGAATCGCCGTCAACAACAAACCGGACCCGATCACCAGAGCGATGGCCGCGATGGAGATCGCAAAGCTGAGGCTCGATTGCCGTGCGATGTACCCGATCAACACCGGGGCGCTGCCGGCTCCCACCAGCCACCCGGTCATATTCATGAACCCGACCGCCGTTCCGCGGGCCTGCGGAGGCACCGTATCCAGCATCGCGGCGAAAATGTTCGCGTCGTACATGCCCTTGAAAAATCCCCACAGCGTCAAACTGATGATGAGGGATTGAACCGATAGCGTCTGGCCGCACCAGATCACGAACGGCGCCGCGCCCAGCAGGCCGATCATCTGCACCGCGATGCGGCCCCCGGCAAAGCGCCTGCGCAGCGTATCGGCCAGCCATCCGCCGACGGGCGACCCAACCATACTCGCCAGTTGAATGAAAATGGTCGCCGTCAAGCCCGCCAGCGCCAGGCTCAAGTGGAATTTATCGTAGAGGAATTTCGGCATCCATGTCAGCAGAACCATCCCCACAAAGTTGTCGAGCATGAAGGCAGTCATCAGCAACAGGACCGTGGGAGTTGTCCAGATCACCTTCAGGAAATCCACCAGCGGCATCCGGTCTTTGACGTCATGAATAGGCGCGCCAAAATCCTGGAGGTCGGCCGCCCCGCGGGCAGGTTCCACCAGAATCTTCATCAACACGAAGCCGAGAACCACGCCCAGCGAGCCGAACACCACGAACGACGAACGCCATCCGTAGTGTTGTGCGATAAGCCCGCCCAGGAATCCGCCCGCGATTGTGCCGGCGTAGACGCTGGTCTGATGCGTCCCCATGGCGCGGGATCGCGTCCGCCTGCCGTGATAGTCGCTGATCATCGACATGGCCGCCGGGAAATAGAAGGTCTCGCCCAGACCTTCAGCCGCGCGGAAAGCCAGCAGTTGGGCAAAATTCCGCGAGATCGCCGTAGCCGAACAAATCACGCTCCAGGCAAACAGGCCGCCGAGCACCGCCGATTTCCGGCGAACGCGATCCACGATGTTGCCCGCAAACGGTGCGCAAATGCCGTATACCAGGGCAAAGGACGAGCCCAGCATTCCGAGTTGGACGGAATCGAGCCCCAGTTCTTTCTCGAGCAGCGGAAATACGGAGAAAATCGCCTGGCGGTCCGCGTAATTCAGGAAGCCGGTGAACCATAGCATCCCGACCACGTACCATCCATAGTTCGGGCTGCTGGCAATTCGGGGCTTATTCATCGATCGCCGCCGCCTCAGTGAGCTGCCGTGTCCGCTCGTACATCCTGCGCCGGTCGACGAATTGAATCGAATCGGCGATCCACTCACGCATGCGCTTGCCTTCCGCGGTTTCCTGCGGCGCGGAGATGAAGTCCAGTTTGATCCCAAGCCCGGTGGCGACATGGGCGGCCAGGACCGGCCAGGCCACACCGATGTCCGCGGTTACCGGAAGGCTGTCTTCCAGCCGGGCAAAGCCCGACATCTCCATGCGAAACGGGATTCCGGTGAGCTTGGTTTTCGGCAAGCCCAGATCCACGGCCCGCTGTACGTCCGCGCTTTGCCGTTCCTTATTCCACGCCGTTTCCAGATTGGGGTCCAGATCGATCCGGATCAGGCTCTTGCCTTGCAGGCTGTAAGCATACTCGCCCTTCCATTCGGACCAGATGCCGTGTCCCGTATAGGTTTCGAACGGGACCGTCATGGATCTCCTGGGAAAGCGCAATCGCCGATTCGACGATTACGTCGGCGCTCGCCAGCGTCTCCGCCACCGTTCTGGCGCGGCGCGTAATCGAGACTGTATCGCCAATCGCCAACCCGACCGCGCCGCCGCCCACAAGCTGCGGTATCGATACAACCACCGGCAGCCCGAGCTTCGCGCCGGCCCCGATCATGGTCATCGGGTCCGCGCCGAAGCCTACAACTCGCTCCAGCAGCATGCCGCTCTCACGCGCCAATTCTTCGGCCTCGCGTGCCAGGCGCTCGGTACGGGGGCCCATCGGCCACGCCATATTGCCCGCGGCCTTGATGACCGCCGGCCCAGGCAGATCGGCAATGCGATCATAACGGTCCCACCACGCCTCCACCTCCGGCGTGACCTGGGCCTTTTGCTCGGCCGTAAGCAGTGTGATCTCGAACAGGCCGCCGCGCGGTAAGAGCGAACTGGGAATCGACAGCTCCGGGTGGTCGTGCGCGGATACCCGCTTGACCCGGTCGAGCGTACCTCCCATTTCGTGCGCGATCACGGCCGAGCTGGTGATTACCCCGTCGATGACGCCCTTGTGCATCAATTCCGCGATCAACGTGGTTACGCCTTCGTGAAGGTTGGGCCCGCTGCCTGTGACCACAACCACCTTGCCGCCTCGAAGCTTCGCGGCTACGATCTTCTTCGCACCTTCAAGAAGATTCGCCAGAGAGCGTTCGGCAAGAGACTCAGCCCAACTGTCGATGGCGTGCCGGGCGGGTGTCATCATATGTTCACGGTGCCCATCAGTTCGCGGGCCCGTTCCAGGTCAGCCTGCGTATCCACCGACAGCATTTCCTGCCGCGACGCCGTTTCTATGACCAGAATGCGAATGCCGTTTTCAAGCGCCCGCAGTTGCTCCAGGCTTTCGATCTCTTCCAGCTCCGAAGGCGGCAGCTCGGCCAGCTGCATCAACGCGCTTCGAGTGTACGCGTACAGGCCGAGGTGTTCGAAGACCGCGAACCGGGGCGTCCGCTGCCGTGGGTATGGGATCAGGGAGCGCGAGAAATACAGCGCATAGCCGGCCGGATCGGTCACTACCTTGACCACGCCCGGATCCGCAAATTCGGATTCGTGCATCACGCGCTTCTTGAGCGTAACCACGCCCGCACTCGCGCCGCTTCGGAACGGATCCACCACCTCGGCAAGCATCGCCGGATCAAGCATCGGCTCGTCGCCCTGAATATTCACGATCACATCGGCATCCATTCCGCGGACCGCTTCGGCCACGCGATCCGTACCGGAGCGGTGGTCCGCGCTGGTCATCACGGCCGTGCCCCCGAAACTCTCAACCGTCGAGCGGATCCGCTCGTCATCGGTCGCGACCACGATGTCATCCAGGCAGGAGGCGCGCCTCGCACGTTCATAAACATGCTGGACCATCGATTTCCCGTGAATATCCGCCAACGGCTTGCCTTCGAGACGCGATGACTTGTAGCGTGCCGGTATGACTCCAATAATACGCATACAGGGTCAGTTCGGACGATTCAAGTGATCCAGCCAGTTTTCGTCGAACTCCACGTGCTTGATCGAATACCGGCGATACGTGTAGACAACGTGAATGAGGCCATCGGAGGTTTGGAGAACCGAAGGATACGAGTACTCGCCCGGATTGGATTCAAACGCCAGGTGGCTGCTCCACGTCTTGCCGCCATCCACGGATCGCGTAATGCTCAGGGGCGTGCGCGCGCGGTCCGAATCGTTGTGGACCAGCAGCAGGTGGCCGTTTCGCAGGGCGCGCAGCGAGATCGCCGCGTCCGGACATTTGAGGTCCGTCTCGTGCGCCGGGGTCCAGTTGAGCCCGCCGTCTGTCGATTCGGTCTGCAGCAGCGTCGGCCTCAAGCGTACGAACGCCAGGAGCGACCCGTCGGGCCTCGGCGCCACCGTCGGCTGCTCACCCATGACGTTCTTGTTCGGAATGTTTTGTGAACGTGTCCACGTCTTACCGTTGTCTTTCGTCTTCACGAAGAACGATTTGTCCACGTTGTCCCGCTCGTCGCTCAGGGGAACCAGCAACTCGCCGCCCGCAAGCGTGATAGGAAGATTGCGCGGCAGCCAACCCGACGTCTCCATCGGGAACAGGACGTCCTTCGTCCAGGTGTGGCCGTTATCGCTCGATACGCGATACATCAACCGTGCTCCGTCCCAACCCGTGTGCGCCAGCAGCGGCTGAGTCGCCTCCATGCGGCCCCACAGGATCCAGATCTTCTTCGCGGGATCCACGAAGATAATCGCGTTTCCAACCGGATGCGCCGGGTCGCGAAACAGCAGCTCGGGCGTGCTCCAGTTTCGTTCTCCTTTTTTCCGGCGAGCCATGTACAGTGCTTCGTCGTCGGAGGATTCGTAGCTGCCGCCGTACCACGTCACCAGCAGGTCGCCGTTGGGCGCTTCCGCGATACTCGACGCGTGGTGCGCGGGCGCGCCGGGTATTTTTTCGAAGATCAGTTCCGACGCGAAATGAATCGATTCATAAGAATCCTTGAGCAATGGCGTCGGGCCCGGCTTCGAGATCGGAGTGCCATCGGCGGGTTCCAAGCATGACCGCGGCCGGGCGATTCTCCGATAAGCTCTTGAGAGCTCCGGCCAACGCTCCTGTGTCGTCCTCTTTTCCAATCCGCCCTCGATATCGCAAGCGGCGGTCTTTGTCGATGACGAAAGCCTCCGGTGTCACGGTCGCGCCAAGCAGGTTTGCCGCCTTGTGCTGTGGATCCCGATAACACGGAAAGATGAAACCGTTGTCCTGACAAAACGCTGCGTACTTCTTCCGCGGATTCGGCCGGATTCGGAAAAACGGCGATGAAAATCACGCGGTTGCGGCGGTTCAAAGCGTTGAGCCGTTGTATGGTACCCGCCGCGGCCGCCGCCTTATCTGAGCGCGTCGAGAGGAACACTACCACGGTGCCGGTGTGCTCGGCGTAGTTGGAAACTTGAAGCGGAGGGCCATTGAGGCGCTCGACCTCAATCGGACTAATCAAGCGATCCGCGGGCTGTCCACGAAGCGTCGCAACGGTCAATAGCGTTGCCGCTGCGCACAAGCCGCGACGTGAAAACATCTACCTGGTGCCTCTTTGTTGGATTCCGGAATCCGCGGCGCGCGCCCAAGGCGCCAGGACACACACAACGGGGATCAGAGCGATTCGCTCGCGGAGCGACATTTTCCAAGTCTAGGACCACCGCAAATCAATGTCAACGGTAATTTGAAACCGCGTATCAGTATTCGCTCGCCTATTCCGAAGTCAGGTCCCGATCAACTCTAGTGGCGCGGAACCAATCCGAGCCGCGACCGTGAGGGAGCGATTATGCTCACGTTGTCTCTGCGACAGGCCCGAACCTCGTCGAGAAAAGACAACTCTGAGCAGTGTATCGGATCGTATCCTGTATCATCGTAACAATGGGTTTTCCGCCGCCCACAGCTCGAATGAATGCCCGAATGAATGAAAGCCCTGAGCCCGGCGGAGTGCCTCTTGAATCGGGGTCCCGTTCCGGCGGGCGGCGAACCGTCTGGTCCTGGATTATCTCCAGCTTACTGGCCGCCGTGCTCTTATATTTCGCCCTTCGCGGCGTGGAATGGCGGCGCGTCTGGACCATCATCGCCTCCGCGCATTGGCAGTATATCGCCGCCGGGGGACTCATCAGTTGCGGCAACTACTTCGTGCGTTCCTACCGCTGGCGCATTCTGTTGAACGCGGAGGCTCGCCTCGGCGTCGGCACAGTTTTCTGGGCCAACATGGCCGGATATCTGGGCAATAATTTCCTTCCGGCTCGCGGCGGCGAACTGGTCCGCACTTTCATTATCACTAGCCGTTCGTCTTTAAGTACGGCTTACGTTCTGACCACCGCGTTGAGTGAGCGGATGATGGATGCCATCGCGCTGGTCCTATGGAGTTCCCTGGTTCTGCTGGGCGTGAATCCCAAGCCGCGCTGGCTGGAAGATGTGGGTCGCACCACCGCTCTGATCGCCGCTGCCGGCGCCGCCGCCATTTTTTTGCTGCCCTATACCGGAAACCTTTACCAGACGGTGATCCTCCGCCTGCCCCTGCCTGTGGCCATTCGGACCCGTTTGCTGCGCATGGCCGAACAAGTCTTGCTCGGATTGCGCGCCTTCCACAGTGTTCACCGGCTTGTCGGTTTTTCGCTCCTGACCGCGATCATCTGGTCAGCCGACGCGGCGGGCGTGATGGTGGGGTCCCGCGGACTCGGCCTGCATATCCCATTCCGGGTGGCGGCGCTTCTACTGGCAGGCATGGGGCTTGGCAGCGCTCTGCCTTCCACTCCGGGCTACGTCGGCATTTACCAGTTTGTGGCTGTGACGGTGCTCACGCCCTTCGGCATCAGCCGCGATGGCGCCCTGGCCTTCATCATCCTCTCCCAAGCCCTTGGCTACTTGGTGGTGCTGATGTTTGGTCTGCCCGGCCTCTATCGGTTTCAGGGATGGCGGCGAAGCGCGGTTGCTCCTCCGGCGAAGAAATCATGATCCGCACATGCTGCGTGGCGCCCAAGTGAGATCTCCAGCGGCTGGGCCGGCACTGGCCGTACTTTTCCTGGTTAATGTCCTCAATTTCTACGATCGTCAGGCGCTGGCCGCGGTGCTTGAACCGTTGCGCCACGAATTCCAACTCACCGACACGCAACTCGGGGGCCTGGTAACCATGTTCACAGTGGTCTATGCCCTGGCCGGCCTGCCGCTGGGAAGGCTGGCGGATACCGGCCCCCGCAAGCGGCTGCTGGCAATGGGTATCACGGCCTGGACGGCTCTCACGGCGCTGGGCGGGCTGGCCGTGAGTTACACCACCCTGCTGGCCACGCGCCTGGGTGTGGGGATTGGGGAAGCAGTTTGCACGCCGGCCGCGGCCAGTTGGATCGGCGACCTCGTAACAGTGCGGCAACGGGCGCGCGCCATGGCGGGATTTATGATGGCGGTGCCGGTGGGAATTATGCTGAGTTCCGCGATCAGCGGACCCGTGGCGCAGGCCCACGGGTGGCGCACGGCGTTGATACTGGCTGCGGTGCCGGGGCTCGTGCTGGTACCGGCGGTGATGTGTTTGAAAGAGCCGGCGCGCCTGGCAGGTTACGCCGATGGCCGGGGACCTGGTTTGCGCGAATCGCTGCGCGGCTTGATGAGAATCCCAACGCTGTGGTGGATTGCGGTCTCCGGGGCGCTGCTCAACTTCGTGGTGTACAGTTTCTCCACCTTTCTGCCGGCGTTTCTGACGCGGGTCCACGGGCTTTCGGTAGCGCAGGCGGGCGTTTGGACAGGCGTTGGCTCCGGCGTATCGGGGATTCTGGGAGGCATCGCGGCGGGGATCTGGGGAGACCGCATCATCGGCAGGCGTCACAATGGCCGCATGCTGTTGGCGGCGGCCGCGGCGCTAGCCGCCGCTCTCCCGGCATTCGTCGCGATTCAGTTGGGGCAGGGACAGGTATCTGCGGTCGTGCCGCTGTTGATGGTGGCGTACGGTTTGCTTCAGATGTATTACGGCCTGGTGTACTCCTCGCTGCAGGATATCGTGGAGCCGGGGATGCGCGGCACGGCCATGGCGGCATACTTCGTGGTCACCTACTTGGGCGGGGCCTCATGGGGGCCATTGATCACCGGCAGCCTGAGCGACCATTTCGCGCGGGAAGCGGCGCGGGCATCGGGGTTGTCAGTAGTTACCGAGGCATCAAGAGCGATTGGATTGCATCACGCGATGTACGCAATTCCGTTGGCATCGGTGGCACTGGCGGGGATCTTGTGGATGGGGGCGCGGGCCATGCGTTCCGGACTGACGGAGTAGGCTTAGCAGCCATTGAAGCAGGCCGCTGCGCCAGGATCTACCGATCCGCCAGCTTTCTTCCGGCGTCCAGGCTATCGAAATTCAGGATGGCATTGAACACCAGGAAATAACTGCCCTTGGTTTCCGCACGCCAGAAGGGGTTGTCGGAGAATAGCACCACGTGGCCTTCCCCGTAAGGCGAGTCGATCACCGCCGCATGCTGGGCCAGTTCAGCACCGCCATCCAACAGCCCCGATACCAGGAGTTCATTGGCGTTGGCATATCGCAGTACCACGCGGGGCCGCGCCGCCGGAGGAATCACGTTGATCGGGTTGCGCAGTTGCTCGCTATTCAAAGGCGTGGCCTCCCATATTTCAGCATGCGGGTCCTCGGGGATCTCCACCTGCGACCGGCCCTGAGGAATATCGGGATCGTCGGCCGTGCCGCGGCCCGTTGGCCGTTCCCGCTCCTCCGTGGCGCCGCGCCGGCCGCCGCCCCCGCCCGCCATATTCGTAAGGCCGAACACGGGAGGATTCGAAGCGAAGATTGCCAGATTATCGCGGTAGCCGTAGACAATGGGACTGGCCGCATCCACCATTTTGGAACGTAGGGCTGAGCCCGTCACCTTGAGCCGCTGCGTGGTCGCGATGGTGACCCCCGGCGTGAATCCAAACGCCACCGCGAAGTTGGTCGTATCGTTGGCGGTGATCAGCAATCCGCCCTTGCGCACAAACTCCTGCAAATGATCCACGCCCGCCCAGCCGAGCCCCGGACGCATGTCATCGGTTTCATCGATCTTGCCCAGATTCGGCGTAAGCTGCGTGACCTTCCACGGCAGCGGATTGCCGTACATTGGCATCCCGCTGACAATCGTCTGAGGGTTGCCTCGAACACCCGGGGCAAACACGATCACGTCGTACTTGGAACGTAGATCGGCGTTCTTGAATACCGTTTGGGTGCTGATGTAGTCGTACGGAATCTTCAACCGGTCAAACTCCAGGCGCCACCAGCCATCGCCCTGCGTGCTGAGCCAGGTGTGCATGATGGCGACGCGCGCCGCCCGAATGGGATGGGTCTTCACCACCGGAGCTGCTGCGGCGGCGTAAGCCTGCACGCCCAGGTCGGCGCAGGCTTTGGCAAGTTCGCCGGCCGGCACACTTCGCACGATGAACGATCCACGGTTGAATTTTCGCCCGGCCGCTTCAAACGGCTCCTCGACGGCTTCGAAGGAAGCATTTGGGAACCGGTACCTCAGCGTGATCAAAGCGCTGATCCGCATTGTGGTTGATCAGGAAAATATCGCCTGTGCTTTCCAGTCCCGTCCGTTCCACTCCACCGGGCGCCCGCACGGGCCCCCCAACCCGATCCATGGCTGCGTCCAGCACCTTGAGGTCGGTCACGCGCGCCACCTGCACATTGCCCAGTTCGCCGAAAGTCCACCCGGTGTCGTCGTAGATGCTCTTCTGCGGATCGTTCGGCGCCCAGTATTGGTAGTCCAGAAGCGTGTCGGCGATGCGGCTATATGGCTGATCCATCCGTAATACATAACTGCCGGCCGGGAAGGTGCGCGGCTGCGGTTTAGGTTTTTCCGCGGGCTTGCTCGGGCCGGATTCGGCGGAGGCCTTGCCGTCTGGGCCATCGCCGTCTCTGGCACCGCCGCCATCCGCCGCCCCGCCCCGTCCTGCCCGCGGAGCCTTCTTGGCTGGCATCATCACGGTGATCGGCGCGCCGGCGCGGGAAATCTCACAGCCTTGATCCTGCAGCATCCTTAACAGTTCCGCCTGCGCGCCCGGCCGCGGATCGTCCGCTGGAAAGACATAGGCCGCCGGCCCCTCCGTGTGCGGCTTCTCAATCGAGCGCCGGGCCTTCAGGTAGAAATTGCGCAGGAACAGCTTGTTGTTGCCGGCGAAATAGTGCAGCGCGGTCAACACGCCGGTCTGTTCGTAGTTGTTATTATTGCGCTGCGACCACTCCGTCTTGGGCAGCGGCGGATTCTGTTTGAACCATGTGCGCGCATATTCGTTGGGCCGGAGCGTGCGCTCCTCGGTATCCGCGCCGCCGTTCCCGAACGTCTCATACAGGCGGCTGATCCCGTTGTGCATGGCGGCAATGAACATCAGGTAGCTCGGCGACCAGGTGTCGAAAGTGCCATGCGTGAACACGCCGGGCATGCCGAGCTTCGTCATTTCGGAAACGTTGTTCCAGCCCATCATCTGCCATTCATCCGCCAGAATCGGGTCTATCCAGGCGTTGTAGGGACCATCGCCCACCGTGTTGTCGTAAAGGTACGGCACGGATTCGTGCAGGTCATGGAGCACCTGCGCTTTCCATCCGACGAACGTGCTCAGGATGTTTCGCGTAAGCTGCAGCGTCAGTCCCATGGAGTCGCGGTTATTGTCATGCGCCACGTAATGGCCCCAATAGATCAACGGCGGAAACTGTTGCCGGGGTTCTCCCGGTGCCAGCGATAGATGTCCACCATGCGGTCGCGCCCGTCCACTTCGACGATGGGAGTGATCAGGGTGATCGTGTTTTCGCGGATGGACCGGATGTAGGCGCTCTCGTCCACCGCCAGCCGGTATGCCAGTTCCATCAGCGCGGCGCGGGCGTGCCTGTCTCGGGCGAGTGAATGGTTCCGGTGATGTAGTAGATGGGCGAGAAGGGCGATCAGCTTTCAGCTCGGCGCGTCAAGCTTGATGCTGCGCGGGTCGGCGAGCCTGGCCAGCCGCGCGCGGTCTGTTCGAGCGTGCCCAGCAACCGCTCGGCGGCCCGGCCACGGCGATCATCTCGCGGCCCTCTTCAGCCGCCGATGCTGAAAACCTTCACACGCGGACTGGCTTCTCCAGCATTCGCATATATCGATAGACGTCCTGCGAGGGGGCAGTAGCGGCGCGCCCCGACTCGCCGAGACCGACTTGGGAGTAGGGACGGTCTTCGATGCGGAGGAACCGTGAGCGGCGAGTTGAAGAGGGCTGGGTCGTGTACTCGTGGACTTCCTGGTGAACTCTTCGTCAACCGGTCGAGTGGCGTCGGGCCCGGTGTCACCGGAAGCGTAGCGTTGGGGGTCGAGCCAGGAGGGGAAGTGTGAGAACTGTCGAGCGAAACACCAGAGGATATTCATCAAGAGAATATACCCTAACCTGTGGCTGGTCTGAGCGGGCCAGGTGGCGAGACGGTCTCGGAAATACACCGGTAGTGCCGGCAACCTTGTTGCCGGTGGGTTATTGGGCATCTGGCGAGCACCGGGACAGATTGCCGCGCTACCGAAAACTAAGTGACATTGGGCGGTTCTGCCTG
>CAWFPJ010000021.1:0-18861 GCA_963817515.1 Bryobacterales bacterium | reverse complement strand
GAGATACTATGCCGAAATACGCACAAGTGGACCGGCCACTCGCACTTACGACGCCACTTGGCAAGGATGTCCTGCTTCCAATTGGATTCAAGGGCCACGAGGCCAGCTCGCGGCTTTTCAATTTTCAGCTCGACCTGCTGGCGGAATCGAATAGCCCGATCCTCTTCGACCGCATACTGGGTCAGAGCGTGACGGTGGAGATCCGGCTCCTCAACGGCGACATACGCTATTTCAACGGGCTGGTCAAGCGGTTCAGCCAGGGTGGCCGCGATGACAATGACTTCTTGCATTACCGCGCCGAAGTGGTTCCCGAGCTTTGGCTGCTGACGAAAAAAGTCCGGTGCCGCGTTTTTCAGCACTTCTCGGTGCCTGAGATTCTCCACCAGGTGCTCTCGGGGTTGGATGTCGCTTTCCAGATAGCGGGAACCTACTTTCAGCGCGATTATTGCGTTCAGTACCGTGAATCCGACTTCGATTTCGCCAGCCGCCTGATGGAGGAGGAAGGGATCTATTACTTCTTCAAGCACTCAAGCGGCAATCATCAGATGGTCGTGACCGACACTGCGACACCCACCCTCACCGGACAAAGCAGTGTGATTTACGAGGAAGCATCCGGGGAAGTGCGCGAGGACATGCGCGTCACGGCCTGGGAAAAAGCCCAGGAACTGCGCGCCGGCGAGTACACCCTTTGGGACCATTGCTTTGAGCTCCCGGGCAACCATCTGGAAGCTAAACAAAAGCCCGTCGAGAGTGTTACCGTAGGCAAGGTGATCCACAAGCTCACTGTCGGCGGTAATGATCAATTGGAGATTTACGATTACCCCGGCGGATACGCACAGCGCTTCGATGGGATCGATCGCCATGGCGCGCCGCAGCCGCCGAACCTGCAACATATCTTCGAGGACCGTGACCGGACCGTCAAGATTCGCATGGAACAGGAACAGGCTGCCAGCCTGGAGATCCATGGGGCCGGCGATTGCGGACAATTCACCGCCGGCCACAAGTTCACGCTGCAACGGCACTTCGACGCGGATGGCCAATACCTTCTGACCCGCGTTGAACACGATGCCCGCATGGGCGGCAATTACCGCAGCGACAACGCGCTGCCGTTCAGTTATGAAAACCGTTTCACCTGCATCCCGGCTAATCTGCGATACCGCGCGCCGGGCGTGACACCCAAACCCGTGATCGCCGGCATGCAGACCGCAACAGTCGTCGGCCCTCAGGGCCAGGAAATCTTCTGCGACAAGTATGGCCGCGTGAAAGTGCAATTCCATTGGGACCGCGAGGGGAAGAAAGACGCCGACAGCTCGTGCTGGCTGCGCGTGGCGCAAGTTTGGGCAGGCAAGGGCTGGGGGGCGTTCTTCTGGCCTCGGGTTGGCCACGAGGTAGTGGTGATTTTCGAGGAAGGCGATCCCGACCAGCCGCTGATTGTGGGCAGCGTCTACAACAAGGAAAATATGCCGTGGTTTGCGCTGCCAATAAACAAGGAGCTGGCCGGCTTCAAATCGGCCAGCGTGCGCGGCACGGCGAAGCACAACTACAACGGACTCGTCTTCAACGACGAAAAGGGTCATGAGCATTTGTCCATCCACTCGGAGAACAATTTGAGTCTCAATTCCGAGAGCGACAAGATGATACATGCCGGCCGGCACAAAGGTGAACGAGTGGGAGTGGCCAACCTGCTCACGGTCGGTAAGTTCGTCCCTGGCGGAGGGGGCAGCGGCGGCGGCTTTGACGAAGGAGACCCAATGCCGAATCCGGCCCCAACCGGCGTGGTGGGGATGAACTCGGTCTTTACGTTCGGCGATAACTTTCAGGCCGCCTGCCCCCTGAACCATCAGCTCGTCATCGGCAACAACGTCCAAATGTGCATCAACCCCGCCGGACTGGCGGCGGGCGCACCCGGTTCCACTATTCCGCCGTTCATGCAGGTTCTTGCAGGGAGCGGCCTGGGCGGAAGCATGCAGTTTACCTTTGGAACCAACGCCCAATTCACGCTCGGCCAAACCTTGGAGATTTCCGTCGGACCTCCGAAGATTGAGATCCACGCACAGTATCATAAACACGGTCTGGTTACCTTGTTGTCCAGCCTCCTGAGTGCTTTTTCGATCGTCTTCATGATTGTGTATGACGTAAAGGGGCTGGCCGCAGAAAAAGCGTACAACAAACTTACGGACGACCAGAGGGCTGCCGCGGGACCGGGTGAACAATCGGGAGACAAGGAAAGAGTCAATCTCGTGGTCGCCTATCAGCTCTTGATGGACATAATGCTGGGTATGATTATGGCGTTTGAGCAAGCCGCCGACAGTACGGAATGGCTGGCGGACAACACAATGAAGGAGTTGTACAAAATCGATCAGGCGTGCCTGGACAAGTTAGGAGTTCCCAGCGTGGGGGGCGATCCCGACGATTCGGCATGGAGCGATGGCGGCGCCGTGGACTGGCTTGGCGGCGTGGGGATTCTGGCGGCGATTGGGGCAGAAATGATGTTGGTTACTAACGATTAGCGAGGAGGCTGCGCTCACATGGATCTAGAGAACAACATTGCCGGGGGAGGGTCAGGCGGCGGTACCGACATGACCGATGCGGGTAATCAGGTCAAGTCGGCCAAGGGCACATACCAGATCGGCGGCAACCAGGTGGTGCTGGTCAGCCGGAAACCGTTACCCGACCCCACTGACGACAGCCCACCCGACCCAGAACACTCCGCCAGCAGGGTTGTCCTGTTGGCCGGTGGGAGCCTGGAAGGTGGGTTTATTGACGAGGGCACCGTCGACATCCGGGGATGCAAGGCGGTTCGCCTCACCACCGGACCGCTAGCGCTCCCTATGCTGAGCCCGGTAACGTCATCCAAGTCAAGTGACGGAATCGATATCCTCGTCAGCGACACGCAAAAGATCCATATCGAGCGCGGCCTTACCTTCCCCGATATCCAGACGATTGATATGGAGTCGAAAAGCATTGTGATCGATGCCGGCATGACGGGCAGCCTGAGCCTCAGGGCGGGTATGAGCCAGATCACAATCGATCTCACTGGTGTAACAATCATTGGAATTCCCACTGTGGTAATTAACCCCGGCCCGCCACCACCACCAGCACCGCCGCCACCGCCGGATACTGAATCGTGAATCCGCAGCCCCAGGACGTGAAAACCTTGCCGCTGGTGAAGGTCAGCGCAGCCACAGCCGCTGAAATTTGTGCGCGGGTGTACCTCGACAAGGAGGCGCTGCAGGGGCTTCTCCCGGACATGAACCCGCGCCAATTTGTCGAGGCGCTGGTGGAGAAAAAGCAATACCTCGCCGGCATCGATTTTATGGCCCATGCGCTGCCCCCGCGCGAATCCATCTGGTGGGGCTGCCTGTGCATGCAGCAAACCTGCGGCGACAAACTGGAGCCTTGGGAAAGAGTGGCCTCGAAAGCCGCGGTACGGTGGGTACTCCAGCCTGATGAAGCCAATCGGGCAGCTGCCAAACGCCCTGCCGACTTGCTGGGGCTCGGTTCCCCGGCAGGCGCATTAGCAGCAGCCGCAAATCAGACTGGAGGCAGTCTCGCCCCGCCGAACGTGCCGCCGGTACCACCAAGTCCATTTGCCCCGGCGCGGGCGGTGGCGATTGCAGTCAGGGTGGCATCCACCAAGGGCGATCCGGCTAGAATCCAAGCTACACAGCGTTCGTTTATCGAACTGGGAATTGCAATCGCCGAAGGCCGTTTCCCGCCGGAGGGTTCGAATAATAGCGAGGGTCTTCGAATGACGAGGAAGGACTGATCCAAATGGGAATGCCCGCCGCTCGCGCAACAGACATGCATGTATGCCCCATGGTGACGGTACTTGTGCCCCATGTCGGCGGACCAATTCTTCCGCCCTGCTGCCCGACAGTGCTGATTGGCAATCTGCCGGCCGCGCGGGCGACTGATCTGCTGACTTGCGTGGGCCCTCCCGACGTCATTGCCATGGGATCTCCCACGGTTTTGATCGGCGGACTGCCGGCGGCGCGGATGCTTGACCCGACCGCTCATGGCGGCGTTATCATACTGGGCTGGCCTACGGTTTTGATCGGCCCATGACCGCGAGATGAGATAAAAGGCTGGATTCATGAGTCCATCAAACACGGCTATCCCTTACGAGAAACAGTCCGAGGCGCTGATTGGCCGATCGTGCGGCGCGGCCTGCCTGAGCATGGCCTATCGATCGTTCGGCAGCGAGGTCCGGCAAGTGGACATCTGGCCCGCGATCTCCAAGGAAAACCAGCTTGGCCAGATCTCCTCGACCACGCATCTGATGACCCAGGATGCCCTGAACCGGGGCTTCAACGCGGTCGCGATCCAGGCACGGCACCCTCTGCATGTATTGCGGCTTTGCCGAGAAAAGGGTATTCGCGCGATTCTCAACCATCGCGTCAGACATGATTCGGCCGCGGGTCATTACACCGTACTGGTGGATATCGATAGCAGGGATATTGTTGTTCACGATCCCTTGTATGGCGCTGCACGCCGGTTGTCGCATGCCCAATTGGTGGAATTGTGGGTGCCGCAGGTTCCTAATTCGGAAGTTTCGGGAGGCGTGCTGATAGCGGTAGGCGCCCCCGATTCGCGTGCAGTCCCAGCCTGCGAGTTTTGCCACACGCCGATGCCGCTCAGTGCCGAGTGCCCGAGGTGCAGCACGCCGACGAGCCTGCAACCTGGAGCGGTACTGGGCTGCATCAATTACGATTGCATCGCCAGAATGTGGAACTGGGTTTGCTGCCCGGTGTGCGACTATGTGTTTACGGTAGGGGCCGGAGCCGCTGCCGGGACCCGGGCCGCGTCTGTCCAGCCATCTGCTCCGGTGGCGCCTTCCAGGGTTGCTCCCCGTGTGGATATCGGCAAGCTGTTTGCCGAAATGGACAAGTTTACAAACCACGTTCTTAGCATTCCGGCGGCGGCTAATCATCCCGACGTCATGAAACAACTTGAATTCATTGCGGCGGGCAAAGAAAAGTTCAAGTTGGCCTACGCCGGGGAACTTGTCCATCGCCGCGCCGTCGTTGGACAGCTTGCCGCGTTGACCCAAAAGACCAGGGAGCAAGAAGAAGCCCAGCTTAAGAAGATAGCCGAACTCAACGCGCCCGCGCCGCCGCTTGATGGAGACGCCCTGGGCCGCGCCTTATTGAAGAACCTTGGTTTCACCCGATGAACGTCCCGTGGGGAACTCGGGCGGCTATACTACCGGTGTGCGCCTCACTCTGCCTAACTTCGCCTGGCTGCTAAGGCGAAGTATCGTGGCCACCGTCGACGACGGCTGCTTCGGCATCGCCAAAGGCGCGGCCTATTCCGCCATGCTGTCGTTCTTCCCGGTCCTCACTTCAGCCGCCACCATCCTGGTCCAGACGCGCGCCGATTTCGTGGCCCGCACCATTCAGAATGTCCTCTCGGAGGTGGTGCCGCCGGGCACTGAGGACCTGGTGGTCCAACGTTTCCGCATCGTCGGTGAACGGCCTTTCGGCTTGCTGGTCGGCGCCGGCCTGATCTCCCTTTGGGCAGCCTCAAGCGTTATCAAGAGCCTCATTGAGGGTTTCGAGGCGGCGTATCGCGTGCCGCGCAACCGCGACTTTTTGCACCAAAGCGGTCTCACCATCGCGCTGGTGCTGCTCTCCCTGGTACCCCTGCTGGCCGCTTCCCTGCTGATCTTGTTCGGCGGCCAGGTGGAACGCGTGGTTCTCCACTGGATGAAGGTGGACCCGTTCCTCAATCCCTTTGCCTGGACCTGGCAGTTGATCGGCCGGGTGACCCGCTATGTGCTGGCCTTCGCCACCACGGTGACCGTTACGGCCATCCTATATTATTTCGGACCGTACCGCCGGCAGCGCTGGCGTTTCGTCTGGCCCGGCGCCATATTGGCCACCGTTCTGTGGCTGGTGGCCACCACCGGATTCGCCTGGTACGTCCGCAACATCGCGCGCTATAACGCCATGTATGGCTCCATCGGCGCCGGAATAGCGCTGCTGGTCTGGCTCTACCTCATCTCCGCCATCGCGCTCATCGGCTGCGAATTCAACGCGGAATACGAAAGAAGTTTCGAATAGCCCAAACGGGCCAGATTCTGCGCCCCGCATCGGCTACAATCTCATATAGTGAAGACGGTCGTCTTTCTCATCGCGATGGCGTGGTGTGCCCGGCCGGCAGGCATACCCATGACGCTGGTCTCGGAGGATGAAGCCGAGCCGATCCATAGCGCCATCGCCCGTAAAGAGGCTTGGACGCAGGATTCCGTTCGCCGGTTGCGCGCCGATGCCGACCGCCGCATGAAAGATGGCCCCTGGACCGTTACCTCAGACCGCCCCAAAGGCGTCGCCTTCGACATCCACGATTACTACAGCGAAGCGCCTTATTGGTGGCCGGTGCCGGAAGACCCCAAGGCCCCATACGTCCGCCGCGACGGCCAGATGAACCCCAACCGCTTCCTGGCCAACAAAACCGCCTTGAACGCAATGAGCGACACGGTTTTTTCTCTAGGAACCGCGGCCTTCATGCTGGACAATCCGCAGTATGCGCAGCGCGCCACCCGCATCATCTATACCTGGTTCATCAACCCGAAAACGCGCATGAATCCCAGCCTGGAATATGCCCAGGCCATCCCCAATGTCAACCAGGGACGCGGCGCCGGAATTGTCGACGGCCGGGTTTTGATCCGCGCAATTCAGGGTATGGAGTTCCTGTCGCAGACCGGCGCCTGGGACCCGAAGGAGCAGATCGCCGTACGCAAGTGGTTCGAGGAATATCTGCGCTGGCTGACGCAAAGCACCAATGGCGCCGACGAGAAGAACAGCGGCAACAATCACTCCTCCTGGTGGACCGCCCAGGTGGCCGCCGTTGCCACGTTTGTGGAGGACGACAAATCCCAGCAGATGGCCTACAAGTATTACAGCGAGCGCATTCTCCCCGCCCAGATCAAGCCCGATGGCAGCGCTCCGTTTGAGGAGGCCCGCACCCGGTCTCTTTCCTATTCCGCGTTCAATCTGGAAGCATTCACCACCATCTGCCGCATCGCGGAGGTGCACAATGTCAACCTTTGGACGGTGCAAGGCAAGAGCAAAGTCACCATCGATACCATCATCGACTACCTGGTACCCTATTTCGCCGACCCGAAGAAATGGCGCAAAGATCAGGTTGCCGACTTCCAGAACGACGGCTTGTATTTCCTGGCCTTCGCGGGCATGGGTCTGAAGAAACCCGAGTATGTATCCCTATTCCGAAAACTTGAGCGTCCCGAAGGTGCCTGGCTCAGCATGGTAGACCTGATGGTCGGCCGCTGGGAGGCCGCCGGCCATCAAACCCGACACTAATTTCACCTGATGAACTACCAAACCCGGGCCCCGTTGTTTCTGTTATCCGCGCTGTTGCTGTCTTCGATCCCGCTTCGCGCCCAGCTCTACCCCCGCGCTTTCCTGATGGGACAAGCCTCCGGCACCAGCAACAACCCGGGTTCATCCGGAATGGATATGATCCACCTGAGCGCGCATTCCTGGATGGTGATGCTGCATGGTTCGGCCTTCGTCACCGATATCCAGCAGACCGGCCCGCGCGGAGGCGACAAGTTCATCTCCACAAATTGGTTCATGGCCTCGGCCATTCACTCCGCCGGCGGCGGCGAATTCGCAGTCCGCGCCATGTTCAGCCTTGACCCCGCCACCGTCACCAACCGCAGCTACCCGCTGCTCTTCCAGACCGGCGAAACCGCCTACGGCCGCCCCCTGGTGGACGCCCAGCATCCGCACGATTTCATCATGGAACTGGCGCTTGAATACGTCCACCGGATCGGCGAAAAAACCCTCGTGAATTTCTACGCCGCTCCGGTGGGCGACCCCGCGCTCGGTCCCGTGGCCTTCCCCCACCGCGCTTCCGCATCGGAAATTCCGCAGGCCACGCTGGGCCACCATTGGCAGGACTCCAGCCATATCGCCAACGAAGTGGTTACCGCCGGAATCGAGCGCGGCATCTTCCGGTTGGAAGCCAGCGGCTTTCATGGCGCCGAGCCTAATGAGAACCGTTGGAACATTGACCATGGCGGCATTGACTCATGGTCCGGCCGCCTGTGGATCTCGCCCACCAGCAATCTCAACGGCCAGGTCTCCACCGGCCGCCTCTCTAAACCCGAAGCCGCTGAAGAAGGCGACGTGGTCCGCACCACCGCATCGGTCTCGTACAATCAGCCGTTCGTCTCCGGTAACTGGACCACCAGTTTCATCTGGGGCCGAAACCACGATACCCACACCCAGCGCAATCTCAATTCCTACCTGGTCGAATCCGTGCTGCATTTCTCGCGCAAGAACTATATCACCGGCCGCGTGGAACGGGTCGACAAGGATGAACTGATCGTCCCCGGCGTCTACCGCATTGGCGCCTACACCCTTGGCTACACCCGCGATATCGCATCGTCCAGGTACCTCACCACCGCCTTGGGCGGCAACGTAACCGGTTATACTTTTCCCGCCGCGCTGCAGCCCACCTACGGCCGCCACCCCCGCGGCTTCGAGGTCTTTCTTCGCTTTCGACTCAAGAAATCGTGATCTGGATCACCGCATGAAAGATCTTTTCGAGGTAGTCTGCGCCGAATGCGGAGAAGCCGTCAGCTTCGGGCGTGAGATAGTCAGCGAGGCCCGCACGCTTTGCCGCGCCGGCGCCGGCGAACGCTATTACGCCCCACTCTGAAATGCTGCGCTATTACATCACCGACCGTCACGCGGCCGGTGGTACCGAAGCGTTGGTTGGTTTTGTGGAGCGCGCCCTCCGCAATGGCGTCGAGCGCATTCAGATCCGCGAAAAGGATCTCACCACCGGCGAACTGTGCGCGCTCACGCGGCGCATTTTGGCGCTTCCCAATCCCCACGACACCCGCATTCTGGTGAACTCGCGGATAGACGTCGCCCTGGCCTGCGGTGCGCACGGCGTACATCTCCCCGGAAATTCCATCGCCCCGGAACAATGGCGCGCCATCACGCCCCCCGGCTTTCTCATCGGTGTTTCCTCGCATACAGTGGACGAACTCAGGGCAGCCGAAACCGAAGGCGCCGATTTCGCCGTCTTCAGCCCCATTTTTCCGACCGCGTCAAAAGCCGTCTACGGGCCGCCGCAGGGTCTCGACCGCCTTCGCGAAGCGGTGCGCGCGGTAACCATACCAGTCCTGGCATTAGGGGGCATCACGCGCAGCAATACGACCCAATGCCTGGCCGCCGGCGCCGCTGGAATCGCCGGCATTTCCCTGTTCCAAAACTGATCCAAGTCTGTAGGACAGACGATCGTATTTCGTCGTCTGTCAAGACTCGTATTTCGTCGTCTCCCTATCCCACCGTCTTCAAAGCCTTCACGCGGTCTCTCAACTGCGCCGCCTTCTCGAACTCAAACTTGCGGGCCGCCTCGCGCATCCTCTCTTCCAATTCGCCGATGAACTGCGCACGCTGCGCCGGCGTAAGGGCCTCCACTTCCTCATCCGCCTCCAGTGGCACCGTCACGTAGTCGCCCTCCGCCACGGCTACCAGGCTCATGTCGATCGGCTTCACAATCGATTGCGGCGTAATATTATTGCGCTCGTTGTACTCCAGTTGCACCGCCCGCCGCCGCCCCGTTTCGGACAGCGCCTTCCGCATACTGTCGGTCATCACATCGCCGTACAGAATCGCGTGACCTTCCACATGCCGCGCCGCGCGTCCGATAGTCTGAATCAGCGCCCCCCACGATCGCAGAAAGCCCTCCTTGTCCGCGTCCAGAATCGCCACCAGTGAAACCTCCGGCAAATCCAGGCCCTCGCGAAGCAGGTTGATTCCCACCAGCACGTCGTATTCGCCGCGCCGCAAATCGCGCAAAATCCGTATGCGGTCAAGCGTGGTCACTTCCGAGTGCAGATACCGGCAGCGCACGCCGACCTCGGAATAATACTCCGCCAGATCCTCCGACATGCGCTTGGTCAACGTGGTCACCAGCACGCGCTGATTGGCCTCCGCGCGCTTGCGAATCTCGCCCAGCAAATCGTCCACCTGGCCTTTCACCGGACGGATCTCGACCGTCGGATCCACCAATCCCGTCGGCCGGATAATCTGCTCCACCACCACGCCGCTGGCTTTCGTCAGTTCATACGGCCCCGGCGTGGCCGAAACGTATACCAACTGGTTCACGCGATGCTCAAACTCCTCAAATGTCAGAGGCCGGTTGTCCAGCGCGCTCGGCAGCCGGAAGCCGTGCGACACCAGCACCTCTTTCCGCGACCGGTCCCCGTGGTACATCCCGTGCAGTTGCGGAATGGTCTGGTGGCTTTCATCGATGAAAATGGTCGAATCGTGCGGCAGGTAGTCCAGCAGCGTGGGCGGCGCCTCGCCCGGCAGCCGTCCCGAAAAGTGCCGCGAATAGTTTTCGATTCCGTGGCAGTACCCGATCTCCTTGATCATTTCCAGGTCGAACATGGTTCGCTGATGCAGCCGCTGCGCCTCAATGCTCTTGCCCTGCTTCTGCAGCTCCTCGCGCCACCACTCCAGCTCATTGCGGATGCTGTCCATGGCCGAAACTTTCGTCTCGCGCGACATCACATAATGCGTCTTGGGATAAATCGGCAGCCGCTGGTATGTCTGCTTCACCTGCCCCAGCAGCGGGTCGATCTGCGACAGGCTTTCCACTTCATCGCCCCAAAGCTCGATGCGAAAAGCATTGTCGTCGTATGTCGGATAAACTTCAATCACATCCCCGCGCACGCGGAATGTGCCGCGCCGGAAATCCATGTCGTTGCGCTCGTACAGAATCTCCACCAGTTTCGAGAGGATCTGGTTGCGCGAGATCTTCTGCCCTTTCTCCAGCATCAGCAGCATGCCGTAATAGGCCTCGGGCGAGCCCAATCCGTAAATGCAGCTCACGCTCGCAATGATCACGCAATCGCGCCGCTCGAACAGCGATTTGGTCGCCGCCAGCCGGAGCTTGTCCAGCTCATCGTTGGTAGTGGATTCCTTTTCGATGTAGACGTCGCTCGATGGAATGTACGCTTCCGGCTGGTAGTAATCGTAGTAGCTGACGAAATACTCCACCGCGTTGTCCGGAAAGAAGGACTTGAACTCGTGATAGAGCTGCGCCGCCAGCGTTTTATTGTGCGCCAGAACCAGCGCCGGCCGCCCCATCGCCTCAATCACCTTGGCCATGGTGAACGTCTTCCCAGAGCCCGTCACGCCCAGCAGAACCTGGTGCTGCTCGCCTTCCCGTATGCCCCGCGTCAATTCGGCGATGGCGTTTTCCTGATCCCCGCGCGGCCGATAATTCACCACCAACCGAAAGCCCATTCTCTCAGTGTAACCGTGGCCCCCGAACCTGCGTTTTAGCCCGGACGGGCCGACGCTGAAACCGCCGGGCGTCGATTCATTTCAAAATCGTTGAAAAGCGACTTGCTAACATTGTTAGCCAGGGAATACCATTGGTGGCACTGCATCGGAATTCGGAAGGGGTCGCTGAAATGACACGGACCACGTTGAGTCACGTCAAGATTGGTATGTTTTTTTTCATCGGGTTGGTGGCGGCTGCCTGGCTTGCCCGCCCCGCCGGAGCACAGGTACTCTACGGTTCGATTACCGGAACCGTCGCGGATATAAGCGGCAGCGTGGTGCCCAACGCGGCCGTTACGGTAGTGAACTCTTCCACAGGCCAATCGCGCCAGGCGGTCACCACGGATGCGGGTACGTACCTGTTGGCGGACGTGCCGGCCGGATCGTACACCGTGACTGTGGAAGCGAAAGGCTTCCGGACGTTCCGGACCACCGGAGTCGAGGTGACCATCAACACCGTGACCCGTGTGGATTCCCAGTTGCCGGTCGGCGAGCGGGCGGACAGCGTTACCGTAGAGGCCAACGCAGCCGCCATTCAGACCGACAGCGCCGATGTGCATGTGTCGCTCGGATCGAAGGAAGTCACGGAGCTGCCGCTCCCCGGATATCGTAACTACCAGGCGCTGATCAGCCTGGTTCCCGGAGCCACGCCGGCCAGTTACCAGAACGCCGTCAGCGCATCCCCGGGGCGGTCGCTGAACACCAACATCAACGGCTCTTCGAATACCAGCAATAATACACGCCTGGATGGTGCGCTCGACATGCGCGGGTCTTTGCCGGCGCAGACCCTCTACGTACCGCCGGCCGAATCCATCGAGACCGTGAACATCACCACCAACAGTTTCGATGCCGAGCAGGGGTTGGCGGGCGGCGCCGCCATCAGCGTGACCACCAAGAGCGGCACCAATCAGTTCCATGGCGTACTGTTTGAGCACCACACCGATGGCAAGCTGACGGCCAGGAACTTCTTTAACGTCTCGTCCTCCGCGCTGCCCAAGGATATCGTCAATAACTACGGGGGCACGGTAGGCGGGCCGATTAAGAAAAACAAGCTGTTCTTCTTCCTGAGTTGGGAGGCCATGCGCGAGCGCAGCAACTTCACCAAGCTGACCACGGTGCCGACCGATGCCCAGCGCGCCGGGGATTTCAGCGCACTCGCGGTCACGCTCTACGATCCATCCACCGGCAGCCCGAGCGGGGTGGGCCGCACGCCGTTTCCGCAGAATATTATTCCGCTCGGCCAGCAGAGCCCGATCACGCTGAAGATGCAGTCATTCATTCCCGAGCCGAACCTGGGGGGGACCACCTCTAACTACTTCGCCTCTGCCCCGGTCAGCTTTAACCGCGACAACGTGGACGCCAAGATCAACTGGAATCCTTCGGACAAGACGATGCTCTGGGGGAAATACAGCGCCATGAAAGCGCTTGTGACCGACCAGTTCAGCCTGGGTCCGGCGGGCGGCGTGGGCATGGTGAACGGCGGCGGCGCCGGCACGGGCGACGTGCTGGTCCAGGTGGTGGCGATCGGCGGAGTCCACACCTTCACGCCGGCTTTTCTGGTGGATGGCAACATGGCCGTCAGCCGCGATCCTGTCACTCTGATTGGCCCCGATTCGGGCAGCGCTTTCGGATTGGATACGCTGCATATCCCGGGCACGAACGGGCCCGACCCGCGCTACAACGGCATCCCTGGATTTTCGATCAGCGGTTATGAGCCCATCGGCGGCGGCGAAACCTATCTTCCCAAATACATTCGCAGCACCTACTTCACGTATTCGCTGAATTTCGGCTTAACCAAGGGACGGCATGAAATGCGCTTCGGCGCCGATGTGGCGCGCTACCGCGTGAACGAGTGGCATCCGGAGGTTGGCGGCGGCCCGAAAGGGACATTCACTTTCAACGGCTCAGTCACGCTTCCGGGCACCGGTTCGCCGAACCAGTTCAACAATTACGCCGCGTTCCTTCTGGGGCTTCCCCAACAGATCAGCAAGTCGATCGCGCCGGATTATAGTTCGCCGCGGCAATGGATGGAAGGCTTGTATTTCCGCGACCGGTGGCAGGTGAATCGCAACCTGACACTGACACTGGGTATGCGGTGGGAATATTACCCGATCATGACCTACGCGAATTTCGGAATGTTGCGTTATGACGCGCCCACGGACACGGTTTTCGTGGGCGGCCTCGGGTCAGTTCCGAACAACGCCGGCATTTCCACCAGCAAGAAGCAGTTTGCGCCGCGCTTCGGCTTTGCGTATCGCCTCGGAACCAAGTCCGTCGTCCGCGGGGGTTATGGCATCAGCGTCGATCCGCAGGGGCCCCTGGCGCAGATGCTGTTTTCTTACCCGCTTGAGGTGCTTCAGACTTTCGCCGGCAACACCGCCAGCATCCCCTACGGTCCAATCGCCAATGGCATTCCGGCAATACCGTACCCGAATCTTAGTTCGGGCACGGTCCCTCTGCCGCTGCCGATCTCGACTGTCACCCTGCCGGCCGGCCCTTACAAGCGCGGCTACACGCAATCCTATAACTTCACTGTGCAGCGGGAATTGCCGGGCGGCTTCGTCGGCTCGGCCGGCTACGTGGGTACGCACACGGTGCATGAGAACCTGCTTTTCAACATCAACGCGGCCAATCCGGGCGCCGGCAACAGCGGGCGGCCCCTGGCTGTCGTCACCGGCCGCACGGTCGATGAGACCGTCATCGCCCCTCTCGGCTTCTCGACCTACAACGCGCTCCAGGCCCAGGTGGATCGCAAAATCTCGCGCGGTTTGCTGGTCAAGGTTTCCTATACTTACTCGAAGGCCATCGATAACGTCGACAACGAACTGGGTACGCTGATGTTCTATGACGCGGCGAATTTTGCCCGCAACCGCGCCTTGGCCAGCTTCGACCGGACGCACAACTTCCGCGTGGCGTGGGTGGCGGATCTGCCGTTCGGCGCGGGAAAACACTGGGTGCAAAACGGCGTCGGCAGCAAGGTGCTGGGTGGGTGGCAAGTGAATGGAATCTTCAGCGCCTATAGCGGCACGCCTTTCAGCGTGACCGCATCCAGTTCTTCCCTGAACGCACCCGGTGAGAGCCAGACGGCCGACCAGGTCAACCCCGTGGTCGCCAGACTGGGGGGCATCGGGTCGAGTTCGCCCTATTTCGATCCGTCGGCGTTCATTCCTGTCACAGCGGTGCGCTACGGCAACACCGGCCGGAACATCTTGCGCGGCCCGGGATTGGTGAACGCGGACCTGTCGTTGTTCCGCAATTTCCGCGTCAAGGAACGAGTGGGAATTCAGTTCCGCGCGGAGTCGTACAACTTTACCAACACGCCGCACTTCAACAACCCCAGCGCTAATGTTTCATCGGGCGGCTTCATGACCATCACCAGCGCGCTGAGCCGCGCCAACAACGTAGACGGCGGCGAGCGCCAGTTCCGGGTGGCGCTGAAACTCAGCTTCTGACGCCGGAAAGTTAAGCGCGAAGCAGGCGGGGCGCCAGATTGTTGTCGCCGCCCACATCCGTCAAACGGAAATTGCGGCCCTGCAAAAAGTAGGTGAGGCGCCGGTGGTCCAGGCCCAAGAGCGCCAGGATGGTGGCGTGAATGTCGTTCGCGTGTACCGGGTCTTCGGTGGCGCGGAAGCCGATCTCGTCGGTCGCCCCGATAATTTTCCCGCCCCGAATGCCGCCGCCGGCCATCCACATACTGAAGCCGTAAGGGTTGTGGTCGCGGCCCCCGCGATAGCCGCCGCCATCGCGCAACTGGCCATCGGTAATCGGTGTGCGGCCGAAATCGCCGCCCCAGACCACCAGTGTACTTTCCAGTAATCCGCGCTGCTTCAGATCCTGGAGCAAAGCCGCGATCGGCTGATCCACCCGGCCGGCCATCTTCTGATGGTTCTTATCGCATTCGGCGTGGCCATCCCAATCGTCGCCGTTCAACAATCCGCCGGAGTAGATCTGAATGAATCGAACTCCGCGCTCCACCAGGCGGCGCGCCAGCAGGCACTTCGTGCCGTACTCGTGAGTCGGCTGGCTGCCGATGCCGTAGAGCGCACGCGTGGCGTCGGTCTCTTTGGAGAGGTCGGTCAATTCCGGCACATGGGCCTGCATTCGGAACGCCAGCTCATAAGCCGCAATTCTGGCCGCCAGGTTAGTGTCGTCCTGGCGCGTTTCCAGGTGCTTCTCATCGAACCACCGGGCGCGGTCGAGCATGTCCCGCTGTTCGGCTTCGGTCATCTGCTCCGGCGGACGGATATTCAGGAACGGGCTGCCCTTGGTGCGGATCTCCGTGCCCTGATAGGTTGCCGGCAGGAATCCGGAACCGAAAACCGGCGGACCAGCTTTGGTGCCGCCTTCCTGCATCACGATGTACGGAGGCAAGTTGCGGCTTTCGCTTCCCAGACCATAAACGATCCACGACCCCATGCTGGGAAAGCCCAGTCGGGTGGACCCGGTGTTCATCAGGTTGAGCGCCATGGAGTGCACGAAGGCTTCGTGATGGCAGGAGCGGATCAGTGCCAGGTCGTCCACATGGCGTGCGACATTCGTGAACAGGTCCGAAACGTCCATGCCGCACTCGCCGTATTTCTTGAACGCACGGCGCGATGCCAGCAGCGGCGCCTCAGCCGCGTTGGTAAACTGAAGGCGCACATTTTGCAGGCTGGGCGGAAGCTTCTGGCCATCCAGCTTTTCGAGCAGCGGTTTGGGGTCGAAGGTGTCGATGTGGCTGGGACCGCCGTGCATGAACAGGTAGATGACGCTCTTGGCCTTGGCCGGAAAATGCTGAGCTTTGGGAGCCAGGGGATCCGAAGGATCGAGCCCGGCGCCGAGCAGCCGGTCCTGTTCCATCATAGCGAACAGCGCCAGCATTCCGAATCCGCCGCCGGCGCGTTCCAGAAACTCGCGGCGGGAACTGTACTGCGTCTGGCGGTGGAGCCGCTTAGGATCAATCGACATAAATAAACTCATTCAGGTTGAACAGCATCAGGCAGAATTCCACCAGCGCGCGCGACCGCGACTCACCCGTCTTATCGGCGAACAGCTCAATGGCTTTCCGCCTTTCATCGTCGGCCGGCGGCCGGGAGAGCGCCAGCTGCCAACCGTCGTCCACCCATGCGCCGGGATTATCGCCATCCTTCTTGGTCAGGCGGGCGGCAAAGTCGCGCGCCCGCTGAAACATGAACCGGCTATTCATCAAGGTGAGCGCCTGGGGCGCCACATTAGTTGATTCCCGCCGGGCACAGCTGAACGAGCTGTCCGGTTGGTCGAAGGATTCAAGCATGGGCAGCCTGAACATGCGCTTCACGTACATATAGACGCTTCGCCGCAAAGGTTCCTGGGGATTGATGGTGGCCGGCCACAGGCTTTCTTCGCCCAGCGCGCTGACCTCATCGGGTTCCAGCGGCGGGATCACCGGCGGCCCGCCGGTTTTCAAATTGAGCACGCCCGAGACGGCCAGCGTCGCATCCCGGATCTCTTCGGCGTCCAGGCGATGCCGGTCCATGCGCCACCAATTGCGGTTGCCCGGATCCACTTTAGCGTTGGCGGCACTATACTGGTCCGACATCTGGTAGGCGCTCGAAAGCAGAATCTGGCGCTCGATCGCTTTGACGCTCCAGCCGCGCGCCACGAACTCGGTTGCCAGCCAATCCAGCAACGCGGGATTTGAGGGAGGATCGCCCTGTCTTCCAAAATCATTCGGCGTAGCCACAATGCCTTTGCCGAATTGCCACTGCCAGATGCGATTGACCATCACGCGCGCGGTCAGCGGATGGTCGGGCTGGGTGAGCCACAGCGCCAGGGCCTTGCGGCGCTGCGGCAGGAACGGGCCCTGCTCCGGTTCCTGAATCGCCGCGCCATTGGCTACAACCGCCGGAAAGCCGGGGCCCACCTTTTCGCCGGGATTGCGAAAATCGCCGCGCAGAGCGACGTGGATTTCGGGGACCAGGTCCGAATGGCCCAACACGGTGGCCGTAGCGTAGGGCTTGGGAATCGCGACGTAGAGTTCGGCGATCTGCCGCAGTAGTTTGTCGCGCCGCTGCTGCTCGTCAGGCGTATAGTCGCCGTCCGCCAGTTTGCGCTTGCCGCCGGATCCCTTGCCGCCGCGACCCTTGGCGATGCTGTCGATGCGCGCCACTTCGTCGCGCAGGTCGTTCAATTCCAGTTGCTTGGGTTCGGATTTCCTCCAGGTCATGACCTTCACGGCGTCCACCACCGGAATTTCGCGTTCCTGGCTGCCCGCGAAAACGGCTTGCAGGCGGTAATAATCTTTCTGCGTGATCGGGTCGAACTTGTGATCGTGGCAGCGCGCGCATCCCATGGAAAGGCCAAGAAAGGCCGAGGCCGTGGTATCCGCCATGTCGGTCACGCGATCGTAGCGCAACTGAGCGCCGTCCAGAGCCGAAGAGGGGTCGAAGGACCCGACCGTGTACATGCCGGTGGCGACGCGCCGCTCCAGGTCCACCTGCTTCTGTTTGGGAAGAATGTAGCTGCCCTGCAGTTCGTTGTCGTTGGGCCAGATTTCGTCGGCCGCGATCTGCTCCTGGATGAACTGATCGTACGGCTTGTCCTGATTAAACGACGCGATCACGTAATCCCGATAGCGCCACGCGTTGCGCAGGTAGATGTCGCTCTCAAAGCCGCTGGTATCGGCGTACCGCACCACGTCCAGCCAGTGCCTGCCCCAGCGCTCGCCATAGCGGGGAGAGGCCAATAGGCGGTCCACCAGTTTTTCGTAGGCATCGGCACTCTGATCGGCGAGGAAACTCCGTACATCCTCAGGAGCGGGCGGCAGGCCGGTCAGGTCGAAATAGACGCGACGCAAGAGCGTCAGCTTGTCAGCCGGGGGCGCCGGGGTGAGGTGTTCCGCTTCGAGCCTGGCCAGGATAAAGGCATCCACCGGCGTCCGAACCCATGCGGTGTCCTTCACTGGCGGAACGGCGGGCCGCTGTGGCTTGCGAAAGGCCCACCAGGCCGATTCCGTCGGGGTACGGGTGGAGGCCTCCGGCCACTTCGCGCCGGCATCGATCCAGGCCGCAATCGTGCGCGCCATATCGGCAGGCAGCGCGCCTTTTCCCGGCGGCATTTTGAGATCTCCCGTTCCGGTTATGGCGTTATAAAGCAGGCTGTCGGCGCTGCGGCTGGGAACCACCGCGGGGCCCCGTTTGCCGCCTTTGAGAATGGATGAAATCTGCCGTAAATCCAGGCCGGACATCTGCGCCTGTCCATGGCAGCCATAGCAGTTTTGAGCGAGAATTTGCTGTGCGCTCTGTTCGAGTGAATCCGGCGCCGCTGTCAGTGAAAAAGCCAAGGCCAGCGCCGCCACAACGCCCCATCCGAACACTTTCTGATCAGGCATTTACACAACCATTTTAGGTAATTGGGGCAGCCAGGGGCAATCGGCTATTCAAAATACTTGAGGCCAAACGCGTTTCATCTCAAAAGCTTAAACGCTCGCCTGGTAGCCAAGCGTTTTCGAGATGCTGGCGGCGGCCACCTTGACGAGCGATGCCAGCCGGGCCGCGCCATCTCGCAG
>CAWFPJ010000020.1:0-150633 GCA_963817515.1 Bryobacterales bacterium | reverse complement strand
TAGTCGCCGGTTGCCTTGTCCCCGGTTCTATTGCCGTCGCCATTTCTATTGCTAAGATTGTTCTACTTTTTTAAGCGCGCATCACACCGCAACCATGCAGGAATTGGATGGCTTTTGGCACACCGTGGCAATTTCCCTGATCAATGGCGGCGCTGGCGTGGGCTTCGGTCTCCTGACGGCTGGGGTGATCCTGTCGGCTACGCTTTTCGTTGCCTTTGGTCTTCAAGTGCGCGATAAACAGAAGTAGAAAACGGCGAAGGCCTGGTTTGAGTGGTACGCATCTTTGCGAAGGCCGGCACGTTGCGCGGAGGAACCTACACATGAAGCTTTGGATCTTACTGGCGTTTACGGCAGCCACCGTGAATGCCGCCGATATGCTGCAGATCTTCGCCCGGCAATGGAGCGTGCCGGTGGCTGCTGACTGGAAAGTAGACAAGGAGGACGCAACCGAAGTGCTGCGCCTTGTGGAGCCGCGCGGACCAGTGCCGGGTCCGCGGCGGCCCATCCAGTTCGCGTTGACTAACCTGCCGGCGTATGTGCAATTGACGGTGGAGGCGGACGTCAAGCCGCTGGGCGAAGCGCTAATGATCGTTTTTGCATACCGCGACCGGCGCACTTTGACTATGCGCACCTGGCGACGGGCACCGGCGTGAAGCAACCGGCGCACAATGGCGTCTTTCACGTTTATGGCGGCGAGCGCGTGCGCATCAGCAGCGAACAAGGGCCCGCCGCTTTTCCAGAGACCGGCAAATGGTATCACGCCAGGTTGGTGCACGTGGCCAAGACAGGTACGGTCACGGTGACAGTTGACGGTCGCCCGTTGCCTTCCCTGACAGCCGTCGATCTCAGCTTGGGCCCGGGCCAGGTTGGCTTGGGTTCCTTTGACGAGACCGGCGCATTTCGGAACCTGCGCATCACGCCGGAGTGAGCGCATGCGGCGCATCTCTTGGAACCGCACGCCTCACCGCACGGCACTCACTCCAGTACGGCCGCTACCACCATTTCGATCACCCGCCGCAAACCGTCGTCCGTGCCGATCGGCCCATCGCTGAACTGGCTTTTTGCGGCGGGCTTCCAGTTGTCGCGCGAGCCGTCGTACTGGTAATTCTGCGGAATCCCGGTGAGCGCGGCGTTGTACTGCTGGTCGCTGCCCGCCATTTTGTAGATCACCAGGTCCAGCGAGGGCACGATCACAATTCCGTAGCCGCCGCCGCCCGACTTGAAGAACGTATCGTGGGGCGCGCCGGCAACGTGGCCGTCGGCATTCACCTCGAACATCAGGCTGAAGGGCGCATGCTTCTGGTACGGCGAAGGCTTGCCGGCCATCTCTATATAGGCGGCGGGCGCCAGTTGCCGCTTGCCCCATTTGCCCTTGTGCAGAATCAGGTAGCCAAACCGCGCCACATCGGTAGACCGGATGGCGGTGTCGGCTCCGCCGGGCGTGTGCGGCAGCGTATTCTCACCGCGGTGCAGCGCGTAGCCCCACACCCCCCAGCCCATCGGCTTGGCTAGTTTCTCGTCAATGTACTGCTGCATCTCCATGCCCACCAGGTGGCGCAGCACGATGGACGCGACGTGCGGCGATTGCGAAGTGTATGAGTATCCCCCGCCCGGGTCGGTCCACATCGGCGTCTGCAGCGCACTCTGGTCCTGGTCCAGGCGCTGGGCGGGGCGCGGGATGGGTTCGAGCTTGACGGAAGGTTCGAAGTTCACGAAGCCCGGATTGCCGCCCTCGCCATGCATCCCCGAAGCCATGGTCAGCAAATGCCCCAGCTTGATGTCGGCTTTCCTCGGGTCGCTCAGCGGAAACGCTTCCGGCAAATATTTTTCCGTGAAGACTTTGGTCTCCAGGCCCTCCGGAATCTGATCGTGCTTTTCCTCCAGCATGATGCTGCAGGCAATGCTGGCGTAGGCCTTGCCGACCGAAGCCATGGCCGGCGTGGCCTCGCGATTTCCCTTTCCGTAATACTTCTCGTACACCAGGAAGCCGTGCCTGACAACCAATAATCCGCCATGCTGGCTGCTGCGGCGTGCGTAGTCGAAAGCGTAGTCGAGCTTGGTAAGATCCATGCCGGCCACCTTGCGGATTTGGGCGGCATCCTTCAACGTGCGCCATCCACCCTGAGTATCGGGTGGCGGAAAATAGTCCTGACCGTAAACCAGGCTCAGCGTCGAAAGCAGGAGAACGGAAAGCCGCGCGCTTACCATTTGAAGCGCAGGCTCCCCTCAATATTGCGCGGCTGGTTCGACTGCGGATTAGTGAACTGGCCGAAGGTGGAACTTGTGATGGTGGTGGTGAGCCCGCCCAACAGGTGGCGGTTGGCCACGTTGAACGCCGAGCCGCGGAACTCGAGTGACTTCTTTTCGGTAATCCGGAACATCTTGCTCAAAGCCACGTCTTCATCCATTTGGATGGGTTGGCGAAGGCTGGGGATCACGGCTCCGGCGCTGCCGTACACTCCATTGGCAGGCTGCGTCCATGCTGCCAGGTTGAGATACGAACTGTGCGGGTCGGCCGGATTAAAAGTAGGATTGTACACAGCTTGGCCCGGCACATAGTTACATCGCGCAGCCCCCGCGCCATACATATTCTGTCCGCAGGTAATACTTAGAACCGCGCCGCTCTGGTAATGTTGGACGGCGGAGACCTTCCAGCCGCCGATGAAGGCATCCAGAACCGGATTCATGTTGCCGCCGAACGCCTTGCCGTGCCCTAGCGGCAGGTCATAGATGTAGCTGATCGTAACCACCTGCGGCCGGTCCGCGCCATTGATAGCCTTCTCCCGGTTCTTCCAATAGACATTTTCGGATGTGGTATCCGACAGGAACTTCGAGAAGGTATACGACACTTGAGCATACAGCCCGTGCGAGAAGTTATGCTGCAGACTGGCCTCGAGCGAGTTGTAAGTGCTGTGCCCGCCGTTCGTGGTACCTCCAAAACCCTGGGCATACTGTGGAAATGGATCGAGCGCCTGTGACAGCGTGTTATTCATGGGATAAGTGGAATAAGGCAGCTGGAATCCGTTGCTTGCCAGCATGGCTGCCTGCGCCGGATTGTTCAGCAGCGTACTTAGCGGCGAGGTAAGCAGGCTACCGTAAGTCGCGATGTATTTGGGATTGAGCTGATTGTAAATCTGGCTGGATTGCAGTTCGTTTCCATAGTTGGCATGGAAGCTGGCTCGCACCAGTGTGGATGCCGTCAGAGTACGCTCCAAAGTGATGTTGTAATCGTAAAACTGAGCCGCCTTCCCATCGGAAAAATAGCTGGGGCTGGCAAAGTTTACAATCGACGGATTCACTACCGGCGGCGTCCCGGCCTGAATGGCGGCAGCGAACGGAAGGAAACCGGCCATCGAGTTATTCTGACCACTCGGCAGCAGCATCGAGATGCCCGTAGAATAGTAATTGGCAGGCACACTATAGTTGCCGCCGAAACCCTGCACGCCCCCATCGGCGTTGCCATCCTCGCGGTTGCTGTCGTACATGATGGCGCCCCCGGCGCGGATGACGGTCTTCGAACCGATCCGGTAAGCCAGGCCGAAACGCGGACCGAAAGCCGTGCTGCGGTGCTGCAGCAAAGAACTCAACCCGGTACGCCCGGGTCCTGAGCCCGCGAATTCCAGCGCTCCGGGAAGGTTGTTGGCGGCAGGATTAGGACAGGTGGGGCAGAAGTTGCTGCTTTGCCCGTTGGGCTCACGCCTGGCCAGCGGCAGGTCGTATCTCAGGCCAATATTAATGGTCAACCGATTACTGATCTTGATATCATCCTGGACATACCAGGCATAATAAGGATACACGTAATTGATGTTTCCGTTGTAATTGAAAAATGCGCTGCTCGAAACACCCAATAGGAACGAGGCATAGTCCAAACCGCTGGTGCTGACCCCCGGATTGCCGGTAGAGGAACTGTTAAAGCTCAGCTCGCCGCCGCACCCGTTGCAATCTGAGCGCGCATAGTTCTGGCGCATGAATTCAAAGCCAAACTTGAGGCTGTGTTTACCTTTCAGCCAGGTGAAGCCGTCTTTGAAGTCGAAAGTCTTGCCGGGCGAACTGGTCTGCACGAAACTGCTGGTGTTCGGGTAGTTCTGGAAGCCGTACCATGTGTAATTCGGAGCTTTCGAGTAACTGGGATTTCCCGGCGCCTCGGTAGCCTGGCCGAACGTCCCCGTATTAGGCCCCAGGCGCTCATTGCCGGCCTCGCCGCCGGCGCGATGGTTGAATCCAAAACTGAAGTGATTCAACAGCGTAGGCCTGACAATGTAGTCGGCGTTGAGATGGACATACTTGTTGTCGAAGAACTCCTGGAAACCTTCTCCCAGCGGGCCCGGCATTGGCCCCATACAGATATCGCAGCCGTTGAAATACTGCCGGCTGAACATACCATTGATACGTAACTTATCGCTCTTATTCCAATCTCCCTTGATGGCATAGACACCCTGGTTTTCGCCGGGGTCGCGGGAGCCGGTATTAGTAATCGGGTTGTTATTGAAAAAGGAGCCGGCATTCGCCGGCAGCGGGATATAACTCTGGATCAGCGTAGCTACGGGATTGATACGAGACTGGGGAATGGTGTTATTCGGAAACGGCACGCGGGCATTGGCGTTGGCGATGATATTTCCAGTGGCGGCATCGCCGGGATCGTAAATCGGAATCACGGCCCCGTTGGAACCCGTGTAGCCGCTGAAGTTACCCTGCCGGACGGCGGCCGTGGGCAGGCTGATCAAGCTGCTGGATGCAATGTCCTTGGCTCGCGAACGTTCTCCGGAAAAGAAAAAGAAGACCTTGTTCCTGCCGTTGTAGATTTTCGGAATCCAGACCGGCCCGCCCACCGTAACCGCTTCCAGGTTCTGATTGTGAATGGTCTGCGCGAAGGACGGCGGCTGTATGTAGAAGAATCCCTTGGCATTCAAATCCTGATTGCGAATCACCACGAATGCCGAGCCATGAAAATCATTGGTGCCGGATTTCGTCGTGTAGTTCAGAATGCCATTTGAGGTGCGGCCGTATTCCGCCGAATAGGCGCCGGTTTGCACTTTGAACTCTTCAATCCCGTCAGCGCTGACCACACGCATCTGGGGGTCATTGCGCCGCTCGCTCATCGATTCGCCGCCATCCAGCAGCATGCTGGTATTGGATCCGGATGTCCCACCCGCAATGCGCGGCGCGCCGGTCGTTGTATCCGGATCGGCCGTGAGGTTGGTGGAGACGCCGGGAGCCAGCGTGGCGAAAGCAGTGTTGCTGCGCAGCCCGCCATTGGCAAAGAGGGGCAGCGCCTCGATCGCCTCTTTGTCGATGACTTTGCCCAGATCGCTGCGATCGGTCTG
Organism: Bryobacterales bacterium; assembly: GCA_963817515.1. Lineage (GTDB taxonomy): Bacteria > Acidobacteriota > Terriglobia > Bryobacterales > Bryobacteraceae > DATMNI01. The sequence goes on along the minus strand of CAWFPJ010000020.1, from coordinate 145,309 downwards.
CAGCAGCGGGGCCGTGCCTTGCACCTCCACGGTCTCCTGCACCGTACCCACCTGCATCTTGATATCAACTCGGGAGTTCGTGTTGACATCCACGCGCACTGCGTTCACGTCGGATTTTCGGAAACCGCTTTTTTCCGCCGACAGGTTATATTCGCCGGCGCGCAACGAAACAAAAGTGTAGGCGCCATCGGCCCCGGAAACTACCGCCTGCGAAAGTCCGGTAGCAGGATTCAGCAGCGTAACCTTTACCCCGGGAGCGGCGGCTCCTGATGTGTCAGTGATGGCGCCGCTGATCGTCCCGCGGTCTTGCGCAAACGCAATGGTTGCGGCGAAAAAGAATACTAACGTGGGACCCAATTTCGAAGCCACAGCAAAAGCCCCCGATCTAGTTGATTTCCATTAGATGATACACCGCCGTTTTGCCCTGTCAAGAAAATGGCGCTAAATTCACGAAATCGTCAGGCCGGTTGTAACATGCCCCGGGTAAAAACCTGTAACACTTTGCACTTACTGGCCCGCCGCCCGCTTGGCCAACTCCAGAGCGCTCTGTACATCGGCCGACGAAGGCTTCAGCCGAAGGGCCGTTTCCAGGCTGCTCTGCGCTTGCGCCCATCTCTTCGATCGTGTCTCGATCAGCCCCAGCAGGTAATGGTACAGCCACTCAGAGGGCGCCAGGCTGATTGCCTCCTCGGCATAACTCCGCGCTACTCCGTCGTGGTGTAAGTCATAATGCAAGCTGGCCAGGCGAAACAGCAGTTGGTCGTCGGGCGGCCGCAGTTCCCGGGCCTCCTCCAACCGTGCCAGGGCGCCATTCAAGTCGCCAGAGTCCACACGTGCCTTGGCCTCCTCCACCAGTTTCATAACCGTGCGCCTTGTTTCGGTATCTTCCTTGGCTTTACCGGTGAGTGCAGTGAACTGTGCCAATGCCTGGCTGCGCTCCTCGGATTTACCCAAGCCGGAATAGGCCCGCGCCAGATGGTAATACAGTTCGGAGTCGCTGGCGCCCAGACGCTGCGCCTGCTGCAGTTCGGCCAGCGCGTCCTGGTAGCGGCCCAGTCGATTGTAAGCGGAACCCAACAGGAACCGCGGCTGGAATGCAGTCGGAACCAGCTTGACCACCTGCTGAAGCAGTGTGATGGCCTGGGCTTCCTCGCCTTTCCTGAGGTGTATGTTCGCCAGGCCAAGCAGCGCAGACGGGTGGTTCGGTTTGAGTCGCAAAGCCTCCTGAAACTGGAGTTCGGCGCCCTCCTGGTTCCCCATGGCGACATATTCGGAGCCAAGGTCCGCATGTACCTGCGGGTCTGACGGCGCCGCCCGGACCAACTGCTCCAGAACCTCCACCGCCTTGTTGTGAATCTTACCGCGCAGGTAAATGGCTGCCGGCGCCCTGCAGCGCGGAAGTGTTGCCGGGTTCCAGTTTGAGCACGCGTTCGTAAGCGGCCACGCGCTTCGTTGTAATTGCTCTTTTCGGCCAGGGCTTCAGCCAGGGCGAGTTGGGCGAGCACCTGCTTGGGGTCGCACTGAACGGCCGATTGAAAGGCGATCAGCGCGGCATCTATCTGCTTCAAACGGTACCGCGCCATCCCCAGGCCGAAAAGGCTTTCACAACCGGGAGATTCCTGGTGCGCCTTCTCGAACAGGTTGGCAGCCTCCGCGTAATTCCCGGCATCGAAAGCCCGCTCCGCTCGTTCCAGTGTCTGGCCCCACGCCACGCACGCAAGCATTCCCGCTGTGAGCAACCGTGAGAGCACCTTTGGACGATTGTATCGTGCCAGGTTGGTGGCGGTGACAGGGTCATGGTATCCTAAAACTGGGATGGCTCCGCAATGCGCAGACCGGCTCGCGGCGAAGAACCGTTGTACTGGGTGGGCTCTTCCAAAAGGGACCTGCTGGCGTTTCCCGAAGCGGTCAAAGACGGTATCGGTACTGCCCTGAGCATTGCCCAATTTGGCGGGAAACACCCTTCGGCGAAGCCTTGGAAGGGCGAAGGCCCCGGCATACTGGAGGTCGTGGAGGATTACGACGGAGACACGTATCGTGCCGTTTATACTGTTCGATTTTCCCGGGGCGTATATGTGCTGCACTGCTTTCAGAAAAAATCGCACCGGGGTATTCAGACGCCGAGACCGGACGTGGAACTCGTTTCACAACGCCTAAAGCTGGCCAGACAGGATTATGAGGATCGACATGGCAAAACCAAGCGCGGAACGTAGCGACAGAATCGTGCGGAGTTCGGGGAACGTATTTGCCGACCTCGGCTTCACGGACGCCGACGAACGGCAGACGAAGGTCCGTTTAGCTGTAGCGATCAATGACGTGCTGCGGCGGCGCGGGTTATCGCAGGGAAAAGCTGCCGAGCAGTTAGGCATCAACCAGCCCAAGGTCTCGGCACTCTCAAAATACCGGCTGGAGGGCTTCTCTGTGGAGCGCTTGATGCGGTTCCTCACCTTCCTCAACCAGGACGTCGAGATTGTCATCCGCAATAAGCCTAGGACCCATCGCGTGGGCCGTGTGTTCGTGACCGCTGCCTGAAGGTCCTCGCTGGAGGCGTCGAAAATGTGGACTCGAAGAAGTTTCGCCGGGCTGCTGCTTGCGCCCGCACTCGGACTGCGCGGGCAGGGCGTTTCCACGCGGAATGTCACGCCCACACCTCGCGGAAAGCCTTCGGGGCTGCCGTTTCACGCGCACTTCACCGATATCGCCGAAGCCGCCGGCCTGCGCGCCCCGGTCATCTACGGAGACGACGATCGCAAGTCCTACATCCTCGAAACCGTGGGGTGCGGCGCTGCATTTCTGGATTACGATAACGACGGCTGGCTGGATATCTTCATCCTCAGCGGAACCAGGCTCGAAGGCGCGCCCGGCGCCACCAACCGCCTCTACCGGAACAATCGCGACGGAACGTTTAGCGACGTGACCGAAAAAGCCGGCCTCCATCGCACTGGCTGGGCCTCCGCCGTGACCGTGGGGGATTACAACAACGATGGTTTTGACGACCTGTTCGTCACTTACTGGGGACAAAATGTTCTCTACCGCAATAACGGTGACGGAACATTCCGCGATGTGACCAAAGAGGCCGGCCTGCTCCACCCCGCAACGCGCTGGGGCTCCGGCTGCGCCTTCCTGGACTACGATCGCGACGGCCACTTGGATCTATTCATATCGAACTACCTGGATTTCAGCATGGACACGATTCCCAAGCCGGGCAGCAATTCAAACTGCACCTGGAAAGGTGTTCCGGTGATGTGCGGTCCGCGGGGTCTGCCGCCCGGCGTGGGGGCCCTCTATCACAACAACGGCGATGGCACCTTCACCGATGTCAGCATTCCTTCCGGCGTCGTGAAGGCCAAAGGCAGCTACATGATGACGGCCGTGGCAGCCGACTTCGACAACGACGGTTGGCCGGACATCTACGTCGCTTGCGACTCCACCCCCAGCTTTCTGCTGCGCAACAATCACAACGGCACATTTACCGACATCGGCCTGGAGTGCGGCGTGGCCCTCAACGAAGATGGCAATGAGCAAGCCGGCATGGGCGTCGGCATCGGCGACTTCAACCTGGATGGCAATCTGGACATTCTCAAGACGCACTTTGCCGACGACACCAGCGTTCTCTATCGCAATACCGGCAAAGATGTTTTCGAGGATGTCACCATCAACAGCGGCCTCGGCGTGGAGACGCGCTTTATCGGATGGGGCGCCGGAATCGTGGACCTGGACAACAACGGCTTTCCCGACCTGTTCATCGTCACCGGCGGCGTGTATCCCGAGATCGCGGCCAAATTCCCCAACTATCCGCTGCGTACCCCGCGCGTCATCTTCCGCAATTTGGGGAACGGGAAGTTTGAGGAACTGATTGAGGCGGCAGGGCCGGCCATCGCCGCGCCGCATTGCAGCCGCGGGTGCGCGTTCGGCGATTTCGACAACGATGGCGACATGGACGTGCTGGTGGTCAACCTGAACCAGGCGCCGTCGCTGCTGCGCAACGATCTGGGCGGCAGCAGCCACTGGCTGAAAGTGAAGTTGACCGGCGTACAATCCAATCGCTCGGCCATTGGCGCCCGCGTGACGGCACGCTATGGCGGAAAGGTGCAGGCGCAGGAAGTGCTGAGTCAATCCAGTTTCTATTCCGCCAGTGATTCGCGGCTGCATTTTGGCCTGGGCGCGGCCACCGTCGCGGATCTGGAAATCCGGTGGCCCAACGGTGCCAGAGAGACGGTCGCCAAGGTGGCGGCAGACCAGTTGGTGGTGATCAGAGAAGGCGAAGGAATCGTCCGGCGCGAGAAGTTCAAGACGCCGGTTCTCTGAACCGTGAGCACCTGGTCGGCTGAGATATTTTCGCGGCGTTGCCAGAACCCATGGATTCCGGCAAGTACTTTTGCGCCCGCCACGGCAAGCGCTGGAGCAGGAAGCGCGAAGCCTAACGCGGCGCGCAGGAAGCGTCTGCGTCCCGGACGGCATCGGCCAGCCTTTCCACATTGCACCCTCGGGCAAAGGCTAATACCTTACCAGCCTTGGCGCCAACTCCTGTGGGGCAGGATGGTATCCTGCGCGCGATTGGCAATCGGCGCAAACGATCCGCCGTTGAATAGAATGCCCCCACCTGCGCGTTCTGTTAAGTTATAAAGGGTAAGCTATAGCGGACAATTGGAGGCGGTTGTATGTGTTACAACCTCAGCCACCGCCAAGTAGCAGCAATGAATCTGGCGCCCGATCTGATACCGAACTAAAGCTCCCCTTTTCATGTTCGAACAAGCCTTCAAAAACATCGACGACGTCCTCCGGAAAGAGGCCGGCTGCACCACCGAGCTCGACTACACCGAGCAGACCTCCTGGCTCCTCTTCCTGAAATACCTCGACGGCCTGGAGCAGGACAAGGCCGACGAAGCCGCGCTCGAGGGCAAGAAATACACCTTCATCCTCGACAAGCCCTACCGCTGGGAGAGCTGGGCCGCGCCGAAGGGCAAGGACGGCAAGCTCGACCACAACAAGGCGATGACCGGCGACGACCTCCGCGACTTCGTCAATCAGAAGCTCTTCCCCTACCTGCACGGCTTCAAGCAGAAGGCCAGCGGGCCGAACACCATCGAATACAAGATCGGCGAAATCTTCGGCGAGATCAAAAACAAGATCTCCGAGCGGCTACAACCTGCGCGAGATCATCGACCACATCGACGAGCTGCGCTTCCGCTCGCAGACCGAGAAGCACGAGCTGTCGCATCTCTACGAAGCCAAGATCAAGAACATGGGCAACGCCGGGCGCAACGGCGGCGAGTATTACACGCCGCGCCCGCTCATCCGCGCCATCGTCCAGGTCGTGAAGCCGCAGCATCGGCGAGCGCATCTACGACGGCGCGTGTCGGCTCGGCGGGCTTCCTGTGCGAGTCGTTCGACTACCTGAAGGCCAAGCCCGGACCTCACCACCAAGGACCTCGAGACGCTCCAGGAGCGCACCTTCTACGGCAAGGAAAAGAAGTCCCTCGCCTACGTCATCGCGATCATGAACATGATCCTGCACGGCATCGAGGCGCCGAACATCATCCACACCAACACGCTCACCGAGAACCTCGCCGACATTCAGGAGAAGGACCGCTTCGACGTGGTGCTGGCCAATCCGCCCTTCGGCGGCAAGGAGCGCAAGGAAGTGCAGCAGAACTTCCCCATCCGCACCGGCGAGACCGCGTTCCTCTTCCTCCAGCACTTCATCAAGATGCTCAAGGCCGGCGGGCGCGGCGGCGTGGTCATCAAGAACACCTTCCTCTCCAACACCGACAACGCCTCGGTGAGCCTGCGCAAGCTGCTGCTGGAAAGCTGCAACCTGCACACCGTGCTCGACTGCCCCGGCGGCACGTTCCAGGGCGCGGGCGTGAAGACCGTGGTGCTCTTCTTCGAGAAGGGCGCGCCGACGCGCAAGATCTGGTTCTACCAGCTCGACCCCGGCCGCAACCTCGGCAAGACCAACCCGCTCAACGACGACGACCTCGCCGAGTTCGTCGAAGCTGCAAAAGACCTTCGCCGACTCGCCCAAGTCCTGGAGCGTGGACGCCAAGACCATCGACCAGACGACCTTCGATCTCTCCGTGAAGAACCCGAACGGCGGCGAGGAAGTCGCGCACCGCAGCCCGGAGGAGATCATGGACGAAATCGCCGCGCTGGACGCCGAGAGCGCGGAAGTGCTGGAAGCCATCAGGGCGCTGCTATGAAGAGCGGGTGGCAAACGAAGACTCTGGCGAGGTTCTGCGAAATTGCACAGACGGAGGCTCACTCCAACGATCCGATGTCGCGGAACTGCGAGTTTGACTACATCCGACTGTATCAAGCGCATCAGATATCGATGGCGATGAGATCAGTGAACTCATGCAGGCTGAAGGCATCAGCAGATCGGACTTCGGCAGGCGACGTGCGTTCTGGTCAAGCGCAGTGACTGATCTTGTTGCTACTGACGTGCAACCTTGCGCGCAGTGCCGTGCTTCCTGCTGAGCGCGACTTAGCGACGATTCAGCACATGGTATCTTGTTCACTCCGGCACGAAGCCGAATCTTCACACAAGTTCTTTATCTACTAGCTGTTCACCGACAGCTTCGCTGGACGCGATGAAGGACTTCAGAACGGTGCGAGCTACAAGCGGCTTACCGATCGGCGAAGATCTAACTGGCTCAAATTACCGTCGTACTCCCAGCTTTCCCGAACAGCAGCGGATCGTCGGCATCCTCGACGAAGCGTTTGACGGCATCGCCACCGCCAAAGCCAACGCCGAAAAGAACCTCCAAAACGCCCGTGCTCTGTTTGAAAGCCACCTGCAATCCGTCTTCACCCAGCGCGGCGAGGGGTGGGTGGAGAAGCCACTTGGCAGAACTTTGCGACATCAAACACGGCTTCGCCTTCGAAGAGCGAGTACTTCACCGATCGACGGCGATTACGTCATGCTAACGCCAGGCAACTTCTACGAGTCGGCGGCTATCGACGATCGTGGCGACGAAGTCAGCAATACTACGACGGAGCAGATTCTCGCGAGTACGGCTTCGACCGAAGAGATGACTTGCTCGTCGCGATCGACGGAACAGGCGCAGGACTGGTCGGCAGCCATCCTCGATTCGAGAGTCAGACAAGTTTCTGCATCAATCAACGACTCGGAATCGTGCACCAGAAGCCGAGCGTCATGGACCGACGAGTTCTTCTGCTACATTTCTTGACATCGCAGCCGTTCAGAAGCGCGATTCACGATAGCGACTCGGCGTCGACGGTGCGCACATCAACAGTCGCCTGACGAAGATTGCGAGATCGTCGTTCCGTTCCCGACGTCGCTTGCCGAGCAACAGCGCATTGTCGCGCAAGCTCGACGGCCTCTCGCGAAGAAACCCAACGCCTCGAATCCATCTACCAGCGAAAGCTCGCCGCGCTGGACGCGTTGAAGAAGTCGCTGCTGCACCAAGCCTTCACCGGAGCAACTGTAGGACCACGCCATGAACGAAGCCGAAACCAGAGCCGAGCACATCGACCCCGCCCTCAAGGCGGCGGGCTGGGGCGTCGTCGAAGGCAGCCGCATCCGGCGCGAGTATCCGATCACGCTCGGGCCGCATCGAAGGCCACGGGCGGCGCGGCAAGGCGCTCACCGCCGATTACGTGCTGGTCTATCGCAACACAAACTCGCCGTCGTCGAGGCCAAGGCGTGGGATGAAGCGCTGACCGAAGGCGTGGCGCAGGCCAAGAACTACGCCGGCAAGCTCGCCGTCCGCTTCACCTATGCCACCAACGGCCAGGGCATCTACGGCATCGACATGGCAGACGGGCAAGGAAGGCGAAGTGCCGCGCTATCCCACGCCGGACGAACTCTGGAACCTGACCTTCGCCGAAGCAGAACGCCTGGCGCGACCGCTTCGCCGCCGTGCCCTTCGAGGACAAGGGCGGCTACTTCCAGAGCCGCTACTATCAGGACATCGCCATCGAGCGCGTGCTGGAGGCCATCGCCGCCGGACAGGACGCGCATCCTGCTCACGCTCGCCACCGGCACGGGCAAGACCTTCATCGCCTTTCAGATCGCGTGGAAGCTGTTCCACAGCCGCTGGAATCTGAGCCGCGAGCCGACGCGCCGCCCGCGCATCCTGTTCCTCGCCGACCGCAACATCCTCGCCGATCAGGCCTACAACGCCTTCTCCGCCTTCCCCGAAGATGCGCTGGTGCGCATCGAGCCGGAGGACATCCGCAAGAAGGGCAAGGTGCCGAAGAACGGCAGCCTGTTCTTCACCATCTTCCAGACCTTCATGAGCGGGCCGCCGAAGGACGGCAAGCCGTCGCCCTACTTCGGCGAGTATCCGCCGGACTTCTTCGACTTCATCGTCATCGACGAGTGCCATCGCGGCGGCGCGAACGACGAAAGCAACTGGCGCGGCATCCTCGAATACTTCGCGCCCGCCGTGCAGCTCGGCCTCACCGCCACGCCCAAGCGCAAGGACAACGTCGACACCTACGCCTACTTCGGCGAGCCGGTCTACATCTACTCGCTCAAGGAAGGCATCAACGACGGCTTCCTGACGCCGTTCAAGGTGAAGCAGATTTCCACGACGCTCGACGAGTACGTCTACACGCCGGACGACAAGCTGATCGAGGGCGAGATCGAGACCGGCAAGCGCTACACGGAAGCCGACTTCAACAAGATCATCGAGATCAAGGAGCGCGAAGCGCACCGCGTCAAGCTGTTCATGGAGCAGATCAACCAGAACGAAAAGACGCTGGTCTTCTGCGCCACGCAGGACCACGCGCTGGCCGTGCGCGACCTCATCAATCAGATGAAGACGAGCAAGGACCCGAACTACTGCCAGCGCGTCACCGCCAACGATGGCGCGCTCGGCGAGCAGCACCTGCGCGACTTTCAGGACAACGAAAAGACCATCCCGACGATCCTGACCACGTCGCAAAAGCTCTCCACCGGCGTGGATGCCCGCAACATCCGCAACATCGTGCTGATGCGCCCGATCAACTCGATGATCGAGTTCAAGCAGATCATCGGCCGCGGCACGCGGCTCTACGACGGCAAGGACTACTTCACGATCTACGACTTCGTGAAGGCGCACCATCACTTCAGCGATCCGGAGTGGGACGGCGAGCCGATCGAGCCTGAACCGAAGCCCCGAGCCTGCGCCCCGGCCGCCCGAGCCGCCGCCCGAGCCACCTGGGCCGGCACCCGAGCCGGGCCCGCGCCGCCAGAAGATCAAAGTGAAGCTCGCCGACGGCAAGGCGCGCACCATCCAGCACATGATGGTGACCACGCTTCTGGCATCCCGACGGCACGCCGATGTCCGCGCAGCAGTTCATGGAAATGCTGTTCGGCAAGCTGCCCGAGTTCTTCAAGGATGAAGCCGAACTGCGCGCCCTCTGGAGCGCGCCCGACACGCGCGCGAAGCTTCTGCAAGGGCTGGCCGAGAAAGGCTTCGGCCGCGAGCAGCTGGCCGAGATGCAAAAGATCATCGATGCCGAGAAGAGCGATCTCTTCGACGTGCTGGCCCACGTCGCCTATGCGCTGCCGCCGCTCACCCGCGAGGAGCGGGCCGCCCACGCCAAAGTGGAGATCAGCACCCACTTCAACACCAAGCAGCAGGTCTTCCTCGACTTCGTGCTCTCGCAATACGTCAACGTCGGCGTGGAGGAACTCGATCAGGAGAAGCTGACGCCGCTGCTCCGGCTCAAATACCACAACGCCATCGCCGACGCCGTCGCCGACCTGGGCAGGCCCGAAGAGATCGGGCACATTTTTGCCGGCTTCCAAAAGTATCTCTATCAGCCGGGAGCCTGATCACAGCCATTTTCAACTTCCTTTCCACTGCCTTTTCAACCGTTTAAAGCCAACCGGCGACCATCTCCCTCAAGCTCACCAGTTACTCTGAATCGACAATCAATGCCCAACCTCCAAAAAATTGGCTTCGTTCCGCATCAGCACCAAGCCCCGGTCACCGGCCCCCCGGCCCCCGGCATCCGGCCCCCGGCCCCCAGCCCCGGCCCCTGCCACCAAGCCTCCGCTTGCCAAATTGGCTTCGTTCCGCATCGCGGCCTCTCCGTCACGGAACATCCTCATGCCGCACTACGTTCTAATAAAGTAATGGACCCGGTTATTGAACTAGATTCGCTCGAAGTGTGCTTCGGCCAGCGCGCCATCCTCAAGAACCTGAAAGCCACTCTCAACGGCCGGTCCATCGGTCTGCTGGGGCCGAACGGCGCCGGCAAGTCCACCCTAATCAACACGCTGCTCGGCTTCCACAAGCCCTCTTCCGGCACCGCCCGCATTTTCGGCCGCGACGTCCGCACCCACGCCCGCGAAGTCCGCAGCCTTATCGGTTACATGCCGGAAAACGATGCCTTCATCGCCTCCATGAGCGGCGTCCGCTTCGTCCGCCTCATGGCCGAACTGGCCGGCCTGCCGCCCGAACATGCCCTGGAGCGCGCCCACGAAGCCTTCTTCTACGTCGGCCTGGGCGAAGTGCGCTATCGCAACCTCGGCACCTATTCGCTGGGCATGAAACAGGCTGCCAAACTGGCCCAGGCCATCGCCCACGGCCCCAAGCTCCTGTTCCTGGATGAACCCACCAACGGCCTGGACCCGCCTGCCCGCATTCGCATGATCCAGCTCATCCAGGAAATCCGCGACCGCGGCGACCTGCACCTGATCCTCTCCTCGCACCTTCTGCGCGACGTCGAAGAGTGCTGCGACGAAGTCCTGATCCTCAAGGACGGCAACATCGCCGCCTTCTGCAACCTGGAGGAGGAGCGCCGCGCCAACCGCCGCTTTCTGGAGTTGGAAACCCGCGGCGAGTCCAACGGGAATTTCCTCGAAGCCATGGAAAAGCTGGGCTGTGAAACCGCCACCGGCGCGCAAGGCCGCATCAAACTGATTCTTCCCGATGGCCTCGAAGTCCGCCAGTTATACGAAGTGGCCGCCGCGCAAAATGTGCAGATTCGCCGCATGAACCGTAAGCGCGATTCCCTCGAAGACATCTTCCTCAAAGCCATGGAACTCCCAAATAAGGCCATGGATGCAGGAGCCCCCAATGGCCGTCTATAAGAAGACCTACCGCCCCTACGATGGCCAGCTCACTTCGTCGCTCTCGCGCTTCCTGGTGATTCCGCGCTACGCCTTTGAGGAAATGCAGAAATCGCGATTCCTCACCATCTTCTTTCTGGCCAGCTTCATTTATCCGCTGGTCTGCGCCCTCATCATCTACGTGCAGCACAACGTCAGCGCGCTCAACCTGCTGGGCCTGCAGAACGCCAACCGCCTCATCTCCATCAACGTCACGTTCTTCATGTCGATGCTCGGCTGGCAGAGCATGCTGGCCTTGTTCCTGGCGTCGTTCACCGGCCCCGGCCAGGTCTCGCCGGACCTCGCCAACAATGCCCTTTCGCTCTATCTCGCCCGCCCCTTTTCGCGCGTCGAATACGTGCTCGGCAAAATGACCATCCTGGTGACGCTCATGTCGCTGATGACCTGGGTGCCCGGCCTGCTGCTCTTCGGTCTTGAGGGCTATCTGGAAGGCTGGCAATGGGTGAAGGACAACGCCCGCCTGGCTTCCGGCATCTTCTTCGGCGCATGGGTATGGATTCTGCTGCTGGCGCTGCTGGCCCTGGCGCTTTCCGCCTGGGTAAAGTGGAAGCCCGCCGCCGGCGCCCTGATGTTCGGCGTCTTCTTCGTGGCCGGCGGCTTCGGCGCCACCATCAATGCCGTGCAGCGCACCCGGTGGGGCCACCTGTTCAACATCAGTGAGCTGATCGGTTCCATCTGGGTGCAACTCTTCGAAGGGGACAATCACATCACCAACGGCGCCGTCTTCTTCCGCGTGATCGAAGGCCAGGAACTTCCGCTCTGGTGCTGTTGGGCCTCGCTCGCGGTGCTGGCCCTCATCTGCCTCTACATGCTGGCCCGCAAGATTCGCGGCGCGGAGGTGGTCCGATGAGTCAGACGGATATCACCTTCACCAACGTCTCGCGCTTCTATGGCGAAGTCCTCGGCATCAACAAAGTCAGCCTCAACATCCCGCCCGGCATCACCAGCCTCGTCGGCCCCAACGGCTCCGGCAAGACCACCCTCATGAACATGATGACCGGGCTGATCCACCCCATCCCAGGGTGAAATCCGCGTGCTCGGCATTCCGCCCAACCAGCCGCGGGAACTCTGCCGCATCATCGGCTATTGCGCCCAGTTCGACGCCTTTCCCAAGGGCCTCACCGGCTACCAGTTCATCTATTCGTTCCTCCGCATGTTCGGCATGAGCCATGCCGAATGCGACCAGCGAACCCTGGCGGCTCTTGCAAACTGTCGGCCTGGTTGACGCCCGCGACCGCCCGGTGGCCGCCTATAGCAAGGGCATGCGGCAGCGCGCCAAACTGGCCCAGGCCACGGCGCACGATCCCACCGTTGTGGTTCTGGATGAGCCGCTCAACGGCCTGGACCCGTTGGCCCGCGCCGAGGCCATCGCCCTCTTCGAACAGTGGGGCAAGGCCGGCCGCCACGTCATCGTCTCCAGCCACATCCTGCATGAGGTGGACCGCATCTCAGACCAGGTAATTCTGCTCAGCCAGGGCTACGTCGTGGCTGAAGGCAAGATTCACAGCGTGCGCAGCGAAGTCAAAGAACAGCCCATGCAGATCCTGGTCCGCTGCGATCATCCCGGCCAACTGGCCTCGCGCCTGTTCATGCAGGACCACATGGTGGAAGCCAAGATCCACCCCGACGGCAAGGGCCTTCTGCTGCGCACTACCGACGCCGACAATTTCTACCTGCTGCTCAATCACATCATTATGGATACCGGTCTCGAAGTGGAATCCGTGGCGCCCGCCGATGACGATGTAAATTCGGTCTACCAATACCTGATCGGCGGAGAGGGAGGCACCATATGAACCAAGTCTGGATGCGGCAGATCGTGGGCGTCTTGCGCCTGGAACTGAAGAAGACGTTCCTGTCCAGGCGCGGCTGGTGGATCTACTTGCTGGCGCTTGGCCCCGTAGCCCTGACGCTGCTGCACTGGCTGCTGGATGCCGGCCGCCATTCCAACCGCCACAGCCTCGGCGAAGACAGCCTGGTATTCGCCGGCCTGTTCCACTTCTATTTCCTGCGCCTGGGGATTTTCTTCGGCTGCGTAGGCATCTTCTCCAATTTGTTCCGCGGCGAGATGCTGGAAAAAACGCTGCACTATTACTACCTCACCCCTATGCGCCGCGAGTTGCTGGTGGTCGGCAAATATCTGGCCGGCCTGGCCTCCGCATTGGTTTTGTTCGTCGGCAGCACCGCGCTGTCGTTCCTGATGATCGGCCGCCACTTCGGCGCCGCCTACAACGACTACATATTTCACGGCCCCGGCCTCAGCCAGCTCGGCGCCTACATGCTGGTCGCGGCCTTGGCCTGCGTGGGCTACGGCGCGGTCTTCCTGATGTCCGGTCTCTTCTTCCGCAATCCCATGATCCCGGCCGCGGTAGTGATGGTCTGGGAGAACCTGAACCCCTTCCTGCCCAGCATGCTGAAAAAGATCAGCGTGATCTTCTACCTGAAGGGTCTCTGCCCGGTCGAAATCCCCATCCCGCCGCCATTCAATGTGATGGTGATCGATGCCGACCCCACGCCATTCTGGATCGCCGTCCCCGGCCTCATCGCCGTCTCGCTGATCCTGTTGATCTACTCCGGCATTTCCGCGCGTCAAACAGAAATCAGCTACAGCGAGTAACGCCGGCGATCGTGTCGCCGGTGATGTCGTCGCCGGTGGGGTGGGGTTTCCCGCACCCTTGTATCCGAAACGTCGTTCTGTTAAAACCAAGTAACCATATGAATGCCAACCATATGAATCCCAATCGCCGAGATCTTTTCACCGCCGCCGGCGCCGCCTTCACCACCTCATTGTTCACCGGCCGCGTCAAGGGAGCCAATGACCGTATCGCCGTCGGCTTCATCGGCCTGGGAGCCATGGGCTCGGGCAATCTCGGCTATGCCATGAAGCTCCCGGAGGCGCAGCCCGTCGCGGTCTGCGACGTCTACCAGCCCCACCTCGAACGCGCCGAAGCCGCGGCTAAAAAGGGCGGCTTCCAGGTCAAAGCCGTGAAGGATTTCCGCGATATCATCGCCGACAAATCCATCGACGCCGTCTGCATCGCCACGCCCGACCACTGGCACGCCTACATGACTGTCGAATCCTGCAAGGCCGGCAAGGACGTTTACGTGGAGAAGCCCGCCAGCGTCTATGTGGAAGAAGGCCAGAAGATGGTGGAGGCCGCGCGCAAGTATAACCGCGTGGTGCAGGCCGGAACCATGCAGCGCTCCGGCGGCTACTTCCGCAAAGCCGCCGAAATCGTAAAGAGCGGCGCCCTGGGCGATATCACCTTCTGCCATGCTTACCAGTCCGGATCCGCCAAAAAGGAAGGCTACGGCAATCCGCCCGATGGCGATCCGCCTCTCGGCCTCGATTGGGACATGTGGCTTGGTCCCGCCCCCAAAGTGCCCTTCAACCCGAACCGCTGGGGCGTCAAAGCCGCCACCTTCCCGACCTTCCGTTATTTCTGGGATTACGCCGGCGGCGCCATGACGGATTGGGGCGTGCACCTGATCGATCCCCTGCACCAGTGCCTGGGTGAACCCATGCCGGTGGCCGTCTCCGCGCTGGGCAGCAAGTTCTATGTCGAGGACAATACCGAAACGCCCGACAGCATGGAAGCCACGTTCCAGTACAGCGAAGTTCCTCGCTACCTATGAGAGCCGCACCGCCAACCCGCTGCCTATGTTCGGGAACCAGAACGCGGCATCCGTCGTCCACGGAACCGAAGGCACCATCATCGTCAGCCGCAGCGGCTGCTGGGTGATCCCCGCCAACAACAAGTCCAAACTGACCGCCGCCACCTATGAAAAGGACCCGGAGATGGCCCAGATGAACGTGCCTCACTGGAAGAATTTCCTGGAGTGCATCAAGACGCGCCAGAAGCCCACCAGCGAGATCGAAACCTGCGTGCGCTCCTCCACCGTGTGCCTGCTCGCCAATCTCTCCATGCGCCACAACGTCCGCCTGGATTGGGATGAGACCCAGTGGACCGTAAAGCAAGACGCCGTCAAACCCTTCCTGAAGGCCCGCTATCGCACTCCCTGGAAGTTGGATGTGGGATAGGCCTCCTGGCCTGTCCTGTCTTTCTTAAATCTATGCCCTATTTCCTACTGGCCCTTGTCGCGGGTTCGATGGTGTACTGCGTCCTCACCGTCGTCGCCGCGCTCCGTTACCGCGCCGTGCGCCCGCCCAAGCTCCACACCGCGCCGAGCATCAGTGTTCTCAAGCCGCTGGCCGGCGTGGATGACGGCCTGGAGGAAAATCTTCGCAGCTTCTTCGAGCAATACTACCCGTCTTTCGAAATCCTCTTCGCCGTCCGCAGCCCCGAAGATCCCGCCGTCGCCGTGGTCGAGTCCCTGCGCCGCCGTTACCCCGCCATTCCCTCGCGCCTCATCGTCACCGGCGAACCACCCTATCCCAACGCCAAAGTCTACAGCCTGGACCGCATGCTTGCCGCCGCCCGCCACAACCTGCTGGTGATGGCTGATAGCGACATCCGCGTCACCCCCGAAATGCTTTCCACCATCGCCGCCGAATTTGAGGACCAGCATCTCGGCCTGGCCACCTGCCCCTACCTCGCCGTCCCCGGCCGCAGCGTCTGGAGCACGCTCGAAGCCCTCGGCCTGAACACTGAATTCCTCGGCGGCGTGCTGGTGGCCCGCATGCTGGATGGTGTCAAGTTCGCGCTCGGTCCCACCATCGCCGTACGCCGCGCCACGCTTGAGCGCCTAGGCGGCTTCAACGCCGTCAAGGATTATCTGGCCGAAGATTTCGTCATGGGCAAACTCGCCGCGCAACATGGCGATGGCGTGATCCTCAGTTCCTACATCATTGAGCACCGCATTGGCGCCCAACCATTGGCTGCCAACCTGAAACACCGCCTGCGCTGGTGCCGCAGTACCCGCCGCTCAAGGCCGCTGGGCTACATTGGCCAGGTCTTCACCAATCCGCTACCGCTGGCCTTGGTCTTCTATGCGTGGATGCTTTACGCCGCCAGACCCGCCTGGTGGCCCGTCCTGGCAGCAACCGTCCTGCTGCGCGCCGCGGCCGCCTGGGCCACGGCGCGCCATGTCCTTCGCGATCCCCTCACGCTGCGCCTTTGGTGGCTGGTACCGGCGCAGGACGTCATCAGTTTTCTGGTCTGGATCGCCGGCTTCTTCGGCAACACGATTCTCTGGCGCGGAAGAAAATACTACCTCCGGCCCGATGGACGTTTTGAACTAGTGGCTTAGGACCTGCCTGGTTCTTACTCAGCGCCGTCCTCCGCGTCTCCGCGGCTCTGCGGTGAAGACCGTTCCCTACTTGCCCACCGGACCGGTCGCTGCGATCGGCATTTCGAGCGGATAGTATCCGTCGCGCGCGCTGATCTTCACGTTGGGTAAACCCGGGATATCCACCCTGATGGTGCGGAACTGCTTCGGCTTGGCCTCCGGGTCAATGTCCGGCGTGTAGCGCAGAATGTACTGCGTGGTAATTTCTCCGCCTATGCCGCCCACAGCCTTGATGATGCCGTTGGAGATTTCCGCGGCGTAACCGCCGGTGCCCACCGTCAACGCGTAGTTGCCATCGTCGGAAGGATTCGACAGATAACCCGAAACACCCTTGTACAGCGCGTTCAGCGGGTACTCCACGTGGCCGCCCGTCTTCTTCGTCAGGCTCTCGAGCACATCCGAGGAGTCATTTGCAAAACCGAAAGCCTGCGTGCTCACGGCGTAGATCGTCACCAGGTTGCGCTGTGCCAGTTCGAGGACTTCGGCATACGCTTTCTTGCTGGCATTGTCGTGACCGTCGCCCACAATGATGATGACCCGCCGCGGCTCGTAAGGTTCGCCCTTCACCAGTTCGCGCCGCGTGCAGGCCATGTAGATGGCGTCGAACAGGGCTGCGCCGCCGCCGGGCTTCATCTTGCGAACTTTGTCCGCCAGTTTTTCCGAGTCCCATGTGGTGTTGACCTGCAGTTCGGCGTCATTGGCGTAAGAGATCAGGTATCCCGTGTATCGCTTGTCGCCGGGCAGCAGGTTCCACACCAGTTCCAGGATGGCATCCTGATACGTCTTCCAGTGGATGCGCGTGTTGTTGCTCAGGTCGATCAGGAAACCCACCACAACGGGCTGCTTTTCGTCGTGGCTGAAGAAGTTGATCCGCTGCGGCTTACCGCCATCGAGGACGCGGAAATCCTTGGCTACCAGGTTCGAGACAAACTTGCCCTTTTCATCGGTCACCGTGACAGGCACGATCACCTCGTTGACCGTAGAGCGGATGACCGTCCCCGGCGTTTCCGATCCCTGCTGCGGCACAGCTTGCTTGGGCACGGCCTGCTGGGGTACGGCCTGCTGGGGAATTGCGGGCAGGCACAGGCAAAGGCCGCAAACAACCAGGAGCGCAGATACGCGTGAGGCAAGCATGACGACGTTGGTCTTATTCTACGTCAACCTACTCCTTCACCGCCACCACATCCATCGCGAAGCCCGCGTCCATGGAAGGCAGCCCTTCAAACACCAGCATCGACCCGGCCGGTGGATGCGACGTATCGAAAACATCCGCGCGAATCTTCCGCACCTGGTTGGCGATGCCGTTCGACAGCGGGTAATAGTGCGCGAAAGCCACGTCACGGTACCCGGCGCCCGCCTGTTCCAGCGCCTTTTGCACACGCCCGAACGCCAGGCGCGAATCCTGCTCCTGGTAACCGAACGAAACCTGGGTACCGGTCAGGACCACCTGCCTGGCGGCCACCAGCGCAATCTGCGATTCGCCCGTTGGCTGCTGCGAACCCTCGCCATTGATGAGTTCGAGCGGCTTCCCAGTGTTCCGGCGCAGTCGCGCCACGGCTTCGCACGCGGCCATGGCCTGGGTAGGGGAACGCTGCGTCTGAACGTAATTCAGCGCCGCCCGCGGATATTCGGCCTCCACCAGCTTGCGCGTGGCCGCCAGGTTTTCAAGCGAACTCAGGAAGCATGTCACGCGCACCACGTCGGCCGGTTCCGAGCCCGCCGTCTTAACAGCCTGGCGCAGGCTGTCGAGCGATCGGGCCGCCAGGGGCGCCAGCGGATCCAGTGGATTGTCGGAAACCGCGGATGGCGCCGAGAGAAACGCCAGCCCATTTGGATTGACCTCTTTCTTGCCCGACGCGATGGCTTCGAGAATTACCTGGGCGCCTTCCAGCGGCAGGCCGCCGGATCGAATCAGGCTGAGGACCGGAAGCGGCTGCCTGTGGTCGGTGAATACTTCGCTCACCAAGTCGCGCACCCTTCGCAGGTCGCCCGAACCGGCCACAAAGGCGCGGATCTTCAGGACCTGGTTGCCGCCGATTTCCCGCAAGAGCACTTTGAGCGCGTCGCGCACCTGGGCTGAGAGCAGACCCTTGGCCGAAAGCGGCGTCACGTGGAATGTGAGACGCCGCGTCTCGCCCAGCACAGCGCTCGGCAGCTCCTTGTGGAGCTGCAGCGTCTGGGTCTCTTCTTCCTTTTTCTTCTTCTTGTCTGCGGCCAGCCCCGCGGCGATGGCCAGCCCGCATGCGAGGGCCACCAGCGCAAACCCTTTCATATTGCTCCTCCGCGACCTGCCGCGCGGTTAGCGCTTAGAATTAGGATTGTAGCAATAAGGAGCATCTCCATGGCCGATGGGCCGAAGCCGCGTTCGAGGATCGTCCGATTCTGGTGGGTGCCGGTAATCCTGTTCGCAGCCGTCCTGGCCGCATGGCTTACCGGACCGCCTCGTTCCTCCAGACCTCGCGCTGCCGCGCCCGTCAAAACTCCTCGAGGTTACATTTCGAGTCTGGCCACAGTAGCCGCGGAGTACACTCGCTTCTACGGCAAAGTCTTTCAGATGCCGGATGTGGAGCGGAATTTCCAGCAGGCCAACCAACGCGTTGCCGCGCAGGATTACGGCGGTGCGGTAGCGCTGCTGGAAGAGGCCGTCAAGCAGGCGGCCATCCCCGTCATCTTCAATGACCTGGGCGTGCTGTACGCCGAACTGAACGATCGCTCCCGCGCCATCTATGCTTTTCGCGAAGCTCTGGCGCGGGATATCGATTACCAACCGGTGCGCTTCAATCTTGAACGTCTGAAAGGTTTCACCACGCAGGACACCGGCCCGGTGACTCACGAAATAGAACCCAACAATCGCAGTGGGCTGGCGAATCTGATGGCGATGGATAAACCGGTGGATGGCGAAATCTCCGAGGGCGCCAACGACGTGGATTACTACCGGATTACCACGCCGCCCCCGCCGCGCGATATCGTCTCCATCGAGATCCAGGCCAGGTCCAAGACCCTGGCCCCGGTGCTGAGCGTGTACGACCGCGATCAGAGGCTGCTTGATTTCGGCAAAGAGATGCGGCAGCCCGGCGCCTCGCTAACGCAATACATCTCGCCCGAGCCGGGCGCTACTCTTTATCTGGCCGTGTCCGGTTACGGCAGCAGTTCCGGCCAGTACACGCTCCTGGTGCGCCAGTTGAAAGCCTTCGACGCTTATGAACCGAACGACGACATCTTCGGCGCCAGGACAATCGCCACCGGAGCGTCCATCGAAGCCAACATCATGGACGCGTCCGACACCGATTTCTACTCGTTTGCCGCCCCCCGCACCGGCATTATTACGATTAACATCCGCAACCGCTCGGCCACGCTGATCCCGGCGCTCAGCACCTTCACCCCCGATAAGATCTCGAGCGGCTTCGGCCCCGACGTCCACACCGCGGGCGGCAACCTCAAGCATGCCATGGACGTGCTGGAAGGCCAGACCTACTACATCCAGGTCTGGTCGCAGAACCGGACGGCGGGGGACTATTCGCTGACGGTTCAGTAGGCTCAACACCTTCTGTTGAGCTATACTATGATAGATGGCTCAACCGAATCGTAAACCTCCTGCCTGGATTCCGACTGCCAAGATGGTCGTTCTACGCCCATCGGCAGGGGCATTGGCGGATGTGACTCCGCTTCTGGCTCGCGTGGTTGAGGCGTTGGGGAGCAATGCCGCTGCCCGCCTGCTTGGGGCCGATCGGGCTCAAGTATCGCGCTGGAGCGCCGGAACCGAACCGATTAGCAGCGAGATGGGCCGGCGAATCGTGGACCTGCATGACATCTTGACGCGGATCTTGCGAGTTTACGGCCGTGAAACCGCCGCAATGTGGCTTGTCGGATCGGAGCCTCTGCTCGGAGGTGCGCGCCCTATCGACATCCTCGTCCTGGAAGGCGCCGCGCCGGTAATCCGCGCCATCGACGGCATCGCACAAGGGGCCTACTCCTAGCCCCTGTGGCGACCAGGCATCAGTAGCGACCTGACATCAGTGGCAACCCTGTATCGAGTCTTTCCATATCTTCCTACCGCTGCCGAAGACGAACCGGGCGGTGCGCTTTATGTTTCGCCCCAAGGCGGTGGACGGCTCGACAGCCCGGGAACCTATTCGGTCTTGTACTTGAGCGATGCCGCGGCCGGAGCCATCGCTGAAACTTTTGGCCGCTTCCCGGAATGGACTGTAGCTATGTTGGAAGGCGCCCCGGGCCTGCCAGGGAGTGCTCGCGCCATGGCTCGCTTCCGGATCCCGGACGACGCGGCGATTTGCAACCTGGACGATCCCGCGCTGCTCGAAAAGTTGGGCCTCCGTCCATCCGATATTGTCAGCCGGGATTATGTTCGCAGCAGGGCGTGGGCACGAAGGATATTCGAACAACGAAGATGGGTTGGTGTGAGATGGTGGTCCTACTACGATCCGCAATGGTCCAGCTTTGGACTTTGGAACATCAGCCGGCTAAAACTCGAGGACGTGAAATTCCTTCGATTGGATGATGCGGATCTTCGAGAGGCTGGTCGAACCATCGCACGGCGAATCGTAAGGGCACCAAAATAGCTGAAGGGCCCTCCCATCCTCCCAGTCCAATGTGGTACGGTATGGACTGATGGACTTCAAGCCAATTCTGGACCATCAGGCCGAGGCCCCGTTGTATCGGCAGCTGTTCGACCAGATTGCCGGGCAAATTCGCTCCGGTCATCTCCCGCGGGGCGAACGGCTACCCGCCACTCGCGAATTGGCTGGCCTTCTTGGACTGAACCGGACCACCGTCTCCGCAGCTTACGAGATGCTGGAAACTGAAGGGCTGATTTCCGGTCAGGTAGGGCGCGGCAGCTTTGTCACGGCGCCTTCTGGAATGGCCGCCGGGAGTGATAAAGGTCGCGTGGAATGGGGCGCCCTGCTGGAGCGCAACGAGCCCTCGGGACAGAGTGCGCACGCCGCCGGTTGGGGCAAGGAAGTCATCAGCTTCGCGGTGTCGCGGCCCTCGCGCGATCTCTTTCCGCTGGATGAATTCCGCGCCAGCTGCGCCACCGTCCTCGCCCGCCAGGATCTGGCGGATATCCTGCAACTGGGTTCGCCTAGCGGCTATGAGCCTCTGCGCCGCTACCTGATGGAGGAAGCCCGCAGCCAGCATGTGGCTGGGCCGGGTGACGATCTCATCATCACCAACGGCTGCCAGCAGGCGCTCGATCTGATCGGCCGGGTTCTGCTGCGCCCCGGCGACACGGTCGCGGTGGAAGACCCGATTTATACCGGGCTGAAGAATCTGCTGACCGGCATGGGCGCGCAACTCTGCGGAATTCCAGTCGGTCCGGAAGGCATGGATCCGGTGCAGCTGGAGCGCGTGCTGGAGCGCGAGCGGCCGCGCTTCCTGGTGGTGACTTCGAATTTCCAGAATCCCACCGGAGCCACTCTGCCGCTGCCGGCGCGCCACGCTATATTGGATGCCGCGCGCAAAGCCGGCGTGCCGGTGATTGAGAATGACGCCTATGGCGAACTGCGCTACCAGGGCGAACCGCTGCCCGCACTCAAGCAGTTGGACGCCCATGGCGGCACCGTGTTGCTGCGCAGCTTTTCGAAAGTGAGTTTCCCCGGCCTTCGCGTGGGGTGGGCGGTAGGGCCCAAGCCGCTGCTGGACCGCCTGCGCAATGCCAAGGAAGCGGCCGATCTGCATACCGATCAGCTATCGCAAGCGGTGCTGCTCGAGTTCGCGGAATCGGGCCGGCTGGAGAGCCATCGGGAACGCATGCTGCGCGCCGGTTCGGAACGGCTGGCGGCCACCATGGAAGCCTGCCGCGAATTTCTGCCGCCCGGCACGCGCTGGACGCGGCCCGAGGGAGGCATGAACGTTTGGGTGCGGTTGCCGGAACCCCTGGACGCCGGTGAGTTGCTGACCAGGGCGCAGCGGGAAGGCGTGGTCTACCTGCCGGGCCGCTATTTCGCGGTTTCGCGCCTGGACGCAGGCGCACTACGACTGAGTTTTGCGGGGCTCGCTCCGGATCAGATCCGGACCGGCCTCGCCATTTTGGGACGAATCATTTCGGGCCAACTCGAAAGCGCCTCGCGCAGTTTCGAGCCTTCGCCCGCGATGGTGTAGGTGTGGCAGGCATAGCCGGCCTGACATTTTATAGGAGAGCCGAATGTATAAGTTTTCGAGCGAACGATTTCGAGTCAACGTGGGACACGCGGAAATGCTCAAAGGCGGCGTCATTATGGACGTCACCAATGCCGATCAGGCCAAAATCGCGGAAGACGCCGGCGCATCGGCGGTGATGGCGCTCGAACGCGTGCCTTCGGACATCCGCAAGGAAGGCGGCGTGGCGCGCATGGCCAACATCTCCATCATCGAAGAGATCATGCGGACGGTCAGCATACCGGTGATGGCCAAAGCGCGCATCGGCCACTTCATGGAGGCGCGCATTCTGGAAGTTCTCGGCGTGGATTATATTGACGAGAGCGAAGTCCTGACGCCCGCCGATGAAGAGCATCATATCGATAAGACCGGGTTCAAAGTGCCGTTCGTTTGCGGCGCACGCAACCTGGGCGAAGCGCTGCGGCGGATTGCCGAAGGCGCCACCATGATTCGCACCAAGGGCGAGGCCGGCTCCGGCAATATAGTGGAAGCCGTCCGCCACATCCGCACCATCGTGAAAGAGATGAAGCATCTCACCATTTTGGGCAAGGAAGAACTGCTGCATGAGGCCAAGAACCTGCAGGCCCCGCTCGAACTGGTGGAGTGGGTGGCCGAGCACGGCAAACTTCCGGTGCCGAACTTTTCGGCGGGTGGAATCGCCACGCCGGCCGATGCCGCGCTGGTAATGCAGTTGGGCGCCGAGGCGGTGTTCGTGGGTTCGGGCATCTTCAAATCCTCCGACCCGGCCGCGCGCGCCAATGCCATCGTGAAGGCGGCCAAGAATTTCAACAACCCCGAGAAGCTGCTGGAAGCCAGCCGGGAACTGGGCGACGCCATGCCCGGTCTAGACATTTCGAAGATGGCCGAATCGGAGCTGATGCAGACGCGAGGCTGGTGAAGTGAAAAAGGTGGGGGTGCTCTCACTGCAAGGCGATTTCGCGGCGCACGGCGCAGCCTTGGAACGCGCCGGCGCCGAGCCTGTATACGTGCGCGAACGCGCGCAGTTGGGGCAGATCGACGGACTCATCATCCCCGGCGGTGAGAGCACCACCATGCTGAAGCTGCTGCGCTACGAAGGCCTCTTCGACGACTTAGCCGAGTTCGGCAGCCGCAAGCCGATGTTCGGCACCTGCGCCGGCGCCATCCTGATGGCCAGGGAAGTATCGCATCCCAGCCAGGAAAGCCTGGGCCTGGTTGATATTGCCGTGGAACGCAATGCTTACGGCCGGCAGATCGATTCGCGTGTGGTGGAGATAGAGACCGATGAGAGTTTCCGGCAGCGGACCGCGCCAGGCAAACTCGAGGCCGTCTTCATCCGCGCGCCCATCATTCGTAGCATCCAAAGTTCAGCGAAGAATGGTTCTAGGGAGCATGATCCGGTGAAGGTGCTGGCCCGGTATGCGGGCGATCCGGTGCTGATCGAGCAGGGTCCGCACCTGGTTGCCACGTTCCATCCTGAACTGACCTCAGACCCGCGCGTGCATGCCCTTTTCCTGGAGAAACTGTGATTGAAAAGCCGAAGAAGCGCGTGTTGTTTGTCTGTTTCGGCAATGCCTGCCGCAGCCAGATGGCCGAGGGTTTTGCGCGCATCTATGGCTCGGATGCACTCGTACCGGCCAGCGCGGGCGTGTCTCCGGCCACCCGTGTAGCGCCCGATACCATCCGCGCCATGCTGGATAAGAACATCGATCTTCGCGAACACTTCCCCAAGAGCATTCGCCATCTGGGGCGCGTGCAGTGGGACGTGGTAGTCAACATGAGCGGAACTTTTCTGCCCGAGGATACCGGCCTCCGCCTGGTGGAATGGGAAGTGCCTGACCCGGTTCTCATGTTGTACGAAGACCACTGCAAGGTACGCGATTTGATCGAACGCAAGGTCATGGACATGATTCTGGAATTGCGCCGGGAGCGGCAGATGAAACAGTTCAAAGGTCAGGGTTCCGGCCGCGTGGAACTCTGAGTTCGGCATCCTTCCTTAAGCCGCAGGCCGATCTCCTCTAGTTCGTCTCCGAGGATCTCTCCGAGGTGAATGGGTGTGCGCGCCATGGTCTTCTCCTTTCAGTCAGTGATAGTCAACAATTTCAACATTTGATGGGCCGGGCTCATCCTTCGCCCACTTAAAACAGAGGCGGCAATTTTGCCCATAGCGTTAGCGATACGCCGCGGCCTGGATACCGTACAGTTCCGCGTACTGCCCGCCCTTGGCCATCAAAGCTTCGTGGCTGCCCACCTCTACCACTCGCGCCCCGTCGAGCACCACAATCAGATCGGCCATCCGCACCGTGCTGAACCGGTGCGACACCAGGATCGTAATCCGGCCCCCGCCGCGCGCGGCCGCGGAGTAGCGTTCAAACAGCGCGTGTTCGGTCTCAGCGTCCAGAGCGGCGGTGGGTTCATCGAGCACCAGCAGCAGTGGACGATCGCGCATGAATCCACGAGCCAGCGCGAGCTTCTGCCATTGGCCGAAGCTCACCTCCACTCCGCCGGGCCATGTGGCGCCCAGCTGCGTCTCTAATCCTGACGCCAGTCGCTCCACTACATCGCCGGCCCCGGCGCGATCGACCGCGGACACCACCGCCGGTCCGTCCTCCAGCCGCGGCACGTCTCCTACACCCACCGTATGGCGCGTCCGAAACTCGAAGCGGAAGAAGTCCTGAAACGCGCCCGCCAGCCGCGATCGCCATTCGTCCGCGGGAATCCGCGCCAGGTCCACGCCGTCCACCAGAATGCGGCCTTCACTGGGCTCGTAGAGCCGGCAAAGCAGCTTCACCAGCGTGCTCTTGCCGGCCCCGTTCTCTCCGACGATGGCAACCACCGAGCCGGGCTTCAACTCCAGGCTGACATCGTCCAGCACGCGGCGCTCTGTTCCCGGATATGCAAAAGACACGTGCTCGAAGCGAATGCCATCCAGCAGCCGCTCCGGCGCCGGCGCGTCGGCATGCTCCGTGAGCGAGGCGGCGTAATCTTCAAGCCACGCCATACGCCGGGAACCGTCCAGCCAAAAGCCGCGCAGGAATCCGATCTCCCCAACCGTGGCGCCGATGTAGGCAGAGAGGCGCGAGCCCGCCGCGAGCACCAGCAGTACCTGGCCGGGCGTAGCGCCGGGCCGCGAGGAAACGAATATGATCGCGCCCACATACGCCGCGCCGAAGATGGCCCACCCCAGCGTGTGCCACATAGCGCTGCCCCAGCGCGCCGCCGCCACCGGCCCATACCAGCTCTCCCACGCCGCGCGACGCTCTTTGACCAGACGGTCGCCGATCCGGGTAACGCGCACCTCTTTGCCCGGCGGCGCGGTAGTGGCGGTGGTGAACAAGTGGCGCGCCTTACGATTGGCTGAGGCGCCGCGCTCGTCCGCCTCGCGCTCCACGCCGGGCCGCCAGGTAGAGGTCAGCACCGTCGGCAGCGCGAATGCCACCAGCAGCGCCAGCAATGGATGAATCGACACCAGCAGCGCCACGGTCACGCCCAGCCGCAGGATCCAACCGCAGGTGGCGAACAGCGACATGTACATGTGGTCCAGCACGAAGACCTGATTGCGCAGCATCGCCAGCCGGTCCAGGTACTCAGGACGTTCGTGGTGAGCGATGGTAGCAACCGAAGCCTGCAGCCAGGCGACGTGAGACTCCAGAGCCACCGCCACACGGTCGCGAAACCGGCGCTGCGTGCGGTCACTGGTCACTTTGAGGAACCAGGTGCCGACCACCGAGACGCCAAGCCCGATACCGGCGCCAATCGCCAGATTGCGGTTGTGGTGGACTACGCCATCGGCCATCAGCTTCATCCACAGTGCCAGCAGCGCGTCCGGCAGCGCCGCCAGCATCGACAGCCCGAAGGAAACCGCCAGCAGCCGCGGTTCGGCCTGGTGAGCGCGCTTGAGCGCCCTCCACATTGAGGACAGGGCGGGCGGCATGTCGTCAGGCCGGCGATCAGGCGGAGGCATTGAGCTCAACTCCTTCCTCGTCGTCGAAGCGCGATGCCTGCAATTCGAACATCGTGTGGTACCGGCCGCCGGCGGCCATCAACTCATCGTGAGTGCCAAGTTCGACCACTTTGCCGTGTTCCAGAACGCAAATGCGGTCTGCATGGCGCACCGTCGAAAACCGGTGCGAAATCAGAATCGTGGTCGCGTGGCGTGTGGCGGCAAGAAGACGTTCGAAAATTTCCGCCTCGCCGCGCACGTCGAGCTGGGCGGTAGGTTCATCCAGCAGCACTACCCCCGCGCCAAGCTTTACGGCACACAGCGCGCGCGCCAGGGCGATGCGCTGCCACTGGCCTCCCGAAAGGTCAGTGCCCGCCTCATAGCCGCGCGCCAGCACTGTGCCAAGCTCCGCCAGATCGGCCGCGCCGGCTTCGGCCAGTGCCGCCTGAATCACCGTATCGGGAGCGTTGCCAGCCGGGGAAACGTTATCGCGCAGCGGCAGTTCGAAGTGGATGAAATCCTGGAAGACAGCGGCGAGACGTGTGCGCCAGGCATCGAGATCGAGTTCACGCAGATCGATTCCGTCGATCTCGATGGCGCCCGATTGTGGATCGTACAGGCGGCACAACAACTTCGCCAGAGTGGTTTTACCGGCGCCATTCTGGCCGACGATGGCGAGCGAGGAACCGGCGGGAATGGTCAGATCGAAGCCATCGAGCACCAAGGAATCGGTGCGGGGATAGGCAAAGCTAAGGTTGCGGAACCGGATTTCCCGTGCCGGCATACCCTGGGCAGCGTGAGTGCCCAGAGTGAGCGCTCCCGCCGGACGCATGGCCTCTCGCAGGCGGAGCACTGCACCGGCCGGCGCGGCGGCACTGTCGAGAGCCCAGGACAATCCGCCAAAGGCGATCATGCTGGCTCCGGCCGCGGCGCTCAAAAAGGTCACCGCTTGTGCCAGCCCCAAGCGCCCCGAGGCAGCGTCCGCGGCCATTGCCCAAAAGACCAAAACGTTAGCCGACAGCACCAGCAGCAGGCTCCACAAGACCGGCCGTTGGCGCAAACGGGTCGCCTGCCATTGCAGATCGAGCAGGCGCCGGCGGCGGGAGGTGAAGCGCTCGACAGTCCAGGCCGCCAGCCCGAAGAGCCGCAATTCCTTGGCCGAGGGCGAGTCGACCGCAAGGCGGTAAGCGTAATCGGCATGACGCTGCGCCTCACGAACTTCTTCGGTGTTGCGATCGCGCCAGAAAGCGCTTTCACGCAAGAGCCAATGTGTGCCGAGCCAGGTTCCAATCAGCAGCACCGGCGCCCACCAGGCGTACGCCGCGAGCACCGCCGCCGACGCCAATCCGCCCACCATCTCTACCAGCCCGGACGCGATGAAGTCCATCGAAATGGAGAGCGGCGGCCCAGTGATGCCGAGGTCGAAGTCACGCGCCATCGTCAGGTCGGTTGTAAGCCGCGAGTCCTCCAGGTGGCCCATGCCTGGCGGGCGTACGCAGGCCGTGGTCAGCTCGTCGTAGAGCCACGCGGCCGTGAGGCTACCCAGGTTTGTCCCGATCGCGTGATGGATCGGCGACAAGACTTGAAGCAGTACGAACACCGCTCCGGCCATGCCCAGCGGAATGGCGAGCGAGCCGCCCCGCTGGACCGCGCCAACCAAGACACCCATGGCGATGGCGAAGAGCGCCGGGAGTAGTCCGCGCAGCAGAAGCACCAACCACCAGGCAGCCGCCAGCGGGCGGTCGGCGCGCAGCAGCACGGCCAGCAACTTCCATTCCTGGCGGGCCCGCAAACGCTCGATCACAGTCTCTCCTTTCGCCGATACACATCTGCGTAAGCGTCGTAAGCCACCTTGCCGAACAGGACGAAAATAACCTCCTGCACGCCCGCATCCGGCTTCGCCAGGTGCGCCTTCACTTCGCGGACTGGCGATTTCGGCCGCTTCCTTTAAAGGGTAACCGTAGACCCCGGTGCTGATGGCGGGGAAGCCGATCACCCGAACCGCGCGCTCTTCGGCCAGCGCCAGACACTTGCGATAGCACGCGGCCAACAGATCGGGTTCGCCATGGCGGCCATCGCGATACACCGGCCCCACGGCATGAAACACGTATTTTGCGGGCAGGCGCCCGGCGCCGGTAGCAACCGCGCTGCCGGTGGGGCAATGCCCAGTCCTGGCGCGGATTTCATCGAGCTCCCGCATGATTTCGGGTCCGCCGGCGCGGTGGATCGCGCCATCCACGCCGCCTCCTCCGGCCAGCGCCGAATTGGCGGCGTTGACAATGGCATCAGCGGCAATGCGCGTGATGTCGCCTTCCTGCAAGACCGCTTTTCGTCCGGTGGGGCTCAACCATTCCATAGAAGATCCAAACTGGTCCATAGCGGGTCCATGCGCCGGGCCCATGCGCCGGGTCCAAACTTATCCATTACAATCATGTCATGACAAGGCGTGAACTTCTGGCTGCCGGCGCGGCGTGTGCGTCCACACTTTGGGCGAAAAGCCGTATCGATAAATCGCGCATCAGCGCCATCACCGACGAGATCGGCCTGACCACGGACGACGCCATCGCGTTCGCCCACAAGTACGGATTGCAAAACGTCGAGATCCGGAATCCGCCGAAGAACGAGCCCAACGCCAAGAAAGAATACTTTGTGATGACAGAACCGGAGATCAAGGCCGACGCCACCCGGTTTTCCAAGGAAGGGCTGAAGGTCTCGTTCGTCAATACCAGCCTGCTCAAGTTCGCGTGGCCGGGAAGCGAGCCTGCGCGCAAAAGGGTGGAGACACCGGAAGCGCGCACGAATCGGCTGGCGTTGGAGAAGGCGCGCTGGGACCGCCGCGCGGAAGATCTGCAGGCTGCCATCCGCTGCGCGCAGATCATGGGTACGGACAAACTGCGGGTCTTCGCGGGCACACGCGTGGAAGATCCCAAGACCATGTACCAGCAGATCGCGGACACGCTGGGCGAAATGTCGAAGACGGCGGAAAGAGAGAAGGTCTATCTGCTTCTGGAAAACGAGGGCTCGCAGAACGTGGGCACCGCCGCGGAACTGAGCGATGTCATGAAGCTGATTCCTTCCAAATGGGTGGGCTATAACTGGGACCCGCACAACGCCTACGGCAAGGAGAAGGCCTATCCGGACGGCTATCAGGCATTGCCCAAGAACCGGATGCTCAACCTTCAGATCAAGGGCAAGGGCGTGATGCCCGAGAGCCCGGAGAAGGAAGACTGGAAGACGATTATGCAGGCGCTCGAGAAAGACGGCTACAAGTACAAGCTTGGTCTTGAGACGCATCTCTTTGACGGCACGCTGATCTCCGCCGCCAATATTTCCATGCAAGAGATCATGCACATAGTGGGCGAGCTCTGAAAATGAAGAGTAACTTTGCCACTGCATTCGGCCTGGGGATCGCGGTGCTGGCGGTGGGCGTGACCTTAGTCTTATACATGCAGCGCGGGTCTCGCATGGATCTGCCCGGCAAGCTGCTCAAGGTGCGGACAGCGCCGCTCGATGAAAACAGCTCCGTGGTGGTGATCGATTTCCGCGCTACGAATCCTTCGGATGTGCTGTTCATGGTGCGCTCGGTATCGGTGGAAATGGAGGACAACCAGGGCAAGAGTTATCAGGGATCGGTGGCCGCCGACATGGACGTCAAACCGCTGTTTCGAGGGTGTGCCTCTACTGGGCCAAAAGTTCAATGACAGTCTGGTGATGCGCGACCGCATTCCGCCGCACACGTCCACGGATCGCATGGTGGCAGCGCGCTTTCAGGCGCCGGTAGCCATGCTGGAGGGGCGCAAGCGCTTCATCGTGCGCGTTGAAGAAATGGACCGCACGACGTTCGAGCTTTCGGAACGCTAGTCGAATTGGGGGAAGCGACATAGCAAGCTGGATGCCCAATGTCACTTAGTTTTCGGTAGCGCCGGCAATCTTTGTTGCCGGTCCTTGCCGGATGCCGAATAACCCACCGGCAACAAGATTGCCGGCGCTACCGGGAAAGCTCGTAACAGATCTCCAGAGTGGTTTACTGAAGACCGTCCCAGATGAGTGTCGTCCCGCAATCCTGCCGCACCAGGTTCACTTCCGCAAGACCGCATGATGCGGATCGAGCGTAACCTTCTGCGGAGCTTGTTTCAGTGGAACTGTGAACGTCACCGGTTCGTCGGCGGACCGTACCCACTGCGTGATGGTTCGGCCGCCGGCTAATTTGATCTCCACCGGGGTCAGCGCGGTGAAGTCTTCGTCCACACCCGATTGCGTCAGGGTTCCGACCAGTTTAAGCGCCGGCGCCGCGCCTTTCACCGTGTAGGTCAGCTTCAGCGTGGGAATACCGGTTCCATAGATCCACCCACTGAAGAAGGTTTCAAGTTTAGGGTCGTCTGACGGCTTCGGCAGGAACTCCGCGGCCAACTGGCGAAACGCTTCGGTGGTGATCTCCTTGCGGTCGTAGCGTTTGGTAATCTCGGCGAGCATGGAAAAGAAGCGCAGGTCGCCCATGCGCTGCCGCAGCATCTGCATAATCCAGGAGCCCTTTCCATAAGTGACGTTGCGCCAGGCGCGCGGCTCCTGTGAACTTTCCAGGCGCGTGCCCAAGACGATGGGGCCGGCGGACTCCACAATCTGGCCGCTCTCATTCTTGGCCAGCAGGGCAGTGCGGTAGCTGTCCAGCATCAGTTCCAGGGAGTGCGTGCCGCGGCGCTTCTCCAGATATATCAGCGCCGAGTAGTTGGCTAGCGCTTCCATCAGCCAATTGTCGCGATAGGAGCTGGTGATGACGCGGTTGCCCCACCACTGGTGCGCGGTTTCGTGCGCCTGCAATACGTCCTGGAAAAAGATGTCCGCCGTGGGAAAGGCTGCCCTGCGGGCCTCCGGCAGAACTTTGAGGTAGGCGAGCGTGGAGAGATAGATCAAGCCTGGAAAGCCCTGTCCGAAAGTGCCGGGAATCGGCGACACGGTAAGATGCGGCAACGCCGGCGGGCCAAACTTCGAAGCCATGAATTCCAGTGCCGACGCCACCTCAGCCGCCATGGCCTGAAGCCGCTCGAGCGGATCGTGTGCCGGCGGCTCCACCGGCGCCGGCTGAGGGGCCATGGGATCCAACCTTCGCCGCCCCAGGCCGGGCGTAACCGGGAGCACGGTGACGGCTTGGGGACGCGGCACCAGCGCACGCTCCAGTTTGCGATTGGCGCAAACATCCACCACATATCCCCCGCGCTCCAGGCGGGCATGTTCGTAGTCGCCCAGATTGAAAGCCGCTACGCGAATAGGGGCGGCGGTGCGGCGGCGGGTGACGCGCCATTCGCTTTCGGTGCGGTCCTCCACCACGTCGCCGGCGCTAACCAGATCCAGATCGCGCGGATAGCGGAAGAGCAGGTCGTAATCCGCGAATTGCAGCCGGTTCATGGGGTACCAGTTGCCGCGCGCGCTAACGTAGAAGACGCGGTCGCCGGCATCGTGGATCACGGTTCCCGAGTGATGGAATTCAAACTCGTATTCGCGGCCTGCCCGCAGCGGTTCAGGCGGAATCACCAGGAACAGGTTGTTGCCATTGCGCATCAGGTTGAAGCGCATCGAATCGGCCTGCAGGATTTCGGCGGCGCGGCCATCGACCGTGGTTTCGGTCAACGTCATTTGGGGAGAAATATCGAAGGGCGCCACCGCCAGGCCGTCTACCTGCGGTGTAACTTTAACGCGCGTGACGGCGGTCAGTGAAAAATCGGGATTCACCGTGGCTTCGATGCGATAATCGCGAACCAGCAGGTCCGGGCGCGGCGGCGTAGGGTTTTTGCGAGACGACCTGGCGACGAAACTGGTCCAGGTATCGAAGTAAAGATGGTCGTCGCGTGTGGCCAACTGGCCGGCCATCACCTGCTCCGTGTTCTCTGGATCGTAGATAATGTCGAAGCTGCCGAGTTTGCTGCTGCTGAAGAGGGCGGCCAGGAGGCCCGCGCGGCGTGACGGCCCGCCCAGCAGGTCGAGCGTCAGGCGGGCCTGAAAGCTGGCGCCCAGATTGCGCAGCACGGGAGTCCACTGCTCGTCCAATAGCGCGCCTATTTCGGGAGTTTTCTTATTCGAAGGGTTGGCCGGCAATTGGGATTTCAACTGCTCATAGTCGTCGCCGGTGAAGAGCAGGACCACGGCGCGGAAGTGATCATCCAGGTTGGGAGAATCAATGTAAGCGGCCAGTGAGCGGCGCTCGGCGCGGTCCGGCGGCAACAGCATCACCTCGCCATCGCCGCCCTCCACGTCGGCTGCGAAAACGGCTGCGATGCGGCGGCCCGCCACCGGCTTACTGAAAATCAGGTGGCCGTCCGTGAGATAAATGCGGATGTCTTCCTTGACCAGCGTGAGGTCGCGTACGCGGTAGCATTCGTCGCGGTCGAAACTGTTCTCGCGAATAGCCCGCACCACGTCGGCCGCAGTTCCGCCCCACTGCGGAAACGGGAGCAGCAAGGCGAGCGCGAGCAGCCGGTGCATGCCTTCAGTCTACAGGGTACCGGGCGACTCGATTAAACTCAAAGACACGGATATTTTCCATTGGAGAGGTGCAAGTGAAATTTGTAACGCTGCAGCGGCAGACTGGGAATGAGCCAGGTATGGTTTTTGACGACGAGGTGATCGGCATGCGCGACGCCGGATTTCCCGATCTGCTGTCTTTGATCGCCGGAGGCGCCGACGCCCTGGACCGCGTGAATCGATGGGTGCAGGGCGCGCCCACCCGCGAGCGCTTCGACCCCGCAACCGTGAAACTGCGGGCGCCTATCCCGAAGCCGCCGAAGATCATCTGTATCGGGCTGAACTACCGCGACCACGCCGAAGAGTCGAACATGGCGATCCCCGAAGTGCCGACGGTCTTTTCGAAATACAGCACCGCGGTTACGGGCCATATGCACCCGATCGTGCTGCCCAGGAGTTCCGTGAAACCGGACTATGAAGCCGAGTTTGCCGTGGTGATCGGCAGAGGCGGCCGCCACATTCCCGAAGCCCGCTGGCGCGAGCACGTCTTCGGCTACACGATTTTGAACGACGTG
Source organism: Bryobacterales bacterium (assembly GCA_963817515.1). Lineage (GTDB taxonomy): Bacteria > Acidobacteriota > Terriglobia > Bryobacterales > Bryobacteraceae > DATMNI01. The sequence continues at coordinate 111,864 of CAWFPJ010000020.1, read as the reverse complement.
AGCGCGCGCGATTACCAGATGGCCACCAGCCAGTGGATGATAGGCAAGACCTTCGATACGTTTGCCCCGATGGGCCCGGCGATAGTGACCGCCGATGAGATTGAGGATCCGCACAATCTGGACATCTCACTCACTCTCAACGGCCAGGTGATGCAGAGTTCCAACACACGCAATTTGATTTTCGATGTGCCAAAGCTGATCGCGTATTTGTCGAGCGTATTCACACTGGAGTCCGGCGACATCATTTCAACCGGGACGCCCGGGGGCGTGGGGTTTGCGCGCAAGCCGCCGGTCTGGCTGGCCGCCGGGGATGAGGTGGTGGTTGAAGTGGAAGGGCTGGGGAAGTTGGTGAATCCGGTGGTGGCGGAAGCTTAGAGTGCGAGGGTCGGCGGATCGCGGAGAGCTGCCAGTAATCTACTGTCCGCCGTCCTGCTAAAATCAACAGAGTTGTGCGCCCGTAGCTCAGTTGGATAGAGCGGCTGGCTTCGAACCAGTAGGCCGGGAGTTCGAGTCTCTCCGGGCGCACCAGGACTTCGTTCCAGCGCTATTGTGATGGCGCGGTCAGAAGGACCAGATCATCTACGGCTCTGTAGTCCGCTGCATTGTGGGTGACGAGCGGAACATTCAATTGCGCAGCGGCGGCTGTATCCACAACCACGGGCGTTGTGGCGTCCATCAGACGGCGATGGGACGAGAGCCTTCCTGACGCAGCGCCCGGATCAGCGCGACGAACTCGTCGGCCCCTTCGGGATCATACTCCGTGTCGGCTCTCAAGTCATCCAGGGTTACGGGAGGCCGCAGAACGACGTCCGATGGGAGAAGTACTACATTCCCGCCCATTTCTGCTCCTTCCGCCTTTCGCGCCATCTCGATTATCAGTTTAGCGCAAGAGGCAGCATAGCGAGAGCGCCAGTGCTATCCTACACCCGGTGCGCTTCTGCTTCAATGCGTTTCGAGGATCGATTGAGGCGGGAATAAGGGACGACGCCGCGGTGCGCGGTTTTCATCGGAGCCTGCCCGGCTATGCGGCCACGCCCCTGCGCGTTTGCTCCAGTTTGGCCCGGGCAGTGGGTGTGGAGGCCGTCTACGTCAAAGATGAGTCGGCGCGGTTCGGGCTGAACTCGTTCAAAGCCCTGGGCGCCTCCTGGGCCATGTCCCGCCTGGCCGCACGCCACTCCAGGCTTCCTCGCTTTGCCGCCGCGACGGATGGAAATCACGGCCGCGCGGTGGCCTGGATGGCGCGTCAAATGGGCGCCAGGGCCACCGTCTTCGTCCCCTCCAACATGGTTCTGCGCCGGGTTCAAAACATCCATAAGGAGGGAGCCGAAGTGCGCATCGTGGATGGAACTTATGACGACGCTGTCCGCCGATGCGCCGCCGAAAGCCATGCGCACGGATGGCAGGTTGTGGCCGATACCGGATATCCGGGCTATCTGGAGATTCCCCAGTGGGTTGTGGATGGCTATCAGACGCTGTTCGGCGAGTACGAAGAACAGCGCGCCGAACAGCGGCTGCAGCCACCGGATGTGGTGATGGCGCAGGCCGGAGTGGGCGGACTTCTATGCGCCGCGGTCAATCACTTTCGCACGGGTGGCGAACTGCCCTTGCTGGTTTCGGTTGAGCCCGAAGCCGCGGCCGGACTGCTGGAATCCATTGCGTCACCCGGTGGGAGGCCCGCCACCGCAAAAGGCGCACAGAACTCCATCATGGCGGGCCTGAACTGCGGTGAGGTTTCGCTGACTGCGTGGCCCGCGATCCGGCGCGGAGTGGATTGGTTTATTGCCATCGAGGATGCTTTCGCGTTGGAGGCGGTGCGGCTGTTGCAGGAATCGGGAATCGCCGCGGGCGAATCGGGTGCGGCCGGCCTGGCAGGTCTTCTGGCGTTGTGCGGCGACCCGCGGTTCGCGGAGGTGAAAAGCCGGCTTGGTTTGCGGACGGAGTCTCGCGTGATGGTGATTAATACGGAGGGGTCTTTGGAAGCTCCTACGCATGTGCGATCGTGATGGTCACATTCAGGGGAGCAGTTTTGCGATATCAGACTGCATTCATGAAATCGTGGACTCAGAACGAATGTATTCGGAACAAAGGCGATCCCGATTGTGGGTAGAGCCTACCCGGCTAACGCATCCAGTCGAGCGAAGACGAGTGTCTCACGGGCCGTTCCTTATAATAGTCGGGGTCCGCGAACTTGGCGTCAAAGATCGATTCCCAACGTTTGTTGTCAAGGCATTGGGGGCACTTAGAGCAACTGCACCGCTTCCGCTGCATTTTGGACCGGGGAACCGGCAGGAGCTTTGCATTTATCGGTGTGAGTCGGCTGGACGAGGCCAAGCCGGCTAACAGTACGTCGATGATCCGGGGATCTGAGAGTTCCATACACGTATTCATGTATACATTTAGTTTAGTGGTACCGGAGGCAACTAACAAGCAAAACCATGTGGTAGCAGCGCTTGATTCTTGCGGGTACTCGCGGGCAAGAGGAGGGGGAAAGTACTCAGGCGATAACTAAGGAGAGGATAGTCTCTTTAGGGAGTCAGGTGCTATCATTTCGCTCAAGTTACCCTTTTCTACTGACACTGGGCTCTACTGACATCGGGCCTGACCTGCAAATTGCGGGGAAGGCCTCCCGGTTCCATTGCAGGCCGCGCTTTACATCCCACCTCCAGTTCTCATACTCTCGAAATGTGTCGACCTCTGCCACTGCACTGCGCGCTCGCTTTCGGAGCCAGCGCATCCTGAGATTTACCGAATCGGTTATTCGCGAAATGACCCGCCTGGCCATACGCCATGGAGCCATCAACCTGGCTCAGGGCTACCCCGATTTCCCCGCGCCTGAGGCACTCAAGCGTGCCGCGGCTGAAGCCATCGCGGCCGATATAAACCAGTACGCGATCACCTGGGGAGCCAAGCCTTTCCGCGACGCGATCGTCAACAAGTATCGGCGGACTTATGGGATGGATCTGGACCCCGAGCGTGAAATCGCGGTCTGTTGCGGCGCCACCGAGGGCATGATCGCAACCATGCTGGCGGTGCTCGATCCCGGCGACGAAGTGGTGCTGTTCGAACCGTTCTATGAGAACTATGGGCCCGACACCCAGTTGTGCGGCGCCAACACGCGGTACGTGAGCCTGCGGGCTCCGGACTGGAGCTTCGATCGCGAAGAACTTCGCCGAGCCTTTACGCCGCGGACCAAGGCCATCATCCTGAATTCCCCCAACAATCCCACTGGTAAGGTATTCACGCGCGAGGAACTGCAATTCATCGCCGGGCTTTGCCAGGAGTTTGACGCCCTGGCAATCACCGACGAGATCTACGAGCACATCCTTTACGATGGGGCCGTTCACATCCCGATTATGTCGTTGCCGGGCATGCGCGACCGGTCGATTCTGATCAACAGCATGAGCAAGACCTATTCGGTCACCGGTTGGCGCGTAGGTTGGGTGATGGCGTCGCCGGACTTGACGGACTCCATCCGCAAAGTACATGACTTCCTCACAGTAGGGGCCGCAGCGCCGTTGCAGCAGGCCGGCGTGATGGCGCTTGGTATGGGTCCGGAATATTACCAGAACCTGTCATGCGAGTACGCCAAACGCCGGGACCACATCGTGGCCAGCCTGGAGGGCGTGGGATTGCGCTGCTTCATACCCGGAGGCGCTTACTACGTCATGACTGATATAGGGGAGCTGGGATTTGCGGACGACGTGGCCTTCGTTCGTCACTTGATTGAAACAGTTGGAGTTGCGGCGGTGCCCGGATCCAGTTTCTATGCCAGCCCACGCGGCGGAAGCCAACAAGTTCGCTTTTGTTTTTGCAAGAAGTATGAGACGCTAGAGAAGGCGCGCAATCAGCTTCAAAAGTTAAAAATGAGACCGTAGAATCTTGGCAGCGCCGAGGAAGATACCCCAATGCTTCCAGAGTTCTTGCTAGAAGAGACCACAGTTCGCGAGGCAGGAACGGGGCCGGCCATTGGCTTGGGCAGCCAACAAGGCGGTACGCTCGTTCTCACGCTGGGCATCACTCGGATTGTGGAACAGGAAAGTATCGATCTCTCCATCTGGGGCTCCGGTGACGGCGCGGATTGGGGAACCAAACCACTAGCGTCGTTTCCGCAAAAATTCTACTGCGGCACGTATCAGATTCTCTGCGATCTTTCCGATCATCCGGAGGTGAAGTATCTCCGCGTAAAGTGGGCCGTGAACCGCTGGGGTAAGGGCGATCATAAGCCGCTGTTCTCGGTTTACCTGTTTGCGCAGGATGCCAAACGGCAGATGACCGGCGCAGGGGCGTAGTCTTATGCAAGTCGCCCGGCTGCACCAGTGAAATTTCTGAACTCGCGCTGGCATCCCCGGTCGTAGCTCTGTCAGCCCGCGTAAAGTACTATCCTAAAATCTATGCTTAGCGAGACCTTGCGCGAATACGGCGTGGTGGGCGCAGGCGGGGCCGGTTTCCCTACCTATGTCAAAGCGCAGTCTCAAGTGGAATACGTGATCGCAAATGGCGCCGAATGCGAGCCGCTGATTCACAAAGACGCGGAGCTGATGCGGCATTTCCCCGACGGGATTCTGGCGGGCATGAGGTCCATGATGGATGCCGTTGGCTCGAAGACGGGAAAGTTCGGCATCAAGACCAAGAACGCGGAAGCGTTGGAGGCACTGAAACACAGCCTGAAGACGGACCGGATCGAGTTCGTGATGCTGGGCGATTTCTACCCTTCCGGGGACGAGTATGAACTGGTCTACACGGCGACGGGGCGGCTGATTCCGCCGGCGGGTATCCCGCTTCAGGTGGGCTGCGTGGTGAACAACGTGGAGACGCTGTACAACGTGCACAAGGCGGAACAGGGGACGCCGGTGACGGAGAAGTTTCTGTCGGTTTGCGGGGCGGTGAAGGAGCCGAAATCATTCTGGGCGCCGGTGGGCACGCCGTTTCGCGATCTGTTGGCTTGGGCCGGCGGAGCTACGGTGCCGGACTTCGGCATTTTCATCAGCGGCATTATGATGGGCACGCTGACGTTCGATTTGGACGATGTGGTGACCAAGACGACGGGCGGGTTGATCGTTCTGCCGCGCGACCATTACCTGATGACGCGGAAAACGCGGTCGCAGCAGGAGATGAACCACATCGGCAAATCGGCCTGCGACCAATGCAGCTACTGCACGGAGTTCTGCCCGCGATACCTTCTGGGTTACGACGTGCAGCCGCACAAGGTGATGCGCAGCCTGGGCTTCACGACCACGGGCGCGGACATCTGGAACCAATGGTCGGAGTTGTGCTGCTCATGCGGGTTGTGCACGCTGTACGCGTGCCCGGAGGATCTGTATCCGAAGGAAGCGTGCGACCAGGGTAAGAGGGACCAGCGCGCGGCGGGGATTAAGTTCGTGCAGACGAACGCCGGTGGAAGTACACCCCATGAAAGAGTACCGCCGGGTGCCGCTGATGCAATTGCGGCGCCGGCTGCAAGTGGAGGAGTACGAGGGGGAAACACCGTTTCAGAAGGTGGAGTACAGGCCGGCTGTGGCGCGGATCAAGATGCGGCAGCATGCGGGTCAGCCCGCGGCGCCGGTGGTGCAGGAAGGCAAGAAGGTGAAGAAGGGGCAAGTGGTAGGCCGCGTGGACGAAGGGAAGCTGGGGGTGAACATCCACGCCAGCATCGACGGTAAGGTGCGAACGGTGACGCCGGAATACGTCGAGATCGTGGCATGAGGCAGGGTGGCATGGACGGCGCGGTATAAATCATGGCAAAAGACTCACTCGGGTTGATCGAACTGACGAGCATCGCATCGGGGTTTCTGGCCTGCGATTCCATGCTGAAAGCGGCGGACGTGAGCGTGGTGCTCTCGCGTTCCATCTGCTCCGGCAAGTACATGGTGATGGTGCGCGGCGATGTGGCGGCGGTTCAGGCGGCTGTGTCGGCGGGTGTGAGCGGCGCGCGGTTTTCGGTGATCGACTCATTCGTGATACCGAACCTGCACGAAGCAGTTTTCCCGGCAATCAGCGGGACGACGAAGGTGGAAGCGCTGGAGGCATTGGGAATTGTCGAATCGTTCTCCGTGGCGTCGTTGATTGAAGGCGCGGATGCGGCGGTAAAGTCCGCAAACGTGATGCTGATCGAGATCCGGCTGGCGATGGCGTTGGGAGGAAAGGCGTTCGTCACGATGACGGGGAACGTGGCGGCGGTGCAGAGCGCCGTGGACGCGGCGGCGCAAGTGGTGGGACAGAAGGGGATGCTGGTAAATAAGGTGGTGATCCCGAGCCCACGTCCGGAACTGCTCAATGAGATGATTTGACCCAGGGGCCCGGCGGACGGAATTTGACACTCCGAGCGGGCGTCTGTTTAAATAGACATATCACCACCTTGGTCCTCAGTAGCTCAATGGTAGAGCATTCGGCTGTTAACCGAAGGGTTGTAGGTTCGAGTCCTACCTGAGGAGCCAATCTTTTCACGTGTTTGCAGGCGCCTAAACCCGGGCAATCAGTTGACGTGGGCTACTTTGGTGAATTCTTTGGCGGAGTCTTTGGGAATCTCCACCGTTTCGGCATTTAACGTCGCTACTCCGGTCTCGCCGCTTGTCCCTATCGCCTTCATTGGTACCAACGCTTGAACGGCACGCCGTTTGGCTTCCATGCGACTTGCCGAAGGCGAAGACGTACCAGTTGGGCTGGATGGTCCCGAATCGTTTGGTGTACCACTTCGAGTACTCCACAAAGGCTTCAACCAACGACGTGTTAAGCGGTATGGTCCGGCCTTCCCCGGCTTCCGTCTTGCTGCCGCCAACGGTGAGGTACGCCTTCGCCAGGTCCAGCCGTTCCCATTGCAGTGTGCGGATTTCAGCGTCTCTCATCCCAGCGTTCAAAGCCAGCATGAGTGCCGGGTATCCGACTCCAGTTGTGCGAAACGATCTAGTTCCGCCAGTGTGACCTGTGGCCGCAAGTGATTCTCGCATTGGGGTACTTGCTGGAACAGCTCGAATGGTGTTGCCCACCTCAGGTACACGCGGCGGCGCTTGCCGTTGGCTGCAGTGAGGACCTTGGGCACCGCGCAGGGACGATGGAAGTTGATGTACGGGTTGAGGTGTTGGCGGAGAAACTGATTCATCGCCTCGGCGTGCTGCGCACCGATGTGACCGTGCCCTATGTGCTTGCGGATGATGGCTCCGTTCTTGGTCTCCACCAAGCCGTTGTCGCCGGAATGATGTGCCCGCGACTTGGTTTGTTCGATCAGCAACTTTTCCAGCAGACGTGCGACGTTGTAGTTGATGAACTCGCTGCCGTTGTCGGAATGAAACCCGCGGATCTGGGTGGCGAATTTGGTGCGTTGGTAGACCACCTCTTTCACCCGCCCCGTCATGCAATACGCCGTGATCAACCGCGTCACCTGGGCGCGGCTCAAACCGTCATTGGCGCCACGTAACTCCGCACCAAACCCTTGCCGGAACGGTTCAGGCTGGCGTACTGTTGTCTCACCAACGTCTGCTCCACCCATCCGTACACTTCTTCGCGCCGTTGCCCGGCAAACCGTACCTCGTTGCTGCCCGTTAGGAACCCTCGGATCTGCTCCAAGCTCCATCCTTCTGAGTCGTCCATGCTGATGATCAACCCCCAGCATCCCGAACTCCCCCTTCAGGCTCATCTTGCGTGAGAATCCAATCCCCAGTTCAGGCTCATCTGGCATGAGACAAGAGTTCTGCTGGCTGAGTCCCGTTGGGGATATATAATGGTTTCCGGTCCAAGGAGCCCGAATGGAAATCCACGAGATTAAGCGTCACGTTCACGTTGCCATAGTCGCGCTGGTGGCTTTTTCGCCGCTTGTCGCTCAAGCGCCGCCAGGCTGGAAGATGCGCGTCGATCGCAGCACCGCCGCGTCAGACCCCGACGCCCCCGGCGATATCAAGTTCTTGAGCACGGAGTCGGGTCTCCACGCCATCGATCCCCAAGCAGCGGTGTTTTGGAAGCCTTCAAATACAGTGTCGGGCACTTACACTCTCAAGGGCACGTTTACGTTGATGAAGCCAAGCGGCCACACCAACTACTACGGTCTGGTTTTTGGCGGCAGCGGTCTCGAAGGTCCACAGCAGAGCTACCTGTACTTTGTGGTTGCGCAAAACGGGACGTGGCTCATCAAACGCCGCGACGGCGACGCAACCACCAGCAACGTGTCCCCGAAGACGCCAAACGAAGCGGTGAAGAAACCGGACGCCAGCGGAAAATCCACCAATGCGCTCGAAGTGCGGGTGGGCGCTGACAAAATCGACTTTGTGGTCAACGGCGAAGTAGTGCACACGGAACCCCGGAGCGGCGCCGCGGCGAAGACTGACGGCATCTACGGAATCCGCGTCAATCATCTGCTTGAGGTTCAAGTGGACGGCCTGACGGTTTCGAAGTAGCCGTGACGGGGCCGGTTGGCTCCGGGAAAAATCTGCAGCCGTTCCCTGCACGCATGGAAAGGAAGAAAACGAAATCCTAGCGGTCCCGTGCGCTGTTTCGCGGCTGGCTGGTGGCTATAGATTGAGGCTGGGTGATAACGTGGTTCCTTATGGACTTCCTCCACCTGCTTGCCAAGGTTCCGGGTGCGCTTCGGCTTTGGCACAAGATGCCGATCGGAAGTGTCGACGTGCGTGTACGATTCGATATTTGGGACCGGCCGGCCTACGCCTATGGAGTTTATTCGGCTGCCAGCCTGGCCCGGCAACTCGGCCTCAAGAGTATTTGTGCCATCGAATTCGGAGTCGCTCGGGGCGAAGGGCTATTGGCTCTGGAAAGTATCTGCGAACAAGTGGGAAGCCACTTCGGCATGGATATCGCCGTATTCGGGCTCGATTCCGGAAAGGGAATGCCGAAGCCATGCGATTATCGGGATCTGCCCTACGTGTGGAATGAGGGCTTCTACGCAATTGACGAAGGAGCGCTGCGGAAAAAACTGCGCCGCGCCAAGCTGGTGATCGGCGACGTGTCGAAGACCACCCAGGAACTGATCGACAGCCCCAATCTGCCGCCGGTGGGGTTCATTTCCTTCGATCTGGACTACTACAGTTCCACGAAGCAGGCCTTCCGCATTCTCGGCACGCCCCAGCATGCGCGGCTGCCGCGGGTCTTCTGCTATTTTGACGACATTCTTTGGCCGGAACGCGCATGCTACAACGAATTCACCGGCGAGTTGCTGGCGATTCGCGAATTCAACACGGAACACGAAACACGCAAGCTCGGCAAGCTCCCGCACCTGAAGTGGATGCGCGCGCACCCCGCGGCCTGGAACGAGCAGATTTATATTTTCCACGATTTCGAGCATCCTCAGTATGCCGCGAATGTCACGCCGCCCGACGGGCAGCAGTGACCTCAACGAAAGACCGGCGCCAGTCCATTTGATTTAGCCATCTGATTTACGGGACGCGGTTACAGCACGCGCTCATGGCCCCAAGGATTGCGCGCGCTGAGGACGAATTCCTTCACCCCGTCGGCAGTCGCATTCGGGTTGTGCAGCGTTGCAGGTGTGAATACCACCCCCACTTCCCGCAGGACCATTTCCAGAGTTGCGCAGCCGTAAGTCAGACCCGGGAATTCGATGCCATCGCCGTTCACGTCCCGCACCACAGTCTTGTTCCGGGAGATCACCAGCTTTCGCAAAGCCCGCAGGTTAACCGTTTCGCGCCTCAGGAATTGGATCAGCTCATGGGAATCCTCAAGCGATCCGGTGTAGACGATCATAATACGGCCGTCTCCTGTGGCATCAATCGCCCCGCAGCGAACCGGTCGAACCCCAGCATCTCCGTGTCTACCAAGGTGGACTTGCCATGGACGATCAGGTCAGCGAGAATTCGGCCGGTGGCTGGCGAGTGCATCACACCGTGGCCGCTGAATCCGTTGGCCAGGAAGAATCCCGGCAGGCCTTTGACCGGACCGAGCACGGGGTGATGGTCGGGCGTCATTTCGTACAGGCCGGCCCAGGCGCGCTTGGGATTCACTTCGGCTTCCTCCAGCACCGGCAGACGGCCCACGCCGCGCGTCAGTACCTTCTCGATAAAGGCGGGGTCGAAGGCGGTCTTGAAACCGGGGGTTTCTTCGGGATCGTTCCAGGCCAGCAGAAGGCCGAGCCCTTCGGGACGGTAATGGAAGCCGGTAGACATATCCACCACCAGCGGCGATTGGTGCGAGACCTTGTCGAAGGGCTCGGTGGGGACCAGCATGCGGCGCAAGGGTTCCACCGGCAGGTCGACGTCCGCCAGTTTGGCGACCAATCCAGCCCATGCGCCGGCGCAGTTCACCACGGTGCGGCCGGAAACCGGACCCTGGGTGGTCTCTACTCCGCAGACGCCCTGGGCATCGGCGTTGATGGCGGTCACTTCGGCATTGCGCAGGAGTTGCACGCCGCGCTCCATAGCTTTCTGGATGAAGCCGGTCATCACGCTGTGCGGGTCCACGAAACCGTCGGTGGGGCAGAAGCTTCCGCCGGCGATATCGTCGGAGCGCAGTTCGGGGGCAAGGCGGCACACATCATCGCGCTTCAGCAGTTGCACCGATTTCAAGCCGGCTGCCACCTGTTTGCCATGGTTCTGCCGAAGGTAGGCCATGTGGCGCTCATTGGTCGCCACGAACAGGTATCCTTGCGGACGGTATCCGGCCGGGTAGCCCATCACTTCGTCAAACGCGTCGAAAAACGGAATGGAGTAAAGCGACATCTGGATACTCGGGATGCTGGAGAACTGCGCCCGCACTCCGCCCATGCTCTTGCCGGTGGAACCCTTCCCTTGCTGCGTTTCGCGCTCGATCACCAGCACGTCGCGGCAGCCCGCTTCCGTCAGATGATAAGCTACGCTTGAACCCACTATGCCCCCACCGATAATGATCACGTCCGCTGACTTCAATCGAGCCTCCAACTGGCATTCACGATTCTACCGTGCAGCGGCCGGATCACTGCGCAGCTCTGCGTCACCTTCTATCATGCGCGGCGTAGTATGATTATATTTGGCCTCCCTCCTGATCGATATCTCGCGGATCCGCGAGCACGGGAGGGGTATCAGGTCTGGCTGGAGGTGCCGTTTGGCTGAAGTAAGGCTGCAAGAGGGCGAGACGTTAGAGAATGCCCTTCGCCGCTTCAAGAGAAAAGTTTTGCAAGAGGATATCATTCGGGAGGTCAAGAGGCACGCTTTTTATTTGAAGCCGGGCCAGAAACTCCGCGTGAAACAAGCTCTTGCACGCAAAAGAAACCGGAAAAAGGCTCGGGGAGAAATGGATTAGCGGCCCAGCGCCGAGCCCGATCTGCGCGACTGAAAATCTGTTTTAACTCCTTACCACCTGGGCGCATGCCTCATTGAGCTGGTTGTGTGAGGTGGTAGTGTGCCTGCCGTCAGGTCACTTCCGAACAACCGAATGACCTGCCGTTTCTTCCGTCGTTAAATCCCAGCCATAATTGTGCGCGGGAACCAATCCCAGCGCTGGTGACAAGCTCACCATGCTGGCCTCCAGATGCCGCCCAACGTATGAACTAAGACCTATTCCTGGCATGCAACATGCACATACTCCGCATGAGGCACCGATTGAGCGCGTTAACGGACAGTCCTTGAGATGACGGTTCGAAATCGCGCCAAAGAATTTATTGCCCCAGGGAGGGAAAAAAGTCATGAACAGTTCAAAAATGAAAACATTTGCTTTAGCTTCCACTCTTACTCTCTTCGCAGTCGGGTTTTCTCCGGCTGCCAGAGCCGACGAATGGAATAAGAAAACCATCATAACGACCAACGAGCCACTTCTGATTCCAAACAAAGTACTTGATCCCGGCACATACGTTTTGAGATTGCTTGATTCGCAGTCGGACCGGCACGTCGTTCAAATCTTTAACGAAAACGAAACCAACATCATCACGACCGTGCTGGCAATCCCGAACTACCGGCTCCAGCCGACCGGTAAGAGCGCCTTCATGTTTTGGGAGACACCCACGGGACAACCAACCGCGTTGAGGGCCTGGTTCTACCCCGGCGATAACTTCGGTCAGGAGTTTGAGTACCCGCGTGCGATGTATGAACAACTCGCGGCCAACAGCAAGAAGATAGATCAGCCCCAAACACAGAGCCAGACAACGGCGGTATCGGAAGCCGACCGGTCGGTTGAGACTTCATCGCAACCGGAGCCCGCCCCGCAACCTGAGCCCGCACCCACTCCCGTCGCTACGCCTGAGCCCGCTACACAACCGGAGGCTGTCGAGACCCCGGCCGCTGCGCCTGAACCGGCTTCCGCGCCTGAGCCCGCGCCTGTTCCCACAGAACTGCCCCATACCGCCAGTTACTATCCTCTGATTGCGCTGGCCGGATTGGCTTCGTTTGGTGTATTCGTTGTCATGAGCGTGCGCCGTAAGCGCCGCGCGTAAGTGTAGAAATGACATCCTTGCACCCCCGCTCACGTTCCTGGCGAAAGCAAGCGCGAACGTGAGCGGAACACGCGGAAAAATAAATGACTCTCCGGATACGGCTAAAGAGGCGTCGCGGGCGTTCGGGGCTTTGGCATTTCACGCGGTTTCTGTTTCTCGTGATTGGCCTTGGTGCACTTGGCTATACCGGCTGGTTCTATGCCGAACAATCCTGGCATCAGTACCGCACAAGCCAGACTTTTGACCAGAATCGGCTAACATTAGACCGGCAGCAGGGGGCATTAGACCCGCCGCGCGCACGCGTCGTTCCCCCGCCATCTGCATCGCCGTTCCCGGCTAGACTTACAATCGCCAGACTGCACCTCACGACTATGATTGAGGAGGGAGTGGGGGACGCCACGCTCCGTCGCGCCGCTGGTCATATTCCATCTACCGCGCTGCCCGGTCATTCCGGCAACGTAGGCGTGGCCGGCCATCGCGACACGCTCTTCCGTCCTTTACGCCAAATCAAAGCGCACGACCGCATCGTTATTTCCACGCTGTCGAATAACTATGACTATGAGGTGACCGGCACTTCCATCGTCAGTCCAGATAATGTGTCCGTGCTGGCATCGGCGCCGGGGGAAAACACGCTCACACTGGTCACCTGCTATCCCTTCTACTATGTAGGTTCCGCGCCCGATCGTTTTATCGTGAAGGCTCGCCAGGTGTCGCCCAACCTGCCAGAGCAGCAGGTTACTGAAATGCGTCCAGAAACGCCGCCGCCGGCCATTCCTGTGGCCCGCCAAGAGCTGGATGCCGAGACGATCACACGCGAACCGAATAGCGTTGACCACAATCCCGGCCCGCGCAAGGTGCACTTTGAGGTACCCAAAAGCCACAGCCGCGAACTGTCTCCCGGAATCTCGATGGGCCTGACTGATACCGACGTTGCCGGCCGCCGCGTGGATGGCTGGATGTGGGTAATGCCTGACCGGCGAACCATACAACTGCGCCACCAGAACGCCCAGCAGCCGCTCGTGTTCTATCGGGATGGCGGGAAGCGCGAACTCGTGATTACCAAGGTTGCCGCGAACTCGGTGTCGGGCTACCTCATCGTGCCCGCCGATCGTCAGCAGAATGTGAGCGCTAAGGCCTCGGCGCCGCGTCATGCAACAACCGGTAGATAAGCGCCCCGTACTTCTCCACCGTGCCGATCCCGATCCCCGGAATCGCCAACAGTTCGGCCGCCGTCTCAGGACGGTTCGCCGCCATGGCTTTTAGCGCCTGGTCGCTGAATACCCGGAACGCCGGCACGCCGCGCCGTTTGGCTTCGGCCAGGCGCCAGTTGCGCAGCACTTCTTCGACGCGGGAATCGCCCGCCGCCTGACGATGGATTGAACCGGCAACGGCTTTCCGCGCCTGTGCGCGCACCTTCGGAGCGGCGGTTTTCTTCTTGCGCTTTCCGCGCCGCACCGCCGCGGTCACCTCTACCTTCATCAGAAGCGGCATGGGCGCCGAATCGTCCAAATCCTCCGCGCCCCTCGCCAGGTTGGCTTTCCGGTATGGAATGCTCTTGCCATCCTTCTCGAAAACCGCGTCGGTTAGCTGCACCAGCCCCGAACGCGCCATGGCTCCCAGCACCTCCTCGAACTCGTCGCGAGTCATCCCGCCATCCGGATGCAATTCGCTATGCAGCTTCCCCGTGGACCGGCCGCCGCCCGACCGCAACGCCGCGATCACCCGCAGCGCCGCCGCGCGTTCGGCATCGGTAGCGGAGCGGAAGCGCTGCCCCACGCACTCCGCGGGCGCGCAGAAATCGCATACCCCGCACGGCTTGCGGCTGTCGGCGAAATCGCCGAAGTGGCGCACCAGCGAGGCCATGCGGCAAGCGCTCGACTCGGCATAACGCAGCATCAGGTTAAGCTGCTGCTGCTTCTGCTCGCCCTGGGCGATGTAAGGATCTCGCCATTGGTTGTGGCCCCGGCTGACATTCTCGGCGAAATCCATCATGGCGCCGCCGTGAATCCAAAGCTTCTCAAGCGCCTTGTCGAACACGTCCTCTTCTACCGGCACCTGCCGCTGCAATGCCACTTTCTCCTGCGGCTCGGCGCGCAGCCGCGCGAAAATGGCGTCCAGCACGGAAACTTCGGGGTAGTCGCGCTCAAAGAAGAAATCGTGCGTGCGGCGGTCCGCGTACGAATGCATCAGGATGGTGCGGCTGGGTTCGCCATCGCGGCCGGCGCGGCCGATTTCCTGATAGTACGCTTCCAGGCTCCCTGGCAGCGCGGTGTGAATGACGGTGCGAATATTCGGTTTGTCGATTCCCATCCCGAACGCGATCGTTGCCACCATCACTTCAATCCGGCCCTCCAGAAACTGCTCCTGCACGCGCTTGCGCTGACCCGCTTCCAGGCCCGCATGATAAGCGGCGCACGGGAAATGAACCCGCAGTTCAGCAGCCAGGCCTGTGGCCTGCGCACGGGTTGGCGCGTACACGATGGCCGGCCTGCGCTCGGCATCCTGCAACAACTCGCTGGTAAGTTCCGATCGCCGCGACGGAGCTGCCTCAATCACCTCGATGGCGAGGTTCTCGCGCCGGAAGCCGTGAATGAATCGCGCCGCCTGGTCCAGGCCCAACTGAACCGCGATGTCATCCTGCACCAGTGGGGTTGCGGTTGCGGTGAGCGCAATCACGCGCGCCGGACGCAGCGTGGGAAGATACTGCCCCAGCATGCGGTAATCGGGACGGAAATCGTGCCCCCATTGCGAGATGCAGTGCGCTTCGTCAATGGCAATCAGGGTCGGCTTCCGTTTGGCCAGCATCTCGGGAAAGCCGGCAACCCGCAGACGCTCCGGAGCGATGAACAGAAACTGAAGGCTGCCGTTGAGATAATCCACGCAAGCCTGGCGCGAAGCGGCGCGGTCGCGTCCGGAATGGATGCGCTCCACGGCGAAGCCCCGCTCCGTGAGCTTAGCCGCCTGATCCTCCATCAGGGCAATCAGCGGGCTGATCACAAGCGTAGTTCCGCCGCAGGGTGACGCCCGGCAACTGGTAGCAGAGCGATTTGCCGGCGCCGGTCGGCATCACGAGCAGGACGTCGCGGCCGGCGATGACGGCCTCGCAAACGGCCTCCTGATTGGCGCGAAACGACGGGAAGCCGAACGCGTTCGTAAGCAGTTCGCGGGGCGATTTCCCGGCCTGCTCCGTCAGCGCCGGTCTTGCGGAGATGCCGGATTCTGCGCGCGCCGCAGGTAGCGCCGGCGGTCGTGCCGCCGGTTCCGTTCTCTCCCCCACCTTGCCGACCACATCTGTTACGTAATCTTCGATGCCTTTAAGAAACGGCCCCAACTGCGCCGCCCCGCGCTCAATGCGGCGAAGATACTGCTCCCACTGCCCCGTCATGATCGGGCTCTTGACTTCGGGGTGGACCACCTCAATCAGGCGGATGCCCTTGTCCGTGGCTTCCAGCATCTTGCCGTTGCGCAGAACGTACTCGCGCTTCAGCAGCACCTCGATGATGGCCGCGCGCGTGGCCGGTGTCCCCAGGCCAGTCTCCTTCATGGCGTCGGAAAGTTCCTTTTCGTCCAGCGTCTTGCCCGCCGTCTCCATCGCCGTAAGCAGCGTGGCATCCGTGAATCGCTTGGGCGGCCGCGTCTTCTTTTTCAGCACCTCCACATCCACCACGTCCTGCGGCTGGTCCTTCGCGAGTCCCGCCGGCAGCGCCTGTTCCGCCCGTTGTTCGCTGCCGCTGGCTGACCCCTCGCCGGCCTTGCCCTTTTTGGTTTTCGCTGGAGGAGCGACGTCCAGCACCTTCCAGCCCACTTGCATCACCGCGCTTCCCGACGTGTGATACCGGTCGATAGCGTCTGCATTCCGGATAGCCGTGATCACCGTAGTGACAGACCAGACGTGGTCCTCGTGCCAGGCGCTCAGCAATCGCCGGCAAATCAGATCGTAGATCTTGCGCTCTTCGGGCGGCAGCGATCCCCGCTCGGGCGTCGTTGTGGGGATGATCGCGTGATGGTCGGTGACCTTGGAATCGTCCACATAGCGGCGGCCGAGTGGACGTTCACCAGTGCCCGGAGCCAGGTGCTGGCGGTACGGTTCCTCGATTGTCTTGACAATGCGCGGGCAGCGTGCGCGCCACATCCTGCGACAAATGCCGGCTGTCGGTGCGCGGATAGCTGATCAGTTTGTAGCGCTCATAGAGGGTCTGCGCAAGGTCCAGGGTCTTCTGCGCGCTGAAACCGAATAGCCGGTTGGCGTGCCGCTGCAGTTCCGTAAGATCGTACAGCGCCGGCGGCGGCATGCGCTGGGTCTGGGCCTGGATGGATTCGATGGCTGCCTGCCCGGTGCGCGCCCGCGCCGCAATGCGGTTGGCCTCTTCGCCATCCGGCGGCAGGCGCATGCCCTGTTGCAGCGATTCCTGATCCGCGGCCCGTTCTTTGAACCAGGTGCCTTGATAGGTGGTGTCCTTCGGTGCGCCAGACGGATGGAACGTGGCCAGCACCTCCATGTAATCTTCCACCACGAATTTGCGGATGGCCAGTTCGCGTTCCACTATCATGGCCAGCGTCGGCGTTTGCACCCGGCCCACTGACAAATCCTTCTCGCCGTACGCCAGCGCATAGGCGCGCGAAAGATTCATTCCCACCAGCCAGTCCGCCCGGCTGCGTCCGCGCGCCGCATCCGCCAGCGGGTCATACTCCCGGCCGGGCCGAAGCTGGTCGAACCCTTTGCGGATGGCGTCCGGCGTGAGCGATGAGATCCACAGCCGGCTGAAAGGCTTGGAGCACTGCGCGGCTTCGTAGATGTAGCGGAAGATCAGTTCGCCCTCGCGGCCGGCGTCGGTAGCGCACACCACTTGCGAAACCCGCGGCGAATTGAGAATTTTGCGCACCACCTCGAACTGGTCCTTAGTCCGTTCGTAGACCACCAGCGGCCACTCCGACGGCAGCATGGGTAGCAGGCTGCGCCGCCACTGCCGCCACTCCGCGTTGATCTCGTGCGGCTGCGCCAGCGCCGCCAGGTGTCCGATGGCCCACGTCACAACGTAGCCGTTGCCGTGCAGGTACCCGTCACCCTGGCTGGACGCGCCTAGCACGCGCGCAATATCGCGCGCCACCGAAGGCTTCTCGGCCACCACGGCAATTCTTCCGGATTCCTCGGCCATCGTCAACTTCCAGTTTAGGCGACAATAAAAGTATTCCCCTGGAGGGCGGATTCATATCCATGGAGATTCTCTACCGATACCTGCGGCACTATTGGAAACTCGCCGCGGCGGCGCTCGGCCTGGCGACTATCAACCAGACTTTCTCGCTTTTGGACCCGGCGATTTTCCGTCACATCATAGACTCTTATGCCACGCGTTACAACGAATACACCAGTTCGCAGTTCATCAGCGGCGTCAGCCTTCTGTTGGCCGCCGCCGTGGGCGTCGCCTTCATCTCCCGCGTAGCCAAGAATTTCCAGGATTACTACGTCAACCTGATCACCCAGCAGGTGGGCGCGCGCATCTATTCCGACGGAATCCGCCACTCGCTCGAACTGCCCTACACCCTGTTTGAAGATCAGCGCAGCGGTGAGACTCTGGGCAAGCTGCAGAAGGTAAGGATCGATGTGGAGAAGTTTATTGCCGCAGCCGTGAATACGGTGTTCACCACGCTCATCGGCCTGATCTTCGTCATGATCTACGCATCGCGCGTGCACTGGTCCGTGGCGCCCGCATACCTGCTGACCGTGCCGTTGCTGGGCGGCCTGAGTTCGGTGCTGAGCCGCAAAATCAAGGAAGTGCAGAAGCACATTGTGCGTGAAACCACGGCCCTTGCCGGCGCCACCACTGAATCATTGCGCAATATCGAACTGGTGAAAAGCCTGGGGCTGGCGCAGCAGGAGATCGCCCGGCTCAACTCCACCACCGCCAAGATCCTCAAATTGGAACTTAAGAAAGTGCGCTATCTGCGCAGCCTGAGCTTCGTGCAAGGCACCTGCGTCAACCTGCTGCGGACATCCATTCTGTTCCTGATGCTGTACCTGATATTTACGCAGCGCATCACCGTCGGCCAGTTCTTTTCGCTGTGGATTTATTCGTTCTTCATCTTTGGCCCGCTTCAGGAACTGGGTAACGTGATCAATATTTACCGCGAGACCGAGGCTTCGCTCCTGAACTTCGAGGAGATCCTGAAACTGAAGCCCGAACCGCGTCCGGAGCATCCGGTAGCCGTAGACTTCCTGGAAACCCTGAAATTTGACAACGTCTGGTTTCAGCATCAGTCGGCCTCTTCGCCGGCCCTGCGCGAAATCTCCTTTCGCGTAACGCGCGGCGAAACCATCGCCTTTGTGGGCCCATCGGGAGCCGGAAAAACCACCTTGGTGAAACTGCTGGTGGGTCTCTACCGCCCGCAAACCGGTCACATCTACTACAACGGAGTTCCGGAAGACGAAGTCGGCATCGACGGTTTGCGCGAGCACATCGGCTTTGTGACTCAGGATGCGCAGCTCTTTTCCGGATCCATTCGTGAGAACCTGCGCTTCGTGCGGCCCGACGCCACCGACGAAGAATGCCTGGAGGTGATACATCAGGCGTCCGTGCAGAGCCTGCTTGAGCGTGCCTCTGCCGGCCTCGACACGGTCATAGGCGAGGGCGGCGTGAAAGTTTCGGGCGGAGAGAAGCAGCGGCTTTCGATTGCGCGCGCGCTGCTGCGCCGGCCGCAATTGCTGGTCTTCGACGAAGCCACCTCGTCGCTCGATTCACTGACCGAAGAAGAGATCAGCCAGACCATCCGCGACGTCGCCACCAGCCGCGACGCCATCACCTGCCTGATCGCCCATCGCCTGTCTACGGTGCTCCACGCCGATTGCATCTATGTGCTGGAGCGCGGCCGCATCGTGGAGTCGGGCCGCCATGCCGAACTGTTGTCCAACAAGGGCCTCTACTATGCCATGTGGCGCCAGCAGGTGGGCGAAGGACAGCAGCGCGTAGCTGTTCCCGTTTAGCCGGTCACGCTTTCACGCCAGCCATTGGTCCAGATGCTCCGTCACAAACCCGTCGTCGTTCAACTGCGGATAAGCGCGATAGACACGGTCGATCTCTTCCATCTGGCCGCGTGACAGATCTTCCGCGGGGTCCAGGCACCAGCGCCCCGCCAGCAAACCCTGGCGCCTCAGCACCTCGTGCAAACCCGCGATGCATCCATGAAACCCGTGCGCCACGTCGAAGAATGCCGCGTTGGAATCGGTAATCTCCTGCGCCAGAGCCAGCCATTCTCGCGGCACGGTTTCCCGGTCGCCCGCGGCCTGAACGGTGCGCAGCAGGTTCACCGCGGCGCGGGTCCATACGGCCCAGTGGCCCAGCAACCCGCCGCGAATGCGCAGCGTCTTGCCGCCCAAGCGGAACGGCGTCGCCAGGTCCAGCAGAATCGTGTCGTCGTTTCCCGTGTACAGGGCGATCTCGTTCTCTCTGCCGGAAGCCGCCACCGCGCGAACCACGTCCAGTGTCTGATAGCGATTGAAAGGCGCGATCTTGATGGCGACTACGTTGCCGATTTCGGCGAACTGCCGCCAGAATTCGAAGGACAGGGCGCGGCCTCCCACCGCCGGTTGCAGGTAGAAACCGAAAACCGGAATCACTTCGGCAATGGCCCGCAGGTGTTCCAACAATTCGGCGTCGGTGGCCTGGGCTAACGCCGCCAGGCTGACCAGGCCCGCGTGGTAGCCCAGTTCCGCAGCCAGCCGGGCCTCAAGCAAGGCCTTGCGCGGTGTGTCCCACAATGCCCGCCACTCGAATGGCGCTGCCCGCTCGCAACTGCTCCATCGCCAGTTCCAAAACCGGGCGGTACAATCCGATCTTCGGATCGTGAATGGCGAACTGCGTGGTGTGCACTCCTACCGCCACGCCGCCCGCGCCCGCGGCCAGATAGTAGCGTGTCAGTGCGCGCTGGCGTCGCTCATCCAGTTTCCTGTCAGCCGTCAGCGCCAGCGGATGCGCCGGGATTACGGTGCCTTGCAACAATCTTTCGCGCCACCCGTTCATTCGATCTGCCATGTTCAGAACTTCCCGTCTCTCGATTCAAAATGCGTCGGCTTATTCAAGGAGGGGCCCCCGGCGCGAATCCACGCCGCCGTCCACTCCATCACCTCGGCGATGCCGACTTCCGGGGTGCCCAACAAGCGGTGACACTTGGCGGCGTCGTTCAACAAAGCCGAGTCGGCCTCCGTTCCTTCGATGTGTGGCTCCACGCCGAACAGTTCTCCGAAGCGCTGCGCGATCCACCGCACCGCAAGCGTCTCCGGGCCGGTCAAGTTAAGTATCGTCGGCGGAACCGAGCACAGCGGCCACGCCCGCAACGCCACAGAATTGGCGTCGCCCTGCCAGATCACGTTTACGCTGCCCATGGTGACATCCACCGGCTGCCGCTCATAAACCTTGCGGGCGATATCCGCCAGCACGCCGTAGCGCATCTCCACCGCGTAGTTAAGGCGCAACAGAACGCTAGCCGTGCCACCCTGGTCCGCGTAATACTGAAAAATCCGTTCCCGGCCCCGCACCGATTGCGCGTACTCGCCGGCGGGGTCAGTCTCGACTTCCTCGGTGGCCCCTCCGGCGGCGATTTTCCGCAGCGCGTAAACGTTGCCTGACGAGAACGCCACGATGCGCGAATGTCTGAACCTCTCGGCCACCATAGCCGGCAGCAGAACGTTCATGGCCCAGGTCCAGTGCGCCGCCCCCTGGGTGCCGAATTTTCTGCCTGCCATGAAAACGACGTTGGGAGCATCCGGCAGCGCCTTGAGCGCGTCCCGATCCATCAGGTCCGCCGCAACGGTTTCTACTCCAGCCCGTTCCAGGCCCGCGCGCAACGCGGTGTCGCCAAACCGCGAAACCCCAATCACCCGTCTTCGCAGGCCCGCTTCATCCATCGCCCGCCGGGCGCGCATGGCGAGGCTTGGGCCCATCTTTCCGCCCACGCCCAAGATCAGCAGATCGCCGTCCACGCTCCGCAGAGCCTCGGCATCCTTTTGACTGGGGCGGGAGAGAATCTCTTCCAGTTGGTCCGTAGTCGTAATCATTATCACCCTGCCCTAATGAAATAAATCCGCCGCGCACCCCAGGCCGCTGATGGCGCCGTTTCTGGTCTGTTCCGCCGCGGCCCCGTGCCCCGTCTGCATATACACACTCGCCACATTTCGCGCGGCCATGCACACCTCTTCGCGCACCAGGGGACACTCCATGTTAACGCTGGCGGCGCGGCCCGAAACTACCACCGCACATCCCTGCGGTTCCGTCTCGCGGTAAAGCGCCACTAACTCTGAGGCCAGTTTCGAATTGCCGGGGCTGACCGTGATGCCTTCTATCAGCGAGACTGCCGCCTGCCGCGAATCGCCCATCATGCGGTGCGCCGCCGACATCTCTTCGAAGAACTCAGGCGTCATTCGAATACGTCGGCCGCGTTCCAGCTCTTCAAGCGCACGCCCGGTGTCGGACAGCCGCAGATACGTGCGCCCCAGTTCCAGGTATAGGGGAAACCATCCCGTGGCCGTCGGTTGCCGGCCGCTTGCCAGGTCGCGACGCCGCGTGGCCTCAATATACGCCACGTCCACTTTAGCCCCGCGCAGCAGCACCTTCAGCGATTTGCGATACCAGTCCTGACTTTGCGATGAGGGGCTTTGCGGAGCCGGCGATAGCAGATCGCCCTTTTTGCGATACCACCCACCGGCCGTTTCGTAGATGCGCGCGCTGTTCTGTTCATCGGGCAGGCCGTCGACAATCGCCAGAGCTGTGTCCATCTCGGCCAGAATCCGATCGATCCGGTCCGGCACCGGACCCGTTAAGGAATAGGCCAGGTTCATGTGAGTCTTGAAGCTGGCCGGGCTCACTTCCGCGGCGCTGGTCCAGATGGTCTGCTGGTCCGCCCAGTCCAGGTTGCGGGCGTAGGTTCGAACGCCGAGCCCCAGGCAGATTGTGGCCAGAACCGTGGGCGCCGACCATCCTGTCCGCCGGCAAATCGCATAGACCGCCATTACCAGGCAGGCCGCGAAGCAGATGGAAGGCAGATATAGAAAGCGCTCCGCCATGATGGCGCCAATCAGCATCACCAGGTTGGAAGTGGGCGCCAGCACCGCGAAGAACAGCGCGATGAAAAAAAAGACCGGCTTGTTGGAGCGATAACTGCGTATGGCGACCACCGCCAGGCCGGCGCAGACTGCGGCCGCGATGATCGTCTTCGCGTCTTCCCAGTTAGTAAGCCGCCAGCCGAAGAGGGGAATCTGATTGTAAGAGTAATCGATGGACAAGTGCTGCGGCCAGACCAGCAGCCAGAGATACTTGCCGATCACCTTCACCGCCGTCAACCGCGCCGTCCAGAAATCCGCGCCCACCAAAGGGTTGTCCGTCGGTGGAAAGTGAGCGATCGGCAGCGTGGAGAGAACCTGGTGGCGGACGTAGAAGAAGATCGCCGCAGGCAGCGCCACCGCCGCATAGCTAAGGCCGCGGGCGCGCCATGTCTCCCCGCTCTTGAAGGTGAAGTCGTACAGCAGCATCGCGGCAACCACCACGACAGCGCTCTCTTTGGAGAAGAGCCCGATAGCCGTCACCGCAGCCAGCGCCGCCAGCCATGCGGCCTTGCGCCGCCCGGCAGCACCCGCGCCCATAATGTGGCAGAGCAATCCCGCAAGCACGCCGAAGGCGGCCAGCAGATCGGAGCGGCCGATGATATTGGTCACCGATTCGGTAAGCACCGGGTGCAGCGCCCACACCGCGCCTACCGCCAGTGCCATCGGGCCATCTCCCAACAACCGCCAGACTAAAAAATATACCAACGCGATGTTGACGCAGTGCAGCGCGAAGTTAATCCAGTGATAACCAGCCGGCTCCTTGCCGTTGCCCAGAATGGCGTAGTTCAGCAGGTACGATAGCGTCGACATTGGGCGGTAAAGGCCGCTCACCGCATTGCCGTACCAGTATTCCTGTCCCCAAATCAGGCCGATATTCTGCGCCGTCGGCGACTGGATTCGTGAATCATGCAGAATCAGCACGCTGTTGTCATTCACGAATCCCGTGCCAAAGGAGTTCGAATATGCCAGCAGCGCCGCGGCCCACAGGGCGGCCACCATAAGCGCGTGGCGGCGCCAAACCCGGGGGGCCGGCCGTCCCTTCGGCTCCCGCCGATTTTCCCGCGCTGGTTTCACCGGGAAGCGGCCTGCGCCTTCTGCTCCTCGCCCCACATCAGCGGGTCGGGACCGGACAGTTTCAGAAAGAGCCCGTAATTGCTGCGCGCTTCGTCGCGCTTGCCGGCCTTCTCGGCCGCCAGCCCGCGCAGATAAAAAAGCCGCGGCAAATAGAGCGGCGTAAACGGCCCCAGACCCGCCGCGTTCAACGAAGGGTTGAAACGCAGCAGCGCCGCGGCCTGCTTGGTGTAATCGCTTGCGGCGTGATCGCTTTCCAAATCCGCCCACGCCAGCAAAACCGGCAAACCTTCGTCGGCGGAAGGAGTTCCCTTGTCCCACATTTGCTGCAGCAGAAGTTGCGCCGGCTGGAATTGCCGGTTCAACAGCAGCGCGCACGCCAGCGCGAAATCCTTGATCGCAGCCTGGCCGGCGCCGGAGAATTTTTGCTCGGCGCGCACCACCCATTCCTGCGATGAAGCCGGCGGCTGCGTCAGGAAATCCGCCACCACCGCTATCGCGACCGATGACGGACCGACCAGCGCCAACGCCTGCCGGGCCGTATTCACGGCAGCCGCGCGGTCTCCCAGCATCAGGCTCCAAATAGTGAGTTCGGCGTTGGCGCGCGAAGCCAGTTCGCGCAACGGGCCATTCTGGGCGCCGGCGGCGAACATCGCCAGTTGCTGGTAAGCGGCTTTGCGGCGTCCGCTGATCCAGCTCCACTCGGCCTGGCGATAATTCGCCGCCGGGTCCTTGGCCGCCGTACGCGCGTCCAGATACTGTTTCGCGAGGCCGTCGGCGCCGGTCACGTCGCCCGACATCAGGCGCGCCACCGCCGCCTTCAGCAGGTCGACGTCGCCCAGGAAATTGCGGTCCTTTTTCTGTGCCTGCAGGTAAAAGCTCTCAGCCACCGCCAGGTGTCCCGTGGCCAGGTTGATGTCGCCCATCGAGTCCAGCGGATTGGCGTAATTCGGCCGCAGCGCCTGATAGCGGCGCAGCGCCGCCATGCCGGTTTCCAGGTCACCTGTATACGCCGCGGCGTACCCTAACAGATTGAGAGAGGCATCGTCGCCGGAATCGAGTTCGGAGGCGCGCTGCAGAGCCTGCATCGCCGGCCGGTATTGGTGGCTGTTAAACGCCAGTTCGCCCAGCGCATGCCAGGTGGTGGAATCACCCGGGTCCAGTTTCACCACCGAGGCCAGTGCGCTTTGCAGCCGCGTACGGTCGCCCCGCAAGTCCGCAGCCAGCACTGCCAGGCGCGCCCGCGCGATTTCGGGGAGCGACTGGCCGCGCGCCTCAGCCTTCTCCAGGATGGCCAGGGCACCAGGCCGGTCCCCTCTCTGCGCCCGAAATTGCGCCAGCGATTCATAAGGCGCGGCGTAGTCCGGATCGGCCGCGATCGCTACGTTTAATGCCACCTCCGCGGCCGCCGGATCACTGGCTTCCGTTCCCGCCGCGTAGGCCCGTAGCGCCTGAGGGTTGCGCGTAGCGTATGGCAAGATGCGCCCCGCCGAACTGGTGCCAGCCAGCTGCCGCGCCAATTCCGTGGCCGCGCCCAACACATCACCTTCGGGCGCCGAAGCCAAAATCACCCTGGCCATCTTTCCCGTCGCCGCATCTTCCATGGTGAGCCGCGCTTCCAGCCTTCCGCCGCGTATGGTGTACTCCCCGTACCCGATGTCGTGGGCGCCGGCCAACTGCGCCTGCGTGAGTTCAGATGAGATGCCCGGAGCCGAAATCGGACGCACTCCCAGCCCGCGATCAAACCCATGAAGCAAGCTCGCCGGAAGCACACGGATACCCGGAGCGCCACTCAGTTCCGCCGTGATGATTTCGGAAAAAGCCCGCCCCATCCAATCCGCGGAATTGTCCTGGCTCAGATTCTCAAATCGAAGAATGGCGATGCGATTCACGGCGGGCCTGCCAGCCGGGCGCGCGCAGCTTCCAAATACCAGATCCGCCAAAACCAAAACCGCCGGCAGCAGGTAAGTTCGCAGCCTACAATACACGCGGCTCCAGCGTCAGCAGTTGCTTGAACTCCGGCAGTTCCCGCAGCCCCGCAAACTCTGGTTCCTCGTTCAACTTTTTCTTCTCTTTGAGGCCCTCTTCCAGCGCCTTCCTCAAATACTGTATGGCTAGTTCGTTGCGCCCGTCTTTGGCGTACATCTTGGCCACATAGTAGTGAAACTTGGCGCGCTCTTCCACACTCCGTTCCTGCAGCAGCACGCCATAGCTGCTGTGATGCTCGAAGACTTCCGGATCCAGCTTGAGTGCTGTTTGAAAGGCACCACTTGCCTCCACATACTGCTTGCGCGCGAAATAAGCCGTACCCAGGTTGCTGTAAATTGAAGCCGATTCCGGAGACAGTTTGAGCGCCTTCTTGTAGTATCCGATGGACCTTCGAAAGCTCTTCCTGGCGTAGTAAACGGTTCCCAGATTGTTGATCGCCTCGGGATAGTCCGGCTTCAGCTTGACCGCCTGCTCGTAGTTCTTTCGGGCGCTGTCCAGTTGCAGAAGCTGGTGGAAAGCGATGCCGGTTTTATTCTTCAGAATCGGATCTTTTGGCGAACCCTCGCCGAACGCCTCGATGGCTTCGCGATACATTCTCCGCGCCATGAAGATATCACCCCTCATCTCTGGCGACAAAGGCATCTTCGGCGCATCGACGGCCGACGGTGCAGGAACAACTCTGGTCCCGTCCAGCATGGCGTTAGTTGTTTGCGCGAAAGCCGCCGCGGAACAGAAGGTTGCCACTAATGCAATGGAGACAGGCCGAAAAACCATGGTGGCCTCCTTGCCCTATTTAAGCACACCTGGGAGCCGTTAGCACACCCTCTGGTTGATTAGAGAAACCATGGGTTAGCCATGGCTGCGCGCCTATTTAAACACACCAAAGATGCGCCGGAGTAATCCCTTCTTCTCCGGCTTCTTGGGTTCCTGCTTCTCAGCCGCCGGCGTCGAAGTGGCAGCATCGCCCCCCGCCTGTCGCGCCGCCCTGCGCGCCATGTCGGCAGGCGACACCTGGCCGTCTCCCTGTGAACCCGTAATAGTGGGAGCGCTGCTGCCGGCAGGTGCCGGGACGGGTGCCGCTGGTGCCGTATCCCACCCGGTAACATTTGTAACATTGGGGCGCCCTCCGCCATGCAGCGGGCAGAAGGCCACCGGCTCCGTGCCGGCGATGAACACTTCCGGCCGCGAACTGGGGCAGGCGGACGTGGACAGCATGCCCGACAGCGGATCCACATCCACCGACACAATTCCGGTCGGCGCTTTGAACGGCTTCACGTCGCGATACTCGCGATACGCCAGCGCCCGTTTCATGAAGTCCGCCCAGATCGGTGCCGCCGAGTGCGCGCCTTCCAGGTTGAGCTCTCTGTTGTCGTCAAACCCCACCCACACCACGCAGAGCAGTTCTGAGGTGTAGCCTGCAAACCAGCCATCGTGCGATGTGCCGGTCTTGCCTGCGGCTGGAATATTCAGCCCGTAATGGGCCCGCACGCCGGCCGCGGTGCCGGTCCGCAGCACCTCTTCCATCAGGCTGGTCATCAGGTACGCCACGCGCTGATCCAGCACCTGTTTGCCTTCGGTCTTGTTCTTGTAGACCACCTTGCCCTTGTCGTTGCGCACCATTGAAAGAAAGCTGGGCTTCAGGAAATCGCCGGCATTGGCGAACATGGTGTAAGCGCCCGCGGCTTCGAGCGGCGTGATCTCGTATGAGCCCAGGGCCACCGCCGGCGTCGGCTGGATCTTGTAATTCATGCCGGCGCGGTTGGCCATGGCCACCACTTTGTCATAGCCCACCTTCTCGGCCACTTTCACCGTGGCTACGTTCAGGGAACGCGCCAGCGCCTGCCGCAGGGTCACCGGGCCGTAAAACTTGTGCTCGAAATTGCTTGGCTCGTAAGGCTTGCCGTCAAACCAAAAGGTTGTAGGCTCATCCACCACCATGGTGGACGGGGTGAGTATGGCTGGTGCGCCTTCCACCGCCGTATTGAGGGCCGCGGCATAAACAAACGGCTTGAAAATCGAGCCCGGCTGCCGCTTGGCAAGCACGTGGTTGAGCTGGCTGACGCCGTAATTACGTCCGCCCACCAGGGCTTTCAGCTCGCCCGTATGCGGATCGAGCACCACCATCGCTACCTGCGCCTCGGGCGGCGTGTGGCCGCGGAACCGGCGCTGCTTCTTGATCTGCTCGTCCACGCTCGCCATCCCCAGCCGCACGGCCTCGGCCGCCGCCCTCTGCAAATGCATGTCGAGCGAAGTGTATACACGGAATGCGTTGGACTGGAAATCGGTATCCTGGAACCGGTTCTGCAGCTCGTCATTGATCAGGTCGACAAAGTACGGAGCCTCCACCGATTGCGCGGTTCCCTTGGCCACGGTGAGCGGCGATTCAATCGCCAGCGCGTAATCGCGGTCGTCAATGTACCCGTTCTGGCGCATGAGGCTCAGGACCAGATTGCGCCGCTCCTTCAGGCGGTCGGGATGGCGGAAAGGGTCGAAGTTCGCAGGCCAGCGAGGCAGCGCGGCCAACTCCGCCGCCTCAGGCAGGCTGATCTGGCTGATGTCCTTGCCCAGAAAAGCTTCCGAAGCCTCACCGAAGCCGTGAATGCGGAACGTGCCGCGTGAGCCCAGGTAAATCTGGTTGCAGTAATCCTCGAAAATCTCGTCCTTGGACAACTTCTGCTCGATCAGCACCGTGATGATGACCTCAGCCGCCTTGCGCGTCCAGCGCTTCTCCGGATCCAGCCAAAGCATGCGCGCCAGCTGCTGGCTTAGGGTGGAGGCGCCCTGGTCCTTGCGGCCTTCCTTGAGGTCTACATATGCGGCCCTGATAATGCGGATGGGATCGAAGCCCGAGTGTTGAAAGAAATGCTTGTCCTCAACTGACGTGAGGGCGTTCACCAGCACCACCGGAATATCGTGGAACTTCACCATGCGGCGCTTCTCACGGCTGGGGCCGGAGAGAGCCGTGATCAACTGAGGCTCCAGTTGATATTGATTGCGCACGGTGTTGTCCTGCAGCGATACAATCTGCGAGATTTTGCCGCCCGTGAAGCGGATGACCCCCGGTTCCTGATCGAAGTAGGAATCCTTGCCCGGGAAGACTTCGATGAAATTCACGTGAACCTGGTAGTATCCGACCGGGTTGCCGCGCGAATCGTTATACCCGCTGCGCCGCAGTTCTGCCGCGATTTCAGATGGCGTGGCCACGTCGCCCACGGCCACCGATACCGGAGCCGCAAAAATCTTGGCGGTATTGGCAAATACGCCGGCGCGCAATCGTTGATCGATCAGTCGCGAGTATTTGGAGTAAAAGTAGGTAAGGGTTCCTGCGCCCCCGATGATTATCAGAGAGAAGGCAATCAGCAGGATCCGCCCAGCCGGACCGAGAACGAACCGGGTTAGCCCGGAACCTTTGGGGATGCGGAGCTTTACTTCCCTCTTCTGCGGCTTTCGCTTGGTTGTTGTGGGCACTACCTCTAATTCTCTCATGTCAGCCGATGCGCGGCCGATCCCCAGGCGAAACCGCCGGCGCCACCTACTTGCTTCCTGCTCCCGGATAAAAATGCAGGTCCACCGTATAGCCGGGTAGCGTGACGCGGACAAAATACCGCACGTCAATCCGCAGCTTGTCCGGCGAACGTAGAATATGCACGTTGTCTGCCTTTACGGGGAGGTCCAGTTCGTGGGCCTTGCCGAGCACCAGGTTCCGCAGGGGGTCGTCAGGGCTTGCCTGGTTCGCAACATTCTGTGTAATTTCTACCACATATCGCTGCAGTTCCAGATTGCGGAAATAGATAGGAGCGAAGACCGCCGAGAAAACTCCAAGCAGGGCCAGCACGACCCAGGCGGCCGCGATGCGCCAGCGGGGGACCTGATTCACGAGGGGTCGCCGGATTCCTTGCTGGAAGCGCTGGAAGCGCAGAGTTGGTCCCAGATGTCATCCGAATGCGGGGTCCACTCCGTCCCGGCCCACTCCGCGTCGCCAACAAATTCATCTTCCCTCAGAGTGCCATGCCCATACAGGCAGATGTATTCGATGCGCGGCCGGCCGAACTGCAGCATGCGGCTCCATGATCCGGTCTCGATCGGCATCCGCAAACGCCGCAGGCAAACCCGGCAGCGGTAGCGCTGGTCCCAGACGATCAAGCCGAGCGTGGCGGCACACAACAGGAACCAGACCAGAATTGCGAAAGTGTATCCCAGGTCCACGCCGAAACGCGGCGGGCGATAGGCGAAATACATTACCTCAAGCGGCCAGACCCGGTTCACCAGCGCCAGCAAGCCATACAGGCAACCCGCCGCAATTACAATCTTGCCGGCAAAGTAAGCCCAGAAGCGCATAATGGTTAGACTCAACCAAGGGCCATTTAGTTTCCAATCTGGTGTCTGCTAAACTTGCGTTGTTCAATTGTGAGGGGAGGATTACAAAATGGAATCCACGCGAAGAGCCTTTATGGGGGCGGCGGGAATGGCCGCGGCTGCCTATGCCGCGCCCGGTCCGGCCAAGGCGCCGGTCACTTCCCAGCAGAAACTGTACGTAGCGTCGCTCACGCCCTGCGACAAGGCGCTGAAATTCGACGAGAGTCTCTACAAAGAGATGCTGCCCTGGTTCAAGACCCAGGGAGTGGATGGCGTGGTCGTGCTCGGCACCACCGGCGAGTATGCTTCGTTCTCCATCGCCGAGCGCAAAAAGATCGCCGAGACCGCGCTTAAGCACCGCGGCAGTCTTGCAATGATCGTGCAGGCCGGCGCCACCAACTTTCCGGACACCATCGACCTGATTGCCCACGCCGCCGCCAATGGCGCCGATGGGGTGCTGGTCATCCCGCCCTTCTATTACAAAAAGCCGCCGGTTGAGGGACTCACCAAGTACTATTCGTTGATCTTCGAGACCACCAAGCTTCCCGTGTACCTCTATCATATACCCGGAACCAGCGCCGTCCCCGTCACCAATGAGCTGCTGCATAATCTGGAGCACTATCCCAACCTGGCCGGCATCAAGGACTCCGCGGGCGACGTCCCCGAATACGAAAGCTTCCTCAAGGAGTTTCCCAAGCTGAATATGATGACCGGCACGGCCAACAACCTGAAGGCGGCGCTCAAAGCCGGCAAGGGGGCCGTTTTCGCCGATGCCAATATCCTGGCCAGATACTCCGCCGCCGTCTTCGCGGCGCAGCGCGAAGGCAAAGACCTGGACGAACCTTACAACAAGCTGCGCGACGCTAATGCCGCCCTGCGCTCCATCGTCGTCAGCGCCTACGGCCCCATGAAATACGCGCTCAGCCTGATGATGGGAACTCGCGAGAGCTATCCCCGGCCGCCGTTTCTGAACGCCACCGACGAACAGAAGGCTCAGATCAGGAAACAGCTCAAGGAATGGGGATTGCTGGCCTGAAGCGGTGAACCATGATGCACCCGGCGAAGACCGGCCCGCTCCTTTCGTCGCTTGTCTTGTCGATTTTTATGTTGTCGGTCATGATTGGGTCGGCGCAAGGCCAATCGTCTTCAAAACCCGGCGAGTGGCCCACCTACGGCGCCGATCTGGCCAACAGCAGGTACCGCCCCCTGGACCAGATCAACGGCTCCAACTTCGGCAAGTTGGAAGTGGCATGGCGATTCAAAACCGACAGCCTCGGCAACCGCCCCGAATATAAGCTGGAAGGCACGCCCCTGATGGTCAACGGAGTAGTGTATGCCACTGCCGGATCGCGGCGCGCGGCCATCGCGCTTGACGCCGCTACCGGCGAATTGCTCTGGGTCCACGGCGAGCATGAGGGCGCCCGCGGCGCGGCCGCCCCGCGCCAACTCTCAGGCCGCGGCCTGGCTTATTGGACCGACGGCAAAAACGACGCGCGCATCTTCTATACCACGCCGGGCTACCGCCTGATCGCTCTCAATGCCCGGACCGGCGCCCTGGTCCCTTCCTTCGGCAAAGGCGGCGCCGTGGATCTTAAGCTCGAAGACGATCAGATCATCTCCCCTGACCTGGTCAGCGGAGAAATCGGCATTCAGTCCGCGCCCGTGGTAGCCAGGGACACCATCATTATTGGCGCCGCGTTCCGCGAAGGCATGACGCCCAGGAGCATGCGCAACAACAAAGGCTATGTGCGCGGATTCGACGTCCACACCGGCCAGCGCCTCTGGATCTTCCACACTATCCCCAAGAAAGGGGAGTTCGGCTACGACACCTGGGAAAAGGGCTCGGCCGAGTACACCGGCAACACCGGCGTCTGGACGCAGATCTCAGTAGACGAACAGCTCGGCCTGGTTTATCTTCCGGTGGAATCGCCGACGGGCGACTATTATGGCGGCCATCGCCCCGGCGACAATCTCTTTGGCGAGAGCCTGGTCTGCGTGGATCTGAAGACCGGGCAGCGCAAGTGGCATTACCAACTGGTGCACCATCCGCTCTGGGACATGGATATTTCCTCGGCGCCGCTGCTGGCCGACATTACCGTCAACGGCCGCGCCGTTAAAGCCGTCGCCCAGCCCACCAAACAGGGCATCCTCTACGTCTTCGATCGCATCACCGGCAAGCCGGTCTGGCCCATCGAAGAGCGGCCCGTCGCCAAGGGCAACGTGCCCGGAGAATGGTATTCGCCCACCCAGCCCATTCCCACCGTGCCGCCGGCTTACAGCCGCAACGGCATCTCGGTTAACGACCTGATCGATTTCACCCCCGCGCTTCGGGATGAGGCCATGACGCTGGTAGCCAAATACAAGATCGGACCGGTCTTCACGCCGCCCGCGCTCAGCAAGTTGGATGGACCGCTGGCCACCCTCACGCTCGGAACCGCCAGCGGGGGCACCAATTGGCCCGGAGGCTCATACGACCCCGAAACCCACACCGTCTACGCTTACGCCTGCAACGCCTGCGTGACGGCGATCGGAGTGGTTCCCGCGCCCAAGGAAATCTCCGACATGGACTACATCCTGGGCACCGCGGGCCGCGAAGTTCGTATTGCCCGCGGACCCGGTGAAAACGCCGGCGCCGATTCGCCGCTTCCCGCGCGCACGGCGCCCGCCGCAGCCCCGGCCGCTGGTGGTGGCGGTTTTGGCGGCCTGAACATTCAAGGCCTGCCGCTCATCAAACCACCGTACGGAACCATTTCCGCCATCAATCTGGACAAGGGCGAAATCGTCTGGCAGGCGCCCCACGGCGACACTCCCGATGTGATTCGCAACAGCCCCGCGCTCAAGGGCCGGAACATCCCGCGCACCGGCCAATCGGGCTACAACGTAGGCACCCTGATCACCAAGACCCTGGTGATCGCGGGCGATGGCCAGGTGACCACCACGCCCCAACATCCGCGCGGCGCCATGCTGCGTGCCTACGATAAGGCCACCGGCAAAGAAGCCGGCGCCGTGTGGATGCCCGCGCCGCAGAGCGGATCGCCCATGACCTATATGCTGAACGGCAGGCAGTACATTGTTGTGGCCGTCAGCGGAGGCCCTTATTCCGGTGAGTACATTGCGTTCACAATACCTCAGTAGAGCAGGCATTCTTATCGGTCTGGTTTTTGTCCTGGCGGCACAAGATCCCACGCGCTCGGTCTGGGATGGAGTCTACACTCCGGCGCAGGCCACTCGCGGCCAGGCGCTATACAACAAGGAGTGCTCCGGGTGCCATGGCCAGTCGCTCTCGGGCGGCGAAGAAGCGCCTCCGCTTTCGGGCGGCGCCTTCATGGCCAACTGGAACGGTCTCACGGTTGGCGACCTCTTCGAACGAATTCGGGTGTCGATGCCCGAAGGCCGCCCCGGCACGCTCAGCCGCCAGCAAAACGCCGACGTCCTGGCCTACATCCTGCCGGAAATCAGTTTCCCGCGGGCAAAGCCGAACTCAACAAAGAAACCGAACTGCTGAAGCAGATCAAGTTCGAAGCCACCAGGCCGGAACCAAAAGAGTAGGTCCGTTTCGTTCAGACTCGCAAGAATAGCTTGCGCCGGTACATCCACCACAGCATCAGCCAGAAGACCAGCAATACGGCAATTCCGCGCATGAGGGGCTCAAAAGCCGTACCGAAGAATGCGAAGGCGTGGAGCCCTAAATGAATCCGCAGTGAATCCAGAATGAAGCTCTCGAACAGGTGCGCCATCAGGTAGGCCGCCATGGAATTCATGCCGATCACCACCAGCGGAAACGCCCACTTCCGGTAACCCTTCACCTCGATCAACCAGCAGAAGCCGGCCAGGAAAAGGAAGCACAGGCCGCCGCTGAACAAGGTCCAACTGGGCGTCCAGATGCGCTTCACGATGGGGCAGATGCCGGCAAAATGCAGCAGCAGCCCGGACGCGACTCCGATGCCGCCGGCCGCCAACAGCCGCCGCATGGGAATAGCCGGTGCTGATTCTCGAAGCCAGCGCCCGGCCGCCAAGCCCAGAATCATAGTGCCGAGTGTGGGAATGAAGCTCAGGGTCAGGTAGCCGCCGTTGTTCCCCACAAAAGGCTTGCTGGTTGGAAACAGGTTAAGAAACCACAAGTCGAAGGCGTGCCCCAGGTTGCTGTTCTTGGCCCAGTGGGCGAAGAATCCCGCTCCCGCCGCAGGATTGGGAAACGTATACATGGCCCAAGCCAGCCAGTAGCCGAATAGGATGGCGCCAAGCGCCGCCCATTGCCACCGCGGCGGCCGGAAGCCCAGCAGGAACAGAAAAGGATATCCCAGTCCGATCTGCGTCAACGTATCTTCAAAGGTGAAATATGTCTGGCTGCTGTGCGTGGAGCGCAAAAAAATTCCCAGCGCAATCAGCAGCAGGGACCGCCAGAGCGCATGGCCGAACATGTTGCCGAAGGTCCCGCCCTTGGCCAGGCGGCTGGCAATTGAATAGGGCAGCGCCACGCCTACCAGGAAGGAGAAGCCCGGCTGGATGGTGTCGTGCAGGGAGCAGCCGACCCAGTCCACGTGGGTCTGGTGGTACGCCAGAAGGCTCCAGAACCAATTGCCCGGAAGCGCCTGCGCCACGCGCGAGAGTTGTACGACCTCCGCCATCATGAGCAGCATTACGAAGCCGCGGTAAGCATCCACGGCGATGTTCCTGACGGGCGCGCGTGAGGCCGCAGCCCGGTCTGGCAGCGTCATTGTCGAGGGTTGAATGGTAGCTTGCATTTCACCTCCGCCAGCCACACAGTACCACAACAGGCAGGGTTCCGGGGTGCGCCGGTCGTAGTGTTGAAGGGAGTTGCGATGGCCGCGGTTCAGCCAGGGCGCACCCGATAGGTGACCGCCAGTACCAGTGAGTACCCTGCAGTGTACGGCGTGTCAGCTTTCGCGGCGTCGAACCTATTCTTTCCGCAGGGCTTGTCCGCTAGACTGGTGACCAAAGCCTGCTGGGGAGAACATATTGAAACAAGCCAACCATGAGTCGCGAAGGTCGTTTCTCAACCTGGGTCTCCAGATGGGGGCCGGAGCTGCAGCCGCGTTCGGCTTGTCGGAGGTTTTGGCCCCGGTTAGCTGGGCCGCTGCGGCGAACCGGACAGTGGTCTGCATCTATCTGATTGGCGGAAACGACAGCAACAACATGATCGTGCCGCTGGATTCGCCGGCATACGATGCTTATGCTCGCGGCAGGGGCGCTTTGGGACTGGCAAAAGATCTGTTGCTGCCCGTGCAAAACGGCCCATCGGTCCGTTATGGTTTTCACCCCAGCCTTCCCGGAGTACGGGACCTTTATAACCAGAACAGCCTGGCGGTGGTGGCCAACGTCGGCCGCGTAGCGCCGGACCACCGGATTTCGCGAGACGCTTCGGACTACAGCCGGGAAATGCAGCTCCGCTACCTGCAGAACGGCTACATGGCGATCCCCTGGGCGGTTTCCGGAGCACTTAATCCGAATCCCCAGACGGTGTTGTCGCTGTCGCACGGCGTAACGCTGGCGGCTCCGGATGCGAACCCGGTTCGCCACCGCAGCCTGGTGGCAGCCATCGCCGCGGCTCCTCTTCAAGGCCGAATGGCCGACACCTCGCTGGGGCGCCAGTTAAGCACGGTTCTATCCGCTCTGAAGCTGGGCGAGTTTCGCCAGCAGGCCATCCTGGTTGCGCGGAGCGGATTCGAAACCAACCGTAACCAGTTGAACAGGCAGGCCGCGCTTTTTACGGAACTGGACGATGCTCTGGTGGCGTTCCACCGGGGCCTAAGTGAACTGGGTATGGCCCAGAGCGTTACTATCTACACCGATACGGAGTTCAACCGGACGCTGGTGCCGAACCAATCCGGCGGCACCGATCACGCGTGGGGCGGACACCAGCTGGTCCTTGGCGGATCGACGCTGGGAGGACGGATTTACGGCCGGTTCCCGTCGCTTGAAGTGGGCGGCGCCGATGACGCCGCGGGCAATGGCACGTGGACGCCTTCGACATCGAGCGCCCAGTATGCCGCAACCCTGGCGTATTGGTATGGCAAGACCAGTCTGGCGGATGTGCCGGAGTATGCCGGGTCAGCCGCCGCGTACCAAGACCGCTTGGATTTCCTCGCGCAATAGCTTCAGGGTTTAGCCGGCCGGTGCAGCGCGCCGTCCCACCGCCGGCGCCACCGCCCATAGAATGCTCACGGCCAGCACTCCCGCCAATGCCCAGCCTTGCATCTGCAGAGTGGGGTTGCCATTCCCGAACAACTGCATCATCGGAGCGCGCAGCGCCAGCATCCAGAGCACCAGCGCGTAAGCCAGATAATTGCCGCGCGCGATCCACAGACAGAACCATACAGCGCACCCGCCTGCTACCGCGGCTTCCGCATACTGAAGCAGGAATTCGCCCGGCGTCCGGATCTCTCCGGGCAGTCCGGCGAACAACGCCGCCAGCGCAATCAAGGCTAGTAACCAGGGCTTCCGCACCTGGTACACCAACTGCCCGATCAGCGTCAGCAACGCGCCATAGGTCAGTATTGATCGCAGCGCGCCTGCCACGGCGGCTACCACCGGGGCCCTGCTGGCGATGATATCGGGGCTGCCGATGGCGTAGAGCGCCTGCGCGTGGAAACGGTTGGCCAGCACCGCGTCCAGTTGGTTCAGGAACAGGCCCAGTCCGATGGCCACCAGCACGGCCACCGCGGCATCCCAGCCCAGCACGCGGCGCTGACCAGCGCGAAGGGCGTCGATGCTGGAGGGATGGAACGTGGTCAGAAGGGCCGCCGCGCCGCCCATGAACAGGAATCCGAATACCAGGCTCATCAGCAGCACCACGTAGGTCATAGCCTGATAGGTTTCAAGCGGAATCGCGGTGTTGTAATCCTTCAGCATCAGACCGATCGAGAGCAGCGGCCCAACCACAAACAGCAGCGTGGCCGGGGCCGCCAGCCGGATGGCCGCACGCCACCGCACCAGTCCTAGCCGGATGCTGTGAATCAGCAGCCACAGCCCATAGACAATGACGCCCGCCACCGCGACGATGCGCAGCAGCAACACCACGATTGAAAGCGCGTTCCGCTGCTCGCGGCTGCGCTCGAAAGGTTTCCGGCACTTTCCAGTAGCTGCGCAGGGACGAGACGCGATCGCCCGCAATCCCGACCTGCACGCGGTAATGGGCCTCATCCACATTGCGCGGGTCGGCCCGCGCCTCCCACACCAGAGTGTAGTCGCGCCGCGCCTTCTTCTTTTCGGTTGAGCTTTCCTTCAGGTCCATGGCGTTTACGTCGAGCCCCTGCGCGCTGGCGAATGATGAGGCAATCTGGCGCGCGCGGTCCTGGGGAATGTCGGCGCCGGGCCGGTCCTCGGGAATGGTTGGCCGAATCCCAGAACCTTGGCGGTTTCGGGATGCACCGAAACCGTGATCTCTTCCTGGTCGAGCGATTTGAAGTATCGCGTCAGCCAATGCTGCACCGGGCGGTTGCGTTCGAAGAGCCGCGAGGCCACGCTGACCGGACGGCGCTCCAGAAAGTACTTGCCGGCCAGGCTGTCCTCGCCTCCCCAATGCACCGCCGGATATGTGACATGACGGAATGGGCCGGGGTCGAGATCCTGTGCCTTCAGAAAAGCGTCCGCAGCGGCGCGCGCCTGATCGGCCGTGATCTGGAAATTGGGCGATTCCCCGAACCGGCTCACGGGAATCAGCAGGCTCAGCAGGCACACCACGAAGACGCCCAGGGCGGCAATTCTCACCCGGCCCGCGAGCGGCCGGTACGCCGTCATGGCCGCCTGTTCGGAAGGCGTGGCGTCTTGAGCTCCCTGCGGCTGTGATTCCTCCGGCGTTAGTTCCGGCTCCGCAACCTCATCGCGGTTCAGCAGCCCGGTTTCCGGTTCGAAGCCGCCGCGCCGCCAGTAGGCCACCAGCGCCACCATCAGCGGCAGCACCATGATGCCCGCGCAGGCCGCGCCCGACAGTTTGAAATACAGGCTGTGCGAACGCACCAGCAGCATGGCGCTGTACATGGCGTCCACGGAGTAGTGCCACACCAGCGTGGGCAAAATTCCCCAGCGCAGCATGATGAGGCCCAGCGCCACACCGCCGAGGCCCACCTCCACGCCGCGGATATAGAACGGCTGCTGCGGATACCCGGCGTGCCCGAAGCCCCAGATGAAGCCCGCCAGCACCACCGCCGCCGCCACCGAGCGTGTCAGCTTGCGCAGGAAGGGAATGGCGAACATGCGGAACAGGAACTCCTCCGAGACCGCCGGCAGAAAGCCGCCGAAGAGCACAAAGAGCCACGGGAATCGCGTGTTGAGCAGATCCGAATACGGCACGTCGGCCGGCGACCATGCGCCATACCGGTACGCCGCGATGTAGAACGCGGTCTGATACGCGATGAAGATGCCGGTCAGCGTGATCCCCAGGATGGTGCCCAGAAAGAACCGTTTGGTGCGCAGGCCGCGCGGCCGGAAAAGATTTGCCAGCGAGACTTTGCCGGGGAATGCCTCACGATACAGCGGCTCCGCCCCGGCCGTGAGAACGAAAAGCAATCCACCGGCCCCGAGCGCGGCCAGCAGGGCGTTGAGCAACTGGCGCGAGACAAAGCTGCCATAGGAATCGGTAGTGGGGTAGCCGAATTCCTGCAGCGGAAACTGGTTCAACTGCGAGCAGAAACCGAGTATCATTCCCACCAGCCCGACCAGCGCCGCCCGCCGCCATTTCACGTCCTGGCTGCGGATGCGCATCACGATCACCACCACCAGCCCCAGCATCAGCAGCACCAGCACGGCCGAGTCAATGGTTTGCGCCACTTCGTTTTTCGAGCGCAGGCGTTCGTAATCGCGCTTCCACTGGTCGGGAACTTTCAGGTACTCCTTGTAGGCTCCCACCTGGTTGCCCAGAACCGTGATTTCCAGACGGTTGGTGGCGTCGTGCAAATTGAAGTCGCGCTCTTTCCAGGTGAACTGGCGGTCCACGCGATGCGGCCGCGTCTGGTCGGACTCCTCGACGAATTCGAGCGTGCCGGGATCTCGCTGGAGCCGGGTCCGAAGGAAATCTTCCGCCAGGGCCCGCGCCTGTTCGGTGGTGGCTTCGGGGCGGGCCGCATCCTCGGCAATCTGGTGCTCAAAGCCCGCCAGTTCGCCTTTGGGCGTAATGTCGACGCTGAACTCTTCTTTCTGCTGCGGGCGGAACCAGCGGTTCGACCAGCGCCACAGGCGAACGCGCGTGCCCATGATCTGGTTGGCCTGCTCAAGCCCGGCTTCGCGCTCGAGAAACGTCTTGGCTTCGTCGTCGAAATCGAAGCGCGCCGCTTGCCGGTAGCCCGCGGTCTGGTAGCCCAGTGTTTCGAGAAAACGGCCGGCCGCCTGTTGCGCATCCTCGCGGCTCACCCGGAAATCGATGGAGGCCTCGGGAAAGGCACGGTAGAAATTACCGGCGGAGTACCAGATGGTCCCGGCCAGCAATGCAAAGCAGACCGCGATGAAGCGGTAATCCGAACCGCCGAGCCGTTCCTTCATACCTCACCAAGCGGGTCCCTCATACTCCATCAGGGGAGTACTTCGTACACCACCGACGTGATCCTTCATAGTGGTAGCTTACAGCCATTGCGGTGCTTTTTGGCCACCGTCAAACTTGCCGCCTGCTTCTCAGCCCAGTGCAGCCCGATTCCCCCCAGGATATAACCCCGGGTGTCCACCTTTGCGTAGCCGGTGCGGCGCAGCAGCGATGAAAAATCGTTAATCGAAACGAAGCTTCTCAGCGAGTCTGGAATGTATGTGTAAACCCGCGGCCGGCCGTGAAGTACGGTTCCCCAGAATGCGCCTTGGGCGTATAGGTAGCCCAGATACAACTGCCGCATTAAGCCATTGGACGGCAGGAAGAAATCCAGGCTCAGCAGCAAACCGCCGGGACGTGTGACGCGCTCGATTTCAGCCACCGCACCGGCGAGATTCGGAAAATTTCGCAGCCCGTAGCCGATAAAGACGCAGTCGAAACAGCCGTCGGGAAAGGGCAAAAGCCCGGCATCGCCGCAAACCGTGTGTTCCACGCCTCGCGTGCGCGCCAGTTGGAGCATGCGCTCAGTCAAATCTACCGCAACGGTTTTCGATTCCGGATGTTTGGTGCTGACTTCCAGTGAGAAGTCGCCGGTGCCCGAGGCAAGGTCAAGCACCACCGCGGTCTTGGACAGGCGCGCGCGCTCAACCAGGAAGCGCTTCCAATGCCGGTCCATTCCATATGAAAATGCGCGAGTTATAAAATCATAACGCGGCGCGACAGTACTGAACATTGCCCGCATCAGGCGGGAGTTTTGTTGCTCGGCTGGAATTGGCACCCAGAAGGGGATTGTAACAGAGGAGCGGTATGAACCGCTCCCTACTGTCGCAGTTTCGTCAGAGTCTCGACACTTAGCGTTTGGTGGACTTGGCGCTGGCCGGCTTCGGCATCTCCACCACGACCTCTGCCGTCATGGCACCCGCCGGTGGCAACACCGTGGTGTCCACCATCCGGGCCATGACGTGAGCCGACATGTCCTCGGCTTCCTTGAAGAAGGTGAGGCCCAAGAGCACGCTGTCAAAATCCACGCGGATCAGGTCTCCCCCGCGCACCTGGCCGGTGGCGATCAGGTTCGACAGCGAGTGCACCAGGTTACGGTCTACCGCCCGCTTTAAATGGCGGGCGCCGTATTTCATGTCAGTGCCTTCGCGCAGCAGGTAAGACTTGGCCTCATCGGTGACCGTCAACACGAATGGTGCCGCGCTGGCTGCGTTAAAAATACGCTGTTGCACGATGTTCAGCTCAATGTCGAGGATCTTGCGAAGTTCCTTAATACCCAGGGGCCGGAATACAACGGTCTTGTCGATGCGGTTCATGAACTCGGGCGTGAACTTGCGGCGCGCGGCTTCCACCCCGGCACGCATCACCTTTCCGGTGAGGCTCTCATCCACCAGTCCGGCTGCCTGATTGCGCTCGCCCGCGCCGGCCGCGAAGCCCAGGTTCGGCCGCAGAATGGAGTTCATTTCGGAAGCGCCCAAATTGCTGGTCATGAAAATCAAGGCTCGCGAAAAGTCCACACGGCGGTTATCGCCCAGCGTCAGCGTGGCTTTGTCCAGGATGCCCAGCAGTAAGTTCCATAGCGCATCGCTGGCCTTCTCGATTTCATCGAACAGAACAAAGCTGACCTTCATCCTGTCGGTATGGTGCTGATTCAGAACCTCCTGACTTAACAGCGGGTGCGTCTCCCGATGACCCAGATATCCGGGAGGCGAACCGATCAGCTTGGCGATCTCATGGCTATGCTGAAACTCGGCGCAGTCGATCTTGATGACCGCGCGCGCGTCTCCCACCAGGCTCTCCGCAGTGGCTTCGACCAGCCGCGTCTTGCCGGAGCCGGTAGGCCCGAGGAAAAGCAGGTTGCCAATTGGCCGTCCGGGGCTCGACATCCCCGCCAGATGCGTCTGATAGACGTTGATGATCTGCTGGATAGCCTCATCCTGGCCCACGATGCGCCGATGCAGGTCCACCTCGAGTTTCTCAGCTTCAAAACCGGTTTGCGCTGGATTCAGTTGCTTGTTTAGCCGCCCCATATTGTCGCTTCTCCCCTTCACTTTCTTGGATGAAGCAATTGCATGGCCAGGTTTCATGCGACCACGTAAACTAAAGTAAAATAACATCCCGACGCTGTGAGAGGCCTATTTGCGGGGGCGCGAGGGCCGCATTTCGACAGCACTGATCATCGTACGCGCGGGTATTAGTAGTACTAGTGCAACGGTTTCGGCAACATCTTC
The DNA here is from genome assembly GCA_963817515.1 of Bryobacterales bacterium. Taxonomy (GTDB): domain Bacteria; phylum Acidobacteriota; class Terriglobia; order Bryobacterales; family Bryobacteraceae; genus DATMNI01. The sequence goes on along the minus strand of CAWFPJ010000020.1, from coordinate 70,231 downwards.
GGGCGCGATCATCCAACTGGTGTCGCCGGAGCGCGGTTTCTGCGGGTCGCCGGTAAATTCGGTATCCACGCTTCCCGGCATAATGCAGCTTACACGCACGTTGTCGTGGCGATGATCGAGCATCAGGGCTTCGGTAAAACCGTTGAGCCCGAATTTTGACGCGTTGTAGGCTGCGCCCCCGCTAAAGGCATTTTTGCCGGCCAGGCTGGACACATTTACGATGAACCCGCCGCCGCGCTTGAGAAACCGCTGGAGAGCCTCGTGAGCGCAGTAGAAAGCGCCGTTGAGGTTGAGATCGATATTCTGGTGCCATTCCTGGGGCGACATCTCCGCCACCTTCTTGTATCGCGCTCCACCGGCATTGTTGACCAGGATGTCGAGACCGTCGAACTGTGCGTCCACGGCCTGGAAAAAACTGCGAACCTCTTCAATGCGGCTGATGTTTGCTGCGTATCCAAAGATCTCTCCGAGCGAACTCATTTCGCCAACGGCGCGGTCAACCGATTCTTGCGTCTGCCCGCAGATGGCGACCGCCACTCCTTCGCGCAGCAGGCGCTCCGCGATGGCCCGACCAATCCCACGCGTTCCTCCAGTGACTATAGCCTTCTTTCCCAAGAGTGATTCCATGAATAAAAGTTTAGAGCAGAAGTTTAGCGTGCGACGCTGCGGTTTTGGCGCACCTTGTTAGAATGTATGCAGGAATGGTTCCCGGCCCCCCTAAATCTCCCTTCGGCCAACTTCTGGAAGACCGCCTCTCGTCACTGCCCGGGGAAGCCGACGCACTCTTCATCGAATCGCGCGAGCAGGCGCACCGGGAATTCGCCGACCGGTTGAACCAGGCCGTGCGCCGCCTCCGCATGGCGCCCGATGCCGACGAACTGCGCCGCACATTGCTGGACGCTGCGGCGCAATTCTCTACCGGCGCCGCGCTCTTCCGGATCGTCCACGATAGCGCGCACGATACGGCCTTACCGGAACGCATCCGCGGTGTGCCTGAAGCCGCCGCCGAAGCTTTCGCCACGCTACAAATTCAGCTGCCCGCCGCCGCGGCCCTGGCCTCCGCCATCGAGAGCCGCGACCCCGTGACCGCAGTCACCACACCGGGCGAAGTCTCGGCTGAACTCATCCAGGTTCTCAATCACCCCCCGACTGGCCGCGTCTTTGTTTACCCGGTGGTGGTGCGAGAGCGCGTGCCGGCCCTGATCTATGCCTGGGGAGAGGCCGGGGGAAGCGTGCAAGGCTCGGCCATCGAATTACTCACCCAGGTGGCCGCGGCGGTGTGGAGCGCCATTCCTGAACCGGTCCCGGCACCGGATTTGGTGAGCATTTTGCCGGCGGCTTCATCGGTCGCAAAACCAGCGGTGGGACTGGTAGCGGACCACCAGCCTGGGCCGGTGGAAAGTTGGGACAGTCTGCCCGCGGGAGAGCAGCAGATTCACCTGCGCGCGCAGCGGTTTGCCCGGGTGCATGTGGCGGAGATGCGCCTTTTCGAAGCCGATGCGGTACAGAGCGGCCGGGCCCAGCGCAGCCTTTACGAAGCGCTTCGCAAACCCATCGATGCCGCGCGTGAGACCTTTCGGACGACATTTTTCGACTCCTGCGCCAGCATGGTCGATTATCTCGACTTGGAACTGACCAGGACTTTAGCCAATGACGACCCGGACCTGCTTGGCAAAACTTATCCCGGCCCGCTGGTTCAGTAGCGCGGGCTTGCTGGCCGGCTTGACGTTGTGGAGCCTCGCTTTGTCGAGCCTCGCCATATGGAGCACGGCCTTGTGGAGCGCTGCGCCCGCCGCCGACCTGGCCGGCCTGACCCGCGCTTATCGCGAATTCCCCACGGCCCCCAACCGCGCTGCGCTTGAATCGTACGTCGAAGCTCACACTGGGGACAAGACCGGTTATTTGGCGCGCCTGGCGCTCGGTGTCGCGGTCTACGAGCAGAAAGACTACGCCGCCGCGGTTGCCGCGCTCACGCCTGTTCAATCCAAACTTCCGCAGATCGCCGACTATGCGGCCTACTATCTGGCGGCGGCGCGAGTGGAATCGAACGATGCCGCGGTTGATGGCATAGCTGCCGGCAGGGATGTGGCAGCCGCACACACCGCCACTTCGCCCCTCTCCGGCAAAGCCTGGCTGGTGCAAGCCCGCGCCCTCAAGACAACGGATGCCGCGGGCGCCACCCGTTTGCTGCGCGAACACTACGCCGCGCTGCCGCAGCCGGAGGGCGACATCACGCTGGCCGATTGTTACCAGGCCGCTAACGATCTGCCGGCCGCCGCCGAGTTTTACCAGCGCGTCTACAATCAGGACCTCACCGGCGATGCCGCCGACCGTTCCGCTGCCGCGCTGCTGGCACTCAAGGACGCCATGGGCGCCGCCTATCCCGCGCCGCGGCCCGAACGAGCGCTCCGCCGCGCGGACCGCCTGATGGAACTGCGCGATTATGCCGCCGCCCGGTCCGAGTACCAATCGCTGCTCAATCAATTGGTTGGTCCGGAACGCGACCAGGCACGCGTGCGCTTGGGCGCGGCCGACTTTCTGGGCGGCAACACCGGCAGCGCCTACGCATATCTTCGAGACCTTGAAGTGACTGAACCCGAGGCCGGCGCCGAGCGCCAGTATTATCTGGAGGAATGCGCCCGCCGCCTGAATAATGACGACGGGATGACGGCGGCCATCAAAGATCTTGCGGCGAGATATCCCAAATCGCCGTGGCGGCTTAAGGCGATGGTCTCCGCCGCCAACCGCTATCTGCTGGTCAACCGGCCGGACGATTATGTCCCGCTGTACCGGGCGGCGTACGAAGACTTTCCCAGCGCACCGGTTGCGGCCCAGTGTCACTGGAAGGTAACGTTCCACGCTTATATGCAAGGCGCCGGCGACGCCACAGAATTGCTGGCCGAACATCTGCGCAACTATTCCGGCCACTTCACGGCCGGGGCCGCGCTGTACTTCCTGGGGCGTGATTTCGAGCATCAGGGCGATATCGCCGCCGCCCGGACAGCCTACCAGCTTTTGGCAAAGAGCTTCGAGAATCACTACTACGCCATGCTGGCGGGCGAGCGTTTGCGAAGCGGTGAAATCGCCGGGGTTGCGAAAGCTGGTGTTGCGAAAACTGGTGTTGCGAAAGATCGTTCCAAACCCGCCGCGCAGTGGCTTGCCAGCCTGAAGTTTCCCGCTGCGCAGCCGGTTCCCGCCGAGGGCGCCGCCACCGCCGCGCGCATTGAGCGTTCGCGCCTTCTGCGGACTGCCGGCCTGGACGACCTGGCCGATTCGGAACTGCGCTTCGGCGCCCGCACCGACGGCCAGCCGGCGCTACTGGCCATGGAACTGGCCGGCGCTGCCGACGCGCCCCACCGGGCCATGCGCATGATGAAGTCCTTGACGCCGGACTATCTGAACCTGGCGGTGCGGGATGCGCCGCGCAAATACTGGGAATTCCTTTTCCCACTCCCGTACCGTGCCGACCTGGTGCGAACCGCTCGCGAGCGCGAACTGGACCCGTTCCTGCTGGCCGGATTGATCCGCCAGGAATCCGAATTCAACCCGGATGCCATCTCCTCTGCCAAGGCTTACGGCCTGACGCAGGTGCGCCCGGCCACGGGCCGCCAATTCGCGCGCCAGGCCGGAATCCTGCGCTTCAGCACCCAGGCGCTATACCAGCCGGTGGTGAACCTGAAGATCGGAAGCTTCATCCTGCGCGGGATGCTGGACCATAACGGCGGCAGACTGGAGCAGACCCTGGCCTGTTACAACGCCGGCCCCAACCGCGTAGCGGAATGGCTCTCCTGGAACAGCTACCGCGAGCCGGCCGAGTTCGTGGAATCCATCCCTTTCACCGAAACCCGCGACTACGTGCAAGCTGTGCTGCGCAACGCCGAGATGTACCGCCGGCTTTACGCGAATGCGCCTGGGCCGGCCGCTGAAGGGAAACCTGCGGGCAAACCGGCGCCGCGGCGCAAACGGGCATTGTAGTTGTGTAGCGCCAGTTGTGTCGCGCGGGCCAGAATTCGTTACGAAATCCGGAACTCCTGGCCGATGCGTTGAACCGCCACGCGATCGGGATGGTTTGCCGCGACGGCTTGGACGCGCTCGATCGGCTCCAGGTACGGTTCGCTGCTCAGAGCGAATGTCTGGTGATGCACCGGCAGGAAGAATTCGGAGCCGGCGTCGTTCGACATCTGCCAGGCTTGCTCCGGCGTGCAGTGGAAGTGGATCCAGGGATTGTACGCGCCCACCGGCATAATCGCCAGATCGTAGGGCCGCGAACCCTTGAGGCTGCGGAACGCGGTGGTGATTGCGGTATCGCCGCCGAACAGCACACGGTAGCGGCCGGCTTCGATGGTGTAGCCGTTGTATCCCCGGTAAGTGTCGCTGCGCATGCGCGCACCCCAGTGGTTCACCTGGAAGGCGCGAATTGCCAGCGGACCCACGGCCGCGCGTTCTCCCCATGCCAGTTCGCGCACGCCCTGGTAATCCTCTACCCGCAAGAGATCGCTGGTCTTGGCTGCCGTTACAACCGCAGTGCCGCGACCGGCCAGGCGGCGCAGGCTGGGCAGGTCAAAGTGGTCCATGTGGGCGTGGGACAGCAGAATAAGATCGATCTTTGGAAGGTCCGCCACCTGGAGCGCGGGCGCCACCAGACGCTTCAAGCCGAGGGTCACCGGGCCCAGGCCGATTCCGGCACGAGTGCTGAATACCGGATCGGTGAGGATGGTAATACCGTCGATCTTCAACAGCACGGTGCTGTGACCGAGCCACGCGGCGTAAAGCCCGCGATCGCTCCAGGCCTTGGGGTTGGGGCGCTCCGGAGCCGGAAGCACAGGGCGCTTGAGATCCTGAGAGTACCGTTTCCAGAATTCGGGTGCGGCGCTATAGGCCCAGGCACCCATACTCGCCAAGCCGGCAAGCCCGGCCCCGCCTACCACAGTTCGCCTTTGCATCTAATGATACGATGCGGCGGAAAGGTTACTGGTTGCGAGCACGGGCGGCTACTATAGTAATCGGCGTAGTAATCGGCGTACTAATCGGCATAGTAATCGGCATAGTAATCAACCATGGCCACCGGCAAAGATCCGCTTCGGCTAGTGATTCACGTGGTGGTCTACGTAGTGCTCTTCCTGGTCACTATAACGGTGTCTGGTTGGGTTCTGAATGGCCTGCTGGACTACCTGGTGGCCAACATCGCCACCTTGCTGTTCTCCGCGGCTTTCGCCAACTGGCTGGTTCTGCGGATTTACGCCAACCGGCGTTTCATCGAAGTAGGTCTTTGGCTGAACCGCGCCTCGGCGGAAAATCTGGTAACCGGCCTGGCCGGCGGGGCAGGGGCCGCGTTTCTGGTGCTGGCGCCGCCGCTGCTGTTGGGCGTGGCTCACCTGGCGCCTACGCCGGACGACCAGCCAACGGCGGGCAGCATCATCTTCGTAACCTTTCTTCTAATGGCCGGGGCCACCGGCGAGGAACTGGTCTTCCGGGGCTACGGATTTCAGGTTTTGCTGGCCCAGTTGGGCGCGTACGCCACTATTATTCCGGTGGGCGTGATCTTCGCCCTGCTGCACGGACACAACCCCGGCGCAACCTGGTTCAGTACCGTCAATACCGCCGGTTTCGGCATTCTGTTTGGCTATGCGTACCTGCGCAGCCGCGATTTGTGGCTCCCGATCGGGCTGCATTTTGGCTGGAACTTTACATTGCCACTATTCGGAGTGAACGTCAGCGGGCTTAGAATGAAGGTGACGGGCTACGAGATGTCGTGGACCGCCGGGGATTTGTGGAGCGGCGGAGAGTATGGCCCGGAGGCCAGCGTGTTGACTTCCGTGGTGCTGATTCTGCTGTGTGTGTATTTGTGGAAAGCTCCCATTCGCCGGCAGCCCTCGCCGCTGACGGACCCGCCAGCGGAGAATGCGGTATGCGAGCCTTCGTCATTATTACCGTCGTGAGCCTATTGCCGGGCAGCGCGCCGGCTGGCAGTAAGCTGACCAACGACGAACGCATTGAACTGGTACGCGGCCTGACTGCGGAGTACGCCACTGTGAAGGCGCTGCTGCCGCGCTCGAAGAAGCCGCTGGAGTTCGAATCCAAGGGCGACTACGACAAGAAAGCCTGGGCCGAGATCGCCAAAGAAAGCGGCCCCGCCGCGCGCACCGGGGACCTGGTGCAGGTGACCAAGATCGAGATTGAAGACGACAAGATCGTGCTCCAGATCAACGGCGGCTTCAAGGGCGGGCGCAAATGGTATCAGGGCGTGCAGGTTGGCATGGGCGGCAATACGGCGCCAATCAGCAACAATGACACCAACGCACCCGGGGGCACCTCCATCGCGGTTGTTTTTCACAAGCCGCTTGAGCCGATCAAGGCTTCGGAGATCAAGAAATTGCTGGCGCCGGTGCTCGACTTTGAACGGCGCAGCGTCACCGAAATCTATTCCGAGACCTTGACGCCGGAAACGCAGAAGGCCATTAAAGAGAAACGCGTGCTGGTGGGAATGGACCGCGACCAGGTGGTGATGGCGGTAGGGCGCCCGCAGCACAAATCGCGCGAAACCAAGGACGGCCTGGAGGTGGAGGACTGGGTTTTCGGTACGCCGCCCGGTAAGATTACCTTCGTGACGTTCAATGGCGACAAAGTGATCAAGGTCAAAGATGCGTATGCGGGCTTGGGAAGTCAGGTGGCCAGTCCGGCCGTCGTTAAGTGACATGGTTAAGTGAAGTCCGTTAAATGTTGATTAGGTAAGGGGAGAGCGGTGGAATGCGGGCGACCGGTTGGGCATTACTGACGGCAGGGGTCTGGATGCAAATAGCCTGCTCGCCTTCAAAGCCCGCAGCAAAGGCCGCGGACGCCGTGCGCATCACGCAATTCTATGCCGACTCATCGAACGTGGCGCGCGGCCAGCGGGTGCTGCTCTGCTATGGAGTGGAGAACGCTAAAACCGTGCGCCTTGACCCGCCGGGCCAGGAACTGTCGGCGGCTTTGACGCGCTGCGTGGAGGCGACGCCCACGGCGGATACCACCTACACACTAACGGCACAAGGCGCTGACGGTAAAACCGAAACCAGAACGCTCGCCGTTCCGGTGGGTCCTCCGCTGGCGAAGATCGTGAATGTGACCGTGAGTTCACTGGAAGTAAAGCCCGGCGGCCTGGTCAACATCTGTTACACGGTGGAAAACGCCAAGTCGGTAACCATTGAACCGCTCCACTTCAGCGGCGGGTCCAAGCTCAAAGGTTGCGTGAATGACACGCCGAGAAAGTCCACGACCTACGTGATTTCCGCCATTGGCCCCGGTGGCAACAAAGACCAGGAGAGCGTTACGGTGAAGGTGCAGTAAGAGCAGGGCGCCCGCACTGCAATTGCAATCCCGGTTTCGATATCGGACAATTCTCATATTGTGGAGGTAGCTTGTGGAGATAGCGCTCGTGCGTAGGAATTTGTTGCCGGCCATCGGTGTGGGGTTGGTATTGGCGGCGGGGTCGCTATTGGGACAGGCACCGGCCGAGTCGCTGGCTTTCGAAGTCGCATCCATCAAACCATCGGAGCCGATTACGCCGGCCATAGTCGCGTCCGGGAAGCTGCACGTGGGAATGAAGATCGACGGCGTGCGGGTGGACATTGGGAACTTCTCGCTGATGCAGGTGATTTGCAAGGCGTACGACGTGAAGCAGTATCAGGTTTCGGGCCCCCCGTGGCTGTTGACCGGGCAGAAATTCGACATCGTCGCCAACCTTCCGCACGGCGCCACCAAAGAGCAGGTGCCTCAAATGCTACAGGCGCTGCTGGCGGAGCGGTTCAAGCTGGCGATTCATCGCGACACGAAAGAGCACGCGGTGTATGCCATGGTGGTGGGCAAGACCGGCATCAAGATGAAGGAATCCGAGGCGCCTGCTGCGTCGCCCGACGGTTCGGCGCCCAACCCGGCGGTCACCGGAAGCAGTTCGGTGAGCATCAGCCAAACCAAGGGCGGAGCGGTGGTGTCGGATGGCCAGGGCAGACAGCAGAAGATGTCCGTGTCTCCGGACGGTAAGTTCATGCGCATGGAAGCCTCGAAGATCAGCATGGCGGAGTTGGCCGAGGGACTGTCGCCATTGACGGACCACCCGGTACTGGACATGACGGGGCTGAAGGGGAACTACCAGGTGACGCTCGAAATCTCCATGCAAGAGATTCTGGCTGCGGCCCGGGCGGCGGGTGCGGCGGTGCCGGCCGCGGCCCCCGGCGGCGGAGATGCGGGCAAGCCAGCGGATGCCGCTTCGGACCCGGGAGGGTCAATTTTCAATGCCATACAAACTCTTGGGCTGAAACTGGAACCGCGCAAGACGCCTCTTACGACGATCGTGGTTGACCACGTGGAGAAGATGCCCACCGAGAATTGAGTAGGTCTGGCAGGACACTCCCTAACGGTCGTGGCTCGGATCGGAGCCGCGCGCGTGAACTTTCGAAAGCGTGGGTAGGTCAAGGTACCACATCGGCGCCCTGCATCCGCATGGCCCACTTCACGGCTTCCAGATACATTTTCTGCACCAGCGGATTGTCCCAAGCCTCATCGGCATGGCCGAACGTCGAATAGAAGACGCGCCCCTTGCCATGCATCCTGGCCCACGCCACGGGGAAATCTTTGTCCGTGCGGTGAATCCCGGGCTTCGTGAAATCCAGTTTTGAGGCGTCCAGGCGAGCCAGCACATGGACCTTCTCGCGCGAAAAGTTCTTGTGCTGGTAAATCTCATCCTTGATGGTGAACCGCACGGGGAATGCCTTCATCGCCGGGAAATTCGGATCTTCCACGATCACGGGCGCATCGAAAACGCTCCACGGGTGGTTGTCGAAATAGCCGCCGATCATCTCGCCGAATTCGGGCCAGTCGAAAAATGCATCATCGCCGGTGTGCGCGCCTATGAAGCCCTTGCCGTCTTCTTTGATGAACGCCATCAGATCCTTTTTCTGCTGGTCATTCAGGTTGTCGCCCGTGCCGATGAAGAAGATCGCGTCGAAGTAGTTCAGGTTTTTGGTGTTGCGCGCCGGGGCCGGCACCGGCTGCCGGGTGATGAGCTGCGAATCGGTCCGGATGTAAGTATCGAAGGCGCCCGACTCGCGGCCCAGACGTTCCATCGTGGCCAGGGCGTGCGAAACCGAATCGTGCTGGTAGGCGGTGATGGTGTCTCCCCAGGCCAGCAATTTCTTGCGCCGGGCGGCCGGTCCCTGAGGGTTGACCTGGGAGGCGAACAGCGCGCCGAGCAGCAAACAGGGAAGGAGCCGCAGCATGCTTCCATTCTACGTTCCATTCTGCGCGGCGCGCTCACCTCGCGGCTCAGAAGTGCCGGCTATTGCTTAATGACCGTCACCGAATCCGTGGCCGTCTTGCCGGCCGAATCGGTCACTGTCAGCGTGAAGATGTAAGAGCCTGGACCGCCCACCAGTTCAACCATAGATGTAGACGGGTTATTGCTTCCCACGACCACTGCCGGAAGCGAACTGGCATTGACGGTCCACTGGTATAGCAGCGGTCCGCCGTCGAAACTGGTGGAGGTGCTGCCGTCCAACTGGACCTGCAATACCTTCGTGGTCAGGTTCTTCGGATTGGCCACGGCCCTGGTTGCACCCGCGCCGGCCGTACCGCCAGCCGCATTTCCAGACGATGGGTCCAGAATGAGGGCACGCGCGCCCGCGGCTTGAAAACTAAACATGCCATTCAACGTGCCGGCCGACGCGTCGGTGGAGTTATCGCCGATTCGGCCCAGGCTCCAGTTGTCTTCGATGAAGCGCAAGATAGACGATTGGTCGGTTACGGTATGATCCACATAGTTCACCTTCGCGTAGGGCGAGATCACCAGCAGCGGCTGCCGCGGACCATAGCCGCAGCGGCTCTGATAGGGCGACGCCGAGCCGGACCCGCAAAGCCCGGTGCCATTCAGATTGTCATCGGTCGTGGCGGACTGGTTCACAATCGGCCCCATCACGTGGTCATACCAACCGTCGGAGTCGTCGTACGCAATGATGATCGCGGTGTTGTTCCAGAACTGCGACTGCATGATCGTGTTGATGGTATTTACCAGAAACGTCTGTTCGTCAACCGGATCGGAATACGCGGCGTGGCCGTCCTGATAAGCGGGAGCTTTCAGGTAGCTGACGGCCGGGAGATTGCCGGCGGCAAGCGCGGCGAAAAAGTCGCTGGTGTCGTATTGGTGATTGGCCTGATCGGTCTTGCCGATATTCGCCACCGACGTAGGCGGCAGGTGGTGCTGGTTCGCCGACTGCTTGTAGTACTGGAAAGGCTCGTGGTGCGGAATGTAGTCGCCGGACGTTGTCACAGCATCGTCGCCCGCCAGACCCACATGATGCGCGCCGCAAACCGCCGTGCCGCCCGTGGTGGTCGACGTGGGCTTGAATCCTCCTTGGAACCAGCCCCAGGTGAGGTTCTTGGCATTGAGCAGATCGCCGACGTGCTTGCCGGTCATCGTGATGTAAGTTCTGGGCGGCGCCAGGGTGCAATCGTCCAACGACGGATCGGGACGCGGATCGCCAATCACCGAACCACCCGAGCCGACGTTGCCGGCCGCGCTGCCCGCCGTAACCGTTGCGCCGTGGGTTTGGCCCGAAATCAGATTCAAGGCTCCGGGAGTCGAGGGGCCGAAGGTGGTGCTGAAGGAGTTGTCGCTCATGGCGAAATTCTGCGCATAGTTCCAGAGCGCCGTCACGGTATTGCCGTCGTAATAGCCCATCACCACCTTGTTGCCGTAGCCGGCCACGTCGCAGCTTGCGCTCGAGGCTCCCACGGATTCCACGAACTTGTTCATGAGCCCGGCGTTGAACGCCTTCTGCTCATCGGCGTAGTTATGGTCCTGGTCACAGGTCACCGATTGGGCGCGCGTCAGACGAAACGGCTGCGTCGAGTTGGGGTTGGCCGTAAGCAGGGGGCCGCTCAAGCCGTTCACCGACGGTGTATTGGGTGAAGCCGTGAATGACGGCTCGCTGGCGTTGTTGTTCGCGGCCACGGGATAAGTGGCGAAATAATGATCGAACGAAATATTCTCCTGGAAGATCACGACCACATGCTGGATCGGAGTGGTGGTCGGCGGGGTTTGAGTCTGGGACTGAAGAACGCAGGGCACTGTCAACAGGCCAGACAGCCACACCGTAAGCAGCAGCGCGGTAGATCGTAATGGAATCGTCATCGGACGGGCTCCCTTAGTTTGGATTGAGTGAAGCAACAAGGGTCGCATCCGACAGTTATCAGGAGTTGACAGTAGTGTTAAAAACGAATTACAGCGGTGCCGCGGCCGCAGCGTCACTTTTTCAATGAGGTGTTTGAAGCCGGCTTCGACTTTCCGGTGGCATGCGGCACTACTTCGATCGATCCCATCATCCCGCCATCCTCGTGTTCCAGGATGTGGCAGTGGTAGAGGAAAGTTCCGACGATATTCGGGTCTCGAAAATCCATCCGTATCTTTACCCTTGGGTATGTAGCGGCTTTCCCGTCCCAATATGGCAGGTCGATGGTATCCCGAAGAACGGACTCATTCACCGGCTTGCCATCCCTTTCGAGCAACTGGAAGTGAACTTGATGAATATGGAACGCATGTGATTCCTGCGCCCGGTTTTCAATGGTCCAGTCCTCCACCGTCCCCTGGGTCACCGTCAGATCCGGCTTAGTGAAATTCATGTCGAAGACCTTCGGCGTTGCGTCGCCGGCGGTCAGGAAATAAGAAACATTCTGTTTTGGGCGGGCCGGGTCTTCAAACTTCTCTGAAAAATACAGTGTCCGCTGCCGCGCCGGCTGCAGGGAAGCCAGGCCCGAAAATCGCTGCGGCGCCTGTGTCTCCGCTGGGGCGCCGGGCACGGTCCGGGGAGCGGCCGGGGCATCTGCAAGGCTCCGGATGTTGGCCAATACGCGATAGGAATCGATGTCTCCGAACGGGCCATTGTCGTAGCGTTGAGTCAGGAATTGCGCGTACATACCGGCCGGAGGCGTCGTCATCAGAAACTCCGCGCGAGATCCCGGCGGAAGCAGAATGGAGGTTCGCTCGACCGCCGCAAAGTCGGTCCCCACCGGCACCCCGTCAATGGCGATCACCTGCATGGGCTGCGCCACTTGTGAATCCGGATTCGGCCAATACAAGAGCTGCAGATTGAAGAAAGTATCCGCCGAGGCATTGAGCACGCGCCAGAATTCCCGTTGCCGCGGCCGCACCGGCATCAGGGCCGGCTTGTACAGCGGATACATGACCGGCACATAGTTCAGCGAGAGATCGCGTGACGGAACCCAAGGCTCGTCGCCATCCCCCTTGGACGAATCTTCGGCCACGCCGCCGATCAACTGGTCGCGCAGCACCAGAACGCGTTCCGGAAGTCCGGCCACCACGGGCGCGGCGTTCTCGATTCCTTCCACGATCAGCGCCCCGGACGCACCGCCCAACACCTGCCTTTCGCTGAAACCGTGGGGGTGCGGATGATACCAGTAGAGCCCGGGCGGCTCATCCGCCGGAATTTTTATCCGGTATTCGAAGGCTTCATCGCCTGGCTGGATGAGTGTGTGGATCACTTCGTCCTGATGACAGACCGGCGGAACGTTCAGCCCGTGAAAATGTAGATTCGTCGACGAAGCGGTTACCACGCCGGTGCCGCAACTGTTCGGCTTACCCGCAGCCGGGTGCGTGTGACCCGCGCCACTGCTCTGGGCCTTCGGAAGTTCGTTCTTCAGGTTCAGAACGATCTCATCGCCGGGACGGACGCGCAGGGTCGGACTCTGAACGTTGTCGCCATATACGTAGCAGAACAGGGTAAGCCCATACACGTCGACGCTGGTCCGGAGCGAGAAATCGACGCGCAGAGTGCCATTTGAACTGCGCAATTCCGCCGGCTCGGGTACGGCTGCACCGGGCGCCGGCCGTTGGCAGACGGCAGCCTGCCCGGCGGAGACAGCTCCGGCCAGTAAGAGCAGCGCCAGATATCGCATAGGCGGATGCTAGCAAACCAGTGTTACGGTCGCGTTACCGTGGCTATTGACCGTGGCGCCCATCTTGATCGTCCATCTTGATCGTCCATCTCGATCGCCGCGGTCGACCTTGGGGTTGATACAATTGACTGCTGCATGGGTAACCGCGTCTCCTTATTTGTTACCTGCATCGTCGATCAGCTTTTTCCGAAAGTTGGAATGGCCATGGCCGAGGTGCTGGAGCGCCTTGGCTACAAGGTTGATTTCCCGGAAAACCAGACATGCTGCGGGCAGCCCGCGTTCAACAGCGGTTATCGCGCGGAGGCCCGCACGGTGGCGCGGCATTTCATTAAGACGTTCGAAGCGTGCGAGCGCATCGTGGTGCCGTCGGGTTCCTGCACGGCCATGGTGACCCACCACTTCGCGGAGTTATTCCAGAAAGAACCGGACATGCTGGCGCGCATCAGCGATATCGCAACCCGCGTCTGGGAATTCTCCACGTTCCTTACGGAAGTGGCGGGCGTGGAAGACGTGGGGGCGCGCCTGGAAGACGTGGTCACGTTTCACGACGGCTGCCACGCGCTTCGCGAGTTGGGCATCAATCGCGGCCCGCGGCGCCTGTTGGCTAACGTCCGCGGCCTGGAGCTGCGCGAGATGCTGCCGGCCGAGGAGTGCTGCGGATTCGGCGGCACCTTCTCCGTGAAATTCGCCGAACTCTCCGGGGCCATGGCGCGCGACAAGATCGACGCCATTGCGAGAACCGGCGCCAATACCGTGGTCTCTCTCGATCCCAGTTGCCTGATGCAGATTCAAGGGGCGCTGTCGCGCGCCGGTTCCCGCGTGCGCACCATGCACCTGGCGGAAGTTCTGGCGAGCCGGTAGAGGAGTATGCGAATGATTTACCGCAGAGACGCGGAGACGCGGAGGACGGCGCTGAGAAGACACCTTCAATTATTTAAGTTCGCCATATCTGTGAGTCCTCCTCTGCGTTTTATCTCTGCGCCTCCGCGTCTCTGCGGTGATGGTGTTCTTATCTGGTGTGGACCGCGCTAATTTACTATGTCAGCCGAGTTTGATGGAAAGATACATACCACGCTGCAGGATGCCAATCTCCAGCTTGCCATCTACACGGCGACGGGCCGGCTGAAGGAAAAACGCATTGAGGCGGTGGGGCCCGAAAATCTGCCCGACTACCAGGAATTGCGGACCCAGGCCAATGCCCTTAAGAAGCACGCCATCGATAACCTGGATCACTATCTGGAAGAGTTTGAACGCAACGTGGAAGCCAGGGGCGGCAAGGTGGTTTACTGCAAAGACGCCACCGAGGTTTCCGATTTCGTGCTGTCGATTGCCAAGGAGCGCGGCGCGCACCTGATTGTCAAATCCAAGTCGATGACCACCGAGGAAGTGGATCTCAACGAGCGGCTGGAACACCACGGCCTCGAATCCGTGGAGACCGACCTGGGCGAGTATATTCTGCAACTGGCGCACCAGAAGCCGTATCACATCGTGGCGCCGGCGCTGCACATGACGCGCTATGATGTGGCCGACGTATTTACGCGGAACCTCCACGTCCCTAACGAGACCGTCCCCGAGAAGCAAACGGCGATTGCCCGCACGGTGCTGCGCCAGAAGTTCCTGGATGCCGATATTGGAATCAGCGGCGCCAACTTCCTGGTGGCCGATTCCGGCGCGGTGGTGATTGTGGAGAACGAAGGCAACGCGCGGCTTACCACCAGCGCGCCGAAGATCCACATCACCGTAGCGGGAATCGAGAAAGTGATTCCGCGCGCGCAGGATCTGGTGACGTTCCTCAAACTGCTGGCACGCAGCGCCACTGGCCAGCTGCTCTCGGTGTACACGTCTTTCCTGAGCGGTCCGCGCCGGCCGGGCGAAATTGATGGACCCGAAGAGTTCTATGTGGTGCTGCTGGATAACGGCCGTACCAAGCTGCTTCCCGACCGCAGCAAGCGGCAGTCGCTGTATTGCATTCGCTGCGGCGCGTGCTTGAACACGTGTCCGGTCTACCGCAAGATCGGCGGCTATAGTTTCCCGTGGGTTTATTCCGGACCCATCGGCGCTATCCTCACACCGCAATTCATGGGCGTGTCGCACGAGCCCGGCCTGCCCTTCGCCTCCAGCCTTTGCGGGGCCTGCGGGGAAGTCTGCCCGGTGAAGATCGACATTCCCAAGATTCTGCTGGAACTGCGTTCCGACGTCAAAAAAAGCGAAGCTCGCGAGAAGCAGAACCGGATGGAGAAGCTGGCGTTCCGTGCCTTCGCCTGGCTGATGACGCATCCGCGCATTTACGAACTGGCCGGGAAGATTGGCGCGTCCATGGCGCCGGCGGGCGATGGCGGTTGGGTCCGCAGTGTTCCCGCGCCCATGGACGTGGCGCCGGTGCGCGCCTGGCTGAGCCAGCGCGATCTGCCTCCCTCCCCGGCCAAGAGCTTCCGGGAAATGTGGAGGCAGCGCTGATGTCGCGCGACAATATTCTGCATCGCGTGCGCACGGCTCTGGGACGCAGCGCCGGGCAGGCGGTAGCCGACCCGCCGCCGGTGCGCATCCGCATTCCAGAGGTCGATGTGGAAGCGCGGATCTTGAGCATGATCGCTCGGGTGGAGGCGCTGGCGGGAGTGACGTGCCGCACTTCGGACCCGTGCCGGTTTGTGGCGCAGGCTATCGCCGGGAAGACGGCGGTGGCGTCAAACGCGCCCTATCTTGCCCAGTGCGGAATCACCAGCCTTCCGGGGGTGCGCTCCGGTATTACGCAATTGGATGAGCTGCGCGGCCTGTGCGCGTCGGTGGATTTCGGCATCACCAGCGCAGATTACGCTCTGGCCGACACCGGGACGCTGGTCATGCTGGCCGGGCCGCAGGAGGCGCGTTTGGTAAGCCTGCTGCCGCCGGCCCACATCGCGGTGGTGCCGCGCGACCGCATCCTGACGGGCCTGGACGAGTTGTTTTCGATTCTTCCGCGGCCGGCCGAGCAAACCAGTTCCATGGTGCTGATCACGGGGCCCAGCCGCACTGCCGATATCGAACAGATTCTGGTGCGCGGAGTTCATGGCCCCGGACAGATCACCGTGGTGATTGTGTAGCGCGCGGTTCAGGATATTACCCGGCTCCATTTGCACGCGCTGATGGCTTGGCCCACGTGCCTTTGCGTGTGCTCCGCGATGTGGGTCAGCAGCCCGATGACCGTGGTCGGCAGCCTCTTCCGTCCGACCACGCGCGGCTCCTCGAGCGTGGTCGGGTCGATCCCGCGCACCAGTCTCCTCGGCTTCCCGCAGCGCCTTCTCCAGGATCGCCAGCAATTGCTCCCGGCGCAGCCCGAGCGGCTGTGCTTCGTCTTGCAGCGCCCGCATTTGCTCCACCGTAAGCTCGCGATTTTGCAGATAGCTCATCAGCCGCTCCGTGCTTCCGGCGATATGCCGGATATGAAATCCGGCTGAGCCAAAACCGTGCGGCGATGCCCAAAGCTGTTCCGGCGTGAGCCCCTCGGTGAACTTCGCCAGGTCCTCGCGCGCCTGCTGGAAGGAGCGGAGAATGGGAGCGATCATCGGATGAACACCGGGAATCGGGCCGCGCAGCCAAGGCTCGGGAAGCATATAGCCATAGTAGTGGACTACGATGGCGGGACTCGGCCAGGCTCGCCGGCAGGAGCATCGATACAGACCAGGCGCCGCCGCAGGAGTGAAGCGATCGCAGCAAAGACGGTGCCGTCGTCGAGTTTGATCTGGCGGTGTGGTAAAGCGTCAAGCGACTAAGGCTTGAGCGACGATGTGTACGCGGCTATGTCCAGCATGTCTTCGTCACTCAACTTGGCGACGGCCGGTTTCATCAGTTCAGTCCACAGCCCCTTCCGGGCGCCCTGCTGCATGTCATACATCTGGCGCACCAGGTAGCTGGGCGAACGGCCCGCAATACCTGGGACCGGACCGATGCCTTTCAGATCGGCTCCATGACAGTTGCCGCACTGGATCGTCTTACCGCTGCTCGAGGTCACCAGCGCCTCACCTTTCTTGATGCTGCCGGAAGGAGCGTACGCGATGAAACCGGAGCGCGGGTCGCGAAGCACCTCCGTAGCTTCGGTATTCTCAGGCACCTCAATGATCCGTTGCCCCAGTGGCTCTTTCTCGCTGCCCTCCAGCGCCAGGAAGAGGCCGCCGGCGATACGCGTCTTGGGCACCGTGCTGGTCTCAACCACCTTGATCCATGGCGTCCACTTCATCGAGCCAAAGTACTCGGCAGCCGCTTTGATCTCGTCATCGGTCATAGCCTTCGCGATGGCGATCATGACATTTGTATTCGCCTTCCGCGGGTCCGCACTCTTGCGATTGCCGTTCTTGAAATCGGCCATCTGCTGAATGAAATAGGCAGCCGGATAGCCGGCAATGGGGGCGTTTTCAGCACGGCCTTTGCCGTTGGGATAATGGCACAGGGCGCAAGCACGCACGTCGGGTTTTCGGCCGTGCGCCACGATCTCGGGCATCTGGGGATGGTCGCCGGGATACCAGTCGGCCGGGCCGAAGCCGTCGCGTATCTGTGCCAGCGTGAATGACTCGCTGCTACCGGCAAGATGCTTCGGGCTGGTGTCGGCCTGTCCCCGCCCAGCACCCCCACCAGCCGGCGCCGCTGGTGGATTCCCCGCCGGTGCGGCCGGCGGAGTGCCGTACGCCCATGCCGGCAGCCCGTCGGCCGCCATAGACACGCCCGCTGTAAAAGCGAACGCGAGCACAATCATCCCAACCTCGACACGGCTCTTCATATAACGCTCCTCATACCTTACCGAATGATCTTAGCGCAGCAGTCATGATTTTGGGAGATTGCCGATTCAATCAGCTTCGCAAATCGGGGTTAGGGATCATGACGTCTCGCATCTGTGAATCCATGTCGTGGCACGCTTCGATAAACTGGCGCAGCGTTCGCACAGTAGGCGCGAACGTGTCGAACTCTTCCACTGAAAGCCCGCTCTCGCCATAGGCCCGGCGGAAATCGGAGAATCTATTAAGCAGGTCTTCCACGATGCGCCTGTCAACCGGCGTATCGATGCGGTTTGTGACTGCGATGTCACTCGCATTAAAGCGCACCTGCCATTTGTGCGGTGGGGAAATAACCACATCGCCGCCGATAAACTCGCTCCAATGCATGTGGTTGCGGAATGCGGCTGACAGCAGCCGGATGCGGTAACCCCGATCGCGAAAAATCCCGTAAGCCTTCTTGAACACCGCTACCCCGGCCCACTCCAGGTATCCGGGATCTGTGATGATGTTCTGCTTCTCCATCACAACCTTCAGCCAGTCATCCAGTCTTCCCACCATAATCGTGCAGACCGGCCCCATGGTTGAGATGTCACTACCATCGCGTTCGCGCCGTTTCAACCCTCGCTCAACCGCCTCCGCAACGGCGATACATTGAGGCACCGTGAAACTGACCGTGGCATTGATACTCACACCGCGATACGTTGCCTCCTCGATAGCCGTGATCCCAGCCTGAGTCGCTGGGATTTTTACGAGCATGTTCGGCGCCAGGCCGCTGAAGTGCACGGCTTGCTCCACGATGGTCTTCGAGTCGCGATAGAAGCGCGGATCGGTCTGGATAGACAGCCGTCCGTTTTTCCCTTGCTGCCGGTCGAAGATCGGCTTCAGCATCTGCGCGCTCTTGGCGGAAATTTCCTCCACCAGTTTCCAGGCGATCTGATGTTCCGTAGCCGTGGGCATCTGGTCGATCAAGCCGGCGATGCGGCTCTTCCAAAGGTGCATTTCCTTCTTGAGCACCTCCAGCACGATCACAGGATTGCAGGTGGCGCCTACGCCGCCGTGTTCGAGGCAATAAGTCAGCTCCGCTATCGCCGCGGAGTCATTCCACAAGCACGTGGGCGTGGTCTGAGTCATCTCATGCAGGCGGCTCTTGTAAGTGACCGGATGGGCGCTCTGAGTGCTCATGTTGTTGGCTTACTCCTCCAAGCAGAGTATAAAGCCTATGATCTTCGAGCGATGGCGGCTACGCACCGGTAACGCCGGCGGTCTTTGCCGCCGGTTCTTCAGTCACGCCGAACGGAACCGGCGGCAAGGACCGCCGGCGTTACCTAATACTTCGGGACGGTCGGATCGACCTGATCGCTCCAGGCCAGAATCCCACCCTTCATATTGCGGACATGCTGAAAGCCGTTCTGCTTGAGGATGGCACAGGCTTTGGCGCTGCGCATTCCGCTCTTGCAGTGGATCACGATGTCGGCGTCCTTGTCGAACTCATCCAGATGCTTCGGCACTTCGCCCAGGGGCATCAGTTTCGCTCCTGGAATGCTGGCGATTCTGTACTCGTGCGGTTCACGCACATCGATCAGCACGAAGTTATCGCCGCGGTCGAGCTTGGCCTTGACTTCACTTACGTCGATTTCGCCTTCAGTCACCTTCGGCTCCTGTGCGGGAATTCCGCAGAATTGTTGATAATCGATCAGCTTGGTGATGGTGCGGTGATCGCCGCAGATAGGGCACTCGGGATTCTTGCGCAGCTTCAGTTCGCGGAAGCGCATACCAAGGGCGTCGTAAAGCAGCAGGCGGCCCACCAACGGTTCGCCGATGCCCAGAATCAGCTTCACGGTTTCGGTGGCCTGGATGAGCCCGATGGTGCCCGGCAGAATCCCAAGCACGCCGCCTTCGGCGCAACTCGGAACCAGTCCGGGGGGCGGCGGTTCCGGGTAAAGGCAGCGATAGCACGGGCCGCCTTCGTACGCGAACACGGTGGCCTGGCCTTCGAAGCGGAAAATGGAACCGTAGACGTTGGGCTTGTTCAGCAGCACGCAGGCGTCGTTCACCAGATAGCGGGTGGGAAAGTTGTCGGTGCCATCCACCACCAGATCGTAATCCTTAAGAATATCCAGCGCATTTTCGCTGGTGAGCGCCACTTCGTACTTGTCGATCCGCACGTTGGGATTGATGGCCAGCATCTTTTCAGCGGCGGAATCGATTTTCTTGCGGCCCACGTCGCTGGTGGCGTGGATCACCTGGCGCTGCAGGTTGGTGAAATCGACCACGTCGAAATCCACCAGGCCGATACGGCCGACTCCCGCGGCGGCCAGGTATAGGCCGAGCGGCGCGCCCAGACCGCCGGCGCCCACCAGCAGCACCTTGGCGGCTTTGAGCTTCTTCTGGCCCTCGATGCCGACCTCGGGGATGATCAGGTGGCGGCTGTAGCGTAGAATTTCTTCGTTCGAGAGCGTGATCTCTTCCGGTACACCGGCTGGTTCGGGCGGCGCGGCTGTCGCGGTACGGTAGATCCTCCGGCGATGGAGGGCACCAGCGAAAGGGTGTCGGCATCCTTGGCGGGAGTGGCGTCCTTGCCCAGGTAGCGGATGTCTTCATCGTTCAGATAGACATTCACGAAGCTGCGCAGCTTGCCTTCGTCGTTGAAGATCTGTTTGCGCAGATCGGGGAATTGCGTGGTGAGCGCGCTGAGCACTTCGCCCACGGTGGCGCCGGCAGCGGTTACCGAATCCTGCTTGCCGGTGAATTGCCGCAGGGGCGTTGGAATCAAAACTTTGGCCATATCAGTAAATCAACTCCTCTTTTGCCGCTTCGGTCTGCTCGAAGTTCGGCAGCCAGCTATTGGCGTGGTGAAATTCGCCCTTTTGAATGGATAGCACGACGAAGGAATACCACGGGCAAGAATTTTGTAAATCAGTTTTCGAAAAATAAGCGTCGCAATCGGGATGCGAGTGGTAGATCCCGATCAGGTCCATGTGTCGTTCGCGGGCGGCTTTGTCGGCCGCCAGCAGGTCCTCGGGACGCAATTCGTAGCGCGCGGCCTGAGCTCCTTCGAAAGCATTTTCCAGGCGCATGGCGGCGCGCACCGTCTTATGGTCGTCATTGGTGCCCAGCATGGCGCCGCAGCACTCATTAGGATAAGCTCTCGCGGGCATGCGCCACCATGGCAGCCCAGGGTTCGGCTTCAATGCGGATCATTCGTCGTCCCAGAAGTGCTCGCTCAGGTATTTCTCGGCGCTGTCGCAGAGCACGGTTACGATGGTGGCCGTTTCGCCGCGGCCGGCCAGTTCGCGCGCCAGGAGTGTTGCGGCGTGCACATTGCAGCCGGATGAGATTCCCACCAGCAGGCCCTCTTCGCGCGCCAGGCGGCGAACCATCTTGTAGGCGTCCTCGGTTTCGATCCACAGGTTGCCATCCGCCAAAGTTTCATCATAAATGCCCGGCACGATGGCCGTGGGCATGTGCTTGAGGCCTTCCAGACCGTGGAAGCCGCTGGAGGGCTGGACCGAAATAGCACTTGACATCGGGCAGGTCGCGCTTCAGGCGCCGGGTGGTGCCCATGAACGTGCCGCTGGTGCCCATGGCGGCCACGAAATGCGTGAGGCGTCCGCCGGTCTGTTCGATAATCTCGGGGCCGGTGCCCTCGAAGTGCGCCTTCCAGTTGGCCGGATTGTTGTACTGGTCGGGGTAGAAGTAGAGGTCGGGGTCGGCCATGTAAATCTGGCGGACCATGCGGATGGCGCCGTCGGAGCCTTCGCCGGCGTCGCTGAAGACCATCCCGGCACCGTAGGCTTTCAAGATTCGCTTGCGTTCGCCGGAGGCGTTCAATGGCAGCACCAGTTTCACTTTGTAGCCGCGGTTGGCGCCGATCATGGCATAGGCGATGCCGGTGTTGCCGCTGGTGGAATCGAGAATGGTGCGATCGTGATTCAATTTGCCGGAGCGTTCGCCGTCCAGAATCATATTGAACGCGGCGCGGTCCTTTACCGAACCGCCGGGATTGAAGTATTCCGCTTTGCCGAAGATTTCGATTCCGGGGAACTCAAGCGAAATTTTCTCCAGGCGCAAGAGCGGCGTATTGCCGATAGTGGCGAGCAGCGGCTCGGCCTGCGTGCGGGCAAGTTGGGGGACGGGGAGAGCCTGAGCCATAGCCACCTGTTCGATTCATTCCGCAGCGGCCTGGATGCGAATATCGCATACCGCTCGATCCAAAGGAATTATTGCGATCTCGGATTCCTCTCATTCTAGCATCGCCCGGAAGTCTGTCAATAAGAACCGGCGGCAAAGACCGCCGGCGCTACCTGACATCGCCCGGATGTCTGTCAACAAGATGGAAAACGGCGGCAAGAAGCAAGACCGGCGCTATCCGGAGCCGGAGTACAATACCAACACTATGTTTTGGCGGCGAACATCGCTTCGCGTTTACGCATGGCTGCCGACGGCGGCTGTGTTGCTTTCCGTAGCCCTTGCCCAGAGCGGCAAGAGGCCTTTGAATCACAAAGACTATGATGGCTGGCGGTCCATCGCGAGCCCGCATCTTTCGAACGACGGCAAGTTTCTGGCTTACGGACTTTTTCCGCAGGACGGTGACGGTGAGGTGGTGATCCGCGATCTGGTTACCGGCAAGGAACAGCGCGAACCGGCTGGAGCGCGGCCTGCAGCTGTGCCCGCGGCAGCGCCCGAGGAAGGGCCGCCGCCACCGCCGCCCAGCGTGACAATCGCGTTTTCGCCAGACAACCGGACCGTGGTCTTCTCTACTTTTCCGGCCAAGGCCGACACTGAGAAGGCAAGGAAAGCGGCCGCCCCGTTGCCGAAGGATGCCATGGTGATTGTGGACCTGGCTTCCGG
Source organism: Bryobacterales bacterium (assembly GCA_963817515.1). Classification (GTDB taxonomy): domain Bacteria; phylum Acidobacteriota; class Terriglobia; order Bryobacterales; family Bryobacteraceae; genus DATMNI01. Next base: position 47,690 of record CAWFPJ010000020.1, on the reverse strand, counting down.
CAAGGCCACGCGCATTGAACGAGTGAAGCAGTTCCAAGTGCCGGGGAAGGCTTCGGGGTACGTGGCTTATCTGAAGGAGGCGGCGGAGACTGCGCCCACCGCGGGTGCGCCTCCGCGGACGGGTGGCGATTTCGAGCAGGGGGATCAGCAGGGCGGCCGCGGGGGCCGTGGTGGCGGAGCATTCGCCCGCGGTCCGCGCCCGGAGTTCGGTACCGATCTGGTGCTGCGCAGCCTGGCTGATTCCAATGAGCGCACGTTTCAAGATGTAGTGGAGTTCTCTCTTACCAACGATGGCAAGCAGTTGATCTACGCCGTCAGCGCCAGGGACAGCGCCAGGAACGGCGTCTTCACAACCAGGCCCGGTGACGCGGGAGCGCCGATGGCACTGGCAAACGGCAAGGGCAAATACGAGAAGCTCACCTGGGACGAGAGCCAGAACCAACTGGTTTTCCTTAGCGACCGCGACGATGCCGCGGCCAGGCAGCCGAAGTTCAAGCTGTACCGCTGGGACCGCGGGGCGCCGGCTGCAGCGGTGCTGGTGTCTTTAGACATGCCCGGCTTTCGCAAGGAATTCGTGATCAGCGAAAAGGGCAATCTAAGCTTCTCCAGGGACGGCACGCGCGTTTTCTTCGGCTGCGCTCCGCCCCCGCCGGAAAAGAAGGACGACGCGGCAGACATTTCGGGCGACGAGAAAGCCGTCGTGGAACTGTGGAGCTATAAAGACGATTACATCCAGCCCATACAGAAGGTGCGCGCCGAGCGCGACCGCAGCCGCACCTTTACCGCCGCGTATCTGATTCCCGAACATAAGGTGGTGCAGTTGGCCGATGGTGCCCTGGAACAGGTGACGCCATCGGAGAGTTCGCAATGGATACTGGGCAGCGACGACCGCGAATACCGGTCCATGGCCGACTATGACGAGCGCTATTCCGATGCCTACCTCATCGATGCCACCACCGGCGTGCGCACACTGGTCAACAAAAAACACCTTGGCGGCGTGAGCTGGTCGCCTTCGGGCCGTTACCTGTTGACGTTCGACGGCAAAGACTGGCAGACGATTTCGGTTCCAGACGGCAAGAAGGTCAACCTGACCGCCAACCTGGGGGTGAAGTTCTTCAACGAAGATTCGGACACGCCGAATACGCCGAGTGCTTACGGGGCGGCGGGATGGACCAGCGACGGGAAATCCGTGCTGCTCTATGACCGGTTCGACATCTGGCGTGTTTCGCCCGATGGTTTGGGCGCTAAGAATATCACCGCCGGGTACGGCCGCAAGCAGGACCTGCGGCTGCGTTACGTCAGAACGGACGCCGACCCGCGGGAACACTGGATTGACGCCGGTAAGCCTGTCATGCTGGCCGGCGAAAACCTGAAGACATGGGGAAGCGGCCTTTTCCACGCCAGCCTGGACGGCGGCGAACCGAAGCCGCTGGTGACGGGGGCCAGGTTTTTCACGGCGCCGGTGAAGGCCAAGGATGCCGATGTCTACATGCTGACGGAGCAGACGTTCAACGAATTTCCCGATCTGCTCATCACCGATGGCAGCTTCAAAGAGCTTCGCAAAGTGACCGATGCCAATCCGCAAAAAGCCCGCCTGTTATGGGGGACCTCGGAAGTGGTGCCATTCAAAAATATTGACGGGGTTGCGCTCATGGCGGCGCTGTATAAGCCCGAGAACTTCGACGCATCCAAGAAGTACCCGATGATGGTTTACATTTACGAAAAGCTCACGCAGAACGTGAACCACTTCGTGGATCCGCGGCCCGGCAACAATATCAACATTAGCTACTACGTCAGCAACGGCTACCTGGTGCTCACGCCTGACATCGTTTACACCACGGGCTATCCCGGGCAAAGCGCGCTCAAGTGCGTGCTCCCGGCCATTCAGGCGGTGGTGGACAAGGGCATTGTGAATGAGGCGGCGATCGGCATTCAAGGCCACAGTTGGGGCGGCTACCAGATCGCTTACATGGTGACGCAGACCAGGCGGTTCCGGGCGGTGGCGGCGGGGGCGCCGGTGGTGAATATGATCAGCGCCTACGACGGCATCCGCTGGGGCACGGGGTTGCCGCGCCAGTTCCAATACGAGCGCACGCAGAGCCGCATCGGCGGGTCCATTTGGCAATTCCCCACGCGGTTCATCGAGAACTCGCCGATCTTCTGGGCCGACCGGGTGCAGACGCCGGTTATGATTCTGCAGAACGACGGCGACGATGCGGTGCCATGGTATCAGGGCGTGGAGTTCTTCCTTGCATTGCGCCGCCTGGGCAAGGAAGTTTACCTGTTTAATTACAACGGCCAACCACACGGCCTGCGCAACCGCGCCGACCAGAAAGACTACACGATCCGGCTGCAGCAGTACTTCGACCACTATCTGAAGGGGGCACCGACGCCCGATTGGATGGAGCGGGGCGTGCCGTATCTTGAGCGCGAGCGGACGGCACTTTCGACACTGAACGGTCCTCAATGAACGGTGATCTATCATAGCTTGGCAATTTGCTCTGGCTGTGATAGGATTCTGGGAGCCATGACGGGCGAAGAAGGCATCCTGCGAACAACAACCATCCCGCAACCGGATGCCTGTGCTCTGACAGCGTCGCGCGTACGCGACCAAGTCCTCGCCGCTCGGCCGTCGGGGAGCCGCAGGGGGTATAGGGGTGAAGATCAATCCAGACAAATGTGTGGCTTGCGGAAACTGCACATACGTGTGCCCTATGGGCGCCATCTATATAGACCCCGCGATCCGGCGCGCCACGGTGAATCGGGATGAGTGCGTGGAGTGCTACGCGTGCTTCAACGGGCTTAGCCAGGAGCATCTGAATCCAACCCTGGTACGGCTCATGCGCAGGATGCTTCAGGTGGTTCGGGTACGATTCGATCCGGAGCCGGACGTCTGCCCCACGGCGGCTTTCGAACCCGAAGAACTGGTGTGGCCGCGTGTCGTGCGGCGGGCGTTTTCCGATCCGCGCGTGCCGCACGAATCCACCGGCATCGAAGGGCGCGGCACCGAAGAGGTCAAGACCAACGACATCAGCGGCCGTGTGAATGTCGGCGAAGTGGGGTTCACGATTGAACTGGGACGGCCGGGCGTGGGAGTTTGGATGCGAGAGATCCAGCAGATCTGCTGGCGGCTGGGCGCGGCGGGCGTGTCTTTCGAAAAGCGGAACCCGATTACATCGCTGATGACGGATGTCAAAAGCGGAACGCTGCGCGAGGACATCCTGGGTGAAAAACTGATGTCGGCGATCGTGGAGATTAAGGTGCCAGTGGAACGTACGGAAGAGATCGTCCGGCTGGTTTGGGAAGCCGAGAAGGAGTTGGATACGGTGGTGGCCCTGGGCGTGGGCACGCGTTGCGCTCCCGATGGCGAAGACCACGTGCTGGCACCCATTCTGGAACGGCTGGGATACAAGCTGGAACGGGCCAAGACCAATACCGGAGTGGGCCGAATCACCAACCGGCCGGCCGAAGTCCGGTCTCCGGAGGTCATGACAGGATGACCAACACCTTGCACCGCTACGGCGATACGGCCAGCTTTCGCGACGATTTCGTCGTGTTTGCCATGTGCAGCCGCGGAAAGAACGACGAGAACGCGGTAATCCGGCTGCGGCAATTCCTGGAAATGGCCTTGCAGTTCGGCCCGGTCAACCTGGGCGATGCGCGGCACGGAGGTGGGCTGCGCCCGTCCTGCTCGATGAGCCCGCTGGCGCACTGGCGGCGCAACACGAAGCCGGATTTCCGGGCCGTCATCGAGGGCCTGGATACGGCAACCACAGCTGCGGCAGTGTTTGACAATCGGCCTGCCGCCGAAGATCTCATGAAAGCCGTGCGTGCCGCCGACCTGGGCTTGAGCGTCAACATATCCACCTCCATCGACGGGGCCGAGCAGTGCTGCCATGCCGCCGGCTTGTGCCGCCACAGCGTGGGCTATTCGCTCGGATTCGAGGGCAAGACCGGGCACCTGCCCAATGAGGACGTGCTGATGCTCTCCACCATGTGCGGCCATGGTATGGTGAGTTCGTCACTGGCGAAGAAGATGATCGACTGGGTCAAAGAAGGCCGCCGTACTCCGGAACAGGCCGTGACTTATCTCGCGCGGTTTTGCTCCTGTGGTGTCTTCAACCCCTCCCGCGCCATCCGCATCCTTAAGGACGCCAGAACGCGCACCAGGTAGGCGCCTTTTCTATGAGAACTCTTCTGCTTGCCCTGCTCGCCTGTCGTGCTTACGGAGCCGAGGTCGCGGTTTTCAAAGGCTTCACCCTGATCGGGAACGGCACGCCTCTGCGCGATGCGGGCATGATCGTAACCGACGGCCGCATCACCTGGACAGGGCCGGCGGCGCAAATCAAGATTCCGCCCGGTGGAACGATGCATGACCTCACCGGAAAATACGTGATTCCGGGAGTGATCAATCTTCACGGCCACGTCAGCGTCGTTACCGGCCTGGTTCAGGACGTGAAGAGCTCTTATACCCGCGAAGGCGTCCTGAAAAACCTCGCGCTCTATGCCCGGTATGGCATTACCGGCGTGGCGTCTCTCGGGACCGACCAGCCGATTGTTTATCAAATTCGCGCGGACCAACGGGGCGGGCGCCCGCACGTGGCGCGCATCTTCACCGCCGGCCGCGGCTTCACCGGAAAGGGCGGCTACCCCAGCACCATGGCCGGCATGGAAGGCGTGCCGTTCGAGGCAGCCACCCCGCAGGCGGCCGCCATCGCTGTAGATGAGCTTGCCTTGCACCATCCGGATCTGGTCAAGATCTGGGTCGAAGACCATGGAGGCAAGCTGCCCAAGATTCCGATCGGGATCTCCACGGCGATCATCCAGGCCGCACATCGGCACGGATTGAAAGTAGTGGCGCACATTTTCTACTTGCAGGATGCTAAGCAACTGGCCGCGGCCGGTATCGACGGCTTTGCCCACAGCGTGAGAGACCAGCCGGTAGACGAGGAGTTGATCCGGCTGATGAAACAACACGGTACCTGGCAAATGACCGCCACATTATCGCGCGAGGCTTCCCTGTTCGCATTCGCCCGGCCCGCGCCGTTTATGGACGACCCGTTTTTCACAAGCTCGATAACGCCCGAAGTCCTTGCCACCCTCAAGAGCCCTGCCTATCAGCAGAAAGTAGCCGCCGACCCGGAACTCGATCGCTACCCGGAATACCTCAAGACTGCGCAGCGGAATTTGAAGCGCCTGGCGGACGCTGGTGTGCGCTATGGTTTTGGAACGGACAGCGGTCCGCCCGCGCGCATCGCCGGATACTTCGAGCATTGGGAGGCCCAACTCATGGTGGAGGCCGGACTGACACCGGCGCAGGTGATTACCGCCGCAACCAGGAGTGCGGCGGAGTTTCTCGGCGCCAAGGATCTGGGATCGCTGGAGCAGGGGAAATGGGCCGATTTCGTGGTTCTCACGGCCAACCCGCTCACCGACATTCGAAATACCCGCTCGATTGAACAGGTCTATATCGCCGGAAATCCGGTTCGTTGAGCGCCTAGGCCGGACGCGATTTCTCCGGTTCGCTGTTGGGCGTGACGCGAGCTGCCGAGCCGATCCAACGGAGCGCAAATCCTGTATGCGTTTTGCGGACGATATTTGTAAACTCCGGCTCTTCGATCGAACGCAAGGCCTCGACCAGCGCGTAATGCTCGCGGCCCATCGCCGCAGTCATAGGCTTGCCGCTGGCGAGCACTACGAACGCGAACAGCGGCGCCATCAAACGCTCAAGGGTCTCGGCCAGGAAAGCGTTTCCGGAGAGCTTCCAGCAATAGCGGTGGAACTCAAAGTCGCGCTCCAGGAATTCCCGGCGATCGTTTCGTTCTCCGGCCTCGACCAGGCGATCCACCAGGCGTTTCAGCTCATCCAGATTCGATGGGGTGACCAGCGGGCGAGCCCATTGCAGGGCCAGCGTCTCCAACTCAATACGTAAGGTATACAGCGCGCGAACTTCGTCCGGGTCAAATGCCGTGATGAAGCTGCCTTTGTTCTTGACGCGCCGGACAAATCCATCATGCTTAAGGGAGATCAGAGCCTCGCGAACCACCGGTGTTCCGACGTTCATCTCGCGGGCAATCTGGCGCTCGACAATGGCATCGCCGGGCTTCAGTTTGCCGGAAAAGAAAGCATCCTTCAGAGCGGCGATCACCCGCTCCGTCAGTGTAATGGCTTCAATTTCCTGAAAGATTGAACTGCTGCCGTTTTCGGCGTTACCAGAGGAACTCACTGTGAACGATCATAGCATAGCGCTTGCACAGGTCACGGGGACTTACCGGGTTTTCGGGTTGACATAGTAACTATGATCGGATAATCTATCATCGTTTAATTGGGTCTCACCACGGGGAGGTGATACATGCGAACCACGTTGATTTCAGCAGTTGCGGTCGCCATGTTATGCGGCTGGCAGGCATTTGCTCAGACATCGGCCGGCGTCAAGGGAGCGGTTACGGATTCAAGCGGAGCGCTGGTGCCCGGCGCCGAAATCGTCGTAACCAACCTCGATACCGGAGCCAGGAGACAGACCCTGACGAACGAGACTGGCAGCTATGACGTTCCCCTGTTGCCGCCGGGGCGCTACACCATCGCCGCCCATAAGCAGGGCTTCAAGCAGGCCATGCGAGATGGCCTCGCGCTCGAGCTCAATCAAATCGCGCAGATCGACTTCACGATGGTGGCCGGCGAACTCAGCGAGACCGTCGAAGTGCAGGCTTCGACGCCCATGCTCGAATCGAACACCTCGTCCGTAGGACAGGTGATCGAAACCAGGGCCGTGAGCGATCTCCCACTGAACGGCCGCAACTTCGCGCAACTGGCGATCCTCGGCCCCGGAGTGACAGGGGTTGGTTATTCAGCTTCAGGCACCATCGGAAGCGGAACCAGGCCTGACGACATGCGGCCCGGGACAGAGCTTTTTTCGAACGGCAACCGCGAGCAATCCAACAACTTCATGCTGGATGGCGTAGACAACAACTTTCGCCGCAACGGCCTGATTACTTTGCGGCCCTCCGTGGAAGCGGTGCTGGAATTCAAAATTCAGACCAACCTCTTCCAGGCGGAACAGGGACGCAACCCCGGCGCAACCATCAACGTGATCACCAAATCCGGATCGAACCTGTTTCACGGCAGCGCTTATGAATTCTTCCGCAACACGCAACTCGACGCCAAGAACTTCTTTGCGAAACCCGGCGGGCCCAAAGCGCAGTATCAGCAAAATCAGTTCGGCGGCAGCCTGGGTGGCCCCATCCGGCGCGACAAGCTGTTCTTCTTCGCCGACTACGAGGGATTTCGCAAACGCCAGGGAACCTTCGCGTCGGTGAACACTGTTCCGACGCTGGCCGAGCGCAGCGGGGATTTTTCGGGTGTGCGTCCGATCTTTGATCCGTTCTCGGTTACAGCGGCCCCCGGAACCGCGAGCGGCTACACCCGCGTGCCGTTCGCCGGAAACATCATCCCGCAGTCACGGTTCGACGCCGTAACCGGCAGGCTGATCCAGGCCTATCCGCTGCCCGATACTTCGGCGCTTGCCAACAATCAGGTCACCAATCCAGTGCTTGGGCAGAGTTGGGATCAGGGCGATATCCGCGCGGATTACAACCTGTCCGCAAACACGACCATCTTCGGGCGATTCTCCCAGCAGGATACCCTGACGCTGCCGCCCTCCACATTCGGCCTGAGAAGCATTTCGGGCCTCTCCGTGCCGGTGGGACTTGGCAACTCCACCACCTATGCCGGTACCAATAATCTGGTGGCGCATCACGCCGTGATGGCCGCGACGCACATATTCAGCTCTACCTTTATTGTGGATGCGCGTTTCGGATACGGCCGCTTCAACCTGCATGCGCTGAAGGACGGCGCCGAGCCGGGCGCCAACCTGGGAGATAAACTGGGCGTGAAAAACGCCAACCAGGGGCCCTTCTCTTATGGCCTGCCGATCTTCTCACCTTCGAGCTATACGGGAATCGGCGGTCCGGCGGCGCTGCCCACCATCCGGCTCGAAAACACATTCAATCCGAACATCACCTTTACCAAGGTGCACGGCAAGCACAGCATCAAATTCGGAACCAACATCGTACGGCGCCAGATCATCGACTTCCAGACCAACCAGGGCGATGGTCTTTTCAGTTTCGATCCGACCTTCACTTCAGACCCGAATAATACGGGTAAAACCGGCGACTCCATGGCCAGCTTCCTTCTGGGCACGCCGGCCGGCATCAGCCAGGATTTTCTGCTCGTCTGGCCGGGCATTCGTACGATGGAGATCGGCTCGTTCGTCCAGGACGACTGGAAGGTGAGCAGCCGGCTTACGCTCAATATCGGCCTGCGCTACGAGTACACCCCGCCGCCCGTGGAGGTGCACAACCAGTGGGCAACGCTCAATCTGGCAACCGGCAAAATGCTGATCGCCGGCGTCAATTCGGACCGTCAGGTTGGCGTTCAGAACGATGCCAACAATTGGGCGCCACGCTTCGGCTTCGCCTATCGGGCGCTTCAATACACGGTGATTCGCGGCGGCTTTGGAATTTTCTACAACACGCAGGGAAACGGATCGGCGCTGTTCCGGCTCCACCGGCAGCTTCCGTTCGGGCCGAGCTATTCCGCCACCGTGGACCAATTCTCTTCTTCCCCGGCGCGGGTACAGGACGGTTTGCCGCCGATACCGGCGGTGGACACAACCACCCTAATCAGCAATCCTTCGGGGAACTTCAACGTGGTTCCGCCGGGTTACAAGACCGGCTACGCGCAGCAGGGCAACTTTGGGATCGAGCAGGAGATCCCGAAATTCGCCCTGGTCCTGAAAGCCGCGTACGTGACCAACCTTGCACGCCAGGTGGACTCGAACTTTAACATCAACACGCCCGATCCGGGGCCCGGCACGCCGGCCTCGCGCCGCCCGCTGCGAAACATCGCGCCCAACGTTGTGAATGCGACCTATGGCGATACCACTGGAGACGCCAACTATCATTCGCTCCAGGTGACCGCGGAGCGGCGCTTCAAGGGTGGACTCGCGTGGCTGGGCGCGTACACCTATTCGCATTCGATCGACAATGTTCCGACACAGCAAGGCGGCGGGTCGGAAGGTCCGGTGCCGCAGGATATCCGATACCGCTTTCTCGACCGTGGAAACAGCAGCTTCGATATCCGGCACCGGACGTCGCAAAGCGTCATTTACGATCTTCCCTTCGGTAAAGGACGGCGCTTTGATATCGTCGAATCCGGTCGGACGGGCGCTATTCAGCGGATGGCAAGTCAACGGGATTCTTACACTGCAAGGCGGACTACCCTTCACTCCCACACTGGCCACATCGGTTTCGAACGCCGGAGGCAGCCGTCCGGACCGCCTGACAACGGGGCAGCTATCGAATCCTACGCTCACGCAGTGGTTCGATACGTCTTTCAATGTTCCCGGCGCCGCATGGGCGACGCCGCGGCAGTACACTTACGGCAACGGCGGCCGTAACATTCTTCGGGGGCCGAGCCGTACCAACCTGGATTGCTCGATCTTCAGGGAGGTGCCGATTGCGGAGCGCTACCGGATGCAGCTCCGCGGCGAGTTTTTTAACGTCTTCAACCATCCGCAATTCGATCTGCCGAACGCGACCATCGGAAGCGCGGCGGCAGGCGTGATCTCTTCCACGGTTGGGTCGCCGCGAGACATCCAGTTGAGCTTGCGGCTGATGTTTTAGGCTTTCTCCCTTACGGGCGCGGCCCGTAATGCGGCGGAGTTTGGCCCAGTTCCAGCGCGCCCAGGTCGGGCGCCCGGCCAGCAAAGCCATCGGTGACATTGGGCAGGACCACGCCGCGGTCAGCCGCCGCCGATCCCGGCTTGAGCCTGAAATCGAAGTCCTCAGCCTTATAGAGCGACTGAACTTTCTTCAGATCCTGCGCATCCAGTTTTGGGACGTTGACAAAAATGTCGTAGTCGACGATGACGCTGTTCTGATCCTGATGTGTCGCCCGGCTGTATTCGGCGAGCGTCTGGAACCGGCGCACCTCTAACGTGCGATTGGCTCCGCGCGCCTTGGCGAGCGGCCCCGGCGGTTGGGTTTTGACCCCGGCCACCTGCGGGGCTGTCGAGCAGGCCGCTGTAGTCGGCCGGAATATTGGATGGCGGCGAATTCCACTGGAAGGAGAACTCAGCTCCGGGATTAGGACGGAAACCATTGTAATCCGAGGAACTGTAGTTCGTGTTGGTGTTGACGCTGAAGATGGCCGGAGTGGAATTCTCTCCCAGCATGAGGTTGTTTCGCCAATGAACGTTCGCCGAGGATCCGGCCGTGGTCTCAGTCAAGATCGTGTTGTTATAAAAGAGCACGCCCGCGGCGCCGTTGGTCATCCTGGTCGATCCGCCGGGCGCATGGTAGGCGATATTCCGTATCCAATAGATCGGCCCTCCGATAGCAGGCTGATTGCAAAACGGATGAGAAGCCGAATTCAACATCATGTTTCGCATGACACGGACGTTGTGCATGCTGCCGTCAATCTCGAAGGCATTGTCGTGAAAATTCGTCATGTAATTGTTGTAGAAATCGATCGCAACCGGACGCCTGTCCCAATACTCCTTCGGTGGATAGTGAGGGCCGTCCAGGGCGTGTGAGCCGTCCGGATTTCCGTAGGTTTCAACATCGATGCCGTCGTGAAAGTTGGCGACATAGTTATACGCCACCACGTGGCCAGGTCCGTAAAGCCTGACGGCGGTGTAGGAGGCGAGGATGGGCGGAAATTTCTGTCCGTCGACTCCGGCAAACTGGGCCCAGAAGTTCCCTATCCAGCCAAGCAGATGGTTGGGATCATCCCTGCCGAAGAAATAGCTGTCGGCGACATAGAAGTCGCTCGATCCTGCGTAATTGGTGAAGATTCCCAAATTGATATTCTCAAACCGGCATCTTTTTACGGTCAGCCCCTTGGAGCCCGCAATGAACTGGGTGCCGGCCCAAATGGCAATGTCCGTATTGCGGAACGTCAGGCCCTCAAAGTAGTTGTAGTTGGCGGCTTTGACATTGAAAAGGTTGAAATTGCCATTGCCGTCGAAGATCACTTCTCCATCTCCGGCCGCCTTAATGACAATCGGTTTCTCGGGCGTGCCGCTGGCGGTCAAATAGTAAGTCCCCTCAAACGGAGTGGTCGCATTGATGGAACGATCGCCGGTGTAGTATTCCGCGTGATATTTGTAGAGTCCGGCGTGCACCAGAATGGTGTCGCCGGGTTTGACTCGAGGCCTGCCGGCAGTCACGGTATCGCCGCCGCCACAGTAGTAGTTGTAGGCGCACATGAGGGCCTCAAAAGCCGGCTCGGTTTTGGTTCCCTTATAGCTTGTGGGATAGACATGGAAGGTGCGCCCGCCGGCGTAGGGCTTCGGTTCGGGGCGCGTTCTTACCGTGACGGTCTTGGTTGCGGTTTTCCCACTTTGCCCAGTGATACCGTCCGGGTCCGACATCACGAACCGGGCTTCATACTCGGTGTCAGGCTGCAGGTCCAGAATGCTTCCCGCAAACATATTGGGAGAGATGACGTCGAACACTCCCTGGTTTTGGTAAATCCGTTCTCCCTGCAGGCGCAGGAGCGGCAATCCAACCTTCCATTGGGTCTCGCCCCGCTGGCGGTAGGACACATCCACCTGCGCATTGCGGTTGGCGTCGCCTTCAATGAGCCATTCGAAACCCAGGTTGATCAGCGTGGGGTGGTCGACGATGAACTCGCCCGGCTTGATCTTGTTGTTTCGTCTGCAGCGGCGGCGTTTTGGCAAATGTGGAACGAAGCCAATAACAAGGCAGCAGCCTTTCGTGACGTCTTCATGAGCGATACGCTATCACATTATCGGAATGGCGATCAATGATAGAGCGTTGCAAACTAGCCCATTTTTGGGAGGCTGGGGTATTTGTCGATCATCTATGATAGATCATTGACAGTATTGCAGGGGCGTGATATAACCGACCTTGCATTGTGGACAACGGGATCCGGGCCCTGGTCATTAGCATTCAGATTCAGGAAGGGATGAGCAAATGAAAAATCGAAAAGATTGGCACGTAAGCAACAGCTCTGCCATGGAACGCAGAGCTACTGGCGCTCTGACGCGTCGAGAATGGATGGGCGCTCTGGGCGCTTCTGCTCTGGGCGCAGGGCTTTTGGGGACAACCGGCAGACCGCTGGAAGCCCAACAAACTGCCCTGTGTGCGGGCGGACCGATCGTGGACACCCACATTCATATTTGGAAGCTGCCGCGCAGTTCACCGCCGGTGAGCGACTTCGGCACTTACCCCGGCACACCGACCGACGGGTTCTGCTGCACCATCAACGCCAGCAACCCTACCGGCGCAGTTCCGTGGCTGCAACGCGATGCGCTGATGCCGGATTATCAAGGAAATTGGGGCGGCAGAAGGGTGAACCAGGTTGTGGTGGTCGAGTCGAGCGTGGGAGTGACATCGGCTAATATCATCCAGTCTAACCAGTGGATGCTGCAGGTCGCCGCGAATGACACCAACGGGCCGGATGGTGGATCGAAGATCCTGTCGGTAGTGGGCGCCCTGGACACGACACAGGATACCTTGGGCTTTCAACTGCAATTGTCCCAGTTGGTCGCCAACCCGCTGTTCGTCGGCATCCGCCTTGGCGACCTCGGTTCGATTTTCAACGGTTCGCCCAGCACCTTTGCCAATCTCAAGCCGAATGTGGTGGCGAATATTAAGACGATGGCCGGCTTAGGGTTGCAGATCGATGCCAATGGAATTCCCGGGAGCGGTCTTAGCGCAAATCGGACAGGCCACAGGGATATCGATTGTGATGGACCATTTCGCCTCGGAAGGTAACACCTTCAAGCCGTCAGATGCGTGGATGGCAGATATGCGGGCCGCCGCGGCGTATCCCGGTATGCATATAAAAGTCTCGGACGTTGAGACACTGAGCGAGGCCGCAGTGGGCGGGTACACTTTTGGGCCGAGTCAGTTCCAGCCCATCGCCGACCCCACTCAATACTATCCTGTGATGGAGTTTCTGTGGAGCCTGTTTGGCTACAAGCGGCTTCTCTGGGGCAGTAACTGGCCGGTGTGCCGTTATGGCGGCGTGTTGACTGACCCGGTCGATTTTGAAATCAACATCTGGGAATCCTTCCTGTCCCAACAGTTACAAGGCCGGGACGAAGTGATGTACAAGAATGCGCTGCGGGTGTATGGTCCCGGATCTGCATCCCGCGTGTAACTGATCGATAGTGACTCGACGGATGTGAAGTAAGCCGGAGGTATCGACCATGTCGTCATTCTGTTCTCGATGTGTCTTGTTGGTTGCACTGAGTTCCGCTGCGTTCGCCCAGACCGCGACCAGCGTCATCTTCGGCACGGCTACCGATGCCAGCGGGGCTCCTATTCCAAACGTTCCCGTGACGGCAACGGCGACGGCGACCGGAGTCTCCACCAAGGTAGTTACCAACGAATCCGGGAACTACGTGATTCCCAACCTGCAACCGGGAACCTACACCATCTCCTGTGAGGCTCCCGGATTTCGCAAAGCCGAAGCCAGCAACGTTCTGGTGGAGGTGAACCAGCGAGGCCGCGTCGACCTGGCGATGCAGGTTGGCGAAGTCCGGGAAGTGGTGGCGGTGCAGGCCAATGTGACGACGGTGGATACGTTCAGTTCCACGGTCAAGGAAGTGGTGGACTCGGGCCGTGTCCGCGAACTTCCGTTGAACGGACGCCAGACGCTGCAACTGCAAGCGCTGCTGCCCGGCGCCGTCAACGTGCCCTCGGGCTCTGCCGCGTCCCTGATCGCCATCAATACGGCCCTCAGCTTCGCCGTCAACGGCACGCGGGCGAATTCTTCGTCCTACACGCTGGACGGTGGGCTCAACATGGACGCCTACAATAACCTGGCGGCGGCCTTTCCGAATCCCGACGCGCTACAGGAGTTCAGCATGCAGACCAACGCCTATAGCGCCGTCTACGGACGCGACGCCGGAGCGGTGGTGACGATGGTGACCAAGTCCGGCACGAACGAAGTGCATGGCTCGCTATTCGAGTTTCTGCGCAACGACAAGCTGAATACCCGCAACTTCTTCGCGGCCGGCGTGGACCCGCTGCGGCGCAATCAATTCGGCGGCACGTTGGGCGGGCCGGTGAAACTTCCCGGCTACAACGGCAAGGACCGCACGTTCTACTTTCTCTCGCTGGAAGGGACGCGGCAGGTGGCCAGCTCCACCTTCTCAAACGTGGTAGTGCCAAGCGCGCTCGAGCGTGTGGGCGATTTTTCGCAGTCGAAATTGCCGGCGGGCCGCGCTTGTGGCTGCGCCCGAGACCGTGACGCCGGCCAACCCAACGGGCATTCCGTTTCCCGGCAACGTAATTCCGGCGTCGCGCCTGGACCCGGTGGCGGTGAACTTCATAAAGGACTTCATGCCGCTGCCCAACCGTGCCGGCAATATCGCGGTCTATCAGCTTTCGCTGCCCACCAACGACGCTCAGTTGGCGATGAAGATCGATCACTCCTTTTCAGCCGCCAATAAGATGAGCTTGCGCTACTTCTGGGATGACTTCACGGTGGCAGCAGAATGCCGCCTTGCCGGCCTTCAATTCCACGAACAACTGGGTGACACACAACGCCACGCTGAACGACACGCATATTTTCAATCCCGCTGTGGTGAACACGTTCAACTTCACGTTTGCGCGCAATACGTTCATCCGCAGCCCGCTGGTCACTTCGCCAGCCAAGAACTGGGCGGACCTGGGATGCAAATCCTGCGTCTCGCTTTCGCCTCCGGGCGTGCCTACCGACTGGGCGCTCTCCATTTCCGGTGGCCTGAACCTGCGCGTGAATACAAACTACTTCAGCTACATGCAGAATTATCAGTTTTCCGACACGTTGAGCATCACCAGAGGAAATCACCTTTTCTCATTGGGCGGGGACCTGGAGTATGTGCGCCGCAACGGCCGGGAATTCTTTCAGAAGGATACGCAGTTCGCGGTGGACGGAACGCGCAGCGGGTCGCTGTACGGATACGCCGACTTCATGTTGGGCGCGGCGGCGAACGTGTACCAGAACAGCCCGATCTCTTCATTCCAGTTCAAATGGACGCCCATTTTGTACGCCCAGGACGACTGGCGCATTTCACGCCGCCTGACGCTCAATCTGGGAGTGCGCTGGGAGCCGTTTCTAAATGCCAAAGAAGGCCGCGATAATCTGGGCGCGTTCCGCCCGGGCCAGAAATCCACCGTGTATCCCAATGCTCCAGTGGGAGCGCTGTTTGTGGGCGATGCCGGCATTCCGAATGGGGTTGTGCCGAATCGCTGGGGACGACTTTCGCCGCGCGTCGGATTCGCGTTCGACCCAACCGGCGCCGGCAAGACCAGCATCCGCGGCGGATACGGCATCTTTTCGGCCAACCAGCGGCTGGTGACACTCAACAGCAATCCGACGAACCAACCATTCTCGCTGGGGTTGCGCACGTTCGCGATTCAACTGTCCGACCCATACGCAGCGGTGCCACAGATTCTGCAGCAACTGCAAGCGTACACGCCGACTTCGAACGCGCAGGATCGCGCGGCGCGGCAATTCATTCTGCCGCTGGCCGTGAATTCGGTCGACCCGAACTTCACCGGCGGCTACAATCAGCAATGGAACGTCAATGTGCAGCGCGAGCTGCCCGCACACGTCGTATTGACGGTGGGATACGTGGGGTCCAAGGGGACCAAGCTTTATGCGGGTGAGAACCTGAATCCGGCGATTTACATCCCGGGCGCTTCGAGCACCACTAATGTGGATTCGCGCCGCATCTACCAGGGCTTCACAACGATCATCAGCGGAATGTCGATCGCGAATTCGACTTACCATGCCCTGCAGGCGACCTGGAACCGCCGGTTCGGCGCGGGATTCTCCGTGCTGGGCTCGTTCACCTGGTCTAAGGCGCTGGACCTGGCTTCGAACGATGGAGGCGGCGGCCTTGGCAACCAGGCGTCCAATCCGTTTCGGTATAGCACGGACAAAGGCCCGGCCGATTTCGACGTAGAGCGGCGCTTCGTAACGTCTTTTCTGTGGGAGATGCCATTCTTCCGCGGGGCCAAGAACTGGCGACGAGCGGTGCTGGGCGGCTGGCAGCTCAACGGTATACTCACCCTGCAGAGCGGACTTCCTTTCAGCGTAACGGCGGGCACCGACCGCAGCCTGGCGGGAGTGGGGGCGGACCGCGCGGACGTCACCGGTGTGGCGCATACTTTCAACACTTCCGACCGCTCCGCCAAGATCCAGAATTTCTTCGATACGACGGTCTTCTCGCTGCCGGCGTTGGGTACGTTCGGCACATCGAGCCGCAATTTCCTTTTCGGGCCAGGGCTGGAGAATTTCGACGCCGGCCTCTTCAAGAGGTTTGCCCTAACCGAACGGAAGCAGTTTGAACTGCGATGGGAAGTGTTCAATTCGCTGAACCGGCCTAATTTCCTGAATCCGGTGGCCGCATTTACAAATCCGCTGCTGGGGAGACTGACCAGCGCGCGCGATCCGCGCATCATGCAAGTGGCGTTGAAATTCTATTTTTAACCTCTGTCAAACTAGTGACGGTATGAAGACCAAAGTGGCCATCCTGGGTTCCGGAAATATTGGGACGGACCTGATGATCAAGGTGCTCCGGACCTCTGAGAGGCTGGAAGTGGGAGCGTTGGTTGGAATTGATCCCGACTCCGACGGCCTGGCGCGAGGCCGCCGCATGGGCGTTCCCATTTTGACGGGAGGTATCGACGAATTGATGCGATGGCCGGGCGCGGAGGACATTCGCATTGTTTTCGATGCGACGTCAGCCAAGGCTCACGGCCGCCACAGCATGGTCACGCGAACTCACGGTATGCAGATGGTAGACCTCACGCCGGCGGCGGCAGGACCTTACGTGGTGCCCGTGGTGAACATGGGGGCACACTTCGATTCGCCGGACATCAGTATGGTGAGTTGTGGAGGACAGGCTACAATTCCGATCGTGGCTGCCGTCAGCCGGGTCGCGGCCGTGCACTATGCCGAGATCGTTTCCTCGATCGCCAGCAAGTCAGCCGGACCGGGCACGCGGGCCAATATCGACGAGTTCACCCAAACTACGGCCCGCGCCATCGAAATAGTCGGCGGAGCACGCCGCGGCAAAGCCATCATCGTCCTCAATCCGGCAGAGCCGCCGATTAACATGCGCAACACGGTTTTTTGCCTGAGCGATGAGGCGGACACCGCAGAGATCGCGCGCTCTATCGAACGCATGGTGGATGAGGTGCGAGACTACGTGGGTGGATACCGCCTGAAGCAGGAGGTGCAGTTCGACCGAATCGGCGTCGACAACGCGATGATCCTGCACGGCGCCGGAGTCTTCACCGGTATCAAGACCTCCGTCTTTCTGGAGGTGGAGGGCTCGGCACATTATCTGCCGGCGTACGCCGGAAACCTGGACATCATGACATCGGCGGCGCTCACCACGGGCGAGCGGTTAGCTGAACAGAAATGGAATTGATATGGCGAAGCTTTACATTCAGGACGTAACACTGCGCGACGGAATGCACGCCATCCGGCATCGCTATTCGATCGAACAGGTGGTGCGGATATCCAAGGCTCTTGACGACGCCGGTGTGGATGCTATCGAGATTACGCACGGAGACGGGCTGGCGGGATCGAGCTTCAACTATGGGGTGGGCGCGCACTCCGATGTGGAGTGGATTGGAGCGGTAGCGGGAACCGTCAGCAGGGCTAAGGTAACGGCTCTGCTAATACCGGGCATCGGCACGATAGAAGATCTGGAGGCCGCTGTGGCTGCGGGAGTGCGTTCGGTGCGGATCGCCACGCATTGCACGGAAGCCGATATTTCGAGGCAACACATCGAGCATGCGCGAAAGCTTGACCTGGATGTCGCGGGCTTCCTGATGATGGCGCACATGCTGCCGCCGGCGGAGTTGGCGCGACAGGCCAAACTGATGGAGTCGTATGGCGCGCACTGCGTCTACGTAGTGGATTCGGCGGGCGCACTCCTGATGCACGAAGTGGCCGAACGGTTCAAGGCCTTTGGCGACGTTCTCAAGGCGGAGACGGGCAAGGGGATGCATGCGCACCACAACCTGTCGCTTGGCGTTGCGAATACGATCATAGCGATCCAGCACGGCGCCACCCGAGTGGACGGATCGCTGGCGGGCATGGGAGCCGGAGCGGGCAACGCCCCACTCGAAGTGCTGATTGCGGTGCTGGAACGGATGGATATCGAGCACGGCTGCAACCTCTTCGCGTTGATGGACGCAGCCGAAGATTTGATCCGGCCGATGCAAGATCGTCCGGTCCGGGTAGATCGCGAAACGCTATCGCTCGGCTTCGCCGGGGTCTATTCCAGTTTTCTGCGCCATGCGGAAGCGGCCGCGCAGCGATACGGGGTGGATGCGCGCGAGATTCTGGTTGAGTTGGGACGCCGCCGCATGGTCGGAGGCCAGGAAGACATGATCGTGGACGTGGCGCTCGATCTCGCCAAGACGCGCGCGAAGTCTGCAGTCAAGTGTGGTTGAAAGGAGCAATATGGAACTTACCATCGAAGCAATGATCGGCCAATTCGAACGGGGCGCGATGACGCGGCGCCAGCTAGCGCTTTCGATCACCGCGCTGTTCACTGCCGCGCGATCCTCATCGGCCGCTCCCGATATGCAAGCCGTAACACTGAACCATGTCACCGTGAAAGTCGCCGACGTTCAGCGCACGTCGAAATTCTACCAGGAGGTCTTCGGGATGCCGCTCAAGCAGCATTCGGAAAAGATTCACATCCTGGGTGTTGGAAAGAGCTTTTTCGGCATTGAACAAAAACCGGGCGGCCCCGCGCTCGATCACTACGACTTCGGAATCTCCAATTTCAACGCCGATGAAACCGTGGCGAAACTCAAAGCACGGCACCTGAAGCTGGAGCCGGGTGGGACGAAGGAATCTTTCAAATTCTGGGACCCCGATGGTTTTTTGGTTCAGTTGAACGGGCCGGAATATGAAGGCCACGTAGGCCAGTAACCAATCGGCGCGACCGGCGGCAAGTATTATTCGAGCGGGATCGGACTGGCACGAGTTTTCCGCCTGGGCACGAGGAGCTTCGCCGTTAGAATGTATACGGCTTCACCGTGTTGGTTCAGGGTTGTGCTTCGGACTGTGACGATTCCCCGATCTGGTTTGGACCGGGACGGCGTGATTCCAACCACTTCGCTTTCGACGCGCAAAATGTCGCCCGGACGTGTGGGGCGCGGCCAGGCGATTTCTCCGCCGAACCCGACGAGACCGTCTGCCAATGGCAGACCGCCCGTAGCGAGGAGCCGCATGGAAGCCGCGGCGGTGTGCCAGCCACTGGCTGCCAGCCCTTTAAAGACGCTTGCCTCGGCAGCGCTTTCGTCAAGATGGAACGGCTGAGGGTCATACTCGGCAGCGAACTCTTTAATCCGCGCTGCTTCCATGAGGTAAGTGCCTGACGTGAACCGCTGGCCGACTTGCAGATCGTCCAGATATAACCGCGCTCCGTCCGGATGCGCCTGATGCATTTCACTCATAACGCTACCTCGTTTTTCAGATATCTTGTTTCCGGATGAGATTGCCTGAGACCGATCGGTCTTTTCTCAGTAGTCTCCTGGGCTGCGTTATAGCGGCAACGAGGCCGTTAACACGATCTGCTTTTTGGCGCTGTCTTCAATCACAATGTGGCCGTTCTGCAGGCGCACACTCACCACCTTGCCGAAACCGTCTGTGGTGCGCGCATAAAACAGCAGGAAATGGGAGCGGATGGTGGATTTCGCCGGCAGCCATCGGAACGTCGGCGCATCGAACATTCCGCTCTTTGCCACTGTCAGGCGGCGCGACTCATCATAAGGCTGCGTACTGAATTCCAGGCCGCGCGCGAACTTGCCATTCTCCGGAAAATTGCCCCAGTTCTGCACCCATGGGTATTCTTCCCGCTTAAACATGTAGCCGATGATCAGGCGCCTGGCGGTGTTTACGGTCGCGATCCAACCAAGGTCGAGAGCCGGATCCACCAGTACGGTTGCGTGGTCCATGTAATGCGCCTTCTCCGGCGGCGCGGTCAAGTCGGTCAACTTACCGTCGAGCCCAGGCGCTAACGGCCAGGTGAAGTTCACGCCGGATGCGAGCCGCCGCACGGCGCCCGGACTTCCTGTTCCCTGGTACGGCCGGTTCTGCGCCCGGCTTCCCGAAATGCTGGATAGCGTGACACCGGATTGCAGAAACGGCGACCCGACGGTGGTATGCTCCGCCCAGCTAATCGGCCGGTCGAACGCCACCTCGCTCGAAAGTGCGCTCTCCACGTAAATCACGTTTTCTCCGTCCACCATCCGGAAGGTGCGCGTAAAACTTTCCTGTACCAGCGGGAGCCGCGCATGCAGAGTGATCGTGCCGGTCTTCCCGGTCTTTCCCGATTCCTGAATCTCAAATGTTTGCATCTGCGCTTCACCGTGCCCCGGCAGCCCCGCAGCATGTTCTTCCTGCGAGGTTCCACCAAAGCCGTCTACGCAAACGAAGCTCCCCATCGATCCGGTGTTCGACCGGCTTGCCTGCCCCAATTCGCGCGACATGCGGATTGGATTCCACAGCGGGTTGAGACTCTCCGGATCCCCGCGCAGTTCGAGATCGACCAACGCTACGCCCCGCGCACTGATCGTCGCCTCCAGCTTGTCGTTGGCGAAAGTCAACGCCGGCTGCTCTTCAAACTGCACCGCCCGGTGGAATGGCATCTGGGAAATTGCTGTCGCCGCGAAAGCCGCGATCAAGATGAAAGTACGTATTCGTAGCATAGGCGGTCCCGGTTACGTCAGGAAAATGATGATTGCCGGCGTTCCTACGTCGGTGTACTGGCCGGTGAAGCTCAGCGCCCCGGTCTGGCGGTTCACGCGAAACGCAGCGATGGCATCGGATCTCTGATTACAGGAGTAGAGAAAGTTACCCGAAGGATCGATATTAAAGCTGCGGGGATAGTCGCCGCGGGTCCACTCTTCGCCGGCGAAGGTCAATGTTCCCGCCGCACCGATGGAGAACCACGCGATGCTGTCGTGCAGGCGATTGGCCGCATACAGGAATTTTCCGTCGGCCGAGATCATGACCTCCGACGTGAAATTCGTGCCGCGGAACGCCGCCGGCAGGCTGGAGATGGTTTGCTTCGCGCTTAGCCTTCCCTGTGCGGCGTCGTAATCGAAGGTGATCAGCGTGGACGCCTCCTCCTGCAGGGAATACATCCAGCGGCCATTCTGATGAAATGCAAAGTGCCGCGGCCCGTCTCCAGGCGGCACGGAAACCGAGGCTGGATTGTTGGGCGTCAACGTGCCTTTCTGAGCATCGAACTTCCAGATCAGGATCTGGTCCATGCCGAGGTCCGCAGACATAACGAACCGGCCGGAGGGATCGGACTGGATCATGTGGGCATGCGTGCGATCGTGGCCGCTGATGGCAAAGCTTCCCGGCGGCGCGCTCTTGGCATGCGCGGGACCCACGGCACCGGTATCGTGTTTGACATCGGTGGCAGCGCCCAGTGAGCCGTTCGGCTGAATGGCAAGAACGGCAACGGTTCCGCCTGCATAGTTGGCCACCAGCACGTATTTGCCGGAGGGATGCACGCTCAAATGTGCTGGTCCGGCGCCTTGCGAACTGACGGTATTAAGTTGCGTAAGGTGCCCCGAAGAGCGATCAATGGAATAGGCGCTCACCGAACCGGAACTGGCGCCCTGATATGTGTCGGTCTCATTGGCGGAGTAGAGATGGGTTCGAGAGGGATTGAAAGCCAGCCAGGCCGGATTGTCGCCGCTGGCGAAAAGTTCGCGGGGGGTGAGCGCGCCCGTGGACGGGTTCATGTGAAACAGATTAATTCCCTTGCCGTAACCTTTGCTACCTTCAGGTCCTTTGGGGGAACTATAAGTGCCGACATAGGCCAGAACGGTGTCCGCCGCTCGCGCCGGAACGCCGACAGCTAAAGCCGCGGCGGTTTTCAGAAATCCGCGGCGATCTATCGTGCCGGCGTGGCGTCCTCGAGTACTGTGCAGTATCTCCACGTTGCGATTATAGCTGCGACCGCGGGTAGCGCGCTTCGGCAAATCACCTGGTGAAGATGAGGGAGCCGAAATTCTCGGGCACGTGGTTAGGATCGCGATTGACCACACACGTGGGCTGCCAGCACATGAACCTGCGCTGAGGATCGGGAGGGTCGCCGTCAATCCGATATAGGTTCATGCGCCAGCGAGTCCCCGCTTTGACGGCCGCGGTGCTGACTGACTGCAGGGGAATCTTCGCGGCAGCGTACCAGATTTTTGTCTTGTCGTCGATTCGAGCAGCGGTTTTCCAGCCCGACCGCCAATCCCGATTCTGGTTCCGATGGTCCAGGTCGATGGCCAGATCGATCCAGTCGCCGGTGGGAGCAATCTCATACTCGCGGTAATGACGGATGTTCTCCCAATCGTCCCCGAGAAACATCTCGACCACGTCGCGGTCCCAAAGTTTCCGCCGCGGCTGGTCGTTCTGGGCCGGCGTGAAGAGGTTAAGATTGCGGTACGGGCAAACAAAAAGCAGGTAGAGATCGGTGTTGCTCCAGAATCCCCTGATCTCGGTTTTGAGATCCGGGTAATCGATGGTCTTGCTGCAATCCTTGGTCATCCAGACGGATTTCACTTTCTGCCACATTGGGGAATGCGGATCGGTGCTCAGATCGCCGGGATTTTTCACGTGTTTGACCGACATGCTGGCGGTGGGGCGAGTCACTTCGCAAACCGACTGGGCATGCAGAGCCGGCACCGCCATACATGCGGCTGAGAGCCACCATGCGTGTTTCAGCAAGGGGCTCCTCCTGCCAGAGGAACTTCAAGCTGACCTGGTTTATAAGGGAGGACTGGGCTCTCATCGCGACCGGTGGCCGCGCGGGATTTCGATTGGTACGAGATTTCCATTTTGGTTCCGATTCCCAGTGAGTATACACCGGATTTTCCGGGGACTGCCATAACGCGAATTACAATCAACCCCGCCGCCGGCAGCGTTTCCTGGATGCTGAGGGCAGCGCATCACTCCCCGCGCAAGATGATGGCAGGCTCGACCTTCATGGCGCGGCGGGCGGGAATATAGCAGGCAAGCAGCGCCACCAGCACTAACAATCCTGCGATAGCCAGGAAAGTCCCGGGGTCCAGCGGACTTACTCCGAAGATCAAGCTGGACACTACTTTTACGAGCGCAATCGACGAAGCCAGGCCGATGCCGAAGCCGATTCCGACCAAGGTAAAACCTTCCCCGATGATGCCCCGCTGCACATCGGATGGGCGCGCTCCCAACGCCATTTTGATGCCGATGTCGCGAGTCTGTTCCGAGACCGTGCACGCCAGCACGCCGAAGATGCCCAAGGCTGTCAGGGACAGCGCGATGGCGCCAAACACTCCCATCATGACGGCCACATAGGCCAAGCCCCGGAGTGACGTGTTGATCATGGTGCTCATGCGCATGAGGTTGTAGACCGGTTGGTAGGGATCCACTTGCGAGACCGCCGGACGGACGGCGGCGATTACCGAAGTCAAATCCCCCGCTGCCCGGATAGCAAAATCGGTGGTGCGTGCGGAGGCCTGCAAGTAAGGACGATAAACCGTCGGCCATGGCTCGGCGTCGAACCAGTCTTGCTTGATATCGCCGGCGACTCCGACAACCGTCAGCCAGGATCGTCCGGCAGCGTCGCCTAACGAAAGACGGCGGCCCATCGGATCCTGCCCTGGCCATAAACGCTTTGCCAGCGCTCCACTGACGATGGCAACGGGCTGGCTGGAATCTGAATCCCGGCTGTCGAACTCGCGGCCGGCCCGAAGTGGAATATGGAGTGTGCGGAGATATCCCGGGCCGACGGATTCGAGCAGTGCCGTGGGCCGCTCCGCCATGGTTGTGGACTGTCCTTCGGCGATCACCGGCATGCTCGGCCCCCCAGGGCCGAACGGTATGTTAGATACGACTACGGCGGACTCCACCTTCGGAATTCGGCGCAACCGGTCCAGGACATCCTGCTGAAAGCTGGCGATTTGCGATTCCTTAGGATAGGCCAGCACGGGCAAAGTCACTCTCATCGTGACGACGGTCTCCGGATCCATGCCGGAATTCACCTGCAATAAATGGGCGACGCCTTTCACCATGAGACCGGCGCCCACCAGCAGCACCAGCGCGACCGCCACCTCGCCGACCACCAGCACCTTCTGGACTCTTCGGTTGGCTTTCAGCCCTGACCGTCCAATCTGTTTTAGCGCCTCGCTCAAATCCGTTTTCGCGACGTGCAGCGTGGGAGCGAGCCCCGAGAGTATTCCGGCTGCCACCGACACAACGGTCGTGGAAATGAGCGCTCTCCCATTCAGCTTCAGGTTCTGCCAGCCGGACAGAAATTGCGACATCTCGGGCGGCATGTGAGTTCGCATGATATCGATGCACCACCCGGCGATAAACAGACCGAGCCCCGCGCCCAACACCGCCAGCAACGTGCTCTCGGTGAGGAGGAGGCGCACCATCCGCATTCTTCCCGCGCCCAATGACAGGCGCAGCGCCAATTCCTTCCTTCGCCGGGCGACCCGGGTCAACTGCAGATTGGCGACGTTCACACATGCAATCAGCAGCACGAAAGTCACGGCGGCCAGTGTCAGTAGAGACAATTGCGCCGTCAATTCTCCACCCGACAGTTGTTCGCGCGCGGGCGCCAGTTTTACGCCGACTCCCGCATTGGTATCCGGATACTGCTGCGCCAGCCGCCGCGCGATCCCTTGCATCTCGGCGCGGGCCTGGTCCACCGATACACCCGGTTTGAGTTTGCCGAAGGAGCTCAGATACCGGAGATTGCGCGTGGCCTTCTCCGCCGGCGTCGGCGCCATGGCTAGCCACATCTGTGCGCCGGCCGGGAAATCGAAGGCCGCCGGCATGATTCCGACGATCGCGTAATCGACGCCATCCACCTTGATGGTTTTGTCCAGGATACCGGCAGATCCCATGAAGCGCTGCTGCCACAATGCGTAGCTCAGGATTGCGACCCGGTTCTTACCGGCCTCGCCCTCGGACTCGATGAAGGTTCGGCCGCGCAGGGCCGGCACCTCCAAAGCATGGAAGAGATTGGGCGTGGTCAATACGGCCAACACCCTTTCCGGATTGCCCTCACCCGCGAGGTTAGCCGACAACCAGCGGAAAGCCACGAGTTCGTCAAAGGAAGTTGCCTGCTGTTTCCAGTCGAGGAAATCCGCTGGTGACGCCTCATCGTCCCCAAGGCCCGATTTTGGGGACCTTTCCGCCAACTGGTAGAGCCGGTCCAGACCGGGGTACGGCAGGCGTTCGAAGACCAACTTGTCCACCACCGTGAAAGTGGCGGTGTTGGCGCCGATCCCGATGGCCATGACGAGAATCGCCACGGCGGCGAATCCGGGATTGCTGGCCAACATTCGCAAGCTGTGGCGGACGTCGCGGAAAATCTCGAAGGTCATAGTCGCTCCAAATTGGGCAATGCAAAGCAAGCCGGCGCTATCGCAGCCGCTCCAGGTCCTTCCGGGCAGCGGAAAGGGCCGGCTGCAGACGAACCGCAGTTTCCAGCTCTTCCAGCGCCTTTTGTTTCATACCTCTCTTCTCGAAGACCAAGCCCAGCCGCCAATGCGCCGCTCCCCACTGCGGCTCCTCTCCCTCGGCTTCCTGAGTCAGGTACCTGCGAAGGTAACGTTCCGCGCGATCGGTGTCGCCACCTTCGAGGACCAGGCTCCTCCCCGCCTGGAATGTAGGATTGAAGTCGTCAGGAACAGCCTTTTCCGCCTGGGCCAGCATCTCATCGAGCTCATCCCACTTGTGCTGGCGGACATAGATGGCGGAGAGGGCGGCGTACGCGCGCGCCCGGTCCGGCGCCACTGCCGCGGCAGCTTTGGCTTCCCGCTCCGCCAGCGCATAATTGAGCGCGCGAGTAGTGTAGAACTCCGCTAGCGCGCAGCGCGCTCCGTAATCGCGCGGGAAGTCTTCGACGGCTTTCTTGAGCGCCGCTTCGGCTTTGAGGTTACCTTCGGCGGTGGTTTCGGTTAACTCCGCCTGGGCCAGATAACCTTCCAAGGGATCGACCTGTGCGATCTGGCCGGCGAGCTGGCGGGCCTTCTCACGATCGCCGCCTCCGATGGATGGTGCGTTCCAAACAAAGCCCATCAGCGCCCACATCACATCCACGTTCTTAGGCTCAAGGGAGAGTGCGGTCTGTAACTCGCTCTTCACTTCGCGGGAGAGGATCATGGCTTTGAACATACCTGGACGGTTCCCCAGCTGGTCGAGCGAAATGGAAGCCAGCTCCCGATGATATGAGCCCTTCAAGCCGTCGAGTGAAATGGCTTCTCTGGCCAGGGCTTCGGCGCCATCAAGGTCGCCAAAGGCTTGTTTCACGCGGGCCTGCCAATACGCCTTGTCGGCTTCATTCCAGGGCGAAGCCGAACGCTGCTGCACCGCCTGTCGAACGCGCTTCCAGTGTCCGGCCCTGGCCAGCGCATCGAGTGATTCGTCCTGGGCCGCCGCCGCTGCACACGTGAGAGCGGCCATACAAACCACGGACGTGCACAAAGTGGAGCGCGCCGCGTTGATCTTCGTGTATCGCATACCTGCCATTCCTCTCTTTACCCGCGTCCAGCGCCGACGGAACTGCGGAAATTTCCCAGCCGCTCGGCCTGCAGACGCTTAATGCGTTTGATCGTATCGTCCGAAACGCAACACTCGGCAAATGCCTCGCGCGCATCCCTCAATGCCTGGGCCAAGCCTGCCTGGCTGCGATTCAGATCCAACAGGGGCTTAGTGAGCGCGACCGCGGAACCGGAATTGGCTGCCATATTCCGAGCCATCCGCAAGGCTTCTGGCATGAGGGTTTCGCGACTCACTACGGCGTTCAGCAACCCAATCCTGAGGGCGTGTTCCGCAGTAACCGGCTCAGCGCTGAATAACAATTCCCTGGCGTGGGACGGCCCCACAACCCCCGCCGCGAGGTAGGCGCCGCACAGCGCCGGGACCAATCCCAACCGGACCTCGGGAAAGCCCAGGAACGGAACGCTGCGGCCTTCCACGTCCCGGATGTGATCCGGCGCCAAACGGAAATCGCAAGCCAATGCCAGTTCCAATCCGCCGCCCAGGCAGTGTCCGTTAATCGCCGCGATCAGGATCTTTTTGGAATGGCAGAATTGAGCCACGATGGAATGCGGCAGATCGAGGTACCCGGCCGCCGAAGGCCGGTCCTTCAGTGCCAGGATTTCCCCCAGATCCGCTCCGGTCATGAAGACACTTCTTCGTCCCGTGAAAACAATCACGGCGATATCGGGGTTGGCCTCCAGAGCGTCCATAGTCCGCCACAAATCCTCCTGAAAGGTACGCCGCAATGAGGGCGACGCAAAGACGACAGTCGCAATGCTCCCCTGGATTTCCACGGAGAGTTCGGTTGCGGGAGTTCCCGGGCGAGGCATTGGCGCGAATCCCTCACTTGTCGGCGAGCAGCACGGAGGCATGTTCGTGAACCAGGACCCAACGGTTGCCGCGATGCTGAAAGATAAAGGTAGCTTGTCCGCCGCCGAATCCTTCCTTTTTCATTTCGAGCCTTCGCTCCTCCGCGAGCTTGGCCTCGGGTGTGCCAGGCGCTGCCGTATCTCCGTCGATCCACTCCCAATTGGTAGAGATGATGGCCAAATCGCCGTAGATTTCGACGTGGCGCGGCGAGTACGACATGTTCATGCCCTTGCCGAAATCGAATACGCGCTCCAGCTCACGGCGCACCTCGGTCCACCCCTGCACCGGGTATGTGAGGGTCGGATCGGGCCAGATTCCGATGACACGCGCGTCGGTGGCGTAGACGTGGCTGAGGGCCTCAATGTCGGCGCGCCTCCAACCATCGATGTACTTGTCAAACGTTGCCTGCACTTCTCGAATTGCCTTTTCTGCGGGCGCGTCCGAAGCTGTTTTTTCCGAGGCGACCATGTTCGCCCTGTGGGAAGCCGGCGATGCGGCCGTTTGCGCCTCGCCCGATACCGTGAAGCACGACGTGACCGCGGTCAACGCCATGAGAGAAATTAACACCTTCATAAAAGTCATGCTCCTGAGAAATCAAATTCCTAATCCACCATCTACACCAATCACCTGTCCAGTGACATAGCTGGCCGCATCCGAGGCCAGGAAACGCACGATCTTCGCCACTTCCCCCGGCTGACCAAATCTCTGCATCGGCGCCATCTGCCGCATCTTGTTCTTGTAAGGCTCCGAGAGGCGGTCCAACATTTCCGTCTCGATATAGCCAGGCGCAACCGCGTTGACAGTGACGTTGAACGGGCCCAACTCGCGGGCGGCCGCCTTAGTGAAGCCGATGACTCCGGCCTTGGCCGCGCAGTAATTGGTTTGTCCCGCCACACCGCGTATGCCGCTAATGGAAGTGATATTGATGATGCGACCCGCCATCTGCCGCATGAACAAACGGGCCACCGCCTGGACGTAGTTGTAACAACCGGTCAGGTTGGTCTCGAGCACGTCGCTCCACCCGCTCGCCTTCATCATCGAGAGAGAACCGTCGCGTGTGATTCCGGCGTTGTTCACCAGAATCGAGCAGTCTGAAAACGACTTCCGGGCGAACTCGACTACGCGCTGTGCTTCGTCCTGGCTGCGAACGTCCGCCTGAATGGCGTGCACCCGTTCCGCGTTGCCGTTTAGCAGGTGGACCGTCTGTTGCGAAGCCTCGGCGTTGCTCACATAAGTGAACACGACGTTGCACCCGCCGCGAACCAGTTCTTCCACGATGCTGCGGCCAATTCCGCGGCTCCCGCCGGTGACAATCGCCGTCTTCCCCGAGAGTTCCTGGGGCTCATTCATTCCGGGGGCCCTCCTTCAGCATCAAGGTGAGTTCGCCTTTGGCGATGATGGCGCCGTCAACCCGCGCGACCGCGTTCCCCACCACACCGCGGCGCATCTGTTTCACGATGTCCACCTCAAGGCGGAGCTGATCGCCGGGCACCGCCGGTCTCATGAAGTTCATGGTCACGCTGCCGAGGAACTTCAAAAGCGGCCCATCCGGTGAGGCGTCACCCTCGCGGCTCAGAGCGTCCAGGACATGCAGGGTTTGCGCCAGCGCCTCTACGATCAGCACTCCGGGCATGATCGCCACGCTCGGGAAATGACCCAGAAAGTGGAGCTCGTTAGCCGTGACGCACTTGCTGCCGACAATGTACTTGCCGCGCTCGAAATCGACCACCTTATCCAGCATCAGCATAGGGAAGCGATGAGCCAGAATCTGCCTCAGGTCTTCGAAACACAATGTTCTGCCGGGACGGATGGGTGCCACAACCGCGTCTGCCATGGTTGTTCCTCGGTTCAATGGGCGGCGCCCGCGGCCGCCTCCTGGACGCGCGAAGCCACCAGGCTCGCCAGCGTTTTGATGTCGCGGAAATACTGCAAATCGTCATCGTTCAGGGCGATGCCGAAGGATCTTTCCAGCACCACCAGAAGCTGTAACGCCTGGAGAGAATCGATGCCGAGGTCCGCCAAATGGACGTTCTCATCGATGCTGTCGACAGGCAAATCCATTCTGCTCGAGATTTCATTCTTGAGGAGATTCTTGACTTCAAGTTCACTAACCATCGTTTTTCACCTTTCCGAAATTCGCTCTCATCAGGGTCGCCGTCCGCTTGCGTGCCGCCCTCAGGACGGTGCGGCCAAGATCAAACTGGCGGCGTTTCCGGCGCACCCCAGGGTGTTCGTCAGCGCCGCGCGCACGCTGCAATGCAGGGGCTCGCGCACCAGCCAGTCGACTGCGCAAGAGGGATCCGGCTGGTCGCAATGTATGGTGGGCGGGATGGTTTCATGACGCATCGCCATGACGCACGCCGCCGCCTGCATAGCTCCCGACGCGCTGTAACTCTCGCCGAGCATGGATTTGATCGCGGTCAGGAATGGCTTGGGCCGATCGCCGAAAACACACCGGATTGCGTTGGACTCCGCCAGGTCTCCCAAGGGGCTCGAATTCGCACTGCATGCCACCAGGTCCACCTGGCCCGCGTCCATAGCAGCGTCCTGCAAAGCCTTTCGCATGGCCCGGCAGACGGCTTGCCCGCTTCGGAGACTGCCCGGCGAGCGGTTGGAATCGAAGGCCGTTCCGTAACCCAAAGCTTCCGCCCAGATGCGCGCGCCGCGCTGCCGCGCATGCTCATACTCTTCGAGGACCACGATCGCGCATCCTTCGCCCAGCACGATTCCGTTTCGCCTGCGGTCGAGAGGAGCACAGAGTTCTGTCTGTCCGTCGCGGGAACCCGACAAGATACCCTGGACATGTGCGCCGGCGAGGCTCTCGAGGCAAACCTCCTCCATGCCTCCTGCCAGGACGGTGTGCGCCAATCCCTTTCGGATGGCTTCGGCCCCGTAGTGGATCGCGTCCAGGCCGGACGTTGCGCCGTTTGACAAGGTGATGTTAAACGCATTCACGCCGAACGCAATGGAAATGCGGCACGCCGGCGCGCTAACTCCGGTGTCGGGAAACATTGTGGGATCGCAGGTGCGCGGACCCTCTCGCAGCGCCTGCTGATCGAACCGGGCCATCAGATTCAAACATGCCAGCGTGGTTCCCAGAGCCACGCCGATCCGCGGCCGATTTTCGGGTGTCAGCTCGATCCCCGCCTGTTCCAGGGCGAGCGCGGCTGCGGCCAGCGTAAAACTCACACTGCGGCTTCCCGACCAGGTTTCTTTACGGCCCAGGAGTTTGGCCCAGTCACACGGCTTGACGCCGGCCGCCTGTTTGGTCCTGAACCGGGAAACGTCGAAGTGGGAAACCGGCTCAATCCCCGATGTGCCGCTCGAGAGCGCGCTCCAAAAGGCGTCCGCGCCGATTCCGAGCGGCGTCACCGCGCCAACCCCCGTGATCGCTATACGCTTAGTCCTGTCGTATGCCATATGCCCGCTCTAGACCTCACACCGCTTCAGAATTAACGCCGAGCAATTTCCGCCAAACGCAAAGGCGTTGCTCAAAGCGGTCCGGACACTGGCTTGGCGTGCGACGTTGGGAACATAGTCGAGGTCGCACGCGGGGTCGGGCGAGTTGTAATTGATGGTGGGTGGGATGATGCCGCGATCGATCACCAGCGCACACGTGGCGGCTTCAATTGCGCTGGCAGCGCCCATGGTGTGACCCAGCATCGATTTGATGGAGCTGACTGGAATGCGCCGGGCCGCATCGCCGAAGACATTCTTGATGGCAGTTGTCTCAATGCGGTCATTGGCCGGCGTGCCGGTACCGTGCGCACTGATGTAGTCGATGTTCCCAGGAGCCATTCCTGCCTCGCGCAAAGCGTTGGTCATGGCGGCAATAGCGCCGCGACCCTGTGGATGCGGCGACGTCATGTGATGCGCATCGTTGCTCAGCCCGCATCCGGCCACCTCCGCATAAATCCTCGCGCCCCGCCGGACCGCATCCACCAAAGGCTCCAACACCAACATCGCGCAGCCCTCGCTTACGAACATTCCCTTGCGATGAAGATCGAATGGCCGGCACACTTCGGGAGCCACCGCCAGCATGGAGTTGAATCCCGTAAACGCAATCCGGGAGAAAGGATCGGAGCCACCGGCAATCGCAATTTTCGCGCGGCCGCTCCGAAGCAGGTCGCACGCCTGGCCAATGGCATAGTTTCCCGCGGAACAGGCCGTGGTTACCATGCTGATCGGTCCGCCGAATCCGAACTCACGGGCGACATTGGTGGGGATGGATTCGGCGGAATAGTGGGAAGCCAGCTCGGGGTCGAGTTCTTCCGGGCGCTCATTCAGCAGAGTTGGGTTCATGGACTCCAGAAGCTGGCTTTCGCCCATTGTGGTTCCACAACAGACAGCGACTTCCGACAGGTCCATCCGGCCGGCGCTCAGGTCCGCATCCTCCATCGCCATGCGCGTCGCGGCGATGGCAAAGAGAGCGCCTCGC
This sequence comes from Bryobacterales bacterium, assembly GCA_963817515.1. Classification (GTDB taxonomy): domain Bacteria; phylum Acidobacteriota; class Terriglobia; order Bryobacterales; family Bryobacteraceae; genus DATMNI01. Next base: position 15,787 of record CAWFPJ010000020.1, on the reverse strand, counting down.
GCCAGCGAAGGAATTCGCCCGGTCTGGAAATACCGCGCCGGCTCAAGGGCGCGCACCTCTCCACCCCTGTGAGTTCGATATGCCGTGGTATCGAAACTCCGGATCTCTTCAATCCCGTTTCGGCCCGCAATCAGCGCGTCCCAGAACGCTTCCTTGCCGTTTCCAATGGGAGAAACAACTCCCAGCCCGGTGATGACAAAACGCATGGCTTCCATGACGCTACTCCCTCCCCAACGAATGCCGGCGTGAGGACCGGGCTTTCAAGATCAGGCGGGCGAGGCCGAAGGCAATCAGTAGCAGTGCGCACAGGAACCCCACGGTTGAAGAATGCGCCAGCCAGTACATTCGCCGGAGATTCAGGACGATGAGACCAGCGGTGAGGATGCCGGTGAGCAGCATGTAACTAAGAAGCAAACCACTCGGGCTCCGTCTGGACCGGACCAATTCCTTGAACTCCCTCCAGGCGCGCCGGCGGATGTTGGACTGGCGGCAGATGGTGGACAGAATGAAATATCCGTCCGTGACCATAAAGGGGACCAGATTGGCGACGGCGACCATCCCGTTTGCGAATGCGACCCGTGCCAGCAATTGCAGCCATGGCAAAGGCAGGGGCGCGAAATGAACCGCGATTACGGCTGCGCCGGCTAGAGCCAGGCTGCCCCACACTCCGGCGGCCCAAACCTGAATTCTCTGCGAGGGCGGGATGCGGTAGAGACCCGGGATTCTGATGACGAACATCGGAATGACCAGTAAATAGCCGACAATACTCAAGCGGCTGGGTAGCAGGCCGTAACGTATGGCTGTAACTGCGTGGGAAAGCTCGTGCCAGAGGATACTCCCGGCGTAACACAAGAAAGCCATGGAGTAGAGCAGTACGGGAGGCAGGACGATGCGCGCAGTAGCCAGACGAACGAGTTCCGCGAGTTGATTCGCAGCCAGCCCAATTCCTGCGAGAGTGAGGATGCCGGTCAGGCAAAGCAGCGGCACGAAAGCTCGTAAGACAAGCAAAGTCGTGTTCCTAAATAGCGATTCAACAGGGAGGTCGAGCAGCGTGACCGCAAGCCGATCTAACTCTCCCGAAGGCCGTGACCCCACCACTAGACCGGCATCCGCGAGCCGGGCATGCAATCCGGCCACATCAACGTTCAAGCCGCGACTGACTCGATATTCTTCCGCAATGCTTGCCAGGGAACGCACGCCGTCCAACCGTGAGACAATTTCTTCCGCGATCTGCAGCTTGGCTTCGGGAACCGCGATGTAGCTGTCGAGCGTACGGCTCCCGAGGGCGTAGACACCGGCAAACAGCGGCCACGCAGAGATGTCCGGCACTGCCCGGGCAATGATGCTCCCGGTATCCCGCTCGCAGGCGAAACCTGCGCCACCAAGCCCGATTGATCCTTCAACCATACCTACCTCTCTTTGACCTCGTACTAATTGACTCAAGGACAGCAGCCGCTTGGCGGAACCCTCCGGGATTGGCACCCGGAGGGCTCTTTCCTTGCTGCTCTAAAAAAGATCAGCTCGCTTTGTCAGCCCTTAGTTCGCGCTACTACCGACGTGCGTCGAAGCGGCTGCAATCGAATCTTCCAACGCTTCGATGTCGGAAAAGTCGACCAATTCCACTGAAGAAGCGGCAGCTTCTACCGTGATCTTGTTGTCCATGTTTCTCACCTCCCTTCGCTTTGAAATTTGTCCCGGATGGGCCAAACAGGTTGGGATCGCCGCTTACCAGGCTGCAGCAGCGACCGGATGACTCGCCAGTTCTTCGGCCGCGCCTGGCGGCGTTTCCGCGAACTTATGCAATCGACCCCAGTAGTTCCAAGAGGCAGGATGCAGGTGGATGTCCCTCTCCAGCACTGCGTAGAGTTTTTCCGCCGACGCCTGAAGGCTTCCTTCGCTCGCCAGGTCCAGCGGCGGCTCAATCACTACCTCGTACTTTAGCGACTCCGATCTTAGTAACTTGACCGGAAAAAGCGGGGCCCGTGTTTGCCGGCATAACCATGGCACCATCAAGTTTGCCGCGATAGCCCGGCCCAGAAAGGGAACAAGCGACCGGGACGGACGGAATTCCGCGGCCAGGTGACCAAAGTACTTGGCCATTTCACGGTTGGGCCGATCGAAATACCCGTCTGGAAACACCAGCACGGTCTCACCTCTCTCTACCGCTTTCATCATCTCGAGAAAGCCGCGAAACGAGAACTTGGTGTACCAGGTGACGGTGCCGCAACCAGGGGCGCCCTTCTTCGAATAACTTTCATTGAGAACGATCTTAGGAGCCAGCGCTTCTCCCCTAAAAGCCGGCATTGCCGCCGCGCCCGTAAACGAGACACCGCCGCGCCAAAGCAGCGGCACCAGAAGTTGGGGGGCGCCGAAATGGAATCCACAGAGGATGGCGCCGCGGCCCGCCGCCTGAGCTGCCTTGAGCCGTTCCAAACCGGTGAATCGCACGGAGTCGCGAAGCCAGCGCACCATTTTTCCCGGAGGCAGGTTGCGAAGCAATTGGTTGTCCACAGCTCTCCGGATCTGTTCATTCTCGTATTCCGCCGCGATTGATCCGATGACCTGATCCGGAAGCACAGTCCCGAAAGCCTGCTTGAGGTTGCGGTGTACCGGATCGGCCGACGGGCGGGCCTTGTGGCGTCTTCCCACCAGGCTTACAAAGCAAAGAAGTCGATGGGCGGTCTTGGGCGGCAGGCAGCTGATGAGGGCGTCGCGGCCCCACGCCCGGCTCAACTGATACGAGAACTGGAGGCCGTGAAACAAGGTGCGGCGCAACGCCGGACGTTCCGACTCCAGTACCTGGCCATCCACCTTTCTGACCATCCTGGCTTTGAAAATCGCCTCTAACACCGGCAACAGATCCAATTGGCCTCCCGCTACTCCGAGGCGTTTACTCAGGATCTCTTTTGTTTCGCCAATGGTCTTGCCGTTTTTCAGACTCCGGATGGCTTGGGCACCTACCAGTGACGTCGCCACAGTAGTTATTTTCGAGCCGCCGACGCGGTACACTATGCAGTGTTCCCGACTTATTCGGTGAGTCAAGACAGGGAACAATTCCAGCCTCGCATTTTCCGGCACCATAACAACTCGCTGCTCCTTTCCATCCCATGTGACATCGCGGGTTGAACCATCCTGCACTATAGGAATCGGAAGCCGGCGGGAAAAGACGACAGACTATTTTGGAGTAAAAGTAGCAGACCAGTCAGGCTATCGGTTTTGTGTGTCGCCTGCAAGAAGCATTTGGGCGTCTCGCGTATCGGGATGGGTTGACCCAAGGGTAGGTTGCAGGTGCTCCAGGGCGGAGGTAGCGGCGGCGCACGCTTCAGCGTGTTTCCCTTCGGCATACAGGGCATGTCCGAGCGCCAGATAACCTCTTCCCTTAACACTTGAGAGTGTACCGGCCGGGACGCTTTTCTGCAGCTCGCCGAGAGCGCGCTCCGCATCGGCTATCGCCTGGCCGGGGCGCCCGGCTTTGAGCGCAATCGCAGACCTGTGGATCAGCAGAGTCGGCAGGAGAAAGAGGCCTTCCCCGCCGGACTTGATAGCCGCTTCGTCGATCGACACTGCCTGATCCTGTTGCTTCAATGCATCCGCAACGCTGCCTCGGGCAAGGCTGACAGAGGCCTTGGCGTCGGCGATGGTCGCGAAGGCGTAGTGACCGGGCGGCAGGTTTGGCAACAATCTTGATTCCACTTCCGCCAATAGCGCGGCTGCCTGATCCGGCTTGTGTTTCGTAATGGATATTCCCGCGCGCATAAGCAATGACTGATTGATGGCCAATTGGTGACCGACGAGCTTAGCTTTGGCGTATGCGCGATTGGCGTAATCCTCCGCTTCCCCGATCCGCTCCAGCTCGCGTAATGTTCTGGCGTAGTTATTAAGTACCATCGGAGAAACTTCATCCTCCGTCTGGTTGTCGCGGCTGAGGTCAATCGCGCGCCTGTATAATACTTCGGCAGCAAGGGGTTGTCCTAACTGATGCAATTCCAGAGCCCAGTTATTGAAGAAGGATACGGCTGTTCCGGTGACGTCCCGGCCCGACGAGGACAGCAACACGGCCGCTTTCTGAAACGCTGAAACAGCATCTGCGTTCCGCCCGGCATCGGAGTAGACTTTCGCCAGGTCCGTCCACCGGCCCAACTCGAAAACGTCATAGTCGAAGGGCGATTGCCGAAGCACGCGCTGCGCGGTCTCCGCGCGGGCGATCGACTCCTTAATGTCGCCCCGTTCTTCGGCTACCTCAATTCCGCTTTGCAGGCAGCCAATGCGATCCAAAGCGAACTGGGGTTCGGCGGGGAGTCCTCGGAGCCCGCTTTGGAATAGCATCTCTGCACGCGGCAATTCTTCATCACGGGCGAGTGAGGCCGCCAGCACACAGGACGCCCTCGCGCGAATTGAGGGATCGGGTAACGCGCGAGAAAGTCTGTAGGCCTCTTCCAACAGGCGCCGGGCGCTACGCGCCTCATCTTGCAGAGCGTATTGATTCCCAATCGAGATCATGAGTTCAACTCGATTGACAAGATCTCCCTGGCCCTGGTGGGCAAGAAGATTTTCCGCGCGCCTGAGAAGTTCGTTGACACTGAGCTTCTTACCTGAGGGGGCTGCATCGGAAAGGAGAAACGAATCGAAGTCGTTGACGATTTCCGATCGTAAGATCTGTTGAAAGGCGAAGTCGCGCTGCGAGCGCGCGATACCCACCTGAATCAATGCGGCGATCAGGCTGGCTGTCACCGCCATCACCGCCAGACTGGTAAAAGCCACTGATGCCCGATGCCGGCGGACGAACTTTGCTGCACGATACACCACGGTGAACCGCCCTGCATTGATCGGTTCATTCCGCAGATAACGGGCGAGATCGTCGGCCAGCGCAGTGACAGAAGCGTATCGCTCAACTGGATTCTTCTTAAGCGCTTTGGCGACGACCGTGTCGAGATCTCCGCGGAGCAACCGACGAAGCTTGTCTGGAGTTGCACCGCGTTTTGCGGCGTTCGCAACCGCAACGTCGGGATTGGCATGTGCCGAACCGACGACTTCCGATAGACGAGGCGCTTCGGTGTCGACGATGGCCTTGATCAGATTCGCGGGAGAGTGCGGCCCAGTTCCGGCGGGATGCCGTCCGGTCAGCAGGACGTAGAGTACAACGCCTAGGGAGTAAACGTCGGTGGCGGTGGTGATGGCGCCACCCCGCAGTTGCTCCGGAGCTGCATATTCGGGCGTCATCGCAGGTCCGCTTTCGGCTGTCAGCGTTGTCGCGCGGGTTTCGCCGTCGTCTTCCAGCAACTTGGATATACCGAAATCCAGCAGCTTAACTTCACCATCGTTTCTTACCAGGACATTGGGAGGTTTGATGTCGAGGTGCACGATCAGGTTACTGTGCGCGTGCGCGACGGCAGCCAATACGTCGAGGAACAGCCGAATCCGTGCCCTGAGATCGAGGGTATGCTGGTCGCAATAGCGGTCGATGTGTTCACCTTCGACATGTTCAAGGATCAGATAAGGTTGCGCCGCCGCGGAAACACCGGCGTCGATCAATTCGGCAATATGGGGATGAGCGAGGCGCGCCAGAATACTGCCCTCACGCTTGAATCGTTGCTCGCCTGCGCTGCCGGTTAGTGCAATATTAAGGAACTTCACCGCCACGCGCCGCTCGAAACGGCCATCGCTGCGCTCGGCCAGCCATACGCTGCCCATCCCCCCCTGACCGATCTGGGTTATGAGCGTGTATGCTCCGAGTTTCTGGCTGGCCAGTTCCCGCGGCTCCGGCAACACGACGTGAGCGGGCTCGAAAAACTTTTCTTGCGCCAGTACGCGATACCGTCCCAGAAGCGTTTGCAGCACGGTGCCTAGTTCCGGACGCTCCTGGCGGACCGAGGCCAGCCAGGCTGCGCACTCATCATCGGGCAAGGAGAGCGCGTGATCCAGATAAGGGCTGATCTCCTGCCACTTGTCGGGAGTCAGCATCGCTAGTGACGAACTTCGAGCAACAGGTCCGGGCGGACGCTGTGATGAAGATAAATGCGCGCCTTCTCCCAGGCGCGCTGTACCGTCCGCTCGGATACGTTTCGCATGGCTGCGATCTCCGCGAATGAGAAGCCGCAGAAGAACCTCAGAGTGACCACTTCCGCGAGCGCCGATTCCACCTTGGCCAACTCATCTAGTGCCTCCCTGATCCGAAGGAGTTCCCGACCGTTGATGTAATTCTCTTCCACATCCGGGTCGCACGAAGTGATTTTGAACAGGCCGCCCCGCTTGTGGGCCTGGCGATTGCGGATATGGTCGATGATCAACCCTCGCATGACCCGGGCGGCGTAGCCGATAAATCGCTGGTTGTCCGGAAAGATCGGGCCGCTGCCCTCGGCCATGCGGATGTAGGACCCGTGCAGGAGGGTCGTCGCGCTCATGCTGATCGGCGCGGTGTGCCGCGCAAGCTGGCGCCTTGCCATCCGGTGCAGTTCGGAATAAAGCGCTGCAAAGAGCGCCTCCGAATCGGTACTGGCGCCCTGCCCGGCCAGTGTCAATGTGGAGTTGGACTCCCAGCTTGGCGCAGCCAAACCGGCCTCATCTTCGCGCATCCTTCACCTCCAGCGCACTACAGAAGGCGATTTGCTTCCATCGCCCGACTAATAGTGCGGTGGAACGGCGCGGCGTTACAAGGAAACCCTGGTTTAGACCCGCCGGGAGCAAACAAGGAAATCAGCTATTAAAGATTTCCTTCAACCGCCGGGCTACAATCTTATGCTCGTCGCCGCGCATCAACCACACCGAAATGCGCAGGCCGCCCTCCCGGCGTCTGGAAACCGCGATCGGCGGGTCGCCTTCATGCAAGTGCTTGACGACCTGTTGAGCCGTGAGCTTCTTCTCTGCCTCATCCCACTCAAGCACCGCGTGAGGCACGTGGTTGGCAATTTCGGGAACATCCTGCTTCCCAGTTACACCACTTTTGGCGAGCGCTTGAATAATATAAGCGACTTTGCTCTGGAGTTCGCGCTGTTCCGCGTCGTGGTCCACTTTGAGATAGCGCTCAACGGCCGCCAGAAGGCCCATGATCTCTTCCTTGCCCACCTTCATGCCGCGCCCGATTCCGTCATGAGGGCTCAGCGATTGCTGTGCGGCTTCGATCAGGTTCTGACGGCCCAGCAGCATTCCGGAACATTGCGGACCGAACAATCCTTTGCCGCCGGAAATGGCTACCAGATCGAACCCCTGCTTGACATAGCCGTTCAGATTCGACACCGGCGGGACGTCGGCGGCCGCGTCCAGAAACGTCGGAACGTTGCGCTGCTTGCCGACGCTGATCCATTCCTCGCGCTTGATCTGGCCAGTGGGATCGGCCAAATTCAGGAAGTGCAGCATCGCGGTGCGTTCGTTAATAGCCGCGTCGAGCTCGGCCCGCGTCTCCACCTGCACCACCTTTACACCCACCAGGCGCATTTGCGCCTCATAACCGCTGCGATGCGTCTTTTGCTGGATCACCTCGCTCTTGATCTGTGCGGTATCCGGCAATTGACGAAGCTTGGACGCATCGCCGCTGACCGCGCAAGCCGCGGTGGCTACGGTGATCGCCGAGGCCGCGCCCGCCGTTACCATTGCCGCCGGCACGCCCAGAATCTCCGCCAGCCTGGCCCCGGCCTTCAACTGCAGCTCAGGGAGCGGCACGAAGAACTTCGACGCTTCTTCCATCGCCCGAACCACCTCCGGCGGCATGATCGACCCGCCCAGGTTGGTCACGGTTCCTACGCCGTTGATGACTGGCCGCACTCCCAGCCGCGTATAGATGTTCGAATCGCCCATTGTGGCGGCCGGCAGCGGGCTCAAAGCGGCTGCCGCTGCCGTCCCCTGCAAAAATCTTCGTCTGCTCGCTTGCAGTTTCATAAACTCTCCTTCTTCAAAACTTATACTTCAGCGCGAACTGAAGTATGCGGTTGTTGATCTTGGTGCTGGTGATTTGCCCGAACGTCGAGGTTCCCAAGGAGGAGCCGGGGTTCGAGAACTGGGGCGTGTTCAGGGAATTGAAAGCCTCCATACGCAACTGCAGGGAGTGGCGCTCGTTGAAGGGCATTTTGAAACTCTTGAACAAAGATAGATCGCCGGTATGGACGCCCGGTCCCACCACTGGATTTCGGGGCGCGTTGCCGTATGAGAGTATGCTGGGAGCGAAAGCGTTCGGATTGAACCAAAGACTCGCACTTTGATTCGGAATCGAGACAGACTGGCCGGCAACCAGATTCGGATACTCCCAGGTGCCGGCGTTGTTCTGCGTGTCAGAAGACTCCCCAATGTGGAACGGATTGCCGCTGGCCAGGGTGATGATTCCGTTCAGGGCCCATCCGCTCGCAACCGCGCCTGCCACTCCGTGCAGGTTCCTGGCGAAAGGCATTTCCCAGACGTAGCCCGTTACGAACCGGTGGCGCTGATCCATGGTACTGCTATCCCGGTTATTCGTCACGCTGGGGGTTTGACAAACGCAACCGCCCTCGTTGATTGTGTTGCCCGCATTATCGATCAGGTGCGAGAACGTGTAGGCGACCGTGACGCTGAGGCCCCTATTGAAGCGGTGCTCATAGCGCGCCTGCAACGAATGATAGATCGTGTTAGCGCCGAAGTATTCCATCCGGATTCCGGAAAACTGCGGATACGGACGCCGTGATTGAACGTCGCCCGGGCCTGGAAGCGGCTGGTTGTAGTTGTTCATGCTGGTGTCGACATGTGTGCCCTTGCTTCCCACGTACCCCACCTCAACCACATTATTTGCTCCGACCTGGTGCGAAACCTGCAGATTCCAGTCCTGCACGTACGTGTTCGGATGCACGCGATCGGGCGGTAGCGTAGCCGCGTTGAAGAACGGATTTGCCGGATACAGCGCCGCCGGGATTGGGTTTTCGATGGTAGCGAGCGGCGGCAGAGTGGGATTGGTCAGGGTGAGACTGCCCGCTGTGGGAGGATTCAGCTGCAGGATATTCAGGTTGTCGAACTGGCCGCCATAATAGAAGAGCCCGTATCCCGAGCGCACCACAAAGCCCTTCGGGGCGTTATAGGCGAAACCCAACCGCGGGGCAAAGTTTTTGTGGCTGGAATGCCATAAGGGACTCAACGCTTGTCCCGGAGCCGGATAAAACGTGGGAGGCTTCGTGGAGAAATCTAAAGTCCGGGTAACGTTGTTGACATCGCGCGGGGTGGTGTACAAGTCATAGCGCAGCCCGAGATTCAGGATGAGCTTGGGAGTGATCTTCCAATCGTCCTGGCCATAGAAGCCCATTCGCCACTGTCTGGCTGCGGTAATCGGCACGCCTTCCGGAGTCAGGACCGTCCGTGGAAATCCCAGCATGAAGGCAGCCGCGGCGTTATTCGCAATATCCGACGTGAACGTTAAGCTGCCGAACGGCCAATTGTTGGTGGTCGCATCGTCCAGGTTCCTACGGATATCCGCACCAAACTTGAAGGTGTGCACACCGCGTACCCAGGTAATGTTATCGACCACCTGCGCTGTCTTGCTATTGTCCAGGTTGGAAGCGGCCATACTATCGCCGATGCCGATGTAGCCTGAGATGCTGATGACAGGAAAGCCTTCCTCGTTCTTCCTCAACGGACGGCCGGCCGGCCCTCCGACCAGCATGCCATTGATGCCGAGCGATTCGATCGTGAAGTTTGTGTTCGTGCGGACGCTGAGCTGCGCTACGTTCTCCAGGTCGCCCCCGGCCCGCAGTTCATTGAGGAGCGTGGGACTGAAGGTATGAATGTATTGAACCTGGTAGTTAGACATCGAGTAGTCGCCGGTAAAGTGGAAATTCGGGTTGACATTCGTGTCCGGGAAATTGCGGTGTCCCAAAATGATATGCGCGAAGAGCTGATCTTTCGGGCTGAAATACTGGTCGATGCGCACAATCCCCTGATGGATCGAGAGATCTCCAAGCGAAGCCCCGGTGTAGTTTGTCGTTCCCGATGTGTTGGGAAGCGGCATATACTGATTCACGATGTTAGCCGACACCGGGTCCAGGCGGTTGGTAGGAATGATATTGCCCGGGAAGGGCGTGCCGTTCAGCGGATCGACGATCGGACTAAAGCCGGAGAAATTGCCAATGCGCTGGGCGGCAGTCAGAACCACGGTGGTACTGGGCGACTCGGCAATGGACCGAAGCCCCTCATAGCTAGTGAAGAAAAAGGTCTTGTTGTGAACGACGGGGCCTCCAAAAGTCGCCCCGAACTGATTCTGCTTGAGGATATTCTTGGGGCGGGGCGCGGGAACGAAAAAGTTTCGTGCATCGAGGTCGTAATTCCGGAAGAACTCGAATGCGTCGCCATGATACTCATTCGTGCCCGACTTGATCTGAATATTCGTGTTCGCTCCCGCGCCGACACCATATTCGGCGGAGAAATTTCCCGTCTGAACTTTGAATTCCTCAATCGCGTCAACCGACGGAAAGATATTAACGTAGGCGTGACGGTTGTTCACCATCGTGACTCCGTCCACGTTGACCTGGCCCCAGATCGGGCGTTGCCCGTTGGCGGAAACCAGCGCGCCGGCCGTGCTTGATGAGTGCAGATCCACGTCGCTGACGACGACGCCTGGAGTCAGCACAGCCAGATCGTCGAACTGGCGCCCGTTCAGGGGCAAGTCCACGGTCCGCTCAGTGCCCACAACGCTGCCGAGCGTGGCATTCTCCGTTTGCAGCAGCGATGCCGCCGCCTGAACCTCGAGAGTCTGCTGGATGGCGCCGACTTCCAGCGTAAAGTCGAGCCGTGCTTGCTGGCCTATCTGAATCGTCACGCCGGTACGCCGCTCAGAACGGAAACCAGGCCCGCTGACTTCAACACTGTACTCGCCCGGAACCAGATAGCGGACCTCAAATGTCCCTTCGTTCCCCGTCGTCGTCCTCCGGCTGATGCCAGTGGAGCGTTCAACAATGGTGACACTTGCCTTGGGAATAAACGATCCCGAAGTATCTGCCACTCTTCCCAAAATAGCGGTGTCGGCAGTTTGGGCGTTCAGGATCGACATGCCTGCTGCCGCAAAAACGAAAGTGATTATGAAGTAACTCGTGAGTCGCATTCTGCACCTCCTTTAACTGCTTGGGTATTTTGTTCTCCTGGCTGCATGGCCAGACCGGTAGCGCAATGCATCGAATCTACAGAGCCCCCGCATGTTAGTGCGCGGACGCTTGTGAATTCTATCGCAGGCCGTTAGCTCAATTGGCGGACAAGGCCGTCGCCGTTCGGGTCCCACTCGTCAATCGGGTTATCCATTCCAAACCCGGCGGCTAATTCCGCCTCGCTGCGGTGAGGACGAGCGCCAGCCGTGCGCTTTGCCTTCTCCAGCGTTTCCTTCAGCCTCTGCGCTACTATTTTTTCTTCTCCCGGCGTCATCATCCAGGGCACGATTGTCACACCCATAGGCGTCCGCAGCGCAACGATACTGGGCTCACCCTCTTGCAGCGCCTGGAAGCAATCGGCGCGAGAGAAGTTCAATGCCTTCTCGTCCCACTTCACCCAGAGCCTCGGAACATGGTTTGTGATTTCACGCGGCACATAGCCGCTCTCTACGCCAGGAACTTTATCGACCACGCTCTTCACGTAATCGATTTGAGATTTCCAGTAATTCCATTCGGCCGCATGATCTACCTTCACGTAGCGTTCCACGGCCGCAACCATACCGATCATGGCCTCTTTGGACACCTTCAGATCACGGCCGATCCCGCTGTAGGGGCTTTGGAATCCAGCCGCCATTCCGACCAGATCTTTACGGCCGAGGAGAAGCCCGGTGTTTTGTGGTCCACGCAATCCCTTGCCGCCACTGAAGGCGACCAGGTCCACTCCAAGTTTGGTGTAGTCCGAGAGATTGCCGGCCGGCGGCAGTTCCGCCGCGGCGTCCACCAGAATAGGAACGCGGGTTTTCTTCGAGATGGCAATGCAGTCTTCCAGTGATACCTTCCCTCCGGTCGCATTGGGTTCGTCCCGCTGTGCCCCGAAGTGTTTGTCAGCCACCAGAAAGTAGATCATGGCGGTGCGGCCGGTTACGGCGCGCTCCATCTGGTCCTTAAATTCGACGACAGTCAGTCGGGCGCCGGCAGCTTCACACTGGCGGGTCCAGCCGGCGACATGAAGAGGTTGGACCACCACTTCGTTCTTCATGCCGTCGGTGAACGGCAGCCTTTTCATCTTCTCCGGATCGTCGCCCGCTATGCACGCGGCCGTGCCAACGAATATTGCCCCCGCCGCTCCGGTAGTAACCAAAGCGCCCGGATTCCCGGTCAACTGAGCAATGCGTTCGCCTGTCGCTTTGACAAGATCGCGGATGGGTACGTAGTGTTTGGCCGCATCGTTCATGGCCTCGATGACTTCTTTCGGCATCAGAGATCCGCCGAGGTGCGTGTACGTACCGGAAGCGTTGATGATCGGCCTCAGCCCCAAACGGGTGTAGACTTTCATCGATTCTCGAGTGGTTTTGGCAGCCATTGCAGTGGCAATTCGCTGCGCACCTGGAAACGCGCTCAGCGCTCCGATCAGGCCCGCATTTGTGAAAAAGCCACGCCGGGATTGTGAAAAGATCGGCATCGGCACCCCTGGTAATGGTTTGGCTAGTATATGGCTGGCTAAGCAGCAATGTCAATACGGTTATTTACCAGTCAATTAATCCTTCCCGTATGGACGAAGAAAACTGCGCGGCGGCAACATACGCCAATCTCTTTACGGGGCCTTACACGCGAAATTCGCGGCGTCGTTGGTGCTGCCCGTCCCTTTATAAATCGCCACCTGAGGATACGGACACAGCGGACGTGTCATGGTCACGCGGTTGTTTTCGACATGGTAGGCCGTGATCTGCTCGGGAGCGATGCCCGACTCCCGCCAGCGTTCCAGCGCCGCAAGCATATTGAACTGAGAGGGTCCCGGACCGCCACCGCAGTGCGCCATGCCAGGCACCATGAACAGACGCAGCCAGTTCTCCTGATTCGTTCCCATTGTGGCGAGAACGCTCGAATAGTAGTCGAGCGTATTCAAGGGCGAGATCGCTCCGCCGGAGCCGCCGTCGTTCCAGCCGTGGTAGATCAGCAGCTTTCCGCCCCTGGCCTTGAACGCTGAAAGATCCGGATTAACGGCGGTCATGGACCCGGCCTTCTTGTCGGCGAGCGCCGTATCCCGGTCCAAGTCGAACGAGCGCCAGTCCCATGCCGGCATCTTCGTGGGCAACGTAGCGGAACATTCCCAAATCGATCACGTTCGGCTCGGGCCGGAGAGCGGCCAACAATGCCCAACCCGCCTCGCTGCCGGGCACCAGGCCGGGGTAAATCCGTTCGCCGGTTTTCTTGTTGGCGGGCGCGTAGGCTTGCTTGACGCTTTCCAGTTGCGGCGCGGTCAGGCAATTGTCGGCGTCAGTTCCGCGGCACAACAGCGTCGATGGGTCGAACCGACACTTTTGCGGATCGGACAGAAATCCGTCTTTGACGCCGTCGAGGGCATCGCACGCAGCGAGCACGGCGCGATTCAACAGAGCGGTCTTGGCCAGCGGAACCACACGAGCCGGATCTTTCAAGGCGGCGGTTTCCAAGGCGAACCGCCAGGCACACAACTGGATTTGATTGTTCGCCGGAGCACCGGCGATGATTCCATCGAAATCGGCTGGATAGCGCTGCGCTTCCATAAGGCCCTGGCGGCCGCCGGTAGAGCAGCCAGTCCAATAGGAAAGGCGAGGGCCCCGGCCGTAGTGCGCGGTCATGATTGCCTTGGCCTTCACCGTCATCTCATGGACCGCGCGGTAGGCGAAGTCGGTGACCTTTTCCGGGTGGCCCACGGCGAACTCGGCGGTTCCGCCGGTGTGCCCGGTATCCGTGGATGATGTTGCGTAACCCTCCTGGAGCGCGGCGGCCATGGCCCCGTAATTGATCGATCCGACCCATCCGCCTCCGCCGACCGCCAGGTATTTTCCGTTCCAGCGCACCACCCGCCGGCAGCCAGACCTCGATCTTGATTTCGGAATCCGAGGAAGGCTTTAACGTCGCGGCCACGCGGCAGAAGGCCGGCAGCAACGGCGCAACGGCCGTGGGCGGTGCGCCCGGCATTTGAAACGCTCCAGGACCGGCAGACTCGGTCAGGGTAATCGTGGTATCAGCCAGCTTCAGCGATTTCAGTTGCTCACAGGGAGTCTGCGCAAGCGCGATCGCAGGTACGGCCGCCAGAGACGCGCATAGCAGCCATCGGTTCATGTAGAGATCTCCTTTAAGGTCGAGTTTTGAACCCGCGGCTAAACACACGCGATTCGCCCAATTCTACTAGCAAACGTCAGCTCCAAGTCCCGTAGCGCGCCACTCGGAGACTGCTCGGGACGAGACCAGCGCATGCCGAACGACGATGCCGCGAATCGCGAATCGCTCGAACCTGTCTATCCTCGAACGTGCCTATCATTAGTTGATGTCTCGACTCGCGATCGCACTTTGCCTCACTGCGTCGGCGTGCTTCCCGCAATCGCCGTCGACCGATCCGTTTCTTGCCTGGCTCGACCGCATCGCGCAGCAGCAGCTTGACGGCCGCCAGCGCGCCATCGCCGCAATCCGAACCCAGGCCGATGCGAACCGCCGCAGTGCGATGGTGCGCGCCAAACTGACCGAGCTCATCGGCGGTCTGCCCACGTACAGCGGCCCGCTCAATCCTCGCGTCACCGGCCGCCTTCAAAGCGACACGCACACGATCGAGAAGGTCATCTTCGAAAGCCTACCCGGCTTCTACATTACCGGCAATCTCTACAGACCGAACATGCCCGGACGCTACCCTGCGGTCCTCGTGCCATCGGGCCACACGCAGGAGGGCAAACCCGAAACGCAGATTGTCGCCGCGAACCTGGCGGCGAAGGGATACATCGCGCTCGCGTACGACCCCATCGGACAAGGCGAGCGCGAGCAAACGTATCTGCCCCAACTGGGCAGGGCGCTCTCCGGAGGCGGCGGCAACGAGCACCTCGAGTTGGGCGTGCGCAACATCCTGATCGGACAAAGCGTAGCGCGATACTTCATCTTCGACGCCAAACGCGCGGTCGACTATCTGGTCAGCCGCCCCGACGTCGACCCTGATCGCATCGGCGTAACCGGATGCTCGGGCGGCGGCGCGATTGCGACCTATGTCGGCGTCTTCGAGCCCCGCGTCAAAGCGGCCGCGCCGGGCTCCGGCTCCATCAATTCGTTCCGCACTCTGTTCACCGGCCCCACCGCCGATTCGGAAATGAGCTTCCCGGCATTTCTCGCCAGCGGTCTCGACATGGCTGACTTTTACGAAGTGGCGGCGCCCCTTCCCTGGTTGATGATGGCGACCACCGAAGACTACTTTACGCCGGACGGCGCACAAGCAGTCTACACGGAAGCGCGCCGCTGGTATGAACTCTACAACGCTGCGGACCGCATTCGCTTCTTCGTCGGCACGGGACCGCACGGTACGCCGCGCGACTCACGCGAAGAGATCTATCGCTGGATGATCCGCTGGCTGGCCGACGGCAAAGGCGACCCGCGGGACCAGCCGGTGAAGCTCTACACAGATTCGAACCTGCAGGTGACAAAAAGCGGCAGCGTCGACGACGAACCGGGCAGCCGGAAGCTGTATGAGATCATTGCGGACGAGTTCCGCGCGCGCAGGCAGAGCGTGGCGTTCCCGAACTGCTGGCGGAGTTGCGGCGCCTCGGCGTGCCTTCGAAGGGTCCGGCTCCGTCCGCGACCACCACGGCGAAGAGTGAGACACGGACTTCCGCATCGAAGAGATTCGTTTCGAAAGCGAGCCGGGCGTCCCCGTCTCCGCGAGAATGTATCTTCCA
>CAWFPJ010000019.1:0-28086 GCA_963817515.1 Bryobacterales bacterium | reverse complement strand
ATGGCGGAGAGAGAGGGATTCGAACCCTCGATAGAGTTTCCCCTATACACGCTTTCCAAGCGTGCGCCTTCAACCACTCGGCCATCTCTCCGGTTCGGAAAAGGCGCTTCGGAAGCAGCCCTAAATCTCTCAACAGGATAACATGTGGCGCATCAACGCCCCCAAAGCTCAGTTCGCGCCTCCGCTCGGAGAGGGAAGTAGAATAGGGAAAGTGCCCTCATCGCCGATCTCGCGGCGCAATCTGCTGCTCTCTTCCGCCGCCGGTCTGGCCGCTTGCGCTCCCCAGAAGGCCACTGGTTTTTTCGGATACTGCCTGGTGGCCAATCAGGAGAGCCGGGCTGTGGGAGTGGTCGACCTCACACGCTTCCGGGTCCGCCGGCCGATCCCTCTCGATGCCGCCCCCACTGCCATCCTTGCGCTTCCAAACAAGCCGAAGGCGTATGTTCTGGCGGCAGAGAGCGGCACGGTCTACGAAATCGATGCGACGTTCCTGACGGTTGGCCGTCGTGCGCGTGCCGGAAACGAAGCCGTCGGCATGCGTCTCTCGCGCAGCGGCGATGCGCTCTGGGTGCTCTACCGCGACCCGGCGAGCCTGGTCGAGTTACCGTTCGATTCGTTGAAGCCGGGCCGGCGCATTCGTCTGTCCGCGCCGCCGGATGATTTCGATCTCAGCCTGAAAACCGATTATGCCGCGGTCGTAAGTCGCGGCCAGCGCCGCATCGACATCGTGACACTGACTCCGGCCGCCATCGTCCGCAGTATTCAGGCTGCCACGGAACCTTCGATTGTCGGCTTTCGCCGCGATGGCCGCCAGTTAATCGCCGGCAGCCAGGCCGACCGAAGTCTCACTATCTACGATGTTGCTTCGGGTAAGACGGTTGTGCGCCTGCCGCTGCCGCTTGCGCCGCGCAACTTTTGCTTCACCCCCGATGGCGGCCAACTGTTCGTCACCGGCGATGGCATGGATGCCGTGGTCACCGTCTACCCTTACCGAACCGAGGTGGTCGAGACCATCCTGGCGGGGCGCGCGCCCGGCGCCATGGTGGTGACCAGTGAGACCAGTCCATCGTACCTGCTGGTCGCCAATCCGGAGACCAACGGTGTTACCGTGCTGGACGTGGAAACCGGAAGGCTGGTGGCCGTGGTTCAGGTAGGCCAGGAGCCGCGTCATATTATCCTCACTCCGGATCCGCCCGACAGGCAGTACGCCCTGGTGCTCAATGAGAAATCCGGTGACCTCGCCGTCATCCGGATCTTCTCGCTGAGCGGCAAGCAGACCGGCGGCGATCGCGTGCGCCGCTACAAATCGGCGCCCCTGTTTACGCTGATTCCCGTCGGCGAAAAACCGGTCGGCGCGGCCGTGGTGGCTTTAACGTAGTCGCTTCGGAATCCGGCCGCGCGCCTGGTCGACAGAGATCTTCTTGAATACGGTCCCGTTTGTAACAGGAACCAGCGCGTCCGCCGGTGGTGTTCGCGATGAACCTGGCAGCATGCACCACCAAATCGCTACTTTTTCTTTCCCTGCGCCGCCACCGCCTCCATCGCCGCTTTGACCTTCTCCGGATCGCCCAGATAAAACCGCTTCAAGGGCTGCAGGTTGTCATCCAGCTCATAAACCAGCGGCATTCCGGTCGGAATATTCAGCTCGACGATGTCGGCTTCCGGGACCTTGTCCAGGTACATCACCAGCGCCCGCAGACTGTTGCCGTGCGCCGCGATCAGCACTTTCTGGCCCTTTCGAATCGCCGGGGCGATCGTCTGCTCCCATAGCGGCAGCACCCGCGCCACCGTGTCCTTCAGGCACTCGGTAAGCGGCAACTCTTCCTTACTAAGACCTTGGTATCGAGGGTCGTTTCCCGGGTACCGCTCGTCGTCCGACGTCAGCGGCGGCGGTGGAATGTCATAGCTCCGCCGCCAGATTTTCACCTGATCCTCGCCGAACTTCGCCGCGGTCTCGGCCTTGTTCAGACCTTGCAGCGCCCCGTAGTGCCGCTCGTTCAGACGCCAGGAACGGTGGACCGGAATCCACATCAAATCCATCTCGTCCTGGACGATCCACAACGTCCGAATGGCCCGCTTCAGCACCGAGGTGTAGGCTACATCGAACGTGTAACCCTCCTCCTTCAGCACCTGGCCGCCTTCTTTGGCCTCCTGCCGCCCCTTTTCAGAAAGGTCCACGTCGGTCCAGCCCGTGAACCGATTTTCCTTATTCCACGTGCTTTCGCCGTGGCGCACAATCACCAGCCTGCTCACTGCCGGAACGCCTTTCTGCCTGGGAATCGCGCCGCCGCGCCTAGCCGCTCTTCAATGCGCAGCAACTGGTTGTACTTGGCGATGCGGTCCGTCCGGCTGGCCGAACCGGTCTTGATCTGGCCGGCGCTGGTAGCCACCACCAGGTCTGCGATAAACGGGTCTTCGGTTTCTCCGGAGCGGTGCGACACCACCGCGGTATACCCGGCGGCCGCCGCCATTTGCATGGCCTCGAGCGTCTCCGTCAGCGTGCCGATCTGGTTGACCTTCACCAGGATCGAGTTGGCAATGCCCTGGTCGATACCACGCTGGAAGATGGCAGGGTTCGTAACGAAGATGTCGTCGCCTACAAGTTGAATCTGGGTACCCAAAGTATCGGTCAGCAGCTTCCAGCCTGCCCAATCCTCTTCGGACATGCCGTCTTCAATCGAAAGAATGGCCGGATACTGCCGCACCCAGTCGGCCCAGAACTCCACCATCTGCTCCGAGGTCCGGCGGCTCTGGTCGGACTTCTTGAACACATACATTCCGTCCTGGAAGAATTCACTCGATGCCGGGTCCAGGCAGATGCCAATCTCCTCGCCCGGTTTGTAGCCGGCCTGCGAAATGGCCTCCAGCACGCTCTCGATGGCCTCCTGGTTGGATTTCAGCATGGGTGCGAAGCCGCCTTCATCACCCACCGCCGTCGAGTAGCCCTTCTTGCTCAGAACCTTTTTCAGTGTATGAAACACCTCCACGCCCATACGCAGCGCCTCGGAGAATTTCGTGGCGCCGAACGGCGCGATCATGAATTCCTGCACATCCACCGAATTGTCCGCGTGTGCGCCGCCGTTGATGATGTTCATCATGGGCACCGGCAGCGTGTTCGCCCCCACTCCGCCCAGATAGCGGTAGAGCGGTGTTCGCTGTGACACCGAGGCGGCCCGCGCCGTAGCCATGGAGACCGCCAGCATGGCGTTGGCGCCCAGCCGTCCCTTGTTGCCGGTGCCATCCAGGTCGATCATGAGGCCGTCGATCTCCGCCTGCTGCGTGGCGTCCCTGCCGTGCAGCGCTGTGGCGATCTCACCGTTGATGTGTCCGACAGCCTTCAGCGTGCCTTTGCCCAGGTAACGCCCCCTGTCGCCGTCGCGCAATTCCACGGCTTCGTGTTCGCCGGTGGATGCGCCCGAAGGAACCGCGGCCCTTCCCATGCTGCCATCGGTAAGAAACACGTCGGCTTCCACAGTGGGATTGCCACGCGAATCGAGTATCTCTCGTCCAGTCACTTTTACGATCGTCAATGATTGCTCCTCTGAGAACGGCCTCGGTTTACCCCGCCACCGTAATCCCGCACTCGGTGACATGATGTCCCTTGGCGAGGTCGGCCACCGGGTCAAATCCAATCAAGCTGGATTCCGGAATTTTTGTGCCCGTATTTACGATAGCGCGCCGGATGCGGCTGTTGCGCCCGATCTCCACTCCGGGCATCAGAATCGAATATTCAATCTCGCAATAACTGTTCACGCGCACACCCGGCGAAAGCACGCTGTGCATCACCCGGCCGCCCGAAACAATGCAGCCGGCGCTGACCACCGAATCCACCGCCAGACCCATTCGCCGGCCTTCCTGCGCAAACACGAATTTGGCCGGCGGCTGCTGCGTCGCCTTGGTGCGGATGGGCCAGCGCTGGTCGTAAAGGTTGAATTCAGGCACCACAGCCACCAGATCCATATTGGCTTCGTAGTATGAATCGAGTGTTCCTACGTCCCGCCAATAGCGCGCCTGCTTATCGTTGATGTCGCGGAAATCGTACGCCACCACCCGCGCTTTCTCCAGGTTCCTGGGAATCACGTCCTTGCCGAAATCGTGACTCGAGTTCGGCTCCTCTGCGTCCTCGTGCAGCATGCGCAGCAGCGCATCCGTATCGAACACGTAAATGCCCATGGACGCGCTCACCATCGAAGCATCGAACCGGGAGCGCGTGGGCTTTCCGTGCTGCGGCTTTTCCTCGAACCCCGTCACCCGGTGGTCCTGATCAATCTCGAGCACCCCAAACCGCCCGGCCTCTTCGGGCAGCACGCGGATGGTGGCCAATGTGACGTCCGCTTTGTGCCCCCGGTGCCAGTCCAGCATCTCCCCGTAATTCATCTTGTAAATGTGGTCGGCGGAAAGGATCAGAGTGTAGGCGGGCGCTTCGGCCTCAATGCTTTGGAAATTCTGAAAAACGGCGTCCACGGTGCCCTGGTACCAGTCTTCATGGACCCGCTTCATGGGAGGGATTACCTCGATGTACTCTCCCAGTTCCGGCGACAGAATGTTCCAGCCATCGCGGATATGACGGATCAGTTCCAACGACTTGTACTGCGTCAGGATCAGGATTCGACGGATGTCGGAATTGATACAGTTGGACAGCGTGAAATCGATGATTCGATAGGCGCCTCCGAACGGGACAGCCGGCTTTGCCGTATCCCTGGTCAGTGGAAAGAGGCGCTCACCGGTGCCCCCCGCCAGCAGAATAGCTAATACATTTTCCATTTCAGCGTAAGATCCTGAAAAGAAAGAGTATCCGAATATTCTGAGAGTGAATATTCGACGGCGCCGAAAGTTTTGGCTTGACTTTATTTTTCAACCACCTATGATATCAGTACCTTGTGTGTGAAGTATAGGATTTTGGGGGCCGCGCCATCACTCGTGGTGAACGCGCGTCTCATAAAATCCAATACTGCCGCATGGGGATTCTGGTCTGGTTTGGAGGTGTATTTCGTTTGGCAGAAGTAAAGCTTCAAGAGGGCGAAACCCTTGAAAACGCCCTTCGCCGCTTCAAGCGCAAAGTTCAGCATGACGACATTATTAAGGATGTGAAGAGACACTCCTTTTACTTGAAGCCGGGTGAGAAGCTACGGGTCAAGCAGGCGCTGGCCCGCAAGCGAAACCGGAAGAAGTCACGCCGGGAAATTGAGTAACGCGGAGGCGGGGTGCAAGCCCCGTCGCCTTAAATAGGGACAACACGTTCAGGTTGACCTCGGGTGCACAGGCTATGCCGGAGTTTCAGGATCGCGTCCTAAAGTGCGTGGATTGCGGAGCAGATTTTGTTTTCACGGCGGGAGAGCAGCACTTCTTCCACGACAAGAACTTCAAGAACGAGCCCAAGCGCTGCAAGACCTGCAAGACCAAGCGCCAGGGCTCGGGGGGCGGAGGTTTCGCCAAAACCGAAACGATGACCATGTGCTCGCAGTGCGGTCGCGAAACTACGGTACCCTTCAAACCCACTCAAGGCCGGCCGGTCTATTGTCGCGAATGTTTTCTCGGCCGCAAAGCGACTGGAGTCGCCGCCGGCGGCAATCACTAGTAATTGACAACGGTAAAAAAACTTCACTTCGATGGTGCAGGCGCGGCCGGCAGCATGTTTCGAATGGCCGCGATACGCCAGCCATCCGAGCCTCGCGTCAGTACCAGCGAAGTCCACATGCTTCGGGTGGCGCCGGCGGCCAGCCCGGTAAGTTCGTAGCGGCCGTCGGCCAGTGCCACACCCGGCGCCAGAAAACGCACCGATGTCACGGTAATCGTGCGCTTCCCGCCGGAAGTCTGTGAACTGGCCATGGTGCCCTTCACTACCTCGCTGCGTCCTTTGCGCCATTCGCCGGAAGAAACCAGCTGATCGGCGTCGTTGGTAAATAGCGCCTCAATGGCACGCGGATCGTTGTTCTCACGCGCATCCATATATTTCTGAACCATTCCGCGAATGGCAGCCTCGTCACCGGCAGCTTGCGCAAAACACGAAGCTGCGAATATGAATTGCAAGAGCAGGCGCATATACGTAACCCTCCGGTAGCTTTCATTATGTCGAAAAATACCGGGGCCGCGGCAAGTGCCGGTGGCTAATGCGGGCGCCCAGTTCCGAAGAAGCTGCGGCGCCCGCTTCGAAAAGTAATCTCTGCTTTTTAGGCTCGTGGCTTCTTAGGCTCCGGAGGTTCTGGTCCTGCTGGTTCTCTGTGCTCCACTCACATCCTCGTCGTCGGCTGGTTCGTTGCCTTCACCAATTTGTCCCAGTAACTGTTCGGCGATCTCGGTCAGCTTCTGGTCGGCCTCTTTTTCCTCATCCAGCGTCTCTTCCAAAAGCGCGGCGGCATCCCGATTACCCAACTGCTCGGCCAGCGCACGGGCCGTGCCGTAAGCTGCCATTTCGTAGTGCTCTACCCGCTGGGCGGCGCCAATCAGCGCGGCATCCTTGAGTTCTGGCGTGGCGTCTTCGGCTATCGCTTCCTCGCCCTCTTCCACCAGGCCCTTCATTCCGGTGCAGGTCAAGCAAGTTTGGCCCGTACGCGGGAACTGCGTTATTGCGTACACTTAGTCGCGTACACTTAGTCGCGGACGCTATTGAACCGACCAGTACCCGGCGCGAGTCCGTGCCTGGAGTTCCGGTCTGCCCTTAACCGCCACGTGGATGCTATGAAACTGGCCAGGAGTGCTGGGGCGAGGCTGGAAGCTGACTACGTATTGGCGATGGATCTCGGCCGCCACGGATTGGATGGCTTCCTCCAGGGCCCCCTTGGTCAGAAAGTTGGAGCTTCGGCCGCCGCTGGCCTGGGAGAGTTCCTGCGAGGCGTCAGGCTTGTTCATGTGGGCCAGTTCGGGAATGATGTTGAGCAGGTTCGGGGGACCCGGGTCGTATGGAATCGGCTCCCCGTCCTTACTCGGATCTTTGCTCTTGACGGTCTTGGGCCTGGCGGTATAAGGGGTGAGAGTCGGGGAAAAGGTCAACCAATAAATCAGGACATTCTGGCGCTGCACTTCCTGCAGGACGCCGGAAAACTTCCGCTTGCTGGAACGGTCGCGCTTTTCCGCAATCAACAGAATGACGCGGCGCCGCTCGGGCCTGCGCTGCGCCAGCAGTTTAAGCGCTTCCATGACGGCATCCAAAGTGACCGCGCCCACACCTTCAACGCGCAGCCGGCGCATGGTTTCTTCCAGGACATCAGGGTCGGTTGTGAACTCCTGAAGCGGGTTCACCTGGTCGCTGAAGGTGAGAACCGAGGTCTCGCCGGCGTCGCCTGCCAGTAATTCGGAGAACAGGATGCCGCTGCCGCCAAGCTTGTCCAGGACGCTCTGCGCATTCCGGCTGGTCTGGACCGCCACCACCAGAGAAATCGGATAGATGGCTTCATCCACCTGTATCGGTTGGGGCACATTGTTGTCGTAGAGAACCAGGTCCTTGGCTTCAAGGCCGTCCACATACTGGCCCTTGGCGTCAACCACGGTTGTGGGCGCCAGCACCAGCGTGGCCGTGCTTTTGAACTGCGCGGCGGCAGTGCACGTGGTCAGCAGGATGGCGGCAACAAAGCTGGAGCCTGATGTCAGACGGGTGCCCGCCGGGCGTGGGCCGAAGGCCATTCGCGTAACCCTCTGCACTCGAGTGACCTTCTGCACTTGGAATTCCAATACTCTCACTTGTAATTCCACTACTTCTTCAAGCGCGCCCGGCGCTTTCTGGCCCATTCCTCCTTGATCACCTGACGTGCGCGGCCGATAGCCAGGGCATCGGCGGGAACCGGTTCTGTGATGACGGACCCGGCGCCGAGGTATGCGCCGGCTCCGATTTCGATGGGGGCCACCAGAGTGGAGTTGCTGCCCACAAATGCGCCATCCCCGATGGTGGTGCCGTGTTTCGCGACGCCATCGTAGTTGCAGGTGATGGTGCCGGCGCCGATGTTCACCGCGGCGCCGATTTGGGAATCGCCGAGGTATGCCAGATGTGAGGCTTTCGAGCCGGCGCCCAAACGGGTTTTCTTCAGCTCAACGAAATTGCCGATGTACGCCCCGGCTTCCAGGTGGTTGTCTCTGCGCAGGCGCGCGAAGGGGCCGGCGGAGGCGCCGCGTTCCAGACGCGAGGTGTTAATGATGGTGAAGGGGCCGACCTGCACGTCGTCGGCAAGCTCCGAATCCTGCACGATGGAGCAGGCGCCGATGCGGCAGTTCTCGCCTATCACGGTCTCGCCCAGAATCTGCGCGAAAGGCCCGATCACGGTATCCATGCCGATCCGGGCGCCGGCGTCAATAGTAATGGTCTCGGGCTTTTCCAGAGTGACGCCGGCCAGCATCGCTTCGCGCCGTTTGCGCTCGCGAAGGATGGCGTCCACCTGGGCCAGTTGCTCGCGGTCGTTGATGCCCAGGGCTTCGCGCTCGTCGTCCATCTGCATGGCCTCCACGTGATGGCCGGCGCGGCTCAGGAGCGCAACCATGTCGGTGAGGTAATACTCGCGCGGCGGATTGTCGGGGCGGAGTTCATCCAGATGTTCCCAGAAGGGGCCGGCGCGGTAGCAGTAGACCCCCATGTTGGCTTCAGGGATGGCGAGTTGCTCGGCCGTGGCGGCTTTCTGCTCCACCACTTCGGTGACGCGGCCTCGCGAATCGCGGATCACGCGGCCGTAGCCGGTGGGGTCGCGCATGAGGGCGCTCAGCAGCACGCCGGTCGCGGAAGTCGAGGTCGTGGCGGCGATGAGGCGCTTCAAGGTTTCGGCGCGAAGCAGCGGGCAATCGCCATAGAGGATCACGAGGTAGCCGTCCAGGCCTGCCAGCACGCTTCTGCCGGCCATCAGCGCGTGGCCGGTTCCGCGCTGCTCACGCTGTTCGACGAACCCGATGCCGCGCCCTGTGGGTACCGCTGAAACGGTTCGGCGCACTTCGTCGGCCTGGTGGCCCACCACCACGAAGATGCGTTCCGCCGGCGTCAGTTCCAGCGCCGTATCCACCACATGCTGAACCAGCGCTTTGCCGCCGGCGCGATGCAGTACCTTGGCTCGGCGCGATTTCATGCGGGTGCCGAGCCCGGCGGCGAGAATGACTATGGTTACGGGAGTCTCCATCAGTTCTATCATCCAGTTGTTGAGCGCGCACCTACTGTTTGACGGCTGGCTTACCCGCAGCCGCCGTTCCAATCTCTACCGTATGGGCAACCAGCTTCTCGTTGACCTCAACAGCGTGAATCACGATCCTGTCGCCCACTTTGATATCGGCCTTCTGTATAGGTTGCTTAGCCCGCGTGTAAGTTGTCTTCGCGTCGAAACCGAGCTCAACACTTTTCCCGGCTGTTGTTTTGACTGTTACGGAAGTGTCCGAAATCTTGGTCACTGTACCGATGACATGCGTCTCGCCGCCGTGAGCTGCAGCAACTGTCGGCAGAAGCGCCAGCGATACCATTGCAAGAATCGCGATGTGGATCTTGAGATTAGTGGTGTTTGTGCTGTGTCTGTTCATGTGGTTGGTCTCCATTCAAAAAGTTTTTTTCTTCCTGCTCTTCTTTCAGTTCGCCCGGACTCTTCGGATTCAAGGCTTCCATTTCCCGCTCTTCCTCAGCCGCCATCTTTGGCAAGTGACGAATGAACCGGACCAGTTTCCACGAATCCTGCTCATCGTGGCGGCTTCCATTTCCCCAGGCAGGCATTCCAGTAAGGCGGATACCGTTTTGGATGATGTAGAACAACTCGCCGTCGGTCAAGTTTTGCGTGCCTGCTTGCCGCATGTCGGGTGCTGGCGGGTACATGTGTTTTCCCATCTCCGCATCGCCGCTGCCATTGTTTGAGTGGCAGGCGGCGCAGTGGTCGGCCCAGTGGGCCAGCGCCTCCCGGAGGATTTCCGGCGAATTGGCGACTGGGTTCGTGCGGTCTTTGACACCGGCCGGCAATGCCATGGCGCGCACTTGCCGCGCGGCGAAACGTTCAATCACGCCTGGCTGCGCCCGGGCGCTGAATCCGTTCGCCCCGGTCTTCAAGTACACAAGCCCACCGCCGGCGGCTACAACGGCCAGCGTAAGGGCTCCCGCTAAGAACCAGGCTAATTTCCCCACTAACACCTTCCCCCTATCCCAGATTAGCGCTTGCCATCAGGTCGGGTCGGATCCATCGATCACTGATTCCTGCGGCGGCGGCCTTCCTGCGCCAGTTTCACAACCACGGCGGCGGTTGCGGTGGGGTCGTGCTTGAGTGTGTCGCCGTGGCTGGCCAGGTAGCCGGCCATGACTTTGAGGCCCATCTTGAAGAGCGCGTCAACGTCGTTCTCCACCGGCAGAGCGGATTCCCTGGCGTAGCGTTTCTTCATGGCGGAAGTGATGGCGCGGACATTGACCACGGCATAGTCCAAAAACGTTCCGCCGGCATGCCGGTGAAGGGCGCGCACGTGGTCGGACGCGCTGAATTCCGGAGTCTCGCCGGGCTGCCACATCAGGTTCACGAAGTAGGCCTTCACGGCTGCCGAAGCGCGGATGGCTTGCGGAATGCCGTCGACCAGCAGGTTGGGGACCACGCTGGTGAACAGGGAACCCGGACCCAAGGTAATGGCGTCGGCCTCGGCGATGGCGCTGAGCGCGGCCGCCAGGGGGCGCACTTTGCGCGGACGCAGACGAATCGACTTGATGCGCTGGCGGCTGCGGCTGATTCGGGTTTCCCCCACCACTCGCGTGCCATCGGCCAGGACGGCCTCAAGCGCTACGTCGGCGGCGGTAGCGGGGTAGATGCGACCCGCGATCTTGAGAACGTCCGAAGATGCCTTCACGGCGTCCGGGAAGTCGCCCATGAGTTGCGTCAAGGCCATCAGAAAAAGATTGCCGAAGCTGTGTCCCTTGAGACCGCGCCCGGCTGTGAAGCGGTGCTGGAACAGACGCGAGAGCAGAGCCGAATCCTCGCTCAGGGCCACCATGCAGTTGCGGATATCGCCCGGCGGCAGCACGTCGAATTCGCGGCGCAAGCGGCCGGAACTTCCGCCGTCGTCCGTGACCGTAACAATAGCGGTGATGTCCACCGCCGGGGTCGCGGGGTCGGCCGGGTGGGTGAAGTGCTTGAGGCCTTGCAGAACCGATGAAAGACCGGTGCCGCCGCCGATGGCGACGATGCGGAGTGGCGGGGGACTATTCATGGAAACCAGCCGGCAAGGGGCGCCCCCCTCGGTCCGGCGCTACCATTTCTTTTCCGGGTAGAGCAGAGTCTCGAACGGCGGCTGATGCGCCAGCGGGCCGAAATCGGCGTCCTGGCGGGCGATGATGCGATTGCGCGGCTCCAGTTCAATGGCGCGCCGCAGGTTTTCATAGGCGTTCACGACGTCGCCCGAAAGCGCCTGGGCCAGCGCCAGAGCATAATGGATGTGGTCCGCGCCGGGCGTGATCAGAAGGGCCTTTTCCAGGTGGGTGCGGGCCTCCACCACATTGCGCGCGTTGATCAGGGCCACACCGTAGTTATAGTAGTCCTCGGCCGAGCCGAGATGCACGGTGGTCTTCTGAAGCCGGCGGTCGCACATCGCGATATGAAGCCTGGCACGCTGCGCCACATCGCGCTCGGGCCCAGCCTCGGCTTCGACAAATTGTTCGCGTGCGTCTTTCAACTTGCGGGCATGAAACAGTTTCATTCCGGCTTCAAAGCTGCCCAGTTGCCGGGGGCCGTTTTGGGGCGGTGGGGTCGCATCCTTGGGCCGGGGTGCGCCTGCGGTATTCGCGGGTTCTGCGGTTTTAACAGTCTTGGGAGCCTGTGGTTGGGTCATTCGCCTTTCGGTGCTCTTCGTCTTTACGGCAATGCTCTTCTTCTTCCCGGGCATGTCAGCCAAGCCTGTTCTGAACGCGTCGAGCGACAAGCGTTCACGGTCGAGCGTTAAGCGTTTATATCAGACCATGCAGTACCGACGCAACCCACTACCCCAGCCCGGCTTCCCGCAAGAACCGGGCCGACTCCTCCGGCGGCGTGGGGTTGATATAAAAGCCGGCGCCCCGCTCGAAGCCCGCGATCTTGGTAAGTTTCGGAATGATCTCGATATGCCAATGGTAATGCGGCAGCGGGGCATCCTGAACGGGTGAGCTGTGTACGATGAAGTTGTATGCCGGACGCTCCAGTACCTTGTCGATCTTGCGCATGGTGGAACGCAGCACCCACGCCAGGTTTTCCAGCGTGGCTGCGTCAGCCTCCTCGAAGTGCGAATCGTGGCGCTTAGGCAGAATCCAGGTTTCAAACGGAAAACGCGGTGCGTACGGCTCCAGCACCGCGAACCGGTCGCTTTCCGTAACCATCCGAACGGCGGAGGTGGCCTCCTGGCGAATAATATCGCAGAAGATGCAGCGGTCTTTCAGATCGTAGTACAGCCGGGCGCCGTCCACTTCCTCCTTGATCCGTTTGGGAATGATGGGCAGCGCAATCAACTGGCTGTGCGGATGTTCCATCGAGGCCCCGGCGGACTCGCCGTGGTTCTTGAACAACAGGATGTAGCGGAAGCGGCGGTCCTTCTTGAGATCGTTGACGCGGTCTTTGAAAGCCCATAGAACTTCTTCGATCTGCTTTTCCGACAACTCGCTGAAGGTGGCGGCGTGGTCGGGCGTTTCGATAATGATTTCGTGGGCGCCGATGCCGTTCATCCTGTCGTACATGCCGTCGCCCTGTTTATTGAGTTCGCCTTCGATGCCCAGGGCCGGGAACTTGTTGGGCACCACGCGTACACGCCAGCCGGGCTGGTCGCGGCCGCCGCTATTGCGGTAGGCAAGCACCTCGGGCGGGGTCTTGTGTTCGTTGCCGTAATCGAAAGGGCAGATCGTCTGTGATGCGGGAGCCACGGTTTGCCTGACGAAATCGCTGGGGCGTTTTGCGCGATCGGTAGCAATGATGACCCATCGCCCCGTGATGGGGTCCTTACGCAATTCGGGCAATGCTGGCGATTCCTCCGGTCTGTCTGGCGGGATTTGGCAAGTGACGATTATACCCTGGGGCCGCCTGCTCAGGCGGAGGCGTTATTCCAAGCCTCGTGAGAAGCTGTGTGGCTCTTGTAGGCTTCCACCGCATTCTCCCGTTCCAGACTTTTTTGTTGGCCTGCCAGTTCCAGGGCGGGAATCAAATCGTTTTCATGGCGCTGATGGGCAAGCTCCAACCGGCTGACGGCACGCAAATGCCGGCTAATTGCGGTGGCGGCCTGATCGAGTAGTTCCTTGCATTGCCGGCAGCTTTCTACAGTCATCAACGGGGAAAATCCTCCGGAACTCAGGTCAGAATACGGCAAAGTGAGTGAGGATGAGCGTGACCCTATTCGGAATATATTCCCCTATTGACCGAATGTCTGTACGGTTGCACACGCCATTGGTTTGGGTTGGTCCAGAGAATGGTTTCGGTTGGTCCAGAGAATGGTTGGTTCGGTCCGGAGAAAGGAAAAGCAGCAGCAACTCCAGCGGCAAACTCTAACAATTATGGGCCGCGGTGTGCTGTTCCAGAGCCAGCCGCGCCTGTTCGCACTTCACCCGCATTTCGTCGGTAACCCTTTGCAGGCGTGCAAATTCTTCCTTTGTGTAGTTACCCACTTTCTGATGGAGTTCGGAAACGGCGTCTGAAAAGGCGAGAGTTCGGTTGCTGTATTCGGTTGTGAGGTGGATCTTCTCTTCGCACATCATGCCTTCAAAAAGGCACTTTGCAGGCCCTTCGGATTAAAAGTGAGTTTCCGCATGGTCTGAAAGGAACAGAATCAAAGTACAGACTGACCGGCTCCCCGGTCTACCTGTGCTTAGCCCTTCCGCGTTGGTTGGCGGGAATTCAAGAAGCCAGTTCGGCCACGTATTCGGAGCAGGGTATGGCGGGCGGGTTCACCACCAGGGCATCTGCGCCGCACCCATCCTCAACCGGCCGGTCCTCCAGCTCCTGTACAAAGCAACTCTCGAAGGCGCGGTTCAGAATCTCGTCGGTCAACACCAGCGGCAGCTTCTCGAAGTGCATCAGGTCCAGGGCGTGCGATATCACGTCCCGCGGATGGCAGCGGCGAAAGACTTTTCCCGCGAGTTTATAATGGTTCGCCACCAGGCGGTCCACAACGCCGGGAACGCATGGCAGGCTCTTGGCGGCACAGAACGACTCAAAGATCTTGATAAATTCAGTGACGGACGGGCCGCGCAGCAGCATCTTGTATTTTATGCGCCGGAGAAATGCCTCGTCGCCGAGGTCGGACGGATTGAGGTTGGTGGAGAAGACTACGAAAGCGTCGAATGGAGCAGTCATTTTGCCGCCCGTGAGGAAACTCAGGTAGTCGAGCTGCCGCTCCATGGGCACGATCCAACGATTGAGGACTTCCACCGGCGTGGCCCGCTGCCTTCCAAAATCGTCCACCAGATAGATGCCGTTGTTGGCCTTCATCTGGAAGGGCGCCTCATAGACTTTGGAGTTGTGGTTGTAGCGCAGATCCAGCATGTCGAGCGTGAGTTCGCCGCCGCTGACGATGAATGGACGTTTGCATTTTGCCCATCGCCGGTCATACGAAGTCTCTCTGGCGATGGTGAGGACCGAGGGCTCTTCCCGAATCGCCGTATGGTAAATGGGGTCGTAAACCTGGATGATATTGCCCTGGCATTCAATGGCGTAGGGCACAAAAACCGGCGCCGCATCCAGATTGTTGAGCGACTCGACCAGGAAGGTCTTGCCGTCGCCCGGTTTGCCGTAGACCAGCATGGAATTCCCGGAGCTTACCGCCGGACCTACCTGCGACAGAACCTGCTGCGTGATGACCATGCCGCTGAGGGCTTGCGCGAGCGCGGCTTTGGTGAGCCAGCCGGGCTGAGGGCGCTGGCGCCGAACCTGCTCAATGTATTGCTCTAACGGGACGGGAGCCGGGCCGGTGTACTGGTTGACTTCCAGGGCTTCGCGAGCGCGCGCGCGGCCCGAATCCGTCAGCGAATATTGAGCGCCTACACCGCCCATACCTACCGAACGCTTGACCTGCACGTGGTGGCACAGCTTCAGGGATTCGACGATGTTCTGGATCACGCTAAAGCGCAGTCCGACGGCGGACGAGAGGTCCTGGCCATAGAGGTCGCCCCGGAAATACAGCACATTGAGGATCAGGTGCTCGAGTGTCGACCCGGCGAGGCCTGTATCTTCCAGCGATTCTGGTTCGGTCGGAAATTGAAATTCGGGGCTGCTCATCCGTGGGTTCACAGAGAGAGGTTATTAATTCCACCGATTTCCTATAAGTTGACCTTAGTTAAAAGGGTACTGATGTGGAGCTTTAATTTCGGCGTTAAGCCCGGCGCTACTGATCTTTATCCGGATTGATCCTGGCATGGACCCGGGCATTGATCTTGTCGATGGCGTTCTGCGCCACCCGCGCCAGGTCGATCACGGGCATGAAGCCGAAACCGCGGCCCCGTGAGGCTACGGGGTCGGGACTGGCCGCGATCTCACGCAGCCCGGGCAGGTCCGATTCATCGCCCAGATCTCCGATCACACCGAGTGCGATTACCTTCGAGGCAGCGTCCGCCTTCGCCAGCACCTGCCGCGCAACCGGCAGCACGGCTGTGTTGTGAAAAGCTGCCGCCCGTTCCAGTGCGCTTAGCCCTGCCAGGCCCGGTTGCCGTGCGGCCGCCACCAGTAATGGCAGCGCCGGACCCTCGCCGTATGCCGCCAGAGCGTCAATGGCGGCCGACGCCACCAGCACATTCGAATCGAGCGCGGCATGGCCCAACGCCGGCAATGCGCGCGGGTCGCGCATTTTGCCCAATTCGCGCGCGGCCACCACCTGCGTGTCGGCGTCATCCGAGTCCACGGCTTGAAGCAGCGCCTCCAACGCGCCGGCCTGGCCCAGATCCTGAGCGGCACAGGTTCGAACCACGGAATCCGCCAGCGCCTTGCGCAGCGCGGCGATGGCTGCAGCGGACCGGTCGCCGCGCAGCGCGAAACAGGCGTCGTTGCGCTGCGCCACGGTGGCCTTAAGATCGAGCATCCGCGCCGGCAGATCGTCTGCCGCGTAAGCGGCGATGGCCAGTATTCCCGGGGCCAATATAGTCAGTCCACCCAGAATAGAAATCCGTTTCATTGAGTCACCTCCTTGAGCGCAGTTTTAAGAGCTGCCCGGGCCGTGGCGGCCTGCTTGAAATCAAAATTGGCATTCAGGGAAAGCGCGTGCTGCAGGTGTTTGCGCGCGCCGTCTTTATCGCCCGCCGCCAGGGCAATCATGCCGGCGTGATAATAGAAGCCCGGCTCCGGAGTTCCCAGCTCCAGCGCTTTCTGGCTGGCCTTGCGGGCCTCATCGTAGCTTTTGTTCTGGTAGAGCACCCACGCCAGCGCGTCCCATTCATAGATGTCGCGCCGCGTTTTCATCTCTTCCTTCAGCATGGCTAACGCATGTTCCAGGTTGCGGCCATGGTCGGCGAATGCCAGGGCCAGGTTTCGGTTGGCCGGAAACCCGGCCGCCTGGTCCATCTTTTCGATCACCGTCAGCTTCTCGGCTTCCATGCGGGCCTGCTCCGGCTTACCGGCAGCCTCGTATAAATCTTCGAGCGCAGAGGAGTAGTCCGGCAATGGAACGGCGGCTTCGGCCTTCTGGTAATAGTCGATGGCCTGCACGATCTTTCCACGCTGCGCCTGCAGTTTGCCCATGCCCGCAAAGGCGGGATGATATCCGGGGAAGAGTTTGAGCGCGGCGCCATAGGCCAGCTCGGCGTCATCCTGCCGCCCGGTCTTCAGGTACATGTTGCCCAGGTCCACCAGGCACCATGCCACGTTCTCCGGCGACCGGCTTCCCGATTCGATGGCCTTCTTCATCACGTCGATGGCGCCATTCACATCGCCGGCCACGAAGCGGTAATAAGACGCGCGGTTGTAACTGGAAAGATCGGGACGCAGCCGCACCATCTTCTGGTAGGCGTCGGCGGCGGCGCTGTATTCGCCCATTTCCATGAGGGCGTCGCCCAGCGTGCCCCAGTTCCACGGGTCGTCGGGCTGCATGTGCAGCAGCTCCCGCGAATTCTCCGCCACTCCGGGAAAATTATGGCGCTCAAGCTCAATGGCGCTTCGCAGGCGCAGCGCTTCGTAATTGCGGCGGTCCGCTGAGAGCACCGAATCGACGATCTTGCCGGCGCGGTTCAAATAGTCCGGGTCCATGGTTTCGCGCATTTTCTGCAGAAACGTGGCCGCCATCAGGTTTTGATAGTGAAGATCCTCGGGCTTGGTTTGGGCCAGCGTCTGGTACATGGCGATGCGCTCGTCGGTCTGCATGCGCGACACGGCGTCGAACAGCGCGCGGTCCTGCAGCAGTTCGGAAACTTTTTCGTTTCCGGTTTGAGCCCAGGCGAGCCCGGCGGAAAATGACAGCAGCAGAAATAATCTCATGACAACCTCCAGTTTGGATTCTGTGGGGCAGGATGGTATCCTGCGCGCCGATTGGTAATCGGCGCAAACGCAGGCTTACAACCTGCCCCACAAGGTTTAATTCCCGGTCGGCGTACCCCGGCCATTGGTGCCGTTGATCTGGCTATGCGAATAGCCGGCATGCGGCGGCGCATGGAAGGGAAAGTGATCCATCAGCGGGACGTCGTTCGAGTTCACCCCATCACCCAGCGGCGGCGCGTTGGTGAAACCGGGAACCAGCACTCCGGCCAGCGCGCGGAAGCCGATATCCACCACGTCATCGATCAAACGGCGGCCTCCGAAGGGCCATCCGGCATTATCCCCGCCCAAAGGCCCCAGGCGGTTCTGGCTGGCGAAGGGGGTTGGAGCAATGGTCAGATCGACCTTGGTAATATCCGGCACAAAAACCCCCAGCAGGTCCATGCGCGGCGCCGGCGGAACCTTTAGGCCGAACACACCGTTCAGAACTCCACTGGCGAAGAACGGATCGCCGATGAAAGGCGCCCACTGATGGTCGTCCACCGGCAAACTGCGGTTCCAGCGGTCCTTCATCGGCAGCGGGATCAGGGCTTCCACGGTCAGCGGGTTGCCGACGCGGTCCACCTGCATCCAATCGCCGTAGCTGATCGGGTCGTTGGGGCTTGGCCGCACCGTCACAATCTGGCGCAGTGTGCTGGCCCATGCGCCGATCTTGGCGTTCGGGTCGGTCGCGCTGGTGGGAACCGCGCCATTTGCGGTCACCATGGTAATGGGCATTTCCACCGCGATGAGGCTGATGTTATAGCCCGCAAATCCGTCGATGGCAGCCGGAGCCGCCGCGCCCGCTCCGGTGTCCGCGCTGCCGCTCAGCACCGGCGCCGGTGCGCGGAAATTGAGAGTGTCGAACGTGGCGCCGCTATCGAAGTAGAAAGCGTCGTCGCGAGGTCCGGCGAACACGCGCATGCCGTTTGCAAGTGTAAACACCGAGGGTGCCCCCAGGCTCTTTTCGTAGGTCGGTGTCGAATTCGGCCCCAGGTTCGGGGGCGCCACCGAGAGCGCATGGCCGTTGACGTCCTTGTCATACACGGCGATAATTTTATTCTGCTTGAGGTCCCGCAGGATCACGATGTAGGTTTCGTACAACATGATCCCCGGGCTGTCGATAGAAGTGATCTTTCCGAAATACGACACAAACGTGGGATTGGTCCGGTATGTGTCCTGGAACTGGAAATCGATTTCAAGATCCGGGGCGCCATCAAGGCCCCTGGAATTGTTGATGTTGAAGCGGTACAGGACGCTGGGCGAGAACTTGTAATAGCTCGGCCCGTTGTCTGGGTTTTGGAACCCCTGCGCGCTCATGCTCATGACCAATCGGTCCGATTTGCCTGTTTCGTAACTGCGAAAAATGTAGAAATCGTTCAGATTCGCGGTCTGGTCCTCAAGCAACAGCGGACCGTTCCGGTGACTGGCCGCAAACGTCGCGGCGATGGTCAGAGAAGCGGCAAGCAGTCCCTTTGCGATTTGACGCATCGTTTACCTCCCTATAAGGTATCGGCTACATTGGCATCTACGAGGGTTGATCGGGGTTTGGATTTAACCCGCTCGAAAGAATTACGCCCGAAAGAATTACGATATCTGCATGCTGCATCGCGCCGTTCGGGACCACATGGAAGATCTGCGCCGCCAGTTTGCCGGCGCGCGCCCCTTCCGGCATGTGGTGCTTGAGCCATTCCTGGAGCCCGAATTCTGCACCAGTCTGATGGCGGAATTCCCGGCGTTCCAGGCGCGAAACGCGCTCAACGAATCGGGCGAGGCCGGGCGCAAGGCTGTGGTCCCGGACCTGGCGCGCATCGGTCCCGCCTACCAGGCTTTCGACCGGCTTGATGCGCGACCGGGAGTTTCTGGAACTGGTCGGCCGCATCACCGGAATTCCGAATCTGCTGTACGATCCCGATTACGTTGGAGGCGGCACCCATCAGAACCTTGACGGGCAGGAGCTTGACGCTCATGTGGATTTCAACTATCACCCTTCGCGCCCGTGGCACCGCCGGTTAAACCTGATCGTCTTTCTAAATGAGGAGTGGGACGCGGCTTGGGGCGGCTGCCTGGAATTGTTGCGCGACCCGTGGGCCACCGATGACGACGCTCGCCGGGAAGTGGTTCCGTTAGCCAACCGCGCCGTGATTTTCGAAACCACCGAGGCCTCCTGGCACGGATTCCGGCGCATTCAGTTGCCCCCAGGCAAGACGCTCTCCAGGCGTTCGCTGGCCGTGTACTTCTACACCAGGGACCGGCCGGCCGAAGAAACGGCGGCCGCGCACGGTACGGTCTACTACCAGCGGCCGCTGCCCGGCCGCATTCAGGCAGGCCACACGCTGAGCCAGGAAGATGCCGCCGAGATTCAGACTCTCCTCGCCCGGCGCGACAAGACGATTCAGTTCCTCTATGAGCGGGAGCTCAAGTTTTCCCGCGTGCTGGCGGGGATCATGAAGTCGCCTTCGTTCCGTGTGGGGCGGGCGATCACGTGGCCCGGCAGGGCTCTGCGGCGCGTTATGAAACGGCCATGAGACGGTATTGACTTTGTTTTGTAAAGTAGTTTATAGTTGCGAATCATGAGCCCTCAAATGTGCCTCCTTGCGGCCGTTGCACTGGTTTCGGCATGCAGCCAGTCGAATAACCTGCTCTTGGGCCGCGTGGAAGCCACCGTGGGCACGCACGCCGTCGTGGTCACGGATTGCTATCGAACACGCGCGCCCCAACCCCAGAAACTGGCCGATGAAGGCGGCAAGGCGATCTATCGGTACATGCCGTGCCGCGATGCCGACGTGTGGATTCGCGGTGAAGAGTTAACCGTGAACGGCAGGTCTTACGGCCATCTGAATCCGGAAGACGGCGTACTGGTGGACCACGGGGTAGTTTCGATTGAACGGCATCTGGCAAAACGATGAGGCCTGAACAGCCGCGCTGTCGCCCCTAATCCAGAAGGCCTTGGCTACTGTGCGTTTGCTAACGGCGTTGATTTGGGTGGGTCTATTAAGCTTGAATTCAGGAGGGATTTACAAGTGAAAGAGAAACTTCTTGTGCTGATGCTGCTGGCCGCGGGCTCTGTATTCGGCCAGGTTTCAGTCGGAATCAGAATCGGACCGCCGCCGCCGCCGCGCGTGGTTCGGGTGCGGCCGGCACTCCCGGGCCCCGGGTTTGTATGGGTGGATGGCTACTGGTACGCAGCCGGAAGCCGCTATAAGTGGCACGAGGGATACTGGACCCGCCCGCCCTATCCCGCCGCGCGGTGGGTGGCGCCGCATCATGATGGGGAGCGCTTCTTTAATGGCTATTGGGACGGCGAGGCCGGCCGGCGCGAACACGACCATCGCTGGGACCGCGACCACGACCGGGATTTTCGCGACCATCACTAAGACTCCAATGTAGCCCCCGGGTAAATCACGAGCCGCGTACTGTTCATTCAGGTTCGCGGCTCGGCCCCCACCTGATCGCGAATGTCGCTTCAGTTTCTTGATTCGCAAGATGGTGGGCAAGCGCCTCATGTATGCCGAGTTGACCGGCAAGGTGGGACAAAGACAGGAGGGAGAGGAAGCCTTCTAACGGTCGGTTGCCTCGTGGCCCTAAGGAGCGGAAGACTTGACCTTCCGCTTTGGCCCGCGCTTTCGCGGGGTTGCGTCGGACTGTTTTCGGTACTCGGCTTCTCTTCGCTTGATTTCTTCGCGCGATACGGAGAGAAGCCGCCCCATCGAGCTGTCGAATACCTCGTGCTCGGGCGAATGCTTCATCATTTACCATCCTATCACTCCACAACATCTTCACCATTTGAACTCAGTATGCTGAAGAACGTCCTTTATCCGCTGTTTTGGCCTAACGACGCCCTTCATGGGAATCCCTCGCGATGACGATTTATGCAGTTTCTTTTTAAGGGCACTGAGCATCTCCGTACCCTTGGCTACGACATCTCTACTCTCCTCTTTCTTGGAAAGCTCACCGTAGATGCCATTGACGGTCTTGAACGAATCCTCCAATAGATCCTGCGTAATCGCTGTTGATGTGATTTTGAAAACATCCTCAACGGTAGGTGAAGGAGAGTCCGCTATCTTGCAAGTAACATGGTACGCCATATAGAACAAAAGGTTCCTTCTGTCGCTATAATCAACGCTTCCCATACCCTTAATGAACTCTTCAACCATGCGAACAATAAGAACACATTTGAGATAGGCGCTCAGCTCCACAACACTAGATGATTGGCGCGGGCGGAACAATAGTTTGTGTTTTTCATCGGCCCTCTTTCCTTCACCCGCACCAACGTAATTACCAGGGCGAGCGCGGGAGTCATCAGGACGATGTAGCAAGATAGCAATTGCTGCCTGCGTCACATCATTGAATGAAACTATTTTTGAAATTGGCTTGTCTTGGTCCTTGTAGAATCCGGGGCGGCGGTCATAGAAGAGTCCGTGCCGCTTAAAGAGATCCTCAATGTCACGATGGACCTCTCCAGTAAGAAGTAGCGTTGACGACCTGATGGGGTTTTGGTTATTGGTGGCTCTGATAATCTTGTCGCGAACGGCGTCGTCAGAAACCGGGATCAGTTTTACGAGTACAACTCGTTTGTCGTCATCGTCTTTCTTCTTCTCAGCGAAATGGCCGAAGATTTGTCGGGACGTTTGCAACCCATTGACAACCTGAGCGTCCTCGACCGATAGGCTATATGCATCAATCGGCTTGATGCTGGCGCATGTCACAGTAACGCCGTTGTTTAGTTGCCAAAAGTCAGGTGGGCTTCCATCGTCCAGGGCGGCCCTCATCTGCCTATTGACAGATGTTTTCCCTTGGTTTCCACGCACGTTGGATTCAAAAATCAATTCATCAAGTCGCCCCGAGTCATTTTTAAGAAACTCAAAATAGTCGATCAAGCGCACCATCCCAACGTAGCCATTCTGGATCGGGATCGCCTGAGTAGACCATTTCAGCATTCTTGAGCGGAGACGTCGCTGTCGTACGAACCCTAGCAATTTCGCAGTATCGATAGCATTAAATGAAACGGAGTCTCTGGTATTGCTGCTGCCCCGATGCTTACTAACCGCATCCAGGACCCGGGCCCTAGAAACATCCCCTGCGACATTTAGGGGTACCCCGTCACCCGCGTCACGTAGTAGAACTCAATATGGAGAGCCGGAAAATTCTGTGCGACTGCTAGGTATGCGCTCTTGAATGCGAGCATCATCGACAGCATGTGCGGGGTGTACTTGCGCGTGATGTTTTTCGATGGACTGCTCATATCCAGAAGGTCGTCAACAAAAAAGGCGAACTTGTCGATTTCCTCCGGCTTAAACCCTGTCTCGGTGAGTGATGATTTTACCTGGAAAATGAGAACCCTGATCGAGTCCAGACCACCGGGAATTTTGGCATCATCTCGAATCAATGTGCTAGCCTTTCCAGCCAAGCAGTAGAGCGCATCGATGCCGCCATCATTCGAGCGGTCAGTGATTCCATAGCTGACCTGTTCGTCGGTGAGATTATGCGCCTTTGTGATATGCTCCACCGAATAGTAGAGAAATGGTTCAACGGAGATTCCTGTTGCCCTATCGCGCTTCCAATTCTCGAAATTCGCATCCAACGCAATAACTTCGTGCTGGCTCATCGGCGCCCCCTCCCGCCATAGCATACGGCACAGTCGTTTGATGAGTCCACTATATTTTTACCAGCATTGCCCGTTATTACTGCTCATAAATCACCATTTTGAACCAGAGTCCCCGTACGGCGGCGTCCACCTGCAATATCACACCATTTCCCGACCATAACAGATCCGGCGATCTGGCCGATAAGGAAGGGCAGCAACATGAGTTTTCTTGCGAAGCTCTACATTACCGCGATGGTCGCCGCAGGCTCGGCGTGCTTCGGGTACGGGATAGCGCATTGGACCTGTCGGGATCCGTTTGGCTACCTTTGTCTGCTCGGTCTTGCGCTGGGAACCTCGGTGTTCAAGGTGACGGTCCCGGGCCGCCCTACCAGCCTGTCGGTCAGCTTTGTCCTGGTACTGTTGAGCATCGTCGATTTCAGCTACCCTGAGACCCTGGTTGTGGGTTGTCTGGCCGCTGCCGTCCAGGCGGTGTGGCGCAAAAACCATCAGAGCGCGGTTCAATTTCTGTTCAATCTGTCCAGCGTGGCGGTTGCGATTCGGGTGGGGTACGTGGTCCACCACGGGCTGGACAACACGCTGTCGGTGGTGGCCAGCATCGCCATCGCCGCCATCGCCTACTTCCTTACGAATACGTTTGCCATCAGTGCCGTGATTGGGCTCACCTCTGGCAGCAGCATCTACAAAACGTGGCGTGATTGTCACTTCTGGTTGTTCCCGTATTACCTGCTGGGGGCCGCCATCGCCCTCCTGGCCAGTTGGGGCAATCGTCGTTTTGGATGGGAGACCTCGGTGCTTGCGCTGCCGGCGGTCTATATCCTCTTCCGTTCCTACCGGCTTTACCTGGAGCGCCTGGAGGGGGAGAAATGCCATGCCGAGCAAATGGCGGCGCTGCACCTGAGAACCATTGAAGCGCTGGCAATGGCTATCGCGGCAAAAGACCTGACGACGCACGATCACCTGCAGCGCGTTCAGATTTACGCCGTGGAACTTGGCAAGGCGCTACAGGTGACGGAGGCGGACCTGCGGGCGCTGCGCGCAGCTTCGATTTTGCACGATATCGGCAAACTGGCGGTACCGGAGCACATCATCTCGAAACCTGGAAAGCTCACCGTCGAGGAATTCGAGAAGATGAAGATCCATCCGGTGGTGGGGGCGGAAATCCTGGAGCGCGTGGGATTTCCTTATGGGGTGGTCCCCATTGTTCGCTCTCACCACGAAAGGTGGAACGGGGCAGGCTACCCGGACGGACTGAAGGGCGAGGCGATTCCTTTGGGCGCGCGCATTCTTTCCGTGGTGGATTGTCTGGATGCACTGGCTTCCGACCGCCAGTACCGCCGCGCACTGCCGCTGGATGAAGCCATGGCGGTAATCGTATCGGAAGCGGGCAAGAGTTACGATCCGCGGGTGGTGGAGGCGTTGCGGGCGAACTATCGGGAATGGGAGAAGCTGACCCGCACTAAGGAGCCCCGGGCAAAGCCGATACCGACAGGCGAGAGAATCTCGGGCGCAGCCGCGCCGGCCGCGGGCCTGCAGGTAGCGGTTCCGCACGAAGTGCCACTCCCGAATTTCCTGGCCTCGATTGCGGCGGCCCGGCAGGAGGCGCAGGCCCTGTACGAATTAAGCCAGAACCTGGGAACCTCCCTCAACCTGCATGAAACGCTGTCTGTCTTGGACAGCCGGTTGCGGCGCCTCATCCCGTACGACGCGATTGCCGTCTATCTCAGCGACGGGGATCAACTGACTCCGAAATATGTCAACTGCGAGAACATGCGCCACTTCTCCATGCGGCCGATCGCTCTGGGGCAAGGAATTTGCGGCTGGGTAGCGGCCAGCGGCAAACCCATGATCAACGGCAATCCCTCAATGGAACCGGGCCACCTGAACGATTCGACCGAGCTCAGCAAGCTCCACTCCGCCCTGGCTATTCCTCTGGAAAACGCCACCGGAATCACGGGAGTCCTGACACTCTACCATCTGGGGCGCGAGGCGTTCACGAAAGATCACCTGCGCGTGCTGCTGGCTCTCAAGTCGAAGCTATCGCTAACCATTGAAAACGCCCTCCGCTACCAGAAGGTATCGGTGTCCGCGACTACCGACGGGCTGACCGCGCTGCCGAATGCGCGCTCCTTGTTTCTGCATCTGGACGCGGCACTCACGCTCTGCAAGAAGAACGACTCCGAATTGGCGGTGCTGCTTTGCGATCTGGATGGTTTCAAGCAGGTCAACGACCGGTTCGGACACCTGGAAGGCAACAAGATCCTGAAGCTGGTGGCCGCGGGGCTGCGCGACAGCTGCCGCGAAACGGACTACGTTGCCCGCATGGGCGGCGATGAATTTGTGCTGGTGCTGCCCAACCTGGGTCTCCAGCATCTTGCCGCCAAGGTGAAGGTTCTGGAAAAGATGGCCAGGGATGCGGGCATCGCGGTTTGCGGCGAGCCACTGCTGAGCCTCAGTATCGGTGCGGTTTCGTGCCCGGAGAACGGTCGCGATGCCGAGACTCTGTTGGCGGAGGCCGACCGCCGGATGTATCTGGCCAAACGTGTGCGCCGGACCCCCGTGCCTTTCGCCGCGCGCACGGGCGCTTGGGACAACTTGTCTCATGGGGACAACGTGTCGCGCCGCGCGCCGGATCAGGATTTGCAAACAAACCAGTTAGCATTGGCCGTCAAGCTGCATTAAAGAGCTTGAAGTCCGAAAGGCCGGATCGCCAGCCTCGTTTCGCACAGCTTAACGGAAGACAAAAGGAAATCATGACCAGGAAAATGACGCCCGCGGTCCTCGCGGTCAATCTATTCATGCTGGGAACAGGCATTGCATTTGCCCGGCATCCGAAAGTGGCCCGCGATCTGGAGGGTAAGCCTGCCAGCGCCACCGTCGACGTCATCGTGCAGTTCAAAAGCCTTCCGGGCGCGGCCACTCGCCAGCGGGTATCCGCCAGGGGCGGCATACTGAAAACGGATCTGAGCGGGTTGAAAGCCGGCGCCTACAGCATTCCCGCCGGTGTGCTCGAAACCCTTGCCAATGACCCGGATATCGCCTACATCTCGCCGAACCGTTCCGTAAAAGGGATGCTCGATCATTCCGTCGCGGCGATCAATGCGCTTGCACCTATAAACCTCGGTATGACCGGACTCGGGATCGGGGTGGCGGTAATCGATAGCGGCATTACCCAGGACGCGGACCTGACCGGAGGCCGGGTGGTCTACGAAGAGAGTTTTCTGGGTGACGGCATTACCAAGGACGCGTACGGCCACGGCACCCATGTAGCCGGAATTCTGGGTGGCACGGGGAAAAACTCGA
Organism: Bryobacterales bacterium; assembly: GCA_963817515.1. GTDB lineage: Bacteria > Acidobacteriota > Terriglobia > Bryobacterales > Bryobacteraceae > DATMNI01. The sequence continues at coordinate 1,803 of CAWFPJ010000019.1, read as the reverse complement.
CCGGCCTGTACACCGGAATCGCTCCCGGCATCAACATCGTCAACCTGAGGGTTCTCGACCAGAACGGCACCGGCACGGACAGCAACGTGATCGCGGCCATCCAGCGCGCCATTCAGTTGAAGTCCACCTACAATATTCGTGTGATCAACCTGTCGCTGGGGCGTCCCATATTCGAGAGCTATACGCTCGATCCGATATGTCAGGCGGTGGAAGCGGCATGGAAGGCCGGCATCGTGGTGGTGGTCGCGGCCGGTAACGACGGGCGCAATAACACCGCCCTCACTCATGGTTATGGCACCATCCTGGCCCCGGCGAACGATCCGTACGTGATCACCGTCGGCGCCATGAAGACCATGGGCACGTCGGTGCGTACCGACGATTTCATCGCCAGCTACAGTGCCAAGGGTCCGACGGCGATCGATCACATCGTCAAGCCCGACCTGGTGGCGCCGGGCAACCGCGTGACATCGATCTTAAGCCCCAACAGCACTTTGGACGCGATGTTTCCGGCCAATGAGGTACTCAATCGGGCCTACTTCACGCTAAGCGGCACCAGCATGGCGGCACCGATGGTCAGCGGGGCGGCGGCCTTGATGCTGCAGAAGCAGCCTGGTCTTACGCCGGATCAAGTCAAGGCACGCCTGATGAAAACCGCCAGCAAGCAGTTCCCGGTTTCCAGTGTGGCGATGGACCCGGTAACCGGGGTGACTTACGTCGACTATTACGACGCGTTCACAGTTGGCGCGGGATACATGGACGTCGGCGCGGCCCTGAAAAACACCGACCTGGTGGCGGGCTATGCGTTGTCTCCGACCGCGACTTACAACCTGAACACTCTAACTACGGTACCCCTCGGAACAAGCAGCACTTTCGCAGTTCTGGGTGGCTCTACCGTGACCAACACCGGTAATACCGTGGTGAACGGTAATCTTGGAGTGAGCCCGGGCACGGCGGTAACTGGATTTGGCCCCGGAATCGTGGCAGGCGGGACGATCGCCGCGGGTAATGCCGTGGCTGCCCAGGCCAAAAGCGACTTGACAGCCGCGTATACCGACGCTGCCGGACGAGCCTGTCCTATCGTCAACCTGCCCGGGGACATCGGCGGGTCCACTCTCCTGCCAGGCGTGTACTGTAACTCGGCCACCTCGCTGGGCATTACGGGCACTGTCACCCTCAACGGTAACGGCAATGCGAACGCAGTTTTCATCTTCCAGATCGGGAGCACGCTAATAACCGCGACCAACAACAGTACGGTGAGCCTCATCGGCGGCGCCCAGGCATCCAACGTTTTTTGGCAGGTCGGTAGTTCGGCAACTCTTGGAACCTACACTACCTTTAACGGAACCATCCTGGCCCAGGCATCCATCACGGTCAACACCGGCGTAGTCTTGAACGGCAGAGCGCTGGCACGGAGTGGGGCGGTTACATTGGACAGCAACGCGGTTACAACCCCCGCTGCCGCAGCCGGCGGGGGCCGGGCCCGGCCGACAGAACCATTCATTTGATCGGCACGGGCCCGGGGGGCACACAGGTCCTTTGGGGCGATCAGGTCATTTGGGGTGATCAGGTGATTTGGGGCGATCAGGTCATTTGGGGTGATCAGGTGATTTGGGGCGACCAGGTTGTGTGGGGCGATACGGTGGCGGTGAATTCCCTGTGGGCACCACAATCCATCTTGAGTGCGGGAGGCGTGCCGACGGCGGAGTCCTCAGTGATCGCCGGCCGCGGGGAGAACTAACTTGATCAACGACCTGAAATGTTGGTGGGCCCTGTAGGATTTGAACCTACGACCAACGGATTATG
>CAWFPJ010000018.1:0-338335 GCA_963817515.1 Bryobacterales bacterium | reverse complement strand
CCTATTGTCGTTTTCTCGCTAACTCTCCCGGCTGCGTTGTATTCGCAGGAATTTCCCAGAAACCATTAGCGGCGCCGTTACCGCTTTTGGCGAAACACTCCAAGAGTTTCTCATTGGTCGATGCCATCTCTGTTGGCGTGGACCGCATGCAGAGGAATTTCGAGCCGATGCGGCGGCAGGTCGAGACGTGGCGCTCCAAGCAGATCTCAACCGTAGCCGCAAAACTGATCGTTTACCAGGCGTTCGTTGAGTCTCGAGTTAGACTTCCCGAAGCACTTGGCCCGGCAAGTTCACGATCTTTACTTCCAGCTGACTCACTCGGGATTCGAACCTCGCACATTGTGGAGTCTGACGAACCCTTTCACGTCGGCATTCAAGGAACTCGAGCCGATACCCCAGTTCAAAGCCACGGCGAAGCTCGCAGGCTTCGTGCAGGCCCTACGGATAAGGTCGCCCGCGTAGAGTAAGCAAGCGCTTTGACAATCCGGGACGAACTTCTGAAGCCGTGCACTAAGTATGATGCAGGCGACGCGCGGCATCGCACTCGCGCCGCGCGCCAGGCCGGGACCGCCGTAGCAAGCAAGGCGATTGCCATGACGGCAAGCGTGGCGGCGACCATGGTCGTGAGATTGCGAGACTCTATACCCGAAAACAAGGTCATCGAGGAGGCGCGCCGCGGCCCACCCTCCCAGTACGCCGAGAGCAACTCCAATGACGGCCAGGCGCAGAGCGTGGAAGCTGGTCAAGCGCAAGATCGCGGACGGGCACGCGCCGAGGGCCAGCCGTATCGCAATCTCGGGTTCGCGGCTGGTCACCCAATAGCTGAGCAGTCCGTAGATGCCGACTGCTGCGAGCACCATGGCGAGGCCGGCGAACAATGTCAGCAGCAGTGTGCTGAAGCGGCGACGCGCCAGGCCGGCACCAAGCGACTCTTCCAGCGGGCCGAATTGCTGCAGAGGCAGGTTGCGATCCAGCGCCAGCACGCGGCTGCGGACGGTGTGCATGAGCTTCACCGGGTCGCCCGCGGTCCGAACCATGACAGCCATGCCACCATCGGGCTGTTGTGCGGAAGGACGGAAGATCTCGGGCATCGGCTGCGAATCAAGCCCGGATTGCCGGATGTCCCCGGCCACACCAACAATCTCCAACAGGTCACCATCCTGGTATGGCCCGCCGACCTTAATCTGATGCCCTACGGCGGATTCCTTGGGCCACCAGGTGCGTGCAAACGTCTGATTGACCACCGCGATTTTCGGGCCTGTGGCGCGGTCGGTGTCTGTGAACTCGCGCCCCTGGCGCAAGAGGGACGCGCATCATCCGGAAGTACCCGGCGTCGGCGCTATTGAAAAGAGAGATCGGCACGTCATCCCGTGGTGGGAGCGGGCGTCCGGGAATGGAATAGAACCAATCGCCGCAATCGCCCGCTGGTGGTGGGCAGTGAACGGAGCGGGCATCGATAACGCCGGGCAGAGTGCGCAGATCGGCGAGCAGGCGATCATGGAAGGTGCGGATCGCCTCGAATTGCTGGTAAGCCTTCGCCGCGGCAACTGCAGCGAAAACGACAGGACGTGTTGCGGGTCGAAGCCGGGGCTGGTCGTCTGCGCGGCGGCCAGGCTGCGCAACAGAAGCCCGGAGCCGAAAGCCAGCACGAAGGTCAACGCCACCTCGGCGACCACCAGAATATTGCGGAACGACTGGCGCTGCTTGCCGCCGCCGGACAGGCGTGCGCCTTCTTTGAGGGCGGTGGTGAGGTCGATTTTGCCGGCCACCAATACCGGCGCGAGACCGGCAAGCAGCCCGGCCGTCAGCGTAATGCCACAGGCGAAGAGCAGCACCGGGAGATCGAGCGTGGTTTCGGCCAGGCGCGGGATGTCGCGGGGCGCGATCGCGATCAGCAGGCGCAGCCCCCAATATCCGAATGCAACGCCGGCCGCGCCGCCCGCGCCGCAATCAGGACGGTTCTCCGTGAGCAACTGGCGCACCAGCCGAAGTTGTCCGGCACCGATGGCCTTTCGCAGCGCCAATTCGCTGGCGCGCGCGGTATTGCGGGCCAATCAGCAGACTCGCCACATTCGCGCAGGCGATCAGCAGAATCAGTACCGCCGCGCCCATCAGAACGAGCAGCGTGCGGCGCACGTCCCCAACCGTCTCCTCGGTGAGGAACGCTGCCGAAACTGTGGTGATCGTTCTCCGGTCCGGGATCGACCTCGGCCAGATGGCGCATGATCGCATCGAGATCGGCGCGCGCGGCGGCCAGGGTGACGCCGGGCTTCAGGCAGTCCGATGGCGCGAATCGATCCGTGCTGGCGGCGATCGATGCGGTGCTTGCCGCCCCTGCCGAGCGGCAGGTAATAATCCACGCTCCACGGTTCCCATAGGGGAGCAGCCACGCCCACGACCTCGAAGGGAGTTCCATTGAGCGTCAGAGTCGCGCCGACGATGTGCGGGTCGCCGCCGAGCTCGCTCGACCAGAAGCGGTGGTTCAGCACGATGACGGCAGGCGCGCCGGGACGATCGTCCGCCTGGCCGAAGAGGCGGCCCAACAGCGGGCGCATGCCGAGCAGCGGGAAAAAGGGAGCGGTGACGATCAAGCCGCGCGTGGTCGCGGGGTCGCCGCGGCCCGTCAGCGTGCGTTCGGTGAACTGGTACGCGGCCATGTCTTCGAACGTGTGATTGGTCGTCGCGCCAGTATTTGAAATTGCCCCAACTGACGCTGAAATCCGCCTTCGCGGTTGCCTCGCCGAGACGCACCAGCCGCTCAGAATTGGGGTACGGCAGGGGCTTCAGCAAAACGGCATTGACCACGCTGAAGATGGCCGTGTTAACTCCGACGCCGAGGGCGAAGGTAAGAATCACCACCGCCGAAAAGGCGGGCGCCCGCCGCATGGCGCGGAAACCGTAGCGAACATCCTTGAGAAGAGCTTTCGATCGAGGAGAATCCCCAGGCGTCGCGGGCGCGCTCCGCGACCATGGTGGTGTTCCCGAACCGGCGGCGCGCCGCGCTTCGGGCTTCCTCCGGTGCCATGCCGCGCTCGATGTGGCTCTCCGTTTCCATCTGGAGGTGGCTCTGGACTTCTTCCGCCAGGTCCTCGGCGATTCCCTGGCGTCCGGCGGCCCAGGCGCGGAATCTGCGCCACCATTCGCGCATACGATTATGCCTCCGGACTCAGCACGCGGCTCATGGCTTGGACGAACCGGCGCCATTTAGAACTTTCTTCGACCAGTTGCCTGCGGCCGAGCAGTGTCAGCCGGTAGTACTTGGCGCGGCGAGCGTTGGGCGACATCTTCCATTGCGCAGTCGCCCAGCCGCGCTGGAGCAGACGCTGCAGGGCGGGGTAAAGGGAGCCGTTGTCGACTACGAACTCGTTTCCGGATTGCTGTTCCAGGAACTGGCCAATGCCATAGGCGTGATTGGGCCCGGCCTGGAGACTGCGGAGGATGAGGACTTCCAGCGTGCCTTGCAGGAATTCCATTCGCTCAGATGGACTGTCTACAGTAGACATACAACCTATATAAGCGAATCGACGGCGCGTTGTCAAGAGGACATTTCTATTTGGCACAAATAGGACATTCTCACGTGGCGGCGACAAACGAGCCGAATTTTTTGACAGCGTCAATACTTCTGACGTATATTGACCTGCAATGGAGGAGCTAATGCTCAGGATGCGTCGTGGGAACACCATTTTTTCAGCAATGTTGCTGCTTCTGTTTGCCTCGGAGGTCCAGGCGCAGCGTAGCCAGGCAACACTGGTCGGGACTGTAAAGGACACGTCGGGTGCGGCCGTTCCCTCCGCCAAGGTCACACTGCGAAATCTGGACACGGGAGCCGTGTTGAATCGAACCACGGACGACAGCGGAAACTACACGATCACCGGTCTCCAGGTCGGCCACTACTCCCTCACCGTGAGCATAGTAAGGTTCAAGACCGTAACTATTCCCGATATCGAACTGCAGGTCGGCCAAAGCGCGCGGATTGACCCGGTGATGGAGGTTGGGGCACTAACACAGGAGGTCACCATCAGTACCACGGCTCCGTTGATCTCCACGGCCAGTTCAGACGTTGGGCAGGTGGTTGACCGTGGCGTGCTGAACAATATCCCCCTCAACGGCCGCTCATTCTGGCAGTTGACGCAGCTCACGCCGGGTGCCACGTACGCGCCGGCCGGCTCGAACGCCTACGGGAGCCTCACTTCGATTCGCGCGAGCGCGGTCAATGTGGTGATTAACGGCTCCGACCCGGACAAAACAGGATGGATTCTCGATGGCTCCAGCATCGTCGAAGTCCAGTCCGGCGGCACGGAGATCCAGCCTAATGTGGACGCGTTGGAAGAGTTCAAGGTGGAAAGCGGAAACATGACGGCCGAGTTCGGGCGCACGCCAACCACCGTTACTGCCGTGCTCAAAAGCGGAACCAATCAGTTTCACGGTGACGTCTTCGAATTCCTTCGGAATGAGAAGCTCGATTCCCGGAATTTTTTCTTCATTCCGGCCGCGGGCTCCAACCAAAAGAAAGATGTCCTGAAACGAAACCAGTACGGCGGCATCATCGGCGGGCCCATTCGTAAGGACAAGCTGTTCTTCTTCGCCGATATGGAAGAAACGATGGTCCGCCAGGCTGTGGTGGCCAGCAACGTGGTGCCCAGCCTGGCCCAGCGCGCGGGCGATTTCAGCGGCACGAGCGTCCATCTGCTGAATCCATTCGCCAACTATGCTCCTTTTCCGAACAATCAAATCCCGCAGAGTCTGCTGTCGCCGCAAGGAAGCTTCTTCCTTAATTATCTGCCCCAGCCGAACTTCCAACAGGGCAATACCTCGCGCGCTGTATTCGGCAGTGCGCTGTCGTTGAATGCCTCCAAGGCTGATCTGAAGATCGATGAAAACATTACCGACAAAGATCGCCTGATGGGCCGCTATTCGATCGTCGATAACACAGAAACAACTCCGGACGCCTTTCCCGCGCTTGGCCAGCTGGGCAACCACGCGCGCGGCCAGGACTTCACGATGGCCTACACCCATATCTTCAATTCAAGCTGGCTCAATGAAGCGCGCGTGGGTTATTACCGCATGATCTTCCTGTTTCAGCCGCCCATCAGCGGCACCTTCTTCGGGTCGCCGTCCAAGGCGAACTATCAGGGCTTTGACCTGCAGCTTTATGGAGGGTTCCCGCAGATCAGCCTGTCCGGCTACAGCGGCTTTGATGGCGCGCCCAGCAACCAACTGCCGAAATCGAATCACATTCGCACCTACGAATATGCCGATACGGTCAGCTACACCAGCGGCCGCCACGAACTCAAGGCCGGCATGCAGCTTTATCACAACACCACCGGATACGTCACCGGCGGCCAGACACAGGGCATCTTCAACTTTCTGGGTACTTTCAGCGGCGATTCCTTCGGCGATTTTCTGCTGGGCCTGCCGGATAACGCCAGCCGCGATCCCGGCGCGCCGTGGTGGGGCGACTACGGCAATTGGCCGGCGCTCTTTGTGCAGGACAATTACCGCGTCACGCAGAATTTTACGCTGAATCTTGGGCTCCGTTTTGAAGTGAACGGCTTCTATACTGGCGTTCGCGGCCAGACCAGCTCAATTGACCTCACTACGGGCAAGCTGATTATTCCTTCCAGCTTCGACGTAACCGCGCGGCCCATCAGCGCTCAACTTCTGCCGCTCTACCAGGATCGTATCGAGTACACCAAGAGCCTGGGGCTGCCGAACTCCATTGTCAATCCCAATAAAAACTGGGCCCCGCGCGCCGGCTTCGCCTGGAAGCCCTTCGGCAGCAACCGCTGGGTTCTGCGCGGCGGCTATGGAATTTTCTACGACTATGCCAACAACAACGGCCCGAACAACTCCGTCGGCGTGCCGCCGAATACGGTAATGGACTCCGAGTTCAACAGCCGTCCTCCAGCCGCGCCGACACGCAGTTGGGGCGACTTTTATCTCGGCCAGCCGCTCGCCGGTCTGCCCAACCCGAACCCGGGACAGCCGTGCGCCGGGTTCACGGCGCTCAGTTGCTCCACGCCTTCGCTTTCCACTACCGTGTTCGGGAACCAGTCCACCAGCCATCAGCACGAGTGGAACTTCACCCTTCAGCGTGAGATCAGCTCGCATGTTTCGCTTACCGTGGCTTATGTCGGCAATATCAGCCGCGACCAGGTGCTAAGCCAAAGCGTAAACAATCCCGCCCCCGGGCCGGGCGCGATTCAGACGCGCCGCCCCCTGCTTCAATGGGGCACCATCGGGCAATACGAATACGACGGCTCGGCGAGCTACAACGGGCTGCAGATCAGCGCCCTTTCGCGCAATTGGCATGGATTGTCCTTGCAGGGGAACTATACCTACTCGAAGTGTATGGATAACGGCTCTGGTGGAGGCGGGGCTCCCACCGTGTCTCTGATTCCCGTGAACCGAGCCGTTTGTAATCTCGACCGCACGCACTCCAGCGCAGTGAGCTACTTCTATGAACTGCCGTTCGGTACCGGTCGGGCGTTCTTAACCCACATTCCCGGCTGGGTGAACCAGATTGTGGGCGGTTGGAAAGCATCGGGAGTGCTCACCTTGCAGAGCGGTCTGCCGTTCACTCCGGTGATCTCAGGAGACCAGGCGAACACAGGCGTTGGCTCACAGAGGCCAAACGCTGTCGGCGCTCCGATCCTGCTGGATAACGTTGGCTGCTGGTTCTATGTGGCCAACAACTCGACCTGCCGTTCGCTTGCTCCCTCGGCCACGGCGCCGTTCACTGTGCCGGCGCAATACACGTATGGAACTTCCGGCCGGAACGTCGTGCGTGCTGACGGTCTGAGCACACTGGATTTCTCCTTGTTGAAGAAGTTCAAGCTGACAGAATCAAAAACGCTGGAATTCCGGGCGGAATGCTTTAACCTGGCGAACCACCCCGTCTTCTCCGCGCCTTCGGCTACAATTAACGCGGCATCCGGCGGGCAGGTAAGTTCGTTGCTGGTTCCCGCGCGCGAGGTTCAGCTTGCGCTGAAGTTCTATTTCTGAGTGTGCCATGAACAAAAGAGTCAGGCGGGAAAGCATGGAAGCGAGATCGGTCGGACTCTGAGCCACTCATCGACATCGCTATTGTGTTTCAGCTCGCGTCCGTTCGTCCTTTGCGGGCTTCTGTTTCCAGTGAGGCGCCTTTCCGAGGGCCGACTTCTCTACGAGCGCCGAAATGGGCAGTTCGTTCTTCAGGTCACCGGCCATCCCGAATATAGGGTGCCGCTCGGCCAGGACCGCATTGTGCCAATCTTCCTGTCGACTCTCGCCATTCAGCAGAAAAGCCAAACCATCCGGTCGAACCGCAGCGGGCATGCTCGAGAACGTGGAGTATGCGCGTTCACGTCGGTTCCCGGAGAAGCTCGAACAGAGGCTGACGACGATCTTTCGGCTCGATGGACAAACCCTCGAATGGCGTGTCTCCGAGATTAACGGCACCTGCTTCAACGCTGTGCTCCACGCTCTTTCCGTCGGAACTCAGAAGTCGAACCCTTCCTTTCGTCAGAGCCACGTTGACCGTGTTGTCTGGGTGACTGTGCTGTCCGGACTTTTCATGAGGCTGTGGTCCGCAAAAACTCCGACCGACGCTGTAATCACGGAATCGTAACGTGGCCTAACGTGCGATCCTGGGCGTTCATGTCCGTATTCACCGTGGCCGCTTTCAAGCACTGTCTCCTCACCACATCCGCGGTCGTGCTGGACCTGGGGCGGCTCGTGTTCCTCGCGGCCCGTTCCCACCGCGCTCTGGCAGCGGAAAATTTCTTCCTTCGCAAGCAACTGGCGCTGTTCCAGGAGAGAAGGGTCAAACCGCATCGTGCCGATGACGCTACCAGATGGCTGATGGTCACGGTGAGTCGGCTGTTCGATTGGCGGATGTCGCTGGTCGTGGTTAAGCCCGATACCTTCATCCGCTGGCACCGCAAAGGATTCCGGCTGTTCTGGCGTTGGAAGTCCAAGCCTTCGGGAAGACCTCGCCTGCCCAAGGACATCCGCGAGTTGATCCGGCGGATGGCTGCGGACAATCCGTCGTGGGGACAGGAGCGCATCGCGAATGAACTGAAACTGAAGCTTGGAATCCGGGTCTCGCCCCGTACCGTCGCGAGTTACCTACTCGCCGCTCCTGGACGGCAACCCGATCCGAACCAACGATGGATGACCTTCGTTCGCAATCATGCCAAAGCGATCGTGGCATGCGACTTTTTCGTAGTCGTGACGGCCAACTTCCGCACGCTTTATGTATTTGTGATCCTGGAACTGGGTACTCGCAGGATCCTCCACCACAACGTCACTGACCACCCAACGGCGGAGTGGACCCTGCAACAGTTCCGAGAGGCGCTTCCAGACGATCATCCCTATCGCTTCGTGATCCACGATCGGGATAGCGTCTTCTCCCCGGAACTGGACACGGGCGTGACGGCTATGGGGGTGCGGGTGGTGCGAACACCCATACGGGCGCCCCAGGCAAACGCAATATGCGAGCGGTTCGGCGGGACCCTACGCCGCGAATTCCTGGACTTTCTGATTCCGTTGAACGAGCGCCACCTGAACCTCACCCTGAAATCGTGGGTCACGCATTTCAACCATGGCAGACCGCACATGAGTCTTGGCCCGGGGACACCGGTGCCACCACCGCATCCCCCGCCGACGAATGGGAGCCGTCATGTAATCCCGGCCGGGTACGTAGTTCGCAGCACGGCGATTCTGGGCGGTCTCCATCATGAATACGCCCTGGAGAAGACCGCGGCGTGAGCCTCGCATGGATCCGACGGAGCCCAGCCAGAGCCAGCCAGGAGGGGACGACATTTTTGCGGAGCACACCCAATGGGTTCTCAAGGTGGCGGACTCGCATCGGAATAAATCGCAGCTCCACAGACTATCCTTCATGTGGCCGAGAAACGTCAGCCAGGATGGACCTGCTGAATCCGATTCTGGCTGGTAGTGAGCGCTCAGAATACGGCGAACCACATCCTTATCGATCTCGACGCCGAAAGCCAACGCGATCTGCTGGGCAATGCGAGGACAGCCCCAACTGGGATTCCGCCGCTTCATAGCCACGACGGCGTCGATAAAGTTCTCGGTTCGGTCCCTTCGGGCCGGGTCGACGCCTGCGCTGGGGCGAAAACAGCAGGCGGTACTTGCGTTTCCTCAGCAGGCTGTGCAGATGGAGCAAAGTGGAGGGCTTCAGAACGATGGCGGAACGGAGGATCCGTGCCGGGCTCATGAAAAGGGCGAACAAGCCGGCGATGAGGCGATCCGAGGCGCGCAGGTTGGGCGCACGCTTGCGCCCACGATTGAGGATAAGCAGTTGATGCCGGATCAGGGCGGACTCGGCAATCACGGAACGGAGTCCCCCCGGCCCCGCCAGTCGCAGCACGGTGACGATCACATGAACGAACAGGACGATGAAGTCGCGCATCCCGGCAATGGTAACAATACCTCACAGGCGACCGTATTCAGGCCAAATTGGCAATTCGCCATAGACAGGTCCCAAACAATATTCGCGCGGAAAATTCCGAGATTGCCCCCAAAGACTAGGGTAGCCGATGCACGAAAAGAGCAAAAAGGGCAACGCCAGAATAATCTGGTCACCGCTTACCGCTTACCCAGTGCGGAACTTGCCCGCCCAAGGCCTCAGCTATGATCGCCGGATTGACATACGCGCGAACAATACGCGAACATTCAGGGGCCGTAACCAGCCTAATTCATCCTATGCCATCCCAAATCAACTACAGCATAAGCTCTTTCCTGTTAGTTAGATCCGCTGAATTCAAACCACTTCGCCGGATCGGTAAACGGCCCTGAAAAGGCTGGCGTCGGCGGTTCGATTCCGTCCCTGGCCACCACATTCTAAATGACTTACGCAACCTCAAAAATCCCGGTTGTCCCATTACTGTCCCCATTCCGTTCTCACTGCAGCAGCGTACTGAGCTTTTCGACAGCCCGAAGTTGCGACTCCGGAAGATCCTGTTCGTAGATCTCTGCCGTAGTCGTGAATCTGGAATGCCGCGTCAGCGATTGCCTATCGCGAGGATCGGTCCCCACCATCCTTTAGCCAGGTGGCGTTAGACCGCCTGAGCACCAGCCAGTTGACCCAGCCGATTCCCAGTTTCCTTCCGGCCGGCTTGATATGCCGAGCGAGGATATTGTTGTCACGCATCGGACACCGGCTTTTGACCGACTGGAAAACCAGATCGTCCGGCCCGTCTGACTTCACGGCCCGGTAACGTCTAATCGCCCTGCCGGCCTTCACCTCCACGGTCAACGTCCGTAAACGTTGAATCCGCTCGATGACTTTCCGGTTGACCGGAATGGTCGTATTGTAGGCATCGCTCTTCGGCGGCCCAGTCTCCCCTGCAATACCGCTCGTCGATCGTGATCGACTGCTCGTGGATGTCACTCCACCGCAGCCCGATCACCTCGCTGACCCGGAGGCCGGTGTAAACCGCCACATAAACCATCGTGGCGTAGGGCTCTTCGATCAACTCGACGAGCATAGAAAACTCCTTGGGCCGAATCAACGGTTTGTGTCTTCGTGCACCGCGCTTCGCTGGCGGCAATTACTCGCACGGTGAATTTGTATCCTGCCCGGACTTTAATCGTCGGCTGCACATTGAGGTTGCGGCGCTAATCTGCGCGCCGGTTTGGCTGAGTTCCTGGCCGACCGCGCTTCCAGCGGTCTGGCTGGCGTCGGATACGTGAGAGGGCCCTCGCTGCTTTGCTGAGAAATTTCGAAGGCCGCGGTGAACATGCGATGACGCGGAGGAATTGCGGATGCTGGTGGGCGCCTGAATTGCCTCTTGCTCTTGTTGATAGGCGGCGGCAAGCCGGCGGCCTTCAGGCGTCTCTTCGTGGGCCGGTGTCGTAGGGACCGTCTGAATTCGAATCGCGTTTGGTTGCCGTCGGCTCTCATAAGGTTTTCCGTTTCGGCTCCGACATGAATCATGTCGTCAATCATATTGATATCAATATAATGGGTAGAGAGCGGGGAAGACCGACGGGTTCGTATCGTTGCGCTCACACCGCGCGGCAAGGATCTCATTGCTCCAGCCTTCCGAAAGCATGCCGGGCAGATGAGAAAAGTGTTCTCGGAGCTGAGCCCGAAGGAACTTCGCAGCCTCGAAGTGGCGCTTAAGAAAATCGGTAAGCGCGCTGCCGCGCTGATGGAGGAGACGGGTTAAAGGATTTACGCCGAAGCCAACGCGCTTGCATCTCCAGCGGCGTCCGCCGATGAATTATTTTCCGTAGGCCTGGGCGATCTGGCCAACAAGCTTGGCCCAGCCCATGTCCATGGCTCCGTAAACCTCGCCGGCCTCCGGTCGCGCATTGTCCTTGAGGATTTCCACCATCAAGGTCGCGTAGTCCGAGAGAATGACGCCCGCCTGCAGCATGCGCAGAAGCCCGACTTGCCGCTTGGTCTCACTGAACGTTCCCGAGGCGTCGACCGCCACATACGCGTCCAGCCCCTTACCCACCGCGGTCATTGCCGGAAAAGCTGCGCAGACTTCGAGCGAGATGCCAGCGAAGATCAGCTTCTTGCGGCCGGTCGCCTCGATGGCGCGGGCCACCCGCGCGTCGTCGAAAGCATTGACCGATGAACGGTTGATGATCTCAATTCCCGGCAGGGCTTCGACGAGTTCCGGGAACGTCGGACCCCACATGCTTTCGCGCGCCGTCGTGGTGACGACGATCGGCAGCTTCAACGCTTTGGCCGCTTTGGCCAGGGCCACCACGTTGTGTTTCAGCTCGCCGGTCGAATAGTCACGGACGCCCGTCATGAGGCCGACCTGATGATCGACGAGGACGAGTGCCGCGTTTTCAGAGGTGAGAGGCTCGTAGGGGCGGATTTGATTCGTCATTGGATTCTCCTTTTGAGGTGAAACTGGCTACAGCCGCAGCTCGGCTGGCAGCCATTTAATTTCCTTTACGTTCCGTTTTATAATAGAGCGAAGCGGCTAAGATGTCAATTGACTTTACGCTACGTTCCGTTAAAACATGAAACATGAAGAAAGAAGCGCTTCCTGCTGTCCGTAAAGGTCGGCCTCCGAGCGAAATGGCGGCGTCGCATGCCGTCATCATGGATGCGGTCTACGCCCTGCTTGAGGAAAAGTCGGTGCGCGACTTGACCATTGAGGCGGTTGCCAAACGGGCCGGCGTCGGCAAACCCACCCTGTATAAATGGTGGCCGACCAAAGCGACCTTGGTGTTGGCGATGCTCTGTGAGCGGATGGCCCCGAAATTGGAGAAGCCGACCGTCCTGACCGCGGAACAGTCCCTGCGGTTTCGAGTGCGGAGCTTGATCGACGCGTTCAACGGGCCGTTTGGCAAGATCGTGGCCGGGCTGATCGCCGAGGGCCAGAGCGAACCGGCCGTTCTTCAGGAGTTCTTTGACCGATGGGTTAGTCCTCGACGGAATGCTACGATTGCGGATCTGCAGCGGGGCAAGGATGCCGGGGAACTAGGATCGGACACAGAACCAGAGCTGCTGAACGACGCGATTTTTGGTGCGATTTACTACCGCATGTTATTGCACTCGGGTCCATTGACCAAGCGGCTCGGCGAGGAATTGGTCGAGCAGGTCATCCGCGGGCATCGCTCGGGAAACGCCCGCAAGTGATGGAACCAAGAGGCACGATGGCGCGGCAACGATAAGATGTTGTCGCATTGGGCGGACAGCTTTGGCGACGCTGGCCACGATGCTAAGTATGGAAGAGAAACGAGAGACACTGGCTGAAGCTCTGCAGGCCGCGCGACGAATTGGAGACCGGGATCGAAGCTTTGCGTTGGCGGAGCTGGCACCGGCTGGTCTAAGCGAGTATCCTGACCTGTTAGCCGTGGCACTCGATGCCGCGCGGGGAATCGGAGACGAGCAGGAGCGAAGCCGTGCATTGGCGATGCTCGCCCCGATGTTGAATGCGGAAGAACAACGACAGACAAGCGGCCAAGCGAAGGTCTGTCAGTCAGAAGTTTGTCAACCAAAAGACAGGCAGAAGATACAGAACCTGAAACTTTAACGACACCAGACGGCACACCCCCGGCAGAAGGCAAGATGGTATTATCGGCGCGTGGCAAACCGAACCGAACCAAGGACCGCCGGGCAATGGATACGCTACATCGTCGTGGCCGTCATCGCCTTGTTCCTGGTTTGGTGGATGCTGCGCGTGTATGTCCTCTGAATAGCGGCCTACTCGATGTTGGCGTTGCGCGCAGCAGTGCGGACTACGCTCGACCAGTCCAGATTGGCCTGTCCGTGCGCCATGGCCGAAAGGAAGTTATCGCGGATCAGGCTGGCGAGCGGCATTGGGGCGGCGAACTCTTCAGCCGTTTCAAGCGCCAGGCGGATGTCCTTGAGCCCCAGCCGCAACGCAAATCCGGCCGGCTCGAACTTCTGGTCGGCGATCAAGCGTCCGTAATTCGCATATAGAGGCGACTCAAAAAGCATGCTCATCACTTCCACAAAGGTGTGGACCGGGATGTCCGCCTTGCGAAGTGTTGCGAATGCCTCGCCGAAGGCTTCGAGCACGGCGGCGATCATGAAATTTCCGCAGAGTTTGACGGCATTGGCCTGGGAGGGATCGGACCCAACGACAAACATCTGACGTCCGATGGCGTCAAACAGCGGCCGGCAGTGCTCGACGAGTTCTGGCGGACCGGCGGCAACCACGAGTAGATTCTTGCTTTCCGCAGCTTCCGGGCGGCCGAAAACGGGGCCGCTCAAGTACTTCTGCCCGCGCCGCTGGTGTTCAGCAGTAAGACGCCTGGCCAGCGCCAGGCTGATGGTGCTGCACGAAATGTGAATCGCACCCTCCGGTAGCGCGGCGGCGATGGCGTTTTCGCCGAACACAACTTGTTCGACAGCGTGGTCGTCGGCGAGCATGGTCATGATAGCCTCAGACCCGCTACAGACATCGGCCGGCGTCTCAGCTATGCGGGCGCCATTGGCAATCAGGGCCTCCGCTTTTGCCCGGCTCCGATTGAAAACGACGACCTCGTTGCCCGCACGAAGCAGGTTGCGCGCCATTCCGGAACCCATATGACCGAGTCCGATGAAACCAATTTTCATAACCAATAGGATAGTCGAACAGATTGGAGGGGAAGATCAGTGGCGCGGACGCGATTGTCGCATCACTCCGTGCGATTAACCCAGCCGCTTGAGCTTAAGAGTCTGATTGCCTGCGGGGCGATTGCCGCCCTTGCCTGCCTTGTCGGCCTTTTCAGCCTTGTCTTCCGCTGTCCGGACCCGCTCGCGGACGAGCTCAATCTCGGCGCCCTTGACGACACCCGTATAGATGAATGTCACCTTGCCCCCGCTGTAGTAATTGGTCGTCGTCACTTTAAACTGGAGCTGATCGCCGGAGAAGGAGCCTTCCTGAATCGGGATATCGAACTCATCGCCGAACATCGTACCAGTCAGTACCTGGCCCTGCAGTTTGAGGCGAAAAGCTACGTCCTCCGGTTGTCCCAGACGAGATGGTTGTTGTCCCGCCCAGATACCCGTGATGTCGGCTGCCAGAATGCAAGAGGTGAAGGACAGAAAGCAGAGGACGGATCGCGCGACGTGGTGGCTCATCAGTCGAAATCATACCATCCCGTAAGTCCAACCGGATCAGGCACCCGGCCAGGCACAGCCTCTGCGTCGGTGCTATTGTTAACATGGGAGACTGTTCCCCTTTGCTATGCATGTCTTGAGTATTCATGCGGGGTTGCTTTTGGTTGCTGCATCGGTTGCTGCGGCCCAAACACCCGCCACCTTCGGGCAGGCCGAGGGCCAACAGTTCCTGAAGAACCATTGCGAGGGCTGCCACACCGGAAAGACCCCGGCGGGCGGCTTCAATATCGCTAGGCTCACGCCCCCTACCAGTTTTCGCGAACGCCCCGAGACGTGGACCAAGGCTGCGTCGCGCGTCCGCAACGGCGAAATGCCGCCCAGGTCGGCCCTCGCCCTTGAGCAGCGCGAGGCGTTTGCCGGGTGGGTAGAGCAGAGCCTGCGAGCCGAGGCCTGTTCGGCGGGCATCGTCCCTGGCCCTTCGCCGGTCCGCCGCTTGAGCCGGTCCCAGTACACATCTACGATTCGCGATCTGCTCAACGTTCATGTCGATGTTGGCTCTGCGCTGCCGGTTGATGGAGCCGGCGGGGAAGGCTTCGACAATGCTGCCGAGACGCTCTTCCTCTCGCCGATCCACGCAGAGAAATACCTGGAAGCGGCAACGCTTGCGCTCGGTTATGCCTTCAAGGACGCAAGATCGCGTGCTAAGTTTCTGATCGCTACCCCTGGTCCGGGAGTCACTGCCGAGGCCGCGGCCCGCGCGATTATCGAGGAGTTTCTGCCAAGAGCGTTTCGGCGCCCGGCGGACCAGGCAGACGTCGATTTCTACCTTGGACTGTTCGTGTCCGCGGGAAAGCGTGGCGAATCCTTCGAGGATTCGATTCTCTATGCCCTCCGCGCTGTTCTCATTTCCCCGCAGTTCCTGTTTCGCGCGGAGCCTCCCAACTCCACCGGGCAAACACGCTTGCTGGACGACTATTCTCTGGCATCCAGGCTCTCTTATTTTCTCTGGGGCAGCACCCCGGACAGTCTGCTGCTGGCGTTAGCCGAGACTGGAAAGCTGCACGATCCGGAGGTGTTGCGGAGCCAGGTGGCGCGGTTGCTGCGGAACCAGAAGTCGGTGGACTTCGCCCGGGATTTTGTCGATCAATGGCTGCGCATTCGGGATCTGGGCGAAGCCTTCACGCCCGATGCGAAGCTGTTTCCCGAGTGGCGCGACTCCGAACTGCGGGATGACATCAAGAACCAACCCATCCTGTTCTTCCGGGAGATTCTGGTTAACGATCTTTCGATTCTGGATCTGCTCGATTCGAAGTGGACTATCGCGACCAAGAAGCTGCAGAAGGTGCTGTACAACACCAGCGTCAAACCGGCGCGGCCGAATAACCAGGAGCAGCCGCAACGCATCGAGTTGCCGGAAGACAGCCACCGCGGCGGCCTGCTGGGTATGTCCGCGGTGCTGGCAATTTCTTCGCATCCGCAGCGTACCAGCCCCGTGCTTCGCGGCAAATGGCTGCTAGATGCTATTCTCGGCACCCCACCGCCTCCTCCGCCGCCCAACGTGCCGAAGCTCGAAGAGACGAAGGCAGGCGAAACACCAGTTACCGTACGGGAACGGCTGGCACAGCACCGGGCAGATCCGGCGTGCGCGGGCTGTCATAGCCGCATTGACCCACTCGGTTTCGCGCTGGAGAATTACGATGTGCTCGGGCACTGGCGTACGGAAGAAGCCGGAAAGCCGATCGATGCCAAGGGCGAGCTGCCGGACGGCACGGTGTTTGACGGACCCGACCAGCTCAAGGCCGCTCTGATGCAGAGGAAGGGATTGTTCGTCCGAAATTTGACGAACAAGGTGCTCGGGTATGCCCTTGGGCGGGGCCTGACATTACAGGATTCGTGTACAGTGGATAGCATTGTAGCCGAAGTAGAGCGAAGCAATTACAGGGCGCACGCTTTGATCAACGCGGTGGTGATGAGTGTGCCATTCCGGTATCAAAGCGCGCTGCCCACCCCCAAGCACATCACATCAAGCGCAGCAAAACAGGAGAAGAAGCCATGATGATTCCGCGCCAGAAGCGATTGTCCCGCCGGGCTGTTCTGCAAGGAGCCGGAGTCGCTCTCGGACTACCCTGGCTGGAGGCGATGGTTCCTTCTGCGGTGGCTGGTCCCAGACCGGTTGACGCAAAATCGCCTGTGCGTATGGCTGTGCTTTACATGGCTAACGGCGTGAACACCTCACAGTGGACACCCCAAGGAGAGGGTAAGGACTTCCGTCTTTCTCCTACTCTTGAGCCGCTGCAGGACCTGAAGGATCAGTTGCTCGTCGTCAGCAATCTTTGGAACGCCGGGGCCAACACCGGCGACGGCCACTATGCGAAAGAGTCCAGCCTGCTGACCTGCACCACGATCACCAAGACACTGGGGGTGGACATCAATATCCATGGTCAATCGATGGATCAGCTCGCGGCTTCCCGCATAGGCGACCAGACTCCGCTGCCTTCGCTCGAGTTGGGGATTGAGCCTGAATCCACCGGCGTGGACGCCAATGTGGGGTATACCCGGGTTTACGGATGCCATATCGCGTGGAGCACTCCCACGACACCACTAGCGCGCGAGACAAATCCGAGATCGGTGTACGCACGCCTGTTCCGGGCGGCCGGACCGGCGGGTTCTTCGGCCAAACAGGACACGCTCTTGCTCGACCGCGTACTGGAGCACTCGAAGAAGATGCGCTCGACGCTCGGCGCCGCCGACCAGGCCCGCGTGGATGAGTACCTGTCGATTGTCCGGTCACTCGAAACACGAATGGAGCACGCCATCGATCCCAAGCGCACGTGGAAGCCGCTGGCGTCGATCGATTCGATGCCGAGGCCGACTGACAGTCCCGCGACCCACCAGGAGCACGTCCGTCTGATGCTCGATCTCATCGCGCTTGCCTTCCAGAGCGATACAACCCGCATCAGCACGTTCATGTTCGGCAACGCGGTAAGCGGCGTCAACTTCCGCTTTCTGGAGGGCGTAACGGACTCGCATCACGAGATCTCGCACCACGCTAAGGACCCGGAGAAGCTGCGGCAGTACGCCGTGATTAACCGTTGGCACGTGGAGCAGTACGGATATCTTCTGCGGAAGCTCCGCGACATGAAGGAAGGCGAAAGGTCGGTGCTGGACAACTCCATGATCCTGTTCGGGTCTGCGCTGAGCGACGGAAACCAGCATGATCCGCACCGGTTGCCGCTGGTGCTCGCGGGACGCGGCGGCGGCCGCATCGCCTCCGGACAGCACATTGCGTACACGGAGGATACTCCGGCGGCAAGTTTGTACGTGTCCATGCTGGATGCCTTCGGAACGCCTGTGGAACGGTTCGCAGATAGCGTGGGTCCGCTGCGCGGCGTCCTAGCCTAATCGTCTCGACATGGCCTAAAGACTCAACAATCGCCAGGTCTTGAATTCTGCTTCGCTCGTATCTTTCGTCCTTTCTGGTTGTTAAGGGAGTTCAATCCTCATAAACGGCCACGTGCTTGCAAGTTACGGCGACAGGAGAAATACTTTGCGTAAACTAGCCTTGTCCGCGTTGTTCGCCTTCGCCGTTGGGATTGGCACCGCTCAGGCGGCAGATATAGTCATAAGAGTCCGGCCGCCCAGGGCCGTTGTAGAGCATCGCAGCGTTCGTCCGAGCCGCAACCATGTCTGGATTTCCGGATACCACCGTTGGGACGGAAATGCTTATGGCTGGGCGCCGGGCCGATGGGAAGCGCGGCCTCGTCCGCATGCCGTATGGGTTGCTCCCCGGTATACTCACCGCCACGATGGGTACGTGTTTTCAGAAGGCCGCTGGCGATAGGTTCGACGCATAGAATCCGTGTGGTGAGAATGCGCGTGAACTAGGGAAGCGGTCACACGCTCAGATGCGCGCGCACCACCTCGTCCGTCAGTTCGCCGATCGGACCGGCAGCGACGCGGCGGCCCTTGTCGAGAATGCAGAACTCGCTCGCCACGCGGCGCGCGAACGGCAGCTTCTGCTCGACCAGCAGCACGGTGAGCCCTTCTTCCTTGTTCAGCTTCAAGATGATGTCGCCGATTTCGTGGACGATATTGGGCTGAATCCCTTCGGTCGGCTCGTCAAGAATCAGCAGCTTCGGTTCGAGCACGAGGGCGCGGCCGATCGCGAGTTGCTGCTGCTGCCCGCCCGAAAGGTCGCCGCCGCGCCGGTTCAGCATCTTCTTCAGCACGGGAAACAGGTCGAAGATACGGCTTGGAATCGTGCGGGGGCCGTTCTTGCGCACGCCCAGACCCACGCGCAGATTTTCCTCCACCGTCAGATGCGAAAAAATCTCGCGCCCCTGCGGCACGTAACCGATGCCGAGCCTGGCCCGCTGCTCGGCGGGGCACTTGAGCAAATCGCTCCCGTCGAATGTGATGCCGCCGGAGCTCGCCGGCTGCAGACCCATGATGCATTTGAGCAGCGTCGTCTTGCCCATGCCGTTGCGGCCCATCAGGCACATGCGCGAACCGGCGGGGACGGCAAGATCCACATCCCACAACGTGTGGCTGCCGCCGTAGAACTGGTTGAGGGTCTTTGACTGCCAGCACGCTCACACTCCAAGATAGACTTCGATGACGCGAGGGTCGTTCTGCACTTTGTCCATATCACCCTCCGCAATGACGTGTCCTTCGTGCAACACCGTGACGCGCCGGGCAATCGATCGAACGAAGGACATATCATGCTC
The DNA here is from genome assembly GCA_963817515.1 of Bryobacterales bacterium. GTDB lineage: Bacteria > Acidobacteriota > Terriglobia > Bryobacterales > Bryobacteraceae > DATMNI01. The sequence goes on along the minus strand of CAWFPJ010000018.1, from coordinate 319,060 downwards.
GACAACCACCACCGAGTGCTCGCCCGCCAGCGACAGCAGAAGTTCGGCCGTGCGCTCGATCTCGTGCGGCGTCATGCCGGCAACCGGCTCGTCAACCAGCAGCAGCTCCGGGTTCTGCATCAACAGCATGCCGATTTCGAGCCACTGCTTCTGGCCGTGCGCGAGTATTCTTCCCAGCGACCCGCGCTGCTCCGGAGAGGCCGATGATGTCAAGGACCTCGTCGATTCTCGTCTTGCTGCGCGGCCGTGATGCGGGCACGCAGCGTTTTCAGGAATGACCGGCTGCCGGCCAATGCCAGTTCGAGGTTCTCGAACACCGTCAACTGCTCGAACACGGTCGGTTTCTGAAACTTCCGCCCGATTCCGGCTGCCACGATTTCCGGCTCGGACAACTCGAGCAGATCGATGCCGCTGCCAAACCACGCCGTTCCCGAATCCGGGCGTGTTTTCCCGGTGATGACGTCCATCATGGTGGTCTTGCCGGCGCCGTTGGGGCCGATGATGCAGAGCATCTCCCCCGGATCGACGTACAGCGTCAGCTTGTTGAGCGCCTTGAAGCCGTCGAAGCTGACGGTCAGATCCTCGAGATAGAGCCTCTTGTCGCGAACGGTCATTTTTTAAGAACTACGTCCATCGGGCTTGCACTCCCACGGCTGATTTGTCTTTACCCCGCGCCGGCACAAGGCCGATAATCCCGCGCGGCAGAAACAGCGTCACCAGCACGAACAACGCACCGAGCGCGTAAAGCCATACTTCAGGAAACGCGCCGGTGAGATAGGTTTTCGCGTAGTTCACCAGCACCGCGCCGGCGATCGCGCCGTAGAGCGTACCGCGCCCTCCGACCGCCACCCAGATGACGGCTTCGATCGAATTGATCGGCGCAAACTCGCTCGGGTTGATGATCCCGATTTGCGGCACATACAGCGCGCCGGCGATGCCGGCGATGATGGCCGAAAACACGAAGAGCCACAGCTTGAAGGATTCGACGGGATAACCGAGAAAACGGGTCCGGCTCTCCGCATCGCGGATCGCACGCATCACGCGCCCGGCTCGCGATTCGACAATCGCGCGGCAAGCCATGATAGCTGGCCGCGAGCGCGGCGGCGGTGATCACCAGCAGCACCACGCGAGTGCTGTCGGAATGCAGATCGAAACCCAGGATGTCCTTGAAATCGGTGAATCCGTTGTTGCCGCCGAATCCCATGTCGTTGCGGAAGAACGCGAGCATCAAGGCGTAGGTGAGCGCCTGCGTGATGATCGAAAAGTACACGCCGGTGACGCGCGACCGGAAGGCAAACCATCCGAACACCAGCGCCAGCAGGGCCGGCACCAGCACCATCATGAGCGAGCGCGAACGGGAAGTGGTTGAAGCCGTACCAGAACCAGGGCAGAGACTTCCAGTTCAGAAACACCATGAAGTCGGGCAGGATGGGATCGCCGTACACGCCCCGGGGGCCGATCTGCCGCATCAGATACATGCCCATCGCGTAGCCGCCGAGCGAAAAAAAAGCCGCGTGCCCGAGGCTCAGGATGCCGCAGTATCCCCAGATCAGGTCGACCGCCAGCGCCAGCATCCCGTAACACAGATACTTGCCGATGAGAGTGATTCCGAAGGCCGAGAGGTGAAACGCGGACGACGCGGGCACAACCTGGTTGAGGACGGGCACGGCGATGGCCACCACGGCGAGCACTGCCAGAAACCATGCGCCGCCCCGATCGCCGGCCGTCGTTCCGATTCCAGAGAGCGAAACACCGCTACTTATCCTCCGCCGCGCGGCCGGCTTGCGGGAACAGTCCGCGCGGCCGGGTCTGAATGAAAAGAATCAGCGCGATCAGAACGAAAATCTTTGCCAGCACGGCCCCGGCGTAGGGCTCCAGCAGCTTGTTGACGATCCCCATCGACATGCCGCCGATGAGTGAGCCCCAGAGATTTCCGACGCCGCCGAAAACAACCACCATGAACGAATCGATGATGTAGGACTGCCCCAGATTCGGACCGACGTTGGTCAACTGGCTCAGCGCGACGCCCGCCACGCCGGCGATGCCCGAGCCGAGCCCGAACGTCATCGCATCGACCCACTCGGTGCGGATACCCATCGCCTTGGCCATGGCCCGATTCTGCGAAACGGCCCGGATGTCGAGACCGATCCGGGTGCGCTTCAACACCAGCAGGATCAGGGAGAAGACAATCAGCGTGAAGATCACGATGTAGAGCCGGTTGTAGGTGATGGCGAGCGCGTCGTTCAACCGCAGCGAGCCGCTCATCCAGTCGGGCGTCACCACCGACCGGTTGAGCGCCGAAAAAATCGACCGGACCGTTTGCTGCAGGATGAGGCTCACGCCGAACGTCGCGAGCAGCGTCTCCAGCGGTCTTCCGTAAAGAAATCGGATAATCGTGCGCTCCATCAGGACGCCCGTCAGCCCTGCAACGATAAATGCCGCCGGAATCGCCACCAGGATCGAGATCCCGATGTGTCCGGGCATCGCCATCTGGACGGCATAGGTGGTGTACGCGCCGAGCATCATCAACTCGCCGTGAGCCATGTTGATGACGCCCATGACGCCGAACGTAATGGCCAGTCCGATGGCGATCAGAACCAGCACCGACCCCAGGCTCAGGCCAAAAAATAACGTCTCGATGCCCGAATAGAAGGTGCGCCAGCGGTCGATGGTTTCGCACCGCGGCGGCAGCGGCCTGCCGCACCTTCTCGTCGCTTTCGGCGAAGCTGCCGTCGGGAGATTTATCGAGCAGGAGCGCCAGCCTGTTCCGCACATCCTGGCTGACGCTCTGGCTCAGCGTGGCGATAGCGGCGAGACGCGCCTTGGTGTCCGAGCCGTCCAGCGCGGCGAGCGCCAGGCCGGTGGCGATTTCCTTCTTGACGCTGGAATTCGTTTCCACGCCGATGTCGCTCGCGCAGCAGCGCCACGGTCGGCTCGTCCAGCGACCGCAACATGTCCCGCACCGCGTCCAACCGCACCGCCGCGTCCGGGCTCGACAACGCGAAGTGCGCCACGGTCGTCCTCAACGTGCGCCTCAGAGCCGTTGTTCGTGCCGATTTTGGTCAGGCTATCCGCAGGGGCGGAGCCGGCATCCTTCAGCGACAGCGGATCGATTAAATTGAGGGGATCCCCCTCGGCCGACTTGACGATAAAAATCTTCTGATCGTTGTTGCGGAAATAGAGCCGGTCTTCCAGGAGCGCCGTGAGAACTGCGCGGACGCTCGGATGACCGGTCTGGCTCAGCCGTTCGACAATGCTCGCCTTGTCGGAGTACGTCGCCTCCCGCAGCTCGCCGAGCGTCGACAGGAAAGCTTGCGTCGTTCGGAGATTGGGCGTGTACAGGGACTACGCCCCAAAGGGCGAGCAGCAGCATGAATAGCCACTGCCCGCCCGACGGGAGGTGTTTCATTACTTGTAGTTCTGTCCTGAACACTTCTTGGTGACCTTATTATAGTTCCCGCACTTCAGCGTCACCCAATCCGCTTCGATGTCCTTGCTGCCCGGCAGGTAGTCGGACCAGGCATCGCCCGGCACGGTGCCTGCGGATTTCCAAACCACGTTGAACTGGCCGTCCGCCTTCACCTCGCCGATGTAGACCGGCTTGGTGATGTGATGATTCGGCAACACCTTGGCGATGCCGCCGGTGAGGTTCGGCGTCTCGAGTACCGGGAAGCGCCGCGAGCACCTTCTCCACGTCGGTCGATTTGGCCTTCTCCACGGCCTTCACCCACAGATTGAAGCCGATGTAGTGCGCCTCCATCGGATCGTTGGTGGTCCGCTTCGGGTTCTTGATGAAAGTGTGCCACTGATCGATGAACGCTTTGTTGGCCGGCGTGTTGATGCTTTCGAAGTAGTTCCAGGCCGCCAGGTGGCCGAGCAGCGGTTTGGTGTCGAGGCCCGACAGTTCCTCCTCGCCGACCGAGAAGGCGACGACCGGAATATCCTCCGCCGAAATCTTCTGGTTGCCGAGCTCTTTGTAGAAGGGCACGTTGGCGTCGCCGTTGATGGTGGACACGACCGCCGTCTTCTTGCCGGCCGAGCCGAACTTCTTGATGGCGGCTACGCGAGTCTGCCAGTCGGAGTGACCGAAGGGCGTGTAGTTGATCGAAATATCCTCGGCCTTCACGCCTTTCGCCAGCAGGTAAGCCTCGAGGATCTTGTTGGTCGTGCGCGGGTAGACGTAGTCCGTTCCTTCGAGCACCCACCGCTTCACGCCGACTTCCTTCATCAGGTAATCCACCGCGGGGATGGCCTGCTGGTTCGGCGCGGCGCCGGTATAGATGACGTTCTTGGATGACTCTTCCCCTTCGTACTGAACCGGGTAGAAGAGCAAGCCGTTGTCCTTTTCGAAAACCGGCAGCACCGATTTTCTGGAAACCGATGTCCAGCATCCGAACACCACGGCGACTTTGTCCTTTTCCAGCAACTGCGCCGCCTTCTCGGCGAAGAGCGGCCAGTTGGACGCCGGATCGACGACCACCGCCTCGCAGCTTCTTGCCCAGCAATCCGCCCTTCTTGTTCTGGGCGTCGATCATCATCAGGATCGTGTCCTTCAGCGTCGTTTCGCTGATGGCCATCGTGCCTGAAAGCGAATGCAGCACGCCCACCTTGATTGTGTCCTGGGCCGCCGCGACCTTGGAGAATACAATCCCGGCGATCAGCAGCCAGGCGGTCATAAACATTGCTTTACGTTTCATAAATTTGACTCCTTCATTCTGAGTTTCAGGAACGATGCGCTTACATCTGGATCTGGAGGCCGACTCCCGCCTGCCAGAAATCGGGTTGCAGCCTGTTGAATCTTGTGTCCTTGTAGAACGTCATCACGCGCGCCTTGAACTGCTTGATGACGTAGTTGAAGTTCACTTCGGTGGTTTTCTGGTTGTAGCTCGGCGTCTGCCCCGTGGGTAAATTCCGCCTTGGCGTACTTGCCGAGGATCTCGAACTTACCTATGCCGACCTGCTTTCGGAAAGAGGTAGCTTCCCAGCCCATACGCGCCCTGGCTCTTGGCGTAAGCCGCGTCGTACCCGCCCAGCCGGTTGTAGTTGGAATACTCGCTTTCGATCGAGAACGACGCCGCCGTTGGGCAGTTTCTTTTCCAGGAGGAAATCGACGGTTGACGCCGTGTGGCCGGCCTGAATCTGAGTCGCTCCGCCGATGGCGAGCAGGTTCTTGTCGCCGTAGTAGGTCCCGTTCAGGTAGTAGCCGTCCTCCGGATCCCAGAAATCGATCTGGACGCGAGCGGCCCCAAGGACATTCGTGATTTCCGGTCGCGGACTTGCCGTCGAACGCGCCAACCGAGACTTTCACTTTCTTGGCAAAGTCGCCCCAATAGACGACGCCGTTGTCGCGGCCTTGAAAGACGAAGGGATAGCCGTCCTGGATGCCGTCCGTATATACGCTCCACTCATGCGAGTAGAACGGACCGTAGAGATTCGCGCGGTCGCTCGGCGGCAGGAAGCGGCCGGCCCAGATGTTGAACTGCGGGAGACACTTCGATGCGCGCCACCGCGTCCAGCACGCCGATCTTGTTGGTGGCGCCGTCGTAGTCGGTGTTGAACATGAATTTGATCTTGTCAGTGACAGGTCCGCTGATGTAGATACGGGCGTTGTTGAGCAGGAACTGGTCGGTGGACGTGCCGCCATCCGGTTCGGTATGCGACGAAGCTGGTTTGCAATCCGGCGCCAACCGTAACCGGACCCAGATTGACCTGCGCCCGTGACGGCGGGGCCAATACAAGAAACCCCAACAGCAAAAGCAAAACGGGGGCACATCGTCGCGCAATGAACGCTCGTTCATTGCGGACACATCGTCTAGGCATCAGTGAATCCTCTCCTCTGGGGGCACGAAGCACCTGTTGTGATTTTGTTCGTGTTAGAAAATCAAAACCAACGTCTGGACCGTTCAAAGTAAAACGCGAGTCCAAATCTGCACATGTGCCAAGACGAGCGCTGTTCGAGGGAAGGCAGGTGAGATCACAATTTCTGACCGCACTGCCGAACTGTTTAGATCGGGAGCCAGTGCAGCGACTACGGGGGGCTGCTTGGCACCGACTGCGGTACAACTCTATGTACCGCTCCCCATTAGTTGTTTCAAAGAAGTTAACACATCGGCGGATGTGTGTCTAATAACTATTTCTGATCGGGCAGCCAAAATATTTGGATGCCCGCACGGATTGCTAGTACGGCTAGTGCGGATTGTTAGTGCGGATTGCTAGTACCGATGATGGCCGTCGCCATGTGAATGCCCGTGATGGTGGCCCTCGTCATGAAGGTCATGACCAGCGGCGGGACGGCCCGAAGCCGTGAGGCCGTGCGCCCGCTGATCGTTCAACCAGTCGATGACCTGGGCCAGCCCCTCCCCGGTCTTCAGATTCGTGAAGACGAAGGGCAGAGTCGCCGCGCATCCGCCGCGAATCGCGATCCATTACATCGAGCGACGCGCCCACATACGGCGCCAGATCGATCTTGTTGATCACCAGCAGCCCGCTGCGCCGGATTCCCGGTCCGCCCTTGCGGGGAATCTTGTCTCCGCCGGAAACATCAATCACGTAGATCGAATGTGTCGACCAGTTCCGGACTGAATGCCGCCGCCAGATTGTCGCCACCGCTTTCGACGAAGATCAGTTCGAGACCGGCATGCGCGGTCTCCAGTTCTTCGATGGCCTCGATGTTCATGGAAGCATCTTCGCGAATGGCAGCATGGGGGCAGCCGCCGGTTTCCACGCCGCGGATCCGATCGTAAGGGAGCGTTCCCTGGCGCGCTCAGAAACTCGGCATCCTCCTTCGTGTAAATGTCGTTCGTGACCACGCCCAGATTGACTCCCGGCCACAGATGCCTGCTCAATTGATCAACCAGCGCGGTCTTGCCGCTTCCCACCGGCCCGGCGATTCCCACGCGGTATGCTCTCATAATTCCTCCTCTTCAGAACAAAAAATATCGCTGCGCCAGGGCAGCTCATGCGCGGGCTCGCACGTCAGCAGTTCTCCGTCGGCGCGCACCTCGTAGGTCTCCGGATCCACTTCGATGTGCGGCATGGCTGCATTGTGGATCATGTCCTTCTTCCCGATCGTCGCGGCAATTCCGCACGGCTGCGGCCTTCTTTCGAAATAGTTGCTGTATGCCGGCGTCGATCGAACTCCTGCGAGACGAACGTCAGCGCGGTGGAAGCGGTTGCGCCGCCGAACGATCCGAACATCGGCCGATAGAGCACCGGCTGCGGCGTGGGGATGGATGCGTTGGCGTCGCCCATCACGCTCCATGCGATGAAGCCGCCCTTGACGATGATCTCGGGCTTCACGCCGAACATCGACGGCTTCCACAACACCAGGTCCGCCAGCTTGCCGGGTTCGATCGATCCTACTTCGTTGCGCGATCCCGTGAGTGATGGCCGGGATTGATCGTGTACTTCGCGACGTAGCGCTTCACCCGGAAATTGTCATTGCGCGCCGAATCCTGCGGCAGCGCGCCGCGTTGGGTCTTCATCTTGTGAGCGGTCTGCCAGGTCCGCGTCACCACTTCGCCGATTCGTCCCATGGCCTGCGAATCGCTCGAGATCATGCTGAACACACCCAGATCGTGCAGAATATCCTCAGCCGCGATCGTCTCCGGGCGGATGCGGCTCTCGGCGAACGCGACGTCTTCGGGCACCAGCGGATTGAGATGATGGCAAACCATCAGCATGTCCAGATGCTCGGCGATCGTGTTGACGGTATATGGCCGCGTCGGATTGGTCGAAGAGGGCAGAATGTACGGCAGGGCGGCGATACGGATAATGTCGGGCGCGTGTCCGCCGCCTGCGCCCTCGGTGTGATACGTGTGGATCGTGCGGCCGGCGATCGCCGCGATCGTATCCTCCACGAAACCGGCTTCGTTGATCGTATCGGTGTGAATTGCGACCTGCACATCCATGTCGTCGGCGACGCGCAGGCAGGTATCGATCGCGGCCGGCGTCGTCCCCCAATCCTCGTGCAGCTTCAACCCGCACGCGCCTGCCCGAATCTGTTCTTCCAGCGGCGCCGCAGTCGAGGCGTTTCCCTTGCCAAGGAAACCGAAGTTCATCGGCCAGGCGTCGGCGGCTTCCAGCATTCGCGCGATATTCCAGGCACCAGGCGAGCATGTGGTCGCGTTGGTGCCGGTCGCCGGACCGGTGCCGCCGCCGATCATCGTCGTGATTCCGTTCGAGAGCGCTTCATACACCTGCTGCGGCGAAATGAAATGGATGTGACTGTCGATGCCCCCGGCCGTGACGATCAGATTCTCGCCCGCGATCACTTCCGTCGACGCACCGACCACCAGAGCGGGGTCGACACCTTCCATCGTGTCGGGATTCCCGGCCTTGCCGACTTTTACGATTCGTCCATCGCGCACGCCGATGTCGGCCTTCACGATTCCCCAGTGATCGATGATCAGCGCATTGGTGATGACCAGGTCCAGCGCACCGTCAGCGCGAGTAGCTCGCGAGCTTTGACCCATGCCGTCGCGAATGACTTTGCCGCCGCCGAAAGTAATCTCATCGCCATAGGCGGTGAAGTCCTTCTCCACTTCGACGATCAGTTCGGTGTCGGCCAACCTTACGCGGTCACCCGTAGTGGGTCCATAAAGGTCGGCGTAGACGCGGCGGGGAATGGAGAGGCTCATCGATTTCCCTTGCCTTGATGGCCCAGCACCAGACGCTCGCCTGCGAATTCGACCAGCTCGACTTCTTTTTCCTCGCCAGGCTCGAATCGCACCGAAGTCCCGGCCGCGATATTCAACCGCATACCGCGGGTACTTTCACGATCGAAAGCCAGCGCGTTGTTGACTTCGAAAAAGTGATAGTGGCTGCCGATCTGAACCGGGCGATCCCCCGTGTGCCGGACCACGGCTTTCGCGGTGCGGCGGCCGACATTGGCCTGAATCGGCTGCTCTTCTAGTAAATATTCTCCTGGTTTCATTCGGCCCTCATTGAATTGGGTCATGTACGGTGACCAGCTTGGTCCCATCCGGAAATGTCGCTTCCACCTGAACCTCGTGAATCATTTCCGCGATCCCGGGCATGACATCGGCGCTGCTGAGAATCCGAGTCCCCAACGTCATGATCTCGGCCACTGACTTTCCGTCCCGAGCCCATTCGAGGATATCGGCAGTGAGAATAGCGATGGCCTCCGGGTAGTTCAGAGTGAGCCCGCGCGCGCGGCGTTTTCGTGCCACGTCCGCCGCCACATAAATGAGAAGACGCTCCTGCTCCCTGGGCGTAAGATGCATTCCATCTCCTATCTTAGTTTTCTTGGAGGAACGGCTTCCTCGCCCGTAAGGAAATGCCGCGCCGTAGTCCAGAACCTGGCGAGCGTGGCCGGCAGACTGCGAGCCGTGGCGCTCAAGCCTCGTACGATAACACCATCGGAGGCAAGCGCGCTCGCTCCCCATATAGTAACCCCTGGGCGAGAGACCTCGCGAGCCACCTCAGCCAAAGTCGACTCAAGCCGGCGCAGATCCGAAGAGGAGCGGCCCACCTGAAACGCAAAGAGGGTTGCGGTGTGGGAATAATCGCCTAGCCGCGCCGTCGACTCGATAGATCTTATGCCCGGCTCCAGCACAAAGTTTTCAAGCGCCAGCGGCCTGAGCCTGGATCGCACCGCGGTCTCGATATGCAGGCGTTCAAACGCGAACTGCTCGCCCATGGCTTGCCGCCCCGGCGCCAGAATCTCCCACCAGAAGAAAGTAGCTCCATCTGCCAGGGTCGCCGCGGTGCGCTGTACATGCCGGGATCCTGCAAATGGAATGAGCGCATCGGGAAGGTATTCGAGTACTGCGCCTTCAGCCACTGAAATCGAGAGATTTTGTTCGGAATCGGGCGCGCCCGCTCTGTGCCTGTAAAGCCGGGTGGCGCCGGTAGAGGTAACCTGCGCGACAGCGCCCGCACCCACGGCGATCCGCAGCGAAAGGCGATCCCCCGCGAGTATTCCGCCGGACACATTGTGTAGATGCACCAGCGCCCCGCCGTTCGCCTGCTGAAAAGCGCGGATCACCTTCCACGGCGGCTCCTGTGCCTCCACGCGCAGCCTGGTGCGGTGGTTTGAAACTTCGAAGCGAAGCTCGAGGCGGGCGTCTAGCTGATGAAGAGCCGCGTCTCGAGCGACCGGTGCCGCATCGATCCGAGTTCCGGTAGATGAGTGAAGCACGAGACCTCCAGCCTTTCCGAATGTGACGCGGCTTCACCAATCGCCGGCCTCAGATTCCAAATGATGCGGCTCGCCGCAATCTGGCCCAGCGGCATCAGGCGCTGGCATGCGGAAACCAGCCCGGTGACCGACTGTTGCAGGTACGCCAGCACAATAGCCTCTTCGGGGATTCCAACAAAAGCGGCCGCCGCTCCAAATGCGATTGGGTAATGCAGGCTCGGCAGTAAACGGGCGCCTGACAAAGCGTTGAACAACTCCGCGAATCTGCGCCCCATTTTGAGCGCCGCCTCGCGCGATTCCCGGGCCGGCCGCCGGGCCTCGAATTCGCTGCCAAGGCCGCTCAGCTCTTCCCCGCCCCACGCCCGCCGGACGAAGGTGGCTTCCAGCACGCCGGCCTCAGCCAGGTAGTCACGCAGGAACATCTCCAGGTTCTCCGGCCGCAGCGTTTCATCTTCCACCAGAGTTTCGAGGCCAAGCGAATGCGCCGCAGCGCCCACGGGCAGGGCAGAATCGGACAACTGCAGTAATTCGAGGAGCATCAATCCATGTTAGGGCACCCGGCGCTTACGAGGTGGCGCTGAGAGCGAACCGGCGCAAGGGCGACTGCGCCACCAGGTCCCTCAATCTTGCCAGTTGTTCGTCGGTGGTCTGGAGCATCCAGGCGGCAACACCGGGCAGCGCCTTGGCTCCATCAAGCAACTCCTGCGCCTTCGCGTCATCCCCGAGGCCCGCATAAGCTTCCGCCATAGTGGCCCTGATCCAATACTCGTCGACTCCCTTCGGCGCTGGGGTGGACCCAAGCAACCCCTCGCACAACGTGAGCACGCGGCGCCGTGTGCGTTGTGCAATGACGAAGTCGGCAATGGCCTCGGCCGGTTCCGTAGCGGTCTTCAGAGCCGCGCGCACGTTGAGCAGAAACGCCAGGTTGATTCCGTTGTAATAATCATTCTTGACGTAGAAGCCCTTTTCGTGAGCCCATATTGCCTTATCCAGGTGCGGTGTGGCTTTCGTCGCGTCCCAAAGGCGCTTGTAAACCGCTCCATAGAGACCCAAAGTCTCCGAGTCCGTGGAGGAGGCCGGCTCCAGCGACTCCAGAATCGAGGCGGCCTCGTTCAAAGCAGATTCCGGCGTAGGCAGCTTGCTCTTGTACGTCGCCAGCGCCAGTCTCTGCGCTACGTACTTGTCCATCGGCATCATGGTTCGTACTACTGCGAGCAGGCTCTTGGCGGTGATGAAGTCGCCGCCGTTGAATGCCGCTTCAGCCTGGTCCATTAGTGCCCGGATGGTGGGCTGCGACGCCGGCTCGGCCTGGGGACTACCTGATGCGATAGCTCGCACCGCTTCTTCCTTCGCCAGGGCGGGCGGACGGAGACTCCCCAGGAAAGTGTAGACGGGGCTGTCGCACGACGCTTGCGCCCCCACAACCGTGATGGCGGTTTGGAGTTCGCCTCGCATGCGCTCAACCTCGCCGAAGTCGATTCCCTCGCCGAGGTGGTGGTACGTACGGATGGCAATCTGGCCCACATCAAAGGGGAACACCAACTTGTCTTCCGCGATAGTGATGGTGGTGTAGGGCTTGAGCGCGTGCCGCACACCGAGTTCATAAAAGGCGTTCGGATTGTAAGTCGAAACGTCCGCGATTACAACATCTGCGTTCAGCAGCTGTTGGTACATCGGAACGTTGATGTTACCGGCGTGCTGGATTTCGTCCGCTCGCGTGCACTGGTAGCCGGCTGCCTCGGCCGCCGGTTTGATGATATACCTGTAGGACTTATCCAAATCGAGAACCCGCCCCGTCGGGTAGTCCGTCTTCTTCCCGAAGCCCATGACAACGAAACATGTCGGCATGGCGTGAGATTATCACAACTGCGGCAGTCCAAAAAGCGGGTGTTACGAACGCGGCCCGCGAAATTATACGATCATTAACGTCCGCCGCTAGTCCGCTGGCAAGCCGGGAATCTCAATCACCGGACGGATTTCGACGGTGCCCACGCGCGCTCCGGGGATCCGTCCGGCAATGCCGATCGCCCCGTCAAGGTCTTTGGCTTCGATCAGGAAATAGCCGCCGAGTTGTTCGCGCGTTTCCGCGAATGGACCGTCGGTTACGATCCGCTTGCCGTCGCGCACCCTGACACTGGTCGCCGTCGAGACAGGCTGCAGTGGAGAGGTGGCGAGGAACTGGCCATTTGACTTGAGGTCGTGGGCGAGTTGCGTCGATTCCGCGTAACAGTGCTCCCTCTCGGTCTGATCCAGTACTTGCTCGTCCAGGTAAATCAACAGCATGTACTTCATTGTGTTCCTCCACCGGTAAGTCGACTGGCATGCGCCCGGATCGACACCTGATCGCAAAAATATCTAAAATCAAATATGGTTGAGGACGCCGGCACGGCAGTTGAAGCACTCTACCGGTCCGATTGGGGCCGGATCGTTGCCACTCTGATTGGGCTCGTCGGCGATTTCGACCTGGCGGAAGAGGCTGCCCAGGAAGCCTTTGCAGCTGCTGTGAACCAATGGCGGACCTCGGGAGTCCCCGAGTTCCCGCGCGCATGGATCATCCAGACGGCCAGGCACAAGGCCATCGACCGCATCCGGCGCCAGGTACGATCCGAGGAAAAGCTTGAAGTGTACTCCACCAGCGGCCTGGTCCGCGTCATTGAAGAACCCGACTACGACACCAGTGAAATTCCCGATGAACGCCTCCGCCTGATCTTCACTTGTTGCCACCCGGCGCTCGCGCTCGAGACGCAGGTGGCCTTGACTCTCCGCACGCTGTGCGGCCTCGAAACGGACGAGATTGCGCGCGCGTTTCTGGTTCCGACGGCGACCATGGCGCAGAGGCTGGTCCGCGCTAAGCGCAAGATTCGCGACGCCGGAATTCCGTATATCGTACCCGAGACCGGCGACATGTCCGAGCGGCTTGACGGCGTACTGGCCGTGATCTACCTCGTCTTCAACGAGGGCTACGCAGCCACCAGAAAAGGTCCCCTGGTGCGGACCGATCTCTGCGAGGAGGCCATCCGCCTGGGGCGCCTGGTGAGGATGTTGATGGGGCCGCAGCCACCGCCCGAGGCCACCGGTCTGGTCGCCCTCATGCTGCTACAGGATGCGCGGCGCGATGCCCGTCTCGATGCGGCGGGCGATATCGTGGTTCTCGAAGAGCAGGATCGCAGCCGCTGGGATCAAGCCCAGATTGCCGAGGCGCTGCCGCTGGTGGCGGAGGCTTTTCGCGGCGGTCCGGGTGAGTTCGCGCTGCAGGCGGCGATTGGCGCCCTGCATTGCCAGGCGGCGCGTGCCGAAGATACCGACTGGCCCGAAATCCTGCGCCTCTACGACCTTCTCGAGCGCTTGCAGCCCTCTCCGATCGTGTCGCTCAACCGGGCAGTAGCCGTCGCCATGGTGCACGGCCCTCAGCCGGCAATCGCGCTCATCGATGCCCTCGCCGCCACGGGCGATCTGGAGGGCTACCATCTTCTACATGCCGCGCGCGCCGATCTGCTGCGGCGCGCCGGAGCCATGGCGGAAGCCGCGAAGAGCTACACGCTGGCGCTGGCGCTGGTGACCAATGACAGCGAGCGACGGTATCTTGAGCGGCGGCTGCGCGAAGTTCAGCCGGCTGCATGACCCGCATCGGCGGCGTCCTGCCGTTCCCGGTACGATGCGACGTTGGGACGCTGACCTCTCATCCCTAGGCGCCTTTCGGATAGCAGCCCAGCACGCGCAGGAAATCGGCGGTCTCGCGCAAATGGCTAAGCGCGTTGCGCGCATTGGGCGAATCCACGCGCCCCAGAAAGTCCAGATAGAACAGATATTCCCACGGCTTTCCGCGCAGCGGCCGGGATTCGATCTTGGTGAGACTCAGATCGCGCAGAGCGAAAGCGCTCAAAGCGCGGAACAGAGCCCCGGGAACATTCTTCGTAGTGAACACCAGCGAGGTTTTCCACGTCGCGTGGCCGTCAGCGCGGACCGGGTGGCGGCGCGCATAGTCCGGCGTCCGCAGCAAAAAGAACCGCGTAAAATTCTGCCGGTCGCTTTCAATGGACCGGCGCAGAATCCTTGCACCATAAATCTCCGCGGCCACCGATGAAGCAATCGCCCCCGCATCGGTCAGCCCTTCCTCAGTCACCATCTTGACGCTGCCCGCGGTGTCATAGAAGGGAACTCGCTCGATCTGCGGATTCGCGGCAAAGAAATCCAGGCATTGATACAGCGCCACCGGGTGCGAAAACACGCGTTTGATTTTGGAAAACGGCACGCCCTTCGGTGCGATCAGGTTGTGCACGATGCGTACGCTGGTTTCGGCAACAATCGGCAGTTCGAAATTCACCAGGTGATCGTAATTCTCATGAACCGAGCCGGCCAGCGTGTTTTCAATCGGCACCACTGCTCCGGCGGCGCGGCGGTCTCTCAAACTCTGGAAGAGCTCCTCAAACCGGACGCACGGCAGCACCGCCACGCCGGGCCCCAGCAATTTCCGCGCCGCCTCCTCGCTGAAGGCGCCGCGTTCGCCCTGGAATGCGAATACTGCCGGTACTCGGCTCACTGTCACTGGTTTACCCTCACTTGCCCGCTCCTTGCCATCGCTTAGCCGCCGGGTCTGGCAGCCCCAGCAGGTCGAGCACCCGGTCCACGCTGTGATCCACTATATCCATCACGGATTGCGGATTATGATAAAAGCCGGGAATTGGAGGCGCAATGATCGCCCCCATCTCCGCCAGCGCCGTCATACTTCTAAGATGCCCCAGGTGCAATGGGCTTTCGCGGACCATCAGGATCAGCTTGCGCCTCTCTTTCAGCGCCACGTCCGCGGCTCGCACCATCAGGTTCGAACTGATTCCGTGCGCAATCGCCGACATTGTGTGGATTGAGCACGGCGCGATCGCCATGGCGTCGACCGGGTAGGAGCCGCTGGCCAGCCGGCAGGAGATATCCTCTAAGGGGTAGGAAAAGTCCGCCAGGCTTTTCAGGTCGGCCGCCGTCTTCCCGGTCTCAAGAAAAAGGGTCTTCTCTCCAGACCGCGTCAGGATGAGGTGGATTTCCACTCCTTTCCGCTCCCGCAGGCGCTCCAGCAGGCGGATTCCGTAAATTACCCCGCTCGCACCCGTGATCCCGATGATAACTTTGGTTGTCATTTACCCTGTTGTTCCGTTATCAGAACAGATCCCCCCCATTCTGCCTTTCCGCCACTTATCCTTAGGTATATAATCCCATCCTGCCGGATGGCGGGGTATTAAGCGAGGATCATAACATGGAGCGACCTGGAGAAAAGCTCAAGCGCGCGCGTGAGCGTCTCAAACTTACTTACAGGGCCGTCGAGAAGGCCAGCCGTCAACTGGCTCGCCGCCGCGGCAATGTTGAATTCGCCATCGCGCTGAGCCGCCTTTCCGATATTGAGAACAAGGAGACCGTCCCCACCATCTATCGCATTTACGCCCTTGCGGCGATCTACCGGCTGGACTTTCAGGAGGTTCTCCGGTGGTATGGAGTGCCCCTGGAACTGATGCTGGCCGATGCCATGCACATCGGTCTCAAAGAAACTCACCCGCTTCACTTCACGCCGGGAGACGTGGTAACCGTACCGGATCTGCTGGAGTCTCACATAGACTTGAACCGGACCACCTTTCTCAGCCATTTAATTCGCTGTTGGGGAAAGCTTGGGCTCAGCTTCGTAAGCGGCGTCGACATGCGGCAGCATACCTATGGTTTCATTGGGCTGGAGGACTGGTCCATGTACCCCATCCTGCATCCCGGTTCGCTCGTCCTGATCGATCAAAACCGAAGAAAAATCGCTGCCGCCGGCTGGACCGGAGAGCTCGACCGGCCGATCTATTTTTTCGAGCACCGGGACCATTTTATTTGCGCCTGGTGCACTGCGTCGGGCAGCCGGTTAATCCTGCAGCCGCATCCCGCCTCGCAGGAACCGGCGGCCGTCTTCGAGCCCGGAGAACTCGACGTGATCGGACAGGTCACAGGCGTGGCCATGCTTCTTGAGTCGCGAAGGCGCCGCCGTGCTCGCTCCGCGGCTCCACCCAAGCCTCCAGAGGCGTGACAAATACCGGATGTCCAGACCCCAAACCGTTTCAGATTGGCAGTATAGCCAGCCGGTATAACTTACCTTCTTGTTTGTTTAATTCGGCATTTCATATCGTGACCCTGTATCGCGCCGAGGTAAGGTATTTCCCCCCTAAACCGTAGTTCTTTCGCTTAGTTAGTGTTCCAATTTCAGAATATATTTAGGAGGAACCCCCTATTACGGTCGCCGCTGTATAGAATAGTACCAAGCTTACTATCGAAAGACAGCAGAAAAGGATAACTAAAACAAATGAAGAAACTCATCGTTCTCGCGTTCCTCGGTCTCTCGATGCTGGCAGCCCGGACTAATAAAGTAGACATCCCAACCCCCCAGTGCGATCCTTGCCCTTTCGTTCGATAACCTAAAGATAACGCAGCGGGCGCACTCCCCGGTGGTAGAATAAATCCTCTGAGATTTATTCCATGCCGGGTAATGCGCTCGTTCTGTTTCTTCAGGCGGTTTCTCTGTTGGGTTCGGGCCTCACCGCGATTAAACTTTTCAGATCGGGGCTTTACCGCAGGTACCGCGTTTTCTTCTGGTATTTCGTTCTCCGCATAGTCGATGGCATTTGGCCTCTTGTTCTTCCCTTAAAATCCCACGTGTATTTTTGGCTTTATGTGATTACCGTCCCCGTCAACTGGGTTTTTTATATTCTCGTAGTGCGCGAGTTAGTTGGCCTGGTGCTCGAAAAATACAAGGGACTTTACACTCTGGGCCGCTGGGCCATGTATTTCAGCCTGGCCGTCTCCGTAACCCTCTCCATATTGAGCTTTCTTCCCCGATTCACGCCCACCACACCCCAGCGATCCAAAGGCATCGGCTTGCTGGTTGCGACCGATCGCGGCGTGACATTTTGTCTGGCGATCTTCCTGGTTCTGATGCTGTTCCTGGTAAGCAGGTATCCGGTATCGTTGGGCAGAAACGTGGTAGTGCATACCGCTCTTTACACAACGTTTTTCCTGAGCAACACGCTTTCAGGGCTCTTGAAAACGGTTTTCGGCGTGCGCCTGTACGCCGCGGCCGATACCGGCCTGATGGGGGTTGCCGCCGCCTGCGCCTTCGCCTGGTTCTTCCTTCTTAGCCCCAAAGGCGAGGAAATCCAAGTCCATCTGCCATCCTACGGTCCCGAAAGCGAGAAGCGCATTCTGCTGCAACTGGACTCCCTAAACCGCACCCTGTTGAAGGTTTCCCGAAAATAGGGTGTATTCCCTCCGGCGAATTAACTGCGGATCCCTCACTTAAACTAGTACTAGTATTGCCCATATACCTATTGCATTTCAATCTAATTGGCACTATCCTCGTTGATGTCGGATGAAAAATAGTCGATGAATCCAGTCATAATCGGGGTCGCCATCACTTGCGTGGGAATGGTCGTGGCGCTGGTGTTTCTGTTGCACAAGCTTGCGTCTCCGGGCAGCAGCCTCCCCGTCACCTCTGAGTGGATTGAGGAGCTTTCGGTTGAACGCTATCGGCCCATGTTGCGCCTTCTAAATGGTGCCGACCTCGAATTGCTGCGGTCCCAGCCCGGTTTCAAGCCCGCTATGGAAACTCAACTCCGCGTACAGCATGGCAAGGTCTTTCGCGACTATCTGCGATGCCTGACCATGGATTTCAACCGCGTGGGCACCGCCCTAAAGATCGTCATGCTGCAGTCTGGCCTCGATCGCCCCGAACTGGCCTCGACTATCCTCCACCAGCAAATGCTGTTCTCCTGCGGATTGATCGCGGTCCATTTCCGCCTCTTTCTATACGAGCAGGGAATTTGCAGTGTGGATGTCACCGGCCTGGTGAAAGTATTCGACGGGATGCGCCTGGAATTACAGAGCATGCTTCCCATGGGCGAGTTGGTGAGCGCATAACCGGCCGCCTGATTTCTTAGCCTCTACATCCGTTTTAAAATTTCCTTGGCTTCTTTTAAGCGCGGAAACTTCCGCTCCTCCGCCCGAAATTCGCGTGTATGCACCCGGCGCCGCGAGCCGCTGTGGTCCACTGGAAACCGCAAGTGCAGCATCTCATGAAACACTACGTATTCCAGCGCGATCGGCGGCACATGTTCCTCATCGAAAATGCGGCTGAGGATAATGGCATTGTGCGACGGATCGTAATGGCCCAGCATGCTCCTGGATTTGCCGCGGCTCCATCCCAATTGCGGCCGCCCCAACAGGCCGTCGAAGAAGGCGGTGTTCAGGCGCTCGAAAATCTCCTCCAGGTTGTGGTATTTGCCCTGCGGTCCCGATACAAATTTGCGGCCGCGAATCTGCCTCACCAGATGCGCCTGCCGCCGCATATCGCGCCGGTTTAAATACATCCGGTAGCGGTGGGAATAGACGCGGGCCGCGGGTTTACGATAAAGCTTGCCCAGCAGGATATGGGCCAGCGCCTCCATCACCGGCGCCGGCGCCCCCGACAGCAAATCCGACATGCGGATTTCGAGACACCCGTCCTGCAGCTTGATAAAACTATCCGCGTTGGCAAACTGGCAGAACTCCACCCTTAAGGCAGGTAAAGCTGTACGCGGCTTCAGTTGGCGAAAAACCCGCGCATAAATCTCTTCGGGGCTCTCAAAAAAGAGCGAAGTCTGAAGACTCTGAATGTCCAGCATGCCGTCGAGAATGCCAATCGACTTCTATGCTAGCGTATCCCGATCATAGCTGCGGTAGGTTCTGGTGGCGGAGCCATCCCGGCGCTTGCGAAACTCGGTGCCCAGCCGCCGGATTACGTCCTGTGCTGCGCGCCGGGCCAAGCCGGGCAGGGATCGCAAGACAACTCGCGGGGCTTCGCTCTGGAGGGTAGCGCTGGTGCGCCACTGCTTGAACCTCTGCAGCAGAAAGCGCATCAATATCGTGGTCAACGTGAAGAAGAGCAATCCGATACCGAAGGTGATGGGCTGAAACCAGGAACCCAGGACCTCATGGTCCTGCGGAAGCTCACCGGGCCGGAACCCCGGGTTGAAATCGGGATCCACCCAGAGGCCGATTTGATCCGGAAACACCATTTTTAAAAGGCACCAAAGCATGAAGCCGAAGGCCAGGGCGTACCCGAAAACGGCCGTCACGAAAACACCGGCTCCATGAACGCCGGTCATGGCCCAGGCGAAGGCGGCGCGCAGTATCAGCCACGGCGAGAATCCGCTGCTGGCCCGGCGCACAAGGGCGCCCCGGGTGTAATCTCGCGCCAGATCTTCCGGAGCGCCCAGCCGGGCCAGGGTCTCTTCCAGGCTCATACCGGAGACGCTGACGCGCTCCTGAATATGGGCGCGGATTTCAGCTATAATGTCCTCCTGTTCGGCCATCGGCATGCCAGCCAACACGCACCGAAACCGGACTATGTAGGACTCCAGAGGATTGTTGGTCGTCATTTTCCAGATCTCCCTTTGGTTGCGGGAATCAGCGGCTCAATCAGCGAGTTCAGACCTGCCGCGAAGTCCATCCAGCTTTCCGCCATGCGTGTAGCGCGTTCGCGGCCTTTGCGGGTCAGCGAATAATATTTCCGCGGATGTCCGGTAGATTCGACCCACGACGAATCCACCAGGCCGTCTTCGCGGAGACGGTTCAGGATAGGGTAGACGGTGCCTTCGGAGAGCACCAGGTTGGAGTGGCTCTCAAGCGCGCGGATAACCTCAAGCCCGTAGCTTTCGCCGCCCGCCAGCACAGCCAGGACGGCCATTTCGAGACAGCCCTTACGGAGCTGGGCCTCCCACCGCTCGGCGTAGTCTTCACGGCCGTTGCTGCCGTTCAGGCCCGAATGCTTGTCAGACAAGATACCTCGCATTGCATAGTATGAGGCTATCCTATATCGGTAGGCGTTGTCAAATGGATACACCGCTGGCTTACGCGCGCGGCTCGGATCAGAGCCGCGACCGTCAGGGAGCGATCCTTCGCAATAATCTTCTTAGCAGATGTGGGCGCCGCGCGTCCCCACATAAACGGCGTACAGGGACTGGCTGGCGACCATGAACAGACGGTTGCGCCGGATGCCGCCGAAGCAAACGTTGGCGCAGACCTCGGGCAGCGCGATCATGCCGATGCGCTCCCCCGCCGGCGTAAAGACGTGGACGCCATCGTAGCCTGGGCCTCCACGGCCGGCGCCAGCCCAAATGTTGCCATCCACATCGGCGCGAATTCCGTCCGCTAATCCGGCCTTCACGCCCATCTTCATGTCGTTGAACTGCTTCTTGTTGCGGATGGTTTTGCCATCCACCACATCGAACACCTGAATGTCGCTGGGGCTGCCCGTATCGCAGATGTACACCTTCTTATAGTCGGGCGAGAAGCAGATGCCGTTAGGCTTATCCAGTTCGTCGGTCAGCTTGTCCATCTTCCGCGTCTTCGGATCCACGCGATAGACCGCTTCCTTGATCTCCGACTTAGCCTGGAAGCCTTCATAATTGCCCAGGATGCCGTACGGCGGGTCGGTAAACCAGATCGCGCCATCCGGATGCACCACCGCGTCATTGGGGGAATTCAGGGGCTTGCCCTGCCAGTTGTCGGCGATCACGGTCACGGTGCCATCCGTCTCATAGCGCGCCACGCGCCGCAGCCCGTGCTGGCATGAGATCTGGCGGCCTTCGTAATCGAAAGTATTGCCGTTACTGTATTCCGACGGGGCGTGGTAAGTGCTGACGTGGCCGTCTTCCTCGATCCAGCGCATCTGCCGGTTGTTGGGAATGTCGCTCCAAACCAGGAAGCGTCCGGTGCCGCTCCATGCCGGCCCTTCGGCCCACAAGGCTCCGGTCCACAGGCGCTTCATGATGGTATTTGTGATGAGGTACTTGTCGAATCGCTTGTCGAGCGAAATCAAATCCGGATCGGTGTACCGGATCGGCTGGTTACCGCTCCAATCGCGCTGCGTCTGGGCGAGCGCGGTGGGGGCGAGGGCCGCTGCGGCGGCAGAGAGGAACGAGCGTCTGTGTATCACGGCGCTATTTTACGTTATCCGGGCGGTAAACGGGTGGGACCCGCGCGCTACGCCATGAGATTTAATCCGTGGATCGCGGGCTCGGGCGCTTCATCATACTTGAGCCGCTGCTCACCCCAGCCGTCCCTGCGCGCGATGTGAATTCGGGCCCACACTGCCAGCTGCAACGCCATTACTATCAGGAATGCCACCCAATGGTATATGGCGGAGAGCAGAAATAAATGCACCAGTGGGAGCGCCATCAGGAGACCCAGGAAGCGCAGGAACAGGATCCACATGGGCGTTTTTCCCGGCAGGTGCGAACAGGTGAAGGGTAGCTTCTCCCATGCAGAGAATGTCCACTCGTAGCACATCAGGGCGAAGGCCGAAAATACAATCAGCTCAGTGACGGCGCGCCAGCCAAGCAATCTGAACTCAAGCGGAAAAGGAAGGACCACCATCACCGCCGCGCCCGACAGCAGTACGAACCGGTCCACCGCGCGCAGCCATTCCAACCGGCCTTCGCGCTCCGTGAGCCGGAACATCCAGTTGGCCGGGAGTTCGGTGGGGATAGAGAACAGATGGCGCAGGCCGATCAGTAGAAATGCCAGCAGCACCACGTGGGCGTACACGAAACTCGCCGC
This sequence comes from Bryobacterales bacterium, assembly GCA_963817515.1. GTDB lineage: Bacteria > Acidobacteriota > Terriglobia > Bryobacterales > Bryobacteraceae > DATMNI01. The sequence continues at coordinate 297,288 of CAWFPJ010000018.1, read as the reverse complement.
AGTCACCCTGGTTGGCTCCACGGCATGGCGCACCGCCATGATGCCGCTCAACAAAACCGCCACCCCAACGCCGCCATAGCCCATCAGGACCATGCGATGGTAACTGCTGCGCGCCAGCGTCTTGGCCATAAAGACAACAACCGCCTGCTGGCGTGGGTTCGGAATCAGCAGGCGTAAAACGGCGGCGGAGGCGGCGCCGCTAAATCGACGATCACTCGATCCCGTCAAACCTTCTACCAGCAATTCACGGTGGCGTCGATAGCTGACCAGGTAAGTCACCAGGGCCAACGCAACGGCGATCGCCAAGGCGGCCAGAGCGCGATTCGCGAGCGTCCGCATAACGGGGTCGGGATCGTCCGACATGGCTTGGTAAAGCCCCAGGAACCAGACCGGCGGAAGCCAGCGCGCGATCTCCGGACGGAGGACCGCGTCGGTTATTTGCGCATCAATCGAAAAACTGAGGACGACCAGAATCAGCATGACGGCGACAAGGAGGCCCTGAAAGAAGCCCGCCACACGCCCAAACGCCCGCGGGCGCAGCAAGTTCAGCAGGACGCCCTGGAGGGCCACCAGTCCGAAGAAAAAGAAATAGCAGCCTGTGGTGCAGGCGGCGGCGTGCGCCAGGATGCGCGCGGGCAATGATGGGCTGAACTGCCAGCGGCTCATCGAGACGGCGGGAAACAGAAGGCTGGGAAGCAGGTTGAGGATGACGATAGTTGCGGTCGAGACCAGCAGCAGGGCCGCCAGTTTGGCTCCAAAGATTTGCCGCGCCCGAAGCGGAAGGGTTCCGAGCGCGCGGTAATCGCGCAACCCTGGAAACACAGACTGCCACTTGACGGCGGTCAGCAGCCCGATGGCCGACATCATTAAAGTGATGAGCCAGAGTTCGTCGGCGCGCACGATGTGGCGATACGGCCCCGGAAATGCAATTTGGGAAAAGTGTTTGTACTTCGCCAGCAGCGGCGATACAAGCAGGAACAACCACGGCACCAGCATCGAAAACGCCCCGATGAGTGCGGGCGCCGTTTGGCCGGGAGTGGTAATGATGTCGCTATCGAAAAAGTGCAGCAGGAAGTGGCGCAGCAGTTCGAAATTGGGGCCGTGAGTCCGGCGCAGCCACTCTTTCATCAGGTACCTATTCGACACCGGTGCCGCCAGGTTTGTTCCGTCCAGCTGGAGTCAGGCCGCCCCACAGTTTTAAGGTCGCAGTTTGCTTCCCCATACCGCACCGCGCCGGATCCACTCTGTCAATATTGCAATCTCTTTCGACGGCAGCTTGGGTCCTGGCGGCATTTGGATTTCTCCATCGTGGCGCAATACCGCCACCAGCACGCTCTGCTGCGGCTTTCCAGGCACTATCGACGGGCCACGGCTGCCGCCCTTGAGCAGGCTATCGCGGTCAAGAAAAGAGATGTCGCCGTTTTTCAGTTCCTGGTTGTGGCATCCGACGCAGCGTTTCGTCAGGATAGGTGCCACACGCGTGTCGAAGAAGCGCTCCGCCGGGCTTGGACGGTTTGCCGGGAACGCCGACGCTGCCAGCGCCGCCAGCCAACAGAAACGGACGGACCGATTCACTTGGTTTGCATGCCGACGCCGAACTGATTTCCCGCGCGAATCACCTTGCCGTTCGCAATCGCCATGTCCAGCATTTTTTCGCTCTGCACCTGCAGACCGTTCTCGTCCTGCAGCGCCGCTATAACCTTCTTCGTCCCCGCGTCGATAATCTCTCCCGTGGAAGAGTAGGCAAACCGGCCGTCCATGCTGAAACTGACCCAGCCCACACAGTCCCGCGCCTTGATGCTGGTGATTTGTTTGGGCGGCATCACCGTGGAATCGAACACGTGGATGGCGTCGTTGGCGCAATCCGCCAGCCAGAGCTCTTTTTCATCCGGGGTCAACGCAATTCCGTGGCTGGGGCAGCCATGGCGTTTGACCGGGCCCTGCTTGTAGCCCGCAACTTCGACATGGTATAGCTTCTTGCCGGTCCGCAGATCCCCTACCTCAAAGCCCAGCAGGCCGTTCACGTTGACAAAAACCAGCGTGTTGCTGCCGTTGACCGTGAAAGGGCGAATCACATTCTCAAACGGCCCCACGGTACTGGCCACTTTGTGCGTTTTAGTATCCGCCACCGAGAGTACTTTCGACTTCAGGCCGGCGAGATAGGCGTGCTCGCCGTCGGCCGCGTAGATGGTATTGTGCGACCCGGAGTTAGTCTGGATAGTCGCAATCACATCACCCGTGGCTGCATTCACGACGTGCCACGACGGACCCTCCAGTTGTGGAACATAGAGGACCTTGCCGTCCGGCGAAATCGCCATGCGGTCGCATCCGCCTTCATAGGTCTTGTCCCAAATCTTCTTGCCGGTCACGGCGTCGATGGCGATCATGCGATTCAGCGAGGTGACGTAGACCCTGCCGGTCTTCGCGCTGGCCGCGACGCCTTTGACGTTCTCGGGCATCTTGCCCTCAGGCACGCTCCAGGTCGGGATTCGCCGGACAAACTTGTATCCATTGTCGATGTCGAAAACAAGAATGCCTACACCGCCGTATTCAACGTAATTGCGGGTTCCGGGGCTGGCTACATAAAGCAGATGTTGCTCGGCCGCAGCCGGCGTGCGGACGGGGAAAATGGAAACCGCCAGCGAAACTGCAAGCAGGATCAGCGCGGCATGGGTAAGCCTGGTGAGTCTCATGGTGCACATGATATACCAACGGCGAGACTTTTTTGCAGGTGTTGTGCCGCTCCACAAGAATATTCGCGACGCCGTGAAACCGGCATCTCGGAAAGGGCCCCACGGGTGCCGGGCATTGGGCCGGTGCTGGTAGCGGGCCCCGTTGCCGCCTGGATCGTTGCGGCCTTGGAAGGAGCGGCCGTCGTGGGTGGGCTGAGCGCAATCGACGCCGGCCTGTACAGCATCGGTATTCCCAAGGACAGCATTCTCCGCTATGAGGTAGCGCTGAAGGCGGACAAGTTCCTGCTGATTGCGCACGGAACCGCGGACGAAGTGGCCAAGGCGAAAGAGACGGTTGAACGAACCTCGCCCGTAGAGATTAATGTTCATGCTGACGATAAACTCCAATCGGCCGGCGCTGTCTAGAGCGTGCCAATGATTGGGTGAAGCGATCAGGCCGCGAGCGGGGGGTTGTTCACGTGGGGAGACAAAGTAGGCGATATGCGGCAGGAAGTCGTCCTTCAACCAGGAGAGCCCCGCTGGCCTGCTCCTCGTGGCGCTGCTCGCTTTCCGTCTCTTTAGAAGGCCCGATCGCAAGTATCGGTCTCAAGTTGTGGATCAATTCGCTGCCTCTGTAAAGTCCAAATAAGAGCGGTTCGCGAGCGGCGTTGTTGGGCCGGCGTCCAACCAACAAAAGAGACTGGTACACTACTCTCTATATCAGTGATGCGACCGCGAAGTTTAGCGCTGATCGCGCTATCCTTAGGCTCCGTATCCATCTCTGCTCAGGCTCAGATGGCGCCCAGCCCCGAAAACCAGGCCTGGCTGCGGACAGTCATCAGCGATGGCCGTTTCTCCGAAATGCGCTGGCCCGACTTCAGCGACTACAACAGGCATTTGCACAAGTTCTATGACGCCAACGGAAATGGACTCTTGTGGGTCAAGGGATTGGAGCCCACCCCACAGGCGCAGCAACTCATCGCTCTGCTGCTCCAGGCCGGCCAAAAGGGGCTCTCCGCGGACGACTATGACGGACCCCGCTGGAGCGGGCGGCTGGCAAAGCTAAAACCCGCGGTTCGGCAGCCGGCCGAGGCGGATGCAGTCCAATTCGATCTCGCGCTAACGATCTGCGCCATGCGGTATATCTCCGACCTCCACATTGGCAAGGTCAATCCGAAACACTTCGCTTTCGCCTTCGATGAGGAACCCAAGAAATACGACCTAGCCGGGTTTCTCAAAGACCGCGTCACCGGCGCGAGTGACGTTGCCAGCGTCCTGGCACAAGTCGAGCCGCCCTATCCCGGTTACCGCCGGACCATGCAAGCACTCCAAACCTACATGGAGCTTGCGAAAATGGACGATAGCGAGCAACTCCCGCCTCCAAACGCGCCGGGAAAGAGAGCGATCGTCCCCGGCGATGCCTACTCCGGCGTTCTACGGCTCACGCGACTGCTCCGCCTCGTCGGCGACCTCACCGCCGGTGCCGATATCCCGGCCGATCCGGCGATCTACCAGGGCGCCCTCGTCGACGCCGTGAAAAAATTTCAGAGCCGCCACGGCCGCGACCCGAACGGAAAAATCGATGCGCAGACTCTGGCGGATCTGAACGTCCCTCTCAGCCGCCGGGTCCAACAGATGCAACTAACCCTGGAGCGATGGCGGTGGTTGCCGGAGGCCTATCAAAAATCGCCCATCGTGGCGAACATCCCCGAATTCCGGCTCCGCGCCTATGACAAGGACTTCAACATAGGTGTCACCATGAACGTCGTGGTAGGCAAGGCCTACGGTCACAACACCCCGGTGTTTAACGAAATTATGACCTACCTCGTTTTCCGCCCGTACTGGGCGGTCCCGCCTTCCATCATCCGGGCGGAAATGATTCCACACCTCACGAAGGACCCCGGTTACCTGGCGAAGAAGGATCTCGAGATCGTAGACAGTCATCAGAAGGTGATCACCACTGGACCCGTGACCGTAGAAGTCCTGGACCAGCTCCGCACCGGAAAGCTCTTCATCCGGCAAACACCCGGTCCAAAGAACTCGCTTGGCCTGGTGAAATTCCTCTTTCCGAATAGCTACAACGTGTACATGCACGACACACCGGCTACGGAATTCTTCGCGCAGTCCCGCCGCGATTTCAGCCACGGCTGTATCCGACTCGAAAAGCCCGCCGAACTGGCGGCGTGGGTCCTGCGCGACAATCCCGGCTGGACCCCGGAACGGATTCGCGCGGCCATGAACGGCAGTGCGCCCCAACAGGTGAATCTCGCGCACCCGATCCCAGTCCTAATCGTATATGCCACCGTTATCGTTCTGGAAGATGGCCTCGTGCACTTCTATGATGATATCTACAAGCACGACGCGGCGCTGCAGCAGGTCCTCGCCAAGGGCTACCCGTATCCCTGGTGAAAGCCGCTACCAGCGCCGTACGCGCCCCACGTCGACGTGCACGAAGTCGGAATCGCAATAGTAGCCGACGCCCCCGCGCTGCAGGCGCAACGCGGCGTCACGAACTGTCCCTGTCGGAATCCCCGGCAAGCGAATGTCGATGGCTTCCGCCTGCATGTGAAGACTGTGGCGGGCGACGCCAGTGTGGGCGCTGCGTGTGCGCAGAAATTTGTTGCTCCACAGTGTACGGTATCCACAGATCACTTCGATCACGCCGCCCGAATCGTTCACCGACGCACTCAGGTCGTAAAGCAAGTCGAACAGATGTGGATTGAAATGGCGCACCTCTCCCGTACGATGATCGCGAAGATAATGGTCGAGCTTGGCCAAGGCTTCCGGCACGTAATTCTCGCCGCGCCGGTATACGATTTCGAGCCGCTCATTTGTGTGCGTGTGATAGAAACGAAGCCGGTATTCGCGAGGAGCAAGGGTAGCGGATTCCAAACTTTGGCCTGGTGGCGCGGCCATCAATAACACCACGAGCCACCTGGCGCACTGACAGATCCCATATTTCATCTTTACTCCTCTTATTTTACAACCATTACCGTTCGCAGCGGCGCGCTCACTCCATTGCGCACGAAGATTCGGACGCCTTCTCGTCGTCATCCGAGCGATTTAAGAGTTTCGACCCGGAGGAGACGAGTACCAGGCCACCGCCGACCTCTTGTGGAGGACGCCCAGCGTCGTTCACTGCCAGTCGATCGTTTAAGTAACAGGCGAATCGCGCGAATTCCGTTGTTCCGCGCATCCCGCGAATCGAAGTCTGGAGAGTCCCAGGGAGAGACCTTTAGCCCAATTTGAATTGTTGTTTGTCTATTCTTAAGGCCTTGATCCGGGTCTCGAGAGTAGATGGTGGAATTCGAAGCTTCGCCGCCGCTCCGGACGGACCGGAAACCCGGCCTCTGGTCTCAGCGAGCGCCGCCTTGATAATCTCCGGCTCGCTTCGCGGCTCACTCTCGTCTGTGAAGCGTGCCGACGCTTGAACCGGAGCCGCTGGTGTAGAAGCTTCTTTGGAAAGCCACAACTCATCTACTGAAAATGTGTCATGGGAGCTCAGAATCACGGACCTTTCAATTACGTTCTGCAACTCGCGAATGTTCCCCGGCCAGTCGTAGGACTGCAACAGGTCCAGCGTCTTCTTGTCGATCGATTGGATAGCCTTGCCCGCTCGGTTCGCGTAGCGTTGCACGAAATACTCGACGAGCATCAGGATGTCGTCCCTACGCTCTCGCAGAGGTGGCACCTCAATGGGGAATACGTTTAGCCGGTAAAATAGGTCCTCGCGGAACTTTCCGTTGGCCACGGCGGCTTTCAAATCACGATTCGTGGCAGCAATGACGCGAACGTCCACGTTTATAGGGCGTCCTCCCCCCACTCGCTCGAATTCCCGTTCCTGCAGCACTCTCAATAGAGCGACCTGGGCGTCGGGTAGAAGTTCGCCCACTTCGTCGAGGAACATGGTTCCGCCGTCAGCCAGTTCGAAGCGGCCAAGCCGGCGCTGCGTAGCTCCCGTGAAGGCGCCCTTCTCATGGCCGAACAATTCTGACGCGATCAAGTCGCGCGGGATTGCTGCGCAGTTCAGACTCACAAAGGCGCGAGCGGAGCGCCGGGAACGCCAGTGAACAGCGCGCGCGACCAGTTCCTTGCCCGTGCCCGTCTCTCCGTTGATCAACACCGTGGAGTCGGTCGGGGCCACGACCCCTACCAGGCCGAGCACGTGCCGGAGGGCTGCGCTGTTTCCGACAATGCGGGGTAATCCGCTGCCGTAAAGCTCGTCGATGTCAAGCCCGATTTTCGCCAAAGCCGCATTCTCCATTTCAATGGATACGCTGCGGTCGACTGCGGGCGCTTCACCTAGCCAGCTTATTTGTGCCGCCATACCTCATTCCTTCGTCCGCATATTGTCGACGCTCACGTGTCAAGGACCTTGCTTAGCTAACTTCCACGTCGTTGCCTCGTGATACCTCAGGCAGCGCGACCTAGCAGGTCGCCGGTTGGCGATTGCATGTCATCAAGATTGCGGTCTACGGCTTCCTGGCACCGTATGCATAATGGAGCCCACGGCACCGCTGCAAGCCGCTTCGGATGGATGTCTTCATCGCACTCCCGGCAGGTCCCGAAGTTGCCTTCTTCGATGCGGCGTAGAGCCGCCCGGGCGTGTCGAAGTTGATTGAATTCGCGGTCGAGGTTACAAACTGCTAGTGCGCGTTGTGAAGCCGCCTGGATCTCTTCCAGTTGATCGGCGCTTCGCTCAATCGTGATGGCGTCACGGTGGTGAGTGACGCGCTCCAGTTCAGCAATCCTCGCTGTGAGGGCTGCTCGAAATCGGTCCACTTCAGTCCTGGTCATAATTCCTCCTCACTGTTATGAACTGATTGTCGAGCCATTCCCGTCTGCTGCCAACCCCGGATAGTCCAGCCATGCGTTGGCTATATGGTCGGGCAGGCAGGTAGCAAAATGGTGAGATTCGACGCTACCACTTTAGGGGGAGAAAAAGTTTAGGCGGAGAAAAAGCGCCTCTAGAGTTCCGGCATATCGATGCGCCGCCTGCCGAACAGCCGGGCGTCGATGGACCATGCGCCAGGTCCCACCATCGCCAAAACCGCGCTGAGGACCGCCTGAGTGATGGCAATCCATGGATCGCCAGAATGCGAGAGGTACCGCGAGAGGGCGATCCAGACCTTCACGATGGCCGCCAGCGCTCCCGCCACTGGAGTCCACAAACCGATCAGAAGGAGAATTCCCGCGCCGATGCCGATCATTTGCAGAACAACGGTCGTCACCGGAGGTGATGTAAGCACGCTGGCGATCCCAAAATAGATGAGCGCTGCGGCTGTTAGCAGCCGTAAGAGAAGAAGTCCTACGCCTGGCCAACCGTCAGCGAAGCTCGAAAATAGCCGCTGCACAATTCTCCCGTTTCGAGTGTAAGAGATTCGCAACAGGATCGAAACACGCAAAACTGGGAACGTGATATCCCACTTTTGGGGGATCTACAATTCGATGATTCCGCGCTTCAGTGCGGTCGTGACGGCATGGGTCCGGTCATTAGCGCCAAGCTTGGCGAGGATGTTCGTAATGTGGCTCTTGACGGTCTCCTCCGCAATGCCAAGCCGGCCGGCGATCTGTTTGTTCGCATTCCCGGCCGCGATCAGCCGGAGCACATCGATCTCCCGTGAGCTCAACCCGTCGTCCGCGGCATGGTCAGCCAATTCGGCGGCGACCTCTGGGGGGATTCGCTTTTGGCCGGCATGGACGGCGCGGATGGTGTCCAGCAGTTCTCGGCACACGTGTCCCTTCAATACGTAGCCCCGGGCGCCGGCTTTCAGTGCCCGCACCACCTGAACATCGCCTGCATATGTAGTCAGGACGATGATGCGAGCGTTGGGGAATTCGTTTCGAATTCCGATGATTGCCTCGATGCCGTTCAGCGCAGGCATCTGGAGATCCATTAACGTCACATCCGGCCGGTGCAACCGGTACTTTTCGATCGCCTCCTGTCCATTGACGGCTTCCGCCACCAGCTTCATGTCGGATTCAGCGTTGACCAGCGCGGCGATTCCTTCGCGCAGCAGGGGATGGTCGTCCACGGAAAGAACCCCAATCATGAGTTCGCCACCTTCTTACGGAATAGTTTAAGAACGCTTCGGCTGGGAGATGTCCCGTAGGCAATCGATGCAGGGATGCTCAACTCGATCTCCGTGCCGGCTCCGGTTGCAGTCCACACGTCCAGCTTCCCGCCAATACGCGGGGCGCGTTCGCGCATTCCAGGCACGCCGTAGTGGCCGGCGCGACCTTCTGCTGCGATTCCCGGATCGATACCCTTTCCGTCGTCCCGGATGCGCAACTGAAGCAAGCTCCCGCTATAGCTGATTTCCACTTCGATATCGTGCGCCTGTGCGTGGCGGAAAGCGTTTCGTACCGCCTCACGGACAATCGCGTAGACCTCATCCCGCAGGATCGGATGCAGGTCCCGCGGCGGCCCTTCCACCACCACATGGAACCTTGCAGAGCCATGGGCCGAATCCTGGGAGGCTACCTCGTGGCTCATTTCCTGACCGAGGGTGTCACTGCCTGCGCCAGTTGGTCGGTGACCACTGTCGAGGAACGTAGATCGTGTATCGCATCCCGGCCCTCGGCTAGGACCTGCTCCGCGCGCTCCAGGGTCCCATCGAGAGCATCGATTGCCTCTTCGGGGCGCCGGGGGAGCATGTTGCGAGCCGCCTGAAAACGGAACATCACGCCGTGAAAACCTTGCAATAGCGTGTCGTGCAGTTCGCGCGCGATGCGCGTGCGCTCGGCGAGCCGCGCCTCGAATCGTTGGGCCACCTGATGAACGCGCTGACGGTATCCGGCCCACGCTATTAGAATCAGCAGGACGCCGACAGCGGCCTGGAACGGCCTCGTACTCCACCAGGACGGCAGGATCTCGATGCGAAGCGCCACGCCGGGTTCGCTCCAGGGGCCACTCCTGGTCGCGCCCTGTACTCGGAACGTGTACGTGCCTGCGGGTAGAGTCGTATAAGTTGCCTGCCTCTGGTCGCTGCCTACCTCGTTCCAAACACGTTCCAAGTTTTCAAGCCGGTACCGATAGCGAGTAGCGGCAGGACTGGAATAATTGAGTGCAGCAAAAGTGATTGAGAAAACGTTGTCTTGATTGGAAAGAATTAAATCCGTTGTGTATGAGATGGATCTTCGGAGAGGAGAATTACCTCCGATCGCCACCGGATTCCCGGACAAATGGAAATCAGTAAGAACAATTGGCGGCGCGTCGGAGGAATCCACCACCTTGTCAGGGAAAAAGGACGCTCCGCCGTTGAACCCGCCGAAGAACATCTCGCCGCTCGGGCTTTGAAAGCACGCGCTCCAGCCAGTCAAATTCGGGCCCGGCAGCCCGTCAGCAACTGAGAAATTAGAAAACGTCTTTCGCTCAGAGTTGAAGCGCGCGACACCGTTGTTGGTGCTCATCCAGAGATTGCCGCTATTATCTTCAAGGACGCAACCCACTGCGTTGCCCGGAAGGCCGTCGCGTTGCGTGAAGGCCGCGAACGTGCCCGTCTGCCGATCGAGTCTATCCAGTCCATTTTGGGTAGCAACCCATACTGTGCCGGAGCGATCGAAGTGCACGAAGTTTATGCGGTTGTCGCTCAAGGAGCCCGGAAGTTTGCTGTTGTGTTCGTAAATAACCAGCTGCCCCGTCGCGGGATCGAACTGTCGAAGACCTGATGATTCTGTGCCGAGCCACATCTTTCCTTCCTGGTCTTCGATTACGGTCCGGTAAAAAGCCGTCCCTGGCGGATCGGGCTTATATACCGTAAAATGTTCGGTTGTAGAGTCGAATCGACTCAGGCTGTCACCAGTGGCGGCCCACAGCGTGCCCTTGTGGTCAACAAGCAGGCCCATCACATAATCATTGCTCAGGCTGTAGCGATCGCCCGGAGTGTGCCGATATGTCTTAAATTTCCCCGTCCGCGGGTCGAACCGGTGGAGACCATGGCCGTAGGTACCGACCCAGAGGTAACCGGAGCGATCTTCGCAGATCGAGACAACGTCATTGCCGACAGCCGGTCCGCCGGTTTTGTACGCGGTGGTGCGCCCGATTTTCCGATCTACGCGGTTGAGCGCTTCGGGGGTACCGATCCAAAGGATGTCGTCGCGATCTTCGTACAGCGCGCCAACGAAAGGCTCGATTGTACTGCCGGGAGCCTTGGGTAGTCTCCTGAATGGCGGTGGCTTTGATGCGAGAAAGGCAGGCCCCATTCTTCCGGGGGCTGCCCAAATGTCACCAACCCGATCCACGAACAGGGCGTCTACTTTATTTTGGGGGAGGCTTTCGGGGTCCGTAGAAATGTTGGTGTAGTCGAGAAATCTCCCGTGCTCTCGGTCAAGTTTGAGCAAACCGAGGCCATGCGTTGCCATCCATAGGGCGCCAGTCTGGTCCTCCAGCATTGCTGATACGCGCGTCATGGTTGGTTCCCGCTCAGGCAACGCGTAATGGGTTAGAGTGTTCGTCTCGCGGTCGAGCGTGGCTAAGGCGCTGGGGGAACTGTGAAAAATCCAAAACACCCCAAAGCGATCCTCATAGAAGCCGAAACCGTCTAGTGTTTCCGGAATCAACATGTGCCTCGATACCTTGCCTGTTTTTCGGTCGAACTCGTCCAGATGTCCGCTACTCGAAATCCAGAACGCACCTCTCCGATCTTCACCGCAATATGAGAGGTCGTTCCCGCTTAGGCTCGAAGGATCGTTTGGATCGCTAGTATAGTGCTGGATTTGCCCGGACACCGGATCAAGGCGATAGAGGCCATTCCGTGAAGCAACCCACAACATGCCGGCCGTGTCTTCAGTGATGTGAGTGGCGTATGGAACCGGATACTGCCTAAAGGTTTCAGTAGTTCGATCGAACTTGTTGAGGGATTGATCGCACGCGACCCAAAGCGCGCCATCACGGCCTCTGAGGAGTGCATTGATAACTACGCCGTTAAGATTGTTGGGATTTCCATCCTCTCGAACGAACACTTTGAAGCTATAGCCGTCGTATCGGTACAGCCCGTACCTCGTCCCAAACCACATAAACCTATCGTCGTCCTGCACGATTTGATCGACTTTTAGCTGTGATACTCCTTGCGCTGTCGAAAGACGCACGAATCGATTGTCCACAGCATCGACAATGGGTAACCTGACGGCTTGAGGGTTAATTCTGACCTTCGATCCCGCGTCGTGCGCGGCCGCATGATCGTCTGCACGTATGCTCACAGCCCCGCCACCCACTAAGCACAGACACAAAAGTAACGCTGGCCTCCGACTCAATCGAATGAGATCCGAACTGGTGATGCCGGGCTGCGGCATCCGGGATTGCTCAATGGCCTCCCGTCCGGTATGCGCTGCCGATGCCATTGTTGCCTCCCTGACCGATTTTCGAGCAGGTACCCTTCTCGGGGAAACCCCAAATGGTGAGATGCCGGAACGGCTGAATGGTAAAAGTCTGGACTCCGACTTTTGAGGGATAGTCGTGAATGCCCTTTAAAGATCTGGAGGCTCAATATGCTTTCGGCCGAAGAGCCACGCGTCCAAGGACCAGGCCCCAGGACCAATCATCGCCAGGCTTGCGCCAAGGACCGCCAGTACGGCAGGAAGCGCTGCGCTGCTCGGGAGCGAAAAAGCGGTCCACGCTCCCACAATCGCCACCAGAATTCCGGCCACCGGAGTCCACAGACCGGCCAGAAGCAGAATTCCAGCGAGCGCTCCTATACTTTGCGGCACGACGGTTCCGCAAACCGGCGTTGCATTCACGCAGGCAACGCAGCAATAAACCTCAGCAATCCCCAGCAGCAGCCGTTGCGCTAAGAGACCGCCACCCGGCCAGCCGCTGGCGAAGGTAGAAAAAAGTCGTTGCACAGTACCCCCTCTAGCAGACTAAGCGCAACGCAGCAGAAACGAAACGTTCAAAACTGTTATTTCGCGATGCGACTTTTGGGGGATTACAAATCGATGATCCCGCGCTTCAACCCGATCGTTACCGCATGCGTCCGGTCGTTCGCTCTGAGTTTCGCAAGGATTTTCGTGATGTGGCTCTTCACTGTCTCCTCGGTGATCGCCAGCCGGGCGGCGATTTCTTTATTCGCGTGCCCCTTTGCGACCAGTCCGAGAACCTCCAGTTCACGTGCGCTCAGATCTTCTTCCCCGGCATGCTCGGCCAGTTCCGCCGTTATCTCCGGCGGAATTCGCTTCTGCCCGGCGTGAACGGCTCGGATGACATCCAGCAACTCGCGATTCACCCGGCCTAGAGGCCCGGCTATCATCGGGTGCACCGCCCTCCGGTTTGGAATCCCGCACTGCCTCCCCGCAGCAGACTGGAGCCCGCCTGACCCAGCCACAGTGCTCCAAGCAGCCCGAGCATCAATCCGGTCAGGCTCAGTCTTAGTCCCTCGCCGAGGATCATGCGGAAAATCTCCCCGGCTTCCGCACCCACAGCCATGAGGATTCCGATCTCGTGCGTGCGTGTCGCGATGGAGTACTGGATGAGCCCGTAGATCCCGACAGCGGCCATCAGCAGAGCCACGATGGAGAAGCCGGTCAGCAGCGAGGTCTGAAAGCGACGCTGCGCGAGGTAGATTCCGAACTGTTGTTCCAAAGACGTCACTCCATAGATCGGCGCATTCTTCTCCACGCGACGCACGGCCGCCCGAAGTGCCCCGGCCATCGCCGTCGGGTCGTCCGACGAGGTTCGTATGAAAAGGTCCACGGTGCGCGGAGGATAACTCTGCACGAGCGACACGAACATCTGCGGGAACGGTTCGCGCTCCGGCCCCTGCCGCCGCATATCGCCCACGACACCCACGACTGCGTACCAGGGGAGGTCCGGAATCCCGCGGGCCCAACTTGAACCTTCTGCCCACTGGATTGTGCCCCGGCCACGAGTGCCGAGCCATGGCATCGTTGATGATCGCGACTGGCGGAGCATCCGGCCCATCCCCGATCGAAAAGAACCGGCCTCGGAGCAGAACGGCATTCAGCACGATGAACATTGCAGTATTGCAGCCAATCGCCAGCGCCAGCACCGCTATCGCGGTCATCGTTAATCCAGGACTCTTTCGGAGAGTTCGCACCGCGTAGCGTAAGTCTTGCGCCGTCGTCTCGACCAGCGCGAACGTCCTTCGTTCACGGTACGTTTCCTTCATATGCTCCAGGCCTCCGAAGCTGCGCATCGCCGCATATCGAGCCTCTGCTGGATTCATGCCAGCTTTGAGGTTGTCCTCAATTTGCATCTCCAGGTGAAATCGAACTTCCTCATCCAGTTCGCGCTCCAGCCGCTTGTGTTCAAACAGCCCACGCAGCCGAGCGGCAGCCACTGGTGGCGCAACTCATCCGCTCTCCGCCCAATGTTCCGTAGAAGATGATGGCGATCTTGTGTGCGGTTGCGGTGGCCGCCGCGGCAGGACCCAACCTCGCCTTCATGCGGCAGAGTGGGGCGAGCATGCCGGATTCGGGACAGGGCAGGATCGCAAGATTCCCCTACACGTCGCGGCTAACAATTAAACGCGGTGGCTCGCCTCATCGCGAGGACGACGCAGCGTGCCCGGCGAGAACCCGGACTTTGAGTCCCTGAATCGTGGACGTCGTTTTGATCCTGAGCGTCGTCGAGAAACTGGCTCCCGGAAGCAGCCACAGCGGAGCGCCGGTCGCCCTCATTACCGGACTTCCCGCAGGTTCCGGACAGGAAGTCGCACCTGTCGGGTTGGTCAGAGTAACGCCGGGAGTCAAGTTGTCCACGGCAATCTCGAATGGCCCGCCGATCGCGTTTGTCGAAGTGTTCCTGACGGTGATCGGCTGAACGGAAGTCTCATTCTCGCCGGCGCTCGGCCTTCCGGTTTGCACCTGTACGAGCGGCGATACGTCCTTGCCGCAAAGAAGCCCGTAAACAACCACCGCCTTCGACTGCGTCGGCACGTATACTTTTCCATTCGCTACGACCGGTGGTGCAAACTTTGTGAAATCGCCGAGCGCGTCTCGCGCGGCGTTTATATCGCTGTTGTAGAGTTCTTGGCCAATATTCGATGCAAGAAAGGCCCGGAGCGTCCCGGGAGCAAGCCCGCCGCTCTTCGTCGATTGCGTAGTGGCAGCCCAAACGATTCCGGTCTCGGCGTCGGAGCCATTGGCCGACACCGTCGGCCCACCGTTCATTCCACGTTTCTCTTTGCTGACGGCCGACGGCGTTGTAACGAAGCGCTGGTTGACGAAATCGTAGGCGTTCAGGAAGTCATTGCGATCCCACGCGTACAGGACGCCATCATTTTTGCGCGCCCAGAAGGCCGTCCCGAGTGTCTGCGCGCAATCCTTTTGCCCGCAACCGTTCGTGGCCTTGAACCGCTGTAGCGGTCCGGCGTTCTTACCTTCCAGTTTGCCCATCGTCTCGCGATTGAGCAGATAGATCACACCCTCTTTGCCGCCCGCAAACATGAGCTGCGAGTTCGGAATCAGCGTGACACCACCCGCGCTGATGTCGATGTTTTCAAGGAACAGAAACTCGTGGTTCTTGGGTGTGAACCAGTCGATAAGTTTGAGGGAGCGCGGAGCGAATTTCAAGACGCTGCTCCCGAAGTTTGTTATGCCGTCATATGTGCCGCCCGCGGTGGCGACATAGATATTGCCAGCGCGGTCGCTGGCAATGCCCCGCCCGGCCTGCCAGATCCCGCCCTTACGCCCGGTGGGCGTACTCTGAAACACTGCCAGACGCTGGCTGAGATCGCGTGCGTTGAAACTCTCAACGAACCCTTCCTGCGACCAGTGCTGATCGCTCGGATCGGGCACGATGTTTGCGAAAGCAATGTACAAAACGTCATCCATCATCAGCAGCCCGACTCGCTGCAGTCCGCCTTTCACGTTTGTGAGCGTCTGCGCCCCGGCAAATGGAAAGGACAGGAGCTGTGGCGAGTTGTACTTTGGCTTGCCGTCTGTAAATGTCCAACGCATGCACCAATAGGTTGAACTCTTTATCCTTACGTACCATCGTGACGGTGTAGAGTGTACCCGTGGGCACATCAATAAAAGGAGTTGAGAGGATGCCGTGGTAAACCGGGCCGATCCAACTGTCGCCCGGAGCGGGAGTTCCCAGATTTTTTGACCAGTACGGCTCGACTCGCGCAGGATCGTCGGCGTCAAATGCGTAAACGGTGTTTCCCATCGTGGCCACGAAAAGCACATTCCGGCGTTCTCCCGCGATGTTGAGGTTCGGAACTATAAGCGGAAGAGCATAGACACTCGCATCCACGCTTCTCGAGAACAGCTTGCCGAAACCTGCGGAATTCACGTTCGACGGATGAAGAATCCACTCCTGAAGATTGGCACCTGTGCGCTCATGGTCGTACTGTGACATCTCCACCGTCACTTGCGCACCCAACCGTGCAAGGAGAACGAAAAAAATTCCACACCTACCGAGCAGGGACGGCACCCACAACCCGCCGCAGCCTATGGCATGGTGAGTGCCACAGTGTCTGTTTGTGAATATGTTGAAACGGCTGGCCATACTAGACGCCTTTCGATCTTTCGCCGGGTAGCATCCGTGCCCAGCGAATGCATAGTATAGCGTAGCGGAATCAACGCGTTTCGGTAAATCAACGCCTCCAGCCTGCGTTGTGGCGACCAAATGGCCAATCGCGCTCTGGATTGGTCGACGCCGGAAATCCGGGAAGACATCGCAGGCGTCGACCAAGACAAATCGCCGAATATCCCCGTCGCTGGGACTGGCACCGGCCCCTGACCACCACGTAGCGATTCCACGCATAATCACGGAAGAGAGGCAAAACAGTGAAATTCGGAACTGCCCGAAATGCTTGGTGAGAGCACAATAGATCGCGTGTAACGCGCAGGAGCGACCGATTCCGACGGAACCGCCGGTGCGCGATCACTCGCCACTTGGCGACTACACGAGTGGCAATCGGTTGCCCGCGAGTCACTGCTTCAACGACGTGCCGATTTAACCGGGCACCAATAGGGTTAGCGCCGAGGCACCTCAAGCATAGAAATCCCTCGAGGCGCACCTCCCCGAGCGCCATCGCCGTCCCAACAACGGCTCCTTTCTGGCAATTCGAAAGACCGGTACTCCAGCCGGACCCCCAGCTGTCCCCCAGCTGTTGTTAGCAGCTTGTCGTGGGCGGAGTCGTGATGTAGTCTATTGGTGGCTCTGAGTCTCTGGAGCAGCGTCGTGACCACCAGTTTGTTCCATAACGTGCCGCACATCGTCCGCAGCCTGGGCCGCGATCGTTTGCTCGTAATCTCCGCCACCCTGACACTCGCGGTCAGCATTGGCGCAAACACAACGCTCTTCAGTGTGGCGAACTCCATCCTGGTTCGGCCGCTCCCGTACCCAGGCGGCGAGCTAATCGACTGGATCGGCGAGCGTTCCGGACCGGGTCAGCAGGACATCGGGGCGGCCCCCGACTATTACCGCATGCGCGACTGGAACCGGGTCTATGAGGAGGTCGCTGCGCTCACGCCCATTACGGCAAACTGGACCGGTGTGGAACGACCCGAGCAGTTGGATGGGGCAGTGGTCTCGGCATCGTTCTTCCGGGTGATGGGCAAGCTGCCGACCCTGGGACGTTATTTTGCGCCTGGGGAAGAAGGCCGCCGTGCGCCCAACATCGTGGTCCTGAGTTATGCCTTTTGGCAGAGCCGCCTCGGTGGCGACCCAAAAGTCCTTGGAACCACTATCGGGCTTGATCGCCTGCCGCGCACCATTATTGGCGTCATGCCGCAGGGCTTCGACTTTCCGCACGGTACGCAGGTCTGGATGCCGTTGCAGCTCGACGAGTCCTCAGAAAAACTAATTAGCCCCTCACGGCCGATCTTCACGGTGTCGATCCTTGCTCGTCGCAAGCCGGACGTCTCGCCCCACGCAGTACAGTCAGACCTGAATCGTCTGGCTGAAATGCTCCGCGCCGAATATCACATCTTTCCGACGAAGTTCCGCTGGGACCTGGCAATTAGCGCGAGGCCGTTGCAACAGTACCTGACCGGCGATCTTCGGCCGGCGTTGCTGGTACTGAGCGGCGCCGCTGGCCTCGTCCTTCTGATCGCGTGCGTGAACCTGGCGAATCTGCTGCTCGCGCGCGCCACGAGTCGACGGCGTGAGTTGGCCGTCCGGCTGGCGCTTGGCGCATCCCCCAGCCGCATCTTCAGCCAAGTGCTGCTGGAAAGTCTGCTCCTAGCTCTGCCCGGCGCCTTGACCGGTATTGGCCTCTCATGGCTCGCCGTGCGTCTGCTCAATACCTCTAGACCCGACATGCTGCTGCGCTATCCGCCGGTTTCCATGGATCTGCGAGTACTTGGCTTCACATTCTCCTTGACACTCGCCGCTGCCCTTTTGTTTGGACTCGCGCCGGCTCTATCAGCCGCGGCCACCCGGATTTACGAATCCCTCAAGTCCGGCCATATGACACACAGCGGCGGGCCGGGCGCATCCCGGTTGCGGAAAATACTGCTGGTGGCGGAACTCGCGGTATCAATGATCCTTCTGATCGGAGCCGGCCTGCTGACCCGCACCTTCCTGAACCTTGCGCATACCGACTTGGGTTTTCGGACCGACCATCTGCTCACTTTTCGAGTAAACCCGATTGGTGGGCTCGATCACGACTACTCCACCTTCTACAATTCCGTGCTCGACCGCCTCCAGTACCTGCCCGCGGCGCAGTCCGCGGCGTTGCTCACTGACATCCCGCTCAGCGAAGAAGACTTCTACGGGAGTGGGCGAATTCGCGTGGTGGGTCGAATCCTGGTGCCGTTTAGCGAAAGGCCCATCATCAACAACACGGTAGTCAGCCCCGGTTTCTTTCACACCATGGAAATTCCGCTGCGAAGCGGGCGCATCTTCGATTCGCACGATTCATTGCGCCCCGCGCATTTAACCAATTACGGGGTAGCCTCCGCGGCGCCTGTCGTGGTCAACCAGGCATTTGTCCGAAAACTGTTTCCCGGGGAGAATCCGTTAGGCCGGCAGATCGCCTTCGGTCCGGACCACAACTCCGTTAGCTGGACGATTATTGGCGTAGTGGGCGACGCACGGGGTGGTGCGCTTGGGAAGGACCCACCTGCAATGGTTTATCGCTGCATCTGTGAAGGCAGCCGGGTGTTTCGCGCCGGTTTCGTCATCCGGACCGCCGTCGATCCCAAAAGCGTGATCCGCGCCGCCGAAGAGCAGGTCCACGCGGTCGATCGCGATCAGCCTGTTTTTGATGTGAAGACCATGGATGAGCGTCGTGCGGCAGCCCTGACTCCGGAACGGTTTCAACTCGGCGTCATCGGCAGTCTGGCGGTAATCGCACTCCTGCTCGCCGCCGCAGGTGTCTACGGAGTGACATCCTACCTGGTAACGCGCCGAACTCGGGAAATCGGCATTCGGGTCGCGATGGGTGCTCGTCCGGCCGACGTGCTCGGCATGGTGTTCAGGGAAGCGATGATTCTCGTATTGTTTGCCGTTGGTGCCGGGCTTGGGGGCGCCTGGACGCTCACCCGCTACATCCGATCCATGCTGTACAACGTGACGGAACTCGATGCCTCCACTTTCTGTCTCGCGCCCGTTCTGCTGACGGCAATTATCCTGGTGGCATCCTTCGCACCAGCGCGCTATGCCTCGCGTATCGACCCGACCAGAGCTTTGCGCGAGGAGTAGCACGAGGGCTGCCCTCGAAGCATATAGTTCGCACAAATGCTCACGGTGTTATGCGCGACGCGTCTGCCAATAGGCTGCACTTCAAGTCAGACATGACGCCCTTGCTGACATGGGGGCGTTCATCGGATACGGATAGATCCTCCCTTATAGTTGGGAATCAAGCAGCTTGAGATTTGGAGATATCCACAGCCGTCGCCGCGAGCGCGTGTGGAAAAAAGGCCGCAGTTGCCGTGCCGGATGACGGTCTGGCATGGTGTAAAGGCGAGCCGGCATCCCATCGCTACGAATATCCTCCCTGGACACTCGACGTCTACCGTCAGAGCTTCGGGCGGGCGGGATGCTGCTTTGGTCCAAAACGAATTCTCAGATGTCGTCCCGATCGCTGAAGACTGCCTATAAGGTTTTCGCGGATTCAAAGCGTTGCCAGCTCGCGGCTATCAGCGCGCTAGATACAAGGAGGAAGAATGCAACACGCACAACCCGATCAATCGGCGATGCCGGAAATCGCAGTCTGGATCGGAATCGACTGGGCTGATCAGAAGCACGCCTATGCCATGCAGATCGCAGGCGAAGAGCGTGTCGGGAAGGGAGAAATTGATCACACACCGGAAGCTGTAGAAGAATTCTTTACCGAACTGGGCCGACGGTTTCCCGATCAGATGATCGCTGTGGCCATGGAGCAGGCCCGCGGCTCGCTTCTGTTCATGCTGAGCAAATACGGCCATTTGGTCTTGTATCCAGTTCACTCGAGCACGATGGATCACTATCGAAAAAGTTTCTACCCATCCGGTGCCAAGAGTGATCCCACTGATGCCGATCTGATTTTGGAATTGTTGCGAAAACACCCGGATCGGTTGCGGCCATTTCGACCCGATACAGTTGCTACGCGTACGATTCAGTTCCTGGTGGAAGCCCGGCGCGATGCAGTAAACGACAAGACTCGGTATCTGAACCGGCTGACTTCGCAACTGAAGATGTTCTTCCCTCAAATCTTGCAATGGTTCAAAGAAGTGGATGCTCCAGTGGTCAGCGATGTTTTGACGGTGTGGCCCACGCTGGAACACATGCAGGCAGCCAAACCCAGTGCCCTGGCGAAATTCTTTGGCCGCCACCGGTTCAGCCCGGAGCGCAGCGATCAGTTGCGGACGGCCCTTGTAGCGGCCATTCCAGCAACCCGCGATCAGGCGGTCATCGCCACGGGTGTGATCGTGGTGAAACGTTTGATAGAACAACTGAGGGTCCTGCGTGCATCGATCAAGGAACACGCTGAGAAAATCGAAGAACTTACTACTTCGCATCCGGACTTCGAAATCTTCGCGTCACTCCCTGGCGCAGGAAAAGTGATGATCCCGCGGCTAATTGCTGCCTTGGGAACAGACCGGGATCGCTACATGACGGCTGCCGAGTTGCAGTGCTACTCCGGGATCGCACCGGTGATCAGCCGAAGCGGACAGCAGTGCCATACTGATTGGCGCCGGGCGTGCCCGAAATTCCTTCGGCAAACATTCCATGAATGGGCATGGTATTCGACCAGAAAATGCAGTTGGGCGCGACAGTACTACGACACCCAGCGGGCCCGAAAGAAATCGCATCACGCAGCGGTGCGCGCCCTCGCGTTCAAATGGATTCGAATCCTATTTCGCTGCTGGAAGGATCGCAGCCTCTACGACGAGGCCAGGTACACTGCGGCCTTAGCATCTCGGACGCCTCGGCAAGCTCAACCAAGCGTGAAAATCATGTGGAAAAATATCGCCGGCTTCTGCAAGCCCGCTGAAATACCTTCCGAAAATGCTTGACGTGACAACTCAGATGTCTGACGCCGAAGGGGCGATCAGAGGCCCCGCTGCGTCCTGTTCCCGGTTCGAGCCAATGGATCACCCAACCCTTCGCGACTTTCGAGGACCGATCTCGTCCCGCTAGGCTAAACGCGCCTGGTTGTGGTCCGCAAAAATGTCGTCCGACCCTCCTGACTGGCTCTGGCTGGGCCCCGTCGGATCCATGGGAGGCTCACGCCGCGGTCTTCTCCAGGGCGTATTCATGATGGAGACCGCCCAGAATCGCCGTGCTGCGAACTACGTGCCCGGCCGGAATTACATGACGGCTCCCATTCGCCGGCGGGGAATGCGGGAGTGGTACCGGTATCCCCGGGCCCAGACTCATGTGGGGTCTGCCGTGGTTGAAATGCGTGACCCACGATTTCAGAGTGAGTTTCAGGTGGGGCTCGTTCAACGGAATCAGAAAGTCCAGGCATTCGCGGCGTAGGGTCCCGCCGAACCTCTCGCATATTGCGTTTGCCTGGGGAGCCCGCACGGGTGTTCGCACCACCCGCACCCCCATAGCCGTCACGCCCTTGTCCAGTTCCGGGGAGAAGATGCTATCCCGATCGTGGATCACGAAGCGATAGGGATGATCGTCTGGAAGCGCCTCTCGGAACTGTTGCAGGGTCCACTCCGCCGTGGGGTGGTCAGTGACGTTATGGTGGAGGATCCTCCGATTACCCAGTTCCAGGATCACGAATACATAAAGCGTGCGGAACTTGGCCGTCACGACTACGAAAAAGTCGCATGCCACGATGGCTTTGGCATGATTGCGAACGAAGGTCATCCATCGTTGGTTCGGATCGGGCTTCCGTCCGGCGCGTAGGTAACTCGCGACGGTACGGGGCGAGACCCGGATTCCAAGCTTCAGTTTCAGTTCATTAGCGATGCGCTCCTGTCCCCACGACGGATTCTCCGCAGCCATGCGACGGATCAACTCGCGGAGGTCCTTGGGCAGGCGAGGTCTTCCCGAAGGCTTGGACTTCCAACGCCAGAACAGCCGGAATCCTTTGCGGTGCCAGCGGATGAAGGTATCGGGCTTGACCACGACCAGCGACATCCGCCAATCGAACAGCCGACTCACCGTGACCATCAACCATCTGGTAGCGTCGTTGGCCCGCTGCGGTTCGACCTTCCTCTCCTGGAAGAGCGCCAGTTGTTTGCGAAGGAAGAGATTTTCCGCGGCCAGAGCGCGGTGGGAACGGGCCGCGAGGAAAACGACACACCCCAGGTCAAGCAGGACCGCGGATGTCGTAAGGAGACAGTGCTTGATAGCGGCCACGATGAATACGGACATGAACGCCCAGGATCGCACGTTAGGCAACGTTACGATTCCGTGATTAGAGCTTCGGTCGGAGTTTTTGCGGACCACACCCACACAGATACCGGCTGAGTCTTGTCCCCAGCAGAGACTTCGATGACGCGCTTCTCTATTAATCCCAAACAAAAGAACTGAAGCTTGAGCTTGTCCATACTCCTCTCGGTCATGCTGACGGTTGCTCTGCCGCGTTCGAAGCGTTCTGCGATCCAAGCAGACAACCGGCGATACAGATCGAGTCCGCTTGCGAGCTCAACGCACGCCAGTCCGAAGACTTGAAAGGCGGCATTCCAAGCCACTGTTGCCTCTCGCAATTCTCCTTGGGATGCGGATTCAAGCCTATACTTCACCGTTACCGGATCGCCGCCTTGCGCCAACATTGACGTGTCGCGTACACCTGCGGTTCGCAGAGCGTTTAGCTCATGCTCTAGTAT
Source organism: Bryobacterales bacterium (assembly GCA_963817515.1). Classification (GTDB taxonomy): domain Bacteria; phylum Acidobacteriota; class Terriglobia; order Bryobacterales; family Bryobacteraceae; genus DATMNI01. The sequence goes on along the minus strand of CAWFPJ010000018.1, from coordinate 274,432 downwards.
GCGGACTTGTTCGAGCAGCTTCGTCAATTTTTCGGCATCTTCGGCGGTCTTGGCGTACCGACCTTTCACCCAGCCCTCCGCTGGGTGGGTTTTGATCAGCCGAGCATAACTGGTGGTGACCGCCGTGCCCAAGTCCGCTGGTGTGAGCCAGAATTTGCACTGCCTCATTTGAACCTTTCTTCTGAAGGCCGAGAGTTTTTCTCGCAAGTGGGGATCGGTGTCAGTATTCTTGGCTGGAAGCAGCCCTGGATCACCGTGGACGAAGCCGAGCACTGGCTTACCCACCTCGACGGCATAGTCATACTCTTTCTCTGTATAGCCAAGCCCAGCCGAATCCAACGATCCATATCGGCCTGCCAAGATGACCAGATAATAATCGCAGTCATCAATAACGCTTTGAACCAATGTCCAAGAATCATCATCCGAGGCGGGAAACAGCTCCATGCCCGCCGGGATACAATCTAGCTCGAGGAGCGCTTGCATCACCGCTCGCCGCTGGTCGATGAGGTCCAGGAATGTCGAGCTAACGAAAACTTGATACCGCTTTTCCATTCTGTGTGAATTCTAGCAAGGGGAACGAGTTGGGGCGAGCACGGTGAAGGGTCCCAAAATCGTTGTTTTCCGGAGGTCATCCAGTTGGACGAGAAGTCGACTCGCGGAAGTGCCTGCGGCCCAGCCCCCGGTCGGTGATTTGCACACGCTGGATGGTCGCCCAAGGGCTAGGCTGGTCTCAAGAACCTCCATCTACGAGATCCCGGCTGGATTCCCGTCCAAGTTTAAGTCGGCGCCAGAAATCCTGTGTGAGACATGCCCATGGGCCCCGCCCCGGCCTTCCGGTAGGACCACACCGCCAGGCGGCCGGCCCGGACGCCACACGCGCGCCGGGTGCGCCGCGGGCTTGGTAGCCATGGGACCGATGGTAGACGTGTATAAGGGACCGCTCGTTTTTTGTCTCCTCCTCGTCCTTGGCCAGAATGTGGGGAAAATGATCAAAAACCATTACCACGGATACCAAGCTATTGATTACGCAGGAGCAATTCTGGCGGTCATTGGATAACGGACGGTTACCACACGAATACCACGCCTACCATGGGCCACGTTCGGACCTCGTTTTGACATGTGGACCTCGTTTGGACCTCGATTTGGGGGGTGGACTGCGGGTAAGTGTATGAGAAGTTTGGTACGCCCGAGTGGATTCGAACCACCGACCTTTTGCTCCGGAGCTATAAGAACCCCCTCTTATCCCTCCTGCTGTTACTTGGGTTTTCAACAACTTGGGGCGTCTGCTTTCGCTCAGCTGACATCCTGAGAGGGCTCAACAACCACGGTATTGATACGGTTCTGATACGGTGGGCGTCGGCTTTCCTCCATTCTGTTCTGGAGGTTGCCGAGTACGCTGTTCCGCCGTTTGCCCTCTCGCCCCGAAATGACAATGGCCCGCGTTCGAGCGCGAGCCATCGACCCATAGGGGGTGAAAATTGAGTTCTCTCAACGGAAGTATACACCACCACTGCACGCAAACAAAAGACGACGAATTCTGCCACTTAAAATATGACCATGAGGCTATCGGTTGGGCCATTTAGGAATATGACCGAAAGCGCGAGTGCATTATGGCCATTTTTGGCCCAAGGATGGACATGCACTCACGGGAGCAATACCTCGAACGTGTTCGGGACGAATACCGGAACGCGGATAAGAAGACCAAGACCCGGCTGTTGAATGAAGCACGTAAGCGCACGCGGCTGAATCGGAAAGTGCTGATCGGCAAGCTGGCTCATCCAGCCACCATCCGCCAGAAGAAGAAACGAGGACCACGCAAGCGGGTCTACGCCAGAGATGTACAGGCGGCATTGATTCAGGTCTGGGAGTTGTTCGATTACCCCTGTGGACAGCGCCTGGCGCCAGGACTGCGAAAAGAAGTCGCGCGGTTGCGCCGAGCCCAGGAACTAATTTGCAGCGATGCGGTGGCAGCTAAGTTGGAAGCGATCTCGCCGCGTAGCATCGACCGGCTGTTGGATCGAGAAAAGGATTTGCGCCACCTGCGCCAAAACCGGAATCCGAGTGTGCATCCGCTGCTCTACCAAAAGGTGCCGGTGAAAGTGGCTTCGGAGTGGGATACCACGGAACTGGGCAATCTGCAATTGGATTATGTGTTCCATTGCGGCCGCTCGACGGCGGGTGAGTATGTGCATACGCTCTCAGCAGCGGATATTGCCAGCGGGTGGTGGGAAGGGGAGGCGATCATGGGGCGATCCCAGGCGGCCACGAAAGCGGGGATGGAAAATATCCGGCAACAGGTGCCGTTTCGGATCCGGGAGATCCATCCGGACAATGACAGCGGCATGATCAACGACCTGCTGTGGGGGTACTGCCAGGATGCCAAGATCAAGATGTCGCGTTCGCGGCCGTACCAAAAGAACGACAACTGCTGGGTGGAGCAGCGGAACTGGACGCATGTCCGGAAGGTGGCGGGGTACCGGCGTCTGGACACGGCCGGCGAATTGGCGATCCTGCGTGAGTTGTATCAGTCGGTGAGATGGTACAAGAACTTCTTCCAGCCGACGATCAAGCTGGTGGAAAAGATCCGGGTGGGGGGCAAGATCCATCGCACATATGACGAACCGCGAACCCCCTACCAGCGGGTGATGGAGTCGGGGCAGATCTCACAGGCGGCGCGGAAGCGTCTCGAAGCCCAGTACGAATCACTGAATGTGGCGGCGCTCCACAGACGCATTGAGGAGTTAAGAAATCGGCTGTTCGCGGCGACCGAGGCAAAAAACTCGCCGGAGCCGGCACGAGCCAGGCGCCGGGGTCGCGGCATCCATGTGGTCGGAGTTGCGCCACGGTCGGCGCAGCGGAGGAGGCAGACGGACAGTCAATAAGGAAGCCGGGCAAAAGTGGCCCGGCGACTTCGCGTTTATTTATCCAAGGCCTCCGCTCCGAGACTCCACCAAAGAAATGTGGGCGAAGCAAACCACAAAAACCAAACCCTCTGACAGCGATAGCCATCAGAGGGTTCAGTGCCGATTTCTTCGGAGCCAGCCCCGTCGCATCGGCCTCGGATCTCCGCTCGGGCGCGGATCGACTTCACCTTACGACAACGAGAAAAGGACTCGCGCGTCTGGTCATGTTCTTAAATGACCCAGCCGACACCCATTTCGGTCATGTAGATAAATGGCTTGACAGGGACGAAAATGCGTTCGAAGGTCCGCCACTTGTTGCACGCGATTCCAGTGATCAGGGAGGTGTTTCTAGGTCTTACAGCCTGGCCGGGTCAGATCTGACAACCTCTGATCTTGCCGAGTTGGAGGCGCGTTGGATTGACCGCGCCCTGGGTGCCCGCGCTGGCCTGCGTCGGGTCGATTCGCTTGCTGGTGCTGAGATCACCGGCCGCAAGAACGGCAACTATGCTGGTATCCTCATTCCGTATTTCCACCCCGGCTCCGGTTGCGTCCGCGAGTACCGGTTGCGCAGGGATCAGCCCGACCTCGAGTACGACTTGGCCGGCAATCTGAAGACCAGGCAGAAATACCTCAGCCCGCCGGGCCGGTCCAACCTGTTGTACGTAGTACCAGGAGTCAGCCAAGAGTCCCTTCGCGACGCAGCCCTGCCCATCGTGATCACGGAGGGGGAGTTCAAGACGCTCGCCCTGTGGCGCCTGGCCAACCACGGGTCGCGAGCACAGCCCCGCTTTCTGCCGGTGGGAATTGCCGGCGTTTACAACTGGCGCGGAACCATCGGTAAGGCCGTCGGGCCGGACGAGAGCCGCTTGGACGTAAAGGGGGCAATCCCGGATCTCGATTGGATCGTGTGGGCCGGCCGCAGAGTCGTGATCGCCTACGATGCCGATGCGGTCACCAAGGAGGCCGTCCGCATCGCCCGCTCCGTGCTCGGCGCGCACTTGCGCGGCCGTGGGGCTAGTGTCGGCTTCCTGGAATGGGACTTTGCCAAGGGTAAAGGAATCGATGACCATCTCGCCACGGTTGGCCCCGAAACAGTCCTCGATGAAATCGCGCATGTCGACTTCGCGAGTTCGGCATGGAAGAGGGACTTGCTACGCTCCAAACCGCCTATGAACACTACGGAAGGTCGTATCTTGCCGGTCCTGGCGAACGCAATTGCCGCCTTCCGGCATGCGCCGGAATGGGGCGGAGTCCTCGCCTTCAACCAATTCGGGTTTGGAACGGTCGTTCTCAAGCCAGCCCCATGGGGCGTCGTCTCAAAGGGGGAATGGACCGATCACGAGGATCGTCTGGCTGCGGAATGGTTGCAGCGGCAAGGGGTCCTGGTCTCGGTAGACGTCGCCGGCCAAGCTGTTCAGACAGTCGCTCGGGATCATCCATTTCACCCGGTGAAGGCCTATCTGCAGGGCCTTGATTGGGACGGAGTCGAACGCCTGGACCGATGGGTATCTACCTACCTGGGCGTCGACGATACCGACTACTCGCGCGCCGTGGGGTCGCGTTGGCTTATCTCGGCAGTCGCACGAATATTCCAACCGGGGGCAAAGGCCGATTGCTGCCTGATCCTCGAAGGAGCGCAGGGCATCCGAAAATCGACGGCACTTCGAACGATCGCCGGCGAGTACTTTACCGACGAACTGGCGGACTTGGGCAGTAAAGACGCCGCCATGCAGACGCGGGGAGTTTGGATCATCGAGCTTTCGGAACTGGACAATCTCAATCACGCCGAGGTGGCGCGTATCAAGGCATTCATGAGCCGCACCACGGACCGCTTCCGCCCGCCCTACGGCATGCGACTGGTGGAATCCCCCCGCCAATGCGTCTTTGCCGGCACCGTCAACCACGGCAACTATCTGCGGGACGAGACCGGAGGACGGCGTTTCTGGCCCGTTGTGTGTGGGCGGATCGACGTGGACGGGCTCGGCGGAATGCGCGACCAACTGTGGGCGGAAGCTAAGGTCAAATACGAATCCGGGTCGGTGTGGTGGCTCGACACTCCGGACCTGGTACAACTGGCCAGCGATCAGCAGGAGACGCGATACGAAGGCGATCCGTGGGAAGAGGTGATTGCGCCATGGCTGGAGAGCAAACAGAGCACGGCAATTTCGGAAGTCCTGCAGCGATGTATCGACAAGCCCCAGGCGCAGTGGACACAGACGGATAAGATTCGTGCCGCGCGATGTCTGCGAGCCCAGGGCTGGCTGCGGTATCGAGAGCGTCAGGGCACCCGCCTCGAATGGCGGTATCGAAAGGCAGGGTGAGATGAAGATGTTCCCAGCGTTCCCAGTCTTGTTCCCGGCAAGTTCCCAGTCTTGCCCAGTAGAATGCCTACGTTCCGAGTGTTCTGGATTTCCTGCTACGACTCATATGGACGTCGTGTCCTTATTGTTGAACTACATTCAACAACTCTAGGAACACAAGGAACATTAGGAACGGGGTTCAAACGGCTTGACTTCGCGGCAGATCATGCAGGGAACAAGACTGGGAACTCCAGGAACGAGTTGATTGAAAAGGCGGCCCAGATCATCGTGTTCCCTGTGTCGAGCCGGCGCCCGATGCCTTCATTCAAACGACCGACGAGGCACACAGATCGTGATCGAACAACTACCCCCGAAATCGTAAGGAGGGAGATAAACCACTATGGAGCGAAAAGTCCAGCAACAGACTCTATCGATTCGCGTACCCGACAGCTTACGCAACTATCTTGAGCGAGCCAAGACGGTCCTTTCTGAACACGCCAACGACTCGGTATCGACGTCCGATGCTGCGAAGTTCTTATTGGAATCGGCCCGCGACGATCGGTTGGACGATCGAATCGAAGTGGCCGACCTGCGAACCCATCCAGCGGAAGCCATGTTAGCGATCCGACGGAAATGGGAACAACGCCACTACTTGTCGCGAGCCGAATTCATCTTTCTCGCCCAAGTATGTTCAAGTGGGCTGTGAAGAATTAACGGCCGATCCGGCGACGCCCCGATCCGAGTCGCTCGCGTGCGTGCTCGAAGCCTTTCTTGCGTTGCGAGCACTTCGAGTCGAACGCGGAATTGAACTGGACCGCTACTACCTGGGAAACATTAGAATCGCAGGCACTCCGCTCCTCACGCAACGCCAGATCGATCCCGATGCCGTCCCTCGAGCCGCTGCGGAGCTCATCACAAAACTGCGTACGTGCCAGAACGCTACCAAGCCAGTATTTGCTGGGCGAAACCTCTATGTGGCCCTGAAAGACGAGAGTTTGGAGAGCATCGCGGCGATCAATCAGGCACTCTTCGACCGGTTACCCGTTCTCTACCGCCTTGCCGCACGAGGTCATTGGCTTCGAGAGGGTCTGCCGGTGCGGCGGTCCGGCGCAATCCGTGGCCTTGATTCACCGGTGCTTCCTCAGATCACCTGTGAAGACTACTGCGTGTCCAGCATGGTGACCAGCGAGGGAGATCTTGAGATGGCGATCCTGATGGAACGAAAGAACGTAACCTACCCAGTCACTTGTTTTCCGGCGATTCGCGAATTTGCCAGCATGCTCGATGGGCTGATCTCTGGTGGCCGGTGGCAGGGGCGGGAGTTTGTGGGTTGGGCGACAACTCCTGGCGGCGCTCCGACCAGCTTCCACTTTCGACAGCAACGAAACACAATCACGATTTCCTTCGTTCCTGACGAATGGCTAAAGTTGAAAACGTGTGTCGATCGAGCGCTTGCCATTCCAGAGTTGGTACCCGTTATCGATGAGCTATCGCTGGCCTACGGAGAGATATGATCTGGCCGGGCGACGCGGCTTTAACCGTTTTCCATTTCCTGGGGTCTCTTCGACGCGTCGCGGATCGCTTCTACGTACGCGGCAGTATGTTGAACAACTGGCAGTGTGACTCTAAGCACGTTCTGCTATCATCTCCGAAGGAACCCTGAGGTATCGAAATAAGGCAACCGACAGCCGACTCGGCTGCTGAAGCTGTTCGAGCGACGGAACGCGAACGGATACGCGCCTTAGTCAGTAGCAAGGTGGAAATAGCTCGCCAATTCCACGCCGACGAGTACGAGCTTGTAACGCCTCTCGGAGTGGTGCTCTCGAAGGAGCAGTATCTTGAAGCTCTTGCTGCCGGTGACCTGCACTATCTTGTCTGGGACATCGAATCCCCGATCAGAGTTCGCGTGTATAGCGAAGTTGCCCTGATTCGGTACGAGGCGAGTATTGAAATCGTGGTGCGAGGGCAAGGATACCCCCGCGTACGGTATTGGCATACGGATGCTTACGAAAACCGTGCCGGACACTGGCAGGTGATCTGGTCGCAGGCGACCGCGATCACGTAGGCGCCAGCGCGAGTGCGAGCTATACCAAGTAATCTGAAACAGTTCATGACCACGAACTCTGAATCGTATTGAGGAGTGGAACAAATTAAGTAGGAGCTGTTAAACATTGTTGCTGGTTTTTGTCGCTGGCCAAAAAAGCCTCCGGGACTTGGCCCTCAGAGGGCCGTCTTACGGTCATTTCAGCAAATCTCCGCTGTGTGGCCCAGAGGATCTTTTTCGGCCAGCAGTCTGGCGGCCCGACAACGCTTCGGCGCGGGATACTGACGTTCGGCCTGAGAGCCTCGTGTTGGTACGGGAACGGCCCGGGATGTCAGGCTTTTCGAGAGGCTCTATTCAGCAAATGATCCATGATGCCCTGAGGACAACGGAAATTCGTGCGTTTCAGCTGATCGAATGCTTCCCCGAGGTTCAGCAAACCGCGCTCGGCCGCGAGGTCGAGGACGCCTAAGGTTCCGGTCACTGCGAAACCTTTGCGCCTCGCCGCGATTACGCCCTCACGATCGTCCATGAGCAACAGATCGGCGGCGAGCTCGACGGCCAGTGAAATTGCTGCTGCCTCACCTGCATCAAGTCCCTTGAGGGCAACAGCGTCTGGATCGCTCGTGGTCAGGCGCACATCAACCCAGGAAGGAGGATGAGCAATCCAATCTCGTACGAGGAGCGGTGTGCCAGGATCTTGCAACTCGTCCCTGACTACCGAGGGGAGGATCACGTTGCCAAACAGGGCCGGGAGAATATCAATGTATCCAACGAGAAGAAGATAATTGACCGGACCAGTATCGGCGATTACCAGCACCAGTCAGAATCCCAGCCGTCGCAGGTCCTCGCGCTCATGCTGAAAGTCCTCGATGGTGTAGTCCGTCCAGACTTGATGAGCTTTCAAGAACCCGTCGAGCTCATAACGAGTGGCGAACCCCAGAAGTCGACGCAAGTCAGCCTTGTCGATGTGGCCGCTCCTGTATTCCTCCAGCGCGAGTGCTTCGAGCGCTCGACGAGAGAGATCCCCCCCTGCACCGAGGCGCTCAACGAGATCGTCAGGAATATGCACGTTTACGTCCATATGGCTCCGCTCTAAGTTTAACCGAATCGGGCATCGTTAGCTGTCCGTCTGACGGTTTCGTGATGATTTCGTCCCGTTGTGGTCCGCAAAAACTCCAGGTAACTCGCGACGGTACGGGGCGAGACCCGGATTCCAAGCTTCAGTTTCAGTTCATTAGCGATGCGCTCCTGTACATGGCGAATTCAAAAATCATGCGGCGATTGGAGTCTGATACAACCCTCGACAATGTCTACGCCACCGGTAGGACTCGAAATCGATTGGTGACGCCGGTCCGTTAGCACCCGGCTCTGGCAGCCCTCCTTCCAACCCGGAATGCGTTCGATGGCCGTTATAGTAATGTTGGAACTCGGTTAGTTTGGCTGCGAGATCGACGCTCGTCCAGAATAGAGTCCGGTCGAGGCACTCGCGCCGAAGCGTCCCAATCAGCCGCTCTATGAACGGATGCGACAGCGGCACGTATGGAACAGTCTTGATCTCGGTCACCTCGAGTACTCGAAGATTGGCTTTCCATTGGTGGAACCGAAACAGCGGATCATGGTCCGAGCTGAGGTACTTGGGCAGACCTTGCCCGCGAATCGCGCGTTGGAACATCCAGCACAGCGCCGCGCCGTTCATGCCCCCGCAGTGGACACCAAACCCAATGATGCGACGCGTGAATTGGTCCATCACAACGAGGACCCAATGGGTTCTCAAGGTGGCGGACTCGCATCGGAATAAATCGCAGCTCCACAGACTATCCTTCATGTGGCCGAGAAACGTCAGCCAGGATGGACCTGCTGAATCCGATTCTGGCTGGTAGTGAGCGCTCAGAATACGGCGAACCACATCCTTATCGATCTCGACGCCGAAAGCCAACGCGATCTGCTGGGCAATGCGAGGGCAGCCCCAACTGGGATTCCGCCGCTTCATAGCCACGACGGCGTCGATAAGTTCTCGGTTCGGTCCCTTCGGGCCGGGTCGACGCCTGCGCTGGGGCGAAAACAGCAGGCGGTACTTGCGTTTCCTCAGCAGGTTGTGCAGATGGAGCAAAGTGGAGGGCTTCAGGACGATGGCGGAACGGAGGATGCGTGCCGGGCTCATGAAAAGGGTGAACAAGCCGGCGGTGAGGCGATCCGAGGCGCGCAGGTTGGGCGCACGCTTGCGCCCACGATTGAGGATAAGCAGTTGATGCCGGATCAGCGCGGACTCGGCAATCACGGAACGGAGTCCCCCCGGCCCCGCCCGTCGCAGCACGGTGACGATCACATGAACGAACAGGACGATGAAGTCGCGCATCCCGGCAATGGTCACAATACCTCACAGGCAACCGTATTCAGGCCAAATTGGCAATTCGCCATAGACAGGTATCCCCGCGTGTTCGGAATCTTGGTCTTCACCGACCAGATGCCGCCGTAGATTCCGGCGCCGAGGTGCTCGGCGAACTGGCCGAACAGTTGCCGATCAACCTGCGGTCCGGGTCGGTCGGCGTGGATGGTGAGGCTGGCGGACGAAGCCTGCTGGGCCAGGACGGGCAGAGCCACGGCGGGGAGAGCGAGGAGAATTTGGGCAGACATGATAGCGCTAGCATTTTTGCAGCATTTCACCGCATGAGCCATTCCCACCCTTATTTGCAGGAAGAGGAGATGAGGTATGGAGCGAAAACCACAGCAACAGACCCTGTCTGTTCGGATCTCCGACACCCTTCGAGATTTTCTCGAGGAGATTAGAGGGCTAATGGCCAACGCGCGCAACGAGTCAGTGTCGATTTCCGATGTCGCCAAATTTCTTCTGGAATCGACGCGAGACGATCGGCTCGATTTCCGACTCGAAGTGGCGGAACTGCTGCAAGATCCAACCGAATCTCTCGTCCGCATCCGGAGAAAGTGGGAGCGGCGGATTTCGCGTGTGCGAGCCGGTGGATCTTGCCCGCTTGTGAGGCCCGGCTCGCTGTTTCCGGCGCTGAAAATCTCGGAGGAGCGGATTGGCCGGTTCTTTCATTTCCCGCGATTTTTTGCAACAAAACAAACTCGTTAGGAGAGTTCCCTAGCGAGCCAAGCCTTTGCAAAATCCCAGTCTCGCTTTAGAGTGGCCACCGAAATGCTCAGAGCCTCCGACGTCTCTACCTCGTTGAGTCCGCCGAAGAACCGCAATTCAACGACCTTGGCCGCTCGCGGATCCAGGGATTCAAGCCGAGTCAATGCCTCGTTTACGGCGAGGACATGTTCGTCGGACGCGATGGCCGGGCCATCTGAGTCCCAGAGAGACAGTGGAGAGGTGCCACCACCCCTTTTCTCGCTCTGCTGGCGCCGGGCATGGTCCACCAGAACTCGCCGCAGTTGCTGGGCCGCCACTGCGTAAAAATGGGCGCGATCCTTCCAGTCTATTGGCTGGGACTTGATGATCCGAAGGTAGGCTTCATGCACGACTGCGGTGGTTTGCAATGTATGTTCGCGATGCTCACGGCGCATTTCTCGCGCGGCAATCTGATGCAACTCGCCGTAGACTAGTTCCACAAGCCGGTCCGCAGCCTCCTGATCACCGCGTCGCCACCGATCGAGAAGGGCGGTGATGGTATGCGGGTCGTGTTCGTGTTGGCTATCCATTACAGTCGATTATGAGCTACTTTCTGCCCGCGTTGCGCTAGGCTAACCGGAGGCAATTCACAATGACGCCAGAAGATCTCGGCAAAATCCGGAAAATCTTCGAAGAAGCGCTCACGCTCAGTGGTTCGGTACGAGAAGCTTTTCTCGAACGGGAGTGTCACGGCGACGATGCGGTTCGTAACGAGGTCACCCGCCTCCTGAAGTCTAGCGACAATGCGCCGGCTTGGCTGGACCGGCCGGCGCTCGGCGCGGCTACACCGTTTCTCAATCTGGAGTTGCCCAAAATGGAAGGCCGGCGCTTCGGCGGGTACACCCTGATTCGTGAGATCGGGCGAGGCGGCGCTGGCGTGGTCTATCTTGCCGAGCGGTCTGACGAGACCTTTCACCGCCAGGTCGCCATCAAGCTTGTGCTGCCCCCCGCAAGCTCCGCTGCCGTCATCGCCCGTTTCCAGCAGGAACGCGAGATTCTCGCTAACCTGGACCATCCGAACATCGCTAAGCTTCTGGATGCCGGCGTGACCGAGGAGGGGTGGCCTTTCTTTGTGATGGAGTTTGTCGATGGGCAGCCGATCCACCGCTGGTGCGACGACCGGAAGCTGAATGTCAACCAGCGACTTGAGCTGTTCCGAGGCGTGATCGAGGCGGTTCGTTTCGCTCACCAGCATCTGGTGGTGCACCGGGATCTGAAGCCAGGGAATATTTTTGTCACCAACGATGGCGTCGTCAAGCTGCTCGATTTCGGAATCGCCAAGATTTTGTCGGGCGGGAAAACCGGCGAAGCGCCCGAAACTCAGACCCTGGCCCAGATGATGACGCCTGAATACGCCAGCCCCGAGCAGGTGAAGGGGAACCTGATAACAACACAATCCGACGTCTATTCGCTGGGAGTTGTGCTCTACGAATTGCTGACCGGACACCGTCCCCATCGACTACTGACCGCCGCGATACATGAAATGGTCAGGATGATTTCGGAGGTGGACCCCGTGCGCCCCAGTGAAATCATTACCACCTCCGGAGAGGAACCCGGCCGCGACCGGGCTCAGATCACGCCCGAAACAGTCAGTGCGGTCCGGGAGGGAGATCTCAACCGCCTACGAAAGCGTCTTGCCGGCGATCTGGATTCAATCCTACTCATGGCTCTGCGCAAGGAGCCGGAGCGCCGCTATCGTTCGGTGGAGGCCTTGGCGGAAGACCTTCGCCGGCATCTGGAACAATTACCCATTACGGCGCGTGAAGCGACTCCGTGGGAGCGGTTTCAGCGCCACCGGCGCCGGAATCCTGGTGGGTTCCTGGCGGCCGCCCTCGTGGCGATCCTGTTTCTTGCCGGCTTGGCGGCAGTCTCCTTACACCTCCGGCACGACATTCTAGCCGCGCGTCTGGACCGTACTGTGATCCCGTATGTGGTACCTTTCTGGATCGTCAGTTGCGGCATTGTCGCAGCTGCCCTTTGCGCTGCCGCCTACTTTGCACGTCCGAATCAAAAGCAAAGAATTGGTGCTGCCGTCGGGGGGATCGCTTTCGGCCTTGGCCTGATTGGGAGAATGTGGCTGGAGAGCAGCCGAGGCCTATGGCGGAGCCGGATAGAGGGCAATGAAGACCCGCTCCTGCTACTCTCCCCGTTGCCCTGGTTCCTCTTCTTTGCTATCAGCGCGGTGATTCTGGTTGTCTTGTTGATGATCGGGCGGCGCTTTGGATGGAAGGGCCAAGTCCTTTCGCTGGCGGTTCTCGGGTTTTACCAGGCAACGCGTGAACGTGTCTGGTTTGGCGAGTTCATCCCAGCACTCGAATACCAACCGGGTCTGATCCCGATTATCGCCAGCGCCGGCATGATTTTCGCGGTTGGATTGATAGGTCTGCTTGTCATGCGCCTGCTCGGGGGGCCAGATGACGCAGGCGGTCATAAAGCATGAGCCCGAACGCGAACTGGGAGCCCACAACGCAAGCGGAGCGCTACCCACAGATCGACGAGCTCCGGGGATTGGCGCTGTTTGGCGTGCTGATCGTCAATATCGAGACCGTGTTTCGTGTTCCGTTGCTGGAGCACATTCTAAGACATGACAACGGTCCAAGCCGAGCCGACCAGATTGTGGGTCTGCTGGTCGCCGTCGCTCTGGAATTCAAAGCAGTCACCATCTTTTCGTTCTTGTTCGGTGTCAGTATCGCGATCCAGGCGGAGCGCTCCGCATCCCGGACTGTCAGCACGCGAGCGTTTCTGGTTCGGAGAATGGGCTGGCTGTTTGCGATGGGCGTCGTTCACCTCTTCTTCGTCTGGAATGGTGACATCCTGGCGCTGTACGCGATCTGTGGGCTTCTGCTGCTGCCTGCACTGAATTTGCCTTGGGCGGCACTCGTTTTGATTGGCTCGGCTGCGATTATCTTGCCTGAGGTTGTCTCCCTCGGATTGCCGTTCCCCTCGGACAAGGAGGCCGCCCAGCTAATCGGGCGGGCGCGAGAAGTGTATTCGAACGGCGACTTCCTCTCGATACTGAGATTCCGCTGGCACGAATCATGGTCTCTGATCGTGCCCCTGTTTGTCGCAATCCTGCCCCGAACCGTCGGCTTGATGTATTTGGGCTTGGCGGCGTGGCGCAGCGGCATTCTGCGCGAGCCGGAGAAGAATCGGGGCAAGCTGGGGATGTCGCTCGGCACAGGGCTTACCCTCGGGGCGCTATTCATGGCCCTGCCGGGTTTGTTGCCGGGTCTCAATTTCACTGCGCCAATCCTCGTCGCCCTTGCATATACATCGGCGGTCCTGCTTTGGCTGAAGCCCAGACGTGCCTCGTCACTTCCGGGATTCAGAGCCATAGGGCAAATGGCACTCACCAATTACCTGGTACAGTCAATCGTTCTGAGTTTCGTTTTCTACGGGTATGGTCTCGGATTGTTCGGAAGAATCGGCTCGGCGTCCGCGGCGTCCCTGGGTCTGCTTCTTTATCTGGCGCAAATTCAATTCAGCAAGCTATGGAGTGCCCGTTACAGGTTTGGCCCGTTCGAGTGGCTATGGCGTTCGGCCGCATACGGACAGAGCCAGCCGATGCACCGCACCCCCAAATTAAACCTGAAAGAACTTTGAGCTCTTTTTCCAGCCCCTTGCGCTAAGCACAGTGAGACCCAAAAAAGTCAATCCTAAGGAGATTTAAAATGGCCGCTGTTTCAGGTGTATGAAATGGCATTGGAGTGCCCGGAGTTCATGGGGACGCGCGGCATACTACAGAGGTACAACCATCCATGCGAGAACAGATCCGACCTCGCATCGAAGCTTTGAGGAAAGAACTTGAAGCAGGTCAGGCCGCAGGCGAACAACTAGAGCAACAGCGAACGTACTTACACGAAACAACTCTCCGGATCAGCGGTGCAATTCAGGTGCTGGAAGAATTGCTTGCAGAAGGGCAACCTGACGGGCGGAATATAAACGTCCGTGGTGCCGCTGACCTTGTACCGGAGAATGAACTCAACGGTTCAACAAACAGCAGCCGAACAAACTCACCTGGATCAAAACGGCCGAGGTGGCCATACCGCATGTTAGCGGGCGTGCCAAGCGCGTGGCGGTATTCCAATCACATGTCAATCGTACGCAACAAAACACAGAGGTAAGAATATCATGAGCTGGGAAAATACAGGCAACGTCGGCACAAGCCCAAAAGTCGACTTTCTGGGTACGACCGATCAACAGCCGCTTGTCATCAGGACAAATAAGGTAGAGGCTTTGCGCGTCGGTTCTGACGGCAAGGTCGGAATGGGAACTAGGACTCCCACTTCAATGCTCGAGATTGTTGGCGACTGGAAAGACGGCCAACAGGGAGCACTGAAACTAACGGGAGACAAGCCAAGCATAAAGTTTGCTGGCGGGGCCCTCTCAGGAAATGAGTCGTGGGCCCTTCACCTTGGGTCTCGTGGTCCTGGGAATCTGGAGCACCCCACGCTGGAATTTCACTATCTCAACGAAAAGGGAACTATTCGTTGCATCAACAATACGTGCAGATTTTAAATCCGTAAGGAGATATCAAAATGGCAAACGAACCTATAGATGTTAAATCCACGAACTCCGAGACGCACAAACAAGGCGATAATCTGCCGCAAACGTTCCAGTCACTAGGTCCAATAATAAGGAACGACTCGCCAAAACATGTACCCGACTTTGCTGGTTTTGCCTCCGCCCATCCATGGATCGGACAAAAGATGGGCGAGGTCCAGGTTTTCTCATTGGGTTTCGGACAACAGTATCAAGCAGCTACACTCTATGGGGGAACTTTCGGAATTCCGCTGGAAGTCCATGGACCCATCCGGGATAAGTATATTCAAAAAGGCGGCCCTGACGGTTTCCTGGGGTATCCAACAACAAACGAGACCGGAACGCCCGACGGTAAGGGCCGCTTCAACCACTTTGAACACGGTTCCATTTACTGGCACCCTTTCCTCGGAGCTTTTGAAGTTCACGGAGCGATACGGGATCAGTGGAGATTGATCGGGTGGGAGGGGTTTGGCTATCCGATGACCGATGAGTCCAGCACCCTTGACCAGATCGGCCGGTTTAATCACTTCCGCCTTTTCCTGAACGATGGCTCCTTTAGCGACAGATCCATCTATTTCCACCCCAACACCGGACCGCAGGATGTGCGCGACGGAATTCGCATGGCATGGTCGAACATAGGGTGGGAGATGAGTTTCCTGGGCTACCCGTTAACAGGGGAATACAATGACGGCATCGGGCGGCGAAGCGACTTCCAGAACGGGAGCATCGTGTGGACAAGCGCTATGGGCGTTCAGGTGCAGCCAGAGAGGCTTTCGGTCGACGGGGCCAATATCACGTTCGGATCGGGGATCGCGGTGGGCGGCTATGCGCACCTCGACGTCTTCAGCGATGGGACCACGCATACTTGGGGCCATCTCCACGACAGTGGCAGCGCTCCCTATGATTGCATGATCGTCTTGTGCGTCAAGGACACCGAAGGCCATGTCTACGCCGCAGCCAAGAGCGGCACTGTTCACGGACTCGATGCGGGCAGCCGAAACCTGGATTGGGACGATTGGGGTGCGAACGGCGAGATCCGTCAAAACTGGACCAAGATCAGATTCGCCCACTCGGGCGGTTACCGCGTGGACGTTACTTCTGACTGGACTCTTGGGAGGATAGCTGAGTTAGTGGGCAAGATCGTCGGAGCGGTTGCGGCGCTCGGGGCGCTTTTCGTGCTGATATTCGGCGGCGGCGCTGCGAACAAGTCAACAAATCCCAATTACGCCTTACCAGAGAATTATCCGGTCGGCGGCGAGGCCCCGCCAAGCTCAGGTATTCACACGATCCCTTAATCCGAGTACAAGCAAGCGCCAGCGCGTGCTTTCGCGCTTAGCAAGCGTGCTAACATTTGCTCCGTTTTCTGGAGACTTGGGGATGACTTGACAGCTATTGTGCACAAGCATTTGATTTGGGTGTGGCTACTTTGGAACGACGGCCCAGTCTACGGGGTATAAGCGGAGTTGGTCCTGATCGATGTGGAATTGCCAATAGCGATCAAAATCTCCTGAAAGATAGATGGCTGGGGAGGAAAGACGGCCAACAGGGAGCACTGAAACTAACGGGAGACAAGCCAAGCATAGAGTTTGCTGGCGGGTCCCTCTCAGGAAATGAGTCGTGGGCCCTTCACCTTCGGTCTCGTGGTCCTGGGAATCTGGAGTTCCTCAGGCAGACGGGCCCGCTCGCGTTCGACCACGTGTTGACGCTGACCCCGACGGGCAGGGTTGGGGTCAGTGGGTCTCACCCGTGCAGCTGGTAGAGGTCGATTTGTTCCCGGCCAAGCCGACGCAGGGACGCCGTCAGGGCAGGGTCTAGGTTGCGACGGGACGAGCCGTTTTCGTTGACGTCAGGCCCGGTGCCGAAACGGGCTTTCGTCGCCAGGACGACGCGGTTGGCGACGTCGGCGGGACGGTTGGCAAGCCATCGGCCGAGCAGTTTTTCGGACTCGCGGGCTCCGTAGACATTGGCGGTGTCGACTAAGTTGCCACCGGCTTCGATAGCTGTCGAGGATTGCGAATGCGTCGGTGTCGTCGGTCTTCGATCCGAAGTCCATCGCGCCGAGGGCAAGGTTGGACACACTTGTGCCGGTGTTAGCAAGCTTGCGGTATTTCATAGTGGGCTGCAATCTCAAGGCGGCTTGTTCCGAGTTTCCGTTTCTTCATCGCAGGACTCTAACCTTCTACCTTAGACTACGACTGAACGTTCCGGTCCAGGTAGCCTAATCCTCTCGGCCCTCAGAAACAGAGAGTAATGAAGAGCGCTCAGCGCCGTCGCGCAAGGACGGCCAAAACCTTCGGTTCTCTTTCGGCCTACGACCTCGTCAAGTGGTTCCAGATGGCTATTTAGTTGGCGCAAAGGACGCTTGCTCGTCATGTGGCGATTCTCCCGCAGATAATCCTGTCGCGCCGCCGTCATCCACTTGCAATCGGTTTGTGATCGAGTTTTCTGGATCAACGGACAGAGCATCGGAATCGGCTAATTTCGATAGTGATTTCCATTCTCCGCGCATTCTTTCAAGAGGACCATATGGCGAAGGCGATCACACATCCTCGCACGATTCAGGAGATCGAATGCTTAAAGCCGCATCCTACTTTTGCGCCGGGGCCCTCTTGGCGATTGGACTAACGCCCGTTTTTGCGCAGATCGCGAATTCAACGATCGTGGGCCGGATTACCGACCCTGCAGGGCATGCTGTCGCCAATGCGGCAGTGGAACTCCGGCGCGTGGAAACCAACGAGAAGTTTCATGCAACGACGACGGAGAGCGGAGACTACACTGCCTCCAGCCTGCCGTTTGGCAAATACGATCTAAAGGTTGCGGTCACAGGCTTCCGGGCGGAGATCCGCACCGCGCTAATGCTGGATGCGGGGCAGACCGTGAGGTCTGATTTTGCCCTACAGATCGGGACGGTCGCACAGAGCGTCGACGTAAGCGCGACAACTCCGGTGCTGAATACGGAGACGCCTGCTACGGGCGCGACTTATGGTAACGAGGCGATTGCGGTGCTGCCGAACCAGACCCGCGATATCATCCAGGTCCTGGCCAACATAACGCCCTCCGTCTTGCAGAAGCGGGACGGCGGTTCGAGCGACCGCGTCTCCGTAGAAGGGCAGCGGCAAATCGACAACGCCGTATATATGGACGGCGCGCTGGTCTCGAGCAACCGGGCTCTTGTCGATTTCTTTCCGAATCCCGACGCGTTTGTGCAGTTCGAAATCAAGACCTCGCTCTACAACGCGGAGTACGGCATCAAACCCGGCGGACAGATGGTTCTGGTAACGCGGAGCGGCACCAATCAGGTCCATGGGCTGCTGTTTGAGCAGCTACGGAACAACAATCTGGATGCGCGCAACTTCTTCGACCCTGGGCCTCGGCCTCAATACAAGCGCAACCAATTCGGAGGAATGGTGGGAGGACCGATCGTTCTGCCGAAACTCGTCAACGGCAAAGACCGGCTGTGGTTCTTCTTTTCCTACAACGGCGAGCGGGTGCGGAACTTCGTTTCCTTGACCGGCGTAGTACCGACCGATGCACAGCGGGCCGGACAGTTCGCCACGCCCCTCATCGATCCGCTGTCGGGACGTCCCTTTCCCGGGAATCTGATTCCGGACAACCGTCTCAGCCCGGTGGCGATGAAATTGCAGAAATTCTTTCCTGCTCCAAACACCGTTGGCCGCGCCTACAACTTCACCAGCGACGATTCCACCGCCAACGCCACCACCGACCAGTACATCGGCAAACTTGATTTCCGCGCGACGGATACCGATCGCTGGTTCGCGCGCGTTTATCACGACGACACTCCGGTGTGGAGTTCCAACGCGATCAGCACCTTTCAATACGGGCAGCCGCTCACTACCGAAGGGGTCACCCTTTCGAACACGCACACCTTCGCTAATCGTTACGTGAACGAGGCCATGGCGAATTGGTGGGCGCGGCCGTACTATCTAACCAATCCAGACACAACGAAAGGGTATGGCGCGACGCTTGGCATCAATGGCTTCCCTACGCGGCCCATCGATTATGACGGGGTGCCCAGCGCAAGCATTACTGGATTTCTTTCGGTTGGCAGCGGCGGCGGCGGAATCGTCCGAACCGGAGGCAAGGAGATTCGGGACAGCTTCTCCTTTAGCTTTCGGACGCATTCGTTCAAGCTAGGCTATCAATGGGTGAGCGATGTCAATCAGTGGGCGCAGCCGACTCGCTCCAGCTTCGCATTCATCCCGCGCTACACGGGCCAAGCCTATGCGGATTTTCTTCTTGGCTTTCCGTCAACCGCAACGCTCGGGGGCGAATCGGTTCGGGAGAATAGCGTGACCGATGGGCACTACTTTTATTTCCAGGACGATTGGAAGATCCTGCCTCGCCTGACGATCGATATTGGGCTGCGCTACGAATATAGAGTCCCCTACAAGGACCATAGGGGCTTTGCATCCAATTTCGATCCGGCGACCGGAGCGCTCAGTCCGGGGTTGCAGAACCTCACTCTGCAGCCGTGGGAAACCGGGCGTTTTATCGCCAACGTCCCGGTATACAGCTATCGCAACCGGCTCCTGCAACCGAGGCTTGGCATTGCGTGGAAAGCTCTGCCGCGAATCGTGGTGCGGGCGGGCGCGGGCATCTTCGCGAACCAGCCGATCGCGGCGATGGCGGGCGACACTTTGAGTTCGAACATCCGTCCCGGTGCTCTATCGACGCAATATCTGGCCGATGCGACTTCTCCTACGATCAGTCTCAGCAATCCTTTTAACAACTCAAACCCGATCCAGGGCGCGCCACTGCCGAATGCATACGGCGTGCAGAGTCCTCTGCCGGATGATCGGGTTTACGAATGGGGGCTGAACATCCAGACGGAGATCAACTCGCAAACAGTTGCGGAGATCGCCTATCACGGTTCGGAAGGCCAGAACGATTACACGCAGGTCTACATCAACGACGCCACGCCCGGAGCCGGCAACATTCAGGCGCGGCGGCCGTATCCGAATTATCAAAGCATTCTCATGCTGTACGCGAATGCGCACGCGTCGCGCGAGGGCATGGATGTCTCAATCCGGCATAGAGCGGGGATCGAGGGGTTGCTCTTAACGGCGAATTTTTCTTACGGCCGGGTCTTTGACGTCACCGGCGGGCGGGCAGCAACCGTCGGCGATCCGAATTTCCTTTCCGAGAACGTTACGATGGCCCGCAATCGGGGACGAGGCGAGGGCGACAACCCTGGCTCCTTTGCCGCCATGGCCACGTACAACTTACCCTTCGGGCCAAAAAGGCAGCTTTTGAATCATGGAATCGTCTCCAAGATTGTCAGCGACTGGACTCTGAGCGGCACCTATACGGCGCTGCGTGGAGGATACATCACCGCCGTATACAACTTTGACCGCCTCGGCGTCGGATCGACTGCAGCGCAGCGCCCGGACGTCCTGGGGAACCCGAACTTGCCTTCGGACCAGCGGACACCGCAGCGTTGGTTCGACATATTTAAGTTTGTGACGCCTTCGTTGACGAGTTTTGGGTCGGCCGGCCGGAATATTATTGAGGGCCCGGGACTCAGCAACCTGGACGCCGTATTGTCGCGCTCATTTGTGATCGGTGAGTCGGCACGGCTGAATTTTCACTTCGATATGTTCAACGCGACCAATCACACCAACTTCTTGATTCCCGGCAATGCGTTCGGCACACCTACATTTGGCGCGCTTACCGGCGCGCAGCCGGGGCGGAGTCTGCAGTTCGGTCTGAAACTGTTCTTTTGACTCAGCGTTTGACCGCGATGATGCAGGCGGCGCCGATGGCGCATAATACGCCGGTCAGCAGAAAGACGACGTTAGCCGTGCCGATGGTTTGGATGCATAGGCCGTAGAGCGGTTCGCTGGCCGCGGCGCAGGCATAGGCGCAGGCGTCCATGACTCCGATGCCGGTGGCGGTTCGTTGCCGCCCCAGCAAGTCAGGACAAAGAGCCCAAAACGAGGATTGCGGCCCGAAAACGAAGAAACCCGCGAGGAACAGCACCACGGCTCGGAAGAGCACGTGGTGCGAAGGCGCGGCGTAAAGCAGGAACGACGAGATCGCGGCCAGTCCGAGGAAGATTGCGATGGGGCGGGAGCGATTGCAACCGAAGAAGCGGTCCGACAGGTATCCGCATGCCAATGCGCCGAGCGCCATTCCAACCGGCAACGCCAGAGTGATCCACAAGCCCGCGGGATTGCTTTTCCAATTTGGTCCCAAATAGACGAGCGGGGCCCATGTCAGCAGGCCGTACCGCGCGGCACTTTCACATCCGATGGTCACGCATGCCAGCAGGAATTTGCGATTGGAGAAGAGCGGGGCATAGCGATCGATCCAGCTTAGCGGAGCGGTCTCTGAATCGACTGTCCGGGTTGCCTGGAAACCGCTCTGTTCCGGGGAGTCGCGCGCAACAATCGCAAAGATTGCTCCTGCCACCAGCAGGAGCAGAACCGGGATCCGGAAGACGTACCGCCAGGAGAAGGCGGTCAACACCCAGATGCAGATCGCATATGTAATGACCGATGACGCGCCGGCTGCAAACAGATAGAGACCGAAGACCCGGCCGCGCGCGCGATCGCTCCACCAGTTTGCAATCAACCGGCCGCCTGACGCGAAACCCAACGACTGTGCGTAGCCATTTAGCGACCAGCCCAGGAACATGAAGTTGAATGAGTGCGTGAAACTAACGATCCAATTGAGTGCGAACGAGAGCGCCGCACCTAGCGGCATCATGCGCCGGGCGCCGATGGCATCGCCCAGATTGCCGTTGATCGCCTGACCCACACCGTAGAGCAGAAGCATTCCACCATTGATCAGGCCAACGGCGGCCGGGGTGAACCCGAACTCATGAATCAGCGCCGCGGTCGCCCAGCCGAAATTCTGCCGGCCGGTATAGTAGAAGGCGTAGCAGAGCATCACCGCAAAGAGCATGCGCCATTGCATCTTTCGGAACTGGGTGGGGTCTGCTACCGCTGGTGCGATCGTAGTGGCTGTCGTCATTTGCCTTCTCCCCGCGGGTATACCGCAGCGATTCGTTTTCCGTCCACCCAAACGCGGCGGACCAGGACGAGATCTTCGTCTTCGACCAACAACACAAGGTCCGCCCGCTTGCCGGGTTGCAGCACGCCGCGATCGGTGAGGCCTGCTGCAGTGGCAGGGTTGGCAGTCACCAATCGGACCGCCGCCGCGAGAGGCAACTCACCACGCCGCGCCAGCGAGAATACGGCATTGATCAGCGCCGCGGGCAAGTAGTCCGAACACAGGCAATCCGCGACACCTTCGCGAATGCCTTCGATGGCCCGCATGGAGCCGTTCTGGCTTTCGCCGCGAAGCAGGTTCGGCGCTCCGAAGACGGTTGTCATGTTCCGCCGCTTCGCCTCCCGTGCAGTCTCGATGTTGATGGGAAACTCGCAAATGCTGACTCCTAGTTTTGCGATTCCGGGAATCAACTCTGGCTGGTCCTGATCATGTGCGGCCAGTGGCAAGCCGTACTGTCGCGCCGCGGCCGCCAGTTCCGCGATTCGTGCGGGCGCGGAATCCGCGTTGGCCAACTTGCGGGCTACCAAGCAGTCCGCTTCGTCGAAGGTCTGTTGTGCGCTGGTCATCAGGAAAGTTCGATAGGCCGCTGTGTCCTTAAACTGCCCGCGACCCGGAGTGTGGTCCATGAATGAGACCATGTGGGCATGCCCTTTCGCCATCACACGCAATAACGCTTGCAGCGAGTCCGGATCCGTGACTTCGTAGCGGCAGTGACACCGATAGTGGATCTGCGAGTGAGGCGTCCAATTCGCTAGCGCGCAAACGAGCCGCTCGGCGCAGGCGGCGTTGCGCAAACCGATGTCGCCGTCTGCAAAGGAGATCGAATGAAAGGGTGTGGTGATTCCGTGGAGCGCGTTCATGACATCTGCTTGCGCGAAGGCGAGCGAATGTGGGAAGTGAACGTTTGGACG
This sequence comes from Bryobacterales bacterium, assembly GCA_963817515.1. GTDB lineage: Bacteria > Acidobacteriota > Terriglobia > Bryobacterales > Bryobacteraceae > DATMNI01. The sequence continues at coordinate 251,564 of CAWFPJ010000018.1, read as the reverse complement.
GGGCTCGATCCATTTTTCGATGGCATCGGAGTGCAGATCCACCAACCCGGGAATCAGCCAGGCGCCGCCGGCATCGATCTCCGAGATGCCTCGCGGGCGGGCGCATCCGATCTCTTGAGTGACTCCATCCGCCACGTAAGCGTGGAGTCGCGTTCCACACCGGCAGGCAACACCAGATTGGCGCGCACGACGCGAAAGCTCATAACGGCGCGCCCGGACCTTGCAGGAGGATCTGAGCGCCGGACACGCGGCGGAGATGGTCCGGATTGTGGAAGATGGTGATTACGCCGACACCTGCGGCACACCGTTCGAGAATCAGTTCGATAGCGAGGTCCGTCGAGACCGCATCGAGGCTGGCAACGGCCTCGTCGACCAGCAGCAGGCGCGTACCGGCCAGCAGGCCACGCGCCAAATTCACTTTTTGTCTTTCGCCGCCCGACATCGTGGCGGGCGGAATGCGCCAGAGCTTTTCCGGCAGCCGGAGCCGTTGAAACAGGAGCGTCGCCGCCTCCGCCGCAGCGTCACGCGCTGTACCGCGATCAACCAGAGGCCGCGACGCGACCACTAACGCGCTCTGGCGCGGTATGCAGTGGAGATACTGGGTGACAAACCCGATGTCCCACTTGCGAACCCGGAGGATATCTTCATCGTTAGCTGTTACCAGATCGATCCATTTGCCGGAGGATATGTGAAAACGCACTGACCCGCTCGTGGGCCGGTAGGTCCGATAGATGCATTTCAGGACCGAAGATTTGCCGGCTCCCGAAGGTCCAACGAGCGCTGTAACTGCGCCTGGCAAGACGGCGAAACTCACATCCTGGAATGCGTTGATGCCCGCGTTCTGCTCATGCAGGTGAAACGTCTTGGAAAGCGAGTTCACGCACAGGACGGCAGGGGACTCCGGACAATTCATGTAGGACTCTTCCTCTCAGGACGCAGCCGACACCAGTTGTTGCGTAAACGGATGTTGCGGATCTTCGAGAATCTGATCGCTGAGACCCTCCTCGACGACGCGCCCTGCCTTCAACACCACGGCGCGATGTGCCAGGAGCCGGATCACAGAGATATCGTGGGTCACCACGATCATGGCCATGTTCAACTGCTGCTGTACTTCGAGGAGCAAGTCGAGAATTCGCGCTTGAACAGACGGATCGAGCGCGCTGGTCACTTCATCGAAGAATGCCATGACTGGGCATGCCGCCAGCGCCTTTGCAATTTGTACACGCTGCTGCATGCCGCCCGAAAAACGCGCCGACATCTCATCCATGCGCCCCACCGGGAATTCCATGCGGCGCAAGGTCTCCGCAGTTTGTGCGCGAATTCCGGCGAAGGAGCGGCAACCCCCGGCCAGCATGCGCTCGGCGACATTGCCGCCGGCGGAGAAGCGAAAATTCAGGCCAAACATGGGATTCTGGTGCACGATGGAAAGGTACCGGTCGCGGAATTGCCGTTGTTCGTACGGATTCCAGCGATAGGGCTCGCAATGAGCGCCATCCACATGGAAGTGCAGATCGCCCGAGGAGGGCAACTCCTCGAGATACAGCAGCCGTAGTAGCGTCGACTTACCGCTCCCTGATTCCCCCAGTACGCCGAGAACCTCGCCCGCTTCGAGGCGCAGCGTGACACCCGCCAACGCAGCCACCGTTCCGCAATGAGGGCATCGATTCGCGTCGGATTCCTGGCCCGCACTTGCCATACACCGTGCGCAGCCGGCGCCATAGAACCGGGTGAGGCCCTCTGCGACGAGCAGCGGCTTCATCCGTGAACTTCCAATCTTGCCTGTTCGCAGTAATCGGTATCGGAGCATTGGAACTGCCATTCGCCCCCAGCCTCAGATTGCTCGAGGAAGGAAGTTGTGGAGCCGCAGAGCCGGCACGCGAGCCTTTCGCCATACAAGCCCGTCTGGCGCTCTACCCGAAATGGAATATCCTCAAAAACCAACGGCTCCGCATCCGTGTAGGGCGGCACCGCATAGATTTTCTTTTCACGCCCCGCGGCAAGCAGGATGAGCGAGGGGTTGCGGTGCAGCTTCGGCACATCGAAGCGTGGAATCGGCGATGGATCGATCACGTAGCGCCCATGGATTCGTACCGGGTAGCGATGAGAGATGGAAATCTCCTCGAACTGCACTTGATCTTCATAGAGCTTCACGTAGAGGCGTGCGTAGTCAGCTTCCGCGTGCATGCGCCGCCGCCGCTGCTCGTTGGCTTCGATCAACACTAGCGGGTCGGGATATGGCACCTGCAAGATCAGAATCTGGCGTTCGGTCAACGGCCGCTCCGGAATGCGATGGCGGGACTGAATCAGGGTGGCCTCTTGCGTCTGGGTGGTCACACGGAGTCCGGGGCATAGGGACGATACGAACTCGCGGAGATTCGCCGCATTCACGGAGTCATCGCAGCCTTGATCGATTACCTTCAGGCAGTCGCCGGCGCCGATGAGCGAGAGGGTCACTTGTAACGCACCGGTCCCGAAGCCGCGCGCGATGGGGAGTTCGCGGGATGCATACGGCACCTGATAGCCCGGAATCGCGATCGCTTTCAAAACCGCGCGCCGCACCTCACGCTTGGTGTCTTGATCGAGAAGCGCGAATTCGTACGCCCGGCCCGGCTCAGGGACAGACATGCTCCGCCGCCTCCTTCCGCTCCTGCGTGGCACGCAGGCGGTCCATATCCGAGGCGAATGTCACGTAATGCGGCATCTTGTAGTGCGAGCAGAAACCCATCGACTCGATACCATCGATGTGGAACAGGACAAACTCAGGATCTTCGGAGGGATTTGCAGGCTGGCCTGCTGCACCTCTTTGCAAGGCGCGGTCCAGAATCGCCATCGAGATTGCTTTTACTTCGTTTTGCCCGAAACACGCTCCGTAGCCTGATGTGAATTGAGGGACAGTCCCTTCCGTTGTAGATTCATACATAGCGACCACCTCGCACTCCGTCATGAGGACTTCGCCGGCCTCAATAAACTCGCCCGTCACGGGATGCGGGACGTGCACGGGAAGATAGCCTACTCGTAGTTCCGCAACCGTCGGATGAATGTCGCCGTACCCGCGCATGTTTGAATATGCGAGCGCCAGCAGAGACCCGGTTTCGCCGCGCGCCATGGCTGCCAGCGCAGCCGAACGTGGTACGGGAAATGTCAGCGGCTCGCGGGTAATGTCGAAGGCGGATTGGTTCTCGCGCACCGTGATTGGCGGCAGCATGCCGTTTCTCCGAAGAGTGTCGAGCACCTTAGGGAAATCCTCGCCTGCAACGCCGGCCTGTTCCGAGCCTTCAGGAAAGAGCCCCGTCGCGGCCTCACGGAAGCGCCCCCTGTCCTCGTTCATGAGGTCAAATCGGAAGAGGCGGACCGAGTAATCCTGCGTGGGGCCGAGGATCTGTCCGCCTGGAATGTCTTTAAATGCGGCCGAAATCCGGCGGATGATGCGCATGGACGATGTAGCGGCGCGAACCGGCATCTGCAATCGCGGGCGGGTGGCGCGCCACGCGCGCATCAAATAGGCGGCTTCCAGTGAATCGCCGGCGGTTTGCTTAATCGCGAGCGCTGCGAGTTCGGCGTCGTATAGAGAACCTTCCGAGAGCACTCGGCTGTGCAGCGCCCATAGCTGGTGCTCGATCTGCGTGAGGCCGATCGGGCCGTCATCACCCCGCGAGCGCAGCAGTTCCAGCGTGGCGGCTGCCTGCCGGATCGCCTTCTCCCCCCCGCGAATGGCTACGTAGCCCACGCCGGCTCCTCTTGAATGGTGAGCACCGTGGTGCGCGGGATAAAAACAATCTCCTGCCGCACGGCGAGAATGACGTCGACGCCCAACGGGAATCGCCGAACATTGACATTCCGCCAAAGAAACCATTGGGAATGGAACCCTGGCGTGGAGATGATTCGAGGTTGTGCAACGCCTGGCCCTGCCAGAGAGATCGAACTGCCGCACCTCTCCGAAGCAAAGGAATCCGCTTCGCCGGCGAGCACCAGCGTGGCTCCCAAGTCGGGACGCTCAATTCCCCCAAGGCGCACATAGAAATCCGCAGCGGGTGGACGACTTCCATCAGCCACCACGAAATCGGCGGCTACTGGTTCGCCCTGTCTCGCGCCGAGAAATCGCCAGTCGGATTCATCGAGAAGTTGGTCTGGATCCGCCACTGTGGCCGCGCGGTCGGCGAGGGTGGCAACCACCGCAAGATATGCGGGCGCGGCTGCCTCCGCGGGCGGAAGCTCAAGAATGAATCCGGGATTACTCGCCGCATGCAGCATGCCGCGAAAGACACGCTGCTGGAAGGCGGCGTCCCAGATTGAATTGACTGAGCAGCTATGCGGCATCGGGGTCACCGGAAATAACCGAAAAGTCGACGCGCGTCTGCTCGACTATGCGCTGGATCACGGCGTCTTTTGTACGCTTCGCTTCGTCTGCCTGCCGCAGTAGTTCGGCGATTTCATTGGCCGGTTCGATGCTCTGTTCTTGCACCGCGTCCAGCACTGCGATGGCGCGGGCCAAGGCCGAATCATCGCGCAGGATGGCCGCGCCGCCCTCACACACCGTCGCAGAGGCCGGGTGTTTCAACGCCACGTGGCTGGTAGAAACGGGGACTTCGCCAATGTGGAACGGCATGCCCATCGCGCCGTCGTCCAACGCCACGAGAATCAAGCCGCGCTCGGGTGGTCTCATATCGTCTACGTCGAAGCGGGCCAGCATCCGTTCCGCGCACGCGATGACGGCACTCCGGTCCACATGCAGCAAAAGCCGGCTTAGATTTGCGCGGCTGGTTCCGCCCGCCTGTTCGCTCGTCACGCTTGTATGATCCGGCTGTCGGGCAGCTCTATCAAGCGGATTTGACACTTGAATTTCCCAGAGTTTGACTAAGAAACAAAGGAATTTGAAGTGAATTGACCGCCGGCGGCGGTGGTGCTAAGCATCCGCTGACGCTGCTGTAGGTACTCCTGCGGCGATGCCCCGGCAACCGCCTTGAACAGCGAGCAGAAATGGCTCACGGAACGAAAGCCGAGGCCATAGGCAACGTCTTTCACGGACCGCCCGGGAACGGGCAACTGGCGCTTCGCCTTCTCCACCAGCAGGCGATTGTAGAAGGGCAGCGGCCTGGAATGAGTCGATTCCCAGAAGCGCTGCGTAAACCGCGAGACGCTGCTGCCGATCTCGCCGCAGAGTTCGGGCAGCCGAAAATCGGACTTGCTGCAAGAGTGCATGTACTCCACGGCTTTGACAAACTGGTGGCGGGGAAGCTGGCGGTTTACCAGAGGCGCGGGCCGCGCGGACATCAATTGGTGCGGCCAGCGACGGAACACTTCGGCCACGAGTTGCCGGGCCAGGCCTTCCAGCACCAACCGGTAGCCAGGGCGCTGTTCACCGGCCTCAGTCTGCAGCCGAATCACGTACGGCATCAATTCCGAGATGGCAACCTTGCCGAGCAGTACGATGCTGCCGGGCCGGGCGATCGAAGAGTTCGAACTCGCCCAGACACCCGCGCAGAATCTCCGGCTCCAATGTGAGGGTCACGCCCTCGCACTCCTCGCCGGGACCTCCGTAATGGCTGGTGTGCGGAGTGTGAGCATTGCCGACGATCACTTCACCGGGGCGGACATTTTCGGAGAGGCCAAGCTGCTCTACCTGCAGCAGGCCCTTGGTGCAGAAAACGATGGAATATTCGGCGTGTGTATGCAGCGGAAAGCCGATGGGCTCTGCGCAATGGAAAGTTTGGACACCAACCTGAAAGTCCGGCCGGAACCAGAAGGAATTCTGCACCGATCCGTGGCGCAGGGATGACGACCCATCCTGATGCAGTTGCATGTTCGATGCTAGCTCCCGAACTTTTCAGTTTCATGAACGCCAGCGGTACTCGCGGGCGCTCAGCGGTCAGGAGTGGGGAGAAACGCACCAAAGCTCGAGTTTGGCGGGCGGCGGTCCGTCAGCACTTTGCCGCCGCGCGTTTTCTGTATCGTAAATCCGTCCCACGCGCGGCCCGCCACGTCGAAGGAGTCGTAGGCAAGTCTATCGCCGTCTACCTCAATTACCTGAAAGAGCTGGCTGTCCAGGCAGCAGCCGCCCCCGGTGGACGATGCCCACATCGGAGAATGGAGCCGGACATTCTCGGGCGCGGTGGGCACACTGCCGCGTGTATAGTCATGCCAATGTCCCGTCAACACCAGGTCGACGCCGAACTCCTGCAGCAATGGCGCCCACTTGGCTCGCGCCAGATTCATCGCCTGCAACGAGGCTTCCTTCTTCGGTCCATCGAAGAGCGGGTAATGAAATGCCGCTACAGTCCAATTCGGATGCGGCCTCGGCCCGTCCGGCGCGGCGAGCACCTTGCGCAGCCATTGGGCCTGCTCTTCGATGTGATCCACCGAGTCCAGAATCACGAAACGCACGCCTTGGTAATCCGTGGAATAGGCCTGTTTGCGCAATACGGAGGGACCGTTCTCGGGCACCGCAAATTGGGGCTCCCAAAAGCGGGAGATTGCCCACTCTTCCGGCTTCTCGCTGGTCTTTCGATGATCGTGATTGCCGGGAGCCGGGAGGTTGGGGATGGTGGATAAGAGCCAGGATCCGGCCTGGAACCATTGGGCCCATTCCACCTGCGACCCTTCATAGTTCACCAGGTCACCCGAGTGAATCATTAGGCGCGCGTCGGGCGCTTTCATTACCGCTGCCCGCAGCGCCCGCGGCCACAACGATCGAATGCCAAATTGCGCGTCTCCGAAATACAGAAATTTGAACGGGCGCGGAGACGCGTCGGCGGTCCGGAACTGAAACCACTCGCTCCAATGTTCACCATCGCCCACGCGATACGCGTAGATTTCTCCAGGAGTCAGTCCCGTGAGATTCACCGAATGGTAGGCCACAGGCGGATCCTGAAGGGTGGTGGTCTCCCCCTGTACGGTGCGAACTCCTTCCGGATCTACCTGTGCTTCGCGCGTACCATTCGGATAGTTAGTCAGCACCACGCGGTGGGTGGCTGGAATAATCTCCGCCTGCGCACGATCGATTCCGGCAGTAAGTTGCGTCCGCCAGTTTACCGCTTGAGATGTCGCAGTATCGCCCCGCCATCCAAGGATAATCTGGTCGGGATAAATGGCCGGTTCAGCGCTTGGCCCGTGTTCCACAAGGGTTTGCGCGAGCAATAGCGCGGATGCCGTCGTGGCGGCCGCGAACATCGGCCATCGCCGGGTAATGACGGCCGGTTTCACGGGAGTGGGAACATCTTTCTCAGCGCATCGTTCGGCTGCATATTTTTACCTCCGCCATAAAGCCACGAGATCGGTACGACGCGAAGCCGGCCTGGCATCACGTATTTCCCTTCGGCATCGAAATGAGCATTGGTATGGCCGATCAGGACACGGTCCCTATAGAAAAATACCGATGGATAGGAGCAGCGGCAGTATTTCTCCGGAAGATCGATGACGTAGTCGGCACTCCTCTCCGGTGCGGGCTCCGTCGGCCCGGCGACGATTCCTTCCGGCCTTGAGAATCCGATGGCGCCGGGCTCTACGCGGGTCCCTTCCAGGCTGGATTCGATATTTTGAAAGAACTCCCAGATTGCACCGTTGGTCCGGCTGATCGCGGTGCTGAGGCGCGTACGGATCAGCCCTTCGCGTACTTCCCTGGGGCTTTGCTGGTTCCAGACCACCAACAGATCGCCGGTGCCGGGGATCTTGCGAAGTTGCGCCGGGGCTCCGGATGCGGCTAGCGGCGTAGGCGTGGGCGCCATCCAGGTTTCACCATCGTCAAATGACCAGGACTTGTAGAGCCGTCCCCAATTGGAGCGCATGAACATGAGCAGCTTTCCGCGCTCCACCTCCACTACGGCCGGCTCACCGGTCATGCTCCAACTTGAAGTCTTTCCGTCCCAGATATAAATTTCGCCTGAATGGCTGGTTTTCCAACTCAGGCCGTCATCATCGGAGTAATAGACGAAGGACCAGCAGAAGCCGGGATCGGTGTGATGAGCGCCGGTGGGAATCCACTGATTGTCGCGGAGTCCGCCCAGGGCACGGGGTCCCGGAATCTGCTCGAAGCCCAGGTTCGCCGTATGCGCGTGGGCTTGCGTCATGTATCCGTAGGCCGGCAGAACGATACGGCCGGATTCCGTCCGCAGGATCACGTTGTTCAGTGTGGCCACGCCAAATGGAGATGGCGGGCTGATCTGGATCGGCTTCTGCCACGTCTCACCCAAGTCCTCGCTGCGCCAGAAGTAGATCTTCCCGTCGCTCCGGCCCACGTACCCAAGGCCTTGCTTCTTCAAACGGATAAGGTTGAATTCCCCCGAGCCTTGGAGCGGATTGCCGTCCTTGTCGCGCTTCTGGTAGGGCGGCGTCCAAGTCAGGCCGCCATCATGGGACTTGGCGAAATTCGGACCGGGATGCCCCGATACTTCGTAGACCATCAGAATATCGCTGTTCGGCAGTTCAACATCGCTGGCGGAGCTGCCACGGCCGTCGATGACCGCTAACAGCTCCGCAGGCCGGGTCATGGGGACATCGGAATGCTTCTCTCTGTCGCCGGCAACGGAAATCACCCGGAACAAGGCTAACAATAAGTAGAAAGCGGGTGTCTTCATCTATCCCTCCCTGAAAGAACCTATTGGTGCCGCAGCAGCGGCGGTATCGCCTGTGTGTGGGCGCCGCGGGTTAGTAAGTCGCCGACGATGCCGGTTACTTGATTGGACCGAACTCCCAGGTCTCTCATGAAGCGCTCCAGTTCGTGGTACTCGATGTCCGGTAAGCGATGGGCATCCGACCCGACGGTGAACTCCACGCCCGCCTCCACCAGTGGCCGGATGTCCTCCGTAAACGCCTGACGCCTCGCGGGGACCTCCCAGTATTTGAGGAGCACGCTGAGATTGAGCTCCACGTAGATGGAGGAGTCACCCAGCGCATCGATGAGATGTTTCTGATTCTCTGAGGTCAACTGCCGCATGCTTGCGACCGTTTCGCCTTCTTTCGGGATCGGCAACCGGAAGGGATGGTACAGGACCATCGGCTTCGGCAGTTTCTTCTGCAGGTCTCGCAGTTGCGTAATGCGGAGGACCACGCCGTCGCCATCGGGCGGTCGCCCGATATGCCAGCCCAGACCTTCGACCAGTTCCATCCCCTTCATATCGAGGCCAGTATCCAGGTCCGTCTCCAGGACTTCCCATCCGGAGAAGATCAACAGGTCCGGCCGTGACTTCCGCAGCGCCTCAACTTCCGCGACGAACTGCTTCTTACCTTCGTGTCCGAGAACATAGCGGGGGGCTGGAATGTACTTCTTCGTCGTTTCGATCAGTTCAGGACGGTAGAATTCCAAATGATCGACGATCATGAAGCAGCTACGGCCGAGCGCTTGCGAGCTGTTCGCCCAACCCGCCTTGATTGCCGAAGGGGCTGCTGCGGACGGAGTCTGGCGTGAGTTGTGCGCCAGCATTACCCACTGTTCCATGGAGAGATTGGCTTCCCGTTCCAGACCGGCATGGAAATGGAAATCGAGGCATTGAGGTAACAGCGGCACCGCGGCTCGAGCGGGCCGGACGACAGGCAGCGTTGCGAGCGATGCGCCGGCGGCGCTGAGAAACCGCCGGCGAGTGCACTTAGTAAGTGACGGATTCGTCATATTAGAAATGAATCTTGACGCCAAGTTGCAGGTCGCGCTGCGCTCCCGATGAGGAGACGCGGCCGAAGGTCGCCGGAGAGGACGGGTTGGCGCCGAGCCCGGACGGGAAGATCGGGTGGTTGAACACGTTGAAAGCCTCAAAGCGAAACTCGGTTCGAACCCGCTCGGAGATGTTCGTGGTCTTATTGAGCGCCCAGTCGTTGTTCCACATCCCGTTATTAGTGAGAATGTTTTCGCCGGAGTTGCCAAAGTTATTGTTCGGCTCGGGAAAATTCGCTACGAGATACCGGGGACCGTCCACGCCGTTGCTGAGTGCTAACACATCGTTAGGAGATCCGGTGCGATTCGGGAAACAGCGAATTGCGGGGCTAGCAGCATTGTTGCAAAACGTCTTGTTGGTCTGCATGTAAGTTGGCAGTCCCGAGTGAGCCACAAAGATGTCGGACATCTGCCACCCGCCAATCATGAGGCGGAGCGCATGATGCACCGACGAACCGAATTGTCTTCCGGGGCCGAACGGCAGATCCCACACTAGGAGCGCCGAGGCACTGTGGGTAGCGTCGTCACCGCTCCGATACTTGAATTCCTGCCGCGCGGTCGGGTTAGCGAGGGCGTTACCATCTCCCGATTGGATGTAGCCGCCCCCACCGCCCATGTCCTTGCTGTAGGTGTAGCTGCTGGTGAACATCAGGCCGTTAGCCAGGCCTCTGCGGAAAGTAACGATGCCGCCGTTGTAGCTGCCGAAGCCCCCGTAGTAATACCCGGCGAGCTGATTGAACTTGTCGAATGGAAGGCGGCCTGCGACCGGAGTGGTACCAAACCCGCCGGGACACGTCGCTCCGGGGCCACTGAGGCAGGGTGCCATCTCAAGGTCAATAGACATTTGCGTGTGGGTGGATTTCGAGCCCACGTATTGCAGCTCGATCACGGTGTTGCGTGCCACTTCGTGCGAGATGCTGACGCTGCGCTGCTGAACGTATGGGTTGAGATTCTCTCTTCCCACCGCAACGTTGGTGCTGTATTGCTGGGTAAGGCTCACGCCGCCCGCGGGATTTTGAACCAGTGAGTTCCAAGTGAGGGTCGGAACGGTGGGACTGCTGGTCACCGCGGCCGTGACGCTGGCCGGCGGGATGGCGCCGATGAAGCGAGCGAAATTGAGCAGTGGCTTGAAGTAGTAATTGATGCCATAGCCCGCGCGGACGACGGTTCTTGTACCGCCAAACGGCCGCCACGCCAGTCCGAAGCGCGGCGCCCAGTTGTTGCCGTCGGTGTCGAACGGGCTGTCCTTGTCCGGCATGATGCCGTAGGGTATGTCAGGGCGAATGTTGTGATAGAACGCGGCCGCGGTGACATTCTGTCTGGGATAGAGAATGCCTCCGCAGGCTCGCGGGTCCGCCGGGCAATCTCCTTTTTGCACCAGATAGGGGGAGTTGTCGATACCCAGCGCCGGGTCGAACTGGCCGACATAGCCGTGGATTTCGATGATCGGCGTTGCCACCTCATAACGAACTCCCATGTTGACGGTCAATGTGGGAGTAACTTTCCAATCGTGCTGCGCGTAACCGGCGTAGTACATGTTGTGCAGGTCCGAAGTAGATGCCGTATCAAGTCGAGTGTTTAAGGAGGTTGGTACGCCCATCAGGAAATCGGTAAAACGATCTCCCGTGAAGGCCTGGCTGAAATTGGCTCCCGGAAGATTGTCGCTGAAGCTTTGGGCCAATTGGCGCTGTATGTCGACGCCGAGCTTGAAAGTGTGCGCCCCTATGCTCCACGAAAGGTTATCCTGAAGTTGAAAGGTTTGACTGGTGGAGTGGATCGGCGGTGCGCCCGAGAGACTAAGGGTGGTGGCAGCTCCGGTGAAGAATTGCGACGTGCCAATCGTCAGACCGACAAGGCCCCCGTTCTTGAAGCCCGTACGGCACTGCGGCACTTGAAGACCTAGGCCGATACAGCCGCCGAAACTGTCGAACGCTTCGGCGGGACTTCCCAGGAAGGGGACACTGCGGTTGTAGCTCAGGGTGAACGTGTTGACCAGAGCTGCCGTCAGCGAACTGGTTTCGCCCAGTACGGCATGCATTCCGCGGAAGGTATTCAGAGCATCACCATACTTGAGGTTCATGCCCATGGAATAGCTGGCTACGGTGTCCTGATTGGAGTTCTGGAGACTGTAGCGGAGGAACGCGTTGTGATGCTGGTTGATCTGATGATCCACTCTCACGGAGAGGTTGTACTGATCCAGGTTATTCGGTTGTGCGATGATCCAATCGCGGGAGGGGTTGGAATTGTTGGGGTCGGCGAACAGGGCGTTGGCCATTTTCAGACTGCTTGGATCGAGCTGTGTAGTTGGAATGGCGTTGTTTGGGAACGGGACATGGGTGATGGGGTCTTTTATGACCGTCGAGTATTTGGAAAAGTCACCGTTTCTTTCGGCAAGCGTCGGCAGATTGCCCGTATAGGTGTTGCTTCCAGGCAATTTTAGCCCCTCGTAGGCGCCGAAGAAGAACGTCCGGTTCTTCTTAATTGGACCGCCCACAACGAGGCCATACTGGTTGCGGATCAATGGCGCTTTGATCTTCTCTGTACCGATGGTTCGCGCGAAGAAGGGCGGCGCGTCCAGCGCTTCGTTGCGGTAGTAATCCCAGACGCTGCCGTGGAACTCGTTGGTGCCGGATTTCGTGACGGCATCAACGACCAAAGCCCCACCAAGACCGTACTCGGCAGAATACGTGCCCACTTGTACTTTGAATTCCTGGAGTGTGTCCAGGATCGGGGTGATCGATACACCACCGGTGAAGGGCTCGACGTCGTTAGCACCGTCCAGATTGATGCGGTTGGCGGAATCCGGTATGCCTACACCAACATCGGTTCCGGCAGTAACTCCAGGCGTAAGCCCGATTAATTGCGTAAAATTCCGGCCATTTAGCGGGAGTTGCTGTATGGCCTTCTCGGTAGTCACAGAGCCTACCGTGGCGTCTTCGGTATTCACCATCGGGGTCACGCCCTGAACCTCGATTACCTGTTCTAACGCGCCAACGCTGAGATCGATGTCGAGCCGCGCCCGTTGATCCACTGCGAGCGTGATGCCTTCAAGCCGTTTTTTCTGAAAGCCTGCGGACGTTGCCTCCAAGTCGTACCGGCCGGCTGGAATGCTGGTCAGCGTGAAGAACCCCGCGTCGTTTGTCACAATCGTTCTCGGAATTTGCGTGTCGACGTCAGTCAGTTTCACAGTCGCGCCAATTACGAACTTACCCGTGGAATCCTTAACGGTTCCGACAAGCTCCGCCGTCGCCTTTTGAGCTTGGGTATAGTTCCAGCTCCCTAGGAGGGCAAAGAGAGTGATCGAGCGAAGGCGCACGAGAGAAAGCGTCATCGATGTAGTCTCCTGATATTCGTCATGAATAGTTGGCAGGCTGATATCAACCTGTTTTTGAACGTTGCCGGTCACGCACGACTTGCAACATCTCTGGAAACATGCCGACGGATTCGACTGCGGTGTCTTCGTATAGTTCGGTGGTTTCGAAAAGCAGTTCGCCCGAATAGTTAACTTCTTCTAACGCATCAAACAACTCAAGCCACTGCAGTTTCCCCAGGAAGGGGACATGGTGGTCTTCCCATTTGCCGGACTTTGAGCTGCGATAGAAGTCGTGCAGATGAAGATGATTCAGGCGATTGGCAGCCATTTTGATGATTTCTCTCGGCCGGCCAGGGTCGCACATGGGATGCGAACCCTTCGCCCGTTCCTCAGGCGTGTAGGGCTTGGTGCAATGTCCGACATCAATCGTCACGCCGAACTTCGGGTGATCCACCTTGTTGGCGAAGGCCACAACTTCCGCGACGTCTTGCGGCCCTTTGGTGTTCTCCAGGGTCAGAAGCAGACTGGTCTTCTCGTATGTTTTGATCAGGTGCTCGATTGCATTGCGGTTCTGCGGGTTCTCCACGCCTTTGTCCGCAGTAAGGTGGGTGAGCCACAATTGTCCGCCGGACTCAAGCAGCAGATCGATCTCGCGCTTGGCGATGTCGAGTTGCGCATATAGCGGTGGCCGCGGGTTCGCACCCAGCGTGGAATGAATGGAATGAATTCGGAGTCCAACCTCCCTGCACTGTTTCGCCAGGGCACGTATGGTGTCGGGCTGCGCGCTACTGAACGGGGCGTACATCGTTTCGCTTCCATAATCGGAGATGTCGACGATGGAAATGCCCGCCGACCGGACCCGTTCCAGAATCGAGTACATGACCCGCGGAACCATCGCGAGATGGGAGTAGTTGTAGTAGAAGTATGTGAGGCTGATTCCAAGACGGGCGCGAATTGCCTCCGTGTCCTGAGAGAAGCGAGGACGTGAAGACGGGCGGCCGCTCTGGGTGATCGTTTGTGCCGATGCGGCTTGTGCAAATGCTGCTCCAGCGCCAAGGAACACTTGTCGCCGGCTGAGAGCTGAATTCAATGATCCTCCTTACCTGCGAATGCTGATGCCCTCCATCGTGCACTTGAAGCCGAATGGTCCACAATCGAAAACGATGTCGGAATTTGGTGGTTCCGCCCAGGCTTCCACGGGAATTTTCAGTATCGAAACGAAAGACCGGTTCCACACCAGCGGGGAAGCCCGTCCAGGGAATGCCCGGGAAGGCGTGTTTTGTGTGGTTCGACTGCGCTTGGGGCGTGGATTGGCGAACGCGGGACTTTACAAACGGGTTTCAGGGTTGCGCATTTGCGGACGATGTGGACGCCATCCTCGTTGTGGACACCGTCCGTCCCAGCTCCCGGGGAGGTTCAACCTGCATAGGGCCTGCTGTAGTGCGTATTCCAGTCGACCAGGTCGATGTTGAGAAGACGGTGCTGTACACGTTTCCGGTCGACTTCCACGATGAGGTACGCGTTGGCGTCGAACCGCGTAGCCGACATCACCAGGTGCTGCGGGCCGTAGCTCCGGCCGAAGTCGAACCACTTGTGCCAATGCCCGGAGAGTACGAGCTGAACCGAGTCGCGGTTCTTCTTCAACAGGCTGTAGACACCGAGGTCGGCTCGTTCGGCAGGAACGACAAGTTCCAGCGGGTAATGGATGAATACGAATGACGGCTGGTGTTGCGCAAGCTCCGCTTCCAACCAGTTGAGTTGCTCTTCGCCCAGGCTGCCCTTGGCCTGATCGTATTCCTTGTGGCCCGCCGTCCAGGTGTTCCCAAGGAAATTGTTGAGGTGGATGAATTTCCATCCCTTATGATCAATCGAGTAGTAGGGTTTGATGCCGAGTTTGCGGCGGAAGAGCTCGTGGGAGAAGTCGCGCGACACCTCGGGAATGCCGTAGTCGTGATTGCCAACCCCGATGTGGACGGGCATCACGAAGCCGTCCGTCAGTTCCTTCGCGTTATCGATACGCGTCTTGTGCTTGAAGTAGAAGTCCACGTCCGGCGACGGATAATCGTGGAAGTAATCCCCGACGACGAAAACCCGATCGAGGCCAGGTTTGAGCCGGTTCAGGAAATCCCTTGCCGCGGCGAGCCGATCGCTGGTCTTGACGATCGATTGGTCCGGAATAGCGGGGTCGGGCTTCTTGTAGAAGTCATCGATGATGTGGGTATCGGCGATTACCCCAATATGGAAAACATCAGAGGACTCGGCCGCCAGCGCCCAACTGCTGAAAGCTCCCGCGGCAGCGGTGATTGCGGCGCGGCGCGGTACTTGCGTTTGGATAATCATGGTCCCTCGCAGCAGTGATTATCCGCCAACGATTGTTGCAGTGCCGTGAATCGGATTCGCCGCAGGTTTGGCCGATTTGTCATGATTTCGTAGCCGATTTTTTATTCTCGTTCTCCCTTTGTTGGAGATCGACTGCAAAAATCCGAAATCTGTTCATCGAATTTCTGTGGCGCCCTCATGAGAGATGTTCCGACAGTGGAGCGCCGAGCGCCTTGCCCCGATGCTCTCGGCCCCCAGCAAGCGCCCGTCATTTGAAGTGCGGAGACACCCGGCGCGGACGGAACAATCGCCGTTCATAGACTGTCCCTACCGCAAACCTCGAACTGGTTAAGAACATAGGGTTTGAGTATCCTTTCATCAGCTTTTGCGTTCGACGCTCAACACGCTTCACGTGCGGTCAGCCGCTGTGTCGGTCACCTTCAAACCGCGAGCGGCGCTCAACTGGAGAACCTCGTGCTTCGGCACCACGTTTTGCGTGCTGTGTCGCTCCGTGCGGCGGCCCAAACTGACGTCAGTCGGTCCATTCCTAATGGACTCGGCTACGCGAAGCTTGGAGCGACTGGCGATCTTTCCTGGTCATCGTCAAACCGGAAATCGTCGTTTGTGCGAGGCAGCGGGTGCGCCCTCGAATCCGGTGAAATTGTCGGGACACCAACCTGATTGGCGATCTGCAATTCTGATACGGTCCGCAGAATGAGGGGAAAAAGCAACCGGTCCCGTATCAGAATTTGGCCCAAGGAGTAGCGCGTCGGCTTCGCAAGTTGTAGAAAAAATGGTACGCCCGAGTGGATTCGAACCACCGACCTTTTGCTCCGGAGGCAACGGGTCAATGTCCCGTTTTGCGCAAAAAGCCCAACAAACGCGCGATCTCTTGGGTCTATGCGGTCAACTGCAAGTCAGAATTTGAGGCTGGAGAACTAGATTATGCAGCAGTATGAGGCGGCTTTCAGGCGCCGGCATTGAAAAAAACCCAGAAGATGCCGATGAGCATGGGAGGGCAACAATGAGCGCTCTGGTGATACGTGTTCGAGAATCAGTCGGTATCCTTTCGCGGGTTGATTCCGCGGCCGTGTCGTCTTATGAGGGGCGGAAAAACGCAGCGCGGCTTGCCGGCCGGATTCTCTTGACGGCTGGCGGCCTAGCGCTCGCGTGGTATACCGTTTCGTTTTTCTGTCTTTTCATGCGCTAAGATCTTCGCGCGCGGAGCGGCAGCGAAGGCCGCGGCTTGCGGCATGCACGGCGGGACCACCTCGGCAGCAGATTCTAACGCCCGGCGTCGGCGCTGGGAATGGAAGCGGAAATACGACAAACTGGTTCCGGGATTGCGTACTGCCGCAGCCCATCAGGCGCGCAGGAACCAGCAGACGAAAGCACGTGGCGCTACTGTGGATCATGGCTGAATACAACCAAAGGTGGATGCGGCTTGTCTGCCCTAACTGCCAAGAGACTGTTCGTGTGTTACGACAGGATCTACCAGAAGATTATCGAAGTTTCGCGACGATCCCTTTCAGGTGTGCTAAATGCGGCCACGAGACCACTTTGAACAATCCGGACTTTGACGCCGAAGGATAGATTCAGGCTGGATTCATTCCAATCTCATCACACCGCCACTCCTATTTGCTACTCGTCCTGAATCCACCAGCCATCCACGACACGTCCCTTGAATTCCCCCACCTTGGTTTCTCCGAGACTGAGAGCCAGGATGTCTCGAACGACATTGCTATCCACCTGGCGACCGGTAACACAAGTTTTGTCAGCAACCTTGACCTGTCTGCCGGACTAGTCGGTCGAGCGGCCCCGGTTCCTGAGCCGGCTTCGACGGCCATGGCCTGTATCGGGAATAGCCGCCATTGTTGTTACGGGACGGCGAAAGCGCCCTCTTTAAAGTGCGATCTGCGATTCTGCCGGCTTGCCGCCGGACCGGCCCACGCGGCTGTACTGAAGAGCGTCGAGGAGATTTTTGCCAAAATCACGCGATATCGGGAGACCGCCTGCAATAGCAGTAGAGAAACTGCTGCGTTGTCCCGAATGGGGTCCGATGCAATTCCTTGGAACTTTCGATTAGCCTGAACCCTTCGCCAAACTCACCATGAAGGGAATCGGCGTCATACCGCGCTACGTCAAGTCCGCTGCACTTCATGGGTCCTTCGGGTCCGAATGTGCTCACGATGACGTGACCGCCGGGCCGCACCGCTCGCGCGACAAGTTGGACATAGGCAATCCGCTGTTCCGCTGCGGTCAAAAAGTGAAACACGGCGCGATCATGCCAGATGTCGAAGGAATGGGTCGGCAAGTCCGCCCCAGTGACATCGGCGCAAATCCAGTGAACCGCAGCGCCATTTTCCCCGAGCCTGGCTCGCGTCACATTCAGGGCGGTCTGAGAGACATCCAGGATTGTCAGGTTCTGGTATCCACGGTCTAGAAGATCATCCACAAGGGTTGATTCTCCGCCGCCGACGTCTATGATGGATGCCGCATGGTCGGGGGAAGCCGCTTCGATCAGTTCCAGCGAACGATCCAGGTGCGGGCGATACCAACTCACGGCATTAGGCGCTTTTGTCCGGTAAACGTTTTCCCAATGAGATCCCGCATTCACTATCCCAGTCTATCGAATCAGAGGCACCAATCTCCGCATTGCCGACTTCTGCGTGTGCAGCTCCGAGTTAGGCTGCCATCACAACTTGAACCAGTAGACAGGGAAGCAGGTGGCTAGACCCGCGAGGACTTGCAGCGCGAGCACGCAATGCCTGCCTTGGAGCCTGTGGGAGCCATTTTAATCGTTCGCCATGCCAGCTAAGGCGAACAAAAGGAGAATATGGTACTCTACTTTCGGTGAAGAACTGCCGGGTATCGTTCAGGGATTCCGAGGGCATAGAGCATGCGGTCGAACTCGAGGCCCGCACGCTTTACGAAGCCGTGGGGCTGGCGATCGATCGCTTTCGCCGCTGCGAACACCTGAAGTACGAACCGAAGGGGCTGTATGAATTCGTGGTCGAGTCGAGAGAGCCCACCACGCAGCACCGGATGACACGGACGGTATTCGATGCGTGGCTCCGCCGGCCAGGTGGTCCGCCCGCGGATGTCGCGCTGAAAACCAGGCTGAAGGAACTGCTGGGCGATCCCTCCATCAGCGCTCGCGATAAATGACGAAGTGGGCGATTATCGGATCGCTTGTTGTACTCGGCGAGCGTTCCAAAACTCAAACTGACCCACTACCCATTACTGATCGCATAGTCCCATTGCGCAACTACAATCGCACAGTGTAAAGTGCTTCTCTGAAAGGGTGCAACTAGATCATGAATCCGGAAAAAGTATCGACTTGGGACGAAGTTAAGGGTGAGAGAGAAAGCACGCTCAAGAAGATCGAAGACGCTATCGGCTCTTGGCCTGACGTTTCCGATGACTTGAAACACGAGTTGAAGAAGAGATCGGAAGTCCTTCTTAGAAGATATGATGTGCCGAACGTAATCCGGGGGAAAACGATAAAGGCCGCCTATGGGCTCACACTCGGGGCCCGACATTGGATTATCAAAAACGACGATCTTAAGCTACTTGAGCAGCTGGCGCCGGCAGCGATGGCAGTCATCACATATTTGTCTGTTCCAAACGCGCAAACAGCAGTATTGGCCGGCGGCCTCGCCTTCAGCGCTCTTACAATTGGCAACAAACTGAGGACCAAAGGTGTCAAGCTCGATGCTGCCGACTTTCATGTCTTGATGACACTCAAGGAACTTGGTCCGTCTGATGCAACGCGAATTGCGGAGGTTCTGAGTGGCCTTCACATTTACGGAACAGACGTGTGGGATGAACCTCGCATTCTTGCGGTTCTCAATAAGCTTAAACTGCTTCCGCAGAGTGATGGCACAGCGGCCACTATTGTGAACGAATCCTCGTCCGGTCTTTGGAGCACAGCAGGAATATAAGAGCAGTGGGATTGCGTTGAAAGAGGGCGCAGTGTCGATGGGAAGGGAGAACACTCTTTACCGATGTCCCGCGCGTTGCGCAAAGAACCCTTTGTAAGCCATTGCGCTCGTCGCTCCGCTTGGGTGCAAAACGCCATCGTGGTCCGATCGACTGGTGAACCCCGGGCAACTCCCCGCGCCGATAGCGGACCTTCGATCTTTCACCGCTATCCAACAGTTCGGTCTGCGTATGATCGCGCAGAAAACTCCAGTGGACGTGTCAATCATCGACTACGTGGAGATGCCCTTGGAGAATTAGGTCCCGCGAACCCTTCGTGCGGTGGCGGTGGGGTGCGGCCGCCAGCTTCAACCGCCGCCTCGATACGTTTGACGAATCGCTGGATTCGGGTGTTATTATACCTGAATGGCGATTTTGGCTGAACAGATAGACATCTGGCGTCGGCTACCGAGTGAATCCGAAAGGCTGGAATTTAAAGAAGCAAAAAACCAGTTTGACAACCAGAAGCTGTATCAGTATTGCGTTGCCATGGCTAATGAGGGCGGCGGCAGTCTGGTTTTGGGTGTTGGCAATTCTCATCCTCGGAAAGTTGTCGGAACAAAAGCATTCGATAATCCGATCGCGATGTCAGAGAAGATCTTCCAGGCCTTGGGATTTCGCGTTGACATCGAAGAGGTCGCGCATCCCGATGGAAGAGTCGTGGTGTTTCAGATTCCAGGGCGCCCACGCGGAACCGCTTTTTCGTTGGAAGGCTCCTACTGGATGCGTTGTGGTGAATCACTCGTCCCAATGAGCGAGGATCGGCTTCGCAAGATTTTTGCAGAGGGCGAGCCTGACTGGTTAGAAGAGCCAGCGGCTCGCAAGGTTACCGGAGAGCGGGTGCTTGAATTGATCGACACCGAAGGTTTCTTCAAGCTCCTAAACCTTTCCTATCCAGCAACTATGCGGGGTGTGCTTGACCGGTTGCTGACTGAAAGATTAGTGGATGCGGAAGTCGACGGTACGTATGCGATCAGACGAATAGGCGCGATCCTACTTGCTCGTTCTCTAGACGCCTTCCCCGACGTGAAGAGGAAAGCAGCCCGCGTGGTAGTGTACCAAGGCGCATCGAAAATTGGCACGACCACCATTGATCGGTTCGCCGTGAGGGGCTACGCAGTTGGGTTCCAGTTGCTGGTCCACTTCGTCAATCGACAGCTTCCTCAGAATGAAATCATCAAGGACGCCAGGAGATGAAGCTAGTCCCAGACGTCGCAATTCGCGAACTTATAGCGAACGCCTTGATCCATCAAGATCTCTCCATCGGGGGTGCCTCAGTGATGGTGGAGGTTTACAGTAACCGGCTCGAAATCTCTAATCCGGGGATTCCGGTCGTGCCCGTGGAAAGATTCATTGATGGATACCAGTCGCGCAATGAACGCCTTGCCGACTTAATGCGCCGGATGGGAATTTGCGAAGAGAAGAGTAGTGGTATCGATAAAGTAGTGCGCATGGCGGAAGTGTGCCAATTGCCGGCGCCCGATTTCCGTGTTATGGAAAAGCGCACGATGGTCACGATACGTGGTCCAAAAGAGTTTCATCAGATGGATCGGGAGGAGCGTCTCCGATCGTGCTATCAGCACTGCGTTTTGAAATGGGTTATGTCCGAGCGTATGACGAACCAATCGCTACGCGAGAGATTTCACGTTCCTGAAAGCAAAAGCGCAGTCGTTTCTCAAGTGATCGCGACGGCGATCGAAGCCGGACAGATCAAAGCGGACGAAAAGGCCGGAGCGTCTCGTCGGTTCGCGCGATACCTGCCGTATTGGGCGTGATGGCCGCTCCATTTAAGGGTTTGCCGTGAAAACGCTCTGCGGACTGCGAAGACCACTACAAATCAACAACTTGCCCATTTAAGGGTTTGCCTTTTTGGGAGGTCTCCGCGGGTTGGATCTGCCCTTGGTTGAAGGCATGAAAGTGAAGCCGTATAAGCCGCGGGTCGTTCACACGGATACCGGACGCGATCACCAGCCCAACACGCCCGAAGCCTGCAACCCGTCGGCACTTGTGACATGCCTCGTTAGGCGAACGGAAGCTGGTAGCAAAGTTTCGGCTTGTCCATGCGATCAAGCGGTGCGCTCCATATCCGCGATGAACTTCTCAATGGTCGCTCGCCGGAAGCGCCTGCACGCCCCCATCCGCACGACGGGTATCTGCGGATTGCTGCCGCCATTCGAGTGGCTGCGAATCCACGCCTCAGAGACGCGCAGCATCTTGGCTACTTCGGCTACGGTCAGCAGCTTCTCGGTATCTTCACAATCAGGGCTGGTTTGGTTTCGTTCGGGGTTTGCATGTTCGCTCCGTAGCCTAATCACTTCCCCTTCGCCGGCTTGTCCTTCCATCGCGCCGCGGCAGCCTTCTTCGCGATCTCCTGGCGGCGCTTACCGGTAAGAGCCTCGGCCCGGGCCTTGCCGCCCACGAGCCCAGCCTTGCGGCCGATTTCCGATAACTGCTCTGCGGTGAGATTGTCGGCCCGCGCTCGGCCGCCCTTTTGGCCACCTAGCCGGCCCAGAGCAACCGCGTGCGGATTTTTCTTTGCCATCGTTTGGTCCGCTTCGGCTCAAAGCTTGGCCTGAAGCTATCTCTAGCTTAACGTAAGCGCCCAAAAAAAGAATGTGATCTTTTGAAATAATGCTTGACGTAACCGAGTATGCTAGGCATAATCAGTTCATGATCTACGGCAAATCCTACCAAACCTCTTCCGAATGCCCCGCTTGCGATTCCACAAAGTGGAACTCCTGCCAGGCGTGCGAGCGATGCGCCGATACCGTTTGCGATCGCTGCAGCGGTCATGCCGTCGGGCAGAAGCTCTGGTGCGCGCGCTGCATCGAAGCCATGAAGCAGGATGGCGACCTCGACAGCTTGGCCGTGGTCTTGACATTCCACGAATCGACTATCCGGCTGGGTGCCCGTATCGAGGTCACAGACAACGGACTGGTGGGTGCGGAGCGGTTTGCCGTTCGCTTGCTGGTTGACGGCGAGGTTGTCGACCAGGTTCCGTACAGCAATGAGGTTCAGGCCCTCGCTGGGTTTGAGCGGCGCGTTGAGGAGCACTACCAGCCGCAGCAACAGGCGGCGCTTGGGTTCGGGGCGGCCGCATGAGCGTCCACGAAGTTAGCGGCCGTTTTATGAAAGCCATCCGCCTCGCTGATCTGTTGGACGCCGCTGAGATCACGGCCGAAGCCGCGGACAGCATGAAAGCCGCGGAATGGCTTTTGGCCGCCCGTGCCGCTGGCTCCAAGTTGCCCAGCACGGCTACCCGCGACTTGGCGGTATCGATGCTGCGGAGTAGGGAAGCAGCCCGAGCGTTATTCACCGCGGCTGGTCACGGATCGAGTTTTGCAGCATGAGCGCATTGGCGCTCTAATTTCGAAGGAGAAACCACCCATGAAAACGACGAAGACTGTATCCATTAAGCCGGTCGCGAAGGCAACCAAGCCGCGCGAATTGGCGCCTATCCAGCAATTGATCGCGGATGAAATCGCAGATCTCATCGTGCACGGCGGCTGCGATGCCGCAGTGAGTAATCTGCTCTTGGCTGTCGGATCTCACTCGGTCTGGCGTTGGGCTACGGACCTGTTCGATGACCCCGACGAGCAGGAGAAGGTCGAAGAAATCGTCGCAGATCGCGGCGGGCGCAATTGCGAAGGCTGGAGAGTCGCGCTCGTGGCGGAGTGGGCACGCAACCGCAACTTTGCGCCGGCAGACAAGATTGAGCCCAAAACGGCGTCCGAACGCATCCGTGGCCGCATCATGGATGAACTACGAGACCGCTTCGAGACGTTCCTAACTCAGAGCACACCCGAAGAGCAAATGATTTTAACCGAGGTTTTCACGGATCAGAAAGGCGGAACCCGCGGCCTGACCCGCGATAATTTCGACGAACTGCCACTCGGCATGGCCATGGAATACGCGCTCAACAAGTACACTGGCGAATTCCTCCGGGTTCCAAGTCGGTTCGAGAAACAGGTGCTGCAGTATATCGACTGCCTCCGCGCCGCGGAATGCAAGGGAGATATCGCATAAGTCACCCGACTGTTATGAAGGAGAGAACACCATGAAAGCGAATATGACGAAAACCGCATCGATCAACCCCGCCGCGAGTCCGGACAGGCCGCTCGAAGTGGCCAAGCAGCAACAGGACCCCAAGGAGAAAGCGCCAACCGATAAGCGTGTTGCTGCGCTGCGAACCGGACTGCTCGCGCTATTGGACGGCTCAGATGCCGATCGGGAGTTCCTGGAGGCCATGATCACAGCCGAGCCAAAATTCCGAGAATTGCTGCTGAGGGTCGTGGAACTAGGTCCGAAATCGTACCTGCAGTATTTCCTTCCGATTATGGAAGAGTATACCGGAAGCACAAGCCCAGCAGAGGAATTTATCATACAACTAGCCTTAGACCATGCCATTCACGGCGGAATTACCCCCGACGAAGTAGAGGAGGATGTTGCGGAATTCCGTAGAATTTTCGAAAGCTATGCGGGGACGGTCGCATCGTTCGCGCGACATTACCCTCAACTCGTGGCACCGAAGACCACGTCACCAGACCAGGAGAGCAAAAATGCCTGAGACGCCAGATTGGGTAACCGATACGCCGGCGGATCATTCGTACTCGCTCGACATGTTCGAGAACAACGACGCCACCATACAGTGCGTCGAGATCAAGACGATGGCTGAATCGTCAGTAGTAGCGCTCGTGCGCGTTCCGGCATTTTCGGGAGTAATACCCGCTGCCGATCGCGCCCAAGCATACGCTCGCAACTCAAAGGCCCCTTCAACTCGAAGGGGCTATGGCTCCGACTGGCGTACGTTCCAGATGTGGTGTGAACGCGCGGGCGTCTCGAGCATTCCGGCCGTCCCCGAAACCGTGGCGCTTTACATCGCCGATCTGGCGGAGGGTCACAAACCAGCTACTGTGTCCCATCACATGGCAGCAATTGCCGCAGCGCACAAGGCGTGCGGCCTAGAGAGCCCTGCGAGCATGCGCCACGGCGCGGTGGCTTCCGTGTGGCAGGGCATCCGGCGAACGCATGGTGTGGCCCAGAACGCGAAAGCGCCGGTATTGATCGATGAACTCCGGTCCATGGTTCGCCATCTGCGGCCGGGGTTGATCGGGATTCGGGACCGGGCGTTACTTTTGATCGGGTTCAGCGGGGCGTTTCGCCGATCTGAGTTGGTGGCGCTCGATCTCGAAGACGTCCAGTTCACCGGCGACGGCTTGATAATCCTTCTGCGGAGATCCAAGACCGATCAGGAGGGCGAGGGCCGCAAGATAGGCATCCCGTACGGATCGAACCTGGAAACGTGCCCCGTACGCTCGCTGCGTGCCTGGATGGACGCCGCCGGCATCGAGTCCGGGGCGCTCTTCCCATCCATCACCCGGCATGGCCGCATAAAAACCAGGATGTCGGGATTCGCTGTGGCTCTGATCGTAAAACGGCATGCGGGCGCCGCGGGTCTCGCTGTGGCGTCCTACTCGGGTCACAGCCTGCGGGCCGGGCTGGCTACGTCTGCGGCAATCGGTGGCGCTTCGGAGAGATCCATCATGGAGCAAACAGGGCACCGGTCGAGCGTCATGGTGCGGCGCTATATCAGGGATTCGAATTTGTTCCGCGAGAACGCCGCGGCGAAGTGCGGTCTCTAGAACGCTTTCACGAGACCGGCCCTCAACTTCCACCTGGCGACATCCTGAAACAGCATGGCGTACCTTGGAAATGTGCCTATCGAAAAACTCCTGGGGGGCATCTCCCGATTCCAAAAAGATGTTTATCCGAAGCATCAGGACCTCTTTGAGAGGCTGGCCATGGGCCAGCGCCCTGAGGCACTGTTCATCACGTGCGCCGATTCCCGAATAGACCCTTGCCTGATCACGCAAACCAAACCAGGCGAGCTGTTCATCTGCCGGGTGATTGGCAATGTTGTACCGCCTTACCCTGATGCGATTGGCGGCGTTTCGGCCACGGTCGAATATGCGGTGGGCGTATTGCAGGTACGGGAGGTGATTGTCTGCGGCCACACTGATTGTGGTGTCATGAGAGGCGCGCTCAATCCCGAGGCGCTTGCAGCTTACCCCAACGTGACGGCCTGGTTGCAATATGCGAAAGTGGAACGCCGCGAACCGGAACCGAGCGCTGAGTTTCTTCTCGCGTTGACTGAAGATAACGTAGTCACACAATTGAAAAACTTGCGCTCACATCCCACGGTTGCGGATCGACTGAAACAAGGCGGTCTTGCCCTGCATGGCTGGGTCTATCACATCGGCCCGGGTACGGTGACGGCTTATAACAAAGCAAGCCGGAGGTTCGAGACAATGGCGTCCTTGTAATTCCGGAGGCGAGGCTGTGGAATGGCCCCATCTGCCGAGGTGCTCTGCGCTCTCCGCGCTGGCGGCGTCGACGCCCTTACTTCTGGCTGTTCCGTTCTCGACAGCAACTGCCCAGAGAGCAGCTTCCGGCACCTCTAACCGCACGCTTTCATGAAACGGCGTTTGCCAGAAGTGATCGGTCCACACGTAAGGGTATTCGAACCTCCGGATGGCCGATGGCCGCATTGCGGCATACTAAGAAGTCCGTGATTACGAACCTGACGCTTCGTTTCGGTAGGTTCGCGGGTGCTCCTCCCGCAACCATCGCTCCTGGACACATGACGGTCTTTGTGGGCCCAAACAATTCTGGGAAGACCCTCGCCCTTCGCGAGATAGACTCCAGTCTCACCGATATTCGATGGTCACACCAACACACAGGGTTCATACCACCAGATCAACGAAAGATCGTGGCACAAGTTGACACACCCAAACCCACCGCGAGCGAAATCGAGCGGCTCTTGACAGGTTCAGGACACATTTGGAATTTCGTCTCGGGGCAGCAAATGCAGATGCCGGGTCCCCCCGCCGACGTCTACCGAATGATCACGCAGGAAAATCGCACGGACCTGAGGGATATGGTGGCAGCAATTTACACTCGCACCAAGATCTGCATGCTTGATGGCCTCGGGCGACTGAATCTCGCGACGATGCGGCAAGCCACGTCCCTCAACGGGCCTCCAAATAGCCACTTGCAGGCGTTATTCGTAGACGATGTTCGTCGCAATCGGCTTAAGCAGGCAGTCAAGGACGCGTTCGGCTTCTACGTCCTTATCGATCCAACAACTCCAGGGCAGTTCAAGTTCTGCTTGGCCGAAGAACTGCCGAGTCACCCCGACATAGAGCGCTCGCTGACGAAGGAGGCTCTCGACTACTTCTCAAAAACAATCCCAATGGAAATGGCAAGCGATGGAGTCAAAGCCTATACGGGTATCATCGCTGCATTGCTAAGCGCGGACTTTCGCCTGCTCTTGATTGATGAGCCAGAGGCCTTTCTCCATCCTCCGCTTGCTCGAAAGCTCGGCCTCTTTCTTACTCGGATCAGTGGGGAGCGCGCCGCGACGGTGTTCGCGTCCACCCACAGTTCTGATTTTGTTGTTGGATGCGTGCAGGCTGGGACACCTGTTGATGTCGTACGCCTGACATATGAGCGGAACGTTGCAACTGCAAGAGTCCTTCCAGGCAACCGACTGACGGAACTCATGCGCGACCCCCTGCTCCGATCAACAGGGGTATTGTCCTCGCTCTTCTACCGTGGTGCTGTTGTTTGTGAGGCAGACACGGACCGCGCTTTTTATGGCGAGATCAATGATAGACTCTTGCGTTTCTCGAAAGGCGGGGCTGAGGACACTGTATTTCTGAACGCGCAGAACTGGCAAACCTGTTCGAATATCATCCGGCCACTTCGTGAGATGGGCATACCTGCGGCGGCCGCTGTGGATCTGGACGTTCTGTTGAGCGATGATCTAAGCAAGTTGTTAACAGCAGCATTTGTCCCTCGCATCACAGCTGCGGGCTGGACACAAACTCGCGCCAGGATAAAGGCCGCGTTTGAGAAGCAACTCAAACCAGGAGAAGGTCCAAAGGAATTGGCTCGGCTTGTGAAAACCCATGGAGTGGAAGGGCTGGCTGGCGGCGATCGCGATGCTGTCGAGCAGTTCGTGAATGACTTAAGCAGTTACGGCCTATTTCTGGTTCCGGCGGGCGAGGTGGAGCGCTGGTTGCCAGAGCTTCAGATCCAGGGCCATGGTTCTCACTGGCTGGTTCCTGTATTCGAAAGGATGGGCGGCGATCCACAAAATCCACGGTACATCCATCCTGGAGAGGGCGATGTTTGGGGATTCATGGCTAGAATCGCAGCATGGATTTCCGACCCGCACCGGAAAGGTATTCCCGCCTGACCCGTCCTGGTTGCGCTTTCGCTCCTTCGTTGCTAGTCAGTTTTCGCAACTCAGCATGGTAAGGTACCAGGAATTCTTGATCTAGACAACGCGTTCGGCTTACAATGTTTCATCACTTCCCGAAACTCACGTCGCGACCAAGCCACCCGCGCCGGTCGGTACCGTCAGAAGCGCACGCCGACGCGTCTTCCCGATCTTCCGCTCTTCCCTAAGGGTCCGAAGCTTGTATCCCAGCCGGCACAACAGGCGTTTCCGTTCGAACACCTGCTCACCGTCATCAACGAACGCATGGACCGCCACGACCAGCGATTGGAGCGGATGCAGTCGACGCAGTTGACGGTGTGCGAACAGCTTAAGGATCTCCGCGCGAACCTGCCTTACCGATTACGGAGCGATGCGACGGATCGGACGATTGATCTGCGCCGTACAATGACGGATGCTTGATGGGACCGACTCGACGCACTATATGCGCGCATTCGTACCAGTAGCACTCCCGCCCAGGCTCGCTCGCGCTTTATGCTGGGCTATGGACCGAAGGGGTGAACTGCTTCGCTTGAAAGAAGAGTTAGCTGCCGCAACTGCGGAGTTCACTGGCTTGACGAACGAAAAGTTCCTTGCGGTCATTGCGGACGACCCCGATACTTCTCGTTTTGATGCAAAGATCGCGGAAGCCGGGAAAAGGCGAAAGCTGGCAATGGATAGCCTGTTACATCATGTCAGGGAACATGGATGGTAACCTTCAGTGGGGCTCAGCAGCCGTGCTCTTTGCGGTGTTCTTGCAGCGCCCCGATCGCACGCTCCTTCATCCCGAATTCAAGATCAACGTGCTTATCGAGTTCTGCCGCACTATTTTCGCTTCTGTTGGCGATTGCTTCGGAAATGGCGCGCATTAATCCCGAAATCTTGAGCAGGTGTCGCTGAACCTCTTCGATCAGTTCTTGCTGGCGAGTACAATGTACTGGGGACTCTTGCATATATAGGCGACCATGCCTATCGAGGCGGCACCATCGACAGATCGTAAGTCGAAAGCTGTCCGATGCCGGTCATCGCCTGAATTACTTCACAGGCGAGTTCATCAGGCGTCGCATCCGCAAGAAATGGCGCAAAGCGGCGCAAGTCCTCAACATCGGTGGGACTTGGGTCGTGCCTGCCCACAACGGCAGTGAGGACACGCACGGCCGTAATCATGGTGTCTGGAGTTTGCTGCATGAGATGACAGTATACCTACAGGGCCGACGAAGGGTATCGGGCAATCGACCGGTAAGCGTTTTATTTGCTCGATGCAAGGCGGGCGCCGCCACATGTTTTCGCCTCTGCACTTCGGCCATAATCTCTCAGTGAAAGTCGGCGACAAGGGCCGCGGCTTTGCTGGTTCGGTTCAATTCCTGATTGAAATCTCCAGCGCGACGGTCTAACCTCAACACCGCGGCGGGTAACATCGCGGCCTCGCCTTGGTGGCCCCGAGGCAATTCCTGTGGAATTTGGTCAGCACCCCGCCGCCCTACCAATTTAGGGCTGAATCAGCCCTATACGAATCGCATAGCGAACCAGAGCAGTGGTTTCATGCATCCCGAGTTTACCCATAACGTTGTGACGATGACTGTGAGCTGTTTTGAACGATATTCCCAGCTTACAAGCAACTGCTTTACTACTGCTCCCTAAGGCTATCAACCTCAGCACGTCAATTTCGCGGGGCGTTAGGCGCGCTATCGGAAATTGATGTCCCTCGCCTACATTGTCGACCTGACTTCGCGCACTAGCTTGAACGCGCGCCAAGACGGTATACCACTCGCGGTGGATTGGCTTTTGCAGGGCCTCAACAGCGCCGATCATTTTGGCGCTATTGAGCGCAGCACCTCCATACACACCGCTGATAGCAATAATTGGGAGCTCCGGGTGGCGCGTGTGCATTGCCGCGATCAGGTCAAAGCCGTTCGTGCCTTCAAGATTCAGATCTACCAACGCAGTAGAGATGTGATCTTCCATTGTTTTGAGCAGGTTCATCGCCCGTTCCGCAGACGTGGCGAATAGTACGCCGCCCGTTTTTTCAGCGAAAGCATCGTCAGCCTGTTAGGGCGGGTTTGAATGATTCTCTTGGTTGATGACGATCCTTCTTTTCGTGAGCAGGGCGATGGGAGATGCCGCCCGCATGGCGGCGAAAATTGAGACCGCCGCCATACCACACTACCACCTAGTGATCCAAGTGGCGGACAAGCTCTACGTTATACGCCCAGACCCAACGCGCGGGGCCAAGGTGGCTGAAAAGATCGTAAACGGCTGGAAATGGAACGACCCAGTAGCAGCCGGTATCCAAAGCCATTCCGGCCAACATTGGCGAACAGATAACCATCGCTGTTCAAGGCTCCCGGGCTTGGGTTCTGGGAGCAAGCGGCAAAGAGTATGGCTGCAATGTCCTTCGGCAGACCTATGCTCCCCAACCGGTTGCCGCTAAACCCGCTCAACCGCAACCGCGGCGTGAAATAGACCCAGCAGATCGTCCAACATTGCGACAGGAACCGGCTAGCGATTCTCAGCCGAAAGCGCCAGCACGCCCCGCAGAGCCCCTGCCGGCCCTTCCACGCAATTATGATTCGCCACCGCAACTCAGTCTCAAGCGCGAGCCCGATTACACGCCAGAAGCCAGGATTGCCGGAATTGAGGGCACCGTAGTGCTCCTGGTCACCGTTGGAACGGACGGACTGCCGCGCGATATCCGCG
The DNA here is from genome assembly GCA_963817515.1 of Bryobacterales bacterium. GTDB lineage: Bacteria > Acidobacteriota > Terriglobia > Bryobacterales > Bryobacteraceae > DATMNI01. The sequence continues at coordinate 221,333 of CAWFPJ010000018.1, read as the reverse complement.
CAGTGCGCTCCCTTGGCTACGGGCTCGATGAGAAGGCCGCGGCTTGCGTGCAGGACTGGCGTTTCCATCCGGGGCTCAAGGATGGGAGGCCCGTTCCTGTCGCCGCGTACATCGAAGTTAACTTTCACGCGATGGCAGAAGCGCAACGGCAATAAGCACACAATGGCGCGGCTATTGCATGCGCCTGTAGCAGTTTTTTTGGAGGAGATTCGTATGAATTGGAGGAGATTCGTATGAAAACGTGGGCCTTGCTATTCCTGGCGTCTGGCGCTCTGTCGGCCGCTTCCATATCCGGCTCAGTTGGGTCCGAACTCGGCCCACCAACTCAAACGATTGATCATCCCGGCGATATTTCCTATTCCGCTCCTGGCGCCTCGGCTACAGCCGAAGGGTCTTTTGGCAGCGTGGGCGCGTTCGCTAACTCGAATTGCGGGTTCATGAACGATTGCAGCGCTTTCGGAGTAGCTGGCTTCACAGACATTCTTGTAATCTATGGGACTGGTGGCACGCTTCAGTTTGATGTCGGAACAACGACCATGGAGGAAGAGGGTGCCGCGGAGGCTGATTTTAACTTCGGTCCCCTGGGCGGGATCGCCCTTGGCAACGTGCTCAGCGGGGCGCCCTGCTTTGAGGCCTATGCGCCGTGCCAGATCAACTTTGACGATGCCGTCGAAATCCACATTTCCGGCCGCGCCTTAGCCCGCGCCTCAGACTTCAGACCGCAAGATCCTAACTTTGGATCAACATTCGCCAATGCAGGCATGAGCTTCAGCGGCCTCTTAGTCTTGGATCAGAACGGCAACTCACTCGCTGGGAAGGGATTTCGGTACGCTTCCGCATCCGGGACCGACTACCAGATCGCCGGCGGAATCTTCGTTACCCCCGAACCCGCCCTGTGGCCGGTAGTGCTGATCGGGCTGCTGGCGGGCGCCCCGCGACTTCGTTACTGCCGAGCCACTTCCAGAAGGCGCTCCAACGCCGCTATCGACTCGCGCTGAATCGCCAAGGTCGCCACGTCACCCGCGGGATCTGCGCGGGTCTCCAGATCGTGGACGTATCCGCAAGGGCTCCGGTAGTGCGTTGACGTGCTCCACATCGGGAATCCAGCCAGCCCATGGATCTCCGGGTTCTGGCGGGTCGCTAAGGGCCCACACCGCTACTCTGGTCGCCTCAATGGCGGCAGGGCTGCGATCATTGACGAGCAGGCTGCTGATCTTCGCGAGTGCGGTGCCGATGAACCCGGCAACATGCAGTGGCAGACGACCGCTGGGGCGAAAGCCAAAGACCGTATCGAATAGCGTGGTAGGGCATGGAATATACTGCACGAAATGGATTCGAAACAATTTGCAGAACTCCACGCGCAGTGTTGGGAAACGCTTAAGCATTATGTCCACGAGGCCGATAGGATGTGCGAGTTGTTCGGCCAATGCCTCCCAAACCCCTCATCTATTCAGATTCGCTCAGACATAGTGGAACAACGCGTTCGCGAAAACAATGCTTACGCCAGTTACGCCGAGATTCGCCGGCAACTCTTAGAAGCGGTTCGGATCGGCTATGATCCGTCAAACTGATTCACGGCTACCCGCATTCAATCCCAGCCTTGCCGCGCTCTTCTGGATCACAAATTCCAACTTGGCCGCCAAAGGCAAGCGCGCCAGGCCGCTGATTGGCGCGGCAAGCGATTTGTTGCGGGAAATTGTACTGCGGTTACTCGACGTCGCGTTATAGGGCCGTTGGTACATCACCGTTAATCAGCGGGAACTGTGCGGTCCGGCTGGGACATGGCACTTACATGCACCAATCGAGCAACGTCGTCTGGAAGAGTAAAAGGGTTCCCACCCCTCCTTGGCCTGACATGTTGACCAATGGAAACGGGCGCCCCGCTGCCCATGTTGTATCAGAATGCCCACTTGATCCGGGCCTATTCTTCATTGATGCTCGACTCCGCGTGACCAACCTGATATTCTTCAACCGCGCAGTCCCCGGCTTGGAAAAAGGGACTCGGGAGGGAAGGAAGATGAGCTCGCATTTCAATATTACCTCGGCAGTCTTGGCGTTGGCGTTGTTCGGTTCGCTGAACGCCGCTCAGGCTGGTACATATGCGCTCCGGCAACTAGACGTTCCGGCTCCAAGTGACGATATATCTACCTTCATATATAACACCGGGAATATCCTGAGTATCAACAACGTTGGTGCAATCCTGACTTCCAGCGGCGTACTCGAACCAAACGGAACGTTTACGCCGATCAGCGGGGGCGCTCTGGCTTTCAACGATACCGGCCAGGTGGTGGGGTATGGGTTTTTGTTCTCGGGCGGCGTCTACACTAGTCTGGTTCTGCCCGATATCCCCGTCGATATCCCGGACCCGGTACTACCGGTCCGCGTCTTCCTCACCCCCTACACCTTTAGCGCAACGGGGATTAACAACGCCGGAGTGATTGTTGGATCTGCTCTTACTAGTAATGCGGTAGGAGCTTATGCCGGAACTTTTTTGTATGTTTATGACCGCGGCACCTTTCAGGAAATTGGTACCACACGCGGCGAGATTAGCCTCGACATCAACAATGTCGGCCAGATCTTTACGAACCGTCCAGGCGGTGGAGGTATTGGGTTTTACCACGATGGAGTGTCCACACCGATAAACGTCCCTGGCCTTCACAGTGCGCCTAACGTAGTTGGAATCAACGATGAGGGTTGGATAGTAGGATATTATTTTGATGAGCAGTCCATCCGACACGGGTTCCTATACGCAAACGGCGTAACCACCACTATCGACTATCCGGGCTCCCTTAGTACGGAGGTCCTTGGTATCAATGACGCGGGTAAGATCGTAGGAGAATTCATCGATAGCGTGGACGGCCCGGTCCACCGATTCGTAGGGACACCGGTGCCTGAGCCGGGTTCGCTGGTGCTGTTTGGCGGGTTGTCCATGGTGTTAGTCCGGTTGCGGATCAGAAGAAAGCACCGACAACCAAGCTGCCTTGTTGCGTGACGACTTAACTCCGTCCGCTTCCGGCGGCTCGTGCTGTCACCCTCCCGGCGTGCCTGGGGCTGTTAGGACGCATCAGTTCCAGGCAGTAGGGGCAATTCACCTGCAAGGCGTCTTCGGTGCAGCCTGCGCGCCGTAGGCAATCGCCAGAGCCTAATCTCCGACTGATTCCGCATAGTGTCCAAGTCGCCACCGTAGTTTGGTAGCGGGACCAACCGCGCACGGATGGCGCTCCGCGGTACAGATGGACCCTGGGATCGGGTTGTTCTGGCATCGCCATCCGCTAGCTCGTGGGTCTCACCAGGAATATGTAGGAGTCGACACCGGCAAGCGCGCCTGGCGCTCCGGTAATCGTAAGCTTGACGATCACGTCGATTAAGCCCACTCCCATCATCAGCTTCGGATCGAAGCTCGGGTCGTTGAGTGCATCGTGAGCGGGATGCCCGAAGCCGCGGTTATTGCTCAGTGAAAACCCTAATCTGTCATCGAAGCTGAGAAATCCGGCGCAAGAATTTCCAACGCCAAACGTTGCGCCAACGCAGAAGAGTTCTTCTGTCTGCAAGTCCGACGCAGCGCTAAAAACCAGGGCGCCACCACCCGACACTTCGCTCAGGATGCCATGGCTCGGGAATCCGACTGCCGTAGCCGTGAAGTGAAGCGTTACCGTCAGAGTTCCGCCGTCCGCCGCCAAATCGCCGGGATCGGTCCAAGTTGTCTGGCCGGCCATAAACCGCAAGCCTGCATAGTCACCTGACACGGTGCTGGAAGGTTCCGGCTTTACGGCGAGGGCAGACGCGGGTTTTGCAACCGCCGTCCCAGTCACCGATGTTGTGTAGGTGAAATTCGAAAGCAGGATTGGTGAACTCGCGTGAGCTGTCACCCCAGCCGTGCTCAGGGTGCAGCCCCCCGAGCCCAAATTTATGTAGTCCTGCAGTGTGCCAGTTGGGCATGCGGCCGCGAACAAATTAGCGCTCGCCACGGTCAAGAACGCGAGTGGAAATATTGTTCGCATCTGGTAGGTAGGGCCTCTTTTTCTCCTTAGATGTAGCTTTGCGGGTAAGTCAGTCATGAATAGCACGTTCCAAAATGATCGTAGCACGCACCTACAGCATACGTACAGTGAGATTTCTCGGAAATGATACGGCGCCCAGACGGACATTTTGGACAGTTCTTAAGATCCGTCCCCGTATGTCAAGAAGCGGTAACGATGACCGTTCGCGCTTCGGGCTGCTCGGTGGCAATTCCGGGGATGCCGACGCTACATTGTTTATCAGCCGCCGTAACGCGCAGTCACAATGCGATCGTCAGCAGCGAAGCGATCCTAGGTATCTGCGTTTCCTATGAATCGCAGAGTAGTACGGACGGTACGGGTCCGCATACCGACCTCTGTTGTTATCGCACGGCAATGCCGATTCTAGACCTTGATGCAAGAACGCATCTCAATACGAGACCGCCGCGAGGCGGGGAAAAGAGACAAGACAAAATATGCTGCGACTTACTAGTATGTTTGGATTCCTATCCATCGCCCTGACGTCATCGGCGCTTTCCCATGTGAGCGAACACAACATGGCCGTTTTGCGAGCATGGTACCCACACTGGTTGAGTGTTATGCGGGGTTTCCGAGGCTTTTAAGCCGAATCGTTGGCCAGCCTGGCCGATTCAGCAGGGAGCTTAGCGCTCGCCTTCTTTTGAGTCCGGAGCCTTACTCTCCGGCCCGCGCTAGCTTCTACTTCCCCTTGCTTTGTTGCCGTTGCTCTGGCGATCAGTTCACGTGAGGTGGTCTTGCGGAAGGTTCAGCGGGAGTCTTGCGCCGTCGCCAGGCAAGAGGGACTGAAGGTCCGGATTCGCTTGAAGTAAGCCTGCACACGGGTCGGATGTGGGCGGAATTGTTTGCTATCTAGTCGGTGGCGTAAAACGAAACCGATGGAGACTCAAACATCTGTTGCGCCAAATAACGCGCCGCTGGACGGTCATGCAGCTCGAACGTACAATTAATGAAAAACACGTGTTCAAGCCGCATGGGACCTTGTGAGTAGGCCACCCTAGTATTTATCATCAAGACGTTCTTCGCCCAAATCCCGTCTAGCTTAATGCCCCATGGCGATTCGACAACTATAGTGTTGGGGCCATATTTGAAGTTGTTGTTCAGCGTGGTGCCGATAGCTTCAAATCGTGCCGCCTGATTGAGTGGAACATCATCTCCAACCGATGATATCACCCCCCTAATATAACTACCTACGTCGAGACTGGCGGGCAGAGGCTCTATCGAGTTAAGGGAGAAATAAAACGTATTAGGTCTGAATGGTTTCAGAGTACTCCGTGGTGGAGTGAAGGTCACGTTTAAGAGTGATCGATACCCAAGCTCGTTGAGCGCCTTATTCCATAGGGAAGGATCGATTGACAGGTCAAGCGTCCGTGCCAGCCTCAGGGCAGAGGCACCTAATTCCAAAGCTGCTGAAGATCGATCCTTACTGCCCTTGCTCGACCGCGGCGGCCGCGATTGGAGATTATCGAGAGCGCGGCCGAATGCCTTATTCAGCGCATCCTTTATCTCTCCCTTCATTTCAGCCACGTCATGCTGGAGCGTGCCCGTCGAAGTCTTTAGACTAACGATATCTTCCCCCATACTCCGAGTCTGATTGCCAATCTTCTCTGGAAGGTATGCGTTAACAATAAAAGCTGAACCGGCCATGACAACCAGCACTGGCAGGGATTCCTTTACTCGATCCCAAAGACTCGGACGGTACCCCGCGATCATCCTCAGAATTTCTTCTCGATCAGATTGGTTCATCGATGAAGCCAAGTATAGTTCCTCGCATTCCTTTGGTAAAGCGGGGATGGTTTTGGGTCGTTCGACGCCGATGGACATCGGTTACAATCCTTTCAATTTAGCCGACCCCAGACGGCGGCAAATCTATTGCGGACCAAGGCGATAAAACCGCGCCCGCCCCTTCTGATTCGACTCTACAGTCGTGACTTTCCTCCTCCGGCGGCCGCAGACCTCAAGCCACAGAAAACAGACCAAATATACTTATTCCGCACCCGTGAACGCATTCTGCGACCGACGCGACTCTGAGCACTTGCCATCAAAACCTACCTCCCGGAATCAGGATCGGAGGCTCGGTGCTGGGCGGCGGCGCACCCGTGGGCGCTGCCTTGGGGGTCCTCGCGGGCGGTAGACCTGGCGCCCATTCTTCACCCGTGAGATCTCGATAAGCTTGCCTCATCTGATCAAAAGTAAGTTCCTTCATTGATTTCACGCCGAATTTAAGCGCCATAACATCCGACAGCGCATCGTGTCCCAGCCCAGATCCGCTGGCGGCCCCATGGAGATCCCGGTTCAACTGCGTAACGTCCCCCATAGTCGGCGGACGCCGGGAGGTTGTCTTGTAAGGCATCGGCAACTCCGCATTGGGTATGGGGCTGCCGGCCGGATTCGGTTCAATTGGCGATCTCGACAGAGCGGCCGATGGCGGTAGATCTGGGGCACCGGGTGGTGCTGTAGGAGCAACCGAAGGCGGCACCGTTGATGGCGCCGTACTCAGTGCCGGCGATGGCGGCAGATCGGAGGATGATGCGATTGGAGGCCTGAGCGGAGTCCGGCCACCGCTTCCGGGAACTTGTGCCGCAGGAGGCCTACGCCGCGTAGGGATACCGCTCGTTGCTTGCGGGTTCTCGATCGGAGCGCCCGATGTCGATGTAATCGGAGCTCGCATCGGAACCCCAGTTCGTGGAGCCGGCGGAATATTCGCTTTTACCACCGGAATCGGAGCCTCTGCCGGCGGAACGGGGATGATTGCACCTGTACTCGTTCGCAGCGGAGGGCTGATGGGAGCACGACCACCACTCGGTGGAATCGGCGGTGCATTGACCGGCGCGCTCTTGATGTTACTGGTCGGTTGCGATGGAGCAAGCGGCGGCCGCACGGGGCCGAGACCCTGCGCGACAACAGGAAGTTCCGACTGGTCGATGGCGCTGATGGGAATAGACGAGGACGGCGCGGTTCCTGCCCTGTCCGCGAGTGCCGACTTCGCGCCCTTTATGGCCTGTCCGACAATTCGCGGGCCAACAACAGCGGCGCTGGCCACTCCAGGTGGAATTCCGAGATGTGACGCAAGATACTCCGCAGTGCCCGCGCCAATCATTGTTCTTGGCGAGGTCGCTGCTTTTACGCCAGCGGCAGCGGCTCCCTTTATCGCTGCCGCTGGCGGTCCCGCTGCATCTGCCAGCCTGCCAACTGCCGCCGCGCCTTCCTCGCTGCCCAGCCCCGGTATTGCCACTTCTGCGGCTCGCACGCCGAGCTTGCCCCACTTCCCGTCTCTGACATCGGTAGAGACGTTCCGTGGAATGTTCGCCACAGCACGCCCCGTGTCCTTCAGGCTGTCAAGCATCGGCTGATAATTGCCGTGTTTGAGTTGTGAGGCGTTCACTACGGCCTTACCCACCATGGTCGGTACCGCCATGGCATCCTTCACCGCGGTCCCAAATGCGCTGTCGTCGCCCGGTTGCGCGGCAGTTTTCAGGGTATCTAGCGGGTGACGTACCGCGGCGGCCGTATTGGCGGCCGTCTGGATGAGCGAGCCGAGAACGCCTCCGCCCCTGGCAGGCAGCGGCTCACTCTTGACGATACTCAGCCCGTCGCCGGCCGCGGGTAGGGGCTTGGAGTCGATGATGGAGAGATCGGCCATTACTGTTGCCCCTTAATTGTCCCGTCTGCGTTTTTCATCCACTTCGATCCATCGCTCAGCGTGTGGATGCCGGGACTGGCGGTCTTCAGGAGATTTTGGACAGCAGGCGGGATGGGGGCGGCAGCAGTAGATGCCGCACCACCAGCATCCCCCGTATCAGTCCTCAGCGGCACTTTGGGGACACCGCGCTCAAGCCGGTTCAGTGTTTTCTCAAACGTGTCGAGTTGCTTGAATGCGTACTCTTTGTTCGGAGTAGTGGGTCCCGGTATCGTGGCCGTGATGGCGGTCCGCATGTCCTCCGAACCCGCGCCAGCGCCCAATACGCTGCGCATGGCCATTGCGTTCTCAACGAGGTTGGTCAAGTTGATCAGATAATCCTGTTGCTGTGGACTGAGCGATCCGGCCGCCGCCCCGCTGAGAAGCGCGTTGATAGAACCGCGGGGATCGCGACTGCGCAATGCGACGGCGATTTTGGCCTTGTCCATCGCGTCGAAATCAGGCATCTGCGCGAGTGATTGCCGAACTTGCTGCACATTGCCGCGGATGTCCTCGATGAGTGCCGTCTTGTTCAGAGCCGGAACACCTGCACCGACTGGCATGTATCGTCCCGGTGTTTCTTGATTCGCCTTATTGATTTCGGCGGAATTCAGGAACATCGGAGTGTTGCTATTCTGCGTATCGAGCACGGCCTGCTCGCGCGCTTGCTGCATTCCCTCCACTCGAATGGTGGTATTCGTGCCGGCTGCTGCGGGCGTCGTGTTTGCCGCAAGGTAAGCCAGTGCATCTTGCTTTTCTTGTGGCGTCAACGTGGTCGACGCAACGATCGCACCCCCCAGTTTGTGGACATCGCTCAGCGCCGCCATGGGAAGATGTCCCTCGGCCGCGACTTTACTTACAGTCGCCGAGAAGTCTTGCTTGGCTTTCGTTGCGGGCTCAGGCTTCTCCGGCTTGAGTGTATTATCCACATACGACTTGTAGAGGACCGGGTCAACTGGATCTCCCTCTTTAACCCCGAACGTCTTGAGTGCGGTTGCCATTTCCGGCGTGGCAGTCGGCCATGTATCACGTTGCGCTTCGAGAAGGGCGCCGCGAGTCTGCTTTGCCTTATCCGCGGCCATTTGCGCCAGCGTCGTAGCCGAGGGCTTCAGGAACGTTTCCGTTTCCTTCGTGGCCGGATTCGTGATGCGCTTGACATTGCCCGCCTGATTCATCGGGCGTCCGATGTCAGGGTCTATCTGATTCTCAAGTGGCAGTCCCGGCATTCCCGGCGATACCCGCGTGCGGAGTTGCGGAAGCGATGACACGTCTGGCGCGGCATCTTGCGGCGGCGCTGACAGCGCGGGCGATGGCGGCAAGGGCATCGGTCCCATCAGATGCGGCGCGGGAGGTCCCTGTCCCGGAACCTGCGAGAGTGCGGGCGATGGCGGTAGATCCTGAAGGCGATTAACTGTTGCAGGTATTCCGGCTGCCTGCTCTGGATTGGACGCTATTGGAATCAGACCCTTGGTCTGGTTGAGGTATTCAGTATTGGCGCGGGTATCCGCGGCACTTCTTCGCGCGTCGGCTTGAGACCCGATTTGCTGGGTCCTCAGTTGCCGGTTCTGAACGGTCTCACCGAGCTTGCTCAACTCCTCAGCCGTCTCAAGATCGCGCGCCCACTTATCCTGACCGGGATAGAGCAAGCGTTGCCCCAGCAAGCTGACACCGGGTCCACCAATTATCGGGCCAGCAATGGATGCGATTTCGCCGGCCACTCGCCGCAGTTTCGATATGGGTCGATTTTGCATGACCGGATTGCCCTGCGCGTCCAGGAGCGGGTTTCCCTGCGCATCAACTACTGGAATCTGCTTAACTCCTCTTTCCGGCCGGTGAAGTAGGAGGTCCTGTTCGCGTTGCTCCGCCGGAAGCATCTGCCCATCTGCCGGGATGGCGCCAGTGCTTCCACTTCCACCGCTTGCCGGAGCGCCTGATTGCGGCCCAACCTGGCCAAGGCTCGGCTGGCGGTTTGTTGGCGGATTGTTGGGGAGCGCACCGCCAGCGTGGCCCGTCGATGGAAACATGGGCGGAGTGGTGGTCCGCACTGGTGCTGGGCCATCAAACGCCTGGAGGCTTCCAGGCACTGAGCGAAGTGGAGCACCATCCTGCTGTGGTTGCGGAGAATCAGACAACGCCGCCGCTGAGAGCAGTTGGGGTGACGAAGGAAGGCTGCTATTCGGAGGAACGCTCACCGGTGAAAATGGCATGGCCTGCGCATTGGCAGAGCCATCGTCTCCCATTTCCGGATCGCCCATGGTACCGTCGTCCGCAAGTCTCCGTAGCCGCTTGGCGACCACCGCATCGAGTACACCAGGCGGTCGGCCAGTCAGAGCCCCACCTCCATCGATCAGTTCAGCGATATTCATTCGTTTGCTCCTTTGTGGGTTTCGATTTCAGAAAAACAGCGGGTACGTATGCGTGGAATATCCGCGACTAGCGACACCGGAGGACCCAAAGTCAAAAAGGGGTGTACGGGGGGTCGTCCGATTTGCCATTGGCGCGGTTCGAAAATCATCGCCGGCCAGCACCAACCGCGCGTCGCTCGCTCGCGATTTCAAAATCAAAAAGCGGGGGCACAGCTCCATGCTGGTCTCCGTCAACACTCTTTATCGCAACTCAGATTCGGGCCTGTCGGCAGGGGTGCCGGGCTACTGGACGCTGCTCGTGGTCGGCGTTGCGAGCAGACAGTCAAGAGCCGAGAAGAACACATCGGACGCATAGAACTCATGGATTCCTCCGCAGTGATCGCAGCCGACGTGTATCCCGCAGAATCTGGGGTAACGCAGCCATTCCGGCCGAATCCTCCAGCCTGTGAATACGTACCCACCTGTCGACGGGCAGACGATGAGTACTTCCAAGCCATACGCAGGCGGCGCGGCCATACGGCAGTCCAAATCATTCCCCCTCCTCGATGACAACGTTCGCTCCGGTCGCTTCAATCGCAAGCGCTGACGGCTGCCCATGCCTGGGGATGGCAATGATTCTCACGACGGCCGGTGGAGGCGCGGCCGTGGCGGCGCCTAGTTCTCCAGATGCCAGACCAAGTATTTCGAGCACAGAACGCCCCTCGCGGATGAAGGCGGCGCGGCTTCTCAGGTCGCCCGGAACCTCAAGGCGAGAACCATCGGACTTAGTCAGCACGACGGACTCCTTCGCCGCTTCCAGTCCTGCCAGCGATTCATTCCACAGCAGCTCGAGGCGGTTCATCAGGCAGTCTTTCGTTGGCGCAGGGAGGCTGTCAGTGACGGCGAGCGGTTCCGCAGGTACTTCGGCTTGAGTCACAGGTACCAGTGGCCTAGCGGGAAGCTTTGTGACTGCCGGTTTGGTTACCCGGGGCTGTGCCTGATTCTTCATGTGCCGCGTGGCGTGCCGGCTGAGACTGCTGGCACTGATCCCGCTTGTGGCTGCGATTTCAGCCAGCGCGATGTCTCCACCCAACGCCGCTTCTACAGCCTCCCGCTTCTCCAGAGGCAATTTACAGACACCGCATCGGATCGTCACTTACCCATCCCCTTGTTTTTGGCTTTCAGGTTCGCCAACTGCACGCGCATTGCGGCTCGTGCTGCCTTTGCAGCCTTGGTGTAGCGTCCGTGACGGAGGATTGCTGCTACATTCCGCGCACGGCCCTCCACTGTTCGCGCGCCAGTGCTTAAACCACCGTGAAGCCGGCAGCGGACCCGACGCCCGGTCTGCGGATTCCGCTCAGCAGCTCGTTTGCATGGCGTACCAGCTCGCGTTTTGGCGCCACACCGCGGAGCTGTTGATGGATCGCAGCGGCGACCGTGAAATACTCCCTTCCCACTTGCCGTTCCACTTCCAATCTCGATACTTTTCATGAACTTGCAGCCTCCGATTCGCTGAATTCCACTTGTCACCCGACCTTCCGCGGTCATTCCACTTCCATCCCACTTGCCTTCAAGCCACTCGCTGCCTGAACAACGGACCCACATCTTCGTCCTTCACTTCGGCAGCATTTCTCAACACCAACTCCGCCCATTCACGGATCACACCCTGGTACGAGGAATCCCCCGCAATGATGCGAGCGGCCTCTAGGTTGGCCTGAGCTTCGGCATCCCGACTGATCGTGCTATTCCGCATCGACGTCTCCGGTATCGGCCATTTCAAACCGCGTCTCGCCTTTGTAGTGCAAGAGTGAATAGCAACGCCCTTGCTCGCCATAGCGGTTTTTCCCAAGTTTCAGAAATGCCTTCACTGGTCCCTTCGTGTAGCGCCTACCGCCATCGACTGACCGCGCGGTTTCAGCGTCTTCGTGGTCTTCGAACAGAAGAAACACCGCCGCGGCGTCTTCCTCGATCGCCCCAGATCCGCGTAGGTCGCTCACATCCAACTCAGTGCGGCGTTCCCGTGAATTTGCCCGACTGGTCTGCGAAACTAGCAGGAGCGGAACGTTCACTTCCACAGCTGTCTGCTTTGAGGCCCGCGAGAGATTGCAGTGAACTTTTCGTAGTCGCCGCGGGTGCCTTGATCCGCTCCCATCAGTTGCATGTGGTCGACGATTACCAAATCGACGGCGCCACGTTTTGCCAGGCGCTTCGTCTCGGCAACGATGTATTCCGGAGTGATCGCCGATTTCGTTGATACCAGCACCTTCCTGGCTGCAATTTCGCCCGTGGCGCGGCTAAGGCGGAAACGATCCTCGGTAGGCTCCCGGTGCTTGCGCTGGGCCTCCCTGAAGGCCGCCAGATCGACCTGTGCCTCGATTGCGGCCATCCGCTGGAATACCGCACTCCATCCCATCTCCATCGAGAAGAGCAGCACGCCATAGCCTGCACCGCTGGCGGCGTTCGCGAATTGGAGTGCTAGCGACGTCTTGCCTGCACCCTGGTTGGCGCCGATGACGTACAACTCTCCGTTGCGCATCCCACCAGAGAGCGCGAAGTTGAGTTTTGGAAACGGCGTGGGTATGCCGGTGAACTTTGCCAGATTCCAGAATGCCGTCAGACCGCCGGCCGCCTCTACTTCCTGTTCCAGAGTCCGAACGTATCGATCGCTCTCGTCAGGCACGGTAACCGCAAATTCCCAATCCGGCGTCCACTTCTGCGCGGTCTTGTAGAGCTCACGGATTTGGTCAATCGTTCCGCCGCGGATGATGAAGTCGCTTACGTCGCCCTTCAGCGGAAGCCCCGGCAGTTCCACAACCTTGACGGACTTCGCTACCGGCCCCAGTAGCGCAGCCACCTTCAGGGCATGCTCGCGGCCAGGATCGTCGTTGTCGGGGAAGATGGCAACCGACTTTCCGGCAAAATGCACAGCCAGCTCCGGCTTGAAGTTACCAGCGCCACCGCTGTTGCAGGTTGCTGCGATACCCAGGCGCTCCAGCGTGAGTACATCGCGCTCGCCTTCGCAACAGGCCAAGAAGTCGGCCGCTACAACCTTCGGCAACTGAAACGGAACGCGCTGCACATCGCCCAGTCCCCAGATCCAGCCGCCGTTGCCATCCGGCCGGCGCTGCCGGAACGACTTCCCGTGATACCGAAGCACTTGGTACAACAGCGCTCCGGATTCGTTGGTGTAATCGTAGATTTCTTCTACGTCTCGCTCTTCCCAAGCCATCCGCGGTCGGCCGATCAGCTCGAACACGCGCTCCTTCGCCGGTGGAAAGTTCAGGCCGAATAGTTCCATCTCGAGCGACACAAGATCCCACCCTCGGCCGCATTGGCTCATGCAGTGCGCAAGGCCGGTTTCAGAATTCACCGTGAAGTTCGGATCTTTGCCGCCATGCACTGGGCAGCCGCCGCGCCACTCGCGCTGGCTGGTGATCTTCAGCGCCGGCACTCGGGCGGCGTAATAGGCGCGCACTTCGGTTTGGGTAAAATTCATGCCATCATCCTCACGGGTTCTTTTCTGGCCGTCCCAGGCATTTCAATCTCGTCTTCCCACCCTTCGCCGTTCAACCAGGTGGCACCGTAGGGCCGTTTGGCTGGTGGGCGTTCCAGCATCTCGGGGTTCTGGGCACGCGTAGCAGCCATGACTTGCTGAAATCTGGCTTCACTCGTTACGTGTTTGCGGAAGGCTTCACGCGCTTCTTTCTTCGACTTTTTGCGCCAGTATCCCGGCCACCACTGACCGAACCAAATCTCTTGCTGCTCGGTCAGACCTGTCTTCGCTGGCTTCGGCTTCCCGTCCACCGGGAACAGTGTGCCCGGGTCGGTGGTCTCGAAGAGCAGCTCGTCGATCGAGGGAAAGGCATCTTCATGCGCCTCGTCAGATGCGCATGTTTTTACTTCTTTACTTCTTACATTCTTATTTGTTGTTCCCTGCCTGTTCTCTGGTCGGTCGACTGCGTGTTCTTCACTGTGTTCCTCGTCATCTGCGGATGCCTGATAACTCGACCAATTCAATACAGTTACGAGCGTCCACCACTCTGTTCTTGTGTATGTTGCGAACTGTGTTCGAAAAAGGTGGGCGGAAGCATCCCGGATTTGCTGCACGGAAAGGCCACAAGCTGCCGCCGTTCGAGCGTAACTGGTAATGAAACTGCCGGCCGGAATGTTGACAACTCTCTTCCCGTCGTACCACTGGCCCTGTTTGAAATTAGCCCTCAGCAGGAAATAGACTGCGACCTTGAGCACAACCGGCGAAAGCTGTATCCAGATGGGGCTCTGTAGCAGCTTTCGGTACAGTCGGACGTACCCGGCGGATTGATCGACGGTGTTCATTGGCCCCAGGCCCGTTCTAGTTCGTCCGGTGGAAGATTAAATGGCTCATTCCCAATCTCCGGACACTGCATAACCAAATGCTTTGGTGCGTAGACCTCGCCGATCGCTATTTCGATGGACGGTAGGGCATTACCCGCCCGTGAGTTCGCCCGGGTGCAGTCAGCAGCCATCAGTGCTCCTCCGGGACGCTGTCAGCGTCGCGACGCCACGGAAGCCGCAAGATTGTCCGTATGATCCCGCAGAGGCCGCGGTACGCACGCCTTATACTCCAAAGCAGGAACCGGGCTAGGCGACGCCCGTCGTGACGGAGCACAAAGTCGATCTCATTCATCAGATCATCGAGTGGCGCACTCCGAAGTTTCACCTTGCCGCCACCGCCGTGCCCGCGCCCTGAATGTATTGCTCAAGATCCTGCCGATGGATGCGCACCGCGCGGCGCCCAAAATGCCTCGAGAGGAGCCGTCCCGTACGCCGCTCAATGTAAAGCTTGCTCTTGGAGAAGCGAAGAACTCGCCGCGCCTCTTCGAGTGTCAACAGATCGTTTTCTACAACCATGTCAAAACTATATCGGGCGACAGTTTCCAAGAAAACTGTTGCCTTCTGAGGGCCAGCTATGTTGTTGTAAGGTTTGAGTTCTGCTAACTGTGGCGAGAGTTATTTTGAAATTCCGACAGTTTCCGACAGTTTCCGACAGTTCCCACGCCGCAAGTTATTCCCGATCTCCAGCCGCCGCTCTATATGCTTACGGATCCCCTCATTCCCGATTGCCTCGAAGGCGTCCGCATAGCCGGCGATCCTGTGCGTCCTGCGCCAACTTCGAGAGATGTCGGGTACAGGCCCGCCATCAGGCGGATTTGCTAATAGCGCGCACGCCCCTTTCGGATCGGTAGGCCATTGGGGATGGTTCGCCAGGATTTCTGCAACGCGAATGTGGCCAGGGTCATCCGAATCAGGCCCGCGTTTCTTCCTCGCAGATTTCGTTGCTGGATTCGGCAATTCAGGAGCAGGCGCATGGTTCGGCTCTTGCGAGCGCAATTCCGCCTCGGCGACTAAGGCCGCGACTGGCGGGATTGCTACTCCGTGAGCCGGCTGGCTCATTCCGGGTGCGAGCGCCGCCGGTGCCGGCATTTCGCTGCCGTCCGCCGCAGTCAAATACGCCCGCAGAAACTGGATGTATGGCACCAGCCTCTGACGAATCCTGTAAACAGCCTGTGGGTAGGCGTGCAACTTGTTCGGCGGGATCTGACCAACGTAAAACGGCCGCAGGCGCTCTGCGATGGCGTACAAATGCTCCTTCACCTGCGTGGAGTACAAAAAATCTTGAATCGCCTCAGCCGGTAGGTTCGGGTGGATCAGCGAGAGTATGGAATCGAAGTCGATGAGCGCGGCCCATAACTGCTCGAAAAGCGGCTTGGTGCCATCTATTTGATGGCCTGCCAACTGTGATGCGAGTGCCTCCAGAGATAGAAAATCCCAATCGTCGCCGAGTCGAACTGGATTGACGCGTTTGAGTGCGATCTGCTCGAGCAAGAATTCGCCATAGTCAGAAATAGGCGGTTTTGGGGCAAATTCGGTTCGCTTGTAGAAGTCCGAAAGCCGGGGCCCATTGAAAGCTGGGCCACTGTAAGAATGGATGCTGCGAGTCTCTGGATAACTGTGATCTGAATCAAGCGTCAAAGCCGCTCCCTCTGCGATCCCCTAAGGTGGAATAGCCGCCAGCGGGGCAGGGTTTCCCCACTTGTCGCCTGGCCGGGCTAGGCGGCTACTTTTGATCTTGCACCCGAAAATCGGTCCAGAATGGCAAGAATATTTTGGTGGGTTACGAACGAAAGCTGTCCCGGCACGTTGAACGGGGACGTTGGCTACTACTGAACCAGATCCGTCCGTGTAATCATCCCCGCAATTTCCCCCAGGCCGGTCCGGATTCGTTCTTGGTCCTCAACGGTATATCTGTCCGTTTGATCCAGTGAACCATGCCCCATGAGCATCTGCCGGTCCCGCGCGTGCATTCCGATGCTTTCGGTAAACGTAGCGTGCGAGTACCGAAACACATGCCACGAAAGCCGCGAGATGCCCAGTTCCTTCGCGATCTTGCTAAACCATCGCCGGCGCACGTTGTTCTCATTGATCGGCGTTCCTTCCCGCGAACAGAACACCACATCATCCGGCCCGTTGAACTTCGGCCGCGCTTTCAATTTCGCCAGTGCCGTGACAAGTACCTCCGGCAGTGGAACGTTGCGCTTGCGGTTGCCGGTCTTCAGGCTTCCTACTTCGCCGCGAGTGAAATGCTGACGTACCGCCAAAGTAAATGGAGGCAGAGCGTCGGCATCCATTGCCCATTCCGGCGTCAGGTTCACATGGCGCCAACGAAGTCCGCACAGCTCCGAGACGTTCATCGAAGTCAGGACGGCGGTAAGCGCCATGGTTCGCACGGGCTCAGTCAACATCACCAGCACTGCGCGCATCTTCTCAGCCGAAAGCGCCAGCTTTTCACGCACTGGCTCCGGTGTGGGCACATCGGCCAACGATGCGGGGTTGTCGCCGCTGGCGATTCGCAACTTCTTAGCACGGGTGTAGATGGCCGATATAACCTTGCGGCAGTGCTTCGCGGTGGCTGGCGACATGCCGCCTTCGACTGCCAGCGCTATTACTTGCTCAACATCGCCAGTCTCCAAGGTGGCCAACCGCTTGCGACCGATCACGGGACCGATCCACCGTGCGTACAGACTAAAATACTGCTCGCGGCTGCTTTTCTTGAGACGCACTAGCGCCGACGGCTTGAAGTGCTTTTCCCAGAACTCCGCGAGGGTCATCAGAGCCCGCGGTTGCTGCGCGATCTGGTCCACTTTACACAAGTAGTGATCCCAGGCGAATCGCTCAGCCTGCTTCTCGGTCAACTTGCCGGAGCCGTCACACGGCCCGATGGTTACCGTCTCCCGGTGTCCTCGGCCCGTCTGGTCGTAGACCCGGTACGTGAGCAACCAGGAGCCATGCTCCGCGCGCAGCCAGCCTTTCCGCTGCCCTCTCCGTCTGGCCATATCGTCGTCCCTCTTCAGGAACGATACAGCAACGCGGGCCTGAATGTTGGGCGCCGCGCTCATCGGGACGATTGGGCACGGAACCGCACAGCCGGGAGAGTCGTTTCGCGCGCCGGCCTCGTGGCAGATGGTGCGGTCATTTTGCGATCGCCATCGGCCAGCCCATCGAGGCAGCTATTTCGTCCTGCTTCCGCTTGACCAGAACCAACTGCTCCAGAGCCACTATAATGCGCTCCACTTCTTCAGGAGTCGCCGCTATCGTTTGCCGTTCTATGCCGCTCAGTCGAGTTCGGCCAATACCTGCCTTGAGGCATAGGACGGCACCCGAGATGCCTGCCGACACACGTTTCGATCGAAGTTCGCTGCTTACCACTTTCAACTCCTCACGATGGCGAAGAAAAATGCTCGTCACCTGCAGGTAGTTGTAGTACGCATGCCAGACGAACTGCAACCGAAATGTTTGGCGGCTGTTTTTGCTGGGTTTGTCTGGGATTTTCGGCGAGTAGAGAATTGCTCTGCGGCACGAACCTTGAGCGTTTGGCTGTGGCGCCGCGCGCAAGTCAACTGCGAGTCAGAATTGTCTGGAAATGGCCCATTAGGCAAACGATCTTCAGGTGTCCGATGTTTTCGGACGACTGCTATCTTATTGAGGAATAAGAAAAATCTTGGTACGCCCGAGTGGATTCGAACCACCGACCTTTTGCTCCGGAGGCAAACGCTCTATCCAGCTGAGCTACGGGCGCACAAGTACGTGCATACCAATTGTAGTCTTGTTGGACGGGAGGGGTCAAACCACTCTTGTCTCATGTCGCCGCCACGTGAGAATGTCCTATTTGTGCCAAATAGAAATGTCCTCTTGACAAGGTCAGGCTGGGGAGGTGAAAGAAGCAGGAGTTCTGACTATGACCCAGCGGGACCGAGACCGCCTGGTGGTGCTGAAGAAGGCCCACAAGAAGCTCATCAAGCAATCGCAGGCAGCCAAGGAACTGGATCTGTCGGTGCGTCAGGTGCGGCGCCTGCTGTGCGGCCTGAAGGAAAAAGGCGACAAGGTCGTCGTCCACGGTTTGCGCGGGCAACCGTCGAAGCGGAAGACGCGCCCGGCGGATCGCGAGAAGATTATGCGGATCTTATCGCAGGAGGTCTACCACGGTTTCGGACCGACTCTGGCCAGCGAGTACCTGGCCAAGAAGCACAGCGTGATGATCGGCCGGGAAGCACTGCGGCAGATCATGGTCGAGGCGGGCCTGTGGCGGACACGGAAACAAAAGGTGGAGAAGGTACACCAATGGCGGCCGCGGCGGAGTTGTCGAGGAGAGTTGGTGCAGTGGGATACGAGCGATCACGACTGGCTGGAAGGGCGTGGCAAGGAGAGTTTGTACCTGATCCATATGATCGACGATGCCACCAGCCAGTTGACCGCCCGCTTCGTGAGACACGACTCGACGGAGGAGAACATGCGCTTGTTGTGGCTGTACCTGGAGCATCATGGTCGGCCGGCGGCATTCTACACGGACAAGGCGAGTCTGTTTCGTACGGCTCCGAAGACGGCTCGCGATGCGCAAGCATTGCCGCGGGACGAGCGCGAGCCCTTACCGCCGACGCAGATCGGGCGGGCGTTGCGGGAGTTGGGGATTGTGTGGATTCCAGCCCACTCACCGCAAGCCAAGGCTTACGCTTCATACTGCACCTCCTGCGAACCGTGGACGACATTCTCTGGAAAACGTCGCCGTTTGGCGAGCCTCACGCCCTGCGCCTTGCGCGGTGGATTGGGTCCTGGATCCTCATACAACCAGTCGTCTCGATCGTTCACCGGATAGCCGCGAAGCAGGCCGCGATTCCGCCAGGTGATCACGCACTTGGGGCCGATGTCCAGTCGTTCCGACATTTCTTCGAGTGTCAATAGGCCCTTCTCGCGTAGCCGATCATATCGCGGTTTGAGCTGGTATTCACGGCGGAGACGCGCGATGATACGACTGTTGAATCGTTGCCCGCATCCCGACAGTGCCCCGCGTTGATTCAGGATTTCCACGATTTGCTTATCGGTGTAATGATCCGTCAGTCGATCCACCTCGGCGACAATCTCTGTCGGCGTTGTTCTGAGTTCCCAGGCGGTCAAGGGTCTCGGCAACTCCAGCGTCTTCGTCGCGCCGCCGTTGAAACGGACATGAACAGTGATCCCATTCCCTCGAATGAGCGTCACGTCAGCGAGCAGTAAGCGCACCATGCGTTTCCGCTCTCGATCTGGAGTCTTTGGATCTTGCCAGAGCCGTGGAAAGTCACTGGACAGCGCGGCGATTCGAGCACGCTGCTGCTCATCCACTGCGGCGCGATCCTGCCGCCGTTGTCGCTCATACTGCTCCTGTGCCTCCGTTAGCGCACGAAGCTTTTCATTCCAGTCTGCCTCGAGCGAGTCAGCGACCAGACGGTTGGCGGGATCGACGTGCAGGTACCGGCGCTGGGCCAAGTCAGCTTCATAGCGTGCTCGCTCCACCTGTTTCTTGCGGAGCTTATCCACTTCTTCGATTCTCGCCTGGAGTTCCTGTTGGACCGACAGCGTGACTTCGAGTGCCAGCGGAGCCACGCTCTCCACCAGAAGTTGGCCCACGGCATGATCGATGTGATCTCCGACCACTCGCTGGCAGATCGATATGGCGTGCTCGATGCCGTCACGCTGGCAGACGTACTCGGGCACGAGTCGGTCCTGACGCGTGTGGTATCGAACCGTCATTCGGCTCCCGCAGATGCCACAGACTACCAAGCCTTGCAGCAAAGCGGGGCCCTCGCGTGGAGGACTCTTGCGACGGTCTGCTCCGACAGCTTGCGCGTTTTCGCGAAGGCGCAGAAGGTTCTCTTCATATTGCTCCCAGGAGATGTAGCCGGGGTGAGCGTTCTTGAGTAGCATCCACTGCTCGCGCGGCAACCGGGTATAGGATGTGCCTCCGTTCGGGTTGTGGCGAGTACGGCTTCGGCCATATACGAATGCGCCTGCATAACGAGGATTGTGCAGGATGTGGAGCAGCCCGGCTGTGCGGAAGTTCCGCCCACACCAGATCACCTTTGTTCGGTCCCTTCTTGAGCCGCCGTGGAAACAGAAGCTTTTTCTCGCGGAAAGCTTTGACGACCGCGCACGCCGATGCGGTGCGCCGAAACGTCTCGAAAAAGAATCGAATGCTCTCCTGCACCTGCTTGTCGGGGTCGAGCACAGGCTCGCTGTTGGCGTTGTACACGAAGCCAACCGGCAAGGGACACTGCAACTCACCGCGGCGGGCTTTGTTCAAGATTCCGCCTTGCAGGCGCGCCCGGAGCACATGCAATTCGGCTTCGCTCATCGTCCCTTTGAGCCCCAGCAGGAGACGATCATTGAAGTGTGAGGGATCATATACGCCATCTTCATCGAGAATGAGCGTGTCGGTAAGCGCGCAGATTTCTAACAGCCGGTGCCAGTCCGTGGAGTTTCGCGCCAGCCTGGAAACTTCCAGACCGAGCACGATGCCGGCTTTGCCCAGACTCACTTCTGTCACCAGCCTTTGGAAGCCCTCCCGATCAACAGCCGATGCGCCGGACTGTCCAAGATCGCTGTCGATGACGATAATGCGCTCCACGGGCCAGCCCAAGGCCACGGCTTGCTGGCGGAGTCCGTACTGCCGTTTGGTGCTTTCGGTATTTTCGAAAACTTGGCGAAGCGTGGATTGGCGAACGTAAAGATAGGCGTTACGTTTGAGGTGGCCAGCGTTCACTTTTTGGTGGGCTACGCCTGTCATGAGATTGCCTCCTGTTGTAGAGAGAGAATCATGCTGGCCAGCAGAGTGGTGATCTGCGAGCGCATGTCGACGGGGATCGTTTCATAGGTGCCGGGTTGAGAGCATGTGGCCGGTTCGACATCGCCGTTGCATTCTGCCCAGGCCTGCATCCAAGCTGTCATCCCGCGTCGGAGAAAAAGCGCGAGGCCCAAGCCCTCGCCGCTGTAAGTGAGCCGGCCGATGGCGTCGCGACGTAGTTGCTCGTAGTGGACAGCCAGATCCTGCTGGGATGCGGGTCTATCGCTGGCCCCGTTCAGCGGAGTTTTTTTTGATGGCGAAGCAGGCTGCGTTCGATACTTCGTGGATGAACCTTGGTGCCGAAGCGTTTCTGGATCCGTTTCACCAGGTCCGGCAATCGAATGGACGGTTGTTCCTGGCGCACCTCGCCAATGAATGTGAGGACCTCCTCGGTGAGCTTGTGCGCTTGCTTGGGACCGCGCTTGTGTGGCACCAAGCCGGCAAGACCGTCGTGCTCGAAGGCCGATTGTGCCTGATAGAACGACGGCCGCGAAAAGCCGAAGTTCGCGGCCGCATCCGTCACAGATTGGCCTTCGGTCCGCACCCGCCGCAGCATTTCGTATTTGACCTGGACCAGATCGCGAGGATCGAAGAAATCGTCCTGGAGAAACAGCTCGTCGCGTACGGTTTTCGGACGCGGGTTGAGCGTTCCCTGTTGCTGGAGGGTGCGGATCTTTGGGTCCTGATCGGCCATTCGCGGCTCGCAAGGTCTCCGTTATACGTGTAAATACAATTATGCTCTCATTCAATCCAGTGTCAAGCTCTTTATGCGAGGTTTTGCCAGGATATATTGAGCAATCAATGTAGAATATGGCCTGCTGATGCGTGCGTCTGCGGAACGCTTCCGGCATGATTCTCTTTACATATACGGCGTTATTGTCTTTACACTTTAGACGCCCCACGCTCATCGGGCCTTCTCCACCAAGTCGGCCAGCTTCACCAAATCCTCGAAGCGAAACAGACACCGTCCTGCGGCCAATACCACGAATGGATCTTCCGGCAACACCGTCGTCCAGGACGCTGGGATCGAGCGCAGGACGCCTCCGCTGTCGTGGAAGTAAACTCGGTCCTCGCCCCAGTTGTGGCGGTAGGTGACCAGCTTGAACCGCTGGCCTTTCAGCGGGTGATGTGGATGGATGACATCAAAAGTACTGCCGGCACCGTCGCCATGCGCAGTAGTTGACGGACTTGGCCAAGGGGAGAGTGGAACGCAGTTTCGGCACGGCGCAGGACCGTCTCGTGAAGGGACTGCGTGTGGCTGGTGCGCGGACCCTGGAAGCGGCCAATCGCTATTTGGCGGAGGACTTCCTTCCCTGGTGGAATCAGCACCTGGTGATCGCGCCAGCCAACGCCACCGATGCGCACCGTGCGCTGGGCCCAGAGCACAATCTGGCAGCGTCGCTCAGCGAGGTGGAGACGCGTCAGATCGACAACGATTACACCCTTCAGGTGGATGGCAAGTTCCGGAGGATCGAGCGGAGTTCGATCTGTGCCGGGTTGCGAGGAGCGACGGTACGGATCGAGCGGAGACTGGATGGCAGCTTGGCCGTACGTTTCCGCGACCGCTATCTGGAGCACACTCCCTGCGAAGCGCGCGCCAAGCGGCAGGCCGTCCCCAAGCCGGCCGGTCCACGCACGTCCCCACCGCGAAAGCCCTCCGCAGCCATGCGGGAGTCCATGGACAAACTGTTCGACAGACCAGGACCGCCGGTATGGAAGGCCGGCCAGATCGATCGCACCCGTACTTCCGACCAGTTGGAGGAGTAAGGTTCAATGAAGACCGCCGGGCAAGAGCAGCCCGGCGGTCTTCGCGCTTAAGATATTCGAAGACCGCTGCTCGGAGGCTTAGATCGGCCCGCAAAAACCAAAACCCCCAGAACGGGCAGCTTATGGCCCGGTTTGACTGGGGGTATGGCGCCTTCTGCTTCGCAGCCAGCCCCGTCGCAGCGGTCTTCGGATCTGCCCCAGGGAGCGCGACTCCCCCGGAACATCGCATCCACTCTAACCCTACCCCTCAGATCCGCCCTTCAAAAGAGGACATTTCTACTTGGCAGAGAATAGGACATTTCTATTTGGCGTTGACAGGGGAGTCTCCTAATATGAATCCGGGCAGTTTGCGGGTCCTGAGACTACTTCATCAACGCCGCGGCCACTCGCCGTCGCAGTTGATCGAGTTGTGAATCGGCGATGCCGTCAAAGCGAATACCGCCGGCGTCCTCTTCGTATTGGCGCTTCGTCTCTTCGGAAAGGTCCAGCGTTTCGGTCACCGCGTGGGCCACGGCATCGCGGTCCCAGCCCTTCCTGCGCGCCAGCAGGGTCATGTACTCCACGTCTTGTTCGCCGCGGCGGAAAGCCTTCAGCCGCAAGCAGTCGAAGGGCTCATTGAGACCGAACTTCTTGCCGACGTAGAAAACTGTGAGCGGTTCAGCGCGGTCCCAGGCCTCCATGCCCCGGACCGTGTTCCAGGGCACGATGGCATCGGCGCCGGTCACCCATGCGCGCCAGCACCACGCGCGCATGGCGACATTGGTTTCGCGCGGGTGGTTCGTGCTGGCGTAGTTCCAGTAGGTGCGCCCGAAGCGGTTGCGGTTATCCATCAGGTAGCGATTCTTGGTGAAGAAATGCTGGCTGGTACAGTCGATATCGAGCAGATCGGCAATCTGGTCGCGGATGAATTCCACGTAGCTGATGTCCGCGCGGAAAACCATGGGCACGTCAGGGTAGTCTTTGAGCCAGCGCTTTCCGAGCCAGCCGAAGAAACTGAGGGCGCGGTAATCGTCGTGATGGTTGGGCTCATCCAGCAGCCACCAGGAAACGCCATTGGTCCCACTGCTCCGTGTTGGGTCCTTGTAGTAATACTTGTCGTTGAAGAAGATCTGATATTTGGTTTGCTTCCAATCGCGCTCCCGTATGTGCTCGGCGAACTGCCGGGCCACTGCAGAGAAGCGGTCCTGATAGTCGCGCGGGAAGCCTTCTTCGATGGGCCCGGAAGCCAGGGCGTGACGAGTGATGAGCTGTTGGTACTCGGCC
This sequence comes from Bryobacterales bacterium, assembly GCA_963817515.1. GTDB lineage: Bacteria > Acidobacteriota > Terriglobia > Bryobacterales > Bryobacteraceae > DATMNI01. Next base: position 197,054 of record CAWFPJ010000018.1, on the reverse strand, counting down.
GCGGTCTGTGGATGTTCCGGTATGTTCCACTGGTAAGTCTTGCGCAAGTCGCCGGGCCAGTTTTCAAACAGCGCGAGATAGATGATGGGGACCGGGACGGAAGCGCGAGGCAGGTCCGCGAATGCCGAGCCTGAGACCAGGGGGCCGTAGTGGGCGTCCCAGTCTTTCCAGTTCACAACCTTGGTATCGGCGCCTTCACCGGCGAGCGGCGGTGTCTGGTCGGGCTCGGTGGTCCCGCTGTGGGAGTAACCCAGGATATCGAGATTGGCGCGGTTCAAATGCGCCAGCCGATGATACGCCTGCAACAGCTTGCGATACTCGGGCGTGCCGCGCGGGATGTCGTAACCGGAATTCACGCCGCTGTAAGCATTCAGGTCCACGATGAAGTTCAGCTTATCCGGGAGGGCGAAGGGCAGCACATCCACGTCGACCGGGATATTACGCAACAGGCGGCCGCCGGCGCGCACCGCGATGCTTCCGTGGTGGACGCCCGGCGCGGCATCGTGCGGAATATAAATATCTACGAAAACCGGCTGCACGCGCTGGTGCGGAACTCGATTATCGGCGGCGGGAAGATCGAATGCGCCGTTGAGCGGGATGAGAGGGTCGGGGTACCATGGGCGCGCCGCGCTGGTGTCCTTGTCGTCAGGCACCATCCATTCGCGGTAGAGTTGCACGGCACCGTCCTTTTGGGCGTTCTTCAGAAAAATGGGCGGCAGTTTGCATTCGGCGAAGAGGGGCTTGTCAACCGCGACCGCGATGTCCTTGACCGGCGTTTCGCTTTCGACCGCCACCTGGAAAGCCACGAACTCGTTCTGTGCTCCCGTCAGCTTGACGCCGCCTGTCCAGATGGGACCTTTTTCCAGCAGTGAGCCGGTTTGAGGATTGACCTTGTGCAGTTCGGAGAAGGACCAGACCTTCACCGGTCCAGTGGTTTCCGCCGGCGGAGGGGTAGCGGCGGAGACCGCCGGCAGCGAGGGCCAGGCGCGCGCCGAGGCCCGTGCTCTGCCTAACAGGCTCACGGGGCCGGGTTGTCCGGCGGCGCTAATCCCGCGCGACGCGAAGTAGTAGGGCTTTCCGGGCTGCAACTGCTCGACGATGGCATTCACTTCGTCCTGAAGCGAATTGGAAGTCACCAGGGGATTCGTATGAGGGGCCAGCGGGTCCAGCATCCAGCGCGGCACGGGCGTGGCGGCGTCGAAATTCCTGGCGGTGATGGGGGCCGCGGAGAAGCGCACGTCATAGCGCACGGCGCCCGTCCCGACGAAATGCAGGATTACGCTGCCGGGGCGGAGCGAGGTGCGGCCCAACGTTTCGGCGGAGGCAGGCGGAAGCGGCTTCACCAGGGCAGGTGCCGCATTTTCGTGGAACTGGCGCGCGTACCTTCCACGATCAGGACCGGCGGGTCCGCACTTTCGCGGCTGCTGATCATGTGGCGCGTGCGCGTCTGTCCCTTTTCGTCGGTCAGCATCAGGCCGAACTGGTCGCCCGTAGCCAGAGCGGTCGCGATCTGCGGAGGAATGTCGATCTCGTACCAGCCGCCCGCGGCGTCGTGCGCTCTTACATAGGCGTAAAGGCTGCCGCCGAGTCCGAAGATCACGTCGGCCAGGTCCGAGCCGGCGTATGACCAGGGCTGGCCCTTGCGCGCGAAGAAGTAGTTCATTTCGCCCTCGGACCACGGGCCGGATCCGCTGATGGTGGAGATGCCGACCATGGTCAACGGGATCGGGTCCGGCTTGCGATGCACGCGCAGGGTAGCCTTCTCGATGCGCAGGCCATTGGCGGGCGACATGTCGAAAGCCAGCAACCCGAAGCTGTTCCGGCTGTTGATAATCAAGTCCTGATCGGAGCCGTAATTGCGTGACTCCCGGGCGTGCGGTTCCCACGGCGGAGACTCCACCCAGTTGTCCGCCGTGGCGGTGCATTGTACCCGCTCGGTTGCGTGTGCGCCCATCACCGTCAGGAAGAGGGCACATAGCAACCTCTTATAAGAGGAGGCCGTTCTCTGGAGCATGACGAGTATCCTTTCGGCGAATTGTCAGGTCCGCGAATTCTCAGGTCAGCGAAATTCAGGCCGCGGCATCGTTTTCCACGGGTTGCTCAGCGGGGCGGAAAAGGGACTTGCCTTCCATGTAGGGCGGCGGCTGGATACCGAAGAGTTCCAGGGCAGTCGGGGCCATGTCTTCGAGACCAGGATCTTCGGCAGAGATCTTGCGGTTGGAGAACAGCACTCCCGGCACCAGGTGCGGATCCACGCAATGATCGCCGCTCCAGGCTTTTTGGTTGTCTGCGAAAACGCTGGCGGTGACCTTGCCGACGGCGGCATCCCAGGAGGCGCGGTAGCCGTTTGCATACCCCACGATCAGGTCTGGCGCGGCGTCCAGGTACGGGCCGGTGTAGAGCGACTCCGACGGCCAGACCTGGCGAATGCCGACGCAGTCTCGCTGCTCATCGCGCAAGCCCGAAAGCTTGGCGGCGATCTCGCGTTTCAGTGCGCTGGCTTCGGCGCCCGGCGATACCGTGCCGCCCGACTCCCGGCCCTTCTGGTTGATGTAGATGCCGGCCAGGCCAAACGTGTAGGCTTTGGTGCGGCTCCAATCCACGTCTTTGAGGTACTGGCGCTCGCCAGTGGCCCCCGCGTTCAAGGCCAGATAGCCGTTCTGCAGCAGCCAGGCATTCATATCGGCGCCGCGGTCGAAAGACGCGAAACCGTGGTCCGAAAGTACGAAGATCACGGTTTGATCGTCCACATACTTCATGGCACGGCCGACCAGTTCATCGGCGCGGCAATAAAGTTCCTCAATGGTGCGGCTGTAAGGGCCGCCGCGATCCATCTGTTTGTAGAACATGTGCTGCACACGGTCAGTGGTGTCAAAGACGCAGGCCACCACGCCTCGGCGCGTGCGCTCAAGCGCACTAAAGAACATGGCATCGCGTTCGGCATAAGTGAGGTAGGCCTGCTTGAGGAAGGCTTCCTCGTCGATGGCGTGTTCATTCAAGGCCCAGGTGTCCTCAGCCATCCCCAGAGTAGAATACACACCCAGCAGCTTCGCCAGATAGGTGGCGTAGTAGCCGGGGTGCGAGATGGGCAGCGCCGGGTCTTCGGGGTCGATATTGATGGGCGTGATGTACAGCGAAAGTTCCGGTTGAGTTTCGGTAAGAAGGAAACGGGCGACGCCCCGAACTTTGATGCCCAGCGACGCCTCGAAACTGAGGGTGATCCAGGGAGTGTATTCGCCTTCCACCAGTTCATGGCGCTCATCGCCGATGGTGAGGGTAGCCCTGTTTTTCTTTCCGATGGAATTCTTGCTATTGGGCTTCAGGACGAACGGAATCTCCATGGCGCCGCCCTCTTCCACCACTGCGTTGCGCGGTCCTTCGATCCGGCCGTGCCATGCGCCATCTTTCTCCGAAAGCAAAAAGCGATTGCCGCTTTCGATGTAGCCGCTGTCGTTGCGTGTGGTGAAGAGCGCGAACGTTCCCTGGGTGCCGAGCAGGTCAGGGGTGCACATGGCCGAAAGCATGCGGCCGTTGAATTTTTCCGGAGGGAAGGTGATGGGCACGCGCAGCACGGTGGATGTGATGTGGTGCTCGCCCAGAATATTCCAGAAGGTGCGGCTCTTGCGCCGCATCTCCACCCAGGGCTTGCTGAGCGGGATGCGGTATTTGCCCAGATGCAGCACGCGCCGCGGGTCGCTCACCCTGGTGGAAGACAGTTCCGGCATGTACGAGCTAAGGCTGCGATTGAGGAAGTCAAACATGTTGTGCCTTGCCGGATTCACGCCGGTGGCAAAGGTGGACCAGGCCACCGGAGACAGCGCCGGAAAAGTGGTGCGCAGCCGGTTGAAACCACCCTGCTGGCGCAGCCGGGCCAGGTTGGGCAGCTTGCCGGCCGCCATGAACTTCTCCGCCAGGCCAGGGTCCAGGCCATCCAGACCGAGGAAAATCAGCTTCTGGACCTTCGCGTTCTTGTAACCCTGGCTCCCCGTGGCGGCTCTCCACGCCATGCGGAAAGGCCAGAGCAGAACTGAAACGATCCCCAGGAGAAGGCCCCCTAACAACGTTAGAAAAGATCCGAGAAATGCGAAGCCCGCGCCGGGGCCAATATAGGCCAGTAGCGGCGAAACGTGAAAACTCGGCGAATCGAAAAAACTCATCGGAGATTGTCCTCGGCGAACGGCGCTTCGAAAACCTTACTATGGTTGATGGGGCCGCGGCGCATGGAGTTCCTCAGGACGTGAGAGACGATACCCCCTCGGTTAGAGTGTACTCAAGCCAGGTTTCAATCGCAATACAGAGCCCACGCTGCTACTCCTCCGGAGTCAATGCCGGATACACCGGTTTGAGGTCCTTCCAATCGAAACGTTCGTTTTGCACCGGCAACCCGTGCGAGGAGGCGTACTGGTTGCGAACGGTCCGCACCTGCTCCACCCATTCTCCGAAAGGCAGAAACATTTCACGGTATACCAGGTAGGTCATATCGACGGTTCGATCCGGCAGGTGATCCTTTACGTCGTCCACTTCATGCAGAAAGCGCCGGCCGTTGGCCTCGGCCACGCGCGGCAGCCACGATTTGTACCAGGTCTGAGTCGCATCAGCCAAAACCCGGTTGCGTGAGTACCGGATCAGCTTCGCCTGCTGCAGCACCCGATCGAGCGATGCCAGCGCCTGCTTGGTTTGCTTCTTGCCCGCCGCGTCCGCGGCCGATCGCAGCAAGCCGTCGATGCGTGCTATACCCTGCAGCATCTCAAGATTTTGCCGGCAAAGATTCGCGATGGAGAGAAAGACCTCCAGGTTGTAGGAATTCAAATCAGCCCGCGGCAGATTGTCGTGAAGCAGGCCCAGCAATTCATCGTTCTCCGCCGCAAATTCCGAGGCCAGCTGCAGGCGGCTGGCATTCTGCGCCTTCCATTCGGAGCGGTAGCTGAGGTCCGCCGCCGGAACGGGGGGCAGAGGAAGGTTCTGATCGTGGACGGGATGCGGTTTGTCGAAGACCCCGTATGAGTTTCCCCAAATCGGCCTGCGCGCGGTAGAGGGCGACTGCTCCCAACTATCGGACCAGAATTGCGCCTGTGTGCTCATGAGTTTGTACAGGCGATCCATCTGCGAGACCCGATGGCCGTAAAAAAGAGGATAGAAAGCCGCCATGCTCTCGGCCGGGTCGGGCGAGCCGGGATGCCATGCCACAGCCGCCGCAGTCGCGTAGCCTAACCAGAATGTTTCCGGGTGCAGGCCCATATCGGCCCAGCCCGCGTTGATGGAACCCATGAGATCGGCATCCTTGCGCGCCGAATCGAAACTGATTTTTTGAAACGTTTCGTAGACGCGCCGGCTGGCAGGCCGCCCCTGATGCAGGCGCCGGGAAGGGGGCAGCGAAAAATAGTCGGGAAACAGCTTCTCTTCACCTTCCGATGAGCTGTAGATCATTTCACGAATGCCGTGCTTGCGGAATACAGGATCGAATTGCGGACCATAGGTTTCGCCGTTCACAATATGCGAGGGCAGCCCCGCCAGGTCAGCGGGTTTCAAGGGAGACTCCCCCCAAAACACCACGGTCCTTCCGCGATCGTGAAGATAATTCGCGGTCTTGGTGGTGAACTCGGCCAGCAATTTTCCCACGCTGCCGAGTTCCTTGGCGCGCGCACCCTCCTGGCATTGCGCATTGTTGGCCAATCCGACGTAGTACGGCTCGTCCGTTGACATGTAGAAATACTTCACGCCTTTGTTGGCATCCAGCAGATCCTGGAACATGCCGAACATCAGCTTGTAGGAGTCCGGGTTGGTGGCGCACAACTCATAATTGCTCTCGGGGTACTCGCGCAGGCTGGCGTATTCGGGATGCTTCAGGATGAACGCGATGTGGCCTGGAGTGTCCAGGTACGGGATGAGCTGCACGTGATGGCGCAGGCCGTAGTCGGTCAATTCCTGCAACTGGGCGGGCGAGAGCGCCTGCGGTTCCACCAGGGCGGGCGCGCTCTTGTACTGGAAGTGTCCCTCCAGCTTGAGGGCGAAGCCGTTCATCTTGAAGAACGCCGCCTGCCGCATGGCTTGCTTCAGCACGTCCATGTGGTCCAGGTGATGCGCATCGTCCCAGTACAACTGGCGCATCTGAAGATCCGGCCAGTCCTCAATCTGTCCTTCGGGGAACGTGAGGGCGCCATCGGCGGCCTTCAGCAATTGCACGAAGGTCACGACACCGTAGTACAAGCCGGCCGGCGCGTTCGCGGCAATTGTCACCCGATCGCGCCTCAGGTCGATCTTGTAAGCCTGCTGCGCCAGGACATCGCGGTCGCGATCCTGCGACGGGCCGACGGTTGCGGAGTTCGGGGCGAGCACCAGGCGCAGCGTGCCGGCCTCGCGGCCCGAACTTGCGAGTTTCAGGTGGAACCGCCGATCGAGCTCTTCGTTCAACACTTCGACGGCTGCATCGCCGGGCTCAACTCCCTCGCGCTCCACTTTCCAGTCGCCTGTAAATACGAAATCGGATGCGCCCAGACGAACCACTTGTGGCTGCGGCATCACGACGTGGCCGCGGGCCTCCAGTGGCGATACGGTGTCCGCCCATACGGGCGCGAGGAATAAGAATGCGAGTGCGGCTAACTGTTTCATGGCGATGCTCATTGAACGGCTCCCAACATCTCAATGTAACCGTTGCGGGCGAGGAAGCGGAAATAGCCCACAAAATCAAATTCCGTCGGACCGAGTTCGAGGCGCGTCAAACGGATTACGTCGGCCAAATTCCGCCGGCCATCGCACCAATAGAGAGCGATGGTTGGGACGGCGGCCCAGGCGCCCGAAGGGTAGTTCTCCCATCGATCGTGCGGCAGATCGTCCAGAGGCAGCGTGCCGAATCGCTTGCGCTTGACTACGATCTTGGACGCCTCGGCGAGCTGCGGATCCCGATCCTCAATGGGCTTCACGGCTGTCTTAATTCCGAGGTCACGGGCGCGCGCATCCACGGCGTTGCGCATGCGGCCGGATTGCAGATCTCCAAATCGGCGCAGTCCTTCCAGCATGGGGCTGAGATCCATCCTGAAGGCGGCCCTGCGGCTCTCCGGAACCAGGCGCAGAACGCTCGATACGGCCTGGCTCTCGCGATCCACGGAATACGCGATCTTGGCTTCCGACTGCCCGAGCAGCCTGCCTAGCGCTTCAGCATTCGCGGCGTAAGGAATCCGATCCAGGAATGGTGAGGCGGATTTCAGGATCTGGTCGTATCCCCGGCTCTCACTCACACGCGCCAGCCACAGGGCCTCGGGTTCTCCGGCATTGGCGATGAAGTAGAGGAACGCCGCGTCAATCACCGATATGTCGCGCACCGATCGTTCGTCCACGCGATTGGGTGTGTCCTCACTGTTGTGATGCGTCTCTACGCCGCTGCCGCTGTAGCCCCAGACCGTCGGCACACCCACCATCGGCTCGGCCATGTATGTGTCCGTCCCGGTGGTGAACTCCTTCTCGTGCCATGGCCGGTTGACTTTCGGAAGATACTCGCTAGCCACCTTAAGGATCATGCCGTCCGTGAAATCCTTGGCCACATGGGGATTCATATAGAACGTGTACTCCGTCCCGGCAAGATCGTACGACGCCGCCGGCGTATCCATGCACATCGCCGCCACCGTTCGCCGGATTCGCTCCGGATTGTTCTGCACGTAATGCATGGACCCGTACATCTCACCCATCGAAAGAATCCGGATGCTTCGTTTGGGCTTGGGCAGCGTACCCTCGGCGATCAGGCGATGGAGAGTGGTCATGGCCTCGAGCGTAGCGGCTACCCCGGTCGCATTGTCCTCCGCTCCCTGCTCCGAAGTATGGCCCAGGGTAAGAACTTCTTCCGCGCCAGTACCTGCGATCACACCAGTCACGTAAGGATAAGATCCTGCGTAGTATCGGCTATCCACCGTCGCCTTGACGCGGACTGGCCCGCGCGCCAGCAGGCTGCGCATCAATGCCGTCTGGCGCGGCGTGATGGAGAACGACAGCAAAGGAGCGCTCCCTTTGATGAATGCCCACCCGTCGTTTCCCCAGGCGTTAATCCATTGCCGGCCATCGGCGAGGCCGGTGTTTTCCGTGAAGGTGTTGATGGCGCCGAGCGCGCCGGCCTTCACCAGCAGCCATTTGATGTTGGCCGGATTTTCTTCCGTCAGGGCCAGCTTGCCGCGAAGATTCATTTGGGCCAGATTGCGGACATCGCTTTTTTTGACCTCCACAACCTCCGCCGTGACGCCCTCGGGCGCCGTCGGACCGCTCCACATCCCCAGCGAACTCGGAACCTTTTGATAGTCGGCGAGCACTCTTGCTGCCGCGGGCACGCTGTCGTCCAGGATCTCGAGGCGCGCGCTCTTTGCGTCCCAGGCCAGAGGCATGGTCCAGTAGCCAACCTGTGAGACTCCGTCGGCGGGCGTCTCCACCAGTTCGACGTTGCTGAGGCCAGCCTTCAGCATCCAGTTTTTCAGATATTCGGCGGTTTCGTGGAAGCGGGGAAAGGTGAAGTAGCGGTCACTGGCGTAGACATCACCCATCGCTTGCATGGCCTCGCCCGATCGATACCCGCGGCGCACCTGGTCGATCACGGTCTGCAGACTCGGCTCTGTGTCCGCCGCCAGCGCCGGCCAAAGCAATAGGAAGACGAGGCACCCTCTGCCTCTCAAAGCGGACATATCAGAAGACCTCGAAATTTGAAGTTTTGGATTGGCCCGTCAGCAGATCTTTGACACGAACTTCCCATCGCCCCGCAGCGTCATTAACGGCTATCGGAATCAGTTTGCCGGCCCGGCCCTCCGGAGCCAGTAGATTTCCGGAGTAGTAGCTGACGGTCTGCCCGGATGGATTCACTACGTCGATATGCATCACATGATTCGCGGCCGGAGTGGCTGCGGCAAAACTCATGCCAAGCGCCGCCGTATCGCCACGTCTCACGCGAGCGGGCGCGGATAGTTCGAGCTCAGGCATTTGTGACGGCGCGATCGCGAAGATCGCAGGCTCATAAGGGTCCAATGTGACTTGAATGTCGCCGCGCTTTCCCAGCGCCTTTGCCGCGCGCACGTCATATACGAAACCTTGCGCCGGCAGCGCCAACCGGACCGTCACCGGTTTCGCGAAGCGGTCATTCGATTTGAACTCCGGCGGCCCAAGCTCATCCACTCGCAGTTGAGGGTTCGTCATCAGGGCCACCAGCCAGACGCCGCCATTCCGGAACGTGTGCGCTTCCACGCCGACCACCGGCTTTCCTTGCGCATCGGTAACGCCGAACTGAGGCTTGACCGCGGCGGTCTTGAGAAGTTCGCCCATCATGCGATGCACTGCGACCTCCTTGCCCACCAACCGGTCCTGATGGTAGTTCAGAATCTCCGCAGTCAATCGAATGGCTTTGCCGCGGCCGAATGCTGGCGAGTCAAAGATGTCGGCAAGCTGTGGTTTTGGAAGGCGCCGGCAGTGTTCGTCGAAGGCTCCCGGATCGCCATCCGCGATCACGGTTCCTCCCTGCGCCACAAAATCGCGAATCTCTTGAGCTTCCGCGGCGGACAGCGCTGTGGAACGCGGCAGGATCAGCACCTTGTAACCGCGCCGCAGCAACTCGCCTTGCTCCACCTGGCCGTAGGAGACGAAGTTATATTGCAGGCCCTGATCCTCAATCAGCCGGCACCACGACTCCCGGCGCCGCAGGAAGGCGCTGTCGCGGTACTCGGTGCTGGAATTCCGCGTCACCCAGTTCTCTCCCTTGGGCCGCTGCGCCAGCATCCATTCAATGCGCATGCTTGGCTGGGAATAATGGATGGCCACCGGATCGACCGCGCGCCGGCTGTTGATCAGCAATGCCGCTATGCCGCCGCGGAGCTCATTGTAATACGGCGCAACTTCACGGCCCCGCTCGCCAATTACGTTGTCCGCGCCGATGAACGCCGCCTTGTCGTCCCAGATAATCAGGCCGCGGTTGCCGTGCAGAAGTTCATACCAGACGCGATGCTTCTCCCAGGGGCCGCGGGCAAACGAAGTGGTCAGCACCACCATACCGGGATTCAGCGAACGTATGATCTCAATGTTGTTGCCGATATCGTACGGCTCGATGGCGTTCAGCGAGTTGGTAATTCGCGAGTAATCGTAACCGCCCCATCCCGGCATCTGGCCGCCGCCGATGCCGACGTAGGCTTGCGGATCGACGCTGCGGACCGCATCGGCGCCCATCTTCAGCGCGGCGGCGTACGCCATGTCCATCCATTCCTTGAAGTCGCTCCACCCGGAGAAGTTCTCGCCGGGGCGCTTCATGGCTTCATCGGTGGCCGGAGGCGTCACCGCGTCCCAACTGGTGAAGCCTGTGCCCCACTGCTGGTTCAATGATCCCAGGCTCCCGTAGCGTTCGCGCAGCCAGCGGCGCATCGGAACCAGTGATTCGTCTGAGAAATCGAAATCCCAGAACGCGGCCAGATCGGCTATCCCGCTCTCGTCTCCCAGGCTATAGAAGAGCGGGCGATAGGGCGCATAGAACTTCGCGGTTTCCACCAGCCGGTCGTGAATCTTCGACAGCCAGGCAGTGTCGCTCAGGCTCGGGTGGCGCTTCAGCGGCTCCAGACTGGCGCGGTCCTTTTTATATTGCTCGCGCGTTTGGACGAATTTCCAGTTGACTGGCCGATCCGGGAAATAGCGGTGATACTCGGAATAAAAATCGGTGGCGATGTTCTCCGCGTACCAGCGCATATCGTTGCGGAGCAGGAAATCGGGCGGCGTTCGGTTGCGGCCCACCCATTGGCCTCCATTGATTCCGAGGTCCTTCAGCAGGGCTTCCTGCGCCGGCGCGTGCGGCTGCCACATGATGATGTTGTAATCCCACCATCTGCGGTCTGGCGGACTGGCGATGAATTCGGCCTTGGCCTCCTCATCCCGCCGGTCTGGTTGGCCCTTCTTGTTGACGCCCTCGAAGTGCAGATGCGCGGTCAGTTCGTTGCGCATGGCAACCGCCCGGCGAAGGTCGAGCGTGAACCCGATCTCGTTCTCATCGAGCAGCTCGACGGGGATTTTGCGATCTTCCACCAGACGCCCGTTGGCATCCGTCCAGCGAACCGAAAGCTCGCCCTTTCCGGTCGCCAGTTGATTGGTGCGATAGACGATCGCTGTGGGACCGGTGCGTTCCAGCGGTGGGGCAGGCAAAACAAGGTCGGCGCTCCAGGCAGAAGTGCCGGCGAACGCAAGCAGTAGAAAACGCTTCATTAAAGTAGATGAGTATATCAGTTGCAGCGGCCAGGCACGCACGTGCCCGACCATTTTCGGCGAGACAGACGCGCTTATAATGGAGCCTGTAACCCCAAAGGAAGTGCAAGATGACAGACTACTCTAACCTTGAAAAGCAGCTATCTGAGGCACTTCGCCTGGAGCGGCGTCCTGTCGCCGTTACATTCCTGGAGACCCCGCCGTCCGGGGTGTCAAAGTTTGCGGGAACCGTGCCCTCCGGATGCACGTTCTGGCGTCTGGCTGCCGAGGGCCGGACGTTCTACACCGTTCCCGTCGACCACTACAATTGCCCGATCGGGAGCCACACTCACAATATTCCACTTCCGGAGGAACGCGCCTGGGAACTCGATCAGGCCCTTAGGTTGATGACGGGCGTCGGCTATATCAAAATGGAGGAAATTCCGGGCATTTATCGCCTGCCCCAGACGCCTGGCGTGGTGATCTATGCACCTCTTGGGGACACACCGGTCGATCCTGACGTGGTGGTGGTCGCGGGCCGGCCAGGGCGCGTGATGCTGCTGGAGGAGGCCGCGGGGGCCGCTGGAGTCAGGTTCGAAGTCGCCGCTTCTTGGCCGTCCAACTTGTATGGCGATTCCCGCTGCCATGGCCAACGGAGTGGTCACCAGCTCGGGCTGCATCGGCAACCGCACTTACACTGACATAGGGGAAGACGAGCTTTACGTGGTAATTCCCGGCAGGGATCTGTCGAAAGTTGTGGATCAGGTTCAGACCATTGCTGTAGCCAATGCACAACTGGCGGATTACCACCGCGCGCGGCGTCAGACCCTGGCGACCGTATAGGCGTACACCGTCTTCATCCTTGAGCCACCGCGCGTTCTTTGAAGCCTTCTACAGAAGCTTGCGCGCGTACTCCACTTCCACGCGCACGTCCTCTTCCACCGGCCCCTCGTGTTCGTATTCGATGGCGACTAATCCACCGTAGTCGGCCTTGCGCAGTTCACTCATTACTTCGGGGATGCGCGCGATGCCCTTGCCCAGCAGCACGTTGACTTCGCCGCCCGCCGCCTGCACATCTTTCAGGTGCACCACCTTGAGATGCGGCGCCAGCTTGCGGACGGCGTCCACCGTATCGTATCCGCAGGACGCAATGTGTCCCACATCAAGCGATGCTCCCATGGTTTTCGAGAGGCCCGACAGCGCACGCAGAACGTCCTCAGGACTCTCGTAAGCGAATTTCTTCTTGAAGTAGTGGTTGTGAATTCCGAAGGTCAATCCTTCCCTGGTACATCGCTCGTCAATGCGCTTCAAGATATCGCCGGTGGCATCGCCGGTCACGTTGCGCGCGCCTAGCAAGGCCGCAAAGCGGACGGCGTTGTCCAGATCGTTATCGTCCTTGATGGTGGCCGTGTAGTAGGAGACGCACTCAATGCCGGCGCTGTCCAGCTTGCTTTTAACCGACTGAAACTTCTCCGGCGCCGGCTTGCTGAACAACATGAACTCGCCGCGCGACATCTCAATCTGGCGAATCTGCAGTCTTTTCAACTGCGTGATCATGTCATCGATCGAGAGGCTGTGGTACGTGTAGGTGCCGATGCCCAGATTGAGCTTTCTGGCGGCCGGCAATACAGCGCGCGGCGGCGATTACCGATGCGATCGTGCTGGTAAATGTTCTTCGAGTGATCATCGCAATCTCCGGATCGTCTCTCGCGAAATTATTTGGCGGGCCTGGGAGTGACGTCTGCATCTACAAGGCGCAGTGCCCACTTGATGGCCTCGGTATACATCTTCTGCATCTCCGGCTTATCCCAATTGGTGTCAACATGGCCCAGCGTGGAATAGAATACCCGCCCCTTACCGTACATTTTTGCCCAGGTCACCGCGAAATCATTATCCTTACGATGGACGCGCGGGTTAGCCAGGTCCAGCTTGGCGGAATCAAGACGCATGAGCACTCGGGTATTTTCGCGGGAGAAGTTCTTTACCTGATAGATTTCGTCCTTCAGCGTGAAAGACCTGGCCCACTGCTGCATACCGGGAAAAGCGGCGTCTTCCACCACGACGGGCGCATCGAACGTTCCCCAGGGATGTTCATCGAAGTAGCCGCCCACCATCTCCCCGTACTCCGGCCACTTCGTGAAGGTTATCGTGGCGCTGTGGACGCCGATAAATCCCTTGCCATCCTCATGGATGAAGGAAAGAAAATCGGCCTTCTGCTGATCGTCCATTTCCAGCGTGCCGCCGGTATAGAACAAAACCGCGTCAAAATCATTCAGGTTCTTGGCGTTATATTCCAGCTTCTTCTTCGTCAGCGGCTCCGTGTCTGTGCGAATCACGGTGTCCCACAATCCGGTTTCGCGGCCCAGGCGCTCGATGGTCGCCATCGCGTGAGGTATGGCTTCGTGACGGTATCCCTTTTCTTCCCCGATCACCAGCAGTCTCTTCTTGGGAACGCTGCTTTGAGCCGCCAGCTGCGAAGCCAAGAGCCGTGCCTAAGAGCAATCGCAATGTGAGACGGACGAGTGTCATCGTTTCTCCTGGACGTTCAATTGGCCAGCGGCCGTCAGTTTACCAGCGGGAGGGAAGACCGAGCATCCGCGCCGGCAGCCGGTGAATGTTCATAGCTCCTTCTATACCATAGCCTCGTACGGCCAATGTTGCGGGAAATCGGCGCGGCCGGAGTTACCCTGCTACTTCAGTAACATTCACGGTGACGTCCATGCCGAGGAAGGCTCCCGCGGGACCATCGTAGGTGCCCCACAAAGGCAGCACCTGATCGGGAGCCCACGCAACGGCGACGCGAATGAGATTGCGGTTGCCGATGATGCTGTTGGTGGGGTCGAAGTCGATCCAGCCGGCGCCGGGCAGATAGGCCTGCATCCATGCATGCGTGGCTCCGCCGCCGGCCAGGCCGGAACTGTTGGGCACGAAGATATAACCGCTGACAAACCGCGCCGCGACTCCCAGCGACCTGGTTGCTTCCATCATCAGGACCGCGAAATCCCGGCAACTGCCCCGCGCGATGCTGCAACGTCTCCTCCGGAGTCTGCACGCCTTTCTCGATGCGGCGGGTGTAGATGAACTGTTCGCGAATGCCGCGGGTCATGGCGCGCAAGCACTTTCATGGTGCCGGTAGTATCCGACGGATCGAGAAACTGCAAAGCCCATTTGGACACGCTCTCGTCCGGATAGTGATGAGTCAGGGCGCGCGCGAGATTGGGGAAGTCCTCATCGGAATAGCGGAAAGGATATGTCTGCGCATAATCTTCCAGCGGATACTCCGGCATGGAGTTCTCGAAATGCTCCAGCGTCACGGTGCTTTCGAAGCGGAGTTCGCGCGGTGGTCCCCTCAAAGGTGGCGACGGCGACGGAGTTATCGAACGGATCGTGCAGCCAGCGCAAGTGCGCGGGTTGCGGCGTGATGACCAGATTGGTCCGGATCAACCGCAGGTCGTGACTCTCGCGCGGGCGGAACATCATGCGATGCTCGCCGAGGCCGACGGGCTCACGGTAACGGTAGACGGTGGAGTGGTGCACCGTGAGAAAAGACATCAGGCGGCTGGTTCCGGACAATCTGCGTCCGTCCGGAATCTCATCGGTCCAGACCCTGAAGCTCTCGAGCATGTTGGGTCCGAACGTGGTGGCGATCGCGACATCGGACGCATCGCGGCCCCGCGCCATCAGGATGCGGCCGATGCGCGGCACATTGTTGCGCGGATCGAACGTGTGCCAGCGGCCGCCGATCCAGGCCTCGAACCAGGCTGCGAAATCGCCCACGGCGGTAAGGCGGCGGTGTTCCGATATCGCTCAGATAGCCGGTGCAGTATCGCGCCGGAATATTCATGCAGCGGCAGAAGGCGATGGCGAGATGCGCGTAGTCGCGGCAGACGCCGGTCCGTTCGTTGAAAGCCTCCGCGGCGCTGCGGGTGGCGCGGGCGTTCTGGTAGTTGAAGACAATATGGTTGTGAACGTAATCGCAGATTGCCTGCACGCGCGGGTAGCCCGGAGCCGTGCCGCTGAAGAGTTGCCAGGCCGTCTGAGACAGCAAATCGGTCTCGCAATAGCGGCTGCCCAGCAGGAACACGAGGGTATCCTCGGGAAGATCCTGCACGGCAGTCCTGCCCGGCAGCGGGCACAATCTCATCGGGCTGGCCGCTATCTCTGATGACAGCGTCGGCGGTCAGGCGGAGGCGGCCCGCGGGCGCGAGGACGCGGTTGCACCGGTTTCCGAAGGCGTCGCGATAGGTAGTGACCGGAATGGATGGCTCGGTGGTAAGGTGATCGGGAACGACGATGTCGGAGGCGCGTGAATCGTGGATATTCACGACCAGGATGATCGGAGTAGGTTGTGGAAAGCTATAAATTAGTTCGTAACCGGTCCGGAGCTGCATGGCATACACCTTTATTTGTGGCGTGAAATCCGAGCTGGGCTCGATACAGGTGTAGCATGCAAGGGGCCATTCCATAAGTTTCGTCCCCGTGACTTCCAACCCCGTTAATACAAATAATAGCAGGCCAACCCGACCTCGGTGAGGTCTCTGCAGATTTTTCACATGGCCGGAAATGTACAAAGGTGTATTAAGCTGAAATCAGCGATCGAGCCGGGTTGCTCGGCTGCGCATGTCAAGCGGCCCGCGCGGACACGTAATGGCCTGTGGCGAGTATCGCGGCAACGGAGTGGAGGATACCGCTGTGCGCGGCTTGTTCAGGGTACGATCGGCGCGGACGTTTTGCGGAGCGGCGCAGTCACCTCGTACTCACTCTTGCAAGTACCGGTACCGGATGGGCCTGTGAACGGTTGCCCGATATGCAAGAATGCGAATAGTACACGATAGGGTTAGCCTGT
Organism: Bryobacterales bacterium; assembly: GCA_963817515.1. Lineage (GTDB taxonomy): Bacteria > Acidobacteriota > Terriglobia > Bryobacterales > Bryobacteraceae > DATMNI01. The sequence continues at coordinate 181,024 of CAWFPJ010000018.1, read as the reverse complement.
TTTATTTATGAATCCCGACGCTGTCCAGCCGGACGAGGTACTCGGTCGCGACTGGCTCTACCAGCCGGACTCCGGCTACTACGATGAGATGGTGGACGCGGAAGGGACGATGCGCCCACACTGGCGGCCCCTGATTGAGCCGCTCGAACGGATGGGGCGTGCGGGATTCGCGCGCCGCTGGCAGGAAGGCCGGCGGGTCATCCACGAAAACGGCACCACTTACAACGTCTACAGCGATCCGCAAAGCGCCGGCCGGCCGTGGCCGCTCGATCCGCTTCCCCTGGTTCTGGACAGCACGGAATGGTCGTACATCGCGGCTGCTATCGCGCAGCGGGCCAAGCTGCTGAATGCGATTCTGGCGGATCTATACGGAGCTCAGACGCTGCTGCGTGACGGCCTGCCGCCTGAACTGGTGTTTCCCAATCCGGCATTCCTGCGGCCGTGCTGCGACGTGCCGGTGCCCGGCGATGTCCATCTGCACGTCTATGCGGCTGACCTGGCCCGTTCCCCGGACGGCAGTTGGTGGGTGATTGCCGATCGTACGCAGGCGCCCTCGGGCGCTGGTTACGCTTTGGAGAATCGCCTGGTGTCGGCCCGTGTGCTGCCGGATGTTTTTCGCACGGCGCATATTCACCGCCTGGCCACTTTTTTCCAAACCTATAAGGAAACGCTCCGTTCGCTGGCGCCGGGCCGGAAGGAAAATCCGCGCATTGTTGTGCTCACGCCTGGGCCGTATAACGAAACATACTTCGAACACGCCTTTCTGGCGCGATACCTGGGCTATACGCTGGTGGAAGGCGGCGACCTGACAGTCCGCGACAACCGGGTGTTTCTGAAGACGCTCGGCGGATTACCGCCCGTGGATCTGATCGTACGGCGGCAGGACGATACCTACTGCGATCCCCTGGAACTGCGGCCAGACTCCATGCTGGGGGTTCCGGGGCTGATGGAAGCAGTTCGCTCCGGAACCGTGACCGTCTCCAACGCGCTCGGTTCGGGTCTGGTGGAATCAGCCGCTCCGGCGAGTTTTCTACCGGGACTGTGCCGCCGCATCCTGGACGAAGATCTCAAAATGCCGGCGGTGGCCACCTGGTGGTGCGGTGAAGCGCCGGCGCTCTCCTATGTGGTCCGGAATCTTTCGAAGCTGGTAATCAAGCCGGCCTTCTCCTCACCGGTCGCGCAGCCCGTGTTTGGCGCGCTCCTGAGCCAGGCGGAACAGGCGGCCCTGGTTGAAAAGATTCGCGCCTCCCCAGGCTCTTATGTCGCACAGGAACAGGTGGCGTTGTCTACGGTTCCGGTATGGGACAACGGGGTGCTCCGCCAGCGCCACCTGGTGCTCAGGGTCTACGCTGTTGCCTCGGGCGATTCGTACAGCGTCATGCCGGGTGGGCTGACGCGAGTCACTGCCTCGCAGGACGATCTGGTGACATCCATGCAAAGCGGCGGCGGAAGTAAAGATACCTGGGTGTTGGCCGGAGAGCCGACATCGCAGTTCAGCCTCTTGCCGCCTTCGTCGCCGCGGTTGGATATCAGCCGGGCTACTTTCGACCTGCCCAGCCGCGTGGCCGACAATCTTTTCTGGCTGGGCCGTTATGTGGAACGTGTGGAACCGGCAGTGCGCGTGGCGCGGGCCATCTTGCCACGGTTGTTCCAGGAATCGGACCTGATGGCCATGGCGGGCGTCGCGACAGGGTGGCGAATCCTGACCGGCCTGGGATACATTCGCAGCGAACTCGACCCTTCGGACAGCCACCTTAGCTCGCTGGAACGGGAAGTCCTGGCCATGATCTACGACGGTCAGTCGCGCAACAGTCTTCCCGCGAAAATCCACCAGATACGCAGCGTGGGATGGCTGCTGCGCGACCGGATTTCCGCGGATGCGTGGCGTATCCTCAACCAACTGGATTTGCAATTATCGGCGTCTGAGCCTCCCGAATCCATCCGCATCAGCGGGGCGCAGGCTCTGCTCGATCAGGCCATCAGCACGCTGTCGGCGTTCGGCGGAATGGTGATGGAGAGCATGACGCGCGGCGATGGCTGGCGCTTTCTGGATATCGGCCGCCGCATTGAGCGCGCCTCCCGGATGGTGGACCTGATCCGTCATGGGCTGGGCTTCGAGTGCGATGCCGACAGCGGCCAACTGGAGGTGCTGCTTGAGATTGCGGACAGCTCCATTACTTACCGCTCGCGTTATCTCACTTCCATGCAGCCCGACTTAGTGCTCGATCTGCTGCTTCTGGATGAGGCCAATCCACGATCCGTAGCCTATCAACTGGCGCAACTGCACGCACACATGGAACATCTGCCAGGGAGCCGGTCGCCGGTCGGCCGTCCGCCCGAAGCGCGGATCGCCATATCGCTCCTTACCGCCGTTCAACTTGCGGAAGCCAGCGATTTCATGTGCGCCAGCTCGGAGGGGTGGCGCACCAACCTCGAAATCTTCCTGAAGCGACTCACCAGCGAACTTCGATTGCTATCGGATACACTGACGCGCCAGTACTTCAGCCAGGCTATTGCTTCGCGCCAGTTTTCCGTTCCCTAGCGCGCTTACCGGGAACACCAGGCCATGATCCGCGCCACCCACACCACCACATATCTGTACAGCGAGCCGGTTTCGATTTGCCATACGGCAGTGCACTTGACGCCCCGCGACTGCCGGAATCAGCGGATGCTGAACCACAACCTTTCCATCGTTCCGTTGCCGGAAGCGACTTTCAGTTACAAGGACTATTTCGGTAATGACGTAACCTATTTTTCGATCCACGAACCTCACCGGACTTTGACGATTTCCGCCGCCAGCCTGATTGAGATGGAACCAAGCGAACCGCTGGAGCCCTGCCTCACGCCGGCATGGGAAGAGGCGCGCGGCGAAAGATGGCGCAACTCCGATGGCCACGCGCTCAAGGCGTACCAGTTCGTGTTTCCCTCGCCCCGCATCGCGCCTGGGCCGGAATTCGCCGCCTATGCCTCAACTTCATTTACCGCCGGCCGGCCTTTTCTGGAGGCGGCCGTGGATTTGTGCCATCGCATCTACAAAGAATTTCACTACGACCAAGAGGCCACGACGGTGGCGACCTCGGTGGCTGAGGTGTGGGAATCCAAGCGGGGAGTGTGCCAGGATTTCGCGCATTTCATGATCGCGTGCCTGCGGTCACTGGGCTTGGCGGCGCGATACGTGAGCGGCTACCTGAGAACCGGCGAATTGATCGGGAGCCAGGCCTCACACGCGTGGGTATCGGTGTTCTTTCCCGGTCTCGGCTGGCTGGACCTGGATCCGACCAATGACCAGATGGTCGACGGCAAACATATCACGCTGGCCTGGGGCCGCGATTACTCCGACGTGGCGCCGGTTAACGGCGTGACCATAGGAGGCGGCGAACAGGTGATCAATGTTTCTGTCACGGTGGTGCCGGCGATTTAGGTCTATTTCGGCACCAGGCGCGGCAGGTACTGGCTGGCAGCGTCGCCCAGCAGGTCGCGGTGCATGCGCATGTAGTCGCCAAAGAATGCCTCGCCCACACTGCCGTCGAGCAGATGGGTACCGAGGAGATCGAGAGCCTGCGGTTCCTCCCAGAGGGATTCGCCGTACACGACGCGGCGGCCCTCTCCTGGCTCGTGTAGCAGCCGAAGGAAGTACTGTGTGACCACCAGGTTCTCCCGCGGCATATGCGGCCCGATGATCAGCACGTGTAGCTGGTCCCATTCCTGCGGGCTCAAGTCGCGGCGCCATGCTGAAACCTGGGCGTGGGTGGCATCCAACTGCGCGCGGGTGGCCTCGGTGACATTCTCCATAACTAGCGGAGCCATGCGGCGGGTGAACGCCAGCAGCGAGGAACGCGCGAACTTACGCCGGCCGGCCACATCGTCAAGGAAAGCCAGGGAGGCGGCCGTTATCCGCTTCTGGCGGGCGAGCGTGGCGCCGGAGAGTTTCAGGGCGTCGAGGCTGGTCTCCGCGGGCGGGACGAGTTCGCGCAGGCCCGCGAGGGTCTTGAGGCGATCGTCGTCGACGGCTCCGTCGCCCGGCGTTAGAATCACATAAATCGCGAGCGGGATGTGGGCGATGGTCTTCACGGGGTCGTAGATCGGGGTCCCGACGTTGGCTTCGACGCGTCGTCCGTGGAGCAGCAGGGCGAAGTTATCGCCGTTGACGATTAGAGTCGGACCGGACGACTTTAGGACGCGGCTCCTGGCATCGGCGTAGGCCGCGCGGAATGCGTTGTTGAGCGCGGTGAGGGCCGGCGCCTGCACCGGTCCGGGTTGGGCAGGAACCCCGGCAGCGGATATGAGGAAGACCAGGACAGCCAGGATCGGGTTTCGGAGAAGCATGGTTGATTATCGCTTGACGGGAACCCGATAAAGACTCCGGACCCTGCACCAAGCCGCCATGCCTGTCAAGCCATTTATCTACATGACCGAAATGGGTGTCGGCTGGGTCATTTAAGAACATGACCAGACGCGCGAGTCCTTTTCTCGTTGTCGTAAGGTGAAGTCGATCCGCGCCCGAGCGGAGATCCGAGGCCGATGCGACGGGGCTGGCTCCGAAGAAATCGGCACTGAACCCTCTGATGGCTATCGCTGTCAGAGGGTTTGGTTTTTGTGGTTTGCTTCGCCCACATTTCTTTGGTGGAGTCTCGGAGCGGAGGCCTTGGATAAATAAACGCGAAGTCGCCGGGCCACTTTTGCCCGGCTTCCTTATTGACTGTCCGTCTGCCTCCTCCGCTGCGCCGACCGTGGCGCAACTCCGACCACATGGATGCCGCGACCCCGGCGCCTGGCTCGTGCCGGCTCCGGCGAGTTTTTTGCCTCGGTCGCCGCGAACAGCCGATTTCTTAACTCCTCAATGCGTCTGTGGAGCGCCGCCACATTCAGTGATTCGTACTGGGCTTCGAGACGCTTCCGCGCCGCCTGTGAGATCTGCCCCGACTCCATCACCCGCTGGTAGGGGGTTCGCGGTTCGTCATATGTGCGATGGATCTTGCCCCCCACCCGGATCTTTTCCACCAGCTTGATCGTCGGCTGGAAGAAGTTCTTGTACCATCTCACCGACTGATACAACTCACGCAGGATCGCCAATTCGCCGGCCGTGTCCAGACGCCGGTACCCCGCCACCTTCCGGACATGCGTCCAGTTCCGCTGCTCCACCCAGCAGTTGTCGTTCTTTTGGTACGGCCGCGAACGCGACATCTTGATCTTGGCATCCTGGCAGTACCCCCACAGCAGGTCGTTGATCATGCCGCTGTCATTGTCCGGATGGATCTCCCGGATCCGAAACGGCACCTGTTGCCGGATATTTTCCATCCCCGCTTTCGTGGCCGCCTGGGATCGCCCCATGATCGCCTCCCCTTCCCACCACCCGCTGGCAATATCCGCTGCTGAGAGCGTATGCACATACTCACCCGCCGTCGAGCGGCCGCAATGGAACACATAATCCAATTGCAGATTGCCCAGTTCCGTGGTATCCCACTCCGAAGCCACTTTCACCGGCACCTTTTGGTAGAGCAGCGGATGCACACTCGGATTCCGGTTTTGGCGCAGGTGGCGCAAATCCTTTTCTCGATCCAACAGCCGGTCGATGCTACGCGGCGAGATCGCTTCCAACTTAGCTGCCACCGCATCGCTGCAAATTAGTTCCTGGGCTCGGCGCAACCGCGCGACTTCTTTTCGCAGTCCTGGCGCCAGGCGCTGTCCACAGGGGTAATCGAACAACTCCCAGACCTGAATCAATGCCGCCTGTACATCTCTGGCGTAGACCCGCTTGCGTGGTCCTCGTTTCTTCTTCTGGCGGATGGTGGCTGGATGAGCCAGCTTGCCGATCAGCACTTTCCGATTCAGCCGCGTGCGCTTACGCGCTTCATTCAACAGCCGGGTCTTGGTCTTCTTATCCGCGTTCCGGTATTCGTCCCGAACACGTTCGAGGTATTGCTCCCGTGAGTGCATGTCCATCCTTGGGCCAAAAATGGCCATAATGCACTCGCGCTTTCGGTCATATTCCTAAATGGCCCAACCGATAGCCTCATGGTCATATTTTAAGTGGCAGAATTCGGGTGCACTAAACCACTAAACCGGCATGTTATGCTTCTGGTATCTTGTCCGCTGGGCTACTCAGAGGAGGAGACTTTGCGTATTCCGCTGTCGCTTGCCTTGTTCTTCGCGGTAGCTTTACCCGCCGCCTTCGGGGAAAACTGGCCGCAATGGCGCGGCCCGAGCCTGAACGGCATCAGCACAGAGAAGGACCTTCCGCTGCATTGGAGCACCTCCGACAACATCGCCTGGAAACTTGCCATGCCCAGCAAGACTGGCGCCACGCCGGTCATCTGGGGGAACAACATCTTTCTCAATGTCGCGGAAGGCGACGATCTTGTCCTGTGGTGCGTTGACAAAGTCAAGGGAAGGCCGGTCTGGAAGAAGCCGATCACGGCTGGCAACTACAAGATCAACAAGCAGAACATGTCGTCGCCTTCGCCCGTGACCGACGGCGCCCGCGTGTACGTGATGACGGGAACCGGCGTCCTGAAGGGCTTCGACTTTAACGGGAATGAGCTGTGGATGCGCGACATCCAGAAGGACTATGGCAGGTTCGGCCTGAACTGGGGCTATGCCTCCTCGCCGCTGCTCCACGAAGATTCGCTTTACGTGCAGGTGCTGCATGGCATGAAAACCCGCGATCCGTCTTACGTCATGCGCATCGATAAGAACACCGGCAAGACTGTGTGGCGCGTGATCCGGCGGACAGACGCGGTTCAGGAATCGCCCGATTCCTACAGCACGCCGACGCTGCTTCGATATGCGGACCGCGTGGAGATCGTGGTCCTGGGCGGCGATTACATCACCGGGCACGACCCTGCTACAGGCCGCGAACTGTGGCGCGGTGGTGGAATGAATCCCGACAAGCATCCTGCGTACCGGACCATCGCGTCCGCCGTAGTGTATAACGACGTAGTCTATGCGCCCACCCGCGAGCGGCCTCTGATTGCATTTCGCGCCGGCGGCCAGGGCGATATTTCGCAGTCGCACAAGCTGTGGTCGTTCATGAACGGGCCGGATGTGCCGACACCCGTTACGGACGGCAAGTACTTCTATTCGGTGAACGACCGCGGCATCATGTGGTGCCTGGACGCCCGGACCGGAGCCGAGATCTGGGGCAGGAAGCGCATCAAGCCGGCGATCTACAGTTCGTCGCCGGTGCTGGCGGATGGAAAGATTTACGTCACCAATGAGGAGGGCCTGACCACTGTCATAAAGGCCGGCCCCGAGTTCGAAGTTCGCGCGGAGAACGATCTGAACGACTACACGTTGAGTTCGCCGGCGATTTCGGACGGGCACATCTTTATGCGCACGGCGCAGTTTCTCTATTCCATCGGGAAGTGAGTAGAGTTCGCTCCCTGACGGTCGCGGCTCTGTTAGGAGCATCGCATGTTTGGAGAGCCGCGACCGTGAGGGGGCGGTTCCCGAAAGCGGCTATGAAGGCTTGTAGTACAGCACGATTCCCCCGCCCAGCGCAGCCAGAAGGAAGCCCAGGTAAAGCATCGGGTTGGGTGCGGTTTTCGGCGGGTGCATGGCCATCGTGACAAGCACATTGATCAGCGGCGCTCCCCCGAAAACCAGAGGCATCACGTAATTCGGGAGTCCGCCCGCTTTGAACGCCCAGATGATGCAGACAGCTCCCAGCGCGCCCAGTGCGCCGCCCATGCCCGCCCAGAGCGAGCCTCCTGCATTGAACCCGGTCAGCCCGCCTTGCGACGAAAGCCCCACCACCGGCACCAGAACGCCGATGAAGAAGTAAGCGACACCCACGCAGAGCAGAGCCTTCAGAGGGTTGCCAAGCTGGGTTTGCCCCTTGTGCAAAGCGGCGCCGTAAACGCCCCAGGAAAGTATCGCACCCACTACGAAGATCATCCACACCATGGAACGTTTCCCCTCCCTTTTCTTGTTGGCCGTTGCGCTCGCTTCCATCAGAATGAACCCCTCATTTCAACTGTACAGACTGCCGGGCTGATGCAATTGGTTACCTGACTATGCCATACTACCTGAAAATTCTACAGCCAAGGGAGGCCCAACACGTGGCGCAGCAGGACCTTGCCAGCACTCCACACCGACTTACTCCCGTTCAATGGGTGATCTGCGTTATAGCCGCCATCGGCTTCGCGTTTGATACTTATTCCCTGCTGGTGCTGCCCCTCATCGTCAGGCCCGCCCTGATGGAGTTGGCCAAGGTCAGGCCGGGGACCCCGGAATTCAACTACTGGGTGGGCCTGTTGTTTTACATCCCAGCGGTGGCCGGCGGAATCTTCGGCCTGCTGGGGGGGTACCTTACCGATCGCCTGGGCCGCCGCCGCGTGCTGGTCTGGAGCATTCTGCTCTACGCTTTTTCGGCACTGGCCTCCGGATACGCCACGTCGATAACCATGCTGCTGCTGTTGCGGTGCACAACGTTCGTTGGTGTTTCCGTGGAGTTCGTAGCGGCGGTGGCGTGGCTGGCGGAGCTGTTTCCCGACCCGAAACAGCGGGAGGCGGTGCTGGGATACACGCAGGCATTCTCGTCGGTCGGCGGCATATTGATCAGCGCCGCGTACTACCTGGCGGTCACGTACGGCACGTCGCTGCCGGCCATCCATGGGGGCCATGAGGCGTGGCGATATACCCTGATCTCGGGCCTGCTGCCGGCGATTCCGTTGATCGTCATCCGTCCGTTCCTGCCGGAATCGCCCGCATGGCAGCAGAAGAAGTTGGCAGGCACGCTGAAGCGGCCCAGCTTCGCCGAGTTGTTCCGGCCGGAATATCGCAAGACCACGCTTCTGACCGCGTTGATGTTCGCGTGCAGCTACGGCGCGGCGTTCGGCGCCATCCAGCATATTCCGCGCATCGTCCCAGGTCTGCCGCAGGTGGTGCACCTGGTCCGGGCCGCGCAGGAGCAGGTGGTAAGCCAGGTGCAGTTCCTGCAGGAAATGGGCGGCTTGCTGGGCCGGTTCATACTGGCGTTTCTGGCGGTTCGAATTGTTAGCCGCAGGCTTCTGCTGCGGGTGTTTCAGTTCCCGGGACTTTTCCTGGTGCCGTTTGTCTTTTTCTATCCGGCGGTTCAGGATCTGGCCATGCTCAAGGCCGGCATCTTCCTGGCGGGGCTGCTTACGGTGGCGCAGTTCAGCTTCTGGGGAAATTATTTACCCCGGATGTATCCGACGCATCTGCGCGGGACCGGGGAGAGTTTCGCGGCCAATATCGGCGGCCGGATGATCGGGACCTCGGCCGCGCTTCTGACCACGCAGCTGGCAAACGACATGCCGGGTGCGACGCCGTTCACAAAACTGGCGTATTCGGCTGCTGCCGTGGCGCTGCTGGTTTATGCGGTGGGGTTCCTGTGCAGCTTCTGGCTGCCGGAGCCGCAACAGGAGAAGCTGCCGGAGTGATCATGCAGCGCCCGGGTGCGGTCTTGATGTGTGTACTGTGGGGAGCGTTCCACGCCGCCGCGGCCGATGGAGACTGGCCGCACTGGCGCGGCCCCAACGACGATGGAATGGCCCGCGGCGATGCGCCCCTGCAGTGGAGTGATAAGGAACACATCGCGTGGAAAGTGAATGTGCCCGGACGCGGACACTCATCGCCTGTGATTTGGGGAGACCGGATTTTCCTGACCACCGCCGTACCGGTTGCGGGCTCCACCGGCGCGCTGACGGAGCACAAGTTCACGGTGCTGTCATGCGACCGCAAGACCGGGAAACTGCTCTGGGAAAAGGTGGCCCGCGTGGCCACGCCGCATCAGCCGTACCATGCGCAATACGGCAGCTTCGCTTCGAACTCGCCAATTACCGACGGCAAATACGTATTCGCGTTCTTCGGCTCGCGCGGGCTCTATTGCTATACCCTCGAAGGCGAACTGGTCTGGAAGAAGGACTTCGAGCCGTTGAGAATGTTCATGAGTTTTGGCGAGGGAGCGTGGACCGCGCTCGACGGCGACAGGCTGTTGGTGGTGCTGGATCACGAAGGCGAGTCTTTCCTGATCGCGTTCGAGACCCGCACCGGGCGCGAGCTCTGGCGAACGCCACGCCAGGGCAATACCAACTGGTCGGGCCCCTATATCACGTCCCACAACGGCCGCAAGCAGGTGGTGGTTTCGGCATCCAGGGCGGTCTGCGGCTACGACCTTGAAACAGGCAAGCAGATCTGGAAGGCTACGGGCCTGGGGCAGAACACGATTCCGGCGCCAGTGGCCTTTGACGGAATGGTATTCGTGATGAGCGGTTTTCGCAATCCGAATTTGATGGCGATTCGCCTGGGCCGTGAAGGCGACCTGACCGGCACCGATGCCATCGTCTGGCAGAACCAGCGCGGCAACTCCTACACGGCGTCGCCGGTGCTCTATGACGGCAAGCTGTACGTGCTTACCGACACGGGTATGCTGTCCTGCTTTGATGCCAAGACAGGTAAGCCTTACTACCAGCAGCAGCGCCTGCCAAAGCCATACACCTTCAAGGCGTCGCCCGTGGGTGCGAACGGCAAACTGTATCTGGCGTCGGAGAATGACGACGTCATCGTGGTGCGGATGGGCGAGAAGTTTGAGGTCCTGGCCACCAATACCCTGCAAGACCAGATGTTCATCGCATCGCCCGCGGTTGTGGACGGCGAAATCTACCTGCGCGGCCAGAACACGCTGTTCTGCATTCGATAGCCCACTAGCGGCTCTTACCGCGACCCGGCGATCTGCTGATTGTGCGCGGTGCCAAGCGCCTGTTGCTCCACGCAATGGCATCGCTCGATCCAGGCATTCATCGCCAACGTCAAGGACTGGACACCTCTCAAGGTTTCGGCGAAGCGACACTGGTCATTTCAGTCCAGCTCTCGCTCCCAGATTAACTCGAGCACGCTATTCGTAACGGCCGTCAGCGCCAGACGACTGGCGTTGAACCGATACATACGCTTCAGATCCGTACCTACCCAACTGGGCACCAGGCAGGCCTGAACATGATGGATCACAGTCTGCGCCGATTCATCGACGTCGAATGTGCCGAAATAAGCGATAAAGCCGTTTACCGCTTCGCGGATCTCTTCGCTGGTGGCGTTGCCGGCGATCAAGCTCACTCCGGAAGCGATCGTCGAGCGACGACCCGGTCGCATCAGTTGCGCCGACATGCGGCCCCTGCCGTCGTAAGTAATACGCCCGACCGGTTTCTCCCCGTAAGGATAATCGATGCGGCCATCCCTGGACTTGCGCTCGCAGCGGATCAGTCTCCAAACGCCGATGAAACGGTCCCGTGCTGCCGGCGCCGCCTGGATCGTCGCCGCGAACCCCAGCGTGCCGATCACTTGCCGTCTGTTCATCACGCCCTCCCTTCGACTTACGCCTCTGGAGCACACGCAAGCAGAACGTTCCCCGGCATTCCGCGAAAACGGCATAACCGGCTTTTTCGCCCGATATTACAACGGTTGGCGAGCATTATTACTAAAACCGAGTGCGACGCGGGCTCTATTGAGTGCTCGGGCAAGCCGGCGGGACTAGTCCCGATCATTCGGCCAGTGTCCGGCTTGGCGAGGGTACCTAAGCTATGGCCCACTGCATCAGGATACCCGCAACTAGCGATGCACAGCTAAACACATGCCGGCTACGGCGGGGTCTACTCAAGCACAACCAATATGATGGTAGGCATGGGGAGTAATCTCAACCTGACCTGCAAGGCCGTGCTGTTCGATATGGACGGTACTTTAGTCGACTCCGGAGTTGTTGTGGAACGCGCCTGGGGTCGGTGGGCCGCACGGCATGGGATTCTGCTTGAGACCGTACTCTCGTTTTCACACGGACGCCCGACGATCGCGACGATGGAGCACTTCTTGCCAGCGCGAGACCATACCGAGGAACTGGAAGAAATGGATCGTTACGAGGAGACACAGCTTGAAGGAATTCTGGCTGTGCCCGGGGCCACGCAAATTGTGCATGCGCTCCAAAACCACCCGTGGGCGATCGTGACTTCCGCGTGGAGGAGGCTTGCAGAGGCGCGCGTCTTAGCTGCAGGTTTGCCGCTCCCGAAGGTAATTGTGCCTGTCGACGAGATCCGTAACGGTAAGCCGCACCCGGAGGGCTTTCTGCAGGCCGCCGAGCGCTTGGGCGTCGCAGCAAAAGATTGCCTTGTTTTCGAGGACACACTTCCCGGCATTGAGGCCGGAACGAGAGCCGGGATGCAGGTCGTGGCCCTTCTCACAACGGTCTCGGCACAGTATTTGAAACATCGTCCGCTCATCCGGGATTTTCGCGATGTAAGAATCCAGCTTGACAGCGAATGTATCAAGCTTGAACTCAAAGCCGTAATCTGAGCTGAGTAGGCCACGTGTTACGGCGGAGGTTACCTATTCAGTCCGAATGGTCGGCAAACCGCAAGTTGGGGTCGATCGGCAAACTTGCCTGCCCAACTTCCGGTTCGTGCGTCATACGGGACATAGGCACGGGCGACGGCCCCGAACGGCATATTAACGTTAGCAGGCCGAGCACCAGATGCTCAGGGTTGGACCATGAAGTTCATCGAGCATCGCGTGGCCGACCGCCGCTTGCTCCGGCTGATCCACAAATGGTTGCAGCCTGGGGTATCGGAGGATGGCCATTGGTCGGAAACGAGTGTCGGTACGCCGCAGGGAGCAGTGGTTTCACGTTTCCGCGTTGATCGCTCAGGGTCGGCGAGCGCGCTAAAGCTGCGATAGACTATTTTGCTATGCATCTGAAGCGCACGCTGATCCTCTGCCTCTTCGCCTTAGCCGGCCTGCCCCTTGCCGGGGCAACGATCAAACCCGAATCGGTTGGACTCTCCGAGGAACGCCTTTCTCGAATCCATGAGACGATGCAAAGGCACATCGACTCGCATGACGTCTCCGGTGCCGTCACCCTGGTCGCGCGCAAAGGGCAGATCGCCTGGTTCCACGCGCAGGGCCTCATGAATATTGAAGCGAACAAGCCCATGCAGAAGGACGCCTTCTTCCGCGCCTTCTCGATGTCGAAGCCTGTCTGCGGAGTGGCTATCCTGATGCTGCTCGAAGAAGGCAAGGTGCGCCTCAACGATCCCGTCTCGAAATTCATACCGGAGTTCAAGAGCTCGAAGGTGGCCGTGGTTCAGGACGGCCCCGTCAACGCGCCAGCGTCCGATCCGCCGAAGTACTACACCATCCCGGCCGCGCGGGAAATCACCATTCAGGATCTGCTGACCCACGTGTCCGGGCTCGCCAGCGGTGGCCGGGCCAGCTCACACGAATTGCCAGGCTTGATTGATATGGTGGGCGGCCGGACACTTGCCGAGTTGATGCCGAAGTTCGCCGCCGCGCCGCTCGATTTCCAACCGGGGTCGCGCTGGACCTACAGCCCGCTCGCCGGATTCGACACGCTCGGCCGCGTGGTCGAAATCGCATCCGGCATGACCTTCGATCAGTTCCTGAAACAGCGCATCTTCACGCCGCTCGGCATGAAGACCACTGCCTTCCATCCGGGAGACGATCGCTGGTCGAGCGTGGTGACGGCCTATCACCGCGCCGATGGGACGCTGACGAAGACGCAGAACCCGAACCGTCTGCAGAGCAAGACGTACTTCTCCGGTGCCGGCGGTCTCGTCTCCACGGCTGAAGAGTACGCACAATTCGCGCTGATGCTTTGCGCCGGTGGCCAGTGGAATGGCAAGCGACTACTCAGCCCGAAGACCGTGGAACTGATGTCCTCCGTGTTCGTGCCCGACACACTCCCTGGGCGCGCGCCGGGCCGAGGCTATGGACTCAGCGTCGAAGTCGTCAGCGACCCGTCGCCGCGGGCCGCCGCGTTTCTAAGGGCAGCTTCGGCTGGGACGGAGCCTACGGCACCCACTTCTGGGTGGACCCGCAAGAGAAACTCATCGGCGTGATGATGATCCAGACCGACAATCCTGACCGCCAAGTGGACCGGGATTTCGAAAATGCCGTCATGCAGGCAATCGTGGAGTAGACTCCACTTCACGGGATGACTTGAGTTATGCCCCTTGCTTGACTTGACGCGGAACACACCGATCTTCGGCCCGCCGAATACATCTCCATCTTCCTCGCTGTTCGGCTTGTGCCGGTCACTCAGATCAATCTGCCGTGCGATGTTGAGCTCGGCTTCCGCTATGCGTTCTGACGGATGCACGCGAGTGATTCCGCACGGTATAACAATAGTTGCCATGCGTACATCTCTTCCGCTGTTGCTGAGCGTTTTCCTGGCGGGCGTTCTTGCCGCCAATCCGCGAACTGTCACGGTGGCCCAGTCGGGACCTGCCGATGTCGTGGGCAATGACGACGCCGCTCTGCAGAAGGCCGTGCATATGCTCAAGCCAGGCGACACGTTGTCGATCGGCCCTGGAACATACGAAATGCACAACAGCCTGTTCGTGCCGTCCGGTGTTACCGTGCAGGGCACTCCAGGAAAGACCATTTTGAGGAAGAGCCGCGGAATCGAGAGCGTTCTGATCGAGGACGGCGATTACGGAGAAAATACGCTCGCCGTGGCCGAACCGGAGAAGTTCCGCCCCGGCATGGGTATTGCGGTTGTGGACGACCTGTTGAAAGGCGACTGGGACGTTAGCATCTCGACTGTGATCGGCGTAAAGGGACCGAACCTCACGATCAACCCGAGGACAGTGCGGGACTACGACGTGGAGCGCCACCACGCGAAGGTGCGCAATACGTTCCCGATTCTGTGTGCCATGAACGCCGAGAAGGTCACGTTGGAGGACATCATCGTAGACGGCAATCGCGCGGAGAACGCCTACATCGACGGCTGCCGCGGCGGCGCCATCTATCTTTATGACGTGCGCGATGCGATCGTGCGCAACTGTACCGCGCGCAACTACAACGGCGACGGCATCTCGTTTCAAATCACGGACAACGTGCAGGTGTTGAACTGCGATTCCTATGGCCATGCCGGGTACGGAATTCACCCCGGCACGGGCAGCGAGCGGCCGTTGGTGAAGGGCAGCCGCCTGCACCACAACGGCAACATAGGTCTGTTCCTTTGCTGGCGCGTGCGGCACGGCCGCTTCGAAGACAATGTCATCGAAGAGAACGGGCACTATGGCATCTCGATCGGCCATAAAGATACCGACAATCAGTTTGTTAACAACACCATTGCGCGGAACGGATCGAGCGGCGTGTATTTCCGCACGGAGACGCAAAAAAACAGCGGCCATCGCAACACGTTTCGAAACAACCGGGTGCTGGACAACGGCGATGCCCGCTCGGGGTACGGTTTCTATATCTCGCCATCCGCGGGCGATCTGGTCATCGAAACGAACCGGATTGCCGAAACGCGCGCGGCGGGCGGTACACAGCGGATCGGGATTTACAAGGAGGCGGGCGCCGGTTCCGTCCATGCCCGCGACAACAAGATGAGCGGGCACATCGAGTCGGATTATCGTGAGGGTCCGGCCACACGCGGGCGCTGACGCGGCAAGTTCGTGGCCGGCCTGAAGCGCGCTTTCCGAAAAGGAAGACTTCTCTTCCACGGGAGTCTCCAAGCGCGGTAGGGGGAAAAGGGGTTCGCTGGCCATTTCCAACCATCGTCTTATCCGGTTAGCCGAACTAGCGCCCTTCCACTCGAGACACGAACGCGGGCCTCGTCACGCACACTGGGCGTGTGTCTGCGAGCCAGAAAGTCGTTCTGCCCGCCTCTTGGCGGCCGGCGGCAATCGAACCAACATCGCCCGGCTCAATCGGGAGTGACCCGGCGCGACAAAGCTTCAGGAGAGGGATGAGGTTGAACGCCGGGTCACTCCCGATTGAGTCCTATCGTCAGACATCTGAGTTGTCACGTCAAGCATTTTCGGAAGGTATTTCAGCGGGCTTGCAGAAGCCGGCGATATTTTTCCACATGATTTTCACGCTTGGTTGAGCTTGCCGAGGCGTGCGAGATGCTAAGGCCGCAGTGTACCTGGCCTCGTCGTAGAGGCTGCGATCCTTCCAGCAGCGAAATAGGATTCGAATCCATTTGAACGCGAGGGCGCGCACCGCTGCGTGATGCGATTTCTTTCGGGCCCGCTGGGTGTCGTAGTACTGTCGCGCCCAACTGCATTTTCTGGTCGAATACCATGCCCATTCGTGGAATGTTTGCCGAAGGAATTTCGGGCACGCCCGGCGCCAATCAGTATGGCACTGCTGTCCGCTTCGGCTGATCACCGGTGCGATCCCGGAGTAGCACTGCAACTCGGCAGCCGTCATGTAGCGATCCCGGTCTGTTCCCAAGGCAGCAATTAGCCGCGGGATCATCACTTTTCCTGCGCCAGGGAGTGACGCGAAGATTTCGAAGTCCGGATGCGAAGTAGTAAGTTCTTCGATTTTCTCAGCGTGTTCCTTGATCGATGCACGCAGGACCCTCAGTTGTTCTATCAAACGTTTCACCACGATCACACCCGTGGCGATGACCGCCTGATCGCGGGTTGCTGGAATGGCCGCTACAAGGGCCGTCCGCAACTGATCGCTGCGCTCCGGGCTGAACCGGTGGCGGCCAAAGAATTTCGCCAGGGCACTGGGTTTGGCTGCCTGCATGTGTTCCAGCGTGGGCCACACCGTCAAAACATCGCTGACCACTGGAGCATCCACTTCTTTGAACCATTGCAAGATTTGAGGGAAGAACATCTTCAGTTGCGAAGTCAGCCGGTTCAGATACCGAGTCTTGTCGTTTACTGCATCGCGCCGGGCTTCCACCAGGAACTGAATCGTACGCGTAGCAACTGTATCGGGTCGAAATGGCCGCAACCGATCCGGGTGTTTTCGCAACAATTCCAAAATCAGATCGGCATCAGTGGGATCACTCTTGGCACCGGATGGGTAGAAACTTTTTCGATAGTGATCCATCGTGCTCGAGTGAACTGGATACAAGACCAAATGGCCGTATTTGCTCAGCATGAACAGAAGCGAGCCGCGGGCCTGCTCCATGGCCACAGCGATCATCTGATCGGGAAACCGTCGGCCCAGTTCGGTAAAGAATTCTTCTACAGCTTCCGGTGTGTGATCAATTTCTCCCTTCCCGACACGCTCTTCGCCTGCGATCTGCATGGCATAGGCGTGCTTCTGATCAGCCCAGTCGATTCCGATCCAGACTGCGATTTCCGGCATCGCCGATTGATCGGGTTGTGCGTGTTGCATTCTTCCTCCTTGTATCTAGCGCGCTGATAGCCGCGAGCTGGCAACGCTTTGAATCCGCGAAAACCTTATAGGCAGTCTTCAGCGATCGGGACGACATCTGAGAATTCGTTTTGGACCAAAGCAGCATCCCGCCCGCCCGAAGCTCTGACGGTAGACGTCGAGTGTCCAGGGAGGATATTCGTAGCGATGGGATGCCGGCTCGCCTTTACACCATGCCAGACCGTCATCCGGCACGGCAACTGCGGCCTTTTTTCCACACGCGCTCGCGGCGACGGCTGTGGATATCTCCAAATCTCAAGCTGCTTGATTCCCAACTATAAGGGAGGATCTACACCTTCGGCTGGCAGGGTGGTTCCGCCACAACGGTCAATTTGAGGGTCCGAAGTTGGGGCCAATACCGGTGGTCAGCCGTGGCCCCGGCGAGTTCGAATGGGCCGCGTCATCCGACGGGACCGCTAAGTATGGCCTGCGGCTTGTCGCCAAGTGGCCGAGCGATCCGGCCGTGCCGTGTCGATCCGGTCGCGGCGCTTCGAGCGGAGTAGTGGCTACGTGGAAGCCACGATCATTTTCAATGTGATCCGCGTGTGGGAACATAGCGACAGCCTGGGTTCACTCGACGCCATAACCGCTTTGGGGAGAAAAACAAGTTCCCAGATCGCCTCGGGCAGCGTTTCCGCAGCGGATCGAGAGAATGACGGCATTCCATTCTTCACACGCGCCAAAGGGGCAAGCGGGTTCTTCGCGTTTGGATCTTGAGCTCAGAAATCGGCGCTACTCCAACCGTCGTTTTCGCACGCCAAATAACGATAAGTCGCCAAGTGGCGGTCCCTGGGCGGGCGTCCGCGCTGAATATACGCTACGCCGTTTATCGCGAGTCATTGATCGAAATCGTCACCGTGAACTCCCCAGAGCCGGCATCTGGCGAGCAACGGCACGAGCCGCTTTCTCAGGGCGCGAAGCCGGAGGCGACAGGGATTGCGAACTCCAACATCTTGGCACGACGATCGATCTGCCGCAGTAGGGCGAAGAGTAACGCCCCGGTGTCACAGTGAAAGGTCGGACTTGCCGGGGCGCCTGTTATTGATCCCCTGGTTTTTCAGAGCGATGCCTGCTCCCGCCGTTGTTGCGCGTCGCGCAGCCACTGCGCCATCTTCTCGTCTTTCGCTGCGCGATATGCCCAACCCTGGGCGGTTCCGCCACAGCGCTAATCGACGATCGTCATCTCGATGCCGCGGTCAATGAGAAATTGCAGGGCTTCATAATTTTTGTGCCACACCAGCTCATGCAGAATGCTGGCGGGCTCATGGGAGCTCCAGTTCGTGTTGATATCGGCCCCGTGCCCGAGAAGGAAGTCGGCGATCTCGAAATGGTTGTTCATGACCGCCCAGGCGAGCGCGGTATCGAGGACCTGCTGCACATTGGGCTCGCCCCATTGCAAGTTCCCGCGAATCCAGGCATCGTTGACGGGAAAATGATTCGCGAGGTCGCCCAGGGCGGGCCTGCCCGCCGTGTTGAACCAGCGTCTCACCTGTGCGAAGTCCCCGTTCCCGGCTGCGTGTGGCAGATCGTCTCGCATAGGCCAGATCCGCAGCAGCATTGGAACCAGATGGGCCTGCGCATACGTGAACGCGTCTACAAAGGCCCTGGACGGCGGCGGCACGGGACAGTGCAACACAGCGGGATCGAGATCAAGAAGCGCCCTTAAGGAAAGGTGCGCGATCGTTCAGCGTCCCCGCCGTGCCCTCGATCAAAGCAACCTGAAATTTCACGGATGCGTCTGACAGCAACCATGCCTCGCGCCGCAACAAGCCGACAAAGGAAGTCAGATCACCGTCGCCCAGCGCGCGCACAACCTGGTGCATGACAAAAGCCTGCCATCGCCCGGGCGGGTCGGGGTCGCGGAGGTCGGGCGTGTTCGCGATGAAGTATTGAACAAATGCCGAACGTCCCGGTCCGCCATTGATCAGCCTTCCCAGTTCGGCGTCGAGCGTGATGGACCGATCCAGCAGCAGCGAGGCTGCAGTCGCGTGCTGGAAACCGCAGGCACACATGAACGCCTGGTTTACCGCGGCAAGATCATCCCCATTCGTATCAAGACAGGCGCGAACGCCATCGACGTCGCCGAGCGCGGCAAAGAATTTGAGCGATCTGGGAAGAAGGCCTTTTCGTTGGAATAGATCAAGCAAACCCTTGGCGCGCGAAGCGACGAGGCGATCGCATACCCTTGGCGCCACCACGGCGCCGGCATCGATCAGAAGCTCGGCACATGCGGCGCGCGTGAAATGCTGTTCGGCGATTGGGTCGAAACTGTCGCCGAACGAACCGGTAGCCATGCCGAGCAGCCCGCGGTCACCACTTCCTCCATCGGCTTCGGTGTTTTCATCCCCGTTCCACGACAACAGCGCCGGGTAATCAGCCAACAGCTGCTGCCTCCGAAGGCCTGTCAAATAAGCGTGGGGCAGCACAGGCATCCCTCTGAGTTCATAGATGAAGGAATGTCGCAGAAACGCTCATCCCTCCCCAATCTCGCTGGATGGGGCTCCAAAGCGATCTATGTGAGGGTCGGGCGGGAATCCAGACTGCCTCAGCTGCGTTGTTTACAAGGTGAGCGCCACCGGGTGCCTGAATAACAATGCGGCTGCACACCGCCCGAGGGTGGCGGGGTGTGAAGATTGTAGCTATTCCTTCATCTAGCCTCCGCTACCCAGGGCTTCGATACGCCCAACGACTTCATGCCCGGGAACGCGGGGTAGAGTCAGACCGGGATACGCGCCCGTGATGGTGGAAGCATCGGTGTGACAGATTCCGCATGCTTCCACCCGAATCCGAACCTGCCCCGGTCCGGGCTCAGAGATCGGTCGCTCGACTACGCGCAGAACGCCCGGCGCGGAAACCTCCACTGCTTTGTAGGTACCTTTCATTTATCTACTCGTGCCTTTCTCAATCTGCGTTTTTGAATGTGGCTTCGCGGAGGGCCTCACTGTCGCCTCGATTCAACGCTTATTCCTTTTCCCTTTCCATCCATTCGCGAATATACGGAGTGCAGTTCTCAAGCTGAACACCATCCGCCTCGCAACGCGCGAAGAAACGCATTGCCTCGCGATCGACTACGCCAACGTCTTTCAGATCCAAAACGATGTCTTGCCACTCGGCTTGGCCTTCGAAAAGCTTGACCCAATCCTTCAGTTCATCACTCGTCTTGCCGAAATACTCCAGGATCTGGCGGTTCAGGAGTTGCACTTCGCCAGTGGCACTCAGGGTACACACTATGCCGGGAATGGTGTCGACGATCTGCCGCAGTTTCTGTTCATTCGACCTGAGGGCTTCCTCGGCGCATTTCCGTTCTTCGATGTCGGCGTTTGTTCCATACCATTGAACAATGTTCCCGGATTCATCCCGTAGCGGGCTGGCGCGGAACAGAAACCAACGATGCACTCCGTCGAAGCGTCGGAGGCGCCCTTCGATCTCTCCTGACTCGCCCGATGCAAGAATCGATCGCCAGTAGTCGGCGAGCCTATTCAGATCGTCGGCATGTACGGCAGATGTCCATCCTCAACCTAATGCCTCTTCCGAAGAAAGGCCGCAATAGTCCAGCCAGCGTCGGTTGAAAAACTCCGCCGAGCCGTCGGGACGAGAAGCCCAGGCTAGCGTGGGAATCGCATCGATGATGGTTCGCAGTCGATTTTCAGAGTTCTTGATTTCGACGAGAGCCTTCGTTAGGGCGAGGTGTGATTGCTCGACCTCGATGGCGATGCGCGCAATGTGGCCAGCGCCGGCGATCAATTCAAAGTCGCTGCTCTGCGGCGTCCGCGCTTCCGGATAGTACATTGCAAACGTGCCCAGAACCTCACCATCTTTCGAAATGAGCGGTTCGGACCAGGCTGCGACGAAACCGTGGCGGAGAATCAGGTCGCGAGCGTCGTCTGGCCAGCGCGGATCGTTGGAAATGTTCGGAACGATCACCCGTTGTTTGGTAAATGCGGCTGCACCGCAAGAAGCCCTCTCTGGGCCGATCCGCCAGGGTGTGATGGCGGCCTTAAATGTGGCGGGACATGAGGTCCGGCACAGGGCGACAGCCACTCGCCGTCCAGCAAACAAACCATTGAAGTAACAGGGGAGCCATGAGCGTCAATGGAGGCACACAGATCGTTCAGAACCTCCGAAAGGCTTGCGCCGTTCGCCATCTTCTCCAGCGTTTGCTTCTCCGCGGCTAGTAAAGATTCGGCCTGCGATGGAGCAGCGATATTCGGCGCTGGTTTCGATTCAGATTCAGCTGGCTGCGCCGCACTCGCAGCGTCATTGAAATGCATATCGGTTGCGGCGATTCCGGGCGACTCTTCATATTGATTGGCCATCGCTCTTCCCAGGCCCATCATGTCAGACCGGGATCTCGGGTGCAAAAAAGCAGCCGCCGCCCTACGTGGTTCGATGACCACGAAACGCTTCGGTCGCAAAATTCACACTTCAGCCACTCGGGATTCAAGCCTGCGCAGTGGGACGTACGATAATCTCTCCCACATCAACATTAGCCGGCTGCTCGATGGCGAACGCAATCGAGCGGGCTATTGCATCCGGGGGGATCGCGATCTGTTCCATTGAGCCCGCGATTTGTGCCTTCGTTGCCGGATTAGTGATGGAGTCCGCAAGGTTCGTTTGAAGCATTGTTCTCTTCTCCCTGTGATGGCCCTTGTTGACGAGCCTTCACGAATCTGATAAACCGGAGATAGTCTCCGCAACAGTAGATTAACGGAGACTGTCTCCGGTTGCAAGTTTTTTCATGGCCAAGAAACGTTCACAAACTAAAGAACGAAAGCCGCGTACGGACGCGCAGCGGAATCGAGAGCGAATTCTAGAAGTGGCGAAGCAGGCCTTCTCCCGGTTCGGCGCCAATACCAGCTTGGACGACATCGCGAGGCAGGCAGGCGTCGGCGCAGGAACTTTGTATCGCCACTTTCCGACGCGCGAAGACCTTCTGGAATCCGTTTATCGAACGGAAGTCGAGAAACTAGCCGCCGCGGAACCGAAGTTTTCTGAGACGCTGCCTCCGGTCGAAGCGTTGCGGGCCTGGATGTTTTTGTTTATCGACTATATCGCGACGAAGCAAATCATTGCCCCTGCGTTAAATGCTCTGGTCGGCGATCCGAAAAAAGTGTTCGAGGCTTCCTACACCCAGATCTGGGAAGCAATCCGCGCTCTCGTGAAGCGGGCAATCAAGAGTGGCGACATACGCAGCGACCTCGACCCGATTGATCTCCTTCGGGCTCTCATCGGTGTGGCCAACTTCTCGACCAGCCCTGACTGGCAGCAAAGCGCCAGGAGACTTGTGGATATCCTTATCATCGGTTCGCGACCCTGAGGCGACCCAGGATAGTTAACACTGTTGACCTCGACGACCCAGCACCGCGCAATAGTTTCAGACCGACGGCGGATTGAACTGGGAGCAGAGCGCGAAAGTCTTCTCCAGGTGTTCGATGAAGACGTGAATCGCTAAATCGAAGCCGTCTTCGATGATGGTTGACGGGCTCTCCGCCGCCATCTCAACCGCCAAGTCGGCCGATCATCTCGATCGGATCGACAGTGGGTGAGCGTGTTCAGGTTCCGGGGCTCGTAGCCTACTCGGCTACGAAGGGAGCTGTAAAGATCCTTACTCAGGCGTTATCCAGAGAGCTCGGAAGCCGGGGTATCACCGTCAACAACATCCAGCCTGGTCCAATCGACACGGAGCTGAATCCCGCATCGGGTGATTGGGCAGTCCCTCAGAAAGCCGCCACAGCACTCGACCGCTATGGGAACGTCGATGAGATTGCTGCGATGGTGGCATTCGTCGCCGGTCCGGAGTCATCCTACATTATCGGGTCGAACCTGACCGTAGATGGCGGAATGAATGCCTGACGTGAATGGCTTCCGAATCAAATCGAGGAAGAAGTAGCAATGAGTTCACCTGTTGTTTTGATCACAGGCGCACTGACAGGCGTCGGTCGCGCTGCCGCACTCACCTTTGCGCAGAAAGGAGCAAACCTTGTCGTGTCAGGTCGTCGAGATAAGGAAGGACAAAAGTTAGCTGCCGAGCTGCAGGGACTTGGAGCAGAGGCCGTTTTTGTTCATACTGACGTCCGCAATGAAAATGAAGTGCGGGATTTGGCGGATCAGGCCATCGCACGCTTTGGTCATCTCGACGTTGCTGTCAATTGCGCCGGAACTGAGGGCAAACCTGGCCCGGTGACGGAACAGACCGCAGAGACCTACGCTGCGACGTTCGACACTAACGTCCTGGGTACACTGCTCAGCATGAAGCATGAGATGCGCGTGATGCTCAACCGGGGCAGCGGGAACATCGTCAATGTGTCGTCTACCTACGTCCGTACCGGCGCTGCCGGCGCTTCCATATATGCGGCGAGCAACCACGCCGTTGAAGGTCTGACCAAGTCGGCTGCGCTTGAAGCCGCGGCAGCGGGGGTACGCATTAACCTGGTCGCACCGGGTCCCATCGATACGGGGATGCCGGACCGCTTCACCGGTACTCCCGAAACGAAGGCGGGTTTGGCCGCGACGGTGCCGCTCAGTCGAATAGGTCGACCTGAAGAGATCGCCCTGACCATCATGTTTCTTACGTCGGACAAGACGTCGTTCATCACAGGGGGGTCGTACCTCGTCGACGACGGTAAGACCGCCAGGTGATGTTTCCTCGGGCAGAACGGCCCCCTTACGGGCGGCTGCGTCTTTCAACTCGCTGCTGTTGAAGTTGGATTCACAAGGAGATCAACACATGAACGAAAAGCAGGTTAAGCTTCCAGGCCCAGATCATCCGATTTCCATCGAACGCAACCGAGCTAGCGTCGTCGTGTCCGTCGCGGGCCGTGTGATTGCGGATACGCGCAGCGCCCTCACGCTCCGCGAAGCTGAGTATCCGCCGGTTCAATACATTCCAGGCGAGGACGTTGATTTCTCCCAGTTGGAACGGACGGATCACGTTACCTACTGTCCCTATAAAGGCGATTGCAATTACTACAGTGTGTCCGCAGGAGGCAAGAAGTCCGTGAATGCGGTGTGGTCATACGGCAATCCGTTTCCTGCCGTTTCGCGGATTAAGGGACATGTTGAGTTCTATCCGGAGCGAGTAGATGAAATAGCAGAGCTACCTGCGACCTAAAGAAGATCTTAGACACGCGGAGAGTTTCTGCAGAATTACCGGTTACGTGCCGGCGAGCACTGTGGCTTAGAAGGAGAGGGGCCGTGAACGAACGATATCAAAAGAGAGAATTGTGCAAACGCCAAAAGAAAGCGAGTACTTACCGGCGTGTCGTGGCCGGAAATGTAAACGGTATTTCCGTCGTACAAAGCGATGACCAGATGGAGGCCTATCGGTTTAAGACAATTCCGGGCTACGAACACACGCTCGTCTGAATCAACGCTGGGACTCCAGATCTCAGCAAAGAGCAAAGGCTTGCGCGCCATCCCGACTCCGTCGTTCCTGGACCTGGGGGTACCAGCCTGCACTTTGTGACGCTTCCGCCCGCCTCGGTCTTCTCGGACCCGTCCTTCGACGGTGAGGCCGCACGAGACGAAGCCTTGATTCGTCTGACGGGATTAGCCGATCACTTCGAAAGGGAAGATCCTGCGATACACAAGACGAACACCGTCGACTACGCGGTCGTTTACGATGGAGAGATTTGGCTGGAACTGGATAACAGCGAGACCGTGCATTTGAAGCGTGGCGACGTGGTTGTACAAAATGGGAGACGGCACGCGTGGCGGAATATAGGGACACGGCCAGTGACGATGCTGTTTTTCTTGAACGGTGCAACGGTGTGACGATCTACATCCTGAAACAAGAAAGCGGGCAACGTGACTCAATCGACTCAAGAACGAAACAAGACTTTGGTTTTGCGGGCGTTTGACCTCCTCTTCAACAAGGGCGACTATGCCGCCGCCGAGAAGTGCTGGTCACCACAATACATCCAGCACAGCGCTCATATAGCGCCGGGGCGAGAAGGTCTGTTCGATCTGATCAAGAGCCTTCCGCCTACGCTCAAATATGAGCCAGGAATGATCGTGGCTGAGGGAGATGCTGTAATCGTGCACGGGCGATTTAGCGGTTTTGGCGCTCCGGCGAATTGGATTGCCGCAGATATTCTGCGCATTCAGAACGAAATCCTCGTCGAGCATTGGGACGTCATTCAGGATGAGGCGACCATCGAGCAATCGAAAAGCGGTCTACCCATGTTCGGGAACGCGTTTCCGAAACGCACTTGGCGAGTTGATCCGGGGGCTGTCGCAACAGGGACAGTGGCGTCGCTTAAAGGGCCTGATGATGAGCCGCCTGCGGCGAAACGACGAGCCGCTTCGGACCGTCCAATCGCGTCTGAGCAGTATCTGGAAACTGAGGTTGCCGTCGCGTGATGAGTGAAAAACATCAGACGCATAAGAACGACGCAGGGCTCTATCTGTACGATCTGCAAGTCGGCCAGCGATTTACGTCCCGCACTTACGTCATTGAAGAAGCTCCGATCAAAGCGTTCGCCGCGGAGTTCGACCCGCAGCCGTTCCATCTCGACGAAAGCGCTGCTCAAGCCACCATCTTCAAAGGACTGGCGGCGAGCGGTTGGCACACGGCTGCGGTCGCTATGAGGCTTCTCGTCGATGGTGGTCTGCCATTTGCGCACGGGATCGTTGATCTGGGCGGAGAGATCGCCTGGCCCGGCCGACACGCCCCGGCGACACTTTGCGCGTTGATAGTGGAATTGTGGAAATCAGGCCTTCGCGCTCCAAACCGCAGCAAGGGATCGTCACAGTTCGAAGTACGATGCTGAATCAAGGTGGCGACGCGGTTTACCTGCTGACAGCCAAGCTTCTGGTCTTGCGGCGGTCAATGTGATAAGTCCCACGCTTTCAAATCTACACAAGTTGTGAAGCTCTTCAGTGGTGTGACCTCGAGCGCAGGCCTAGCCGGGGTTCACCAAACCGATTAGCTGATCACGAACCCCGTAGAGGATCTCTCGTGACAAGTTCGGATCGGAGACGGCGCGCGAAAGATTGATCGCTCCGAGCAGAGCGCTCAGAATAAGGAGAGAACGGCCCCGCTTATCCGAGCGCGGACTTGATGGAGGAAAAGCGCTGAAGAATGCCAGGCTCCGCTTCACCCGCGCCGTATACAGCGCCCGAGCGGATTTGCTCCCCCGAGTCATGTCGCCTAGTAACGCTCCCATCGCGCAGCCAGTTCCCGGCGCATCGCGGTGGGCCTCCGTCAGGTAGTTTTGCAGAAGTTGCACTATATCTTCCGTATGCTCTTCCCAGACGTCGAGATCCTTGAATGCCGTCGCGAGCGCCTCCATGACCAATTCGTCGCGCGATCCGAAGTGTTTATAGAAGCCTCCAACCGTAACGCCCGCTTCCTTCATCACGTCGGCGATGCCGATGCCTTCGAGACCGCGCTCACGAAAACGCTTGGCGGCCACCCTCACAATCCGCGCGTGCGTCGCTTGCTTGTCTCTCCTTGAATCGCCCATATCGAATACTCGATATACCCCCGCTAATATGATACGCATAAGCTACAACTGGATTCCGGACGGTCTGGCCGATTCAGACGGGTGGTGCAGCAGACAGGCACATAGATTGCGGTAGAGAATTAGAGATTCTGCTGCCGTTGCCGGAAAGACACTTTTGACACCTACAAATTTGTTGCGACCTGTGGAGTATGAGCATAATCTTATTACCGGGCAGACAGAAAGCCAAATCGCCGGCGGCATAGCCAAATGAGTGCATCCACTCGATAAAGGGGAATTATTATGCGTGCGATCAGAGCAGAAGCTTTCAATGGTTACAAAGACTTGAAGCTGGTCGATCTTCCGAAACCAGCAGTTACAGACGGAAAAGTCCTGGTGCGAATCACTGCGGCCGGCGTCACGCCGCTGGACCATACGATTCTCTCCGGCCAGTTTCATGGCGTGAAGGCGCCGTTGGTCCTGGGAAACGAAGGAGCGGGCGTGGTGGAGGCAGGAGGTGGAAACGATTATCCCGCCGGTTCGCGCGTCATGTTCTTCGGCGCCTATGGCGCTTTTGAAGATGGAACGTACAGTGAGTGGGTTTCCGTCCGGAAGGAAGACCTTTGCCTGATCCCTGACGCTATCGATGACGTGAGTGCCGCGGGAATTCCGGTCGCGTATCTCACTGCGCATGTGGCTATTACCCGGGCCGGTTTTCGGGCAGGCAAGACTGTTCTGGAAGCAGCGATCGGGGGATCGATCGGCAATGCAGTGACGCAATTGGCGCGCGCCTTGGGCGCAAAACACGCCATGTCAAGCACGACCAACCATGCGAAAGCCGAGCACGCGAAGGCGCTTGGGTTCAACGAAGTCATCGATACATCCGTGGAAAGATTGCCTGACGGCGTGCGCCGTATCACGGGCGGTTACGGCGCAGACATTGTCGTCGACGGAATCGGCGGTGAAGTCCTGAGCGAGGCGCTCGGAGCGCTTGCATTTGAAGGAAGCCTTACGACATTGGGGTATTCCGCAAGCCGCCAGACAACCTTTGACGTGACAAAGCTTATCGTGCCCCAGGCCAGCATCCGCAGCCTCAACATGTTCACTCAGCCGAAGGCGGTCGTTACTGAAGCCTAGAACGCCATTGTCCCATTGCTTAAATCCGGCGCGATCAAACCGATCGTGGCTAAGCGCTTTCCGCTGCCCGACGCGGCTGAGGCGCTCCGTTACCTGGTTGAGGGCCGGCCGTTCGGTCGGGTCATCCTCACAATCTGAGGACTTGGACTGCGAGTCGACGGACAGCGTCTCGAATGTTCGGAAGTGGCTCGACACCGATTAGGGCGTCTCCTCACGGTCAAAGTGGTGGCATATGTTCTTGAGGTAGTGAAAAATCACGTGGAGGATTGATGAAAACACTGGTTGTTGGTGCAGGCGCATTGGGTGGAATCATAGGAGCGCGCCTCTTTGGCCGCAGGCGCTTCTGTATCAATTGCGACCCGGAGCGCCGCGGCAGCAGAAGAGATCAAAGCCTCCGGCCTTTGCGTGACCGGCATCGGAAGTGATTTCTCTACCGAAGCCGGAGAAATCGCTTCATTGGCTGAATATTCCGTTCCGGGGACATTCGATCTAATCGTTTTGGCGACGAAAGCGAAAGACGCGATTGAAGCGGCGCCGAGCCTCGTGCGGTTACTTGCACCAGGGGGCACGCTGCTTCCGATCCAGAACTGGGGAGTACCACAGACGCTTGTTAGTCAGTTCGGGGAGCGATACGTGCTCGGTGGACTCTCACACCTCACCGCCACAATGTTGAGGCCCGGGATATATAGGCAAACCAATGCCAGCTACCTTCTGATAGGGGAGCTCAGTGGGGGCGAAAGCGATCGAGGCGAACGGGTGCGTCAGTGGCTTAGTCGTGCCGTAAGTGTAAAAGTAACTCCAAATCTTCAAGGCGCTATCTGGTCCAGGCTCCTGCTCAACTGCTCGATCACGACGGTTGGAGCGATCGCGGGCCTGACAATGCGTGCGTACATGGATCGACCTGAAGGACCGAGTTGTTCGGTAGAACGTACGACGAAGCTCTCTCGGTGGCACTAGCAAGCGGAGTCCGACTAGAGAAGATGCTTGTCGATCCAATCCCACCTGGATGGAGCGGACGAAGTATTTTGGGGAGAAGCGCATAATCTCTGGCTCGTTGAACTCGTGAACGGCTACGGCGACGCTAAGGCGTCCATGCTGCAGGACTTCGAACGGGGACGTACAACCGAGATTGACTTCACCAATGGGTACGCCGTAGACACTGGTCGGCAGTTCAGTGTTAGTGCGCCGGTAAATGTCGCACCCATAGAGACGGTGCACGCAATCACACGCGGGCAGGGTGCTCCTGGTCTCAATCATCTATCGGAAACCCTGGACAACACTGTTAACACGGGTGAAGCTTCGGGGCGTTTCCGCTCGGCAACAAAGGAGAACTACAATGACCAACAAGCTCGAAGGCAAGACCGCCGTCATCACCGGCGGAACAGAAGGGATTGGGCTGGCTACTGCAACACTGTTCGTCAAAGAAGGTGCGTATGTCTTCATCACGGGGCGCCGCCAGAAGGAACTCGACGAGGCCGTGAAGGCAATCGGTCCCAATGCGACGCTAACGCCGGCATCGGTGAATTCGTTCCCTTTGGTGAAGTCTCCGAAGAACACTTTGACAAGGTGATCAACATCAATGTAAAGCGTATTCTTCACGGTTCAAAAAGGATTACCCCTCTTGAACGATGGCGGTTCCATCATTCTCTCGGGTTCCGTCGCGAGGGGAATGCCCGATAGATCGTAGAAGGTAGCGACTCTCAAGCTCCGAGCCTGATAGGCTCAGAGCAATTCTCTTTTGCCGAGAAAAAGGAGAGAGTCGCTATGAAGAAACCATACCAAATTGAAGCGCAACGAGCTGTGAAGCAGCTTGAGGCAATGGCTACTGATGGGAAGCCAGCGGTACAGATGATGCTGCCCATGGCGGAGATGATGGGCTGGCTGCGAAAGGGCGTTGGCGAATTAATTCGTCAAGCCGGCTTGCAGGTGATGGAACTGTTGATGCAGGAAGAGGTCCGGGAATTGGTTGGCGAGCGCAGCCAACGGCAAGCAGAAAGAACGGCCAACCGCTGGGCAGTGAGCAGGGCTACTGCGTCGTAATGGGGCAGAAGGTGCCGGTCCAACGCCCGCGGGTGCGAACATTTGAGGATAAGGAGGTCCGTTTAGATAGTTATGAGCTCTTCCACCGTGGCGAACCGCTGACAGACACCGTGTGGGAGAAGTTGATGCTCGGGCTGAGCACGAGGAAATACGGCCAGGCAGTTCGGCAGTTCACTGAAGCGTACGGATTGGAGAAGAGCGCGGTCAGCGAACATTTCATCGAGGCGAGCCGGGCGAAGTTGAAGGACATGATGGAAAGTCGGCTGGACAAACTCCGGCTCTGCGCGTTGCTGATCGATGCGACTCCGTTCGAAGGACAGCAGATGGTAGCCGCGTTGGGAATCGGCCAGGACGGGCGGAAAACGATCTTGGGCATACGTCAAGGAGCCACGGAAAACGCGACCGTAGTCGGTGACTTGCTCGGCGATCTGGTGAGTCGCGGACTCGATTTCACCGAACCGCGGCTCTACATTCTGGACGGCGGCAAGGCCTTGACCGCGGCCGTGAAAAAGTACTCTACCCCCCTGATGCCTACCGGATCTTCTCCACCCGCTGTCCGAGTACCTCCGAACGCGCTGAGACAACATATCGACGCTGAGGCCGCTTACGTTCGTTGCGGTCACGATCACGAGCGACCTGATCCGCGCAAATCAAGACCACGGAGGCCCGCGATGGCCGCGGAGAGCCCTTCCCGATAGACGGCGACATCGTTGCTCCACGACATCACATTGAATCCGATCTGCCGCCAGTCCATCGCCTGTTGGCGCGAGCCCGGATTGATGCCCGCAGCCTTACCTGCCCTGTGTGCGGCGGTGACTACCCGGCTCAGCGCGGCTAGAAAGTCCGCGTGCTCGAATTGTCCAGGAATTCCCATGGCCTGCGTCAGGTCAAAGTGCCCCACCCAAAGAACGTCGACGCCGGGAATTGCGGCGATTTCATCGGCTGCCGTCAGCCCTGCGGGCGATTCGATCATGCAGATCACGGTGGTGTTCGCGTTAGCTGCTCGCATGTAAGTCACGGGATCGGGCGCAACATAGTCCGTGTGAGCCGTCCCCAAGCCGACGCCGCGCCGGCCTTCTGGTGCGTATTTCACTGCATCGACGATCTCTCGCGCCTGCAGGGCGTTCTCCACGTTTGCCACCATGACACCGAGCGCTCCTGCATCCATTACCCGCGCAAGGAAATGATAGAGCCGCTGGGGCACCCGCACAATCGGTGTCACTTCGGTGTGACGCAGCCAGCCTAGCAGGTCGGCGACCCGCTCGCCGTCGAATGAGCTGTGTTCCATGTCAAGTAGCACGAAGTCAAGGCCGGCCGATTCCAGTACTCCAGCGAGACCGCGCGTGCCGAACTCCCACACCAAATGGCCGATCGGCATACGGCCTTCGGCGAGGGCTGCCTGAAATGTGTTGCGCTTCATCGATATCGCTCCAGCTTGGCGAGGAACCGCGGGTCGCTTAGTACTTCGCGGTTTACAACGTCGCCGGGAGCTCTGCCATGCATCACGGAGAGGATGTGCTTGCAGGCTTCGTCGCCGTTACCTCGCATGATACCGTCGGTCCAAGCGAGCGCGTGAGGCGTGACGATCACGTTGTCGAGAGAAAACAACGGATCGTTGGGCGGCGGTGGCTCCTCCGGAAACACATCGATACCGGCACCAGCGATCCACCCTTCGCGCAACGCCCGTTCCAGAGCCGCGTGGTCCACAATGGAACCGCGTGCCAGATTGACCAGAAATGCTGTCGGTTTCATTGATCGCAACTGAGTTTCACCGATCAGACTGGCCGTCTTTGCCGTCAGCAGGGCGTTAACGGTAACAAAGTCGCTCTCTCTAAGGACTGTCTCCAGACTTACAAGCTCGATGCCGGACTCCGCAACTGTGGCGGGCTGCACATTCGGATCGCAAGCGACAAGCCTGGCGAAGCCGAGCGGACGCGCTAGACGGAAGAGCTCTCGCGCAATGTTGCCGCATCCCACCGAACCCAGAACGGAGCCCTGGATATCGAAGGCGAGGCACTTCATATCCTGACGCCAGCGGCCGGCGCGGGCCATTCGGTCGAGCGCGAATAGATTCTTGGCGAGCGCGAAGATCATGGTCAATTCCGCCTCCGCGACTGGTCGGCGCACACCCGCCGGCGTGATGCAGAGAGGAATGGCGGATGCTGACAGAGCATCCGTGTCGATCAGATCGTATCCTACACCCCACCGTGCAAGAATCGCCGGACGAGTGACACCGCGAACGCTTTCCGCGGTGACTCGCAGGGCGAGCGCGAGGATGGCATCGAATTCGTCGATCACTTCCGGCGTAGCCGTGATGTCGGGTAGGGTAGCGACTTCTGAACCCGGCAAGCCACCGAAATGGCGATGGAGCACTGGTTCGAAGTGTCCCCGGGCTTGCGAGTGAAAGTCGGGTGAGATGCCGATGCGGAATATTTTTGCCACGCCTGTCATGCTACCGAACTTCGGGGCGCCTCGATGGTGGGGACGAATTCCATAGAGTACATGCGTTGGCACGACTGGACAGTCCCGGTGGCCCCTCTCGCTCTTCAACTCTCGGTTGCAGAACAGCGCGGCCTTACCGACAGGGTGGCAAAGATTCGCGCTCACATGACGTCGAAATGACGAACCTCCCTAAAGCGGGCGCAGGCCAGCCACACGGGAGTGTGCCCATTCTCGTCCACGGCGCTAACCCCGCCGCGGAAGCTCACCACCATGGATTGCTGGGAAGCTTACTTCGGCGCCCCGGGAGAAGTATTATTCGGGTGCGAGGAGAAGGTAACCCCTTTCATTTTTCGCGTAAAAGAAGATGGCAGTGAACTACAGAAAGTGATTCAAACACCATTCCTCGTCGCGCAAGGTGTTTCGCAGGACGGGCGATGGGTAGCCGCGCAGGATTCCAGCGTCTGGGGTGCGCTCGTGCTATATCCGGCTGGAAGCCGTGCTCCGAGACGGGTCTGCGCAGCTTGTGCTATTCCCCAAGGCACCGATCCGGGCGCTCCCGGTATGAAATGGACACCGGACGGCAGATTCGTCTACTTGAAGTTTGCAACTTCCATCTATGCGATTCCCCTGCAGCCCGGCCAAATATTGCCGCTCATACCGGGCTCCGGGTTTGCATCCAGGGAAGCTGTGGCCGCCGTGCCTGGCGCGCGATTGGTGGCGGCAACGGACGTGTATCCCGGTCCTAATCCCTCCATCTACGCATTTGTAAAAGTGTCCACGCAGCGCAACATTTATCGGGTTCCCGTGCCGTGAGCAAGACCCGCCTGATAGTTCCCTATGCCACTTCAAGTCGCTGGTCGCCTGGGGCGAATTGCCCCTAGTTTACGAGCCAACA
The DNA here is from genome assembly GCA_963817515.1 of Bryobacterales bacterium. Classification (GTDB taxonomy): domain Bacteria; phylum Acidobacteriota; class Terriglobia; order Bryobacterales; family Bryobacteraceae; genus DATMNI01. The sequence goes on along the minus strand of CAWFPJ010000018.1, from coordinate 147,913 downwards.
GGAAGTTGGGCGGCCAGGATTCGCCGACAGACCCCAACTTTCCGTTTGCCGACCACACGCTCGGAATCCGTTAGGCAGATCTACGTATAAGCGCGTTAGGCGTCAAGTTGACACGCGTCCCAGCTTTCGCATAGCGCTTTCGTGCCGCGCCCGAGAATATGTGTTTATGCGCTGCTGAAAAAGGCAAATAGGCCGCCGATTAACCGAATGGACGCCGATAAGTTCCTGCTCTGGAAAACAGACTAGCGGGCAGCCCGGGTGCGATGACGCCCCCACACCGCGCCCGCCAGAATGGGTGTCCGTTGAAGCAGATCGCTGAGAGACGCCCCTATCAGAGCGGAAAGGCCTAAACCGCCGGGAGCGACAAACATCATCACCAGGCTGAACAGCGAGCCGAGGATCCCGTAGGCCAGGCATGCAGACAATTCGCGGCCAGGGGCCCAACGAGCCAGCATTCGACCGATCCACAGTGAGAGGAATAGCATCGGCGCGTCCAGCCCGATCGTCCACCAGACAGAGTTGCCTTGAAGCTGGTGGCCGCTCCGGGCTACGAAGAAGAACACGAGTCCACTGAGGGCCGCCACGAGCAGTGAAGCCAGGACATCAACGGCGAGTCCGATGAACGCCACGCCTGCGAGGCGTAGCGGGTTTTCGGCAACGCCGCGCCAGAGAAGCGACGCGGCTATCCGCAAGATGCCAGACCAGAACCAGACCACGCCGCGAGGCGACGCCTCTTCCACGAGGTCTCCCACCGTGGATGCGGCGCGATCGCGACTAGTGACCAGACCAAGAATCCATTCTGCGATATCAGTGCTATGCATAGTTTAGTCCCGGGAGTTCGCATCCCTCCAACAGCCTTCGATACGATTGCTGCGCACGCGTAATGGCCGCGAGGCCCTTCGAGTTGAGAATAAAATAGCGCTTGGCCCGTCCGCCGCGTTGGGGAGTTGGGGCGCCCAAGCGCGGGCGCGATGGAATCATCCGTCACTTCTACAGCGGCGAGATGAGCGGGCCGATGGCAGATCCCGGACAAGATCCGCGCGGAGCCCCGGACCTCGATCCTCTATGGCTAATGTTGGACTTGACGCCGGAAGGCCGCGGCACGAACTGGTATCCGACGCTCGACTACTAGAACAAAAATAAAGAGCGGCTTCCTGCAAGAAGCCAGAAGGCACGCTGTTTGGCAGGCAGGAGTCGGCCATCAGGAAGCAACCCACATGAGCGCGTAGCCATGTCATACCTGTGCTCTGTCCGGATTGCTCCTGGATAACGCGCCATCCGGACAGGATGATGTTGGCAAAGGATCCGGTCCGGATAGCCGACCATCCGGACGTTGAAGGAAACCGTAGTCTGCCAAAAGGTCACGCGACGGCTTTCCCTGAAGCTTGCTTCCCCTGTCCAATATATGTATAGTCTGGAAAGGGAAAGATTATGGCAGAACGCCTCACTTCTGAGCTTTTGCCCGGCACGTTATACTTGCTCATCCTCCGCGCCCTCGCCGCCGGACCGCTCCACGGATACGCCATCGCCAAACGCGTTAAGGACGCCTCCCACGACGGAATCATAATTGAGGACGGCTCGCTCTACCCGGCGCTGAACCGGATGCTGGTGAAGGGCTGGCTCCACGCCGAGTGGGGCACGTCCGACAACAATCGCAAAGCCCGCTTTTACTGCCTCACACCCGAGGGACACAAACAGTTGAACCAGGAGCCTCGTCGGAGGAATCTGTGGGTGGTTTGCCCCACGTTTAGCCCTGTGATTGATTGAGGAAGTTCCAGAGCTTTCGGCAGGTGGACTCGAAGGATCGCTGTTGTTCCTCGGAGTCGCCGTGATGAAGGATGGGGCCGCCGTCCTTGATCAGATCGACCAGAACTTTCTTCACTGGTGCTTTTCTGAGCGAAGGCGTGTAGTTGAGTTCGGTGATGAACTCGCCGCCTAATACCCACATGTTGTCGACGTGCTTCTGAATCGTCTTTGGCGACAGATTCGACATTGCCAAGTGCTCCAGGAACGGACGGAACAACATCACGAGCTGCTCGCCGGGTGGCAGATCTTTCTCCAGACCCATCCATGATCGGGGCCAGCTGTTCAGATCCCGGCAGTAGTGTTCCAGTCCATGGCGCGGCGTGGTGGCGGTGCGGGTTATTTTGGTAGTCTTCGCCGTCGCCATCTTCCACTTCATGCTGCAGCTCATCTCAATTCTAAATCGGTGCCACCGTTTTCCGGGATTCGTTTACCAGCAGGCCCGCTTCAGTTCCGATCACAAGAGCATTGAAATCGCCGTGCGTCCGCGCAAGGGCTCGAAGGCCGTCTGTTCGCGCTGCCATCAGCCCGCCCCCGGATACGATCAACTCGCCGAGCGGCGTTTCGAGTTTATTCCTTTCCGGGGATTTTTGGTTTTTCTGCTTTACTCCATGCGGCGCGTCGATTGCCGCCGCTGCCAGGCGGTCGTCGTCGAGGAGGTTCCCTGGGCCGATGGCAAACGTACTCTCACCAAAGCCTACATGCTGTTTCTGGCCCGCTGGGCGCGCCGGCTGTCCTGGAAGGAAACGGCCGAGGCGTTTCGCACTTCCTGGGACAAAGTCTTCGACGCGGTAGAGCACGTGGTCACCTGGGGCCTAGGGCACCGGGTACTGGGCCAGATTGACGCTATCGGAGTCGATGAAATCCAGTACGCCAAAGGTCACAAATACCTCACCCTGGTCTATCAGATCGATCTGGGCATCACCCGCCTTCTCTGGATAGGCAAAGAGCGAACCATCGAATCCTTCCAGGGATTCTTCACCGCTATGGGCAAGGACGTAATTTCCAAAATCGTATTCGTCTGCTCCGACATGTGGGAGCCCTATCTAAAACTGATCCGCGAAAACTGCTCTGAGGCGCTGCATATCCTCGACCGCTTCCACATCGTCGCCAATATGAACAAGGCTTTGGATAATGTCCGTGCCGAGGAAACCAGCCGCATGAGACGTGAGGGCCGCGCCCCGGTCCTCAGGAAATCCCGTTGGCTGTTGCTCCGCCGCAGCGAGAACCTCGGCGCCGACCAGCAATTCCGGCTACGCGATCTCCTCCGCTACAACCTCAAGACCGTCCGTGCCTACCTTCTGAAGGAAGCCTTTCAGCAACTGTGGGAATACAATTCGCCCGCCTGGGCCGGCAAGTTCCTCGACGAGTGGTGTCGCCAGACCATGCGATCCCGCATCGAACCCATGAAGAAGATCGCCCGTTCGCTACGCAATCATCGCGAACTCATCCTGAACTATTTCCGCGCTCAAAAGCTACTTTCCAGCGGCGTCGTGGAAGGCTTGAACAACAAGGCTAAAGTCACCATGAGAAAATCCTATGGTTTCCGCACCTACCGCGTCCTCGAACTCGCCCTCTATCACTCACTTGGCAAGCTACCCGAACCCGTTTCTACCCACGATTTCTTCTGACGAGCCAACCAGGAAGCCGAAGACTTCAAACGCATGGTGCGCGCCATCCAACTCGTCATGCGCACCGCTTAGCAGGGGAGGATCATCCATGATTATCGAAGTGCTCAACCGCCTCCGTTATCTTGTCCGCCGCTCCCGTCTCGATGCCGAATTCGAACATGAGCTGCGCTTCCACTTGGAGACGCGCGCCGCCGAGCTGGAATCGCAGGGTCTCCCCGCCGCCGCCGCGCTCGCCCAGGCGCGCCGCGAGTTCGGATCGTCCGCCCGCACCCACGAGGAGATCCGCTCCGCCTGGCAATTCGGCTGGCTGGAGGATCTCGCCTCCGACCTCCGCTACGCCGGGCGATCTTTCGGCCGCAACCCCGCCTTCGCGGCGACCGCCATCACTTGCCTGGCGCTGGGCATCGGCGTGAACACGACACTCTTCAGCATCGCGAACGAGGTTTTGTTCAGCCGTCCGTCGGTGCGCGATCCGCAGACGCTCGCGGCCATTCGCGTGGGCGGTAACAGTGCCGTCCAGATGGATATTTACCGCTTTTTCCGCGACGCTCTCATCTTCGACGGATTGATCGGCGAGCACGAGGAAGGCGAAATCAACTGGCGTGATGGCGAAGTCACCAGCCGCCTCTTCCCGATGCGCGTCACCGACAATTTCTTCGCCGTCTCCGGGATGCCGGTCGCCATGGGCCGCCCCATTCAGCCCGGTGAAACTGACACCGTCGTGTTGAGCGACGGCCTCTGGCGGGGCCGCCTGGGCGGCGATCCTCACGTGGTCGGTCGTACCATGATCCTGGATGGCAGTGTCCACACTGTCGTGGGCGTGCTGCCTCGCGATCACCGCACACTCTTCGGATTCGGCTTCTCGCCCGACCTTTACCTACCGGTCTCCGATGAGCATACCTACGTGACGCTCTACGCTCGCCTGACGCCCGGTATTACGCGCGCCAGCGCCCGCGCCCGCCTGGAAGCCGCGTGCTACGCCCTCGACCGCCCGCATCCCGAACCGCGCCGTCAGTGGGCGCGCGGGGTTGCGGTGACCGCGGTCTCCGGAATGGAACGAATTCGTTCGGATCAGGCGACCACAGCGATCGCCGCCTTCTTCGCCATGCTGCTGACGGTGGTCGGCCTGGTGCTCCTGATCGCCTGCGCCAACGTCGCCAGCCTGCTGCTGGCGCGAGCCTCTAGCCGGGAGCACGAATTCGCTATTCGCCAGTCTATCGGCGCCGGACAAGGCCGTCTGGTGCGCCAGTTGCTCACCGAAAGCCTTCTGTTGGCCATCTGCGGAACCGTTACTGGGCTGGCGCTGAATCTCGCGCTTACCACCTTTCTGAGCCGCATCCGCCTAGTGCTGCCCGTCACGCTGCAGTATCACATCCGGCCGGACGAGCGACTGCTGGCTTACTCAGCCGCTCTCGCCATCGTGAGCTGCTTGGCGGCGGGTCTGCTTCCCGCTTTCAAAGGCGCGCGCTCCACGGCCACTAGCAATGCCCTCAAGCGCGGAGAGCACCAGGTCAGCGGGCGCTGGACCCTCCGCAACGTGCTCGTAATCGGCCAACTGGCCGTCTCCGTCCTGCTGCTCTCGGCGAGCCTGCTGTTCGTCCGCAACCTGGTGCAGGCTTCCACTTCGAATCCCGGCTTCGATCTCCAGCACACCGTCTGGGCCTACATGCGGCTGGTCCCCGAATCCCACACCAATCCTGAGAAAACACGCGTGCTAGCCGGCGTCGCGCTGGAACGCCTGCGGGCCCTGCCTGGCGTGGATTCGGTAGCCCTTGCGACTGTCGTTCCGCTCAACAACAACATGACGATCGGGCTGCCGGTGCGCACCGACCTCTCGCGCGATCCGGTGCCTGTCACCTTCCGCTTTAACAACGTCGGTCCAAGCTATTTTCATGTCATGCAGATTCCCCTTCTACGCGGGCGCGAGTTTCTCCCCACCGACCGCCGCGGTGCGCCCCCCGTGGCCATCCTCAACGAAGCCATGGCGCGGCGCCTCTTCGGGTCCGCCAATCCCATCGGCCACATCATTAGCTGGGGCGATGGCTCCGAGGTGATCGTAGGCATCGCCCGGAACAGCAAGTACTTCACGCTCGGCGAAGAGAACATGCCGGCCCTATACGCGCCTTACGAGCAGACGGGTAAGCCAAGCAACGACCTGCATTTCCTGATCCGCGCCGGCAGCGCTCCGCAATTGCTTGTTACACCCGTCAATGCCGCTCTCGGCCGCCTGGACCCCACCGCCGCCGTCGAGACCAAGCCGATGTCCCAGGCGCTGACCTTGGCGCTGCTCCCCAGCCGTTTCGGCGCCGCCATTCTCGGCTCGGTCGGATTGCTGGGCGTGGCTCTCGCCGCCATCGGGCTGTACGGCGTGCTGCTCTACGGAGTAACGCGCCGCATGCGCGAGATCGGTCTGCGCGTCGCCCTGGGGGCCACGTGGCACGATGTTCTTTGGCTGGTGCTTCGGCAAAGTGTAAGCCTGGCGGCTACCGGCATTGCGATCGGAATCGCCCTGGCGGTCTTCGCGGTACGGCCGCTCGCGATGTTCCTGACGCCGGAGGTGCGGCCGACGAATGTGGGTACATTCGTAGCCGTTGCGGCGGTGATGTTGGCAGTCGCCGTGACCGCCACCATCTCACCCGCGCTTCGGTCTCTTCGCGTCGATCCTATCACGTCGCTTCGTTATGAGTAGGGGTAGAGCAAAGCCGTTTGAAAACCGATTAGGGTGAACGTCGAGAGATGCCCGCTCAATTTCCCGGGTTGCATAGAGCACATAGGTTGCGAACGACACGATGGCCTGGAAGCATCATTCCGGTTCATTCCTGGATTACGCACCATCCGGAGATTGCCCGACAGGAGCTGCCGCCAACCACTCTCCGGATGGCCGACGATTCGTCGGGGGCGCAGTTCGAGACCTCATGCGCGGTCTAGAAAGGGTGAATCGCGGCGTACCTTGAGCGAACCGTTTTCTCCATTTGAATCGAAACCTTGTATAATCCACGCATGCAAAGAATACCCTGGAGCACAATTGCGCTCGGCTCGCTGTTGCTCATCTCGGTTTGCTCAAGAGGAGGACAGGAAGTGCAATCTCCGCAACCTGAAAGGTCGAAGCCGTCTGTCAAAATGGAGCAGCGCGGGCGCATCCTTGGAATCGGCGGTGTCTTCTTCAAATCCGCTAATCGTAATCAGATGCGCGAATGGTATTCGAAGCATCTTGGAATCGCTGACAAAGGCGGAGGCGCGATGCTTCCGTGGCGCGAACACGACGACCCGCAAAAGGAACACGTTACCGTTTGGACTATTTTCCCCACCTCCACTGACTATTTCGGCCCCGCACCATTCATGATCAACTACATCGTGGACGATCTGGATGCTTTGCTCGACCGCTTAAAACAAGAGGGAGTAAAGATTGACGCCAAACGAATGAATGAATCCTACGGCCGCTTTGCCTGGATCTATGACCAGGATGGGAATAAGATTGAGCTCTGGCAGCCGCTGTCCGCAAAGCCCTAAGGGCCTTTCCACTGCACCTACTCAATCAGTTTTCTGTAGCTGCGGTCTCGTAGTCGTGGAATGGCCGGAAATGCTTTGCGCCTTGTCATCTCAATATCCGCATCGGCCGATTCCGCCCGATTCAGTCGCGCAGCGTTTACCGATGCATTCGGCCCGCGCTAGATTGCTCTGTCTGGAATACACGCCAAGCGGACAGAGCAACTCGGGACGGTAAGAAAATGGCTTCCGAGCTTAGTACGAGTCGCCGACGATCCACGCGGAGGCTACATACAATCGGGCATTTCGGCGGAACGAGTAAAATAACCGGCCAAATCTGTTTGAGCATTGGTGTCAGCGTAAGTGCCCTATGATCAAACAGTTTGGCCGGTTATTTTGCGCTTATACGGTCCAATCTGTGCACGCGCCCCTTAATTTGCTGATTCGATTTCAGTTAGCGCTGCGCGGGCATCACGATTGGCCGTATAAGCGCGTTTTCCGTCAACTTGACTGCCTTGCCCAAAGTCCGAATGGCGTGATCCGCAACTCTGCAGCGGTTTTGGTCCTGCCACTGCGTAAACCGGCTGCCATGAGCGGCGGGCGACCAGCGGTGCCATTCGCCGTTCGTGACGATGGCAACCACCCGGCCGGTTTACCGCATCTTCACGTATTCCGTCTTCGCCTCTCTCAGAATCTGGACATCCTGGTCAGCATCTTTCCAGAGTGTCAGAAATTCCTCGTAAGCAGCCTTGGCCCTGGCGGTATCGCCTGATAGGGCGTACGCGCGCCCCAGCTGCAAATGTGCGAGCGCGCCAATAGGATCGGTGACAACGATACCGCGATGATCCAGTATCTTCTGAAACTCTGCGGCAGCCTGCATGCCCTGGCCAGCAGCAAGATAAACCGCACCACGGACATAAATGGGATAAAGCGACGGTATGAACCCCACCGAACAACAACCTTGCCACCCCAGTTCGTAGGGAGCCGCCGGCTCCAGTAGTTTTATCCCTTCGGAGAAGTTGTGATGATTTAGCGCGAGTATCGCTCGCAGAGCCGGGACGTACAGGAAGCGAATCAACGTATCTTCGGGATAGCGCCTGCCGAGATCGTCAGCCAGGAATCGGGCGTGGGAATCATCTTTCGAAAGCGCCAGCGCGACAGCTGCACCATACACCGAGTCCCGGCCATTCGACATTGCCAATGCCGCGAGTGCGTGCTGGCGAGCCTCAGTCATCGAGCCGAATAGCGCCTCGTGCACTGCCGCCGCAGCCTCGTGCTGAGCCGCGCTCTCCAGGTTGCCTGATTGCCGCGCCAAATCGACGGCCTGACGCGACATTGTTCTTGCCTGGCGCAAGCGGCCATGATAAGCAAAGACGAAACCGCGCTGATCGGCGATGAGATCCTGCAGTTCCGGGTCGTCCTGACTCAGCGCCGCCACCCGATCCATTTCCGCCGAATCGTTCTTCAGGAAAGCGAAGTAGAACCGGGCAATCTGAAAATCGGGTATTGCCAATTTGCGGTCAAATCCACGCTGAATCGTGCGTTCCGCCTCTTCCAACTGGTTGCGGAAGCGGTAGGCGTTGGCAAGATTGGCATATGCCATCGCATGATCCGGATCGAGTTCAGCGGCCTTCTTCGCTTCCGCAACCGCCTTTTCGAATTTGCCGATTGCCGTCGCTGCGCTCGAGGCTAGGAATCCGTGCGGCAGCGTATCTCGTGGATATGCCTGAACCCAGAGCTCACACTCACGAAGCGCCTGCTCCAAATTTCCGGTGACAAATCGGTGAAACGAGAAATCGATGTAAAACCGTTCATGATCGCTCGCGCGGGTGCGCAGTTGCCAAGCCTTCCGGCTGCTCTCAGTTGCCAGGGCGACCTGGCCGACTGCGCTGTACATGCGCCCAAGCCATGCGTAGGCGGTGGCAAATTCCGGATCTATCTCGGTGGCGCGCTTGAACCAGGGCAAGGCCGCAGCGTGCCCTTGAGAGGCCAGCACATTCCAACCAGTGGTAAAAGCTTTCCATGCTTCCAACGATGGTGTAGTCGCTTCGGAAAAAGGTGTCGAGTGTTGTTTGATGGTCGCCAGTGATTCACCAGCTCGTTTTCTGAATTTGGCGGCCATCTGAGTAATGGCGGCAAGCACGTCTTCTTTCTTCACGGCCTGCACCTGTTGATCGTCGAGGACCTCTCCATTCCGGCAGTTTTTGACCTGCAAGCCCAACACGTACCGGCTTCCCAGCCGCGCAATTGAACCCTCCAGGACGGCTGCACTCCCTGTCCGCTCGCAAACTTGGCGCGCGAGTTCCGGAGTCAGGCGTGCATCGGCAGGCTGGAGCATAAGGCCTGAGCCGCACGCCGCTCCTGAACAGTTCCCCGTTGACTGTATCGACTTTGAAAGGCGGGAAGATCCGGCAAGCCGGTCGCTGAGGCTGACTGGGCATAGCGTTACGACGGATTGACAAAGTTTACTACGGAAGAGCCGTTGAATGACATCAGCCGATCCGTTGTGGTTTCAATGGATTAGCTGGTGAGGTGAAGGTGATACGGAATTGACAGGCCTAGCTATTGGAGATGGGAGGCCGTGGGCTGTATGCTTGGCCGGTACGCAGTCGCAATTCGCTAATAAGAGGACCCCAACCCATATGATCTCTCGGCAACATTTGACTCTCTGGCTGGCACTGGGAACGTGCGCCGTTTCCGCCAACGCCGGCCCAATCGCGTATGTGATCACAGGTTCCCAGCAAATTGGTCAGATGGACCTCGCAACCGGGTCTTTCTCTCCAAGTGGCTCGGTTCCTGCCACGATCCAGTATTTGGTCCCAGGCCCAAACGGCTCCCTGTTGACCATGTCCTTCGATGGCAATCTAGATTCCATCAACCCGATTACCGGGGCTCTCTCCGTAATCGGGCCCACCGGCTTTACTGATTGCTCGACGCCGTTAATCCCCACCTGCGGGCCTAACTCCCAACTTTCATTTGGATCGGCCGGCGGAACGCTATATGCTACGGACTTCGCAAATAACTTCTATACGGTTAACCCTGTAACCGGCAGCGCAACGTTGGTTGGGGCAACAGGAATTCCGGCCGTGCCTTTTATCCCGGCTTCGACCAATCCTGACGGCTCTTTCAACTTTTACGATGAGAATTTGTTCGGCGTGGGAGGAAGCCTCTACGTGAACTTTGATGCCGCCACTTTCAATCCCGCCACGGCCCAGTTCACAACTGCGATTTCTCCGGCACTTTACAGGATCGATGTCAACACGGGACAGGCCACAAGGATCGCGTCGACTGACTTGGGGCTCATCACCATTCTCAATCTGAACGCAACTGTTTATGGCTTCAGTGGGGTAACCAATCAGGTTGTGACGCTCGACATTTCGAACGGCACTACAAGTGCCGTCAGCAACATCGACCCCTCCGCGGGGCTGATTGGAGGAGCAGCGGCTGTTCCCGAGCCAAGTTCGGTTGCACTGGCCACCATCGGATTGATGGCGGTCGCTATCTATTGGCGGCGAACACGCCTTCCATATGGATCGTCATCATCATGCCCCCTTGGCAACTGCGCTCGCAACGGATCAGTCTTCAAACACCGATGAAACGGTCCCGCGCTGCCGGCACCGCCTGGATCGTCGCGGCAAACCCCAGCGTACCGATCACTTGCCGTCTGTTCATCGCGCCCTCCCCTCGACTTACGCTTCTGGAGCACATGCAAGCCGAACGTTCCCGGCATTCCGCCAAAACGGCATAACCGCCCGATATTATCACGGGACGGCGAGGTGCGGTTCCTTCTGGACGCGCGAGCGGCTTCACCGGCCTCTCCGATTGCACAACGAGGTCGGCCAAGTATCCGGCCTCTCCGATTGTCCGCGGCCACACGCCAGCAACGGAACCCGCAACCCTGGGCTTGTGCGTCGGCAGCCGAAAGCATCGACTAACCCAGGGCCGACTCGGGAGTAATCTGACCCAACTGTTGGACGGCAGCGGTCGTCTGCGGGACTTCAACTTCCTGTTTGTCGACCACCCGGACGCCATCCCCTCTACGCACCAACAGGAAGTTGGGAGGGCAGAGAGCCCGATCTCCGTCAGGTGTAACGTGTTGTTACGCGAGGTCTTCGGCTGATCAAATCTTGGGGCCGCGAGCGTTGGATTTTAGATGGTTCGGAAAATTTGACCATACGACAGCCACAACGCCGCGCCTGCAAGCGCCACTCGCGGGGCGATGGCCCATAGCGGTGCGCGATGGCGGGCGGCGTCTCGGGAACCGGAGCCACCTCGGCTTCCGGCGCCGCCTAGTCCTCGGTGACGTGAACGTCCGCGATCAGCCGATGCCCTTGCGTGGAACCGTCTCGATGTAGCGCCGCCGCTTGTCCTCCCCGAGCGCCTTCCGCAGGGAGATGTACACCGTCAGGTTCGCGCCCTCGACGAAACTGTCTGGCCAGATCGCCTTCATCAACTCGTCACGAGTCACCAGGGCTCCATGGTGCTTGCTCTGCCAGATAGACCAACGTATCGAACGCCTTGGGAGGAAGCGTCACTGGGACTTCGCCCCGCATCAGACGCCGATTGGCGGGATCCAGCGTAAACCCATCGAACGAGAAATGCTTGATTCCAGGTATCTAAAGAAGGCTTTAGAAAAACTTTAGGAATCTCCAAGGCCAATTTAGCCGCAAACGGGAATTCCTTCCGCCCGCGCCGTCCTTTCCGAACGGAACCGAAAAGCGCGCCTTCCAGGGTAGCGCACTCGCGGCTTCCGAACTCGAGTCACAAACTATGAACTCCCGATTTCGCACCATCCTTTTCGACGCCGGCTACACGCTGGTATTCCCCAACCTGGAGGACTTGGCCGTAAACCTCGTCCGGCAGGGCTATCCGATCACCGTTCAGGATTTTCATGCGGCCGAGCGCGGCGGCAAGGAGAAACTCGATGCCTGGCTCCTTCCTCGCCTCGCCTCTGCCGAGCGGGTGACCAGACCGGACCTGGTCTACTGGCAGGAGTACCTGCGAATTCTGGCGAAACGCTCGAACCTTCCATGGATTGCGCGAGTCCGATTCGTGAGTCGCGTCGTCAAGGCGTTCCGCAACATTCAATTCTGGTCTCGGGTCGACCCCTCCACCGAGCCGTTCCTCGAATCCTTGCGAGACCGGGGATACCGTTTGGGGGTGGTGTCCAACGCCACTGGCAAAATGCGGGAACAACTGGTCCGGCTGGACCTGGCAAAACACTTCGACTTCATTTTCGACTCTGCCGTGGTCGGCATTGAAAAACCCAGCCCTGCAATCTTCACCATGGCGGTCCATGCGGCTCGCGGGAGGGCTTCGGAGGCTGTATTCGTGGGCGACAGCTATTCCATCGATGTTGCCGGCGCGGCGTATGCAGGCATCAGCGGGGTGCTGATGGATGCCAGCGGCGCCTACGCACATCGTTCCAGTGGAATCTCGTGTCCCTGGATCACTTCCCTTCTCGGGCTCAACCAGATTCTCGAGCATCCGGATGTTGCTGGCGTAGACGCACTCGTGGCCGACCCTGAGGAGCGCCACGCACGAGTTCTCGCGTAAATAGCCAACGGCCAACTGTTTATCAAACGAACGAACCAAAAGGAGAAACACAACATGTCTATCGTTTTTGAATCACGCCCTGATACTCCGCCCCAGGAACGGCCGGCCGGATCCATGCTGCCGCCTGGTCCCCGGAACTATCCTCTGATCGGCAACCCGTCAGCCTTGCTGCACAGCCTTGCCAGGACCGAGCAACGAGCACGCCAATATGGCGACATCGTGTACTACCGCCGCTTTTTCTTTGGCGTATGCGACCTGAACCGTCCGGAGTATATCCAGGACGTGCTGGTGACGAACAATCACAAGTTCATTCACGGCATCGGCGTGCAAGCGAACCAGCGCTTTGTGGGGAAAGGCCTGCTCACCGACGAGGGGCCGTCCTGGCGCGCCCAGCGTACTGCTATGGCTCCCGCCTTTAGCCGCCGTGGGATCGCGCGTTACGCGGAGCTGATGGTGAGTTGCACGGAGGGGATGCTGGCGAATTGGCAAATAGGACAGAGCGTGGATCTTTACAAGGTCATGGCGCGCCTGACTCTCGAAATCGTTGCTCGCGCGCTCTTTGACGCCGATATTGCGGGCGAAATCGACCGCGTTGCAGCCGCGGTTCGTGCGCTCCAGTTACGCAACTCCCGCGGGTCGGCCTTGGTGATAGCCATGAAGTACTTACCGACTCCACGCAATCTCCGGTACCTTTTGGGCACCCGCAGCCTGGAGAAGCTGGTTTATCGACTCATTAAACAACGGCGCTCGTGCGGAGAATATGGCGACGATCTGCTCTCGGCGCTACTCCATGCCCGTGACGAAAACGGCGATCCGATCAGTGACCGCCGGATTCGCGACGAATCGATGACGGTGATCGCGGCGGGATACGATACCACGGCTCTGGCGCTTTCTTATACCTGGTATCTTCTGGCGCAACATCCTGAGGTTGAGTCCAAACTGGTGCGCGAACTGCACGACGTGCTGGGAACCCGCGCTCCAGGCATGGAGGACCTGCCGCGTCTGCCCTATCTGCAGAATGTGATCAAGGAAAGCATGCGGCTCTATCCTCCCGTTCCGTCGTTCGTACGCCAGAACGTGGAACCCGTCGAGATTGGCGGCTATGAATTTCCGAAGGGCACAAATTTTATCATGCGACCCTGGGTGGTTCATCGTGACGGCCGCTTCTATGATGCTCCTCTCGAGTTCCGCCCCGAACGCTGGACCCCTGAGTTTGAGAAACGATTGCCGAAGTTCGCCTATTTCCCGTTCGGAGGCGGACAGCGGATTTGCATCGGCGGCGAATTCGCAAAAACGGAGGCCGCCCTCATCCTGGCCACAATGGCGCAGAAATTCCATCTGACCCTCGCGCCGGGTTTCCAATTGGAATTGATGCCGTGCATCAATCTCCAGCCGAAGCACGGGATCCAGGTGGTGATCGACCGCCGGCGGGGTGCGGACGTGCAGACTGCCGCTCCGGCGCCGCGCGTCGAAGCGCGCGGCGCGTCCCCGTCCCGCGACTGCGGGTTCGCGCTGTCCCTTTTCAAGGCTCTTTGCGCCGGCCAACGACTGAAGACGCCATTCGACGAAGATGTTCTCGAGAAGTTCTAGGAGGATTGAGAAACCATGAACTACGTCGCCGTTCAGATGCTGCTTGCAGACCGGGCCAAATACTTGGGCCTGATTTTCGCGGTAGCGTTCTCCACATTTCTGATGTCCCACCAAAGCTCCATTTTCATCGGAGTGATGGATCGGACCATCAGCCAGATCAAGGATGTGAAGGACGCTGCCATCTGGGTGATGGACCGCAAGACTCAATATTTCGACGAGGTGAAGGCGCTGAGCGATGGCGATCTGTACCGGGTGCGTGGCGTTTCGGGCGTCGAGTGGGCCGTGCCGTTATTCAAAGGCATGCCGCGCGCCCGGGCGCTTGATGGTAACTTCCGCGTCGTGACCATGATCGGCGTGGACGACGGCTCTCTTGTCGGAGCGCCGCGCGACCTGGTGCTGGGCGTCCCGGAAAACCTGCGCCAGCCAGACGCCGTGCTGGTGGATCGCGTAGGCTATGAGTTCTTCTTTCCCAACCAGCCATACGTTCTGGGCAGGACCCTCGAACTGAATGATCGCCGCGCCGTCATCCAAGGGATTGTAAACTCCTCGGCGCCATTTCAGAACCTGCCGGTCTTTTATACGAGGTACAGCCAGGCGATAACCTTTGTGGGCAGCGAGCGCAACCTGCTGTCCTTCGTCCTGGTCAAAGGCCAACGGGAGCTTAGCGATCGTGAGGTGTGTCGCCGGATCGGCGCCTCCACTGGGCTATACGCGGCAACGGCCGCGGATTTTGGCTGGCAAACCATCTGGTACTACGTTGCGCATACCGGCATTCCGTTGAACTTCGGAATCACCATCATGATCGGACTGGTGGTAGGCGCGATCGTGGCCGGTCAGACCTTCTATATCTTTACGCTGGAGAATCTGAAGCACTTCGGGGCTTTGAAGGCCATCGGTATTACCAATGGGCGTGTCACCGGAATGATACTCTTGCAGGCGTTAATAGTGGGCGCGATCGGTTACGCCATCGGAATCGCCCTGGCCGCCGGGTTCTTCGAAATCACCAAGGCGAACCTGGAGATGAGGGGGTTTATTCTGCCCTGGCAAATCGCTGCTCTGACCGGGGTGGTGGTGATGTTCGCCGTGGCCGCCGCCAGCGTGGTGAGTATCCGGCGCGTGTTGGTCCTGGAACCAGCAACCGTGTTTCGCGGATAGGGTCAAAATCCTATGGCTGATCAGGTACAAACCTTGACCGGAATGGCAATCGTTTGCCGCCGCGTAACCAAGTCATTCGGCGCCGGCGAGGACCAGGCGCGTGTCCTGCGGGGCGTGGATCTGGACGTTCCATACGGCGGGATGTTGATGCTGGCGGGGCCTAGCGGCTGTGGAAAGACTACTCTGCTCTCCGTCATGGCCGGGCTGCTGAACGCTGACAGCGGATCGGTGATTGTGCTCGGAGAGAGCACCAGCCGCATGCCGGCTGGTGAGGCCGTCCGGTTTCGCCGCCGCAATATCGGCTTCGTTTTCCAGCAATACAATCTGCTGCCCGCTTTGACGGCGGCCGAAAACGCGGCCGTTCCTTTGCTCGCCGCCGGTGTAGCCAGGAAGAAAGCCGTCGCAGCCGCCGCCGAGCTGCTCGGATATCTCGGACTCCGCGAGCGTCTCGACGCGTTTCCCGCACAACTCTCCGGCGGCCAACAGCAGCGCGTGGCGCTGGCCCGTGCCCTGGTCCACGACCCGCGCCTGGTCGTCTGCGATGAGCCGACCTCCGCCCTCGACCATGACGCCGGCAACAGCGTAATGGAATTGCTCACGAGTGTCGCCGTGCGCCCCGGGCGCGCCGTGTTGGTGGTGACGCACGACCACCGCCTCTTCCGGTTTGCCGACCGCGTTGCCCAGATGGATGATGGCCAAATCCTCGAACCCACGGATGCTGTGCGCACCCGGCCGATGTTAGCGGGAGTGAATTGATGTTCAAGTACGGACTTCCCTTATTTGCGGCGCTGGCCCTGACGTTTGCCATCGTCAAAATTGTCCAGTCGCGGCCTGTTCATGCGACGCTCATGCCTCCGGGGGTCCCACCCTCCGCGGCGTATCCCAATCAGGTGGGCGCAGTCGGACTGGTGGAAGCTGCGTCCGAAAACATTGCGATCAGCCCGCCGGTTGCAGGCCTGGTGACGCGCGTGGACGTGCGGGCCGGGGACCATGTGAGAAAGGGCGCCCGGCTGCTCACGCTCGACAGCCGCGATCTCGAAGCGGAGCTGGCGCTACGGAAAGCCGCACTTGTCTTGGCTGAAGCCAGGTTGGAGAAGCTCGCTTCGTTGCCGCGACCCGAAGACCTGCCACCGCTGGAAGCCAAAGTCCAGGAGGCCGAGCAGGTGTTTCGCGAATCCGCAATGCAGCTCAGCGCGATGGAGTCGGTAACGGACAAGCGCGCCATTCGCGGCGAAGATCTCGAACACCGCCGCTTCGCCGTTGCTGTCGCCGGTGCGCGTCTGGACGAGGCCAAGGCCGAATTGGCTCGGTTGAGGGCGGGCGCATCCAAGCCGGAGTTCGAAATCGCGCGCGCTGAAGTCGAACAGGAGCGCCGCCGCGTGGAGCGGATTGAAGCGGACCTCGCCCGCCTGATCGTAACGGCGCCGATAGATGGCGAGATCCTCCAATGCAAGGCGCATCCTGGCGAATATGCTCCCGCCGGACAACTGGTCCAGCCGCTCATCCTTATGGGCGATACGTCACGGCTCGCCGTTCGGGCCGAAATTGACGACGAGGACGCCTGGCGCGTAAAGGCCGGGGCCGCCGCCTCAGCAACGCTTCGCGGCAACGGCGCCGAACGTCTGCCGCTACGCTTAGTGCGCGTGGAGCCCTATGTCATCCCCAAACGCAATCTCACTGGAGGAGGCGGCGACAGGGTGGACACCCGGGTGCTGCAGGTAGTGTTCGCCCTCGGTCCAGGCGCCCGGGTCTACGCTGGCCAGCAAGTCGACGTCTTCATCGATGCGGGAGAACACAAATGACGTGGCGATCGAACCTGTTGCTCGTCAGCGCCTGCCTGGCGTCGAGCGCTTCCTTGCCCGCCCAGTTTCACTCCCAAGCTGCCGACCTGACTCCAGACCCGGCTGTCGAGAAGTGGTGGTCTGGCTTTCACGATCCGGTCCTGGACTCGATGGTTGAGCGCGCCCTGCACGCCAATGTCGAGCTAAAAATCGCGGCGTCCCGCGTGCTCGAGGTCAGGGTGGGCCTGGGCGCCACTCGGGCAGCCTGGTTGCCGTCGATCGACGCGACCGAGTCACAGCACCGCATCAGCGGTGGACTTCCGGCTGCAAGCGTCCGATCATCCGTCTGGGCACCGTTCGACACGAATCTCTTCCACCAGGGCTTCGATGCAAGTTGGGAAATCGACTTCTTCGGCGGCAAACGGCATGCGCTCGACGCCGCGGCGGCGGACGTCGCGGCCGCCGAAGAAGCCCGTCGCGAAACTCTCGTCACCCTGTTAGGCGAGATCGCGCGCAACTATGGCGAGTTGCGCGGCGCGCAGAGGCGGCTCGCGATCGCGAGGGAGAACATAAGGGTCGAGTCCGACGCGCTCAAGCTGATCCGGGCGCGCGTCGCCGCGGGTTTGGAGACGGGACTGGAACTGCAGCGTCAGACATCGCAGTTGGCGGCTTCGAAGGCGAAGACGCCTGTCCTGGAATCGGCTCAACAAGTCAGTTTGTATCGGATGTCCGTCTTGTTGGGAGAGGAGCCCGGGACCCTGGCGGGCGAACTGGGAGACGTCAAGCCACTTCCTGCGACTCCGTCGCTGGTGGCCGTAGGTCTCCCGAGCGACCTGTTGAAGCGCCGCCCCGACATTCTGCGTGCCGACGCGGAGATTGCGGCCGCCAGCGCTCGCGTCGGGGTGGCCCGCTCGGAGTTCTTTCCCAAAATCACGCTAACCGGCAATGCGGGCCGCCTGGGAACGTCGTTTTCGGGAGTGACCCTGGGAGCTACAAGCTTCTTTGCTGTCGGTCCGGCGGTCCGCCTGCCGATTTTTACTGGCGGGCGGCTGAAAGCCAACCTGAGGACGCAGCAGGAACGGCTTACGCAGGCACAGCTTGCGTATCGGGACACGGTCTTGCGCGCGATCGAGGAAACCGAGGACGCGCTGACGACTTATAACTACGAGCAGGAGCGCCGCAATACCGTACGCGCTGCGGCTCAAGCCCTTATGGAGGCTACACGCCTGTCAACGGATCTCTATACCCGGGGATTAAGCGATTTTCTGGCTGTTCTCGATGCCGAGCGCCGTCAACTCGCAATGGAAGATGAATTGGCACAGAGCGAAATCGCGGTCTTCATCGACCTGGTGTCGCTGTACAAGGCTCTCGCGGGTGGATGGAGCGAGTCCCCGGACGCACACAGTGGCCGCCGTAGCTGGCGCTGAGCGGCGGCTGCGTGGCGCGCCAGCCAAGAACGCTGGCACTCATCGATGCTGCCGGCTCCGCCCGCTACAGTTGGCGCTATCCGCTGAGTGCGCGATCTTATGCGCACTGGCACCACACATTGCAAACACGGGCTCGATGATGACATCATGCCGCCGGAACACCATGAAGTGGTCTCCGTTGATAACCTCCATCGCCGCAACAACAGGGACGAACGGATCTGTTTGCGTGGAGAATGACCATCGGCCCTTGTAGCGCCTTCGCGCGGAAGGAATAGTCTGGAAGCTCATGGGTGGAAGCACCAAAGCCGGCCAAATCGGGAACGATCACACGGAAGCCGGGGTCGAGCGCCGGCGTCACGCTCCCGAAGACGCTGCTGGTCCAGGACTGCCGAGCATCTGGATTACAGGCATCGATCTCGCGTCCGGAGAGGCGACTGAAGGCGGCGGAGGTGGTCGAAACCAGGAGCAATGCCACGTGGGCACCGACCAAAACCCTTTGCCTCCGCTTCCGGAAATGCTCCGTCCTCACGCCGGAATCTTCAGCAAAAATTCGCGGACCGCTGGGGCGAGATTGGCTGCAATCTGCAGATTCGCCTTACTCTTCAGATCGGAGACCACATAAGCCAGAAAATCGCCGGCTTCGAATCCCGCTACCTGATAGCGCTCCGCTGCGGACTGATAGACCGGCACACCCGAAGTCTCAAGTGCCGGAGCCGTGGCGCCTAGCGACTCACCGTCCTTCCGGCGAGCGACCACGAGCGAGAGCAGATCCCCGTCTTTCTCGAAGGTCAGGTGGATGAATTTTCGACCGGCGTAACCGCACTGGTGAGCCATGATGACTCGGTACCCGCCCGGTACGGCCGCACGCACAACCGGCAGAAGCCCTTTATAAGACGCCCCCAGATCCGCTTCCATCTTTTCGACAGGCGGCGGATCTTTCGGATACTTGCGGAAGATGGAACAGTGGATGTGGTCCCCCAACCCCACCTTCAGGACCGCTGCCAATGTGGCAGACACCTTTCGAATGTAGACATTCTGCCCCGGCCGATCTGTGAGAGCAGGCATCTTTTCGGGCGAATAGTTCAACCAGACCCCGGCGCAGACTACGACGCTCGCCGCCATGGCAACCGCCCAGAGCGGCCACCCCGATGCAAACCAGCCTGCAGCGAACCAACTGCTGGAGTGATCGGACCGGATCTTCTCCCGGATGCGCGCTTGGAGTTCAGGGGGAACACTCTGGGCGTTGACCGCAGCCTTCAGTCGGGTTCGAAGCTGAGTGCGAGCCACCAGCTCACTGTCACAGGCGGGGCAGCTCTCAACGTGGCGCAGGACCTCGTGGTTCGTCTCAATCAGGAGCTCGTTGCTAACGTAGGAATCCAGGTATTTGCGAGTCTTCTCGCATGCTCCTTCTCCAAACTGAACCCGATTCATGCGCTTTTTCCTTCCTGCTGCATGCGGCCAACCCCGTAGGACTGCGCCAGATCTACCAGCTTCTCTCGAAGCAGTCTCCTGCCCCGGCTCAAACGCGACATCACCGTCCCTATGGGAACATTCAGTGTCCCTGCCGCTTCTTTGTACGAAAACTCCTCCACGTCGATCAGCAGAACGACGGCTCGGAAGTCTTGCGGGACTTCTGTCAGAGCAGCCAGCATCTCTTCATTCGTGATTTGCTCTGGCAGGGGCGGGCCACCGGCTGCGGTCTGTTCGAGGATGTCCTCGCCCTCCTTGACCATCCGGATATTCAGCCATTTCCGGCGGTAATGGTGAAGAGTGTGAAACAGAATCTTGAATAGCCAGGCACGGCAATTTGTTCCCAACTCAAATTGGCTAAAGGACCTCCAGGCTTGCAGGTACACATCCTGCACAACGTCGTCGGCCCCGCTGCCCTCACCCAGCAACCGTACCGCCGTCCGGTAGATATCGTTCATGTGCGGCAAGGCGGCGGCTTCGAATTCGTCGGTTCGAGGCTTTCTTGAGAAGTGCATTGGGTTCGGCGGTCTTCCTCTAAGACTCATAATCCGCTAAGTCCTCTGATATATTCCCACGTGCTGAAGTTTTCTTGTGAATTCGGCTGGGCGGACCCCTACTCCTCACCCGCGTTCAGCGCGCCAGCAACAGTACGCCCGACGTTTACGCACTCAGGGGCCGTACACGCCCCAAATGGTGGTTAACAGTAGGACCGAGTTCGTGGGAAGTGACGCACGAAGCGCCGAGTCGGCGGTTCGCGACGCACTCAAGCAACCGAAGGCCGCAGTCCGCTAGCGAAGGGTTGTGGACTCCCGTCAAAACCCCTCAATCAGCCACAAATTGCTTTCCATGATTCTCTGCGAAAACGCCAGGTGGCGGCCGTCCGGAGAGGGAAACGCGTCGGGCGCATGCATCCCCATCCCCTGTAGCAACACGCGTGCCCTGCCGTCCAGCCCGGCGTAGGAGATCGACCAGCTTACCGGCCATTCGGACGTGATCAACCAGCCCTTCCCGTCCGCTGACCAATGCATCGAGTGAACGTGCGAGCAGTTCTGGACATCCACCTCGCGGTCGGGAACCGCCTTGCCCGCCACCGGCAGCACGTGGATCCGTGCCCCCGTCGCTTCCCATCGCGTCCACGCCAGGCTTAAGCCGTCGGGTGCCATGGTCCACGCCGGCGGGTGCGCCGGGTCGGCGTCGATTCGTGCGACCTCGTTCCGTGCGCTTAGGCCGTGCACCGGGTCGAACGCGCGGAACACGATTTCCTTTCCCTGCCGTTGTGCGAGCACGCACGGCTTCCCAGCCACTGCAGAGCATTCGAATCGCAAACCCCAGTCCGAAATGCCGGACAGCTTCAATATCATCTGGGGTGCACCGCCGGAGACCGGTGCCCGCATGATTGCCACGGGCGCAGGTTCCGTCCAGTCCTTCGGCCGCTCGATAAACAAATAGGATGTACCGTCAGGGCT
Organism: Bryobacterales bacterium; assembly: GCA_963817515.1. Classification (GTDB taxonomy): domain Bacteria; phylum Acidobacteriota; class Terriglobia; order Bryobacterales; family Bryobacteraceae; genus DATMNI01. The sequence continues at coordinate 126,548 of CAWFPJ010000018.1, read as the reverse complement.
GAGCCGCGGCGTGAAAACATCGTCCGTGGAACGGACCACCGGCTCATCAGTTGCCGCGTTCAGGTTCTGTTTGAATAACTCCCAGGTGCCGTTACGGTTTGAGTCGAAAACCACGGTCTGGCTGTCAGGCGTCCACGCCCGCGGCAGGTCTTCGCGGCCCAGTCCGAGCGTCAATCTCCGGTAGTGATCCAGTTCGCCCGCTCCCGGTGGCAGCTCCGCTACGAACACGGTGTGTTCCTCCATGAGATTCCGAACGATCAGGCGGCTGCCCGCTGCATTCCCACTGAGGCCTCCAATCGGCTCCGACCATTCGGCCACTTCATCCGCACGTGAACCCGAATCAAGCTTAAAAAGTCGGCCGCCATACTTACTCGATGGATTAGCGCCCACCAAGGTCGCATAGATGGTACGCTTACCGCCGAGACTCTCAATGTCGCCGGTGAAATCCGATCCCACCATCAGGACGGTTGTTTTCCCCGTGTCCAAGTCGTAAGCGTCGATCAAACCTGAGTTTCGCCGTAGCTGTGGGTTCCATCGATACCGCACCCATGTCACGGCCTGTTTTCCCCTAGTCCATGCCACGGGTCCGAATGTTTCGCCGTTTGCGCCTTTGACCAAAGTTCGCAGACCAGAGCCGTCGGCCCCCATCAGGCGGATTTCCGGGGCTGCCATTCTCGATGATTCGGGCGGACTCCATCGCATGTTCCCACTGATCGCAATCGCATTCCCGTCGGGCGATACGGCCGCCTGCAGACCGTCGCCGAGTCTGGCAGGTCGCCCTTCTCCCATCACCTGGACTGTCCATAAATCCGGAGTGTCGGCGTGCTCGGCAAATCCCCCCACCAACAACTTCGTTCCGTCCGGATACCAACTCATGCTCAGTGTTTTGAAGTTGGTTGTCGGGGCCGTCAGCGGGTATGCCTCGCCAGTATCGATCTGCTGGACGAAGATTCCGCTCGCATTCGCATACGCCGCCAGCTTTCCGTCCGGCGATAGCGCGGCAGCCGTCACCGCCATCTCTTGACCGAAGCTGGTCAGACGGACGCGCCGCAGCGGGGGGACGGAGCGCAACCGTCCAGCGGCCAGCACCAGCACGGCCACCGCCAGTACGGCACCCACCGCCGCGGCCCACCACACAAACGGATGCCGTCGGACGATCCTCGGGGACGGCACAACTTCGGCGACCGCCTCAGTTGGCACCTCGTCCACCACCCGAACGTCCGCGATCAGGCGATAGCCCTTCCGCGGAACCGTCTCGATGTATCGCCGCCCTTCCTCCTCGCCCAGCGCCTTGCGCAGAAGCGAGATGTACACTGTCAGATTCGCGCCCTCCACGAAGCTATCCGGCCATACCGCTTTCATCAACTCCTCACGTGTCACCAGCCGGCCGTGGTTCTCCGCAAGGTACTCCAGCGTGTCGAACGCCTTGGGCGGCAGAGCCACCTGCGCACCGCCCCGCAATAGAAGATGATTTGCCGGGTCCAGCGTGAACCCGTCGAACGCGAAGTGCTTCATTTTTCCGAATCTAAAGAGCCTTTAGAGAAACTTTAGAAATTCTCAAGGAGTTTTGGGGCCCATCCCAGGAATCAAACCGACACTTGCCATCCTCTCTCCTTGGACGGACCGGGCCGCCTACCTTCCAGGGTAGCGCGACCGGCTTCCTGAAATCGGAAAAGGACTCAGCATACGATGATCACTTCAAGAATCACGGCCAGCGCTGTCTGCATTCTCGCTCTCACCATTCTCCGCGCGCAGGGCCAGACAGTTTCAACCCTGACGGTGACGCCCTCCCCAGCATTCACGCTAATCGGCGGGCCCCCTCTCCAATTCCACGCCATCGCAACATACAGCAACGGAACCACGCAGGATGTGACCTCCCTAGCCACCTGGACCTCGGACACTCCAACCGTTGCTACCGTGAACGCCGCGGGACTCGCGTTCGGAATGGCGGTGGGGGTGGCCAATATCACCACGACATTCGCGGGCAGGTCGATCGCCACCACTTTTGCTGCACAGAACGTCAGCCCTGGCCTGCCCACGGCCGTCGCCACAGTGCCGGTCGGGACCCAACCTGTCGCCGTCGCCGTCAATCCTGCAACGGGCAGAGTGTACACTGCGAACTCGGGCGGCGCTAACGTCACCGTCTTCGACCCGGCAGCCCAAACCTCCTCCGCAGTGTCTGTGGGCCAGGCACCGTCCGGCATCGCCGTGAACTCCATCACAAACCGGATCTATGTCGCCAACAATGGGACCAACAATGTCACCGTCATCGATGGCACCAACGATACAACATCCACCATCAGCGCCGGCACCAGGCCGCTGGCCATCGTAGTGAATCCCGTCACCAATCGGATCTACGTTGCCAACACGAATTCCTATACGGTTATCGACGGCCAATCGAACATCCCAGCCACATATCCGGTTGGAACGGCCATCGTCAGCATTGCCGTCAACCCACTCACTAACCGCATCTATCTGGGCGCCGAGACTGTCCCACCGAAAGTACTTGTGTTCGATGGCACTACCAACTTACAAGTGGCTGCGGTTCCGGTGCCTGCCCAACCCTTCTCCCTGGCCGTCAACACAACTGCGAATCAAATCTACCCTAGCTCTCCTTCGGGCGGCGCGCCGTTTGTCATCATCGATGGCGCGTCAAATACCGCCAGCCAGCCGGCCATAGCCGTTGGAGCCCAAACCGTTGCGGTAAATCCCCTCCAAAACAAAGTGATCCTGGGGGCGTTGACGGCGGGTATATACGATCCTGTCCAGGCTACCTCTTTCGCTGTGAATTCTTCAGGGAGTCCTCGCGGCTACAGCGCCGCGGCCGTGAACACAGTCACGAACCAGGCATATCTCGTCTCCGAGCATACCAACACCGTGGGCGTCCTGGATGGAGCAAACGGCTACGCCATGACAACCAGCATCCCGGTGGGCATCAACCCCGTGGCGCTAGCGGTGGACCCGGTCAGGAACAAAGTGTACGTAGTCGGCAAGGATGACAACAGCCTCACCGTGATCGATGGAGCGTCGAACACACCGGCGCCACTGGCGACCGGGGCCAGGCCGGATGCTGTCGCGGTAAATCCGTTAACCAACAAGATCTACGTCGCCAACCTCGCCGATAGCAGTGTCACCGTCGTTGATGGCGTCACCGGCGCCGCCTCGACAGTTCTCGTCGGAACTGCACCGGTGGCTGTCGACGTCGATCCGGTCGCCAACAAGATCTACACTGCCAACTCCGGCAGCGGCGACGTCACCGTGATTGACGGCGCCACGAACATGACAACCTCCGTCCGGGCAGGCACCAATCCCATAGGGCTGATCGTGAATCCGCAGACCGGCAAGGCTTACGTGGCCAGTTCTGGCGACAACACCATCACTGTGATCGATAGTGCCGCCGGCACAAGATCCACAATTCTGGCTGGCGCATTTCCGGTCAATCCGAGCTTCTTCCGCATGGCCGTAAATCAGATCATTAGCCGGATCTACGTTCCGATATCCGGAACCGGGGTGGTCATCGCCATTGATGGTGTCACCAATGGAACCAGCACCATCATGGTCGGCGGAAGCCCCTTCGCGGTGGCAGTCAACCCGGTCACCAACCGTGTCTATGTCGCAAACGGCACCAGCGGTCTGGCGGTCATCGACGCCAACACAAATTCTGTCACCACCATACCGATCGGTTTCAACTTCTTCGATGTAGCGGCCAATCCAATCACGAACCGCATCTATGCGCTGGGCGCCCAATCTACCGGGTCGATTGCCGTGGTTGACGGCAATACCGGCCAGGTCACAAACGTTCCACTGCCCACTTCGGCTGCCACCACGGTGTTGGCCATTGATACCGTCACAAACAAGATCTACGCGGGTTCCCTCAGCTCCGTCAGCAGCACGGGTGTGGTCTCATTGGATGGAAAGAACAACGTACCCATCCTTACCGGCGTGTCGTCCCAGACCCGCGTTGCTAGGGCCACGGCGCTGGCTGTGAACCCGGCGACCAATTCTGTGTATGCCGTATCGAGCCAGGGCGGTGCCTTCGGCGCGGCCATCGGCGAAGAGAATACGATAGGCGGCTATGCCCACGTTACTATTGTTCCCCTCTCGGGAAACCGGACCGCAAGTTCCACTCCTGTGTTCACCCTGGAGTTCGGTCCTTCGCCCATGTTGGACAATATTTATTACCGCTTCGACACTCGCGAAGGGCCCTGGACCGTAGCTGCGGGGAACCCAAACTCTGGCTTCAGCGCTATACCTGCGGCGCCGCTACAACCCGGCCTTCACGTCATCCTGGCTTATGCCTCGTTGGGCAATGCCGCGAATCTGGCCGGAACCGGCGCAGGTGTTGGCGATTCGAATTCGCCCGTCACCGGCGTCGTCTCTGCCTACGCGTTTTTTGTCGTTCCCGCCCCAAGCGTCCCAGTGGTCACCGGCCTCACGGTAACGGAGACAATCTCGGCGCTAACTAATGTCGGCTGGGTCGCCCAGTTCACCCTGACGAACAAAGGCAACGTGAGTATCACCAATGTGACAGTCACGAATGCGCTTCTGAATGCGGCTTCCCCGCAAGCGCCAGTGCCCCCGATTCCCGGCATTCTTCTTCCGGGACAATCGGTGAACGTCGCAGTCTCGTTTCCGGCCGGCGCCGCCGCGGCCGGCACCCGGGGCAGCCTCCAGTTACAGGGCACTTATGCAGCCCTGCTACCCAGCGGATCTAGTCAGCCGGGCACTTTCAGCTTGTCCCAACGAATGGTTCTGCCCTAAGGGCAGGCAAACCCACGAAGACAGGAGAAAACCTATGAACCACTTATCGCGAACAGTATTTCTGACGTGTCTGGCTGCTGCGGCCATCGTTCCCGCGCACGCGGACAGCATCGTTATCCTTTTCAATGAGCCGCTCTTCACTGTTACGCCGGGACAGACCGACGTGACCGTTCTGGCGACTCTCTCCAATCTGGATCCGATAAATACGGTCTACCTGAACGGAGATAACCTCACTATACCAGGGGCCGTCAATATGAACGACGAGTTTTTCGCCAATGTGCCTTTCTCCCTTGCCCCGGGCGAGAGCGCACCGCTGACAGAGTTGTTTCGTTTTGACGTGCCTGCAAACGCAGTGGTGGGCACCTTTACAGGGTCTTATGAGTTACTTGGCGGTATAGGAACTGCTGCTCAGTTCAACGTCGACCCGATCGGCCAACAAACATTTCAGGTGCAGATCCAAGCGGTTCCTGAGCCCTCGTCAGCACCACTGCTGGCCGCTGCAGTGATTGCGCTGCTGATAGGGAGGCGACTCTCTGCGCACCGTGTGCGTACTTCAGGGATGCATTAACGTTGAATCCGTACCCATCTTGAAGCCGTAAACGCGTTGAATCTGACTGTACCCGATTATCGCCGAAATTGGAACGGTTCCTCTCAAAAAATCTCGACTATCGGCCCAGGCAACTTGGCTGAAACTAAATTCCCCGCTAATTACTCATCCGTCCACATCCCAATTCACCCCGCTCGTCTAAATTGAAACGCCGGTTGCAAGTATTGTTGAGGATTCCGACCGTAGTTTGGCTTACATCTAAACAATGGACCGTCCTGTGATGAAAACCCTGATCGTTGACGATGAGCCCATCGCGCGGCGTGTCCTTCGCGAGGAATTGGAACTCTTCCCGGAAGTCCTGGTAGTAGGCGAGGCGGGAGACGGTAAAGAAGCGCTTCAGAAGATTGCGAACCTCCGGCCAGATGTCGTCTTTCTCGATCTGCAAATGCCGGTCATGAGCGGGTTTGAGGTTGTGCGGAAACTCAGCGAGCCGCCTCTTCCCGTCGTCGTGATTGTTACCGCCTTTGACCAACACGCTATTGAAGCCTTCGAAGCCGGAGCCATCGACTACCTGTTGAAACCGGTTAGTGAAGCGCGATTACGGACAGCCGTGGAGCGCGCGCGAGACCTGCACGGCAAACCGGGCGAAGTGGTCGCGAATCTCGACAAGATCGCCGCCGCCGCGGAATCGTCCAAAGCTCGCAGCCGGAAGGTCGTGGGACGAAGCGGGGAGGATTATTACTTCCTGGATGCGGACAACGTCCTGGCCTTTCAGGCTGAAAGGGAACTGGTTTGGATTGTTACCTCCAAACAGCGGCTGCTGGCAACCCAGTCTCTGCGATTGATCGAAGAGCGCCTGGCAGGGCTCGAATTCCAGAGGGTGCACCGCAATGCAATCGTGAATGTCAACCATATCCGAAAGATGAGCGCACTCAGCAGCCAACGGTGGCTGATCACTCTGAGCAACTCCCTGCAATTGACCGTCAGTAAGCGGCAGGCGCACAATATTCGAGGCATCCTCCACTGGTAGTGTTACGCATGAACCCGTGCAGTCCACTCACGGCAGTTTCCAGCCCGCTCCCGTTGAGCCTTTGGCCACTTGCCAGAAAGGCTTAGGCGTCTTCTGATAACCCTCCCGATACTGAAGCCTGTGAAGAGAGCTACTGCTGTACATCCGCTCGGTCGGCTCGGTTTCAGTTTGGCCGGTTGGAGGCAAACCGTGCTTGGAGCGAGTGGGCGATCGAAGCGGGCACGCAGGCATGATTCTTCGTCGCGCCGCGCATCTCGAACACTAGTTGTTCTGGTAACCCTAATCTGCTTACCCGTCATTGCCACGCTGATCCTGATCAGAAAGACAGTACGACCGGATCTGTTCGACCTCACTCCAATCATTTCGCGCTCAGACCAATATCTGGTTTTGGCCTGGTCGGACTTGGAACGAACCAGACACGCCCTTCACGCCTCCGCGGTCTCTTCCGGTACTATGATCCGCGTTCTTGGCTACATGATGGAAGGCGACCGGCCAATCCGTGACGGCGAGCGCGTCCAGAACTTCGTCTTGCTCGCGGACGCGGGCAATCCCGCTCATCCGGCACACCGGTTCGGCGATGAAATGATCGCCGTTCGGCTCGGGGCAGGCAACGCAATTCGGTTCGCCGATCGAAGCCTGGTCTGGGTTTGGGGAACGCTTCGAATGTTACCAGGGGATCCCTCAGGCCATGAACCACTCTACATTTTGGAGAATGCCCGGACTGAGCCGGCCAACCAGGCGGATATTCAAAAGTACTTCAAGTGAACGAATTTCGTCGGGCCCGAACAATCGGGAGTACCGCGTCTGATTCTGCTGGTAGGTCACAGACACCCGTTCATGGCTGCTTCCAGCCCGCTCCTTCGACCAATGCAGCCGCCGGCAAGAATTGGTTAGGTCCAGCCGGTATGCTTTCGGATACTGAGCAAATGAAAAGAATTCTCGCTGTTTGTGGTCTAAGTCTGCTATGTTCCTGTATCTCTAGTTTTGCCCAGTCGAGCAGCGGCACTTCCGGCATGGTGCGAGGTTCCGTCGTCGACCCATCCGGCGCGGCCATCGGCGGCGCAACAGTTGGTATCCGGAACCCGGTGTCGGGCTACTCCAGGAACACCGTGACCGACAGCCAGGGAAAGTTCCAGTTCGACAACCTGCCGTACAATCCCTATCACGTAAGCAGTGCAGCTCCGAATTTCCAGGCGGGCGAACAGGACGTCGACGTAAAGTCTCCCATACCGGTCGATATCAAGTTCAGCCTGAAAATTGGCACGGCCACAACCACCGTGGCCGTCACAGCCGAAGGCAAGGACCTGATCGAAGTCGACCCGGTCAGCCACACCGACGTGGATCGCGGGCTGTTCGACAAGTTACCGCTGGAAAGTCAATCGTCGTCGCTCAGTTCCCTGGTGACGCTCGCCTCGCCGGGAACCAGCGCCGATTCCAACGGCCTTTTTCACGGTTTCGGCGATCACGCCTCCAACTCATTCTCCGTTGACGGACAGAAGATCACCGATCAGCAGAGCAAGGTTTTCTCCAATCAGATTCCAGTTGACTCGGTGCAGTCTTTGGAAGTGATTCAGGGTGCCCCTCCCGCGGAGTATGGGGACAAGACCAGCCTGGTGATCGTGGTGACCACCCGTTCCGGCATGGGCGTGGACAAGGCCCATGGCGAATTGACCGGTTCCTACGGCAGCTTCGGAACCGGCAGCGGAGGTTTCAACCTGGCGTACGGCGGAAAGGCCTGGGGCAATTTCATCTCTGCCAGCGGAATGAATACAGGGCGGTTTCTGGATGGGCCCGAGTTTACCGTGATGCATGACCATGGCAATCAGGGCAATCTCTTCGACCGGGTCGACATCAAGCCCTCCCAGGCGGATACCATCAACTTCAACTTCTTCTTCACACGCTCCTGGTTCCAGACACCCAATTCGTTCGACAACCAGAACGCCACAGCCTGGTCGGGAATCGTGGTGGACAATGGCGGCCTTGGTCCCGACGGCAGGGTGGTTGGCCCAACGGATCAGCGATCCAAAATCAATACGTTCAACATCGCGCCGACGTGGACTCACCTGGTCGGCCCTCATACCGTGTTTACGCTCGGCGGCTTTGTCCGGCGGGACCAATTCAACTACTACCCGAGCGCCAACCCCTTCTCCGATCTCAGTGGAGGTCTGCAAAGTGAGACAGTTGGCCAGAACCGCACTCTCACCAATATCGGCGGGCATGCCGATCTGTCGTATGTGAAAGGCATTCACAACATCAAGACGGGGATCCAGTACGACCACACGTTTCTGACGGAGAAAGACGCCTTCGGAATCGTCGATCCCACTCTCAATGCGCCCTGTTTGAATGCCGACGGAAGTCCTAACACGGACCCGTCGCTGACCGATCCAGCAGGATGCACCGGCCTGCTGCAGCAAAATCCCGGCTACGTGCCGCAACTGGGCTGTATCGACCTGACTAGAACGGGAACACTGCCCGGCAGCAGTGGATGCCCCAATTCTACGGCCGCCTTGTATAACTACCGCGGGCACGCCGACATCAAGGAACTGGCCCTGTTCTTCCAGGACAACATCAGCGTCCGCAATTGGTCTTTCAACCTGGGGCTTCGCGGTGACTTTTACAACGGCCTCGCCTCCGCCAAACAGATCGAGCCTCGTCTCGGCATCGCGTACAACATTAAGAAGACCAACACCGTGTTGCGCGTTGCCTATGCCCGCACTCTGGAAACCCCATTCAATGAAAACCTGGTGCTTTCGAGCCTGGGATGCAACGATGCCACGGTCAACGCGCTCATGTCTACCCTGGGTCCTTGTAACCCATCCCCGCTTGGCCCCGGCTGGCGCAATGAATTCCACGTCGGCCTGCAGCAGGCCTTTGGACGGTACCTGGTGGTGGACGCCGAATACATCTGGAAGTATACCCACCGCGCTTACGATTTCAGCATACTTGGCAGCACGCCGCTGACTTTTCCGGTCGAGTGGGCCAACTCGAAAATTCCCGGCTATGCCGTGCGCGCCAGCATTCCGAACCTCCACGGGTTTTCGGCGTTTGTGGTCTTCTCCAGCGTTGCGGCGCGGTTCTTCACTCCGCAGGTCAGCGGGATTGGCGCCACGCCGGGTGGGAGTACGGTGTTCCGTATCGACCACGACGAGACTTTCAACCAGACCACCCATCTGCAATATCAGCCCTGGAAGGACGGCCCCTGGTTTGGCTTCAACTGGCGGTATGACAGTGGCCTGGTGGCCGGCCCGGTGCCATGTGCGGGAGGCAATTGCGCCAATGGGCCGAATGGGACGGATTCCATCGTGGATGTCTCCGGCATCACCCCCGACCAGCAGTTCCAGGCGGGACTCTTCTGCGGGTCAGTGCACGCCACGCCGACCACGCCGATCAGCGGTTCCGGATTGTGCCCGGCGTCGCAGTACGGTTCGTCGCTTGTGAAAGTACCGGCTGCCGGGACGGAAGACGACGACCACAATCCGCCGCGCATCGCTCCGCGCCACCTGTTCGACCTGGCAGTGGGAGACGACAACATTTTCCATGGTGAGAAGTACAAGTGGAGCGCGCGCGTGGCCGTGGTGAATCTGACGAACCGTGTGGCGCTCTACAATTTCCTTTCGACCTTCAGCGGCACACACTATGTCTCCCCACGAACCGTAACGGCTACCATCGGATTCCATTTTTAAGCGTAAGTTGGCGGCGCCTGGAGGCGGTTGCGGATGGACAAGCACTCGTCTCCAGGGTAGGTGTCCACCCAATTGCCGGCCCGGTTGCTGTTCTGAGTCTTCAAAGTGCCGGAGAGTGAGCGTGTGGCGAGAAGTTCATCAGACACAGCGGGCCTGCGAGCGTGATGTTTCGTATCGTCGCGCGGCTCGGATAGTGACAGCGCTGATAGCTACCATCTGTTTGCCAGTCATTGGCGCCGAATCTCGCGCGAGGAGCGCAGCGGCGGAAAGGATTAATCGATGACCAATCTTAAGAACAAGCCATCGTTACCGGTTCTGCGAGAGGGATCGGTCGAGCGATTGCCGAGAGGTTCGGCGGGCTCGGCGGGAGCGTTGTGGTCAACTACGTCGCGAGTGAAGGTCCGGCGCCGTCCAAGCTGACGCGGCGCGCGACCACTCGCTCAGATCGAAGGGTTCGGGCAGCGGTTTCAATGCGGGGTTTATCGATCGCCTCGAACGCACTCGCGCGGCTGCCCTCGCGTTTACGGAAGGATCGATGGTTCAGCTTGGTGAGCAGCTCGCGGATCGCCCCGTTGAGTTCTTCGAGCGAGAAAAATGGAAACGTAAATTCGGTATTCACGACCTTGGATACCCGACGCATGGGCGCAGGATTGGCTCCATTTATCAATTACATGGCACAAGCCACTGCGATGCGAACTGACCTTGGTTTTTCGAATTACAATGGTCTGTGGTGACCCTTCGTAAAAGGCTGTCGCGGGGCTTGATCTTCGATCTAAACTACACCTTCGCGCGGTCTCTCGATTCGGGTGATAACCAGCTTCAAAACGGCGCAACCCTCATGCCGAACAACTTCCATCTTAGTACGACGTATGGGCCCTCGACTTTCGACATCACTCACATTTTCAGCGGGCGCTGGTTCTACGAGCTGCCTTTTCAAGTTTCGAATGTCGCGCTCAACAAACTGATGGGCGGCTGGTTTCTATCCGGTATATTTATGGCCCACAGCGGTTCTCCGTTGCTGGTGGGTGAGGGTACCCAGGCTTGGGGCGGCAGCCTGACACTCACCGCTACATCAGGCGCAGTTCCCACGGTAAATCCTTCAACTTTGGGTGACAGCGTTCACAGGAATGTGACGGGTTCGGGAGGCGCGGGGACGAATGGCAATCCTGCCACAGGCGGTACCGGGTTGAATCTATTCGCGAACCCTCAGACTGCCTTTGCCAGCTTCCGGCCCGTTCTGCTGGCCAGCGATGGCCGGGAGGGCCGTGCGAATCCGCTTCGCGGTCTGCCATTCCTAGAAAATTCCATTCACAGAGAATCAGCGGGCAGCTCGCCTGACTTTTTCACATCTTCAATAACGTAAACTTTCTCGACCCGGGGACAGTCCACAAACGTTTGGTGTGATTACGTCACAACTGGTTCCAGCCAATCGAAGTTATGGCAGTAGAGCAATCCAATTGAGTCTTCGCGCGGAGTTCTGATATGGCGCTTAATCGCTTTTCCCGAAGGACACTGATTAGACGGGCTACCACGTCCGCTATTGGCATAGTGGCATCGTGCGCGACCCGATCGGGTCTGTATGCGGCTCCACAACGCCGCGACGTGAAGATCTTCGTGCACTGGGATATGGAGGGCGCCAGTGGCATCTTCACTCGTGAACAGGCATGGTATTGGGAGCAAGGTGTCCGCGAGAATGTCGCGAACGATGCGCGACAGCTTTTCACATCCGACGTCAACTCCCTGTCTGCGGCAGCGCTGGAAGCGGGAGTGAGCGACCTTATCGTCTGCGACACACACCACGGCGGAGGCAACCTCATTCAGGAAAAGGTATTAAGCGATCATCGAATCAAATACCTGTACCACAGCGTGGGATCGGAAGATGGCAAGCGCCGTTGGATGCCTGGGCTGGATCAATCCGTCGCAGGACTCATGCTACCCGGTCATCATGCCAAGGCAGGCACCGACCAGTCATTCATGCCCCATACTTGGTCACGAGAATGGCTGGACTTCAAGATCAACGGACAGAGCGTCGGTGAGATAGGGATTGAAACCTGTTATGCCGGGCATTGGGATATTCCGCTCATATTCGTGCAGGGTGATGAGGCGGCTTGCAAAGAGGCGGAAGCACAGTTTCCCGGAGTGGTTACCGCGGTTGTCAAGCGGGCGATTGGGCCGGAACTGGCTGGCGGGGTGGAACCTGAGGCGGCCCGCCGCGACACGGCCAGGAAGGTTGCCGAGGCTATTGAAAAGGCAAGAAGCGGAAAGCTCCGCCCTTTCAAACCTACACTGCCGATGACTGTGGAGGTTCGAATGAGAACCATGGATGGAGCTTCAAAAATCGCATCAAGACAGGGTGTCGTGAGGCTCGACGACCATACCGTGGAAGCTCGCGTTGGCAGGCAATGTGATGTAGTGAAATGGATAACCGGCAGCGGCTTGGATATGCCGGCGTGAGAGTGAGCGGAATGATTGTCCAGTATGATTCTGGTGGTACATTCAGGCGGATACTTCGCATCGAGGTCGGACAGCAGTCCAATGAATTCGACACTCCGGTGGCGGTCTTCCACGCGCGCCGTGACGTGACCGTCTTGGAGATCCAGCGCCGCCAGGAAGGAACAGGTGCCCAGTCTCTCGTATTCGTGATCACGGCTGATTGTGGGATGCTTGCCGGGCACCGGCGGCAGGTCAGGCGCGGTATTTCCGATGGCCTGGCCTCCAGGCTTTTCGTCCACCGAAACAGTAATGGTGTTGGAAGCCATCTCGCCGGCGGCCCGCCTTGCATTCTGCAGCGCCACACCCTGATAAACGATTAGGACCTTCCGCATTCCCGCCTCAAAAATCAGGGTCACGCCGTTCCAGATAATACTTGACCTTTTCCGGATGCAGTGGCTGTTCCGCCAGGATTCGATGCACGGTCGCTTTGGCCGCCCACGATAACGTAGGGAAACCGGCCTCCACGGCGTGCTCACGGACATGCCGTGCCAAAGCTTGCCGACTCCACACTTTGGCCACGCGTTGAATACGGCTTCTTTAGTTCCGGGACAGGCCGGGGCGGATGAAGAGTTGAGTCAGTACAGCTCTGAAGCTCGGTGTAGGGCGGCTTTGTCGCTGTGAGATTGGCCTGCGTGACTGAAGACCAGTTCGCCGCGGCTCTATATCAGTTTCGTACCACCTGTTCTATAGAGCCAACCTGGTATGCGTACCCCAACCACGAATACGTAGATAGGTCGATCTGTCCCGTGGCGTTCCCGTTCGAATCATGGTGATTCCGGGTTTGCCGATTACTCCGCCATCGTCGGTTACTATCCAGTTTGCCTGAGTAACCGAGAGCTCCGAGAAGCAAGATTCCCGGAATCAGCGCCAGAAACCGTTGCGTGGCCCCTACCCTGGGATCCTCTTGAGAACTCCGCTCTTGATCAACAGTGCAGCGGCGAGCGATAGCAAAACTGCCCACCAATCCAGACCGATAAGGGGCTTGCACGGGCGCGAATTCGTTGTCGTTATAGGGATGCGAATGAATGAACAGGGGGCGTACACCATTCGGTTCGGGTCTCAGGATGGCCTCGCATGCGAAACACTGTCGGGTTTAAACTACGCATGAAGAGAAATGCTAATGAAGATAACACAACTTAGCCTGCTTTCGGGCCCGATGACGAATCTCTATCTCGCGTTGCTGGAAAAAATGTGAGTGCACAAGAAGAAATTGGGAGACAGCACCGGCCAGGCAGCACACCTGTCCGATGTATAATTCAGGCGTCTAGTTTACCGGTGTCGAGGTTGATCGGCAAACACCCGCTGCTACCTTCGTCTCGAAATGTGAAGAGGAGAATATGTTTCGAATCGCGAGTCTCGGATTCTTGATTGCGTTGCTTGGATTCGCGCAGGAGGGCACGCGGGTCTTCATCGCCCGTTGCATGCAGTGCCACGACCCCAACAGCGAAGTTCATGCCCCGACGCCCGAAGCGTTGTCCGTCATTCCCTGGCAGAACATTGTGAAGTCGCTCGAAAGCGGCGCTATGAAGGCCGTGGGCGCCCAAATCCCCCCGGCGGACCGCATCGCGGTGGCGCGGTATTTGGGGAAGGTGGAACTCAACAACGCCCCTCCGGTTGCCATGAGCGGCCAATGCCCCGCGAATCTAAAACCCAAGGCCAGCACCGCCTCCTGGAACGGCTGGGGCGTGGACGACCAAAATACCCGCTTCCAACCAGCCAGGGCCGCGGGATTAACGGCTGAGCAATTGGTCTCGCTCAAGGTCAAGTGGGCCTTCGGCTTTCCCGACACCACCACGGCATACAGCCAGCCTACTGTTGTAGGCGGCAGAGTCTACACCGGCAGCAACGACGGAACGGTGTATGGGATCAACGCGCAAACCGGATGCCTCTACTGGAGATTCCAAGCCAAGGCGATGGTTCGCGACGCCGTGGTGATCGGAAGCGGACGGGCTTACTTTGGCGATCTCGAGTCCAACTTCTATGCCTTGGACGCCAACACAGGGGAGCTGATTTGGCAGAAGAAATTGGATAGCCAGGCATACACCCGCATCACCGGAACTGCGAAGCTGTACGATGGCCGTCTGTACGTGCCCATCACATCGCAGGAAGAGAATGCCGGTGCGAATCCACTTTACTCCTGCTGCACCTTCCGCGGCAGGTTGATCGCCCTCAAGGCCGCCGACGGATCTGAAATCTGGAGCGCGTATACGGTACCCGAGGCGAAGCCCACCGGGAAGAACAGTAAAGGCATTCAGTTCTATGGACCAAGCGGCGCGACCGTATGGTCGTCGCCCACCATCGATCCCAAGCGGAAGCTGATCTATGTCGCCACGGGCAACGGATTTTCCGGACCGGAAATCAAGACCGCCGACGCTCTGGTCGCCATAGACATGCAGACCGGAGTCATCAAGTGGTCCCGGCAAACCTCGTCGGACATGTTCAATTGGGGATGTGGCGGCGGGCAGGGCATGGTCCCCGATACGAATTGCCCTCCCAATCCCGGAATCGATGTGGATATGGGTGGCTCGCCCATCCTGCTCGACGTGGGCAACGGACGTCAATTGATAGTGGGAGGGCAGAAGGCGGCCGTGGTGCATGCCTTCGACCCGGATCAACAAGGCAAGATTATATGGCAGACGCGCATCGGCAGAGGCGGTGCGGGTGGCGGCGTTCAGTGGGGCATGGCCGCCAGTCCGCTGACAGCAGGGCGAGCCGTGGTGTTCGCGCCGAATGGCGATTCGGCGGGGCGTGGCGCTGGTCGGCGTGGTGCCGCGGCCGCTCCGGCCAATGGGGCTCCGTCTGTTCCTGTTCCGCCTGCTCCGCCCCGGGTAGGCGGACTCTATGCGATAGACGCCGCAACGGGCAAGGAACTGTGGACCACGAAAGATTCCTGTGCCGGAAAGGCGGGATGTTCGGCCTCGGTGAAGTCGCCTCCGGCAGTGATTCCGGGAGCGGTCATCTCACCCGGTTTGGACGGCCACATCCGAGCATATGAAATCTCCACCGGCAAGTTGATCTGGGATTTCGACGCCGCGAAAGATTTCCCCACCACTAACGGAATTCCGGCAAAGGGCGGAGCGTTTGTCTCGACAGGCCCCACCTTGGCGGATGGTATGTTGTTCGTGAACTCGGGCGGCGCCGGCATGGCTGGCAATGTGTTGCTGGCATTTTCGGTGAACTAGCCAGATGAGAATCTTCCTTACACTGCTCCTCACGGCTGGGCTCGCTGCGGCAGTCTCCAAGACGCTCGACGTGCATCTGATTGACGTGGAGGGAGGCAAAGCCCTTCTAATCGTCAGTCCGGCTGGAGAATCCATGTTGATCGACGCGGGATGGCCGGTGAGCCCCCAGCGTGAAGCGTCCACCGATCGCTTGGTCGATGGGATCAAGGCCGCCGGCCTCAAGCAGATCGATTACATGCTGATTTCACACTACGATATGGACCACATTGGCGACGTGCCGAGTCTGGCCGCACGGATCCCGATTCGCAACCTGGTAGACCACGGCGCGTACACCAGTTCCACTAACCCAGCCGCGCAGCAACGCTTTGCGGCGTATACCGGCCTGTACAAGACCATCAATCATATTGAAGTCAGGACTGGCGAAAGGATCCCCATAAAGGGAATCGACGTCCAAGTGGTGACGGCGGCGGGCAACGTCATCAGCAAGCCGGTAAAAGGGGGCGGTGCGGCGAATCCATTCTGCGCCACCAACCCGCGGAAGCCTGAACTGATGACCGACAGGGAAGACAATAGTTCCATCGGCCTGCTCTTCACTTATGGGAAATTCCGGATGTTAGATTTGGCGGACCTGGAAGCCTTCAAGAATCACGATCTTGCCTGTCCCAACAACTTGATAGGGACCGTGGATGTGTATCAGGTGAATGTCCATGGCCAATTCAAGGGCATGGCGCCCGAACTCGTGAGCGCGCTGCACGCCAGAGTGGCCATGATGGGCAATGGAGCCAGGAAGGGCGGCGATCTGGCCACCTGGCCGGTTCTGCGAGGCACACCCGGCCTCGAAGACATTTGGCAATCGCACTACTCCGTGAGCGGTGGCAAGGACAATAACCCGCCCGACAATTTCATCGCCAACCTGGAGCCGTCGACTCCCGCGCCGAATGACCAGTGGAAGACCCTCAAGCTTTCCGCATCATCAAACGGGACGTTTACGGTGACCAACGGACGCAACGGATTTAGTAAGACCTACAAGCGTAAGAAATGATTCTGGTGCATCGGCGTGCCGCCCTGAGACGCCTACGGTAACGGCTCGGGTTGGTACTCCGGCAGCAGAACCCCGCCCCCGAAGCTCATACGCTCCGGCGTGGGGCCGCCCTTCGTTACTTTCACCGCGCAGTACTTGAACTCGGGAATCTTACCGAACGGATCAAGCACCGGGTTGGTCAGCATGTTCGCTGCTGCCTCGTAATAGCAGAAGGGCACGAAAACGGTCCCCAGCGGAGTGCCATCGTCGGCGCGCGCGTAGAGTGAGATCCGGCCGCGCCGCGATTCGATTGTGAGGGTTCCGGCGGGCGCGACGTCCAGCCTCTCGAGATCGAGCGGATGTACCGACGCCACCGGCTCCGGCTCAATGAAGTCGAGCGCCGACGCGCGGCGTGTCATCGACCCCGTGTGCCAGTGTTCGAGCTGTCGCCCGGTGATGAGCACCATCGGGTACTCCGCGTCCGGACGCTCCGCCGCGGAGATGAGGTCGGCGGGAACGAACTTGGCGCGCCCCGATTCCGTCGGGAAGTTCTCGATGAACACCACCGGGTCCCCAGGATCGCCCTCTTTCACGCACGGATAGGTGACAGACGACTCGCGACTCGAGGCGCTCCCAGGTGATGCCGGCGATCGAGTCCATGCAGGTCCGCATCTCGTTAAACACGTCGCGCGGATGGGAGTAGTACCAGTCAACGCCGATGCGGCGAGCCAGCTCGTTGAGAATCCAGAAGTCTTCTTTCGCCTCGCCGGGCGGTTCAATCGCCTTACGTCCGAGCTGCACCATGCGATCGGTATTGGTGACGGTGCCGACCTTCTCAGGCCACGCGGTGGCGGCCAGCACGACGTCGGCGAGGTACGCCGTTTCGGTGAGGAAGATATCCTGCACGACCAGGTGATCGAGGGCGGCGAGCGCTTCGCGGGCGTGATCGACGTCCGGATCGGACATCGCGGGGTTTTCTCCCATGACGTACATGCCGCGAATCTCGTGCTTCTTGGCGGCGTTCATGATTTCGACGACGGTTAGGCCCGGATCGGGATCGAGCTCGGTGCGCCATAGTTTCTCGAACCGCTGCCGCGCCTGCGGGAGTTCCCACGCGCTGATAGTCGGGATAGAACATCGGAATCAGCCCCGAGTCCGATGCGCCCTGCACGTTGTTCTGTCCGCGCAGCGGATGTAGTCCCGAGCCGGGCTTGCCGATCTGGCCGGTCGAAAGCGCCAGAGCGATCAGGCAGCGCGCATTGTCGGTGCCGTGGACGTGCTGGGAAATGCCCATGCCCCACAGGATGATCGACCCCTTCGACGTCGCGTACAACCGGGCGACCTCGCGGATGGTCTTCGCGTCGATCCCGCAGATCGGCGCCATCAGCTCCGGCGAGAACTTCTTTCACGTTCTCCGCGAGCGCGTCGTAACCGGAAGTGCGGTCGCGGATGAACGCCTCGTCAGCGAGGCCTTCCTCGACGATGACGTGCAGCATCGCGTTGAGAAGCGCCACATCCGTGTCGGGATTGAACTGGAGGTAGTAGGTGGCGTGCCGGGCCAGATCGCTGCGGCGCGGGTCGGCCACGATCAGCTTCACTCCCGACTTCGCGGCGTTCTTGATCCAGGTCGCGGCGACCGGATGATTCACCGTGGGATTGGCGCCAATCACGAAAATCACTTCGGCATTCGCGACGTCACGCACCTGGTTCGACACAGCGCCCGAGTTGATGCCTTCCATCAGCGCTGCCACGCTCGACGCGTGGCAGAGACGCGTGCAGTGGTCGACGTTGTTCGAGCCGAAGCCGGTGCGCACCAGCTTCTGGAAGAGATACGCCTCTTCGTTCGTCCCTTTGGCGGAGCCGAAACCGGCGAGCGACCGCTTGCCGTACGTATCGCGGATCTCACGAAATCCCTTGGCCGCCACGTCCAGCGCTTCTTCCCACGTGGCCTCGCGGAAGACCTCCCGCCAGTTTTCGGGATCGACAACGAAGTCCTTGTGTTTCGGGACGCCCGGCTTGCGGATCAGCGGCTTGGTCAGGCGATGCTTGTGCTGAACGTAGTCGAAGCCGTAGCGCCCTTTCACGCACAGGCGGCTCGAGTTCGCGGGGCCGTCCTTCCCCTGCACGTAGAGGATGGTGTTGTTCTTGATGTTGTAGGTGAGCTGGCAGCCGACGCCGCAGTACGGACACACCGAATCGACCTGCTTGTCAGGGACGATCTTGCCCGCGTCGCGAGCGGGCATCAGCGCGCCGGTCGGGCACGCCTGGACGCACTCACCGCAGGCGACGCAGGTGGAGTCGCCCATCGGATCGTCGAGGTCGAACACGATCTTCGAGTGTCCGCCGCGGAAGGCGTAGCCGATGACGTCGTTGACCTGCTCTTCGCGGCAGGCGCGCACGCAGCGATTGCACTGGATGCAGGCGTCGAGGTGCACCGCCATCGCCGGATGCGAGAGGTCTTCGGCAGGCTGATGGCGCGCGGCGAAGCGCGGCTTGCCGATGGACAGCTTCTTGGCCCAGAGATCGAGCTCGGAGTTGAGCGTGTAGGACGTCTCAGGAACGTCCGACAGCAGCAACTCGATCGACATCTTCTGGCTGGTCAAAGCCCGCGCGCTGTTGGTGGTGACCTCCATTCCTTCCTTGGGATAGCGGCAGCAGGATGGCGCCAGCACGCGCTCGCCCTTGATCTCCACCATGCAGGTGCGGCAGTTGCCGTCCGGCCGCATGCCTTCCATGTAGCAAAGGCGTGGAATCTCGACGCCGTGCTGCTGGGCGGCCTCGAGGATCGTCTCGTCCGAACCGGCAGACTACGGTCGTCTCCGTTCAAGGTGAACGAGACCGGCGTCAGTCGCCAGGAGGGCAGTATTCTTCTGGTGCATTACTCGACTTCTCCCGGGAAAGTATTTCAAGACGGTGAGCACCGGATTCGGCGCGGCCTGGCCCAGACCGCAGATCGACGCGTCCATCATCGCCTGCGACAGTTCCTGCAGCAGCGGGGCGTCCCACCGCTTCTGCTCCATCAACTGGAGCGCCTTGACAGTGCCGACGCGGCACGGCGTGCATTGGCCGCAGGACTCGTCGGAGAAGAACTTCATCAGGTTGCGCGCGGCGCCGGACGCGGTGTCGTGGTTCGAAAGAACCACGATCGCAGCCGATCCGATGAAGCAGCCGTACTCGTTCAAGGTGTCGAAGTCGAGCGGGATGTCGGCCTTGGATGCGGGCAGAATTCCACCCGATGCTCCGCCCGGGAGATATCCGTACAACTCGTGCCCGTCGAGCATGCCGCCGCAGTATTCGTCGATCAGTTCGCGCAGCGTGATGCCCGCGGGAGCAAGGTGCACGCCTGGCTTCTTGACGCGGCCGCTGACCGAGAACGACCGCAGACCCTTGCGGCCGTTGCGGCCTTGGCCGGCAAACCAGGCCGGCCCTTTTTCGAGGATGTCGCGCACCCAGTGCAGCGTCTCCATATTGTGCTCGAGGGTGGGGCGGCCAAACAGGCCGACCTGCGCCACGTAGGGCGGGCGGAGGCGCGGCTCGCCGCGCTTGCCCTCGATGGATTCGATCATCGAGGACTCTTCGCCGCAGATGTAGGCGCCGGCGCCGCGTCGAAGATGGATTGCCGGAATCGCGCATGGCGGATTCGCCTGCAGCGCTGCGATCTCGCGTTCGAGGATCGCGCGGCAGCCGTGATACTCGTCGCGAAGATAAATATAGATCGCGTCGATGCCGACGGCCCAGGCCGCGATGAGCGCGCCTTCGAGAAAGCGGTGCGGATCGCGCTCCAGGTAGTAGCGATCCTTGAATGTTCCCGGCTCGCCCTCGTCGATGTTGATCGCCATCAGGCGCGGCGCGGGCTCGGCCGACACCAGTTTCCATTTGCGGCCGGCAGGGAAACCCGCGCCGCCGAGGCCGCGCAGGCCGGAGTCTTCCATCAGCGCAATGACGTCGGCGGGCTTCTTTTCTCCGGCGATGCACGACGCGGCCAGCGCGTATCCGCCTGCAGCGCGGTACGCCGCGTAATCGATGTGGCCGGGAGTGACGATACCGGCGTGCGCTGCAGGGTGCGTCACCTGGCACGTGACCGGCTTGAACGGCTTCCGTCACCCGCTCGGCGGTTGCGTGCGGGATTGGATTCTGGCCGACGACGGCGACCGGCGCGGTCTCACAGCGGCCGACGCAGGGCGCGTGCAGCACGCGCACGCCGGCGCCGAGCAGCGCAGGCAGTTTTGCGAGCAGCTCGTGCGATCCGGCGAGGTCGCAGGCGATCGAGTCGCAGACACGGACGGTAATCGCCGGCGGCGGCGTCTCGCCCTCTTTGACCACGTCGAAGTGGTGGTAGAACGTCGCCACCTCGTAGACTTCCGCCATCGCCATCTTCATCTCGGCCGCGAGCGCGACCAGATGCGGCGCGGACAGGCAGCCGTACCGGTCCTGAATCTTGTGCAGGTGCTCGATCAGGAGATCGCGGCGGCGCGGCGCATCGCCGAGCAGAGCCAGGACATCCTCGCGCGCCTTCGGGTCGACTCGCCGTCCTTTCGGCGTCGAGCGCACTCGGCCGCGGCCACCGCCCTTCTTCTTTTTCGAGGTCGATTCTGGCGCGGATGAGGAGACGGAATTGCTCATCGGCCTCCGTCAAACAATGATCGAATTCCGTAGGTATTCATCGTGGTTCGGCGACTTGAGCCCACCAGTACGGGTTATGTGCGGCCTACGGCCATGCTATCATTTGCACGAGGCTGCTCGCTGATTCCTGCCTCGTTCCTGTTCCCGAAGCACTGAACGGCGATTGCGGCGACATTATGCATGTTGAATTTTTTGGCGTTCCACGCCAGCGTGCCGGCATCTCCGAGCTGGAAGTGCAGGCGGACACGCTGGGGCAATTGCTGGGAACGCTGGCGGCGCAGATTCCTTCACTGGGCGAACTCATCGCCGTGGACCGGCTGCATCCCGCGTTTGTTGCCAACCTGAACGGCGATCGGTTCGTCAGCGACCCGGGGACACCGCTTGGCGAAGACGACCGCGTGCTGATCCTTTCCGCCGACGCGGGAGGGTAAGGGGAACCGATGCCCTTCGGTTACCACGGCTCGTATCTTCGGATCGACGTTTCGCTCGGCACCGCCGAGTATGTGCCGCTGGCTGACGCGGTTCTGCGCCAGTTCATTGGCGGCAGCGGGCTGGGTGTAAAGCTGCTGCTGGACGAAGGCGCAGCGCACGTGGATCCGCTCGCGCCCGAGGCTCCCCTCGTTTTTGCCTTCAGCCCTCTGGTCGGCAGCCCTCTGACAACCTCGGCGAAGTTTGCAGTTGTGAGCAAGAGTCCGCTGACCGAGCGCATCAACGACTCGCTTGCCAGCAGCGGCTTTGCGATTGCCGGGCAAGGGCTGCGGCTGCGACGCCATCGTGATCGTCGGACGCGCGCCCGAGCTTTCGGTGCTCGATCATCGATGAGAGTGATGCGGGCGCGTGCAACCGATGTACGCCTCGAATCCGCGGCGGAATATCGCGGCGCAACGTGCCGGGAGACGGAAGCCGGGCTGAAAGCTCGTCTCGGCGCCGGCTATCGGATCGCGTCGATCGGGCCGGCGGGTGAGCACCGGGTTCGCTACGCCACCATCTCGCACGACGGCCGCCATGCCGGCCGCGGCGGCAGCGGGGCTGTGCTGGGCGCCAAGAACATCAAGGCGATCGCCGTGCGCGGAACGCAGCGCACCGAGTGGGCGCATCCGCGCGAGCTGACGGCGCTGAGCAAGTCCCTGTCGAAGCGGTCGTTCGGTCCCGCGACGGCGAAGTACCGCGAGCTCGGCACCGCCACCAATCTGCTCACGTTCAACCGCTTCGGTGCGCTGCCGACGCGCAACTTTCAGAGCGGCACATTCGACGAAGCTGCCAGCCATCTCACCCGAGCAGTTGAGCACGACGCGTTCCAAAACACGCAAAAGCTGTGTGACTTGCACGATTGGCTGCGAGCACATCTACTCGCATGGCAAGAGCGGGGTGCGCGTGGAGTATGAAAGCCTGTTCGCGCTGGGTTCGTTGTGCGGGGTCGGCGACGCCGACGCCGTGCTGCGCGCATCGCAGCGATGCGACGAGCTCGGCCTCGACACGATCAGCACGGGCGGGACGATCGCGTTTGCGATGGAGTGCGTCGAGCGCGGATGGCTCGATGAGCCGTGGCTGACCTTCGGGAGCGGCGATGCGCTGCTGCGCGCGATCGATCTGATTGGCTCACGCGAGGGGCTCGGCAACCTGCTGGCGGAGGGCAGCCGCCGCGCGGCTCACGCGATCGGACACAACAGCATCGCGATTGCGCCGCAGGTCAAGGGTCTCGAGATTCCCGGCTACGAGCCGAGGGCGCTGCAGACCATGGCGCTCGGTTTCGCCGTGGGCGCGCGCGGCGCGGACCACAATCGCAGCGGCGCGTACGAAGTCGATTTCTCAGACAAGGTCGATCGCCGGCACGTGACGCTGGACGCCGTGCGCCATGCGATCGACACCGAGGACAAGGCGGCGCTGATGGACTCGCTGATCATCTGCAAATTCCTGCGCGGTGTGTTCGAAGATTTCCATGCCGAGGCCGCCGAGATGCTGCGGAGCGTCACCGGCTGGGACGTGAGCGCCGACGAACTGCGCGAGACCGCCAGGCGCATCGTCTCTGCCAAGCGGCAGTTCAACCTTCTTGCCGGGTGGACGCCGGCTGAAGACACGCTGCCGGAGCGGTTTCTCAACACGCCGCTGCCCAACGATCCCGAGGCTTCGCTCAGCCGCGAGCGGCTCGACGCCTTGGTGGCGGAATATCACCGCCAGCGCGGCTGGTAGCCGCATCACCAATAGATCGATGCTTCTGTACGGCGGCATCGCGCGCTCCTCGGCCGCCCAACGACGGCCGGGACACCCGGTTCATGAGGCGGATCAGTTCTCGGGCGACAGGCCGGCCTCGGAGAGCGCTGCCCGGTAGTCCTCCCGGGTATTCAGATTCCGCAGCGTGCGGAGCTGCGGATCGACCGAGACCATCTCTTCCGGCCGCACGCGACGAGTGCGCACGGCGTCGAATAGAAACACCGGCCGCAACCTGTCCTTCGCCAGCAGCGATTCGACCTGCGGCAGCGTGTCCCGCCGGTAGACCGCCGAGAGGGGATGTGGAAAGCCGTCGATTTCCATGACGGCGATGTCGTGATCGCCCAGCAGTTCGACCATCCGCGCCACGAAAGCGGGCACCAGCAACGGTACATCGCAGCTCGTCACATACGCGATGTCGACGGAATTCGGAAGCGCTCTCAGCCCGGCACGCAAGCCTTCGAGCGGCCCCCGTTGCTCGCGTTCATCGCGAGTGATCTTGACGTCATCCGGCAACTCCGGCAACGACTGCTCGCGCGCCGCGACGACGACGATGGGAGAAACAACCGTGCCGAGCAGCCGCACCACGCGCTGCAGCATCGTCTCAGGACCGAAGGGCAGGGTGGCTTTGGGAACCCCCATCCTGGTGGACTTTCCGCCGCACAAAACGATACCGCCTGCGGTCATGGTTTCATTCCCAGGCGCGCCAGCGCCTCTCGTGTGGACGCTTGCTGCAGCAGCGTCGTAAACGCGACCACGCCCGGCCGGTTCGCGCGTGAGAGTGGCACGATGAAATCGTACTGCTCCGCCTGCACCGGCAGGAATCCGAGGCCGGCGCTGCGAGCGATGGTATCGAGTGTCATTCCCCAGTCGGCACGGCCTTGTACCACGGCGGCGGCCACGGCATTGTGATTCCGCGGCTGCACGGCATAGCCGTGCGGTCTGACGCCGCCGAGCAGGCGATCGATCAGCGCGCGCGTGCCGCTCCCCTGATTGCGATTGACCATCATGCACGCGGGATCGCCGATGGCCGCTGGCGATGGCGTCTTGCGCCGTTCGGCCTTCGAAACGTGCGTCTCCGGGGCGGAAGACAATGCCCTGCAGGCGGCCGTAACCGGGAATAAGCTCGCAGCGCCGGAGTCAGGAAAGGCCGATTGTATTCGTTGGTCTTCGGATCAAGCAGGTGGACGCCTGCGACATCGCATTCGCCGCGCTTGGCGGCATCCAATCCGGCGGTGCTGCCCACGGCGAGAAACTTTCGAGCGCACGCCTTGCCGCTGCAGTTCCCCAAGCAGGTAATCGAGAGCGATGCAGTGGCTGCCGATCACGACCAGATCGGCCAGCTGCAGATCGCGGCCCAGAAGCTGGACGCGGATGATCGTCCCGGCCTGAACGATCTCTTCGTGCCGGCCGATGGTGGCGAAACCGTCGGCGCGGCTGAACGTGGTGACGCTGCCGGATCCTTGTCCCATCGGATACGCTGCGAGCGACGTTTTCATTTCCTCGTTTGCGCTCTCGACCAGCCCGACCAGCAGGTACTCCGTTCGGCCGATCTCGCTATTCACCTTGACGGCGAGTCTGGCCGGCACGACCGTACGTTCCTCCGAGCCGCGACCCGCCAGCAAGCGAATCACCGGCGCGACGAACTCGTGGAAGGTAAAGATGGCCGAGGTCGGGAAGCCCGGGAGCACCACCACCGCGCGGCCGCCGGTCGCCGCGAGGCAGATCGGCTTGCCAGGCTTGAGCGCCACGCCGTGCGCGACGATCCCAGGATCGTTGAGCTCGGCGACAACGCGATAAGACACATCTCCTGCGCCCTTGCTCGTTCCACCCGACAGAAGCACGATGTCGGCGAACTCGAGCGCGTGATGCAGTCGCTCGCGCAAGGCGGCGACGTCGTCATGCGTGATGCCCAGTCGCCTGGGCTCGCCGCCCAGCTCCCGCACGGCGTCGGCGAGCACCTGCGCGTTCGAGTCGTAGACCTTGGCGGGTTGCATCGGATCGCCGGGCGCGATGATTTCGTCGCCGGTTGAAAGAATCGCGACAATCGGCTTTCGCCAGACGTTGACATTCGCAACACCGATCGCGGCGAGCACTCCCGTGTCGCGGCTGGTCAGCAGCCGGCCACGGCGAAGCACCGTCTCGCCGGCAGTGATGTCGGTTCCGGCAAACGATACCCCGCTGCCTGCGGTGACAGCCCTGGCGATTCGGAGCTCGCCGCCGCGTGCCTCGGCGTGCTCCATCATCACCACGGCATCGGCGCCGCGCGGCACCATGCCGCCGGTGGCAATTAACACCGCCTTGCCGGAATGAATCACCGTGGTCGGGACGATCCCGGTGTGAATCTCTTCCTCACCCAGGAGCACCGATGCGCGGCACTTCCTCGGACGCGCCGAACGTGTCTTCCGCCACCACGGCGAAGCCATCGACGTTCGAGCGATCGAACGACGGCACGTCGACAGGCGAAACGACGTCTGCCGCCAGCACCCGGCCGAGTGCCGCGTCGAGAGGGACTATTTCAATGCCGCGGGGCGTGAGGTCGATCGCGGCGCGGAAGCGCCGCTCCGCTTCATCGCGGTCGAGAACCTGGAGGAACTGCTCCTGCTCAGGCATAGAGCCAAACCTTCACCTCGGCACCAGCAGCGAAGCCCTCGCTGTCGTCGCCAACGATCACGAAGCCGTCCGCGCGCGTCGTCGACGACAGCAGCGACGCGCCGGCGATGGCGAGCGGCTCGACCAGCCCGTCCACGATCTTCACGCGGGCGTAGTCGAGGCGGCCGATCGGTGAGCTGATCTTGCGATTCAACCTGGCGCGTATCGGGCGGTACGGCCACGCTTTGCTGCGTCCGCCCAGTGCGCGAATCGCGCGGCCGGCGAAAAAATCGTAAGCGCACAGGCTCGACACAGGATTGCCGGGGAGCAAGAACGATGAGCCGATGCCCGATGCGTCCAAGTCCGGTTGGACTGCTCGGCCGCATGGCGATTCCGTGCACAGCCAGCTCGCCGTGTTGCGCGACAAGCGTCGGTGCCAGATCCTCGATGCCCACGCTCGATCCTCCGGAGACGATGACGATGTCGGCGTCAGCGTGAAGGGCCTCGAGGATGGCGTCGTGATCGTCGCGAACCAGGCCGGGGAAGTCGACCAGACCTCCGTCGCGCTCGATAAGCGCCGCGAGCATCGGCCCGTTGGCATCGGCAATATGAAAGCCATGTGGGGGCGAGCCTGATGGCAGCAGTTCGTTGCCTGTCACCGCGAGGCGTACACGCGGTCGGCGGATCACGCGCGCCTGTCCCTGGCCGACGGAGCTGAGGACACCCAGATCCTGTGGGCGCAACACGCGTCCTGGCTCGAACAACGTCGTGCCGCGGACGATGTCTTCGCCGCGTCTGCCGAGATTCTTTCCTGGTGAGACGGCGGCCAGCGCACTGATGCTGCGCGGGCTGCGGTCGTTGGGCTCCGCCTCCACCCATTCGGCAGGCAGCACCGCGTCGGTGCCGCGCGGCATCGGTGCGCCAGTCATGATGCGAACCGCTTCGCCCGCGGAGACGAGCCTTCAAAAGGCGCAGCCAGGCATCGAATCGCCGATGACGGTCAGCGGCAGCCGGCTGTAGGCAGGTCGCGCCTTCGGTGCTATCGGCCACCACCGCGTATCCGTCCATCGTTGCGCGATCGAATCCCGGCACGTCGACGTCGCTGACGACGGAAGTAGCCAGCACGCGACCGGCGGCGCTGCGCAGCGGCACGACTTCGGCGGCCAGCGGCTGCAGTTGCGCATCCAGCCAGGCGAGGGCGGCGTCCACCGTGTGACGCTGCGCGAAGCCGCGCATCCGCACATCGTCGGCTGCTTCTCTGCTCGTATTGTGCATGCGGGATCGGACTCTCGTTCATGTTAACTCACGACTGGAGCTTCCCTCTGAGCCGTCCGATCGCCTGCTTTTTCGCTGTGCCAAAACTGTGTCCGAACTCCATCTGTTGGGCCTGCTGAGTTTGCTCGTTGAGCGAAAGCAGATTCCCCAGTTTGTTGTAACTGTTAGGATTTCGCGAAAAGCGATGAAACCGTAGTTTCCAGCAAACTGGAAGGATGCGGCGACTTCAGTCACAATGGCCATGCGCCGACCAACTTCCAAACGTTACTCCCGATGGGTCTCACGCGTTTCTTGACCATACGCGAGTGCCGGCCGTTCTATTTCGTTCTCGTTCTTGCTTCCTCCAGAATGCGCCGCCCGCGCGATGGGTTGAAAACTCCGCACGAGCAGAATCGCGTCAAGTACGAGACGGCTTGCTCCGGTGTCCGCCGGCCTTCCTTCACCCAGTCGATCATCTTTTTGGCCAGTGATGCGCTAACCATGCCGTGCCCGCACATGGTAGAGAGTTTCAAAACGTCTTCATTGGCGAGGTGCTCCGTCTTGCCTTCGAAGCCCAGCGAATAGCCCACGCTGTGGCGGCAGATTCCAGCCGAGTCGCAGCATTGTTCCGCGCCTTCGATCGAGGTCGATATGTTGATGCTCAGCCCGAGGTCGGCTTCGCGGATGGCCTTGACGAAGTCCTCCGCGGCAGCCCGGTTGTCGAAAACGGCTGCGGCGGTGGTGGTGGTGTCCAGGCCGGCCGCCACGGCGTCGAAATCGGGCTTAATCTCCCGGGCCCAATGGGACAGCGGATTCATCGCCCGTGAAGGCCGCAGCGCTCCGCCGTGCCTGGCATCGCCAAGGTTCACGGGGTTGAATCGCCGGGCAATTTCAAGGAACCTTTGCAGCTTCGGAACCGAGTCCTGCTCGTTCTTGCCGCGGCTGGCGATGGCGAAAACCACATAGTCGTCGCGGAAGCTGTTGGCGTCTCCAAACCGATGCAGTGTGTTGGTCATTGCCGGACAGCCTCCGCATAGAATCGATCTACTTTTTGATTCGTGATCCTGCCCAGACCGATATTGGTCTTGGCCCGCTCAAGCCGATAGCCCAGCCTTTCGAGAATCGGACCCACTACCGGATCCTCGCCGCTTTGGTCGCAGCGTGTCCCCACCCCTATGGCCACTACCGTATCGATCTGTTTCTCCACATCCCAAACCAGCCGGAGAACTTCCTCGGTGCGCTCCACGGGAACTTTGATCTCGACGATTGCCGACAGAACCTTTTCGTTGAGAATATCTTCACGCAGTGTGCCGGTGGATACGTCCGACATCAGCGAAGTAACCGGATTCTTCTTCTCAAAGCTGACTCCGGCCTGTGCCAGCGCGGAGCACATCTTCTGCATATCGCGGAACCAGACTCCGATGCCGGGCCGCCCAAACTCGATGGTGAAGCCAACCTCGCCTACCTGCACGCGCCCACTGACATCATTGGTCTTCACCTCCTCGGTGCCCCGCCCCTCCACTCCGGTCGACTCGTGAGGAACACGGGGATCCGAGAAAGCGCGGCGCACCACTCGCGGCCAGACGAGTTGCTCCGGCTCAAACGCGGCGGTTGGGCAAACATCCGGTTCCGGATCGAAGCGCAGCCGCATCCATTGGAAGACCTTGCGTAACGTCCGGACCATCGTCGGGTTCAGGTGTTCCTGACTCATGCCGTTGAAGCAGGCATAGCATTCCACGCATTCGTTCAGGTTCACCGTAGCGCGCTTGATGGAAGGATCGATGTAGATGGCGCCCATCGGGCAAACATACGTGCAATTCCCACAGGCGACGCACTTATCGGGATTGATTCTCATATCTTTCCTTTCAAGCCCCCATGTTTCATTCTGCCACTGCGGACCGGGTCGGGTCGATCCGCGTGGCGAGAAATGCAGCCACGGCGCACAGGAAACTGGCGACCAGAAATGGCACGGTCCACCCGAATAGAGTCGCCAGGTAACCAATCATCACCGCCGACACAGCGCCGCCCAGGTTGCCCAACGTATTCATTACCCCCGTCACCGAGCCGCTGAAGTCTCCGGCAATGTCCAGACATAAGGCCCAGGAAACCGCCACGGTTAGTTCCAGGCCGGCCAGTGCGATGGTGAGACAGGCGAGCCCGGCGCCGGCATCGCGCGCCAGTACGCCCGGAAGAATAGCGGCTCCGGCGATCGAAAACCCAACCATGGAGACAACCACCCTTCCCCGCCGCAAATCGCCCCATAAGCGGGCCAGCCGGTCCGAAATCCAGCCGCCGGCCATATTCGCGACGGTCGCCGCCACCAACGGGATGCTCGCCGCAACGCCCATCTTGATCGGGGCAAAGTGGCGCACTTCCGACAGATATGTGGGAAGCCATTGCAGGTACATCCATAGCACCCAGCCGTAGCAAAAGTACATCATGCTCAGGTACCATAAATCCCGGCTGCGCAGAATACGACGCCAGGGCACGGCAGGCTTCACCGCCGGTGGCGGCCGCAAGGCTGCCGCGTCCAGCAGTTTCAACTCCTCCCCATTGACACCGGAGTGATCGAGCGGGGAGTCGCGATAGTAGACATACCACGCGATGGCCACCATGACTCCGCACGCTCCGAACAAGTAGAACACGACTCTCCAGCCTGAATGGCTAATCAGGAAGACCACCATGGTCGGAGCAAGGGCTGCGCCCAGCCGGGAACCGGAGTGTTGGAAGCCCTGCCCGAAGGCGCGGCGGTGTACCGGCAGCCAGCGGACCAGCGCCCGCGACGCGGAAGGAAACGCGGCCGCTTCCCCTACGCCGAAAAGCCCGCGCATCAGCGCCAGCGACGTGCCGTTGAAAGTAGCGCCGGTGGCAGCGGTGAAAGCCGACCACCACATGATTGCAACCGCCAGCACAACGCGCGAACCGAACCGGTCCGCCAACCATCCTCCTGGCACCTGGAACAGGGCGTACGTCCAATTGAATGCCGAAACGCTCCAGCCCATGGCGATTTTGTCCAGGCCGAATTCGCGCATGATCATGGGCGTCGCTGTTCCCATGCAGGCGCGGTCGAGAAACATCACCAGGGCAACCAGGAAACTCAAAGATAGGATGTAGATCCTGGTACGGCTGGGGCCAACCGTTCGAGGCAGTTCGCACACCGGCGAGGGAGTGGAAGGCGCCTCCGTTATCGCTTTGTGATTGATCATCTTTTATGATCGCCCCAGGTTCGCAGTTTCAAAGACTATCACGTTGGCCTCACCCGCGCCCGACCAGTGGCATCTTCGTGGCCATTAGCGTCATGAATTGCACGTTGGCGTCCAGCGGCAGATTCGCCATGTAAACAACCGCCTCGGCCACGTGCCGGACATCCATTCGCGGCTCTGCCATTCGGGCGCCGTTCGCTTGCAGCACGCCAGCCGTGATCCGATCGGTCATTTCGGTGGCGGCATTGCCGATATCGATCTGGCCGCAGGCGATGTCGTACTTGCGGCCGTCCAACGAAAAACATTTGGTGAGGCCGGTGATGGCATGTTTCGTGGTCGTGTAGGGAACGTGGTTGGGCCGGGGAGCGAACGCCGCGATCGAACCATTATTAATGATGCGGCCACCACGCGGGTTCTGGTCTTTCATGAGTCTGAACGCGGCTTGCGCGCAGAGAAAAGCACCCGTAAGGTTGACATTCACGATCGCGCTCCACTGCTCGAAGGTCAGGTCTTCGATCGGAATGCCGGGCGCGTTCAGTCCCGCGTTGTTGAAGAGAACGTCGAGCCGGCCGAACTCTTCCTTGATCCTGGCGAACAATGCATTAACGGACTCGGGTTGGCTGACGTCGGTTGGAATCGCGACCATCTTGCCCCCTGAAGAGTTTGCCATGGCGGCGGTCTTCTCGAGCTGCGCAATACGTCGTCCCGCCAGCACCACGAAATAACCGGCGGACTCGAGCGCCAGGGACGCTGCCCGCCCTATGCCACTGCCGCTGCCGGTGACTAGCGCAATCCTTCCGTTGGATGCCATACGTTCTGGGTCCGGAAGAGATATTGTGCCACGAAGCACTCCTGCTTTATCTATGGTTCCCAAACTCCGGGTCAATTGCTTCGGGGAAACAGGCCTGGGTGTACGTTGACGCCCGCTCTGCGCCGGAAGCTTCTGAGCTCCACCAGGCTTGACACGAAAACTCAAACAATCTTCCGAGCCTCCTCAGGCACTTACCGGCAATCCGCCCCGCCAGCCCCGCGTCGCTGCCTTACCCTGAGCATGTGGAGCCACCCGCAACCCATTGAATCTGAATACCCACATCCGTAATTGGGTTCGTTTCGCAAATTCATGTTCCAGGGCTTTCAAGGGCGGCTCTGCTAGAGAGGTACAATATCGTCTGTCTATCTCAGCACGCGAGGAGGGAGCGGTAATGCGGTACGTGCTTGTCCGGGTTGGGCCGGTTATGCTGCTTGGGGGTTTCCTCGCCCTCGTATTCGGTCAGCCCGTTTCCTTCGAAAAGGCCGCCAAAGCCGTCTTCGAAGCAAAGTGTGTCAACTGCCACGGCGCCGCCCGCATGTCGGATCTTGACTTGCGAGACCGCGCCACCATTTTGAAGGGCGGCAAGCGGGGCCCCGCAGTCGTGCCTGGCAACGCCGAGTCCAGCTTACTCTACAAAGCCGTGAGGCGCGATGGCGACCTGCAGATGCCGCCTGGGAAGATCGGTCTCACTCCCTCCGAAGTAGGTTTGCTGCGCGATTGGATCAACGCCGGTGCGCCGTGGGAATCGGTCTCCACCACTACCGCCGCCGCTGCCGCGCCGTCATGGTGGTCCTTCCGAAAGCCGGTGCGGCCGGCGGTTCCGGCGGTGAAAGATGCCGCCCGTGTCCGGAATCCCATCGACGCGTTCATTCTGGCCAGGATCGAGGAGAAAGGATTGCGCCCGGCCCCGCCGGCGGATCGCCGGACTCTGGTTCGGCGCGCATACTTCGATCTGCACGGTTTGCCGCCCACGCCTGAGCAGGTGGAGCAGTTCGTCAACGACCAATCGAGCGACGCCTACGAAAAACTGATTGACCGCTTGCTGGCATCGCCGCGGTACGGTGAGCGCTGGGGCCGCCATTGGCTCGACCTGGTTCGCTACGCCGACACATCCGGGTTTGAGACCGATCATTTTTTCATCACGGCATGGCGCTACCGCGACTACGTGATCAACTCTTTCAACGCGGACAAACCCTACAACACTTTCGTTCAGGAGCAAATCGCCGCGGACGAGCTATGGTCCACCAGCATGGACCTGGAAGGGACGCTCAAGCTGCCCAAGGAGAAGGAGGAAAACGTCAACCGGCGAATCGGCACAAGCCTGTTTACGATTGGTTCTTTCCCGATCGAGTTCACCTATTATGGCGACCAGTTTCGCGCGGAATGGCAGGCCGATGCCGTGGATACGGTCGGCGGGGCGTTTCTGGGACTCACGGTGGGGTGCGCGCGTTGTCACGATCATAAGTTCGACCCCATCAGCCAGCGCGATTATTACCGCATGAACGCGCTGTTCGCCGGCAGCGTAGAACGCGAGATTCCACTGGTGAGCTTGTTCGACGTAGAGACCGCCTCGCGTAACTTTCCCTTATTGGGCCAGTTGGAGGCGTTGAAGCAGATGGCGCGCGGTGGTGGCCGCGGCCGCGGGCGAGGTGGGCGGGGCGCTGCGCCAGCCGTCGACCAGACGGCGGCCGACCCGACGGACGCCGACGCCGTCCCGCCCCCCGCACGGGGAGCGCCCGATCCGCAGCGCGCGGCGCTCATGCAACAGATTGGCGAAGCCTATTTAAGGGCGCCCGAACGATATCCGGTCGCCAACGTCCTGGCGCACGAAGAACTGGTGCCGGACACCTACATTCTCACCAGGGGAGATTTCAAGAAAAGAGGCGAAAAAGTCGAGCCCGGCTTCCTGTCGGCCCTTAACCCGGGTCCGCCGATTGACGAGCCGAAGGGCATTCTCTTTGTTCCGCGGCGCCGCAAAGCTCTGGCATTGTGGTTAACCTCGCCCGAGCAGCCGCTCTTGGCTCGCGTCATGGTGAATCGCATCTGGCAGGGCCACTTTGGCGAGGGAATCGTCAGAACACCCAATGATTTCGGCCGTCAGGGAGACCCGCCGACTCATCCGGAACTGCTCGATTGGCTGGCCGTGGAGTTCGCCCAACGCGGATGGAGCATCAAGGAGATGCACCGCATGATCATGCTTTCGAATACCTACCGGTCTTCGAGCGTTGCCGGCGACGACAGCCTGCAGAAGGATCCGGAGAATCATTATCTCAGCCGAATGAACCGGAGCCGGCTGGACGGCGATGCCATACGCGATAACGTTCTGGCGGTCGCCGGCACTCTGAACCTGAAAATGGGCGGCGTGGGTGTGATTCCGCCGCTCACCCGGGAAGAGATACTGGCTGCGCGCATGCCCCAGCTTTGGCCTGCGAACCCGAATCCGGCCGAGCATACGCGGCGCAGCATCTATCTGCAGATGAAACGGTCGATGACGCTGCCGATGCTGCAAATCTTCGATGCCCCGGATACTGCTACCAGCTGCCCCAGGCGGGAAAAATCCACAGTAGCGCCGCAGGCACTGGCCATGATGAACAGCGAGTTCACCGTGGCGCAAGCCGGCCAGTTCGCTTCCCGAATCGCTAAAGAAGCCGGCGGTAGTCCGGAAGCTTCGGTCGAGGCTGCGTGGCGGCTGGCCCTCGGGCGTCCCCCTAATCCCGAAGAGCGCCAGACGGCGCTCGAATATCTCAGCCGGAATTCCTTACCGCGGCTGTGCCTTTTGATATTCAATATGAGCGAGTTTATTTATGTCGATTGATTCACACTGTACTGATTCACGGCGGAAATTCCTGCAGACGTCGGGGCTTGGTATTGGCTGGCTTGCCGCCCTTGACTTGTTCAACCGGCCCGCGGTGGCCGGTACCCAAGGTCCGCTATCCCCCAAAACGCCGCCATGGCCCGCAAGCGCAAAAAGCGTGATCTCCCTGTTCATGCAGGGTGGGCCGAGCCAGGTGGACACTTTCGATCCGAAACCGCTGCTGGCGAAACTCAACGGCCAGCACCCCCCCGAGAGCTTCGGCAATGAAGACTTCCAGAACGGAAAACTTCGAGACTCCATCATCCTCGGCTCGAAACGGACCTTTAAGAAGTACGGTCAGTCCGGCCTTGAAGTGTCGGACTTGTTCCCTTATGTGGCTCAACAAGCCGACCAGCTTGCCGTGATCCGCTCCTGCTATCACGAGGGGTTCACGCACTCACAGGCGCAGTTTTTGTTTAACAATGGCTTTGCCCGGATCGGCCGGCCGAGCCTCGGTTCGTGGGTCCTGTACGGCCTCGGAACCGAGAATCAGAATCTACCCGGCTTTGTGGTTCTCCTTGAGGGTGGTGTCAGGTCCGGACCGGCGGTTTATGGCCAGGGGTTCCTCCCGGCCGCGTATCAGGGCACGTCGTTCCGCCCTGGCCGCAATCCGATTCTCAATCTCAGCCGTCCGGCCGGCATGCAGCCCCAGGAGCAGCGCGACCTCCTCGATACCCTGCGCAAGATCAACGAGCAGCATCTGGATTCGCGAAATCACGATTCGGAACTGGCCGCTCGAATTGAATCTTACGAACTCGCATTCCGCATGCAGATGTCGGCTCCGGAGGCCACCGATGTCAGCAGCGAATCCGACGCGACCAAGAAACTGTACGGTCTGGATGATCCGATCAGCGCCGACTTCGGCGGCCGCTGCCTGCTGGCCCGCCGGCTGGTTGAGCGCGGCGTTCGTTTCGTGCAGGTATGGTCTGGCAATGGGATGAACGCGACCGACTGGGATGGCCATATTGAGAATGACAAAAACCACCAGGCTAGAGCGGCCCAGACCGACAAGGCCGTGAGCGGCCTGCTGGCAGACCTGAAATCACGAGGTCTGCTGGACTCGACGCTGGTGATCTGGGGCGGCGAATTCGGCCGAAGCCCAACCTCGGATGGCGGCGCCGGCGGCTCAAACGGAAGGGACCATAATCCCTACGGCTTCACAATTTGGATGGCCGGGGGCGGGGTCAAGGGCGGCAAGGTTATCGGCTCTACCGACGAACTGGGTCTCCGGGCGGTTGGAGATCCCGTACACTTGAACGATTTGCACGCGTCCATTCTGGGTCTGCTGGGTTTGGACCACACCAAGCTGACTTACCCCTACCTGGGGCGGAATTTCCGCCTGACCGACGTGGGCGGCAAGACCGACCTGATGGACAAACTGCGAAAGACTTGAACCAATGAACAAGGCTGCCACTCTCTTACTTGCCATCGCGTCATCGGTCGCCTTTGCCGCCGATCCCGCCGACCTTGTGCGCGAGGCTGCTCTCGGCTGGACGCAAGGAGCGGTCAAACAGGATGCCGCTGCGCTGCAGCGCTTCATGGCTGACGATCTTCAATACGCTCACGCCGGCGGGCAAACCCAGACCAGAGAGCAGTACATCGCAGCCGTAACCAACGGACCGTCAAAATACGAGTCGTTCAACTTCAGCGACCTGAAGATCCGGCTTTACGGTCCTAAAACGGCGGTGCTGACAGGCTACTGCGATGTCAAGATGGCCGGCCAGGATAGTTTTCGCGTGCGGACCTTGCAGGTTTATGTGGAAAACAAGGGGCAGTGGCAGATGGCCGCGCACCAATCCACGCGAATGGGCCGCTAGCTTCTTCACCGCCGATTGCCGCGTGCTTGCCGCCTCTCTGCATCACATGCCTTCATAACGTGCTGGACGCGCTGCCGCTTGACGACGGTGAACCGCTGATTATATCCTTGTGATCGATCACAGTGCTTCTTAGGAAAACTGTCTTATGCCGCAGCGGTTCTGGATTCTGCTTCTCTGTTTGACTTCCGTAGCGCTTACTTCCGTAACATTTACTTACGTAACGCTGGCGCAGCAAATCGGCTCTGCCGGCGACTGGCCGGACTGGCGCGGACCCGATCGCGATGGGATCTCACGGGAGAAGGGCTTGCCGGAGAAGTGGTCGCTGAGTGGGCAGAACCTGGCCTGGAAGGCGCCCTACGGCGGACGCTCCACTCCGGTGGTGCTGGGTGATCACTTGTATCTTGAAAACACCGCCGCTAAGGGCGACACCGAGCAGGAGCGCATCATCTGCCTGAACGCCGACACCGGCAAACTGCTCTGGGAGTATAAGTTCAACCTGTTTCAAAGCGATGTGCCGGCCCATCGCGTGGGATGGGCCTCGCCCGCAGCGGATCCGGAAACCGGCAACGTCTACGTTTTCGGCGTCAACAACCTGCTGACGGCGCTCACCAAAGACGGCAAGAAACTGTGGGAGCGCTCCATCACGGAAGAGTTCTCTCCGTTTACCACGCACGGCGGGCGCACGGTCTCACCGATCGTGGATGGCGATCTGGTGATCGTCAGCACGCCCACCTCGACCTGGGGCACGCAGGCCAACCGCGCACAGCGTTTTATCGCCCTGAACAAGCGGACCGGCGACATCATATGGATCAGCACGCCGGGTGGGCGCCCGTACGACACCAGCTATGCGCCCATGAATATCGTCACGGTTAACGGTACGCGGCTGCTGATTACCGGGGGAGCCGACGGCGCCGCGCTGGCGATCAAGCCGCAGACTGGCGAACCGATGTGGAACCTGGTGCTGGCCAAGCGCGGTCTTAACACCGGACTGGTGCTTAACGGTAAGTATGCCATCGTGTCGCACGGCGACGAGAACCTGGATAGCAGTGCCATGGGCATGATCGCCGCCTTCGACGCCACCGGCAAGGGGAAGCTGGGCAAGGAGAGCATCAAGTGGGCGGTTGAGGGATTCATGGGAGGCTTCAGCTCGCCCATGATCGAAGGCGACCGCATCTACCAGGCCGACAACAGTTCGAATCTTTTGGCTTTCGATCTGGAGACGGGCCGGCAGCTCTGGAAGCAGAACCTGGGCACGGTTCAGAAAGCGTCGGTAGCGTTCGGAGACGGCAAGATCTATGTGGGCAGCGAGAGCGGTAAGTTCTACATCCTGCGGCCGCACGCCGACCGGTGTGAAATACTGAGCGACGTGGAGCTGCCGATCAGCGACACGGGCCTCAACTCGCAAAAGATCCCTGAGCCGGTGGTGGCTTCGGCGGCCATCGCGCGCGGCCGGGTATACTTCGTTTCGAGCGACGAGCTGTACGCCATTGGTCCCAAGACGACGGCGGCCAGACCATGGAACTCAGTCAAGCAGGTAATGGAACCGGGCCAGGGACCGGCGGCCTGGGTGCAGGTGGAGCCCACCGAACTGGTGCTGAAGCCCGGTGACACGGTGCAATTGCACGCGCGGCTCTACGATGCCGCCGGCCGTTTTCTGCGGGAAGAAAAAGCCGCGTGGTCGCTCGATCACCTGCAAGGGGCGGTCACCGATGGCAAGTTCGTGGTAGCTCCGGACAAGACCGGGCAGGCCGGATTGATCAAGGCCACGGTAGGCGGGCTTACGGGCGAAGCGCGCGCGCGCATCATTCCACCGCTGCCATGGAACGAAACCTTCGAATCCTACCCGGTGGGAAGCCTTCCGCCGCAGTGGGTGAGCGCCGTTGCCGGGCGTTTGCAGGTGAGCGAACTGAACGGCCAGAAAGTGCTGGAGAAGCTGCCGAACGATACGCTGTTCAAGCGCATCCGCGTCTTCATGGGACCGGCCGACTGGTCGAATTACACGGTGGAATCCGACATCCGCATCAATGAGAAGAGGCGGCAGATGGGCGATGCCGGAATTGTGGCGCAGCGCTACACCCTGGTGGCATTCGGCAACAACCAGCGGCTGGAGATGAATTCGTGGCAGCCGGAGGTGGCGCGCGCCGTTTCCGCGCCGTACGCCTGGAAACCGGACACCTGGTATCGGCTGAAGCTGCGCGTGGAAAACGCCGCCGACGGCAAGACGCGCATTCGCGGCAAAGCGTGGCCCACTGGCGAGCCCGAGCCGGATGGCTGGCTGATTGATCGCGTGGACCCGATTCCCAACAAACAGGGCAGCCCCGGCCTCTTCGCCGATGCCCAGTTTGGAGTATATTTCGATAACTTCAAAGTGACGCCAAACCAATGAAACGAATTATTACGTTCTCCCTGGTGTGTCTGTTTGTTTCGCTCTGGCTGCTGTCGGGGTCGGACCCGGGCAGCGGCGACTGGCCGATGTGGGGCGGCACGGCGGATCGCAACATGGTCTCCCCGATGAAGGGCATTCCTACTTCCTGGGACGTCAAGACGAAGAAGAACGTGAAGTGGGTGGCGGAGCTGGGCTCGCAGAGCTATGGCAATCCGGTGGTGGCGGGCGGGCAGGTCTACGCCGGCACCAACAACGAGCTGGTGCGCAACCCCAAGGAGGGCGGCGACCGCGGCGTGCTGATGTGCTTCCGCGAATCCGACGGAAAATTTCTCTGGCAGCACACCAACGAGAAGCTGGCGGCGGGCCGCGCCCTGGATTGGCCGTACCAGGGTGTGTGCTCCTCGCCGCTGGTGGAAGGCGATCGCCTGTACTATGTGTCGAACCGCTGCGAGCTGGTCTGCCTGGATACTCACGGCGACGGCAGCGGCAACGCCAAGGCGATCTGGAAGTTCGACATGCTGGAGGAAGTCGGCTCATCGCCGCACAACATGTCCAACTCGTCGCCGGTTTCCTACGGAGATCTGATCTTCGTAGGCACCGCCAATGGCCAGGATGAGAGTCATGTGCACATACCATCGCCGCGGGCGCCCTCTATGATTGCGGTCAACAAGAAGACCGGCAAGCTGGTGTGGGAAGTGAACAACGTGGGCGAACGGATCTTGCACGGGCAGTGGTCCTCGCCATCGGTCGGCAAAGTGGGGGATGTGGTGCAGGTGGTGATGGGGGAGGGCGATGGCTGGGTGCGCGGCTATGAGGCGATGACCGGCAAAAAGCTGTGGGAGTTTGATCTCAACCCCAAGGACTCGGTATGGCCGAAGACCCGCAATGAAGTGATCTCGACGCCGGTGATCTGGGAGAACAAAGTGTTCGTCGCCAACGGGCAGGATCCGGAGCACGGCGAGGGAGTGGGCCATCTGTACGCGATTGATGCGACCAAGCGCGGCGACATCACCCAGACCGGGCGCCTTTGGCATTACGATAAGATCCGGCGTTCGATTTCGACGGCCGCGGTCTACAATGGCCTGCTGTTCTATTCCGATTTCAGCGGCTTCCTGCACTGCCTGGATGTCAACACCGGCAAGCCATACTGGACGCATGACATGCTGGCGGCCGTCTGGGGCTCACCGATCGTGATCAACGGGAAGGTTTACCTGGGCGATGAAGACGGCGATGTGGTGGTGCTGGACGCGACCAAGGAGAAGAAGCTGATCTCCGAAACGAATATGGGCAGCTCAGTTTACGCCACGGCTGTACCGGCCAACGGCATACTGTTCCTTATGAACCGCAATCAACTCTGGGCGCTGTCGGAAAGCAAGTAGCCGGCCTCGGGTTCGAGAAGGCATTCCACTTCGAGATGGCGTTCCACTTCGAGATGCCGTTCCACTTCGAGATCCGGACGCGCGTGGTTTTCGGGGAAGGCAGATTCCAGGAATTGGGCGCGCTGGCCCGGGAGTTGGGCTTCAAGCGCACACTGTTGGTGGCGGACCGGGGCATGGCCGCGGCCGGCTATGCGGGACAAGCCGCGGAGTACCTGGCGAGTGCCGGAGCCGCTGTTTTCACGTTCCACGACTTCGACGCCAATCCGGACACGGCAATGATTGAAGCCGGGCGCGTGTTCGCGGCTTCGCGCGATATAGATTCGCTTGTCGGCTTGGGCGGCGGCAGTTCACTCGACTGCGCCAAGGGGATCAACTTCGTGTTGTCAAACGGCGGCAGCATGCGCGATTACCACGGCTTCGGCAAGGCGGCGCGGCCCATGCTGCCGATGATTGCGATTCCGACCACCGCCGGCACCGGCAGCGAGGCGCAAAGCTACGCGTTGATTTCCGACGCGGAGACGCACGTGAAA
The DNA here is from genome assembly GCA_963817515.1 of Bryobacterales bacterium. Classification (GTDB taxonomy): domain Bacteria; phylum Acidobacteriota; class Terriglobia; order Bryobacterales; family Bryobacteraceae; genus DATMNI01. Next base: position 86,174 of record CAWFPJ010000018.1, on the reverse strand, counting down.
ATGGCCTGCGGCGACCCGAAGGCGGCCTTTCGCGCGGCGATTCTGGACCCAGTGCTGACGCGGTCCCAGCCGCCGGAGGTGACCGCGGCCACAGGCTACGACGCTATTTCGCACGCCGTGGAAAGTTACGTGACCACGGGGCGCAACGCCGTTTCGCGGTGCTTCGCGCGTGACGCGTGGGGGCTGCTGGCGGCGAATTACGATCGGGTGTTGCGCGATCCGGACGATCTGGCGGCGCGCGGCGCCATGCAGCTTGGCGCACACCTAGCCGGCATCGCCATTGAGAATTCGATGCTGGGCGCCACCCACGCCTGTGCCAATCCGCTGACGGCGCACTACGGCACCGCTCATGGTGTAGCTATTGCCGTGCTGCTGCCGCACGTGGTGCGCTGGAACCAGACCGCGGCGGCCGGACTCTACAGAGAACTCAGCGACGACGATCTCCCGGATCGGCTGGCGCGAATGAGGGAAGGGGCGCGCTTGCCTGGCCGGCTGCGGGAGTTTGGTATCGGGCGGGAGGCACTGCCCGCTCTGGCCGGAGAAGCCGCGCAGCAATGGACCGGGCGGTTCAATCCTAGACCGTTCGGAGCTGCGGGGGCATTGGAGATTTACGAGGCCGCATTTTGATTGCCGATGAACTCGAGGCTGTGTTCAGGGGCACCCTCCACTTCGAGGCACAATTCGACGGCTTCGCGAATGCGTTCGGTGACCTCATCCAATGATCTCGCCCTAGACTGGTTGCGGCGGTCAGATGGCAAAGACCACTTATTTCCGCAAGTTAAAACAGGCCAGGGTCTTTTCATTGCGCAGATAAAGGAGCCCGTTGGCAAGCGCCGGATAAGCGCGCACCGGACCCAGGAGCAACTGCGCTTTAGCCGCTGGATGGAAGCCTTTCGGCGTGGCCGGCGCCACCATCAGTTCGCCGCTCTCGCGCAGCAGCAGCAACCGGTCGCCCGCCAATATCACGGTGCCCGCTCCGAAATCATCCTGGCTCCAGGCCACCTTGCCGGTTTTCAACTCAACTGCCCGCAGGCTCTGCCCGTATTCCTGGCGCCCGTGATAGCCGAACAAATAACCGTCGCGGTAGACGCTGGTGGAATAGTGATTCGACAGCGCCTCATCTGAAACCCACAGCCGTTCCCACTGCGCGCCGGCGAAGCGGAGCACGGTGGCGCCGGTGCCATAACTGGCCGACAGGAACACCATGTCGCCGATCACCAGTGGTGTGGCTGCGTTCACCGAAGCCTCATTGCGGGAACGCCAGCGCATCTGGTACCGCACCTTGCCAGTTGCAGGATCCAGGTCGACGAAGCCCGCGCGGGTGAGGAACAGAACATGCCGAGCGCCGCCGATAGTGGCAGCCACCGGCGCCGAGTAGCTGGCCTCATCGCTGGTAGCGGTCCACATCACTTTACCGGTCTCGCGATCGAAGGCGACAATGCCGGCGCCGTTGGGCGCGCCTACGTTAACCAGCACTTTGTCACCCTCCACCAGCGGCCCGGAGGCCACGCCGAAGAATCCCTTCGGAGCGCCGAATTGCTGGCGGGTGTTGGCGCTCCACAGCTTTGCCCCGGTGGCGAAATCCAGTGCGTGCAAGGCGCCCTCGGCACCCACCGTGTAGATCCGCCCGCCGGCGATCATGGGCGCCGCCCGCGGCCCTTCGTCGAAGCCGAAATCGTCGCGGTAGGCTGTCGGGTAATCGAAAACCCAAACGGTGCGCCCGGTCTTGGCGTCGATCGATTCAACTTTCTCCCGATTGGCCACTCGGTGGAACAGGATCAGCCGCCCTTCGGCCACCACCGGAGCACTGAAGCCCTGGCCGACGTCGCGCTTCCAGACCATGGCGGGGCCGGCCTGCGGCCATGACTCAGCCAGGTCTGAGCCCGCGTAAACACCGTTGCGCGCCGGCCCCAGTAACTGCGGCCAATCCTGGGCGGCCAGCGGAAGAAGAAGCAGAGCAAAAAGTGGGGCTGTGGTCCGAAACATCAGGCTATAGTATAAAGGACGCAACAACGACAGCCGTCACCTCTTGAGGATCTTGTGAAGGCATTACTTGTCTCAAGCCTGCTGGTAATCGCGCCCGTCTATGCGCAAACTCTTGGCAGCTCGATCAGCGGGGAAGTAACCGATGCGACGAAAAAGCCGCTGGCGGGCGCTACGGTGGTAGTGGTACAGGAAGAAACCGGCAAAAAGCGAACGGCCGAGAGCGGCGCGCAGGGCGAGTTTCTGGTCACGCTGCTACCGCCGGGCGCGTACCGGTTGGAAGTGGATTCGCCCGGCTACCGCCGCCACGTCCAGACGCTGCTGCTGGATGTGGATCAGGAAATCCGAATCGCCGTGCCTCTGCTGGCCGGCAAAGCCACCGAACATGTGAACGTAACCGCAACGCGCAGCCTGCTGCGCGTGGAATCGGCCACTGTGGGCGGCGTCATCGACGAGCGCCAGTTGCAGGGGCTGCCGCTTGATGGCCGCAATTTTTACGAGTTGAGCCTGCTGCTGCCCGGCGTGGTACCGGCAGCCGAGGGTTCGGCCGGCTCGGTCCGCGGCGACTTCGCCATCAACATCAACGGCGCGCGCGAGGATTCCAACAACTTCCTGTTGGATGGCGTTTTCAACGGCGACCCGAAGCTGAATGGAACGGCCGTCAGCCCACCGATGGACGCGATTCGCGAATTCGAGGTTCTGACCAGCACCTACGACGCCTCCTTTGGACGCAACGGAGGCGGCCAGATCAACGTGGTGCTGCGCTCCGGCGGCAACAAATTCCATGGGACCGCCTATGAGTTCTTCCGCAACGCCCTGCTCGACGGGCGCAATTATTTCGCGCCGGCGCAGGAAGCCGCGCCCCAAAACCAGAGGAACCAGTTTGGCGCTTCACTGGGCGGACCGGTGGTGGGTCACCGCACGTTTTTCTTCGCCGACTATGAAGGCCAGCGCGTGAATTCCGGCGTCACACAGGTAACCAATGTTCCCACGCTGGCCGAGCGCGCGGGCGACTTTTCGCATAGCAGCCTCATTCCCATCGACCCGTTCACGCAAGCCCCATTCCCGGGTTTCCAGATTCCCAAGACGCGCATCGATCCCGTCGGACTGGCCCTGGCAGCGCTCTATCCGACACCCAATCGCGCGACGCCCCAGCAGAACTTCGTCTCCTCGCCGGCGATGCGGGATCGCGACGACCATTTCGATCTGCGCCTGGATCACTCACTGGCGCCGTCTTCGGAGTTGGCGGTGCGTTACAGTTTCGCCGACCGCTCGCTTTTTGAGCCGTTCACCGGGGCCGGCTTTCCGCTAGTACCGGGTTACGGCGACAACGTCCCCCGCCGCGCGCAGAACGCGATGGTCAGCGAGACCCACGTTTTCACACAGTCCCTGCTCAACGAGATTCGCGCCGGTTTCGACCGGGTATCGCTGGGCGTTTTCCAGCAGGACCTGGGCCACAACGTCAACAGCGCGGTCGGGCTGCCCACGGTATCCACCAATCCCCGCGATCTCGGCCTCACCGCCATTTCCGTCACTGGTTTCTCGCCGTTGGGCGATGAAGCCAACAACCCGCAGCATGGCACTACCAACGTCTATCAGGTGATGGACAACCTGACCTACGTGCGCGGCCGCCACCTGGCGAAGTTCGGCTTCGATGCACGCATTCTGCAGCAGAACGCTTTCCGCGACGTGGAATCACGCGGCTTTATCGACTTCACCGGGTTCACCGGCAATGCGCTGGCAGAGCTGCTGTTGGGCATCCCAACCGATTCCGGCGTCGCCCGGCTGGACAACGCGCAGCATCTGCGCAGCCATAGCTACAACTTTTTTGCCAACGATAGCTGGCGCGTCCGCCCCAACCTGACGCTGACGCTGGGCCTGCGCTATGAATACAACACGCCTGCGGCCGACGCGCAGAATCGCGCCAACCTGTACGATCCGGTGCGCCAGGCCCTGGTCCCTGTCGGCACTGAGGGGATGCCGTCCGGCGGCTACGTAGGGGACCGCAACAATTTCGCGCCGCGCGTGGGCATGGCCTGGATGCCGGCCCGTCTGCGAGGCACGGTCTTGCGCGCGGGCTATGGCCTCTACTACGACCAAGCCTCACTGGCGCCCGGAGAAGGTTTGTATTTTAGTCCGCCCTATTTTAATTTCAACGTGTACTACCCGCTTGGTCCGACGGCTCCGCTGCTGCTCGCCAATCCGTTCCCCAGCGACTTTCCACTGCCCACGCCATCGTCCGCGCTGGCCTTCCAGCGCGACCTGCGGACACCTTACATCCAGCAATGGAATTTCAACCTCGAGCGCGCGCTTGGCCGGAACCGGATGGCCGAGGCCGGCTATGTGGGATCGAAAGGCACCGGACTGATTGGCGCGCGCGACATCAACCAGCCGCCACCCACGCCGTCGCCCCTCTTCGCGCGGCCGGTGCCGCAGTTTAACGACATCAACCTGTTGGAGTCGAACCGCAACTCCATCTACCACAGTCTGCAGGCGCGCTTTGAGCAGCGACTGGAGTTTGGGCTGTCGGTGCTGGCCTCTTATACCTGGTCGAAATCGATCGACAACGGCTCGGGCTTTTTTGCCAGCGCCGGGGATCCGAATTACCCGCAGAACAGTTACAACCTCCGCGCCGAGCGCGGGCTTTCCAGTTTCGATATGCGGCAGCGGCTGGCGCTAAGCTATGCCTACGATCTGCCGTTGGGGAAGGGCCGCGTGCTGGGTGGTTGGCAGAGCTTCGGCATTCTCCAGTTTCAGACCGGCCAACCGTTCACGGCGGCGCTGCTGCCCAGCTTCGACAACAGCAACACCGGAATATCCAGCCTAGGTTTCGGAGCCAACAACCGGCCGAACGTGGCTGGAGATCCGCGGATCTCGGACCGCACACCCGCGCGTTGGTTCAATACCGCGGCATTCGTGATCCCGCCGCCCGGCAGCTTCGGCAACTCCGGCCGCAACACTCTCGAAGGTCCGGGGCTGGCGACCGTAAATCTTTCGCTAGTCAAGAACACCGTGTTTCGCGAGCATGCGACGCTGCAATTCCGCGCTGAGGCGTTCAACATTTTCAACCGTGCGAACTTCGGCCTGCCCGATAATTTCGTCGGCTCGCCCACCTTCGGCCAGATCCTGTCGGCGGGGAGTCCGCGGCGCCTGCAACTGGGCCTGAAGGTGCTGTTTTAGCAGGCTGGAGATGGTCCGGGGCGGCCTGGTGTATACTTGATTTGACCTGGGGAAATCCACAGGAACGCCTGGTTTTTGGGTCTGGAACCAATGCCAACCGAACATATCAAGGATGTTGGTCTGGAGGAAGAGACCACTGCCGGCAGCTATTTTGTGTCCAACTATCCGCCCTACTCTTTTTGGGGCCCGGATCGCGTGGCGGATGCTTATGCCGCCCTGGACCGTGAGCCGGCTCCGGAAACTCCGCTGGGCATATACCTGCACATTCCATTTTGCCGGAAGCGGTGTCACTTTTGTTACTTCAAAGTCTATACCGACAAGAATGCGGCTGAAGTGGAAGGTTACCTGGATGCTGCCATTCAGGAATTGACCCTCTACACTCAGAAACCCTTCCTGGGCGGCAGAAAACCAAAGTTCATTTACTTTGGAGGCGGCACTCCTTCCTATATTTCGTCGCGCCAGCTTGCCGGGCTGGTGGAGCGAATGAAACTCTTGCTGCCGTGGGATGAGGCGGAGGAGGTCACCTTCGAATGCGAGCCCGGAACTCTCACCGAAGGCAAGCTCCAGGTGATCAAAGACCTGGGTGTGAGCCGACTTAGTCTGGGTGTCGAGAATTTCGACGACGACATCCTGAAAGGCAACGGCCGCGCCCATACTTCGAAAGAAATCGAGCCGGCTTATCACTTCGCGCGCTCCATCGGATTTCCTCAAATCAATATCGACCTGATCGCTGGAATGGTCGGTGAAACCACCGCGAACTGGCGCGATTGTGTGCGCAAAACCATCGCCTTGTCTCCCGACAGCGTCACCATTTATCAGATGGAGATCCCGTATAACACGACGATCTTCAAGGAAATGGAAGTGCAGGGTCAGACGGTGGCGCCGGTTGCAAGCTGGAAGACCAAGCGCCAGTGGGTGAGTTACGCCTTTTCGGAGTTGGAGAGCGCGGGCTACACCGTGGGCAGCGCTTACACGGCAGTGAAGGATCCGTCGCGTACTCGTTTTCTCTATCGGGACCTCTTGTGGGCCGGCGCTGACATGGTCGGCCTGGGGGTGGCTTCCTTCTCTCACGTCCACGGCACTCATTTTCAAAACGAGCACGAGTTCGGGCCATACTGCGCCAAACTTCGTCAGGGGACGATTCCGATTTACCGCGCCCTGAATCTCACTCCGGACGAGCGCATGATTCGCGAGCTGATTCTGCAAATGAAACTCGGGCATGTTTCCGCGCCGTACTTTCAAGATAAGTTCGGGGTGGACATCCACCAGCGGTTTGCGGCCTCGCTGGGCAAGTTGCGCGAGCTTGGTTTTCTGGCGATTGATACAAATGGCGCGGATGATGCGGACGGCATCCGGCTCAATCGCGACGGCCTGCTGCAAGTAGACCGCCTGCTACACGAGTTCTTCCTGCCCCAACATCGCCACGCGCGTTATGCGTGAGGACAGTAACCACATGCACAACCCGAATCATTACGATGCCATCGTGATTGGGGGCGGTCCAGCCGGCTCCACGGCGGCGACCGTGCTCGCACAAAAGGGCCGGCGGGTGCTGGTGCTGGAGAAGGAGAAGTTTCCCCGTTACCACATCGGCGAGTCGCTGCTGCCCTACGGTTACTTTACGCTGGAACGCATCGGCGTCCTGGACCGGATGAAGAACTCTCACTTCACGAAGAAATACAGTGTCCAGTTTGTTGGCGCCAGTGGACGGGCGTCTGTGCCGTTCTATTTCTTTCAACATCTCACGCATGAAGCATCGGGAACCTGGCAGGTCTTGCGCAGTGAGTTCGATCAGATGTTGCTCGACAACGCCCGCCAGAAAGGCGCGGAGGTGATCGAGGAGATCACAGTCCGGGATTTGATTCAGCCGAATGGTGCGGTCACCGGAGTGAGGGCCATTGCTAAGGATGGAGCCGCGCTGGAATTTCACGCGCCCATAACGATAGATGCCACCGGGCGTGACGCGTTCGCGGTGACGCGCAACGGGTGGAAGGTGCGCGATCCGTACTTGAACAAGATCGCGGTTTGGACTTACTACGAGGGCGCACTGCGCGATCCAGGAGTGGACGAGGGCGCCACCACCGTGGCGTACGTTCCGGAAAAAGGCTGGTTCTGGTATATTCCCCTCGCCGGCGATATCGTGAGCGTGGGGGTGGTTGCGGAGAAGGACTACCTTTACAATGGCACACGAGAGCTTCCCGCCATCTTTCATCGCGAGGTGAAGAAGAACGCCTGGATCGAACAACACCTGGCGGCGGGGCGGCAATTTGGACCGTATCGCGTGACCGGGGAGTATTCCTATCGCTCCCGCCACTGCGCCACGGATGGATTGGTCCTGGTAGGGGACGCGTTTGGATTCCTCGATCCGGTATTTTCGTCCGGCGTTTTCATAGCCCTGCGCAGCGGTGAACTGGCCGCCGATGCCGTGGACGCGGCCCTGACGGCAGGCGACGTTTCGGCGGAGCGGTTTCGCGAGTACGGCGCACAGGTTGCCTACGGCATCGAGTCCATGCGGAAACTGGTCTACGCATTTTACAATCACCAGTTCAGCTTCCGGCAGTTTATAACCGAGTTTCCGCAGTTGAAGGGCGATATGACGGACTGCCTCATCGGCAATCTGTTTCGGGATTTCAAGCCGCTTTTCGATGCCGTGGCAAAATTTGCGGCCGTTCCGGAAGCGCTCCCGCATGGCAAGCCCCTGATCTTAGAAGCCAGCGCCGGAGAAGGCGTCGCCTGAAAAATTCTGGATTCATGCCGCTAAGCGCCTCGGGGCCGCTAGACCGCAAAGATATTGAAGCCGGCCAGCTTCAAAAACTGCGCGCGCTTCTGTCCGCCGTTCGCCGGGATAATCCATTCTATTCGCGCAAGCTGCAGGCCGCCGCCATGGATTCGGACCTGGCGAGTCTCGATCAGTTTTCGCAACGCGTGCCGTTCACTCTCAAGCAGGAGTTGAGCGAGGATCAGCTCCACCATCCTCCCTTTGGATCGAACCTGACGTATCCCCTGCAGCGCTACACCCGTTTCTGTCAAACCAGCGGCACCACCGGCAATCCCATGCGCTGGCTGGACACGCCCGAGAGCTGGCAATGGGTGCTGAGCAATTGGAACCATGTGTATCGGGCAGCCGGCGTTGAGGCCGCAGATCGCATATTCTTTGCCTTTTCGTTCGGGCCGTTTCTGGGCTTCTGGGCGGCATTTGAAGCCGCCACGCAGATGGGCTGCCTGTCGATACCCGGAGGAGGCATGCGCAGTTCGGGGAGATTGCGCGCCATCATCGATACGTCGGTCACGGTGCTGTGTTGCACACCCACCTACGCCATGCGGTTGGCCGAAGTCGCCGCGGAAGAGAGCATCGACCTGTCTGCCGCTAAAGTGAGAACGATCATCGTGGCCGGTGAGCCGGGAGGCAGTATTCCCGCAACGCGAAGCCACATCTCGCAACTGTGGCACGGCGCGCAGGTGGTTGATCATCATGGCATGACCGAAATTGGTCCCGTCAGCTACGGATGTCCCAAGAGGCCGGGCGTGCTGCACGTGATCGAGTCCTCTTACTTTGCCGAAGTGATCGATCCAGGAAGCGAGCGCGCCGTTGAGCGAGGAGTTGCCGGTGAACTCGTGCTTACCAACCTCGGCCGCTTGGGATCGCCCCTTCTGCGTTATCGCACCGGCGATGTGGTGCAGGCCGGGGTGGAGGACTGCTGCCAGTGCGGCAGCTACGACCTGGCGCTTCACGGGGGGATCCTGGGCCGAACCGACGACATGCTGGTTGTGCGCGGCGTAAACATCCATCCCAGCGCGGTGGATGACATGCTGCGGGCGTGCGACGGCGTAGTTGAGTACCGGGTTGAAATTCACAGCGGCCGTTCGCTCCCCGAGCTGAGTATTCAGGTGGAGCCCGCACCGGAGTTTGCCAACGATCCGAACCTGGCGCGGCGCCTCGAAGCCGCGTTGACCGACGCATTTGCGCTACGCATCTCGGTGTCCCTGGTTCCTTGCGGATATCTGCCTCGCTTTGAAATGAAAGCCCGGCGCTGGGTGCGCTGAAAAGATCAGAGCGAGTAGCCGCTTCCCTGCGATACAATCACCGTCGCAGGGGGGGATCGCAATGACCTCACATCGTCTATCCCGGCGGGCGTTTTTCGGCGCCGCCGCTTCCACGTTTCTGGCCGGCTATCACCAGCTTGCCGCGGCGGCGAAGAACCAACTCAAGATCCGCGACGTCCGGACCATGACGATACAGGGGCCTTCCCGTACCTACCTTCTGGTCAAGGTGATTGCGGACGACGGCATCTTTGGCGTGGCCGAAGCTTACGGCACACCGGGTATCGGAGTCAAAGATCAGATCCTGTCGCTAAAGCCGGGGCTGGTGGGTAAAGACCCGCTCGAAATCGACACCATCTACACTTTCCTGGACGAGCACGCCAAGGATCTTAGCGGCACGCGGACCGACGGTTCGGCGCATAACCTGATGCGCGCCGCCAGCGGCATTGAGATGGCGTTGTGGGATTTGGCGGGCAAGGCGCTCGGCGTTCCCACCGCCACGCTGCTGGGCGGCAGGTTCCGCCAGAGGGTCCGGGTGTATGACCACGCGGCGCCGCGCAACATGCTGGACAAGACCTCATGCCGTGACTGGGCGCAGAAAGTCAAAGCCGATCCGGCAGGCTTTACGGCGCATAAGTTTGGCTTTCCGCACACCAGCCCTGCTGTGGACAAGGGCCGCGATGCCGCCAACCGCGTGCTCACCACCAAAGAGCTGATCCAGATCCGGCAAGGCTTCGAGAACTGCCGTGAGGCTCTGGGATGGGACCACGACATCATGGTCCACTGCCACTGGGAGTACGATTTGCGGACGGCCATCCAGATCGCCGAGGCAGTCGAGCCGATCAAGCCGCTGTGGTTCGAAGATCCGCTGCAAGTGGAATACTCGGAGGTCTGGACGCAGCTCTGTCAGAGCGTGCACGTGCCCGTCTGCACCGGCGAGAACCTGGCGCGGCGGCAGGGCTTCAAGGATTTCATCATCCACCGGGGATGCGACATTCTGCATCCGGACTTGCGCAACAGCGGCGGGTTCCTCGAAACCAAGCGGATTGCCGACATGGCCGACGTGTTCGGGCTGCCCATGGCCAACCACAATACCGGCAGCCAGCTTCACACCTGGGCCACCTGCCAGTGGGCCGCATCCATCCGCGATTACATGACCTGCGAGACCATCACGGGGACTGGAGACTGGATGGACCAATGGCTGCTGCTTGACGGACCGTACATCAAGGACGGGTTCGTGCAGGTCACCGACAAGCCGGGCCTTGGCGTGGAACTAAATCCGGATGTGCTGAAGGCGCATTTAGCGCCCGGAGAAACCTGGTGGGGTTAATGCTATAGTCCGGCTTTTCCCACGCGCTGGATCAGGTTCTGCATGTCCTCGGCGTGCTCCTCTTCCTTGGCCAGAATCTCCTCCATCATGCGCCGGCTGGTGGGGTCGTTATCGCCCAGGTAACGGATGATTTCCGAATAGGACTCGATGGCGATACGCTCCGCCACCAGGTCCTCCTTAATCATGTCCAGAAGCGTTTCACCTTCCACATATTCGGAATGGCTGCGCGTCAACATGCCCTCAGGGCTGAAGTTCGGTTCGCCGTTCAGTTGTGTGATTCGTGCGGCGAGCTGGTCGGCATGGGTCTGCTCCTCTGCCGCATGCTCCGCGAACTCCTGGGCCACGGATTGCGCGTTCAGACCTTGCGCCATGAAATGGTGGCGTTTGTATCGCAGCACGCACACCAGTTCGGTAGCGAGCGCCTCATTCAGCAAACGGTGCACGGTCTCAAGATCGGCCTTGTAGCCGTCCGTGACCGCGCCTTTTTCCATATGCTGCCGTGCGCGCCGGCGAAGTTCCTTGATGTCACTGAGAAAAGGTTGCTCTGGTCGCGGTGTCGCCATAACTTCTATCATCCGACCGCGAACCGCCGTGTAACCGTACGAAATCCTACCGAAGCCCCAGAAATGGTGCTCGTGATCACAACCGCGGACGACACGCCGTGGTCATCGGAGGATCGCCTTTACGGCTTCGGTGCGGTGGTGCTCGTACCCTTCCCGGCAGCGGCCCGTATTGAGGATAATCTCAGGTACGCCGCCGCCGCCCGCAAACGCACCGCTTCTTTGTCGTCCTCCAGCAGCGGCTCCAGAGTCTTGATCAGCGCCGGATCGTTTCGCAGGCTCAAGGAATGCACGGCGGCCGCGCGCACGGAGGCATCTTTGTCGAACAGAGCATCCTTGAGGGCCTCAAGCGTGGCCGGGGCCTTGTCATTGCTTAGCATCAGCGCCGCCGTGGCGCGGCCCGAAACTCCGGAGTCAGTGAGGATGCCCTGCATGGACGCGATGCCCTGCCCCAAGCCTGGCACCGGAGCGAAACTGGCTCCTTCACGCACAGCGAACAGAAACGCGGTCCGCGGCGTGTGCATCATGCGCAGAGCGGTGCGCTTCTTTGTACTGAAGAAATTCGACGTGGCCTTGTTTTCCTTGGCCAGCACCGACAGTAGCGCCTGCCTGCCTGCGGGGTCGTGCCGCGCAAACAGCGCCTTGGCGGCGGCGAAGCTCACCTCCGGCACTTCATCGTTCAATGCCCTGAGCAGCGCCGCGGTGGCCTTCCTGGTTTTCACTTCCGCCAGGCTAGCCACCACCGCCTCCCTCACTTGCACGTCATTATCCCCCAGCATCTGCTCCAGGGTGTCGAACAAGGGTCCACGGCTGGCGGCCAGGCTCAAAGCGGCAACGGCCTGTTTGCGCGTATCGGGATTCTTGGATTCGAGTGCCTGCTGCAGCAACTGATTGCACTGCGCCTCGGTTGCCGCGGTAGCCTGCGCTGCGATACCCGCGGCAGCAGCCAACATCCATAACCATCTGCGTGTATTCCAGGCCATACTACCCTGATTATCACCGACACCGGTGATTACACGCAGCCCAACGACACTTTTATGCCTGATGTAAATTAGGGTTTTTTGGCCTCGATAGCAGGCTTCAAGGCAGCCTCGGACAGGTTCTTGCGCATCGCACGGCTTCGCTCCCGAGCGGCCAAACGGCTCTTTCGGATGCGGTGGAAGCGCGCTTTATCTCCATTGATGGCTGACATGGTTAACTACCTAGAGGGTAGCAGAGTTGCGCTTGCGGCTGAGTTCAACCCCCTTGGTGCTCACATAATACTTAGCCAGCATGTTCGGTTTCTCCCATGCCGGCAACGTGTCAGGCTGTCTGAGATACTCGAAAAACTGGTTCGTAACCTGCGCGAAGTGAGCTTCGTGCCCCACCCTGTACAAGTCCGGAATAGTCACCCGAATCCGCGATCCCTGGTCTTCCATTCCCACGCCGGGGTACTGCTGCGCCAGCGCAGCGATCTTACTGCGAAGCGCGTGGATCACGCCGGCATCTTCCGGCACCACGAATAACTCCGGCCGGAAGTTCTCCTCTTTCCCCTGCCGCACCTCCACGCGCGACTTAGACCCGCGAAACACCGCCAGGTGCGTATCGCCGGTCCCCTCCGCCGCTTCCCATCGCCACAGCACATCCAGTTTCGTGTGAATGCCGCGGAGCGCGTACACCACGCTGGTGTTGCAATAATAATCCAGCCCCTCACCCGGCACGCCCGTCACCTGGCGGAACTCCGCGGCTGTCATGGTGGTGGGCCAGCGCGCCGCCTGGAGAATCCGGATATCGCTGCGGTAATCCATCGCGCGCTCCGGAAAGAGCGTCCACTGCACCAGGTCCACCAGGTGCGTCCCCACATCGGCCAGCGCTTCGCCCTGCTCTTCGATGTCGAAGAACCAGGTGGGCCGCAGGTTCGGCACGCCCGCCACCAGCTTCAGAATGTGATGCACGCTCTCCATGTAGACTGCCGGCTCCTGCTCCGTCCCGGGCAGAATCGAACCGAAAATTTCGGCATCGTTGATCAGCTCGCGCTGCAGCATCGACGTGATCTCGTAGCGCTCCGTCATGATGTCGTACGCCACCAATCCATGGCGCGCCGCGGCCGTCAAGGCGTCGTCAAGTGCCGGCAAATCCTCCGGCCGGATGATCCAAGGCTTGTCCGCAAGCACGTTCAGCCCGGCATCGAGCGACGCGCGGATGCGCCCGATCTTGGCCCGATTGCGTCCCGAGAGCACCACAATGTTGCCCGGCCGCTCAGCTGTCATTCGCTCCAGAAAGCCGTCCGCGGTATACACGTCCAGTTCCCAGGAGGTGGCGTTTTCATGGCGCAGATTGAACCGCGCGATTCGATTCAGGTGCTCGATCAGGTCCGGCCCCAAAGGCGCGTAAACGGCTACGCGTTTGGAAACTCCGGCATACATGGATTTCTGAATCAGGGCGGCGTGGAAGTGGCCCGGGTCAAGCGTGATCAGTCGGAATTCATCCATACCAGTTCGTAGGAAAGCTCAGCTTACCACTGCATCGCAGCCAACCGGCAGCATGCGGCGGAGCACAGCAGGCGCCTCCGGCAGTTCGGCCCATTCGTAATCGCGCAGGGCGTCGATGGCGGTCCATGTGGTGTGGTAGCGCTTATGCACGTCGGCATCCCCGGTATCTCCCCAACTGCCATCCGCGTTCTGGGTTCCCAGCAGATAGTCCATGCCGGCGGCAATGCCAGGGTCGGTGTCTGGCAGCCCGAAGGCCCGCAGGCAGTCCACAAACTCGCCCAACAGTTCCGGATCGTCCGCCTCCAGCGGCCGCTTCAGATGAGCCCGAAGATATTCGAATTCCTGAGGCAGCCACTCCGGCGAGAGCCGATGCCGGTTGTAATCATTCAGGGTGTACACCAGGTGCGTGATGGCGTATACCACGTCGCGAAACTTAGTCTCGCCCGAACTGGCAGGGTCGGGATAAGGGCGCATAGCCGGCGCCCACCGCGCCACATCCGCATACGATGCGGGCAGCGGCATTCCGCAGCCATCCGCGGTGTAGGTCAAGACCAGGGCATCGCACCACACGTCATACCGGGAACGCTGCTCCGATCCCGGCGGCGCTTCCTTTGCCGGGTCGAATCCCAGGTAATCCCGCGCCGTGAAATTGCGGTACCCCTGGCGGACGTGCTCGCGCAATCGCTCGTCTTCCACTCCCAGCCGGCTGGCCACATCGATCAGGGAAATGTAATACGCCGCTTCTCCGGCATCGGCCAGGGCTGGAAGCTGAGTCTCCTGCGCATACCATCGGCGTGCGGATTGCGCACCCATTTCCCGGGCTCGCCGGCGCAGTTCCGGATCCGTCGCGGTGCGCGAAATACATAAAAAGCACCACAGGTAGTCGCCCGCCCAATCGTCAAAGTTTTCGCCGGCCAGGGAGTGTTCGAAAATGAAGCGCAGTCCGCGGTCGACTGCCCCTTTTCGAGAAGTCATCGCACCGACATGTCGCGGACATAAATATCCTTGAACCGCATGTTGCCTTCGCCGCCCGAGTGCAACTGCAGCGCGATGGTTCCATCGAAGGACTTGGGGGCGGGGTCGGTGAAATCCAGGATCTTGACGCCATTCAGAATCGCCACCATATGATTGCTTTCCACCTTAAGCAAAAACTCATTCCAGTCCGTGGGCCGCAGCACCTGCTCGAATTCCGGCGACGGCCAGGCAATCCAGTTTCGACCATCGCCGTAGAGCCCGCCGTTGTGATGGTTCAGTGTGCGGTCGATTTCGAACTGCATGCCGCTCGACACGTTCACCGTTCCCGGCTTGAACTCCGTGTGAAAATAGACTCCGCTGTTGCCATCGTCTTCGCACTTGAATCGAATGGAAAGCCAGAAGTCTTTGTACTTTTTCTCGGTTTGCAAATATCCGTATTCCTTGGAGACGCCCTGGCCGTGAATGGTTCCATCCTCCACGGTCCACTTCTCATGCCCCACGGGAACCCAGCCCGTCAGGTCTTTCCCATTGAAGAGCCGGACCCATTGTTCACTAGCGTAAGGGGCTCGGTTGCGGGGCATTTGGGCCCCGGCCAGAAAAGGCACAGCGATCGCGATCAATATTATTCGGTGCATGAGGATCAGCGTATCATGTTAAACATGAATTGCAGAGCCGCTATTCCCTTCCTCGCGCTTTGCGCCATCGCCGCCGCAGCATTGGCCGTACCTGCTGCCGCTCAAACGTCCAAGCCCGGCGATCTCGGCTACAAAGATACCCCCATGCTGCCGGGCCTGCCCTGGCATGTCCACGACCCCGACCGGCCGCATCCCCCCACCCTGACTCCGCCCTCCACGCCCGGCGGACCTCCCTCCGACGCCATCGTACTTTTCGGCGGCAAAGACCTCTCGCAGTGGGTGCAGCACGTAAAAGAAGGCAGCGTGGAGAAGACTGTAGAACCGCGTTGGAAGGTGGCCGACGGCTACTTCGAAGTAGACGCGCATTCCGGGGGACTCTACACGCGCGAGAGTTTTGGCGATTGCCAGCTTCACGTCGAGTGGTCCTCGCCGATCGAAGTGAAAGGCACCAGCCAGGGCCGCGGCAACAGCGGCGTGCTGATCATGAGCCGCTACGAAATTCAGGTGCTGGATGCCTACCAGAACCCCACCTACGCCGATGGCCAGGCCGGCGCCATTTACGGCCAATGGCCGCCGTTGGCAAGCCCCACCCGCAAGCCGGGCGAGTGGAACACCTACGACATAATATTTGAGGCGCCGCGCTTCGATGGTGAAAAGCTAATGAAGCCGGCGTTCGTCACGGTGCTGTATAACGGCGTCATGGTGCACAATCACAAAGAACTGATGGGCCCGATGATCTACCGCCAGGTGGCCCATTACACCGCGCACGCCGCCGAGGAACCGCTGATGCTGCAGGACCACAACAACGCCGTCCGGTACCGCAATATCTGGATCCGCCGCCTGAAACCGTACGATCAGCCGGAGCGCTAGCTGGCATATAATTGCCGGATGCAGGCGCACTGCTCCATAGCCCTCGCCTTATTCCTGGTACTGGCTTCGGTCGCGCCGTCGCAGCCTCCCGCGCCCGAACCCGGCGCCGTCACGCTTCTCAAACCAGCGCGCGTCTTCGATGGCGAAACCATGCACGAAGGCTGGGCAGTGCTGGTAAGAGGCGATCGCGTGGAAGCGGCCGGTCCGCTCGCAAGCCTGTTCGTGGCCGCCGGCAGTGCACCCGGCGCTAAGACCGTGGACCTGCCGAATGCCACCCTGATGCCGGGCCTGGTCGAAGGCCACTCTCACATTCTGCTGCACGCCTATAACGAGACTCCCTGGAACGACCAGGTGCTGCACGAAGGTCTGGCCCTGCGCGCCGCCCGCGCCGTCAATCATCTGCGCGCCACTCTCATGGCCGGCTTCACCACCGTGCGCGATCTGGGCACCGAGGGCGCCGGCTACGCCGACGTCGAACTCAAGCAGGCCGTCAATCAAGGCATCATCCCCGGCCCGCGCATCCTGGCATCCACCCGCGCGATCGTGGCCACTGGCAGTTATGCGCCCAAAGGCTTCGCCCTGGAATGGCGCGTGCCGCAGGGTGCCGAAGAGGCCGATGGCGTCGACAGCCTCATGCGCGTAGTGCGCGACCAGATTGGCCACGGCGCCGACTGGATCAAGCTCTACGGCGACTACCGCTGGGGCCCGCTTCCCGGTTCACACCCCACTTTCTCGCTGGACGAAATGAAACTCGCGGTCGAAACCGCCCGGAGCGCCGGCGTTCCGGTGGCCGTGCACACCAGCACCCCGGAAGGAATGCGCCGCGCGATTCTGGCCGGCGCCGAAACTATCGAGCACGGCGACGGCGGCACGCCCGAGGTTTTCAAGTTGATGGTTGAGCGGCGCGTGGCCCTTTGCCCAACGCTGACGGCGGGCGATGCCACCAGCCAGTACGGCGGCTGGAGGAAAGGCCAGCAACCGGAACCGCCAGGCATCGCGCGCAAGCGGGCCAGCTTCAAAGCGGCGCTGGATGCCGGCGTAACCATTCTCAGCGGCAGCGACGTGGGCGTCTTCCCGCACGGCGAGAATGCCCGCGAACTGGAACTGATGGTGGAATACGGCATGCCTGCCGCGGCCGCGCTGAAGTCCGCCACCTCAGTCGCCGGCCAGGTGCTGCACATGAACATCGGCCAGGTAAAGCCCGGGATGCTGGCCGACCTGATTGCCGTGGATGGCGACCCGGTCAAGGACATCTCCGCCCTGCGCCGCATCAAGCTGGTGATGAAAGCCGGGACGGTCTACAAGCAGTAGTCGGGTAGGCGTCCTGGCATCTCTCGTCCTACTGGCCGAACTTCAGCTTTGAATCCGCCTCGAATTTTCTGTAATTCCGAAACTCGATCACGTTGCGTGAGCAGGTACCGCTGCCGCTAAAGCACCCGGCGTTCTCACCCTTGGCCGGCAGCAGATAAGTTTTCTGTTCAATCTTCACGAACGCGTATTCCAGAACCGACTCCGCACTGCTCAATGGATAATCGCGCGGCATCCCCAAAGTCCGCTGCTCGAACCTCAGCACGCGGCGGGTATCCTTGTCGATCCAGACGGCTCCTTCGTACGCCGGCTTGTAGTGCCGGTCGTCCGGGGAAACCAGCTCCCAATGCGAATTCGACTGCTCCACTTTATAGTCGTACACCCACGCCGGCCGCGAGGCCATGCGGTCTTGCCCGCGCCGCTTGAATGCCGCATTCGTGTACACGGACATCAGGTCTTCAAGCGTGGTGCCGAAATCTCCGGTAGACCATGAGCCGGTCCGTTCGATGGGTCCATACACCGGCTTGCCATCCACCTGGATGTCGCGGTACTCCTCCTTGCCGTCCCTATAAGCCACCTCGGCTGTAACCGTATCGATGACCTGCCACTGGCCCGGAAACTGCGGTCTGAAGTTGCGCGTGGTGTTTTGCTGGACCAGAAAATTTGGCAGGCTGGCGCTAAAGGCGGTGGCCGCGGCGCGCGCATCGCGGATGATCTGCTCGTCGGTATCCAGGTGCGGATCGCGCGGTGTCACCGGAACCGAAGCCAACTCCGGGGACGTAGTGGAACCCGGCGCCGTCACAGGAGCCGATATCGGCTCGGTTTCACGGGCCGCGGGCGATTCGTTAGCGGCCGGCCTCTCTAATTTCTCCGGCTCCGGCACAGCGCCGGAATCCCCCGCAGCCGCAGCCCGCGTGATCACCGTATGCGGTTTGCTGAAATCCTCGGGCCGCGGCACGCGAACCGCGGCCTCCTCGACCGGTTGTTCCGCGGCGGCGCGATCCGCAGCCGTGCCGCTGCGCAGCAGAGTTACACGGAGCGCCGTCTCCTCATCGTCCGGACTCACGTCCACCGAAAGCTGGTCGCCGGCGTGAAGCAGCGAATCGCGAATCGGCTCACCAGCCTTATTCCGGAATTGCGTCTTGGCCAGCAATCGAAAACGCAGCACGGCTTTCCGGCCGGTCTGCAGCAGCAGGTCCTTCTCTCCAAGCTTGCGCAGGCTGCCATCGGCTGAGGCGACGGTCATCTTCTCGTCGTCATGCGACGACCCTGAACTCCCGCTCTTGTCGTTCTTCTTTTTGGGAAGCTTGATTTCCGGAACCGGAAGGCCCACGGGAACCCCTCCCGGCAGCCTTGCCGGATAGGTATTCGGATATTGACCGGGCGGATACTGACCTGGAGGATACTGACCGGGCGGATACTGACCGGGCGGATACTGTCCCGGCGGATACTGTCCCGGCGGATACTGGCCCGACGGATACTGGTTCGGGTACTGCCCCGGATACGTCTGGGCGGCAGCCACCACTCCGAAGAGCAGCAAGGCGGGTAGACAGCGCCGCATAACTGGTGTTCCCCCTGGTAGCATTCTAACCCCAAACCCCGATATCACTCTGATATCCTCGAACTCATGGCAGAGCATCCTTTGAGCGACGTGGGTGGAACGCCCGGCGGCCTCGGCCACTTCCTGATCGGTTTCGCGATGGCCTGCGTCGGCGGATACCTTCTGGCCAATCAAGTGATGGTGGTCGGTTCCTACTGGAACTTTTACGGCACGAATACTTTCGGCGTCACGCTTCTGCCGATGCTGATCGGGATCGGCATGTTGTTCTGGAACGGCCGTAGCGTTTTGGGTTGGCTGCTCACCATCGCCGGCGGGATCTTCATTTTTGCGGGCATCATTGCCAACCTGCATGTCTATTTTCAGCCGACCAGCCTGTTCAACACCATCGTCATGCTGGTCCTGCTCATCGGTGGGCTCGGGCTGATTGCACGCGCACTTCGCCCAGTAGGGTAAGAGTCGCCGGCCCAATCAACCTGCCACAATTGAATCAATGGCAACCAACGTAACGGGTCCAACTTCGGAACCTGCTCCCCGGGGTTCTGTACTCTCCAAAACAAGGCTCCTGATCCTTCTTGGCCTGCTCGCGCTGGTTGTCTTGTGCCTGGGTTTCTCATGGGCCACGCGCGACGCCATGGGCCATCTTTCCTTTCTTCAGAACCGGGGCAGAGCCCGCCGTCCGGCCGCCGGCCAGAACACAATTGTCGATCTGACCCCCTGGCAGACCGCTCAGGCGCTGGCCGGCCTGGCGGTTACCGCGGAGGAGACGGAATACGCCCGGGAGGCCGAGCGCCTGGCTGACCACGAAGTGGACCAGGCTTTCGCCGCCGCGTTACGGCAAGCCAGCCTGCAGCACTATTCGCTCAGCGGCGAGGCGCTGGCGATCTCCAAAAAAATCACGCAGCTTCAGCAAATCGTCGCTCAGGACCAGGCTCACATACAGCGCCTGACGCAGCTTGTCAATCCGCCTGGCAATCCGCCCGGCAGCCCCACGGCTTCGGCAACCCATCCAGCTTCGGCAACCCCTCGCGCCCCCGAGCCCGCCGGAGCCGTCGCCGACGATCTGGACATTGCCAAGGCGCAGCTTGGTCTCGATTCGGACGAACTGGCGGATGCGCAGCAGGATCTTGCGCGCGCCGGTGGAGATGACCGCGGCAGGATCCAACAGGAACTGGCGGCGCGCGAATCCGCCATGCGCAAATACGATGCTCAGACCAGCGGCTCTAGCCCGGTTGCCGTCGTTTCGGCGCAGCAGCGCGGCAGTCTTGCCGGCCGGCTCGGTAGGTGGATGGATCAACGCACCCGCTACGACTTAATCCAGCAGGCCATACAGAAGGCTCAAGCCGACGTAATCTCGCTCACCGCCCGGCACAATGAACTGGAAAGCCAGTCCACATCAGCCAATCCCGCAGCCGGCGCCGCACCCGACAAAGCCGCCACGCTGGCCAGCCTCAAGAACCGGACCGCGCTCAGCCAGCTTCTGGCCACTTACGATGACCGCATCCAGAGCCAGCAGCAACTGGCCGCGGTTTATCAGAAATGGTCGGCTCAGGTTCTTCTGCAGCACCGCATTGTGCTGCACCTCATGCTGCAATCCATCGCCCTGATTGCCTTCATCGTCATGTGCCTAATCCTGCTCGATGCGCTGGCGCGCCATCTCCTGGACCGCCACATGGTTGACTGGCGCCGCATGCACACCCTGCGCACTATCGTCACACTCGGCATACAGGTCCTCGGAGTTCTGCTGATTCTTTTCGTCGTATTCGGGCCCCCCAGCCAGATGCCCACCATCCTCGGCCTCGCCACCGCCGGACTCACTGTCGTGTTGCAGGATTTCATCATTGCCTTCTTTGGCTGGTTCGTTCTGATGGGCAAGAACGGCATCCGGGTTGGCGACTGGGTTGAGATCAACGGCGTTGGCGGGGAGGTGGTTGAAATCGGCATTTTCCGGACCGCCATGCTCGAAACCGGCAACTGGACGGACACGGGGCACCCGACCGGCCGCCGCATTACCTTCATCAACAGCTTCGCCATCAAGGGCCAGTACTTTAACTTCTCGACCACCGGCCAATGGATGTGGGATGAGATCAGGCTCAGCATTCCCGCAAGCGAAGATACCTATCAGGTAATCGAGCTCATCCAGAAAGCGGTGCTCAAGGAAACCGAAAAGGATACCCGGCTGGCGGAGGAGGAGTGGACGCGCGTAACCCGGCGGAACGGATCCAGCCCGTTGACGGCGGGTCCGGCAGTGAACCTGCGCCCCGGCGCCTCCGGCGTCGACATCATCGTGCGCTACGTCACCCGCGCGTCAGATCGCTTCGAAGTGCGAAACCGCCTCTACCAGTGTGTGATCGGGCTGCTCCACAAGCCATCCACGCCTGTGCCCCAGCCAGACCAGCCGCCAGTGCCCGTTAGCAAGGCGTAATAAGAAGGTCTTTTCAGACTGAAATCATTTGTTCACCGCAGAGCCGCAGAGACGCCGAGAAAACGCGGGGGAAGATGCAACATACTTTGGGCTTTCATCTCTGCGCTTTGCTCCGCGTCTCTGCGGCTCTGCGGTGAATCGGAAACTGCTGATCGCCGATACTAATAACGGAGTCCAATGAATTACTATCAAGAGCACCGAACCGAGTTCCTCGAAGGCCTGAAGGCCTTCCTCCGCATTCCGAGCATCAGCACGCTTTCCGAACATAAGAGCGATGTCCGGCGCGCGGCCGAATTCGCTTTGAACGAGCTGCGCGCTGCCGGGATGACCTCCACCGAGTTGATCGAAGGAACGGGCAATCCGCTGGTCTACGCGGAGTGGCTCGGGGCGCAGGGCAAACCCACCATTCTGTTCTACGGCCATTACGATGTGCAGCCGCCCGATCCATTGGACGAGTGGAAGTCGCCGCCGTTCTCGCCGGAGGTGCGCGGCGACGACATCTTCGCGCGCGGGGCATGCGACGACAAGGGTCAGGTTTACATTCAGATCAAAGCCGTGGAAGGGCTGATGAAGACTGCCGGCCGGCTTCCGGTGAACGTGAAATTCCTGCTGGAGGGAGAAGAGGAAACCGGCGGCGAACACATCGAGGAATACGTGAAGAGCAAGCCGCCGCGCCTGAAGTGTGACGCCGCGCTGGTCTGCGACACCGAAATGTTCGCGCCCGAGCTGCCGACCATCTGCGTGGGGCTGCGCGGCATGGTGTATTACGAATTGCTGGTGGAAGGCGCCAGCCACGACCTGCATTCGGGCGTTTACGGGGGCGCGGCGCCAAACCCGATGCAGGCGGTGGCGGAGATCATTTGTGCGCTGAAGGATCGCAACGGGCACATCCTGGTGCCGGGCTTTTACGACCGCGTGGTGCCGCCGAGCGACAAGGAGCGCGAAGCCTGGGCGCGGCTGCCGTTCGACGCGCAGGAATACACCGCCAAGGAAATGGGCGCACGCGAACTGGTGGGCGAGCCGGAGATTCCACTATTCGAACGGGTGTGGGGGCGTCCCACGGTTGAGGTGCATGGCATTCGCGGCGGCTTCACGGGCGAGGGCGCGAAGACGGTGATTCCGGCGCGCGCGGTGGCCAAGATCAGCACGCGGCTGGTGGCCGACCAGCGCGTGGACGAATCCATCGCGCAGATGCAAGCCGCAGTGAAGGCGGCATGTCCGAAGGGGGTCACGGCGGAATTGAAGGTGCTGCATTCGGGGGCGCCGTCCTTGACGAATCCGGACAATCGTTTCATTCATGCCGCAGCCCAGGCGTTGAAGCAGACCTTTGGCAAGGAGACGGTGTATATCCGATCGGGCGGATCAATTCCGATCGTGGGAGTGTTCGACCGGTATCTGGGGATTCCAAGCGTGATGATGGGGTTCGGATTGCCGGATGACAACCTGCACGCGCCCAATGAGAAATTCCATTTGCCGAATTTTTACCGGGGGATCGAGACGGTGGCGCGGTATCTGGAGATTCTGGGCCAGTAAAAAACCACCGTTAAAGACAATATTTTCAATGTGTTTCCTCCGAGACTTTCTTTCAAATATTTGTATAACATAACACATTAAAACGCAGAAACCCGTTAGATTTGAGTTTCTGCGTTTAGATTGTCCGAAGGCGGTTTCGTGGTCCTGACAGTACCTATCTCCAGTATCCGCGGCGGAAACGGTAGCGGCCGTGCTCTTCAAACCAGGAGCCCGGAACCCAGACGGCGCGTGGGTGCGGTGGCCGTCTCCAGACTCCATTGACCCAGAACCATCGGCCGCCGCGCCGGTCCCAGTAGCCGTCGGCCCAGGCGTAACCAGGGCCGGGAGCCACTCCCACAAATCCATACCGCGGCGCCGGGGGCGGTCCGTAGCGCACCACATATGCGCCGTTGGCGGCGCAGCCGGTCATTAGCGTGGCGGCCAGTAAGGCCGCGAAAGGCAGCAATTTTTTCATTTTATTCTCACCTCCGTAAAGTGGAACGCCGGCAGGCAAACGCTAGTTGCGTGTCTAAAAGATTGTTAACGTTATTACGGTTTAATGCGTCGGACTACGGGCGCATAATAGCCGTATGGGCAGGATCACCGAACTGGATGTCAACGGTTCCAAGCGGCGGGTGGATGCCGACGCAGACCGAACTCTTCTGAGCGTGCTCCGTGACGACCTGGATTTGACCGGCGCCAAGTATGGCTGCGGCGAAGGGCAGTGCGCGGCGTGCACCGTGCTGATCGACGGCCAGGCTACCAAATCGTGCATTACGAAAGCCGGTTCGGTGGCGGGCAAGCACATCGTCACCATCGAAGGGCTGGCGCAGAACGGGAAGCTGCATCCCGTGCAGCAGGCCTTCCTCGATGCCGATGCGTTGCAGTGCGGGTATTGTACGCCGGGCATGATCATGGGCGCGGTGTCTCTGCTGCGGCGGACACCCAACCCGAGCGAAGCCGAGATTGTCAGCGGGATGAACGGCCACATCTGCCGGTGCGGCACGTATCCGAGGATCGTCAGCGCGATTCGCGCGGCGTCGGCGAAAGGAGGCCGGGCATGATCAGCCGCCGCGATTTCTTTGGAGTGTCGGGCGGCGGCGGCATTGTGGTGCTGCTGCTGGCGGAGGATGCCGGGGCGCAGGAAACCGGCGCGGGCGCGGCGCGGACCTGCCGAGCCTGTGCCGCAATCGATAGGCGCGTGGCTGCACATCGGCGAAGATGGCCTGGTTTCGGTGTACACGGGCAAGGTGGAAGTGGGGCAGAACGCCCGCACGTCTCTCAGCCAGGCGGTGGCCGAGGAACTGCATGTGCCGGTGGCCGGAATTCGGATGGTGATGGCCGACACCGCGCAGACGCCGTTCGACATGGGGACGTTCGGCAGCATGACCACACCGCGCATGTGGCCGCAGATGCGCAAGGCGGGGGCCGCGGCGCGGGAGATGCTGATCGATCTGGCGGCGCAGAAGTGGAGTGTGGACCGGGCGTCGGTTTCGATTGCCGGCGGCAAGGTTTCATCGGGTAAGAACAGCGCGAGCTTCGGGCAGTTGACCCACGGAGAAAAGTTGACCCGGACGATTCCCGCGAACGCGGCGCTGACCCCCGTTCCGGATTGGAAAGTGGCGGGGACATCGATTGCCAAGGTGGACGGCCGGAGCTTCGTGACCGGGGCGCACAAGTATACGTACGACATGAAGCGGCCGGGCATGATGTACGGCAAGGTGCTCTACCCGCCGCAATTCGGCGCCACGCTGATTTCGCTCGATGCCGCGGCGGCTGATGCCATGCCCGGCGTGAAGGTGCTTCGCGAAGGAAACTTCGTGGGCGTGGCGGCGGGCGACCCGGAAACGGCGGCCACGGCGCTGATGGCGCTGAAAGCGGAATGGAAGACCGTGACCGCGGAAGCATCCGCCAAAGATGCCGGCGCTTATTTCCGCAAGACCGCGCGGGATAGCAGCGGTGACGGTGGTGGCGCGCCAGCCAATCCCCAACTGATCACCTACAACATCGCCTACATCGCCCACGTGCCGCTCGAACCGCGGGCGGCGGTGGCGGAGTGGGAAGGCGACGAACCTTACGGTTTGGACCGGCTCGCAGGTGCCGTTCGGGGTGCGCAGCGAACTGGCCGCGAGTTTCAAGATTCCCGAGGACCGCGTGCGCGTGATCGTGCCGGATACGGGGTCGGGCTATGGCGGCAAGCATCAGGGCGATGCCGCGCAGGAAGCCGCGCGGTTGTCCAAGGCGGTGGGGAAGCCGGTGCAGCGCAACTGGACGCGCGAAGAGGAAATGACATGGGCGTATTTCCGGCCGGGCGGGGTGATCGACGTGGGCGCGAAGTTGAACCCCGACGGCACCATCGCGGAGTGGGAGTTTCACAACTACAACTCAGGCGCGTCGGGGCTGCCCACGCCATACGCGGTGGGCTCGAAGAAAGAGCAGTACCACGCATCCAAAACGCCGCTGCGGCAAGGGTCGTACCGGGGCTTGGCGGCGACGGCCAACCATTTCGCGCGCGAATCTTATATGGACGAACTGGCGCACTCGGTTCAGATGGACCCGCTCGAGTTCCGCCTGAAGAATGCCAAAGACCCGCGGTTGCGCGCGGTGATTGAGGCAGCCGCCGATAAGTTCGGATGGAAGGCGCGGAAGAAAACGGCGGGGCACGGGTTCGGCATCGCGGCCGGGTTCGAAAAGGGCGGTTACGTGGCCACCTGCGCCGAGGTCAGCGTGGATATGGATAATGGCAAGTCCGGCGGAGCCGTGAAGGTGCTGCGCGCGGTGGTTTCGTTTGAGTGCGGCGCCATCGTCAACCCGGAACATCTGCGCAACCAGGTGGAAGGCGCGGTGGCCATGGGGTTGGGCGGCGCGCTGTTTGAGCAGATCGATTTCGCGGACAACAAGATCCTCACCAACCGCCTGTCGAAGTACCGGCTGCCGCGTTTTGCGGACATGCCGGTGATTGAGAGCGTGCTGCTGGACCGCAAGGATATTGTATCGGCGGGGGCGGGAGAGACGCCCATCGTGGGGATTGCGCCGGCCGTTGGGAATGCGATCTTCGATGCCGCGGGACAGAGGGTGAGGGCGCTGCCCATGGCGCCGAAAGGACTGCAGACAAGCTGAGCCAAAAGAAAGGCTTTCTCGCCAAGGCGCAAAACGAACCGCCAAGACCGCAGAG
Organism: Bryobacterales bacterium; assembly: GCA_963817515.1. Lineage (GTDB taxonomy): Bacteria > Acidobacteriota > Terriglobia > Bryobacterales > Bryobacteraceae > DATMNI01. The sequence continues at coordinate 60,154 of CAWFPJ010000018.1, read as the reverse complement.
AGGAACCCAGGAAGTTCCTGTTTTTCTTTGCGCTCTTCGCGGGCTTGGCATGAAAGAACAACCTTCACAACCGTACGGCTGGTCACCAAAGTAAGCAGAAACGTGTCTGGAATGAAGAGCGTCTGGAGGATTATGTCTTTGCCGCGGAATGTCTATACTTTAGCTGTCGGGACTTCTCTTTTATTTCTTCTTGCAATACCTGGGCAAGCCCAGTTTGTCCCCAACCGGTACACACTTCTTCTGGAGGATCCGCCGGTCTCTTCCAGATTCGTGTCGCGCGACCAGATGCGCACACAAGCTGCGCAGGCCTATCGGAATCAGGTTGAAACCAAGCAGGCGGCAGTTCTGAGGACCCTTAACTCACGCGGCATCACCGTCACGGGTTCGGTCACCGAAGTGTTGAATGCCATTTTCGTTAGCGCTTCGGCGGACCGCGTGCCCGAACTGCAAGCCATTCCGGGCGTGATCGGCGTGCGGCCGATGCGGCGCTTCAAGCTGGCTTTAAATAAAGCCACGCAACTGATGAACGCGCCGGCCGCCTGGGCCGCGCTGGGCGGAGCCTCGAATGCCGGCAAAGGCATCAAGATCGCCGTCATCGATTCGGGCATTGACCAGACCCATCCGGCTTTTCAGGATTCCTCGCTGACTATGCCGGCGGGCTTTCCGCTTTGCACCCAGGGCCACCCCGAGGACTGCTCCTTCACGAACAGCAAAGTCATCGTGGCTAGAAGTTATGTGCGGCAACTGGCGGCGGGCTCGGATCCGTCCAATCCGGCGGCCGATTCCATGCCCGACGATTATTCGCCGCGCGACCGCGATGGACACGGCACCGCGGTAGCCTCCTGCGCCGCCGCCAACACGAGTACCGGCACCGTGACCTTCAGCGGCATGGCGCCCAAGGCCTACCTGGGAAATTATAAGGTTTCGGGAAGCCCCGGAGTGCTGGATGGTTCGCTTGACTCGGTGCTGATCATGGCGGTTAACGATGCCCTCAAGGATGGCATGGATATCGCGACCTTGTCGGTAGTGGGCTCGGCCTACACAGGCGCCCTTGATGTGGGCGCTGCTTGCGGATTGACCGGCAATGCGGCGTGCGATCCCGTGGCCACGGCATACGAAGCCGCCGTCAAAGCCGGAATGGTGGTGGCGGTGGCGGCTGGAAATGATGGCTATTCCGGAGCCCAATATCCCTTTTCGCCTACGTTTAACAGCATTGCTTCTCCGGCTAATGCGCCTTCCGTGATCGGCGTGGGCGCAACCCTTAATTCGCACGTGTTCGGTTCCACCGTAAGCGTGAACGCGGCCAGCGCACCCGGCAGCCTGAAGGGCATCGCGGCCATGATGGGCGATTCGGTCGCCCCCACCGGCAACAACCCTTCCTATGGGGCGTTCAACGTGGTATTTCCAGCCTTGTCCGCACCGTTGGTGGATGTCACGAAACTGGGTAACGACGGGTTTGGCTGCACCGCTTTTCCGGCCTTTTCCTTGAACGGCGCGTATGCCCTGATCCAGCGAGGGCCCCTCCCCACTACCAGTTCCTGCAGTTTCGACACAAAGGCCACCAACGCGCAAAATGCCGGAGCCATCGGCGTTATCTTCTACATGGCCGATTCCTCCGCCACGATCAATCCGGAGGACATGGGTTTCGACACCGACGGGACAACTTTCTTCGGGCCCACGGTCATGATCTCGCTCAGTGACGGCCAGGCTTTGAAGGCTTACATCGATGCTAATCCGGGCCAGACGGTGACCATCAACCTGTCCGGCACAGAACAGGATTTGGCGACCTATAGCTCACTGGCCGGAATCAGCCCGGCGTTGGCCGGAAACCAGCTTGCCGCTTATTCCTCGCGCGGGCCGACGCCCGACGGGCTTATCAAGCCGGACCTGGTGGCCACCAGCGGCTCGGAAACCGACTCCACCAATTTTGGGCCTGACGTCAACGATCCGGACCTCCCGGTTCCCGGCGGCATCTATACCGCGGCGCAGCGCTACGACCCCAACGGCGATCTGTTTAGCGCCAACGGCTATACGGGGATTGGCGGCGGCACCAGTTTTTCCACGCCCATGGTTGCCGGCGCCGCCGCCCTGGTGAAACAGGCCCATCCTGACTTTACGGCGACGCAGATCAAGTCGGCATTGGTGAATTCGGCCGCGCAGGATACGGCTACCGATTCCTATGGCGACGGCGTGGATGTAGAATCTATCGGCGCCGGCAGGCTGGATGCGGGCGCGGCGGTTAAGACCACGGTGACTGCCGAGCCATCCACGGTTTCATTCGGCTTTCTGAAGACCGGCGCGCTTCCCGTCAGCAGGGCAATTACGATTACCAACAAGAGCACAGCTTCCGTCACACTGGCGCTCGCGGTGGTCAGCGGCACTAAGCCTGCCACAGGCGCTACGGTGGCGGTGGACAAACCCAGCCTCACACTGGCGGCCGGCGCATCCAGTGTAGTCAACGTGACGCTCTCAGGCACCGTTCCTACCCCTGGCCAATACAACGGCGCCATCACCGTGCAAGCCACAGGGGTGCAGACGGTGCGGTTGCCGTATATGTTCGTGGTGGGTGACGGCGTGGCTTTCAACGTTATATGGTTCGCCGGATTCGATGGCTTTGCCGGCCAGGATCTGGGAGGCGGCCCCATAGTTCAGGTCATAGACCAGTTCGGCGCGCCGGTGGTGGGTTCGCCTGTCAGCCTTTCGGTTAAGCCTCGCGGGAGCCGTTACCTTCAGGAGTGTGACCGGGGAACCCGCCTGCTCGCCCAATAACTCCACGACCGTGGCCACCTGCAACACCGACAATTACGGCTTCGCCTGGGCGGACGTGGTGCTGGGGAGCGCGGGCGCGCCCACTATTTCCATTACGGCCGTGAACCAGCCGGTTAACCCGGTCAGCGCTTTCATCGGACCGCAGCCTACGATTACGGCAGCCGGAGTGACCAACGACGCCACCTTTAAAGGCCCGATCGCACCGGGCTCCTACGTGGCCATCTTCGGATCGAACCTGATCGACACAGATTTTCTCACCAACGCCAACGGGGATACCGGGTCACCGACAGCCGACGGAACTTTACCGCTGGTAATCGATGGCACCACGGTTAGCTTCGACGTGCCGTCGGCCGGGATCAGCGTGCCGGGATACCTGACGTTCGCCAGTTCGGGCCAGGTCAATGTGCAAGTGCCGTGGGAATTGCAAGGCCAGTCTTCCGTGAAAGTAAAAGTGACCATCGACGACGCCTTCTTCTTCGGCAACGTGGTGGACGTGCCTCTGGCGGCTTACACGCCGGCATTCTTCCAGGGCGGCGGCGTAGTGGCGGCGGAAGACGCCCAGACCGGCGCCATCATATCTACCGGGCAACCCGGCCAAGGCGGGAGAGATTCTGGCACTCTATGCGAATGGACTGGGACCGGTGAACAACCAGCCGGCCAGCGGCGCGCCGGCGCCGGGCGGGCCCAATCTGGCTACTACGAAATCCACGCCGGTCGTCATGATCGGGGGACAGCAGGCCACGGTTCAGTTCAGCGGTCTGGCGCCCGGATTCGCGGGTGAATACCAGATCAACGTAGTGGTGCCGGCCGGGCTGACCGGCAATCAACAGGTGACGGTGGCCATCGGCGGAGTGACTTCGCCGCGCCGCCACCCTGCCGCTGCAGTAGCGGAGGAATACGCTCCCTTACGGTCGCGGCTCTGTTTGGCCGTCACGTGTTGCATCGTAACCGAGCCGCGACCGTAAGGGAGCGGTCGCCCGCAGCGGATTGTGCTACTGTTTTCGATATGGCCAATCCGAAATATGCGGCTTCCGATAAGCCGGTACCAGTATCCGAATTGGTGGACACGCTGAGCGACGGCACCAAGGTCAAGCGGCGTGTGCCCCGGATGCGGGCCTGCAATGAGAAGGACGCCAAGGACAAGTTGTGCGCCGGACATCTGAAGCGGTGGTATTTCTTCGGCGATGAGGTGAAGCAGAAGTTCGGCGCCGATGCCGAGATTTACCGCTGCGAGCATTGCAAGACGCTGTACTTGCCGAATCCCGAAGAAGAGCCGCGGACAGGAACCCTGAGCTACTAAGCCTGAGTTACTAGAAGGTAGTACCCGCGATCCTCCGAGTCGCGGGTACCAAGAAGAAAAACCGCATCGGTCCCGTCCCCAGACTTTTGGGACTGAATCCGATGCGGCTCGCCCAAGTTGGGCTGGAGTTCGGCGTCGGGCTGCCTGGAATACAACGGAATCAGGTCAATTCCTGGTCAGGTCCGCGTCCTATTTTCCTTACCAGAAACGCCAGACAACTACCGCTACCTGAACCCCCGGTGAGATCGTTTGAAACCGTTTGACAAAAAAACCCCTCTGCAATAACCAACAAGGGAAGAACTATGAGCTAAAACTGTTACAAACATCGGCTCCCGCAAGCACGCTGTCTCTTTGGCTCACTCTTCTTCCGCCTGCCTGTTACAGCAGAGGGCAGGTTTAAGGTACTTCGCCAATTCATCAACATAGATAGCAATCAAGCTTCCACGTGTCAATCTCCATAAGCGGTTTTAATTACACTATTTTCTAGCGTGGTTGAGTGACGCGGTTGTGGACCGGTGGGCAAGGCCTGTGTCGCTATGACACAATCAAGCCAATGACCAGAATCTGGGCCGCCAGCCTGCTTATGGCTGGTTGGCTGCCATCCCTAACCGCACAGGCTCAAGCCCCACAGACGGACGAGCCGGTAATGGTTGCCACCGAGCATCCCCGGCTGTTCCTGAGACCCCAGCGCCTGCGGCTGCTCAAACGAGAACGCGAGAGAACCTCGGCCCGGTGGCAGCAGTTCGAGCTTTTCATGGCCGGCAAGGCGCCCATGCCGGAGCGCGGCCTGGCGGAGGCGCTCTACTACCAGGTTTCCGGAAACGCCGATGCCGGCCGGCGAGCGGTAGCTTGGGCGCTCGGTCCCGGCCTCACGCCAATTAACGATCTGCGCCAGCAGGCCATCGTCTTCGATTGGTGTCAGGACATACTTACTCCGGCGCAGCGTCGCGACCTGGCGGCCCGTCTGCAGCGCGGCATCGCCGATACGGCGGCCAACGAAAGCGTGGCTGCCGTAAGGTCGCGGGTGCTGGCGGCGGTAGCGCTTGTTCGATCAAGTTCCACAGACGCCGCAGCGCGAACTGGAGCGCGTGGTCCGCAACTGGTGGGGCGGGAAGATGGTGCCGGCGCTCAAGAGCGGCCGCAGTGTGATCGCCCGCGACGACGCTTATCCGCTGTGGGAGTTGCTGCACGCGCTACGGGACAGCACCAATCTGGATCTGCGCGAAGCCGTGCCGCGGTTCTTCAAGGACTTTCCGATCGAGCACCTGGTGAGCTACTATCCGGCGCTTTATCCGGCTCCCGAAAACGAGTACCGCATCGGGTTCATGCGCAAGTCGGGCGAACCCGACCTGCAAATGGCGGCGCTCTCGCGCGCGGCCGAACTGGCCATGGTTGCCCTGGACGTGAATGCGCCCGAAAGCCAGGTGCTGCAGGGCTGGCTGATGCACGACAATTTCATGCTGAAGGGCACCTTCGGTGCGCCCTACGAATTCCTATGGGCCAATCCATATCAACCCGGGTTGAGTTATTACCTTGTGCCGCTGATCTACCACAACGCCGATTTCGGCCATCTGTTCGTACGTTCCAGTTGGGAAGACTCGGCCGATTGGCTGGGCTATTACGAGGGCGTACTGCAGATGTTTTCCGAGGGCAAGCTGACTCCCATGAACCCGCAGAAAATGGCCGCGCCCATTTCACTGAAAGAAGCGATGATCTGCTTCGGCCAGCAGGCACGAAAGTTCCGTATGACCCTGGACGAGGAGCAGGCAGTCTTCATCATGGGCCTCGAGCCGAAGCGCACCTATGAAGTGGAGATCGACGACGAGGAGATGTTCGAATCCACAGCCGACCCCGGCGGAATACTGGAACTGGATCTGCCGCACGGAAAAGAAGTGGGCGTGCGAATCAGAGAACGGATGCCGGATGTCAGGGGCCGGGGGCCGGATCTTCCGCCTCTTGCGTGAATGCGGGACCAAGGTCTGCCCCGATGCATGCGTGCGGTTCAGTTTACGCGCTGTGTGCCGAAGCCCTGGCCCCCGGCCCCTGACATCCGGCCCCCGTCGTCAATATGCCCAGCGCCAGAGGCTTGCGCCTACCGTGTAACCGGCGCCCACCACGGCAAACAGCACGATATCGCCTTTCTTCAGACGGCCCTGCTCGATGGCGTCGCGGGTGGCCAGCGGAATGGTGCCCGCGGTGGTGTTGCCGAAGCGGTCGATATTGATCAAGACTTTTTCCGGCGCAATTCCCAGCCGCTCGGCGGCATTGGTAATGATGCGCTTGTTGGCCTGGTGGGGAATCATCACGGCGACATCGTCTGCGGTGAGGTGGTTCCGCTCCAGCAGGTCGCGGCTCACTTCGTACATTTTGCGGACGGCGTATTTGAAGACCTGCCCCCCATCCTGATGGACGTAATGCTGCCGCTGGTCGACGGTCTCGTGCGAAGCCGGAAGGCGGCTGCCGCCGGCGGGCATCTTGAGGAAGTCGCCGCCGGAGCCATCCACTTCACCCAGAAAATCGATGAAGCCCAGATCGCTATCGCCTTCTCCCGCGGGCTCTATCAGCATGGCGCCGGCGCCGTCGCCAAACAGGATACATGTGGAACGGTCCGTATAATCGATGATCCGGCTCATGGTGTCGGCGCCGATCACCAGAACCTGCCCATGGCTTCCGGCGGCCACCAGGTGAGCGCCCACAGTTAAACCGTAGACGAATCCGGAGCAGGCGGCGATCAGGTCGAATCCCCAGGCCCCGCGCGCGCCCAGGGCGTTCTGCACAAGACAGGCGGTAGATGGAAACAAATAATCCGGCGTCACCGTGCAAACGATGATGGCATTGATTCCGGAGGCATCGATGCCGCGATGCAGCAGGGCACATTTAGCCGCTTCCGCCGCCATATCCGAAGTCGCCATTCCGGCATCTGCAATGTGCCGCTCCCGGATGCCTGTGCGCTCCATGATCCACTGGTCGTTGGTTTCCACCAACTTCTCCAGATCCTGATTGGTGAGCACGCGGGGAGGAGTGTAGCAGCCGAGTGCGCTGATTTTCGCCCTTGCCAAAGTTTTTGTCCTTTAATTGTTCAGGGTAACGCAAACCGGAACCGAGCCGCGACCGTAAGGGAGCGGTCATCCGGAGGCCGCTAGATCCCGGCGCCGCCCGTCAGCGGACTCTGAGACCCGCCAAGCCTGCCGCCGGCTTCGAGCTCGGTCCAAATTTTTCGCGCCGTTTCGGCAACTCCCAAATTCGGTTGTCCCGGCTCAATAGCGACCACACTGCCGGGGGGCAGCGCATCCTGGACGATCGCGCGGTCTGCCCCAACCACGATGAGAACGAGTCCGGCGTCATAGGCGGTCCGGACTGACAGACGCAGAGTTTCAGGCGTGTGATTCTCAATCACCTGCACCACGCAGCCATGGTCGAACAGGAGCCGTTCCAGGGCATAGGCCAGGTCCTGCTGGCCTTGTTTGCCGGGCCCGAGGCAAATGGCGAAGGCCGAGTGGCCGCGAGCCGCGGTGCGCTCCGCCGCAGTCACCCGGCCCTTGGCGCCTGAGGAAGCGACTGCCTGCTGAATCATACCCGCACCCAGGGTTTCGTTGGTGATAGGGTCGATCAGGATGAAGCTGCCGGTGGCGCGGTTCTTGCGGTAGGGGTCAAAGAACAAGGGCCGCTGCGTCTCCACGCTCACCACGGCGATTTCGTTGAGCTGCAACTGGCTCACGGGCTGGTGGCCCAGCGAATTAATATCCACCCGATAGCGGATCTCGCGGATCCGGGCCTGGGCCAGTTGCGTGGAATGCTTCAGCAGATAAGGCCGGTTGGGCGCCAGCGGTTTGCCGTTCATCCACACTACCGTAGCCTCAAAGCGGCGGCCGGCGTGCGGCGCGTTGTTGGCGTGAACCAGCATGTCGCCGCGGCTGATATCCACTTCGTCTTCCAGGCAGACGGTCACCGACATCGGCGCGTAGGCCTCTTCCAGTTCGCCATCCCAGGTGACGATGGATTTCACCCGGCTGGTGCGGCCGGACGGTAGAACGGCCACCGGGTCGCCGCGGCGGATCACTCCAGAGGCCACCTGACCGGCGAAACCGCGGAAATCCAGGTCCGGGCGGATCACATATTGGACCGGAAAACGCATGTCCGTCAGGTTGAAGTCGCTGCCAATGGGAACCGTTTCCAGATATTCCAGAAGCGCCGGGCCCTGGTACCAGGGGGTCCGAGTGCTCAGGCGCACCACGTTGTCGCCATCGAGCGCGCTGATGGGAATGAACTGCATGTCGCCCAACTCGAGCTGATTGGCGAACTGCTGAAACTCCTGCTGGATGGCGGTGAAGACATCCTCGCGAAACTCCACCAGATCCATCTTGTTCACCGCTACCACGATGTGCGGAATACCCAGCAGCGCCGCGATGTAGGCATGGCGGCGGGATTGCGGCAGCACACCGTACCGGGCATCGATCAGCACGATGGCAAGGTTGGCAGTGGAAGCGCCCGTGGCCATGTTGCGCGTGTACTGCTCATGGCCGGGGGTGTCGGCGATGATGAACTTGCGCCTGGGAGTGGAGAAGTAGCGGTAGGCGACATCGATGGTGATTCCCTGCTCGCGCTCGGCGCGGAGGCCGTCGGTAAGCAGGGAAAGGTCCAGGCCGCCGGTGGTCAGATTGCGAGTAGCCTTGCGGACAGAGGCCAGTTGATCCTCGTAGACGCCCTTCGAATCGTAAAGCAGGCGGCCGATCAGGGTGGACTTGCCATCGTCCACGCTACCGGCGGTGGTGAAGCGCAGCAGTTCGGTTTGCGCGGTGGCGGCCAGCCAATCGGCCGTGCGCGTTTCCAGCGTGCCGGACACCGGCGCCATTAAAAATAACCCTCGCGCTTCTTCATTTCCATGGAGCCTTCCTGATCGAAATCGATCACGCGATTCTCGCGTTCGGAGCGGCGGAACTGGATCATCTCTTCGATGATCTTGGGCAGGGTGTCGGCTTCGGAACGGATGGCGCCGGTGCAGTAGGTGCAGCCCAGCGAACGCATCCGGCTCATCACCATCTGCGGCTTTTCCCCGGGCAGCAGAGGCATGTCGTGCTCCACCGGAATCAGGGTTTCGCCGCGCACCGCCATGAGGCGGGGTTTGGCGAAATACAGCGGCACGATGGGGATGTTTTCCAGATGGATATAGTGCCACACGTCCAGCTCGGTCCAGTTGGAAAGCGGGAAAACGCGAATGCTCTCGCCCTTGTCGATGCGGCTGTTGAAAAGATTCCAGAGTTCGGGGCGCTGGTTCTTAGGGTCCCACTGGCCGAAGGAATCGCGGAAAGAGTAGACCCGCTCCTTGGCGCGTGATTTCTCCTCATCGCGGCGCGCGCCGCCGAAAGCTGCGTCGAAGCCGCCTTCGGTAAGGGCGTCCAGCAGGGCACGGGTCTTCAGCAGGCCGCAGCATTTCTGTGTACCCAGGCGGAACGGGCTGGCGCCGTCTTCAATGGCCTTGGTGTTGGTGTGGACGATCAGCCTGGCGCCGATTTCGGCACAGAAGCGGTCGCGAAATTCCACCATCTCCTGAAACTTGTAGGTGGTGTCGATGTGCAGCAGCGGAAACGGGAGCTTGCCCGGGAAGAAGGCCTTCTGCGCCAGCCGCACCATGACCGAGGAATCCTTGCCGATGGAATACAGCATGACGGGGCGCTGGAATTCCGCGGCCACCTCACGAATGATGTGGATGCTTTCGGCTTCCAGAGTGCGCAAATGGGTCAGAGTCCGTTGGGCCATCTGTGGTGAGTTTATCTCTTCTGGGGTGTGATACGTTCAGTGAGGACCGGGCGGATTAGTCCCCATCTGTAAGGATATCATTCAATTATGGTAAAGTCTATCGGGTTACTGGTGATGGTTGCAATGACCGGACTTGCCCAGGAGGGCGCGTTCCTGGCGCAGCGCATTCGGGAACAGACCAGGTTCCTGTCGAGCGATCTGCTGGAAGGCCGCGGCGTAGGGCAGCGGGGCGGCCAACTGGCCACCGAATACATCGCCAGCCAATTCGCGCTGGCGGGGGCCAGGCCGGCCGGAGACAACGGCACCTATTTCCAGCGCGTGCCGCTGGTGGGCGTAGCGACCGAGCCCAACGCCACGCTTTCGGCGGCGGTATGGGGCAAGGGCCTGGACCTGAAGTGGGGCGACGATTTCGTGGGCACCAGCGGCACCCAGAAGCCGGACACGCGCTTTGAGGGCGAGGCGGTCTTCGTGGGCCACGGGATCACTGCGCCCGAGTTCAAATGGGACGACTTCAAGGGCGTGGATGTGACCGGCAAGATTCTGGTGCTGTTCACGAATGAGCCTTCGTCGAACGACCCCAAGTTTTTCGACGGCCCCGCGCTTACCTACTACGGGCGGTGGACCTACAAATACGAGGAGGGGCTGCGGCGCGGGGCCAAGGGCGTCATCATCATCCACACCACCCCGACGGCAAGCTACGCCTGGGACGTGGTGCGCAATTCCTGGGGAGGCGAATCGCCGTTCGTCAAGCTGGGGCCGGACCAGAAGGCCCTGGCGCTGCAGGGGTGGATCACACGCGAGGCCGGCGAGAAGTTGCTGGCACTGGCCGGAAAAACCGTGGATGAGTTGCTGGCGGCCTCGGAGAAGCGGGATTTCAAACCCATCGACTTGGGAATTCAGATTCGGGGACACCTGACGTCGCGCATCCGGGACCTGGAGACCCGCAACGTGGCCGCCATGGTGGCAGGAAGCGACCCGAAGTTGAAGGACGAAGTGGTGATCTACAGCGCTCACTGGGACCACTTTGGGGTTGGCGCTCCGGTGAACGGCGATGCGATCTACAATGGCGCGATCGACAACGCTACCGGATGCGCGGTGCTGCTGGAGATGGCGCGGGCGTGGGCCGCGCTGCCGCAAAAGCCCAAGCGGTCGGCGCTGTTCCTGGCGGTGACGGCCGAAGAAGGCGGGCTGAGGGGGTCGGAATATTACGCTACCCATCCGTTGGTTCCGCCCTCCAAGACTGCGCTCGCCCTGAACTACGACGCGCTATATCCATGGGGCCGGGCCCAGGATGTGGTGATCACAGGCGCGGAACGGACCACCGTTTATGCCCTGGCGCAGCAGATCGCCAAGCGGCTGAACCTGACGGTTTCCGAGGATGCGCAACCGGGGGCCGGCCACTACTTCCGCTCCGATCATTTCTCGTTCGCGCATGCCGGGATACCCGCCTTTTCGATTGAACATGCGACCGAGTTTGCGGGGAAGCCGGCCGGGTTCGGCGCCAAGGCTAACGAGGAATACAACAGCAAGCACTATCACCAGCCCACCGATGAGTTCCAGGAAGATTGGGATTTCACGGCGCTGCAGCAGGCGGCCGAGTATGGGTTTCTGCTGGGGAAGGACGTGGCGAATCAGGATCAATTGCCGGGTTGGCGGGCGGGGGACCAGTTCCACCGGTGAGCACAAGACTTTCCGCAGCGATGACTCCTCACGTGGTCGCCGCACAATGGATAGGGTAAAAAAACACAGCCTTTCAAGAATGGTTGCGCGGGTTGTGGTACGCTTTCAAATCGGAGGGTAACAATTGAAACGCAAGATCCTCACAGTGATGGTTGCGGCTTTGGCCGCGGTTAGTTTGACGGCGCAGGAACCTGCCAAGAAGGCTGCCGCCGGCGGCATTCTGCATCCCGAAATGAAGGTGGAGGTGGGCGGCTACGATAAGCCGGCCGCCACACTCGGCACTAAACCAGATCAGCCGTGGACCACCACTACGGTGGCTGCGGGGGTGGACAGCAAGCCTCAGGCGGGGCGCCCGATCACGGTAATTGGCGAAGTGGTGGACTTCTCGTGCTACCTGCAACTGGGCAAGCACGGCGAGAAGCACCGCGCGTGCGGGCAGAAGTGCGTGAATAACGGGCAGGCCATCGGCCTGCTGGCGAAGGACGGCACGCTCTACATGCTGATGCCTGAAGAGCATGATCCGCGGCGCGATGGCGGCGTGGACGCGAAGGCTTCGGGCTCGGAGCACATGGGGCACATCGTGGAAGTCAACGGAACGGCAGCCTCGGTGAACGGTTATCGCGGCATTTTTGTGCAGGGGCTTACGAAGTAACGGAGCCCGTTGAGTGCAGCGCAGAAGCATGCTGGCCGGAGCGTTCGCGCTGCCGGCCTTTTTCATTATAGGTTTGGCGGCGGAGAATCACGGCGCGGTTCCGAAAGCGCCGCTGGGGCTGCCGCCATTCGACTGGCCAAAGGACAACCCGTATTCAGCCCAGAAGGTGGAACTGGGCCGCTATCTGTATTTCGACCGGCGCCTTTCGGCGGACGCTTCGGTTTCCTGCGCTTCGTGTCACGATCCGCGTTTTGCATTCACCGACGGCGCCGCGGTCTCCACCGGGATCAAAGGACAGAAGGGCGGCCGCAGCGCGCCAACGGTGATCAACCGGGCCTACTCGCTGGCGCAATTCTGGGACGGGCGCGCGGCCTCGCTGGAAGATCAGGCCAAGGGGCCGATGGCCAATGCCATCGAAATGGGAAACACGCATGACGCGATTGTGGACCGCCTGAAGGCCGTGGCTGGTTACCGCGCGCTGTTTGCCAAGGCCTTTGGCAGCGACGAGATCACCATCGACAAGACTGCCAAGGCCATCGCGTGCTTTGAGCGCACGGTGCTTTCCGGCAATGCGCCGTACGATCGCTACAAGCGCGGCGACCGGAAAGCCATGACGCCGGCGCAGGTTCGCGGCATGTCGGTTTTTGTGGATAAGGCGAAGTGCGACCAGTGCCATGAGGGCGCCAACTTTACGTTGAACGCCTACTCCAATCTAGGGGTGGGGACGGACAAGCCCGATCCCGATGTGGGGCGTTACGCCGTGACCAAAGATCCGCGGGATTGGGGTGTGTTCAAGACACCGACACTGCGCGAGATCGAGCACACCGCCCCGTACATGCACGACGGAAGTCTGAAGACATTGCAAGAAGTGGTGGATTTCTACGACAAGGGCGGCATCAAGAACAAGAACCTGGACGAGAAAATCAAGCCTCTGCATCTGACCGACCAGGAGAAGAAGGATGTGGTGGCTTTCTTGTTGGCGCTCAGCGGGGAAGGCTGGCAGGGCATCAAGGCGCCGGCGGAATTTCCGCAGTAATCTTCGATTACGGCAACCGCACTACCGTATAATTGCGCAGCGTGACGGTCTCCCCGGCCTGAATCACTTTGCCCGGGAAATCGATGGTCAGGCCGTTGGCATAGGCGTCGGCGGAACTGGCCACGGCGGCGCCGAAGGGCAGCACGGTTCCCCAGGACTGAGCGCTCAGCAGCGCGCCGGTTGCCACAATCGCAGCCTCGGCCCGCGCGGTTACCTGCACGTCAGAAGCTGCCGCATCGCGATGCAGAAGAGTGGTGGCTCCCCAGTGAATCTCCATGGCGAAGCCGCCGGCGGCGCCCTGGTGATCCAGGTCAACATGAATCTCCACGCGATCGCCCGGCAGCAGGATACCCGCAGGGATGGTGCAGGAGCCAAGGCTCGCGAGGTTGATGGTGTTGTTCCCTGTGCCGGTGCCGGTGCACAAAACCTGGGCCGCGGGGAAGGCTTGCGGCGTGCCGGCAGCGGTGGCCGTGAGGCGGTAACTGGCCAGCAGCGTATCGCCGGGTTGGGGCGCGGCCGCGGCAACAAATTGAATGGCGTTGCCACTGGCAGTGAAATCCTGCGCCACCTTCTGCAGCATGCCGTTGCGGTAGACGGCCAGGCTGGAGGTGGGGTTGGGCACGGCCGATAGGGCGAACGAGGTGTTGGCGCCATCAACCACGCCTGTGGGCGAATCGCCATCCATGAAGGATGGCGAAGCACCGCCGCTGCCGCACGGTCCCGAAGATCCGTCCACGCGAACGCAATCGGTCGGGCTGCCGGTAGCGCTCTCAAGCGAGCCGGTGGCATTGACGATAGCGACGCGGCCGGCGGCATAACCGGGACCTTTGAGCGGCCGGGCCACCAGGTCGGAAACCAGGCCCACGACGTCGGACTCCTGCAGGGTCGGCGAAGCGGTATCGGCGCCCGCGACGCCGCCTTGAGTGGACCCAAAGCGCACGTCGCGGACCCGCAGCGCCTTAATGCTGGATGGCACAGCCCAGGTCTCGCTGAACTGAACGCGCCCGTCGCTGTTGTACCTGACCAAATAGCTGGCCGCCGGCATGGCGGTGGTTGTGGGGACCAGTTGCAGCTGAAGAATGCCGTTCACAACGGTCACGGTGGAAGTTTGGGTTGTAATGGCCGAACCGTCGACGGCTTCGAAACTGGTCCAACTGATGGTCAAAGTGCCGTTGAAGCGCGTGCCATCGGCTTTGTAAAGAATGTCCTGAATGGTTGTCAGCGGCGGGGCGGCCAGCAACGAGGAAGCCAGCCACACGGCGGCGAAGAGCGAGCGGGAAATCATCAAACCTCCTGAAAGCAGAAACCCGCGCCTGGACGGGCACGGTTGCCGATTTCAGTTTATCGGGGCGCCACGCGGAATTGAGGAGCGATGCCTGCGGTTCTGAGTTGTAAGCTGCTGTGGTTGCAGGGGTTACCGGAAGGACAGATTTTCGAAAATGGCCGTGATTGAGAAAATGGCGTCCAGCGTTACAGAGCCCACCTACATGGTCATGGGGTTGGCGTATCGCGTTCACAGCTTGTTATTTTCGATCTTGCATTGATTGTAAAGGGGTTTCGCCCCAGCCTTTCGAAGAACCAAAAACCCGCGTGCTACAACCAGTGGTGTAAAGAGGCTCTCGCGGGAATCGACCATGCAATTTACCGATCCAAAAAAAACCATCGTAGTGCTACAACACGAGGCGCAAACCAGCGAAGACTGGCTGGCGACCACCCTGCGGAATGTCGGCGAAGGCATCATCGCCACCGATACCAGCGGCGAAATCGTCTTCATGAATCCGGTTGCCGAACACCTGACAGGCTGGTCCGCCAGCGATGCACACGGACACCCGTTAATGGATGTTCTCGGGCTCTTTGAGGAATCTGCGGCGGCTCCGCCGGCCAAGAATCCGATCTTCGATCTGCTGGCCGGCGAGAGCCGGAGCTACACGTTAATCTCGAAGACCGAAGAGCACACGGTTGTGGAAGTGGAATGCTTCGAGAATCGCTCGGCGAACGACGTTCTGGGCTCCATCGTCGTTGTGCGAGACATCAGCAGCCGGAGAGAGATGGACAGCCGGCTGATGCAATCGCAAAAAATGGAGGCTGTCGCGAACATGGCAGGAGGGGTGGCGCACGATTTCAATAACCAGCTCATGGTCATTCTGGGATACGCGGACGAACTTTGCGCGCGGCTCTCCGGCGAGGATAAGGAGCAGGCTCTGGAGATCAAACGGGCGGCGACGATCGCCGGTTCCATCACCGGCCAGCTACTAACCCTGAGCCACCGTGAAACGGCGCGCGCCGAAGTGCTGAATGTCAATGAGGTGATCCGCGAAGTGGAGCCCTTGATCTTGCACAGCCTTGGGACTACACGGACGTTGGCGACCCACCTGGGTTCGCCCCTGGGGTTCATCCGCGGTGACCATAATCAGCTAAAGCAGGTTCTTCTCGGCCTGGCGCTCAACGCGCGCGATGCCATGCCGGTGCGGGGAGAATTGCGGATTGAAAGCTCGACCTTGGAAATCGATACCCAAAGCCCGGCGGCGCGCCTATACCGCCCGGGATGGTATGTGCGGCTGCGCGTGTCGGATAACGGCGAAGGCATGGACAAAGCCACGCTTTCCCGAATCTTTGAGCCGTTCTTCATCACCAAGAAGACCGGACGCGGTATCGGCCTGGGCCTTTCCATTGTGCACAGCATCATCGTACATAACGGAGGCTACATCAGCGCCAACAGTGAGATTGGCCAAGGCACAAGCTTCGACATCCTGCTGCCCAGCGTCGGCACCTTTTGCGGGCTGGGCGAGGTTTCGGAATCGGAGCGCGCCGGCGGAGCAGAACCTGCTCCAACCGTCCTCTTGGTGGAAGATGAAGACAGCGTCCGGCGCCTGATGCACAGGTTTCTGGAGCGGGCTGGATACCAGCTTCTGGAAGCCAGGAGCGCAGAGGAAGCCGAGGACATCGCGAGAGTCTATGACAAGCCCATTCATGTCCTGGTCACGGATGTGGTGATGGCCGGCATGACGGGGCTGGAATTGGCCGAACGGCTGACGCCCCTGCGGCCGGCCATGAAGGTCTTGTTCGTATCCGGATACCGGCACGATACCCTGGAACACCATGCGCTGTGGAACCGGGACCTGAACCTTCTGCCCAAACCGTTTCCAGCGTCGGAACTACTCAGACGGGTCGAGATGTTATTGAGATGAATTGCGGTGTGCGGCGTCCCTACTGCAAAGGGATTTCGAAGTAGAAGAGGTCTTTGCCGCTGCCGGCTTCGGTGAGGCCGTTCAAGTAAATAGTGGAGCCGTGTTGGACGTTGGTCTGAAAATAGAAGAAGCCGCTGGCGCTCTCGCCCGGGGGCAGCATGGCAGCGGCGAAGGCCCGGCCCTGGATTTCCCACTCATCCAACGGGTTCTTTTTGCCCTTGAGCACCTTGGTCATGCCGCCGGGGCCGGTGACCACATTGGGGCGCTGCGGAGGCTTTAGATAACGGACTTCGTTGGCAGGTGTGGCGTCCACGCGGTCGTGATTGGGGCCGACATATTCCACCTTCAGGCGATCCAGCTTGATGGCTTTGCTGCCGCCGTTCTGAATTACGACCAGCACCGGCAGGATGCCATATTGGTATGGGTTCAATTTGCCAAATGCGGTTTTGACTTTATCGTCGGTAACGTAAGGCTCCACGGCGATGGTGATTTGAGCGTTGGTCTGGTGATTGGCATAGCTGCCGGCGGGTCCGGGTTTGAACGGTGGCGCGTCCTTGTCCGCAGCATAGGCGGCGGCTATACTCACAAGAAGAACCAAGCGTTTGAAAACAAAAGGCATCTATTTCCTCTACCGAATCCTTCAGGCGTTGGCCCTACAGCCTCTTATATTGTATTTCCTATTTCGCAGCCTGCGAAACCGGGGCTACTGGCATTCCTTGCCGCAACGCCTGGGGTTTCTCCCGCACTCGTTTAGACAGACCGGTCCCGGAGCAATCTGGTTGCATGCAGTTTCCGTAGGCGAGGTTCTGGCCTGCGTGGAACTGGTGCGCCGGCTGCGGGGCGAGTTTCCCCACAGCGCGATTTTTGTTTCCACCACGACGCTGGCAGGCCGCCAGATGGCTGATGAGAAATTGCAGGGATTGGCCGCCGGAGTTTTTTACGCGCCGGTGGATTACGTATTCGCGGTGAGGCGGGTGCTGCGCACTCTGCGGCCCGCGGTGGTCGCCATCGCGGAGACCGAAATCTGGCCTAACCTGTTCCGCGAAGTGAAGCGGACCGGGGCAGGATTGACGGTGGTCAATGGACGCATATCCGACCGGGCGTTCCCAAAATATCTGCGCTTTCGCTGGTTCTTTGCGGCGGTGCTGCCGCTGGCGGATTCAATTCTGGCGCAGACCGACGAGATTGGCGAACGGTTTCTGGCGTTGGGGGCGCCAGCCGATCGCGTGTGCACCGGCGGGAATCTCAAGTACGACTATGAGGCCAGGGGGGCGGCGGCGGGATCGCCGGTGATGGAGTTTCTGGAGCAGGCCAATGTGGAACACACGCGGAAGGTCTGGATTGCGGCCAGTACCATGCCTCCGGCGGAGTCCGGCGACCTGGACGAAGACGATGTGGTGATCGCGGCGTTTCAGGATGTGGCGGCGCGGCGCAGGGACCTGGTGTTGATTCTGGCTCCCAGGAAACCGGAGCGGTTTGATGTGGTGGCCGGGAAATTGGAAGCGGCAGGCGTCGGCTATGTGAGAAGGTCCGCATTGCCCATCACGGGGCAGCCCGAACCGCAGGTACAGGTGCTGTTGCTCGATTCGATTGGGGAGCTAGCCGCGTTGTTTGCGGCGGCCGATGTGGTGTTCATGGGGGGGACGCTGGCGCGGCGCGGAGGGCATAACCTGCTGGAGCCGGCGCTGTTTGGGAAAGCCGTGATTCTGGGGCCGCACATGGAAAACTTTCAGGCGATGGCCAGCGAGTTCGATGCGGCGGAGGCATGCGTTCGGATTGGCAGCGCGGGTGAACTGGCGCCCGCCGTGGAGCGGCTGCTGGATGACGATGCGGCGGCGCGGGAGATCGGGCGGCGAGCGCTCAGATGCGTGGAAGCGCGGCGCGGGGGCACGGCGCGCGTGGTGCGGGAAATTGGCGAACGCCTGCAAGCCTCGCGCTACCGCCCGGCGATGCCGTGGCTCGTGATTCTGTGGCCTCTGGCGCGGCTCTGGGAATGGGGCGGAGAGCGAAGGCAGGCCCGAGCCCTGGAACGGCAGCGGAAGCTGGATGTGCCGGTAATCAGCATCGGCAATCTGACCATGGGAGGAACCGGCAAAACGCCTTGCGTGCTGCAGGTGGCGGACGTGCTGAAATGCCGCGGACGCAAACCGGGGATTCTGACGCGCGGGTACGGACGCAATTCGCCCATCGGCCACATGGCGGTGGCCCCGGGTGCGAAGGTGCGCGCCGAGAAATCCGGGGACGAGCCGCAGATCCTGATTCGCTCGGGGCTGGCGCCTGTCGGCATTGGAGCCGACCGTTTCCGCACTGGTAAACTCTTGATCCACGAATTCCATCCTGACGTGCTGCTACTGGACGACGGATTCCAGCACCGGAAACTGGCGCGGAACATGGACATCGTGTTGATCGACGCGCTCAACCCGTTCGGCGGGGGCGATGTCTTTCCGGCCGGACGGTTGCGCGAACCGGTAGCCGGCCTGGCGCGCGCCGATATGGTGCTGATCACGCGCTGTGACGTATCGGATCTGGGGCCGGCGATCGAGCGCGAGGTGCGGCGCTGGAACCCCGGGGCGCCCGTGCTTCGCGCCTCCGTGGAACCGGAGGCCTGGGTTAAGAACCAGACAGGCGCGCGGTTTGAGCCGGCGCAGCCACCGTTCGGGCGAGTGGGGATGTTTTGCGGGTTGGGGAATCCGCAATCGTTCCTGAGGACGCTGGCGCAGATGGGAGTGGTGCCTGTGGATTGGGTGGAGTTCGAGGACCATCACCGCTACCGGCCGGACGAATTGCGCCGTACCGCGCGGCAGTTGCGCCAGAAGGGCGCGACGGCGCTGGTGACCACCGAAAAGGATGTAGTAAATCTTTGCGACGAATGCGATGAGCTGATGGCACCGCTCGAAATCTATTGGTTGAAAGTAAGGATGAAGATCGAAGGCGAAGCGGAATTAGTGCGGGAGATTGAGAGGAGGCTGAGATAGGGTATTACGGCAGCGGATTGGTTTTCGCGGACCGGCGGAGTTTGGCAATCGAGTCCTCTACCTCTTCCAGTTTTGAAGGGATGGCGGCGGAGATGACTTTGGGCTGGCCGGCGGTGATCAGCACGTCGTCCTCGATGCGCACGCCGATGCCTTTGTATTTCTCAAATACCGGTCTGACGGCCTCGATGAATTTCTCATTCTCCGGGGTCTTGGGCAGGTTTTCGAGCGCATCCAGGCGGAAGTAGAGACCCGGCTCCACGGTGACTACCATGCCGGGCTGGAGTTCGCGTCCGCCGGGATCATGGACATTCAGCCCGATGCCGTGGCTGATGCCGTGCGGGAACCAGATCTTCATCTGTTGATCGCTCTTGGCATCGGTGATCAGCCCGAGCTTGAACAACCCTTGTTTGAAAACTTCGTTGGCGGCGCCCTGAATGTCCGAAGCCGCGCGACCGGGCAGCGCCTTCCCGATGCCTGCCTGTTGGGCTTCCCACACCAGGCGGTAGATATCGGCCTGCTCCCTGGTGAACTTGCCGTTAACCGGGATGGTGCGAGTGACATCCACGCTGTATTGATCGAACTCGGCGGCATCGTCCATCAGCAGAAGGTCGCCATCGTGCATCTGATCTTTATTGGTTTCGTAGTGGAGGGTAGTGGCATTGACGCCGGAACCTACAATGCAGGGATAGCCCCAGTGGGCATTGCGCCGCAGGAAGGTGAATTCAAACTGGGCCTGGATTTCGTATTCCCAGGTTCCAGGGACGGCGAGGGCGTAGGCGCGCTCAAAGGCCTCGGCGGTGATATCGACGGCGTGCTGGAGGATATCGAGCTCACGCTGCGATTTGACGCGGCGCAGCGCACTGAAAATGGCGGTGGCGTCTTTGATATTGACGCCGGCGCCCACCGAGGCGATCTTCGCGGCGAACTGCTGCTCGCGGCTGTACTCCACGGCGTTGGGCCAGGCGGGCAGGATCATATAGAGCTGCAGTTCCTGCTTGCCGGCATACTCGATGGGCTTCTGGAATTCGACGCTCCAGTTTACACCTCCGCCTGCGGGCGCGGCGGCGTCGGTTGCACCATGGCCTCCATGGCCCCCGCCTGCAGCGGGATTGCCGGGTGCGAACAATACGGCGCGCGACCGCGGAATCACGGTGGAGAGAAACGCGTTCAGTTGACCGGCATCGAAGATGTCCTGGATACCCGAGATTTCGCGAGCCTCCTGCGTCGTCAGCATGTGGCCCGTCCAGGTCTCGCGCGAGGGATCCGGCCTGGGCAGGAAAACCATCTCGTGGATCTTGCCGGCGGCCGGCGCCAGCACCAGGGTGGCACCCTCCTGCGTGAGGCCGGTGAGGTAGAAGAAATCATTCTCCTGCCGGAAGGGCCAGTCCACATCGTTGGCGTAATTCCGCGGCTCGGCGGCGTAGAGAATCAGAACGCCGTGATCGCCAATCTGGTCCATGACGGCCTTGCGGCGGGCGCTCAGATCGGCCAGGCGATCACGCTGCCACGAGGCAGGGGGCGGCGGTGCGACTTTCCAACGACCGGCATCGGCGGCGGCAGCGCGGGGAATAACGGCACCCACACAAATCGCAAGAGCGCAGATAAAAGCGTTGAAGTATCGGCGAGCCATAACTTCACTCAAGTATAAGCGGAAACAGCATGGTGACTTCCGTGTAACCCAGATACTTACCGGCACGCCCAATATATTGTTTGGTATTCTCAAACAACTAAAACCTATGCAACGAAAAACTTCTCTCACGGTTGCTAGTCTGCTGCTGCTTCCTATTTTGCTGATCGCACAGGAATTCGCACGGCCGGAGCGGGTGGACCTGAACGTCATTCACAAGCTTAAGACCGCGGAATTCGGCCAGGATTCCAAAGTCATGAATACCGTTTATAACCTGACGGACCGGTTCGGCCCGCGGCTGGTGAACTCGCCTCAATTCCGGAGGGCCGGCGAGTGGGCAGTGACCCAACTGAAGGAATGGGGCCTGAGCAACGTGCACCTGGAGAAGTGGGCGGCGGGCATTCCGGGGTGGGAATATACGTACTACGCGGGCAGCATGGTTGAGCCTACGTACCAGCCGCTGATTGGCGTGCCGGTAGCGTGGACCGCGGGAACTAACGGCCTGGTGACGGGTGATGCCATTATGGCCAGCGTGCAGACGCAGGCCGACATGGACAAGTTTCACGGAAAACTGAAGGGCAAGATTGTGCTCACGGTTCCGATGCTGGAACTTCCGTTCCCAACGGCTCCGTTAGCCAGGCGGTACACCGGCGACGAGCTGACGGAACTGGCCACGGAACTGATTCCGGCCGGCGGCGCATTTGGCGGACGCGGCGGGCGTGGAGGGGGCCGCGGCGGCGCTAACCAGCCGCCGATGACTCCCGAAGAGCGGCAGGCCCTGCAGGCGAAACTGCGGACTTACTGGAAAGATGAAGGCGTGCTGTTGACGCTGCAGGCCTCGGCGCGGGGCGAAAGCGGCACGCTGTTCGGCGGCGGTGCGCAGACTTCGACGCGCAACCCCAACGGAGGACAAAGCACACCGCTGCCCATGGACCAGATCACGTCGAACCTGCCGCAGGTGTCCAT
Organism: Bryobacterales bacterium; assembly: GCA_963817515.1. GTDB lineage: Bacteria > Acidobacteriota > Terriglobia > Bryobacterales > Bryobacteraceae > DATMNI01. The sequence goes on along the minus strand of CAWFPJ010000018.1, from coordinate 38,204 downwards.
CACGGCGGAGCACTATAACCGCGTGGCGCGCCTGCTGGAGCACAATGTTCCGGTGAAGCTGGCGTTCGACATCAAGACGCAGTTCGACACGGCCAACACCGATTCCTTCAACGTAATCGCCGAGCTTCCGGGCACCTCCAAGAAGGAAGAACTGGTGATGGTGGGCGGGCATTTCGATTCCTGGCACTACGGCACCGGCGCTACCGACAACGGGGCCGGCAGCGCGCTGGCGATGGAAGTGATGCACCTGCTGAAATCGCTGGACCTCAAGACGGACCGAACCGTCCGCATGGCTTTGTGGGGCGGAGAAGAAGAAGGACTGCTGGGTTCGCGGGCTTATGTGAAAGAGCATTTTGCCGACCCGGCGACGATGAAGCCGACCACCGAACACGGGAATTTTTCGAGTTACTTCAATATCGACAACGGCACTGGCAGAATCCGCGGCATCTATCTGCAGGGGAACGAAATGGCACGGCCGATTTTCGAATCGTGGTTCGCGGCGTTGAAAGACCTGACGCCGGGCGTGATCACGGTTCGAAACACGGGCGGCACCGATCACCAGTCGTTCGATGGCGTGGGGCTGCCGGGATTCCAGTTCATCCAGGATCCGATGGACTATGAGACCCGGACGCACCACTCCAACATGGACGTGTACGACCGCATCCAGCCGGTCGACATGAAGCAAATGGCGGTGGTGGAAGCCACGTTCGTGTATCTGGCGGCAAACCGTCCCGACAAGTTTCCGCGCAAGGATCTGCCGAAACCGCAGACTGGCGGGCGCGGCCGCGGCGGAGCGGGCGGCGGCGGGAATTAACGGCCGCCATGGTCCTGCGGTCGGCCGCACTGGCGGCTACGCTCGGTCCCGCGTGGCGGGCGTCGAATATCGACCCGATGCATGCGTTGCGGGAGGAGTAGCTTAGAAGTTGACGATGGAGGCGAAGGAGACCGGGTCGAGGCTCTTGCCGCCGACCAGGACGCCGTCGATTTCCGGTTGCGCCATCAGCGTCTTCACGTTTTCGGGCGAGACACTGCCGCCGTATAGAATGCGCACGGCGCCGGCGGCTTCCTTGCCGAACATCTCGCGCACCTGGCCGCGGATGGCGCGGTGGGCATCGGCGGCGATTTCGGGCGTGGCGGTCTTGCCGGTGCCGATGGCCCAAACCGGCTCATAGGCAATCACGATCCTGGCGAACTGCGATTCGGTGAGGCCTGCGATTCCCTTGCTGCACTGGCTGACCAGCACGGCTTCGGTGTTGCCGCACTCGCGCTCTTCCAGCCGCTCGCCCACGCACACGATGGGGGTGAGCGCCGAACTCAAGCGCGGCCTGCGTACGCTTGAGAACGGTCTCATCGGTCTCGCAAAAGTACTGGCGGCGCTCGCTGTGGCCGATGATGGCGTGGGTGACACCCACGGCGTTCAGCATGGGGCCGGAAATCTCGCCGGTGAAAGCGCCTTCCTTGGCCCAGGCGACGTTCTGCGCGCCGACGCGGATGTTGCTGCCTTTGACGGCGTCGACAGCCGCGCCGAGGTTCGTGAAAGGGGGGCAGATCACGATCTCGCAGTGTTCGGATTTCTCGACCAGCGGCCGGAACTTCTCGAAGAATGCAGTGGTTTCCGCGGGCGTCTTGTACATTTTCCAATTGCCCGCCATGACTGGTTTTCTCATAGAATTTGCTGTAAAAAACTGGTACCTTGCGCGATGTGCGCGCCGAAATTTTCGGCCACCGTCTGGCCGATGTCGGACAGCGTGGCGCGTACGCCAAGGTTCACACCCGGCCGGACCTTGGGACCCGAAACCAGCAGCGGCACGTACTCACGGCTGTGGTCGGTAGAGGGCGTGGTGGGGTCGCAGCCGTGGTCGGCTGTGAAGATGGCGAGGTCATCGGGGCGCAGGGCGCGCTGGAATTCAGGTACCCAGGCGTCGAATTCTTCAAGAGCATTGCCGTAGCCTTCGATATCGTTGCGATGTCCGAACTGCTGGTCGAAATCCACCAGGTTGACGTAGATCAGGCCGGCGTCCGGGGCCTGCATCGCGTCGAGGGTCATCGCCATACCGTCCGCGTTGTTCTTGGTCTTGGTGGAATCGCGGATGCCGCGGCCCAGGAAGACGTCGAAGATCTTGCCGATGCTGTGGATGAAGACGCCGCGATCATCCAGCTGATCGAGCAGCATGCCCTTGGGCGGCGGCACGGCGTAATCATGGCGGTTGGGGGTGCGCGTGAAACTTCCAGGCGCGCCGGCAAACGGCCGCGCAATCACGCGGCCCACCTCGTACGGGCCGCGCAGGATCTCACGCGCCGTCTCGCACATCTTGTACAGTTCCCAAAGCGGGATGACCTCTTCGTGCGCGGCGATCTGGAAGACGCTATCGGCCGAGGTGTAGACGATGGGCGACCCGGTCCGCATGTGCTCAGCGCCCAGTTCCTTGATGATCTCGGTGCCCGAAGCAGCCTTGTTGCCGAGCGAACTGCGCCCGATGCGCCGCTCGAATTCGTTCATGATTTCCGGCGGGAAGCCGTGCGGATAAAGCGGAAACGGCTTGGCAAGATGAATGCCGACCATTTCCCAATGGCCGGTGGTGGTGTCCTTGCCCGGCGAGGCCAGGGTGCACTTGCCGTAGGCGCCGGCGGGCGCCGCCGCGGGGGCGATTCCGGTGAGGGCTTTGATGTTGCCGAGACCAAGCTGCGAGAGATTGGGGAGGCGGATGCCGCGAATGCGGGCGATATTTCCCAACGTGTCGCTGCCGGCATCGCCATACTGCGCGGCATCGGGCATTTCACCAATGCCCACACTATCGAGGACGATCCAGATTACGCGGTGGAACACAACATTCGAGCGTAACACGCGGGAAATCCGATAGTATTATTATTTGCCCAGTCGAGCATTTCTTCCGATGCCGGCGTGGTCTCATCTTCACAGCACCAGGGCATGCAAGCGGACACGTCAAGAACCAACGCTTCCATCAATACTTGTGTCCCAGGTGTGCGAGTGCGCGGATCGACATGCCCTGCAAGTCAAGCCGCACACCTTTGCGAATCTCACGGATGCGGGCCCCGGCCTGGCGAGCCTTTTCCCGGTCGAACCCAGCCTCGGAAGCGGCCGCTTCACCAGCCGATTCCTTTTCGGAGAGAGCATCGAGAGCCTTGGTGAGGAGTTCGTCAACATCGTGAAAACGGCCGCTTCGGATCCCTTCCCGCACACGCTCTTCCAACTCGGGTTTGTGGATTTCGATATTCACTTGAGAGACTCCTATTCCATCATTATGACTCAACGCCGAACGCGAACGTATATAATTGTGGTTATCGTTCCCAACCGGAGTTTGACTCAAAAGGAGTTTGTTTTTCCATGCAATCACGGCGCAATTTCATCGGCAAAGTGGCCACCGGGCTGGCGGGTTCGCTGGCCGCGTCCAACGTGCTGGGCGCGAACCAACGCATCCGCCTTGGAATTATCGGGCCCGGCGACCGCGGCACGGAAATCCTGCGCGAGGCGCTGGGCTGCGAGAATACCGAACTGATCGGCGCCGCCGATATCTACACCAAGCGCCTGGAAGCCGTCAAAGCCATCGCACCCAATGCCAAGACTTATCTCGACTACCACCACATGCTGGAGGACCCGGACATCGACGCGGTGCTGATCGCCACGCCGCAGCATCTGCACCAGGAATGCTTCGTGGCGGCGCTCGATGCGGGCAAGCACGTCTACCAGGAAAAGACCATGGCCTTCACGGTGGACCACGCCAAGAAAATGCGCGCGGCTTACCTGCGCGCGGGCGGGGCGGGCGGAAAGCGCACGGTGCAGATTGGGCACCAGTGGACATCCACCGGAGCAGTCGCCGGACGCCATCAGCTTCCTGACTCCCGAACTGATGGGCAAGATCACGGCGATCCACGCGCACATGTACCGCAACACGCCGCACGGCAAGGGGCAGTGGTCGCGGCCGATCTATCCGGATATGACGCCGGAACATATCATCTGGAAATCGTTCCAGGGCGATTCGAAACCGCACGATTTCGACGCCAACCGCTACATCAACTGGCGCTTCTTCTGGGATTATTCCGGCGGCAACGTCTACGAAAATATGTGCCACCAGATTGCCTTCTGGTACAAAGTGATGGACCTCAAGATTCCCAAGGCGGTCACCATGACCGGCGGCCTCTACCTGTGGAAGGACGGCCGCGAAGTTCCCGATACCATGAACGTCTCCATGGAGCATCCGGAAGAACTGCTTTACACCTGGGACTCCGGCTTCGGCAACGATCAACTGCGCGTGACCGAGGACGCGCTGGGCGATAACGGCACGATTTCCCACGCCCAGCAGCTCAAGTACACGCCGCAAAAAGTGAACCGCCGCGACGGCAACGAAATGACCGGAACCACGCGCAGCGAACCGCGCGCGCATATGCAGAACTTCCTGGATTGCATCCGCAGCGGCAAGCAGCCGAACTGCCCGTTCGAGATCGGCTTCCGGGTTTCCATCGCGTGCCGCATGGCCGTGGAAAGCTACCGGCAGCAGCGCACCATGCGGTGGGATCCTGTAAAAGAAGAGATCGTTTAAGGCAGCCGAACGGTGGATTTCGAGTACACGCCGGAACAGATTCAACTGCGCAAGGCGGTCCGCGAATTTGCGGAAGGGGAGATTGCGCCGCACGTCATGGAGTGGGACGAGGCGCAGATTTTCCCTCTGGAGGTGGTGCGCAAACTCGGCGGGCTGGGCTACCTGGGATCCATTTTTCCCGAGGACCTGGGCGGCGCGGGCCTGGGCTACATTGAATATTCCATCATCATTGAAGAGCTCTCCAGGGTGGATGGCTCAGTGGGAATTATCGTGGCCGCCCATACCTCGCTCTGCTCCAACCACATTTATAAGATGGGCAGCGACGAGCAGCGGCAGCGTTATCTGCCCAAACTGGCGTCGGGAGACTGGATCGGCTGCTGGAGTTTGACCGAGCCTGAAGCGGGCTCGGATGCCGCCGGCACGCGCACCAAAGCCGTGATGGACGATGGCTGCTGGGTGCTCAACGGGGCGAAAACTTTCACCACCAACGCGCACTACGCGGACGTCTGCGTGGCCATGGCGGTGACCGAGCGCGCGGCCGCACAGCATGGGATTTCAGCCTTCATCATCGAGAAAGGCACGCCCGGCTTTCGCTGCGGCAAGAAAGAAAACAAGCTGGGCCTGCGCGCCAGCGCCACCGGCGAAGTGATCTTTGAAAACTGCCGCCTGGCCCCGGCGCAGATGCTGGGCAAGAGGAATGACGGCTTCGTGGACAGCCTGAAAGTTTTGGATGGCGGCCGTATCTCCATCGCGGCTCTGTCCATCGGGATGGCGCAAGGCGCGTACGACGCGGCGCTGCGATATTCCAAACTGCGCAAGCAGTTCGGCCGCCCCATCTCGGAGTTCCAGGCGATCCAGCACAAACTGGTGGATATGGCGATGGATATAGACGCCGCGCGCCTGCTGAATTACCGCGCCGCCTGGATGCTGGACCGCGGGCAGCGCGTTACCCGGGAATCGGCGATGGCCAAGCTCTTCGCATCTGAAGCCGCGGTCCGCATTGCCAACGAGGCTGTGCAGATTCACGGCGGCTATGGTTTCATCAAAGACTACCCGGTGGAGAAGTTTTATCGCGACGTGAAGCTGTGCACCATTGGCGAAGGCACCAGCGAGATTCAGCGGCTGGTGATTGCCCGGCAACTTCTCAAAAGCTGATGAACGACCTGGCTCAAAAAATCCGGGAAGGGGACACGCGCGCGCTGGCCCGCACGGCCACCGGCATTGAGAATCGCGACCCCCGGGCGCTCGAAACCCTGGCCCAACTCGAACCCTTTACCGGCCACGCGCGCCTGGTTGGAATCACCGGACCTCCGGGCGCCGGCAAGAGCACGCTGGTGGATGCGCTGGCGGCGGCGCTGCGTAACCAGGGCAAGACTGTGGCGATTGTGGCGGTGGACCCCACCAGCCGCATCACCGGCGGGGCCATTCTGGGCGACCGCATCCGCATGCAACAGCACCACGCCGACCCGGGAATCTTCATTCGCTCCATGGCCACGCGCGGCGGCACCGGCGGCCTGGCCCGCGCCACCGCCGACCTGGCGCACCTGATGGATGCCGCGGGCAAGGACTACGTGCTGATTGAAACCGTGGGCGTGGGCCAGGACGAAATCGAGATCGCCGGCCTGGCGCAGGTGACCGTGGTGGTGCTGGTCCCCGGGATGGGCGACGATGTGCAGGCCATCAAAGCCGGCATCATGGAGATCGCGGATATTTTCGTAATCAACAAATCCGACCAGCCCGGCGCCGACCGCGTAGAGCGCGAGTTGCAGGCCATGTTGAGCCTGACGGACGCCCGCAGGCCCGCCATCATTCGCACGGTAGCGACGGAAGGCCAAGGAATTCCGGAACTGTTGGATGCGATAGGTAGCGCCGGATCCAGAGGGCATTCCCTTGCCGCCGGTTTGCCGGTCTTGAAGAGATATACCGGCGGCAAGACCGCCGGCGCTACCGTGATCGACCATCTTGGGATTGCGGTAAAAAGCCTGGATGAATCCGTCGCGTTTTACCAGGCGCTGGGGCTTGACGTCGCTCATCGCGAGACCGTTCCACAGGAGAAGGTGCATGTCGCTATGCTCCCGGCCGGCGATTCGCGCATCGAGTTGCTGGAGCCCTCGGCGCCTGACTCCCCCATCTCGAAATTCCTCGAAACCCGCGGCCCCGGCCTGCACCACGTAGCGTTGCGCGTCCCGGACCTGGGCGCCACGGTAGCGCGTTTACGGGCGGCGGGAGCCAGGCTGTTGAACGAACCGCGCCCGGGCGCCGGCGGCCACACTTATGTTTTTGTGCACCCCGCCTCCACCGGGGGCGTACTGTTGGAACTGATTCAGGAGATTTGATTTTGAGCGCGGAAACAAAAGCGGACATCGGAATCATCGGCGGCAGTGGGCTTTACTCCATGCCCGGATTTGAAGCGCAGCAAGAAGCCGTCATTGAGACGCCCTTCGGATCGCCTTCGGACAACTACGTCCTGGGCACCCTGGCGGGACGGCGCGTGGCTTTTCTGTCGCGCCACGGACGCGGACATCGCCTTTCGCCGTCGGAGCTGAACTATCGGGCGAACATCTATGGCATGAAATCGCTGGGCGTGGAGCGCATCATCTCGCTGAGCGCGGTGGGCTCTTTGAAGGAGGAGCACCGGCCGCTCGATTTCGTGATACCGGACCAGTTCTTCGACCGTACGCGCGGCCGCATTTCCACGTTCTTCGGCGAGGGCCTGGTGGCGCACATCAGTTTCGCCGACCCCATCTGCCCCGAAGCGTCCGCAGTAGTGGCAGCCGCCTGTCAGACCGCCGGCGTGGCCGCCAAGAAGGGCGGCACGTACCTTTGCATGGAGGGACCGGCTTTCTCCACGAAGGCTGAATCGAACGTCTACCGGAGTTGGGGCATGGACGTTATCGGCATGACCAACCTGCAGGAGGCCAAGCTCGCGCGCGAGGCTGAAATCTGCTACGTGACGGTAGCGATGGTGACGGACTATGATTGCTGGCACGAGGATCACGATGCCGTCACGGTGAGCGACATCATCGCCAACCTGATGAAGAATGCCGAGAACGCATGCAAAGTGGTGGCCCAGGCGGTGGCCAAGATGCCGGCGGCCCGCGGATGCAAGTGCGGTTCGGCTCTCTCCCACGCCATCCTCACCGACCGTCAACTGGTGCCCGACGCCACCAAAAAGAAACTGGGGATCTTAATTGATAAGTATTTCGTGTGAAGGGGTCGCACAGGAGTTGCTGGACCGCTGCCTGGCGGGCGAACCGGTGTCCGATTTGCCGCGCGCGCTGCTCCAGGAGCCGTGTGGAAGGGCTCTTTTCGGCACTCTGGTAGAGGGCCTGGCAGACCGCTTCGATCCCGTGCTGTGCGATGTCTATGCGGGGCTGTTCTCGCAGGCAGTCGCCCATGCGGTGGAAGGCGTCAATGCAGCTTCCCTGGTGGCGCGCTACGAGCGCGTCCGGCGTCCCCGCCCCATTCTGAGCGCGCCGCAGCGCATCGTGGTACTTTCACGCGTTACGCTGGGAGCCGACGTGGCGGTGACCAGCGTGCTGCTGGCGGCGGCCAAGAAACGCTTTCCCAAGGCCGAGGTGGTCTTCGCCGGGCCGCAAAAAAACTACGAGCTTTTCGCGCGCGACCGGCACATCCGCCATGCCCCAGTGGCCTATCAGCGCGGCGGCTTGCGCGACCGGTTGGCTGTCTGGGAGCCATTGAAGGACCTGGCTTCAGGCGCGGACTGCGTGGTGATCGACCCCGATTCCCGGCTCACGCAGCTGGGGCTGCTGCCGGTGTGCGAGGAGGACCGGCACCACCTGTTTGAAAGCCGTAGTTACGGAGGGGATACGGACCGCACGCTGCCCGACCTGGCGGCAGACTGGGCGGCCACCACTTTCGGAGTTTCCGGGGCCAGGCCGTACGTGGCGCTGTTGGGCCGGATCAAACGCGCGCCTTATATCGCGGTCAATCTGGGAGTGGGCGAGAACCCCGCCAAGCGCATCGCGGACCCGTTCGAAGAGCGGCTGATGGCGCTGCTGGCAGCTACGGGCCAGCCGCTGATCGTCGACAAAGGCGCAGGCGGCGAAGAAGCCGCACGAGTACAAGGCGCGGTGGAGCGCGCCGGCGTAACGGTCAAATTCTGGGATGGACCGTTCGCGGGATTCGCCAGGATCATCGCCGGCAGCAGTCTCTATGTGGGCTACGATTCAGCGGGCCAGCACGTGGCCGCGGCCTGCGGCGTACCGCTGATCAGCATCTTCGCCGGCTTTCCGGCCGCCCGCATGTTCGACCGCTGGAAGCCCACGGGCCCTCGCTCTACTGTGATCCGGGTGGACCATCCGGATCAGGCGGACATTCTGGAACGCGTGCGCCAGGCACTGGCGTGAGCCAGCTTCATGGATGAAGCCGGCGGTCAGATCGAAAAGCTGGCGCCATCCCTGAACCGTTAAAATATTGGGTTGGCGGAACTCGATCAAGCACGTGTTTGGCTGGACCAGGCGACCTCTGTGGCCGTCTTGAGCGGCGCGGGCATCTCCGCCGAAAGCGGCATCCCCACCTTCCGCGGCGCCGGCGGCCTCTGGAGAGAATACAAGCCCGAAGATCTCGCAACGCCCGAAGCATTCGCCAAGGACCCGCGCCTGGTCTGGGAATGGTACAACTGGCGGCGCGAGCTGATTTCGAAGGCCGCGCCCAACCCCGCCCACAAGGCGCTGGTGCAACTGGAAATCCGGAAGCCCGGGTATACCCTGATCACGCAGAACGTGGACGGCCTTCACGACCTGGCCGGCAGCGGCAAGATTCTCCGGCTACACGGCGATATCTGGCGCCTGCGCTGCACGGTTTGCGGCGCCAACTGGCCTAACCGCAAAGTGCCTCTGCCGAAACTTCCGCCGCACTGCGCCTGCGGAGGCTTAGCCCGCCCCGGCGTGGTCTGGTTCGGCGAGGCGCTGCCCGAAGGCATGATGAAAGAGGCCGAGCACGCGGTTTCCTCCGCCCAGGTTTTCCTGGTGATCGGCACATCGGCCCATGTGTATCCGGCCGCCGGCCTGATTCCCTACGCCACGCAGGCCGGCGCCAAGGTGATCGAAATCAACATCGACGAAACGCCGTTCTCGTCCACCGTGGATTGCGCCCTGCGCGGCCCCGCTGGTGAATTGCTGCCCCAATTGCTGTAGGAGGCTACTTCTCTAGCGCCAGTTCCACCACTTCTTCCATCGACTTTACGAAGTCGATTTTCATATCGCCGATCTGCTCGCTCTTCAAATCTTCCTTCACATCCACTTCGTTTTCGAAAGGCAGAATCACTTCGCGCACACCGCTGCGCTTGGCCGCCAGCACCTTTTCCTTGATGCCGCCCACCGGCAGCACCTGTCCAGTGAGCGTGATCTCACCCGTCATCGCCAGGTTGGTGCGGATGCGCCGGTCCGTCAGCATGGAGATCAGCGCCATCCCCATGGTGATGCCAGCCGATGGGCCGTCTTTCGGAATGGCTCCCGCGGGAACATGGATGTGAATGTCGCTGACCTTGAACAAGTCCGGATCGATCCCGTATTTGGCCGCATTGGCGCGCACCCACGTCAGCGCAGCCTGCACGGATTCCTGCATCACCGGCCCCAGTTGCCCGGTCATGATCAGGCCCTTATTGCCGCCCGGCATGCGCCCCGCCTCGATGAACAGCACCTCGCCGCCCACCGGCGTCCACGCAAGTCCCACGGCCACGCCCGCCCGCCGTGTGCGCTCGGCTACTTCGGTATCGGTGCGGAAGCGTGGCGCGCCCAGGTCCTTCTCCACTACCTCCGGCGTCACTTCGGTCTTCTGGCGCGGGCCCTCGCCTGTTCCCTCGGCGATGCGCCGGGCCTGCTTCCGGCAAATCGTCCCGATCTCCCGCTCCAGGTTGCGCACTCCGGCCTCGCGCGTGTAGCGGCGCGCAATGAAGCGCACCGCCTCCTCGGTAAAATGGATGTCGGTCTCCGGTTCCAGCCCGTTCTCGGTGGTCTGCCGCGGAATCAGATAGCGGACCGCGATGATGACCTTCTCATGCTCGGTGTAGCCTTCGAGCGAAATAATCTCCATGCGGTCGCGCAGCGCATCGGGCACCGGGTCCAGCACATTGGCCGTGGTGATGAACAGAACTTTCGAAAGATCGAACGGCACATCCAGGTAATTGTCGCGGAAGGTGGAGTTCTGTTCGGGGTCCAGCACTTCCAAAAGGGCTGAGGCCGGGTCGCCCCGAAAGTCGCGCCCCAACTTGTCCACTTCGTCCAGCATGAACACCGGGTCGTTACTGCCGGCCCGCCGCAGCGCATGGATAACCTGGCCCGGCATGGCGCCGATGTACGTGCGCCGGTGCCCGCGAATCTCGGCCTCGTCATGCATTCCGCCCATGGAAATGCGTGCGAACTTGCGGCCCAGCGCGCGCGCGATGGATTTTCCCAGCGAAGTCTTGCCTACTCCCGGCGGCCCTACGAAGCAGAGAATCGGCCCCTTCAACACCGGCCGCAGCTGCAGCACGGCCAGGTAATCTAAGATGCGGTCCTTTACTTTTTCCAGGTCGTAGTGATCCTCGTTGAGAATTTCCGCAGCGCGCTTCACATCCACCTGGGAACCCGACGATACGTTCCATGGCAGGCTCGCCATCCACTCCAGGTAGGTGCGCGCCAGGCCATATTCCGGCGATGCCTGCGACATACGCCCCAGCCGGTTCAGTTCGCGCAGCGCCTCCGCCTTAACTTCCTCGGCCATGCCCGCGGCCTCCAGCTTCTTGCGCAGGTCTTCCACGTCGCGCGCCGGCTCTTCGCCTTCGCCCAATTCTCTTTGGATGGCCTTCAACTGCTCGCGAAGATAAAACTCGCGCTGGTTCTGCGAAAGCTGGCCCTGCACCTGCGACTGGATACGCCCGCGCAGTTCCACCAGTTCCAGTTCACGGGAAAGCTGGCGGTGAATCTCATTCAGCCGCGTCCGGCCGTCCAGTTGTTCCAACAGTTGCTGACGCTCATGGTGACTCAGCGCCGGCAGCGTTCCGGCGATAAAATCCGCCAGCTTGCCTGGCTCCGTGATACTGGTTGCCGTGGAAGTCAGGTCGTCAGACAGGTTCGGGGATGCCGGTCACAATTTCCTGGAACAGGCTCACCACGTTCTGGCGCAGCGCCTCGATCTCCGGAGTCAGTTCGGGCTCCACCTCCACCAGCCGCTCCACACGGGCACGCAGAAACGGCTCCGTGGCCGTATACTCCCGCACGCGAATGCGCCCGACGCCTTCGCAAAACAAGAGCAGGTTGTCTTTCGGGACCTTGATGGCTTTGTGCATCACGCACACCGTCCCGGTTTCGTAGAGATCCGCCGGGCCCGGCGATTCCACCCGCGGGTCCAGTTGCGAGACCACCGCCAGCAAGCGGTTCTCGCCCAAAGACTGGACCAGCGCCAGCGAACTGGGCCGCCCGACGGTAATGGGCAGCATGGCGCCCGGGTAGATCACGGTGTCCCGGACCGTGAGCACCGGCAGTTCTTCCAGCGGAGCCGGTCCGGTGCCGGCGGGATGATCCACTTCCTGTTCTTCGACGGGCATTGGGGTAACCCCAGTTTAACCCCGCGCGTCTTCCGCATCTGTCGCGTGCAATGCGTAGAACTCCCCAGGTTGTGTTATACATCTAGAGCGTGGACGGCGACCGGACTGCTGGCGGCCAAAAATGGCTACCGTATGTTTATGCCGTTCTGCTTTTCGCCGTCAACTTTGCGATCGCGCGGCCGCTGTTCTCCACTGAGTTCACTCAACACACCAGCTCCAACGAAGGGTCCTTCATGGCCATCAGCCGTTTTCTGGTGGAACGGTGGCCGGATATCCGATGGTTCGCGTTCTGGTTTAACGGCGTGCCGTTTGAGAACACCTATTCACCGCTGCTGCAGGTGTTGGATGCAGTGGTGGCGAAGGTGGCGCATTGCTCCACGGCGCTGTCGTTTCACGCAGTGATCGCTTTCTTCTATTGTCTCGGGCCGGTGCTCCTGTTTCTCTTCGCGTGGAAGGCTTCGAAGCTGCTGCATGCCGGGTTTCTTTGCGGTCTGATGTATTCGCTGTTCTCGCCCTCGGTGCTGCTGCCCGCTGTCCGCGACGATGTGGGCGGCTGGCGGAACCCGCGGCGGCTGCACACGCTGGTGCATTATGGCGAAGGCGCCCACAACGTTGTATTGAGCCTGCTGCCGCTGGCGTTGCTCTGCGCTTATTTCGCCATCACGCGGCGGAAATTCATCTGGTATGCCGCAACCGGCTTTTTCATGGGGGCGCTGGTCCTGACCAATGCGTTTGCGGCGTGTGGATTTGGGGCTTGGCCTCCTCATCATGGCCGCATGTCAACCCACGCGGCAGCGGTTGCGCAGCCTGACGATCTTGGCACTGATCGGCCTGGCGGCATATCTCTGGATTTCGCCCATCCTGACGCCCGATCTGGTGCGCACCATCCGTACCGACTCCCTGCTGGCCGGCGGTTACCAATACACGCTGCCCGTGATATTGACCGCCCTTGGAGTGCTGGCAGGGGCCTTCGCCGTCTGGTTTTGCACGCGAAGGCTATCCCATTGGTTCGACCGGTTTGCGATTCTGTTCGCATACGTCTTTATAGCGGTGGTGGCATTGGCGCATTTTCGCGAAAATCGCGATTCTGCCGCAGCCCGAACGGTACCACCTGGAGATGGAAATGGCGTTTTGCGTGGCGTTCGTTTTCGGTGCGCGACATGCATTGCCGGCCGCCGGACCAGGGTCGAACTGGAAGACTCCGAGGGCCACCGCGGTGGCGGTGTTGCTGGTGTTCCTGGCGTGGCAGGCCGTTCCGTATCGTGCCTTCGCGCGAAGCATGATCGGCTCCATCGACATCACGCAGACCATTCAGTACAAGACGGCCAGGTGGATCGACGCCAATCTGAAAGGCCTGCGCACCATGGTGTCGGGCGACTTGGGAACCTGGTTCAACGTGTTCACCGATAATCCGCAACTAAGCTCCGGCCACGATCCGTTCTCGCCCAACTGGATGGTGGAGGTGGCGACTTACACGATTTATTCGGGGCAGAACGCGGGCGACCGGGATGCCGAGTATTCGGTGCTATGGTTGAAGGCCTTCGGGTGCCATGCGATTACGGTGCCCGGTCCGCACAGCCGGGAAGAGTACAAGCCGTTTCGCAATCCGCGAAAGTTCGATGGCGTGTTGCCGCTGCTGTGGCACGATGAGGATGATTCCATTTATGCGGTGCCGCAGCGCTCGAACTCGCTGGCCCACGTGATTCCCGCCGGGGCCGTGGTCAACCGGCCGCCGGTTAACGGGTTGGACGTACCGGAAGTGGCGCGGTTCGTGGCGGCGATGGAAGACTCCGCTCTGCCGCTGGCGGATTTCTCCTGGCAGGCCGGCACCCGGGCACGCGTAGCTGCGGACGTGCAACCGGACCAGGTGGTGGCGGTCCAGGTGACTTACGATCCGGGATGGGTGGCGACGGCCAATGGACAGGGCGTGCCCATCACGCGCGACGGGATCGGGCTGATGGTGCTGCATCCCCAATGCCAGGGCCGATGCGACATCCTCCTCAATTTTGATGGCGGTGCTCAGCGAAGAATTTGCCTGGGGCTCAGTGCGATGGTGATGCTGGGCGTGGCTGGCACCGGCATTCTGCGGGCGGTGCTGCGTTCATGAGGATGGCAGGAACCAGCGGCGAAGACCACCAGCGCTACCCCGTCGTATACGCCGCCACCATCGCATGCAGTTCGATGCTGCTGTTTCTGGTGCAGCCGATAATGGCCAAGGCACTGCTTCCCAGGTTCGGCGGTTCGGCGGGAGTGTGGGTCACCTGCATGCTCTTCTTTCAGGTGGTGCTGCTGCTGGGTTACGGCTATTCGTATGGCATCACGCGCCACTTAAGCCGCCGCGCGCAGGGTTGGATCCACGCGGCGCTTCTGTTGCTCAGCCTGGCGGCGCTACCGTTGCGGCTGCGAACCCAGCTATCAAGCGGAGGGGAACCCGCGATAGCGATTCTGGCGCTGCTGGCGGTTTCGGTGGGGCTGCCGTATTTTCTGTTGTCCACCACCGGTCCGCTTCTGCAATCGTGGTATGCGGCGTCGGGCATGGGCCAATTTCCGTACCGGCTGTTTGCGCTTTCGAATGCGGCATCGCTGGCCGCCCTGCTGGCGTACCCGGTGGCGATTGAGCCGGTGCTGCCAATGCCGCAGCAATTGCGCTGGTGGTCGGGTGCTTATCTGGTGATGGTGGCGCTGGCGTGCGTGGCTGCTGGACGAGCGATGGAAAAAGGCGCTGGGCGAGCGCTGGAAAAAGGCGCAACGCCCGCGCCCGAGATTGAAGCTGCGCGTACGCCGCCTTGGGTGTGGATTGCGCTGGCGGCCTGTGCCTCAGTGTTGTGGATGGCCGTGGCCAACCACTTGAGCCAGGAGGTGGCGGCAGTGCCCTTCTTGTGGGTGCTTCCCTTGAGCCTGTACCTCCTCAGTTTCATCTTGTGCTTCGGGCAGCGCCGCTGGTACCAGCCCGTGGTGTTTGGCTGGCTGCTGCCGGCAGCGTGGGTGGCGATGGGCTGGCGCATTGCCATTCCGGGTAGTTTGCAAGGGGACCTGGCGGTGTTTTCCGTCGCGCTATTTGTCTGTTGCATGTTTTGCCACGGTGAGTTGGCGCAGCGTAAACCCGAACCTGCGCAGGGGCTGGCATTTTTTTACCTCATGCTGGCACTGGGCGGGGCATTGGGAGCGGTCTTCGTCGGGGTGGTGGCACCGCGGGCTTTCAACTATTACCTGGAACTGCCCGTCGGAATCACCGCATGTATCTTACTGAGGCTGGCATTGGGATATGGCTTCACGCCGAAACGGCTGATGCGCCTGGGCGCCATTGCGGCAGTGGCGTTTGTGTTGGCCGCTCGCTACCGGTCCGCACAAGGCGAGGTGCTGCACGTCCGAAATTTCTATGGAGCGTTGATGGTGAGCGATTCGGGCACGGGAGAAGGGGCCGCGCGGCGGCTGTATAACGGAAGAACGCTGCACGGCGTGGAGTTTCTCTCGGCGGCGCGCAGTCGCCTGGCAACAGCTTACTACGGGCCGGAGTCAGGCGCCGGTTTGGTGCTGTCGCGGCCAAGTGCCGGGCGGCGGGTGGGGCTTGTCGGGCTCGGCGTGGGGACGCTGGCAGCGTATGGCCGCCGCGGAGATGAATTCCGGTTTTACGAAATCAATCCGGCGGTGATCCAGGTGGCATCGCAGAATTTCCGTTTTCTGCGGGAGTCGGAGGCGAAGACGGATGTAGTGGCGGGCGATGGCCGCCTGGCATTGGAACTGGAAGCGCCGAAGAGTTTTGATGTAATCGTGCTGGATGCGTTTTCGGACGATTCGATTCCAGTGCACCTGCTGACGAGGGAGGCGTTCGAAATTTATTTCCGGCTCTTGAAGGATGGCGGCGTGCTGGCGATTCACCTGACGAACCGGTATCTGAATTTAGACCCGGTTGTGTTGGCGCTGGCTGAGAACATGCGGAAGAAGATGGCGATGGTGCATAGCGCCGCCGATCCGGAGCGGCAGATTTTGGCGGCGGATTGGGCAGTGGTAGCGGATACGCGCGAGCAATTGGGAAGTTTGTTGGGGCCGGCCGGGGTAATGGAGACCGGACCGAAGACGCGTCCCTGGACAGACGAGTACAGCAATCTCTTTCGCGTCTGGAGATAGGTCACTTGCGCCGATTACCAATCGGCGCGCAGGATATCATCCTGCCCCACAGTGTCAATCAGTAGTGTCAATCAGTGCGCGGGGACCGGTTTGTTCTGAATCTTGGCATTGTTGCGGAAGAAGATGGCGACCAGAAGCAGGATGACGAAGGCTCCCAGGCCGCAGCTAATCCAGAAGGCTTTCCAGTTATGGGTCACCACACCGGCCGTGGTCGTGGTGAAGAAGTCGACTGCGCTGCCTGAAAGCAGCGAGCCGATAAACATCCCTACGCCGTAAGTGAGAAACGTGAGGAAGCCCTGCGCCGTGCCGCGGAGGTGCGGCGGAGCTTCCTGGTCGGTGTACAACTGGCCGGTCATGAAGAAGAAATCGAAACAGAAACCGTGCAGCAAAATGGCGACGTAGAACATCCAGACGCCGGGGCCGGGATCGCCATAGGCCAATAGCCCATAGCGCAGCGACCAGCAAAACAGGCCCAGCACCAGCACCGCCTTCACGGTGATGCGGCGGAAGATGAAGGGCATAAGCAGCATGACGCCCACCTCTGAGACCTGGCCCAGGGTCATCTTACCGGCGGCGTTCGTGACACCAATATCGTTGAGATAGGCGTTGGTGAAAGAGAAGTAAAACGTGAGCGGGATGCATGCCAGAACCGACGCGATAACAAAGACCAGATAGGACCGGTCCTTCATCATCTCAAGCGCGTCCAAACCAAGCAGGCTGCGGGCGGTGATGGGCTGGCCTTTTCCCGCGGGTGGCGTGTGCGGCAGCGTCAGGCTGAACAGGCCCATCGCCACGGACGCACCGGCGGCCAGCAGGAACTGCATGGAGCTAGCCTCAATGCCCAGGTAGCCGACGGTCCAGCCGATCGCGATCCAGCCGATGGTGGCGAACATGCGAATGATGGGGAACTCGCGGCTGGGGTCTGTGATCTGGCGGAGCGCGAGCGTATTGGTGAGCGCGATAGTGGGGAAAAAGCAGAGGCAGTAGAGGAGCATCAGCGCATAAATCGGGCCGAAGGTGGTAACGCGCGTCACAAGATAAAGCAAGACGGCCCCGATGAAGTGCAGGGTGGCGAGGACGCGTTCGGTGGCGAAGAAACGGTCCGCGATGAGGCCCACGAAGAAGGGCGAGATCATGGAGGCGAGCGCCGCGGTACCGAAGACCGCGCCGGTTTCGGTGCCGGTTAATTTGAGGGTCGCGGTGAGGTAGGTGCCGATTGTCACGTACCAGGCTCCCCAGACGACGTAATTCAGAAACATCATGAAGCTGAGGCGCGCGCTCAGGGAAAAGGGCATAAGAGGCAGTGTAATCGAACTGAGGGCCACTTGGATACGGCCTTCGATACGGCCTTGGATACGGCCGCAGCCGCCGCCGGTGAGCGCAACCGGCGGCGACGTGATTTGAGGAGAATGCTTTGGCAGGAGATTACTGGCCGGCTTCGTCCGCGGAGGGGCCGTAGATGGCCGGTACGGGGATGTCATTCAGGCGCAGGTAAACGCTAAGCTGGCCGCGGTGGTGCACGCTGTGGTTCATGACCATGCTGCGCAGGACGGCGATGCGGGGCATGGTGAAGACGGGCTTGCCGCCGCCCAACAGGGTCCACGGCTTCATGAAATCTTCATCGGAGGTTGCGGCTATCGCCTGGCGGGCCGCCGCCGAGTTTTTATCGAACACCTCCAGCAGTTCCTTTTGCGAAGACGATTTGTGCGACTTGTAGGGTTCAGCGCCCGGCGGCGCGTAGTCGAAAGAATCCTTGGTGAGAGTGTCCACGGCCCAGGATGGCAGGTTGGCGATATGGCTGGCCAGACTGGCCATGTCCCAGGATTTTTCGTGGGGCTTGAAGCCGAGCTTGTCGTTGGCTACTCGTGAAAGAACCTCGCGGGTAGTAGCCGTTTCGTGATCGAATTCGGGTAACACAGCGTCACTGATCTTCATATTTCTTAGCTTGCCTCCCTCTTTGATTTCGCTTTTTGTTCGCCACTCCATCATAAGCGGAGCGGTGCTGCAGATCAAGTGTCGCAGTTGTAAATTACGCTGTGTTGAATGGAGTCCGCGCCTTGCGCATTGGGCGCGCGTGAGCCAGAATAAGCTCCGTTTTAGGCTTCCAGAGTTAGAAGTGCTGGTACTAAACCGTGTATGGTATAGGACACGACCTACCTGCTAGATATTGAGTCATACAGGCGAATACCGTATCCTGACGGGTGGGGATCGGTGTAATTAATTGAATTTGGGAAGCCGCCCCAAAAAGGTGCTGGACAAAATGGCGGCTAAAAAAGCGCTGCAACGTAAGGACAAGAATTTTCAGGCATTGTTCGAAGAAAATCCCCAGCCCATGTGGTTGTTCGATCCCGTCGCCCAGACGGTTCTAGAGGCCAACTCCGCGGCTTCCAAACTCTACGGTTACACGCGCGATGAGTTTCGCGGCCTCAGCCTGTCCAGCATTGACTGCAGCGAATCCGAAAAAACCCGGGACATCAACACCCAGCCACACCCGGTTACCTGCCATCGCCACAAGACCCATAGCGGCGCCCAGATCGAAATCGAAGCTACCGCCCGCGACATCGAATTTGATGGCGCTGCGGCGCAACTGGTGATGCTGGACGATATGTCGCTGTACCGGCAGTTGGAAGACCAGCTGCGGCAAGCGCAGAAAATGGAAGCGGTGGGCATGCTGGCCGGCGGCGTGGCTCACGATTTCAACAATCTGCTCACCATCATCAACGGATACGGCCAGCTCATTCTGAATACTCTGAGTCCCACTGATCCCAACCGCCATTCGGCGGAGCAGATATTGAAGGCCGGAGAACGCGCCGCGACGCTTACCGGGCAGTTGCTGGCATTCAGCCGGCGGCAGGTGCTGCAACCCAAGATTCTGGACCTGAACAAGCTGGTGTCCAGCCTGAGCACCATGCTTCGGCGCCTGATTGGCGAAGATGTCGACCTGCAACTGATTCTGCGCCCCGAACTGGGCCAGGTAAGCGCGGACCCGGGCCAGATGGAGCAGGTGTTGATGAACCTGGTGGTGAACGCCCGCGACGCCATGCCGGGCGGCGGCACGCTCACCATTGAAACCGCCAATGTGACGCTGGACGAGAGCTACGTCAGCCGCCACCTCGCGGTGAAGCCCGGACCCTACACGCTGTTGGCGGTCAGCGACAACGGCACTGGCATGGACGAAGTCACCCTGGCGCACCTGTTCGAACCGTTTTTTACAACCAAGAGTTCGGGGCAAGGTACCGGCCTCGGTCTTTCCACAGTCTTCAGCATCGTCAAGCAAAGCCGCGGAAGCGTGGACGTCTACAGCGTGCCGGCGCGCGGCACATCGGTGAAGGTGTACCTGCCGCGCATCGATCAGCCGGTGACCGTGGAATCCGAGGCCAAGCGAAAGGCCGCGGCGCGCGGTTCGGAGACCATTCTGGTGGTGGAAGACGACGACATGGTCCGTCACCTGGTATGCGAGACCCTGAAGCGGGAAGGCTATCGTGTACTCGATGCCGCGGAGCCGACGGAGGCGCGCCACATCTCCGATGGCCACAAGAGCACCATCCATTTGCTGATCACCGACGTGGTGATGCCCAAGGTCAGCGGGCGGGACCTGGCGCTCGAACTGAGCCGGCAGCGGCGGGACATGAAGGTCCTCTACATGTCGGGCTATACCGATAGCGCGATCGTCAACAGCGGAATTCTGCAAAAGGAAGTGGCGTTCCTGCAGAAGCCTTTCACTCCGGGGTCGCTGGCGGAGAAAGTGCGCGAAGTGCTCGAAGGCAGCAACGGAAAGACCAGGGGCGCAGCCGAGTAGCCCTTGGAGCGAGCCATCCTGTTTGGCAATGGGCTTATGGCCCCAGTAGTTTCTCCCCCACAATCGCCGCGGCCAGCCCGGCCACTCCTAGAAACGTCCCGAAGGGCAGCTCGTAAGTTGACGGGTCCTTGCCGGTCAATTTGATGTAGCTGTAGCCGATAATAGACCCGCTCACCGATCCCAGAATCAGCGTCAGCAACGCGCCCCGCATTCCCAGAAAGCTACCGGCCATGGCGATCAGTTTCACGTCGCCCAAACCCAATCCCTCACGGTGGCGGACCTTCAAATAGATCCAGCCTCCGCCCCATAGGAACAGCGCGGGCAGCAGCGCCCCGATGACCGATTCGACGGGCGATTTCGCAATTCCCGGCACCTCCACTCCCACCAGCCAGAGCAGAGCCTGCGCGGTGATATCCGGCACCGGAACGAAAAACGCCAAAACCAATCCGATCAGCATGCCGCCGATGGTGAACTCGTCCGGCAGTATGCGCTTCTCCAGGTCGCAGAAAATCAGCGCTACCATGATGGCCGAGAAGATACACATCTTGAGGGCCAGCAGCGTCACCCCCGTCTCCAGAACCACCACGAAAAACAGCCCAGCCGTGAGGAGTTCCACCAGCGGATAACGCCAGGAAATGTGCTTCCGGCAATAGCGGCAGCGGCCTCCCAAAACGATATAGCTGACCACGGGGATATTGTCGTACCAGGCGATGGGCTTCCGGCAGCGGACGCAATGCGAACGCGGTTTCACCACTGACCGGTTGCGCGGCCAGCGATGGATGCACACGTTCAGAAAACTGCCGATGATCAGGCCCAACAGCAGTGCCATGCCGGCTTCTATCAAGTGAGCTCCTGTGTGAATCTCCCTCTGATAAATCTTGAGGGTGCGGCCGACCATTTGGTCCACGCTGAAACGCTGTATGACGGACTGACGCGCGGCGCTGCCGATTCGCCGACGGAGGTCCGCGTTGTCGAGCAGTTTGCGGATGGCGGCGGCTATGGCGGCGGGCTGGTTGGGCACCAGCAGGCCGGTCTCGCCATCGACGATGATCTCAGGCAGTCCGCCGATATCGCTGGCCACTACCGGCACGCCCGCCGACATCGCCATCAGCGCGCCGGAGCCGAGACCCTCGCTGTAAGTGATGTAAACGAAGACAGCCGCATCGCGAAGATCAGTCTCAAGATTGGTGGTCGCGCGCACCGGCACGCCCGCGATTTTGGCAGCTTCCGCCGCCAACAGCAGACCTTTTTGAGGGTCGTTCGCGTTAGCGATGGTCAGCACGTGTTCCCGCGACGAGGGCAGGGATAACGGCAGCACGGGTACGCCGTCATGTACCACGCTGATCTTGTCGGCCGGCACTCCGCCCTTGATCAACATCGACTTCACGTGTTCCGAGACTGCGATGTATCGTTGAGCGTGCGCATATTTCCACTTGGACGCCGAAGATCCGGTAATTTCAAACGCCACCCGCCGCGAAACAATCAGAGGAGTGCGCGGGATCAGCGCTCCCAGTGTGTGGCTGCGCGCGTCGTGCGCATGCATCAAATCATTCCGCCGCGCCATCGCCGCCGCCCGCATGATGGCCAAGGGCTCAACGCGCAGACCCTGCTCCCTTGCGGCGTGGAACAGCGGCGCCCCCTGCCGGGCCAACAACGTGGATTCCACTCCCGCGGCGGCCAGCCCCTGCATCAGACGGAGCACCTGCCACTGGCCTCCACGCATCTCTCTTCCCGCGTCGAAGTGCAGAATTCGCATCAACTCATGTTTCTCGCTTTGGAGTATTTCAGGAAGGTGTAGAAGGCCGCCATGTAGCAGATGATCAGACCCTCAAAACCGTCCAGAAAGCCGCGTTGGAAGACATAAGCTTTCACGAACGTCCACGGCGGGTCCAAGATCAGGCGCCACATGGGGACTGGCACTTTGCGCGCAACCAGTTCCTCCGCGGACAGCGTGGTGTACCGGTCCAGGGTTCGCAGGTGCTCCGAAAGCGAGTCGCAGGTGAAGTGCAGGATGTTGCCCTGGAGGTGGCCCACCCGGCCCTTCGGCTGCACGCTCTCATGCACGAAATCGCCCACCCACCGGGCTTTGAGGCGGTTGTAGAACCGCACCTTGCGGTCGGGGTACCAGCCCGAGTGGAGAATCCAGCGGCCCAGGTATTGCGCCTGGCGCGGCATGGTGTAGGCGTCGTACTGCGGGCCGCTCTTCTTGAGGTTCCAGATTTCCGCCTCCAGCGTTTCGCTCAACGCCTCGTCGGCATCAAGCGATAGTATCCAATCGTGCGAAGCCTGGTCGGCGGCCCAGTTCTTCTGCCCGGCATAGCCGCGCCATCCGGCTTCAATCACGCGCGCTCTCAGGTTGGTGGCGAGTTCAACGGTGCGATCCGTAGACCCGCTGTCCAGGATCAGGATCTCGTCGCAGCAACGCAGGCTCTCGATGGCGCGTGCGATATTGCGCTCCTCATTGAGCGTGATGATGGTAGCCGTAATCTTCATGGCGGTTCATAATCCGCCGGTGGCGATCGGAGCCCAGGTAAAGCAAAACAGAAAAATGAGCAGTGCGATCCAGCCCAGCCTGGTACGGTCCTGGCCGAGTTCGGTGGAATCGTAAACCACCGGATGATTTCTTCCCAGCCACAGCAGGAACAGCGACCAGAAAAACCACGGATACCAAAGCAGTCCCAGCGGCAGCAGCAGGACGCACAGCACCACGGACGCAGCCTTGTGGCGCCGCGGGAAGAAGGAATAAAAGATGTGGCCGCCGTCCAGTTGTCCGATAGGCAGCAGGTTCATGGCGGTGGCGAACATCCCCACCCAGGCGGCCCGCGCCACCGGATGCAGATAGATGTCGCCGGATGCCGCCCCAGGAAAAATGACGCGCTCCAGCAGCCACTGAAGACCCGGCACGCTGAAACGCATGCTGCCCTGGTGCGCGATTCCGGGAATCACTTTAGAAAATGCCAGCCCCACGGCCAACGCCGGCACCAGAAAGACGAACCCCGCAATCGGACCGGAGACACCGATATCGAAAAGCGCTCGCTTGGAAAAGATTGGCGAACGCACGCGGATGAATGCTCCGAATGTGCCCAGAAACGGCGAGGGCAAAAAGTACGGCAGGCTGGCATCCACATGGTGATACATGGCCGCCAGGTAGTGGCCGAACTCATGGGCCAGCAGAATCGCCAATAAGGTTAGAGAGAAAGGCAGGCCGTTGAGCAAACTGCTGGGGTGCCTCCAGAATAAACCGTAGAGTTCGAAGCTGTGTTCGATGTCGAAGGGGACGCCGCGATTGAAATCCATCTGCATGGCCGCGCCAACCAGCGTGGTGGTCAGCAGCGTCATGCCAAACAGAAGACAGTAAAGCCAGTATCGCTCACGCGGGCGGTCAAATGGAGTGGCGCAAGACTCTCCCCTACCGTTTTCGGTATAGAGAGGATACGGCGCAGGAGAAAAATCCTGGGATGACACGATAAACGGCAGCCCCGCAGCCGATTTTACTGCAGCGTCTGTAACTCCTTGCCCGGCTTGAAACGAACCGCCTTGCCGGGCGGTATGGACACCTCTGCGCCAGTGCGCGGGTTGCGCCCGATCCCCGTCTTGCGGGGCTTAACATTAAAGACGCCGAAGCCGCGCAGTTCGATTCGATCACCCTGCTCAAGCGCTTTCTTCATGGATTCGAAGACTGTTTCGACCGCCATTTCGGCCTTCGTCTTCGTGATGCCAGTCCTGTTTACGACCTCGTTGATGATGTCCAGCTTGATCAAAACAGCCTCCTGATCCGCGCCCGTGTCGAACTTGGTTCCCGTTACCAGTCAACCACATGATAGGATTGAATTTAGTCCCATGTCAAGCGAGAGGCCTCCCCGGCCCATAGCGCCGGTTGCCAGCCCGGAATTCCGGCGCGCCTGCGGGCGCTTCGCCACCGGGGTCACCATTGCCAGCGTTCTCGATAGCAATGGCGCGCCCCACGGCCTGACGGTGAATTCCTTCGCGTCGGTTTCTCTGGACCCTCCACTGATCCTGGTCTGCCTGGGGCACGACGTGTCGGTGATCGATCACTTTCGCGCGGCCAATAATTTTGGAATCAATGTGTTAGCGGAAGACCAGCGTCATCTGTCCGAACGCTTCGCGCGCAAGGGCCACGACCGGTTTGACGGCCTTGAATGGCAGCCCGGCGAGACCGGAGTACCCCTTCTGCCGGGCGTGCTGGCGGCCATGGAATGCCGGATCAGCCAGCGGTTTACCGCAGGCGATCACGATATCTTTGTGGGCGAAATGGTGGCTGCCCGGGTGGCCGACGGCGAGCCGCTGATTTATTTCGCCAGCCGGTATCGCGGATTGGAGTAGCGCCGATTACCGGACCGGCGGCAAAGACCGCCGGCGTTACCGAACAGCCGAACGCCGCCGGTCTGGTAGCGCCGCCGGTATCCTATCCTAAGTACTGATGCCCAACCCACTCTCCTACCTCCACGACCAACTCGAACAGTGGCGTGCGGCCGGCACCTACCAGCGCCTGCGCATCCTGGAATCGGAAAGCGCCGCCGAATCCCGCTTCGACGGCAAACAGGTGATCAACCTGGCGTCCAATAACTACCTGGGGCTGACCACTCACCCCAAGCTGCGCGAGGCGGCGCTTGAAGCCGTCAGGAAGTACGGCGTGGGTTCGGGCGCGGTCCGAACCATCTCCGGCACCATGAGCATCCACATGCAATTGGAAGAGCGCATCGCGGACTTCAAGAACGTGGAGGCATGCGTTGTGTTCCAATCCGGTTTCGCGGCCAACGCCGGCACCGTCGCCGCCATTCTGACGCCGGAAGACCATATCATCTCCGACGAGCTGAACCATGCCAGCATCATCGACGGCTGCCGCCTCTCCAAGGCTAAGATCCACGTGTTTCCGCACAAGGACGCCGCCGCCGCCGAAAAGATTCTGGCCGAATTGTCCAGCGCGCCCGGCAGAAAGCTACTGGTCACCGACGGCGTCTTCTCCATGGATGGCGATATCGGTCCCCTGCCCGGCCTGGTGGAAGCCGCCGAAAAGCATGGCGCCATCATGATGGTGGACGACGCCCACGCATCCGGCGTCCTGGGCCGTAACGGCCGCGGCACCATCGACCATTTCGGCGTTCACGGCCGTGTGCACGTGCAAGTGGGGACGCTGTCCAAAGCCATTGGCGTTTTGGGCGGCTACGTTTGTGGAAGCCGGGACCTGATCGAGTTTCTCTACCACCGCGCGCGCCCGTTCCTGTTCTCCACCTCCCACCCGCCGGCCGTAGCAGCGGCCTGTCTGGCTGCATTCGACGTGCTTGAACAGGAACCTGAGCTCATAGAGAAGCTTTGGGACAACACCAGGTACTTCAAACAGGGCTTGAGTTCAGCCGGGTTCAATACCGGCGTCAGTGAAACGCCCATAACCCCGGTGATCGTAGGTGAAGCCGCGCTGGCCTTTCAGCTCTCCCGCGAACTGTTCGCTGAGGGTGTGCTGGCCACCGGCATCGGCTTCCCCACCGTGGCCAAAGACAAGGCGCGGGTGCGCACGATTGTGGCTGCTACGCACACCAGGGCGGAGTTGGACCGGGCGCTCGAGGCCTTCGAGAAAGTCGGCCGCAAGCTGCACATCTTGAAGTGAAGCCTAATGCGCGCCCGCGGTTTCCTCAATCGGCATGAACGGGCTGATCAGATTATTCTCGCCGTCGAACTCGAAATCCACCGTGGCTTCCACTTCCAGCATCGGATTGCTCTCGATTTCGGCGCGCAGGTTTTCGCTGAGTGCCAGGCGCCCCAGTTCCATGGTGTTGCGGATCCACCCGTAGGTCACGGTATCCAGATCCAGTTTGCCTACTGTGGGCGCCACACGCTCGATGCACTCCCGGTCGGTGGGAAAATGAATCGGCGTGCGGATGGCGGCGGGCGTGTTCGCCGTCAGAGAATTGATCAAAGTCGGCTGCCAGTCAATGCGATTCACCAGGCGGTCTGCCACCACATCCGCCATGCCCAGCCCCACCGCGCTGTTATAACTCAGCTCGCTCAGGTTGCGCACGAAAATGCGCTGGAACTTCGGCGTGTTGGGCCAGGGATTGTACTCGCCGTTGACCCCCCGGTTGGCGACTTTGGTGTCCAGGCCCGCGCCCGAGATGTTCTTGCCGATCTCATCAAGGATGAGGATGTCGAGATCCATCGGCACCTTACCCATCCATGTTTTCACCAGCGCCAGGTTCTCTTGCTCGCGCTGCTCCATCACTTCCACCGGCACCGCGTCCAGTTTTCCGGTGTTGTGGTTGGCGTCTTCCAGAATGGCCAGACCACCCAGAATCCTGCCCGATTGAAGCACCTGGCGCCCGATGCTGCGGATGACGTGCTCCAGGCCCAGCCGGTAAGCGTAGGCGTGATAGCGCTGTGCGCCCGCGAACTTGCCCAAACCGATGGCCATCATTTTGAACAGGCCGCTTTCGATCTTGCCGTCGAAATCGGTATGCCATTTGATGCGGCCCACCAGCATGACGCCGTCGGATTCGTAGGCCATCTTATCCATAAAGGCTTCGATGCCATCCGCCGTCTTCCCGAGCGAGACCACTTCCAGTTGGCTGACTACGGGGCACCCGATGGCAGGTTCGGTGATGCCATAGTGCGCCAGCACGTCGGCCTGACCCGCGGCCGATGCGGCACCATGGCTCCCCATGGCGGGGAAGATGAACGGCTTCATCCCCTGGTTCTTCCAGAACTGGACCGCGCTGCGCACAATGGTTGCGATGTTATGGATACCGCGGCTGCCCACTCCGATGGCGATACGCGACCCGGGCTTCAAGCGGCTGGCGAAGCCGGACCCGGAAAGCTGTTTATGAACTTCGGCGGCCACGTCGGGAATGCGGCGGTCGGGGAATTTCTGGCGGACGGCGATCAGACGGGGAAATTTCATAACCTTCCCATTCTAACGCCGTGGAGAGGCTGACATTTCACCGCAGAGACGCTGAGCCGCTGAGCAAAACGCAGAGCGAACAAACTGAGGCTGTGGGATCTACACCACGCAACCTCCTATTCAAGAATGTCAGAATCAGGCGGTCTTGCTCTGCGTTTGTCTCAGCGGCTCTGCGTCTCTGCGGTTGGTCAACCATCCAAATATCACTCGCTGCCCCACTGGTTTTCAAGTAGCCGCGAATACTCGCCCGAGGCGTACAGGTCGAAGTGGAAATTCGTTGCCGAGATCGCGCTATGGGCTTGGGACTCCATGAAGCACCGGTACAAAGAATCCGCGTACCGGTGATAGTTGCGCAGAAATTCCTCGGCCAACGACTCGAACGCCGGGGGCTCCAGGAAAATGGCGTTCAATCCAATCCCGCGTGAAAAAATGGAGACATAGTCCGCCACGCCCCACTGGGTCAACTTGTCCTTCACGGCTAAGGGCGCACCGGCAGTCAGAAGTCCGGCGAAGCTCTGGCGGCGAACGTCCGCGGCTTCCAGTTCTGGAATGCGGAGCGCCCACTCGCTGCATTGATCCAGCCAGCGCAACACGTCCTTTCCCAGGAAGAAGAGCATGCGGATTTCGGAATAGCGGCCGGTAAGCAATCGCCGCTTGAGGTCTTCCCGATCCGTCCCATCGTTCGGGATCAGCCCCGACAGCATCAATGCGGCTTTCGAGTTTTCCAACAACGCGGTGGGTGGCACACGTTCATTAAACGGGTGAAGAATGAGCGGCGGGAGGTCCCACACGGTCTCGCCGAGGGTCGTTAGTACCTGTGACATTTGCCTCTCACTTTTCTTATCGGTCTTCCATCTCAAAACTTTACTGGCCGTCTCAAGAATAATGCAGTCCTGGGCTCGGGTCGCCTAAACACTGAGCCCCAGGAAACGGCTGGCGTTGCCGTAACAGATACCGCTGACCAGCGGCCCCACCAAATCATCGTTATCGGGCATTTCCCCACCCTCGATGTCTTTCCCCAGCATGTCGCACAGCACCCTGCGAAAGTACTCGTGCCGCGGGTAGGACATGAACGACCGCGAATCCGTCAGCATTCCGAGGAAACGTGAAATCAGCCCGCAGTTGGAGAGTGCATTCATCTGCCACTGCATGGCCTCCTTCTGATCCAGAAACCACCAGCCGCTGCCCAGTTGGATTTTGCCGGCGGTTGCCCCATCCTGGAAATTTCCGATCATGGTCGCCATGGCGTAGTTCGTCGGCCGGGTTCAGGTTGTAGATCACGATCTTCGGCAGCGCGTTGTCCTGATCCAGGCGGTCCAGGTAGTTGCCCATGGCGTCTGCCTGCGGCCAGTCGCCGATCGAATCGAAGCCCACGTCCGCGCCCAGTTCCCGGAATCCGCGCGTGTTGTTGTTGCGCCGTGCGCCCAGATGCATCTGCTTGGTCCAGCCCTTTTCGGCGTCGAAGCGCCCGAACGCCAGCATCATATAGGAGGCAAACTGGCAATGCTCCTCGTGCGTGGCCGCGTGCCCGCCGCGCGCCCGGCCGAAAATGGCCGCAGCCTGGTGCTCCGTTGGAAAATTGGCATAAGCATGGTTCAATCCATGGTCCGAAAGCCGGCCGCCCATGGCATGGAAAAAGTCATGGCGCTTTTTGAGCGCGTCCACAAAATCCGCCAGCTTG
Organism: Bryobacterales bacterium; assembly: GCA_963817515.1. Taxonomy (GTDB): domain Bacteria; phylum Acidobacteriota; class Terriglobia; order Bryobacterales; family Bryobacteraceae; genus DATMNI01. Next base: position 9,575 of record CAWFPJ010000018.1, on the reverse strand, counting down.
CAGATGCTGACTCCGCTGGCCGCCTCCAGTTTCTCAACCCAGGCATTGAGCACTTCCGGAGCGTGCACGTTCAGCGCCTTGTCCGGCCGGAAGGTGGGGAAGACTTTGGTTTCCAGACCTGAGGCTGCGATGGATTTATGCCACGCCAGATCGTCGGTGGGATCGTCGGTGGTGCAAACCGCTTTCACTCGAAATTTGCCCAGAATCCCCCGGGCGCTCAGTTCGTCCGTAGCCAGCAGTGCATTCGCCTGATCCCAGATGCCGGGCGCGCTCCGTTCGTCCAGCAGTTCATCGATTCCGAAATAGCGTTTCAACTCCAGATGGGTCCAGTGGTACAACGGATTCCGCAAAGTGGAAGGCACCGTGCGCGCCCAGGCCAGAAACTTCTCGCGCGGATTGGCGCCGCCGGTGCAATACTTCTCAGCCACGCCGTTCGCCCGCATGGCGCGCCACTTATAATGATCGCCCTCCAGCCAGATTTCAAACAGATTCTGAAACCGGCGATTCTCCGCCACGTCTTTGGGCGGCAGGTGGCAGTGATAATCCAGAATCGGCTCGCCTTCGGCAAACTGGCGGTACAGTCGGCGGGCGGTATTGGTGGAGAGCAGAAAATCGTCGTGGATGAAGGACATGGCGGTACCGGTAAACCTGATTGAAACACAGATCGACGCAATTGGGTAGCGGTCTTGGTAGCGCCGGCGGTCCATGCCGCCGGTTCTTCACCACGAGTGCGGGGCGCTCTTCAATTCACCGGTGACTGCCTTGCCGACTTCTGCCTTCGAACGTAGCATAATGTCTCATGATGAACAGCCTTTCCTGCGTCTTCCTCATGGCTGCTGCCGCTGTCGTTGCCGCGGTTGCGCAGCCGGCCCGCCAGCCCATTAAACCCGTCCCCGCACCGGGAATTCCTGTCCCCGTTTCCGACCGCGCCGAACTGGAAGCCGGCCTGGCACGCCTGGGCTCCGCCATTGAAAAGCTCAACGCCAATCCGCTCCTGCCCGACGTCCTCGTCTACCGTGAGGCCGTGCGCTATGCCCTTCAGTACAACGAATTCTTCAAGCCCGCCGAAATTGCCGCCGCCAAGGCTCTCCTCACCGAAGGTGAAGCCCGCGCCGCTCAGCTAGCCCTCGGCCAGGCGCCCTGGACCACCGCCACTGGCCTGGTGGTCCGCGGTTACGTTTCCAAAATCGATAAGAGCGTGCAGCCGTACGGCTTGGTTGTGCCGCCCTCATATTCCCCCACCGCGCCGCATCGCTGGCGTCTGGACGCCTGGTTCCACGGCCGCGACGAGGCCTTGAGCGAGGTCAATTTCATCACCGGTCGCGAGCGCACTGCCGGCGAGTTCACGCCCCGCGATACCATCGTGCTTCACCTCTACGGCCGCTTCTGCAATGCCAACAAGTTCGCCGGCGAAGTGGACCTCTTCGAAGCCCTGAACGCCGTCAAGCGCCAGTACGCCATCGACGAAAACCGCATCCTGATGCGCGGCTTCAGCATGGGCGGCGCCTCTGCCTGGCAGTTCGGCACACACTACGCCGGTCTTTGGGCCGCGGTAGCGCCCGGCGCCGGCTTTAGCGAAACCCCGCAGTTTCTGCATCTCAATCTCAACCGGCGATTCCGCGCCGCCCTGGTGGGAACAGAAGCTCTGGCATCTCTACGATCCGGTGGATTACGCCGCCAACCTGTTCAACGTTCCCACCGTCGCCTACAACGGCGAGATCGACGGGCAAAAGCAGGCAGCCGATATGATGGAGCGCGCCATGGCCGAAGAGGGCATGCGCCTGGTGCGTGTGGTCGGCCCGCAGACAGCCCACCGCTATCACCCCGATTCCAAAATCGAGATCGACCGCAAACTCGACGCCATCGCCGAACGCGGCCGCGATCCTTATCCCCGCAAAGTGAATTTCACTACCTGGACGCTGGCTTACAACAAAATGAGCTGGCTCACTATCGACGCGCTGGGCAAGCACTGGGAACGCGCCCGCCTGAACGCCGAGACCGCCGGCGACTCAGGCATTCACGTCACCACCGCCAACGTCACGGCCTTCACCCTGGACATGGGTCCGGGCGGTTGTCCGCTGAACCCCGCGCGCCAGCCGGTGGTAACCATCGACGGCCAGAACGTCACCGCACCCGGCCCGGGTTCGGACCGCTCCTGGACGGCCCACTTCCGCAAGTCCGGAAGCCAGTGGGCGCTGGTGGACAATCCGGCTGTGCCCGGCCTTCACAAACGCCACGGCCTGCAGGGACCGGTGGACGATGCCTTCCTCGATAGCTTCATCTTTGTGTCCCCTACCGGCGCGGCGCTGTCGCCCGGCGTGGCCCCGTGGATAGCGGCCGAGGAGAAGCACGCCATCGCCGAATGGCGCCGCCAGTTTCGCGGCGAAGCCCAGGTGCGCGACGATAAGGACATCACCGACGCCGATATCGCGGCCAGCAACCTGGTGCTGTGGGGCGACCCGGGCAGCAACCGGATACTTGCCCGCATCGCCGATCGCCTGCCTGTGAAGTGGACCGCCGAAGGTGTCGCATTCGGCGCCAAGCGTTACCCCGCCACCCACGCCCCCATCATGATTTATCCCAATCCCCTGAACCCCGCGAAATACGTGGTGCTGAATAGCGGCTTCACGTTCCGTGAATTCGACTACCTCAACAACGCGCGCCAAACTCCCAAGCTTCCGGACTACGCCATCGTGGATACCACCACGCCACCCAACGAACGCTACCCCGGCAAGATCGTTCTCGCCGGCTTCTTCAATGAGGACTGGCAGTAGGGTAGGCCGTGTGGCTTGCCCTTCTTCGATACCGTGCTCCGCCAATTCATCAATGCGCTCGATTCCGGCGAGAAGACTCCATCCGATCTGCTCATGCTCTGCCTGCGCGCCATCGCGGCCGCCGAGCCTGATTTGCAGGCCTGGGTTGAGATCGCGCCCCAGCCCTTCGTTCCCGGCGGTCCCCTGAGCGGCATTCCCTTCGCGGTTAAGGACATCTTCGAGACCCGCGGCATGGCCACTGAATACGGGTCGCCTCTCTACCACGGCCGCAAGGGCGAGTCCGACGCGCGCGTGGTGGCCGATCTGCGCCGCGCCGGCGCCGTTCTCCTCGGCAAGACCCAAACCACAGCCTTCGCTTCTTTCGACCCGGCGCCCACCCGCAATCCGCGGCTCCCCGGTCACACCCCTGGCGGCAGCTCATCCGGATCGGCTGCCGCCGTAGCCGCGGGCATGGTTCCCTTCGCGCTTGGCAGCCAGACCCTGGGTTCGGTGCTGCGCCCGGCTTCGTACTGTGGCGTGTGCGGCTTTAAACCTACGTTCGGCCTGATGCCCGTGGAGGGTGTGCTGTCCTTCGCGCCCTCTCTCGATACCGTCGGGTTCTTCACCCAGTCCGCGGACGATATGGCGTGCCTCTGGTCGCGCGGCTTCGGCGCCAGCATCACCGGCGAACTGGAGCGCGCCGCGCTTCTGCGGATATCGGCAGACGAGCTAATGACGGGCGCCGTGCGGCAAGCCGCGGAACTATTGCGCAGCCGCGGAGTCTTGGTGGATGAGTTGGACCCACCCGCCGGTTGGCATGAATTGCGCGATGCCGCTTTCACCATCAACCACTATGAAGGCGCGCTCTCTCACCGTGAGCGTTTCGAGCAACACGGAAGCCTCATCGGCATCCGGCTGGCAAGCCTGGTGCGAACCGGACTTGAAATCCCGGAGGAGGAATACCAGGCGGCCCGGGCGGTGGTAGAGCGCATGCGCGTGGAACTGGCCGGCCTGTTCCAGGAATATCCCGCCCTGCTTGCGCCGGCCGCTACCGGAGCCGCGCCTGCCGGGCTGACCACCACCGGGGACCCGGCCAACAACGCGCCCTGGACCGCCCTCGGCGTCCCCGCAATTTCCCTGCCCCTGCAAGTTTCCGGCGCGCCCCTCGGCTTGCAGATCACCGCCGCCTGGGGCCGCGACGCCTCCCTGATCGCCGCCGCAGCGAAAGCCGAGCGCCTTCTACACTGGTAATGGATCCAAGCATGCGTCGACGCCTGTTCCTCGCTCTCTGCGCACCCGCCGCCTGCGGTCAGACATTCCTTCCGGTGCCGCAAACAGACCAGTCGCTTTTCCACACCAGCGCAAACCTGGCTCAGATCGACGCCCTGGTAACCGACTCGCAAGGCCGCCCCGTCCGCAACCTGACTGCCGCCGATTTCGAAGTTCTGCGCAAAGGCGAGCCGCAGAAAATCCTCGGCGTGTCATTCGTTCAAAAACCGCGCACTCTTGTCCTGGTGGTGGACGATCTCGGTCTCTCCGTGGAGGGCATCAATCGCGTGCGCGCCGCGCTGGTGCAATTCGTGGATCAACAGATGCGGCCCGGCGACCGCGCTGCCATTGTCCGCACCGGTTCCGGCACGGGCGCACAGCAGCAGTTCACCTCCGATAAGGATGAGCTACACGCCGCCATCGGCATGGTGCAATGCAATCCGGCTCGCGTGCCCGGAGGCACGGATGACCAGGCTGTCAAGGATGATCAGGCTACCAAGGATGATCAGACTACGGGCGAACGGTTGAGCGCCGGCTCGCGGGGGGCGCTGCGCTTTGCCATAGATGGTCTGCGCCTTGTGCCCGGGCGCAAGGCCGTGGTGCTGTTTTCCGGAAACTCGGACTTGTTCCGCAACGCGGTCGAACCGCTGGCGCGCCTGGTCGATTTGGCAAATCAGGCTGCCGCGGTTTTGTACGTAGTGGTGTCCCGGAATGCCGCTGCTCCGGAGGCCGACGCCGCGCTGGCGGTTTTGGCGGAGCAGACCGGCGGAGCGCTGCTGGCCAATCCCTCTGCAGTTTCGAGCGTACTGGAACAGGTGCTCCGCGAACAGGATGGCTACTACCTCATCGGTTGGCAATTCACAGGCTTCCTGATGGGATGGGACGACCGGAAGCTGAACGTAAAAACCACCCGCGAGGGGTTGACGGTTCGCTCGCGCAGCAACTTCATCGGCATCACTGAGTTCCCGGACGACGATACACAGCAGACGCGCCGTGAGGAACTCATGCAGGCCCTCAGCCGGCCTTTCTCCCCGGCTAACCTTCGCGTCCGCCTCACCGCTCTTTTTTCGAATTCCGCCTCTCGCGGCTCATACGTGGAAGCCTTGCTGCACATCGATGCCAAAGACCTGTCGCGCATCCGCAGCGCGGACGGTTTGCACCGGTTCGGTCTGGACACGATAATCCAAATGTACGACGAGAATGGCCGCGCCGATCAGGAGAGCAACCGTAGCCTCTTCCTGACTTTGACCGAAAGCGACTATCAGCATGCACTTGAGCGGCGGCTTGGTGTACTCCGTGAATGTGCCGGTGAGCCGCGCAGGCGCTTACCAGATGCGCGCCATCGTGGCTGACGCCGTTTCCAGCAACATCGGGTACAGCAGCCAATTCGTGGACGTGCCGGACGTGGCCCGCGGCCAACTGATTCTTTCCGGAATCGTTCTCATGGGTGAGAAGGCCAAGGATCCCCTGGCGGCGGAAGCGGGAGTCCAACTGCAAGTCGCCGAGGAGAGTCCCGCAGTGCGCGTCTTCAAACCCGGCGACAATTTTACCTACGCGTATAACCTGTTTAACCCGTCAATCGGCGACGACAAGAAGCCCGCGATAGAGGCCCGGGTCCGCCTGTTCCGCGAGGGCGCGCTGGTCTTCGAAGGCCAACCCATGCTGCCCCGTATGCCCACTGGTGGAGACCTCAAGCGCTACTACATCGCCGGAAGAATTTCGCTGCCGCCGGCCATGGAGCCTGGCAATTACGTTATCGGTGTGACCGTGACCGACAAGCTGGCCGTGGACAAACCGCGGCAGGCGACCCAGTCCATCGACTTCACGATTACACGTTGATCCATTACATGTACAAACCGCCATTGACCGCCAGCACATGGCCCGTGATGTAGCCGGCATCCTCGCTGGCCAGAAACCTCACCGCGGCAGCCACATCATCGGGCTTGCCGATGCGCCCCAGCGGTACCGAGGCCAGGATCTTCTGCTTCACCGCGTCGGGCAGATCCTTGGTCATGTCGGTTTCGATATAGCCGGGCGCCACCGCGTTCACCGTGATGCCGCGGCTGCCCATCTCCTGCGCCAGGGATTTCGTCAGCCCGATGAGTCCGGCCTTCGACGCGGCATAGTTGGCCTGGCCCGCGGCGCCGGCTTGTCCCACCACAGATGTAATGTTAATGATCCTGCCCCAGCGGTTGCGCATCATGCCGGGGAGCACCGCCTGAATGCAGCGAAACCCGCCATCCAGATTGATCCGCATAACCAGGTCCCAATCGGCCTGCTTCATGCGCACAGCCAGGCCGTCGCGCGTGACGCCCGCGTTGTTGACCAGAACATCGATGCGCCCTTTGTCCTTGAGCGCTTTACCAAAGGCTTCCTTGACAGAATCGGGCGACGTCACGTCCAGATTCACGGTCATAGCCCCGCCATTGCACGCGCGAATTTCCGCGGCGACTTCTTCGTTGCTTTCGATTGCAGGCGAGGCCACCACCATGTCGAAGCCAGCGCGGCACAGCGACAGAGCGGTCGCCCGGCCGATTCCGCGGCTGGCGCCTGTAACGAAGGCAACCCGGTTGAACATTCATTCTCCTAAGGATCTGGAGGAAACTAACGAGGGCTGAAAGGCGGATGCCGGACCATCCACCAGCAAGATAAGTTCATGCGATCCACGAATGGGGACAAGACGCCTCACATAGAGGCCGGGGCCGCACGCGGCGTTACTTACCACCTCGACCGCGCTTGACTTGACCGGCGTTGACGCACGCTACCGCTGCCAACGTTGGCGGCGTTTCAGGAGCGCTAGTCCGGCGAAGCCGCCGATCAGCATTGCCAGCGTTGCGGGTTCCGGTGCGGATGACACCAATTGGGTGGTATTCGCAAACTGCCAGTTCAAGATATCGTGGTTCTCAAACCCGGCGCCAGTGCCGGAGGTGAAGCCCACGAATGCGGTATTCGTGCCGAGAGCCGACGAGATGTCGAGCGGAAGGCTGCTGTACACCATAAAGGGTGCGGCCTCTGCGAAGGTACCGCTGCGGTCCCATGCACTGACGCTGAGATTTGTGCCGTCATAACCGATTGTCACGCTCCACAAATCCCCGTTCGACATGCACCCGGGCGACGAATGCGTAGTCGCCGGCGTAAAATTGCAGTTGGCCTTCGAATACAGGTTCGTCAGATTCGAATCGTTGAGGACTCCGTCCGTGTCGATCGCCACATGGTTGCTGCTGTCGTCAACGCCGCCATTATTAAAGGTATCGAATTCAATGGCAACGCTGTTAGGTACGCCTAGATAGCCGATGCCTCCTCCGCCGACGCCCAAGCCTGTAGGGCTGGCTGCCAGCACGAACGTGATTCCGTCCGCGGGGTCGATGCCGCCTGTGTTTGTGAAACGGAAGTCGAACGTGGTGCTGAAGGTGGCATTGGACCCGAGGGTCACTCCCGCCGTGCTGTACGCGGCGCCAGCCTGACCACCGATCGCGGGGGTGACTCGAAGCACCGTCCCGTCGCCGGTTGTAGGTGTAGTCACACTTCCAACTTGGGTTAGTCCCGCCGTACTCGAGAAATCCGGGAAGTTAAAAAGAACGCCCGCCTGCGACTGGACCCCGAAAAAGCCCGTGATCGCCGAAACGAAAACCAAACGCCTCAAATAATGAGCCAAGACTACCCTCCTGCATCTCGTGATACGTTACTCCTCCGCTTTTTCAAGCCTAAACGGAGTTGAGCCTCACACATTCTAGGGCAAGGATCTCCCACCCGCAAATGGAATCTCCTATGTATGGTGTCAAAATGTACACTTGCCGCTGCCAGCGGTAATCAAGGCGGACTGCTATGATTCAGTCTGCCCCGTCGACGCCATTGAGAGCCGGTGGACACTGGCGTTTACGGAGTTCTACCATCGGGGGTGGCGCTTCATTTTGCATTCTTGGGCGCCGGCGGACCCATTGTTTTAACTCAACCGTAACCTATGGCCTATCAAGATCTGCGCGAGTTCATCCGTGCCCTGGAAAAGAACCACGAGCTGAAGCGGATTTCGGTCGAAGTGGACCCCATTCTCGAGATTACGGAATTCGCCGACCGGGCCGTGAAGCACGGCGGCCCCGCACTGCTGTTTGAGAAGCCGAAGGGATACCGTATCCCGGTGCTCATCAATTCCTTCGCCTCCATGCGCAAGATGGAGATCGCACTGGAGGTGGGGTCAGTTGAAGAGATTGCGCGGCGCATCGTGGAGTTTCTGGAAATGCGCATGCCCGAAGGGTTGATGGGCAAACTTAAAATGCTGCCGAAACTGGCGGAGATGGGCGCGTTCTTTCCGAAGATAGTTTCGAAGGGAGCCTGCCAGGAGGTGGTCCGCCGGGAGAATTTCTCGCTGCTGGATTACCCCGTGCTCCAGTGCTGGCCCGAAGACGGCGGCCGCTTCATCACGCTGCCGCTGGTGTTTTCGCGCAACCCCGACACCGGCAAGCGCAACTGCGGCATGTACCGCATGCAGGTCTTCGACCAGCGCACCGCCGGCATGCACTGGCAGACCCACAAGCAGGGCGCGGAACACTACCGCCGCATGCAGCATCAGGGCCGGAAGCGGATGGATGTCTCGGTGGCCATCGGCGCCGACCCGGCCACCATGTACTCGGCCATTCTGCCCCTGCCGCCCGACCTGGATGAAATGATGATCGCCGGCTTTCTGCGCAACAGCCCCGTGGAAATGGTCAAGTGCCAGACCAACGATCTGGAGGTGCCGGCCGCGGCCGAGATCGTGCTGGAAGGTTACGTGGAACTGGGCGAACTGCGCACCGAGGGCCCGTTTGGCGATCACACGGGATTCTATTCGCTGGCCGACGAATACCCGGTATTTCACGTGGAGTGCGTGACCCAGCGCAAAGACCCCGTCTACGTCACCACGATCGTGGGCCCGCCGCCCATGGAGGATTACTACATGGGCAAAGCCATCGAGCGCATTTTCCTCCCGCTGATGCGCCTGCAACTGCCCGAAGTGCGCGACATCGCCATGCCGCCCGAAGGCGTCTTCCACAACCTGATTCTGGTCGCCATCCGCAAATCCTATCCGGGCCACGCCCGCAAAGTGATGCACTCCATCTGGGGCACCGGCCAGGCCATGTTTTCCAAGTGCATCGTGGTGGTGGATGAAGGCGTGGACGTCCAGAATTACAGCGAGGTCGCCTGGAAGGCCCTGAACAACATCGACCCGGAGCGCGATATCGAGTTCGTCAAAGGACCCGTGGATTCGCTGGACCACTCCAGCCGCTTGCCGAATTATGGTTCGAAGATGGGGATCGACGCCACCCGCAAGTGGCCCGGCGAAGGGTTCACGCGGCCCTGGCCCGGAGTGATCGAGATGTCGGCGGACGTAAAACAGCGGGTGGACGAATTGTGGAAAAGATCAGGCCTGTAGATCTGCCGGAATTTGCAGCCCCCCGCGGCGCCTTGTTACGATAAGCTTGATAGGATAAGAAAGTCCCTCATGGTGGGTGTAGCTCAGCTGGTAGAGCGCCGGATTGTGGTTCCGGTGGCCAAGGGTTCGAACCCCTTCACCCACCC
>CAWFPJ010000017.1:0-252434 GCA_963817515.1 Bryobacterales bacterium | reverse complement strand
CTCGTAGATCCACATTGCTTGCCCAACCGGCGAGTCGGCAAGACCGTACCCGAGTGTCTGGGGACGGGTCGCTTGGATCGAGGCATAACCAGAACCATCGCCCGCATATTTGCCGAGTTGAGCGAGCGCCGGTTGTTCTGCCGCTGTGTATCCGCCCGGAGGTGGCGGTGGAGGCGGAAAAAGAATCGGAAGATTCAGATGAATGGCGGCAAGACGGTTTGGTCCGGTTGGTGATGGGGTCCATCGAACGAAAAATAGGCTCCACACGCGCACCTTCAGACTCGCTTGCCCTGCCAAATAGTCCAACCCTCGGTAATACGCCGCTTGGCCCCCCATGTTTTGGTGGATTACTCAATGAAAACATCAGGAGAGAGAAACCTCCCAGCTTGGGAGAGGGGTTCCTTTCAATTGCGAAGTAGACAAATCCCGAGGCAGTCTTGGCCCGCGCCAATATTTCCTCCGATACCGATGTTCCAGGATCAAGAACAATACCGGGATATGGTGCGGCATTCTTAAGATCAGGGCTCGGCTGGTCGCGCAATGCCGAGGCCAGCCGGCCGGCGAGTCCTCAAACCGCTCCTGCCGCCCGTAGACGGTCAGGTCGAGCAGGCGATAGCTGTTATCCATGTATTCGACGCCGCGGCTGGTCGTCCAATAAGTCTCGAAGACTTTGGATTCTTGCCGCAGATAGCAGACGAGGTGCATCCGGCCCACCCCCATCCGGCCCACCCGGCCCGAAGCGAGTTCTTTGTGTATGGCGTCGGCGGACGCGCCGATTTTTTCTACCGCCTTGCATCCAGATGATCGCAGATGATAGCAGATGATCGATATTTTGCGAGGTCCTAAGTGGCGAGTTCATCTGTAAGTTTAATTAAATCTGTAACTTATGGGATTACTGATGCAAATAGCTCTTGGAATGTCACCTTTTTTGCGCAGGGTGGCTGCAGCCGGAGTTCCTTCACGCCGCGGCCTCTCTTCCAAGGAGTCCGGAACCATGCGGAGCCTGGCGACCTGATGCCTCTCGAGATCGAGAGGATCGGCCGCTGGAAAAATCGCTGGCGCGCCCCGCCACGGCATGTGGCGTACCGTGGACAAACCCGCCAGGCGTATTCGCTCGCCTCCCGGCGCTAAGGGCGCGACTGTTTCTGCGCGATCATTTGATGAGAACTGGGGGGAAACTGGGGGTACCCTAGGGATAAGGATAAGGAAATTCGGGTAAGGACGGGTAAATTTACATTTGACGGCCTAGCGTGGGCCCGGCGCGGCAACCGGCGTGTTGTCTAATGGTTACGTTGAAAATAAAGGACTTAAGTTGGCTCCTCAGGTAGGACTCGAACCTACAACCCTTCGGTTAACAGCCGAAGGCTCCTGTTTTTAACGCCGTTGCCGGCTACCCGCCAAACGCCAGCGCCAAAATCGTCAACGTGGGATTCTTCTCCGACGCTGTTGGTAAACGCCGCCCGCCCACACTATGAAATACTTTTCACGTCATGCATTTGGCAGAAGCAGTTCAGCGCGCTCCGCTTCGGACTCCTTCCCATGCGGCACGTTTTGGCTGTGCACAAGCGGTCTCCTGTCCGCCCACCTGATTATTGTACACTGTACTTTATCTGTACTGTACCGGGCGCCAAATCGACTACCCTTGTGTACTAAACGCGTACGTAGTGGGCAATAAAATCAGTAACTTGTGCCTCCGCGTAAATCCAAGGGTGGATTGTGGTTCCGGTGGCCAAGGGTTCGAACCCCTTCACCCACCCCAAAATAAAGTAGAGCCAGTCGGTTGGAGAGCTCAGTAGATGGTGACTCTTAGCATCATCGTCATCTCTCGCAATGAGGGCTCTGAACTCTGCCGCACCGTCCAGAACCTGGAAGACACTCTCCCCGGGGGCAGCGAAATCCTCATCATTGACGACGGCTCCACCGACCGCTCCGCCGAGTGTCTCGCACGCCGCCGCGGCCGCGTTCGGCTCAAACGCACGCGCGATCTTGGCGTGGCGCGTGCCCGCAACCTCGGCGCAGGGCTGGCCCACGGCGACATTCTGGTATTCGCCGACGCCCATATCCGTCTCCCCAAGCTCTGGTGGCAGCCTCTGGCCGAAATTCTGGAGAATCCCAAAGTGGCCGCTGCCGCGCCCGCCGTTTCACAACTGAACACCGACCAACCCAACGGCGCCGAAAGTCAGGGCTACGGCCTGAAATTCAAAAACCCAGCCATGGAAATTCAATGGCTCAAGAAGCAGGGCGACGCCCCATTTCCCGCCGCCATTCTTCCGGGCTGCTGTCTGGCCATGCGGCGCGACGCGTTCCAGGCCGCCGGCGGTTGGGATAGCGGCCTGCTGCATCGCGGCGGTGTGGATAACGAACTGGCAGTGCGGCTCTGGCTGCTGGGCTTCGATCTTATGGTTGCTCCACAGGTGGTATGCCAGCATCTGTTTCGCAAGGTCTCTCCCTACCCGGTGGGTTGGCCGCAGTACCTGCACAACCGCTTGCGCCTGGCCTTCGCGCACCTGGGTTCGCAGCGGCTGGGTAAAGTAGTCAACGCGATGCGCAAACATTCCGCCTTCGGGGAGGCACTGCGGCTGGTGGTGGAAGGCGGCATCTCGGCCCGCCGCGCGGAAATGACGGCGCGCCGGGTGCGTACCGACGATTGGTACTTCGAGAGATTCGGCATGAAATGGTGAGGGACAATGGACAATGAGAGCTGGATAGCCACCGTTTTCTCAACCCGCGCGAGCCCACACGATCGCTATCGCAGCGCGCCCCGGAACGTTATAAGATAGTGTGACCCTTACGGGGATCAGCATATCTGATGAGGAGAACCGAATGGCGAAGAAGAAGCCCGCGAAAAAAGCTGCAAAAAAGCCCGTAAAGAAAGCCGTGAAGAAAGCCGCGAAGAAGGCGGTAAAGAAGGCTGTAAAGAAAGCGCCCGCAAAAAAGGCTGTCAAGAAGGCGCCGGCAAAACCAGCCCCGAAGAAGGCCGCTCCGAAGAAGCCCGCTCCGAAAAAAGCGGCTCCCAAGAAACCCCCCGCGACACCGGCCCCTAAACCGGTGAAGAAGCGTGCAAAGGCCCCCAAGCCTCCGGCCCCTCCACCCACCGCGCCTCCGCCAACCGCGCCTCCGCCAGGCACGGTTGCAGTCGAAGCCCCACCTTCCGATATTTCTGGCGACCCTATCCTCAATTAAGCGGCATCCGCAATTGCGGCCAACGGAACCTGGACTCTTACCGGGTTCCGTTTTTCATTTTGTGGGCAATCAGGAAAGCCAGTTCCATTGACTGCTCGTAGTTGAGCCGGGGATCGACTTCACTTTCGTAGGCCCGCGCCAGGTCCTCTTCGCCCGGCCCGCGCGCGCCGCCGATGCACTCGGTGACGTTCTCGCCCGTGAGTTCGATGTGCACCCCGCCCAATGTCTCCCCCATCGCCCGGTGGATGTCGAAGGCCTGCTCCACTTCCGATTGGATATCCACGAAATTACGCGTCTTGACGCCGCCGGCAGTCATGTGCGTGTTGCCGTGCATAGGGTCGCAAATATACAGCACCTGCCCGCCCGCGGCGCGGACGTGTTCAATCAGGTTGGGCAGCGCATCGGAAATGCGGCCCGCGCCGTAGCGGTGAATGAAGGTGAGCCGCCCGGGCTTCCGCTCCGGATCCACCGTCTCGATCCATCGCGCCACCTCACTCCGCGTGCATCCCGCTCCAACTTTGATACCCACGGGATTCTCGATCCCGCGCACGTATTCCAGATGCGCCCCGTCCGGATCGTTGGTGCGCAGCCCCACCCACGGAAAATGCGTCAGCAGGTTGAAGTATCCGGGACGCCGCGGCACTCCCCTGGTCTGCGCCTCTTCGTAGCCCAGGTGCAAAGCTTCGTGCGCAGTGAAAAAGTCGATGCGGTCAGTCTCGCCCACGCGTACGTCGAGCACGTTTTCCATGAAGCGCAGCGAGCCTCCGATGGTCTCCACCATCCGGTGGTATTCATCGGCCAGCGGCGAATGCTGAACCCAGTCGAGATCGAAATATTCGGGATGGTGCAGGTCGGCAAACCCACCCTTCACCAGCGCGCGCATGAAATTCAGCATCATCGCCGCGCGTTCGTAACCGCGCAGCAGCAGTTGCGGATCGGCCTTCCGGCCTGCCGCGGTAAATTCCGCGTGGTTGATGTTGTCGCCGCGGTAACAGGGCAGTGTCGCGCCGTCGCGCGTCTCTTCATTCGCCGAACGTGGTTTGGCGTACTGCCCCGCGAACCGGCCGATGCGGATGACCGGGCGATTGGCGCCCACCACCAGCACCAGGCTCATTTGCAGCAGCACTTTCAGAGTGTTGGTGATGCGGACCGGCGTGCAGTCCACGAACCGCTCCGCGCAATCGCCGGCCTGCAGCACAAAGCGCCGGCCCGCCGCGGCTTCCGCCAGTTGACGGCGCAGCAGCATGACTTCCCAACTGGTGACCAGCGGAGGCAGCAGGCGCAACTCACCCAATACGCGGTCGACTTCCGCGGGGTCGGCGTATTCCGGTTGTTGCAACGCAGGCCGCTGCCGCCAGGAGTCTGGCCTCCACATTTGGATTTTTCAGGTTAGCACGCCGAACCACAGGATTAGCGCTTCCACCGCAATCACTTCTTCGCGAAAGCCGCGTCGCCCTCCGCGCCTTTCCGCGCCTTCCACTCCAGGCTGTAATACTCCCCGCGGTCCCTCGCCCAGGGATCGAACGCGTTCACCACATGCGCCAGTTCGCCCGACAATTCCGGCATGGTCCGCAACAGTACGCGCTTCAACGGCGACACCGCCTGGCTATGCCCGTTCGGCATGCCCTCTTCCATCATCGTGCCGCCCGGCCCGTTGTGGTTCACCCAGTCCACTCCCATCTGCGTATAGAACTCCGGCCGGAAACTCGACGTGAAAAAGCGGTCGCTGAACAGGCGCCGCGAGGCATTCAGGATGAAGACCACAAACTGCGTTTCGGAGATCGCAAAGCCATGCGGCCGCGTATATTCGGACAGCCATCCCACTACCGTGTCCACGTCCTCCACGTTGTCAACCACAGTGCCCGTGGGCCGTTTAGGATCCAGGCAATCGCTGATGGGTGAGCCGTCCGCGTTGCGCTGCGCATCGGTAATCACCTTCGACGCGTCGCAGGCATGCTGCCCGTAGACTTCCCGCAGCGTCTTCACCATCTCCTCCTGGTCGTGCCGCTTTTTCGGATCCTTCTCGCGCCGGTCCGCGAAATCGTCGAAGCTGGTCAAGCTTCTCAGCCCGTACTGCCGCCGGAATTCGTTGAAGCGCGGAACGCCGCGCTCGCGGTCGCGGATCAAATCGAGCGCCGCCACGTCGATCTGCTGCGTCTTGCTCTCCAGCCGTCCCATTTTCACGTTCTGCAAAAACCGCGGAATATTCTGCAAGGTCAACAAGACCCAGCCGCTGGCGCCCCATGCTCAACGCCCAGTTCGCCAGGCCGCGCGAATGCATCGCGTCCGTGGCTTTCCCCTGGAACGTTTCGATCACCGGGATTTTGTTCTGGATCTGGTTCGGGTCTTTGTTCAGCTCGCGGTATTCGATCAGGTCCGGAACCAGCGCATGCAGCCGGTAGACCGTTACGAACTCCTCCGGGAAATTGAACGGCGACCCGAAGTGGTTCACCCCGCCGTTCACGTGATCGGGATTGCGGATGTCCCAGATGTCTTTCTTGTTGGGATCGACCGCCGCAAATACCGGGTCGTCCGCGTAGACCTTGCTCCCCAGGCCGAAAATTCCCGGCCCCGATGCGAACACCGAATACCACTGCGCCGCCTTCTTGACGTCCTGCGATTTCCCGAAATCCCTGAGTTACGATCTGCCTCAGCGCCTCCGCCACAGCGCTACTGTCGCCGGCCGGCCCGCCCAAAAGTCCGCTCCAGTTGGCGTTCATGGCCCGGTAGAGCGGCTCGTCATACAGCAACTGCGGCGTCCATTCGGTGGTGTGGATCTTGGCGATCTCAGCCGCCACCACCAGCCTGGCCGCCTCGAACAATTCGTCCGCGGTCACATCCTTATAGGCAATCGTCTGGCCGGGCCTGGCGGGATTCCTCAGGCCCGAATCCGTCGGCGGGCGTCTGGGCTGCCTGCTTGCGAAACTCATCCACAAACGCGTTGTGCTCGCGCACAAACACATTGCTGTAGAAACTGGTTCCGATGGTCCAGTTGTCCGGAAACGCGGTCGCCTCCTGGCCGGTCCACTCCGGGTTGATGGGGTCCTTCGGTTCGAATACCGGAAGCAAGCCGTTCACCAGCAGCAGGCGCGCGCGGTCGGCCGGATCCCGCTTCACACGCTTGCGCGAGGTCTCGTCGTAGCCATAAATCTGCGAGGCGTCCCACCACGCCGTAACGGTATTCTTGAATGTCTTCGGCGCCCGCTGCAGATATTCCTTTCCTTCGCTTGTGAACTTCCCGGGCTCGCCGCTCTCGGCCACGTAGGCTTTGTCCATCTGGTCGTCGGGCCGGCATCCCAGCTTCTTAATTTCCTCGTCCGTCAAAGGCTTCTCCACGCCGTTCACCAGTTGAGTAGCGCACCCAACCTTCATATACGCCGGCTGGTTGTGTCCCTCCTCCAGGTGCGAAAACCAGTCGTGCGTCATGAACTGGATCCAGAAAGCCGCCAGCACATTGAAGAACGGCGCCTGCTGATAATCGCAATTCGCGTCCTTCGAAAAGCCGGGCAGACCATAGCCGTCGCGGCAGGCGTCCGGATTCGATTGCTTGCGCGTGAACAGTTTCCGGCTGATCACTTGCGGATCGGGCTTCAACAAGCCCAGCCGGCCGCCATGCCGGTTCTTAGTCAGCTGCGTCCGCCCTTCATCGGGAAACGTGGTATCGAATTCTACATTGCGCGCGAACGGCGTTCCGGTCGATCCCATCAGCGGATTGCGGATGTCGTTACAGATTCCGGTTAAGCTCCGGGACCGGATGATTTCGCCGCGGCAAAGCTGTTCGCTCTCTCCGCCGGCGCCCGCTACATCGCGATAATTCGGATGGCTGTTCGGCAGCCGCATTTCCGGCCAGGTCTTGACCGCGGGCCCGCCGACCCCGTTGCGCCCTTTCACGAAAGTTTCGTAGGTCTTGTTGTTGTCGAAGAGGTTGAAATGGACCAGTTCGATGCGTTGATATTCCAGGTCGAGCAGCGCGCCGTCTACGCCGCGCCCGTTGGGGCCAAGATGCTGAGCATCTTTGACGAAGTCCGGCGCCTTCGAAAGAAAATCGGCGGTGGCCCAGTAGTTCGACCAATCCACCCACGGCGTCACGCGGAACTCCTTCGCCGTGAAACCACCTCGGCACACGGCCGTGGCCTCTTGCACCTTGCCCTGGAACCGCTGGTCGCGCGTATTCGCTATCGGACGGAACCCCGACCCGGCCATCTCGGCGCAAGCCTTCAGCGACTCCGCTTCCGTCTTCAAGGCCGCGTGATGAGCCGGGTTGCACCCCGCCAGCGCGATTGCCAGGGGACACAAGATGCAAAATCGTTTCGTCACTTTCGACATTGCCAAAGTATAAGCCAAGATCGCCGCTTTTTGAGCCCTCCGCCGTGGAGCAGGCTCTCAGTCTGCCATGTCCGGATTCATCCGGACACGTCCTGAAGCTTGCTTCCATATTTCTATACTGATAGAATTATGGATGCAATGCCCGCTAAACCGACCGAAGAAGAAGTTACACGCTTTGCCGACATGTTTTCCGCCATGGGAGCCGGGCCGCGCCTGCGCATAATGCGAGTGCTGCTTTCGGCTCATCCGGACGGAATGGTTGTGAATGAGATCGGAAGCGAACTGGGAATTCCGGCGTCCACGCTCTCACACCATCTCGAAAAACTCAAAAACGAGGGCTTGGTCAAAGTAAGGCGTGAAAGCACGTATCTCTGGTATTCGGCAAACGCTCAAGCGCTTCAAGAGTTATTGGGATTCCTGTACGCCGAGTGCTGCACCCGCAACCGAGCGGTAGAACCGCAAGCGATTGCGCGCCTGTGTCGCTAAGGAAAGGATAATTATGGAACTCAAAGAAATCGTGAGAGAGAAATACGGGCAGGCGGCGTTGCGCGTCAATGCCGGCGGAAGTTCCTGCTGCGGCGCGGGGGCCGCGCTCGATGGTTGCTGCGACCCGATCACCTCCAACCTCTATGACGCCTCCCAGACCGGGGAACTGCCGCAGGAAGCCTTGCTCGCTTCGCTAGGCTGCGGAAATCCTACGGCGCTATTACATCTCAATCCGGGGGAAACGGTGCTCGATCTCGGCTCCGGTGGCGGCATCGACGTGCTGCTCTCGGCCCGGCGTGTGGGTCCGGCGGGAAAGGCCTATGGCCTCGATATGACCGACGAAATGCTCGCTCTTGCGCGCGAAAATCAGCGCAAGGCTCAGGTTGAAAATGTGGAGTTTCTCAAAGGCGAAATCGAGAGTATCCCCTTGCCGGACAATTCGGTCGACGTCGTCATCAGTAATTGCGTCATCAACCTCTCAGTGGACAAAGACCGCGTGCTGCGCGAAGCGTTCCGGGTTTTGAAACCGGGCGGCCGCTTCGCGGTATCGGATGTCGTGGTGCGCGGCCAGGTGCCGGAGGACGTTCGGCAAAACATGCTGCTCTGGGTCGGCTGTATCGCGGGCGCGCTGGAGGACTGTCAGTACGTCGCCAAGCTCGCCGAAGCCGGATTTGACGGCATCGAGATCGAGCCGACCCGTGTATACGACATCGAGGACGCGCGGGCTTTCCTGAACGGACAGGGCGTGGATGTAGACGCTATTGCGCCGCAAGTTGAGGGCAAATTCATGAGCGCGTTTATTCGCGCCACGAAACCCGAGAGCTGCTGCGCACCGGGGTGTTGCACATGACCGCGGCCAGGCGCATGACCGCCGAAGCCCTCGGCACGGCGTTTCTGCTGGCGGCAGTGGTTGGCTCCGGCATCATGGGCGAACGCCTCGCAGGGGGTAACGTGGCCGTTGCGTTGCTCGCCAACACGCTGGCAACCGGCGCCATGCTCGTGGCACTCATTCTCACCTTCGGCCCCATCTCGGGGGCGCATTTCAATCCGGCTGTGACGCTGGCGGACGCTTCTCAGGGAGGATTACCGTGGCGTGAAGTGCCGGGCTATGTGGCGGCACAACTCTTCGGGGCCTTTGCCGGTGTGGCGGCGGCGCATCTGATGTTCGGCGAGCCGCTGTTCAGCGCATCGCGTCACATTCGGGCAGGCGGGGCGCAGACTTTCAGCGAGTTTATCGCGACCTTTGGACTGCTGGCCGTAATATGGGGCTGCGCCCGGCTTCGCTCATCGGCTGTGCCGTTTGCGGTGGGCGCCTACATTACCGGCGCGTACTGGTTCACAGCCTCCACTTCATTCGCAAACCCTGCTGTCACGCTCGGCCGGTCGGCCAGCGATTCCTTTGCCGGAATACGGCCGGCCGATGCGCCGGGTTTCATTCTGGCGCAACTGGCGGGAGCAGGGGCGGCAACCCTGTTGTTTCGTTGGCTCACGCCTTTGCTGCCCAAAGACGCAGCTTCCGTGGTGGTTTCCCATCCTTCGCAAACTGAGCCAACGTATGAATCGTAAAAAGCGGGTGCTGATTCTTTGCACCGGGAATTCCGCCCGCAGTCAAATGGCGGAAGGACTGCTCCGGCATGATGCCGGGGCTCTCTTTGAGGTGGAAAGCGCGGGCACAAAACCCAGTTCCGTACGGCCAGAAGCGATTGCTGCCATGGGCGAACTGGGCATCGATATTTCCGGGCATCGTTCAAAGTCGGTCGAGGAATTTGCCGGGCAACACTTCGATTACGTCATCACTGTATGCGACAGCGCCCGCGAGTCCTGCCCGGTATTCTTTGGGCCGGCAGGACAAGCTGCATCACAGCTTTGTCGACCCGGCGGCTCTCGACGGCTCTCAGGAAGAACGGCTCGCGCTGTTCCGGCAGGTGCGTGACGAACTGCGTATCTATCTTGCCGATTTCGCGCTGAATAGTTCCCCAAAATAAATAATCTTCAAGCCCATTTATCAATTACTTGCGTACACCTGGAGCCGGATTCCCGCCACCCGTCTGCTACTGTGAAATTGGAAAGAGGCTGGGCGCAAAATCGCCGAAAATGAACACAAGGGGCGTCAGCATGAACATCAGCCGGGCAGGCACACACCACGCATTCCGCTCGTGTTTGTTGGCCTCCGTTATGGCGCTTGGTCATTTCCATCTCCAGGCCCAGGCCCCCACTGGCGAAATCGCCGGCACAGCTTATGATCCTTCGGGCGCCCTGGTTCCCAACGTTTCGATCACCGTCAAGAACGCCGAGACCGCATTTGCCCGCAGTGTCAAGACCAACCAGAGCGGCCAGTACAGCGTTGCATCTCTCGCGGCTGGCGTTTACGAAATGCGCGCCCAGGCTGCCGGCTTTCGCGGCCTGTTGTTGAAGACCGCGGTCTCGACCGGCGCCGTCACTACGGTCGATCTGCACCTTGAGGTGGGCGATCAGAAAGAAACCGTAACCGTGGACAGCGCGGCCCCGCAGGTGGAATACCAGCGCCACACCATCGACCAGGTGATAACCCGCAAACAGATCCAGCAGCTTCCGCTCAACGGACGCAGCTTCCTGCAGCTGGCGTTCCTGGCGCCGGGCGTGGTGATCTCGGCCAACTATCAGGGCGATTACAACCGCGCTCAGGACGTGTCGATATTGGGCAACAATCCCGACTTCACCCGCATCGCCGTGGATGGCGCGCGCATTAACGACGCGGTGGATGGCGGCACCCAGCAGAATTTCTCGCAAGAGATCGTGCAGGAGTTTCAGATCAGTTCCGTGAACTTCGATCTGTCCACGGGAATCGCGGCCGGCGGCGCCATCAACATCGTCACCCGCACCGGCAGCAATCAATTTCACGGCAGCGGATTCTTCTTCTTTCGCGACCATCACATGTCCGCCTATCCCGGCTTGCAGCGCGACCCGCTGGCTCCCGATCCGTTTTTCGCGCGCCGCCAGAGTGGTCTGTGGCTTGGCGGCCCCATCCTCAAAGACCGGCTCTTCTTCTTCGCCAGCTATGAGCACAACAACCAGCGCGGCGTGTTTACGGCGCTCCCGAGCGACCCGGCCTTCGCCAGCCTGGCCAGCGTCACCGCCAGCCCGCTGCATGAAAACCTGGCCGACGCCCGCATCGACTACCGGCTCTCCAGCCGCCACACCGCCTTCGTGCGCTACTCGCACGATGGCAACAACAGCTTCGCGCCGCGCGAGGTCAACTCACTGCCCTCGGCTTGGGAGACCAATGTGAACTGGGCGGATTCCGGAGTCTTCTCGCTCATCAGCAGCCTCCGCCCCGCCACCGTGAATGAGTTCCGCTACTCCACCACCTTCTGGTCCAATCAAAATGCGCCGCCCACTGCGGATATCTGCCCCGGCTGCATCGGCCTCGGCGGGCCCCATGTGGTGGTGGAAGGCGCGGGTGTGATCTTCGGCAACCAGACCAACTCGCCGCAAAGCCGGCTGGTGCGCCGCCACATCTTCGCCGATAACGTCACCTGGCAGCGCGGCAACCACCGCATCAAATTTGGCGGTGAATGGGAACACCTGAAAGGTACGGGGACCTATACTCTGTTTGCCCCCGCCGATATGACTCTGTTTTCGCCGACCGAAGTCCGCCAACTGGCGCCGCAAATCGCGGGCATTCTGCCGTCCACCTTCAACGGCCTCAGCAGCATCCTCAGCCTGCCGCTTGAGACTTTCACCTTCGGCATCGGCGATATCAATCAGCCGCCCGCCTTTCAACGCTCCAATGCCGATCATGACAACCTGGTTCACCTCTACTGGCAGGACACCTGGAAGCTGCGGCCGCGCCTGACGTTGAATTTCGGATTGGCCTGGTCCTACGAAAGCAATGCGCTCAACCATGACCTTACCAAGCCGCAGTTTCTTGCCCCCATCTTCGGCGCCGCCGGACTGGGTCCGGAAAAGCATGCACCGCTCCGATTTTCGCCGGCGCTGGGTTTCGCCTGGGCCTTTCCGGATAACAAGACCGTAATCCGCGGCGGCGGCGGAATCTATTACGATACCCTGAACATCGAAAGCCGCCTGGTGGAGCGCGCGTATCTGGGACCGCTGGGAACGGGGTATCTTCCACTGCCGGGTTCCATCGTTCCTAACCCGATCGCTCTTCCGGGCTTGCCCTCCGGCGCGCCGCTCGATCTTCGCGTGCCCACGCTTTTCTCCGGAGCCCTGCTTTCCGCGGTGCTGCCCCTGATCCGTTCAGCGGCGATCCAGGAACTGCATGTGAACGCCAACAACACCGACCTTTCGGTGCGCAACCTGGATGTTTTCAAAACCGCCACCGACCTGTTTGTGCGCGATTTCGTCCCTGCCCAGGCGCAGCACCTCAGCCTTGGCGCCCAGCATCAGGTAACTACCGGTTTTGCCGTCACCGCGGACCTGGTCTACCGCCACTTCCTGCATGAAATGTTGCGCGGCGTGGACCTGAATCATTTCTACTCGGTTGCCGGCCCGGTGATTCCAGCCTGTTCCGCCGCCAACCAGATATTGCCCGGCGTCGAGTGCTCCAACGGTCCCATCGGGACCAGCATCAGCGGCGGCCGTTCCACTTACAAGGGCCTTCTGGTCCGCGCCGACAAACGCTTCAGCGGCCGTTTCCAGGCCCAGGTCGCTTACGCTCTGCAGAACCAGCACGACATTTACGGCATCTCGCAGTTGAACACGCCCATTTCGAACCTCAACAACTGGCTCCAGAACGTCGGCCCATCGCAGCCGCGCCACATCCTCAACGCCTCAGGCGTGATCGACCTGCCCTGGGCCTTTCAGATCGGCTTCATTTCGAGTTTCAGCAGCCGCGCGCCGTTCCAACCCATCATCACCGGCGTAGATTTCTACGGGACGGGCATCGACCAGTTCCTTCTGCCCGGCTCCGGCACCAACCAGTTCAATTTCGGACTCGGCCGTTCAGACCTGGTGCGCCTGGTGAACCAATACAACCAGACCTGGGCCGGCAAGCCCGCTCCGAACCCAGCCCAGATCTTTCCTCACGTCACACTGCCGCAACACTTCGACCTGGGCCGGAATTTCAATTCGCAGGATCTGCGCGTCACCAAACTCTTCCGCTTCAAGGAACGTTTGGAATGGCAAATATTCGGCGAAGTCTTCAACGTATTGAACATCGCCAACCTCACCGGCTACGTGGACAACCTGTTGGCTCCGAGTTTCGGGCAGCCCAGTGCGCGGACCAGCAATATCTTCGGAACCGGCGGCCCGCGGGCCTTTCAGCTAGGGTCCAGGCTTTCGTTCTGAACCGCCAACCGCTGACGCGCACGGCGCGATCTGAGCCGCGACCGTGAGGGAGCGGTGATTTTCACGAGTAGTAATTGCGGTCCCAGGCGTGGCGCTTTAGAATCGCCATGGTTTCCGCGGGCAGCGGACCCAAACCGGAAAGTGCGACATTGGCTTCCACGTGGCTGCGCGTGCGCATGCCGGGTATGACCGACGAAACCGCCGGGTGCGAAAGACAGAAGCGCAAAGCGGTATCCGCCAGGTTGGCGCCATCTCCCAAGGCCTGCCGCAGGGCGTTCACGTGTTCCACCACTTCTTTTTTGCGGTCGCCGCGGAAATAGAACTCCCGGAAATCGCCAGCCGGAAAAGTGGTGGCCGCGGTGATGCGCCCGGTGAGCGCGCCTTCATCCAGCGGGACGCGCGCCAGCACGCCGATGTTCTCCTTGATCGCCAGCGGAAAGAGCTGCGGCTCCGGAGTCTGATCGAAAATATTGTAGATTACCTGCACCGCGTCGATGAGCCCGGTCCGGATGGCGCTGAGCGCGGAGTCGGGGTCGTGTTCGGTGATCGAGATGCCCACCGAGTGCACTTTGCCCTGCCTCTTGAGGTCCTCGAAGGCGCGGCGCCAGTCGTCTTTCTCCAGCCACTCTGAGGTCCACACATGAAGCTGCAGCAGGTCGATAATCGGAAGGCCCAGGTTGCGCAAGCTCTCTTCCGCGGACTCCATAATGTAGCCGTAGGGGAATACGTTCTGGATGCTGCTCCCAGCCCGCGCCGGCCAGACTCGATCCTTGGGCGGAACCTTGGTGGCTACATATATCTTGTGGCCGGTCTCGCGGACCACCCGGCCCACCAGCTGCTCGCTATGGCCATCGCCATACGCCAGCGCCGTGTCGATGAGGTTGACGCCCAGTTCGATGGCGCGCCTCAGCGCCAGTACCGATTCGTCGTCGGTCCCACCCAGCCACTGTTTGCCGCCGATTCCCCAGGCTCCATAGCCGATGTCGCTGACTTCGAAGTTGGTTCTGCCCAGTTTGCGATAGTGCATTGTCTTAGTTTAAAGATGCGTGGTTTAATTCAAAACTGCAATGGTCACGCCCGGCTGCGTGGACGATGTCCCCACCTGCACCACCACCGGTATATTGCCCGCCGCGAGCCCGCTGGGTACCTGCGCGTTCACCTGTATCAGCCCTTCCACAGACCCGAGCGAAGCGCCCGCATAATTAACCGTCGCGGGCTTCCCACCGATCGTGACCGACACCGGCAGCACAGGCAGCGGCAGCGGAACGGTTGCCAAATGCCCGTCGGTCCCGCCCGGGTTGGTCTGCCCGGCGCCCGTCAGGTATAGCGAAACATAGCTGCCCGATTTGGCCGGATGCGCCGCGTCGTTCAATGACCCGTCCTGATTGACCGCCGCCGCCTGCGATCCATTCAGCGTGAACAGACCCGGCGTCACGGTTGCCACCGACAGATTGAACGCCGCCGAACTCTGTCCCTGATACTGCACGTATAGCTGCGCGGCGGAACCGCTGATCGCAAAGGGCACCACCACCCCCACCTGATTCACCCAGGTGTAGACGATGGGCGCAAACGCGCCATTGATCAATACCGTAGTGCCGGCCAGACTGGTTGGCAGCTGGCCGTTGTTGTCCGGTTGATTTTGAGTAACATCGTTCGGACCCAGGCCGCTGCCGTAGATCACCACCACCTCGCCCGGCGCGACGGGGCCGCTCAGATTGCTGGCGCCGTTGGCAACCGCCTTAACGGCGAGCCCGAAACCGCCCACCTGCAGCATGCGCACGGCGTTGTTCAGCGTATCCGCCACATACACATTGCCGGCCGCGCTCACGGCCACGCTCGAAGGATCGCTTAGCTGCGCATTGGTCGCGGAGCCGCCATCGCCTGAGTAGCCGGGCACACCCGTGCCCGCAATGGTAGTGATAAGGCCGCTGGTATACACTTTGCGTACGCGCGCGTTTCCGCCCGTGATATACAAGTTGCCGAACGTGTCTACAGCCACGGCAGTGGGGTTGCCCATCTGCGTATTCGTGGACTGCACGCCGTCGGCAGCGAAACCCGCCAGGCCATTGCCGGCAACGGTCGAGATGGAACCGTTCGAAGCCACCCGCCGGACGCGGTTGTTCTCCGTGTCCGCGATATACAGGTTGCCCGCGGAATCCACCGCCACACCCTGCGGCCCGTTCAACTGGGCGCTGGTGGCCGGTCCGCCGTCGCCGCCATAGGCCGACACTCCATTGCCGGCGACCGTGGAAATGATGCCGTTGCTATCCACCTTGCGCACCCGGCTGTTGCCGAATTCGGCGATGTACACATTGCCGCCGGCAGCATCCACCGCCACGCCGAAGGGAGCATTCAGAGCCGCGCTCGAGGCTGCGCCTCCGTCTCCCGAAAAACCCGCGGTCCCGGTTCCCGCGAAGGTGCTGATGACGCCGCCAGAGATTTTGCGCACCTTATTGTTCACCGTGTCCGCTACGTAAACATTGCCCGCGGCGTCCACGGCCACGCCCTGCGGCCCGTTGAGTTGCGCGGCCGTGGGCGAATTGCCGTCGCCCGAAGATCCCGGAACGCTGTTGCCGGCGAAGGTCGACATAACGCCGCTGGATGAAACTTTGCGGATGGTGTTGTTCAGCGAGTCGGCGATATAGAGATTGCCCGCCGCGTCCACGGCCACACCCAAGGGCGTGTTCATCTGTGCGCTGGTGGCCGGTCCGCTGTCGCCCGAGTTGCTGAGCGCTCCATTCCCGGCAACCGTGGAGATATTGCTGCCGGCAATTTTTCGAATGCGGTTGTTCAACGAATCCGCGAAGTATACGTTGCCGGAACTGTCGAGCGCCACGCCCGTAGGCAGATGCAGAATAGCGCTGGTGGCCGCGCTGCCATCGCCCGCGAAGCCCAGATTCTCCGTGCCGGCTATGGTGCTGATATTGCCGGAAGTGTTGTCCACCCTGCGGATCCGGTTGTTGCCGTAGTCCGCGATAAAGATGTTACCCGATGAATCCACGGACACGCCGTAAGGAGAGTACAGCGCGGCCGACAAGGCAGCTCCGCCGTCGCCGGCGAATCCAATGGCCGTGCTGCCGGCCACCGTGCTGATGGTGCCGTCGGTAGCCACTTTCCGGATGACCGCGTTGCCCGTGTCAGCGATAAAGATGGTGCCGCCGGGGCCGATAGCCACATCCTGCGGGCCATGCAATCCGGCTATATTGGCCTGAAACGTGTCGCCATAATAACCGGGGTAGCCCCCTCCCGCGAAGATGTTGATGATGCCGTCAGTGGTCACCCTGCGGACCGTATTATCACTGGCCGCCGCAATATAGACGTTGCCGGATGAATCCACCGCCACGCCCGTGGGCAGGTGCAGATTGGCGTCGGTGGCCGGGCCCGCGTCACCCCAGAAGCCCGGTGGACTGACATCGCCGTTGCCCGCGAAAGTAGTGATGATGCCGGAAGAAGAAACCATGCGCACGCGATTGTTGAGCGAGTCCGCAATGTAGACATTGCCCGCCGAATCCACGGCCACGCCCTGCGGCGAATTCAACTGCGCGTTGACGGCGGGCCCCCCGTCACCAGAAAAGCCGGCGCGTGAATTTCCCGCGATCAGCGTTAGCGTGCCGCTGCCATCCACTCTAAAAACCGAGTTTCCGCCGCTGAAATATATGCCTCCGCTGGCCACGGCGAGCTTTCGGGTCTGCCCGATTGACGTGCTCAATGCCGGAACCGGAGTGGGGGGAGGCGCGCCTCCCGCAACCGTCGATATCGTATATTGCTGCGAGAACGCAACGGGGCCGCTGGCAAGCAGCAGGGTCCAACACAACTTCACTACCGGTCTCAACATTCTAGGTTCAATCCATTGCATCGGTGGGTTCAATCCATTGCATCCGGGGGTTCGATCCATTATGACGTGTGCCGGGCTGCGATGGGTGCGGCAACGATTGAAGCCACGGCTTCCAGCGCCTGTGCGCAATCTTCACGGGTGACGTCGTAATGCGTCACCGCGCGCATCTGCCGTTCGTTGATGCCATTCATCAGAACCCCACGCTGCCTCAGTTGATGGCTTAGCTCTGCAGGTGCCCTGCCAGTTTCGGAAACATCGAAGACGACGATATTGGTGGCTACCTTCCGGGGGTCCAGTTGCACCCCCGGCATGCGCGCCAGGCCATCGGCAAGAAACCTGGCATTGCGGTGATCGTCGGGCAGTTTCCCGGGGCTATCCTCCAGCGCGATCAGGCAGGCGGCCGCCAGCACGCCCACCTGCCGCATGCCGCCGCCCAGCCGCTTGCGATAGAGCCGGCCCTTGGCCATGAGCGCGGCGGGGCCGGCCAGAATGGAACCGGCGGGAGCGCCCAGCGCCTTTGAAAGGCAGAACATCACGGTATCGGCCGGCGCCGCGACTTCACGCACCGGCATTCCCAGCGCCGCCGCCGCGTTGAAAATGCGCGCGCCATCCATGTGGACCTTGAGCCCGCGTTCGTGCGCGCCGTCCGAGATCTCGCGCAGCGCGCGCATCGGGTACACGGTTCCGCCGTGCATGTTGTGCGTGTTCTCGACGGCGATCAGCCCCGTGGGCGCGGAATTCGGATTCAACGGACGGATCTGGCGGCGTACTTCGTCCCATGAAAGAATGCCGTCCGCGGTGGCAATGGCGCGCACCACGCAGCCCGAAAACCAGGCGACCATCGAGAGTTCGTAATCCAGCAGATGGGCTCGCGAATCGCAGATCACCTCCTGGCCGTGTTCGGTCAGCAGTTTGACCGCGATGGTGTTTCCCATGGTGCCGGTGGGGACAAAGAGAGCAGCCTCTTTGCCGGCGATTTCGGCCGCGCGCCGCTCCAGGTGGTTTACCGTGGGGTCTTCACCGTAAACGTCGTCGCCCACTTCGGCTTCCATCATGGCGCGCCGCATGGCGGGCGTAGGCTTGGTGACAGTGTCGCTGCGAAGGTCGATCATAAACCGATAAATTCCTGGAAGACTTCGTTCGAAAGTAGCACGCCGCGGTTCGTGAGGCGCAAAATTCCGCCGGAGGCTTCAAGCAGCCCCGAATCCACAAAGCGGCGAATGGGCTCATCGAACCTCACCCATTCCTCGGGCGCCGGCCGCACACCGGCCATCAGCCGCAGCCCGACAAAGAATCGCTCTTCATCGAGTCTGGCTTCTTGGGGTGGATCTCCGGCTTGAGGTAGGTCTCCGGCCTGGCCGTTTTCGAGATACTCCTTCACCGTCTCCGCATTCTGATACCTTACCCGCCCGTCGAACGAGTGTGCGTCCGCCCCGAAGCCCGCGTATGGCTCCAGCTTCCAATATTTCAGATTGTGCCGCGATTCAAACCCGGCCCGCGCGAAATTGGAAATCTCATATCGCGCGATCCCCAGCGCCGCCAGCCGTTCCACCGCCGTTTCGTAAAACGTGGCAGTCTGGTCATCGTCCGGCGTATCAGCAGCGCCATAGCGCACGCCTCCCAGCAGCATCTCCTTGCCAAGGCGGCTCTCTTCGTCCACCTCCAGCATGTAGACGGACACGTGCTCCGGCGCCAGCCGCTCAATCCAATCGAGCGATTCGCGCCACCCGCTTTCGGTCTGGCCAGAAAGTCCCGCGATCAGGTCGACGTTTACATTACGAATCCCGGCATCGCGCAGGACCGAGATCTCGTCCGATACGATCTGCGCCGTATGCTTGCGCCCGGCTCGCCGGATTTCTTTTTCGACAAACGATTGGACTCCGAGACTTACGCGGTTAATGCCGGCGGCTTCCCATGCGCGCGCTTTGCCGGCGGTGATATTGCCCGGCGCCGCTTCCATGGTGGCTTCCGCCCAGGGCCGTCCGGGAATCGCATCG
Source organism: Bryobacterales bacterium (assembly GCA_963817515.1). GTDB lineage: Bacteria > Acidobacteriota > Terriglobia > Bryobacterales > Bryobacteraceae > DATMNI01. The sequence continues at coordinate 233,318 of CAWFPJ010000017.1, read as the reverse complement.
AGCACCGCCCGCAGCGCATCCGTATCCAGATTACCGGGCGTGCCGCCGCCCAGGTATACCGTCTCCGGCTGCCATTTCCATTGGTGCGCGGCAATCTCCCGGTGCAGCGCGGCAAGGTACCGCGGCTCCCATTCGGCCGGGAAAACACCCGACGCGAAGTTGCAGTAGGTACACTTCTGCGCGCAAAAAGGATAGGAAACGTAGACTCCTGGCACGTTTCCCTTTATGATAACGCGGCATGATCGCGCGGGCACTGCCGGCATTGCAAAGGCGGCTTGTAAGGTAGAATCAAACTGTGCCCTACCCCGAACCACTCATTGCCGCAATGCGCCAGGATCTCACTCGATACGGCGTAGAAGAGGCCAGAACTCCGCAAGATGTTGACCGCCTGCTCGGACCGGGGAGCGGCGCCGTGTTGATGGTCGTGAATTCCGTTTGCGGCTGCGCCGCCGGCAGGGCCCGACCGGCCATCGGGCTCGCTCTGCAACATGCGGTTCGTCCTACGAAGGTGGCTACAGTGTTTGCCGGTGGCGACGAAGCCGCCGTGGCTCACTTGCGCGCCCGTTTGTCTGACTACCCGCCCTCCTCGCCTTCCATGGCGCTGTTCCAGGACGGCAAGCCGGTCTACATGCTGCACCGCAGTGAGATCGAACGCCGCGAGCCCGCGGAAATCGCCGGCATTCTCATGCAGGTGTTTGACCAGTTCTGCATGGCGGGCAAGCCGGTCTAGCAACGGCCCCCACTCAACCACTGCTTACAGTTTGAACAACTCGCGCAATCGGCGGGTTTGGACGCGGCTGACCGGAACCTCGGTATGCTTCTTGTCGTCCATGCGCAACTGATAGCTGGATTTGAACCAGGGCACCACTTCTTTGATCCGGTTTATGTTGACCAGGTAAGAGCGGTGGACGCGCCAGAACATCTCACGGTCCAGGTTGGTTTGCAGGTCCTCGATGGTGCGATAGTTGGAGTGGCCGTCCACGTGGGTGGTTACCAGCGTGATCAGGCCATTGTCGATAGTGGCGTAGATCACGTCGTTGGCGTCCACAATCAGGTAGCGGTTATTGGCGCGAACCATGAGCTTGGTGCGCGGCGTGGACGGGGGAGATTTGGGCGCCGGTTGGGGCTCCGTCAGCGCCTTCTTTTCCTGCAGCGTGCGGCGCGCGCGGTCGATGGTTTCGGCCAGGCGTCCCTTGTCCACCGGCTTGAGGAGATAGTCCATGGCCTCCAGCCGGAAAGCCTCCACGGCGTATTGATCGTAGGCGGTGACGAAGATGAAGTGCGGGAGCTCGATTTCCATTTCGCGCAGCCGGCGGACCACGCCAAGGCCGTCAAGACCCGGCATGTGAACGTCTAAAAAAACCAGCTCGGGCTCCATTTTCCGGATCAGTTCAACGGCCTCGAATCCGTTGGAACCCCTTGCAATTACTTCCACTTCCGGGAAATCATCGAGGAGATAGGAAAGTTCGTCGCAGGCCAGTTGCTCATCATCCACGACGACTGTCGTAAGTGTGGCCGTCGCGCGTTCTCGCATGGAGTTGGTATTATAGCATTTCGGATCAAAAGGAGAATTCATCTTGGCCAACAGAGACAACGTCCAAATTGCGCCTGCCGAGGGCAAACTGGGTGTGCTGATACCCGGCATGGGTGCGGTGACAACGACGTTCATTGCCGGTCTTGAAGCCATCAAGCGAGGACAGGGAAAACCCATCGGCTCCCTCACCCAACTGGGGACGGTTCGCCTCGGGAAACGGACCGAAAGCCGCAGCCCGGCCATTCGGGACTTCGTTCCCCTGGCATCGCTCGAAGATATCGAGGTAGGCTGCTGGGACATTTTTGAAGACAACGCATACGAAGCCGCGGTGAAGGCCGGCGTGCTCGAGATGCCGCTGCTCGAACAGGTGAAAGAACCGCTTTCGGCGATCAAGCCGATGAAGGCAGTGTTCGATCAGAATTTCGTCAAGCGCATCAACGGGCCCAACGTAATGACCGGCGGCTCCAAGATGGACTATGCCGAGCGCGTGATGGACGACATACGCCAGTTCAAGCAGCGCACCGGGGTTGCGCGCCTGACCATGATCTGGTGCGGCTCGACCGAGGTCTATCATGAGGCAGCCCCGGTGCATGCCACGCTCAAGGATTTTGAGTGCGGTCTGCACAAGAACGATCCCGAAATCTCGCCCAGCCAGATTTACGCATACGCGGCCCTGAAGATCGGGCGATCCCTTATGCCAACGGCGCGCCGCACCTTACCACCGACATGCCGGCCCTGCTGGACCTGGCGCGCAACATGAATGTGCCGGTTTGCGGCAAGGATTACAAGAGCGGCCAGACGTTCATGAAGACGCTGATAGCGCCCGGGCTGAAGTCGCGGCTGCTGGGTTTGAACGGCTGGTTTTCCACCAACATTCTGGGCAACCGCGACGGCGAAGTGCTGGACGAGCCCGGGTCGTTCCGGTCCAAGGAAGTGAGCAAGTCTTCGGCGCTTGAGCACATCCTGCAGGGAGAACTCTATCCCGACCTGTACAAGGAGTTCTACCACAAGGTTCGGATCGAGTATTATCCGCCGCGCGGCGACGCCAAAGAGGGTTGGGACAACATCGACATCTTCGGGTGGCTGGGCTACCCGATGCAGATCAAGATCAATTTCCTGTGCCGCGATTCCATTCTGGCCGCGCCCCTGGTACTGGACCTGGTACTGTTCATGGACCTGGCGCAGCGCGCCGGTATGCGAGGAGTGCAGGAATGGCTATCATTTTACTTTAAAGCGCCCATGCACGCGCCCGAGGTTTACCCCGAGCACGACGTCTTCATCCAGCTGATGAAGCTCAAGAACACCCTGCGCTGGATGCGCGGTGAAGACCTCATTACGCACCTGGGGCTGGAATATTACGACTAGCCGCTGTATTGTTTGAAGACACGGGTGCGCCGCATACGTAAGTGTTTGGAGAGCTAATGAAAGTATTGGTAATTGGGGGAACTCTATTCATCGGCCGGCTGCTGGTGGAGGAGTTGGTCAAGGGAGGGCACGACGTTGCGGTGCTGCACCGCAAGCCGAAGCACGACCTGGGCAAGCGCGTCGAGAATATCATGGCCGACCGCAACGACGGCGCGGCCCTGGCTGAGGCCCTGTCCGGCCGCCGGTTCGACGTGGTGTTCGACAATGTTTACGATTGGGAGCGCGGCACCACTGCGGCCCAGGTTGAGGCCACGGTGCGCGCCTGCGGCGACCGCATCTCGCGCTATATTTTCATGTCGAGCGTAGCCGCGTACGGTGACGGATTGAACCATAAGGAAAGCGACCCGCTGGCGCCGGACTATCATCCCGAACCGTACGTGAGCCACAAAGCCACTACCGAGCGACTGCTGTTCCGCATGCACGCCCATTCGGGCTTTCCGGTGGTGACGTTCCGGCCGCCGTTTCTGTATGGCGCGGGCAACCCGTTCTATCGCGAACAGTTTTTCTGGGACCGGCTGCGCGCCGGGCGGCCCATCATCATTCCGGGGGACGGCCATCGGCTGATGCAGTTCGCGTACGTGAACGATCTGGTGCAAGCCATGGTGCGGGCGATGGTTGACCCGAAGGCGGTGGGCGAAGCGTTCAACATCGGCGACCCCAAGCCGCTGACGCAGGTGGAGTTTGTCGAGAAACTGGCCAAGGTGGCGAATGTGGAACCGGTGCTGGTGCGGGTGCCGCGCGACATCATCGCGCAGGCCGGCGGCAGCGCCATGCAAGAGCCGTACTACTTCGGCGAATACTTCGACCTTCCACCGATCACCGAGAACATCGGCAAGGTGACGCGGGTCCTCAAGATGAAGCTGACGCCGTTCGAGGCCGCGCTGAAGGACACCTATCGCTGGTACACCAAAAACTACAAGCCGCGGACGGCGCGGTTCGAGTTCGACGAGAAGGTGCTGGCAATGGCCAAGGCCGGGTCGCCGGCAAGCGTTTAGGCTGTGTCTTTACCGCAGAGCCGCTGAGACGCGGAGATAAGCGCAGAGCGGAAAGCAATTTGAGAATGGGCCTTGTGGACTGGCTGAGACTGCGGTAAACGCGAGATATCAGCAAGACCACGAACTGCGCAATAACCTTATTTTCAGTGCTTCCTCTGCGCTTTGCTCGGCGCCTCTGCGACTCAGCGGTAAATCGAAGATCACAACAGCTGTAACGATATCGCGCCTTCCAATTCCAGCAGGTGCTTTTTCATTGGCAGCCCGCCGCCGTAGCCGACCAACTTGCCGCTGGCGCCGATGACGCGGTGGCAGGGCACCACGATGGGGACGGGGTTGGCACCGTTGGCGGCGCCCGCCGCTCTTACGGCCTTCGGCGCTCCGATGGCGGTGGCAATTTGCAGATAACTCCGGGTTTCCCCGTAGGGGATGGTCTGCAATTGCCGCCAGACACGCATCTGAAAATCGGTTCCGGCCATGTCGAGCGGGAGATGAAATTCGCGCAAATGGCCTGCGAAATATGCCTGCAATTGGTTGGAAGTCTCTGCCAGGAGGGGATTTGCGTCGTTGCGCTCGGCTTCAACGGGTCTTGAAAAATCGAAGTCAATGGCACGAATTCCAGAACTGCCTGCAACCAGACGGGCGGTTCTGCCATCTACCAGTTTGAATTCAGTCCACTCCAACATGCAAACAGTGTGCCACATCCTGCCGCAGGCCATCGCCGACAAACGCTTGCGATTCACCACTTTTCCTCGTGCGGAAGGAGTCATAGTCCTGTTATAATCGGGTCTATTCGTACTATGCCTCTAAAGCCTTTCGCACCTAATCGCGGCGCGGAGAAGAAGATTTTTCTGCTCAAGCCGCGCGGTTTCTGCGCTGGTGTCGTTCGGGCCATCGATGTGGTTAAGATCGCGCTCGACCTTTACGGTCCGCCGGTGTATGTGCGCAAAGAGATCGTGCACAACAAGCATGTGGTGGATGAGTTGCGCGAAGCCGGCGCGATTTTCGTGGAGGAATTGGACGAGGTGCCAATGGGTGCGCGGGCGATTTTCAGCGCGCATGGCGTGGCGCCCGCAGTGCGGCAAGCAGGCTAAAGAGCGGAACCTGGACGTAATCGATGCCACTTGCCCGCTGGTGACCAAGGTGCATCTGGAAGCGGTGCGGTTTGCGCGCGAAGGGTACAGCATCGTACTGATCGGCCACAAAGACCACGATGAAGTGATCGGCACGCTGGGCGAGGTGCCGGACCGCAGCTACCTGGTGGAAACCGTGGACGACGTTGACCGGTTGAATCTGCCCGATCCGACGCGCGTGCGATACCTTACGCAAACCACCCTGAGCCTGGACGAAACGCGCGACATCGTGAGCCGCCTGAAGCAGCGCTTCCCGCTCATCCAGGGAGCGCAGACTCAGGACATTTGTTATGCCACGGAGAACCGTCAGATGGCGGTCAAGGCGGTATCCGAATCGGTCGATTTACTGCTGGTGGTGGGTTCGCAAAACAGCTCGAACTCCAAACGGCTGGTCGAGGTTGGCGATAATTTCGGAGTAAGGTCGTACCTGGTGAACGATCGCAGCGACGTGGACCAGTCATGGCTCGAGCGGAGTGAAGAACGTGGGGGTGACGGCCGGGGCTTCGGCTCCGGAGCACCTGGTGCAGGAACTCATCGAGTTTCTGAACGGCCACGGTTTTGAGCAGTTGGAAGAAATCGAGTTGGTGGACGAAGACGTGAGATTCTCATTGCCTGCGGAGCTAACCGTTTCGATCCAATGAGCGCTCCTTCACAAGTCGGAAACACTCTCGAGTCCGCGGCCGAACAGGCCAGGCGGAAGACCGCCGGTTATCTTGCCGGCTTGCAAGCGCGCGACGGACACTGGTGCGCCGAACTCACCGCGGACACCACTCTCGAATCCGATTACATTCTCTTTCAGCTTTGGCTCTACCCTCCGGTAGAGGGCAAGTGGGAGCCCGAGACGCGGCCGCTGATCGACAAGGCGGTGCGCTCGATTCTGGAACGGCAGCTTCCGGATGGCGGCTTCAGTATTTATGTGAATGGGCCCGTCGGACCTTAGCGCTTGCGTGAAAGCCTACTTTGCCTTGAAGCTTTCCGGGCTGGCCGTGGATCGATCCCGCCATGGCCCGGCTGCGCAACCGCATACTGGAACTGGGCGGCATTCAGGCAGCCAACAGCTACGTCAAGGTCAACCTCAGCCTGTTCGATTTGTATCCGCGGCAATACTGCCCCAGCATTCCGCCCGAAGTGGTGCTGCTGCCGTTCGATTTTTTGTATCAGATGTCTTCGTGGACGCGCGCCATCGCCGTGTCGCTGGCCATCGCGCACGCGGCCAACCCCCGCCGTCCCGTGCCCGCGGGTTTCAACCTGAACGAGATCTGGCTTCCCGGCGTGAGCCCGGCCTTCCATTGGGACCATTCGTGGTTCACGTGGCACAACGCCTTCCTGGCGGTGGACCGGATGCTGAAGTGGTGGGAGCGCAGCCGGCTTTCAAAGGCTATCCGGCGCAAAGCCGTGGAGCGGGCCAAGGATTGGATGATCGAGCGGCTGCACCATTCCGACGGCCTGGGCGCCATCTACCCGCCCATGATGTATTCGGTGATGGCGCTCGATGTACTGGGCTACCAACAGAACGATCCGCTGCGCGTGGCGGCGCTCCGGCAGTTCAACAGCCTGATGGTGGATGACGGCGAGCGCTTCTTCTTCCAACCGTGTTTCTCGCCAGTGTGGGACACGGCGATTGGCGCGTATGCGCTGGCTCAATACGATACCGAGCACCCGGCGCTGCGGCGCGCGGCCGACTGGCTGCTGGCCAAAGAGGTACGCCGCAAAGGCGACTGGAGCCTGAAGCGGCCGAACACGGAACCTTCCGGCTGGGCCTTCGAATACACCAACGAGTTTTATCCGGATATCGACGACACCGCCATGGTGATGCTGGCGCTGAGCCAGCTGCAGGCATCGGACGCGGCGGCGCAGAAGGCCTGTGCGCGGCGGGGCCTGGCATGGCTGCTGGCAATGCAGTCGGGCGATGGCGGCTGGGCGGCCTTCGATGCCGACAACAACTGGAAGTTTCTGAACAACGTTCCGTTCGCCGATCACAACGCCATGCTCGACCCGACCTGCGCGGATATCACGGGGCGCGTGCTGGAGGCCCTGGCGGCGCACGGAGTGGACGGCGAGTCACCGGGCCGTGCGGCGCGGCGTCGAATGGCTGGTGCAGAATCAGGAAGCCGACGGAAGCTGGTACGGGCGCTGGGGCGTGGCTTACATTTACGGGACGTGTTTCGCGCTGCGCGGCCTGGCGGCATCGGGCGAAAACGATCGCGAGGCGCACATTCTGCGGGCGGGCGAGTGGCTGCGGTCCATTCAGAATGCCGACGGCGGATGGGGCGAAAGCTGTGCCAGCTACGATAACCGGATATTCACCGCCGCGCCCAGCACGCCTTCGCAGACGGCCTGGGCCATCCTGGGGCTGATCGCCGGCGGCGATGCCAACAGCCTGAGCGTGCAGCACGGCATCGAATACCTTCTGGAAACCCAGCAAGCCGATGGAAGCTGGGAGGAAGAGCTGGCCACCGGCACCGGATTCCCGCGAGTTTTCTACCTGAATTACCACTTATACAAGGACTATTTCCCGCTGCTCGCGTTGTCTTCATTCGTGAAAGCGCGTTCGAATGCAACCTGATCGGATTCCAATGGATAGATTATGAAATTTCCTATCTCGATGACCGCCGGCCTGGCCGGGTACATTTTCAAGAACAAGATGCGGCCCCGTCCCGAGTGGCAGAAGACCGTCACTTTGAAAAGCGACGCGGCCAACCCGTTCCGTATCCTGCCGGACAAGGCGGGCGAGAAGCACCAGCCGCATCCCATGATCAACAAGCGCTTCCCGATCGTGATGATGCTGGAGCCGCTGCACGCCTGCAATCTGACGTGCACGGGCTGCGGGCGCATCCGCGAATACGAGAGCACCATCACGGAGCGCGTGCCGCTGGAAGAGTGCCTGTTGGCGGTGGATGAGTGCGGCGCGCCGGTGGTCTCCATCTGCGGCGGCGAACCGATGATGTATCCGCAGATCGGCGAGCTGGTGGCGGGGATTCTGGAGCGTAACCGGCACATCCTGCTCTGCACCAACGGCATGTTCATCAAGAAGCGCCTGCACGAATTCACGCCGGACAAACGCTTCTACTTCAACGTGCACCTGGATGGCATGGAGAAGAACCACGACATTGCCGTGGAACGCGAAGGCGTGTTCAAGGACGCGATCGAGGGCATCAAGCTGGCGAAGGCCGCCGGCTTCCGGGTCTGCACCAATACCACGGTCTACAAAGAGACGGACATGCGGGAAATCGAGGAGCTGTTCGAATACCTCGACACGCTGGGCGTGGACGGCCACCAGATCGCGCCGGCATACGGCTATTCAGCGGTGAACGATCGCGAGATCTTCCTGACGCGCGACGATGTCCACGAAAAGTTCAAGGACATAGACCGTCTGGCCAAGCGGTTCGCCATCCGGCAGACGCCGATCTACCTTGAGTTTCTCAAGGGCGAGCGCGAACTGCCCTGCACCGCGTGGGGCAACCCGACCTACAACGTGAAGGGCTGGAAGGGCCCGTGCTACCTGATCACCGACGGTCACTACAAGACCTTCGAAGACCTTGATGACGCAGACGCCCTGGGAAAGCTACGGCCAGGGCAACGATCCGCGGTGTGAGCACTGCATGGTGCACTGCGGGTACGAACCATCGGCGGCTCTGGGCATCAACGTCGGGCTGGCCGACAATTTGAAGATGCTGGCATGGACGCTGAGCTAGAGAGTCGCGATTCGCAGGCAGCAGGTTCGCAGGCAGCAGGGTCGCAGGCGAAACCGCCTGCGCCACCAAAACAGGTCACATATGTTGCAGTGGTGGGGCAGACGGTTTGGTCTGCCTTACCCGCTTGCGGCCGTTTATGAAACCCGTCCTGGTCACTGGAGCTTCCGGATTCCTCGGCTGGCATGTGGCGCGCGTGCTGCAGGAGCGCGGGTTTCCGGTGCGCGCCCTGGTGCGCCAGGGAAGCCGCGTTGATGGGTCTCGATGTCGAACGCGTGACGGGCGATCTTCGCGATGCGGCATCGCTTGCGCGCGCGGTGGCCGGCTGCGGGCTGCTCTTTCACGTGGCCGCCGATTACCGGCTGTGGGCCAGGGATCCAGGCGAACTATATCGCTCGAACGTGGATGGCACGCGCAACCTGCTGCAGGCCGCCAGGCAGGCGGGCGTGGAGCGCGTGGTGTACACCAGCACCGTCGGCTGTATCGGGATTCCGCCGAACGGCCTTGGCGATGAGGAGACGCCCGTATCCGTCGAAGATATGGCCGGCGACTACAAGCGCTCCAAATTTCTGGCCGAACAGGTAGCGCTCGAGTTCGCCCGCGGCGGCTTGCCGGTGGTGATTGTGAACCCCACCGCGCCGGTCGGCGACCATGATGTGAAGCCGACCCCTACCGGCAAAATCGTGCTGGATTTTCTGAACGGCGATATGCCGGCATTCATCGATACCGGGCTCAACGTGGTGGATGTTCGCGATACGGCGGAGGGCCACGTGCTGGCCTGCGAACGTGGGCGCAGCGGGCGAGCGCTACATTCTGGGTTCGGAGAATCTGACGCTGGCCCAGATCCTGCAGAAACTGGCGCAGATTACCGGGCGCAAAGCGCCCACCATGAAGCTTCCGTATGCCGTGGCTTACTGTGCCGGCGCATGCAGCACGGCCTGGGCGGGCGTCACTGGAAGGCCGCCGCGGGTGCCGCTCGACGCCGTCCGCATGGCGCGCAAGAAGATGTGGGTGACGCACCAGAAGGCCCAGCGGGAACTCGGCTTCAACCCGGGGCCGGCGGACCGGGCACTGACGCGAGCCGTGGAATGGTTCTTGGCAACGCTGGGCCACGAGGGCACTCCTATGGCACCGGTGGGAGTTTACCGGCAGGACGGACCGCCGGGTCTACCCCCAACGATACCCCCGGCTCTACCCCAAAAATGAGGCTTCTATTCGTGGCCTCGGCACCCATGGAATTCCCCGGCATCCTGTCACACGCGATCGATCCGCGGCCCGCCAAGGTAGCGGCAGACTGGGCCAGGACGGCGCGCCTGGGCAGTTACGACACCCTGCTGGTGGCCAACGGCGCCGGAGCCAGGCAAGCAGCAGGTGCGGTCAATGCGGCGCTGGCGGTTTTCCAGGCCGACGCCGTTGTCAGCATCGGCTTCTGCGGGGCGCTGCTTTCCACCCTGGCCATCGCCGATGTAGTGGTGGCAACCTCGATCGTTTCTGGCGTCCGCTGCTATTCCGCAGTGCAACCAACCTGCGCGGCGGCGCATCACATCGGCATAGTTTGTTCCATAGACCACGTGGCGCAGACGGCCCGGGAAAAAGCCGACCTCCGCGCTGCCGGAGGAACCGCCGTGGAAATGGAGGCGGCGGGGGTGGCGGAACAGGCGGCAACCCGCGGACTGCCACTCTTTTGCATCCGCGTGGTGACCGACCTCGCTGGCGAAGATATGGCGAATAACCTAGGCAGGCATTACGCCCGGACGGTCACTTCGATACAATTGTAATTCTGAGAAATGCGGCGCGTCATCCGTGGATCCGTTTGCCGGAGCTTGTCCGGCTGCGGCGGCGTTCGATCCGGGCCGCGCGAGCACTGGGAGATTTTATTGCCGACTGCCGATTTTGAGCTGCAGGCCGTACCGGAGACCATGCAAGCGGCGGTATACCGCGGGCGCAGCGTTGTCAGCGTGGAGGAAATTCCGACGCCGGCCATTCAGCGGGGCGAGATTCTGATTCGCGTGGAGGCCTGCGGCATCTGCCATACCGACCTTAAGAAAATCGAGTACAACCTGCTGGAACCGCCGCGCGTGTACGGGCATGAAACCGCAGGCGTTGTGGCTGCCGTGGGCGCCGGCGTGACTAAATTCCGGCCTGGCGATCGCGTAGTCGCCTTCCACCACATCCCGTGCCGCGACTGTTTCTACTGCCAGCGCAAGATATTTGCGCAGTGTCCGGTATACAAGAAAGTTGGGATTACCGCGGGGTTCGAGCCGGCCGGCGGTGGATTCTCGCAATATGTCCGGGTGATGGATTGGATTGTGGAGCGGGGCGTGGAGAAGATCCCCGACGGGGTTTCCTTTGAGCGCGCCACGCTGGTGGAGCCGCTGAACACCTGCCTGAAGGCCGTGACTCAGTGCGATCCGCAGCCGGAGGATTTCGTCCTGATCCTGGGCCAGGGACCCATCGGGCTGATGTTTACGATGCTGGTGAACCGGACCGGAGCGCTGGTGGCGGCCACCGATACCATTGCGGAGCGCCTGAGTGTTGCCGCGCGCTGCGGCGCCCGGTTCGCTTGGGATCCGCGCGGCGTGGATATTGCCGCCGAGATCAAGCGGCAGACCGGCGGGCGCGGCGCGGACCTGGTGATCGTGGCGGCATCGGTTCCCGGGATTGTGGATCAGGCCATTGCCTGCTCCCGGCCGGGTGCCCGCATCCTGCTGTTTGCGCAGACGTCGGCCGCCGAGCGCGTGGAAGTCTCCGGCGCCGATATCTGCGCCGGCGAGCGAATGCTGTTTGGGTGCTATAGTGCATCCATAGACTTACAACAAGAGTCCGCCAATCTGGTTTTTGGCGGGCATCCGGGTAGCGACGGCCGAGCTTTGCCGCTGGAGGAGCTTATTTCGCACTGTCTGCCTTTGGTTAAAATCCGTTCAGGATTCGATTTGGCATTGCATCCGGGACCTAAATCATTAAAAATAATCGTTCAGCCACAGAGGTGCTCATAAGTGACACAGAGGTGGTCATAGTGAATAGCCACATGATGGCGGCCGTGCTTTACGGCAAGGAACACTTGCAGGTTGAGGCGGTGGCCGTTCCCAAGATTGAAAGCGGAGACATCCTCGTACGAGTCAAGGTGGCGCTGACCTGCGGCACTGACGTAAAGGTCTTCCGCCGCGGATATCATGCCCGGATGATTGTGCCCCCCGCTGTTTTCGGGCACGAACTGGCCGGCGATGTGGTCGCGGTGGGCGCGGATGTGACCCGCTTTTCCGTCGGCCAGCGCGTGGTTTCGGCGAATTCCGCGCCTTGCGAGAAGTGCTTTTTCTGCCTCCGCGGATTGCAGAACCTTTGCGAGGACCTGCTCTTCAACAATGGCGCTTATGCCGAATACATTCGAATTCCCGCCCGCATTGTCGAGCACAATACATACGTGATTCCGCCGCATGTGGGGTATCAGGATGCCGCCCTGGTGGAGCCGCTGGCGTGCGTATTGCGCGGATTGGAAGAGAGCGCGCCGCGTGCGGGAGACACGGTGGCCATCATCGGCCTGGGTCCCATCGGCCTGATGTTCGTCAAACTGGCCAAGCTATGCGGCTGCCGCGTGGTGGCGGTGGGCCGGCGGCAGACGCAACTGGACCGCGCGGCATCGCTGGGCGCGGATGAACTGGTGGTGGGCGGAGACGGCTCAGACCCGGTGAAGGCCGGGCGCGACCTGACGCACGGGCGCGGTGTGGACGTGGCCATCGAAGCCGTAGGCAAGCCGCAGACCTGGCAGTGGGCCGTGAACATGGTCCGCCGCGGCGGCACGGTCAACTTCTTCGGCGGCTGCCCCAACGATAGCAAGGTGAACCTGGACACGGCGCTGCTGCACTACTCCGAGATCACCTGCAAGGCGAGCTTCCACCATACCCCGGCTTACATCCGCAAGGCGCTCGATCTGGTTTCGGCGGGCCACATAACGGCATCGGTTTTCGTCAATCGCGAAGAGCCGCTGGCCAATCTGCTGGAAGTCATGCGCCACCTGATGAGCCACAACGGCCACTTGAAAACGGCCATCGTCCCGTAGGAGGGGGATGTTTTTACCTCCCGCCGAATTCGTTCAATCGCCGGAAGCGATGCGGCAGACCTGCTCCCCGGAAGAAGGCCGCGCCTACACGCGCTGGCTGGCCACGCATCACTACGAGAATTTCCAGGTGGTCAGTTTCCTGCTGCCCAAGCGCCTCCACCAGGATTTTTATAACGTCTATTCCTATTGCCGATGGGCGGACGACCTGGGCGACGAGATCGGCGACCCCGGCCAAAGCCTGCGGCTGCTGGAGTGGTGGCGCGGCGAACTGGACGCCATGTATGCCGGGCGCGCCACCCATCCGGTTTTCGCCGCCCTGCTTCCCACCGTACAGAAGTACGCCATTCCGCGCCAGCCCTTTGCGGATCTGGTGGACGCGTTCGTGCAGGACCAGACCGTCACCCGCTACCGCGATTGGGACGGCGTGTTCGGCTACTGCCGCAATTCCGCCAACCCCGTGGGCCGGCTGGTGCTGTATCTCTGCGGCTATGCGGATGCGGAGCGGCAGCGCCTGTCCGACGCCACCTGCACCGCGCTCCAACTGGCCAATTTCTGGCAGGATGTGACCGTGGACCTGCTCAAAGACCGGGTCTATATTCCGCTCGACGCCATGGAGCGCCACGGCTACGCCCTGGATGAACTGTTCGCGCGCCGCTTCACGCCGGCTTTTCGCGACGTGATGCGCGAAATCGTGGAGAAAGCGCGCCAGCTTTTCCTGATAGGGCTGCCGCTTTCGGGCATGGTGGACCGCCGCCTGGCCATCGATCTGGACCTGTTCAGCCGCGGAGGCATGCGGGTTCTGGAAAAGATCGAACAGCAGGGCTACAATGTGCTTTCCTCCCGGCCGGCGATTTCCAAGGTGGAGCGCGTCGGGTTGCTGTTGGGCTCGGTGGCGCGCATGGCCTTCCGGCCGCGGGCGGCGTGATGAACGCAGTCGACCAATCCTACCGATACTGCCGGGGCGTGGCCCGCAGCCGCGCCAAGAACTTCTACTACTCGTTCCTGCTTCTTTCGCGGCAGCAGCGTAAGGCCATGTGCGCCATCTACGCCTTCATGCGCTACTGCGACGACCTGAGCGACGAGCCGGGCGCCACGCGCGCGCCCATAGACCGGTGGCGCGCCGAGTTGGAAGACGCGCTGGAGGGCCGGTTCAGCGGGCACCCGGTGTGGCCGGCCTTTCAACACACGGTGCGCCGCTTCGGGATCCCGCACGAGTATTTCCGGCAGATGATTCAAGGCGTGTCGTCGGACATGCAGCCGCGCACTTTCGAAACCTTCGACCAACTCTACGGCTACTGCTACCAGGTAGCCTCCGTAGTAGGGCTGACCATCATCCACATCTTCGGGTTCGACACGCGGAGCGCGCTGCCGCTGGCCGAGAAATGCGGCGTGGCGTTTCAGTTGACGAACATTCTGCGGGATATTCGCGAAGATGCCGATCTGGGCCGCATTTATCTGCCTGCCGAGGATCTGCGCCGGTTCGGCGTGACGGAAGAAGATCTCAGAAGCGGCAATCGCAATGAAGCTTTTATGAAGCTGATGCGCTTCGAGGCGGCGCGGGCCCGGTCGTACTACACCGAGTCGCAGCCGCTGCTCGACCTGGTTCATCCGCGCAGCCGGCCGTCGTTGTGGGCGCTGATTGCGATCTACTCACGGCTGCTCGATCGTATCCAAGCCGGAAATTACGATGTTTTTTCGCGCCGCGTGCGGCTGTCGCTATTCGAAAAATCCTGGATTGTCCTGCGGGCACTGGTCTTTCAAAATAGGTTTTCCTAATCTCCAATCAGGCTCATCTGCCGGGGATCGTGGACCGCGCTCGCGGGCTGGGCTGGCTTCCGCAAATCATCGTGCGCCGGGTCGAACTTGCGGATCAACTGGTTCAGCTTTAAAGAGGCTTCCCAGATATCCGTCAGGAGGGTGCATCGCGCGCAAGCGCCCACGATGCCGCCCCGGCCGTCCACCGGCGGATTGAATCCCTTATGTCTGGCGCAGCGGCCCTGGAACTTTCTGGATCGGATTTTCAACGCGGCTCCAACCCATATACATTAGCAGGAGACGTATCGCAAGACCGCCAGGGAGGTCCTATCCTGTAACGGCCTGCCAGACCATTACCACCGTCAAAATCACCATAACTACGCTGGTGGTCCCCGCGATGGCGTTGGCCCAGCGGCCGTTTCGCATATTGCCCATCAGATGTTGTTTGTTCACCAGTTTCAGCATGAACGTCAAAACGAATGGAAGCAGCACGCCATTGGCCACCTGCGAAAGGATCATCACTTTGATCAACGGCAGTTTCGGAATCAACACAAAGCCCGCACCGACTACGATCAGCCCGGTGTAGAGCCAATAGAAAATCGGAGCTTCGCTGAAGCGCCGGTCCACGCCGGATTCGAAGCCCAGGCCCTCGCACACGTTGTACGCCGTGGCCAGCGGAAGAATCGCAGCCGAAAGCATGGAGGCGTTGACCAGCCCCACGGCAAACAGCAGCGACGCGAATTTTCCAGCAAACGGCCGCAGGGCCACTGCCGCTTCGGCCGGGTCGGAAATGTTGCGATGGCCCGCGTGGTATAGCGTGGCCGCACAGGCCACCACGATGAAGAATGCAATCACGTCGGTCACGATGCACCCGAGGATCACATCCAGGCGCGTCATCGGGTAATGCTTCTCATTGACTCCCTTTTCCACGATCGAAGCCTGCAGATAAAATTGCATCCACGGGGTGATCGTGGTGCCGATCAGACCCACAATCATGGTCACGTACTCCGGGCTCTTGTTCCATTGCGGAATCACAGTCATGCGCAAGGCCGTGGGCCAGTCCGGGTGGGCCAGGAAGGCGGAAACCGGATACGTGAAATAGATCAGCGAGAAGAGAATCAGCAACCGCTCGATGGGTTTGTACGACCCTTTAACCACCACGAACCAGACAATCGCCGCGCCCACGGGCACGCAGACAATCTTGGGAACTCCGAAAATTCCCATGCCCGATGCGATCCCGGCAAACTCGGCGGCGATGTTGCCGAGATCCGCTACCCCGAGCACCACCATGGTGAAAAAGGTCACGCGCAGGCCGAATTCTTCGCGAATCAAATCGGAAAGACCCTTGCCTGTCGCCGCGCCCATGCGGGCCGCCATTTCCTGAACCACGATCAGGGCAATGGTAGTGGGAATCAGGGTCCACAGAAGCAGGTAGCCGAACTTGGCGCCGGCCTGGGAATATGTCAGGATGCCGCCCGGGTCGTTGTCCACATTGGCCGTGATGAACCCCGGCCCCAGGATGGCTAGGAAGGCCAGAAACCGGTATTTCACCAGGCGAATGCCGCTGGACCGGCGGCGGGCTATGGCCACCGACAAATCGGTTCTGGTCCTCTGGGTCATATTGCTACCAGACTATAACAGTCTTCTGTTAACCCTTGGCGACGAACTTTTGTAACCGGGGTTGACAGCATTCGGTTTACCACTGCGAACCTTGTCGAACTCCGGCAAGCAGTCTATTCTCACTTGAGTACGAAGGAGCACCTGATGGCCAACGATTCAGATTGCAAGGTATGCTACGTTCCGCACGACGAGGAAATTCACGAGGCCACTCTGCGCATTCGGCATTGGCTGAACACCGAACTCACCCGCAAGCTCGGCACTGGATACGACCCAGGGCTTGAACTCGCTCATGAATTACTGGAGCCCGAGCTCGCGCCCCAAAGTGCGTAGCTGACTGTCGCTCAATTACGGCATGCACGGACTGTTATCGGCGGCGGAAGATCTCGGTTTCCGACCTTCGCGGCGTCGGGAACGTCCGGGAGATGTGGTCTTGCCACGAAAGGCCTTCTTCGTCCGCCAGCGACCATAGCAGGCCCAGCAAGGTGCAACGGCTCAGGCATGCCGCGCCAAAACGTACGAACCGGGTTCTGTTTTCCGTGGGAAAACCGTCGAACGTCGTGAGGCGCAATTCGGTCCAATGCATGCCCGCGGTCTCCGCGCCGGCCATCGCAAAGAACAGGCCATAAGTGAAACCCGTTACCAGAAACATCCCGCCGAAGACGAGCAGGTTCGGCTTGGTCAAAACGAACTCGCCGCCCAGAAGGCGGAACACCATCAGGAACAGGCCATAGCCGATCAGCACCATGCTCCAGTCCAGAGCCGACGCCACCCCGCGGTGCAGGGTTGTCGCCACCAGCGATTCGCAGTAGATCACTGAATCTACAGTGGTGCTCAGGGTTCGAGGCTTGGGCGGCAAAGGCGGAAGGAAATCCAGGCTGGTTTGTCGATCATGCACCGGCTTGCGGCGCGCCGCTGGTTTGACCCCTGGTTTGACTCCTGGTTTAACCCACGGTCCGGCTGCATGTTTGGTCCCCGGCGTCTCGGCCAGGCCCGGAGCATAAAACGAGATTGGAATCACCTTCGATCCGGGTGTCTCGTGGAACAGCGAACCCTGCACGGCATGCATGCCGGCTCTTGCGGATTGACTGGCCGCCGGGCCGGTCCTTCCCAGCGTGGGCACGGTCTGCAGTTGCGGCCGGGGCGGCGCGGGCGCCTGGGCCGGATGCATTTGCGGCGCCAGGGCGCCTTCAATTGGCGGCGCGGTGAAGCCGCCAGTCAGGCTGTCGCCTGGTTTGCGACCGCACCGCCGGCAGCGGTGTTCGCCTTCTCCATTGCGCGTACCACAGTAGCTACAAGTCATTTGGGCCCAGACTTACAACAAATTTCTCACAAGTGTGTTAGCTTCTTCGATTGAGGCACCACGGAAAAAGCTCTCTCATTGTTCTTATCATAAAGGTATTGCCTTGTCACGAAAAATCTTCGAGTAATACGTATCATTTCGTTCTTGGCGCATTGGCGGTGCTGGTTTTAGCAGCCGCGGCAACGGCCCAGACCCCGCCCGTTGCCAAGGAACCGCCTCCTGCCGTGCCGCCGGCCACCCTGTCCGTCGGCGAGTGGAACATCCGGGCCGACCAGCAGGAAAGCGACGGCAAGGTTCGCAAGCTGCGCAACCTGCGCGGCCTGCCCGTCGAGATCGAAAACTCCTTAATGCTGCTTCGCGCCGACGCGATCGACTTTGACGAAAATAGCGGCGACCTGCAAGCCAGCGGGCATGTCTACTTCCGGAATTTCGAGAAGAACGAAGAGATCTGGGCCGACCATGTCGAGTACAATACCGAGGACGAAAAGGGCAAGTTCTACGATGTGCGCGGCGAGACCCGCACCAAGATAATCACGCGGCCGGGAGTGCTCACCACCAATACGCCGTTCCACTTCGAAGGAAAGTGGGCGGAGCGCATCGGCGGAAGATATATTCTGCACGACGGTTGGGTCACCAACTGCAAACTCCCCAGGCCCTGGTGGCGCATGCGCGGCCCCAGGTTCGTCATCATTCCCGACGACCATGCGACGGCCTACCGCAGCATCTTCATACTGCGAAAAGTTCCCCTGCTCTACGCTCCGTTCTTCTATCACTCCCTGCAGAAAGAGCCGCGCAAGAGCGGCTTCCTGATGCCAACCCTGGTTCCCAGTTCCAGCCGCGGGTTCGCGGTGGGCGGGGGCTATTTCTGGGCTATCAACCGCAGCTATGATCTTACCTACCGCCTTTTGGACTACACTTCGCGCGGCTATGCGCATAACGTCGATTTCAGCGGCAAGCCGCGCCAGGGCACGGACTATGACGCCATTGTGTACGCCGTGCAGGACCGCGGCGTGCCCGATAGCGGCAATCCTCCCCAGAAATACAGCGGGCTGAGCTTTTCCCTGATCGGCAAGTCGGACCTGGGCGATGGCTGGACGGCGCGCACCAATATCAACTACATCACGTCCTTCCGATTCCGGCAGAACTGGACCCAATCGTTTAACGAAGCCATTGGCTCAGAGATTCATTCGGTGGGGTTCGTCAACAAGAACTGGTCCACATATACGATCAACATTGTCGCCGCGCGCCTGGAAAACTTCCAGCAGGCCGAGGTGCCCGTCACGCCCCCGGGCTCAACCAGCACGCACTACATTCCCGACGCGGTGACCATACGCAAATTGCCGGAGGTGGAATTCGGCAGCCGCGACCAGCAGATCTGGGACCGTCTTCCGCTTTGGTTTTCGTTCGATTCTTCGGCCGGTCTGCTCTTCCGCTCGCAGCCGGTGTTCGACCAGACCAACACCACGCTGATTGACAATTACCAGACCGGCCAGTTCATGAACCGGAGCAACCTGGCGCCGAAAGTCACCACCGCGTTTCATTGGGGGGACATCAGCCTGGTGCCCAGTTTCACGCTTCACGAAACCTACTACGGTGAGGGGCAGACGCCATACCTGGACCGGTACCATACGACGGGCGCCAACCTGGTGCGCAGCGCGCGCGATTTTTCGATGGACCTGATCTTCCCCTCGCTGGCGCGCGTCTTCAACAAGAAGACCAGGTTCGGCGACAAACTGAAGCACGTCATCGAACCGCGCGTTACGTACCGCTATGTGACGGGAGTGGGAAGCGATTTCAACCGCTTCATCCGCTTCGATGAAACCGACCTGCTTTCCAACACCAGCGAACTGACGCTTTCGTTGACCAACCGCATCTACGCCAAGCGCGGCAATTCGGTGGATGAAATCTTCACCTGGGAGTTGATGCAGAAGCGCTATTTCGACCCGACGTTCGGCGGCGCCCTGGTGGAGGGCCAGCGCAACGTGGTGGCCAGCGCCGCAGACCTGACGGGCTACGCCTTCCTGGTGGGTCCGCGCAGCACATCTCCCATCGTTTCGCTGCTGCGCGCCAGCCCCTTTGGCGGCCTGGGTATTCAATGGCAGGCCGACTACGACCCCCGGCGGCACGGCATAGTGGATAGCAGCTTTTCGATGGACTACCGATGGCGGAAATATTTCTTCGTCTCGGCCGGACACAATGAGGTTCACAGCGACCCGGCGCTCACCGTCCCGGCTAACCAGATGCGGCTGAGGGCCGGCTTTGGCGATCCCAACCATCGCGGCTGGAACGCCGCCGGGGAGGTGATTTACGATTATCGCGCGGGGGTAATCCAATACACCACAGAGCAGGTCACCTACAACACCGATTGCTGCGGCATCAGCGTGCAGTTCCACCGGTTCAACCTGGTTGGACTGCGCGATGAAAACCAGTTCCGGATCGCGTTCTCAGTGGCCAACATCAGCACCACGCTGGGCAATCTGAAGAAACAAGACCGGCTGTTTTAGGGCGTGATGAACTATTTGGGAATCATGCGTTCCGAAGGAGGAATTATGCAGAAGCGCAAACTTGGAAAGAGCAACCTCGAAGTTTCGGCTCTCGGCCTCGGCTGCATGGGAATGAGCTTCGGTTACGGTCCGCCCAAAGAGAAGCGGGAGATGATCTCCGTGATCCGGTCAGCAGTCGAACTGGGCGTTACATTCTTCGACACCGCAGAAGTGTACGGTCCTTTCACCAACGAAGAACTCGTGGGGGAAGCCCTCGCTCCCGTGCGTGAGCAAGTGGTGATTGCAACGAAGTTCGGCTTCAGGTTCGATTCGGAAACCGGCAAACAAGCTGGGCTGGACAGTCGGCCAGAGCATATCAAGCAGGTGGCTGAAGCCTCACTCAAGCGACTCAGGACCAATGTCATCGATCTCTTCTATCAGCACCGTGTTGACCCGGCCGTGCCCATCGAGGACGTAACGGGAGCGGTGAAGGACCTGATTCAGGAGGGCAAGGTTAAGCACTTCGGCCTTTCTGAAGCAGGAGTGCAAACGATTCGGCGCGCGCACGCGGTCCAACCAGTCGCGGCGCTTCAAAGTGAGTACTCCCTTTGGTGGAGGGAGCCGGAAGCTGAGATCATTCCGGCTCTCGAAGAACTCGGAATAGGTTTTGTTCCCTTCAGCCCGCTGGGAAAAGGCTTCCTTACGGGCAAGATCGACGAGAATACCACTTTTGACAGCACCGACTTCCGCAACACGGTACCGCGTTTTGCGCCGGAGGCTCGGAAGGCGAACCGCGCGTTAGTGGATCTGCTGGAGACAATCGCTCAGCGCAAGAAGGCGACATCTGCGCAGATCGCCCTGGCCTGGGTTCTTGCTCAGAAGCCGTGGATGGCGCCCATTCCAGGGACGACGAAACTACATCGGTTGCAGGAGAACATGGCGGCAGCATCCATCGAGCTCAGCGAGGGAGATCTTCGCGAAATTGAGAGCGCCACATCCGAAATCACGGTGCACGGAGCCCGTTACAGCGAGGGCGCGCAACGAATGATCAACCGCTAAATGGCAATCAAGAAGCAGCATACGAGTTGGCATTCCAGGTTCCGGATTGACGGGCGGAAACTTGGGACGATCTTGGCGCGGGCTGGTAGCTACTACGTGTTTGTCGAGATCCAAACTGCTCGTCAGTTCGCCCGCAATGGATTGATGATAAGTGGTTCATGGGATTCGGAATCAACTTGGATGATTCGGCGATTGAGGGCACCTCCCAGTTAGGCTGCAGAGTCGCCTATTGGAGCACTTCCGGACTAACCGAAAGCTTGAGTTGGTTATTCTCGACTATATCCATTACGAACCCGGCAAGCCGCAACAGTGAGAACAACATTGCGTCTCCTGAGAACGGTATTCGGGTCGGATATCCAGCATCGGGCATTAGATATCTATTGAAGTCACCATTCTGAATCTGTTTGAGTAAGTTGCCAAGAACCTCCCACACAACGTACCGCGTTCCAAGCCCCTGGTTGGCTGAAAGTACGATTCCATATTCGTCCACGCGGCTAATATTGAAGGGTATCCCGGTGACAATATTCTGCTTTGTTATGTTACCATGACACTCTTTCTGGATCTTGAAACGGACAATGCCCATAACCCTGGTGACCTGATGTCCATCTTGCGAATCCAATTTCCCTCCTAAGAGAGCGCGTACGAACGACTCGGTCACATCGTCCTGATCTGCAACATAAGTATCGTTCACCTCAAAGAGCGGGGGTAATACTCGGCGATAACGCTTGACCACATCCGCGGCGCGATCTACGATGTAGAACAACACTGGAGAGTCTCGCACTCTGCCCGCATCCCTGAGCAGGGATTGCATCAAGATGTCTCCTTCCGGCAGTCCGTACCCGATGCAGAATATTCTTCGAGCGCCGGACAGCGCCAACCAAGCGCGCCGCCACATGTAGTGAATCTTCTCATTTTCGAAATATCCATTTTTGTTGAAGGTTGGTGGAACAATCAAAGGAACCCGACCCTCATCCAGAGCAAAAGGAGTATTGTCATTTGGCGCTCTCGACCACCGATTCACGATCCCATCCTGAAGAGATTCCCCGAAATAGTTGTGGGTGCCCGAGTATGTCCAGTGAACCGATCCGTGCAATTTCAATACTCTTACACCAGGGTCCACCGGGATACCTAAATAGCTAGCTGAAGGTAACACAGTGAAACACCGAAAGTCCCAGCTGTTCAACTCCAGGTGTTCTGGTGTTGATAGCTCCAGAAATGCCGATTCGAGCAGCGTGTCATAGTTCAGAGTGCGATTGAGACGCGCTTCCTCTGCATCCACAAAACCAGGTGACTCAGCCAGTCGGGACAGACCGGCGATGCCTTTACGGCCTCGCTCTGCGCACGGACGATAACTCTGTGGATTGAATCGGTGAGATCGAGAAACAGCGCGCGGTTCCTGAGGCGATCGGATTCGTTGAGCCAGGGTTGTGATTCCGATAAATACGACAATGCCTGCTCAAAGTTTGAATTGAAGCCTGCTAATTCTGCAGCTCGTTCTCTATCGGCATCGTGCGGCAGAGCGGCAAGAACCTGCTCTGTGAGGTCCGTCATAAGCGGCATATTTCTATTGATAGCCCTCGAGAATCCAGCACCTAGTAAGAACACATCAGGGTTGGGAAGGAGGTCATTTGCCGTACTCGCAAACCGTAGGCGTCTTGGCTTATTCACTATTCAATTCTGCCATGCCTGGGGCAGTTCAACTCTACTCCCGTCAGCTCCGGAAACCCGCAGATGACAGTCCTGCGTCGACACTGGCATTGATGCTCATTCCACGGTGCCCTGGGTTCGCGAATATTCGTCGAGAAAGGCCAATTGCTGATCTGCCGCTGCGTTGGCGTCGCTGCTGCGGATTATTCCTGCCAAACGCGCTTCCGGTATTCATCCAAACCCCTCGTCAGTTCGCGCGCAATGGATTGACGATCTTCAGGCCCGCGAAGTCTCTTTCATTCTCGGTGACAACCACGCAATTATTCGCTTCAGCGACGGCGGCAATGATCATGTCGAGGGGGCTCCGGGGCCGCCCTTTCGCCGTGCCGTCGGCCATCAGCCGCGCCCAGACCAAGGCGGCCTTTTCGTCGAACGGGAGCACCCGGCCCGCGAAGAGGGCTTGCGGACCCTCGGCTCCCGAAAACCAACGCTCCAACTCCCTGCGCTTCTTTCCGGCGGGTTTCTCCAGTATTCCGCGGCGGATCTCAGCGACCGTCAGCGATGAGATAAACAGATCCTCGTCGGCTTGCTTAGCCATCCACGCGATTAGCGCTTCCGACGGTAAGGGTTTGGTGACGTTGCTGATGATATTGGTGTCAAGCAGGCTCCGGCTCACAGGTCAACCCTGCGGCCCGGAGTCAGCGGGCGCTTCAGATCCAGATCGGCGCCGACCAGAGGCGACCGGCGCAATGCATTGAGAATACCGCCCTTTTTCGACCGTTCCCCCGAAAGGGTAAGGCGAAGAGTGGCCCGAATACGCGCCGAATCAGGATCATCGCCGGCAAGCCGCCTGGCGAGCGACCGGATTAACTCGCGATCGGCGCCGAGCCCAAGAACCTCGAACCGAGCCAGCCCTTGTTGCTTGAGGCGCTTCCGGTAATGTTTCAGGGCTCGCTTCTGCGGCGTTGTAGTCATGGGAGATTCCTCGTATATCCAGTAATATATCCAGATTGTAGCATCGCGTGATAGAGATATGGAGTAGGGAATTTGATAGAGTAGCTGCTGCCATGAACCGCCGCGAGTTTCTTTGTGCCGCCTCAGCCGCCGGCATATTTGCCGGCCCTTACCAGCGCCTGGCGTCCGCCTTACAGAAGAAAGTCAAGATCACCGACGTCAAGTGCATGATCGTGCGCGGCACCTGGGACTGGAATCTCATCAAGATCGAAACCGATTCCGGCCTGTACGGCATCGGCGAAGCCTATTGGGGCTGGGGCGTCAAGGACCTGGTCCTCAACAAACTGAAGCCCATCATCGTGGGCGAAGATCCGCTCAACGTCGACAAGCTCTACACCAAGATGCTGATGCAGAGCGCGGGCGCCGGCGCGATCGCGGGAGTCACCGTCACCGCCGCCAGCGGAATCGAGATCGCGCTGTGGGACCTCTGCGGGCGCATCCTTCAGACACCGGTCTGCAATCTGCTGGGCGGCCGTTTCCGCGACCGCGTTCGCTTCTACCGCACGCTGCAGGCCGTCGAAAAAGTGGACGAGCCGGCCGCCTGGCGCGCACAGGCCGAAGAAGCCCGGGCCGAGAAGTGGGGATGGACCGCCTTCAAGTTCCAGGGCGACGGCGTTCCGCTGAAGGCCGATCCGGAGTTCCGGGAGCCGGGGCACGACCCTTACGCGCGCGGTCTGACGCACAGAGATTACCGGCGCATCGTGCAGGGCATGCAGACGGTGCGCGAAACGCTGGGCCCGGACGCCGATTTCGCCGTGGAATGCCACTGGCGCTACGACACGCAGGACGTGATCCGCCTGGCGCGGGAACTGGAGCCGGTGAAGCCCATGTGGCTGGAAGATCCGGTGCCGCCCGACAACATCGAAGCCATGGCGCGGGTGACGCACTCCATCGGCATACCGGTCTGCACCGGCGAGAACCTGTACGGCCGGCAGGGCTTTCGCAAGCTGATCGAGATGCAGGCCTGCTCCGGCGTGCACATCGATATTCCGAAATCCGGCGGCCTGTTGGAATCCAAGAAAATTTCCGACCTGGCCGATCTGTACTACATCTGGACGGCGTGCCACAATCCCGCCAGCCCGGTGGGGACGATCGCATCGTGCCACGCCGCATCGGCCATGCGCGAGTTTCGCATTCACGAACTGGCCAAGTGGGTGGATTGGTGGCCGGACCTGGTGATCCACGAAGGTCCGTTCTGGGAGAAGGGCTACTTCCATATTCAGGACAAACCCGGGTACGGAATCGAGCTGAACCCGGATGTCGCCAAAGCCCATCTGGCGCCTGGTGAAGCGTGGTGGGGTTGAAGCCTTGCAGGTTGACAACCCCGCTGCTGTGTCGGTATGAATACCGACATGGCAGGCTGAAGCCTGCTCCACGGGTTTATAACTGCCGCACTTAGGAGAACGCATGAATCGAAGATCGTTCGTACAGTCCATCGCTGCCACGTCCGGGCTGGGCCTGGCCGGGGTGCCGCGCGCGCAAGCGGCACTTCCCAAAATGAAGATCACGAAGGTGCGGGTTTATTCGCCGCCGACTTTGAATACTCTGTTCAACCAGAGCGACATGGTGGTGACGGTGGAAACCGATGCCGGCATCACGGGCGTGGGCGAGGGAGGCGCGAAGGACACGCTGGAACAGTGCGCCGCAAGGCTCATCGGGCAGGATCCGCAATACATCGAACACCTCTGGCAGGACATGTCGCGCTCCTCCTTCTACCCGGCGGGCCGCGAGAAGGAGCACGCACTGGGGGCCCTGGATCTGGCCCTCTGGGACATCAAAGGCAAAGCGCTTCACCTACCCGTGCATGCGATTCTGGGCGGCATGGTGCGCAACCACTGCGAGTGCTACAACACCGCCGGCATCATCCCGGGCATCCGGCAAGGAATGAGTCTGAAGGAGCGGGCCCAGGCCAGCATCGAAGCCGGTTACCGGGCGTTCCGCATGGGCGCCGCCGACACGCGGGCCAACAGCACCTACAACACGCGCGAGCGGCTCAACCAGGTCTACGACGACTGCGTGCAGGTGCGCGAAGGCGTCGGCAAGAACGGCGATTTCTGCATCGACTTCCACCAGCGGTTCGATCTGTCCGAGGCCATTCGTGGATGCGACCTCATCAAGGACCTGGCGCCATTTTTTGTGGAAGACCCGGTGCGCGCCGAGGCTTTCGCGGAGGACCTGCCGATTCTGCGCCGCGCTGTCAAAGTGCCGATCGCGGCCGGCGAGGAGTGGGGCAACCGCTGGGACTTCAATAAACTGGTGGAGGCGCACGACATCGATTTCGTACGCGCCACGCTGCCGAATGTCGGGGGCATCACCGAGATGCTGAAAGTGGCCGCTATCTGCGAGACGCACTTCGTGGGGATTGTGCCGCACTTTACGGGACCGATCGCGACCGCGGCGCTGGTGAATTGCCTGGGCACATTTTCCGGACCGGTCCTGATGGAGTACAACTATCAAGGGCGAACGCTGGCGCATTTGCCGGTCTGCCTCGACTTCAAAAACGGCAAGCTGCTTGCGAATGACCGGCCCGGGCTGGGCGTTGAACTGGATATGAAGCAGTTGAAGCTGGTAACCGAGATTACGCAGCCGGGTCCCGCCCGGCAGCTCTACTACCGGCCCGACGGGTCGATCACAAACTGGTAATGGCCGTTAACCCACCGGCGGCTGCCGACCGCCGGCGCTACCAAACCGGCGCTACCTGGCAACCTTACTTCTTTCGGATTTCGTCCAGCCGCTTTTTCAAATACTCTTCGTATTCTTTCTTCAGCGCCGGGTCCTTCGGGCTGCCGTAGATGTCGCTCGATTTGTACTTGCCCTCGTCGAATTTCTTGCGGGTCCACTCGTCGTGGACGTGAATGGTGTCGGCGTTGTCGACGATTTGCTGGACCAGGTGGGGCGGAACGAAATAGACTCCCTCAGGATCGCCGAAGACCATATCGCCCGGCAGTACAGTCGCGTTTCCTATCCGCACCGGTACGTTGATGGCGGTAAGCGTGACATTGGTGATGGCGCTAGGATGGGTCCTGCGGAAGTAAGCGGGCATCATCATTTCGGTGATGCCCTCCAGGTCGCGCACCGCGCCATCCACAACCAGGCCTCCGGTCTTAGTGGTCTTCATGATGTAGTAGAAAAGGTTGTCGCCGACCATCGTTCCGCCATCCACTTTGCCGAACAGATCCACCACCAGCACATCGCCCGCCTGCAGCATGTCGATGGCGGCCTGGTTGTACATGCGGCCTAACCCGGCGGCCTGAGCCTTACCGTTCACGTAGGTTTCCACGTCGGGGCGCGACGGCATGAACTGCACCGTGAAGGCGCGGCCCACCAACTTCAGGTTCGGATGCAGCACGTGGAAGCCGTCCTCGTACTGGTTGCGATAGGCAGCGCCGCCGCGGCCGCCGCCGCCTCCTGCCCCTGCGCCGCCGAACTGATTCAAGCCTGCCCAAACCTCTTCGGCCGACATGCCGCGCGCCCGCTCCATCAGATTGTCGGCTACCTTTGGCCGGCCGTCGGGAAACCGTTCGGCCTTATACTGCGAGGTGAGCTCTGTCATTTGCTCCCTGGTCAGCGTATACAGTTGCGCGCGCGTCGGCAGGGGCAGCAAGGTGGCTGCGGCGAAACGCAGCCGCAAAGGTAAGCAATCGTCGTTTCGTCATTTGGTTTAACTCCACTGGCGGTTTACTCCCGGCGGTCGTTGGTCCGGTCCACATTCCATTGTGGAGTGGGTTCGAAAAATCCCGGCTCCAGCAAGTGTTGCTTGACCACATCTTCGTTGAGCGTGATGCCGAGGCCGGGCTTGTCGGGAACCGTGATGAAGCCCTTGTTGACGATGGGTTTCTCGATACCTTCCACAAGGTCGCTCCACCAGGGCACGTCCACAGAGTGGTTTTCCATTACCAGGAAGTTTTCAGTAGCCGCGGCGCAATGCACGTTGGCCATGCAGGAAACCGGCGTGCCGGCAAAATGCATCGCCATCGGCACGCCGTATTCCTGGGCGCCATCGCCGATCTTCTTGGTCTCCAGAATGCCGCCCGAGGTTGCCAGATCCGGATGGATAATGTCCACCGCATGCTTGCGGCAGAGTTCCATGAACGGCTCCTTGAGAAAGATATCTTCGCCCGTAAGCAGGGGCACTTCGATGTGTTCGTGAATTTCCCTGAGCAAGTCGGTATGCTGCCAGGGGACCATATCTTCGAGCCATGCCGGATTATGCTTTTCAAGGGCCTTGGCCAGACGTATGCAGGAACGCACGCTGATGTGGCCGAAGTGGTCCATGGAGAGCGGAATCTCCATGCCCACCTGTTCGCGGACGGCGGCGACGAAATCGGCCATTAACTCGGCGCCTTTGTGGGTGATTTCGATGCCGGTGAACATGTGCTCGGTGCGACCGCCCAGGCCGATATTCTCTCCAGCCGGATAGGTCAGGGAGCCCGGTACGTCCTTGAGGAGGTCAATGCCCAGGTCCATCTTGAGCCAGGTGAAGCCCTGGTCCTTGCGCAGTCGGAGGCGCTGTCCGTAGACCTTGGGATCGTTGGATTCGGTGGTGTCGGCGTAACAACGGATGCGGTCGCGGAATTTGCCGCCGAGCATCTGGTACACGGGCACGTTGTATACTTTGCCGGCGATGTCCCACACCGCCATTTCGACGGCGCAGACCCCGCCGCCCTGGCGCGCCGGGCCGCCAAACTGCTTGATCTTGCGGAAGACCTTGTCGACGTTGCACGGATTTTCATTGAGCAGGCGGCTCTTCAGCATCAGCGCGTAATTCTTGCTGGCGCCATCGCGGACTTCGCCCAGTCCGTAGACGCCCTGGTTGGTGTCGATGCGGATGATGGGGCAGGTCATGGGCGCACGGCCGATGGTGAGCACCCGCAGATCCGTGATCTTCAGGGCCGAAGGCTTGGAATTCGTGTTGACGTTTTGCGGGAGAGCATCGAGGGTCTGATCCGCCCAGAAACCGGCGCCCACTGCGCCCCCGATGCCCTTGAGGAAAGAGCGTCGCCCGCCCGCTTGACCGGTAAGAGATTTCATGGCCGGAATACTATCACAGTGAGGATGCGAATAGGCCGGCTGATCAACACCACTCTGTTTGACGTCCTTGGCTACCCCGATCACCGTGAACCACGGACTCGCATTATTGGCGCTGAAGAGCCGCAGCCGCTGCCCGATTGGGTTCCGCCCTTTCCAGTACCTGTTCGCCAGCGTCTGGTTGACGAGGGCGACCATGCCTTGAGACGCCGCATCAATGGATTGAAAGCCCCGGCCCTGCAGGATGGGGATGCCCATCGTTTCGAAATAGCCGGACATCACGCGTTGGTAGTAATTGATCGCCGGGATCGGCGGCCCCGACGTCGCCGTATTATTGGCGATCTCCGTCTGGTACGAGGATAGCGGGCTCTCGAGCGGTAGGCCAGTCATCGCCGTGGCCATGCGGACGCCGGGCACGTCGCGCAACTGGTCAAGTAGCCTCTGGTATGCGCGGACCCGGCCAAGGAAGTCATCCGTGGTCGGCGGCAGGGTGATCGAGAACGTCATCAGGCGCGACCGATCGAATCCCGCGTCTACGGCAGTCAAATTGTGCACTGTCCGCAGCAGCAGCCCCGCGCCGACCACGACAATAGCGGCCAGGGCGGTTTCGGCAATGACGAGCGCGCGGCGAACGCGATGACGGACGGTGCCGGTCGATCCGCGCGAGCCCGACTTGAGAGTTTCCGCCGTAGCGTCCGACCGAGTATGCATCACAGGTGCGAGCCCGAAGAGCAGCCCGCATCCGATGGCGGCAGCAAGCGACACAAGCATCACCCGCAGGTCTACGGCGACTTCGCCGACTCTCGGCAGGCTGGCTGGATAGGCGCGGAGCAGCGCCTCAAGACCGGAACGCGCGAGCAGTACGCCGAGTGCGCCTCCCGCAACGGAGAGGATCACGCTCTCGGCCATGGCCTTGCGAAGGAGCCGGCCGCGGCTGGCACCGAGCGCCGTCAGGAGCGCGAATTCACGGTGACGTGTCTCGGCGCGCGCGAGCAGCAAATTCACGACGTTGGCGCAGGCGACCAGCAGCACCAGTCCAACCGCGGCCTGCAGCACCCAGATCGATCGCCCTGCGCGGCCGAGGACCTGGTCGGCGAGCGGAGTCATCTGGAAGGTGTGCCCGTCGCGGCCCTTCGTCAGCGGAAGGAAGACGTGGCCGGCATGACCGAGGCCCGGCGTGATGCCGGCTCGCACACCCCAGGTCTCGATGAGCGCGTTCAACTCGATCTCGCGCCGATGCCACAGTGATGCCCTCCTTCAGCCTTCCGATGAGGTAGAGGTCGTGGTTGTTGCGCTCCCGGCGCTCACTATCCGTGAAGCCGAGCGGCAGCCAGATCTGCGCGTGGTTGTCCATGAGATCCGCGCCACGCGCCATGACTCCGACGATTTGAAGCCGTCGTCCATCGACGTCGAAGCTGTGGCCGACGATCGGCCGCGCGCCGAAGACGGACTGCCACAACTCATACGAGATCACCGCCACGGGCGGCGGGCTGACGAGGCCGGTTTCCTGGCTGGTGAAAAGACGCCCCTGAGCCGGCTGCACGTCAAGCGTGTTCAGCAGGTGCGAGTCGACGATGGCCGAGCGGATGCGGAGCGCCCGATCACCAGCCATAAGATTTGCCTCGCCGGTGCGGAACGCGCCGACATCGGCTAAGGAGCGGTTGAACTGCTGGAACTCCAGGTACTCCGCCACCGAGGCCGGAAACTGCCGAAACCCGAGCGCAGGAAACTGTGTAGTCAGGTACACCAGCTGAGCGGATCGCGAATACCTCAGCGGGCGCAGCAGCACGCCATTGACAATCGAGAAGATGGCGGTGTTCGCACCAATGCCGAGGGCTAGCGTGAGGATCGCCACGGATGCAAAGACCGGCGCGCGGCGAAGCATGCGCAGTCCGTGCCACACATCGCGCCCGAGATCCTCGAGCCACGGCAGGCCACGCTGATCGCGGAGCAGGTCCATTGCTTGCGCGCCGCTCCCGACCATGATTCGCGCGGTCCGTATGGCGCCGTTCTGAACACCGCGACACCGCTCCTGTCGGCCGCCAGTTCTTAAGTGTAGTGCCGCGCTAAATTAGAACGTCAAATGGAGATGCGTCATCACTTGTCAAAACCGGAACTTAGCCGAGAATTGCAAACTCCGCGCCGGCAGTTGGTTCGTAATGCCCGTCAGGGGCAGGCCGAAACCCGGACCGGCCGTGGCGCCGTTGCCATAGGTGCCGCTGTAGCCGACGAAGTTCGGATGGTTGAATACGTTGAAGGCTTCGGCGCGGAGCACCAGGTTCATGCGCTCGCGTCGCAGGGCAAAGGGCCGTTCCAGGAAGGGTGAGAACTCGTAGATGGATTTGCCGCGGCCGGCATTGCGGCCAATCACCACACCATTGATTACCGGCCGGTCAGCGGTGCCGCCGGTGTCGCCGCTATTCGTCGTTCCGGTGGTGATGTTGTAGGGCAGGCCGGAACCGATCGTCGCCACGCCGCCTATGTTGATCTTCAGCGGCGCCACGTAAACACCGCTGAGCACGAAGCGCTGGCGCTGATCGAAGATGGCATTGCCGTTCTCGATTTTGCCGGTGAAATTCGCGTCGTTGGGATTCTGGCCGGGAATGTCGGGATCCACGTTGTCGATAGCATGCGACCAGGTGTAGCTGGCCAACATGGACAAGAGGTTGCTGAAGCGATGAGTGAGGTTGACATCCAGGGCGTCATAGAAGGCGTAACCGTTGTTGACGTCGCTGGTAATGGTGGCATACGGGGGCTGCGGGTTGGTGGCCGCGGCAGTGTTGCAAACGGTGCCCTGCTGCTGATACCAGGCGATCCAATAGGGCCGCGTGCAGTTGGCGGCCTGGGGCGTGCGAATTTGTCCGGGCAAGGTCCGTACGAAAGGCGACGGCGGATTGACGTCAAGCGGGCGGTTGATTTTCAAGGTGTGGGAACCCACGTAGTCCACGGCCAGAACCCAGTTGGTGGCCAGGCGGCGCTCGATGCCGAAAGTCCACTGTTCCGAGTACGGGTTCATTAGCTTATCCTGATAGCCGACTAACGTGGACGTCGGAAAGAACTGGTTGAGATTGGCGCTGTCTCCGGGGCGAACGTAGAGGCTGCGCAATGGCACAGGCGCGCCGGCGGGGAAAGCGGGCAGCGGCGCGGCGGCCACGCTGGCGGGAAAGCCGACTTGTCCGGGCGATGCGGTGTAGTTAAAAACGCCGGTAGGCCCGGTAAGCGCCCAGTTGGCGGCCGAGTTGTCCACGATCTGCGAGTAATAGATACCGAAGCCGCCCCGGATCACGGTCTTGCCATCGCCGCGCAGGTTGTAGGAAAAGCCGGCGCGCGGCGCGAAGTCCTTGCGGGAATCCGTGAAGGTCTGCTGCTCATAGCGCAGGCCCAGGTTGACGGTGAGGTTGGGGCGCAGTTGAATATCGTCCTGCACGAACAGCGACCAGAGCGTATCGCCCACCGTATATAGGGCGTTGCCGTAACTTTGCGTGTAGGTCCTGACGTTGTTGATGTTGTCCAGAAAGGCGGGGCTCTCACAAACTGAGAGCGTCTGCGTGCAGGTGTTATAGACGAACATGCCGAGGTAGATCGGGCCGCCGAATTCCTTGCTGTTGCCGCCAGTGTGGGAGTGGATCACGTCGGCGCCGAACTTGATCTGATGACGGCCGCGAACGGTGGCGAGCGTATCGTTGAACTGATACTGGCGATTCATGAGCAGCGCGGATTGCGAGGTGCCCGTGGTGAAAGTACCGCCGGTGGAGATGGGCACCTGGAACTGGGTGCCGTTGACCACCGGATCGAACTCAGTAATGGGGGAGGCCAGTTGGAACTGCAGGCGGACGTTATTCAAGAGAGTCGGGCTTAGCACCGCCGTCTCACCCAACTCCGTAGAGTAAGTGCGGCGGCGGAAGACGCGGTCCACGGTGGGGAGGCTGTTGCCGCCGACAATGCCGTTGGGATTGGTGTCGTGGAAGCCATCCAGGTTGCCGCGGAAGAACAGGTTGTTCTTGGAATTGATCTGGCGATCCAGGCGAACCAGACCCAGCCAACCGCGGTAATGGCCCACGAAAACGCCGGGCGCGATGGGGGAAGTAATGGGCGAACCCTTGTCCTCGCGGCTGAATTCGCCATTCACGGCAAAATAGGTGCCGCCACCCAAAGGACCGGATAACGCGGCGGCAGACTGGCCGAGAGAGTCGCTGGTCAATTGGTTTCCACTGGTGGCGTTGGCGGTGGTGAAGCCGGAGAGGGCCGCCGAGGTGTCAGCCGGCCGCCAGAGTTCCAGCAACTCACCGTGGAACTGGTTGCCGCCGCTCTTGGTGACGATGTTAATAACGCTGCCGGTGCTGCCGCCGTACTCGGCCGAGAATGCATTCGTCATCACGGACATCTCCTGCACGGCTGTGAGCGGGATGGTGCTGAAGATGGTCTGGCGGCCCCAACTGTCGTTGCCTGTGCTGCCATCCACCACGAAGGAGGCCTGGCGGCGGCCGGCGCCGTTGGTGGTGAACAGGTTCTGATTCATGAAGACATCGCCCTGGTTGATGGCGGGGCGATTGGCGGCATTGAGCATCGGGAGAAAAGTGACTCGGCGGCTGAGCAGAGGGGTTTGTTCCACCTGAAATGCGTCCAGGAGCGTGCCCAGTTGCGGAGCATCGGTGCGGACCTGGCCGGCCACGCCGGTGACGGTGACCTGGGTCTGACCACCGGCCACATTGAGTTGGAGGTTGAGTTCCGCGGTGGCACCGCCGGCCAGTGTGACGGCTTTCAAGTTGGCTTCGGCGAAGCCGGCTTTGGAAGCAATGATGTCATAGTTGCCGGCGACTGAAAGGCCGGCTATCGAGAAATTCCCGGCGCTGTCGGATTGAGCCGTGCGCTCAAGGCCCGTCTGCGCGTTCTTGGCCGAGATGTGGACACCGCTAACCGGGGCGCGGCTTTGATCGATCACCTGTCCGTGGATGGTGGCAGTGTCGGGAGTCTGGGCGGAGAGAGGAAGAGCAGCAGATAGAAATACGACCAGAGACAGGACTGCCAGGCGAGACATCAGTTCCAACAGGTTATCGGAGGTGGAGCGATTACTACCAGCGGCCGTAGTTGACAGGCTACCTAAATAGGAGGAGCCGCGGGGCTCCCCCTATTCGCAATCAGATCAGAAGTACAGCTTCAATCCCAATTGCACCTGCCTCGGCGAATTGGCTTGGGATGTCACTTTGCCGAAGGCCGTGGAACCGACCGTCACATTTGGCCCGGCGAACTGGGGATGGTTGAGCGCGTTGAAAGCTTCGGCGCGAAATTCCAGCTTGGAGCCCTCGCGAAACGGCATCGCAAACTGCTTGAAAAACGAAAGCGCCGAAGTGGCCGTTCCGGGCACACGGGCGGTGGCAACTTCGCGGGGCGCGTTGCCCACTGTGAAGGGGGCCGGAGTGACGGCATTCTGCGGATTCTCAAAGTACTGGTTGAGCCAGTCAGAGCCGGTGTTCCGGGTCAGCGGGCCGATCAGGTTCGGCCGTTGCCCACCGTAGGTCGGCAAGGCGCGCGAAGTGCTCAGGGCCAGCGCAATCGGCATACCGTCGTCGAAACGCCAAATGCCGTTGGTCTGCCAACCGCCCAGCAAGGCATCCACGAAACCGTTCCAGTTGGTGCCGAATTGCTTTCCGCGGCCAATTGGAAGCTGGTACACGTATGAGAACTGCAAAACGTGCGGTATGTCATATTGCGAAACTGAACGTTCCAGAAACCGCTTGTTGGGATCCTGAAGGCTGGTGGCGCCGCCCAGCCAGGTGGTACAACCGCAGGCCACCGAAGCGTTGTCCATGGACTTCGAGAACACGTAGGTGGCTAGCAACTGGAGCCCTTTCGAAAAGCGCTTCTCCACCTTCACCTGAAGCGAATTGTAGATCGAGTTAGCCCACGGCGGATCGTTGCCGCTGAAGCCGGTGAACTGGGGATATGGCTTCAACAATTGCGACTGCTGTACGGTGGCGGCAGACAGGCTGCTGGCCGGATTGGTGATAATGCCCAGGAACGGATTCGTCACATTCGAATTGAGCTGGGTGATCTGGTCGGAGGTCTGATTCTCCACCCAGCCGCCAAGGTAATTCAAACTGCCGGCGCCGCCGAAGTAGAGGTGCGTGCCCCTGGTGCCCAGGTAGTTCACATCCACCAGAACATTCCCCTTTAGCTCGTGCTGCACGCCGAAATTCCAGGTCTGGAGGTATGGCGTATTGTTCCAGGTGGGCATGGGACCGCTGATGCCCAGGCCCAGGCCGGTGGCGAGCCCCAGCGAATTTCCCGGCGGCAACTGCGGGCCGGAAGGCAGGGGATTTGAGATACGCGCCCACGGCGTGGCGCCGTCATTCTGCGCCGTCAGAAGCAAAGGCGTGGTCCAGTTGAAGCCGGTGAAGCCGCCGCCGCCGGTGCCGGACGCAGCACCCTTGATGGCGTCGTAAAAGATTCCGTAGCCTGCGCGAACCACCATGTTGCCGGGCGTGCGATAGGCGATCCCGACGCGCGGCCCGAAGTTCATCGGATCGATATTGTAGGGCGTCCGCTGGCTGTCGCTGGCAAATACAAGACCACCCTTTAGCTGAGGCTGCCCGGGCACCTGCAAGGGCGAGACGGCGTTGGGATCGATCCAACTCTGCCGGTTGTAGCGCTCCGTGCGCGGCGTGGTCAGTTCGTAGCGCAGGCCCAGGTTGACGGTCAGGCGATCGGTGACTCGCCAGTTGTCCTGGAAATACCAGGCGTGGGCGTAGCTTTGGGTAGTGACGGCGACGTCAACGCCATAGCCGCTGCCGCCCTGTGGAAAGCCGATCAGAAGCGAGGCCAACGCGTCGCCGCCAGTGTTTGCGGCCGGAGTCTGCGACGTCCCGGAAGAGGTGTAGTTGAACTGGCCC
Organism: Bryobacterales bacterium; assembly: GCA_963817515.1. Taxonomy (GTDB): domain Bacteria; phylum Acidobacteriota; class Terriglobia; order Bryobacterales; family Bryobacteraceae; genus DATMNI01. The sequence continues at coordinate 197,689 of CAWFPJ010000017.1, read as the reverse complement.
TCGGGGTATCCCACTTGCAGGAAGCTGATGCGGTGCATCCGGCCTTCCCAACCGAACTTGAACTCATGCTTGCCGTGGACCTTGTCCAGGTTGGCGCTCAGGTGCCAGGTATCCAGAGGATATTGCAGGATGGAAAACGTCTGCGAGCCCAGAGCCTGGCTGCTGACCGCCTGGTATCCATTGCCAAGTGTAATATTAGGCGTCGCCAGGTAGCCCGACGTGAGGATGTACTGGGGCAGGCCGAGAGTGGTTACGGGATTGAAGTCCTTGAAATCCTGCGCCACGCCTCCGGTGTAGCCGAAGCTGCGTGCGTAACCCAGTGTAACGTTTAGCACCAGCGTGGGGCTGAAGGTGCGGCTATAGTTCAGCGCCGCCGAGTACTGGTGGCCAAGGTTTGGTCCCTGCGTGCAGGGGTCGGCAATGTTCCCAAAGCAATTGACACCTTCGCTGGTACTCCAACCATGGGATAAGCGGCCGCTCAGCGAACTCTTATCGCTGAGCCGGTTGTCGATCTTGACATCGAAGCGCTTGTCGTTGCTGCGGCTGCCATTGGTGCCGATCCAGTTATTCAGGGGATTGTACCCCGCGGTGCCCACGGCTACGTTGGGCAGCGGGAAGTATTGCATCATCTTGAGAGCCACCGGGTCGATCAGGTTGCCGGGCCGCGCCGGCAGCGCGTACGGTGTTCCCGCCAGGTTGGGATTGCCCGGGCTCATATAGGTTGCCATGTTGTTGAATGGAATATAAACGCTGCGGACGGCACCGCCGGCGCTGCTGCTATAGGTACTGCTCATCGGGTCCCAAAGCTGGCCGTTGGCCGCCGAACAGCGTCCCGCGGAATCAAACGACCCACCGGCGCGGCCACACAACTCGCTGAAGTCACCCTGGCGTTCAGCGGCGCTGGCCACACCGGCGCGCGCGGTCCCGGTGCTCCGCGAGATGGTTCCCTGGTAATCGAAGAAGAAGAAAGTCTTGTCCTTGCGGACGGGCCCGCCAACGGTTCCACCGAACTGGTTGTTCTTCTTCGGCGAAATCCCCACGCCATTCTGATTGTTAAAGAAATTGTTGGCATTGAGAGCGGAGTTTTGCAGAAACTCGAACAGGCTGCCGTGGAACTGATTGGTTCCCGATTTAGTAACCACGTTGATGACGGTGTTCCCGCCGAATCCGACTTCGGCTGTGTATGTATTCTGTTGTACGTTGAACTCTTGTACGGCGTCGACGGACGGAGTGTACAGCGCGGTGGTCACGCCACTGTTGTTTTCATTGTTGGTCTGGCTGACGCCATCGAGCACAATGTCCGCGGTGGAGTTCCGGCCGCCGTTCGAGATGAAATTGGTAGCACCGGCATTCAGGCCGAAGGAACCACCAGCCGCCTGGGTTACCCCGGGCGACAACTGCGCCAGGTTGAAGACCGACCGGCTGGTCAGCGGCAGGTCATTGATGAACTTCTGGTTCACCAGCTGGCCGGTGGACGCATCCTGGGTCTGCAGTAAGGTGGCGCTGGCTTCGACATCCACCTTTTCAGCGGTGCCTTGGATTTCGAAATCGACATTGACCTCGGTATTCTGCCCCACGGTCAACGTCAAGGCGGGCTGGCTGTAGGGACGCATGCCGGTAGCCGTCACCTTCAGGCTGTAGCGGCCAGGCGGCAGGTTGCGCAGCACGTACCGCCCCTCTGTATCGGTTGTCGCGGTGTAGGTGAACCCCTTATCTTCATCGGTCAAGATGGCGTGGGCATTCGGCACAACGGCGCTTGACGGATCTCTTACGACCCCGGTCAATGAGCCGCTATAGACTTGGCCGTAGGAAACCAGGCACAGCAACGCAGCGACTCCTATTAGGAAGAAGACCCGCATGGACTTCCGGGTCACCCCGGCGGGCATGGCCCGGGTAACAGTTGCAAGCTGACTCAGCATTTTAAGTAACCTCTGCACGGAGAATGAGGCGGAGGTTGCAGACTGGAACCCCCACGTAGTGACGACCGTACACCCGAATCCGCACTAACGTCGAGTTACAGAACGTTACCTAACGTGGCGTTCAACACTACAAAACGAACAGATTCCCCTACTTATAAGGGCTTGTGATAGACTCTTCACCGATGCTGGCTTCGGTGGGGTTTGAAGCTGAACGTGCGTGTAGCCCGGAAGAGAAACGCCACATATTAGCGGCGGTACTGCAAAGCCAGACTTTTGCCCGGGCCGATCAGTTGAAGAAGTTTCTCCGATACATTTGTGAAATGGAGGAGGCGGGGAGGGCGGCCGAGATCAGTGAGTACCTGGTGGGTATTCATGCGCTGGGGCGGCCGGCAGACTATTCTCCGGCCGACGATTCCGGAGTGCGCGGGCGAGCCCACGCTCTGCGGCAAAAGCTGCAACAGTTTTACGAACTGGAAAAACCTGACGCCGAGATTCGCATCGGGCTTCGAAAAGGGTCATATACTCCATTTTTTTACGAAGTGACCGCGCCACCGGCGCCAAAACCAGCACCGGCCTCGGTACCGGCACCGGTACCAGCGGCTGGCAAGGCCCAGCGAATTCTGATTCCAGCCTGGGTTCCAGCATGGGTCCTCGCCGGCGTGGTTTTGGCTGTGGCGCTAACGGCCACTGCCCGAAGCCTGATCTTCCTGCCCGGCCGTCCGGATGCGATCCTGCGCGAATTCTGGGGTCCGTTGCTGCGGCCAGGGAGCGAAGTGCTGCTTTGTCTGGCAAGCCCCCCTTCGTTGCTGATCAAGCCTTTTCACAATCCGCCGCACCATGGTTCTTTCAGGCCGGTGCCACCCGAAACCGCCGACTGGTATAACCGGCTGCGGCTGCCACCAACCGGACAACCCTACCTGTACCCTTCGTTAGAAGCTACTCTGTTTGGCGATTCAGCCGCTGCCGTGAAGGCGGCGGAGACAATTACGAGCGGCGGCGGCTCGTTTCAGTTTCTGCCGGAGAATATTCTGGGACCAGTGGCTTTGCGCAACCGGAACGTGGTTCTGATCGGCGGTCCAAATTATAGCGCGTATGCCGCCAGGGTGTTGAGCAGTACGCCGTTCACCTTCTTCGAGGATGAGGATTTGGGGGAAGAGACCATCCGCGACCGGTCGCCCGCCGCCGGGGGCCCGGCGGCCTTTGTGCCAAAGCGCGGCTCTTCGGGACAACTGGTGCTGGTATACGGTTTGATCACGGTGTTTCCCAACCAGACCGAAGCCGAGGCCGGGCCGCGAGCCATCATCGTTTCCGGAGTGACTGGCGCAGGCGCGCCGGCGGCGATGGAGTTCTTTGCCAGCCCGGCGTGCCTCACGACGCTGCGGGCCGGGTTCGCGAAGGATGGACTCAAGCACGTACCGGCCTCCTATCAAGTGGTCATCAAAGGAAGCCGGGATGGGGCGATGCCGCTGACGTGGGAGCTGGCGGCATATAAAGTGATGAAACATCTGCCGACGCTCGAGTGACGAGCGGGGCACGCGGCGAAGGCAGGCCAGGAGGCCTGACCTGCTAGTGAACCAGGCGCTCGAGAAGTTGATGGACAGCGGGTAGAGTGGCTGGGTTCAGCATTACGGCGGCGAGGATCGCGGCGAAGGCTAGGACGGCGGCGGCCGGGAGTAGATTTCGCGGCGTCGAATTGGCGCGCGGGTTCAGCAGCCGCTCAACGCGGGCGGACAGATCCTGGCTGTCGGCAAGCAGCGAAGTTGCCAGAGCCGGAGCGGATGCGGCGGAGCCCAATCGCGCTACGCGGACCAGGGCTGTGGCGAGCGCAAGCGAACGGCGGCTGTCTCCATCCACGGCGCGATCGTCGGCAGCCCACTCGGCGAACCTGGCCCAGGCGCGCTCCAACTTATCGAAGCCGCGGAAAAACGGGAGCAGGCCGGGGGACAGCAGAATTACCAGGTGCTTCAGGTTGTCGTGCGAAAGCCGATGGGCATGCTCATGGCGCAGGACGGCAGCCAGTTGACTCGACGAGAGCGCACGAAGCAGCGGCCGCGAGATCACCAGGCGCGGGCGAACAATTCCGGTGAGCGCGAGCAGGGGCGCAGCACCCTTCACCAGCCAGACGGGCGCGGCCTCGTTCGGTATTTTCGTCTCACGGCCCGCGTGCCGGCACTGCCGGATGTACTGGAGCGAGCGCCCGAATGCGCGCAGCCCTCGCGCCGTCGAAAATGCCAGGATGATCAGACCCAGGAGAGCCGCGGCCACGCATGCCACGCCCACCTCTTCAACGGGAGCCTCCGGCTCAAGCCGCAAGTAACTGGGAATGCAAACTCCGGCGACCACCAGAACGGCTGCTCCAGCGGGCAGCAGACGCAAGGCCAGTAGAAACCGTGAAGCCAGCCGGGCGTCCATGCGCGATGCCCGGCGAATGGCCCGGGATGCGGCTAGCGATACCAGCAGGCCCAGCGCCAGATGAACCAGGAAGAAGCAGGCCAGGCACAGACAGATCAGCCGTGGTATGTAGGTGAAAATCATGTCTTTCCCATCCGGTTGAGTTCTTTGCGTTTGATCCGGATCTTCTTTTCCAACTCGTCAAGCAGCGCTTCGTCATGCCGGCCGACGGCCTCCACCAGGCAGGAAACCAGCAGTTCGCGTGACGGTTGCGGCACGGCGAGGAAGCCGGCCACGAAATCGCCGGCCCGCTTATACTCCCATTGGACCCGGGAGAGGGTGGGGGAATAGAGGAAGGCGCGCTCGAATTTGCGGCGGTTCAGAATGCCTTTCTTGAAAAGCCGGTCCAGAGTGGTCATCACGGTGGTGTACGCCAGTGGACGGTCCAGGCCAGTGACGACATTGTGGACGTTGCTTTCGCCTCGCACCCAGAGAATTTCGAGAACCGCAATTTCGAGAGGGCCCATAGTATGTTCGCGTATTAGGTTCGAGTATTATGCTCGCGTATCAGGTTCGAGTGATAGCACCCTCGGAGGCGGAAGAGACCAACGCGCAATACTTCGCGAAGACGCCGGTTTTATAGCGCAACGCGGGTTGCTTCCAGGCGGCCAGGCGGCGCTTCAATTCTTCCGGCGCCGTGTGGATGTTGAGCACCCCCTGGGTGGCATCCACAGTGATCGGGTCGCCTTCCTGCACGGCGGCGATGGGGCCGCCATTGAAGGCTTCGGGAGCCACGTGGGCGATCATGAAACCATGGGTGGCGCCGCTGAAGCGGCCGTCGGTGACCAAGGCCACGCTATCCGAAAGGCCGGCGCCGACGATGGCGCCAGTGACGCCCAGCATCTCCCTCATACCCGGGCCGCCGCGCGGGCCTTCGTAACGGATCACCACGACGTCGTTAGGTTTGATGCGGCCCTCCGTGACGGCGTGCATAGCGTCTTCCTCGCGGTCGAAAACGCGGGCGGGGCCGTGGTGGACGGTCTTATCGTGGCCCGCCAGTTTGATCACACAGCCTTCAGGAGCCAGGCTGCCGCGAAGAATGGCGATGCCGCCGCGCGGTTTGAGTGTCTTATTCAGCGGCAGAATTACTTCCTGACCCGGAGTCTCATGCGCGCGGGATGCCTCTTCGGCAAAAGTGCGGCCGGTGATGGTTACTGCCGATCCGTCAATGAATTTGCCTTCAGCCAGCCGGTGGGCAATGACGCCGATGCCGCCGGCCTTATCGACGTCGGCAGCCAGGAAGCGGCCGCCGGGCTTGATGTCTACGAAGACGGGTGTGCGGGCCAGGACGGCTTCGAAATCGTCGATCGACAGCGGCAGTTCGGCTTCGCGGGCCATGGCGAGAAGGTGCAGCACGGCGTTTGTTGAGCCCGCGGTGGCGGCCACGCCGGCAATGGCGTTTTCGAATGCGGCGCGGGTGCAGATGTCGCGCGGCAGAATGTTGTTGCGGACGGCGTTGAGGATGACCTCTCCACAACTATACGCGACGTCGTTCTTGCGCTTGTCCACCTGCGGCACAGCGGCGGTGCCCATGGGAGAGAGACCGATCAACTCCATCACGGTGGCCATGGTGTTGGCGGTGAACTGTCCGCCGCACGCGCCGGCACCCGGGCAGGCGTGGTTTTCGATGTCCAGCAGTTCCGCGTCGGACATGCGCCCGCGGGCGTTGGCGCCGACGGCTTCGAAAACGTCCATGATGCTGATGTCGTGACCATTGTGCCTGCCGGGCATGATGGTTCCGCCATAAAGGACCACGCCGGGAACGTTGAGGCGGAGAAGCGCCATGGCGGCCCCGGGAATGGTTTTGTCGCAGGCGACCAAAGCCACGATGCCGTCGAACATGTGGCCGCGCACCATCAGCTCGATGGAATCGGCGATCAACTCGCGGCTGACAAGCGAGGCCTTCATGCCTTCGGTGCCCATGGTGACGCCATCGGAAATTGCGATGGTATTGAACTCCATTGGAGTACCGCCGGCGGCGCGGATGCCCTCTTTCACCTTGACGGCCAGTTCCCGCAGGTTGAAGTTGCAGGGCATGGTTTCGATCCAGGTGTTGGCCACGCCGATGATGGGCTTGGCAAGGTCTTCATCGGTGAAGCCGATGGCTTTGAGCATGGCGCGGGCGGGGGCACGGTCGCGGCCCTGAGTGATGGTGTGGCTCTGGAGTTTCATGGAAGTTACCAGTTTAGCGAGTATTTGCCGCACGCGGCGGAGGTAGGATATGGGCAAGGCCGTTCACGGCATCGAAAAGACAACCACATGAAACTCCTGGCTAAGTTCAACCTCATTCTAGGCCTTGTTCTGGGCGCGGGCCTGGCGATTGCCGCGGCGGTGTCGCATCGTTTTCTCCAGGACGACGCGCGCGAAGACGTGGTGCGGCAGGCGCGCCTGATGATGGAAGCGATGCAGTCGGCGCGCGACTACACCACCAAGCAGATCAAACCTTTGCTGGTGACACAGCAGGAACACCAGCGGTCGTTCCTGCCGCAGACGGTTCCGGCATTCGCAGCTACGGAAAACTTCGAATATTTACGGGCAAGCTATCCGGACTATGCCTACAAAGAGGCGACCCTGAACCCCACGAATCTGCGCGACCGGGCAGTGGATTGGGAGGCGGACATCATCAACGCGTTTCGCAACCGCCCCGCTGGAGCCAAGGAATTCACGGGCGAGCGCGACACGCCCACCGGTCGGTCACTTTACCTGGCGCGGCCGATTCAAGCCGGTCCGCCGTGCCTGGAATGCCACAGCACGCCGCGAGCAGCGCCGGCGTCTATGATCCGCCATTATGGAGCCAACAACGGGTTCGGATGGCAGCCCAACGAAATTGTGGGCGCGCAGATTGTCTCGGTACCGATGTCGGTGCCGGTGCGCATGGCGAATCAGGCATTTCAGACCCTGGTGATTTATCTGGCGGCGGTGGTTCTGGCGACGTTGATTTTGCTGGACACGGTGCTGCTATGGACGGTGGTGCGACCGCTGCGCAGGCTTTCGACCATGGCGGACCAGATCAGCGTGGGCCAGATGGATATGCCGGAGCTGCCGGTACGGGGGAGCGACGAGATTGCGGTGCTGGCGGGCTCGTTCAACCGTATGCGGCGCAGTTTGGAGCGGGCTCTGAAGATGCTAGAGGGGTGAGCGCAAGCCCGCCAGGAATCGCCGGCGATCTTCGGCAGAGGGGATCTCGGCGGCGAGCGTGTTTTGCAGATCCTCCAGATTGCCGGCGGTTCGGGCAGCGCGGCTGACCACGACTTTGGCAATGGGGCCGAGGTGTGGCGCGAGCGCCTGCGCCAGGCGATCGAGCGTTGCGATGTCGAACGAAACCGGGACCGTGGAAGTGTGGGTCACCGTGGCGGCACTGGTGGCGGAACTGGTTTTGAGAAAATCCGCGCGGTGTTTGGGATCTTCGATTTGAGCGGCGAGCGCCTGGCGAATTTCTGAGATGGTGCCATAGCGGCGTGCGGCGTCGGGAACCAGACGCCGGGCGATGGGCCCTATGGCGCGGGCAAGGCGCGTCTCCAGTTCGGCAAGTTCGGCCGCGGGAATAGCGCTCGCGCCGGGGGTGGGGGGTGACTGGTTCTGGTCGAGACTTTGCAGCGCGGCCTGGAAGTCCAGTGCGGTTTGGAAACGGCGATCGGGCTCTTTGGCAACAGCGCGCATGATCGCAAATGGAGATCGTGTCCGGGACAAGCGGATTCACAACGGCGGGAGCAGGCGGAGTCACACTGAGCTGCGCGTTCATGAGGGCGTGTTCGGTATCGGCCTGAATGGCGCGGCGTCCGACTACCATTTCATAAAATGTCAGCCCGAGCGAGTAGAGGTCCGAACGGGCATCGATCGGGCCGGCGCGGATCTGTTCGGGCGACATGTAGGCCAGAGTGCCGACAGCCAGCCCGGTGCCGGTGAGCCGTTCGGTGCCAGTGGAACGCGCGATGCCGAAATCGGTGAGCTTCACAGCGCCGCCGGTACCGATCAGAATATTGGCGGGTTTGATATCGCGGTGAATCACGCCGCGTTCGTGCGCGAACGCCAGCGCCGCGAGCACCTGGGTAACGTAGCCGAGCGCCGGACGGACGTCGATGGGGCCATTCTGGAGCATCTGTTCCAGACTGACGCCTTCGACCAGTTCCAGGAACATGAGCAGGCGGCCTTCAACTCGCTGCGCCGTGTGGAGCGCGGCGATGTTGGGATGCTGAAGGCTGGCGTGGACTTTGATCTCGCGAAGGAAGCGGTCGGCCAGCGCCGGATTCTCATCAAGGTCGGAAAGAACAACCTTCATGGCCTCCTCACGCTCGGTGATGAGGCTGCGCACACGGAAGACCTTGCCCATACCGCCGCGGCCTAAGATGCCGGTGACCTGATAATCGCCAAGGACGTCGCCGATCTGAATGGCCATCAATTTGACTGTAGCGCGCCCGGCATAGTGAGGGAGTGGATTTCGGAGATGAACTAAGCACTCTTTCCGCCAGGAATTTCTGCGAACTCAGTGCGCCCCTGCGTCGTACTAGTCCTCATGAGACCAATGCAGCACGCCTTCCGGCGATTGCGGCGGGCTCCGGCGTTCACCGCGATTGCGCTGGTAACGCTGGCGCTCGGAATCGGCGCCACCACCGCCATCTTCAGCGTTGTGAACGGTGTGATGATCAAGCCGCTGCCATACCCGCAAGCCGAGGCGCTGGTGGGGGTTTGGCACACGGCGCCGGGTATACCCTCGATCGCAGGCGACGTCAACTGCTCACCCACCATGTACTTTACCTACCGCGAGGAGAATCGGACTTTTCAGGAGATCGGGCTGTGGTCGAACGGCGGGGTGAACGTCACAGGTTTGGCTGAGCCCGAGCAAGTCCAGGCGGTGTTTGTGACCTACGGCACGCTGCAAGCCCTGGGCGTACAGCCTTTGGCCGGTCACTGGTTTTCGCAGGCTGACGATACTCCGGGCTCAGCCGATACGGTGATGCTGACTTACAGATATTGGCAGCGGCGCTTTGGCGGAAACGCATCCGCGGTTGGGCGCACCCTCACGGTGGATTCACGGCCGCGCACGGTGATCGGTGTGATGCCGCGGAGTTTCCGTTTCCTGGACGAAAACGCGGAGTTGATTCTGCCGCAGCGGCTGGACCGCAACAAGATTTTCCTGGGCCAATTCAGTTACCAGGGCATCGCCCGGCTGAAGGCCGGGGTGACGCTGCAGCAGGCCAACGCCGACGTGGCGCGGATGCTGGCGGTCTGGCTGAAAGCGTGGCCCACACCGCCCGGGTTCAGCCGCGCCCTGTTTGAGAATGCGCGCATCGGCGCCAAACTGCAGCCGCTGAAGCAGGAAGTGGTGGGCGACATCGGCGCCACGTTGTGGGTTCTGATGGGCACCATCGGGCTGGTGCTGTTCATCGCCTGCGCGAATGTGGCGAATCTGCTGCTGGTTCGCGCCGAGGGCCGGCAGCAGGAACTGGCAATCCGGGCTGCTCTGGGCGCCGGCTGGGGACGAATCGCGCGCGAACTGCTGCTGGAAAGCGTGACGCTGGGTGTGGTGGGCGGCGCCTTGGGCCTGGCGCTGGCGTACGCGGCGTTGCGGATGCTGGTGGCCATGGGTCCAGCCACGCTGCCGCGGCTGAGTGAAATCGGAATCGATCCGCTGGTGCTGGAATTTACGCTGGCGGTCTCGCTGTTGGCGGGCCTGCTGTTCGGTCTCATCCCGGTAGCCAAGTACGCCGGGCCGCATGTGGCTGAGGCGCTGCGAGGCGGCGGCCGCTCGATGAGCCACGGCCGGGAACGGCATCGCGCGCGCAACACGCTGGTGGTGGTGCAGGTTGGATTGGCGCTGGTGCTGCTGATCGGCTCCGGTCTGATGATTCGCACCTTCCTGGCTTTGCGAAACGTCCAGCCAGGGTTCACCTATCCGGAGCAAGTCCAGACGATGCGAGTTTCGATTCCCGAAGGCCAGGTGCGCGAACCGGAACGGGTGATGCGCATGCAGAACGGGATGCTGGACAAGCTGGCAGCGATCCCCGGGCGTCGCATCGGTTGCCTTGGCCAATACAGCCCCCCTGGGCGGAAACAACCCCAACGATCTTCTGTACGCGGAAGACAAACAGTATACGGTGGGACAGATTCCTCCCATCCGGCGATTCCGGTTCATCTCGCCCGCCTTCCTCAAGACCACCGGCACGGCGCTGATTGGCGGGCGCGATTTCACCTGGACCGACCTGTATGAGAAGCGGCACGTGGCGATAGTATCGGAGAACATGGCTCGGGAAATGTGGGGTGAGGCGCGCCTGGCGCTGGGCAAACGGATCCGGGAGGGCCCTAAGGATCCCTGGCGCGAGATTGTGGGTGTGGCGGGCGATGTGTACGATGACGGCGTGCAGCAGAAGGCGCCGGCATTTGTCTACTGGCCTGCCATGATGGACAACTTCTGGGGCGACTCCGTGCGTGTCAATCGCGGTGTGGTGCTGATAATCCGCACCAAGCGGGCGGCGACGGAGAGCTTCCTGGCGGAGGCCCGGCAGGCCATCTGGTCAGTCAACGCGAATCTGCCGGTGTTCCAGGTGCGGACGCTCAAAGACGTCTACGACCGGTCCATGGCGCGGACTTCCTTTACGCTGGTGATGCTGGCGATCGCCGGCGGTATGGCGCTGGTGCTGGGCGTGGTGGGGATCTACGGCGTGATTGCCTACGCTGTCTCTCAGCGGACGCGCGAGATCGGAATCCGCATAGCTCTGGGCGCGCCACCCGCGGGACTGCAGCGAATGTTCGTGCGCCACGGATTGCTACTGGCAGGGATAGGCGCCGTACTCGGGGTGGCTGGCGCCTGCGGCGTTGACGCGCCTGATGTCGTCGCTGCTGTTTGGGATCACCGCGCTCGATCCGGCGACCTACGCCGTGGTCTCCGCGCTCCTGCTTGCGGCCGCTGCGCTGGCCAGTTACCTGCCGGCGCGGCGGGCCACGGTGGTGGATCCGGTGCTGGCGCTGCGATCCGAGTAACTAGACCGCAGAGCCGCTGAGACGCTGAGCAATACGCAGAGAGAACAACTGAGGCTTGGCCTTGCGGACCTGCCGTAGCGCAGTGGTAAGCCCGGGATTGGCGCACTCATATGCTGACGCTGCGACGGTCTTCCCCTGCGCTTATCTCCGCGTCTCAGCGGCTCTGCGGTAAGTACACTACTTCCATGTCAGGCGGAGCCTCGCTAGAAACTGTAGCGCACGGTCAGGATGCCGTGAGAGTTTTGGTGGTACTGGCCGATGAAATCCGGCGGCTTGCCGCGGATCACGGCAAGACCGGCGGTGAGGCGCCAGTGCTGCCCGAAGGACTGCGTGTATTCGGGCTTGAGCCAGATGCCGTTGCCGTTTTGGCGAATGATGGTTTCAAGAGCCAGGCTGCGATTGGTGTCGATGGTGTAGCCGGCATGGGCCACGAAGGAACGGGTGAAGCCGCGCTGCGGAGAGAAGGCCAGCGAGTCGCCGTGAGCGGTCACTACCTGGCCGGCGTAGCCGCCCACGAAACTCCATTCGCCGGCCTGACGTTCGAGCTGGATTACGTATAGGGCGTACTCGTCGGATTGCGGATTGGTGGATGTGAAGTATGCGGCTTCGCTCTTTAGGGTGACCGGTCCGAGGGGGATGGCGGCGTCGGCGCCGTACATGCGCATCTGCGGATAGGTGCGCTGGATATCGGCGCGCAGTTGAGTGAGGTTGGCCTGCAGGCGGTAGAGAGGGAGGTTGTCGAAGCCGTTATAGAACGAGAAGGAATATTCGGCGATGGCGCCGATGTGATTCCAGCGCGCGCCGTATTGCGGGGCGGCGGGGAACGCGGGGTCGAGTTCGTGGATGGGGATGCCGGGCGGAAGCACCGCCCATCGCTGGTTGAGAAGCGGCACGCGGCTGGGTGTGAGGCGCGGAGAGAATACCAGGTCGATAGTGTCGGACTGCGTGCCGTAGGTGAGGCGCGCGGCGGTGATGCCGAGAAAATCGTTATCGATGACGTTGACGAAATCACGGGGCGCAAAGCGGTCGGTGGGGTTGAGGACGTCGGCCTTGCCCCAGCGGATGAATTGCTTGCCGGCTTCGAAGGTCAGCTTGCCGCGGGTGTAGGTGGCGCTGAGACGGCGGATGGCGAAAGTGGGACGCTGGCGGCCGCGGTCCCACCACGAAAGCGCCGGGGCGATATCGAAGCCGCGCTCGGTTTCCTGATGAGTGTCCATGCGGGCGTCAATGGCGCCGGCAAAGCGGAGGTTGGTGAGTTTGTAGAAGGCTTCGTAGCGGAAGAGCGATTCGCCGACGGCCTGGGAAGAGTCATTGGGGGCAGTTTGGGGAAAGCCCATGACGGTGGCTTCGAGGAAGCCGCGCTGGGTAAAGGATTGGCCAGTGAGTGAGAAGGCGAGCGAGAAGGCGGCTAGCGGGCAGAGGGCTACCGGTTTCATTGGCGGAGGGCCTGGACCGTGAACGCGTCCTCATTCATAGGGATGTTGTACTCGAGTTTTTCCAACCGGAGGAAGGTGTGGCTGTTGCGGCGGAGATCGGTCATTTCGAGAGTGCGGGGCGTCCAGATGCCTTGCACGTTCTGGATGTCGGTCTGGTGAAGACGGCGGACAAGTTGGTCCTTGGTGAGGTTTTCGTACTGCGCGGGAACGTAGTTGTCTTTGCGGATCCAGATGCGCGTCAACGTGTACTGCGAGGTTTTGCTCTGACGGGGGCGGGCTTCAATACGCCAGCAGGGGGCGTTATCGATGGGTTCTTCCCCGGTGAGGCGATAGTCATACTGGTTGACGTCGCGTTCTTCGAGATCCTCGAAACTGAAGTCGGTGCCGAAGAATCGGGTGGAGCGGTCTTGCAGGGCGATGCGGCGATCGCGGCCGATGGCGGGGGTCCACATCCACTGGTCGGCTGCGCGGTCGGGGTGGTTCACGACCAGGAGCGCGACGCCTTTGACTTCGGCGGGAGCGGTGAAGCGGATAATGGCTTTGCTATTGCCGAAGGAGCCGACGCGGTCGGAGGTCCAGGACTTTTTGGAGACCTTGTTGGAGGCGGAGAAAACCTCAAGGACGCCTTCGTAGCGCTGCGAATTGGCGCGTCCGCGGCGTTGGGATTCCTCGACGATCTGGCGCGCATCCTGGGCAAATAGTGGAGCCAGAAGCAGCAGCGCAGGCAGAAAGCTGCAGAGTCTATTCATATTCGAGTGCCTCCACCAAAGAACTGCGGACGGCGGTTTCGGCGGGCAGGATGGCGCTGGCCAAAGCGGCCCCAAGGATGATGGGGATCAGTATGAGCGACGACGCCAGTTGGGAACTGGTAGGACAGCGGCATGCCCGTGAGATCGTGTTGGGCGGCCTGCAGTTCGTAATAGAGATTGATGGCGCCGGTGCCCACGCCCAGCGTAAGACCGATGAGGCCGATGGCTACGGCTTCAAGCCAGATGGTGCCGCGGATCTGCGCGCGCAGTCCGCCCACGGCGCGCAGGACGCCCAGTTCACGGCGGCGATCGGCGATAGAAACTGTCAGGGTGTTGACGATGCCGAGTACTGCCACCAGCACGGCCACCAGTACCTGAATGTACGTCATGCCGAGCCACTGGTTGGTGATGCCGAGGACGAAGTCGCGCACCTCGCGGTTGGAGAGAACGAACATGCGGCGCACGCTGCCGAAGCGTTCGATGATCCGGCTGCGGACGTCTTCGGCTGGGACACCGGGCTTGACGTAAACGCGAAAGATGTCGATGGTGTCGTCCTGGAAGAAACGCACGTAGGCGCTGCGTTCCATAAAGATGGCGCCCAGTTGATTGGAGTAATCGCGTATGATTCCCACCACCGGCAGACGCATGGGGCCGGTGGGGGTGTCTAGCGGTACGGGGTCGCCCAGGCGAAGTTTTTCGAGGCCGGCCAGGTTCTCGCCGATGATGACGCCCTTTTCCTGGGCCGCCAAAGTGTACATGGCTTGCGGGTCGCCCGCGACTTCGTTGCCGTGCACACGGCGGCGGACCTTCGCGAGTTCCACCCCGACGATCATCACGGGCTTGCCGCGGAACTGGACGCGGGCGGTCCGGACGGGCTGGATTTCATCGATGCCGGGGACCTTTTCCAGTTCGCCGTACATGCTGGCCGGAAAATGAAAATCGCGGGCGGCGAGCGATTCGGAAGCCGAAACGAACAGGTCGGGGTTGAGAGTGTTGGTGGTCCATTGGGCAATGGATTGGTAGCTGGAGCGCGCGATTCCGCCCTGTCCGATGACCAGAGCCAGGGAAAGCATGAGCGCGGCAACGGTAGCCGAGGTGCGGCGCGGAGCCTGGATGAGGCTGTCGGCAGCCAGCGAACCCTCAATCGGGCGGAGCCATTTGAGCGGGCCGCGCAGGAGCCGGGCGAGCGCCAGGGAAAAAAATGGCGTGAGCAACAGCCCGGCCAACACGGTAAGAAGGTAGCCGGCGTAAAAGGCCGGACGATAGCTTGGAAAGCCGAGACATGCCAGCGCGAGGGCGACGGCAAGCAGCGCGGCGTTGCGGCGGATGCGGTTTTCGCCGGCGCCCATTACCTGATACTTGCCTTTTTGAAGGGCCTGCACCGGTTCCACGCGCGCGGCGTTGCGAGCCGGAATCACCGCCGCAACCATGCTGGTGGCGACGCCCGCGAACATAGCAAGCAGCAGGAATTGCGGATTCACGATCACCTGCTGGGCATTTTGCGGAACGCCGAAGACTGCCTCCATCATCTGGCCGGTGATGCCCGTGAGGCTGCGCGCGAAGGCCAGGCCCACGGCCACTCCCACGGCTGAACCGATCAACCCGGCGACGGAACTCTCGGCCAGAAAGAGAGTGCGGATCTGGCCGCGGGTGGCGCCTAGCGCGCGCAGGATCCCGATTTCCGAACGCCTCTGGGTGACCGCAATGGCGAAGGAGTTGTAGATGATGAACATCCCGATGAACAGCGCAAAAAGGCTGGAGATGCTGACGGCGATGGAGTAGATGCCGAGCAGAGATTCGAACTGGCGTCCGCGGCCGGAGGGCGGTTCGACGGTGAAGCCGGGGCCCAGCAGCCTGCTAACCGCGGCTTGTCCGGCATCGAGCGTAACGCCGTCTGCCAGGCCGATATCGATGCGGTCAAAACGGCGGCCGCGGCCGAAGACCTGCTGCGCGGCGTAGATGTCCATGATGCCGAGATTGCCGCCGAAGGCCTGGGCCATGCCACCGGCTTTGAGAATGCCGCGGATGGTGAATTGCTTGCGGCCTTCCATGGTGTCGAAGGCGATCTTACTGCCGGTGCGCACGCCGTTGCGATCGGCGAACTCATGAGTGAGGATGAGGGAATCGGGCTGGGCGAGGAAGACCAGTGGGTCGTCCATAACATCTTCATCGCCACTTTCCGGGCCGCCCTCGAAATCGTAAGTGCGCAGGCTGCGGTCGCCGGTCATATCCACGCCGAGGATCAACAGCTTGCCCTGGCCCTTGATGCCGGGGTCCACGGAGGATTCGATGACCGGGGCGGCGGCGCGCACTTGGGGAAGGGACTGGACGCGCTCCAGCACCTCTTCGGAAAAGCCGGAATCGCCGGCTGAGACCTGTAGCTGGGCTTTGCCGGCGATGCGATCCACGGTCTGGTTGAAGGCGCGCAGCACTGACTGATTCGCGGTTTGCATGCCGACGAGCAGGGCCACGCCGAGCACGATACCGGCGGTGGTGAGTATAGAGCGCAGGAGATGCTTGCGGATGTAGGGCCAGCTGATGAGGCGCAGGAGGATCATCGGCGGACGTCTCCGGCAATGCGAGCGTCGCGCAGGGTGACGGTGCGGGGGCAGCTTTCGGCGACGCTGGTGTCGTGAGTGACGATGAGAATGGTGGAATTGAGGCGCTGGTGGAGGTCACGGATCAGTTTTAGGATTTCGGCGCCGGTGTGGGAGTCGAGATTGCCGGTGGGCTCATCGGCCAGCAGGACCGGAGGGTAGAAAGCCAGAGCGCGGGCGATGGCGACGCGCTGGCGTTCGCCGCCCGAAAGCTCGTCGGGGAGATGGTCGAAGCGCTGGCCGAGCTGAACGAGTTCCAAAAGGTCGCGGGCGCGCTTATCGATTTCCTTGCGCGGGAGACCTTTCAGGTGCAGCGGCAGGGCGACGTTTTCAACGCAGGTGAGGGAGGGGAGGAGATTGAAGAACTGAAAAATGAAGCCGATTTTGTCGCGGCGAAGGCGGGTGAGGTCGTCATCGGAGAGGGCCGCGACGGACTGGCCGTCAATTCGGATTTCGCCGGAGGTGGGGCGATCGAGTCCGCCGATCAGGTTGAGCAGGGTGGATTTGCCGGAACCGGAAGGGCCGACAATGGAGACCATTTCGCCGCGTTCGATGTGGAGGTCAATAGCGTCAAGGGCCACGACCTGGCGCTTGCCGTTGAAATGCTTGGAGACGGCAGACAAGGCAATCATCTTGAATATTCGATGGTAGCGTGGTGCCAAACAGACGTGGGACAGACGATCGTTGTTTGTCGTCCGTCAAACTTATCTCACCAGGCCTTACTTGATCTTCCTGGCGTCCCACTCGTTGTTTGGCCGCCTACGCCATCTACCGTGAATTTGATCCCGTCGCCGCCGCCGTTTACCTTGCCCTTGTAATTCAGCTTCATCTCGTCAAATCCTGCCAAACTTGGCCACGGCTTCCTTGATGGATCGAAACTTCTCGATGAACGGCAGCATGCTGTGCTCCGTATCATCAAGCGCCTGGGCTTTCTTGAGCACTTCGTCGGCTTTGGCGCGCGGCACCACGGCCACGCCGTCCTCGTCCGCCGTGATGATATCGCCGGCATTCACGCGCACGCCCGCGCATGTCACAGGCACATTGACTCCCGCGAAACGATAGTGATTGATGCTGGTGGAAGGCGCCACACCGCGGCTGAATACCGGGAACTGCAGCTTGCGAATCTGCGGCGTATCGCGCACCGACCCATCGATCACGGCGCCCGCAAGGCTGCGATACTTCATGGCGGTGGCCATCAACCCGCCCATGCCGGCGTAGTCCGCCCCATCCTCCAGCACCATCACGTAAACCGACCCAGGCTTGGCATTGTCAATGGCGTCCAGCATGCCTTCCGATGCCTTTGAGCCTTCCTTGTGCTCTTCCTTCTTTAACAGCACCGTCACTGCCGGGCCCGCGAACTTGGTGGGCGACAGCGGCCGCATCTGGTGCGACATGTAGCCCTTCTGCCCGTACAACTGTTCCATGGCATCGGAAACTGAAGCCACCTCCACCAACCGGAAGCCTTCTATCAGAGGATCGCCGGCAGGTTGCGCCATCAACCGCGCCACCAGCCAAACCGTGCCGGTCAACGCCGCCGCCGCCCACAATGTCCGCTTCATAAAAAACGTCCTCCTCTATTTCCAGTAATGATGACCGTTTGGAATCGCGCCCGGGAATATATACGCGTACATCATCACAATCAACCCTACCAGCACCATCAAGCCGATGCTGTGCTTCAGCACGGCGCGAAACAGATCGCCTTCCTTGCCTACCTGGCCCGTGACCGCGCAAGCGATCACCAGCGACTGGGCCGCGATCATCTTGCCCATCACTCCGCCGGCGCTGTTGGCAGATCCCATCAGGATCGGGCTCAGCCCGAGTTTGTTGGCGGTGATTACCTGCAAGCTGCCGAACAGCGCGTTCGAGCCCGCGTCAGTTCCGCTGAGCGAGACCCCCAGCCAGCCGATCATGGTCCCGAAGAAAGGAAACAGCGCTCCCGTGTGCGCCATCGCCATCCCCATGGTGGCGTCCATGCCGCAGTAGCGCGTAATATAGCCCACGCCCAGCATCGCCATAATCGCCACCAGGCTGAGCTTCAGCCGGCGAAACGTGCCGATGAAGACCTGCAGCGTTCGTTTGAACGAAAGGCCCGCCAGCGGGGCGGCGATCAGCCCCGCGAACAGGGTTCCGGTCCCCGCGGTGGACAGCCACGACACATCGAACATCGCCGGTTCGGCGTAAGCTTTCGCCACCACCGGCGGCGTGCGAACCACCAGCATATGCAGGCCGGGAACCGGCTGCCTCCAGGAAACCGTGTCCAGGATTTTGGTTACGGAAGGCACGCCCCAGAGCACCACGAAACCGGCCAGCAGCAGAAATGGAGACCAGGCCAGCAGAATCTTCCCGGTGGTGAGTTCTTCTCCCGGTGACTTTTTGAGCGCGGCGCCTTCTCCGCTGTACCGCCAGATATCCTTGGGGCTCCATACCTTTTTGAAGAAGAACGCCAGGAACAGCAGGGTCCCGATTCCACCCAGAATGTCCACCAGCGCCGCATCCATGTAATTGGACCAGAAAAACTGGATGCCGCCAAAACAGATTCCGCAGGCCAGCAGGCCGGGCCAGACTTCCAGCGTGTGCCGCTTATTGCATAGCACGCGAATCAGCCAGAACGGCAGGATCAGCGTGGTGAGCGGCAGAATGCGGCCGATCATGGCGCTGAAATCGGCCTCCGGCAAGCCCGTCACCGCCACCAGTGTGCGCACGGGATTCCCCAGCCCGCCATAGGCCACCGGTGCGGAGTTGGCGATGAGACACAGCATCGCGGTTTGGAATGGCGGGAAGCCCAGACCGATCATCATGGCTCCGCTTACCGCCACCGGCGCTCCGCCTCCGCCCGCGCCTTCCAGCAGCGCTCCGAAAGCGAAAGCGATCAGCAGCACCTGCAGGCGCCGATCCTCGGAGATGTCGCCGATCGACTGTTTCACGATCGCGAACTGGCCCGATTCCACCGAAATGTCGTACACGAAAACCGCGGCTACCACGATCCAGGCGATACGGAACCAGCCGAAGACCAGGCCATCGGCCACCGCGCCCGCCACCATGACGGCGGGCATGCGGAACACCGCCAGCGCCACCACCACCGCCGCCACAAAAGAATATATCGCCGCCTGCCACGCGGGGGCTCGCCGCACTGCCAGGAAGTAGAACAGCGTACAGACCGGAATGGCCGCGGCCAGCGTGGAGAGCCAGGCGTTGCCTAAGGGATCGAAATTCTGCAGCCAGGGTTCGTTCATAAACGTCAGATCACGAGGCCGGATTGCAAGGCCGGATCAGCGGGTTTTCGCAAACACCACGCATACCGGCGCCCCCACTTCCAGAACGTTGCCGGCCGGAGTCAGGTGGCCTGTACCCTTGTCGATGCGAAACAACACCACGTTGTCCGAATCCTGATTGGCCGCGAAGAGGTAGCCGCCCGTGGGGTCGATGGCGAAGTTGCGCGGAGTCCTGCCCTGCGTCGGCACCCGTTCCACCGCCGTGAGAGTTCCCTTACCAGCGTCAATGCGGAAGATCGCGATGGTGTCCGGCCCGCGGTTGGAGGTATACAGGAACTTGCCGTCGGGATGCACTGCGATCTCGGCTCCGCTCTTCTCGCCGGGAAAAGTTTCGGGTGACGAAGGTACCGTCTGCAACTCGGTCAGGCTGCCGCGCCCGGCATCGTACCGGAAGGCCGTCACCGTCAGGAGCAGCTCATTGATGGAATATGCAAAGTGGCCGCCTTTGCCGAACGCAAAGTGGCGCGGCCCGGAGCCCGCAGCCAGCTTCACGAACGGAGGGTCGTTCGGAACCACTGTGCCCTTGGCCGCGTCCAGCCGGTAAACCAGAATCTGGTCCAGCCCCAGATCGTTAACCAGTACGAAACGGTTATCGGCCGAAATCGTAATGTCGTGCGCGTGCGGCTTGAGTTTAGCATCCGCGCCCGAACCGGCGTGCTGCACAAACGAAGAGGATTCTCCCAGCGTGCCATCGTCGTGAACCGGATAGCCGGCGATGCTGCCGCTATCGTAGTTGGCTACAAAGAGCCACTTGCCGGTGTGGTCCAGGGCCACATGGCACGGCCCCGCGCCTTTCGAAGAAACCTGGTTCAGAAACTTCAGTTGCCCGGTGGTTTGATCTAACGCAAACGCGCTGACGGCGCCGGCCCGCTGGCCCTGAAAGTTAGCGACCTCATTGGCGGCATACAGAAACCGCTGGTTGGGATGGATCGCGAGAAACGAAGGGCTGATGGTTTCAGCCACCAGGCCGATAGGGGTCAACTTGCCGCTGGCCGGCGCAAAGCGGTAAGCGTAGATGCCCTTGCTCTTCTTCTGGGTATAGGTGCCGATGTAGGCGATCCACTCGCCCTTGGCGGCTGCCGCGCCAAGCGGTAATGCCGAAGCCGCTACGATGATAAGTGCTAAGCCGGCCCTCAAGGCGCGGTATGTGACGGAATTCTTCACGACTGGTATTCTCCCTGACCGATCAGATTCACGGAAGAGCGAGTCTAACACAACGAAATTTGAAGTGAAGGATTTATGCGCTGATGCTACTGCTTGATCACAGTGCCATCGCGCCGCCGGATCTCGCCCCAGCCGCCATTCAAGTTGTTCCGGCCGGCCGTAAAGGGAGCCTTAGCCGCGGCCTTTTCATCCACCTCAATGCCCCAGCCAGGCTTCTCATTGGCCCATAAATAGCCATCCTTCATAACGGGGCAGCCCTGGAAGATTTCCTGTGTACGCTCATTAAATGGGGAATACTCCTGGATGCCGAAATTGTAGCTGACCAGATCCAGCGTGACATTCGCCATGTGGCCGACCGGTGAAACATCACCCGGGCCGTGCCAGGCCGTTTTGACGCCGAAATTCTCGCCCAGGATCGCGATCTTCCGCGCCGGCGTGAATCCGCCCGCCTGCGAAACGTGGACGCGAATGTAATCGATCAACCGTTCGGCGATCAGCGGCTGCCATTCGTGCGGGCTGTTGAAGAGTTCGCCCATGGCGATGGGGGTGGCGCACTGCTGGCGAATCTGCCGGAAGTAAGCGATGTCCTCGGGAGACAGCGGATCCTCAATGAAAAACATCTTGAACTTCTCGGCATCTTTGCAGAACTGAACGGCCTGGTTGGGCGATACGCGCTCGTGCATATCGTGAAGCAATTCGACTTCGTCGCCTAGTTCCTTGCGGCATATTTCGAATAGCTTCAGGGCGCGGCGAGCATAATAGGCCGGCTCGAAGACCGGCTTGTCATGCAGAGACTTGACAGGGACGTCGCCGCGCGAGCTGCCATAGCCGGCCATTCCGGGAACGCCCACCTGCACGCGGACGTGGCGGAACCCCTGGGCGATGAACCGCTTCGCCGATTCCACGGTATTCGCGGGCTCGGCGCCGTCGGCGTGAGTATAGGTGTCCACGGCTTCGCGGCATTTACCACCGGCCAGTTGATAGACCGGCATGCCCGCCTGCCGGGCCTTGATGTCCCACAGCGCCTGATCGACGCCGCTGATGGCGTTGTTCAGTACCGGGCCGTTCTTCCAGTACGAGCTGTCGTAGCAGGACTGCCAGATATCTTCGATCCGGTCGGTAGTCTTGCCGAGCAGAAACGGCTTGAGATATTTTTCAACGGCCGGCTTCACCAGGTCGGCCCGTTGCGTAAAGGTGGCGCAGCCGTAGCCGTAAAGGCCGTCCTGGTCGGTCGTAATCTTGACCACGGTCAGACGCACGCCGGAGGGCTGGCATTCGATCACGCTGATGTCTTTGATCTTGGGGATGGGTAAGGCGCGAATGGCGCGGGCCACCTGCGCCTGCGCCTTCTGTTCGCGAGGATTGGCGAGGCCCAGCAGCCCCGCCGTTCCGATTGCCTGCAATAGACTGCGACGTTGTATTGCCATGTCAGAAGTATAACGGCTCAGAAATACAACTTCAGGGCCAACTGCAATTGGCGCGGCGTATTTAGCAGATCGCCGGAGCTGGTCAGGTGCCCAAAGTTCTGGCTCTGAATCTGCGTCGATCCGGTACCGAAGCGGACGCGGTTGAAGACGTTAAACGCCTCGGCGCGAAACTCCATGCGAATCGATTCCCGAATCGGGAATGAGCGGGTAACCGAAAGATTTTCGTTAAAGTTCGGGAACAGCCGGACCTTCGGATTATAGCGCGTGGAATTGCCGAATCCATTGTAGGGCGTATTCAGGCCCTGGGTCGGGAACGGAGCGCTCCCATACGGGACGAAGAAATTGTCCACTTGCGGATCGAAGCTACCGTTCTTGGTGGGGGCGCGCCATCCGTCGTACGACGTGACGTAGGGAGTGCTTCTGCCATTGAACAGCGGCAGACCGTAGCTGGTCGAAATGCCGACTGGCTGGCCGCTCGAATACAGGTTCACGCTGCTGACGCGCCAGTTGCCAATGACCCATGCCGCGGGACCCTTGGTCAGATAAGCGCGCCCCTTGCCGAACGGCAGCTCGTAAACCAGGCCCAGCTTGAAGTTGTGCGTGACATCGAACTGACCGATGGACTTTTCCAGCCGCCGGTTGTATTGGTCGGCCGCCTGACCGCTGCCCCAGTAAGTATCCGAATCGGTCAGAATCTTCGAAAACACGTAGGAGGTCCCTAACGTCAGCCCGCTGGAATAACGCCTCTCGAAGCGCAAAATGGCCGCGTGGTAGGACGAATGGCCACTGTGGTCGCCGCCGCCGCTGTAGGTGTCGATACCGTTGTACTGCGGATACGGGCGCAGAGCCTGCCGCACGGTGGCGCTGCTGCCCCAGGAGGCGATAAATCCAGGATACGGCTCGCCAATTCCAGCGGCAATTGCCAGCGGCGTGCCGAGCCGGCTGTTGAGCACGGCCGTGCTTTGTTCGATAGTGCCAAACGCCGTCAGGTACTTCGGATTCACCTGGTCGATACCGAGCAATTGCGACTGGAGATGCGAACCGATCACGCCGTTGTAACTTGCTTCCATCATCATCGAATTGCCCAACTGGCGTTGGATCGAGAGATTGAAATTGTTAAACTCCGGCGGACGCGTGGCCTCCCTGCCCTGGAACCACGGGATGTTGTCTTTGTTGGCGAATGACGGATCGATGAACGGTGGAACCGGATAGGCCGGGAAACCCTGGTCGAGTGTGAACCCGGGCGTGATGCCACCCGAACCCTGCGGTGCGGAATAGGTCTGCGTGAAACCGCGCTGATGGGTGGATCCGCTGACGGTAGTAATTGCGCCAAACGAGCGCGCATAAGAACCGCGGATGACCGTTTTCGGGTTCAGCGTATAGGCAAAGCCGAAGTGCGGTCCGAAGGCCTTGAAATAGGAATCGGCCAGCGTGCGGCTGCCAACTCTCCCGGTGCCGCTACCGGCATAGATTAGCGCGCCGAGGATGTTTCCGGCGCCCGGATTCGGCGTGGTCGGCGAGAAATCGCTCCATCGATCCTGCAGGCCGGTGGGCGGAAGCTGGGTCTCCCAGCGAAGCCCGAGGTTTAGTGTCAGCTTCGGGTTCACGCGCCAGTCATCCTGAAAATAGCCGGCGAAATAGGGCCACTGCTGACCGATGAATCGGATGGTGTCGATCGACCCTGTATCGGCATAGCCGAGCAGCAGGGAGGCGAAGGGGTTGCCGCCCGCGTTCGTGTTGGTGCCGCCGGGAACGCCGGTTTCGGTGTAGCTGAACGTGGCGCAGCCGGAAATGCATTGCCGTCCGAAGCCGTTGTAGTGGCTAAGCTGGTATTGTCCGCCGAGCTTGAATGTGTGGCGGCCCTTGACCCAGGTGAAGTCGTCGTTAAACGAGAAAATAGTGTTTTCTGAGCCGTTGTTGGCGCGGCCGCCCCACGAGGCGTATCCGTTGCTGAAATCGAAGTTGACTAAATTCTCGTTGCAATCCGGCACACCGCCGAGACAGAATTTGTCTTTCCAGTTGCCGATATATTCCTGCGGCGGATTGTGGTTCTGTCGCCAGTTGTTGCCACCTGCATAGAAGTGGTTGAATTTCGTGGCGCTCACCGTCCAGTCCCAACTCATACGAAAAACGTCGCTGTACTGCGTCAGGTCGTTGTAGTTCGTATACAAACCAGGCAGCGTGGCTGGGCCTTCGGCGCCGGGAACCAGTTTTTCACGATCATTTCCGTAGTAACCGGAGATCCGGTGTTTTGTGTTGAAGATGTGATCGCCCTTCAGGCTCCACTTGTTCACGGGAGCAACCTGCGAGCCGCTGGTGATGGCGTAGTTATTGGTGACGTAGCCGACAGTTCCCGGCGTGGCGGCGATATTCGGCTTTAGAATACCGCTGGTCTGGAACACCGCCAGAGCCTTGACCGCCGCCGGGCTGAACTTGCTCTGCGGAATCTGGTTTCCCGGGAAGGGCTGGCGGGTAACCGTGCCGTCTGCGTTGGTTACTTGCGTGGTCGGGTCGAAGATCGGGATCTGCACGCCTGCAGAGGTAACCCACTTGCTGAAATCGCCGGTGTACATCTCCGGTGTCGGAACCGTATTCGAAACGCTGTTGGCGCCGTTGCGGTTGCGGAAACCCTCGTACGAAAAGAAGAAGAACGACTTGTTCCGGCCGTCATGGATTTTGGGAATCCAGATGGGACCACCGACGGTGAAACCGAAATCATTCTGCTTGTAGATCTGGACCGGCTTTACCAGCGAGCCGTCGGGATTGCGTCCGGCCGCGTTGTTGAAGAAGTTGTTCGAATCGAAATCGTTGTTGCGCAGGAACTCATATGCCGAGCCGTGAAAAGAGTTGGTTCCGGATTTCGAAGAGAACGTCATCACGCCGCCGCCGGAATGGCCGAATTCCGCTTTGTACCCGTTGGTGTCTACGGTGAACTCCGTGATGGCTTCAATTGAGGGGGCGTTCGAAGCCACCCAGCTCATCGACAGGGCTCGCGTGGTGTTAGTCGAAACGCCATCGAGCGTGGTACCGTAACTGGCCGCCTGGCCGCCTCCGAGCATGAATCCGTTATCGCCGCCGAGGTTCTTCGACTCCGGGGTCAGAGACGCGAGATCGAACGGGCTGCGTACCGCTCCCCCGACCACCAGCGGCAAATCGTCCACCAGTTTGTTGGAAATCGTGACACTCGCCTTGGCGTCTTCGGTGTGCAACTGAACCGCGGATGCCGCGACTTCAACCGCCGTCGTGGAAGTTCCCACTTCAAGGCTGGTGTCGGCGCGGACAGTAGTAGCCGCATTGACGGTAACACCCCTCAATTCAGCCGGGCGAAAGCCTTCCTTTTCGATCCGGATGTCGTATTCGCCGACCGCAAGGCTGGACGCCGTGTAGTCGCCCGATTCGTTACTAATGTAATCTTGTTTGGAATTTGTGGCGGTTGCTGTAACCGACACCTTGGCGCCGGGGATAATCGCGCCCGACGCATCATGGATTGTACCGGTGATGGTTCCGCGCTCAGACTGGCCGAACAGCGCCATCCCCGAAAGCATAGAGAGAAGGGTCGTAACAGAGACCCGGGCAAAAACGGATAGCTTCATGGATACCCCTTTACGAGCAAGCTGGCCGAATCCCCGTCGGCACTAGCGATGGGTTAAACCTATCACTTATAGCGGTGGGATGCAAGTAACATATTGAAATAAAGTCATGCTTTCAGTACCTTTGGAATAGAATGAGACTCAACTTGCTTATACTCATCCTCCTCGCCACTGCCTTGGCTGCGGTCGCTCAAACACCGCGCTCGGTATGGGACGGCGTCTATACGCAGGCGCAGGCCAACCGTGGCAAAACTGCCTATGCCGAACAATGCGCCAGCTGCCATGGCGCCGAATTGGGAGGCGGCGATGAGACGCCCGCACTTACCGGCGACAAGTTCCTGGCGAATTGGCACAATCGTTCTGTCGATGAATTCTTCGAGAAGGTTCGCACCTCTATGCCGCCCGACCGGCCGGGAAGCCTGAGCCGACAAAAAAGCTCCGACATCCTGGCCTACATCTTCGCTGCCAACAGGTTCCCGGCAGGCGGCGGGATTCTCAGCACCCAAAGCGAGGCGCTCAAACAGATCAAGTTCGACACACCTGTCGCGCCAGGAACGCAATCGTCTTCAGCGAGAACGGGCACGGCAGCTACCGTTACGCCCTCAGGTTCTAACAACCCGAACGCTGACCCGGCGCCGGCTCGGGTGGAAGGTCAGCCGATCGAGAGGCGTCCACCGGAAAAAAGCGACGACAAGCCCGCATTCCCCGAACAGACCCGTGCACCGTATCACGCATCAGCGCCCTTCCGGGTTACGACGCTGATCGACAATCTGCCCGCGCCCTGGAGCCTCGCATTCCTGCCGGACGGAAAAATTCTCCTCACCGAAAGGCTACCCGGCAGCATACGCATCCTGGACGCAAAGGGTGTGCTCTCGGAGCCCGTGGCCGGTGTGGCCAACTTGGCGTCACCCGGCGCAAAGGACATTGGCCTGCTCGACGTGGTGCTTGACCCGCATTTTGCGACCAACCACCAAATCTTCTTCACCTTTTTCGATTTTGTCGATGGCACGAATAGCAATACGTATGTCGCGCGGGCTCGGCTGGACGAAGCCAAATGTGCCTTGAGCGACGCGAAAGTCATCTTTCGAGCCCAGCCGGCAATGCCGTCCAAAAGGCTTGGCGGCAAGACCGGAGGCCGCATCGCGATCGCGCCCGACGGCAGTCTGTTCGTGACCATAGGCGACCGGTCGGATTCGCCGCCGTGGGACGTCGCGCAGCGTTTGGACAATCGATCTCGGCAAGATCATTCACATCACGAGCCGATGGAGCGCCGGCGCCCGACAATCCGTTCATCGGAAAACCGGGCGTTCTGCCTGAGATCTGGGCCTATGGCACGCGCAGCCAGGAAGGCCTGGCATTCGATCCGAGAACCGGACGTTTATGGGAAAACGAGCACGGTCCGCGCGGCGGCGACGAGTTGAACATCATCGAGAAGGGCAAGAATTATGGATGGCCGGTGATTGCACACGGCATCGACTATCCGGGTACCGCGATCGGCGAAGGCATCACGCACAAGGAAGGCATGGAGGAGCCGGTGTATTACTGGGACCCGGTGATCGCGCCCTCGGGCCTCGCTTTCTATACCGGCACCCTGTTTCCGCAGTGGCAGGGACAGCGTCTTCGTCGGCGGCCTGCGCGCCAGGATGCTTGATCGGCTCACGATCGAGAACGACAAGGTCGTAGCGGAAGAACCTCTGCTAACTGATTTGCAGGCCCGCATCCGGGACGTGCGCGTCGGGCCCGACGGCGCCGTCTATGTGTTGACCGACAGCGGCACCGGCCTCTATGTCAGCCAGCACGCCGCCAACAAGCAAGCTGTTGAAACTCACACCCAAATAGCATCGACACCGCAACGGCGTCTTGCAGGGGAAGGTGACCGCTGGAACGACATTGAGCGGCCCGGCCCCCGCTTCCCCGAAGCGCTAAGCAAAGAAAGTATAAATAAGGCCAATACCGTCAGGCGGTTCGGCCTCCCCGCGTGATACGATGGCGACGGTGAATAGGTTGGCGTCATGGCCAAGGACGTTGCGATGGAGTTAAAGTTCAGGTAGCTGCAGGAGGCGGAGCTTATGAACCTTATCCTAATTGTTCTCATTCTGCTGATACTCTTCGGCGGTGGGGGCGGATACTACTATGGCGGGCCAGCGGTAGGCGGAGGAATTGGCGGCATATTGCTCATCGTGCTTGTAATCTGGCTCCTCATGGGTAGGCGGGACTAAGGAGGAGGGCGCATGAGCAGCCGTCTGGACTTCGACACCGTCTGTCCGAACGGTCACAATGTATCGCTTGAATTCAGCCAGGAAGAATTTGAAGATGCTTTGAAGTCTGGGACGTTGCAGTTCCACTGCAATACGTGTGACACGGACTGGACTCCAACTGGTAAAGAAATCGCAAAGTTTCGAAAGCTCTTCTCAGAGAGTTCAAGTTAGCTCGTCCACCGGTTCAACAACTTTCGCCGTCGACAGTTAACCGGCCCGGCACGGTGGCAAAGGCGCCACTGCGATTGGTGCCCAAGCTTGTATTGGACAACTCCAACCATGGATTGCGCGGACCACATGTTACGATAAAGTCTTGTCAGGTCTCGGGCTCCGTGCAACGGACGGCTGCAAACCCCGCCAGGTCCGGAAGGAAGCAACGGTAGTGGTGCGGTTCGTGTGCCGCGGATTACCCGGGGCCTGGCATACTTGTCCGTGCGCACGCCGGAGACCCACTCCATGTACCAGGTAATCGCCCGCAAGTACCGGCCGCAATCCTTCGACGACGTGGTCAACCAGGAACACGTCAAGACCACGCTCGAAAACGCCATTGCCCAGAACCGGATCGCCCACGGGTATATTTTTTCGGGCCAGCGCGGCACTGGCAAGACCACCATCGCCCGCATTCTGGCGCGCTGCCTGAATTGCATTGAGGGGCCCACCACAAAACCCTGTGGCGTCTGCGCCAGCTGCCTGGAAATCTCCGCCGGCGGCACCGTGGATGTGATCGAGATCGACGCGGCCAGCAACCGCGGCATCGATAACATGCGGGAGTTGCGCGAAAATGTGCGCTATCAGCCGGCGCGCGACCGGTACAAGATTTTTATCGTCGACGAAGCTCACCAGATCACCAACGAAGCCTTTAACGCGCTGCTCAAGACGATTGAAGAGCCGCCGCCATGGGCCGTATTCGTGCTCTGCACTACCGAGGCGCACAAGATTCCGGCGACCATCGCTTCGCGCTGCCAGCACTTCAGTTTCCGCTCCGTGGATTTCGAAGACCTGATGGCGCGCATGGCGTGGATCTGCCAGCAGGAAGGCATCGAGGCCGACCCCGAAGTGCTGGCTGTTCTGGCCGCGGCCGGTGAAGGCAGCGTACGCGACTCGCTTTCGGCGCTGGATCAGGCGATTGCCTGCTGCGGCGCCAAACTGAATGCCGCCGAGGTGCGCGCGCTGCTGGGCGCTTTTTCGCTCGAGTCGCTGGAAAAAGTCTCCCAGGCGTTGGCGGAAAACGATTCGCGCCGCATGCTGGAAGTGGTCGATGAACTGGAACGTAACGGCCAGAACCTGCAACATTTCAGCCGTGAGCTGGCACGTTATTTCCGCAATCTTCTGGTGGCGCGAATTGCCGGAGTGGACACACGCCTGGTGGCGGCTTCGCCGGCGCAGCGGGAAAAACTGGCGGCCACCGCGGCCAGGTTTTCCGAGGAGGATTTGGCGCGCTACCTGCAGCTTTCCCTCGACCTGTTCCGCGATCTTCAGGCTTCGCTGCAGCCGCGTTTTCATCTGGAAATCGGGCTAGTAAGGCTGGTGCAAGCGGGCAGATTGCTGCCGATCGAGCAGGCTTTGGCTGGCTTGCGGGATGACAGACCAGATGAGAAGCGGGACGACAAGCGCATCGGCGACACCGGCCCGCGGCCGTCGCCGGTGGCCGCGCCCGTAGCCCCTGCGCCGCGAACCGGCCCTTCGCCGTTCGAACTGGATCGCGCCAAGAAGGCCGCCAGCCGCTCCCCTGAATCGCAGTCTTCGATCGGTCCACAATCTTCGGCCGCCCCGCAGTCCTCGGGCGCCAACGCCCTGGCTCCCGAACCCACGCCCCAGCCGAGCGCCGCGGGGGATGCCAGGCAGAAGCTGCATTCCTATCTCACGGCCGGCGGCCACCCGCATCTGGCCGACGCCGTGGAAAACGCCGGCATTGCCGTTACGGGCGCCGATTTGCAAGTGGTGGCGCCCAAATCCTACGCGCTGTATTTTAACGACCGCAACTTCACCGAGGCTGTGCGCGAAGTCTTCGGCAGGCCGTTGCGCATCAAGATCACAGCCGGTGAAGCCCCGCTACCAGGCCCGGCCGCAGCGCCGCCATTGGCCGCAGGCCGGCAACAACAGCGACGAAGAAGTGACCGGCCGGGCGCTGGCCAATCCGGAAGTGCAGCGCTTCCGCGAAGTGTTCGGCGGCGAAGTTCGCAAGGTTCGAAATCTCAAGGAGTAGAACGTGAAACTACCCGGCAACATGCAGCAGATGATGCGCCAGGCGCAGCAGATGCAGGAAAAGCTCCAGCAGGAGATCGCGCTGATTCAAGTGGAGGCGACCGCCGGCGGCGGCATGGTCAGCATCAAGATGGATGGACAGAAGAGAATCCTCGCCGTCAAGATCGACCCCGAAGTGGCGGGCGACGTGGAGATGCTGCAGGACATGATTGTGGCCGCGGCCGGTGAGGCTATGAAGAAAGTGGAAGAGCAGATCCAGGGGAAAATGGGCGGCATGCTCGGCGGCATGGGGCTGCCTCCGGGCATGTTCTAGGACCCGATGCCTGATTTCGCGGAGCCCCTGGCCCGGCTCATCGCCGAATTCAAACGCCTGCCCGGCATAGGCCAGAAGTCCGCGCAGCGTCTCGCGTTTCATGTGCTGCGGGCCGGGCGCGAGGATGCCGAACACCTGGTGCAGGCTCTCCTCGACGTGAAGGACAAGCTGGGGCTGTGCCGCGTCTGCAACAACATCAGCGACAGCGATCTCTGCCTCTACTGCCGGGACACAAATCGCGACGCCGCCGTGGTGTGCGTAGTGGAAGAGCCGCACAGCATTGTAGGCATCGAAACCACGCGGCAGTTCAGCGGACGCTACCACGTACTGCACGGTGCGCTATCGCCCTTGCGCGGCATTGGCCCCGAGTCGCTTAAGATCAAGAGCCTGGTGGAACGAATCGGCGAGGGCGCAATCCAGGAAGTGATCGTGGCCACCAATCCGACCGTGGAAGGCGAGGCCACCGCGGTCTACCTGGCGCGCCTGCTGAAGCCGCTGGGGGTGAAGGTCACGCGCATCGGGATGGGCGTTCCGGTGGGCAGCGATCTGGAATTCGCCGACGAAGTAACCATCTGGAAGGCCATGGAAGGCCGGCGCGAGATGTGAACCGTTTGTTGCCACGAATGCACACGAATATCCGGTTCTTATTCGTGTTTATTCGTGTCCATCCGTGGCCAGGCAGTCTTTCCCGCAAACAGTGCAGCAGTGAGTTCGCTCAATCCGCCGCTGGTCAACCCGCCGATCCGCAGATCGACTAACTCATTCGGCTCACGGTATCCCGCCAGTTCCACTTTCAGATAGTTGTCCGTCAGCGCCGTCCCCGTATCATGCAGAGTTACAGCGGAGAGCGTACGCCCCACCATGCGTTCGCGGAACTCGCGATTTTTGGCGGCCGCCAGTTCGCGGAGCACCCGGTTGCGCTGCTTGCGCACCGGCATGGGCACGGAATCGGGATCTTCGGCTGCCGGCGTGCCCGGGCGTTCCGAGTAGGTGAAGACGTGCAGATATGTGAACGGCAGGCTTTCGATGAAGCGGCGGCTATCTTCAAAATCCGAGTCTGTCTCGCCTGGGAAACCCACCATCACATCGGCGCCGATGGCGGCATCGGGCATCAGCGCCCGGGCCTTCCAGACGCGATCGGCATAGTGGCGCGGCCGGTACTTGCGGTGCATCCGGCGCAGCACGCGGTCTGAGCCGCTCTGTAAGGGTGCATGCACGTGCTTGGCAATGCGCGGCGAGGACGCCATCAGGTTCAGCAGGTCGTCTGAGAAATCCATCGGCTCCACGGAACTCAGCCGCAGCCGTTCGCACCGCAGTCTCCGCCAGCAGGATGCGGATCAAGTCCGCCAGCCGCGCTTCGGGGACACCCCGGCTGCCGGGTTCCCTGCCCCAGCGGCCCAGGTTGATGCCGCTCAAAACGATCTCGCGATACCGCTCCGCCAGACCGCGCACCTGCCGTACCACCAACTCCCTCGGCGCGCTGCGGCTTCGGCCGCGCACAAAAGGGATGATGCAAAATGAGCAGCGGTTGTTGCAGCCGTCCTGTATCTTCAGATTGGGCCGCGTGCGGTCTCCGGCGGCATCCTCCACCGGGGCCGAGAGGAAATCGTGTTGCGTAAAGATGTCGCCCACGTGGATGTTGCCGTGGTAAGGAGCGGCGATGCTAGTTTCAATCGCTGGTCCAAGGGTTGATCCAAGGGTTGCTCCTATGGTAACCAGGTCGGCAATCTGGGTCTTGTGCGAATTCCCCACCACCCACTCCACGCCTGGGAACACGGCCAGTTCCTGGGGCGCCCGCTGCGCATAGCAGCCCGTCACCAGAATGCGTGCCGAAGGATTTTCGCGATGGACCCGCCGGATGGTTTGCCGCACATCGTCATCGGCTGAAGAGGTCACGGTGCAGGTATTGAGCACCACGAGATCGGCGGCGGGACGCTCATCCGAGGCACATAGCCCTTTGGCCGCCAGCAGCGATTCCAGCGCGGCGCCATCGGCCTGCGTAGCCCGGCATCCGAAATTTTGGACGAAGAACGTCTCCACGTTCTTTAATTATAGAGGCCGGCGTGCCGTACAGCCCGCGATATAATGGAATTTAAGACGCCAGTAATTTAAGGCAAGGTTCCGCAACGCCATGGCTGAAATGAGCGTCATCTGGCTGCGGGTGGCTGCGGCGCTGTATTCGCTTGGGCTCCTGCACGCCATCCTCACACTGGTCCGTCGCCGGGAGCACCTGTTCCGGGTGGCGCTGGCCGCATTCACGTTCGGGTCGGTCTTTCACCTGGTCTCCATTGTCGAAGAGGGCATCGTCAACAATCGCTGCCCCATCACCAATTTTTACGAGACGCTTTCCATGTGCGCTTTCCTGGTGGTGGTGGTCTACCTGTTGATGCACTGGCGCTACAAAGTGGAAAGCCTCAGCGTGTTTATCTTCCCGCTGGTTTTCGTGATGGCCCTGGTGGCCACGCTGGGCAATCCGGTCAGCGCCTGGTCCAGCCCGGTGGTGCGCAGCGCCTGGCTCTCCCTGCACATCGTGCTGGTACTGCTGGGCTATGCGGCGCTGCTGTTGGCGGCGGTGGCCTCTGTGGTGTACCTTCTCCAGGAACACGAGCTCAAATCCAAAAAACCGCGGAAGTTCTACTATAGGCTGCCGCCACTGGGCACGCTTGACGAATTGATTTCGAAATCGATGGCGGTAGGTTTCGTGCTGATTACCCTGGCGGTGATTGCGGGCAGCACCTGGGCCTTCATAGAATTGAAAACCGACTGGATCCGCAATCCTGAAATCGCCATTTCATTTTTCACCTGGGGCACATACATGGCGCTGGTCTTCCTGCGCACCAATGCCGGATGGCGCGGGCGCAAAGCGGCGATTATGACCGTGACGGTGCTGGGGTTTTCCGCGGTGACGTGGGCGGCGCACGCGCAGCTTGGGGATCTGTTGATTAAGCCTATGCTGATTAAACAATGAAGCTGCTCATCACCGGCGTGAGCCACAAGACAGCACCCGTGGAAGTACGCGAGTGTCTGGCGTTCCGCGAAGAGTCGCTTCCCGCCGCGCTGGCCGATTTGAAATCGCGCCAAGGCATTGCCGAAGCTGTGATCCTCTCCACCTGCAACCGCGTCGAGATTACGGTTACTACGGAAGACCAGTCAGACCCGCGGGCCATTGTGGATGCCTTTCTTACCGAGCGCAAGGCCTTCAGCGCCGGCGTCATCGAACCCCACCTTTACCGGCACGAGGGCCGTCAGGCCATCCATCACCTCTTCCGCGTGGCCGCCAGCCTGGATTCCATGGTGGTGGGCGAACCGCAGATCCTGGGCCAGCTCAAGGCCGCCTATGCCGCGGCCAAAGATTGCGGCGCGGTCTGCGGATGGCTGGACGGCCTGCTGACGCGTACGTTCAGCGTTGCCAAACGTGTGCGCTCAGAGACCGGCATTGGCCATATGGCGGTTTCGGTGAGTTACGCGGCGGTGGAACTGGCGCGCAAGATTTTCGGGTCGCTGACCAACCGCACCGTGATGATTGTGGGCGCGGGGAAAATGTCTGAGCTGGCCGCGCGCCATCTGCGCCGCTCCGGCGCCGCCCACGTTTTCGTCACCAACCGCACTCACGAACGATGCGTGGAGATGGCCAAGCTCTTTGAGGGAACGCCGGTGGAGTACAGCCGCTTTACCGCCATGCTGCCCGAGGTGGATATCCTGATCGCCTCCTCCGCCGCTCCGCACTACATCCTCCACAAGGATGAAATGCAGCGTGTGATTTCGGCCCGCCGCAACAAGCCGATGTTCCTCATCGATATCGCGGTACCCCGCAATATCGAGCCCGCGATCAACGAAATCGACAACGTCTTCCTCTACGATATCGACGATCTGCAGGAGGTGGTGAACGCCAACCTGCGCGAGCGCATGAAGGAGGCCGACCACGCCGAACTGCTGGTGGCCGAAGAGGTGGAGCGCATGATGGCGCGGCTGATGGTGGCCGAAGTTACCCCCATCATCGTCGGCCTGCAGGAACAGCTGGAGCAGATACGCATGGCGGAAATGGAAAAGACGCGCCGCAAGTACGGGCCGTTCACACCGCAGCAGGAGCAGGCCATGGAAGCGCTCACCCGCGGCCTGATCAACAAGATTGCGCACGGGCCCATCTCGGAATTGCGCAATCATGCCGGGCAGCCCGAAAGTGCGCACGTGGTGGCGGCCATCCGAAAAGCGTTTCACATTCTGGACTAACTGAGGCTGGATTAATTTGTGCTGGTAATAGCTTCGCGTGGTTCGCAGCTCGCATTGTGGCAGGCCCGGTGGGTGGCGGCGCAACTAGCGGCGGCAGGCCACGAAAGCCGCATCGACATCATCAAGACCACCGGCGACAAGATCACCGACGTGCCGCTGGGAATAGTGGGCGCGCAATCCGGCGTCAAGGGCCTGTTCACCAAAGAGATTGAGGAAGCCCTGCTGGACGGCCGCGCCGATTTGGCGGTCCACAGCCTGAAGGACCTGCCGACGGAGTTGCCCGAAGGCCTGACGCTGGCCGCGGTGCCCGAACGCGAGGACGCGCGTGATGCCGTGGTGGGCAAGCCGCTGGCCGATCTGCCGGCAGGCGCCAGGGTAGGGACCAGTTCGCTGCGCCGCGCCGCGCAACTGCGAAGGCTGCGGCCGGATCTGAAGGTGGAATCGATGCGCGGGAATGTGGATACGCGCCTTCGCAAGCTGGATGAGGGTCAGTACGACGCGATCATGCTGGCGGCCGCGGGCCTGAATCGTCTGGGATGGGGCGAACGCATTGCCGAGATTCTGGAGCCGGACCGGATGTGCCCGGCAGTTGGCCAGGGCGCGCTGGCCATTGAGACACGCGCCGGCGTGGCGGGCGGGAAAGCCTATATCGCCTGTGCCGCGCTCGATCACCCGTCCACGCACGCTGCCGTGATGGCCGAACGCGGCGTGCTCGGCGCGCTGGGCGGCGGCTGCCAGGTGCCTATTGGGGCGCACGCGACGGTGGCCGATGGGCGCTTGCGTCTGCTGGCGGTCGTAATCTCCCCGGACGGCGCCGAATTGGTGCGGGCGGAAGCCGAAGGGGCGGTTGAACAAGCTGTGGAGCTGGGGCTGAAGCTGGGCGCGGAACTGCTGGACCGCGGAGCCCGCCGGATACTGGAGGCTGTTTACACGCAACCGTAGAGCAGGCACCCCTGCCATGTCGGTATTCATACCGACACGTCTCTCCGCGGCGCAACATCATGACTAAGGTCTACCTTATCGGAGCCGGCCCGGGCGACCCGGAACTCATTACCTGCAAAGGCCGCCGCATCCTGGAACAGGCCGACGCCGTGTTCTTCGACCACCTGGCGCCCTCAGCCCTGGTGGATCTGTCGCCGCCGCACGCCGAACGCATCTATGTCGGCAAGAAAAAATCCGCCCACGCTTTCACCCAGGAAGAAATCTGCGCCATGCTCATCGACCGCGCGCGCCGAGGCCTGACTGTCGTGCGTCTTAAGGGCGGGGACCCATTCATTTTCGGCCGCGGAGGCGAGGAGGCCGAGGCCCTTGCCGAGGCCGGCATCCCTTTCGAAATCATTCCCGGCGTCACCACGCCTCTGGGTATCGCGGCCTACACCGGCGTGCCGCTCACGCACCGCGAGCATACTTCCGCTGTCACCTTCGTCACCGGCCACGCCGTCGCCGCCATCGATTGGGATAAAGTGGGCCATGCCGAAACGCTGGTCATCTTCATGGGGCTCACGACTTTCCCGGATATCGCCCGCGAACTGATGGCGCGCGGGCGGTCGCCTGAGACACCGGCGATGGCCGTCCGCTGGGCCACCCGCCCCGATCAGGAAACGCTAACCGGAACACTGGCGACGCTGCCCGGCCTCATCACCGAACGCGGCATGAAACCGCCCGCCACCATCGTCGTGGGGGAAGTGGTGCGGCTGCGCGACAAGCTGGATTGGTACGGCCGCCTGCCGCTGTTCGGCAAACGCATCGTGGTAACCCGCGCCAAGGGACAGGCCGGCAGCCTTTCGGCGCGGCTTACGGCCCTCGGCGCCGATGCCATCGAACTGCCCACCATTCAGATTGGCCCCGCGCTGGATTACGGTCCGCTCGACGCCGCCATTGCCGATCTGGCTTCCTACGATTGGCTGATTTTCACCAGCGCCAACGGCGTCCGCTTCTTCATGGACCGCCTGGACCGCTCCGCCTCTGACCTGCGCGCGCTCAGCGCCAGAATTTGTGCGATCGGCCCCGCCACCCGCGCCGCCGTGGAAGCGCTGCACCTCAAGGTCGACCTGATGGGCCGGGAATATGTCGCCGAGGGACTGATCGAAGCCTTCGCGGCTTACGGGCTGGAAGGCCAGCGCGTTCTGCTGCCCCGTGCCGCCGTGGCTCGCGACCTGGTTCCCGAAGAACTCCGCCGGCGCGGTGCGCTGGTAGACGTGGTGGAGGCATACCGCACTATAGTGCCCGAGGGCGCCGCGGCCCGGGCCCGCGAAGTTCTTGGCGCCAGGCCCGACTGCGTCACGTTCACCAGTTCGTCCACGGTCCAGAACTTCGTGGCCGTGGCCGGAGCCGATGCGCTCGCCGATATCCCGGTAGTCTCCATCGGCCCCATCACCACCAGAACCGCGCGCGGGCTGGGTATTGAGGTAACCGCCGAGGCCAAGGTTTTCACAGTAGAAGGTCTTGTTGAAGCCGTGCTGGGGTTGTACGTCACCAGAGACGGAAAGCCGTCGTGACCGTTTTCATTCTCCTTCGCGGTTCTTCCGCCGAGCAATGCGCTGCGCCAGGCGCTGCAGCTCCTTTTCGTCCACCAGGTCGTTATTGACCATCCCCACCAGCAGTTGCTCCACCGAGCCGCCGCAGAACATTTCAACGATCTGCCGCACCGCCCTCGCCGCCACATTTTGGGGGGCTTCCTGCCCCGTATAGATATTGGTCCGGCCGTCAACGGTGTGCTTGATGTAGCCTTTGGCTTCGAGGCGGCTCAGAACCGTGCGGACTGTCGATTCCTTCATCGGGTGCCGCTCCGCCATGGCGGCGCGCACATCCTCCGTGGTGGTGGATTCGCGATGCCAGACCACCTCCATTACCAGGTGTTCCAATTCACTAAGCGGCTTCCGGCGTTTCTTTTCGTTGAACATTGTGGCGCTACTTACTGTAGCGCTACTGAACGTAGCGCAATTCGGGAAGCAATGTCAATACCCCTGGGACATCCCCTTGAGCATAATCGCTGCCCGCATTCGCCGTGCCTGTTCCGGGGTGAACCGCAGCTCCCCGCTGGCGGCCATTCGCATTTCCGCCCTCTGGAAGCTGGAGCGCATGATTCCCGACCGCGAGTGCGCCTTCGAGCCCAACAGAAGGTGGCCGATTTCGTGCGCTACCGTCGCGCCCAGCATATCGGAAACTTCAGACTCGAGGCCCGCCGCAGCTTCTTCGACCGCCGGCCAGACGACGCCCGCATAGCTGACGGCCTGGTACCGCTTAGGCATCAGGACGGTAAAGCCGGTGGCATCGCGGTCCATCCGCTGCGGCCGGTCCTTTAACA
This sequence comes from Bryobacterales bacterium, assembly GCA_963817515.1. Classification (GTDB taxonomy): domain Bacteria; phylum Acidobacteriota; class Terriglobia; order Bryobacterales; family Bryobacteraceae; genus DATMNI01. Next base: position 159,793 of record CAWFPJ010000017.1, on the reverse strand, counting down.
GATGTAACCAGAAATCGTGGGGGCCGAGTTCCGGCACGCACGGGCACTCCACCCAGGTGATTCCCACCCCGGCCCCGGCCAGTATGTCTGCGGCCACCCGCTCTGCCTTGAGCAGCGTCTTGGCCGGAACCCCGGCCGGGTTGAGAAGCCGGATCGTGACGCCCGGCCTGGCTGGTACCTCCTGGCGCGCGAAGCTCACTCCCGCCAGCAGGCAGCTACAGTATATGGCTGCATTGATCGCGCCCGTTGTTTCCATGCCGCGATTGTGGGCGCCGGCGCTCGCTACCTCGATACCGCGAAGATCATTTGTCAGTCGCGCGTTGGTCATGCGCGAGGTACCGGAATTGCGCGGTATCACGGAACTCTTCCGGAGTTCTTTCGTCATATGTCTACGAAACATATGGCGTCCACCCGGTCTTTTCGAGGAGTTCGAATGATCCGTTTTGGAGAGTTTGAATTCGATGTTCGCGCCGCGGAACTGCGCAAAGGGGAGCTTAAGATTCGTCTTCAGGAACAGCCCTTTCGTATCCTGGTCATGCTGCTGGAGCATCCCGGCGAGGTGGTGCTGCGCGACGAAATCCGCAAGCGGCTTTGGCCCAACGGCACCATTGTCGAGGTGGGCCATGGTATCAACGCGGCGATTCTGCGGTTACGCGAGGCCCTGGGAGATTCGGCGGAGAATCCGCGCTACGTGGAGACGCTGGCCCGGCGAGGCTACCGGTTGGCTTGCCCGGTGGAGACCGTTCACAAAGCCCAGGCGGAGCCGGCCGGCCCCGATAGCCCTGATTTCAGCGGCGACCTCTCCGGCAAAACGATCTCCCATTACCTGGTGCTTGAGAAGCTGGGAGGCGGCGGAATGGGAGTGGTCTACCGCGCCCGGGATCTGAAACTCGGCCGTCACGTAGCCCTGAAATTCCTGCCCCGGGAACTGGCCGGGGACCCTATCGCCCGGGGACGTTTCCAACGTGAAGCCCGTGCCGCGTCGGCGCTCAATCATCCGAACATCTGCACCATTTTCGGAGTGGAGGAATGCGCCGGCCAGCCCGTCATTGTCATGGAGCTGCTGGAGGGCGAGACGCTGGAGGCCCGGTTGGCCAAGGGCCCGGTGCCGGCGGAGCAGGCTGTGGCGCTGGCCGTCCAGATGGCGGCCGCGCTCGATGCGGCACACCGCAAAGGCGTGGTGCACCGCGATCTCAAACCAGCCAATGTGCTGCTGACGACGAATTGCGGGCTCAAAGTGCTGGATTTCGGGCTGGCCAAAATGGAAGACGCGGCGGGCGGATTCGAAGAGGCGTATGGGACCCTGGCACACGTCACACGGCAAGGCGCGGTCTTGGGCACGCTGGACTATATGTCGCCGGAACAGGTGCAGGGGAAAGAAGCCGGCGCCGCCAGCGACATCTTTTCGTTTGGCGCGGTGCTGTATGAAATGCTGTCCGGCCGGCGCGCCTTCGGTGGCGAGAACCCGGCGCGCGCGATCGCCGCCGTCCTCACTGCCGAGCCGCCGGCGCTGGCGGACGCCGTGGCTCCCGCAGCGTTGGAACGCGTGCTGCGGCGCTGTCTGGCGAAAGACCCGGAAGAGCGCTGGCAGACGGCCCGCGATCTTAAAGCGGCCTTGGAGTGGATTGCCGCCGGGCACAATCCGCGACCGGCGGGGAGCGGAGCATCTGAGGTAACGGTCCCGCAACCAGTCCAGCAGCCAGTCCCGCCCCCAAATCTGGGTCGCCGCGGTTGGATAACCGCCGGAGCATTCGGCGTCACGCTATGCGCTTTGCTTTCCTGGGCGGCTTTTCCACGCTGGCGCGGAATCTCAACCGATGCGCCGGTCACGCGATTCACGGTCACGCCGCCGGGCGGCGGCAGCATCACTCGTATGAATCTCTCGCCGGATGGCCGCGGCATCGCGTATGTGGCGGGCGGCCGCATTTACGTGCGCTCTTTCGATTCGCCCGAAGCACGCGTCCTCGAAGGCACGGAGGGCTCCGGTACGCCGTTCTGGTCTCCGGACGGGCGCTTCCTGGCTTTCCCAGCGGCGGGCAAACTGAAGGTCATTGATACTGCCGGCGGCCCCCCGCGGATACTGGCCGCGGTGAATACTAATGTGGCCGGCGCCTGGAGTTCCGATGGAACCATCCTCATCGGTCTGATCGGCGATGGCCTCTACCGCGTGGCTGCCGCGGGCGGACCGCTGACACGCCTGACGGAACTGGACCGCACGCGCAACGAAAGCCGCCACCTGCTGCCACAGTTTCTACCCGGTGGCAAACGGTTTCTGTTCATCGCGGGCGCCACAAAAGCCGGCGAGACCATGCTGAACGCAGGCTCGCTCGACTCTGCGCAGCGGATCCCTATCATGCCGGTGGAATCGAGCGTGATGTTCGTTCCATCCCGAGGGTACGGTCTGATGGGCCACCTGGTTTTCGCGCGCGACCGCGTGCTGATGGCGCAGCCGTTCGACGCCGCCAGGCTGCGCGTCGAAGGTGAGCCGCGGCCGATCGGGGAATCGGTCAGCACCAACTACGCACTGGGCGCGCAGGTGACGATCGCGCATTTCTCGGCCGCCGGCGGCGCGCTGGCATACCGGCCATCCCGGAACCAGACAGGAATGCTAATCGGCTTCGACGCGACGTCCAGATCGGCCGGACCGATGGGACCGGCCCGAAGTGCTGACACCATTACCGTCGTTGAGAACTGGGCCGCCGGAGTCAGGTGGTAGGGAAAGCCAGCCTGACAGCTTCTTAGTCAGAACTGCAACCGGACACCCATCCGGAATGAGCGGGAGCTCGCGCGGTCCCCCACTGACCCGCTGGTGACACCACCGTCGCTGGTGATTACGCCCACGCTCGAATCGGTGATGTCAGTCGAAGGATTCGCCCAGTTGGGATGATTGAAGAGGTTGTTGGATGTCATCTCCCAACGCAGCCTGGCCCGTTCACCCCAGGCGAAATCCTTGTGCAGTCCGGCAGCGAAAATATTTATTCCCGGGCCCTTGATTACGCCCTTGCCGGAGGTGCCGAACTGGCCAGGGACAGGCGGCGTGAAGGCATTCGGGTTGAACCACATGTTGATCGACTGCGACCCGCTGTTGGGGTTGCTCACCACATTCGGCCGGAGCGTAACGGTGGCCGGGTCGCTGGTGGTGTATGTGGTGCCCACCGGATCGTCGCCGGTCCAGAACGGAGTGAGGAACATGCCGGTTTGCGCGGTGTAGATGCCGCTGAGCTCCCATCCACCGACGAACAAGTTAGCGGCCTTGGACATACCGTGCCCAAAGTGCCGCCCGCGGCCCACCGGGAGCTGGTATATGAAGTTGCTGGTGAACCGGTGGGTCGGGATCTCTTGCGCCGGGCCGACTTCGCGCTTCCGGTTGAACGGGTTCTCCGAGGTGAATTGCGCGCTGCCGAAGTCCCAGTTGTAGTCCAGGTCGTAGCGGTCGCGTGCCCAGGTCCACGAACTCTGGAAGTATAGCCCGCCGCTCAGATGGCGCAGCGCCTCCACGGTAAGGCCGTTGTACTGGTGGCCGGCGCCATTGGTGACATACCAGATGTCCGGATAATTCGGGAACGGTCTCGCCTTGTCTACATAGAGCTGGCTGTTGGGCACCGGCGAGTTGTAGTTGTACTGCCACACGCCCTGACGCATCGCGGTGCCGATGTAAGACGCGCGGAAGCCGGTGTTCCACTGTTGACGTTCGATGGTGAAGTTGTATTGGAAGCTGTAGGGAGTTTTCAGATTCGGGTTCTGCGCCGCGGGCAATGCCACGTTGCTCGGTCCGCCGGTGCCGGTGGCAGGAAACACGCGCGGGAAGATTACCTGCGGATTGTTTATAGGGTTCGTGAAGGAGGGCTCGCTCAGTACGAATGGGACGTCGCCGAAGCCCATGGTGTACACGAACGGAACCACATTGTAGAACATGCCCCAACCGGCGCGGAAGACCGTCTTGTTATCCCAGGGCCGCCAGGCAACGCCGACCCGCGGCGCGATGTTGTTCTTGTCCAGGTGCACCAGCGTATTGGGATCGAAGCCCACTGAACTGGCGGCTGCCACGCCCACATAACTCTTGGGGAAAATGGAGCTGATCTGGCCCACCGCGGCATCCGGAATAACTATCTTGCCCGAAGTGATATCGAACAGTGACAGCAGATTGTGGTTTTCGCGCCAGTTGGGATGCAGTTCATAACGCACGCCCAGGCTCAGTGTCAGCTTGGAACTGAGTTTGATATCGTCCATAGCAAAGAAATCGTATGCCCACCGGTTGCGGTCCACTTCCACCGGCGGGAACGCGCGCGACGCGGTGGTCGGGATTCCTAACAGGAAGTCGGCGTATGGAGTTCCGGTGAACCGGTTGGTGAAGCTGACGTTGCCGAACAGGTTGGTGCTGGCGCCGAAGTCATCGTATTCCGCCCGCATCAGCTTGGCGCCGAACTTCAGATTGTGGCGGCCGCGGAACCAACTGAGTTGCTCCTGGACTTCTTCCGTGTGAGTGCGATAACCCTTGGCGCGCCACGGATACTGATACAGCCCCGTCATGCCGTTGCTGAAGCTCATGTTCAAAATACCGTTGATGTCCGGCAGGTTCGGCGCCAGGCCCACCAGTCCCAGGTCCTGCACCAGCTGCAGGCCATGCTGCGTAGAACCCAGGCCCAGCGAGTAGTTGATGGGGTTATTGTTCAAGCCGAAGCCCCAGCGTAGTTCATTGAGCACGTTGGGACGGAACGAGTGGGTGTAGGAAGTTGTGGCGGCGCGGTCGTCGCGCTGTTGCCAGCGTTGCCCGATGGTGGGCAGGTTGCCCTCCCAACCGCGGGAATACAAGCGTGACCAGGTATACCGGCCGAAGACCTGGTCTTTGTCCGAGAACTTCTGATCGATGCGGCTTGTCCAATAAGTCGAGGGATCATACGGCCGGATCTTGAGTTCCTGGTAGTTTTGCGTATGAAACGTGTTGGGGTCGCCGGTGTTGGGCTGGGGGAAGAATTGGTTCTGAAGCTTCAACGAGACCGGGTTGAGGCGGCTGGTGGGGATGATGTTGCCGGGGAACGGCAGGCCGGTCGTCGGATCAGTGATGGCAGTCCCCAACCTGGAAAAGTCACCTGTCCGCCAGGGCACGGGGGCTACGGTCGGGTTCAGACGGTCCTGCGCCGAACTCCCGCGCGAGGTCTCGTAAGAATAATAGAAGAACGTCTTGTTCTTACCGTTATAAATTTTTGGAATCCAGACCGGTCCGCCCACCGCTGCCCCGGGAAGATGCTGAATGCCAGTGGTGCGGGTGCTGGAAAAAAAGCTCCTCGCCCGGAACCACGGTGTCGAGTAATAGTCGAACACCGCGCCGTGGAGCTGATTGGTCCCTGACTTGGAGACAACGGTCACCTGGCCTATGGCGCCGAACTCCGCCGAGTTATTGGCGAGGTCGATCTTTACTTCCTGAAAGGACTCGATGTAGTTGGCCAGGGGACCGGTCTGCGTGTTATCTACGCCGTCGGAGAAGGATGTTCCGTCGATTGACCAGTTGTTCTCATTCACGCGGCTGCCGGCGAAGCGCGTCACACTGCTTCCATCCTGCCCTTGCAGACCGGGCGCCAGGTTCAGGAATGCCCACAAGCCGCGGGAGTTAGTGGGGATGGTGTTGAGCACCAGCGAATCCTTAGTGTCGGTGATACGAGCGGTTTCAGTTTCGATCAGCGTAGCCCCGCCGGAGACTTCCACCTGCGTAGTCACATCGCCGACCTCCAGCCTGACATCCACGCGGCGGACGTCGCGCGCTACTAGCCCGACATTGTCCGCGACGAAAGCCTTGAAACCGGCGGCTTGCGCCCGTACCGTGTACGTTCCTTCTTTCAGCTGGGCGATGGTGTAGCTGCCGCTTTCATTGCATTTCGCGCTGGTTTTGATGTTGGTTTGGAGATTCGTCGCGGTGACGATGGCACTGGGAACAGCCGACCCCGTAGAGTCTGTCACTGTGCCTGTAATACTGGCAAAGGTAGTCTGCGAGTACGCCTTTCCTATCAGAAGCGAAAACACCCATAAACAAGATATGAACTTATCCCTCGTTAGCGGCATACACAGCAGCCTCCTCTTTGGGCATAGTATACCTTTCCCTTAAGGCTTGCGCGCGTCTGGCGCTGCACCCACAGTCGTGTTACGTACTTAAATTGCCGGACTGATCCGAACCGATTCAGGCTCCTCCGGTGATACCTTGAAGCCACGTATAGACAGACCCGGCTCATGCCGCAGGGGAGACTCCCACGGGATTCTTGCCTCGGGTGAGTACCCGATAACCCCAAAACGAGACTCTCGTGCTCAGGGCTGTTAGTTACAGGAATCCAGGTATGGGCGGCGTGGCAGTTATCCGAATGGCAGGCCTGTCAATGGGTCCTCACTACTATCTGGTGGTTGACTGAATCTCGGTCGACGTGATCTCGTATTTGAAGTTGTCCGGATCGAGGCTGTCGATCCTGCCGTCGCTCGTTTCGGCCTGCGGATACATAAGGAAACTGATCGGCGCACCCGCCGATCCGGGCAGCGCAACGTCGTGCGCGAAGTTATACGCCATCCAATTCATCTCCCACGATCCGAAGAGTCGCGCTCTGGTCTTCTTCACGATCTCGTCGTCCAGCGGACGGTTTCCCGGTGGCTCCTCGAGAACGACTTTCCGAACATCTGCGGGATCGACGGGAATCCAGCCGTAACTATCAAGGTACACTTCGGCGCGGCAGTGCTGTGCACTTGTGATGTTTTCCGATGACACCCCGAGGCTCTTGTATCCCATTTACCTCAAACGTGCGCCAACCGCAGAGGCGGCGTCAGACGCAAGCAGGCGCTCCGTCTTTGGAAACACCAGGCTGGCGGACACTGCACCCGCAGATCGAAGAAAATAACGGCGGTTCATAGATGGCAAAAGAGCGGCAACAACCTCATGGGGGAGTATAACGTATGGTGGTTGCGGAGGGTAAGTCCGATGGCGGCAGTATCGGCGGTTCTTGGAAGCAGCGCACTGTCGGAAGAGGAACTGATGGACCAGATGGAGCGCTGCGTTTACCCGAACACGGAGTTTCATCACGCGGACCACATACGCCTTGGATGGTTTTACCTGCGTATTTACGGCTATTCCGCGGCTGCGGAGCGCATGCAAAAGACCATCCTGCGATTTGCCGTGAGCCTCGGCAAGGCGGAGAAGTACCATACTTCGATGACGATCGGCTGGATGCGGCTGATTGAGGCAGGTATTCAATGCACCCCGCAATCGAGCGGATTCGCCGAGTTCCTCGAAGCTCATCCGTGGTTATTGAATCGCGCGGCGTTGTTGGCGTTTTATTCCAGGGAGCGGCTGGAGAGCGAGGAGGCGCGAACAGCCTGGGTGGAGCCCGATCTGTATCGTCTTCCAACTACCCGCGGGTAACGAGTTTGCGAACCGTAGGAGTGCGGGTGCCTTCCCACCTGTATTCGAAATGCGCGCCGGGGCGCACGTTGGCGATCACTGCCGGGCGAAAACAAGCGATGCATTCGCCTCCGGTGTGGCGCACGCTCCGGTAAATCACGCCGTTAGATCCCATCGCCAAAAGCTCTCGCGCGAATGCCTGCGACGCCACGTAGGAATGCGGATCGTGCAGCGGAGCGTTGCGCGGCGTCCCGGGGCGAACATCATGAAACCGGGCGTCGAAATCGGCTAGATAGAGCCGCGCTTGCACGCGGGTTTCGAAGACCCCCACCTCGGCCAGTTCCCGGGTGCGGTGATAAACCACTTCCGCGTGGGCCGTGTCGAGACCCGTGCCTGCGTACCAGGCGCCGCGGTCCGGCCCGCTGAACCGGCTTCCCCCGATGCGCGGATGGCAAAAGGCAGCCATGATCACGCTGGCCATGGGCCGCCCCACCACCCACTCCTCGCGCGGAATCCGGTGCAGAATTCCGTGCTCGGTGGAAATACGGTCATTGGTCCAGCTTTCGAGTTCAAAGATGAACGGCAGGTCTTCGGGCTTGGTTATGCGGTCCAGAATACCCGCGGTAGGGTAGCGGCTGGGCACCAGACGGCAGGTGTCGGCGGCATGGACGTGCGCAGTCTTAGCCATTTCCCGGTATTTCTAAAGCCATCAGTTCCAGCCGCCGCGGCGGCCATCCAGCAAGCGGCGAACCTGGTAGAGACCATCCATGGCGTCTTCCGTCATGAGTGCCAGCGCGGGTCTGCCGCCGAATAAGGGATTGCTGTTGGGCAGTTTGACCCAACGGTCGGCCAGGTCCGGTTCCGGATATAGAATTTGCAGCGCCTTATAGATTCCGAGGATGAGCGAAATGCGCATCAGCATATCGTAGGACAAAGCGGCCACCTTGCCGGTTTTGTATTTATAGAAAGTCGATTCGGGAGGCCAGCCGAGCAGCGCGCGCTGTTCTTCCGTACTCAGACTCCACCTGCCGGCGATATGGAAGAAAGTGCGCATCGCCGGTCCGGACATCTGACGCCGGACTTCGGGATCGCGCCGCTTGTCGGGAGCGATATTCAGCGTCGAGGCAGGAGCGAGCTCCAGTTCCCGGAGTTCCATATCTGGATTTTAACCTCTATATATAGAATTAACAAGAAAAATTGACATCATCGAGCCTCTTTCTGTAAAAATACAGTACAGGCGAAGAAAAAGAGAATACTATGGCCGCGGCCGTCCTCAAAAAACAGTTCGAATCCTTGCTGGGCGGCCATCTGGATTGGCAGTACCGGCCCCAAACGGAACGGGTTCTCAGCGGGGTTTCGGAAGTGGATGACGTTACGGGAGGCTTGCCCCGCGGGTGCTTGACGGAAATCTTTGGGCAGGCTTCCTCGGGGCGCACAAGTTTGCTGCTTTCGATCCTGGCCGAAGCTACGGCGAGGGAGGAAGTTTGCGCGCTGGTGGATGCGGAAGATTCTTTCGATCCGGTTTCCGCGGCCGAATCCGGCGTGTGGCTGCCGCGGTTGCTGTGGATCCGCGGTCACAATGCCGAGCAGGCGCTCAAAGCGGTCGATTTGCTGATTCAGGGCGGCGGGTTCGGACTGGTGGCGATGGACCTGGGGGATACGCCGGTGGAAAGCGCGCGGCGGATTTCGTTGACGTCGTGGTTCCGGCTGCGCCGCGCGGTGGAGCATACGCCGGCGGTGCTGGTGACGGTGGGGAGGCAATCGTACGCCAAGACCTGTGCGTCGTTGATGCTGGAGTGCGGGCGGGAGCGGGAGGTATGGTCCGGAGCGCGAGGGTCTTCGCGATTGCTGCGCAGGATCGAAGTGCGGCGGGTTCGTGTGAGGTAGCTGTGGCTGAAGGCTATGTCGAACTGCACGCGCGCTCGGGGTTTAGTTTCCTCGAAGGCGCCACTGTCCCCGAGGAACTGGCCGGGGCCTGCGCGGAATTCGGTCTGCCGGCAATGGCAATAGTGGATCGCAATGGCGTCTACGGCGCGCCGCGGTTTCACATGGCGGCCAAGAAGGCCGGCATACAGGCGCACGCCGGGTCGGAAATCACCTGCACCAACGGCGTTTCTTATCCGCTGCTGGTCGCAACACGCGAAGGTTATCAGAATCTGTGCCGCCTTGTGACGCGTATGAAATTGCGCGCCAGGAAGGGCGAAGGCGCGGCCACACTGGAGGAACTGGCGGAATTCAGCCGCGGCCTCATTTGCCTAACGCGCCACCCTGATGAGCGGCTGATCGAAATCTTCGGCCGGCAGAATGTATATGCCGAACTGCAGCGCCATCATAATCGTGAAGAGGAGGCGCGCAACCAGGATATTGTGGAGCGCGCGCGCCGGCTGGGGCTTCCGCTGGTGGCTACCAACGGCGTGGCTTATGCCACCGCGGCGCAGCGCGAACTGCTGGACGTCTTCACTTGCGTGCGCAATAAAGTCACGCTGGCCACTGCCGGCCGTCTGCTGGAGCCGAACTCGGAGCGCCATGTCAAAACGCCCGCGGAGATGACGCGTCTGTTCGCCGACCTGCCGGAAGCCATCGCCAACACGCTCGAAATTTCGGCGCGGCTGCAGTTCACGCTGGCCGACCTGGGCTATGAGTTTCCACGCTATCCGGTGCCGGAAGGCGAGACCATGATGAGCTTCCTGCGCCAGCGCGTGGATGAGGGCGCGCGCAGGCGGTACGATCCCTACCACGACCGCGCGCGCTGGCAGATCGAGCGCGAACTGGCTCTCATTGAAAAGCTCAAGCTCCCCGGCTATTTTCTGATCGTCTGGGATATTGTGCGCTTCTGCAAGCAGCATGACATCCTGGCGCAGGGGCGCGGTTCGGCAGCCAACAGCGCGGTTTGTTACGCGCTGGAAATTACCGCGGTCGATCCGGTGGGCATGGATCTGCTGTTCGAGCGCTTTCTTTCCGAGGAGCGCGGCGAGTATCCGGATATCGATATCGACCTTCCCAGCGGCGATAAGCGTGAGCAGGCTATCCAGTATGTTTACCAGCGCTTCGGAAAACTGGGCGCCGCCATGACGGCCAACGTCATTACTTACCGGGGGCGCTCAGCCGCGCGCGAAGTCGGTAAGGCGCTGGGCTTCGAAATCACCACCATCGAGCGGCTCACCGGGCTGGTGCGCACGTGGGAATGGAAAGATCCCAGGGACACCACGGCGCGGCAGTTCCAGGAGGCCGGTTTGAGTTTGGACAATCCGCGCGTGCGCAAATTTTTCGAGCTTTACCAGATGGCGCAGGACCTGCCGCGCCACCTGGGCCAGCATTCGGGCGGCATGGTAATTTGCCAGGGCCAACTGGATTCCGTGGTCCCGCTGGAGCCGGCCACCATGCCCGGCCGCGTGGTGGTGCAGTGGGACAAGGAAGACTGCGCCGATATGGGGATCATCAAGGTGGACCTGCTGGGGCTGGGCATGATGGCGGTGATCGAAGACACCCTCAAGCTGATTCCGGAAACCTACGGCGAAGAGGTAGACCTGGCGCACCTGCCGCAGGACGACCACGCGGTTTTCGAAGCGCTGCAGAAGGCCGACACCATCGGCATGTTCCAGGTGGAAAGCCGCGCGCAGATGTCGTCGCTGCCGCGCATGAAGCCGGCGAACTTTTACGACATTGTGGTGCAGGTGGCGATCATTCGCCCGGGGCCGATCGTGGGCAAAATGGTGCATCCGTATCTCAACCGGCGGCAGGGTAGGGAAACACCTGACTGCCTGCATCCTTGGCTTGAGCCGGTGCTGCGGCGCACGCTGGGGGTGCCGCTGTTCCAGGAGCAATTGCTGAAGATGGCGATGATCGCGGCTGGATTTACGGGCGGCGAAGCGGAAGAACTGCGGCGCGCCATGGGGTTCAAGCGGTCCGAAAAGCGCATGGGGGATATCGAGGTGAAACTGCGCGCGGGCATGCAGCGCAACGGCATCACGGGCAAGGTGCAGGATACTATCGTGCATTCCATAACGGCATTTGCGCTTTACGGTTTTCCGGAATCGCATGCCGCCAGTTTTGCGCTGCTGGCGTACGCCAGCGCGTATCTGAAGTGCCACTACCTGGCCGCGTTTACGTGCGCCATGTTGAACAACCAGCCGATGGGTTTTTATGCGCCGGCGATTTTGATCAAGGATGCGCAACGGCACGGGTTGCGGGTGCTGCCGGTGGATGTGGTGAAGTCGGAGTGGAACTGCACGGTTTGCGGGCTAACATCACCGGCGGCAAAGACCGCCGGCGTTACCGTGCGCCTCGGGTTGCGTTACGCCCGTGGTCTGCGTGAGGATGCGGCCCATGCGATTGTGCGCGCCCGCACCGCACGCCCGTTCAGCAGTATCGATGACCTGGCATTGCGTGTCCCGGAGTTGCGCCAGGACGAGATCAACCGCCTGGCTGAAATTGGGGCGTTGAACCCGCTCGATCGAATGCACCGCCGCGACGCTTTGTGGCAGGCGCAGCGCGCCATTCTGCCGGTGGGGCCGCTGCTCGAAGATCTGGAAGAAACCGGCGGAAAATCTCCGCTTAGCCCCATGAACACGGAAGAGCGCTTGTGGGCCGATTATCGCGGCACTGGCCTGACCGTTGGCAAGCACCCCATGGCTTACCGCCGCGCGGAAATGCAGGCCCTGGGGGTTATACCCGCCATGCACCTGGCGCGGATTCCCAATGGCCGCCTGGTGCGCATCGCCGGATCGGTGATTGTGCGGCAGCGCCCCGGCACCGCCAAGGGTTTCGTTTTCCTGAGCCTGGAGGACGAAACCGGCATCATGAACGCCATCGTCACGCCCGGCACATTCGACCGCTACAAATTCGAAGTGCTGGGCGAGCGCTTCCTGATCATCGACGGCGCACTGCAGAATCTGGACGGAGTGATTTCAGTGAAGGCGGAGCACATCGAGGCGCTATCCGCGGGCGTGGCGGCAGAGTCGCACGATTTCCATTGAAACTGAAGCCGGCCATCACCTCTCCGCGCCGCACCTGTGACGCATAGCAACACCCTGTGACGCATAGGCTACGTAACCTTACGAGCGCGAAATCCATCAAACGACCATACGGTTTTTTTTAGGAGGTTTGTCACGAAATGAAGAAAGTTCTCGTTGTGTCACTGCTCGGATGCATGTCATCAGTCTCCGCCTGGGCGCAAGCGTCGGCGGGATTCGGAGCCGTGGCCGGAGTCGTCATTCAGGCGCGTATGGACACCCTGCCGGAAGCCGAGGTGGTGCTTTCCAATCCCACATTAGGTACACGGTATACGATGATCTCCACCGACGACGGCATCTTCAATTCACCCACCGTGGTTCCAGCGGCCGGGTACATCCTGAAAGTGAGCAAAAAGGACTATCGCAGTTGGCAGTCCGACCCTTTCACGGTTTCCGCCGGGCAGACTGTGGACTTTAAGGTTGCGCTCGAGGCTGCGGGCACGAAGAACGAAACGGAAGCCGGCATGGCGCTGCTGGACACCATCCCGGGCGGCACGTCCGAAGTAGTGGGGCCGGAGGAATTGGAGCGGCTTCCGACCAGCGGAAGGCGCCTGGACATGTTGGTCCTGCTGGCCCCGGCGGTGACCATGTCCCTGGCCCAACCCGGATTGATGGTTACGCGCGCGTTGCCATTTTCGAACCTGGCCTTGACCGACGGCGTGGATACCACCGACAACTATTTCGTGGAAAAACCGGGAATCGCGGGCCAGGTTTCGCAGGACGCGGTGCAAGACTTTCAAGTTCTGGCCGGCGATTTTTCCGCCGAATACGGGCGTGCGATGGGCGGCATTGTGAACACCGCGACGCGCAGCGGAACCACCGGCTACCACGGTTCGGCGTTCGAGTATTTCCGCAGCCGCGGCCTGGAATCGCAGGACGCATTTGCCGCCGGCTACGACACCCGCCAGTTACAACACCAGGCAGGCGCCAACGTGGGCGGGCCCATCTACGGCGAGAAGTTATTCTTCTTTGCAAATCTGGAAGCGCTGTATCGCAACTCGGAGGGCTTGAACCGCATTACGAATCCGCTGATCGCCGACCCGACGGGCCGCTTTGTGCTGGCTTCGAACTGCACGGCCACGGCGGCGCAGTGCGCGGCCGCCACCAAATTCCTGCAGTCGCAGATGAACGTGCTGGAGCCGCTTTCCGAGCATTCGCTCAACGGCTTCGCGAAAATCGACTACCGCCGCAGCGATCGCAACACCTTCAGTTTCGACGCCAGCGCCGCGCATCTTTACGCCCCCAGCCTGGCCGAGAGCGAGAGCGTGGCGCCCAACGGCGGCCTGATCGGCGACCCCATGGTGCGCGAGGAATCCCGGTACGGCAAAATTGGCTGGACGGGCACCGTGAGCCCGGAAAGCCTCAACGAATTGCGGCTCGGCATCTATGAGAACCGGATCTCCGAATACCCTTCGGGGACCAAATTCTCCACCGGGCTGGCCGCGATTAACATCGCCGGAACCACCGTGGGCGACACCCAGCCTTACACCACGGTGCTCCCCAGCGAGCGCCGCTACCAGCTTGTGGATAACCTTCACTTCACTTCTAACTCGCACCTGTTCAAAGTGGGCGCCGATTTGTCGCAGACGCGGGATTATATCGACTCGCTGCTCAACCCCGCAGGCGCCTACACGTATGATTCGCTGACGGCATTCGCGCAGGACTTCAGCGGCGGCGGCAAGAACTACACCTCCTTCAACCAGACCTTCGGCAATCCCATCCGCACCCTGACCCAAAAGGAAGCCTCCTTTTACTTCGAGGATACCTGGAAGGCAACGCAGAATCTCACGGTGGAATATGGCCTGCGCTACGAGAGATATTCCCTGCCCCAGCCAACCATGGCCAGCACGTCGTATTACCAGACGGCCGGGTTTTCCGCGCCGTGGCTGGACCTGTCGCCGCGCTTCGGCCTGGCCTACATGCTGAACGAACGGACCGTGGCGCGCGCCAGCTTCGGTTTCTACTACGCTCCGTTTCCGGGCCAGTTGCTCGACACCTTGTTTCTTGGCAATGGCCTTTACCAGACGAATATCTCGGTGAATCCGAATCAGGCAAATGCACCGACGTTTCCGGCGATGGTTCCCCTGGTCACCAAGATACCGGTGGGTACGACGAATGTGGCGTACGCTAATTCCAAGCTGGCAAACCCATACATGCAGGAGACCAATCTCTCCGTCGAGAGAGAGGTAAGGAAAGATGCGACCTTAACCGTCGGCATTCTTCACACCCGTGGATACAAACTATGGACGTCGCGGGATGTGAATCTCTCGGATCCCACCAAGACCGAAACGTACACCATCGACAATGCCGCCGGACAGGCGGTCGGCTCTTTTACCACTCCGTATTGGACGCTGAAGAACGATTCCAGCTCCGCGCATGTGTACCAGGTGGAGAATAGCGGATCGTTCTGGTACAACGCATTGGTTGTGCAGTGGCGCATGCGGATGCAGCATGGGTTTAATCTCTGGGCGTCCTACACCTGGTCGCATGCGATTGACAACCTGGGCCTCAACTCGGCACAGGGTTTCACGCTTCCCAGCGGTTCCGGCCCCGACTACAACGCGGACAGAGGACGGTCCGCGCTCGACCAACGCCAACGGGCCGTGGTGCGCTGGACGTGGGACCCGAAGCTGCCGGCCGACAGTGGGACGACTGCGCGTTACCTGGTTAATGGCTGGACGCTTTCCGGTCTTCTAACGCTGGCTTCCGGACAGCCGGTGACGCCGCTGGTGATGGTGCAAGGCCAACAGTTCTCCGGCGCCACAGCGGCTTACACCAGCTCGTTGAACGGCACCGGAATGTGGAATCGCGCGTTATTCGACCAGGTGGGCAGCCTGGAAACCGATTCCGTATTCAACCTGGACGCGCGTCTGGCGCGGTCGCTGCCGATCACCGAGCGGATCAAAGGGTCCGTGGCACTGGAGGTTTTCAACGTGATGAACCGGCAATCCGCCACAGCGATCAACGCCATCACCGATTTTTCGTTGGCGCCGCTGGCGCCAGGGCTGGTGAACGGGCCGACGGCCGGCATCATCAAACCGGTGGCCGGTGCCGGCAAGGGCATTGCCTCGCAGAGTTTCCCGGACGGCACCAACGCGCGCCGCTGCCAACTGGCGTTGCGGTTCGTGTTTTGACGGTTGAAGACGGGCGGGCTTTAGCTGGATCGCTTCATCGCCGCTTCTCATCCACGCGCGCGTCCAGCCTCAATTTCACCGGCAGCAAGACTCGGAGCGCAAACAGATTCAACGCCGCCAGCATAGCGGCCAATAGAAAACGGTCCAGCGCCACGGCAGCGCCCACCGCACCGAAGTTCCAAATACTCGCCGCCGTGGCGGTACCGTGTACACTGCCCTCCGACTTCAGGATCGCCCCGCCGCCTACGAATCCGATTCCGGCTACCAGGCCCTGGATGACCCTGGATTGCGCATCGGTGCTGAAATGGCTTGCCGGCGATGCCAGCAGCAGGAATCCGCAACTGGCCACGGCCACTATCGGAAACGTGCGCACACCCACGCTGTGCGCCTCCTGTTCCCGATACCAGCCCACGGGCAGTGACAGAACGTAGGCGATGGAGAGCTTGATGATGTCTTCCAAGCCCTCATTCCAGTTGGTGGTGAAATCCATAGCTGCTTTATACCACCTGGGGCGGCCAGGGCGCGTGATATCCTGATTCCGCGCACCCAATTTTGCATACCCATGAAAATCGTCAGCGTCCGCTCGTTCCTGCTGTCCTATCCGTTTCCGGAGCCGATTCGGCTGCCCTTCTACGGCGGCGAGCGCACCATTTTGAAGCGCGATGCCATGTTCATCCGCGTGGAAGCCGACAACGGCCTGGTGGGCTACGCGCCCGGGCCCGGCAGCGAACAGGTGCAGCACGCGATCGAGAAAACGATTGCACCCTTCCTGGAGGGCCGCGCCCTGGCCGACCCCGACGCCCTGCGCGTGAAGTTCATGGACGGCCCCGGCGCGGAACTCGAACTCGCCAAGATCTATTGCGCCGTGGAAATCGCCCTCTACGATCTTACTGGCAAAGCGCTTGGTGTGCCGGTTTCCGAGTTGCTGGGCGGACGCGTTCGCGACAACATCCGCCTCTACGGCAGCGCCGGCATGTACATGCCCCCGGAGGCCTTTGCCGCCGAGGCCGAGGCCATTGCCAAACTGGGTTTCAGGGCCTACAAAATGCGGCCGGCCCTGGGTCCGGAGCAGGACCTGGAAACCGTCCGCCTGATGCGCAAGGCCGTCGGTCCGGATTTCGATCTTATGGTGGATGCCCACACCTGGTGGCGCATGGGCGACCGCAATTACAGCCTGGACACTGTCGAACAACTGGCGCGCGAAATGGCCGGCTATCACATCGCCTGGCTGGAAGAGCCGCTGCCTCCCGACGACCACGCCGCCTACCTGGATCTCAAGGAGAAGGACCTGGTTCCCTTGGCCAGCGGAGAACACGAACCCACCGAGGAAGGTTACCTGGACCTTATCCTTTCGCAAGCCGTGGATTACGTCCAGATGGACGTCTGTTGCCAGGGAGGCTATTCCCTGGGGCGCCGCATCTTCGCCGAGGTTGCCCGCCAGGGTCTGCGGTTCGCCTTCCACAGTTGGGGCACCGCGCTTGAAGTGATCGCCGCCGCACATCTGGGCATCTGCTGGCCGCAACTGGTCGTGGAGTGGCTGGAGTATCCCTGCTATTCCAGCCCGGGCCGCGCCGGCATGTATCCTTTCCCGCTGGCCGACGAGATCCTCAAAGAGCCTTTGCAATTGGAGCATGGCGACCTGATTGTTCCGCGCACGCCCGGCCTGGGCGTAACCGTTGATGAGTCCGTGGTGGAACGCTACCCGTGGATACCCGGCCCATGGTCGTATTTCCGCATTGCCTCGCCGCCAGAAATACGCGCGGTTATGTCCGACCACAGCGTGAAATGGGATGCGCCTCCGGTCTAATGCAAGCCGGTGTGACACAATGAAGTCATGTCCGAAACCCTGACCATTGCCGGCCGCGAATTTCGTTCACGCCTCATCGTAGGAACTGGAAAATACCGCAGTTTTCAAGAAATGCAGCGATGCCACGAAGCCTCCGGAGCGGAGATGGTGACCGTGGCGGTTCGCCGCGTCAACCTCACGGACCGCTCCAAGGAATCCCTCATCGATTACATCGATCGTTCCAGGATTTTCATTCTGCCTAACACGGCTGCCTGCTACACAGCCGACGACGCCGTCCGCACTGCCATGCTGGCCCGCGAGGTGGGCCTGTCGAACTGGATCAAACTCGAAGTTATCGGCGACGAGAAGACCCTTTTCCCGGATAACGCCGGGCTGCTGGAAGCTACCCGCATCCTGGTCAAGGAGGGCTTTGTGGTTCTGCCGTATACCAATGATGACGTGGTAAACGCGCGCAAGCTCATCGACGCCGGCGCGGCTGCCGTGATGCCGTTGGCTGCGCCCATCGGGTCGGGCCTGGGAATACAGAATCCTACCAACCTTCGGATTTTCCGCGAGATGATTACCCAGGTGCCGGTGATTGTGGATGCCGGCGTGGGAACTGCGTCCGATGCGGCCATCGCCATGGAACTGGGAGCCGACGGCGTCCTCATGAACACCGCCATTGCCGCCGCTGATGACTCGGTAAAAATGGCCCGCGCCATGAACCTGGCCGTGGAGTGCGGCCGCCTGGCCTATGAATCGGGACGCATGCAGAAGAGACTCTACGCTACCGCCAGCAGCCCCTTGGCCGGCGTGGTGGGCAGCTAGGCCCGAGGCTATTCCTTTAACCGCAAACGGCTACACGCCGCGGATGGTCTCGCGCATTTTCGAGATCAGCTTGGGCACATTGACCAAGGGATCTTCGTTCAGCTCGTATTCGAGCGACAAATAACCCCGATAACCGGCGTTTCCGAGAATCGTCAAAATGCGCGGCCAGTCCGCCGGCTGGCTTTGGTGGTTTATGTGAACTACGGTCTTGAAATGCACATTGGTGGCGTAGGGTGCGCACATCTCGATCTGTGCATATCCGTCATTCGGAAAGTTCCCAACGTCGAGATTGATGCCCACCCACGGCGATGCGGTTTTCTTGAATATCTCCACGGTGCGGTCGGCATTGGTGGTGATGCCGCCATCGTCTTCGATGCCCAGCGTGATACCCTTCTTGCCCGCTACATCGGCCGAGCGTTTCAGGGTTTCGACAGCCCATGCCACTGCCTGGTCTTCGGTGGCGCCTTTGGGAACAGCTCCGCCGAAGATGCGAATGTGAGAGGCGCCCAGCCGCTCGGCGGCGTCCACCCACGTACGCACGGTCTCCACTTCGGCAGCCTGCAGTTCAGGTGTGGGCTGAGCCATCCGGGCGCGAATGCCAATGGTGTAAATCGAAATGCCGGACCGGTAGGCCAATTTCTTCAGTGGGAACAGCGTCTCATTGTTGGTGTCGGGCAGCCAGTAAGTGGTCATGTCCACGCCATCCGCGCCCAGCTCGGCAGCCATGTTGATCACGCCGGCATAAGTCAGCGATCCGTCCTTGAGCTGATTGCGAAACGAATAGGCGCAGATGGCCGGCCGGAAACGCCCCTTGCTTGCCCCGGCGGCCCGCGCTTGCGGAACACCATGCGGAAGAGCCAGTGTAGCGGCTGCCATTGTCTTCAAGTATTGTCGGCGATGCATGTTGAATTACCTCTTCTCCGGGTTCGGCTGATACGCCGGAAACGGTTCCGTATCCGGTGTCACCCGAACTGCTGTTGTAAATTTGAACGGATATTTTCCGCCGCTTGGGTAAGTGAGTTCGACAAAGTACGCGGTCCAGCCCTTTTCCGGCTTCGGTACGCGGCCAATGTAAATACCTTCGGCGTGTTCACTCAAATCCGAGCTCTGGTAAGCCGCGCCGATCGTCATCAACCGGAAGTCGCGGTGTTCCGCGTTGGTCGCCTGCCACAGTTTCACGGCAGAGGGCTTTTCCTTGCTGGTGACGCGGATGTCGCCGCCAGGTTCGAAGCTCCAGGCGAACCTCGGCCGCGGCGTGCCGTTCAGGAATGCCTGATAGAAGGCCAGGCTGCTCTGGCGGGCGTCGGTGCCCTTCAGTCCATGATCGGCGTTAGGTACATAGCGCAGGTATTTCTCGCCTTTCAGGTCGTCGAAATAAAACCGCGAGGAATCGGGCAAAAAGAACTGATCGCCCGCGGCGTATATCATGAACTTGGGCATGCTCAGCCGATCGCGATAGTTGTAGGGCTCTTCGATTGCCAACAGTTTGCGATACTCGGGTGTGCCGCCCCAATCCATGACGCCCGATTCCACGTAATCCTTCACCGCCGGCGCCCAGAAACCGTAAACGCGATAGTGATGCTCGAAGGATTTTTCGACGTTGAGCATATCGATGGACACCGGAATGATGGCCGCCACGCGCCGGTCCACAGCAGCCGTGGTCCATGTGGTCCAGCCTCGCTTCGATCCACCCGAGACCACGAACTTTTCCACCGTTACGCCGCCTGCGGCCGGGGTCGCCATCACGGCGGTGATGGTGTCCATGGCTCGTACCGCGGCTTTAGTCATGGGCAGCCGCAAGGGCCAGGTTTCATCGCTGGTCTTCATGTATTTGACCCACGTGTAAGCGATGATGCCGTCCTCGGAGAGGCTGCGCGTTTGATCTTGAAATGTCAGGGGTTCGTTGGGAACGTCCTGCAGTTCGGCGACCACGGTGTGGGTAGTGAGAGCGCTTTCCGCATACGATGAACCGGTGTCCGCGGGCGCCTTGTCCTTGGTGGAGCCGCCGGTAATGAACAAATATCCCGTAGTGCCCACTACGCGATCCGGCTTGACGATCGTGAGCCAGTGCTTCCAAACCGTACGATCTACTTCCGAAGACTTACGCCATGTCTGGGAAGTCAGTTCGATAACGTAGGTGGTGTATCCGTCGCCGCGCACCGTGCTGGCAATTTCATAGTGGTAGGACGGGTCGGGTTTCCTCACGTAGCGGTCTAGGGCGGTCTCATCCGCGAACGCGGCAACCGCGAAGAGCAATGCCAGGGCGGCATTTGCAAATTTCGTGAATGGTCTTCCGGGCATCAACGAATGTATTGTATGTATTGTACTTCCGCGCGAGCACGGATGAGCGGGCATGCGAGACAATATTTCCATGCGCGCGTGGTTAATGGATTCTTATGCAGGCGTCGAAAAACTGCGGCTAGGCGAAGTTCCCGACCCTCAGGCCGGCCCAGGAGAGGTCTTGCTGCGGATCAGGCTCGCGGCGCTGAACCCCGCCGATGCGTTCCTCGCCCAGGCGATGTATCCGGCCAAACCGCCGCTGCCGCATATCCTGGGGCGCGACGGAGTTGGCGACGTGCTGGCGTTGGGTCCGGGCGTGGACCGCGTGCGGGTTGGCGATACCGTGGGCATTCTGCGCTGCAATGCCGGCGTGGAGACCTGGGGAACCCTGGCCGAAAAGGCTGTGATTCCGGCGGCCAGCATTGCCCCCATTCCCGCTGGTTGGTCCTTGGAGGAAATGGCCGGAGCGCCTCTGGTGTACCTGACTGCATGGCAGGCGCTGACTCAATGGAGCGAACCACCGGCACCGCCTCGCCAGGGCTCGGTGATTTTGGTAACCGGCGCTTCGGGCGGCGTCGGGGTGGCAACCGTGCTGCTAAGCAAATCGATGGGGCTGACGGTGGTGGCATTGTCCCGAAGCCCGGAGAAAGGCGCCAGGCTCAAAGATCTCGGCGCGGATTTTGTATTCAACCCGACGGACGAAAACCTGCGCAAGAGTGTCAACTCAGCCACCGCTCCAAAGAAGGTGGACCTCGCGGTGGACAGTGTCGGCGGCCCGCTATTCAACCAGTTGCTGGCCATGCTGGGCTTGGGCGGCCGTATCAGCGTGGTAGGCAGGAGCGGTGGCACAGTGCCGGAGTTCAACACCGCATCGCTGTTTTTCCGCAGGAATCGCATCGGCGGCGTTCACGTTGGAGACTACACTCCTGAAGCGGCACAGGCGGCTTGGAAAGAGATTGTCGATCGATTGGACAAGCTGGGCAAACGGCCCGTGGTGGATTCCGTGCTGCCGTTTGAAGAAGTGAAGGCGGCCTTCGCGCGCCTGGATCAAGGGCCGATGGGCAAAGTGCTGGTCAAGGTATCGGGATAGCTGCCGGGCGATGGTAATCGCGTAACAACTCCTGAAGCAACGGACTTTCCGGATAGGGATGGCCTTTGTATTGCCGGAAGCCTTCGGCGAATTCAACTCCCGCGCGCTTCCCGTTTTCGCGCGTCCAGCGTTCCATCTGGTCCAGATAATCGTCGATGCCGTGGTGTTTGGATAGCCAGACACGCTGGCTGTCGTGCTCGGCCAGCATGGCTCGCTTGGTGGCGAAGGTGGTCTGGATATCGATATAGAACTCCGATTCCGTTCCTGCCAGGGGATTCACGAAATACAAATGCGGAATTGCGGGCAAGGCCGGCGACGCGTCCTTAGCTCCGGTACGGTAATTCGGCGCCGGCGCAGCGAAGCAGGCGTCGCGCACCAGGAGACTGGTGGCTTCGTGATCTGCCATGTAGTCGACCGGCGGCGCCGTGAGTATGATGGCGGGCCGGACGCTCCGTAAGATCTCGGTAACGCGCCGCCGCGCTGAATCATCGGAGAAGATCGCCATATCGCGAAACTCGGCGCAGCGGTAATCGGCCGCGATGTGCGCAGCCGAGCGTGCAGCCTCCTGGCGGCGAACGGATGCAATCTCTTCAGGGCTCAGCTCAGCCGAACCGCAATCCCCGGGCGTCATCGTGACAATGGCGATCCGGTGCCCGGCCGCAGCCAGCAGTGCGAGCGTGCCTCCGCAGAGGATCTCCACGTCGTCGGGATGCGCGTGGATCGCAAGAATGGTTGGAAGGTTTGGATTCAAGGCCTCAGTTTACGACATCGCCCCGGTTCACGGCATCACTCCTGTTTACGGCATCACTCGTGTTTTCGGCATCACTCCTGTTTACGGCATCGGTGGCAAGTCGAGTACAATTCTTGGTGAATGAGATTGTTATTGGGCGCATTCCTCTTGGCGTCCGCGGGTCTTGGGGCACAATCCGAAGAACTGGTCCGTCAATCGCAGCGCGGCAAACAACTGATGGCCGAGGGCCGGTTCGCGGACGCCGTGCCGGTTTACCGCGAACTGGTGAAAGCCCTGCCCGATAACCCGGGGCTGCTGTTGAATCTGGCGCTGTCGGAACACATGGCCGGACAGCAACGGCAGGCGATTGTGGATTTCGGAGCGGTGCTGAAACTGCAGCCGCGAAATCTTCCGGCCCTGCTTTCGCTGGCCGCGGCGCACCTGGAGTTGAACCAGCCGCGGGCCGCTATAGACCCCCTGCAGAAGGTGGTCGCCATGGACCAGGGCAACGGCAACGCGCGCGGCATGCTGGCGGGCGCCCTCTTCAGCCTGGAGCGCTTCGATCAGGCGGCCGAGCAGTATCGGGCGCTGGCGAAGATCTCACCCGGCGATCCACAGGCTTGGTTCGGCTTGGGCAAGAGTTACGAATCGCTGGCCACCCGCGCCTTTCACGAATTGGAGAAGTCCGCGCCAAAGTCCGGCTACATGGCGGCCCTGCTGGCCGACACGCGATTGCAACGGCGGCAATACCGCAGCGCATTTTTCCTGTACCATCAGGCGCTCAATCAGTTGCCTGGCCTGTCCAGCATTCACGGCGGCCTGGCTGAGGTGTACCGGCGGACCGAGCACGCCGACTGGGCCGCGGTGGAGGAACAAAAGGAAAAGTCAGGCGGAGCGGATTGCGCGGCTCACATGGCTGCTTGCCACTTTGCGGCCGCCCGCTACCTGGAGGCTGCCGGCGCGGCCGTGCTTCGCACTACGCCGGAAGCGCTGTTCTGGCAATCCAAGGCATACGGCGAACTGGCGCGCGGCGCCTACGGGCAACTGGGAAAGCTCCCGGAGTCGCCGCAAATCCATGAAGTCAAGGCCACGATTCTGCGCGCACAGGGACAAGCGCTCGAATCAGCCAACGAATGGCGGGAAGCGCTGCGGCTGGCACCGGGCAATCTTCAATATCAGCAAGAGTTGGCGAATTCGCTTTATACGGCGGGCGACTACAAGAACGCGCTTCCGATGATCGAACGATTCCTTCAGACCGATCCCGATTCGGCCCAGCTGAACCTGCTCGAAGGGGATTCGCTCTTGCACCTGGAAGAGGTTGAGAAGTCCATTCCGTTTCTGGAAAAGGCATTGCTTCACGACCCGAAACTGCTGCCCGCGCATGCTTCTCTCGGCTTGGCATATTCACGTTCGGGAAAGAGTGCGGCGGCGGTTAAGCACCTGGAGGCCGCACTGCCTATGGATGACGACGGCAGTCTGCACTACCAGTTGGCGCGCGCCTATCAGTCGGCCGGCTTGGATGAGAAGGCTCGCCAGACGATGGCCCAATATCAGGACATCCAAAAGAAAGCGCAAGAAGCCAAGGACGAATTATCAAAAGAAGCTCAGATCGGGCCGCCGCAGTAGGCGCTTACGGTTCGCGCGCCGTCAGCGTCTGATTGGCCTTGACATCTTCCAGCACCTGCACGGTCCCACTGGGCCAGCGGATCTCGATTTTCGGAATTCTGTCCGCTTTTCCCAGCCCGAAATGCACACCCGCATGGCTGGACGACGCATAACTCACCGCGCTGGTCATGTGGTTGTACTGGTCGCCGATGCGGATGCGCGCGCCAATGCCATCGCGATTGCTGCGCACGCCCACCAACTTGAGGACGATCCAGTTTCCGGCGGGGCCCAGATTCTCCCAAATCTCGGCCGGTTCGCCCAGGCATGAGACCACCGCGTCGATTCGTCCATCACCGTTGAGATCGGCATAAGCGCTGCCGCGATGTGCCCGAGACGTGTCTTGCCCGGCTTCGGCGGAAGCGTCGCGGAACGTTCCGTTGCCCTGGCTGAGGAAGACGCTGTTCGGCTCCTTATACTTCGCCGCCTCGAACTGCTCCACCAGATCATTGACGTGGGAATTGGCGGTGAAGATGTCCTTCCAGCCATCGTTGTTGAAGTCGAACAGTCCAATTCCCCAGCCGCTGTGCCGGATGCTGAGAGGGCCCATTTTGCTGGCGTACCCGGCGTCGCTGAAGGTCCCTTTTCCCTGATTTCGGAACAGCGGAAAGGTCTCGCCGGCCAGCGCGGTTACGGCGATATCGGGCTGGCCGTCGTTATTGTAGTCGCGGAAATCGGCGCCCATGCTGGCCACGGCGCGGCCCTGGTCGGTCAGCGCCACGCCGGCGATCAACGCGGTCTCTTCAAAAGTTCCGTTGCCGCGATTGTGGAACAGGAAATTCGGCATGTTGTCATTCGTGACAAAAGCGTCCATGAAGCCGTCGCCGTCGTAATCGGCGAACGCCACGCTCATTCCCCGGCCGGCGTATTTCGCGATCCCAGACTCCTTCGATACGTCCTGAAATGTGCCGTCGCCGCGGTTGTGGTACAGGGTGGAGGGCAAGCCCTCGAAGTATTTCGGGTTGCAATAAGTTCGAAGCTTGCGCGACGCGTCGCCGCAGAAGCGGTCTTCGGCAGGCCATTTGGCGTAGTGGACCACCAACAGATCCAGCTTGCCATCGTTATCGTAGTCAAACCAACCCGCGGCCACGGCCCATTGGCCGCTCGCGATTCCGGCCTTTTCAGTGACGTCTTCGAACTTGCCGTTACCCAGGTTGCGATACAGTATGTTCCGATTCACGCCGGCTACGAAGAGGTCTACGCGGCCGTCGTTATCGTAGTCTCCGGCGGCCACACCCATGGAATATCCGGCGCCGGCCACACCCGCCTGCTGTGTGACGTCGGTGAATTTCATGCCGCCATCGTTGCGGTAGAGGCGGTTGAAATACTTGGGCGAATCTTTTTGCGAGTGAGGGAACGGCGGCGCCGTTGGTGAAGAAGAGATCGGGCAGTCCGTCGCCATTGTAATCGAAGATGGCAACTCCGCCGGGCATGGTTTCGATCAGACGCTTTTGAGGGGTGGGGCTGTTTTCGAGGACGAAGTGAACGCCTGAGGATTCTGCTACGTTGCGGAAGCGGGGCAGGTTTACGACCTGCCCCAAGATCAGACTGCAAGAGACAAAACAGGCAAGAATGCCTGCCCTACCAGGTGGCGCGAAGGCCAAAGCGAATCTGCCGTTCACCGTAAGAGCTGGTGATTTGCATGAAGGTGTCGGAAGTCACGCTGCTGCTACTTACGCCGTTGAAATGCGACGTGTTTGGAAAGTTGAAGAACTCGCCACGGAACTGAGCTTTGAAGCGTTCCTTGACGATGAACTCACGCGTGATATCAAGGTCTGTATTCCAGAGGCCGGGATTGCGCAAAATGTTGCGGCCGCTGGTGCCGAAGTTCTGCAGTGGTTACGGCTGCGAAGGCGTGTGGTATTGTAGTACAGCTGCCCAGGCCCGACATTGCCCAAGCAGGCTGACCGGACCCACCTGGTTGGCTGTCTGGGTATTGTTAGGCGCATTCAGAGAGGTACCCGGAGCGGTGACGGTAAACGGAGTGCCGGTGTAAGCGGCCATCACTCCGTTAACCTGCCAGTTGCCGAGGACGGCTGCCGCCACTCCAGACTTAGCCATCGGATTTGCCCTTGCCGAATGGCAATTCGTAAACCCAGCCCACTTGGAAAACATGGGTACGGTCGAATCCGGCCGGGGCGCGATTGCGTTGGAACACGGGCGCCCAGTTCCAGCCTACGCTGGCCCAGCCGTCGTCATCGGTGTAGTCGATGGTCTTCGAGTAAGTGTAGGCGCCCTTGACCATCAGGCCCTTGGCGAATGATTTGTTAATCGCCACCTGCAGCGAGTTGTATTCGGAACTGAGGTAGCCATCCCACATCTGAGTGGAGATGGTGCGGCCGATATTGGCTTGCGGCAACCCGGCCGTGCCCGAACCGGGGAAGCCGGCGTTGATATCATAGTCGGCCAGCAGGTGAACCGAATGCGAGCCAACATACGCGACCGAGGTCAGCAGGTCCAACGGCAGCTTGCGTTCGATAGTGAAATTGTAGGACTGAACATAGCCGCGGTGAACCTCGCCACCCCATGGGCTGCGTTCCGAGGCATTACCAGGGAGCGGAACCACGCCACTGGAAACGTTCGGCCCAACCGTATTGGGAACACCATTTTCGAAGGTGCTGGACCAGTTGTAGCCATTGGAGGCGAGGTTGGCAAAGTTGACCACCAACGGATACCAGCCGCGCAGAGGCCGCGAGAATGGGATGGGATCAAAGTTGATTCCGTAGCCGGCGCGGACCACAGTCTTGTCGCCTAAGCGGTACGCCAAACCGATGCGCGGGGCAAACAGCTTGTGGCTCACGGTGATCCCAGCGTTTTCTGGGACATTGCCGCGCCCGCCCATGAAGACGTTGTTGGTGGTGGGGTCGTAGCGCTCAATACCGTAGCCGGCGCGCGTCATCAGCGGGTAGAACTCGTAGCGGATGACCGGCGGTGATGGTCAGGTTGCGGCCCACCTGCCAGCGGTCCTGCGCGTACCAGCCGAATTGCCATTCGCGCCCGGTGGACAGAATGTACTGCAGGCTCTTCTCGGTATCGTCGGTCAGGCCCAACAGGAAGGCCGCGTAAGCGTTGAACTGGGTGGTGGCTGCGCCGCCTTTCAGTGCGGTTTCACCGCCGCCAAAGCCCAGGTAGCCGCGCGGGCCCTGCCCGATTTCCGGCTGCCAGTGGTTCAGGTGGTGGCGAACCAGATCGAAGCCAACGCGGATTTCGTGGGCGCCGCGTGAGATGGTCAAGTTATCGCTCTGCGTATAGCTTTCTTCGACTCGGGTCACCGGCATCCAGCTGGGCACGCCGAAACCGGTGTAGCCGGTGATGCCGATATTTGGAAATCCGCTCTGCCGGATATCCGGGCCGTTGGTGTTCGGAATGCCGAATTGCTGCCCGTAGTTGGTGCCGTAATCGTTCGGGTTGACTGCCTGGCCCTGCCGTTCATAACCCAGCACGCCATCGAGAATCACGTGCGGTGAGAAAGTGTGGGTGTGACCAATAGTCCCCACCTGGATCAACGTATGGCCCAGCCCGGGGTCTGACCCTCCAAGTCCGGGACCACCTGCGACGCCGAACACCGCCTTGCCGCCGGAAGTCGCCCACATACGTCCGTACTTGCCCCAGATGGTCTCTTTATCGTTGGCCACGAAGTTGATCTTGGTGTCGAAATAATTCCGGCTCAGGATGGGTCCGCCCGCGGCATAGAGGTTGTTCGCAGCCAGATTAGCGGCGCCGTAATTCGGGCTGAGAAAGTAACTCTGGAGCTTGAGGGCGATCGGGTCAAGCCGCGCGGTGGGAATAACGTTGCCGGCAAACGGCGTGCGGCCCGAGCCATCGGGATTGCCGGTGTTCGGATCGTAGATCACTGTGGACACACCGCTGAAATCGCCAGCTTTTTGGGCCGCCGTGGGAACCGTATAGTAAGTCGGAGAGCCTTGGCGCTGCCTGGTGCCGTCGTAGCTCAAGAAGTAAAAGAGCCGGTTCTTCCGGATCGGTCCGCCAATGGTGGCGCCGAAATTGTTATAGATGCTGAGCGGCTTGTCCGTCCCGGCAGCCTGGAAAAAGTTCCGCGCCTTCAGATGCTGGTCGTCGTGAAATTCGAACGCACTGCCATGGATTTCGTTCGTGCCAGACTTGGTCACCAGCGTGACGGCCGATGCACCCGCCATGCCCTGCTCGGCATTGGCCGCGGTAGTGGTGATGTTCACCACTTCGACGTTTTCTTCCGGCGTGACGTAGCCTACGTGGTGGGGCAGCCAGACATTGACGCTGGTAGCGCCGTCAATACGCGTAATGTTGGTCTGCGCGTTACCGCCGTTGATGTGGGTCTGCAGCGCGCGGCCGGGCGTATCCGTAATGGAGTTCTGCAAGCGCCGCCGGCAGTGGCGCCCGGCACCAGGTTGATCAGGCTCTGATAGTTCCGGTAATTGCTGAGCGGCAGGCTGGTGATGGCCTTGCTCACAATTTCGGAGTGCGTGTCGGCTTTGTCGGTCTGCAGCATGGCAGCGCTGCCTTCCACCGTCACGGTCTCAGTAAGTTGTCCGACTGCCAGCTTGACGTCCGCGCGCGCCACCGTATTGGGGCTAACGTCCAGATCCGTCTGGGCGTACGTCCGGAAACCCTTGGCGACCACTTTCAAGTCGTACCTGCCGGGAAGCAGATTAACGAACGAATAACGGCCCGATGTGTCGGAGATAGACTTCCTTCGAGAGGCTGGTTTCCTTACTGGTCAACGTCACGGTGGCAGATGGGACGATTGCATCGCTCTGATCCGTGACCGTGCCAACCACGGAACCATAGAGCACTTGCGCTTTCGCGGGATGAACGGCAATCACGCAAAGCAGCTGTCAGCAACAACACTACTGGCGGAACAAACGATCTGAGACGCATTTCCCCTCCTCTATTGACCGGAAAGGTATCCGATCATACCCGAGACAATGAAGCTAGTAGAAAGATACTAGTATCTTAAAGGGGCTTTTGATGTTAGTCAAGGCAATTTTGCCGCGTCATTTGCCTTGAATGGCTGCCAGCGCCTGTTTAGCCGGCTGGTAACCCGGATCAATGCGCAGAGCCGCTTCGAGTTCCGATTGGCCCTCTTTCAAATGGCCCAACCGCACGAGCCCCACACCCAGAATGGTATGCAGCGCCGTATCGGACGGCCTGAATGCGAGCGCCTCGCGGTAGCGCGGTACGGCCTGGTCCAGCTTGCCGGCATCGGCCAGTGCGTCGGCCCAGAAGATCAAGACCTTGCTCAAATGTTCGGCCGCGTTGGCATCGTCCGGCCGTTCGGCAAGCACTTGTCTGAATTCGGCGGCCGCCGGCTCCCACTGGCCGGTAGCAGCGTCCACGCTGGCCAGGTTGAAGCGGGCATCGGTATATTTGGGATCGATCTCGAGGGCGCGCAGGAACTGTTGCCGCGCCTCCGCCGGCTTCGACGCGCTAAAGAGCGCCGCTCCCAATTCGGTTGCAGCCACCACGTTCGCCGGCTGCGCCGTCCAGGCCGCCTGAAAGAAGGAAACTGCACCGGCCGCGTCCCCGGCGCTCAACAGCATGTCACCCAAATTGTAGTTGGCCGTGAAATCCGTGGGGTCTTTCTCCAGACGCTGCCGCGCCATGGCCTCCTGCAACACGGCCCGCTGGTCGCCATCGCCCACCGGCAGCACCTGCAGCCAGAAGTGGCCCATTTCGTCGGTGGCTTGATTGCCGCCCTTGACCTCCTTCGGCGGATGGCTGGGATTGCGAACGTTGCCGTCCGAGTTGTCATAGTGGTAGCGCATCGAAATCAGCGTCCCGCGCGGCAAGAAGAACCGGCTCCTTGAAGCGATAAACGCCCTGCCAGTTCAAGTCCCAATCCGGTATGCGGACCAGCCATTTCCTGGCGCCGTCGGGCAGCGTGGCGTAGGCCTCCATTAACTTGCAAAGGTAATGCGCATGCGGGTAGATGGCGAGCACCATCAGGTCGACCGGAGCCCGGAAATCGTCCGCCACCAGAAAATCGTGTTCGCCGGGCGGGATGTCGATGGCGCCATCGTGCTGAAGCTGCACCAGCATGGCGAATTTGGTTTGCGGCTTATCGGTGAAGTAGAGGCCGATCAGCGGATCGACGGTTTCTATCTTTCCCGAGGGCCGCAGGTGGACGTTCAGCACCATGTCCATTCCTGGATCGGCGCGCCACGCCATGCCATCGGGCTCCACCACGGGAGCGCTGCCGGGCTTCCAGGAGAGGAAATGGCTGTCGGGATCGAAGGTAGTCTCTTCGAGCGCAAGATCCATTCCTGGAAAACCGGATCCCGGGGTTTGCTCCAGGCGCCGCGCGGCTCGCGAGCGGTCCACAATCACGTTGGCATGATGAAACACGCGGGAGTTTCCGGGGCGAACCTCAATGGCCTTCACCCATCGCGCCGTGGCGATGGGGACGGGAATCACGAAGTTCCAGAAGACCTCCGGCCCATCGGCGGCAAGCTGATAAGGCTTGGCGATATGAAGCACCATGTCGGGCGTTCCCAAAGCCCATTCGGAAGTGAACTTCGGGGGCTGCGGCGCGTGCGCGGTGGGGCCCGGGGGCGTACCTTGTTTGACCCACTCCTGAATCTGCTGGATCTGCGCATCGCTAAGCCGGCGCTCATCTGCGAACTCGCCGTAGCCGTCCTCAGGCAGCCACGGCGGCATGTAGCGCCGCTTCGTTACAGCGGCAATTTGCGCGGCGTGCTTATTCACATCGTCATAACTCAGCAGCGAGAACGGCGCCGATTCTCCCGGCCGGTGGCAGGGAGAACAGTTCTTGTAAATGATGGGAGCGATGTTCTGGTAGAAAGTGACTTTGGGGGTGGCTGCGGCCCGCAGCGGCACGCTTGCGGAAAGAGCCATCAGCACCGGTGCCACAAACACGATAAGCGCCTGACGCATGCTTGTTTTTGTGCCCGAGGCCTTCACTAAATTATGCTACACCAGTAAGCATGGATTCAAAACACGGAAGCGATCCGAATCTCGCCCGGCGGGATTTTTTCAAGGCTACCGGAGCCGGCATCGGAGCCGCGGGTTTGGCCCTGGTCCCCGCGCAGCAGGCTGCCGCCAGCCCCATAACGGAAAAAGATAAGCTGGCCCGGATAGCTTCCAACACCTGGCCGCTGCGCTACATTTTCAAGAGCCGCATGGGCTTCGGGACTAACCCCCGAACCGCGGAGCTGAAGAAAAAGTACGGCGAGATCACCATGCTGGACTTTCCCCAGTTCACCAAGGACACCTTCCCGGGAGTGACCCACATGGACCTGTTTTCGGGACTGTTCGGGGATGTGGCCGATGACAGCATGTACGTTGAGGTCCCGCTGATGGTAGGCGCGGCAACCCGCACTACACGTGAATTCGATCCTTCGAGCGCCGCCGGAAAAAAGTGGCTGGACAAACTGGCAAACACGATGGCGGCCAAGGGCACGAAGTGCCAGCACATCTCGAACAATGCTCCGCGCGATATCTGCGAACTGGATGAGGAGAAGCGCAAGGCTGGAATCGAAGTAGCCAAGAAATGGCTGGATGGCGCTAAGATTATCGGCGCCAAGTCGATGCGGGTGAACAGCGGCGGGCCGAGGCTGGCGCCGGTTCCGGTGGCCACAGCGGACTATCCGCGGAACAACGAAATCGAAAAGTACCTGGCCAACTGCATTGAGTCATTCAAGGTAATGGCCGACCACGGCTCAAAGGTGGGAGTGAAGGTCACGCTCGAAAACCACTGGGGGCTGACGGCCAATCCGATCAACATCCGGATCATCGTGGATTCGGTGAACAGCCCGTTTTGCGAAGCCTCGCCGGATTTCTGCAACTGGGAGCACGAGTACCTTATGTACAACGGCCTGAAGTCGCTGGCTCCGTATGCCCACACTAACGTTCACGCCAAGTATTGGAATCGCTGGAAGGACAATGACGTGCGGCGGTCCGTCAAGATCATGACCGACGCCAAATTCGAAGGCACCTTTGCGCTGGAGTATGAAGACGGCCCCTGGGATGGCGTGGAAGGTTCGAAGTATCTGTATAAGGAAGTATTGGCCGCGCTCTGATGCAATGCCAGTTAGAATCAAAGTGGGACAGGCCAGGACGCCTGTGCGAACATTGGGAGAAACCATGAAAGACGAATCGACGAATTCCGAGCGCCGCAATTTTCTGAAGACGACCAGCGGCGCCCTGGGTGCCGCGATGGCGACCGGATTTCCGGGAATCATCCGGGCGCAATCCGTTACCAATGCCATCAAGGTTGGCCTGGTGGGATGCGGAGGCCGGGGCAGCGGCGCGGCCTCGCAGGCGCTGGCGGCCGACGATTATGCCGAACTGACGGCCGTGGCGGACATCGAACAAACGCAGATTGACCAGTGCCTGCGATCGCTGAAAAAGATTTCGAAGAGCGCCGCGCGCGTCAAAGTGGAATCAGCCACTCAGTACCTGGGCCTGGACGCCTACCAGAAAGTGATCGACAGCAAAGTGGATGTGGTGCTGCTGGCCACGCCTCCGGGTTTCCGCCCCTACCACCTGGCCGCCTGCATCGCCGCCAACAAGCACGTCTTCTGCGAAAAGCCGGTGTCCACCGACGCGCCCGGCGTTCGATTCGTCATGGAAACGGCCGACAAAGCCAAACAGAAAAACCTGTCGCTGGTGGCGGGCTTCTGCTGGCGCTATAACAACATGATTCAGGATACTTTCCAACAGGTGGAATCGGGCGCCATCGGGCGGCTGGTGGCCTATTATGCAACCTATTACACCAGCCCGGTAAAGCCCATGCCCGCGGCCAGCACGCGCCCCGCCGGCATGAGCGACGTGGAGTGGCAGATTCGCAACTGGTACAACTTCGTGTGGCTGTGCGGGGACAGCCTTGTAGAGCAGGCGATTCACAGCGTGGATAAGATCGCCTGGGCCATGCACGACGAACCTCCTGTGAGCTGCGTGGGTGTGGGCGGCCGCAGCGTCCCGGCCGAAGGCGGCAACATTTACGACCACTTCGAGATCAACTATCTTTATCCCAACGGCACACGGGCTTTCATGGCCAACCGCCAGATCGGTGGGCTGTTACAACGAAAACTCCGACTACCTGCTGGGCACCGATGGCACATGCACGATCGGCCGCGGCCCCCAACCGCGCATTGAAGGCAAGACTAACTGGGCCTTCACCGGACAGCAGTACAACATGTACCAGAAGGAACACGATCTGCTTTTCGCTTCCATCCGCAAGGGCCAGCCGATGAACGATGGCAAGCGCATGGCTACCAGCACTCTGCTGGCGATCATGGGCCGCATGGCCGCCTACACCGGGCAGCAGGTGACATGGGACCAGGCCATGAACTCGCAAGAGAAACTTTTCCCCGAGCACCTGGACTGGAAGGGCAGCCTGGAAGTCAAGCCGCGCGCCGAGCCAGGCATCACCAAGCTGGTGTAGGTGAATGCGAACGGCACTGGCATTGGCTGTGGCCGGCGTGTTGCTGGCCGCCGGAGCAAAGTCGCAAACCGCCGCTCAAGACGCCGCCTTGGAAAAGCAGGAGCGCGCCAACGTCAGCCGGATTTACGACCGGCTGCAGGCGCGCCAGAAGGAGCAGGCCGGCCGCAAAGCGAGTCCGTACAAAGTCACCATCCCGAACACCACGGTGGCTTACGAAATGGTCCCGGTACCGGCGGGCGAGTTCGCCATGGGCTCGCCCGCCAGCAATCCGCAAAGCAAAAAGGACGAGCAGCCTCAGCACAAAGTGCGCGTGGAGGCCTTCTGGATGCAGGCGCATGAAGTGACCTGGGACGAGTACCGCCTGTTCATGTTCGCCAGCCAGGCCGGCGACATCGCGCATAAAGACGAATCCGTGGATGGCGTGAGCCGGCCGACGCGCCCGTACGTCGAAATGAGTTTCGGCATGGGGATCGATGGCTACCCCGCGATCAGCATGACTCAGCATGCCGCCAATAAATACGCGGAATGGTTGACTGCCAAGACGGGAGAATTTTACCGGCTGCCGACGGAAGCCGAATGGGAATACGCCTGCCGCGCCGGCACGAATACGGCATATTATTTTGGCGACGATGCATCCAAACTGGGCGACTATGCCTGGTATTCGGCCAACAGCCAGGGCAAGTATGCAAAGGTCCAAACGAAAAAGCCGAATGCCTGGGGCCTGTATGACATGCTCGGCAACGTTATGGAGTGGACGCTCGACCAATATGCGCCTTACCAGGCCGGAACCGGTGTGAGTGCCAATCCATGGGTTAAGGCCACGAAACCATATCCAAACGCCGTGCGGGGTGGGGGGTGGAACGACGGCGCGGATATGCTGCGCTGCGCCGCGCGGGTACCTTCCGACCCTTCCTGGAAGCAGCAGGATCCGCAATTGCCGAAGAGCATCTGGTATATGACGGATGCCCAGTGGCTGGGATTCCGCCTGGTTCGTCCGGCGAAGCTTCCTGGCTTACCGGAGATCTACCAGTATTGGAACAGCGGCCTGGAACATGATGAGCAGTAGGACTTGCAGCTTTCTGGCAGCTGTCTGTCTTGGCTTTTTCGGAAACGCGAAGGCGGCAGACCGGCAGTTGTTTGAGGCTGTCGAGCCGCACATGGGAACGCTGGTCCGCATCAAATTGTATGCGAATGGCGCCCAGCAGGCGAAGGCTGCATTTCGCGCGGCTTTCGACCGCATCGCCCAATTGGACAATGCGCTTTCGGACTACAAACCCGAGAGCGAGCTGAACCGGATCTGCCGCACAGCGGTGGGCCGTCCGGCCGAAGCGGGCGCCGATCTGTTTCGCGTGCTGGAGGCCTCTCAAAAACTCGCCCGGGAAACCGATGGCGCTTTCGATGTAACTCTGGGACCGGTCATTCGACTGTGGCGGCAGGCGCGCAAGACAAATCGGCTGCCCGATTCGGCGGTGCTGCATGAAGCCGCGGGCCGGTGCGGTTACGGCAAGCTGCATCTTGACCCGGTGAAGCGTACCGTGATGCTGGACCAGGCCGGCATGCAGTTGGATGCCGGAGGAATTGCCAAGGGCTACGCGGCTGACGCGGCGCTTTCCGTTCTGGCGCAGCTAGGCATTGGCAGCGCGTTGGTGGCCGCCAGCGGCGATCTTGCGTTCGGCGACCCGCCGCCCGGAGAGCGCGGCTGGAAAATCGGCGTCGATTCATTGGACCGTCCCGAAGCGGCGTTCACGCGGGTTCTGGAACTGTCGAACGCCGCTGTCTCAACGTCGGGCGACGGAGAGCAGCACCTGGATATCGATGGCACGCGCTATTCCCACATCATCGACCCCGCCACCATGATGGGACTGGTTCGCCCGATCACGGTGACCATTGTTGCGCGCCGTGGAATTGAGGCCGATGCCCTAGCCACGGCGGTGAGCGTGTTGGGACCCGAACGCGGGATCGCCCTCATCGAAAAGCAGCCGGGCGTTGCCGCGCTGGTGGTGACGGATCATGTGGTGGAGTCCGCACGCTGGCCGGGCGTGGCAGCTCGGGAATAACCGACACTACCAACGCGAATTCTTCCCCACGAAGATTCCGCCCAGAACCAGCATCAGCGCGCCCCACCAGATGGGCGCGCGCAGCTCCGCCAGCACCACCGGATGCGCGGGGGGTGTGAACAGCTCCCACATTCCCTGGCCCATGATCAGGACGCCGTAAGCGATCAATAGGAAGCCGATGAACAACCAGATCGAGATCATTGGCTTTTTTGGCGTACCTCCTGGGCGGTCCCTTCATCATAGCTTCTGCGTGGCGGCGGGCTGGGCCCGTAAACCTCACGATATACTTGATCGTCGATGGAAGAATCCAAAATGGCGTTGGCGTCGGCGGCAGGAGCGTGGCAGCAATACGTTCAGCGATGCGCTGCCGGCGACCAGTCTGCCCTGGCCGCGTTGTATGACGCCAGCAGCAGGCTGGTATACACCATGGCCTTCCGGATCTTGCGGGACACGGCGGACGCCGAGGAGGTCACGCTAGACGTGTATATGCAAGTCTGGAAAAGTGCGCAGGGCTATTCCGGCAACCGGGGCAGCGTGGGCACGTGGCTGGTGATGCTGGCGCGCACCAGGGCGATCGACCGTCTCCGTTCCCGCCAGTCCCGCAGCCGGCTGGAAGATCCTCTGGCGGAACAGCCCGATTTCGCGGCCGACATTCTTAACCCAGAACAGCAGGCACAGGGCACCAGCCAGCGGCAGCGCGTTTTGTCGGCGCTGCAGAACCTGGCCCCGGAGCAGCGCGAAGTCATCGAACTGGCCGTCTTTTCGGGCTTCACCCACACCGAACTGGCGGCGCGGCTCAATCAACCCCTGGGCACCGTCAAAACGCGCGTGCGGCAGGGAATGATGAAACTCCGGGTCACCTTGGGGGAACTGGCATGAGTTTCGAAATAAACGCAAAGCACCATGCGCCAACCGACGAGCTGAGCGAATGGGCGTTGCTGTACAGCTTGGGCATGCTTGACCCGGAGATGGCTTCCGGATTCGAGCAGCACCTGGAATCGGGATGCGCGGTGTGCGAATCGGAGCTGCGCGGATTTAACGAAACCGCGGCCCAGATTGTTTATGCGATTCCCGAGGCTGCGCCCGACCCGCGTGTGCGTGAAAAGTTGATGGCCCGGACGAGGAAAAGCCTGCCCCGCGCCGCCATTGTTCGCGCGGATGAAGGCGAATGGCAAACGCTGCCTTATCCCGGTGTAAGCGCGAAGCTGCTGTTCTTCGATCGGGAGACCGGATTCATGACTTCTCTGGTGCGCATGAAGCCGGGAGCGGTTTATCCTTCCCACAATCACGTGAGCCCGGAACATTCCTATGTATTGGAGGGCGACGTCAGATTCGAGGATCACATCCTTCAGCCTGGAGACTATGAAGCGGCGCTGCCATCGAGCACGCATTCCAGCATCACTACCATCAACGGTTGTCTGCTTCTAATCATGAATAACGTGGACAATCTCCGGGCTATGGGGATTTAGGGGCTTGCCCGTGCGCCACGCGGGAAACCGCATTGACCAGCTTTCGGTACGGGATATCGTCGTAGGTGTCGAACGCAAGCCATTCGCCGTCGCGCCAGGTTGAGTAATACCAGCGAGCGAGAAGGGCCAGGTACTCTTGCCTTTCCTTGACGGTGAGCTTGCGGGGCGTTACGGCGGCGAAGGTTTCCCGCAATTTGCGGTCAAGCGGCATGGTCCGGCCGTCCTTTTCGAAACCGAACCGCTGCGGTTCCTGCCAGTGGCCCCCGCGCACGAACCACATCTCAACCGCATCGGGCAAGCACGATTGGGTGACGGCTACACCATTGAGCCCGTCCAGGTCGTACGCCAGGTCGTCGCGCAGTTTCAGGACGTCCTGCACTTTTTCGAACCGCTTATGCTGACGGGCGGCTTCTTCGAACATCATTTCCTGGCTCAAGCGGTCGCGCGAGTGGCCTATGGCTTCGAGCAGCGACCGGCCGCCGGTGCGCAGAAACTCTACCACGCGTACCACCTCCTGGCTGTACTCGGCCGGCCCCACCACCTGTTGGCAGGGCCGCAGGCACATCCCCATCTCACCGTAGATGCAGCCCGGATGTTGGGGCGAAGGCGCCAGGTCTTCCTGGCAGCGGCGCATCTGGAACAGATCCAGAAACTGCGATTCGAAGCGTTCCGCGGATGCCCGGGAACGAAACGGACCAAAGTACAGACCTGGCGTCCGTGCGAGATGTGCTGTGATGTGGGTGCGGGGAAACTCGTTATTGAGGACCACCTTCACGTAAGGCGGCATGCGCAGCTTGATCAGGTCGGCATAGGTTTCGGGAAAATGGCGCCGCGTTTCCTGGTACAGAACCACACTCGATTCAAGCGCCGATCCGGTGAGCTGGAACGCGATGCGGCCGACAGTGTGCCGCAGGTTGAGCAGGCGCGATGGCTTTTCACGTTCCTTCAGAAGGCGCAGAAGCCGGCGGCGCAAGAGCCCGGTTTTGCCGATGTACGGCTGGCCCTCTTTGGGCCAAAGCACGAAAACCGCCGGCTGGTTGGGCAGCGTTTCGATTGCGGCATCCAGTTGCGCCAGATCGTCCGCGACTTCAATCACCGTCATTCGGAAACAGCTTTAGTATCGATCAGCTTGCGAATCTCGGCGATGCAGTCTTGCAGCGGTTTGGCGCCCTGATCGCCGAGTTTACGATTGCGAACGGCCACCTCGCCATTGGCCTGTTCGCGATCGCCCACTACCAGCATGTACGGAATCTTCTGCAGTTGTGCTTCGCGAATCTTGAAATTCACTTTCTCGCTGCGCTCATCCACCGTAGCGCGGATGCCCGCGGCATCCAGTTGGTCGCGCACACTACGCGCGTATTCCGTCTGGCGGTCGGTAATGGGCAGCACGATGGCCTGCACCGGAGCCAGCCAGACCGGGAAAGCTCCGGCGTAATGCTCGATGAGGATGCCGAAAAAGCGTTCGATGGAGCCATAGAGGGCGCGGTGCACCATCAAGGGTTGGTGCTTTTGGCCGTCTTCGCCAACGTATTCCAATTGAAATTTGCGCGGCAGAGTGAAATCGAACTGAACCGTGGAGAGCTGCCAGGGGCGGCCTATGGCGTCCACCAGCTTGACGTCGATTTTGGGCCCATAGAAAGCCGCTTCATCGGGAATCAGTTTGGCCTGGATGTTGAGGCGCTCGGTGGCCCGATGCAATGCGCCCTCGGCGAGTTTCCACTGCTCGGCGGTTCCGTCGTACTTGCCGCTGGCGCCGCCATCCCAAGTGGATAGTTCGGCCGTATACTTGTCGAAGCCGAAGGCCGCCAGGGTGTCTATGGCGAACTGCAGGCAGCCCACAACTTCGTTTTCGATCTGGTCCTGGGTGCAGAAAATGTGCGCGTCGTCCTGGGTGAAGCCGCGGACGCGGAACAAGCCGTTCAATACGCCGGACCGCTCAAAGCGATAGACCGTGCCAAGTTCGCCCAGGCGCACCGGCAGGTCGCGATAGCTGTGCTGTTTGTCGGCGTAAATCAGAATGTGGAACGGGCAGTTCATGGGCTTGAGCTGGTATTCGGCATCGTCCAGCTCCATGGTCGAGAACATGTTCTGGGAATAGAAATTGGCGTGCCCCGAAGTCTTCCACAGATCCAGTCGCGCCACGTGCGGCGTGTAAACTAGGGAGTAGCCGCGTTTCAGATATTGGTCGCGCATCCAGTCTTCCAGTTGTTTGCGGATGATGCCGCCCTTGGGGTGGAAGAAGATGAGCCCCGGCCCGGCCAGTTCCTGAATGCTGAACAGGTCCAGCTCCTTGCCCAGTTTTCGGTGGTCGCGTTTCTTGGCTTCTTCCACCTGTTTGAGGTACTCATCCAGGTCTTTTTGGCTGAAGAAGGCGGTGCCGTAGATGCGCTGCAGTTGCTTGTTGTGCTCGTCGCCCTTCCAATAGGCGCCGGCCACGGAGAGCAGCTTAAAGGCCTTGATTTTCGATGTGCTGGGCAAATGCGGACCGCGGCAAAAGTCAATGAATTGGGGGCCCAGCGTGTATTCGGTGAAAATGTCGCCGGCGCGCTCCTGGATCAATTCGCACTTCATCCAGGCATCCGAATATTTCCGGAGCCCGTCATCCTTGGCTGTGAGCACTCGTTCATAAGGAAGATTTCGGGCCTGAATCTCCCACATTTTCTTTTCGATCTTGGCGAGGTCGTCCGGGGTAAACGGAGTGGCTCGATCAAAATCATAGTAGAAGCCGGTGTCGATGGGCGGTCCGATCCCCAGTTGGGTCTCAGGGTACAGTTCGAGCACCGCCGCCGCCAGCAGGTGGGCTGTAGAGTGCCGGTAAACTACCAGCGATTCGGGATCTTTGGCGGTCAGGAGCTGAACGGTGGCATCGGATTCGAGCGGGCGCGTTACGTCGTAGAGTTCGCCATTAACCTTGGCGACGACGACCGCGTCCGCCAGGCGAGACCCGATCGATCTGGCGATATCGAGGGGAGTGGTTCCCGCCTCGACCGGTTTTTTGCTGCCGTCGGGCAGGGTGATCTCGATGTTACTCATAGGGAATTTTCAGCGTAACACGCGGGTTGACAGCAGTGCGTTCGATCAAGACGGGCCTGCGCGGTATAACAGTAAGCGTGGATCTTCCCGTGAACCCGCCGGTCTTGCCGATGCTTGCCAAGCGAGTTGGCGAATTACCAACAGAAGGAAGCTGGATCTTCGAACCGAAATGGGATGGGTTTCGCACGTTGGTCTTCCGCGACGGAGACGAGATCCTCATCCAGAGCCGCGATGAAAAGTCGCTCAACCGCTACTTTCCTGAGTTGCTCCAGCCGCTGCGGTCGGAGTTGCCGGCCCGCTGCGTGCTGGACGGCGAAATCGTCATCGCCAAGGATAGCCGGCTCGACTTCGAAGCGCTACAGCTCCGCATTCATCCCGCCGCGTCGCGAGTGAAGCTTCTGTCCCAGGAAATTCCGGCATCCATCGTGTTCTTCGACCTGCTTTGCGAAGGCGACCGGGATCTGCGAGCCGAACCATTCCAAAGCCGCCGGCAGGAGCTGGAACCGCTACTTTCGCGCGCCGCGCCGCCGATCCATCTTACGCCGGCAACCTACGAAACGGCGGTCGCGTCGGATTGGTTTCGCCGCTTCGAGGGCGCGGGTCTCGACGGAGTTATTGCCAAACCGGTTTCAGGCACCTATGAGCCGAACAAGCGCGTCATGCTCAAGGTCAAGCACGAGCGCGATTGCGACTGCGTCGTAGCCGGATTTCGTTGGCACAAGAAGGGCGAGCGTACGGCTGTCGGTTCACTGCTGCTGGGCCTCTTCGACGATTCGGGCGCCCTGCAGCATGTCGGCGTCTGCGCGAGCTTCACGGAAGAGAAACGCGGGGAGCTCGCAGAATACCTGGCACCCTACCGCAAGGACGCGCTAGCCGATCATCCCTGGAAACAATGGGCGGCGTACGAACCCTCAGCAGGTGACGCCCCGCACCGCATGCCGGGTGGCCAGAGCCGCTGGAGCCAGGGCAAGGACCTGTCGTGGGAACCGCTGCGGCCCGAGTTGGTGGTGGAAGTGGCTTACGAACACATGCAGGGCACCCGCTTCCGCCACCTGGCGCATTTTCGCAGATGGCGCACGGACAAGAAGCCCGGCGACTGCACCTATGAACAGCTCGAAGTGGTTCCGCCGCATGAGCTGAAAGCGGTTTTTGCCAGCGGCCGTTGATGCTCTCCAGAGACGCTCACGCTTCGTCGTTCGAAGACGTCGAAGCGCGCTTTTTACGCCACTCCCGCGTCGGATCGTCATCGGGGTCGGG
Source organism: Bryobacterales bacterium (assembly GCA_963817515.1). Classification (GTDB taxonomy): domain Bacteria; phylum Acidobacteriota; class Terriglobia; order Bryobacterales; family Bryobacteraceae; genus DATMNI01. The sequence goes on along the minus strand of CAWFPJ010000017.1, from coordinate 118,674 downwards.
CGTTTCCTGCGGCGGCCGAAGCGCTTCGGGCACATGGCGCAGATTTACGCGGATGCGGGTCCAGGTGGATGACCGGCCTCTCATGGAGTCGACCAGCACATCATCCACGGCGAGATGCCTGGACACTTCGGCATGTTTGCTTTTCCACCTTTCCAGGCCCGCCAGCGCCGCATCCTTGTTGGTAGAGTTCGCCACCACCACCAGTGGCATCTTGCTCCGCCGGGCGAAGGCACCGGCGGCATGGACCGCCGGCGTTACCGGACGTTTTTTCGCAGTTGACCTGGCGCGCGAAGGCGCCACCCGGGGCGCTTCGCCCTCCATCTTTCGAAAGTGCGGCGGCCAGGGTGCGTCGCCGAGGCCCGCGGCTTCGTCTCTGGCCGCAAGCTCGAGCAACTTTTCGAGCGAACCTGGCGCGGCGTCGATGCCGGCGTGGGGATCGCCGAGTTCCGCGAAACGTCCCGGAATCGTCAGTACGGTAAAATCTGCCGGCTCGCAGTCGGGAACCTCATGCCAGTGAAGCGGCGTGGATACACGGGCGTCGGGGAGAGGCCGCACGGAATACGCGGAGCACGTGGTCCTGTCCTTGGCGTTCTGATTGTAGTCGAGGAACACACCGTGACGCTCCTCTTTCCACCATTTCGAACTGGCCAGGGATGGGACGCGCCGCTCGACTGCACGGGACAGCGCGATCGCCGCCCGGCGCACTTCGCTGAAGGTCCAGCGCACTTCGATTCTGACATTCACGTGCATCCCGCGTGAACCGCTGGTCTTGGGCCAACCGCGAAGGCCCATCTCCTCAAGGAGCAATTTCACCTCCAGGGCAACCTTGCGCACGTCCGCCCAACTGACACCAGGGCCTGGATCGAGATCCACCCGCAGTTCGTCCGGGTGCTCGAGATCGCCGGAGCGCACCGGGTGCGGATGTAGTTCGATGCAGCCCAGGTTGACGGCCCAGGCCAGCCCCGCCGCATCATCGACGACAACCTCTTCCGCGGTGCGGCCTGAGGGGAATGACAGCGTTACGGTTCGAAGCCAGGGCGGCCTGTCTGCGGGCGCGCGCTTTTGATAAAACGCCTCGCCTTCAGCCCCGTTAACGAAGCGCTTGAGAACCAGCGGCCGATCCGCGATGCCCGCCAGAGCGCCCGGCACGACCGACAGGTAATAGCGCACGATATCGATTTTCGAGAGCTTCGTCTGTTTCGAAAAATATGGCTTGTCCGGGTGCGTCACGCGAACCTCGCGACCGGCGACCGAGAGCACCTGGGTGGCTTCCTCTTTACTCACAAAAAACAGGCTACACCCATTTGCGGTGCCTTCGGTAGCTACCGCTGGGATTTGGGGCATCGAGCTGGGTTATCATAAAATTTGCAGCCCATGCCCGTCTCAAGCCAAGCCGGTACAGATGAAGCCACGCTGGTTATCCAATCGCGTAAGGGCGATACCGTTGCGTTCGGCGAACTGGTGAGGCGCTACGAAGGAAAAATTTTCCGGCTGGCGCAACACATCACGCAGAATCGCGAGGACGCCGAGGACGTGCTGCAAGAGACGTTCATGAAGGCTTATGAGCACCTGGATCAGTTCAAGGGCGACTCGAAGTTCTACACCTGGATTGTCCGCATCGCGGTAAACCAGGCCTTGATGAAGTTGCGGCGCAGGAAGACCGACAAATCGGTTTCGCTGGACGAGACAATCGACACCGGTGAGGACACCGTAACCCGCGAAATCGCTGCTTGGGATGAGGATCCCGAGCAGCAGTTTTCCAGGGAAGAGTTGGGCGGAATCCTGGATACGGCGATTCAAAGTCTGGAGCCTCCTTACCGTTCCGTATTTGTTTTGCGCGATATCGAGGAGCTCTCCACCGAAGAGACGGCGGAAGCATTGAACCTTTCCGTGCCGGCGGTAAAGAGCAGGCTGTTGCGAGCCCGGCTGCAATTGCGTGAGAGGCTTACACGCTTCTTCAAACGCAAGGGGGACGACGCTTTTGCTTACATGTAAGGACTTTTTGAGCGAGTTGAGTGAATACCTGGACGAATCCGTGGATGCCGAAGTTCGTGCCAAGCTGGAGAGCCACATCGCGGAGTGTCCTAACTGCTGGGTAATTGCCGACACGACCAAGAAGACCATCCGCATTTATAAAGGGATGGAGCCGCACCCGATCCCGGCAGAGGTGGAGAGCCGCCTGATGAAGGCGCTCGAGAAAAAGATGGCAACCCGGGAAAAATAGCTGGGCGAGAGGTCCGAAACGGGAGATGAACTGCCCGGCCTGGAGGCTGAACTTATGGAGCAGCAAGAGCTCAAAAGGGCCGCCGTAAACCCTGTGCGCAACGGTTTCCGCACGTTAACCCCTTATGTCATTGTGCAGGACGCGCTTGGGCTGATCGAGTTTGTGAAACGTACGTTCGCCGGCGAGGAGACGTTCCGGGCAGTGGGATCGGCCGGCGGAGTCCACAGCGAAGTACAGGTTGGGGATTGCATGTTGATGATCGGCGGCGGCGGCCCCGGTCTTTCGTGGCAGGGCGCGGCGAAGCCCATGGCCTTTCACATTTATGTCAGAGACACGGACAGCGTGTATCAGTTGGCGCTCGAAGCTGGGGCGTTGTCGCTGCAGACGCCGGCGGATCAACCGTGGGGCGAGCGCACGGCAAACGTGAAGGACACGTTCGGAAATCACTGGTACGTCGCCACATTCAAGGGAGAGAATTATTTCTCGGAAGGCGCGCCCACCGTGCAGCCGTATCTGCATCCGCAGCAGGCGGAGCCGGTAATCCAGTTCTTGGCGCAGGCATTCGGAGCAATCGAGCTTGGGCGGGCGACGTCGCCGGCGGGAGCCATTCTCCACACCACGCTGAAACTCGGCGATGCGGCAATGGAGATGACCGAGGCTGCCGGACCCTATCAGCCAATGCCATCCACCTTCTATCTGTACGTTCCCGACACAGACGCTACGTACCGGCGGGCCATCGCGGCCGGCGCAACTTCCATAAGCGAGCCTGCCAACCAGCCCTATGGCGACCGCGTGGCGAGCGTAAAGGACCTGGCGGCCAACGATTGGTACATTGCCACGCATGTCGGAATCGAGAACTGATGAACCGGCACCTCCCGTTCCTGATGGCGCTGTTGTGCGCTGCTACAGCGCTACCGTATGCGGTCGCGGCCGAACCCGTCCGGTTGATCTTCGACACCGATATGGGCAATGACGTGGACGATGCGCTGGCGCTGGCGGTGATCCACGCGCTTCAAAGCCGCGGCGAGGCCGGCCTGTTGGCGGTGACGGTGAGCAAAGACAACCGCTATGCCGCGCCGTATGTGGACCTGGTTGATACGTTCTACGGGCGCGGCAACATTCCGGTGGGGGTAGTGAAGAACGGGAAGACTCCGAAAGACAGCGCGATGATCCGCGTCCCCGCCGAGCGCCGGAATGCGGACGGCTCTTACGTCTACCCACACAAGCTCACGGACGGCCGCGAAGCGCCGGATGCGATAGGGGTGCTGCGGCACGCCCTGGCTGCGCAAACCAATGGCAGCGTGGTGATCGTGGTGGTGGGGTTCAGCACCAACCTGGCGCGGTTGCTCGATTCCGCGCCGGATGCGTTCAGTCCGCTGCCGGGCGCGCAACTGGTGGCCCAGAAGGTTCGGCTATTGAGCGCCATGGCCGGGAGATTTCCAGCCGGGGATCCGGAGTATAACGTAATGACCGACATTCCGTCGGCGCGCAAAGTGTTCGGAGAATGGCCGTCGCCGATTGTGTTTAGCGGCTATGAGATCGGCAACGCGCTGAAGTTCCCGGCCGCCAGCGTCGAAAATGATTTCTCATGGGTAGGCGATCACCCAGTGGCGGAGGCTTACCGCAACTACATGCGGATGCCCTACGATCGCCCAACGTGGGATCTGACAGCAGCGCTTTACGCGGTGCGGCCGGGGAGCCGGTACTTCTCACTCTCCCCTGCGGGGCGCGTGACAGTCGACGAGAAGGGCCGGACCGTGTTCACGGCGACAGCCGACGGCAAGTGTCGTTTTTTGATACTGGAAGATGGGCAGAAGGAGCGGACGCTCGAGACGCTCGTTTTGCTGGCGAGCCAACCGCGATAACAGCGGCTCATGCTTTAAGCAAAGCAGCTCCTACTTAAGCAAGGCATCGATGGCGGCCTGGGCGATGGCTTCGTCCACTTCCGATGCGGCGCCGCTGGCTGCGATGGCGCCGATGGTTTCGCCGTCGATCTTAATGGGCAGCCCGCCTTGATTCGGGAAGGCTTCAGGAAAGGCGAGAACCTCCAGATTGCCGGCCTTCAGGCGGTCGGCTGCGGTCTTGGACGGCTGCCGGTAGAGTGCCGCCTGTCGCGCCTTCTTCTGCGCGAATTGAATCGTGTTGAGACCCGTGCGGTCGGCCTTCTGCAGGAAAAGCAAGTTACCGCTTTCGTCCACAATGCAGATGGTGACGGCCACGTTTCGCTTTTGGGCCTCTTGTTCGGCGGCCGCGACCATGATTTTAACGGCTGCCACATTCAGGTATTTCCTGGCAGGAAGATCAACGGCCGAAACCAGAATCAACGCGGTGAGAAACAGAACGGCGAGTCTGAGCATGGCGAATATAGTATCAGCCCGGCATCACAAATATGTCGGCATAATGTGCAACTCAGGCACCACAGCCCGCGGCGGCAGCTTGGCAACCGCCAATATGGCTTCGGCCACATCTACCGGCTGCAGAGCTTTGGCTAGCGTTTCGGGGCCTGGCTTAACGGGGCGTTTCTCCAGGATTTCGGTATCCACCAAACCCGGACAGACCACGCAGGTGCGGATTCCATTTTCCTTTTCCTCTACCCGAATCGCGTGCGCCAGACCCAGCAGGCCGCGCTTGGAAGCCTGATATGCGGCCCCGGAAATATCCGGGACAAGACCAGAGACGGATGAGACGTAAATCAGATGACCGGACCCGGCCTCGCGCATCTGCGGCAGAACCGCGCTGCTGATGTAGTATGCGCCGTTCAGATTCACGCTCAACATCATGTCCCAAATTTTGTGGTTCAGGCGCTTCATCGATCGGTCCGGTGTGTTCGTTCCCGTGACATAAACCAAAATATCGATCTTTCCGAAGTTGGCGCGGGTGCGTTCCGCGAGTTGCTCCATTTCGCCCGAAGCCGACGCGTCGGCAGGGGCAATATCGATGCTATGGCTCTCCTTCCCAAGCTGCTCCTGCAAGCTGCGCAAGCGATCTCCGCGCCGGGCGGAGGCAACCACGCGCGCACCCTCACGGGCAAACAAAACGGCGGTCTCGCGGCCGATCCCACTGGAGGCGCCTACCACAAGTACAACCTGATCTTTTAGTGAAACTGGCATTCTAGAATTATCACCCACTCCCTTCTAATACAGCCTTAGTTCTTCACCACTGTTGCCGGAGGATCCTTCACGCACCGGAACCCGATGTCGTCCTTCGTCCAGCGCGCGGGAACTCTACTGACATCCCACACCAGGTCCGGGACCAGTGGGCCCTGACGGCGAAACGATCCGCCGCGGATGGTGTACCACAGATCATTCGGTCCCGGAGGAGGAAGCATCGAACGAAACTGTTCCGGGTGCTCGCTCGGCCCGCTCGGGTCGCCCACGAACTCCCACACGTTGCCCACCATGTTGAGCGCGCCGTACGGGCTGGCGCCGTTCGCCATATCATCCGCCGGCCGTGGGCTACCGCTACCCAGGTTGGCGCGCGACAGGTCGGCCTCGTTTCCCCAGGGATAGTTCCGCCCATCGGCGCCGCGGGCGGCCTTCTCCCATTCCCGTGCAGTAGGGAGGCGCTTGCCGGCCCAATTGGCGAAGGCCTGGGCATCCACAATTGAGACTTCCACTGCGGGATAACCCGGCTTGTCCTGCGGGAAATTCTTGGGCAGCGCACGGCCCTTGGCCGCGCAAAAGGCGGCATAGGCGGCGTTAGTGACCTCGGTTTTATCCACGTAAAAGGCCGGAAGCGAAACCGGCTCTTTCTTTTCGCCGAACAGAAATTTCCCCGCCGGCACCAGCATCATGTCGCCGGTGGGCGTACTGATGTGGGCCGGCAGCACCGGCTCCGTCGGCGGCGTCGGCCGCAGCGAAGAGTACAGCACGACTACCACCCCTATCGCTACCACCAGCGCCACGGGCAACAGCCAGCCAGGCATGCTCTTCACGGGTGGGGGCGCCGGCTGTTCCGGTATCCCCGTCCCGGGCATCGCTATGGTGGCCGCTTCCTGTTCCGTGAGGATACGCTCCAAGTCCTGGCAAACCGGTCCGAAACCCTGCGGCCGGTTGCCCGGACCCTTCGCCGTGCACTTGGCGATGAGATCGCAGACGGACTGCGGAACGCCCGCCTGGTACAACGGCTCCAGGTTGAGCGGCTCGTTCAGAATGCTGTAGAAAATCCGCTCCACCGTGTCGCCGTTGATCGGCTTGGTTCCCGTCAGCAGTTCGAACAACAGCACTCCGAACGCGTACACGTCCACCTGCTCGGTGATGTTCTGCCCCGTCACCTGCTCTGGCGCCATGTAATACGGCGTGCCCAGCACGTACCCGGCGCGCGTCATCTGCAGGCCCTCGGTCTTGGCGATTCCGAAGTCCATCAGCTTCACCACACCGGCCGGATTGAGATGTATGTTCTCGGGCTTGATGTCGCGGTGGACGATTTTCTGCGTGTGGATGTAGCCCAGCGCCCGCGCCACCTGCAGGGCGATCTTGAGTTTCCCTTTGAGGTCCCCGGTGTGCCCGTTCTTGATGGCGTGGCGCAGGTCTTCGCCCCGCAAAAGCTCCATCACCATGAACGGCCGGTGCTGATCGTCCTCACCGAAATCGTAAATGCTGAGGACGTTGTCGTGGGAAATGTTCCCCGCCATGCGCGCCTCGGCCAGAAAACGCGCCTTGGCCTCGGCATCCTCGCAGCCGGCCTCCGTGAGGATCTTCACCGCCACCGTGCGGCCGATCACCGTATCGCGCGCGCGGTACACGTGCGACATGCCGCCGCCCAGAAACTCCTCCAGCTCATACTTGCCGATTTTGGCCGGAAGTTGCATATCCCGTGCCGCTAAATGTAACACAACTTATTCCCGTCTCCTGAGAAGCTTACTCCAGCTTCAACTTACCTCGCAGCACCGCCATCATTAGAATGGCCACATGCAGCGCTTGGCGAAATTCGCCTGAGGCAGTGGCGCGGCTCAGTTCGGCCGGGGAGTATGTCAATACCTCGATCCCCTCTTCGGGGTCGCGGCCCGGGACACGGCGCACGCCTGTGGCGACGCAACTCCAGATTTGATTGCCCAGGCGGCCGGTGTCGGGCTCCATCGGACCCAGCACTTCCACCTCTCCCGCCTGGTAGCCGGTTTCTTCCAGCAACTCACGGCTGGCGGCTTCCGCGGGGCTCTCGCCGGGGTCCACCAAGCCGCTCGGTAATTCTATGGTGTAGCGTTCTACCGCCGGACGGTATTGTCGCACTGCCACAATCCGCTGGTCCCCCGTAATGGCCACAATGGCCGAGTAGTCAGGCAAGCGCAGCGAGTAATACGGAGCCTCATCAGGCTTCATGGTCTTGGCAAGAATCTCAAACCACGGCGTGGCAAAAGCAACGTCGGTCTTCAGCGGCTTCACTGGTGCTCCTCCAATGCCCACTGATTCTGCTGCAGAAACTGCAACGTGCGAACGATGCCTTCGCGGATGGTCAACTCCGGCTTCCAGCCCAGCGAGCGCATGCGCGCGCAATCCAAAAAAATGAATGGGCTGTCGCCTACCCATCCGCGCTCGCCGCCGGCATAGGTCAGTTTCGGCGACAGGCCCAGGTGCCCGGAGATCCACGCGATGGAATCGTTCACCTCGCAGTACTCGTCAGTGCCCAGATTGAAGATGTTCAACGGAGCGGTACACTTCTCCGTAGCCAGCAAAATCGCGGTGATGCAATCATGAACGTACAGATACGATTTTCGCTGACGGCCATTGCCCAGCACGTCCAGGTGATCGCGGTGCAACAGCAACTGGCGATAGAAGTCGAAGACATGGCCGTGCGTGTAGCGTTCGCCCAGAATCGACACGAAGCGGAAGATCCATGTCTGAAAGCCATAGGCCAATGCGTACGCGGAAAGCAGCCCCTCAGCCGCCAGTTTCGAGGCGCCATAGAGCGATGTCTGCACCGGAAACGGCGCCGTTTCCGGAGTTGGGAAAACCTCCGCCTCGCCATAAACCGAACCCGTGGAAGAGAACGCGATCCTCCGCGCACCGCTTGCCCGCATGGCTTCCAACACGTTCGAAGTGGCGATGGTGTTCTGCTCCAGATCTTTGCGCGGATGGTCCGGGCCGAAGCGCACGTCGGCATTGGCGGCCAGGTGAAACACAAAGTCACAGCCGCTCATGGCTCTGGTCAGTGACGTCCGGATCCAGCAGGTCTCCCTGTATCAGCCGGAACCGCGGCGACAGGCATGCCCCTTCCAGGAACCGGTGAAGGCCCGTGGAGAAGTTGTCAAAGCCGGTGACTTCATGCCCGGCGGCCAGCAACCGGTCCACCAGGTTGCTTCCGATAAAGCCGGCCGCGCCGGTGACCATTGCCTTCATGACAGCCTCCCGCCGAACCGGTGCTCCAGACCGATCCGGAGAATATCGCGCACATTCCGCAGGTTGCCGCTCACCAGGTCGAGGCGGCTGTCGGCGTCGTCACGCCAGCGGATGGGCACCTGCTTTATGCGATAGCCCAAGCGGCGCGCGATCGCCAGAATCTCCACGTCGAACATGTAGGCATCGATCTTTTGCCTGCGAAACACCTCCTTGGCCGCGGCGCGCTGGAAAAACTTAAATCCGCATTGCGAGTCATTGATGCCAGGCAGGCCGACCACGGTTTGCATAAACCAGAGAAAGCCCAGCGATCCGGCGCGCCGGTATAGCGGCTGAGCCTTCTCGATGGATGCGCCGCCGCGCCGCGTGCCAATCACCACGTCGACGCCGTTTTCCAGTTCGGGACGGAACTTGTCGAACTCGTCGATGGGCACCTTGTTGTCGGCATCGGCGTAACCGATTACCGCGCCCGTGGCAATCGCCACCGCATTGCGTATGCCGAGGCCTTTGCCGCGGCGCGCATCCTGGCCGATGGCTCGCAAGGCCGGATTTTCAAGAGCAAGGCCGCGCACGATTTCGCGCGTGCCATCGGCGCCGTCGGCCGCCACGATGATTTCATAGCTGAGGTTTCGGCTGGTGAAGTAGCGGACCGCGTCATCGATGGTTACCGGGATGGCGCGGGCTTCGTTGTAAGCCGGAAGAATCAGGCTGATATCGGGGGCGAAAGACATTCCTGGGCACTATTCCTTACTGCAAATTCTCGTTGAACCACCCGATCATCCGCACCAGCACATCCTTTTGGTGCTCGGGCTTGTGGAACATGTGGCCTTCGTTCGGGTAGATCACCAACTGCGTCTTCACGCCCAGCGTTTTTAAAGCGTGCCAGAACTCATACGATTGCGCCGGCGGGCATTCGCCGTCGCGGTCGCCCACCAGCACCAGCGTCGGAGTCTTGACCTGCTTGATGAAGTCGATGGGTGAGCTCTTGGCATACACCGCCGGGTCATCGTACACCGAGGCGCCGAAATACGGAAGCATCCACTGGTCAATCGAATTCTCTCCGTAGTAGCTTTTCCAGTTGGCGATGCCGGCGCCGGCCACCGCAGCGCGGAAACGGTCCGTCTGCGTCACCGCCCACATGGTCATGAATCCGCCGTAGCTCCAGCCCGTAACGCCGATGCGCTTCGGGTCGATGGGCGCCTGCTTTATGGCCTGGTCCACGCCGGCCAGGATGTCGCGCAAGTCGCCGCCGCCGAAATCCTTGACATTGGCCAGCGTGAACTTCTCGCCTTGTCCATAACTGCCGCGCGGGTTCGGCAGGAAGACGAAATATCCCTGCTGCGAGAGCAGCACCGCGTTAAATCCGGGGCGCGGCCACGACGGCTTTAAGGAAGATGCCGGCCCACCGTGAATCCCCACCACCATAGGGTATTGGCGGCTGGCATTGAAATCGCGCGGATAGAGCAGCCACCCTTGTACCTGGAAGCCGTCGCTCGACCAGTGCAGGCTTTTAGCTTCGCCCCACAGCGGTTTATGTGCGCTATTTTCGTGCGTGATCTGGTGCCACTCGCCAATGCGGCCGGCCCAGACTTCCGGCGGCTGCTTCCACGAACTGCGCACCAGCGCGGCCGATTTGCCATCGGCCGTGAGCGCCACGCCGCTATCGTCAAACGGTGGCAAAATGGTTTCGTCGCCCTGCCAGAGCCGCTCCGTTCCGCCGGTGGCCGGGTCCAGTTGAGAGATCGCGCTGCCGCCGTCGTAATGTTCGATGAAGTAGAGTTGCTTCGACGCCCTGGGCCACGTGAGATGGCTGGCCGAAGATTTGATCCCGGGGGTGAGGCTGCGCGCTTCCCCGCCGCCCGCGGGCACCTGATAGATTTCGCCGCCGGTCGAACCTTCATCGCTCATAATTCCGCCGATGAAGACGATCGACTTGCCATCCGGAGCCCAGCGCGGCACGGCCATCTGTTGCTCAATGCCGGGTTTGTGGATGGCGTGCATCTCGCCGGTTTCGGCTGCGATGGTGTAGAGTTGGGCGATCCACCAGTTGTTATCGCCCGCGCCGCGCGAAGCCGTGGCTGCGAAGCTGCGCCCGTCCGGCGACCAGTCGTACTCATAAATATAAAAATCCGCCGGCGAAACCTGGTGAATGCCGCCGCCGGTCACCGGGTCCACAATGGTGATCCGCTGTTCGTAGATCTTGGATTCCACCACCCCGGAATCAGGCGTCACCGGTTCCAGCGGCCCGGCGCTGCGCGGAGCGTTTTCGGTGAAGAGAATCGCCAGCCGCTTTCCGTCGGGCGACCAGGAGGGCGCCTGGAGGAAGCCCGTGAGATGCGTCAGTTGACGCGCCGGGCCTCCCGTGGCCGGAGCGGCATAAAGTTGAAGCTGGTCTTTCTTCTCCCGGTCGGAAAGAAATGCGATCTGTTTGCCGTCGGGCGACCATGCCAGCCCGTGCTCATCATGCAAGGTCTTGCCGTCACCCGCGCTGATACGGATGCGCGCGGCTGATGCGGATTGCAGGCTGGCGGTATAGATTGCCGATTTCCCCGGCGCGGGCAATGCCTCCACATAGGCCAGGCGCGAGCCATCCGGCGAAATCGCCGCCTGATGGAACTGGCGGACGGCGGCGATTTCCGCCAGCGTGCGATCAAGAGTCTGCCCACCGGCTGCGGCCGCAGCCATCAATGAAGCCAAGATCAAGCTGCAAGGTCTCATATCGCTATTCGGGAAGGCCGTCACTGCCTTCGAGTTCAGCCAAAAGCCGGACGGCGAGCGCACGGTAGCCTGCGTCGAAGTCGGAATTGGCTGCTGCAGGCAGATGCGACGAGATCCAAACTTTCAATGCTTCGGTCACTGGCTTGGCGACGGCTTCCTGAGCGCCCGGTTCGAACCGCAGCGGAATCTCAGAGCGTTCAATGGCGGCTATCAGCAGATCCTGAAATTTCATGACAACTCCGCATGGTGGTTGACCGCTCCGGAGCCGCGGCCGAGCCCTGGGTTGCTCCGGATGGCTTCGTGGATGAAACACTTGGCATCGGCGACGGCCCTCTTGAGCGAAGCTCCCCGCGCCAGGCCGGCAGTGATGGCGGCCGAGTATGTGCAGCCGGTCCCGTGGGTATGGCGCGTGTCCAGCCGTGAAGCCGGAAACTCATGCCATTCGACGCCGTCAAATAGAACGTCGACAATATCGGTGGAGTCGGAGTCGAGGTGACCGCCCTTAATCAGCACCGCGAGGGCGCCCATCTCGCGAATGAGGCAGGCGGCGCGGCGCATGTCTTCCAGAGTGCGGATGCTCATGCCGGTGAGAACCTCTGCTTCCGGCACGTTAGGGGTAATCAAAGCGGCGCGCGGCAGCAGATGTTCCCGCATGACAGACGCGGCCGGGCCGGCGAGCAGCAGCGCGCCGTGCTTGCTGACCATGACGGGATCGACCACCAGGGGAAACGCGAATCCGGCAGCCGCACGGGCCACGGCCCGAACCATTTCGGAGGAGCCCAGAGCACCGGTCTTGGCCGCGGCGGGCGGGATGTCTTCGAGCACCGCCTCCAGTTGCTCCAGCACCAGCGACGGGGCCATGACCTCCACGCGCGAGACGCGCACGCTGTTCTGTACGGTCAGCAGTGTGATGACCGCTTCGCCATACACTCCGAACTGATGGAAGGTCTTGAGATCGGCCTGAATACCCGCCCCGCCGCTAGGGTCGGAGCCAGCGATGGTGAGGGCCACGGGGGGCATCTGTCTCAGAATACCAGCGTCACGGCAGGGCCGGTTGGGATTCGGACAGGTCTACCTTCTCATACAAATCGGCCAGCGTAAGTCGGCAGCCGGCAGATTGCAGGTCGAGCGAGTCTTCCATCCGGCTGGCGGATGTAAGCAGCCAGCGCCCGTCGGCCTGACGCGTGAACAGATCGGCATGCAGGCGGTCTGATGCCACCAGCAGATACTCGCTCAGCGATTCGATCGACTGGTAGTGCTCGAACTTCCGGCCTCGGTCGTAGGCTTCCGTCGAAGGTGAGAGGACTTCCACCAACAGGCTCGGATTGAGCAGGGTGTCCTTCTGTTCGGTTAGGAACCGCGGCTCGTTACACACCACCACTACATCGGGATATGTGTACAGCCCGGTTGGGCTGACAAGTACACGCATATCGCCTGGAAGGACGCTGCAGGGGCGTGACCTCAACCCTTGCCGGAGCTGAAACAGAAGGTTCGAAACCACCAGGTTCTGGGCATAACTCGCGCCCGCCATTGCGAACATCTCGCCCTTGTAATACTCGCTTTTGTATTCGGCCTGGCGCTCGATTCCCAGGTATTCTTCCGGCGTTAGAAATGTTTTCGGTAGCGTGGACACCGGCGGCCTCCGATGACTAAGTTACCATGCGTGGCCGAACCACGGCCAAACTCGGGCACGGAACGGCGAAATCATACCGGTGGCTGCGCGCGCAGCCAGAAGCCGGCGTCATCCCCGACAAGAGTATCGGAGTGAATCCGGCTATATTTGGATTGTGGGAAAAACGTGGCGGCGCATGCTGCTTGTTGCGCTCGCCTTCATGCTGGCGATCGCGGTCACTTTCGTCTTCGCCTACAGGGCCGGCAGGCACGCGCGGCACATCCGCATGGAAAATGAGCCCATCCATGCCTGGATGTCGGTCCCCTTTATCGCCCATACACACCATGTCCCCGCCTCCCTGCTGTTTCAAGCCATTGGGGTTCATCCGCAGCAGCCGCACGATCGGCGATCCATTCGCCACCTCGCTCGTGAGTTGAACCGCCCCATTCCTGAACTGATAGCCCAATTGCAACGCGCCATCGATGCTGCCGGGCGACCGTCCGGCGGCCAACCGCGATGAACGATCAACTCCTCGCTGCGGTGTCACAGTACGGCGCGCCGGCCCTTTTCGGAATCGTGATCATTGCAGCCATCGGCGTGCCGCTGCCCGTCACCCTCCTTCTGATTGTCGTGGGCTCGATGATTTCGCAAGGCGCCATGAACCTCTGGTGGGCTATTGGAGCAGCCGGCGCCGGTTCCATCCTCGGCGATCAGGCCGGCTACGCCATTGGCCGATGGGGAGGTCCGGCCGTCGTCGCAAAGTTCACCGGCCTGTTCGGAAGGCGCGCCAGTCTGGAGGCCATGGAAGCCAAGGCGAAAGCCTGGGGCGGCCCCGGCATTTTTATCACCCGCTGGCTGCTCAGTCCGCTCGGACCCTGGATCAATCTGGCCAGCGGTACCGCCGGCTACCCGTGGCACCGATTCTTATTCTGGGACATTCTGGGTGAAATCACCGGGGCCGTAATATATATATCTTTGGGGCGGTTCTTCAGCGATCGCGTGATGGCCCTGGACGCGGTCCTCGGTGACTTGACCTGGGCGATTGGAGCATTGCTGGCGGCCCTCATCCTCGGATACCAGCTGCTGGCGTATCTGCGGCGGATGCGCGCACCGTAAGGCCGTCACACACGCAGACTGGGCCATCCGAAACACTCTATTAAGTTTTCTTGGCAACGAACGGCTGCGCCTTATCGTCACCGCTTCGCTGCACTTTGAAATCGATCTTGTCAGTCGCCACCTTGCCGGTGTACTTCAAATCGATACCGTCCCCGAACTCCAGGTGAACCGTAAAAGAAATGTCGTCGCCGTGGATCTCGCCGTTCTGGATTGGCTGTTCGAACTGATCGCCGCCCATGGTGCCAGTGAGCTTCGCGCCATCGGCTTTCAATTTGAAAGTGATGTTGTAGGTGTTGCCGTCGCGGCCCGGCTGGTCGCCCGTCCAGGTGCCGGTCGGATCGGCGGCCAGCAGAAGAGTCACGCCCGCAAGCGCCGTAAGGAGAATTCGTAAGATCATGGAGGCCATTATAAGGCGAATTGAAGAGTACTTGAACCAGTGGATCTCAGGCGAAGGAGTCAAGTTTCGATTTAACCGCCGAGACGCAGAGACGCAGAGCAAAACGCTGAGAGCGCAACTGACGCTTGGCTCTTGCGCTAGCCGAGGAGCAGTGGTAAGCCCGGGATTGGCGCGAGTACCGGTGGATTTACGTAAGCAACGTCCCACGCAAGATGTCAGATCAGTGGGTTGGTCGTCCTCAGCGTTTGTCTCCGCGTCTCGGCGTCTCTGCGGTGAAGTCCGCCCCGCAAATACATCAGACTCCCTCGCCTGCCGAAACCACCAGGTTGCAACAGCTCACCACCACCACCAATGCCGCCAGAGGAGCCAAGACCCAGGGAGCATGAGCTACCTGGGAAAGGTTTTCCATTTCACGCAGCAGGCCGCCCCAGGAGGGCGTGGGTTCGGCCACTCCTAATCCAAGCAGCCCCAGGTTGGCTTCGGTGATCAGAAAGGCAGGAGCGGTCACCCAGAACTGGGCCACCGCCAGCGGCATCAGATTCGGAAGCACGTGAACCATCGCAATGCGCCAGCGCGGGCAACCGGATGCCTGCGCCATGAGAACAAAGTCGGATACCAGATGTCGCTTCACCGCAGCCAATATGATCCGCGAGGGACCGGCCCACCCGAGAAATCCCAACAGACCAAATGTGATCAAGACAGAGGCGGACGGGTCTGCATTGAGAGGCAGCATGGCACGTGCGGCCAGCAGCAGAAACAACCAGGGCAGTGAAAGGCACAGGTCGGTCACGATGGTCGCGGCGCGTTCCCACCATCCACCCAGGCATCCCGCGACCAGGCCGGCCAGCAGCGCCAGCGTCACGGCGAGCAGTGCCGCGGCCGGAGCCATCAGCATCGAAATGCGTCCCCCGTAGAGCAGGCGCGAAAAACGGTCCCGCCCCAGCGCATCGGTTCCCAGCGGATAGTTCCGGCTGGGCCTGGCACTGGTGTCGTCGCGAAACTGCTGCTGGTATCTGTGCAGCGAGAAGTATTCGGCACCCAGCAGGACGATCAGAATGGCGCCCAGTATGAGCAGGGCCGCCCGGCGCGGCAAGGCATTCGGCAAGCTAGGCCTCCTCGCAGGCTGCCCGGCGCGCCGTATCCGATAACAGGTTGGCGGCCGCGGTTATCACGGCGATCAGGACAGTAAGATTGACCAGTACCGGTAAATCGCGGGCCAGGGCGGCTTTCCATACGAGCTGGCCGACGCCGGGCGAATCGCAGAGAACCTCCACCGGGATCGCTGCGCCCAGCGCCATACTCACGGAAACGCCCGCCAACGCCAGCAGCTCCGGCACTGCCGGAAACCAGACATGCCGCGCCAGAAGCCCGAGGCCGCCAACTCCACGGGCGCGCGCCGCCAATACGTGGGGCTGTCTGGCGATTGATCCAGTCACGTTGCGAAGGTAACGAAAGATTCGGGGCAGCAGGATGACGCCAATAGCCAGCGCCGGACCGGTTCCCAGATACATGGAAAACAGCCCGACCACGGCCGCCGGCAGGCACATCAATGCGCCGCTCAACCAGACAGCCGCCAGGTCGAAGCCGCGGGTTCGCAGCAGTCCCAGCGACAATACAGCAGCAGCGGCGGTGAGCCATGCCAGGGCCAGGCCCTCAGCAACGGATTCCAGAGTCAGACCTAAGCGGTCTGCAATCAGTTCACGAACCGGACGGCCCAGGGACACCGATTGTCCCAGTTCACCCCGGCTAAGGCCAGTCAGGTAATGCCAGAAGTACAGGACGAACGGAGTGTTCCCGCCGTGCTCGGCCTGCATCGCCTGGATGCTCGCCTGGCTGAGCCGCGGGTCGAGTTGGCGCTCATCCATCCCGAATCCGGGAGCCAGCCGCACCAGCGCGGCAGCCAGGAACGCCGCCAATAAGATGGTCAACGCAAGGCAGGCCAGGCGCCGCCCAACTGTGTGCCAATACGACGGCTTGCCTGATGTGCCCCGACAGGGTGCGACCCGCATATAGTTTCCTATCGGACACCCAGGCAAAAGCATTAACCCGTAAAGGCCAGGCCGCATTGTGCCGATAAGCAGGTGTCGAGACCGAAAGGCATGAACTTAAAAGCCAGACTCTATATCGGAACTATCCTTGCCGGCGGCCTTGGTTGTTTCTTGGACGCGATGGCAGGGTTTAGCTGCAAAGAGCCATACCACTACATTTGTCATCTTGCGATTGCCCTGTTCGTATCAACGCTTAAAGTGGCGCTCCCCGGCATCACGGGGACTATCTCGGTCAGCTATATATTCGTGCTGCTGAGCATGATGGACTTCAGCTACCCGGAGACGGTGGTGGTGGCGTGCCTGGCAATTGCCGTCCAGTCCCTGGCAGGCACCAAGACGCGTCCCAAACCGATTCAACTTCTGTTTAATTTGGCCAGCACTGCAATAGCAGTGGCTATTGGCTATTCGATTTACCACGTGATTGTTGGGAAAGGACACATCCTGCTGACTGTGGCCATAGCCGCAACCGGCTACTTCCTCAGTAACACTATATCGATCGCGGCTGTGGTGGCGCTAACCGAATTGAAGAGTGTGCGCAAGGTCTGGCAGGAATGCTACTTCTGGTCTTTTCCTTATTATCTGATCGGGGGGGCCATTGCGGCTCTGATCAGTTCCTGCAATCGCCGGCTCGGATGGGAAACCTCGGTTCTGGCGCTGCCAGTGGTCTTCGTGATCTTCCGCTCTTATCGGCTTTATCTGGGACGGCTGGAATCGGAAAAGCGCCACGCCGAACAAATCGCGGCCTTGCACCTGCGGACCATTGAGGCCCTGGCGCTGGCCATCGAGGCCAAAGACGATACCACGCACGATCATCTCCAGCGAGTTCAGATCTATGCAGTGGAACTAGGAAAGAAGCTGCAACTGGAAGAGAGCGAAATGCAAGCGCTGCGTGCCGCTTCCATCCTTCACGACATCGGCAAACTGGCGGTACCCGAGCACATCATCTCCAAGCCTGGAAAACTCACGCCCGAAGAGTTCGAAAAGATGAAGGTGCATCCAATAGTGGGCGCCGAGATCCTGCAGCGGGTGCAGTTTCCCTACGATGTGGTCCCGATCGTTCGCGGCCACCATGAGAAGTGGAACGGAACCGGCTATCCGGATGGCTTGGTGGGAAAGGCCATCCCCCTGGGCGCGCGCATCCTATCCACGGTCGATTGCCTGGATGCTCTGGCTTCCGATCGCCAGTACCGGCGAGCCCTGCCCCTGGACCAGGCGATGGCCGTAATCATAGCGGAATCCGGGAAGAGTTACGATCCGCACATCGTCCAGGTTCTTTCCGAAAACTATGAGGCATGGGAGAAAATGGCGTGCGCCAACGGACCTCAAGCCAACCGCTTGTCCAAGGATGTGACCGTCACAAAGGGAAAAGCTCCTGCCACTGGATTTCAAAAGTCCGTGGCGGCAGACCCGCAACAACCGGATTTCCTATCCTCTATTGCCGCCGCCCGGCAAGAAGCTCAAATGCTGTACGAGTTGACGCAAGACTTGGGAAACTCCCTCAACCTGCACGAGACGCTTTCCGTTCTCGACAGCCGGCTTCAGCGCCTCATCCCATATGACGCCATCGCCGTTTATGTGCGCCAGGACGATTACCTGGCTCCGCAGTATGTAAATGGCCAGAACTTCCGGCTCTTCTCGTCCCTGAAGATACCGATTGGCCAGGGCCTGTCGGGCTGGGTGGCCGAAACCGGCAAACCGATTATCAACGGCAATCCATCGGTGGAGCCCGGCTATCTGAACGACCCTACCAAGTTCAGCAACCTTCGCTCAGCCCTGGCGGTGCCGCTCGAAAACGCCGTTGGCATCACCGGCGTGTTGACGCTCTACCACCTGGATGGCGATGCGTTCACCAAAGACCATCTGCGTGTTCTGCTGGCAGTCAAACCAAAAGTGTCGTTGACGATCGAGAACGCGCTGAAATACCAACAGGTCGCCATCTCAGCCACTACCGACGCTCTGACGTTGCTGCCCAATGCGCGGTCGTTGTTCCTGCACCTGGATGCCGAACTGGTCCGCTGCCAAAGGACCGGCGGCGAACTGGCAATCCTGGTTTGCGACCTGGATGGGTTCAAACAGGTCAACGACCGGTTTGGCCACCTGGAGGGAAACAAAGTTCTCAAACTGGTGGCCGCGGGCCTCCGGCTTTGCTGCCGTGAATACGACTATGTAGCTCGCATGGGCGGCGATGAGTTCGTCCTGGTGCTCCCAGGCTTTAAGCGCGAGGATCTTGAGGAGAAGGTGACCATGCTCGAAGAAGTTATAGTCGGGGCAGGCATCGCCGTCTGCGGTGAAAGACTGCTCAACATCAGCGTTGGCGCGGCACTGTGCCCGGAACATGGCACCGATGCGGAAGGGCTTCTGGCAGAGGCCGACCGGCGGATGTATCTGAACAAGCAAGCCCACAAGAAGGACGCCGCCACACACAGCGCCGAGAGTCTGGGCGCCCTGGCCACTCAAGTGGAACAGCAGGCTGTCGCCGCCGCAACATCCTCGGCAAACCTTCCGCATTAGCGCAGTGCGACAGCACGCCTTGATCGGAGCCGCGACCGTCAGGGAGCGGTTGCTCAGCGAGTGTTACTCCGCCTTCCTTTACATAAACGTGATTCCGGCAATCACCAACTGCGGCATCGCTTGATTCCAGGCTTCCGGAATATTGTCGAACGGCAACCGGAACGGTTTCGTCTCTCCCGGCGCCAGACTGCCGATCTTCGCGCTCACAATCGGCACCCGCTCACGCAGCACCACCAGCCCATAAGCATCGTAAAACACGCAGTTCAACTCCACCGTTTTGAGTGTCCGTTCCCCGGCGTTGCCAATGTTGCCCGTGATCTCCACCACCGATTGCTGCATGTAGTTTTCATGCGCTCCGATGCCAACGTCGCTCAGCTTCAGCTTTTGCTCGCGGACATAAGTCCGGGCTTCCTCCGTCAGCGGCGGCGGTGCTGGCGGCGGTTGCTTCGATGTGCGTTCCAGATACCAGAATCCTGCCAGACCCAGCACCAGCACCACGCTTCCAACTATCGCCATCGGCGGCACCGGGCCCGCGGGACCCTTTACAAGCGCTGTTTTACTTGCCTCCAACCGTCATCTCTCCAATCTTTAGTGTAGGCGCAGCCACTGAGCCGCGAAACTCCAGGTCCGAGCCCACCGCTTCCAGGCCCAACAGCATTTCCGTCAGGTTGCCCGCGATGGTCACCTCGGACACCGCAAACGCCAGTTCGCCGTTGCGGATCCACAGCCCGGCCGCGCCGCGCGAATAATCCCCGGTGACGATGTTCACTCCGAATCCCATCAGTTCGGTCACGTAAAACCCGTTGGCAATGCCCGCGATCATCTGCTCCGCGGTTTGGACGCCCTTCTCCAGAAAAAAGTTCCCGTGCCCGATGCCCGCATTCCCCGTTAATCCGCGCGACGCGTTGCCCGTGGTCTTCATCCCCAGCTTGCGTGCGGCATAGCTGTTCAGCAGGTAGCTTTTCAGCACCCCGCGCTCAATCACCACGGTCCTGCGCGAAGGCACTCCCTCATCGTCGAACGGCGAGGTGCCGAAGAGGCCGGGAATGGTGCCATCGTCCACCACCGTCACGTGCTCGCTGGCTACCTTCTCTCCCAGTTTGCCGGTCAGGAACGATTCGTGCCGGTAAATCGACATCCCGTGCACGGCCTCGAAGATGTTATCCAGCAGGCTGCGCGCCGTCCGTGGTTCAAACACCACCGGCGCCTTCTGCGTTGGAACCTTCACCGCGTTCAAACGCCGAAGCGCTCGTTTGGCCGCCGTCAACCCCACCTCTTCAGCGGGTTCGAGGCCCGCAAATCCGCGCGCCATGGTGAACCAGTAATCGCGCTCCATCGATTCGCCCTCGCGCGCCACCGGTGCCGCGCTCAGGGAACAGTAGCTCGACCGGTACTCGCCCGCGAAGCCGCCCGAATTCGCGAAAATGTGCCGACCTACATAGTTATCGAAGGAGGCGCCCTCGGAATTGAAGATCCGCGGATCCGCCGAGAGCGCGGCTTCTTCCGCCCGCTTGGCCGTTGCGATCTTCAGCGCCGGGTCAAGCGCCGCCACATCCTCGGAATAGAGCCCCAGATCGCCTGCGACCGCGCCGAATTCGTCGTTGTCCGGCAGCCCCGCGTGCGGGTCGTCGCTGGTGATATCCGCCAGTTCGATCGCCGACTTTACCAGATGCGCCATCCCCTCTTTCGAGAGGTCCGAGGTGTATGACGCCCCCGTCTTCTTGCCGATCAGAATCCGCAGTCCCGCTCCCCGCGAGCCCGCCTCTTTCAGACTCTCCACCTCGCGCATCCGCACGCTGGCCGAAAACTCCTCGCCCTCCGCCATGGTGCACTCGGCGCCGGTGGCCCCCGCGGCCTGCGCCTGCTTCACTACATCCTGCGCCAGTTCCAGCAGATGGTTGCTGCTCAAGCCGTTCCTCCCACGGTCATTCGGTCGATCTTGAGGGTCGGGATGCCTACGCCCACCGGCACGCTTTGCCCTTCCTTGCCGCAGACCCCGATGCCTTCATCCAGGCGCAGGTCATTGCCCACCATGCTGACGTACTTCAGCGTTTCCGGGCCATTGCCGATCAGCGTGGCGTTGCGCACCGGCCGCGTCAGCTTTCCATCCTCAATGAAATAACTTTCCGAAGCCGAAAACACAAAATTGCCGCTGGTAATGTCCACCTGCCCGCCGCCAAAATTCACGCAATAAAGACCCTTCGGCACCGACCGGATAATCTCCTCCGGGTCGCTCTCCCCCGCCATCATGAAAGTATTGGTCATGCGTGGCATAGGGATGTGGGCATAGCTCTCACGTCGCCCGCTGCCGGTGGCCTCCTGATGCATCAGCGTGCTCGAAAGCTTGTCTTGCAGGTATCCGCGCAGCACGCCATTCTCAATCAGCACGTTGCGTTGCGTCGCGTTGCCTTCGTCATCCACGTTAAGCGAGCCGCGGCGGCTGTTGATGGTGCCGTCGTCGATCACCGTACACAACTCGCTCGCCACCTTCTGGCCCATGCGCCCGCTGAAAGCCGAAACGCCCTTGCGGTTGAAGTCCGCCTCCAGGCCGTGCCCCACCGCCTCATGCAGCAGGATCCCCGGCCATCCCGGACCCAGCACCACCGTCATTTCCCCGGCCGGCGCGTCTACCGCGTCCAGCATCACCACGGCCTCACGCGCCGCCTCCGCCGCGAAGTGCTCCGGAGTCTTCTCATGCAGGAAAAAGTCCAGCTCTACGCGACCTCCGCCGCCTGCGTGGCCGCGCTGCGGCGCGCCGCCATCCTTACGCGCCAGGGCAAAAACGCTCATGCGCGCCAGCGGCTGCCGGTCCATCGTCAGCACACCGTCGCTGGTGGCCACCAGAACGTAGCGCAGATTGTCCGCGTACACCGCCTGCACCTGGAAAATCCGCGGATCGTAAGCCCGCGCCGCGCGGTCGGCGCGTTTAACCAGATCCACACGCTCCGCAAATGCCGTCTCGGTGGGCGCCGTCAGCACAGGATACAGGTTGTGTTTGACGCCTTCGTTGAGATCGAACTTTTCCACCTTGCTGGGGCCTGACGCGATATAAGCCGCCACTCGCGCGGCCTTCTTGATCTTCTCGGGCGAAAGGTCGTCGCTATATGCGTAACCCGTGCGCTCACCCGCGATCACCCGCACCCCCACGCCCATCGAAACGCCCTGCGCGGCGCTCTTGACCATGGATTCGTCGATGCTGATGGAACTCGTCTGCAGGTATTCGAAGTAGAGGTCGGCGTAGTCGCCGCCGTGCGAGAGCGCCTCTGCCAGGTACCCCTCCAGGTCCTGTCGCGTTATGTTGAAACGCATTGCGAAGATCGACTCGGAAAACTGCATAATTTCAGGCTACCATTTCGGTTCCCATAAAGTTCTACTCCTATCGGTCGATAGGTGACTATGAGACTTCGCTCGTACATCTTCACCGCCGCCCTGCTTTGCTGTCTGGCGGTCGGACCCGTTCTTCGCGCCAGCATCTTCACCCTGGGCCAGGATCCGAATCAACTTTTTAACTTTCAAAACATTGGCGAGAACGTTGGCCCCTACCCTGGCACCCTCACCGGGTCGAACATTACAAACTTCTTTTGCCTCGACTATACTTTGACTGCGACATTCGGCACCAGCTATGTCGGTACTGTGGCCGTGCCCACCACGCCGCAGGAGCAAGAGGCGGCCTTCCTGGCAGCGTACGCGATTTACCTAGGCAGCCCCAGTTCCACCGTGAATGCAGTGAATCTGGTCGAAGGCCCCATCTCATTTGCCATCTGGCAGATCATGGGTACGCTGGGTACCACGCTTCCGGACCCGGCCGCCCAGCAATTCGTCCGAACCGCCCAGTTCGCCTTCAGCCACAACCTGATTCCACAGGCCTTTCTCAACAACGTGTTGATTTTTAAGCCTGCCAACAACCAAACCCAGCGCTTTATCACAGCCGTCCCGAACAACGCGATGGTGTCACCAATGATAGTATCGGCAATAGTGTCGGCAGCAGTCCCCGAACCCCGCACGACGGCACTTGTGGCTGGCGCAGTGCTCGTCGGCGCCGCCCTCCTCCTCCTAAAGAAGCGCGTAGGGTTGCATAACCGCATTGTGCGATAGGCATCCTGGCCGGTCTCATTCCACTTGACGTAACTGCCACATGAGCTTACGGCTTGAGATAAGCGCCTCTCACCCCTAAGGTCTATACCCCGAGAGCCGGTGCTCCGGCCACCCGGATTTTGCCTTTCCCCGCAAAGCCTTGTAACCTGTCTACTTGCCGGTACGCCTATCCAATCGGAGTAGTTATCGTTGGCGGCTGCCGGCCTTTTAGACGATGGTGCGGCATGCTGGTTGATTTCGAGCTGATTAAGCGCGCGCAGAAAGGTGATAGCGCGGCCTTCAACGAAATCGTATTGGTGTACCGTAAGCGCATTCTGGGGACGATCACTCGGTTGATCGCCCGTCAGGAAGATGTCGAGGACGTCGCACAGGAAGTTTTCTTGCGATTGTATTTTTCGCTCGACCAACTGCGGACGCCGGAGGTCTTTGAACCGTGGTTGTACCGCCTGACGGTTAACGCAGCTTTCGATTATCTGCGTAAACAGAGGCGCCGCCAGGAGTTCCGCATGTCCGATCTATCGGAGCAGCAGGTAATGCTGGCCGACGCGATGGCAGGCGGTAAGGCGGAACAGAGTGAGCAGTATCAGAAGAAGATGCGGGAGTCCGTAGAATCGCTGTTGGGAGCGGTTTCCGAGGCTGATCGCATACTGCTGATGTTGAAGGAAGTGGAAGGGCTGTCGCTGAAAGAGCTTGAAAAGGTTTACAAGGTCAACGAAAATGCTCTTAAGGTCCGGCTATTCAGAGCCCGGCAGCGGGTCCTGAAAGCCTTTGGATCGGCAGCCAAACGCGAAGGGGCCGGATAAAGCCGGCGGAGTAGAGTATGATGGATCAAATGCGCGGCAGCGACGACGAAAAACTCGATGCTCTCTTTCGGGCGTATCATGAGGCCTGCCCGGTTCCTGAGCCCAGCGCGAATTTCATGCCGAATCTCTGGGCGAAGATCGAATCGAAGCAGATTTTGACGTTCTCATTCCGCCGGATGGCTAATGCATTCGTGACGGCGGCGGTGGCGCTTTCGATTGCGCTCGGCGTGTATATGTCGATTCCTCACGCCAACCCGAACTCGCCGCAAAGCTACATCGAAGCGCTGGCGGAAGCCAGGCCCCTCGATACTCCGGACACCGTTGGTCCGGCGTACCTCGATCCTACGGGTCGGTGATAGCATCCATGTCGAAATCCAGACTGTCCGCGTTTCTCTCTCTGCTATTGGTTTTTCTTAGCGGCTCGCTGGTGGGCGCGTTCGCCTACCGTCTCTATTCCGTCAATACGGTGCAAGGCAATGATCCCCGTAAGCGGCCCGATCCTGAAGAGATGCGCAAACGTGCGGTGTCGGAAATGCAGGATCGCGTAAAGCTCGACGATCAACAGGTCATCCAGTACAACAAGATCCTCGATGAAATGCGGGATCAGTTCGACCAGCTCCACAAGAAGGCCAATGGCGAAACCCAGGCGCTCCGCGAACGCCAGGCGGAAATGGTGAATGCCATGTTGCGGGAAGACCAGCGGCCGCTGTTCGCACAATTGCGCGCAGAGCACGCGGAGCGCGAACGAAAACGCCGGCTACAACAGGCCGAGAAAAAGTAAGAAGTAAATGCGGCGGGCGGCTTCCGCCCACCGCTGCTCAGACCTGCAGTCGCTCAGATCAAAAGTCGATCAGATCAAAATTGAAGCCTGCCGACCTACGCTGTAGGCTGTGCTGCCTTTTTGGCAGCGCGCGCATCTTTGTATTTCTTCTCGAAGCGATCAATGCGTCCGGCCGTGTCCATCAGCTTCTGACGCCCGGTGAAGAACGGGTGGCAGGAAGAGCAAATTTCCACGCGGATGTCGCCCTTATGGGTCGAGCGCGTCTTGAAGGTATGGCCGCAGGCGCACGTGACGTTGACTTCGTTATAAGCGGGGTGAATACCGACCTTCATTTTGTTACGGGGATTCCTTTCGAGAATTTCAGTATACCAGAAAAACGGGAAAACCCCGTGGGCTCGTAACGAACCCACGGGGCTGGTAGCCTACAAAAATAAAACCTGAGGCTTTAGCTACGCAAGAGGCAGCCTGTCCACAGGAACGTGATCCCACCACTGAAGCGGGATCGGCAACTTTAGAGGCTCGACTTCAACAGTCGGCCACCTCTCGCGGTCTTATACTACAATTCATTTTATTGGACCACCTCCTTCTTCAGTGATGTCTTGATCCTCTCATGAGGCATTCGGTTTTGTCAATATGGTTTCCCATAGAAACTCATAGAACCGCAGCCTGATGGGGTCGATACCACATTCCACAACTAGATGTAGTATTCAGGTTACAGAATGACCGAAGTTTTGGGGCTACAGATTACTGGCCGCGTAACGGCACATTGCCAGCCCGTCGATCAGGTTGAACGGAAACTGACCCGTGGTATAGTGCCCGCACCGAAGCTTGAAAACCTTATGCGGCAGTTCCAATTCGCGGAAATTCCGCAGCACCTGCTGCGAGTATTCCGGTAGAAAGGTGCTGTCGTGGTTGGCCCAAATCAGCAGGCTCTGCAGGTCGCGGCCCTTCAGGCGCTTCAAATAGCTTGCCGGGCTGATCACCGACCAATAGCGCCGCAGTTCCTCCGGTGTGACATGTTCCGCAAAGCCCTGTCGCACGTTCTGCGTGGAGAGGCCGTTCCAGACCACGTCGGAAAAATTCATCGATACATGGTTGAATATCCCGACTTTCACTCGTTGGTCGTGCGCCGCGGCGATGAAAGCCACACAAGAGCCCAGGCTTGTACCCAGAATTCCCACGCGCGTATAACCCTGCTGCGCAAGCCAGTCCAGGCACGCCCGCGCGTCGATCACGGACTGGCGCGCGGCGTGAATGGTTCGGCCGACGTTGCTCGAAACGTGATAGTCGGCCCGCTGGATTTCCGCCGGTTTGCGCTCGGCGTGGTACGCCATGGTCATGCGCAGCGCACTAATCCCAAATCGATTGAGCAGCTTCGCCAGACCCACATGGCCGTCCGGCCCGGAATTCCACTGCGGTATCACCACCAGAGCCCGGCCGTTGTCCTTTGGAGTGGGAAACCAGAGCGCGTGCGCCGTGTTGTTTTCCGGGTACCGCGTCGGCACCGGGCTGGTGAACGTGAGGCGTCCGTCCTGCAAGCGGTAATCGGTGGCCGGCGTGTACCGGAAAAACCGGTCCGAGTCCTGGAGCGCCTCGGTCACGAACTGTGAGACGCAGGCCGCGGCATCCCCATTGGTCTCAGAAGGGCACGGCGGGAAGCCACAACTGTTCAGCCAGTCCGTCCCCCAATCAAACGGCCGGACCACCCGGTTCGTATCGCGCGTGGCGAGCTTCCGCTCCCAGTTGTCCATCCATCGGGCGTAGATTCCCGTCATGTCGTGAGAAAACCAGTCTACCAGATGAGCAAAAAAAACCCCGCTACCGGCAGATGGACCGGAGCGGGGTGGCAGAAGCCCAGACGAGGCAACTCACCGAAGCATGAATCCTCCAAAGAACCCAATCTCCGTATTGCATCCTGTAGACCACTTGTAAGCTGCTCAAAACAGGTATCTCCGCACCCGATCCTTCTGAAATCTGGAGGATCCGCCTACGGTTTCCGGGATTGCCGTGGCGATCAGAAAACGGAACCACTTTGTCCAGGCCGGGAATAATACAATCTAGACTGTGGCCCCGGCTCAAAGCAACGCGGAAATCCAGCAGCCAGGCTCCGGGAAGGCACTGGCCGGATTTCTGCTCTCCGGTTTCCTGCTGGCCCTGCTGGGAGCGATTCTGCCGGCCTGGGGCTATCACCACGATCCTCCCAAGTTCGCCGCGGTTGGAAACTGCTTCCTGAGCCTGGCGGTCGGCATCGTGGCCGCCGCCAGAATTGCGCGGCCCATTATGACGCGGCACGGCCTGTCGTTCCTTCTGGTTTTTGGTTGCTCGGTGTCCTGCGTATCCCTGGCGTACCTCGCCCTGGTCGGCCCGCCGGTATCGGACTGGTGGCGCGTGGCCGGTCTGTTGGTCCTGGGGACGGGCGCCGGTCTGGTCAATATGGCTTTGTTCCACGCCATCTCTCGCGGCTACCAGGCCGATTCGGCCGGCACCATAAACCGCGGCGGCATCTGGTACGGCCTCGGCTGCCTGGTGGCTACCCTGCTGGTGGCCGGCACTTTCTACGCGTACACCGTCCCCAGTATTCTGATCTTTATGGCGACGGTGCCCGGCGTTTTCGCGGTGCTCTACGCCCGAAGTTCCTACACGGTTCCGAAGGAAGGAGCCCAACCGACATTGCGGCAGGCGTTTGAAGACTTTCGCAGCCCGGGCGCGCTTCTTTTCGCGCTGCTGCTGTTCATTCAGTTTGGCAACGAGTGGTCGCTTGCCGGCTGGCTGCCGATCTTCCTCTATCGCCGCCTCGGGATGAGCCCGTCCTCCGCACTCCTCATTCTGGCGATCTATTGGCTGTGTCTGCTCACCGGCCGCCTGGGGGCCGTGGCTATTCTTCCCCGGGTCAGCCACGGCCGCCTCCTCATGGCCAGCGTGCTGGCCGCGCTGTTCGGCTGCCTGATCCTGTTCTTCACCGACAACGCTTTTGGCGCCGGCACCGGCGTGGTTTTTCTGGGCGCCGGCTATGCCAGCATCTATCCGCTTGTGGCTGAAGCCATCGGACGCCGATTTCCCTACTATCATCCAGGCTTTTTCAATGGCATCTTTTCCATAGCTCTGGTAGGCGGCCTGGTCGCGCCGGCCATCCTGGGCTACGCGGCAGTAGTGTGGGGCGTCGGTGTGGTCATAGGAATCCCGCTGATCGGAACCTTTATAGTGATGGCCTTGCTGCTCTTGATCTGGCTGGAATCCAAGGTGACCGGCAGATGAGAAACAGGGGCCGGGCAGCGTTGTGTTGGGTCTTGTTTGCGGTCTCGTGCCATCTGTCGGCCGCCGGGCTGCCGGAGGCCATTCAAAAACTGATCGACTCTTCCCCCACCGCGCGAACCGCCTTTTGGGGAATCCAGATCGTGGACCTGGCCACCGGCCGAAATCTCTACGAACTAAACCCCGATCGTTTCTTCGTGCCCGCCTCCAACACCAAACTCTTCACCACCTCACTGGCCCTCACCCGCCTGGGCCCCGACTTCAAGTTTCAAACCCGCGTCCTGTCCGACAGCCTTCCCGACGATCAGGGCCTTATCCGAGGCAATGTCCGGCTGGTGGGCGGCGGCGATCCAAACCTTTCCGCGCGCGCCATACCGTATCACATGGGGCCGGCGACGGGAAACCCGCTGGCGGCCATTGAAGACCTGGCAGATCAGATGGTGGCTCGAGGCGTCAAACGCATCGAAGGCGACATCGTCGGTGACGATACCTGGTATGTTTGGCAGCCCTATGCCATCGGCTGGGCCATAGAAGACCCTCAATCCGATGACGGGCCGGCGGTCTCCGCCCTCACTCTCAACGACAACACGATCACTCTCAGCATCCGGCCGGGCGCGGGCGTGGGCCAGCCGGCGGCATTGACTTTGAACCCGCCGCTGGAGTTTTATCGCATTGAAAACCGCGTCCGCACGGTGGCCGTGGGCGGTGAGCGGCGCATCCGCTTCAATCGGATTCCCGGCAGCCTGGACGCTCAACTCTGGGGAACCATCCCGCTCCGCGACCGCGGACAGGAGATGCTACTCGGCGTGGAAGACCCGGCCCAGTATGCCGCTCGAGCTCTGCGCCAGGCCCTGGGCTCGCGCGGAGTGGCGGTGGCCGGCAGCGCCGTGGCACTGCATGCCTATCCCGATGAAATTGCGGATCTGCTCCAAGGCCCAACCCCCGGTGAGGTCTCCGGAACGGAATTGGCGCGCCGCGTTTCCGCCCCGTTGATCGAGGATCTGCGGATCACCGACAAGGTCAGCCAGAACCTGCACGCCGAACTGGCGCTTCGTGCCGTGGCTCGCGCGCGCAGGAACGTGGGCAGCTTCCAGGCGGGCGAGGAGGAACTGAAGGCTTTCCTCACAGAAATCGGTATCGATCCGGGGACTTACAACATCATGGACGGCTCGGGCCTGTCGCGGCTTAACCTGGTGACACCGGCGGCGGTAATGAAATTGCTGCGCCACATGTACGAATCGCCCGCGCGTGACAGTTGGATCTCGCTGCTTCCTGTGGGCGGCCAGGACGGCAGCCTCAGTTCGCGGTTCGGCGAAACCGCGGCCGCCGGCAGGGTCCACGCCAAGACGGGATCGCTCTCCCACGTCAGCGCGCTCTCGGGCTACCTGCAGCGGACGGATGGAAGCTGGGTGGCATTTGCCATCCTCGTGAACAACCATAACGGCGGCATCGCTGAAGTCCGTGGCGTCATGGACCGGATTTGTAATCTAATATTAGAGTAGAGGTCGCTCTGGATGCCAATTTACGAATACCGATGTGCAGACTGCGGAACGAAGTTTGAGAAGCTGGTGCGCCGGACGTCGGACGTCCCGGAAGTCGAGTGTCCCTCGTGCGGCGAGAAGCATTTGCAGCAGGAGCATTCCACCTTTGCCGCGCACGCCGGGGGCGGCTCGAAATCCGCGGAGATGCCGTCCTGCCCCAGCGGCCGATGCAGCAACCCCGGCATGTGCGGCATGAACTGAGCCAGCCCGCCGGGCTCGAGTGTAAACCACCCCCATGCGCGATTTCACGTGGCTGATCGTGTTTTTCGCAGCCTCGCCGGTTTGGGCGCGCCACGACGCCGCCGGCTGCGGCACTACCAGGGAAAACTCGCATGAGGAACTGTTTCTGCATCGGCAGGCGTTGCGGGCCCGTGCGACAAGGCCGCTGGCGCTGGCGCCGGCGCAGGCGGCTTCGGGGAATCGCGACATCGGCAATATCGCAATCATTGAAGACGCCGGCGGAGTGGTGGAGCGGCTCAACCAGTTCAACCTGGACGGCAATACCCTGACGTTTACGCCTTCCGCGGCAGGTGCCGGCCGGTATCGCTATGCGGTGGCGGCGCTGGGTTATGACGCGGGAGCCGCGGCTCAGGGTACGCCGTTGGCCGCGCTGGACGATGACGATTCGCGCCCCCTGGCGCTACCCTTCGCGTTTCCGTTTTTCGGCGCAATCTACAATCAGGTCTACGTGAATTCGGACGGCAACCTCACGTTTACCTCCGCCGACAGCGCCAGCACATCGCGGTCGCTAGGGCGCATGACTTCTGGTCCGCCGCGCATTTCTCCACTGTTCGACGATCTGGACCCGTCGCAGACGGCGGGCGGCGTGCGTGCGTTTGCGGACGCCAGCCGGGTGGTGGTGAGCTGGGTGGGCGTGCCGGAATGGCAAGCCACCGGCAGCGGATTTCGGCAAACATTTCAGGCGAGGCTGTATCCGGACGGGCGGATCGAGTTTTCGTACGCCGGCTCAGCCCCATCGAGCGCGGTGGTTGGGATCGCGCCGGGCAACCTGCTGGGGGGCACTACGCTGGTGGACTTTCGTACTGACGCCACCGGCGATGGCACCGGCAATAATCCTGGCAATAACCCAGGCGCGGTGGCGGAGCGGTTTGGGAATACGCAGGAGATCGACATCGTCACCCTGGCGCAGAAGTTTTACCAGACGCACGAGGATGCATACGACTACCTGGTGGTCTACAACAACATGGAAATTCCGGCGATGAGCGGGGCGGTGGCGTACGAAAGCACGGTGCGGTCGGCGGCTACGGGATACGGGTTCGCGCCTGTGGATGAGGGGCAAGAGTACGGGTCATCCTCGCGGCTGCGTTCCATGATGAACATGGGGCAGTTGTCGCAATACCCCAAGGACCCGGCTGCGATTGTGCCCGCTCGTTCTCCGCAGAACGACACGCCGCTGACAGTGCTGGGGCATGAGGCCGGGCACCTGTTTCTGGCATTCGCGAGCGTGGCGAATCCGGTCAATCCGTCAAACCAGCTCATGCTCGGCTATGGAGGAGTGCATTGGAGTTTCCTGTTCAACTCCGAAGCGTCGCTGGTGGAAGGGGAGCGGATCGCGGACCAGGGAAGCAATGTTTCA
This sequence comes from Bryobacterales bacterium, assembly GCA_963817515.1. GTDB lineage: Bacteria > Acidobacteriota > Terriglobia > Bryobacterales > Bryobacteraceae > DATMNI01. The sequence continues at coordinate 87,647 of CAWFPJ010000017.1, read as the reverse complement.
CCGCGCTTTCTGACGGCCGATGAAACTCAGGGTTACGCACCGCTCGATCAGTACCTGATGGGATTCCGCGCTCCGGGTGATGTTCCGGACACACTGTTTGCGGTAACCAACCCCTCGCCAAATTATTCGCCCCTGTTGCACCCGGCGAAGAACGTCAGATTTGATGGGACGCCGGTGAAGATCGCGATCGACGACATCATCGCGGTGGAAGGCCGGCGCACGCCGGATTACACGGTGGCGCAGCGGCGATTCAGGTTCGCATTCATTCTGGTGGTGGCACAGGGTATCGACGTTCCGGCGGCGGATGTGACGCAGGTGGACACTTACCGCCAACTGTTCGAGGGATTCTACGCCACCGCATCTTCAAACAACGCCACCGCCGACACCACGTTGAAGCGCAGTCTGAAACTTTCGCTGTTCCCCGCGGCCGGTGTTTTGACGGGCGCTACCGGAACCGCCACCCTGATGCTGCAAACTCCGCCCGCGGCCGATATGACGGTTCAGCTGCAGGCGCCCAAAGGCAGTGCGCAGCTGCCGGCTTCGGTCAGGATTCCGGCGGGCGCCACAACGGCGACATTCACTTTCACTGGTATCAGGAGCGGCGTGGAGGAAGTGCAGGCCACTCCGTCCCCAGGCGCGAATGATGTGAATTACGAGACGGCATTTGCGCGTGTGCAGGTGGCCGATGCGTCGCTGGTCAAACTGGTTACGGTTACAGGAGACCACCAGATCGCCAACTCGGCGGGGCCGCTGCCAAACCCGATTGTGGTGCGGCTGACCGATGTCAACAACCTGCCGTATCCCGGCGCGCGTATTGTGGCGACGCCCACGGTGGGCGGGTCGGTGGCGCCGGGCGCAGCGGTCACCGATGCCCAGGGCCAGGCAACGTTTGCATGGACCGTGGGCGCTGCGGGTGCGAACCAGTTGAAACTGGCGGTGGATGCCGCGCCTGGAGCCGGGCTCACGCTAAGCGCGGGCAGCGCGGTTCCGGTGGTGGCGGCGGCGGTGAATGCGGCGTCGTTCGCGACCGGGATGGCGCCTGGAGCGCTTGAAACGGTGACGGGCGTTAACCTGACCAGCGGCCAGCCGCCTTCCGCCGCAGGGTATCCCTGGCCCGCGACACTCGGCGGCGTGCGCGTGCTGCTGGACAATGCGCCGCTGCAGTTGTTGTATGTGAGCGACACGCAGATCAATTTTTATGTTCCGCGGGACGCTCCGCTGGGTGCCGCAACCTTGACCGTGGTGACGCCCTCGGGGGCGCAGGCCGCCATCAACGCGAACATTGCGGCCGTGCAGCCTGGGATCTTCAACGGAGCCGTTCTGCATGCGGGCACGACGGTGAGCGCGGCCACTACAGCGGTACACGCCGGCGACTTCATCGAGATCTATGGCACCGGACTGGGCCAGACGTCGAGTGTGAACGGGCTGGAAACCGCGGTTCTGGCTCCGACGGTATTTTTCGGTGCCATGCCGGTGCAGGCGGTTTTCGCCGGACTAGCGCCCGGATTCGTCGGGTTGTACCAGGTGAATGTGCAAGTGCCGGCCGGCTTGTCGCCCGGATTGACGTCTCTACTGATGTCTGTCAATATGGCGCACAGCAATGAAGTGAAGATTTTGGTGCAATGATGTTTTCCTGGCTCTTTTCCGACCCTCTTCCGGTGGGTGCCGCGGCTCCCGACTTTACGCTGCAGGACGATGCCGGCCAGAGCGTGACGCTTTCGAAGCTGCGCGGCAGAAGCGTGGTGCTGGTTTTCTATCCGGGCGACGATACGCCGGGCTGCACCAAGCAACTCTGCCAGTTCAGGGACGATTGGGGCGAAGCGCTGGCGCGCGGTGTGGAGGTGTTCGGCGTGAACCCCAACAGCGCGTCCAAGCACGGGAGATTCCGGCAGAAATTTCACTTTCCGTTTCCGCTGCTGGTGGATAGCGGCCAGAAGGCGGCGACGCTATACCATTGCAACGGGCTATTCATAAAGCGCACGGTTTACGTGATCGGGCCGGACGGAAAGATCCGCTTTGCCAGGCGGGGGATGCCGGCGCCGGCGGAAGTGCTGGCCGCGGCGTAGCGGCGACGTATGCATACCACCCGCAAGCAGCTACGATTTCTTCTTTCCGGGCAACCCCACCGGGTTCTCATGCGTGCGTTCCCTGAAGGCGCCCTTCATGCCGGCGGCCAGGCCCACGGCCGACTCCCCGAACTTGTCCCGCAGCCGGTCCGCGGCAGCCAGCGCCTGCGTCCAGCGCTCATGCTTATCCTCGCCTAACAGATCCAGCTGTTGATCGCCTTCGGACCATCCTGACGCGTGTACGCCCAGTAGCCGCACCGCAGCGCCGGGCTGCCAGTTACGGCGGAATAATTCTCGAATCTCCTGGAACAGCTCCGTATCCAACTGCGTCGCGCGCGGCACGGAATGGGCACGCGTAATGGTCGAGAAATCGGTGTAGCGCAGCTTTAATTGAATGGTCCGCGCCTGAAGCTTGTGCTCGCGCAGGCGCCGGCCCACCATTTCGCAGAGCCGCGCCAGGGTGGATTCGATCTGCGCCAGGTCCGCCGTGTCTTCGTTAAAGGTGTGTTCGTGGCTGATGGACTTCGGCCCTTCTTCCTCGCCGATTTCGGTGTCGAACCAGCCGCCGGCATCCAGGCCGCGCGATTTACCGGCCAGCGCCAGTCCCCACTTGCCGAAGTGCCGCTCTAGAAAGGCTTCGTCCAGACGAGCCAGGTCGCCCACTTTGCGGATGCCGAATGCATGCAGATTTTTCTCCGTCACTTTGCCCACGCCCGGCACCTTCCTGACATCGAGCGGTGCCAGAAAAGCCGGCTCATGCCCGGGCATCACCCACAACACACCGTTAGGCTTAGCCTGATCCGAGCTGATTTTGGCAACCAGGCGCGAGGCGGCAATCCCGATGGAACAATTCAGCCGCGTCTCCGCCTTCATGCGCTGGTGCAGCAGGTGCGCGGCTCGCAACGGAGGACCGTAGAGACGCCCGGTGCCGGTGATGTCGAGATAAGCTTCGTCAACTGAGGCCATCTCTACCAGCGGCGAAAACGCGCACAGTACCTCGTAGACTTTGTGCGAGGACTCGCGGTAGCGCTCCGGATGGCCGTCCACGAAGATGGCCTGCGGGCAGAGTTTGTAAGCCGTACGTAGCGGCATGGCAGAATGGACGCCGAACTTGCGCGCCGCATAGGACGCCGCCGAGACCACGCCACGCTCATTGGGGCGGCCGCCGACCACCACCGGCAGGCCCTTCAGCGATGGGTCATAGAGCTCTTCCACCGACACGAAGAAGGCATCCATGTCTACGTGAAAGTAGGTCCGCACGACTGAAAGCTAGCACAGAATTGCCCGGCACCGGCTCAGCTCCACGGCTTTGCGGTGAAATGTCTTGAGCCCCACCACCAACAGCAAAGCGTCGATTACGAGCAGCGCTATCAACACCGCGGCCATGGGCATTTGTCCGGGCACCGGCGCCAGCGCGCCGCGCAACCCTTCACTGGCGTAGACCAGAGGATTGGCCAGCACCGCAATTTTTAAGATGGGAAACGGACTCAGCGCGTTCCACGGGTAATAGGCACAACCAAACATCATCATCGGCGCCAACACCAGGCTGAACATGAGACCGATCTGCGTCTGGCCCACGCTGCATCCCAGCGCCAGGCCCCCGGCGGAGGAGAACAGCGCCACCAACAAACATACCGCCGCGAATTCGACCGGCCGGCTGAAATCCATTTTCAAACCGGACCCCATCAGCAGCCATGCCGCGGGAATCACCACCAGGCCCGCGAAGAGCGCCTGAATCATTCCCGCCACCACTTTTTCCCCGGCCAGCCAGCCGATATCGATCGGCGCCAGCAAGCGGTCTTCAATCTCGCGCGTGAACTGGAATTCCGTGATCAGCGGCATGGCCACAGCCTGGACCCCGGCCAGCACCATGCTGATGGCCATCACGCCCGGCAGCAGAATGCTCTTATACGATTCCGGAATCATGTGGCTGGTGGTCATCACGCGGCCGAACACGAACGTGAACAACAGCGGCTGCAGCAGGTTTTGCAGCAGCATGGGCAATAGATTGCGGCGCGCCACATGCGCATCGCGCGACAACAGCGCGAAAAACGTTTTCCAGTTCAATCTCGCAAGCTCCTTCCGGTGTGATGCAGGAACAGGGTTTCCAAACTGGGTTCGGAAATGTGCACGTCGCAGAGTTCGATGCCCGCGGCGCCGGCCGTGTTGACGATTGGCCCGATTAACTGGCCGCCGCGGTCGGCATAAACGTCAACCGCGATATGGTCCGCCGTTCGAACCTGGGTAACGCCCGGCAGCTTGCGCAATTCGGCGATCAGTTCTTCCGGCGCGCGGTCAAACCGCAGTCTCAGCAGGTATCCTCCGGGAATGGAAGCCTTCAATTCCGCCGGCGTGCCTTGCGAAATGATTCGGCCATGATCGACGATTGCCAGGCGTTCGCAAAGGGTGTCGGCCTCATCCATGTAGTGAGTGGTCAGCACAATCGTCTTGCCCAGATGGTTGTAATCACGAATGATGTCCCACAGCAGCAGGCGCGTCTGGGGGTCCAGGCCGGCTGAAGGCTCGTCCAGAAACAGAACTTCAGGATCGTGCATCATGGCCCGCGCAATCGAGAGGCGCTGCATCATACCGCCGGAGAAGGTGCGGACAATGTGGGTGGCGCGGTCGGTGAGTTTGAATTTTTCCAACAGCTCGTCGGCGCGCTTCTCTCTTTCGCGCGAACCCTGGCCGAAATAGGCGCCGTGAAAAAGCAGGATCTCGCGCGCCGTGAGGGCGAAATCCAGATTAGGCCGCTGCGGCACCACGCCGATCAGCCGCTTGGCCTTCACCTGTTGCTGCCAGATGTCGAGCTCGCCGATGAACGCGCGTCCGCTGGTGGGCCGGGTGCGCGTGGTCAGCACCCCGATGGTAGTCGATTTGCCCGCGCCGTTGGGGCCCAGCAGGCCAAAAACCTCGCCGGCCCCGATCTCAAACGAAACACCATCCAGCGCGACCACTTCAAACTTCTTTTTGGCTCCGGACTTAGCCGGCGTGAACGAAAACCCGGCACCGCGCGCGGCCATCGGCGGCGGAGTGTCGTAGACCTTTCGCAGATTCTCAATCCGGATGCCAATTCCCATTCAGGCGCTTTTCATTACGATATCAGAGACCGGCGGCACGACCGCAATCAGAGACCGGCGGCAAGGACCGCCGGCGTTACCATCAGACCCGCCGGCGCGACCGCCCATCAGGCCGCCGTCCAACCTCCGTCAATCGTAAGCACTGACCCGGTGACAAAGGCCGCTTCCGTGGAGCAGAGATACAGCACCATGTGAGCGATCTCTTCGGCGGTGCCCAGCCGCCCGATGGGCTGCCGCTGATTCAGTTGTGTCCTCACCTGGTCTTTCTCATGCTTGTGGTACTTCTCCAGATACGCCTCGACGAACGGCGTGTCGACAGTCCCCGGGCAAATGCAGTTCACGCGCAGTTGACCCGCGTACTCCACCGCCAGCTGGCGCGTCATGGCGACCACCGCGCCCTTGCTGGCGCAGTATGCAAAGCGCCTCTTAATTCCCACCAGCCCCGCCACCGATCCGATATTCACTACGGTTCCCTTCGACGCCAACAAGCCCGGAAGCGCGGCCTGCGTAACCAGAAAAGTGCCGCCCACATTCACGCGGAACAGCCGGTCGAAATCGGCGGCGGCCGTCTCTTCGATGCTGCCGACAAGGCCGATACCCGCGCAATTGACCAGAATGTCGAGGCTGGTCATGGGGCCGACAGCCGCTTGCACCGCTGCCTCGTCGCCGATATCGAAGATCAAAACCGCCGACCCGGGAACTTGCGCGGAGAGCGCCTGGGCTCGAACGCGATCCACATCGGCAATAGTCACGCTGGCCCCGGCAGCAGCCAGCGTGCGGCAGGTGGCTTCACCAATCCCGCTGGCGCCGCCGGTTACAAGGGCACTAAGCCCATCCAGGCGAAAAGGAGTTTTCATGTTATTGGGCACGCGCTTTCATCAGCATATCAGGGCCTCTGGTACAATCGGGCAGACGGAAGGACACCTATGGCAGATAAGGCAGAGAAGGCAGACAAGCCAGAGAAAGCAGCGAAGCCGGACAAGGCAGAAAAGGCGGAGAAGAAAAAGAACAAGGAAGAGAGCGGCCTGGTCGCCGCGGCTAAGGTAGTGGGCGCGGCAGCCGGGAAAATAGCGGCAATCGCAGAAAGCATAGTCGAACCGATAGTGCCCAAGAAGTCCACCAAAATACCCAAATTGGCCAAAAAGAATAAGTCCCGTTTGCCCAGACGCCAGAAAAAAGCCCTCCAGAAAGCAGGCAAAACCAAAACCTAAATTCGGCCTGCTCCAGTGCCATAAAACAAACTGTCTCGCTACGGCACAGGGCTTCGGCAGAAGCAAAAGCCGGGATTGCAAAATTTTCTTCTTGATTTTCACTTTTTGTTCGCCCACAATAACAGGAAGGGAAATCCATGGCACTGACCAAACGGCAAAAGCAGGTACTCGATTTCATCGCCGGTTTCGTCGACGAGAATGGTTACTGCCCGAGCTACGAAGAGATCGCCCGCGGGCTCGATCTGCGTTCGCTGGCCACGGTTCACAAACACATCTCGGTGCTCGAAACCAAGAACTACCTGAAGCGCGGGTTTAACCAGAGCCGGTCGCTGGAACTGGCGCCAAAATACCTGCAGGAGCAGCGGCGTGCCAAGCCTGCGGTAATGGAGATCCCGCTGCTGGGCCGCATCGCCGCCGGTGTTCCCGTGGAATCGGTGGAACAGCGCGAGATGTTGAACTTCGCCGATTTTGCCGGTGACGGCACCAACTTCGCGCTCGAAGTGCGCGGCAATTCCATGATCGACGACCACATCTGCGAAGGCGATCTGATCTTGCTGGAGCGCGTTTCACAGGCCCGCGATGGCGATATCGTGGTTGCGCTGGTAGCAGGCAGTGAGACTACGTTGAAGAGATTCTACCGGGAATCGGCGGACACAATTCGCCTCCAGCCCGCCAATTCGACGTTGAAACCGATTATCGTTCCCGCCAAAGATGTGCAGATCCAGGGCCGGCTGCTGGCCGTACTCCGGAAATACAAATAAGCGCTATGCCGAAGCTTTGCTAAACGAGACTTCAACCCGGCTTTCGCCTAGTTCGCGCTCGGCGCGAAGCCAGTCTTCTTCGGGGGAACCGCCCACGCAGCCGCGAGCCACCCAGTAAGAATATGCCAAGGCCGCAACCGCCTCGGTTGGAATCGCCTGTACCGCAACGGGTTCGGAAGCCGCATCCGCACTAGTAACTGACTCAACGGACGCCGTGGAACGAATGGAGCGCTGCGGTGGTGCGGTCTTGCGGGCGGACGGTGCTTTGGGGGTGCCGGGTGACACCACCATCTTTTTTTCGGAAACACGTTTGATAGCCATAGTCTGTGCTTTCTCCAACTTTTTGGTGGTTCTTTAATTTTAGCCGATTGCGTGCGACAGGCGCATCAAAAGTTTCTATCCATTCCATTACGATGGTAAGTTTCGGAACCGTTTGTATAGTTTCAGACTAGGTTGTCTGAGTAGTGTATATTTAGGTTAGATTGCGAGGAAACGTGATTTTCGCGATAGCCCTGGCGCTGATGGCGCAATCCGTTCCGGCGGCCCCGAAAGTTATCGCGGTCAACGTGGACGGCATGGTGCACCCCATCACGGCGGAGATTGTCGGTAGCGCGATCGCTCAAGCCAAACGGGAAAACGCTTCGCTGATTCTCATACGCCTGAATACTCCGGGCGGATTGATGGATGCCATGCGCGAGACTATCGAGAAGATCGTCTCCTCTTCGATCCCCGTGGTTACTTACGTTGCACCCAGCGGCGGGCGCGCGGCATCGGCAGGATTTTTTCTGCTGGAATCGGGTGACATCGCCGCCATGGCCCCGGGAACCAACACGGGAGCGGCGCATCCTGTTCTGCTGGGCACCGAGATGGACGCCGTAATGAAGCAGAAAGTGGAGAATGACGCGGCCGCGTACCTGCGCAGCATCTGCTCCAAGCGCGGTCGAAACAGCGCCCTCGCTGAAACCGCCGTCCGCGAGAGCAAGTCGTTTACGGAGCGCGAAGCGCTTGACCAGCATCTGGCAGACATAGTGGCGCCCAGCGATCAGGCGCTTCTCACGGCTCTCGATGGCCGCGTGGTCACGCGCTTCGATGGCAGCAGCCAGACGCTGCACACCGCGGGCGCCACCATCGAGGAGTACGAAAAATCGCTGCGCCAGAAAATTGTCTCTGCGATTGCCGATCCCAACATCGCGCTGGTCCTGCTGGTAATCGGCGCGCTGGGGATCTACGTCGAATTCTCCTCACCAGGGCTGGTTGCTCCGGGCGTGATTGGGGCCATCATGGTGCTGCTCGGGCTATCCGCAATGTCCGTACTTCCAATCAACTGGCTGGGCGCGGCGTTGATGCTGCTGGCATTCGCGCTGTTCGCGCTGGAGGTAAAGTTCACCTCGCACGGAATTCTGGGCGCGGGCGGAGCGGTGGCCATGGTGTTGGGAGCCGTGATGCTGATCGACAGCCCGGTTCCCGAATTGCGTATCCATTGGTCCACCGCAATTGCGCTGGCGCTGCCGTTCTCGGCGATCACGGTGTTTCTGCTATCGCTGGCTTTGCGCGCCCGACGGAATAAGGTGGAGACGGGCCGTGAGGGAATGATCGGACAGGTGGGCGCGGCCATTACCGAATTGGCGCCGGAGGGCACGGTCTTCGTACACGGCGAATATTGGGATGCGGCGTCGGCGAGCCCTCTGCCCGCCGGCGCACAAGTCAGAGTTATCGCTATCGACAAGTTGAAACTGACGGTAGAACCGGTTCCGTAAACTGCTGGAGGCTGAAAAATGAACGACCTGAGTCCGGTGTTGTTGATCTTCATCATCATCATTGCGATCTGGCTGCTGAACTGCATTAAGATCCTGCGCGAATACGAGCGCGGTGTGATTTTCCGTCTGGGCCGCGTACTCACCGAGCCCAAGGGGCCGGGGCTGATCTTCGTTTTTGCGCCGTTCGACCGCATCGTGCGCGTCTCGCTGCGCATTGACACCCAGGAGGTGCCGGCGCAGGACATCATCACACGCGACAACGTCACGGTGAAGGTGAACGCCGTGATCTTCTTCCGCGTGATCGACCCACGGCTGGCCGTGGTGGAGGTCTCGAACTTTCTCTATGCCACTTCGCAATTGGCCCAGACCACGCTGCGCAGCGTGCTGGGTGAAGTAGATCTGGACGAGTTGCTGAGCCAGCGCGAAAAGCTGAACGTGCGGCTGCAGGCCATCCTGGATCAGCACACTTCGCCGTGGGGCGTGAAGGTGACGATGGTGGAAGTGAAACAGGTGGATTTGGCGGAGCAGATGATCCGCGCCATTTCGCGGCAGGCCGAGGCGGAACGCGAACGGCGCGCCAAAATCATTCACGCGGAAGGCGAGTACGTTGCGTCCGAAAAGCTGGCCATGGCGGCGGAGGTGATCCAGAAGCAACCGGCGGCAATCCAGTTGCGGTATCTTCAAACCTTGGTGGAGATCGGGACCGAAAAGAATACGACCATCGTGTTTCCTCTGCCTCTCGATATAATCTCTTCTTTGGGGCGCGCGCTCGATCATATGGGAAACAAGAATCCTTAAAACATGCGAAATAATGAAACCGGCGAATTCGAACTGGTGGTGGGTAACCGGCAACTGTTGAGCGGCTTCTTCATCGTTGTACTGTTGTTCGCGGTGGCCTTCGCCATGGGATATGTCGTGGGGCAGAACTCGCCGCGCTCGGCGAAACTGGGGTCGGACGCCGCGTCGGTGTCCCCCGTCACCTCGGGCTCAGACTCCCGTCCTATGCCGGCTTCCCCAGCACCGGCGCCGCCGCCTGCGCAAGCTGCCGAGCAGACAGCGCAACCAGCGAGTGACGGACCGCAGCCATCCACGCAGCCCGCGCGGGATCCCAATGACGCGCCGCCGGCGGAACCCCGGAAGGCAGCGGGTACTGGGACATCGGCGTTGGTGCCGTCAGCCAGTTTGCCGGCGGGCTCGTTCTGGCAGTTAATGGCCATCCGGCAGCCGGAAGCCGAAGCCATGCGGCAGACCTTGCGGGACAAAGGCTTCCCCGCGGTGCTGAGCCCCGGGCCCAACAACCTGACGCGCGTGCTGGTGGGGCCGTATAGCGACACGCAATCGTTCGGACGCGCCAAGACGGAGTTGGAGAACGCGGGCTTCCAGCCGCCGGTTCGGTACAGGCGTGATTGATTCCCTGGTGCAATTGAACCCCGCGCCGCGGCCGCGGCTGCCGGAATGGGCGCGCAAGAGCCGTACGCATTTCGAATCGCTCAACCATCTCAAGAGCGAGCTGCGCAAGCTGAACCTCCACACCGTGTGCGAATCGGCGCGCTGCCCGAATATCCATGAGTGCTTCCACCGCGGGGCTGCCACGTTCATGATTCTGGGCGAACGCTGCACGCGCGGCTGCGGGTTCTGCTCGGTGCCGAAACTCAATCCGAACAAGCACGGCACGCAACTTGACCCCGCGGAGCCGGCCAACGTGGCGCGCATGGCGTCTGACCTCAAGCTGCGATACGTAGTGATTACGAGCGTGAACCGCGACGACCTGGAGGATGGCGGCTCGCGCCACTTCGCGGAAACCGTTGGCGAGGTGCGGCGCGCTCTGCCCGAAGCCCGCGTAGAGGTGCTGACTCCGGATTTTTGCGGAGATCTGGATGCCGTGGCCCGCGTGCTTGATGCCGGCCCGCACGTCTTCAACCACAACATGGAGACGGTGCCGCGCCTCTATCGACGCGTTCGCCCGCAGGCCGATTACCGGCAGTCGCTCGAAGTGCTGGCTTTCGCGCGGCGCCATGCTACGGGCGTACTCACCAAGTCCGGCTTCATGGTCGGGTTGGGCGAAACTACAGACGAAGTCCATGCTCTGCTCCGCGATTTGCGCGACGCGGGAACCGACGTCGCCACCATCGGCCAGTACCTTCAGCCGACCCGCCGCAACCTGCCGGTAGAGGCATTCATCCAACCGGGCCAGTTCGATGCCTATCGCGACTACGGGCTTTCACTGGGCTTCAAAATGGTGTTCAGCGGTCCGCTGGTACGCAGCTCCTATATGGCCGATGCCGTCAGCGAACAGGCAGTAAATCTAGCCGGGCAGCCGCCGCCGTGCTGAACTGGCTGTTGGCGCTGCTCTCGTCAGCGCTCCTGATTCTGGTTTTCCCCCGGTTTCACCTGGTCTGGCTGGCTCCTGTCGCGTTGGCGCCGCTGCTGGTTGCGCTTGAGCGCGAACCCCGATGGCCGCGCCGATTCCTTCTCGGCTGGGCGGCGGGAGTGGTCTACTGGTTCGGCGTCTGCTACTGGATCCAATTCGTTCTGGCGTTCCACGGAGGCCTTGGCGAGGTGAGCGGGTGGGCCGTCTTCCTGTTGTTCTGCCTGGCCAAGGCGCTGCACATGGGCGTCTTCGGGGTGCTGGCGGGGATACTGATGCGGCGCTGGTGGGCGGTGCCGTCGGTGGCGGCGCTGTGGGTGGCAGTGGAGGTGACACACGGTCCGCTGGGCTTCGCGTGGCTGGCGCTGGGCAATGCGGGAATCGATATGGGGGTGCCGCTGCGCCTGGCGCCGTTCACGGGCGTCTATGGGATTTCTTTCGCGTTCATGATGATGGCCACGGCATTGGCGCTGGCTTTGCTGCGGCGCTCGCGCCTCGAACTGTTGTGGCTGCTGCCCCTGTTATTTCTGGTCTTTCTGCCGGAGATGCCACCGGCGTTGCGGGGCCGCGAGACAGCGCTGCTGGTGCAACCCAACATTTCGGAAACCGAGCGGTTGACCAGCCAGTCGCTAGACCAACTGACGCGCGACGAAGTGACGCTCACATTGCGCGGTGCCCTGATAGAAGCCAAGCAGCCGCCCTCCATCATTGTCTGGCCCGAAGTGCCCGCGCCGTTTTACTACTACGAGGACCCGGCCTTTCGAGCCTACGCGGACGGTTTGGCGCGCGGCACCCACGCATATCTCTTGATGGGGATTGTGGCGCATACGCCCGGCGGAGCGCCGCTCAATTCCGCCACCCTGATCTCACCGGAAGGCACCGCCGTCAGCCGGTACGACAAGGTGAACCTGGTGCCCTTCGGCGAGTTTGTGCCCTGGCCGTTCGGGTTCGCCAACAAAATCTCGACGGAGATCGGCGATTTCGCGGCCGGCAAACGCGTGGTGGTGTCGAACGTGGGCCACCACAAAATCGCGACATTCATCTGTTACGAATCCGTGTTTCCAGGCTTCGTCCGAAAGTTCGCCGCCGGGGGCGCCGAGGTGCTGTTCAATATCTCAAACGACGGCTGGTTCGGCAAGAGCGCTGCGCGGGAGCAGCATCTGAGCATGGTCCGGATGCGCGCGGCGGAGAACCAGCGGTGGATCTTGCGGTCCACCAACGACGGCATTACCGCGACCATCGATTCCGCCGGCAGGTTGCGTGGTACGCTTCCGCTCTACGTGGCAGCGACCTCCTACACCGGGTTCAACTACGTATCCCGGCAGACCGCTTACACCCGTTACGGCGATTGGTTTCCCTTGCTGTGCGCCATGCTGGCGATCATGTGCCTGGTTGCGGACCGGGTGATGTAGCACGTCACCGGGGACTGCGATGGTGACAGCGGTGAGCGGCCGACTGCGCGCCGCACTACAATGGAGGCTGGCCGATATGAACGCAATGAGATCCTCGCTGCGAGCTTTGCTGGTCGCAATGCTTTTGCTCTTTGCCACTGAGCGGCAAGCTATGGCATATACCGATCCGGGCACCGGCGCACTCATCTGGCAGGCGCTGGTCGGCGGCCTTGTCGGTTTTCTGTTCAACAGGCGCCGCTTGAATACCTGGTTTAAGAAAAAGAAAGATCCTAAGAATTGAGCGAGGTCTGTCCCTAGTGCCAAAAGAAAATTCCACACTCCAACCCAACCTCGCGGCTTCGTTTCGAGATCCTGCCGGCACCGTGTTTGCGTGGGACGGGCGGATATTCCGCATCGTCAATCCATCCGGCGTCCCGGATCTGAATGCCTTTCTCGGGTCTTCACGCGGAAAGCAATGCGTGGAGCAAGGCCGCGTGGTGCGGACCGACGTGCTTTCGGATGGCGACACCCAGGCGCTGCTTCGAAGCCCGGACGTGCGGCGATTGTTCGACGATGTTTCGGGACAGATGGTGCTTGAGCACGAGCGAATTCCATTTCCCAGTTTCCCCTACGAGTGGATTCCGGAAATGCTGCACGCCGCGGCGGGGTTGACGCTTGAACTGGCCAAGCGGCTGCTGACTGACGGAATCGGCCTCAAGGACGCCACGCCTTACAACATTCTGTTTCGCGGCCCGGAGCCGGTTTTTATCGATGTGCTGTCGTTTGAACGGCGCAATGCCGGCGACCCCACGTGGCTGCCGTATGCGCAGTTTGTGCGGACGTTTCTGCTGCCGTTGCTGGCCAACAAACACTTTGGCCTGGGCCTGGATCAGATTCTGACCACGCGCCGCGACGGCCTGGAACCCGAGGAAGTTTACCGCTGGTCCGGGCCGGCACAACGCCTGGCGCCGCCATTTCTGTCACTGGTGTCAATACCAACGTGGCTGGGGGGCCGGCACAAGCAGGACGACGTAAAGATCTACCAGAAGACCGTACTGGACAACCCCGAAAAGGCGCGCTTCATACTGGAATCCGTATTGAAGGGGCTGGGCCGCACTCTGGCGAGACTGGCGCCCAAGGCCGGTGCCAGTTCGACGTGGTCGGACTACATGGCCTCGAACAACAACTATACGGCGGACCACTTTGCCGCCAAGCAGCGTTTTGTTTCGCAGGCCTTTGCCGAATTTCCGCCCAAGCGGGCTCTGGACGTCGGCTGCAACACCGGCCACTTCAGCGCCATCGCGGCCAGGGCCGGCGCCTCGGTGGTCTCGATCGACTATGACCCGGTGGTGCTGGGCGACGTGTGGCAAAAAGCTCGCGCCGAGAAATTGAACATACTTCCGCTGGCGGTGAATCTCACGCGCCCCACTCCCAGCACCGGCTGGCTCAACCGCGAGTGGCCCTCCTTTCTTGACCGCGCCCGGGGCGGATTCGATGCGGTTCTGATGCTGGCCGTGATTCACCATATGCTGGTGACCGAGCGCGTCCCGCTGCCCGACATTTTGAATCTTGCCGCGGAATTGACTACGGATCTGCTGGTGATCGAATTCATATCCCCGGAAGATTCCATGTTCCAGCGCCTGACGCGGGGACGCGAGGAGTTGCACAAGGATTTGACCCGCGAAGTTTTTGAAGAGTTGTGCAGGCAGCGTTTCGACATCGTCCGCTCCCAGCACCTGGAAGGAACCACCAGGTGGCTTTACCTCATGAGGAGACGCCCTTAGACCCAAATGCCGGAGCAAGGCGTGCCCGACGGACCGCCAGTGCAATTCGATCGTCAGAGGCTGGCATTCTTCATCAGGAATTCGCGGCGCGATCTCATGATCGCGCTGTCGCTGACAAACATCTGCTACCTCAGAGTCTGGTCGGAACTGCTCACGTACAGGCGGTCCGACACTTATCTCATGGAAGCACCTCCGGGTCCACCCGCTCTCATGGCTGCGATGGCCGGCATCCTGGTGATATCCGGCGTGCTGTGGGCTGGGGCCGTATTGGCCCGGGCCGCGCTTTCGAAGCGAGCCTTCGGCGTGGCGGAAATTGGCTTCCTTTTGCTTCTGGCGGTTCCGCTGAACTCCATCCGGGCCGTGCTATCCCAGCGCTTTCCGTATCTCAAGTCACCGTTGTTTGAGCTGGTTGGAACCGGCGGCGTGGTGTTCATCGCGGTCGGTCTGACCGTTGGCGGTCTGGCATGCGCGTTGCTTTATCATCGGAGGGTGGCCCCGGTTGCGGGAACCGTCTTAACGGCCTTCCTGCCGTTTTGCGCCATCACGTTCGGTCAGGCGATCTGGAAAGCCGCGCGCTACGACGCCAGCAGTTTCGCGGCGCGGCCGCCACCGCCCCTCCTGCCCGCGAAAGACTCGCCTCGAGTGCTCTGGATCCTGTGCGATGAGTGGGACTACCGGCTCACATTCGTCGATCTGGACCCGACGCTGCAGTTGCCCGAGATCTCAAGGCTTCGCAGTGAGGCGCTGTTTGCCGATCACGCCATGCCGCCCGGTCCGGAAACGCCGATTTCCATCCCAAGTTATTTCACCGGCAAGTTCGTTCAAAGCGTAGTGTATGACGGTCCGCGGGAATTGCAGATTGTATACCGCGGCGCCTCGGAAGCGGTCCCCTGGAGTACGCAGCCGAACGTCTTCGCCGACGCGCGGGAAATCGGATTCAATACGGCGATGGTGGACTGGTTTCATCCGACTTGCCGTGTGTTGAATGGGCTCAGCTATTGCCGGTGGTGGGAACTGGCCATGCAGCACAATAGTATGGGCCTCACCTTTTGGCCATTGCTGGTCAACCAGCCCCGCAGCCTTTTCGAGACCAGCATGTTCTCGGTTTTTGGCCAGTCGCTTTCCGCACGCTACCATATCGACACCTACCATGCGATCCTCGACGATGGTCTGGCCGTCGCCAATGACCCGAAATTCGGCTTCTCTTTCGTTCACCTTCCCATTCCGCATGCGCCGCATGCCTACGATCGCCGCACGGGCCGGTTCACGCTGAAGAATTCGCCGATTCGGGGATACATCGACAGCCTGGCTTTGCTGGATCGTACGTTGGGAGAAATCCGCCAGTCTATGAAAGCTGCGGGCACCTGGGACAAGACCACGGTGCTGATGACGTCGGACCATCCCTACCGCGAAGCTGAGCTGCTGGATGGCCAATCGGACCCGCGCATTCCCTTCCTGCTCAAGCTGGCCTCTCAGAAGGAGGGGCGGCTTTACACCCAGCCCTTCAATGCCATTCTGACCCGCGATTTTCTGCTGGCGGTTCTGAGAGGCGAGGTCTCCGATGTGGCCGGCGCGGTCGGTTGGCTGGACCAGAACCGCGGCAGGGTTGCCCTGCACTAAGTGTGGCGCAGTGCTCAAACCTTCTGGCACTACTTGCCCCCCACGTAGCCCAGGCTCTTCAGGCGCTTCATTTCCTCCGGACTCAATTGAACTTTCTGCCTCGACTGTGCCGGAGTCTTAGTCATCCACGCGCTTAACTCGCCGCGCAATCGAGCCGTTTCGGGAGTTCCGTCCGCCAGATCGCGGTTCTCATCCGGGTCGGCTTCCAGATTGAAGAGTTGCTTTTTGCCTGTGTTGAAGGAGATGTATTTGAAGGGCCATGAGACCACCGTCCGTGCTGAGCATCCGGCGCAATCGGCGGGCTGCATTACCGGGCACGAGAAGGTTTCGCTAAACAACTCGCGCCCGAGCGCCGACGGCTGTTTTGCAAGACTTTGGCCCTGCATCGACGGCGGAATTGGGAAACCCGTGGTTTCCAGAATGGTAGGCGCGACATCAATCAGGCTCACCGATTCAGCCACCACGGCCCGCTGCTTTGACTGTGGGTATTTGATCAGCAGGGCCACGTGCAGCAGGTTTTGGTAAGGCGAATTGCCGTGCCCCACGCGATGCCTCTCGCCGAAACTCTCCCCATGGTCGGAGGTCACCACAATCATGGTGTTGTCGTACAGGTTGCGCTGCTTCAGACCTGCTACGATCTTGCCGACCTGCGCGTCCAGGTAAGCGATCCCGCCATCATACTGAGACAGCCAGTACGCGCGATAATTTGCCGGCACCGGCCCACCGGCGCTGATGCCGATCTGCGTATTTTCAAAATCGTCTTGTGGAATTGTGGATGTCTTCCCCGGGAAAATGCGGTCGAACGGCGCCGGTGGGATGTACGGGAAATGCGCATCCATGTAGTTGAGAAATCCGAAGAACGGCGCGTTCGCATCCCGGTGGTGGTCCAGCGTTTCGAAGAAATCCTGATTGATGTCTTCGCCCCGGCTGTACAGGCGATCGAACTGTGAGGTGTCGATCACCAGGTTCAGCACTCGCCGCATCGTCCGGCGCAGTTGATAACGGTTCTCATCGGCCAGGACTGGCACCGGTCGCGGAATGTGAAACTCCCGAAATCCGCGCTCCAGTCCGAAGTCCGAACGCAGATACAGATTGGCGGCTACTCCCAGCGTAGCGTAGCCCCTGTCGCGATAAATCTGCGCGAGGGTAGGCGCGTTCTTTGACAACTCCCGGCCATACGCCGCTTCAGGCGGTTGGCAATAAGCGCCGTGCCAACTTGGATACATACCGGTAAATAGCGAAGCGTGGCTGGTCAGCGTGATATCCGCTGCCGATTGTGCGTGCGTGTAGACCGCCGAGTCCTGCGCCAGCACTTTCAGGTTGGGCGTGGTTTCACGCTCATAACCGTAAACCGACATGTGATCGGCGCGAACCGTGTCCATCACAATCAGGACTACGTTCGGTTTCCCGGCGGCGCTCCCGGTCGAATTGAGCGGCGCCGCCTGGACCGTGTGTCTGGATGCCAGCATGGCACTCGTCAGAGCCAGGGCCGCCAGCACCGCGACCGTAGCCGCCCCCCATCGCCTTTCGGAAATTCGCGGACGCAGCCACCTGCCGGTAAAGAGCGACGCGGCAGCCAATACAATCAGCGTGCCCGCGACCAGCGCTGCTGCCAGTTGCACCTTGCCGCCCAATTGTTGTGCGGTGTCCATGTTCAGCAGATCGAACTCCTGCTCCAGCCCCAGCAGCACACCCGAAATCACCCATGGGTTGGTCAGCAAACCGAACCGCGCAGACCATCGGGACGAGCGCATCTCCACCAGCAGCAGAGCGGCAAAGCTCAGCGACGCGATCAATATGGGAAGGCCGCCGTTCAGGGAGAGGCTATTTGCCAGAGTATTGCCAACGTACGCAGCCACCAGCGTCAGTGTGGCGGCGGATTCCAGAACGGTGGAGGCGTTGTCCTGAAAGACGCCGGTTCTGGCTATCCCGAATACCGCCAGACCCGCCACGGCCCCCAGCGCTGCCCCGACTGCCAGGAAACCAAGCAGCAATAGCAGCGTGAGTTGCCAGTGCCATGGCGTGAAAACGGCATACGGGCGGGCCAGGCCGAACAAGAGAGAGGAGAACAGAAATTCTGTTACGGCATAAGCCGACCACGTGGCGGCGCCCAGAGTTGCGCCTCGGATTACAAAGTCACGAACGCTTGAAAGACCGGCAAACGCCAGACTGGCTGTCTTAATTCGGGGCATACTCAATATTCCCTAGTGTTTTCGAACCAGCACAATAGAGGAAAGTGGAAATACCCGGAGTTTAGGGTATTTTAATCCATAAATTCTTTCTCTCCACTGTCCAATAAGTCTACTCTAACCTCCGGCATGAGATTCCGCCGCTGCTACGTGGGCGCGGAGCATATGGCCCGAAGTATATCCAGCCCTGGCCAATTCTCCGTGACGATCTGGTTACGGATTGGTATCAAATGCCGTTCGAGGCGGGGCCGGCTTCATAGGTTTGAAACCTTGCAGGGGTATACTCTGTAGAGTGAGGTTTGGCGGAGCAGCAAGGGGGGACGAATGAAGCAATCGCAACGGAGCGGAACCGCGGTCGACAGGAAACCCGGGAACAATTACGTCATCATTATTTTCGATAGCTGCCGGCACGATAACTTCCTGAAAGCCAAGCCCAAAGCGATCTCGAAACTCGGCGAAGTAGAGCGCCGCTGGTCTTATGCATCCTGGACGGCACCCTCACACTACAACCTCTTTTCCGGCCTGCTGCCGCACGATAGCCCGAAACACGTCTTCGCTTCGGAATATTACAAGAGCGACTTCCTGAAATACTCCACGCGCCTGGAAATCGAAGGAATCAGCTTCAAGTCGCTCATCCCCAAGCTTTATTTTCCATCCTTCCTGAAGGAGTCTTTGGGGTACCGCACGCACGCCATGGTGTCGTTGCCGGTGCTGAATCCCCGCACCATCCTCAATAACGGCTTCGATACTTATCAGTTGATGGACAAGCACAACGACATGCGGGCCATGGTCCAGCAGATGCGGTTTCCGGAGGACGCTCCTTCGTTTTACCTGCTCAACGTGGGCGAGACCCATTACCCCTACGCGCTTCCCGATGAACCACCCGAGGACTGGCCCCGCATCAGCGGCATCCATGGTGTATTTAAGCACCTGGACGATGAACTGGTGGGCGGCAAGCTGGTACATACCAAAGACAAGTTTTTCAACGACGCCAAGCTCAAGATGTTGCGCGAACGCCAGATTCGCGCCGTGAAATATCTGGATGGCGTGGTGGAAGAGCTGTTCGACATCGTCCCCAAGAATACCTACATCACCATCACGGCCGACCATGGCGAATTGTTTGGCGAAGGCGGCTATTTCGGCCACGGCCCCATCAACCACAGCAAGGTTTTCGAAGTGCCCTTCGTCGAGGGCAAGCTCCGATGAGTTCCTGTATTACGCCGAATTTCTGCGTTTCGCCGGGCTTTTACATTTTGACCTCAGGCAGGGGGGGCGCCGATTGACTCGTTGGTTAGGGCTGGGCTTTCTTGCCGTGGTGCTGGCAAGCTGCTCGCGCCAGCCGACGCAGGCGGCCGGTCCGCGCATGATCGTGCTCGGGATCGACGGCATGGACCCGGTCTTTCTGGAAACCCACTGGCAATCCCTGCCTAACTTGAATCGGTTGCGAACCGAGGGCGATTTCCGCCGCCTCGGCACCACTATTCCGCCGCAAAGTCCAGTGGCCTGGTCCACCGTCACCACGGGGATGGATCCCGGCGGCCACGGTATTTTCGATTTCGTCCATCGCAACCCGGCCACCCGCCTGCCGATGTTGTCTATGGCCGAAATCACTGAGCCCACGCGGACTCTTACCATCGGTCCATACCTCATCCCGCTGGCCGGAGGCGGCATACGTCAAACCCGCGCCGGCAGGGCCTTCTGGCAGATCATGGCCGACCATGGCGTGCCTTCGAACATCGTCCGTATGCCCGCCAATTTTCCACCTGCCGAGTGTGAGACCGAGTCCCTGGCCGGCATGGGGACTCCGGACATGACGGGTTCAAACGGCACCTTCACATTCTTCACGGACGATCCCGCCGAAACCAGAACCAGCGTGCCGGGCGGGAGGATCGTGGCGGTTCACGCGGAGAACGGGCGGGCGGCCCTGCGTATCGAAGGGCCTCCCAACAGTCTGCGGAAAGACCGCGCCGTCACCTTCGTGGATCTGACGTTCCATCCCGACCCCGTGCAACCGGCGGCCCGGTTCGATCTCGACGGCCAGCAGGTGGTGCTGAAGGAGGGCGAATGGTCGGATTGGATTCACGCGGACTTCCGTTTGATTCCCTTCAAGGGCGCTGCTGGAATCTTCCGAATCTACTTGAAGCAGGTCCATCCGTATCTGCGTGTTTACGTAAGCCCGGTCAACATCGATCCGGAGAACCCGGCGCTGCCCATCTCAACTCCTTCCGATTACAGCCGATCCCTGGCCCAGAAACTCGGCCCGTTCTATACCCAGGGGATCTCCGAAGAGACATCCGCATTCCGCGCCGGCATCCTGTCGCGCGCCGAGTTCCTGACGCAAAGCAAGAAAATCCTGGCCGACAGCCTGCGCATGTTCCACTATGAGCTAAGCCGGTTCTCGAGCGGCCTGTTGTTTTACTACTTCTCGAGCGTGGATCAAAACTCGCACATGCTTTGGGCCAGGCACGACGACGAATTGCTGGATATCTACCAGGGTGTGGACGCCGCCGTCGGCGAAGCCATGCGCGCCGCAGGCAACGGCGCCACTTTGATGATCATTTCAGACCACGGCTTCGCGCGCTTCGACCGTTCCGTCCACATCAACAAGCTTCTGATGGACGCGGGCTTCCTCAAACTCGATGACCCGGCCAATATGGGCGACGACGAAGCTTTCGTCCACGTGGACTGGGACAAGACTCAGGCTTACGCGCTGGGCCTGAATGCCGTCTACCTGAACCTGGAAGGCCGCGAACCCGGGGGCATTGTGCCGGCGATCGATAAACAAAAAGTGATGGAGAGCATTGCTCAAAAACTGCTGGCGTTCAAGGACCCGGCCACGGGCGAAAACGTCGTGGACAAAGTATACTTTTCCGAAACGGCCTATCAAGGCCGTAACCTGAAATACGCTCCGGATATTGTGGTGGGTTATCGCCGGGGCTACCGCGCCTCGTGGCAGACTGCTCTGGGCGCCATCCCGCGCGTAGCGGTGGAGGACAATACCCAGGCTTGGATCGGCGATCACTGCATGGCCTCCGACGAAGTTCCCGGGGTGCTGCTTAGCAATCGCAAGGTTCGGGCTACAGCACCGCAGCTTTCCGATATCGCCGCCACGATTCTGGGGGAGTTCGGACTGCGCAAAGAGAACGGGATGATCGGCCAGACAGTGTTCTGAAAAGACCATGGACGTCTTCAACGCAGTTTTCAATTCAGTGCTGCTGCTCTTCTTCGCCGCCTTTGCCTGGGCGCCGCCCGTAGTGAGCCTGACTGTGATTGCGGCGCTGGTAGGGGTCGGCATGCTTTGGGTATTTCGCCGAACCTCCGACCAGACGCGTATGAAGGCCGTTAAGCGGCAAGTCTACGCATCGCTGCTCGAACTGCGTGTTTTCGCCGACGAGCCGGCCGTCACCTGGCGCGCGCAGAAATCCCTGTTCGCGGCCAACTTCCGTTATATGGGCCTGGCGCTGCGGCCGGCCCTGGTGATGTCCGTCCCCCTGGCCCTCCTGTTAATTCATCTGGAGGCATTCTACGGCCGGGCGCCGCTGCCGGTGGGCCGCGACACAACCGTCACCATGGCGATGAGTGCGCCCCTGGATTTGCAAAAGCCGGCGCCGCAGCTGGATACATCCGCTGGAGTGGCGGTGGAGACCCCGCCCGTGCGGGCAATCGATGAGCGCCAGGTAAGTTGGCGCATCCGGCCGGTGACCGGCGGCTCCAACCACCTGCTGTTCACCGTGGACGGCAAGCCGGTCAGGAAGATGATTGAAAGCGGTGACGTGCAGCGGTTCGTTCCGGGCCGCAGCGTGAGCTCGGGCATCGCGGCCTTGTGGAACCCCAATGAGAAGCGAATTCCCTTGCGGGAAGTGGAGTGGATTGAAGTCCGCTATCCGGAAGCCTGGATTGACGTATTCGGCTTGCGGCTGAATTGGATTGTCTGGTTTCTGGTGGTTTCGATGGTGTCGGCGTTATTGTTGAAGAAGCGTTTCGGAGTTGTCTTGTGAAATTTGTAGGAGGCACACACGATGTTGGGACCGTCAATCAAACTGAATAAGGAAATGCTAGCCCGGGTCAAGAAAGTTGCCGACGCCGGCGGCTACAGTTCGCCACAGGAATTCGTAGAACACGTCCTTGAGCGCGAACTGGCCAAGCTGGAGGGCGCCGTCTCCGACGAAGAGATTGCCAAGAAGTTGCAAGGCCTGGGCTACCTCGATTAAGGAGCAAACCATGTCGAAGCCGACCATCGAACTGGACAAAGAACTCTGGGCGAAGGTCCAACGGCACTCCGAAGCCGCCGGCTATAGTTCGCCTCAGGAATTCGTGCAGCACTTGATCGAACAAGAGCTTGCGAAAGCCGACCAGCCGGTTTCCGAAGAGGAAGCCGGCCGCAAACTGCAAGGCATAGGCTACCTGGACGCCGGCCGGGATATCTAAAACCCTGGGCCCCGCCCGGGCACGCAACCGCAACCGGGGATGCCGAAAGTCTCGATAGCCTGCTCCTGAGCAGTGGCCGTTAGTACTGCACCGTCCCCGCGCTAATCCACTGCTTCGGCCTTGCTCAGCACCGTCTCATCTTGCTCATCTTTGGCGGGGAATAGCACGCGGACTATGGTTCCTTCACCCGCTTGGCTGGTCACCTGGATGCTGCCGCAATGCCCGCGCATGATACCCAGCACGGCGGCCAGGCCGAGCCCCCGGCCCGTGAACTTGGTGGTGAAGAAAGGGTCGAAAATCTTGGCCTGAGTCTGCGCGTCCATACCGCCGCCGGTATCGCGAACCTCTACATACACGTAAAGTCCCGCGCGCAGCGAGCGCCCGGCCTCGAGCGACGGCAGTTCCCCCCGCTCAGCCCACATCACACCCGTGGAAATCTCAATGGACCCGCTGCGGTCCCCCAGCGCGTCGGCGCCGTTGGTTGTGAGATTGATCACCACCTGACGCACCTGGCTGGAGTCGGCTTCAATGTGCGGCAGCGCCGTGGCAAGATTGCGCCGCAGCGTAGCCTTCTTCGAAACCAGCGACTCGAGAAGCTGCGCCATGCCTTCGATGAGCTTTCCAACGTCCAACGCCTGCAGAGTGAATTTTCCGCGGCCGGAATAAGCCAGCATCTGCTGCGTCAGGTCGGCGGCGCTCTTGGCGGCTGCCAACACCTGGTTGATGTCGTTAAGTGCGCGCGAATTTTCAGTCAGGTCTATTGCGGCCAGGCTGGCATAGCCCATAATGCTGGTGAGCAGGTTGTTGAACTCGTGGGCCACCCCGCCGGCCAGCACTCCCATGCTTTCCAGGCGCTGGCTGAGTTGGACCTGGGCCTCCAGTCTGCGGTGCTCCTTTTCGGCTTTACGGTGCTCCTTTTCGGCCAACCGCCGCTCGTCCATCTCCCGGTGCAGGAGTTCGATCGCCAGTTCCAGTTCCTGCGTCCGTTCGCGAATGCGCAGCTCCAGGGTTTCCTGCGCTCTCCGCAGAGCCTCTTCCGCGCGCCGGCGTTCCGTAATGTCGACCAGAAAGGAGCGTATACCGGTAATCGCCCCGGTCTCGTCGCGCAAATAGTTTTCGTGAATTTCGATCGCCAGCCGCGAGCCGTCGGGACGCACCAGGGTTCGCTCGAAGCTGGGCAGCTGCTCACCGCCCGCCAGTTTGCGGGCCACCGCAGGCCGGCTGGCGGTTTGTTCTTCCGGGGCTACAAAATCCCAAACCGGGCGGCCCAACAGATCGGCTTCGCCGAGGCCCAGCAGATGGCATTCCGCCGCATTCACCCAGACCACCTTGCCTTCCAGATCGATCTCGTGGCAGGCGATCGGCGCTTCGGCAAGCGACCCGTTTGGCTGCTTGCGTCTGCGAATCTGGGAAGTACTCGGCATTGATCCAGTTGTATGGTGACAAGAAATACGTAATCCGAATAGTGAGCATTCTTTATGCCGCCAAGGATTTGTACTAAATAGCACATGTCTTTCGCGTTGTGATAAGGGCGCCCCGTGGCCGTTATAATGCCTGCATGCCGTTTGAAGGACTGCGGGTTCTCTCCTTGGAGAGCCGGCGCGCAGTGGAGATGGAGGAGCTGATTCGTAAGCAGGGGGGAATACCTTTTGTTGCACCTTCCATGCGCGAAGTGCCGCTGGCGGAGAATGAGGCCGCGTTCCGTTTTGCGGCGCGGCTCTTCGCGGGAGAGTTCGACATGATGATCCTGCTCACCGGGGTGGGAACTCGCCAATTGAACCGCCTTCTGGCCAGCAGTCACAGCGAGACCACCTTCGCCGAAGCATTACGCCGCATCACGGTAGTGGCGCGCGGCCCGAAACCGACTGCCGCCCTGCGGGAAATTGCAGTGACTCCAACCATCATTGCGCCGGAGCCGAACACGTGGCACGAACTTCTGGCGGCTACTGAAGGCCGGCCGGAGAGGAGCATTGCGGTTCAGGAATACGGGCGCTCCAATCCTGAGCTTTTGGACGGCCTCAGGGCGCGAGGAGCAGAGGTGCTCCCGGTCCGGGTCTATCAGTGGGATCTGCCGGAAGACGCCGGACCGCTGCGTGAAGCCGCGCGGCGTTTGGCCGACGGCCAGTTTGAGGTAGCGCTGTTCACTACCGCGGTGCAGATTTCGCACCTGGCCCGCGCGGCCCGTGACCAGGCTATCGAAGAGGCGGCGATGCGCGGCTTGCGAAGCTGCATGATCGGCTCCATTGGCCCCACCACCACGGAAGCGTTGGAGGAGTTCGGGTTGCATCCGCAGTTCGAACCGTCCCATCCGAAAATGGGCTTCCTGGTAAGGGAAGCCGCCGAGCGCACCCAGCGCCACGCAGGCCAATGAAGGGTAAGCCTTATGCCGCCGCCTCCTCACAAGAAGCCCTTTGCGGTCCTGGTAGGCGAGTACACGTCACTGGCGTTCCTGCTTCCGGTCTCGACAGTCGTGGGGTACGCCATCGGGTACCTGCTCGACAAGGCCTTCGGCACTCATTGGCTCTACATCCCATTTCTGATCCTGGGAATCGTTTCCGGTTTCGTCCAGCTCATCCGCTACCTCATCCGGGACACGCGGGATGATAGATCCTGACGAACAGTTGCTCGAGTGCGCCGTGCGGCGTATGCGCAAATCCATGATCGCATTCGCCGCCGCCGGAATCATCGCCGCTTTTGCGTGGCGCGGCTTTGCCTGGGGCGCGGGGTTCGCGTTGGGCTCGGCGGTGTCGTGGCTCAATTTCCGTTGGATGAAGCAGCTCGTGTATTTGCTCGGCAGCCAGCGCGCGCGCCCCCGCAATGCCGTCGCGTTGGGATTGCGCTACGTACTTCTGGGGGGTGGAGCTTATGTTATATTGAAGAACTCTTTCGTTAGCCAGCCCGCCGCTCTTGCGGGTCTATTCGTATCGGTGGCGGCGGTGATTGTCGAAATCCTCTTCGAACTAGTGTATGCACGAAACTGAACTTTTCATTACCAGGATTTTCAACGACCAGCTTGCCGGGTTGGGTAATTCCCTCACCGGCCTGGTAGGCATGCAGCCGCAGCCGCGCCCATGGGCCAATTTCGTCACCATGCAATTGCTGGTGGCGCTGATCATCATCATATTGTTTGCGATTCTTCGTCCCCGGCTTTCCGTGGACCGCCCCGGTAAACTGCAGCACACCTTCGAACTGGTTCATGAATTCCTGGCTGGTCAAGCCGATGAGCAAGTGGGCCACGATGGACATCGCTACATCACCTATTTCGGCACGGTGTTCATCTTCGTCCTGTTTGCCAACCTCATAGGAGTGATCCCGGGATTTGAATCTCCCACGATGATTCCTTCGGTGCCGGCCGGGCTCGCGGTGGCAACTTTCTGCTACTACAACATCATGGGCGTCCAAGCCAACGGACTTTTCAAATACGCCGCCCATTTTGCGGGACCCATCTGGTGGATGGCGCCGCTGATGATCCCTATCGAGATCGTGAGCCACATCGCGCGGCCGCTCTCTCTGACGATTCGTCTTTTCGCCAATATGTATGCCGGCGAGCAGGTGACTGGCGTTTTTCTCAAGCTCACGCTCCTGTTCGTGCCGGCGCTCTTCATGGGCCTGCACGTGTTTGTTTCCCTTCTGCAGGCATACATTTTTATGCTCTTGACCATGATGTACGTGGCGGGAGCGGTAGCGCACGACCATTAATACCGGCTTTATGCCGCTCTTTCAGTGTGAGCCCGGCTGCAAGAGGATGACGGGGACCACCTCCTGGGAGCGATTTCTAAGGAGACTACGATGACGAAAAAGTTTGTGTTTTTGGTACTGCTGCTGCTGCTTTCGAGTACTGTGTTATGCGCGCAGACGCCTAAATATCCCGGTGCCGGTGGACACTGGGTTGCGATCAGTTCCGGTTTCGCGATGGCTATCGCGTCGGGATTGTGCGGTCTGGCGCAGGCCAAGGCTGTGGCCGCTGCCGCGGAAGGCATGGCTCGCAATCCTGCAGCCGCGGCTTCGATCCGGTTTGCCCTGCTGTTGGGCCTGATCCTGATTGAATCCCTGGCACTCTATACGCTGGTTGTCATTTTCGTGCAAGTCGGCTAAAGAAAAGCCAAAAAGAACGGGGCGATTTCAGGACTCGCCCCGTTTCCTCAGAATTCCCCTCTTGTACTGAATCCGTCAGACTAGTACTTCTTGTGGGCCGGAAGAAGGCTAGGTCTATTGACCTCCGACCGCCTAACCATTAGCATTTAATAACATTCATGGAACAGCGAAGAACCAGGCGCTTCACGTTGCAACTCCCGCTCTCAGTTACCCGTGCTGGCGCTGATCGCGTTACGCTCGCTGGCCTCACCAAGAACATCAGTTCCAGCGGAGTGCTGTTCACAACCGAGCGCGAGCCCGATTTAGGCGGGCCCATCGAGTACATCATCACTCTCAATCACGAGGGCTCCCCATCCGTGAATCTGCGCTGTATGGGTAAAGTGCTGCGGGCAGACCGGGTTCCACCGGATTCCGAGCAGCAACTGCCGGCATTTCAGATTGCCGCCACGCTGGAGCGCTACGAATTTGTACGCGAGCGCTACGCGGCCCGCATCTGAAACTAACAAACATTCGTCAAATAGAACCGTCGGCAGCGAGAGGCTACTCTGTGAGAGTCTGGTCTGTAAGGGGCCGGTCGCCAAGAAGCCAGTCGGCGATTTCGCCCATGCTGTCTACCAGTTTCTCCGGCGCCGGGTCAGCCAGAGTTTCGGGCTGGAACCCGTAGGTGACTCCGCAGCATTGAATTCCCGCATTGCGCGCGGTCTGAACGTCCACCCCGCTGTCGCCCACCATCAAGGTGGCCTCACGGCCCACTCCGGCTTCGCGCATCAGCGCTTCCACGCCGATGGGGTGCGGCTTCTTGAACTCGAAACTATTGCCGCCATACACCTGGAAGAAGTGCCTGTGCACGCCCAGGCCGTCGATGATCGCGCGGCTGATGCGCACCGGTTTGTTAGTGAGTACCGCCATGCGTTTGCCTGCCGCCAGCAGCCGGTCAAGTGAATCCCTCACTCCCGGGTAGAGCTTGGTGTAGTCCAGATAGTGCTCGTGATAATACTCCAGGAAGAACTCGAGCGCCTCCTCCACGTGGGCTTCGGTAGCCTGTGCGCCCAGAACTCGACGGATCAGCACAGGGGCGCCGCTGCCCACATACGAGTAGACCCGCTCATGCTCCAGCGGCTCCATGCTCATGTGCCTGCGGGTGGCGTTCACGGCGTGTGCCAGGTCCAGTTTGGAATCGATCAGAGTTCCGTCCAGGTCGAAGATCAGAAGGTCCATGGGCGCGACTAATGGAATTGCTAAGCGGCGTGGGGCTTGCGTTTGCGAGGCCGGCCGCTGTTGACTCCGGCGTTGGCTACCCGGCTGGCTCCTTGCCTGGTTGGGGGCTTTCGGCGCGCACGGGCACGCACGCTGTCCAGCTCATACTCCACCATTTTCCGCTGCAGAGTGTTGCGGTGAATCCCCAGCAGCTTGCTGGTGGCACACTGGTTTCCGCCGCAACGCCCTAGCGCGCCCTGGATCATGTTTTTCTCCAGAACCTCGATTGCCTGTTGCAGGAAGATGCCGCCATTCAGGAGGTGCTCCACCAGCGCGTCAAATTTCTCTTTCATGCTTTTCTTTCTTTCCGTTGGGCGCGCTTTGGATTCCCTTGTCCACGGCATTCGACCAGGCCTGTTTCACCTGCGCGTAGGATTTCCGGAAGCCCTCCTTCAATTCGTGGGGCGCCAGGCCCGCGAACCAGCGCGCGGCATCCACGGCGTAAGGGGCCAGCCGGGATTCGACTACGGCGGCCGGCGGGCTGCTACTTCGGGAAAACGCCATCATCCCCATGATCAATGCAACGGCCACCAAGGTCCCGCGCGCCAAACCGAAAACAGCGCCCAGCGCATGATCGACAATGGAAAGCCCCGTGACCCGCAAGAACTTTCCGACCACGAAGCTCACCAGGCCGCCCATCAGCATGACTCCACAAAACACCACGCAGAAGCCGGCGAAGTTGGCCGCGGTTGAGGAACTGACGTGAGGTCGAACATATACCGCGGCGGTTCCGTAAAACCAGCTACCCAGCAAAAGAGCCAGAACTACCGATACCAAGCCGATCACCTCACGCGATAAACCTTTGCGGAAACTCCTGGCGACCGACACCGCAAGAACGATGGCCAACACGATGTCGAGCCAGTTCATAGATCGCGGCCGGTGAGAGTGCGATAAGCCTGGCGGTACTTCTCCCCGGTCTTCTCCGCCACTTCCGCAGGCAACGGCGGCGCCGGCGGCTGCTTATTCCACTGGATGGATTCCAGGTAATCGCGCACGTACTGTTTGTCGAATGAAAACTGCGCGCCACCGGGCTTATAAGTTTCGGCGGGCCAGAAACGCGACGAATCGGGTGTGAGAACTTCATCGCCCAACACCAGATCGTCGCCTACGAAGCCGAATTCGAATTTGGTATCCGCAATGATGATGCCTTTGGTTTCGGCATATCGCGCGGCCCGCATGTAGATTTCGAGCGTCAGGTCGCGCAGGCGCTTCGCCAGATCTTCCCCGATCAGCGAAACTACGCGGGCGAACGACACATTTTCGTCGTGCCCGGTCTGCGCCTTCGTCGCCGGCGTGAAGATAGGCTCGGCCAGTTTGTCGCTTTCCCGCAACCCGGCCGGCAGTTCGATGCCGCAGACAGTGCCGTGTTCGCGATACTCTTTCCAGCCGGAGCCGGAGATGTAGCCGCGCGCCACACACTCAATCTCGATCATTTTGGCGCGCTTCACCAGCATGGAGCGGCCATCCAGCTGGTTGCGGAACTGCGGCAAAGGGTCCGGATACTGGCCGACATCGGCGGTGAGAAAATGATTGGCCGTCACGTCGCGCAGAAAATCGAACCAGAAAATGGAGAGCTGGGTCAGCACGCGTCCCTTGTCCGGGATGCCCGTGCCCAGGATGTAATCGAAAGCGGAGATGCGGTCGGTAGCCACGATGAGCAGCCGACTATCCACGCTGTATACGTCGCGGACCTTGCCGCGCGCGTAACGTTCCACGCCGGTGAGGTCGGTTTCCAGGATGACTTGATTTCCGGTGAAGTTCACTGTACCTTCAGGGTTGCAATCGGGGGAGTACACCAAATGATACCCCGTCCCGCAGCTTTGTCAATGCAGTTTAATGTGGTGAATTTCCGGCAGACGCGGTGGTGATACCGGCAAGCGCTTTCCTGGCGACGGCTTCCATGTCGGCCCGCGATTTTTTCCAGTCGGCGGCGGTCACGTTGGGCGGCTTTCGATCGGCTGCGAAAAACGCCGGAAGCCCATCCAGAAGCTCTCGCGCTGCTTCGTGGCCAGCCGCCAGTTCATCACGGCGGGGGTTCGGGATATCGGCGGCGTTAACCGTGACCAGATAGAGAACTACCAGGACCTGCTGGGGATCTTGAAACTGAGTCTTGAGGTCCATGGCGATTAATTGCGCGCCGTACTCCAACACTTTGGCTGCCCGTGCAGGCTTGAGCCGGGCATAGGCCTGTACGTATAAATACAGACGGTCCGCAATGAAATCCGACTGGGAATATCTGTGGGACCACGCGTCCAGATCCTGAATTTGTTTGGCGGGGTCGTTGGTATCCCGCAGCACGGCGTTGTACAACTCCGACTCGCCGGAGTTTCGGAATTTCTTTCCGTGTGTGGGTTCAACGGGCGGAATTGCCGGCGGCGCGGTTCGGTTGGTTCGCGACGTTGTGACGGAGGACGCCGCGGTGGTGGCTGACGCCGGGGCCGTGGACGCCGTCTTCGTCTGGCTCCCATGCCGAGGAGACACGATGTAGCCGGTATAGACTGGAACAGGTACCACAACGGTTTCGGGTGGCGGCGCGTCGTCCTGCGTCTGCGTCACCTGCGTCTGCGTCACGATCACCATCGGCTGCTGCCGTATGGGTGGCGCCGCCGCCGGGACCTGGTCCTCATACGTGACGCCCTTCAGCACCGGAATCACGCGTGTGCTGCCCGCCCGCAGAACGGGCCGCGTGGCATCCAGGCGGGCGCTGAGAAATGGCGGCCCCGGCAGCGCCAGGGCAAAGGCGGCCGCTTCCAGCGGATCCCAAACCTTGGGCCGCTCCGTGAAACTCGAAGGGTCGATCACGCGCGCGTCCTGTTGAAACTCAGCATATGTGGTGTTGATGTTATAGAACTGTTCGGGCCGGGATGGAGGCGTCCACTCTTCGCCCGGCGCCAGCGGTCCCCACCCCGCCAGTTTCGCGCCGTGCAGCCAGTAAACATCGCCGGGCTTGAAGACGGTGCTCACGGAGGGCGCCCACACCCAGCCCAGGCGTTCTTTGCGCTGCCAGCGGCCGTAGTGATACGGCAGCCAGCCCCATGCGTCATCGCTCACCCAGGTGTATCCCAGAGTGTCATACCAGCGCCAGCGACCCTGTCGAAACGGAAACCAGCCATCCTGTTGTTTGGGTTTCCAGACAGCGCCCAAATCGTCGGTCTGAATCCATTCGCCCGCGGCGTCAAGGTCCACCAGGCCATAGCGGCCCAGTACGTGGCCGGCTGAAGGCGAACCGGCTTCGGCCTTATCGCGCTGCTCGCTCCAGCGGTCCAGTTCCATGGCAGCCACTTCGCGGTCCAGGAAGAATCGCGACGGATTGGCCGGTTCCACGCGCACGGTCTGTCCTTCATGCAGGTCGATCTCGGCGGCCGGAGATGAAAATCGTACCGTGCCTTCCAGGATGGAAATCCGGCTCCAGTTTTCGCCGGCTTCCAGGCGTACACGCGCGCCGCGGAGGAAACTGATCTGAGCGCCCGGAATTGTGAGAGTCAGCGCATCGCGGTTTTTAGGCGCGCCCGTAAAATAAGACAGGCCGCGATCGAGAGAAAGCAGGGTGACTCGCTGGCCGGTGGAGAGCCGCGTATAGTCGGAGATCTCGCCCTGGCTATCGGGCCCCAGGCGCCACGCGCTGCCCTCATCGAGTTCGATTTCGAGGC
This sequence comes from Bryobacterales bacterium, assembly GCA_963817515.1. Taxonomy (GTDB): domain Bacteria; phylum Acidobacteriota; class Terriglobia; order Bryobacterales; family Bryobacteraceae; genus DATMNI01. The sequence goes on along the minus strand of CAWFPJ010000017.1, from coordinate 55,990 downwards.
GCGAACCAGCCGCGGTTCGCAGCCACGCCGATTCCGGCAACGGAAGATTTCGTTCAGCCGGCATCCAGGAATCCGCCGCCTGCAGCTGCACTTCGATCTTGCCCTCAAACTCGCCCAGCCGGGCATAGCGCGCCTGCCCCGCGAACAGGGCGGCCGGAACCAGCAACAGTGTAAGACGGCGCATAGGACCTCCGATTGGCCAGCTACAGGAGTGACGATTCAGGATATACCCGCGTGGAAGAGAAAGTGGCGGCGAGTTTGACATTTGAGGATTCTTCGCAATATTATGAACCACACAAACCTAAATGAGCCGGCTGTGTTCGCCGGCAACCATCAAGGAAAATTTGCTGAGAGGTTAAGATCATGTCATCTCGCTTCTGGCTGCCGGTGCTGCCGCTTTTGTGCGCCGTCGCTTCATTTGCGCAATTAAACACCGGTACTATCACTGGAACAGTTACCGATCCCAGCGGGGCGCTCGTCCCGAATGTTAAGGTGACGGTTCGAAACACGGCGACCAACGTGGCGCGCGAAACCACCACGTCGAGCGCCGGGGCTTACACGGTTTCGAACCTGATGGTCGGAACCTACGAAGCCACTTTCCAGGCGCCCGCCTTCAAGAAACTGGTACGCACCGCTATTACGCTGGATGTTACTCAGGTGGTCCGTGTGGATGCCACCATGGAAGTGGGTGCAGTGACGGAGTCCGTCGAGGTGACCGGCCAGCTCCAATACGTCAATACGGATTCTCCCGAGGTCGGCGCCAACTTGAACCGCGCGGATCTGTTGGACGTGCCTTTGTCGATCAGCGGCGGGAGATATCCCGAAGCCCTGGCATACTCCATCATGCCCGGCGCGTCCGGCGGTACCTGGACGTCGCACATCAACGGTTCCGCCAGTTTCTCGAAAGAGGTGCTTTTGGACGGCGCCTCCGTCACCACCTACATGGCCGACTTCGCCGAAACCTCGGTGTCCGCCGAATCCTTGCAGGAAATGAAACTGCAAACCAGCGGCCAGTCGGCGGAGTTCGGGCGCAGCCAGGGAGGCCTGTTCAACTTCGTTCTGAAGTCGGGTACCAACCAGGTGCACGGCAGCGGTTACTTCGCCATGCGCAATGAAGCCTTGGACGCCAACACGTTCACCAATAATTTCAGAGGTGCGCCGCGTGCCATAGACCGCCTGTTCGACTACAGCTTCAGTTTCGGGGGCCCGATTTATATTCCCAAGGTGTACAACGGCAAGAATCGCTCGTTCTTCTACACCACCTATGAGAGATACAAGCAGCGGCAGCTCGGCCCTGGTTCTCCAACCCAGAGTTTTCCCACGCCTGACGAGTATGCCGGAAACTTCAGCGCGCTCCTTGGACCTGCCACGGGACAAACGGACGCGATGGGCAACCCTGTGTATAGAGGGGCGATCTACGATCCGGCGACGTTTTCGCAATTGCCCAGCGGCCGGTGGATCGGAACCATGTTCCCCGGCAACATTATTCCCGCATCGCGGATCAGCAAGGTCTCGAAGACGATTAGCAATATGGCGCTGGCCTGCTGCCTGCCCACAGTGAAGGACGCGTCCGGCAATTATCCGTTGATCAACAACGCTGTCCAGTCGGCCAGCGGCACGCCGCTGTTCGATCAATACAACTTCACCGAGAAAGTCGACCAGACCATCAATGACCGCAACCGGCTTAGCGCTTCCTACAGCTATAACTACCGCCCGCGCTACCTCAACAACAGCGGCGGCAATCTCTGGGACCCCAGTGATCCGCTTCTTGGCGGACCGCTCTTCAACCAGAACCTGCAGACCATCCACAGCTCGCTGGCGCGCGCGTCCTGGGACCGCACCATCACACCCCGCGTGCTCAACAATTTCACGGTGTTTTACAACCGCATGAGCAATCCGAATTACAACCAGCAGATCAGCCACGATGGCGCCAAGGAGTGGGGCATTGCGAACATCGACAGCGCCGGATATCCGTCGGTAAACTGGGGCGCTGGCCCGATCTACCCGTTGTCCAACATCGGCAACAACCAGGACGATTTTCAGGTTTACAACGGCAACGGCCTCACCGACACCGTCAGCTTTTCCCACGGACGGCACTTCCTGAAGGCCGGAATCGACCTCCGCCGCAACTATACCAACGACCGTCCGCATGGCAATCCATCCTTCACATTCAACGCCCTTGAGACCTCTATACCGAACGAGGCCTTCTCGGGCGTCAGCACCGGGTATTCTTTAGCCAGCTTCCTGCTGGGCACGGTGCACAGCGCGGGCATGTCCCAGCCGGTGGGCTTGGGCGAAATCCACCGCTATTACGGCGGTTTTATCCAGGATGACTTCAAGGTGACCGCCCGGCTCACGTTGAATCTGGGCCTGCGCTACGAGGTACAGCCGCCCTTCCACGAGGATTTCAACCGGATAGCAGTCTGGAGTCCGACCCAGCAGGATCCGCTCAGCGGCTTGAACGGAGCCTATATCTTCGGCAGCAAATGCAGCGTCTGCACCGGTCAAAGCTACTTCGGCAAAATCGACTGGAAGGATTTTGGGCCGCGCATCGGTTTCGCGTGGCAGCCGCTGAATAAGTGGACCATACGCGGCGCCTATGGGATCTTCTATTCTCCGGACACCCAGGAGGATTTTGGATTGCCGACCCCCACTTTCCCCTGGGCGGGCACTTACAATCTGGGCGCCAATCCGATTAATCCCTGGCAGGGAATTTTCAACTGGGACAATGGATTTCCGACCAACGCCTTCGTGCCGGCCACGTTCAACCGATCTTATGCGGATAACATCGGCGGAGCCACCATGATCGATCCCAAGTACAACGAGATCCCGTACGTGCAGCAATGGAACCTCAATATCCAGCGGGAACTGCCCGGGAACATCGTGATGGACGTAGGCTACGTCGCCAACAAAGGCACCCGTCAGAAAGACCAGGCATTGGCCCCGATCAATCAATTGCCGGTTTCCGTTCTGAGCCAGTACGGCACCACCCTGAATTCCACGGTCGCCAGTGCGGCCGATGCCGCCAGATACGGCATCCCCTACCCCTACCCCGGATTCAGCGGAACCGTGGCCAGCGCGCTTCGCCAGTATCCGCAACTCCGCGCCAACAGCACCATTACCGACTTCGGCGCGCCGCTCGGCTTCTCCACGTTTAACTCCCTGCAAATTACCGTGAACAAGCGGCTCAGCAAAGGTTTGAATGTGTATGCGGATTACGTCTGGTCGAAGGCCATGAGCAACGGCGCTGGCAGCTCCTGTTCGGGGTGTTCCGCCAATGCCGGACCTCTCGATTATTACAACCTGAAGCTCGAAAAGGCGCCGGTGAGCTACAATCAGCCGCAGGTATTTAAAGCCTACGTTAACTACCAACTCCCGTTGGGACGCGGCCAGGCTCTCTTTTCCAGGGCGCCCAGAGCGGTGGATGCGGTTGTGGGCGGCTGGGCCATGGCGTGGATTTTGAATTACGCCAGCGGAACGCCGCTCGCTTTCACGCGCCCCTTCCCCGCTTGCCACGGGATGGAACGGCGCCACCAACCGGGATAACATCGCGGCCGGCGACATGCACAACAGCTCATTCGACCGCACGGTGTTCAACTACGCCAACACCAGTTCGCCTACCGATACGTACCTGAACAAGGCGCTATTCTCACAGCCGGCGCCTCTTACGCTGGGCAACTCCGCGCCCGATTATACGTCGATCCTGGGATTCGGCACGATTAGCGAGAATGTATCCCTCTCGAAGAACATGAAGTTCAAAGAACGGTTCCGGTGTCAGTTGCGCATCGAACTCTACGACGTGTTTAACCGCCACCAGTTGAGTGGAATTAACACGACCATCACCAGCCCGTTATTCGGGCAGGTGACCAGCGTCACCGGCAACCGCACCGCCCAGATCGGTACGCGAGTAGATTTCTAGCGCCGGACGCGCAACCGGTGCAGCGGTGGATCTTGATCTTCCCTTTGGCGGTCTGTGCCCTGCGCGGCGAGACCGGAAGTGAGGTGTGCGCCACCTGCCATCGGGAGATTTTCAACGCCTATCGGGCCACCGGGATGGCCCGCAGCAGCGGCGCAGGTCATCAGTATCGAAAGCGAAGGCTCATTCCCGCACAAACCTTCGGGCGTGCAATACCGCGTGTTCCGCAAAGACGGCGCCGCCTGGTTCAGCTTCGACCTTCCTGGAGCGCGCGGCAGCCGGCGCCTGGAATATTTCATCGGCTCCGGAACCGTGGGGCGGAGTTATCTCTACGCGGTAAACGGCTTTCTGTATCAGGCGCCCGTCTCATGGTACTCCGCTCCTGCGAAGTGGGATCTCTCGCCCGGATACCAGCAGTACGATCATCTCTTTCTGACGCGGGGCATCGAACCGGTCTGTCTGCAATGCCATGCCAGCCGTGTGCAGCCGGTGGCGGGCACTACCAACGGATATGCGGCACCGCCGTTCCGCGAAGGGGGTGTTTCCTGCGAGCGCTGCCACGGAGCCGGCGAGGCGCATATCGCCGGGCGCGGGAAGATGATCAACCCCGCCAAACTTGCGCCGGACCGCCGCGACAGCATCTGTGCCCAATGCCACCTCTCCGGGGAAGCGCGCATTGCCCGCGCCGGGGCGGAGGGCTCGTTTCGGCCGGGCGGGCTATTATCGGACTCGCAGGTCGTTTTTGAATGGTCCGGCAACCCGGACATGAACGTGACCAGCCATTTCGAGAGGCTTGCCGAGAGCGCGTGCAAGAAGGCCAGCGGCGACCGGCTCTGGTGCGGCTCCTGCCATGATCCGCATCGCGCGCCGGCGGAAGCCGAAAAGGCCGGATTCTATCGGGCCAAGTGCCTGGAGTGCCACCAGGCCGCCGAGTGCAGCCGCGGGCCGGACTGCGCCGGCTGCCATATGCCGAAAAGGCCCGTGCGGGACGTCCAGCACTCGGCGTACACCGACCACGCCATCCGCAAGCCGGGCGCTGTCACGGCTGTGAGCCCGGAGCGTAAGCTGGTTCCGTTCGGCGGCGTGCAGGCTGGGGACCGCGAATTCGGCCTGGCCTATGCCGCCATGCCCGGCTTCGAGAAGCGGGCCCTCGAATATCTGGAACGCGCCTGACTCTTGAACCAGCGGGGCAGGACGATGCGGAGGTTCTGGTGCACCTCGCTTATCTATACGAGTCGAGTGGAAACCAATCCAAGGCGGCGCCGTTGTATGAGAAGGCGCTCAAGCTCGATCCGTCGCAAGTGGCCGCGGCGGTGAACCTGGGCAACGCATACATCAAGGGCGGCCGGGCGCGGGAGGCGATCCGCCTGTGGCGGAGTGCGCTGGAGCGAAGCCCGGGCCTGGAATCCGTGCGCCTGAGCCTCGCGGCTGGCTCTGTCTCGCAGCGGCGATTCCGCGGGAGCGGAAGACAGCCTGCTGAAACTGCTGGAACTAAACCCCGGCAACACGGTCGCCCGCAAGCTGCTCAACGAAGTGCGAGCGAGGCCGTGACGGCATGCGCTTGAGGCGATATCGCATGCGCGGAATTGTAGGCTTTGCTCTGATCGGTCTCGGGCTTGCGGCACTCGCCGATACGGACGCCTTTGAGCGCGGGCAGGAAGCGTTCCGCCGCAGCGACTGGGCTCAAGCTGAGAAGAGCTTTCTGGCCGCGATACGCGAGAAGCCAGGGAGCGCCGCCGCGCTCAAATGGCTGGGCATGGTTTACGCGGCGCAGCAAAAGTTCGAATTGGCTGAAGCGCCATTGCGGCGCGCCTGCGAAATCGATCCTCGCGAAGACCTTGCCTGTTATTATCTGGGGCGCGCCGATTATGCGCTGAGCCGCTATGCGCAATCGCGCAGCCGCATTCGAAACAGCCCTTCGTCACCAGCCGGACTCGGGCCGCATCAAGCGCGGACTTGGACTGACGCTCGAAGCGCTGGGCCGTGCGCCGGAAGCGGAGCGGTATTTGAAGGAAGCCGCGGCAGCCGGCGATAAGGACGCGCTTTCCGACTATGGTCAATTCCTCTTCCGCCAGGGGCGCCTCAATGAGAGCATGGCCGTGCTGCAGCAGTCCGGAGACCGGGCGAACCTGGAAAGGGTGGCTCGCGCACTGGGCGCGGTTCCCAACCAGGCTTCGCCGAATTCGACCGCAGCCGTCAACCTCGGTTCGAAAAATGCCATCCGGTTTTCCGCCAGGGAACTGCCGATGATCGTCAACAACGGCGCCACTGGCGAAATGCATCAGGTGGAGACCATGATCGGAGGCGTTGCCGTATTGGATTACGATGGCGATGGCTGGCCGGATATCTACATCTCGAACGGTGCCGCGGTCCCGAGTCTCAAGAAGTCCGGACCAGCGTTTTACAATCGCCTTTTTCGCAACAATCATGACGGCACATTCACCGATGTGACCGCCAAAGCCGGCGTCGCGGGCCGGGGCTACTCCATGGGCGTGGCCGCGGCGGATTTCGATAACGATGGGCGGCCGGACCTGTTCGTGACGGGAGTTCGCGAGAACATTCTGTACCACAACCGCGGCGACGGCACCTTCGAGGACATTACGGAAAAGGCGGGGCTGAGGGGCGACGGCACATGGTCGGTGGCCGCCGGTTGGTTCGATTACGACAACGACGGCCTGCTGGATCTGTTCGTGGTTCACTATGTGCAATGGGACCCGGCCAAAGAGGTTTTCTGCGGCGACAGCCGGATTCATTACCGAACCTATTGTCATCCCGAATTCTACGGGCCGCTGGCGAACGCCCTGTACCGCAACCGCGGGGATGGGACCTTTGAGGATGTGTCGGCGGTGAGCGGCATCGGTGCGCATCGCGGCAAGGGCATGGGCCTGGCTTTCGCCGATTACGACCACGACGGGTTAATGGACGTTCTGGTGGCCAATGATACGGTGCCGAATTTCCTGTTTCACAATCTGGGGCACGGCCGCTTTGAAGAGGTGGCACTGAAGGCCGGCGTAGCTTACAACGGCGATGGGCGTGCCATTTCCAGTATGGGCGTGGATTTCCGCGACTACGACAACGATGGCTGGGAAGATATCATCGTGACTTCCCTCTCCAATGAGGGCTTCGCGTTTTTTCGGAATCTGGGGCGCGGGAACTTTCTGGACATTGCCCAAGCCGCCCTCATTTCGAGCGCCAGCCTGCGGCTGTCGGGCTGGAGCGCCGGCATCTACGACCTCGACAATGACGGATTCAAGGATCTGTTGACGGCCAATGGTCACGCGTTGACGAATATGGAACGCGTTTCGAGCCTGGAATCGCGGCAGCCGCTATCGGTGTTCCGGAACCGCGGCGATGGCAGATTCGAGCACTCCGCAGCCGGCGAGAAGTCTCTCTACCGCGGCGCCGCGTTCGGCGACCTGAACCGGGACGGAAAAATCGATGTCGTGGTCACGCGCTTGAATGAGAGCCCCATAGTTTTGACGAATATCACCGAAGACCGGAATCACTGGCTGCGCGTTCGCCTTCACGGCCACCGGAGCAATCGCGACGGGATCGGGGCGCGCATTCACCTGGTTACGGACTCCGGGTCGCAATGGAACCACGTGACGACTTCGGTGGGCTATGGCGGAGCGAGCGAACCCGAGGCTCAGTTCGGGCTGGGCAAGAATGCCACCGTCCGAAGGTTGGAAATCAATTGGCCTTCCGGTGCGCACCAGGTGATCGAGAATCCTGCAGTTGACCGTTTGTTGGAAATCGCCGAGCCTTAAATGGTGTGCATTTGCAACCGCGGCTCTCTGACACGTCTCCCGCCAACCGAGCCGCGCACGTCAGTAAGCGGTCTTTGCGTGTTCACTTCGGGGAGTTTATGGCGTGAGACCGCAATTCATGCGCCGCCCGAAACCAGTCTTCTTCCGGCGACCCTTCCGGACAGCCTCTGGCCTGCCACAGCGTGTAAGCCAGTGTGGCGATTTCGTCGTGCCCAAAAAGCGCGATGCCGTGTTCGTTCCGATGCACCTGGTCGGTATGCTGGTAAGCGTTTTGGGAGTGTTCAAGAGCCTGCCTGGAGAGTTCCTGCCCGGTTTGGTGATCTTGTTTGCCGTGGGCTTCCGCAGCGCTACTATGAGCGTGGGCGGCAACATCGTGCAACTCAGCGGCTTGTTGATGATTTTCGTAATGTGATCCGTTGTTGTAGCGAGTAGACATTTGGAGGCTTCCTCGTTTCGTTTACGCATTAAACATTGGAGCATGAATCGGGCCACTTCTTCTCCAGGTGCAAATACCGGTCCAAGAATATTCGCCGGCGGCTGCTCCGGAAGTCAGGTGTTGGCAGCAGGCGTAATCCTCTAAACTAAACCAGCGGCGATATTTGCGGGTCCGGCCAGGCGAAATCGATGAGCTGCTTTCGCTTGCTTTCATTGACGACTGCTTGCGTTTTACTTTATGCTGGACCTTCAGCGAAACAATCTTTACTAGGGAGCATATGAAAATTTCGACCCTTTCGCGATGGTGGAACAATCGGCTCGCATGCCTGATAGGTAGCGCTCTTGCCGCCGCATTTCTGACCGTGCCGGCTAGTGCGCAGGATTTCGATACCATCATTCGCAACGGCCGCATTGTGGATGGAACGGGCAACCCGGGGTACAACGGCGACGTAGGGATTCGCGGTGGAAAAATCGTCGCGGTGGGTAGACTGGGTGCCGCCAAAGCCGCCCGCACCATCGATGCCGCCGGGTTGATTGTGGCCCCCGGATTCATCGACATGCATAATCACTCGGATTACACCGTGCTGGTGGATGGAAATGCGCAGAGCATGATCCGGCAGGGTGTGACGTCGATGATTCTGGGCGAAGGCGGTTCGGCGGCGCCTGTGCGGCCCGGGCAGCGCACCATTGATGATGGAGAAGCCGGCTGGACGGATTTCAAGGGCTACTTCGCACGTTTGCTGAAGTCGGGCGTTTCAACCAACATCGGCACCTACGTGGGATCGAGCCAGGTCTGGACTTACGTTCACGGACAGAAGGCGGGCCCCGTTTCGCCCGCCGAGTTGGAGGCCATGCGCGCGCAGGTGAAGATCGCCATGGAACAGGGGGCGCTCGGGGTTGCCAGTTCTCTCAGCGGGCCGCCCGGATCCTGGATCGATACCGACACCCTGGTGGCCATGTGCGAAGTCGCATCGCCGTACGGCGGAACTTATTCCACCCACATGCGAACCGAGGGCCGCGGCGTTTTCGAATCGGTGGCCGAAGCCATCGAGATCGGCCGGCGCGCGAAGGTCCCGGTGGATATCATCCATCTAAAGATCGCCGAACACGAAATGTGGGGACAGATGCCGGAACTGACCGCCTCCATCGCGGCGGCGCGCGCCCGCGGCCAGGAAGTGCAGGCCAACGTCTATCCGTATCGCGCCGGCCAGAATAACCTTTCCAGTATCATTCCGCCTTGGGCGCACGAGGGCGGTTCAACGGCGCTGATTGCGCGGCTCAAAGATCCATCATTGCGGTCGCGTCTTGAAAGCGAAATCCTGCACGGCATACCGAATTCCAACTGGTATGACCACTACACCGCCACCGGCGGCTGGGAAGGCATGCTCCTGGTATCGCTCTCCAATCCGAAATACAAACAGTTCGAAGGCAAGCGGATGAGTGAAGTGATTGCGGCGGTCGGCAAGCCGCCCCTGGATGTGCTGTTCCAACTGTTGGAAGAGAATCAGGGTTCGGTTCCCACCATCTACTTCCACCACTCGGAAGACGACATGCGCTATGCCCTTCGGCAGCCGTTTGTTTCGATCGGCTCCGACGGTTCCGCGCTCACTACCGAGGGTCCGCTGGCGCGCGGCAACCCGCACCCGCGGTCGTACGGCACATTTGCGCGGGTTCTCGGCCGTTATGTCCGCGACGAAAAGGTGATCTCGCTCGAGGAGGCGGTGCGCAAAATGACTTCAGCTAATTCCGCCAAGATCCACGTGTTCGACCGCGGGCTTCTGCGGCCTGGCCAGTGGGCGGATGTCACCGTATTCGATGCCGGCAAAATCATCGATCATGCAACTTATGAGCGCCCGCAGCAGTATGCCACCGGAGTCCAATACGTTCTGGTCAATGGGCAGGTGGTGCTCGATGGCGGCAAACACACCGGCGCTCGCCCCGGCGCGATTCTGTATGGACCAGGAATCGCGCAGAGATAGACAGTGAGCTCACGCAGCCGCGCCACCGCTTTGCTGGCGCATAGTGGCGGCCCCACGGCGGTGATCAACTCCAGTTTGCTGGGCGTGGCGGAAGAGGCGCGCCGGCAGCCGTGCATTGGCGCGCTCTACGGAGCCGTGAACGGGGTGCAGGGAATCCTGTCCGGCGAGTTCCTCGACCTGTCCGCCCAAACCGAAGCCACTCTGGCGGCGGTATCGCGCACGCCTTCCTCCGCGCTGGGGACCTCCCGCCAGGAAATAGGCCCGCGCGAATTGGAACGTATCCTCCAGGTCTTCCGCGCTCACGAGATCCGCTACTTCTTCTACACCGGGGGCAATGGCTCAATGGGAACGGCCAGCCAACTCGCCGTCATGGCCCGGGACGCAGGTTTGGAACTGGCCGTGATTGGTATCCCGAAGACCATCGACAACGACATCGTGGAAACCGACCACACTCCGGGCTACGCAACCACGGCGCGATTCTTCGCCTGCGCCGTTCGGGATATTGGAGCCGATAACCGCGCGCTGCCCGGACAGGTGGAGGTGGTCGAGGTGTTAGGCCGCAACGCAGGCTGGCTGGTGGCGGCAACGGCGCTTGCCCGCCATGAGCCGGACGATGCGCCGCACCTGGTCTACCTGCCGGAACGCCGGCTTCCGCTCAGCCGCTTGCTGGAAGACGTGGACCGCGTCTACAGCCGGTTGGGCCGGTGTGTGGTGGCTGTCTGTGAAGGTCAGCTCGACGAAAACGGCGAGGCCTTCGGCGCGGATGTCAGAAGCGGTTCTCGCGGGGCACTGGCGATGAACCTGGGCCACCGCCTGGCCATGCTCATTTCGCACCATTTGAAGATCCGGGCCCGAAGCGAGAAGCCGGGTCTTCTGGGTCGCGCCAGCATGGCAGAGCTTTCGGAGCGCGATTGGGAAGAAGCGCGGTTATGCGGCCAGGCAGCCGTGCGCTGCGCCTGCCGCGGCGGCACCGGCGTGATGGTGACGCTGGTCCGCGAGTCTGCCGCGGAGTACGCAGTCTCCACCGGCCTGGCGCCCCTGGACCGTGTGGCATATATTGAGCGGCTGGTTCCGTCCGACTGGATCGGGGCGCAGGGGAATGATGTGACGCAAGACTTCCTCCGCTACGCCGCGCCGCTGGTGGGTCCCATTTCGCATCACCCGCGCCTCGCCTCAATTCCGGTGAAGCGCCGCTAGCCGTCTGGTTCACCTGGCATTGCGTCCAATTTACCTGGCAAGCAGAGTCAAGTGATCGCAACTAAACGTAAGCCAATCCGAAGTCGGTGGCCACCATCGCTCAGAGCAGGCGAAAGTTGACCTCGACGAGGACGGCAACCGTTACCGGTTTGCCGTCTTTATATCCAGGACGGAACTTCCATTTTCTAACGGCATCCATGGCCTTCTCATCCAACCCCAGTCCCATGCTGTGGACCACTCGCAGATTCTCGGCGCGGCCGCTGGCGTCCACCTCGACATAGAGAACCACAACGCCTTGATATTTGGCTTTGCGCGCCTCCTCGGAGTATTCGGGCTCCACCTTGTAGATCAGGGCAGGCGCAGTCACACCGCCGCCCACCCGAAATACCCCTCCGCCCACGCCGCCACCCTCACCGGGACCATAACCCACGCCGCTGCCGGACCCCACTCCCCCGCCTTTGCCTGAGCCTATGCCGCTACCAGACCCCGGGCCATTCGAGGCGGCGCCGATCTTCGCCAGGGGGTCGCCGTATTGCGCCAGATTCGCCTCCGGAAGCCGAACGTCCGGCGGCGCAATGATGCTCGGCTCCATCGTGAGCTTCGGGTCGGCATTGTGAATCACCGCCACGGGAGGCGTAAACTGCTTCAGGTCGGCCTTGGGAAGGCGGCCGTTCGAGGCCGGCAGCAGCGAGTGGTCGCCGCCTCCGCCTCCGCCTCCGCCTCCGCCTCCGCCCGCCATAGTGTCTTTGGCGAGTGCCTGCTTCGGCTGATAGGGAACGATGTGCGGATCCAGCAGGGGCACGAAATTGACCACCTTCTGCTGCACGGTTTTGCTGGAGGCGGCCACAAACAGCAGCAGCACGGCTGCGGATTGCAGCGTGAGCGACATCGCCCACGATTTCTTCTGCCGGCCGAACTGGCCCCAGATATTTCGTACGAGTACCGGTTTGGAAGTTATGTCGAGTGACGGAACCTGGGGCTTAAAGCATTCGTGAATGCCGCTCCACAGCGAACGATACCACGGTATATCGAGCGACGCCGGCAGGAGTAAACGCTCCAGATGGTCCGAGGCCGGAATCACCGTCCAGCGGAGCTCCGCGGCGCGATCTCTCACACCCGCCCGATCAGTCCAGTTCCGGACGGCGCCGCGAAAATGCGCCAGGGGCGTGACCAGGCTCGCTATTTTCGCCTGGCACTCGGCACACTCCTCAGCGTGTTGGCGTTCTTCAAGACTGACGTCACCGATGAGATACATGGAAACTCCTTGCTCAGTTAGATGCTTGCTCATTTTCTTCCCTCCAGCCTGGCGCGTACCGACTGGAGCGCCCGAAAGAGGTGGGTCTTTACCGTCCCTTCCTTCATCCCTGTTACTTCGGCGATTTCGAGAAGGTCCATGTCTTCCACAAACCGCAGCAGAAACACGGTACGCTGCCGTGCGGGCAGGCACGCGGCGGCTGCCCAGATTGCCTGTACCTGCTCCTCAATCAGGGCCAGCGCTTCCGGAGACTGTTGCCGGTCCGGAATGGAGTTCCCCAGATCCGCAACGTCCGCGCTCGAGTGCAACATGCGTCTCCAGAACTTCAAGCGGCTGCTGGACTCGTGATCTCGCACCAGATTGGCCGCGATCTGCATGAACCACGTTCCAATGCTGGAGGCGCCCCGAAACCGGTCGTGCGCCTGATAAGCCTTCACAAGACAGTCTTGCGTCAGGTTCTCGGCGGTTTCTCTGTCTCGCAGCGAAGCCAGAATAAACCGGAAAATTCGCGGCCGATGAAGCCGGACCAGGGAATCGAAATTTTCCAGCGCATCTGATGGGCTTTCACCAGCCAGTGACGCCAGCCGGGACGACCGACCTCGTTCCATTCGAATATGTAGACTGATTTTGGGACGGTGGGGTTTACACGCTAGCAGTGAAAGTGTGGAGCGCTAGGAGCGCCTGAAACTGCGACGGAGGGCCTGCTGAAATTTAGGCGGCAATTAAAACAATGGAAGGGAAAGCCGCGCCGTGAAGCGCACGCTTTCCCTGTTCCATACGGGCTCACTACCAGGGGATTCTTGATATCGACCCTGGCCTACCGCCAGTGGCCTTCTTCGAAGACATACCCGTTACCGCGGTGTGTATATTTCGGAGCCACCCAGACTGCATGGGCGTGTGGCGGCTTCTCCCATCGGCCGGGCTCCCAAGCGTAGGCGTGGCCGTCCCACTTGTGGTATCCGGCAACCCAGACATGCTCGGGGCTTGGACGAGCGCTGCGATGCTCCACGATCGCCTTGGGCGGACGGACCTTTATGACAACGTCTTCCGCCTGTGCCGCGCCGAGTCCAATGGCAGCCGCGATTAATCCGGAAAGGAATATTTTGCGCATTTGTTTCACCTCTCCTGTTTACATAGCAAGCACAGTGCCATTTCGGAACGATTAAATTCTCTTAACCAACTGAAACGACAGAAGATACTCGATTCGACAATTCCTTGCCTCACATGGAATCGGGTGATTCATGGCGTTGTAAAACTCGGCGCGAAACTCCATCTTCTGGGGCTCGGTGATCGAGAAAATTTTGCGCACTCCCGTTCGCAACGCAGCGTCATCACATCAATACTTCGGGGTCGCATCGTATGATACGAACAGGGGGGAGAGAGCCATGCCACAACGCCCCAAGCGTGAAACCGTCGATCTATCTGGCTACCCAGACCTGGTCATAATTTACCTGGGCATGAGGGTGAATGCCTTAACTGGATTCAAAACCCTGCTTGGGTTCGGCCCCAAGATCTCGGCGGCCGTAGAAGCCAAGCCCGATGGCCTGCTGCTGCATGAGGGCTTCCGGTTCTCGTTTCGGCATTTCGGAATGCGGCAATATTGGCGCGACTTTGAAAGGCTGGAAGCATGGTCACGCTCAGAACCGCACCGCCTGTGGTGGCGTCAATTCTTGCTCGACACCGGCGGCACCGGGTTCTGGCACGAAACCTATTTTCGGCGCGGCGGCATAGAAGCTGTGTACGTCGACATGAAATCGCCGGTTGGGCTGGCGCAGTTTGCACCCGTGGAACCGGCGCGAGGTGCGATGTTCTCGGCGCGCAAGCGGGCCGGTGTCGTTGGTGATGCACGGGCGCCGGAGGCTATGACGGAGGGAGAGTTCTACTCCAGGTAGGCGGCAGCGTGTCACGGGGACTGCGAGTAGCTTATTCTTGCCGGTCAGCCGCGGCCTTGGGATATGCTTGAGTGGCATGTCCTGCAGAATGGCGCTGGCCACGCTGGCGATCCCCTTCCTCACCGCAGCGCAGGAGTGGCCTTCCTACGGCGGCGATCCCGGCGGCATGAAATACTCTCCACTCAAGGAGATCAACAAAGCCAACGTGGAGCGGCTGCGCCCCGCCTGGATCTTCCATACCGGCGACGTCAGTGACGGGACGCGCTGGCCTACCCGCAGCGCCTTTGAATCCACGCCGCTGGTAGTGGATGGCGTGATGTATGTGACCACGCCCTTCTCCCGCGTGATTGCCCTCGACGCCGAGACCGGCAAGGAAATATGGAACTTCGATCCGCGCCTGGACCGCAGCGAGTCCGCCAATCTCTTCATCAACCGGGGCGCGGCCTACTACTCCAGCGGATCCAGGCATCGGATCTTTCTGGGCACGCTCGATGGCCGGCTCTTCTCGCTCATCGCGGAGACCGGAAAACCGGACGGATCCTTCGGCATCGGAGGCTGGGTGGACCTTCGCAAGGGCATTGCCGACGATTATCCCGACCGCGGCGTCGGCATGTCATCGCCTCCGGTGGTCTACAAGAACCTCGTCATTTGCGGGTCGCTCGTGCCGGATGGCGAGCCGCGCGGCCCCGCCGGTGACGTTCGGGCCTACGACGCGCGGTCCGGAAAACCGGTCTGGACTTTCCATACCGTGGCGCAGCGCGGCGAACCCGGGAACGAGACTTGGGCGCCCGGGTCGTTCGAAAAACGCGGCGGGGTAAACGCCTGGCCGCCCATCAGCGTCGATACCGCACGCGGCATCGTCTTTCTGCCACTCACATCTCCCTCCACCGACTACTACGGCGGCGATCGCAAAGGCCAGGGCTTGTTTGGAGATTCGCTGGTCGCACTGGACGGTTCCACCGGCAAGCGCCTCTGGCATTTCCAGAGCATCCATCACAACTTATGGGACTACGATCTTCCTGCGCAGCCCGCGCTGGTTCAGGTGATGAAGGACGGCATACTGATCGATGCCGTCGCCCAAGTGACCAAGACCGGCTTTACGTTTGTCTTCGACCGCGTCACGGGCGAGCCGGTTTTTCCCATTGAAGAAGTGCCCGTCGCCAAGAGTGAGACTCCGGGCGAGCAGGCGTGGCCGACCCAGCCGCGGCCGGTCAAGCCCCCGCCGTACGCACGGCAGGGTATGACGGCCGATGAACTGACGGACGTTACTCCGGAGTCCAGAGCCGCTTGCGCCAAGCTGCTCGAAGGCGCCGTGTTTGCTCCTATCTTCACGCCGATCGGGCGCAAGCCGACGGTTCTATTTCCCGGCACTAACGGCGGCGCCAACTGGGGCGGCGCGTCTTTTGATCCCGAAACCCACACGCTGTATGTGAATTCCATGGATGTGGGCATGCTCTACCACATGACTCCGCGGCCCGAGGGCTCGGAAGTCCCCTACCGCCCGCAAGGTTCCGGTTCCCCCAATTCGCGACTGTGGGACGAAAACCTGTATCCGTGCCAACGGCCGCCCTGGGGCTTCCTGACCGCGATTGACCTGGATCACGGCGTCTTCCGATGGCGGTCCGTCCTGGGCGTGGTGGACAAGCTGCTTGATCGGGGAGTGCCGCCAACGGGAGCGCCGAATCTCGGAGGATCGCTGGTAACCGCCGGCGGCCTGGTCTTCATCGGCGCCACCAATGACAGCCGGTTCCGGGCCTTCGACAAGGACACCGGGAAAGCGCTGTGGGTTACCAGGCTTCCAGCCAGCGCGCACGCCACGCCCATGACGTTCCGCGGACGAAAGACCGGCCGGCAGTTCGTCGTCATTGCCGCCGGCGGAGGAAACAAGTACAGCCCGACTTATTCGGACTCCTTGATGGCCTTCGCACTTCCGGCCGCTGACAATGCCGAACCATTAGTCACGTACTCGAAAGCTTCCGCCCGTGAAAGTGCCGCGCCGCCGCACGTTTCGGCAGTGCCTTCCTTGCCCGAGATTTTCAACCACAAGCGCCACGGTTCGCTACAACTGGAATGCGCCTACTGCCATAAGAGCGCCGGCACCGGCGAACGTGCCGGCTTTCCCGCCGTCTCGGCCTGCATGACCTGCCATCGGGAAGTGGCCGCCGACAAACCCGAAATCCGGCGCCTGGCGGCAATGCCTGCCAGCCTGGCGATCGTGCCCCAAAGCCCCGTCTACCGCTTACCCGATTTCGTATTCTTCAGTCACCGAAAGCACGAGGCGCGCGGAATCGCCTGCGCCCACTGCCACGGCGACATATGGACGCAGGACCAGATCCGTCCGGTCTTGCAAATGAAGATGAAGGCTTGCGTGGCATGCCATCAAACCAACCACGCCAAGGTCACTTGCACCGTGTGCCACGAACTCAGCCAATAGGCCTGGCCGGCGAAGGCCTTGTCCGGTCGCGCATACTTGAGACTGGGGTAAACTGCCATGCAGGTGCCAGGTAACCAACAACCAACGGTCGGATGGATGAAGGCCGTGATACTGGCCGTTGCCTTCGCAAGTACAGCGGCGGGACAAGTCTACTCTCCAAAAGTCTTGCTCAAAGGTCAGCCGGACGCATCCGATTTGCGGTCGCTGGCCAAGGGCATTTACGCGGAGTCAGGCGCGCACACGCCGCGCGAACGGGCCGAAGCCATCTGGCGATTCTTTCTCACGGACGGCCGGTTTGTGAAACCCGGCTTCTGGTATCACATCGCCGGTTGGGCCTACGAAGAGCCGATGGGTGAAGTCCTCGATCCCGTGAAACTCCTCAACAGCTACGGATTCGGACTCTGTTATCACATCGCGCCCTTGCTCGAATCGGTTTGGAAGGCCGGCGGATTTGAGGATGCCCGCGTTTGGTTTCTCACCGGGCACACAGTCGCGGAGGTTTATTACGAAGGCGCCTATCATTACTACGATTCCGACATGATGGGCTACAACCCGGTCGGCCGCGGTTCCCCCAAAGAGTTACCGGTGGCGTCGGTACACCAGATCGAGCAGGACGGACACATTATTCTGTCGAAGCTGAAGAGTCCGAAAGAAGCCGATGCCGCCGCCGTCGAAGCGCCCTGGTATCCGGCCGACGTGCGCGAGGCCGCCATGGATGGCCTGGCAAACTTGTTCACGAGCACAGCCGACAACTGGCTCTTCCCCTTCGAGCGGGCGCCACAAGGTCACACCATGAGTTTCGAGTTGCGTCCAGGCGAACGGCTGATCCGCTACTTTCAGCCGGAGCCGGCCGGCCCCTATTACCTGCCCTACAAATCCACCGGCCGCGCATGGGAGGAGTTCCCCCAGGAGATCGCGGCATATCAGATCAAGACCGCGGACGGACCGCACAGCCAGAAAGACGACCGGCTCTGGGCGACCGGTCTGCTGGAATACCGCCTGCCGATGCGCGGTGAAACCAAGCCGGTATTTGAAGTCCATAGCCCTTATGTCATCGTCGATGCGCAGTTTCAATTTGACGCGGTGCTTCCCACTGGGGGCCAGGCGCTGACCGTCGAGACATCCACGGATGAGGGACGCACGTGGTCGCACGCCGGCACGCTGCACGGTCCGCATCGGGGAACATGGCAGACTGAGCCGGCCGTCCTCACGCGTTCCAGTCACGGGCGCCGCACAGCCGTAAGCGGCTCCTACGGTTACCTTGTGAGAGTTACCAAGATCAGCGGCGCGGAGTTCGGCAGCGGCCTGATGCGCACCCGCATTCAACTGAACCCGCGGACTCTTCCGGAATTGACAGGCGGCCGTAATGAGTTGGTCTACACGGCAGGGCCGGCGATCGTGAGACACGTAATAACGGCAGATCCATCCCATGTCACGAACGCCTCCTACGCTTCCGATGGCGCGCAGGGGTATTGGACACCCGCTTCGGAAGGGCCTGCCGAATTCGTATTTCGTCTTAGTGCGTCGAATGGCGCGCCGCTGGCCGGCTTTGAGGTGGGCGGGCGCTTCCTGGATTTAAGCACCGGCCTGGCTCCGGACAAGTTCACGGCGGAGGTGCGCAAAGTAGCGGCCATTCCGGCCAACCACGCGGCTGCGTCAATAGCCTGGAGTAAGTCTCCAGGCGGACCTTTCCAAACCATCTGGGAGTACGATCCGCGATTGAAATGGAGAGACGGCGTTGCCATTGATCGCACGCTGCTTTGGCCGGAGGTGGACCGGCACGTTGAAGTGTCCGGCGCGCCGGAGCTTTATGTCCGCTACCGTATCCAAAACCTAGCCCTCGACAATTTCCGGCTGGCGGTGGAGACACGCGGCCGTCAAGACTCGTCGGCCCTCCAGGTGACGCACGTTTGGAGAGAAGACGGCGCCGCCAGGAATCGTACCCAGCGAATACCGGCCGGCTCCGGCGCGTATCAGTATGCGGTCGAGATACCGAAAGGCGCGAAGGTAGTGAATGAGGCAATCATTTTCGAGTGCCTTACCACTGCTGGCGACGCCGCACACTGAGAGCGTGGTGCAAGTTCGTCATTTGAGCTTCACGCTCGAACGGTGTATCCTGCCCACCATGGTGTCCATCTGTCAACTTGCACTCCTGGCCCTGGTCCTGTTCGCCCCTTTGAGGCTATCCGCGCAAGAGAAATCCGATCTCGATTTCCTCGCCAACATGGACGAGTTCCACGATATCCGCAAGATGCTGCCCGCGCGGCTGTCGCAGGAGGTGAATGACCGGCTGCGTCAGCGTGCCGAAGTAGTCGCCCGGATATCCACCGTGGATGCCATTGCAGCCCGGCGGAAACTGGTGCGCGCCACCATCCTCGATTCCATCGGCGGGCTACCCGATCGCACGCCGCTCAACGCGCGCGTCACGGGAACGCTCGACCGGGGGGACTACAAGATCGAGAAAATTGTTTTCGAAAGCCAGCCGCGTTTCTTTGTTACGGCAAATCTCTATTTGCCGAAAAAAGGCTCGGCGCCGTACCCCGCCATTCTCTTTCCGCTGGGGCATGAGCTCGGCGGCAAGTCCCATTTCGCCTGGCAACAGGTTCTCGGCTCGCTGGCTCGCAGGGGATATGTAGCTTTCGCCTGGGATCCGCTCGGCCAGGAAGAGCGCATGCAATTCTTCGATCCGGACTGGAACGATTCTAAGTTTTTCGCCTCCACAGTGGAGCACACCGAACTCGGCACGCAGTGCATGCTGGTAGGAGACGCGCTTGCCCGCTACACCATTTGGGACGGCATTCGCGCTCTAGACTACCTGCTGTCGCGCCCTGAAGTGGACAAGACACGCGTCGGCGCCACTGGCAATTCCGGCGGCGGCACGCACACCACATACATTTCGGCCCTGGACGATCGCATCCAGGTCGCCGCGCCTTCCTGCTATATCAATTCGTGGCGCGTGCTGCTGGACGCGCTCGGACCGCAGGACGCCGAGCAAGTCTTCCCGAGTTGGCTGAAGAACGGCATGGACTTTCCGGACTTCATTTACAGCTTCGCGCCCAAGCCCTTCCTGGTGCTGTCGGCGATCCGCGACTTCTTTCCCATTGGCGGCGTCCGGGAGACATTCGCGGAGGCTCACGGTGTCTACGAATCGCTGGGCATCGCCGACAAGCTGCAAAAAGTGGAAGCCGACGACGGGCATGGCTACTCGAAGCCGCGCCGCCAGGCTGCGTACCGCTGGTTCGGGCGCTGGCTAAAATCGCAGGACGACGATGGAGCGGAAGAGGATGTGCCGGCCGCCAGTTCCGAAGAACTATGGGCCACGCCAACCGGGCAAGTTTCCACTTCGTTTCACGGCGAGGACGTTTTCTCGCTAAACCTCAAGCGCTACCAGGCCGTGAAATCGAATCGTCCGGCTCTTTCGCTGGCCAAGGTTCGGGATGTCGCGGCCTTCGCTCCCGCATCCGGCGGACTGAACATTAAAACCTACGGCGCTGTGCCGCACAGCGGCTACAGCATCGAGAAACTCACTTATGAGAGCGAACCGGGCATCCTGATTCCGGCGGTGATCTATGTGCCGGAAACGCATGCCGCTAAAGCGCCGGCCATCATCTATTCGGATGGCTCGGGGAAGCGCGCCTCTCGCGAAGCGGCCGAGCTACTGGTCCGCAAGGGCAACATCGTGATGTCGGTTGACGCGCGGGGCCTGGGCGAAACGCGCCCGGCTCTCGATACGCACGATCACTTCTTCACATATTTTGGCGACCATGACAACGCGGAGACCGCTATCCTGCTGGGGAAGACGCTGGTCGGCATGCGAGCCGCGGATATCGCTCGCGGCGTCGATCTGCTCTCCGCGCGCAGCGACGTCGATTCTTCGAATATCTCTGGAATTGGAAGAGGCGCGGCTGCCGTGGCCATGCTGCACGCCGCCGCTCTCGATCCGCGAATTAAGAAACTGGTGCTGGAAGAAATGCTGGTGAGCTACGATGCCCTGGTCACGCATCGCATCCACCGGCAGATGTTCGAGCAGATCGTGCCGTCCGCCCTCAAGTTTTACGATCTGCCCGATCTGGCGAAGTCGATGGCGCCGCGTCCGGTCTGGATGATCAATGCCGTGAACCCCCTGGGCCAGGTGCTACCGCCGGCCGACGTACGTGCAGTATATGGCCGCGCACAGGTTCATGTGACTCGCGGCGAAGGCTTCAGCCGGCCTGTCAACAATGTTCTCGACCAGATCTTCAAATAAGGGCCTGTACGCAGTCACGTGGGGCAGGTTGCTAACCTCCAGCGCTGTTAAGTGGGTTTAGCCCGCGCGGGGGTTCAGCCCCACTCCGCCAAACCGCTCGCGCTTCAGAAATGCAGTCAGCCCGGCCTGGCGATCCTTCTCAGCCGGCATCACGGCGGTGGTCACCTCGCCGCCGGTGATTCTCGCGGTCAATCGTTCGGCAGCGGTCAGAACGGAATGAGAACTCCGGGATGCTTCGAGGAATGGCGCCAAAACCTCGACGTAGGCGTAGTACGGCGTGTACGGAAACTCCACTTCGCCCCAGTATTTCTGCCGGTCGCGGACGTGCGCCATCACCGGGTCGAACTCGCGTGCCGCTGCCTGCCGTGCCTCATCAAGCATCATCTTCTCGCTCCAATCGACTCGCATCAGCGCCGGAAAGATCGTGCAGGGCTCGCTCTTGCGCGCAAACTGCGCGGCCTTGGCGATCGCCGCGGCACCCTCGATGTTCTGATAATTGAGCCCGCAACACACCACCAGGATGTCGGGCATGGTCATGACGCAGATGCTGGATACCTCGCTCGTGCCCGGCTGGCAGTCGATCAGCACGTAGTCGTATTCGGATCGCATACGCCGGCGCGCTGCCTCCAGGAAATTCGCGCCGGACAGGCGTTCATAAAATTGCGCCCAACTGAAAGCGTTGACTGTCACCGAGTACGATGGCCCGCTGCGCCCCGCTGCGACAAAGTCAATGCTGCCGTCGCCCGGAAACGGGAACTCGAGGGAAATGGCGTACCGCAGAATATTGGCGTGCGCTTCGATGTCCTTTCCCGCAGAGGCGGCGTTGGCAACCACTGCAGCGTAATCCGTCACGAATTCGATGACGCCGCGTGTCTTGGAAAGCAACGGGTCTGCAAGGAACGGCGCGAAATAGCGATGGAGTCCCGGCGCATCCAGATGCCAATCGATCGCCAGCACGCGGCGTCCGTTGCTCGCCAGAATCCATGCCACATTGGCCAAGGTCATCGAGCGGCCAAGCCCGCCTTTGTACGAGTAGAAGGAGATGATGCGTGCGCTCATGATGTTGTGGGCATACTCGGCGTTTCCGGGGATGGCTCGCCGCCGCTACCGGCCAGCGCCGCCTTGGCAATCATGGCGTGCTGAATCTTTACGATCGCGCTGCGCAGCGCATCGCGAAACGCGGCTTCGGTCTGTATGTTCCCGGAGTAGTAACCGACGTTGCGGGGAGGTCTGGGCGCAAGCGTGATGCCACCCGCTGCATTGATCACGAGCACGGCGCAGTGCGAAAGGTCGGAGCGCCGCCTTGAGGCCATCGCGTCGTCAAGCCAGTCGGCATGCGAACGATCGAACACAATGACCACAATGTTGTTGGTATCCGCGGTTTCCTCGATAATTCCGGCATCCTGCGTCCACTCGGATTCGCTGGAGTAAAGATCCAGTTCCACGCTCACCTCCCTCGCGACCGCAGATAGTGGCTTCCCGAATGGCGATTCCGCCGCGAAGACGAATACCACACGAGGCGGTCCAACCTGAAGAGCCTGCGTGTCCCGGCTTCCGAATGCGTTGGGTAGCGTTTCGAGCGGAGGCAGCCGGTCTAAGGGTGCCAGTGATCGCTCCAATACGATTCGCGCCAGGTCCGAAGCGAACGTTTCGACGAGTTGTCTGTAGCCCAGCCGGTGGCGCGTCAGCCGCAGCATATATGCCAGACCCTCCTGCAAGTAAGCGCCAATAGTGGCGGCCCCTTGCTGAAATTGGGCGATCGCATCGGGCCACTCCTCCGCCGGCCGCCAGATGATCGGATAGATTCCGCCGCCGTTGCTCCGCTCTGCCCGCATGCGGAAGGCGCTGAATTCTCTGCCGCAGTTTTCGCTCTCAAAATACGAAGGCGATGTCATGCATAGGGCCACACGAGCAGTCCGCAGCGCGTGCGTCACCCGGTGTGGCCATTGTTCACCGGCATACAGACTATCGTCCCACCAGAAGATAGTCTCTTCCGCTGTGGCGATGCCTGTCTGGATACTCAGAGCTTCTTCGAGATCCGAGAGGAACTGCTCGAAGTACCGATCGCGGTCCCGCCGGCTGAAGCTCACGTAGATCAGCGGCCCCTCGGCGGTTTCGCCGCTTGTGGTCCGCTTCCGCTGGCGGATCGGCTCGACTACCACCGGAGCCGGCTTTTCCGCAATCAAGTGTTCGATGTTCCACACCATCAGTGTGCCGTCGTCCGAAGCGCTGATCACGCGCCGCCCGTCCGGCGTGACCGCCACCGCATTCACGGCAGCCAGGTGTCCGGCGAGCTGCAAAGCCAGGCGGCCCGTTTCTACTTCCCAGACGTTGACCATTTTGTCGGCCGACCCGCTGATCGCGATTTTCCCATCCGGGCTCAGCGCCACCGTCTGCACGCGCCCGGCGTGGCCTTCAAACGATCGGAGCAGCATGCCCGTCTTCAGGTCCCAGAGCTTCAGGGTGTTGTCATACGAGCCGCTTAAGATCCTGCGGTCATCCGCGCTCACCGCAACGCTGCTCACTTCGCCGGTGTGCCCGCTGTAGGTCATCAATGGCAGAGCCTTCTGGAGATCCCAGCGGATCAGAATGCGGTCGAAAGATCCACTGACCGCGAATCTGCTATCGCTGGTGACAGCCACCGCCCACACGGGGCCGTTGTGGGCGCCTAGCGTCGTCGCTATGCCGAAGGGACTGAGGCTTACCAGCAACAAATTGTTGCCCGCACCACAAACCACATGGTTTCCATCGGCGGTCACGGACAGCGCGTTGATAGCTCCCTCTCGCCCCATCAATGCGCCATCGGAAAGCCTTACCGACACTAGTCCGGCGAACACACTGTCGGCTCCAATGAGCACATTGGCGCCATCGTTGCTAAACGCAATGGCTCGAACATTACCCGCGCGTCCGGCAATTGTCTGCACTAACTCGCCGGTTTCCAGCTTCGATAGGAGGGTCCCGTTATCGCGGTCGTCAGCGCTGACAATATACTGGCCATCGGGACTGATCGCCAGAGCCCGCACCGGCCCGGTATGTCCAGTCTGTCTCCGAATCAGATACGGCGATTCCTCGCGCTGCTGACGCAGATACAGTGCCAGCATCTGGTCGCGTTCCGCCGGCGTGGATGCCGGCAGGCGTAAGCCTTGTTTCGCTCCCGCGATACAACTTGCTATGGCCTCCATACTGGCCAGCATCGACTGCGGGTTACCCGGTGCGTCGCCGAACACCGCCAGCACCTCTTCGTAGGCATAGAACGGCTGATATTGCACCGAAACGCGAGCCCAGTACTCTTTGATGGTGCCGTCCAGATGCCACAGCAGAGGGTCGAATTTCTTGCGCGCGGCCTCCATTCCGGCATTCAGCTTGGCGCGCTCGGTCAACTCTACGCGCGTCGGCACTGGCATGATCCGCATGGTGCGTTTGCCGGTCGCAGTGCGGCGCTGCGCGTCGGCCGATTCCGCTACGGCGGACGCACCCTCGATGCTCTGCGTGTTCAATGTGAAGCAGACTACCAGAACATTGGGCATCTGGATGGTGCAGATTCCGCTGGTGTCGCTCACGCCGGTGCGGCTATCGATCAGCACGTAATCGTAATCCGCCATGCTGAGCTTTACCGCTTCCAGGAAAAGGCCGCCGCTGAGCCGTTCATAAAAATGCTGCCAATTGAACCCGTTCACGCGCGTGGCGTAATCCGCTCCTTGCCTGCCCGCGGGCACGAAATCGATGGCGCCTTTCTTGGGAAACTCGAAGTTGAGCGACGTTGCATAGCGGAGGATGTCGGCATATGGCTGATACCAGTTCTTAGCGCGTTTCGTCTTGGTTACCGCGGCCTCGGCATACTGAATCACAAAATCGATCAGCCCATCGGATCGCACCAGTTCCTTGTCGCCGAGGAACGGATGAAAGTAACGGTGCAGCCCGGGCGCTTCCAGGTCCCAATCGATCACCAGCACGCGTTTAGCATTGCTTGCCAGAATCCACGCGACGTTGGCAAGCGCCATCGAGCGTCCGGTGCCGCCCTTATACGAATAGAAAGTGACGATTTTGGGAGTGCTCATCTCCCGGCATCTCCGGGCCCTGCGGCGATGGGCTGCTTATCGGTCGCGATTCCCGCTCGTTCCGCCCGCCGCGCCAGGTCCGGGGCATCGATCTCCTGTTGGGCATCCGACGACTGGATCAGGTTGGCGCGCAGTCTGGAGATGGTTTTGGCCAACGCGCTGCGAAAGTCGTGATGCGAGCTGACGGAATCCACATAATAGATCGACCGCCTGCCCCCGGCATGATGCTTGAACGTGGCGGACAAATGCTGACGGAGCTTTTTCCGCTGGGCATCCGTACCCTTATCCTGCGAGTTCCAAGCGACCAGCACCGCACTGTTATCGAAGTTGTTCTTGTCGTAACTGCGCATGTACTGCTCGTAACTCTTCACTTGTACCGACCACGGATCGACCACGATGATTACCACCTCTTTGTTGTCTTCCGCTTCACGAATCCGCTTCACCAGTTCGCCGTCGAGCGGCAGGTCTTTGTAAAAGAGCTTTTGCCTCGCGGCGACCTCTTGCGCGATGATTCCGACCGGGTCCGGACACTCCGGGTGAAACGGGCGCCACTCCTTGCCATCCGTGCCGTATCGTTCGCTCAGCTCGGCGGGCAGCTCATCCGGGCGGCCCGCCACATATGAGAACATGGCGTGCTTCATTGTCTTGCCCGCGCTCTTGGGCGCCTTGGCGAATGGATTCGCGATCTGGTCGAACGCAGGGAGCTTATCGACGGTGAGGAGGGGACGCTGCTCCCCCGCTTCCACGATCTTACGCGACAGCCTCATCACAAATTCTTCATAATCGTCCGCATACTTGCCCGGTCCCATAACGTAGTACAGGCCTTCGCGGGCGTAAATGGAAGTCAGATCGTCATGCGTGTATTGGTACTTATTCAGGGCGGGGTGTTGAGACCTCTGCGGCATGTCCCAGATTATCGGGAAGATTGCGGTGGACTGAGCAGTCTTCGGAACGCGGTCGATACAGGCCTGGAGCTCTTTGCCGCAATACTCCCGCGTGAAGTAAGTGGGCGAGCAGACGCACACCAGCACTCGCGCCGTGCGCAGCCCTTCCCGCAACTTTTGGTCCCAGATATCTCCAATTTCGATGCTCCGTTGATCGAAGAAACCGGCGTCGCCTTCGGAGAGCTGCTTGGCCTTTCCAACCTCTTTGCAGAGCCTTTCGTAGAAACGATTGAGCCGATCGTCGCGATCCGCACGCGCGTAGCTGAAGAAGAACCAAACGGCCATCGTCGCCAGCTTATCAAAAGCCTTTGCGATTTGGGCGGGAAGCACAACCTGGCGCGTTTCTCAGAACCAATTGGAGGATAGTTTCGGGATACCCACAATTTTGAGGCGCGATCAGTTCCCGGTCGGTTAAACTGAGCTGAACTCGTCCGATGCCACTTTCTGCAGGCGACAAACTCGGTCCGTACGAAATCCTTGTGCCGATTGGCGCGGGCGGGATGGGAGAAGTGTACAAAGCCCGCGATCCGCGTCTGGATCGCGTGGTGGCAATCAAGGTTTCGAAGACCGAGTTCAGCGAGCGCTTCGAGCGCGAAGCACGCGCCACAGCAGCCTTAAATCATCCGCACATTGCCACCCTTCATGATGTAGGCGCTGATTTCCTGGTCATGGAATTCGTGGAGGGTGAGACCCTGCGCGGCCCCTTGCCTGCCGCGCGCGCTCTATTGTACGGCGGCCAGATCCTGGAAGCGCTGGAGGCCGCCCACCGGAAAGGCATTGTGCACCGCGATTTGAAACCGGCCAACATCATGGTGGCCAAAATGGGCGTGAAGCTGCTCGATTTCGGACTGGCCCAGATGAAGGCGCCAGTTACCGGCGATCAGACCGCCACCATGGCTCTTTCGGGTGAAGGCACCATCGCCGGGACCTTGCAATACATGTCCCCGGAGCAACTCCAGGGCAAGCAGGCTGACTCCCGCAGTGACATCTTTGCGTTCGGGCTGGTCTTTTATGAAATGCTGACTGGAAGGCGGGCGTTCGACGGCGACAATGCCGCCAGCGTAATTTCCGGCATCATGACAGCCGATCCCCCGGCCCTGCCTCAGGGGCAGCTTGCAGCATCACCGGCGCTGGAGCGGGTTCTCAGGCAATGCATTGCGAAAGACCCGGATGATCGATGGCAGTCGGCAGCTGACGTCCGGCGCGCACTGGAACTGGTGGAGACTACACCCGCGGCCACGAAGGCGGCTCCTGTTGGAGCCCAGTTCCGTTGGGGATGGATCGCAGCGGCGGCAGTATGTGGTGCGCTGATTACGGCGGCTGTGTTCCAGCGAATCGGCCCGAAGACGCCCGAGCCCTGGACTTTTCGGCCGCTGACCTATTCGGGGCTGGCGTTCACGCCGTCGCTCTCGCCCGACGGCAAACAGGCAGCATTCATCTGGAATGGTGAAAAAAATCAAGGCTTCGATCTCTACCTGCAGCTGGTGAACGGGGGAAATCCACTGCGGCTGCCGGACGCACATCCGGCCGGTAAGCCCGCCTGGTCGCCAGACGGCAGCCGGCTTGCGTTTATCCGGCGCGACGGCGGCCTGTACGTGATGCCTGCGCTGGGTGGGTCGCCGCAACGGGTTTCGATACCATCAAGCGCGGCCACCGGGGATCTTGCCTGGGCGCCCAGCGGAGCCTTCTTCGTGTTCACGGGTCCTGGACAGGGCCTCGTCTCCGTTTCCGCGGAAGGTGGCGAAGCGCACCAGTTGACCAAGCCGGCAGCCGGCATTGACGTCTCGCCCTCCATTTCTCCGGAAAGCAGTGCCCTTGCGTTTGTACGGCGCACAAGTCAGTTCAACTCCGGTGTTCTGGTGATGCCCCTGAACCGCGACGGTACTGCAGCCGGTCCTCCCCAACAGATTACCGCGGGTGTGTGGGACATCAGCAGTCTCGATTGGACCGCCGACGGACGCGAGATCATCTTCGCGGGCTCTGCCGGCAGCGGGAACAGCTCGCTCTGGAGAATTGGGCGCGAAGGTGGCAAATCCGTGCGGTTCCATTCCCCTACTATGGTCTCCGCCCAGCCCAGTGTGGCGCGGCAATCGGGCCGTATGATCTACGTCAACCGGCAATTCGAAACCAAAATATTCAAGATGGCGCTCGGCCCGCGCGGCGCCGGAGAACCGGTGCCCCTGATAGACACCGAGGGCGACCAGCGCGACCTGGGCGTCGCGCCGGACGGATCGCGCATTGCCTTCGTCAGTAACCGGACGGGCTCAAAAGAGATCTGGATTGCGAGCAATGACGGTTCGAATCAGACGCAGTTGACATTCTTTAACGGACCGTCAGTAGGCAGTCCGCGCTGGTCGCCGGATGGTAAACGCATCGCTTTCGACGGCTATGCCGGCGGATCGAGCGATATTTACCTGATTCCTGTTGAAGGCGGCAAGCCGGCGCGTCTGACTAGTGACGCCGCCAATGAGATCCGGCCGAGCTGGTCGCACGACGGAGAGTGGATCTATTTCGGTTGGGATAAAGGCCGGGGATCGGAAATATGGAAGATCCGTCCTTCGGGAGGCGAGCCTGTGCAGGTCACACACCACGGGGGCTATCACGCGTTCGAGACCCCTGACGGGCAATGGCTGTATGTTATCAACGGTCGAACACTGTCAAGTATGCGTCCTGGCGGCAGTGAGGAGACACCGCTGCGGAATGACACGACCACCGATTCCTGGATCCTGGGAGGACATCATGTTTTCCTGCTGGCGCCGTCTGGTGATCTGCAGCGGGCGCCGCTCGGCGGATCGGTTTTCGAGACGGTCTACCCCTTCGGCAGCCTCGAGGCAGTTTCGGGCGGAGGGACGTCCATCGGAGTGCCGCACGACGAAAGTTATCTGATCTACCGGCGCATCACCCGTTCGGTGAGCACGCTGATACTGATCGAGAGCTTTCGGTAAACAAGTTCACTTGCTCAGGACCCGAACCGGGGAGAGGTACAGAGAACATTCTTCTTCAACGGTGCCTGAGCAGAAGCCCGGAGCAACTCTCCTCGTTTCTGGCGCGGCAGGCTCAGACTACTATTGCCGAGAATGGCCAATTTGTCATCGCCGATTCCCTGCCCCGATATGGCGATTGGGTGTTTGGGTTTCGTTGAGAAGCGGGAGGCGCAGGCAAAAGGTGATGAGCCGGGTCCCCGGAAAATGTCTTTCAACGTTAAGTCTGCCTCCATGTGCCAGGACGATCTTTCCAGCGAGGTCGAGACCTGGGCCCGTTCCTGGTGGGTGACTGCCGGATACATCCCGATGGAGGCTCTCGAAGATGCGTTCCCGGTCTTCGGGCGCGATGGAACTTCCGGAGTTGGTGACGCGTACATTAGCATCTTCACTATTTGACTCCAGGCGCACTTCTACCGTGGCTCCATGGGGCGAGTACTTAAACGCGTTGCCCACCAAATAAGTCAGTGCAAGGATGAGCAAGTCCCGGTCAGCCTTTACCTTCACCGGCCCCGAAGGAAGTTCCAGCGATATCGTGTGCGCCTCGGCCCGGCACGTCTCCACTGTGCGCGCCACCAATTCTGCCAGATTGGTGGGTTCTAACCGGGGCTGCACCGGATCTGTGTCCGCCCGGGCGGCGCGCAGCAGGTGCGTTGTCAGCAGACTCAATCCAACTGTTTCGTCTAGGACCATTCCCCCAATTCGAAGCTGTTGAGGTGCCAGCTGGCCGGTTTTCCGAATTGCGCCGGCAGAAGTCAGAATGGCTGCCAGAGGCGAGTTGAACTGTTGGGCCATGGCGTTCAAGATTGCGGTGCGTAAAACTTCCGCCTGAGCGGTAGCGGTAGCGGCTGCCGCAAACGACTGCATCCGCTCCAGCATGCTGGCGGCGAGCACAGACAATGGCCCCGATACAGAATCGGCGTCGCGAAGGCCTTCGAATCCGACTGCCCCCATTGGCTCGCCTGCGACGTTCAGGTACCGGATGGAGGTATCGGAAGACCTATCCTCCTCGTCCCGGATTAACAGCGACGCTTTCTTAGTTCGGTCCGCCAATCCGTGAACAGACTCTCCCTCAATCTCCAGCTTTCCCGTGGATGCATCGAAGAGGCACACGGCGTTTACGTCGAAAACCTCTCGAAATATTCGGAGGACTTCCCGCGAAGACAAGTCTTGAGGCTCAGCGGCGAGGAGGCGGTAAGCGGCCGCGTACAGGAGCGCAAGGTCCCTGCGTTTATTTTCTGCCGTGCGAGCCTCCATCCGTGCTTTGGAAGCCAAGTGCGAGATGATCAAGCTGGTCAGCAGATACGTAACCGCCACCACACCATCGAGTGGATTCGCAATCCTGAAGTCCAGCAGGGGCGGGATGAAGAAATAGGCTAAGCATGCGACTCCAAGAATCGACGTGATGGCGGCGGGCGCAAATCCTGCAACCGTCGACAGGACCACCACCACCAGTAAGTAAAGGAATGCCGGAATCGCGAAAGCGAAATGGAGCGGGTAGCAGGCAAGTGTTACAACTGCAATGCCAAGCGTGCCAAGTACGACGTTGCTCGCGGCCTTCCGAATTCCGGCGGTCATTATCATCCCGACGTTAAAGTACATGTAAGGTCATGAAAAAGTCAATATTCTGCCGGTCCATGTATCGGACCGCTTGGACTCAGCGCCCTGATAATGGAAAGGACTAAAGCTACGCTCGGGTGTGGCCTCGATCTGGGGCACTCCGCGAGAGCAGGTGCCGCCCTCGGCATGCTACGACCGGATCGACCAAACGCACCGTCGAGACCGAAACTGACGGCCACAAAACCACCAAGACCGAGAAAACCCTCCTGCGGCGCTCGCTTTCGAAGCCAGCCCGGGTCAAGGCTGGTCTCGCGCTCGAGTATCGGCGGAAGGGTGGATCCTCACCTGGAGGTACAGTAACCTCATCAGCGGCTTCCAGGGCGTCACCATGCCGGAAAAACTACAGCCCGGACCTCTCGCGGGGCAGATCAGCTATTTCGCGCCGGTCTCGCTGCTGCTCTTCTTCTTCATCATTTTCATCATCACGACGATCCGCTCCATCGATCTCGATCCCATGAATTACTTCTTCCTGGCCGCGGCGTTTTTCGCGTTTCATCTACCGCTGGACTATCTCGCGGACCACATCTCGATCCACGTCGCGTTCATGATTTGTTCGGGGGTGTCGGTGTTTCTCGTGGTGAGTTATCTGCGGCTGGTAATTGGGTGCATCGTCACCCTGTTCGTCGTGATGCAGATGACGGCGTGCATCCGATGGACCGAGCAGTTTCGACGCCCCGTACCGCCTCCCCATTCGCTGCCGGTTCGGTGAGCTACTCGGGTCTTCCGGCGCCAACTTGGGATTTCGTAGGCGCGATCGCCGGCCTCACGTTGGGTAGGGGGATCAGGGGATGGGGGTTGCCGTAAGTTCCAACTGCATTTGGCGCTTAGAGGTCGCGTCGTCGGAGGCGTAAACCACCGTCGGCTTCTTGATCGGCACCACGACCGTCGAAGACCATCGATTTTGGCGGATCACCGGCGCGGGCAAGTTCGGCTCGACCGAGTTCGTGCTGATGTCGGCAGATAGATACACCGAGACCGCCGACTGCATTTCGTGCAGCGTCTTGCAATCGAGGTTGACCCCCACATCAACATAGGTAAAATTTGAGCCGCCGCCCGCCACCGTCGGCACCCGGCTGGAAGCTCGAATCGAGCCGCTCGCCTGTACGTTCTGTCCGGGCGCTTCAACCGGCACGGTCATGAAGTACGAGCGGGAATTAACGACCTTGGTGCCCTCGACCTCCTTGACCACGAATTCCATCTTGTAAAACTTCGTCACATCAGCAGTCTGGCCCAGGCAGGTACCGGCCGCGATCGCGAACCCCAGCAGTCCTAAACTCCGCACCTTCGTATTGAACATGTACCCTCTCCTTATCGATTGTCATCGATCAACAATGGCGAAATCTCAATCGGCGGTATTTTGATCTCGTTCGAATTCTTCTTCTGTAACTCGGCAACGGCTTCCACGTCCTCCGGCCGAAGCTGCGCCAGCGCGATCAAAGCGCGTTCTTCCGGGGTGAGCGGCGTAGGAGTAGGGAATTGATCCCTCTTCGGCAAAACTCTTGGCGCAGCCGTCGACAGCTTACTCCCTCGCGTGCGCTTGACGGTGCGGCGCCGGACGGCGACCGGGGTGGGCAGCAGAGCTGGTGCAATCGACCGTGGCGGGATGTCGACACGGGCCGTCTGGATAGGTTTCGCGATGGGTGTGCGGGCGCTCCTTGACACTACCGCTACGATCGCCAGCGCGGCCAGAGCCGGAACCACCAGGACCCACCGCCCCCAGCGAGACTGGCGCCGGCCGGCGTCCGCCAGGCGAATGCGATTGAGGACACGGTCTTCGAGTCCCGCCAGCGGTTCGCAACTGGAATAGCCCGCCAGACCATGGTCGATGATCTGGTCCAGTTCGTCGCGATGGTTACGTTCCATGATGAGCCGCCCCCAGTGCGCCCAACTTTTGTTTCAAGATTCGACGGGCACGCATCAAACGAGTGCGTACCGTAGTTTCGGCAATTCCCATGATTTTGCCGATCTGGTGCGAAGTCATATCGTCGAGCGCTGATAGCGCGAGCGGGTGCCGCAGTTCCTCGGGAAGCGCGTCCATCAGGCGGCAGACGACTGCGTTCAAGTCCGCCGAGATCGCTGCCGCTTCCGGATTGGCGCCGGCCGATCGGATTTCATCGCGTGGCGGCTTAGCCTGCATTCTTGGGAGGCGGTCAACCGCCATCCTCCAGGCTGTGCGGGCCAGAAACGCACGCTCATTTACGATGTGTTGCCAACGGCCGGAGCGGTAGAGCTTAAGAAAGGTCTCCTGGACCACGTCTTCGGCGTCGTGCGGGTTGCGCAGGACCGTAAAGGCAACGCGAAAGACAAACCGCGATTGTCTCGTGACTAAGGCGGCGAAGCGGTCTTCGCAGGCCCTGGCTTCCCCGTCTCGTGCCAACGCGGACTCCTGGAACGCGATTATTTTCGAAACCTCGATCATACGCCTACTGTTCACCAATAAAGACCCGGGGAACGGGTCAGGTGTTCAAGTATTTTTTTTTGCGGTCGTTGTGATCTGTAAGTGGTGAGGGGTAAATGTTGGCGCGGGTCACGTGCGTTGGGACTGTTTCGGTCAACTGGCAACACCGCACTGATGGCAGTGAGGATGGGTTGGGCAGTTCTAAATCAAAAAGCGAGGCGTGCCTTAGAGTTCATTCAGTAGTAACCTCATTCCGGTATACTGATCGAAACCGGCAAGGTCGATGGGCATACTCTATGAAAATTAAAGATCCTCTTAATGCTCCTGTTGGTTCGGCAAAACTGACCCGCCGCCAACTACTCAACGGCTCGGTCCGAGCTGCAGTAACCGCAGCGGCCTCGGCGCTCATGCCTCTGAACGTGCAGCGTATGCTCGCCCAAGGCGCCCCGACCCGTGGCTCGTTGCGCGATATCAAGCACGTCGTCGTGCTTATGCAGGAAAACCGCTCCTTCGATCACTACTT
The DNA here is from genome assembly GCA_963817515.1 of Bryobacterales bacterium. Classification (GTDB taxonomy): domain Bacteria; phylum Acidobacteriota; class Terriglobia; order Bryobacterales; family Bryobacteraceae; genus DATMNI01. Next base: position 22,345 of record CAWFPJ010000017.1, on the reverse strand, counting down.
CGGAACGCTGGCAGGAGTGCGCGGGTTCGACGATCCCCAAGCCCTAAAATTGTCGAATGGCCGCTCCGTCTTTTACCAACCGGACTCCGAGAATCCAAACGGATACCTGTTGCCCTTTCATTTGGACACCCATTCCAGTAGCGCCCAGAAAATTCCTTCCACCAGCCACGCCTGGGCTGTACAGCACGCGGCGTGGAATGGCGGGCGTATGGATAAATGGCTGGAAGCCCATCGTAAGGCCGACGGTCCGAATGGCCCCTATGTGATGGGCTACCACACCCGCGCCGACATTCCCTTCCAGTTCGCGTTGGCCGAAGCCTTTACTCTATGTGACGCTTATCATTGTTCCGTGTTTGGGCCTACGTGGCCAAACCGGATGTATTGGATGACGGGCACCGGTGACCCGGATGGTCTGAACGGCGGACCGATTCTCAGCAACAAGGCTCCGGCGGGGGGCTATACCTGGACGACATACGCCGAACGGCTGGAGCAAGCGGGCGTTAGCTGGAGAGTCTATCAGCATGAAGACGGCTATCGCTTCAATATGCTGCACAATTTCAAAGTGTTCCAACAGGCGGACCCCAGCTCACCACTCTATAGTAGAGGTGTCGCGCGCGTTCCTGAAGGTCAGTTCGAGTACGACGCTCTCCATGACAAGCTGCCCGCAGTTTCCTGGCTCTGTCCCACCAGTTTTCAGTCCGAACATCCGGACCACATGCCGGCCGATGGAGCCACGTTTGTCGCCGGTAAAATCGACGCCATTGCGGCCAATCCAGATGTCTGGGCGAAAACCGCGTTTATTCTCAACTACGACGAGAACGACGGGCTTTTCGACCACGTGCCGCCACCCGTTCCTCCGGAAGGGACGCCGCACGAGTTTGTCGGCGGTCTTCCGGTTGGCGGCGGCTTCCGGGTTCCCTGCATTATTGTCTCGCCCTGGACGACGGGAGGATGGGTCTGCAGCCAGCCGTTCGACCATACGTCGGTGCTCCAGTTTCTGGAGAAATTCACTGGCGTCCGCGAATCCAATATCAGCGATTGGCGCAGAAGTGCCTTTGGTGACTTAACTGCCGCCTTTCGCTTCAAGGAACCTGGAAGAGCGGCACCGGTCCTACCTGACACGGTGGGGGGGCTTAACCTCGCTCGATATACGTCTGCCAATCTACCCAAACCGATTTTTCCCGGCGCTGATCAGCAAGCGCCGAAACAAGAAAAGGGTCATCGCAATCATATTGCGGACGGTCTCGAGAAGACTAGCCGCTGAATAATGGATCAGGCCTCGCGGGAGATCATTGCGTTCACCGGGTCTGTTTGCTGAGTTTGGCACGGACTACAATAACCGCACCGAGTTGCTCATCTGTGTGCTCCTCATACCGCTTCACCTATGCCCGTAATCCGTGAAAACGTAATCTCTTGTCTTCACCGTCGTGTGGCACGTGAACCCGCACTTGGCGTCGTTCCCCTGCGGCGGCTTGCCAGCCAAAGTTCCGGGCGTGAACTTATCGGATGCAGCGTCATAGTCGAATACGGCGTATCCCCACCCGCCGCTGTCCGCGAACCTCTTGCTGTCCTTCACCATGAAGTCGACGTCATGCTGGGTACCCGGCACCGTCGCTGCGGGGAACGTCTCCAGCTTTTTCGGGTTCCAATGGATCTTCGCCATCTTGGCGCCGTCGGGGAAAGGCTTGCCGTTGCCGGGAACGCCGGCCAAGTAGGCCTTGATCATCACAGGATTAGCGAGGATCGCAGCCATAAGGTTTCCGTCCTGACTGATGGATACAACCTGCCAGGCCTCGTATCCTCTGAACTCAGAGAACGAGAGCCCATTCGGCACTTTCACGGTGTACTTGTCCTGCGCGGAAATGGCCCAGCCGCCCACGAAGGCGAGCACTCCCGTAACAATCGGAATCCTCAGCATCCTTCTGCCTTTCATCGCCAGCACCTCGGTTATGAATTTTAGCATTCTGCCGCGCGCCGACCCAAGCCATATCGCGAGCAGGCCCAAGTCACAATTACCCCGTTGAGTTGTTGTACCAGCGCAGAACTCGGAGAGCGCGCAGTGTATTCCAGCGGCTTGCGCTGCCGACATCGGTTTCCATCTCCAATGGAATATGCTCGGGATGAAGGACGTTGAGCGGCCAGCGCCCGTTCTGGTGGCGGCGCTCAATCACGGTCTCGATGCCGTCACTGACGCGGCTGTCGGGTTTGATTCCTGCATTCCGCAGATAATCGAGTCCGCGCAAGACGTCGTAGTGCCAAAACGTCGGGAAGGAGAAGCGGAGCCAGCGTTTGTTGATGACTTCGCCGGTTCGAAGCGAGCGGAACATGCGGCGCTCGAGCAGATAGTCTTCAGCTCTCTTGCGGGCCTTAGTGACGGCTGCTGATTTGCGCCTTGCTCGTTCGTATTCGAGCAGTCCTTCCAGCACGCAGATGGTGGTATGGAACGAAGAGCGCCGGCTTTTGGGTGCATCGCAGTTCCAGCCGCCATCTTCGAGTTGCTCGCCCAGGAGTTGATTGGCGAGTGCGTCGTTCGGTTCTTTGAAATACGAGCCGATGGCGAGGATTCTGCCGTTGATGCAGGGCTCCGTTTCGCCGTCAAGGAAAGGCCGGCTATTAAGCGGCTTAAACACGAGCCGCTTTTCGACGCGCTCCATCATTTTGCGAGCCTGCTTGCTGGCGGGGTCGAGACCGAGGTCCTTCAAGACGACGAGAGTGTAGAGGGTAATAAGCAAGCCTCGGTCCTCCTTCGGCAAATCGTCTCTCCACCCGCGGGGGCTCCCGCCCCAGTTGCCGGCAGGAGATTGGAGGGCGAGAAGTTGGGCTCCCCAGCCTTCGGTTGCGACGCGAGACCGCTCGGCTGCAATCGCGTCGGGGGCTTCACCGGTAAGGTCCCTCATGACCTGCCAACGGATGGCCGGGTCAGAATCGAGGAGCCATTTGAGGTGCGCGGGTCGAGGCGCATAATCGTGTAGGCGCATTGGTCTATTATCGCCAGTGGTGTGTACGTTTGACCCGTGCCCGAACCACGTTCGCATTGGCTCCTGCGTGGGCCTTCGAAGGTCCATCCAGGATTAGCGTTATTTCAGCTCCACCACGATTAACTCGACCGCGCGGTTGGTCTGCGCCGCGTGGACTACGGGGCCCATACTCCACAATGACTGGCCGGCCGCGAGCGTCACCGTGCGGTCCTCCGCACCCTGTGTCGTGACCTTGAGCTCAACGTCGTCGAGCGGGACCGTGAGTCGGCCGTCGCTGACGTGCTCGTGCAGCGGCTCGCGAACGTTCGCGGAATACTTGCAGCGGAGTACGCGCACGTATTCGTTTTCGAACTCCACCTTCACGTTCTTCGGGTTCACCTTCAGCGGATCGCGCGCAGTGGTACGGAGTGGCTTACCCGATGGCGGCTTCTTCAGCTCCACTTCCACGACGCGGGCCGTGCGGTCGATGAGGTTCTCCCCGGTGTGCAGCCTGCCGCCGGGGCTCCATGCCACCTGTCCCTTGTGCCAGCGCTGGCGCTCAACCTCGCCGTCCTGATAGCGAAGCACCAGCTCCATCGGGTCGAGATAGATCATTACACGATTGAACTCGTGACGGTGCAGCGGGGTCTTGGTTCGCGGTTGATCGGTCAAAAACCGCACGCGGACAAACTCGTTGTCGAGCTTGATGCTGTCGGGCGCCGGTTGAGCCGAGACAGCCGCGCCGCAGAGAAGCACAATAGCCGTGAGTTTCATTTCCGTCCCGAGTGTAGCACTCGTAGTTGATCTTCCAGGTGAACTCCTCGGGTCAGGTCTAGCGTGGTGCAGGCCAACGGCTGTCTACGGGCTTGGACGGATCCGCCGTGATATTCAGAACAGCGCAATGATGATACGAGTAGCCGCCTTCTTTGTTGTACCCGTGTTCCGCCATGAATTCGACGATTTGCAATGTGCATGTCGGGCAGTTGATGTTGGGGAGTTGCACGTCGGTCTCAAACGGCGTGGCGGATTTGGAAGTATGTTGCCACAGCCCGTCGGCCAGCACCGGAACAGTGGGAGGGTTGTCGATCTTCGCCGAGACAGACTGGGGACCTTTGTCTGTATCCCGAGTGACGACAACAGGATCCTTCGGCAGCTCAGACCGCGAATTCACTGCCAGCGCGATCCGGTAGTGGCCGGGATGAAAAACAACTTCCAGGAGTTTGATGTGAAGCTTCTGTCCGCCCTGGACTCTTGTGATCGCACCCGTCGGCGAGACACCAGCGTCGCCTTCGGCTCCGCCGCAGGGCCCTGGTTTTTGGGGATTGCCGAGCTCGTTTTCGACAACCCACGATTTCGGCTCGATCAATCGAAAATGACCCTCGGCGAAAGGTGCCAACAGCACCGTCGCTATAAGACAAGAAAACACGACGAACAGTATCTTCATGAGGATGAACCTTCCCTAAGATTTTACGACGAACTCAGCCCTGAAGTAATCGCGCGATTCCTGGCGAGGGTACTTGACGCAAATTGACGATGGTCCGCGATCTGCTAGGAAACATTCGAGTTGCCGGCCACCCGTGTTGTTGAGTTTTCGCGGAGGTGGCGCGCCAACAAGGGCGGTTACGATCGGGCACTGGCGGGATCTGCTCAAGGCTCTGCGATATTTTTCATATCGCGGTCGTCACGCTGGTTGTCACGGCGGCGGCGTACGCTCAGACCGCCGCGGGGTCGAGCGGTTAGAAACCAGTTGACGCCCAATTGTCCCAGCACTCGCCGGCTACGTGATGGTACTGTCTGTCGGGGAGCCGACCGGTGTCGACGTCGCTGTGCCCTTGGGCTTCGACCCGTACCGGCACATCACTCGCACCGGAGCGTTTCGACCGGACTCAGTCGGGCAGCCCGGCGTTCCCCATAGACGCCGGAACCATTCGCGCAGTCGGAAGGTCATCCCGTGTCTCCTTGTCTATTCGTTCCGAAGCGCAACCACGGGATCGACCCGGGCAGCGCGGTGCGCAGGAACGAAACAGGCCAGGGCTGCCACCACCAGAAGGATGAGAGATACGAGGGTGGCCGTTGGAACATAGTCAGGATGGAAGCCGTAGAGCAGAGCGGTCAGCAACCGCGCTGCGCCCGCGGCCAGGACCAAGCCTGCGGCCAGTCCGGCGAGCGTGAGGGCCAAGCCTCGTTTGCCGAACGAGAGCATGATCTCCCTGGAGCTGGCGCCCAGCGCCATGCGCACGCCGATTTCTTTGGTGCGCTGCGTCACGGCATAGGAGAGTACTCCGTAGATGCCCAGAGATGCGAGCAGCAGCGCGAGCAAGGCGAATGCGCCCAACAGCGCCGTGCTTTGGGAAGACGTGGATAGCTGGCCGCCGATGATCTCTTCCAGGGTTCGAATGCGCGCCACCGGTTGACTGCTGTCGATGGACCAGATGGCCTGGCGGACGGCGGAGACAATGGATGTCGGATCGACAGCGGTACGGACTACGATGCCGCCCTGCATGTCGCCGATCTGGTCACACTGTTCGTGCACGCGATAGACTGCCGGCCTGGCTTCCTCCAGCACACCGCTTTCGCGGATCTGCTTCACGACGCCGACAATCGTATACCAATAGCCCTTGTTGCCCAAACTCCCAAACTTAAACTTTTGGCCCAAGGGCGAGCGGCCGGCGAAGTGGCGATTGGCAAACGGTTCGTTGATGATCGCCACGGGAGAATCGGACTTTTGATCCGACGGGCTGAAGGATCTGCCTTCCCGCAGATGAGCGCCGACGGTTGCGAAGTAGTCGGGGCTTACGTTCCGGATGAGCGCCACTTGGCCTGGAACGACGCCGGCCTGGCCCTCCAGCCGATAGAAGGTCGCATTGGCCTGGTTGGTGAACGGAATGAGATTAATGGATCCGGCGCTGATGACACCGGGAATTGCGCGCACCTTCTCCACTTCAGCGTTGAGGAATGCCACTCGGCGGTCGAAGTCCTTGTACCGGAACAGCGGAGTCTCGAAGGTCAACAGCCGCCCGGTGCTCATTCCGAGGTCGGTGTTTCGCAGGTGCTCGAAGGTCTGCAGGAGCAGGCCGCCGCAGGTCAACAACACCACGGCGAGCGCGGTCTCGAGCACGATGAGAGAATGCTGGAACCAGTGGCTGCGCGCGCCGGCAGCGCCTCGACCTCCGTCGCGGAGCCCTTCCTGCGGGGCTACGCACGAGCCACGGAGCGCGGGCGCCAACCCGAAAATGATGGCTGATGCTATGGCTGCGGCGGCGGAGAAGCCCAGCACGCGCCAGTCGAGCGTGAGGCGTACAGCGCCCATCGCCTCGGGAACAAGCGTTTCCAGAAAACGCATGGCGGGAAGAGCGAGCGCGAGTCCGGCGGCCGCGCCGAGTCCGGCGAGCACCAGGCTTTCGGTTAGGAACTGAGCGATGAGTCTTCGGCGTCCGGCGCCGAGCGCGGTGCGGATGGCTACTTCCCGGCGCCGCGCCGCGCCGCGCGACATCAGCAGATTGGCCAGATTGACGCACGCAATCAGCAGTAGCGCGGCCGCCGCGCAGAGTAACACGATCAGGGCCATCTGCATCTTGCCCGTCATCTCTTCCCGCAGAGGGTACATCTCCACCGAGTGCGGACCGCGGAAGTCTTTCGCGGTCACCTGCAAGCTCAGTGCCGCCATGGACTTCCTGGCATGCTCCAGCGTGATGCCCGGCTTGAGCCGCGCCACAATATTGGCGTCGTGCCAGGTGAAGTTCGTGCGCATCCAGGGCGGGAAGGACGCAGGCATCCAGAGGCCAATATCACGCGAAGGCATGAAATAGAAGCCCCGGGGCATCACGCCGACGACATCGTAAGGCTGGTCGTTCAGCGAAATCTTGCGTCCGATGATGCCGGGCGATCCGCCAAAGCGGCGCTGCCAGAGGCCGTAGCTGATCACCACGACACGCACACTCTGATTGTCCTCATCTTCGGTGAACACGCGGCCCAGCATGGGATGCACACCCAGCACGCTCCAGAAGGTCCAAGTCACTTTTCGCCCCGGGACCTGTTCGGGTTCGCCGTCGCCGGACAGTGTCGCGTCAGCGGGCTGAGTGCATGCGAGGTCGGTGAATACAGTATTGAGACGGCGCCATTCGATCCATTCAGGAGGCGTGGGGTTGTGCCTCGACAAGACATCGGTCTTGCCCATAAAGTCCCAGATCATAACGAGCCGATCCGCATCGGCGTGAGGGAGCGGTCGGATCAGCACGGCGTCAAAGACGCTGAATATGGCGGCAATTCCGCCGATGCCCAGCGCCAAACACAGAATCGCCGCAGTCGTGAACTGAGGGCTATTCCGCAGAAGACGCACGCCGTGCCGGCTGTCGCGGAGGAGGTCCGCGAGCCAGCCGGCGGCGCTTTGATCGCGCACGGCTTCGGCTGCCTGCGTGACTCCTCCCACCCGGAGGCGGCCCTCCCGCGCGGATCGGCCGCGCCTTAAGGCCTCCTCCTCGGCCATTTCGAGATGGAAACGGAGTTCCTGATCTGTCTCGCTGTCCCGGCGCCTGGCCATTCCCAAGAGGCGATGGAACCATTCCCGGAGATGGAAGTTCATCTCGCCTCTCCTTCCAGCATCGCCCGCATAATGGCCGCCATGCGCGTCCATTCCGTCCTCTCGGTCTCGAGTTGGCGGCGGCCGGCAGCGGTTATGCTGTAGTATCTGGCGCGCCGATTCGTCTCGGTACGGTCCCACTGCGCGCGAACGAACCCGCGCTGCTCCAGCCTCATCAGGCCCGGATAGAGCGTTCCCATGTTCAGTTGAATAGCCCCGCTCGATACCTGTTCGATACGCGCACTGATGGCGTAGCCGTGCAGCGGTCCGAGGGTGGCGAGCGTCTGGAGGACCATCAGGTCAAGTGTGCCCTGAAGTACGCCAGCCTTTGCTTCATTAGGCATGCTAATGAATTGTGTTACTAGCTTCATTAGGATGTCAAATGGGCGCTCGGTACCGCAGTGGTCGATTCCCCGCACCCGGTCGAATGGCATTTACCCGATCTTCATTCCCGGGCATCACACGGTGATCCCACGCCATCGGGACGGTTGCCAGCACCTGCCGGTGCGGTTTTTTTTAAGGAAACCGGCAAAGAAGTGCTGGAAAAGTCACTTCTTCGCCGGTCTTGCCTTGATACCTTGATGTATACTTGCTCTAATTCAGAGGAGCACTATTAGCCGCACTGTGGCGATTGCTGCCCACTATGCAGTCGACGCTGCTCCGCACCAGGGAGGTTATCTCATGCCAGTTCGAAGAAAGCACCTTATCCCCCTGCTCGCGATGCTCGCGCTCGTGGGTGTGACCAGCCACGCTCAGAACATCACCGGGTCGATAGTCGGCGGGATCGCGGATGCGTCCGGCGCCGCTGTGCCGGGCGCGGCGATTCGTGTCCGCAACACGGAGACCGGAGCAAGCGCTCAGACGGTAACAGATGTTTCGGGTACTTATTCCATCCCGAACCTCATGGCCGGAACTTACGAAGTGACCGCACGCAAAGAAGGATTCCACACCGTTACGGTCTCGGGCATCCAGCTTCTGTCCGCGCAGACTCTTCGCCAGGATGTGAAGCTGGAGCTTGGGGCCGTACAGCAGACCGTTGAGGTAACCGCCCAGGCGCTGATGATTCGGACCGACAGCCAGACGATCGGTAATTCATTGGGCAGCCGGCAGCTTTCGGATCTGCCGCTGGCGGGGCGTTCGATCGACAGTCTGATGGCCATCGCGCCGGGCGTCGAGACCTCGGGGGCAAACCCCCGCATTTCCGGAAGCTCCTACTGGGGCGGAGCTAATTTCACTCTGAATGGGATCAGCGTCAATGATTCCGCCAACAGCCGCGCCACGGGCACATCCGGGGTATCGAACCTTGGCGAGGCGAACCTGCCCGCGCCGGATTCGCTGCAGGAGTTCAAAATCGAAAGCGGCAACCAGAACGCCGAGTATCGCAACGTGGCGTCGGTCATGATGGTAGTCAGGCAGGGCACCAACTCCTTCCACGGCCTGGCGTACGAATTCCTGCAGAACACCGACCTTAATGCCAACACGCTGTTGCTGAATGCCACCGGGCAGCCGCGCGCTACTTCCCGCCTGAATCAATTTGGCGCGGATCTGGGTGGACCGATCATCAAGAACCGGCTCTTCGTCTACGGGGCGTACCGCGGCATCCGCAACCAGTTTCCGCGTACGGTCAGCCTGGTGCTGCCGTCGATGGCGATGCGCAACGGTGACTTTTCGGCCCTCTGTTCGCAATTTGCCGCCGGAGTCTGTGCCAAGGGTACCCAGCTCTACAACCCACTCACTGGCGGGCCGTTTGTGAATAACCAGATTCCGGCCGGCATGTTCGCGCCGCAGGTGAAATCATTGCTGCCATATCTGCCGGCGCCGACCGATTCCAGTTCCGCCGCTCTGCCCAACAGCGCTCCGAATTATATCGCCCCAGTGCCCAACAATGCGGGCATCAACGGCGTGGATTACCGGGTCGACGGCCAGATTTCCGCCAAGGATTCCGTCAACGGAGTGTTTCACTGGTCACGCGGCGCTCCGTGGATTCTGGCGTCCGGCAACACTCCGGCGAATTATGGGAACAGCGCGGATGATGGTTACACCGACTATGCCATCAGTGCAACCGAAACCCATATATTCGGGCCGACCGCCATCAATGACTTCCGCGCGGCGTGGGTGGTTCATTCGCCGAATCATAACGGGCAGAACGCCGGCTTCAATCCCGCGTCGCTGTTCCCGCAACTTCCCATCGTCGACAATGGTGGTTTGCCGTCAATGACCATGACAGGTTATACCGGCATGTTCACCGATTATGGGAAAGGCTATCCTTATCCGGAGTACGATATCGAATTCGTCGATAACTTCACGAAGGTCCACGGCCGCCATACCTTCAAATTCGGAATCGACGAGACGGGCTATAAGAACTATACACGGCAGGGAGGCCAGGCGCTGACCGGGGTGACGATTACGCCTCTGGGCAGCTTCGCCTTTAACGGGCAATGGACGGGGAATAAGGGCTGGCCCAACCAGCCTTCCTCCCAGGGAAATGCCTTCGCCGATTTCCTGCTTGGACTACCCGCCAGCACGAATTTTGCCGGCCCCCTGACCGATTACCAGCTCTCCGGACGCGATTGGGAGTTCTATGCGCAGGACACTTTCCAGGCGACATCCAAGCTGACCTTGAACTACGGACTTCGTTACGTGTATCAGACGCCGTGGGCGGTGCGGGATAACCGCGCCAGTTACCTCGACCTGAAGAATAATAAGTTCGCGATTCCGCAGGATTCGAACACGCTCACAGCTCCGCCGTTGGCGATTCCCTCGCTGTTAGCAGCTTACCCGTTCGAGACCACGCAACAGGCAGGCTGGTCCACCGGGTACTCTATCCCGGACAAGAACAATTTCGCGCCGCGTTTTGGTTTTGCGTGGCGGCCTTTTGCCGGCAATAGGACCGTGGTCCGCGGCGGCTGGGGAGTCTACTACGACTTTTACCGCAGCAACGCCAGCGCGTATGTGGACATCTTCAACCCGCCCTGGCGCTCCGGTTCGACCTGGAGTTCCGCCTTGCCCGGAAAACCGGCGGCTCCCTTCCTGCCGGACCTGACGTTTCAGAATCCGTTTCCCACCAGCGCACAAAGCGGTCCTCCATCCAATCCGCTCCTCTACATGATCGGACGCAACAACGTGAATCCGGTCACCCAGCAGTGGAATTTTACGATTGAGCAGCAGATCACGAATAATTGGATGGGGCGCGTGTCGTACGTCGGGGCGCAGACGCACCACGCACTGTATACGCGAGAAGATATCAACCGGCCGAATGTGCAGCAGCCGAACGTGCCGCTGCAGGCGCAGCGCCCGTACCAGCCTTGGGGAGAAATCGATGACACCTTCACGGGCGGCAAGGCTAATTTCAATCAGCTTCAAGTGGAGCTGCAAAAACGCCTCTCGCACGGTTTCGTGTTGCAGGTTGAATACTCATACACGCGAAGCATGGATAATGTGCCGACCACCGGCGGCGCGCAAAACCCGAATAACGAAAACGCGGACTATGGAAATAGCGATAGTGTGCCGCGTCAGGCGCTAGTATTCAATTATGTGTACGACCTGCCGGTGGGGCGCGGCCGGGGTCTGAATATCTCGAACCGGGTTCTGGACGCGGTGGTGGGTGGATGGTCTGTTTCCGGGATTTCGGCCTACCGCACGGGTGCGCCGCTTTCTGTCAGCTTCACGGTGCCTTCCAGCATCATTGGGTGGTGGGGAGGCCGTGCGGATGCGGTCGCAGGGGGCGAAATCTACGCCGGCCAGCAGTCCGGCTCGCATAACGTGGTCCAGGGTGTCCAGTGGTTCAATCCGGGCGCATACGCGGCGCCGCAACCGTGGCAATGGGGGAACGCGGAACGAAATGGCGTCTACGGTCCTGGCTCATGGAACTGGGACATCGGGTTACAGAAGGCGTTCTCGATAACCGAGAAGCATCGGGTACAGATTCGCGCCGATTTTCTGGACGCGTTCAACCACTTCAACCTGGGCACGCCGAGTGGCACGATTGCAGACACGCGGGACGGCGGCCTGCCCAACACCACCTCGGGCAAGATCTTCACCGGCAGCGGTAATCGGGTAGTCCAGTTGGGAATAAAGTACATGTTTTGATATGGAGCAATTTTCCCGTCGGACGTTCCTGGGGTTGACTTGCGCCGCGTGTGTGGCGGGCAAGGATTATATCGTTGATGTCCACCAGCACACCGTATACGGCAAGCGCGACGGCGAACAGCTCGTGCTCCACCAGCGGGCCATGGGCGTATCGAAAACAGTCCTGCTTCCGGTTGGGACGCGGCCCGGTTTGGCGCCCGGGGCCGGCGGCAATCAATCCGTGCTGGAGCTGTCTCGGAAGTATCCCGGCGAATATGTTTTCTTCGCCAACGCCCGGCCTGGCACCCCGGGAACACGGGCCGAGATCGAAAAGTTCTTGAAGCTGGGCGGGCTCGGCATCGGCGAGCAGAAGTTCCCGTTCGAGTGCGATTCGGCGCCGATGCAGGAGATCTTCGCCATTGCACAGGATAACGCGGTGCCCGTGCTGCTCCATTTCAAACAGGACGAGTTCAATCGCGGCCTGGAGCGGTTCTACAAGATGGCCGAGAGGTATCCGCGTGCGAAATTCATCGGCCACGCCGAGTCCTGGTGGGGCAATATCGATCGCAACCACGTGCAGACAGTGATGTATCCGAAGGGCCCGGTGGCAGCGGGGGGAATCACGGACCGGCTGCTCACCGATTATCCCAACGTTTACGGGGATCTGTCGGCCAGTTCGGGGTTGAACGGGCTGCTGCGGGATGAGGACCATGCGCGCGAATTTCTGGGACGGCATCAGGACAAGCTGATGTTCGGCAGTGATTGTAGTGACAGCGCCGGCAGCGGCGACAAGTGCTGGGGGTCGCAGACGATCGCTGCGCTGCAAAGGCTCGCCCCATCCACTGACGTTTTGGAGAAAATCTTTCATCGCAACGCGGAGCGTGTCTTACACCTCAGAGGTTGATGCGGCATTTGGCGGGCGAGGGTTTACCATCGAAGAATGCAAGCGCCGATTACTAGCGGCCTCGTTCAGCTGGTGGAATACAACCCCGAATGGCCTGATCACTTTTGTCAGCTCCGGGATAGGATCTGGCCGTCCGTGCGCGATATCGCCGTGGTGATCGAGCATGTGGGAAGCACGGCAGTGGCCGGTCTGGCTGCCAAGCCAATCATCGATTTGGACGTCGTGATTCACTCGCGAAGTGACGTATCCTTGGTGGTGACCCGGCTCGGCGGGCTGGGCTACGCACATCTCGGCAATCTCGGAATCGAGGATCGAGAGGCGTTCTGGATATCGGAAAATCAACCGGCTCACAACCTCTACGTCTGCCCACAGGACAGCATTGCGCTCCGTAATCATATTGCACTCCGAGATCATCTTCGCGCCCATCCGTCGGATGTTGTGACATATTCCAGTTTGAAGAAGCACCTTGCGGAACGATACGCTCGCGATATTGCCGGCTACGTTGAAGGCAAGACGGACTTCATTTTGTCAATTCTCGCTCAACACGGTTTCTCTGCCGATCGCCTGGATTCGATTCGGCACGCTAATCAAACGTGACGTAGCTCAACCGCCTGGGCGAGCCCATCCGCGGCATCGAGGCGGGCGTCCACGGCGAGGCTCCGATCCGTCGCGCGATGGATCAGGATCAGCTGAGCCGCTTCGGAGCGCCATCGTGGAGCAGCTTGGCCGCGTAGCTGTCGGCCGCCGTCGCAAATCCCGAACTGTTCCTCCGAACTTCGCACTACTGGATCGTCAACAACGGCCGCAGGCGCGGTGTGTTGTCGGCGCTCCGTAGTTTTTGAAAGGCCTTTACTTCGATTTGGCGGATCCGCTCGCGCGTCAAACCGAAAACGTCGGCAATCTCCTGCAGCGTGTATTCGCGCTCGCAGCCAATTCCATACCGCATCCGGATCACCTTCTCTTCATTCGGTGATAGCATCTGGAGCACCCCTGCGGTTCCATCGCGCAGATCGGCATGGATCAACGGGCTGAGGAGCGCGTTCGCGGAATCGCCTTCGAGCAGGTCCCCCAAGACAGACTCGCCATCCTTTCCCACCGGGAGGTCGAGAGACACCGGGTCGCGGGAAATGGAACGCAGCTCCTGCACACGTTCCGAGGTCGTCTCCATGCGCTGGGCAATCTCCTCATTCTTCGGAGTGCGGCCCAGTTCCATCTGCAGCTCTCGCGAAAATCGCAAATACTTGGTGAGGCTCTCGTTCATGTGGACCGGAATTCGAATCGTGCGGGACTGATCGGCGATGGCACGTGTCACTGCTTGCCGAATCCACCACGTAGCATAGGTCGAGAACTTGTAGCCGAGGTGATAGTTGAATTTGTCGGCCGCGCGCATCAAGCCCATATTGCCCTCCTGGACCAGATCGAGCAGGTGAAGGCCCCGGTTGACGTACTTTTTGGCGACCGAGACCACCAGCCGAAGGTTGGCCTCCACAAGCGCGGCTTTTGCGGCTTCCATGTCGGCCTCACCTTGCCCAGCTACTCTTAGCCAGTGGCGCATCTGTGAGGCGCTGGCTCCAGCCGCGCTTTCTCGTTCGCGAATCTGCCGCTCGAGTTGCCGAACCAACCCGGATTCATGCCGCGGCCGGCTCAGCTCCCTCTCGAGCCTGCCGATCTCTCCAGCGGCTTGCGCCAAAGCCACCTGAAATTGCTTCCACATACGCGCACGAAAGGCAATTCTGCGAAGCTCCTGCGAGCACCTGATCTTCAATCGCGGGATCCTGGCGATCAGCCCGGCGCGGACCTTTACGTACCGGTTCGGTGTAGACGCAATCTGGCGCTCCAGATCTAAGAGACTTTTGTGCGCGGACGCGAATCCGGCAAATTGCCGCGTGACGTTTGTTCGCGATTTGTTCCGTTCAGCCTCATCCGCTCCGCCAAGTTCGACGAAGTCGGCAAGGCGAATGGTGCCTTCGCGGGCATCTTCCGACAACGCGAGCACCGTCTGCCAGACCAGCGGGGAGCGGGAAGGGGCGTTCGCATCCGCAGTCTTCCACGCTCCATTTGCTTGGCCAGGTCGATCCCACCCTGCCGATTCAGCAGGCGCACCGATCCCATTTCCCGCAGGTACACTCGTACCGGATCGTCAGTCGAAGGGGCTTCTACGCTGTGCTCCTCAACATGCGAGTCAAACTGGTCGCTTTCCTCGAAGTCGTGACCCGGGAGCTGCAGCGAGATCGTCCACGACCGCTGCAAGTGCTTCTGCTGGACCTGTAATATCCTCAAAAGGTTCCATTTAGCCTCCGGTAGTCTCCGCAGCCGCAGTCCCGGGCACCCACCACGTTGCACGGTAATATGATGGTTAAAAGGGTCTTCCGGGAGGCCGGTGCTGGAGAGGTTTCCCACCTAATTTGATGCAAAATAGACAGGTTAGGTTTCGAATGCCTTCACTCTCATCGCAACCTCTTGGAACTGCGTCCGGTGTCGCAAGCAATGGATCAGGATGCTAACTGAAGCCGCACTAGCCCAGCACTAGCCGAAGTTCGTCACGATGAGGGCGAA
Source organism: Bryobacterales bacterium (assembly GCA_963817515.1). GTDB lineage: Bacteria > Acidobacteriota > Terriglobia > Bryobacterales > Bryobacteraceae > DATMNI01. The sequence continues at coordinate 7,281 of CAWFPJ010000017.1, read as the reverse complement.
AATCAGCTAAGTCCTTCAGAATCAGCTCACGCAGTCGCCGAGTCTACACTACATTGGCGGTTGAATTTGAGGCGGTCGGGAAGGAGCTGATCCGAGCTGGTGGAGAAGAGATTTCTGCTCGGCGGTGGGTTCGGTGACCCGGCGCAGGCGGATCTCGCGGCCGTCTGTCGTGGGCAGAACGATGTCGGCGCTGTGCAGTTTGGATAGAAACGCCAGGGCTTCATGGGTGTAAACGGCTGTACGTTACCGATCCGCTGGCCGATGGCTTCGGAATCAAGCCTGGCCGTCGTTGCAGCAGATGTTTTAAGGTGACCCAGAGCGCATACCCCAGAAACGCCACCATCACGTGGGCCTTGACGCGCCGCTCCTTCTGATGGAACAAGGCCGAATCGAAAGTTCGCTCTTCAGTGCTCGGAACGACGCTTCGGCCTCGGTCAACTGCATATACTTCGACCATAACTCCTCGGCTGTATCCGCCTGCAGATTGGTGCGCAGCAGGTAGGCGCCTTCGCGCGATTCGCGCCAGCGCCGCGATCTTCTCTCGCATCTGCCAGAACAAGCGCACGCCTCCGTCCGTGTCTCGCAGGGAGACCTCGTAGAGATCGTTCACCGAGGGATGCCGGGCCTGAATCTTCCCCAGTCGCCGCTCCATTTGTTGCGATCTTTCAGTCGCCCGGTGGATGGCTTTCTCCAGGCGCTTCAGAGCCTCTTCCATGCGGCAGAGAAACGCTTCCGGATCGCTTTCTCTTTTTCCTGACGGCCCGCCGTGCGGCACAGAATGTAGGTTTCCTCGCCCTGTGGAATGGCCACCTTCTTCACTTCCACTTCGGGCCGCACCTGCGTCCAGTCGTCTTTCAGCAGCTCTGCTTCAAACCGCTTCATCTGGCGGCGTGGTGTGCCCACCAGATATTGCCCACCGCGCTTGCGGATCGCCGCCAGATTCTCCTCCTCACGATGCCCGATCAAACACCCAGATCCTGCGCGCCTTGCCGTACTTGCGCTCCACCATGCGCAGAATCGTTTCCATCGTCGAGACGTCGGCGCGGTTGCCGTCAAACGTCTCATAGCTGAACGGAAAACCTTCGCTGTTGACGATCAGCGCGATCACCATCTGCTCGCAGTCGGGACGATGGTCGCGCGAATAGCCGCGACGCATCATCGGGATTCTTCTCCGCCGCCCCTTCCACATACGTGCTGGTCAGATCGTAGAGCAGCACATCGAACTCGGCCCCGAACAGCTCGCCGTAGCGTTCCTTGAGATGCCGCTCCAGTTTCGTCTTGTGCGGCAGAATCCGGTCCAGGCAGCGGTACAGGCGCGTGTCGTTGATCTTGCCTTCTTCGATTCCCAGCAGATCATCCAGCGCCGTCGATGGGTACCAGCGTTGTTCGATGGCCAACTCGCTGCCGGGCGCACACAGTCGGTTGATCGCCAGCACTGCGCCACACGCGACCACGGCACATCGGCGGGAGCTCGATCCACCGGCTTCCTCGAAGAAGCGATCCAGCTCCAGACGCTTCCAAAGCTCCAGACCCAGATAGCAGGAGCCGAACTGCCGCGTTCTCTCCAGGCGCACCTTGTTCAGCAGCACCCGCGCTACCTGCGGATCATCGGCCGGCGGCTCGACATGCGACGGAAACAGCTTCAGCTGCTGCGCTTCGCCCTGCTCGTTGAAAACCTCGATCGTCTTCAACCAGCGCGCCTGCGCCGAACTGTTCAGTTCGCCCAGATAACACAGCGTCTTCTGTCGCGGACCATCCGGCGTGCGTACCGTTTCCACCAGCGACCAGTAGGTGTGATCCTTGCCGTCCTTGCCGCGGTGATTCGGACGCAAAAACATTCTGGGCGATCGTGTCATGAGACGCCCGCACACAAGAGGGTAGGTCTACACTACATCGCCATTTTCAAAGACCGCCCTTGCAATCACGTCGCTTGTTGACGGTTCCCGAGCCTCAAAATCGCCGAAATCGACGGAGCCGTGACGAACTTGGGTTGCTTGAGGTAGGGGTTCGAGCTAGCTTCTGTGACGAGGCACGCCTATTCCAGGTGCGAGACTCACTTCGAGGAGGCAATATGCTCCTCCCGTATCCGCGCCCGTCAAACAGACGGAACCGATGGCCACGTCAAAGTACCAGCGCTTGGATCTTGGCTGTTGCTTAATGGCGGGGGCTCCCCCCTCTATGTCGACCCATTCTTGGGTCGTTCTTCGGTAGCAACGTTTTTCATGATTGGCTCCTAGATAAACCGACCTAACAGCATCCGTTTTAAGAGTCACCGACAACGCCGGTAATCTGCTTGACGATTCCTGGCGTTCTTTGGAAGAAACCTGCTTAGTGTTCAAGAGACGGCCCCTGCTTGCGATTGGCAGAACGAAAGTATGGCGGAGGCCAGATCGACTGGCTTCTCCAGAAAGATCAAGTGGCCCGAATCGAGTTCAATGGTCTTCGCGTCAGGAACCAGATTCTCCGAGTAAGCCGGTGGCACGATCTGATCGTGCTTTGCGGTAATCAGCAGCGTCGGAGTCTTGATTCTCGCGGCGTACTCCCGCACATCCAGACTAAGGTCAACCCCGATGGTCTGCTCGATCGGGCGCCAGTCAGTCGATGCGATAAAGTTTTCAATGATTCCGTTTAGAGTGGGTTCGTCAAATGCAGACAAAAACCCGGGACTCAGGCCACTCACCAGCAGCAGTTTTGTGAATGCTACCTTATCCGTGCTCGCTAAGCGAAGCCACAGTTTGAACTGCAGGTTCATCCGCGGATCGCTCCCATTACTGAAACCTGATACGAGTACAAGGGAACGGACCATCTCCGGATACTCTGCTGCGATGCATGTGGCAACTGCCGCTCCAAGGGAGCCGCCAACAAGATCAAAGCGTTGCTTACCTTCGGCCCTGACGGCAGCTACAACCTCATCCGCGAGATCTTTTATCGCAAGTGCATTCGTCGAGTTCCTTCCAGCGACTCGCTCTATGTAATTTGGGCGAATCACCGAGCGAGAGCCAGATAGCTTCTCCACTACCCGTGACCAGTCCTCTGATTTCCCCATTGTGCCATGTACAAGCACGATCGGTAGTTCTGTGTTACTGCTCATCTGACGTCTCTCCTTCTCTGAATTTCATAATTTCCTTTTAAGTTTTTCGGCGCCTGCGTCTACTAAATAGGTCGCGGCCGCCGATCCGAACGTCTCTCTCACCGGCGGAGATAAACGCTCTTTCGGCCACGCAATGTTTTCGGGCATGCGTGGCGGAATGTCTTACCAGGGCAATTCCTTATTGATTTCGTGGATGAAGCGGCCGTTGGGGCTATCCGATCCCAGCAGTGCAACCGCCACTGTGGTCTTCGCTCCGTCAGGCACAGACATTGGCGCCGCGTCCGAGCCAAGAGCGGTCTTGACCCAGCCCGGATGAACGGAGTTCACCTTGATGTTGGTGTCCTTGAGTTCCGCTGCGAGATGGATCGTGAACATGTTGACCGCTGCTTTCGATGCGTTATAAGCGAATTTTCGCAGCGGCGCGATGGGGCTCGGTTCCACTGCCTGAAGCGTCAGAGAGCCGAGGATGCTGGCGAGGTTGACAATCCGGCCCGCTTCGCTCTTCTTCAGCAGGGGCAGAAGTTCGCGAGTCAGAGCTACCAGAGAAAACAGGTTGATATTGAAGATGCTCTGGAGTTCACTTTCCGTCGATGCACTTGCACGCAGACCTATGAGCCCGTCAGCAGGCCCTACGCCGGCATTGTTGACCAGGATATCCAGCTTGCCGTAGTGCGACTCGATGAATTTTGTCGCAGCAGTGCGATCGGCTGCATCGGTCACATCGAGTGCGATTGCCTCTGCCTCGATCCCTTCGCTGCGCAATTTGCCGGCAGCCTCTGCAGCCTCGTGCTCCGCGCGTGCACTGACAATGACCGTTACGCCCTGCTGGCCCAACTGCCGTGCTGTCTCAAAACCGATTCCGCGATTGGACCCGGTAACCAAAGCTACTTTCTGACGATTTGCCATGTTTGTGGCCTCCCGATGAATAGATATCAACCGCCTTGCGAAGGATTCGATTATTTCCGACCAGTCGGATGGTTTTTGAAACGGCGGGGTCGATGAGCCGGATTGTCCTGGCTCCACTCCAAACAAGGTGATGTCTCGGATTCAAGAAGAATTCAAAATGCTATTAAAGAAGACGTTGAAACCCGCCATGTCAAGGTTGAAAAGTTCCGCCCAAACACGGTTTCAGGAGCGGTCACAGGTGACATGGAGAAGCGTCGTTTTGCGCCCGTGCACGCATCCGACCGGTCGGATGAATTATGTGAATCCCCGAAACTGTGTCCGTCGTCTACTCTAGGGGAAGGCAAAATTTGTGGCAGATGCAAAGACAGCGGAAGGGTGAGCGCACCCGTCAGAAGATCGTAGAAACCGCCGCAGTGCTGTTCAACCAGAAGGGGTTCACTGGATGCTCGATGGGGGACATCGTTGCGGCTTCAGGGTTGGAGAAAGGGACGCTCTATGGCCACTTCTCTACAAAGGAAGAACTGGCACTCCTCGCTTTTGACTATGCTTGGAAGGATACGAGTGACAAGCGACTTCGGAACGTCGAGACCGTTTCAAATGCAGTAGACAAACTGAGATTGCACATTGACAACTATGTCAACACCCCGAGTTTTCCAGGGGGGTGCCCTCTCTTAAACTTTGCGTTAGATGCCGATGACGGCAACCTCGCCCTCCGCACAAGGGTCAGAAGGGCGCTGAAGGGCTGGGAGGATCTTTTGGCGAAGATTGTTGAAGATGGCCAGTCAGCCGGAGAGATCAACCCAAAGATTGACCCAAATTCGGTCGCCAACCTCGTGATCTCCGTGCTCGAGGGCGCAACGGTAATAGCACGGATCAATAAGCGGTCCGCGGCTCTCGACGACGCTCAAAGGCACCTCAGTCTGTACCTGGAGACTACGGTCAGACTCAGAACTGACTCACGATATGGCAACGTCGCGGTGTGAGCCCATCCCGGATCGAACGAGGGTTGACTGGGGGCGCTGCCTGCTGAAACCGAGTGCCCCGCGTGTCTGCCTCAAAATATTTGCTGCATCATTGTTCTCCCCGGTATTCTTAGGAGCCTCCTCAAGTCCGCACGCTGATCGTGTGCAGTCATAGTCCAGCGGGGCGCTCGAGTGTCGCAGCCTGCTCTTTCACGGTTGCGCGCATCGGTTTCCTCCAGGATGCCGGTTCCAGGTGTACGGCTCAGGGTGTTGGCGAACGAACACGACATAAACCCGAGCCAGCCGGAGCATCCGAACGAGGTCGCTTCACTGGGGGAGGCCGGATCCCCAACTTGTCCATGTTGTATACCAGCGATGTCCTCTTAAGGCCCAGCCGAGCTGCCGCTCCACGAGCGCCTCCAACAACACCAGGGTCTGAACGGGCCGTGCTGCTATTTCCGGCAAGCGTGAGGCGACTTTATCGGCAAAACATCAGTCCGCAAAACAGACCGGGATGGACTAGCCTTTCTTCAACAAGCAGGCATTTGCAGAATCGCCGTCTTGCACATCACTCGGCACGAAAAAGTTTCTGAATCCTCATTGTAGACAGAATAGTCCAAAACGACGTAGGATAAGGAGCACTTACCATGACAGAAACTCAACCAACGCGATTCAGAGGCAAAGTTGCTTTCGTCACAGGCGGATCCAAAGGGATTGGCGCCGGCATCGGCGCCGGCTCGCATCGGAGGATGCCTCGGTGGCGTTCACCTACTCGCACTCAGAGGCAGCCGCGACTCAACTCGTTCAAGAGCTCGAAATCGAAAGGAAGCACTGCGCTCGCCCTTAAGGCTGACAATGCTTCGGTAGAAGAGCTTCAGAATGCTGTCGCCAAAGCAGCGGATTCCCTGGGCAGGCTGGACATTTTCGTCAGCAATGCCGGCATTCTTACTCGCGGCACGATTGATTGCTTTAGCATCGACGACTTCGATCGTATGGTCGCAGTCAATATTCGTGGAGCATTCATCGGTATCCAAGCAGCCTCCAGGAAAATGAACAATGGGGGCCGAATCATCGTGATCGGCAGCAACACTGCGGTCCGTACCGCATTCCCCGGTGCAAGCATCTACAGCATGACGAAAGCTGCGCTTAACGCCTCGTTCGTGGTGCGGCCATCGATTTAGCCCAGCGTGCCATAACCGTCAATAACGTTCAGCCGGGCCCTACGGCCACTGATCTGAGTTCGCCTCATGCTGAGATGCTAAAACCTCTGATCCCTTTGAAGCGGATGGGAGATGTAGCGGAGGTCGCCAGTTTCGTGTCCTACCTCGCATCAGAGGAGGCAGGCTTCATCACGGGTGCAAACCTGACAATCGACGGTGGGTACGTCGCCTAGCGGCGACCGGGAGGGTACGTGGCTCGACCGAGAAAGTTCGATCCAGATAAAGCTCTTCGAGCGGCCATACGGCTATTTGCTCAGCAAGGCTTTGCCGCGACTTGACCAGTTGATGCGCGTCATGGAGATCGGAAGACAGAGCATGTATGACGCCTTCGGTGACAAGCGCGCGCTGTTCTTGAAAGCCTTGGAAATGTATGTCACAGAGAGTGTCCACTCGATCAACGTGGAGTTGGAAAGGACTGGCCCGGCGCTCGTGTCGATTCGAAACGCCCTTGTGGCCTTCGCCGAACGGAGTGACCTGACGAACCTGGAGGGCTGCATGGGGCTCAACGCAATCTGTGAGTTCGGACAGCGGGATGCCGACGTAACGCGTATCACGCGTCATGCGGGGCGGGTGCAGCGCCAGACCCTCATGCGCGTCCTCACCAGGGCAAGAAACCAGGAGAGCTTAGCCCAGATGCTGGCCTTGACAGCATGGCAGACTTCTTTGAGAGCACGCTTGCAGGAATAAGGATAGCGGCCAAGACCGGTAAGAATCGTCGGGCACTTCAGAACATCGCAGCCGTTGCGGGAAGAGCGTACACAGTCCTCTAGAGAAAGGCCAGCGTCCAGGTTTCCGACGCGATACCAATGCTCCGCGGTACTGGATGAAACCAGCCTTCTTTAACATTCCGGTGGCTACGTTCACCTTCACGGATAGCTCCTCATTGTCCGGTGAAAGCCATTGGAAGACTATGGACGATGCGCAGCGTATCAATCTCCCACTCGCCAGCCACCCGACGCAGTATTGGTCCATAGTAGCCCGCCTCGATAGGCGTAACGGTGCCCTGTGCGCCGAACGTACCCTGGGGCCATGCCGTAGCCGGCCGCTCTTTGCCTCGTACCTCGAAGACCACAAACTGAGCATCGATCGTCGCCTCATCGCC
>CAWFPJ010000016.1:0-113969 GCA_963817515.1 Bryobacterales bacterium | reverse complement strand
TAATAGCCGCGTTGGCTTCCAGCGTGGTGGCGTCGATCGAGACATAGACTTCCGGGGTTCAGTTTCCTTCCCTCCCGGCTATCCAAGCTACAGAGCAGGTATCTGGACTCCGTCTGGACATCAGGTGAGGTTTTGCTGACAGTAATCAATGACATCCTGGACTTCTCGAAAATCGAGCCTGGCGTATTCACTCTGGAAATGACTCCTTTCGATCTGGAGTCAATTCTTCAGGAGATCATTCTCCTCTTTGCGGTGCCGGTCCAGCAGAAGGGCGTGGAACTTCTTTGTGAGAACCAGGTGGCGTTGCCTCTGACGATCGTGGGAGATCCGGAAGACCTCGCCAGATCATCGTAAACGTGCTCGGAAACTCGACTAAGTTTACGGAGGCGGGGGCGATTGCGCTCAGAGTGGGTGAAGCGTCTCGCGACGGCAAGAACGTCACGCTGCAGTTTTCAGTTTCAGATACCGGAATCGGAATATCACCGGAGTGGAAGATTGCTCGCACTGAAACTCCTCGACCGCAGACCGCAAATCGTTTTGTCGTTCTTCGGTGGGCTCGCCTCCGACATACCCCAGATTGGCAAGACGTCCCCATTGGCCAGAAAACTCGTCCACAGGATCCAAGTGCCCGATGCAGATCGGAATCTGAATGAGACTCAGCGGGGTCTTTCTTGGATGATCTACATAGCCGCGGATGCCGAGAGATGCTCCCCCTGCTTGACGGTATGATACGTTGACATTCGTCCGTCTCTCACGGTACGTGCAAGGACCTCTCCCGATCCAGCACGCTAACTGCGAGAGTATCCGATGCCCGCTACTGTGTCAATCTGGCGCCCAGTTGTTCTTTGTCGGGAAGTCCTCGGCGAGTACACCTGCGCGGTTCGGCGTCAACGAACTTCCCAGATCTTCCGTACTCGCAGCCCTTCAGGAAAAGGCTGGATTTTCCTGTTCGTTGGCCGCCGGTCCGTTGGGGATGATGTATCGTAGATGATGACTTTTCCAAAAGAAAGTCACCGGGAATAGTCTAAAGAAAAGGAACGGCTTTCCGTTATGAACAGACGCGAGTTGCTTTCCCTACTGCCCGTCGCCGGAGCAGGAACCCTCAGGATCTCCAATGCGGCGGCACCCTTCGAGCGGTTCGACTGCCACGTTCACTTGCACGAGCATTGCCCGCCAATCATCGCCGGGCTGGAAAGGACGGGCTGGACCGCGCTAATCGTTTGCCTTTGCGGTGGCGTCGCGGACGAAAAGTACGACATGGAGGCGTTGCTGAACAAGACTGCCAAGCTCCACCGCGAAAGCAGGGGGCGGCTGCCGTGGGTGGCGGCATTCGATGCACGCGATTGGGAGAGCCGCGACTTCGCGGAGCGAAATATCGCAATGCTCAACCGAGCCTTTAAACAAGACGCACTGGGCGTGAAGATCTGGAAGAACCTCGGCATGGCCATAAAGTCGAAGAAGACCGGCGAGTACCTGAAGCCGGATAATGAGGCCCTCATGCCCATCTATGCGGCAATCCAGAAGGCCGACCGCACTCTTATGGCTCACACGGCGGAACCCGCCGGAGCCTTCGCCCCCCGGCCGCAGCCTCAGGCCGGCGCTGACGCCAAGAAGGGGGCCGGCCCCGGCGTTCCCTCGTATTGGACGCTGTACAAGCGTGGAAACGCGCCGGACAACTGGTGGGCTTACGAGAATCATCCCGGCTCGCCGGGGAAGGAAGAACTCTTGCTGGCCCGGGACCAGATTATGGTCCGCAACCCGAAACTGCGCGTAGTGGGTGTTCACATCGGAAGTAACGAGGAAGACCTCGGCGCGCTGGGCAAACGCCTGGACACATATCCCAATTTCAATATCGACGTCGCCGCCCGCGTCAACGTCTTCGCCCGGCTGGAACCTTCAGTTGCCCGCGAATTCCTGATCAAATATCAGGACCGCATCATTTACGGATCCGATTCCGTCGTGCTCGATGAAAAAGCCGGCGACGAAGAATCGTGGAGGGTCATAAACGCGGCGCAGGAGCGGGAGTGGAATTTCTTCTCCAGCAAGGAACTCATCACATTTGGCGGTAACGCCCGTCAGCCTGCGCGTGAAGTGCCTGGGCTGGGACTTCCTGAAAACGTGCTGCGAAAGATCTATAGTGAGAATCCGAAGCGCTTGTTTCCTGGGATCACGACTAAATAGAAATCGGCAACCGGAAAGACGAATCCATCGGGCGCCAGTTGCCTTCCTTCGTCATTGGCAGCAAGGTCGACTTCGGACCGTGGGAACAGATCTTTTACGGCGAGTTTGCCGGCGGACGCAAAAAACGCGCGTTGATTAAAATCATCGGAGCTTAACCGACGACCAGAAGCATCGGCTAGGGCGCGCTTCAAGAGTTCGCGGAACATCGAGTCTACGTAACTGGGAGCACAGGCAGTATCCACACGCGCATATACGGTAACAGCGCATCGCGCCTGGTGCCAAATAGCTACAGATGTCGGACACCTTGAAGCCAGAGATCGCATCCAAGATTCTTGTGGGGTCACAGCTGCAGTGGCGTAATTTCGGATGTTGACTTCGAGAGCGGCGTTCGTTTCCTCGTGCGAGTAGCTCTCGGTCGCGTCCTTTACCATCTTGACCTCGTAGCCAAGTTCAGCGGCATAACGATAACTCGAAAGGCAGAGAGGTATAGCTCAAAGCCCAAGCGGGCCAGCAACATAAACGCAAACTGCCCAGCCTGTCGAACTTTTTTTCTGGTCGGAGTTTTTCTTGCCTTGCATTCGACCAGTATGATATCCTCTGCTAAAATCACTAACGAAAATTAGCATTCGCGGGTCTTCCAAATCTCCCGCGAACTCATCTGGGCCACGAAGCTCTTTGGGAACCGCAACCGGGCGCCTCAGGGCGATTGACGTTGCCGAAAGCGCCTGAAAATCCAGGGCCGCAGCTTGGAGCAGGGTTAACTGCATCCTTTCCAAGGAGAAACGAAATGTGTCAGAACCTGGCAGTCCGTACGGTGCTGATCCCGGAACAACCGACGCGGTGTAATTGGCTTTTCGCCTTCGTTCTTTGTGCAGTATTGACAACTGAAATGCCGGTGGCGCACGGGCAAGCCTCGCTCAGCACTCTGCGGGGAACTGTGACCGATTCCTCCGGAGCTGTGGTTCCCTCCGCTGTGATCGCATTGAGAGATCCCGCGACCCGAGTCCCGGTGCGGCAGGAATCGGCAGACACGCAAGGGAACTACGAATTGATCGACGTGAAGCCCGGCACCTATAGGCTTACATGTGAAGCCCCGGGATTCAAGCCTTTCGCGGCAGATGACTTGATTCTGGAGAGCGGCGCGGTCCGACGCATCGATATTCGCCTTTCGGTCGGCGAGTCGACTCAGGAGATCACGGTGACGGCAGGTGCAGCCGTAATCCAGACCGAGACGGGAACGATTGGCGGTGTTTTCGACAACAAACAGCATCAGGATGTGCCTTTGATCGACGTTTACCCATCGCCCAGCTCCATGCTGACGACGCTGCCGGGCATTCAGGGCGGCAACTCTATGCGGATAAACGGCCAGGGCACCACCCAGATTTCGCAGAGCTTTGACGGGCTCATCAACGATCAAACTGGCGGTCAAAGCAGTAATACGGAGTTCTTTCAAGAGGTGAGTGCTGTCACCGTCAACGCGCCCGCGGATAGCTCACGCGTCGCGAGTTATAACATGACGACGAAGCGAGGCGAGAATCAGATACACGCCATGGGCTACTACAAACTGTTCAGCTCGGTGTTCGACGCCCGCAACTTTTTCTCCGCGACGAAAGTTCCGTATCTGCAGCACGAATGGCAGCTCGAAATGGGCGCCCCGATCATCAAGAATCGGACCTTTATTTACGGGACCTGGTTTTCTCAACGGATTCCTCTTGGCTCATTTGCCACTGCCACCGTTCCCACCACGCAGCAGCGCAGCGGCGACTTCTCTTCGTCTACCACGGTTGTCAAAGATCCTGTCACGGGGCTACCGTTTCCTGGCAATGTGGTGCCGGCCAACCGGATTAGTCCTGTATCGGCACAGTTTCAGAATCTTTATTTTCCCCTGCCCACGTCTCCCGCCCTAGTCAACAATTTATTTTTCACTTTCCCATTCAATACGGACCTGTACAAGGGCGACTGGCTGCTTTTTCGCATAGACCACAACATTTCCAGTAAGAATTCTCTTTATGTCCGGTGGCTGATGCGGCGGACCCCATACGTCCTGCAGAGTGGCCTGCCGGCGGAGATCTGGACACGCCTGAGGGAACATCACCAATTCGCCCTGTCCGACACCCACCTGTTTTCGCCATCTCTGTTAAATACCTTTCGAATGGGTTTGGCCGTCGACCACATTTCGGACGGCGGTCAAGAGTCCGGAGTCACGCCGCCTAGCGGCGCGGCAGTGCTTGCGGCGACCGGTCTCCAAGGTTCGAATCCCGGCAACTTTGTCGGTCAAGGATTTCCAACGGTCAGTATCAGTGGGATGACGACTTTGCAGAATGATGCCGGCGGCGTTGTGGCCGACAACTACACTTACACATTTGACGACTCTGTTACCAAGGTCGCTGGGAGACACGTCGTTAAATTTGGCGGTACATACCAGCTATTGACGCAATCAAGCGCGCTCGCCAACTATGGTTCCTTCACGTTCGATGGCTCGCTGTCAAACAATGCTTACGCCGACTTTCTATTGGGAATCCCGCGACAGAGTTCCCGGGTCAACCCACTTATCAACCAGAGGGAGCGTGCCTCCGAACTGGGCCTGTTTATCGAGGACACGTTTAAGGTCAACCAAAAACTGACCTTGGAATACGGGTTGCGCTGGGACTACTTTTGGAGCCCGACCTACGACTCCAACTTAATGTATAACTTCAATCCAAGCACCAGCCAGGTCTTGGTTCCGAAGGGCACGCTCTCTAAGATTAGTCCCCTGTATCCAAGTAACATCGCGGTGGCGGAAGGAAACGTGGTTCCATCCTCCGACTTAAAAAATTTCCGTCCGCGCCTCAGCGTCGCCTATCGGTTGTCGCCCTCTCTGGTCCTTCGCGGCGGTTACGGCTCCTTCACGGAGCGGATTCCCTATTTCACGCTGGCGACCAACGGTGGTCCGTTCCAGATCGCGGAAACTTACCAGAATCAACCCGGGCAACCCCCTACGTTTGTATTTCCGAATCCTTTCCCCAGCAACATAAAGTTGGCGACGGTTGCGAGCCAGAGCACCAGCGAACTGCCTGCTCACGCGAACAACGGCACGATCAATCAATTCAACGTAACCCTTGAAAAAGAAATGAGGAACATCGGTTTTAGAGCCTCGTATATAGGCACCTACAGCAGCGGTTTGAATTACTCATTGAATGTTAACCTGCCGCAGCCCAGTCTCATTCCTTTCACGGTCAATGCCAGGCCGTTCCCGCAGTTCGTGAACGTCACCCAATACCGATCTGACGGCAGTGCCCATTTCAACGGACTTCAGCTCGAAACAAAGCGGCGTGCCGGCTCATTTACGTTCGACCTCAATTATTCCTATCAAACGAACCGGAACAATATTTCGGACCTGGAGAATCCGTATGACGTTCTCAGCCACTGGGCTAATGATGCGAGCACTGAACGTCAGTACGTCGTCGGGTCAGTTGTGTACACCCTGCCGGTGGGCCGTGGCAAGCGATTTCTTGGTACTGCTTCACGGCGAGCCGATTTGCTGGTAGGGAATTGGCAATTTTATTTCATCTCGTACTACGGCTCTGGCCTGTTCTTCTCGCCCGCGTTCTCGGGATCGGGTCCTTCTAACACTGGTGTTACTGGAGGCCTTCCGGATACTGTCGCGAATGTAAGCGTCGTGCCGCCCGGCGGCCGTACTTATCAGCAATGGTTTAACCTCGCTGCATTTAGCGTCCCGCAGCCGGGACACTTTGGCGACGCCCTGCCGAATAGCCTGACGGCTGAGCCGCTGGTGGTGCAGCATCTTAGTGTGGCTAAGAAATTCCGGATAACCGAGAAATTGACTTATACCTTGACCATGGCTGTATCGAATCTCTTCAACCATCCATTTTTCACGGCGCCTTTGAATAATATTTCGGTAGCCGGAACTGGCGCGTTTACAGCCGTCGTCGGGGTATTTAATTCTTCCGAAAAGGCCGGTCCGCGCCAAGTCACGTTCAAAGGGCGCTTTGAATTTTAAGCTGCGCACAGTCGGGCCAGGCCAAGCGGACACGCTGAATTCTTACTTGCGTATGGCCGCATGTTCGAAAGAGGGACTCCACGGGCCCGCCGATCTCTTCCGTTGCCTGGCTATCGGTCTTGGCTCGCGCCTGTTGATCCAGCAGCGTGATCGTCACCTCCGCGTTAAGGTGCCGGGCGACGTCCGGCACTGCCGCAAGATCTCCCAAGGCGTCGCGTACCAGCGGAATACCCGTTTCTCCTTTCCGTTCGTGTTCACCACCAGCTCCGGCACTCCGCACGGTCGATGAAAGTTCAAGTAGGGGTTTAGGTGCTCTTGGAAGAAGTCCGCGGTTGCCCCCGCGTGTTGTCTCGGTAGTGTGCGTGTCTGTTTGGCGCCGCGTCGTCTGGCGCCGGCCGGCGTTTCACCCCGAACTCTCAGCCTCCACTGGCCCACTCCGCCGTTGTTTCGATCAGCTCGATCATGCAGTCGCCGGAGCTCTTCCCGTCGGCCCGCGTGCCGATTCTCGTCGATTGGGCAGCCGGCATTCCACCCCTCGAGAACCTCTCGCTACCGTGGAAGATGGGTGCGGACCTGTATACCTTCAGCGGCGGATTGAGAACGATAAGTCGTTAGCGCCCTATCGGGACTGCCTCGGACGGGAGATGCCCGGGAATGGTGAGGATGCGCGGGCCGAGGCAGTTTCGATAGGGGCGACTTGAAGGAAGCCGCTGGCGCGGCGAGCCGCGCTATGGAGCCGCGAGTGTGTTTTTTGGGTTTTGAGGCCGGCCGTGCAGGTAGGTGGACCCGGAGAGAGGCTGGAAAGGCTGCCAGTGGAAGCGTCCAAAGAGGCCCGGAGCGCGGCAGAAAAGGCATTCCCGATTGAAGGGGGGCGAGGTAGAAGTGAATCGCGCGTCCCGCAGAGACACGAGTGCGTCCGCGCCGGAGGGCACGTGATTGGGCCGCGACGATTGGCGTGATTCTACGAACTGTCCAGAGGCCTGCACTGGGAGGCCAACTGCCGGGCGGACAGATTTGGGCCAATCCGCATTTCTCCATTGCAGTGAGGACATCGGTAGGTGGAGGTGTCGGCGATGTCTGGTGCCGATTGCTCGGTGGTGGCGCGGCGGCGAGGAGTTGGCGTGCGAGAGCGAGTCGGGCCGAGCGATGCGTATTGGCCAGGTATCCAAATTGCCGGATGCGGACGAAACCGCGGGGCAAAATGTGTTGGGTGAAACGGCGGAGGAACTCGCTCGCCGAAAGGGTCATCTTCCGTTGCTTGTTGCCATGAGCATAGTCCTTCCAGCGGAAGGTCACGCCCTGGCTATCGAAGGCCAGCAAGCGATGATTGCTGATGGCAACGCGATGCGTATACCGTCCCAGATAGCCGAGCACCTGGGAGGGTCCGCCAAATGCGGGTTTCGCGTATACAACCCAATCTTTCTGGAAGAGTGCATCGACAAAAGCGGCAAAACGCTTTGGATTCTCCAGTTCGGCGATCGATCCCGGAAAGACGAGTTCTCCCTGCTGGTACGCCATGCGCAGCCCGTCTACGAACTTGGCACGAAAGACGAAACTGAGCACCTCCACGGGCAGGAAGAAGTTGTATTTCGGGTGAATCCAGCTTTGATGGTCAGGGGAGAATCCGCCGGCCGGAACCAGGCAGTGTATGTGAGGATGCAGGAGCAGGTTTTGCCCCCAGGTGTGCAGGATGCGATGAACCCAATCTGCGCGCCGAGTCGTTGAGGGTTGGCCGCGACTTCGAGCATGGTCGCGGCACTGGTTCGAAACAGTAGATCGTACATAACCCGGGGGTTGCGCCGGCACAGAGAGTTCCACTCATGCGGCAAAGTGAATACGACGTGGAAGTAGGGGACGCCGAGGAGTTCTTTCTCTCGTGCGGCGAGCCAGCGTTGGCGAGCTTGTGCCTGGCACTTTGGACAGTGCCGGTTCCGGCAGGAGTTATAGGAGATGGCCTGATGACCGCATTGCGAACATTGATCGATGTGGCCGCCCAGCGTCGCCGTTCGGCAGCGTCGGATCGCCCGCAGCACACTCAGTTGCTGGTAATTCAGCCAGGGATTCTGATCGATGAAGCGATCACCTTGCTCGCGGAGTATATCGGCCACCTCCACGGCAGGCCGGCTCATTTCGGCTTACGTAGCCTCCGCGAGCGCGGGAGTTGGGCGGGGCTGGAGGTACTGATCTGATCGAGCGGATTGGCGGCTGCCTGGAGGTGCCGTCTGGAAAGGTGCAGGTAAACCGTGGTCGCTTCCAGATCCGAGTGGCCGAGCATCATCTGAATGCTCCTCAGGTCGGCGCCGGATTCCAGGAGGTGAGTGGCGAAGCAATGGCGAATGCGTGTGCGGCGACACTCGTTTCTTGATCCCGGCGCGGGTGCAAGCCTCGCGGACAGCCTGCCACACGACCTTCGTCGTAATCGGCTTGTCGGCGCGCGAATGGTTCACCGTGCCTGGGAACAGGTAGGTCTCGGGGCGCATCCAGCGATAATATTCGCGCAAGGCTGACGAGCAGTTTCTGGCTCAGGGGGACTTCACGGTCGATACCGCCCTTGCCTTGTACGACGCGCACCATCATGCGCTTGCTGTCTATGTCGCTGACCTTGAGCCGGCACAACTCGGCGCGCCGGAGGCCCGTCGAATAGAGCGTCATCAAGATGGTTCGGTGGTACAGATTGCTGGCTGCGCCAATCAACTGAGCCACCTCGCCTGGGCTCAGGATCACGGGCAGCCGCTGGCGCTGTTTCGGATATGGCAGATCCTCTTTCATGTCCCGTCGTTTCAGCACTTTGATGTACAGGAAACGGAGGGCACAGACGTTCAGAACCACAGTGTTGACGGCTAACTTCCGGTCTCCCAGAAGGTACGCGTGGTAACTCCGGATGTCATCCGGGCCGAGTTGATCGAGCGGGGTCTTGACGTGCTCGCGGAAATGCTCTACCGCCTTTAAATACGACTGGATCGTCGTTGCAGCATAATTGCGGCGTACGAGTTCTTCTCGCATCCGCTGAATGAGTGTTGTCACAGAGATCTCCTTTCTCTGTCACAACACTATCCTCCGAGCAACCGCGAACGCTCGCGTCGGCCGCCGCGCCAGCGGCTTCGTTCAAGTCGCCTTCTGTTCCTTTCCGATCCGGACCTGCGCTAGATGGAACGCCTGGCTACGTGGGCGTTTTCGGAGAGCCTTGAAGCGATACTCGCGAAAACGGCGCAGTACGGTGCTAACGGAAGGGCGCTGACGGCCTAAGCTCCGGGCCGGCGCGGTCGAGCCTCGTCATCCGCGGAGATTGAGCATGCAGTAGCATGTATGGAAACGCCACTGTGGCCGTTGCCGCTGGAGCGCTTAAATTGTCGCATTCGAGAGAGTGATTCCATGTGGAATGAGAATTTGAAAAGCTTACGGGCCCGCGCATTTCCCCGGGCGGTGTGTCTTTCGGCCGTGTTGCTCGGTGGCGCTTCGTTTGTAGTGAACGCCGCCGATCTGCCAGATGGCCCGGGCAAGGCGGAGACCACGCGCGTTTGCGGCAAGTGTCACTCGCTCGATCAGGCAACATCGCCGCGGCAGGGACAGGCGGGCTGGAAGGAGACCATTTCCAAGATGGTCAATCTCGGCGCGGAAAGCAGAGGTACCGAACTCACCGCGATTTTCGACTACCTGGTGAAGAACTTCGGTTCCGGGAACGCCGACACTGCGACCGCCGGTGCGCCGGCTTTGGCTCCACCGCGTACGGAAGGGTCAGGTGACGCGGGAGCGCCCGACGGAGCGCGGCCAGGGCGGAACATGGCTACACCGTTCAACCCCGGTCCGCCGCTTCCGGCCGCCAACGAATGGCCCACCTATGGCCACGATTCCGGCGGCCAACGGTTCTCGCCTTTGACGGAGCTGACACCCGAAAATGTTGCGCGGCTGAAGATTGCGTGGACATATCACATGCGGCCGGCCGGCTTTTCATCGGCGGGGCGTGGCTTCCCGACTATGGAAGGTCGCGGGCCCGGCGGCGCTGTCGGCGACACGCCGGAGACTTCGGAAGGCGGCGGACGCGGCGCGGGGCGCGGCGGACGCTTCGGCTCCGGCTTCCGCCCCAGTGGTGACACGCCCCTGGTAATCAACGGCATCATGTACATGGCGACGCCGTATTCGCGCGTGGTCGCGGTGGATCCCGTGTCGGGGCAGGAACTCTGGTCGCTCCCCTTCCGTCGGGCAATCCGTCGACGCGCGGCCTGGAATTCTGGACCGGCGATGGGAAAACACCGGCGCAGATCGTCTTCGGCTCAAGTGACGGCAAACTCTACTCAATCGACGCAAAAACCGGGAAAGCCGAATCCAGCGTTTGGCGATAACGGTGTCGTCAATCTGAACACGGACGCGATCATGCGCGGCCTGCCCGGCCGGAACGGTCTCTCGTCTCCGCCGGTTGTCTACAAGAACCTTGTGATCACCGGCGGCACGACGCAGGAGAATCCCCCGCACGGCCCTGCCGGGGACGTCCGCGCTTGGGACATGCGGACCGGCAAGCTAGTATGGACGTTCCACTCGATTCCGCAGAAGGGCGAGAAATTCAACGATACCTGGGCGGGCGAGAGCTCGAAGAATCGGTCCGGCGTGAACGTCTGGGGATTTCTCACCGTAGACGAGAAGCGCGGCATTGTGTATATGCCGTTCGGCGCGCCCTCCGTCGATCAGTACGGCGGCGATCGCGCCGGCGACAATCTCTTCAGCACGAGCCTGGTCGCGGCCAATGCGAACACGGGGAAGTACCTGTGGCACTTTCAGGTTGTACATCACGACATCTGGGACGCCGACATGACCGGCGCGCCCGCATTGATCGATGTCAAACAGGGCGGCAAGACAATTCCGGCCGTGGTCGCGATGGATAAGACAGGGATGGTGTTCCTGCTGGATCGAGTTACGGGCAAACCGATCTACGGCGTCGAAGAACGGCCGGTGCCGCAAAGCCAGGTGCCGCTCGAGCGCAGCGCGAAGACCCAGCCGTTCCCGGTGAAGCCGCCGCCGCTTGCGAGAATGACTTTCAGCCAGGACGACATCGCGACCGTCACACCCGAGCTCGAAGCGGGATGCAGGAAGCTAATCGAAGGCGTGGAGACGGGGGGGCCGTTCCTTCCGCCCAGCTACAATCATCTGCGCGTGCCAGTTCCCCGGGAATCACGGCGGCGTCAATTGGGGTGGGACCTCGTTCGATCCGCGGGTTGGATATCTTTTCGCGAACGTCAACGAACTGGGCCAACTCTCGGGGCTGCGCGACCACGATGTGAAGAACGGTCCGGCGATGGCGAATGGTCAGGGCAACCGCGTCGACCCCGATGGTCCGTACGAAGGCATCCCGGGCGGCGGACGGTTCAGCATCAAGGGGACCACGTCGCAGCAATTGCCCTGTCAGCAGCCGCCATGGGGTGAATTGGTGGCGGTCAATGTCAATACGGGCGACATCGCGTGGAAAGTGCCACTAGGAGTTACGGACAGCCTGCCGGAGGGAAAGCAGAACACGGGCCGTCCGGGAAATGGCGGCACGATTGTGACCGCCGGTGGTCTCGTATTCGTCGGCGCGACCGATGACGCGCGCTTCCGTGCGTTCGACGCCAAGACCGGGAAGGAGCTTTGGACCGTGAAGCTGCCCGGCGCGGCGGAAGCGACGCCCATCACGTATCAGGGGCGGGACGGAAGACAATATGTCGTGATCACTTCGACTGGCGGAGGGTTCTTCAATAACCCGGTGACCGGCGACAGCGTTATCGCGTTCGCGCTGGACGGGCCGCGCCAGTAGCACCTTCGGGACGTGCCAGGCGCCTGGGTCGGAACTCTCCGGTCTACGCTCGCCGAGTACAACATGTCCTTCAATGGAAATTGGAACGGCAGATGAGACGGGCTATCTCAATGCCAATCAGCCCATCGCTAGCTTCCCTACCTCCCGACCACTTCGAAGTCGATCCACTGCGTGAGGGGCGGTGCCGTCTTGCTCGCGTTGTCGTCACGCACGATCACCTGGATCAGATACTCTCCCGGAGTAAGTCGCTCGCCAAGGCGCAGCACACCACCTGCGATGAGTTTGGTTGGATCGTCGCGCTTCTGCATTGCGTCGCGGCTCTCGGCTCCGGTGTAGATCAGCTTGCCGTCCCGGAATAAGCGAATCTGCGATCCGACGCTGGCTGCCCTTTCTGAACCTTTGACCTTGGGATTGATGACCATGAACCCGTAGAGAAGCGCCTGCCCCGGCAGGTAGCGCCGGATCGCCGGCCCGCCTTGCGGCCACCGTTCCAGATCCGGTAGTGACTGTGCTCCAATCTCCGCCAGAATCTCTTTGGGCGCGAGACTGAGCGAGATTCCCGACATGCCGAACTTGCCCTTTAGCGTATCCGGCACTTCGAGGTACTGACTGGCTGAGCCAAGCCGCTGCGAGGTCGTATCGCGCACCACGGTGCGCAGCACAAACGTCCCGGGCTGCTCGGCACGAATGGTGATTGGCAGTGTGATGCCATCCAGCAGCGCCTTCCGGTAGTCGCCGTCCGAAAGCCGAATATCCTGCACTTTGTCGCCTTGCCACATCGGGTTCTTGACTCCGTGGTACGCCGACCACACGATGTCTAGCGACGCGCGCCACATTCCATCGTCCTCCTGGCGGAAGATGAGGTCCTTGCCTTCGAGGTGCAGCATGGAATACACCACCGGACCGTACCCGGGCGACTCGGTATACGTCGAAGTCAACCGGACTTTGATCCCGATCGCGGTAAACGGCGAGGCCAACGCATCCACCAACTGTTGCTCTCGTGACGGCGTGCCAGCAGCAACCGTACCGGTGAGCGTCAACTCGTCCGGCACGCCGTTGAACCCGGTCTTCCACCGTACCTTCAGGCCCGGACGCTTGACGTGTACCGTCAACCGGTGAAACTTGCCCCCGCCATTCGTGTCGAACGTACCCTCCTTCGGCGAGTAGCCGAGTAGGTAGTAACCGAACTGGTCGTCGGCTGCTTCGGCAACACACGTGTCGATGTCATTGCGGTTGCGATAGAAGATCCCACCGGTGCGACTCGCCAGGGCCGCCAGTCCTTCCTGACGCTCGGTTTCATCGCCCTGCTCCTCTCCCGGAGATTCGGGAAAGTGGTCTCTCGATTCTGGGTCGCGCGCCACAACGGCCACGTCTCCCCGCTGGACCAGGTGAGTTCCCGGGCGCAACCCGCCGGGGTCGATGGCGCATAACGAAACCACCGAGCGATTGGCTAGATCTGTCAAATGATCGATAGCTGCGTTAATGCTGCCGTCCGCACGCAGGTCGTCGGAAAAGAAGACCAGGCTCTTACGACCGGGAAATCCCTTCATCCCCTCGATCACTTGTTCCACCGTGCCGAGCGAGCCGAGCGCGGAGAGCGTGTAGCCGGGATTGAGATGTTCAGTGAGACTGCCACCGGCTTGCTGCCGGGGTGAGATGGAGTCCACTCCCTGCCGGCCGCTGAATCGCCACTTCAGGTTTTCGACCGCCTCCAGCAAGATCCGCCTGTCGGTGGTGAACTGTTCCAGGATGGCGATACCGCCGCCGGTGCGAACAATCCCCACCAGGTCGCCAGGTTGCATTTCCGTCGTCACGTAGCGCTTCAGAGCATCGCGCGTACGAACGAGGTCGTTGAATGTCAGGGCCAGATCGTCGATCACCAGTGCAACGACACGCGTCACCTGTGCCGACCCGCTCAGCGCCGGGGCGGTAACCGGCAACGCATCGCGCGACGGTTTAACGATTGCGTGCGGCGGGCTCGGAATGCTGGAGAAGAATGTGATCGGTTGCGCTTCTTTGTCCTGGAGTAGCTCGAAGTCCCCCGGACGAAGATCCATGACGTGGCGCCCGGTGCCATCTGTGACCACGGCGTCGATCTGCACCAGCGTGACCGTGATGCGCAAGGTAGGACTGGGCAAGTGGATGGGAGTCGGGGCTTGGGAAGGAGGCTGAGCCGATGCGAGAGACGCCCCGCACAGCACGGTGCAGGCGAATCGCAGCCAAGCTCCCATAAGTCGACAGCTAAAGTGTACTATCAATCCGAACTTTGCAGGGTCTTGGCCCGAAGCCGCCTCCAGGTCCACGGCCCCAACGATGCCAAGCTCGGAGATAACGAAGCGAATTGCGCACGATGATGATCCTGAAGGAGTCGCGTACGCGGTTAGGATGCCGTGAATTTGTCTTTCTTAATTTTTAGCTGCTTGATCTTCGAATCCAGCGTGGAAAGGCGGAATTCCGAGTTTGGCAGCGGCGCCGCTTTTCCCAGCAACGTCCGGAAAGGTTAGACTGATCGTAATCGGGCGGATCGACGCAGCGTAACTGCCGGGCCTGCAGGACTTCGACTGGTCGGAATCGGCTCGTGACCTTGTGCTCGATTTGCTGGAGGTGACTCTCGTCGACAGCGAAGCCGTTCGATTTCTGGTGCAGTGCGAAACGAACGCTCTTCGCCTCGTGAACTGTCCGGCGTACATCCGGGAATGGATGGGCCGAGTGAGTGGGCAACAGTAACGGAAGCGCATGTAACGGGAGTGTTCGAGACAAGTTCAAGAAGGGATATCACATAAAACACGACGTAACGTTAACGGAACTCAGCACACCACGAATCATTTGTTGAATCCTGCCGATCATGGCAATGATGTTCGGCATGGGAAAGGATCTTATGGCACAACCAAACGAACCGGCAGTTGTGAAGAATATCGTTCTCGTCCACGGCGGATTCGTGGACGGATCTGGTTGGGAGGGCGTCTACAAAGCCCTGAAGAGGGACGGCTACGCGGTCGCAATCGTCCAGAATCCGACCATCTCGCTGGCAGATGACGTGGCGGTCACGAAGCGGGTGATCGCCGCGCAGAACGGCCCCGTGATACTCGTCGGTCACTCGTATGGCGGAGCAGTGGTCACGGAAGCGGGCAATGACCCAAAGGTCGCCGGACTGGTCTATATCGCAGCGTTTGCGCCGGACAAGGGCGAATCGGTGTCGTCGCTAATCAAGGATCCACCTCCAGGCGCACCCGTTCCGCCAATCCTGCCGCCTCAGGATGGATATCTGTTCCTTGATAAAGCGAAGTTCCCGGCCGCATTCGCTGGGGACGTGAGTCCCGAGGCGGCCTCGTTCATGGCAGACTCCCAAGTGCCGTGGGGCGTAGAGGCACTCGGTGGTGCAATCGACGAGCCGGCCTGGCGCACAAAGCCAAGCTGGTACTTGGTTTCTACTGAGGACCGGATGATCCCGCCTGACGCCCAGCGGGCTATGTCCAAACGCGCCGGCTCAACCGTTGTCGAGGTCAAAGGCAGCCACGCCGTGTATGTGTCGCAGCCGCAGGCCGTCGCTCTTCTCATCGAAAAGGCCGCAGGGAGTGCCTTGGCGGCAGGGAAAGAAAAAGCGGCAACGGGTGCGTAGGCCGCCCGCAAAATAGGCTCAGCGGATAACGGGATTTCAACCAGGAGGAGGCTTCGGACGGCGGATGCCGGTGGGCCGCATCGGCGGAGCGAATCGCAGCTCGGCAAGGTGTCTGAGGACTTGCTGAAAATGTTCCCCCTTGCCATAATCGCCTGCATGGCCAAGGGTCGGTCGGGATGTTCGCCGCTCCTCGTGTTTCTCGGCGTCGCGTTTGGCGGATCCATCCTACTGTCTCTGGTGATCGGGCTGTCGGGTGGATACAAGAGTTCACTCGTATGGTTGGCTCCACTGTCCATGTTTGTGCCGGCACTGGGAGTCCTGGTCGCCTGCGTCACGATGGGTGCGCCGCTCGGCATCGAATGGAACCGCTTTCCCCTGCGTTGGCTTCCCGTGGCCCTTCTGATCTTGCCGCTGGCGATTCATGCCGTAGCGCTGCCCGGCGTCGTAGTCCTGGAAGGAAGGCTGCCATGGGTCCAATGGCTCACACCTCACCTGGACGGTTACTACCACACGCCCCAGAAACTGGGCTGGGGCACGCTGACATCGTCCGCACTCGCGGCCCGCATCGCGCTTAACGCCGTGATAGGTCTGATCATCGTGTCATTCCTCGCCTTCTTCGAGGAGATAGGGTGGCGCGCCTTCATGCTCCCTCGTCTGGTCAGCCGTTTCGGAGCGTATCGCGGAGCTGCGGCGAGCGCACTGATCTGCGCGTTGTGGCACATCCCGTTTGCAGTCTCTGGCGTCCAACACGTAGAGAAGGTATCCCCACTGGCTTTGGGGATTGTCTCTCGGGTGGGGCAATTCGGCGCCGGTCTATTCCTGGCTTTTCTCTGGTTGAAGACGGACAGCATCCTGCTTCTCTCGTTGGCGCATGGCGCTCTCAACAACTGGGGTCAGTATGCATTCAAATTCATGAGCACGAGCGGTGAGTCGGATCTCGCCCTGTTTGCCCTGGTGAACGTAGCGCTCTTGGCGGTGGGAGCCGGTGCCTTGGCACGAACACCGCACAAAGCTCTCTCGACGAGATAAATAATGCCTTGTCGAGGGATGTCGGCCAATCTGGGCCCACAGCGCTACGATACAGACATGCTCCGGCTCTTGATACTCGCCGCTGCCCTATGCGGAGGCATCATGGCGAATTCTGATTTCGACCAAGCGGATTTCGACCA
This sequence comes from Bryobacterales bacterium, assembly GCA_963817515.1. Taxonomy (GTDB): domain Bacteria; phylum Acidobacteriota; class Terriglobia; order Bryobacterales; family Bryobacteraceae; genus DATMNI01. The sequence goes on along the minus strand of CAWFPJ010000016.1, from coordinate 97,218 downwards.
GACTCAGGCGGCGCGCTTCGCCGCTCTGGCGCTCGACTGCGTCCACAAACCGTACCCCAACAAGATCGCGCATTCGTTGAACTCCGATGCCGATGTGAAGCCGCCGCGCGAATTGACCCCCGCATTTTACGGCTGCTACGACTGGCATTCCTCGGTCCACGCCCACTGGCTGCTGGTCCGCCTGGCGCGCCTGTTTCCGCAAGCGCCTTTCGCGGCCGAAGCGCGCCGCGCGGTGGCGCGCAGTCTCACGCCAGCCAACATCGCGCAGGAAGCGATCTATCTTAATGCCGCGGGCCGCAATACCTTCGAGCGTCCTTACGGCCTGGCGTGGCTGCTGCAACTTGCCGCCGAGCTGAAGGAGTTCGACGACCCTCAGGCGCGCCAGTGGTCCGCCGCGCTACGCCCGCTGGAGCAGGCCGTCACCGCACGGACGGCCGAGTGGCTGCCGAAACTGCAACACCCCATACGCACCGGCGAACATAATAACACCGCTTTCTCGATGGGCCTGATGCTGGATTACGCCAGGGTAACCGGCAACAAGGAGTTCGGCAAAGCGGTGGAATCGCGTGCGCGGGACTACTACCTGAAGGACCGGAACTGCCCGCTCGCCTACGAACCCTCGGGCGAAGACTTCCTCTCTCCCTGCCTGGCCGAAGCGGATGCGGTGCGCCGGATTCTGCCGCCCGTCGAATTCGCCGGGTGGTTCACCGGGTTTCTGCCACGCGTGGATCTGGAGCCAACGCTGGTCAGCGACGTGACCGATGGCAAGGCCTACCACCTGGCTGGTCTGAACCTGAGCCGCGCGTGGATGCTGGAAGGCATCGTCTCGCGCCTCCCCGCCGCCGACGCGCGCCGCAAGGCGTTGACCGCGCTCGCCGGCAAACTCAAAGTGACGGGACTGGACAGCATTAAGAGCGAGCACTACGAAGGCGGGCACTGGCTCGGCAGCTTCGCGGTGTATCTGGTCAGCGGGCGGGGACTGCGATGACGACGAGATCGCCTAACTGGGCGGGCGAAGAAGCGGTGCCGAAATCGAGAATGCTCGGAAAGTTTTCGAGCGGCGTGGGGACCGGCCGGATAAATGCGGTTGGCGTGCACCCTCGATAAAGGCTTCTCCATTCATCGGCTCTGGTCGGTGAAATCCGTCAGATGGCGCAGAAGCTTTAATGTTCGGGCTGAGTATTTTGCCCCACGCGATGGTTTCCGGTCTATCGAACGCACCGCGGATGATCACAAGCACGTTCTGTATTTCGCCTTCGTTGAGAGCGTTGGCGCGCCGATCAGGCTGGTGATCAAATCTGCAGTTTCGCCCCCGCGCGCGCCAACGGGATTCCCATTTTGGGCTTCCCGGAGCCATTGGGTGTACCTCCATCCCCCAGCTCAATGAGCAGGATATGCGGGCTACCAGAGCAACGCCGTGGCCAACGCAACGCCGACCGTTGCTAACATGGCGCGTTCGGGCGGCAACACCCGCGGAAACAGCGCCGCATGACGCAAACGGGCCGGTAAGCGACGTGGCGCGCTTGTCAGGAGGAAGGCGACGGGCCCAACGCGCCGTATCGTTCCTGTCCCCCCACACGTCAAACGTGATGGAGTTGTATGCTCGGCATGAACGCTACACTATTCTCAGGCATGAAACTGGGTTCTCAGGCATGAAACTGACGCTGCTCTTCGTATTGGCCCTGGCACCTTTGGGCCGGTCCGCCAACCCGGAGTATTTTGTGCCGGCGCACCGCGTATCGGGAATCGGCGTTGCCCGCGACGACGTTTCGCAGGACCTGCTCGACGTGCGCACGGACCTCATGGTGCAGTCGCAGACATTCAGCATCATGCGCGAGGTCCAGGCGCTGCCGGGCGCCAGGCGCATCACCACCAACTCCAAACTTCAGGCGCTCTTCCGCACGGCATCGCAGCGCAGCGGCATCCCAGCCTCGGTAATTGAAGCTATCTCCTATCTGGAAAGCTGGGGCGACCCTAAGGCCGAGAGTCCGGCAGGCCCCAGGGGCATTATGCAAATCTCGCATGCCACGGCGGTCAGCATGGGGCTCAAAGTGGTATCCGCCACGCGATATAAATCGACGCGTGAAAAGGTCCCCGTGAAGAACAAGAAGAACGGGAAGACCACATACCGCACGGTCACGCGCAAGACGCCTTATACGGTGATAGTGCGTGACGACCGCATGTTGCCCGATCGCGCCATTCCCGCCGCCGCCAAGTATCTGGCCGGTATGGAGCAAAAATTCGGAGGCCGCGACTGGGCCATCTTCGCTTACCATTGCGGCCAGGGCTGCGCGAATATGTTGCAGGACATCACGCGCCACGCGCGCGGCATTCCCCAGAACCAGGTGACCGTGCCGCGTATGTTTTTTTCCAGCAGCCCGGCTTGGAACCGCGAACTTTACGAAGCCATCCAGCAGCAGATGCAGCGTGACTACTCTCCCACCTACTGGTTTCGGGTCAAGCGCGCGGAGCAGTTGCTGGCGTTGTACCGCCGCGACCCCGCCGAATTCGCTTCGCTGGCGCAGGAATACAGAAGCCAGTTCGTGACTACGGGTCGCGCGCCGCACAGGCTAGCGGTCTGGCTCAAGCGCGAAGACCTGGTCTACCACAGCGAGGACGACATACGCGTGGACCCCAGTAAGAAGCTGGCCAAGGCTTTGGACCGCCCCGAATATTTCGGCTACCTGTTGAAAATCGCGGCCGACGATCCAGCCAACCTGGAATATTTTCGCGAAGCCGCGCCCGCCGCCATCGGCACCCTCACATACATTGCCTTCGAGACGCGCCGTCTCTTTGACGAAACGGGACATAAGGGCCAGAAGTTCAAGCCGCTCGAGGTCACGTCGCTGGTGGAGCCCGTGGAATATGGGCGCCTGAAGAGCAGGCCGGAAGCCCTGTCCCATTCCTCAGGCCAGGTCTTCGATATCGACTATTCGGCGCTGCCGCCCGCGGAACTGGAATGCCTGCGATTCGTACTCAACGATTTGGGTTGGGACGGATACCTGGGTTTCGTGGAGGATGGCATGGACAACCTTCACATCGGCTGCTCGCCCGGCTCACGCGAGTTCTTCACCAGCGTGTTTCACGAAGCCCTCGGGAACAAAGTCAAGGAGTAGCTCCAGATGAGACTGCAGCAAGACGCACGGCGCGTGCGCTCCCTCACGGTCGCGGCTCGGTTCCGGCTTACTTCCATCGTGGTGAAGGAGGGATCATCTTCAACTTGCTAACGTGCCAGGCTCTGATCGGAGCCGTGACCGTTAGGGAGCGGTCTTAAGCTCACGTTGTCTCTGCGACGGCCACTGGTATCGTTTGAAGTTTGACGGGCAATCAACAAAGTCAGCGAATAATGTGCGCCGCCACGAAGGCTCCGGCGTACGCCAGCACGCCCATGTAACTGAACTGCAGCACAGGCCACGTCCATCCGCCGGTCTCGCGGCGCACTACCGCAATGGTGGAAATGCATTGCATCGCGAACGCAAAGAAGACCAGCAGCGCAAAGGCGCCGCCTGGCGTCAGATCGCGATGCAGAGCATTCTGCAGTTCCATCTTGTCGGACTCCGGGTCCATCCCGTAAATGGACCCCAGCGTCGAGACGATGGTCTCGCGCGCGGCCAGTGAGGTGAGCAGCCCGATCCCGATCTTCCAATTGAATCCCAGCGGCCTGATGACGGGTTCGATGGTGCGGCCAATCGTGCCCGCCACGCTGTTGGCGATGTCCGGCGGCTTGCCGTTTGAATAGGGTACGTGCGCCATGGCCCACAAGACGACGGTCACCAGCAGGATTACAGTGCCGGCGCGCCGCAAAAAAACCCCGGCGCGGTCGAGCACCCGCAACCCCAGCGATTGGAAGGTGGGCCAGCGGTAGGAAGGCATCTCTAGCAAGAACGGCGTGCGGGCGGTTTTGAGGACGGACGATTTCAAAATTCTCGCGGTAACCACCGCTGCCAGAAATCCCAAAACGTAGAGCCCCAGCATGGCCGCAACCTGCGCGTCCAGGAACCGGCCGCCAATCAGCGGATGCGCGGGAATGAACGCCGCGATCACCAGGGTGTAGATTGGCAGACGCGCCGAGCAGGTCATGAACGGCGCAATCAGGATGGTGGCGACACGGTCGCGCTTGTTTTCAATGGTACGCGTGGCCATGATGGCCGGCACGGCGCATCCATAAGCCGAGAGCAGCGGGATAAACGACTTGCCCTGCAATCCCACCTTCGCCATGGTGCGGTCGGCTATCATGGCGGCGCGCGCCAGGTACCCGGAGTCTTCCAGAATGCCGATGAACAGAAATAGAATCAAAACTTGCGGCAGGAAAACCACTACCGACCCAACGCCCTTCCACACACCCTCGATCAGCAGTGAGCGGAACAGCGAATCGGGGAGCGCAGATGCAACCCAGTTGCCGCTGAGGTTGAACAGGTGTGTCACTCCGTCGGTCAGCGGCTTGGCTACGACGAAAATTGTGCGAAAAATCTGATAGACCACCAAAATAAAAATCAGCGGACCGCCTACCGGGTGAAGGAAGACGGCATCCAGCCGACGCGTCCACTTGGGCGGCGCGGGCGCGCGGTAGCCTGCCTGGCTTCCCATGCTACCGGCCCATTTCCGGCAATTGGGGACGTCCTGAAGAATGGGCAGTTCCCGGGACTGCGGTTTGGGCATGGCGCCGGCCAGAAATTCGAAAACCTGTTCCATGCCCTCGCCGCCGCGCGCGTTGATCAGCGCTACCGGCACTCCGAGCTGTGCGGAGAGAGCGCGCAGGTCCAGATCGCCGCCGCGATTGCGGAGATCGTCGGCCATGTTCAGAATGACCAGCGTGGGGACGCCAAGAGCCAGGATCGGGGCCGCCAGCATCAGGTGCCGGGCCAGGTTGGTGGAATCGAGAACCAGCAGAACGGCTTCGGGTTTGGCGGTTTGGCCGCGAGTGCCGGTGAGCACGTCGTACGCCACCTGCTCGTCTTCGGAACGCGGCGCCATGCCATAGATGCCCGGCAGATCGATAATGCTGACGGCGCGACCGTCCGGAAGTTCGGCGATACCCACGTGCTGTTCCACGGTCACGCCCGGGAAGTTGGCCACTTTTTGACGCAGTCCGGTAAGGCGATTGAACAGCGTGGTCTTGCCGGAGTTGGGCGGCCCCACCAGGGCCACCATCTTAACGGCTTTGCCGCGCGGAAGTTCAGCTACCGCTACCGAACCGCAGCTACTGCAATCGCTGCATCCGCTCACGGAATCCTCGAAGACTTTCCGGGCGTTTTTCCAGGCTTGTCCGACTGATGGGGCTTGGGGTCCAACCAGATCCTCAGGAGCTTCGCGGTCTCGCGCCGCAGAGCAATTTCCGAACCATCCACCTGAAACACCCGCGGGTCGCCTCCCGGGGCACTCAGCCCGGCGGTGATCCGGGTGCCGGGCAAGAAACCCAGTTCCATCAGGCGGCGTGCATCTTCGTGCGGCAGGTCGATGCGATCCAGGATTCCGGCATCCCCCCTACGCAAGTCCAACAAGCTGGCGGCTGCCGCGTCTTGCTGGTCCTTGTTGCCACTCAGTTGCAACATGGTCTCAGTATGCGGTGGTCTGAATTCCTTGTCAAGGGGTGCGTTTTTCTTCTTCTGTCTTTTTTTTGTCACCGTTTCTGGATCGGATTTAAGTGCGTAAGAATAAAGCATAACAAAATGACGAAGAGGCGATATTCGATCCGCCGCTCGCGCATTGCCGACCTCGACCGGATCATGGAAATCGAACGCGCCAGCTTCGGCCCGGACGCATATGATCGCAATCTGTTTGCAGAATACACCCGCAAATGTGGGGAGCTGTTTTTGGTCGCCGAACGTGGCCGGAAAGTTTGGGGGTATGTTCTGACCTGCCCGCGCGCCGGCGCCTTTCGGGATCGGGCGGAACTGGTCTCCCTGGCGGTGGACCCCGCCATGCGAGGCCGTGGAGTGGCAACGGCCCTGATGGAGAGCACCTTGCGCCGCCTGCGGTTGCGAGGATTCTCGCGATTCGGCCTCATGGTGAAAGTGACCAACGAAAGGGCGCGCGCCTTTTACGAGAAGCACGGCTTTAATAAGGTCAGAAGAGTGCGGCGATATTATGAGGATGGCGAAGACGGCTGGCTCATGGCCCGGCCGATTCCATAGCCGCGCGAAACGGCAAAGCTTAACGATATGCTTCGGAGCGATGGCGAACGCGGACGATCATGATTTCTTCCGGCGAGACCGCGAATATGCACCATGGTCTCCGACTCGAAGACGGAAATATCCTCGCCACTCGCCAACTAGCGCCTTCACGTTACCGCCGCCGGATTCTGCGTAAAGAGTCAGCGCATGGAGGATTCGGATTGCCACGTCGCGATCGATGGCCCGCAAATCGGATCGCGCCGACTCGGGCCATATAAACCTCATCGCAGGCCGAATTCGCGCAGGATTTCGTCATGCGAAACTACCTTGCCGGCGCGAAGTTCCTCGCGCACATTTGACAAGGCTATAGCGTCGGCCTCAGTGATGGGCTCATCATCCGGTGGTGCGCCCAACGCCGCTCGATATGCCGGGCTACTCGCCAAGAACTCCAGAAACCGTTGCGCCGCAAGCAACTCATCTTCGGGGAGCCGATCAATCAGCTCATGTAACGGGTCGCGGCTCATGGAAGGACTCCGCCTTCAGCGTACTGCATTCTTTCGGCGAATGCCAAATATGGCGACGATTACGACCTAATACTGATGAGGAACAATAGGGCGGAGTTATGCAGGAAGCTGCCTTCCAAGCCTCTCGGATTGAAGTCGCGCTATCACCGCCGAACCGCGCCAGGGCATTTGGATGACGTCATCCTCCACTGCTGAGAAGCGAGTTGCCGACGGCCTGATTGCGCTCCTGATATACTTCTGTGCGTTATACTTCGAGCACGAAATGAGCTTGGTTTGGCTGGCTGCGATTCTGTTGCTCTCCACGCAATCGGCGCGCGCCCAGCCGGGCGATGCCTGGGTTCCGGGCGGGGTCAAAGCCCTCGCCGCCATGGCGCACCTGCAGTCCAGTCCATCACCCCAGGATTTCTTCCTGGAGTATTGCCGTGCTCTTATCTGGGAACAATCGCCCTGGAATCGGGCCCGGCCACCGGGCTACACAGGCGCCTTGCAGGCCTATATCGACACGGCGGCTGAACTGCGGCGTCTGGGCGAACCACGCGGCGATTCAACCGTGGTGACAATTTCGCTGGCAGACGATGCCGGGCGCCGGAGCGCCGAACGCATTCTACCGCTGCTCGGTTGGAAACTGGTGGGGCAGAACTCCGCCTACACAGTGGAGCCCGGCGACCGTCCAGCCGATGGCCTGCGGCAGCAGATTCCATCGGCCTTGGGTATCGATGAGATCGCCATGCAGGAAAGCCTGGAGGCTGGGCGCGAATTTCAGTTCACGGTGCCTTCTGAAAACGCGCGGCTGATCGCCCGAACCGCCTGGGCCGGCTTACCGAACATCTCCGCCGATACCATCGCCGAAGCCTTTTCGAAGGATCTCCGCCTCGCCAAAGTCTATGCCGCCCTGGCAACAATGGGAGAAGAAACCGCGGACGCTGTGATTGCAAGCGTTGGCCTGCGCACGCTGACCCTGGTCTACCCCGAGGTGCTGGCATCTTACGCCGATGCTTTCGCGGTGTCTCAGGGACAGGTGGCAACGCCCGGTGGCGCCGGGGCGAAATTCATGTGGGTCAAGCTGGTTGGCGCCAGCCCGCGCGATCCGCCGGGCTTTTTTCGCGCCTTATTGCAGAAAGACCACGGCAGCCTGGTGGCCTTCTACCACGCACTGGCCCGCGCGGACGCAGCTCATCAGCGTTTCTTTACCGAGACCGTTTCGCGCATGGAGAAATTCTATGCCTGGTATCGCGATTCGGGGGAAGTCTTCCAGGGGATGGACCGGCGACCCGGATCCTGGCGTGCGGCATTCTTTCAGAACCTGCCGCTTGACGAAGCCGGCCATGTCCGCTTTCCAGGAGGAGTGCGCGCCTGGACTGCTTTATCCCCAGCGGGCGACGAGGCGCTGCTGGACATCCGCAACCTGGACGCGCTGGTCCCGGTAGCGCGATTGGAAGCCGACCGCAACGCCCCACTCGATGAAGGTTCCGCCAAACTGCTGACGCAACATTTCTCCCAGTGGCATCCCTTGTTTCCGTACCTCAAGAGACTGCCTGAACTAGGCAGCGCGGAATTCCAGGCGTTAGCCACTTTCACCAACAAGTTGACCGCCGGATCCAAGTCCGAGCGAAGTTCGGAACGAAATGCCGAACGAAATGAAGTCATGGGCGAATGGCATTCGCTGGTGGAGTTGATCGTACTGGGGACCGAGTCCCGAGCTCTCAATGCCACACGCAGTGCGCGGGCTTTCCGCCATGTCTGTGTCGACCTTGCCGCTGCCGACCATTCCGCAAAGGCGCTGGCCCTGCTGCGCGAGATCGCGGGCAGCGGCGAGAATCTGGATGATGCCGTGCCTCGCGATCTACTGCGGTTGAGCGGCGAACGGCGCGCCGATTTCGACCGGATCAGGGAATTGCAAGCCGTCCCGCGTCTTGCGCCGGCTTTCGATTCGACCAGGCTGGATTCGACAAGGTTCGAATCGGCAAAAGCCTTGCACGCCCTCAGTGGTCTGGTCTACGCGGCGCTGCTCCACCCGGACCAGCTGCTGGTCGCCGAAGATCCGCTCTTGCCCGCCAAGCACCGCTTCATGGAATCGGCCGAGCCCAGCCAGCCTTGTCTGTTTTGTCCGTCCGAACTGGTTGCTTCGAGCACCGAGCCCGGATCGTACTTTCGGGGCGGGTTCATGACTCTTGATCAAGTGACAAAAAAACTGGCTCGTACCGGACAGCCCGCAGAGAGGCCCCAGCCGGTGTTGTCCGCGGCGTTGTCTCAGAAACCGGCGTTGTCGGGTAAAGCTCCGGAGGATTCCGCGAGCCCGGACACGGTCTTCCACACCCGCGCTCGGCTGGTGGAAATATATGCCACGGTGAGCGACGATCGCGGCCGCTACATCGACGGACTAGACGCCAACGACTTCACGGTTCTCGAGAACGGCAGGCCGGTGCCCACTATCGCCTTCGAAGCGCGCGCCTCCAGCCTGGCGGTGGCTCTGCTGTTCGACACCACCGGCAGCATGCTTACGCCTCTTCCGGCGCTGAAGAGCGCCGCCCTCAAGCTGATCGGCGAACTGCGCCCCATCGACTGGGTGGCGGTCTACGGCTTCAGTAGCTCGGTCACCGAACTGCTGCCCTTCACCACTGACAAGACCGCGGCCAAGCGCGCCGTGTTGCGAACTCGCGCCTTCGGCACCACCGCGCTCTACGACGCTTTAGTGCGGGTGAATCGCGATCTGACAGCGCGCAGCGGCAAGAAAGTAATTGTGGTATTCACCGATGGAGCCGACAACAGCAGCGTTCTCACCACGCAGACCGCCATTGAGCGGGCCAGGAAGGCCGGAACCCCCATCTACACCATCGCGCAGGGGGAAGCCTTGCAAACGCCTGCGCTTCTCAAACAACTGGAGGCCGTCTCCAGGAGCACCGGCGGCGTGGCCTTTGCGATTCACAGTCCAGCCGAAATTTCCCCGGTGTTCGACAGCGTCTCGCAGGATTTGACGCACGGCTACCTGCTAGCTTTCCGGCCGCCGCCGGTCGAGAACAACGCCTGGCGCCCCATTGAAGTGGTGCTCCGCGGCTCGAAGGGCCGCAAAGTACGGGCCCGCGAGGGCTACTTCCCGGATTAGGAAACGTAACACCGCTCGCTCACGCTCACGGCTCCGATCAGAGCCCCGACCGTCAGGAAGGGGTTAGAAAGTAAAGCGAACGGCCAGCCGGACGTTGCGGGCCTGCTGGAACAAGTTCGGCATCCCATAGCGGCTGGCCAGAGTCAGCTTGGTTTGCACTCCGGCAAAGGCTCCCGTGCCGTTCAGCGCATCAATGTAGTTGTATCCGTTCATCAGCTTGCCCCAATCGACACCAGGATCGCCCGAGAACCGGGATGGCCGGGTCGGGCTGATCTCGTTGGTGGGAATGGCGAACTCGTAGACTGCTTCGGTGGCGCGCTGGTTGAACAGGTTGAGGAAGGTGGCTTCGAAGGCGATCCGCTGGCCTTCTTTCACCATGATCTCATGGCGCAGGTTGAAATCGCTTTGGATCAGTGGGTCCGTCCGGGCATCGTTCACCACGTCGCCTTTGACGATGTCGCCATTGGCAGCACGGCTCAAGCGCACGAAATTGCCGCGGCCTTCGGCCCACTGGCAGGCTGAGGAACTGCCGACCACGGGCAGGCAGGAACTGATCGGCGTACCCTGGAAAGCGGTCTGGGTCACGCCCAGGTCGGTCTCCATCCCCTTCCAGCGGAGGCGATAGTAGGCATAGCCAGTAGCGGTGTGCGGGCGATCCGTGGCCAGAGGTCCGTCGTCGATCTTGCCGCTGGGAAGATAGGTCATGGTCGGCAGGTCGAACAGGCGGCTATTGTTGGGCGCGTGGCGGCCGAACGTTCCATCGGTGGGATCGGTGTTGGTCAAGCCGGGGTAGTTGCCCCTCAGCTTACTGTACGTATAGTTGACGGATCCGAACCATTTGCCGCTACCGGGTCTCCGGGACAGGCGGAACTCGGCCCCGTCGTAGCGGCGAGTGGCCTTGACCACCGGCGGACACTCCGCGCAGAATGCCACGCTGGTCAGATAGTTATTGCCGTTGGCGTCCGGCGTGACCACCGGGCGGTGCAGCAAGTCGGCGAACGTCGAACCCGGATTGCCGATATAGAAGCCCAGGTTGTCGGTGATCGACATATCCTCGATGGTGTTATCCAGGCGTTTGCGCGAATATCGAAACGTCAGGGCCCAGTTGGTGTTAACCGCCCAATCGGCGCCGGTCACAAACTCATGCTGTTTCATGGGCTTCATGTCTGGGGAGATGGCCGGGTCGCGTGGGTCGGCCTTGGTGGCGCGGAAGTCCACGTTTTCGATGAAGCGGCCCGTGGTCACGCCCGGCGCCGGACCGGTGGCCGGACAGCCGCCGCCCAAAGGATAGGTCGGAGTGATCTTGGTATAGTCCGCATCGTCCATGGCGTAAACGCAGTTATGCCAGTAGTCGCTGCCGAAGGAACCGCGGGCCAGCCCCAGCTTCATAATGTCGTAGAACTGGCCATAGCTGGCATATACCTTGAGCTTGCCGTTGTGCATCACGTCATAGGCGCCGCCCAGGCGAGGCGCAATCTTGTCGCCCCATCCGAAATGCACGGTGGGGAAGCGGGTGGGATCGAAAGGAGGCTGGTTTTCTTCGTCCAGGCGGAGACCTAGATTGAGGGTCAGATGATGGCCCACCTGCCAGCTGTCCTGGAAGTACAGAGCCTGGGCCGACTGCTCGTCGCCACCGGTGTTGACCACGCCGGTACCCACCACGAAGTACCCGTACCGTCCCTGGCAGACCGATTTGCCGAAATTCGCCTGGTTGGACGCCATGATCCCGTCGCAGATCGTGTTGTCGGTGACCGGCTGATAGCTCTGGCCAAAGTATAGGTTAACTGCGCCGCCCTGGTAGGTCTTCAAGACGCCATCGGATTGCGTAGACCGGAAGTACCCGGTTTTGAATGTGTGGGTGCCCGCGAAATTGACGAAGTACGACAAATCCACGTTGATGCCCTTGCGCTTGTATGCGTCGTACGAGGTCGCCAGGTTGCTTGGAATGTTGGCAAAATTCGTGGTGTTGAACGAGGACGCCGGGAACGGCTGGCCCGCCAGATCCACGCTGGCCGCATTGACCGTGCTCTGGTATAAGTAGCGGGTTCCAACCGGGGTCCCGCGCTGCTCGGTGTTGTTGAAGAAGTAGCCGTAGCGGGCGCTGACCACCAGTTTGGCCGTTGGCGTCCAGTCGCCGCCGAATGTCCAAATCGAAAGCGGATTGACGGAACCGGCATCCGCGCGCAGGGTGTTGGGGTCAGTGGTGCGGCCGGTATTCACAAATCCGGCCGGGCTGTCCGCGCTGCCCAGCGTTCCGGTCTGCCGGTAGTAGCCATAATTCCAGGAGCCGAAGACGCGCAGCGAATTCGTGATGCCGTAGTCCAGGCGGTTGTAAGCGTTGTGCGTGGTGGTGGTCTGGGACAAGGTGCGGGGTCCGGGGTTAGCGCTGATGAAATTGGTGGTGCGGCGGATGGTATCGACACTCGGTATATAGCTGCTGAAGATCCACAATTTGTTCTTCCAGAACGGGCCGCCTATCTGATAACCAGGTTCGATGGTCGTTCGCTGGTCTTTATTGGCCATATAGTATTCGGGAGTGGCGTCAACCCGCGTGGTCGTGTTCAGGGACGGAAGGGTCGGGTTGGTGGTCAGGCTGCGATCCGTATTGTTGGCGTTCAACGCGTTGCTCTGGTAATACGTCAAGAGCGATCCGTGCCATTCGTTCGAGCCCTTCTTGGGAACCACGTTGATCACTCCACCCAGGGCGCCGCCGAACTCGGCCTCGAAGCTGCTGGTCTTAATCTGAACCTCTTCTACAAACTCCATCTGGAAGTTCTTGCCAACGCCGCCGTTCTGGATGTTGGTTACGTTCACGCCATCTACTAGATACACGTTTTCCGAGTCGCTGGCGCCATCGATCTGGTAGCCCGTGCCAGCACCCGTACTGCTGCCGATGTTGCTCCCGCTCTGTAGCGGTTCCCCGCGCGCGCCAGGAGCCAAGGGAATCAGCGTTTGAAAGGAACGGCCCTTGGGAAGGTTGTCCAGGACTTCGTGCTGCACTGTTACCGCAACCTTGCTCTGAGTGGGGTCTACCATGGAAGCTTCGCTCGAGACTTCCACTGTTTCAGCCACCACTCCCACCTGCAGTTTCACGTCTACGACGGGGAAGCGGCCGACCGTCAAATCGATGTTGGCCTGCCTGGCCGTGCGGAATCCGGGCGCCGTGACCGTCAAGGTGTACTCGCCCGGCGGAAGAGCCGCGAAACGGTAAGCGCCGGCGTCGTCGGACTGGACCTTCCTGATGCCGATCAGCGCCGGGCCGGATATCTCGACATTGGCTTTGGCTACCGCGCCGCCCGAAGCATCCTTAATGGCGCCCTGAATTCCCGCTGTGGTTTCCTGTGAGAAGGCACAGGGCATGATAAAGAGCGCGGCCAGTGCCCCTGGCAACAGTACACGCTTCGCTATGTGGGCCCAAAACATGTATCCCTCCTTAAGAAGCAAATGGAACCAACTACCCCATGTACTGTAACGCCCCGTTTTACGTATTCAATGGTATATAGCAGAGACCAACAGAAGACGCAAGAGGTAAATTCAGAGCGTAAATAGTTTCAGTTAACCTATGGTCCTAAACGCAGGCTCTGCTGGCATAGGTTAATAGGCACAAATTCCTTCAACTCAACATTTATGGTGAGGTTAATTGCAGAACGCAAATGGTCCCACCGCCGTCTCAAATTGTGGCCGGTCCTCACGCACGGTCACGCGGCGTCCAGCCGGGCTGGTTCTTCGGCATGAGGCTCTTTCCGTTTTATCCGAGACTACTTTCGGCCGGTTCGACTACAATATGGGAAACGCTATGAAGGCACTGTGGGAAGGAATCGCCCTGCCTCTGGATTAGGAGTTTCTTATGTCTCGACAAACTGTTCTCAGGTCCACGATTGCAGCCGGCCTGCTCTGTCTGGCGGCGGTTGCGCAACCACAACGGCAGCCACGCACGCCCACGCCGAATGACACGCTGGTGTCGCCCGACGTTTCCGCCGACCACCGCGTGACCTTCCGCATCTATGCGCCCAAGGCCTCTGAGGTCAGCATGAACGGCGACTTTCTAACCGGCCGAGCCGCATTCGAAAAGGACGACAAAGGCGTCTGGTCCTTCACCACCGAGCCGCTGACGCCGGATTTCTACAGCTATTCGTTCACGGTTGACGGCGTTAGGACGATGGACCCCAAGAACCCGCAAATCAAGCCGGGCATTACGAGCAACGACAACATGTTCGAAGTTCCCGGCCCGGAAGCCGCCTTCGAAGACACGCGGCCGGTGCCGCACGGTGAGGTGCGCATCGTCTGGTACCAGTCCTCCACTTTGGACATGGCGCGTAGCATGCATATCTATACGCCCCCGGGTTACGACAACAGCAATGCCCGCTACCCGGTGCTGTACCTGCTTCATGGAAGCGGCGACGACGATGCCGGGTGGAGCACCATGGGTCGCGCCGGCTTCATCATGGACAATCTTCTGGCGGATAAGAAAGCCAAGCCCATGCTGGTGGTGATGCCCAACGGCAGCATGCCGCGCACCGCCTCTGGCTCAGGGGCCGGCACACCGGGCGGTCCAGCGCCCGGCGCCGCCGCCCAGGACAAGTTCGCCGACGAGTTGCTGAAAAATATCGTGCCTTATGTGGAGAGCCACTATCGCGTGCTGGCGAATCCGCAGAGCCGGGCCATCGCCGGGCTATCCATGGGCGGCGGCCAGACGCTGCGCGTGGCGCCGCGCAATCCCGACCAGTTCGCTTACATCGGCGTCTGGAGTTCCGGCGTCGCGGTGCAGGCCACGGCCAATTTCGAGGAACTGAATGCCGCGTTTCTGGACCATGCTGATAAGACCAACAAGGCAGTCAAGGTGTTTTGGATCGGCGTGGGTGAGAAAGATGCCGGCGCCAATGCCAGCGCTAAAAACCTGGTGGCCGTCCTCGAAAAACATTTAATCAAGAACGAATTCCATGAAAGCGCCGGCGCCCATACCTGGATCAACTGGCGCCACTATCTGAACAGTTACGCCCCGCTGCTGTTCCGGTAAACGTAGAATAGAAGCAGGGTGCTGGTTTCCATTACTCCAAAACTTGAGCGGCCAAAGTGGCTGCGCGCGCCGGCGCCATCGGGCGGCAATTATCGTGAGTTGAAAGAACTCATCGAGCGCCTCCGCCTGCACACGGTATGTGAGAGTGCGGCTTGCCCGAACGTGGGCGAATGCTGGAATCAGCGCACAGCCACGTTCATGATGCTGGGAAACGTTTGCACGCGGCGCTGCGGGTTTTGCGCCGTACAGAAAGGCGCGCCCCTGCCGGTGGACTACGATGAGCCGCAGCGCATAGCCCAGGCGGTGGCGGCCATGGGACTGAAGTTTGCGGTGATCACCAGCGTCAACCGCGACGACCGCGAGGATGGCGGAGCGGAACTTTTCGCCATGGTGATCCGCGCGATTCGCCACCAGGTGCCGGGGTGCGGCGTGGAAGTGCTGGTGCCGGATTTCCAGGGTAGCCACCGGGCCGTGGAGACCGTGATGGATGCCGCGCCGGACGTTCTGAACCACAATACCGAAACCGTGCCCAGGCTCTACCGGCAGGTGCGGCTGGGCGCGCGGTATGAACGCTCGCTTGATGTGCTGGCCTATGCCAAGAGTGTTTCGCCGGCTACGCCCACCAAGTCCGGACTAATGCTGGGGCTGGGAGAGAGGCCCGACGAAGTGCTCGACGTGATGCGCGATTTGCGCGCGCACAATGTCGATGTCCTTACACTGGGTCAATACCTGCGGCCTTCGCCGAAGCACCTGCCCATTGTGCGATATGTTACCCCGGAAGAATTCGAGGAATTCCGCCGCGCCGGGGTGGAGATGGGGTTTGCGCATGTGGAATCGGGACCCCTGGTCCGGAGCTCGTATCATGCCGCAGATGCAGTGAAGTAAAGGCTTGACGCGGGTATTCGGGTCTGATAAGAGTAAAAGCCTCGATGGAGGGTACCCATGTCTGGTGCGAATACCCCGGGGGAGCCGAAGCGCGATTTGCTGGTTTCGAAAGCCTGGCTGCAAGCGGTTGCCATAGTCGTTCTCTTTGGCTTCTTCATCCTGGGTTTCCTCGCATACCGCACCTATACGGGAGAAGCGCCTATTCCGGCCCGCGTGCTTGATCCGGCCGGTGGAGTGCTGTTCACGCATGAAGACATCCTTGGCGGCCAGCAAGTCTTTCTTCGCAACGGATTGATGGAGTACGGCTCCATTTTTGGCCACGGCGCATACCTTGGTCCGGACTACACGGCTGACTATTTGCGCCGTGCGGCAACCAGCGTTCTCAATTCGTACGGCGGCCCGCAATCGGATCAAGCCAGGGGCCGGACGATTCAGGAATTCAAGGTCAACCGCTATGATCCGGTGAACGATACCCTCGCCTTCACGGCCGCGCAGTCGGCCGCGTATGTCCAACTCGAGAACTATTACCGTGAATTCTTTGCGGAGCCGTCCACCCGCAACGGACTCCGTCCAAACGCGATCGGCGATCCGCGAGACGCGCACCAATTGTCGGCGTTCTTCAGTTGGTCGGCGTGGACCGCCGCTGCACTGCGGCCGGGACACGATTATTCCTATACCAACAATTGGCCGCCGGAACCACTAGTTGCAAACACCGTGACGGCGGATGTGGTCGTCTGGAGCGTACTCTCTCTGATTGCGTTGTTGGGAGGAATCGGCCTGTTGTTCGCGGCGTTTGGCCGTTGGAACATCCTGGGCTGGCACGGACGGGAACGTCAGACGCTCACGTTTCGGCCGCCTGGCATAGTGGTCCTGACACCGGCCCAGCGCGTGACTGCCTGGTTCTTCTTCGTAATGGCGCTGCTGTTTCTGCTTCAGTCGCTGGTCGGAGGCGCTTCCCAGCACTATCGGGCGGACCTTCAAAACTTCTTTGGAATCGACCTGGCCCGCATTCTGCCATTCAACCTGGCGCGCACCTGGCACCTGCAATTAGCCATCTTCTGGGTATCCACGTCCTATCTAGCCGCTGGAATTTTCCTGACACCGATGCTGAGTGGACGCGAACCGAAGACGCAAAAGTGGCTCGCTGTTGCTCTGCTCGCGGCCCTGACGGTTGTTGTCTTCGGCAGTTTAGCCGGCGAGTTTGCCGGGATCCATGGCTGGATTCAGAAAGGATGGAGCTGGTTCGGAAATCAGGGATTCGAGTACCTCGATCTCGGCCGGTTCTGGCAAATCCTGCTCACAATCGGCCTCTCGTTCTGGGTAGCCATGCTGTATTTCGGCTTGCGCGGCCGGCTACGCACCGAACACAAAGGCAACATGCCGTGGCTCTTCTTTTTCTCCGCGCTCTCGCTTCCGGCTTTTTATGCCGTCGGCCTGCTGGCCCGGCCAGAGATTCACTTCACCACCACGGATTTCTGGCGTTTTTGGGTAGTGCATCTGTGGGTCGAGGACTTCCTCGAATTGTTCACCACCATCATGGTCGCCTGCATCTTCGTGCTGCTCGGAGTGATCGCGGAACGCGTCGCATTGAGAGTTATCTATCTCGACATCCTGCTTTACTCGGCCGGCGGCGTGGTGGGCAGCATGCATCACCTCTATTTTTCCGGGACACCTGCGGAGCACATGGCGTTGGGTGCGTTTTTCTCCGCCGGCGAGGTGATTCCGCTGACGTTCCTGACGGTAGAGGCGTGGAGTTTCCTGCAGCTTGGAGCGCGTCAGGAATCCAAGTCGCGTACCTCTTTTCCCCACTACTGGGCGGTGATGTTTCTGGTTGCCGTGGGGTTCTGGAATTTCCTCGGCGCCGGCGTGTTTGGCTTCCTCATCAATCTACCCGTGGTTTCCTACTACGAGATTGGAACAGCCTTGACCACCAACCATGGGCATGCTGCCATGATGGGCGTTTACGGTATGTTGGCGGTTGGTCTGGCGCTGTTCTGCGTGCGCTACCTGGTTCCTGAAAACCGCTGGTCCGACCGCGCCGCCAGGCTCAGTTTCTGGTCGCTGAATGCGGGCCTGGCGTGGATGGTTTTCGCAACTCTGTTTCCCCTGGGAATTCTCCAGCTCTATGAGTCCGTCCATCGCGGATATTTCGAAGCGCGCACACTGAAATTCCTCGGGAATCCGGTGAACGCGTTCATCGAGTGGATGCGCTTCCCCGGAGACGCGGTCTTCATTGCCGGCGGTATTCTGCCGTTGCTTTATTTGACCTGGCTTGGCATCCGGCACACCGGTTCTGTGACGACGCTCGAAGAACCTGAGACGATCCTCTTTACAGAGATCACCGAAACCGTGGAAGGCTTGAAATGAAGGAGTATCACATCGAGCCGCTGCTGGCGGGCGGTTACGCCGTCCTGCTGGTTCTCATCGCCGTTTTGCTGGAATGGCTGGCGCGGCGTTCGCAAGAACGCTCCGATCGATACGATACGGCCGGGTTTCGCTTCCATCACGATCGCGATTCCTGGGAATGTCCGCAAGGCGCCAGGCTGGAACGCGGCGAAACCGATCACGAACTGCGGGTTATCCAGTACCGGGCGCCGGCCGACACTTGCAACGGCTGTTCCATCAAAGCGCATTGCACGAATTCCGAACGCGGCCGCACGATTTCGATGCCGCTTGATCCGCCGCTGGACCTATGGGTACGTTCCGCGGCCGCGCACTTCCAACGTGGAATCTCCCTGGTGCTTATGGCTCTGGCGGCCCTGGTCGCAGCCATCGAATTGCTCCGGCACGGCCATGGCGCGGAGGGTGGGATTTTAGCCGTTCTCTTGGCGGGAATCAGCCTGGCGAGCCTTAACTTCGCAGGGCGGCTGATGAACCTAGGCCCGGAAGGTAAACGCGCTTTGCCTAGCCCCTGTAGCCCGGTACCGCTATCTGCGCAGGAATCATCTGTGCGAGAATAGAGTCAAAGGGTGAGTGGCCCCGTCGGCGCCAACCTTCACGAAGTGTGCACGTATGAAAACCTTGAGTTGGCTGGTATCTTTCGGGTTGCTGGCATCAACCGGGAGAATAATCAACTTCGACACTTTCCCTCTTGGCAAAACTCCGCCTGGGTGGACCGTGGCGATGACCAATCGCGGCCGCGCACCGCAGTGGGAGATCCGCAGAGACGGTTCCGCCGCAACCCAACCTTACGTTCTGGCGCAGGTGTCAACCGACCCGGCCGGCGACCGCTCTCCCCTGGCCATTTTGGATAACATGCGCCTCCGCGATGGAGACGTCAGCGTGCGCATTAAGACCGTGTCCGGCCATGAAATGCAGACCGGCGGCGTGGTCTGGCGCTACCGCGATCCCAACAATTATTACGTGGCGCGGACCAATGCGCTCGAGAAGACCGTGGGCGTCTTCAAGGTGCAGAACGGGCTGCGGACTGCGATTCTTCCGGGTGTAAAGCACGAGCTACCGGCCAACGGCTGGAGCATCCTGAAAGTCTCCGCTCGCGGCAACCATTTCCAGGTCTACGTGGATCATCGCCGCATCCTGCAGGGAACCGATGACACTTTCGTCGGCTTCGGCGGCGTGGGGCTCTGGACTGGCGGCGACTCAGTCACTTACTTCGACGATTTCCGCGTATATCCGCGTTGAGCGGGCCCCCGGCCTGCCATGCCGGCAATCATGCCGGACACAGCTAGTGCCAGTTGGCCCGCTCCTCAAACCTTACATCAACCGGAAATTCACCTCTATCTGAGCCTGTACCGGCACTGGCAGGCCGTCCTTCATTCCGGGCTTGAACTGCCACTGGCCGACGGCCTCCACCGCCTTCTCATCCAGTCCGAACCCCATGCCCCTCAAGACCTGAAAATCGGTTGCCCGGCCATCCGCCTGGATCACGATCTTGAGCAGCACTGTGCCCGCAATCTTGGCTGCGCGGGCTTCTTCGGAATACTCCGGCTCCATCTTCTTGAGCAGCGACGGCGCAGTGACCCCGCCACCTACCTTGAAAACCCCGCCGGGGAACGACCCCACACTAGCGCCGCCTACGGCCGCGATCAGCGTCTTCCTCACGCCCGCGGCTCGTGACTCCATGGTTTCCGCCTCCTTGGTGCGGTCCTGGTTGCGCAGGAAGCGCGCATAGAATTCCATGGTCAGGGCCGCATCCGCCGAGTTCGTGCTTTCCTGCGCAAGGGCCCCTGTATACAATGCTTCGGCATCGGCAGCGCCGCCTTCCTGCTTCTCGCGAATCTGCCCCATCCAGGTCATTGCCTTGCCCATTTGCGACCCTGCCGCGGAGACGTTTCGCGCACGCTGCGCAAATTCCATCGCTTTGTCGAAGTCATGCGTCCGATACGCCGCCATACTGAGATATTGCAGCGCGTACGCGGTCTCGGCGCGGTCGCCCACGGCGGCCACAGCTTTGGCGTAATCTGCCTCGGCATCCGCCGCCTTCCCGCCACGCTTGCGGGCCAAGTCGCCCAGGTGGACCAGCCCCACGGCGTACTCCACGCTCTGGGGTCCGTTGACTTGCTCGCGAATGGCCAACGCTGCCTCAAGCAGTTTCCGCGCCTCGCCGTATCGGCGAATTTTTTCAAACGCCGATGCGGCCTGCTCCAGCATCTCGTGATTCTTCTGGCTATTCGCCGCGCGGATGGTGGCGTCCACCTGCGTCGCCATGGCCTGTTCCTCCTGCGATTGCGCTGCCCCCTCCACCGGCTCCGCCCCAGAGCCACGAAATACCGGGACGTTGGCTCTGGCCGGTGGTTGGCTAGCGGGACTTGCCTCCTGCGATTGCACCGCAGCCACAGGCGCCACCACCGCGATGGCCAGCAAGGCCGCCACCGCCGCTGCCAGCCGTCCCGGCTGCTGCCGGTTTCGGCGCGAATCGAGGATCGCCATCAAACGGCCTTCCAGTTGGGATGGCCGGGCCATGGCGATAGCGGCCCACGCCGTGGCCGGCGGCGACTGCATGGTGCGCGCCACTTCCAACAGATGCCCGGCATATTCCGCGGCTCCGGCTCCGGAATTCAGCACCAGGTCATCGGCCGCGCGTTCGCGCTCTTTCAAAAACTCGCGCCATGCCGTCCACGCCAGCGGGTTCCACCAATACAGGCTCAGCGCCACACGCGCCATCAGGTGCGTAGCCACGTCGCCGCGCCGTACGTGCGCCAGTTCATGCAGCAGCACCATCTGGCGCTTCGGTCCGGTCCACGAACCAGCATCGCGCGGCATGAAGATGGCCGGTCGAAGCAGCCCAAATGTCATGGGCATGCTGCCGCGCGCCGTTTCGAGAACCTCTACTTCGTGACGGATCCCCAGCGCCGCTGCCAGCGCCCGTGCACGGTCCGGCTCGGGATACGGAGCCGCCTGGCGCCGCACCCGCCACATAGCGGTGCAGGCGGCCAGCATCCGGGCCAATGAGAAGGCCACGCCCGCGGCCCAAAGCAACATCAGCCAGGTCTTCCAGTCCGACTTCCACTCCAGCCCACGAACCGGTGCACCCGCGGTAGGCTTGCCTGTTCCCCGCGACAGTGCCGTTGCCGCCGCCGCCGCGTTATTCCCCGCGGTGCCGGTGACGTGGAACACCAGGCCCAGGTTGACCGGCAGGATTGCACCCGCCCGTCCGATAGGCAAGGCCTGCAGCCCCACCGAAAGGAAAGGAAGCGCCAGCAACGCCGCCGCCGCCGCGGTCCATACCAGATGCCGCGCGGCCGCCGACCGCCCGCGCAATGCAAATGCGACCAACCATGCCGCGCCCAGCACGAACGTGCTCTTCAGCGCCGCGCTCAACAGAATAGGCATTGCCAACCCGCTAAGGTTCGCCATTTACTTTTCCTCCCTCTTGGCTCTCTCGATCATTTCCGCCATGCGGTCCAGTTCCTCACGCGTCAGCCGCGTGGAGGAGACATCCAGAAGCGCCGCCACAATCTGTTCCGGCGATCCATTGAAAAAGGTGTCCAGCACGTGCTTCACGGCCGATCGCTTGGCCTTCTCCCGCGTCACCGTCGGCACGTAAACATACTTCAGACCTTCGGCCTGGTGCTTGACGTGACCCTTTTCCTCGAGCACCCGCAGCATCGCGCGCACCGCCGAATAGCCGGGCGCGCCCTCCATGAGTTCCCGTACCTCAGACGCCGACGCCTTGCCGTGCTGATAGAGAATTTCCATGATCTGCCGTTCCCGCCGGCTCAAACCTGTTAGCGCGTTCACTGTTCCGGCTCCTGCTGGATTTTTAGCATCATGCTAGAAAATTAGCACCACGGGCGGCGCCTGTCAAGAAATTTTATCGGTGATTTTTTTGGTAGCAGCTTTTGTTAGCCTGTAGAAGCGCTACCATGCTCGAATTTCACCCCGCAACTCACGATGCGCTGGCCGCCAAGGCCGCCCGCTTCCGGCAGATGCACGAAGGTCCCGGAATCCTGGTCTTGCCGAACGCCTGGGACGCCGCCACCGCCCGCATCTTCCAGGCCGCCGGCTTCCAGGCTCTGGCAACTACCAGCGCCGGCATTGCCTTTGCCGCGGGCTACCCGGATGGTGAGCACATCAGTCGCGATGAAATGCTGGCGGGCGTCCGCCGCATCACCGGCGCCGTCGCGGTTCCCGTGACCGCCGACATGGAATCCGGTTATGGCGACAGCGTGGCCGCCGCCGAAGCTACCGCGCAAGGCGTCCTGGCGGCCGGCGCCGTTGGTCTCAATATCGAAGACGCCAGCTCGGGGCGTCTCCTCGATATCGCGGTCCATGCAGACCGCGTGCGTGCCATCCGCCGCGTGGCCATCGAAGCCGGAGTCCCGCTGGTGATCAACGCCCGCACCGACGTCTACCTGCTCCAGGCCGGCGCGCCCGAAACGCGCTTCGATGAATCCGTCCGCCGCGCCAATGCTTACCGCGAAGCCGGCGCCGATTGCCTCTTCATCCCCGGCGTTCGCGACGCCGCAACCATCGGCAGCCTGGCCCGCGCCATCCACGGCCCAATCAATATTCTGGCCGTAGCCGGCACGCCTGCGATAGACGAACTCAAGCGCCTTGGCGTAGCCAGGGTCAGCGTCGGCTCCGGTCCCATGCGCGCAACCCTGACGCTGGTCCGCCGCATCGCCGAAGAATTGCAGCGCGGCACTTACGCATCCTTCACCGAAGACGTGATCTCACACGCCGAAGTCAACAAGCTGATGGAGTAGCAGCGGCAGTAACTTACAATATCCCTTACATGCCTGAATTCGACGTGGTCGGCGTGGGCCTCAACGCCACCGATACCCTGCTCATCGTTCCCCACTTCCCGGCCTACGCCGGCAAGGTGCCCTTCCATGAAGAATACCTCAGCCCCGGCGGCCAGGTGGCCAGCGCCATGGTCGCCTGCGCCCAGCTCGGCTTGCGCACCAAGTACATCGGCTCCATCGGCGATGACCTCCGCGGCCGTATCCAGATCGAAAGTCTCCAGGGCACCGGCGTCAATCTCGACCACGTCCAGTTCCGCAAGGGCTGCCCCAATCAATCGGCCTACATCATCATCGATCGCTCCACCGGGGAGCGCACCGTGCTCTGGCGGCGCGAAGAATGCCTGCGCATCAGCCCGGAGGAAATCACGGAGGACCAGATTGCCTGCGCCCGCATCCTTCACATCGACGGCCACGATACCGCCGCCGTCGCCCGCGCCGCCGAAATCGCGCGCCGCCACGGCATCCCAGTCACCGTCGATGTCGATACCATTTATCATGGCTTCGACCGCGTCCTGCCGAATGTCGACTACCTGGTGGCCAGCTCCGAATTCCCCACCGCATGGACCGGCGAGACCGACCCTTTCCGTGCGCTCGAAACCATTCAGAACGAGTACGGCATGAAGGTGGCGGCCATGACGCTGGGTGCCCACGGCGCGCTGGCGCTCGAAAACGGCAAGTTCCACTACGCACCGGCTTTTGTGGTGAATTGCCTGGATACAACCGGCGCCGGAGACATCTTTCACGGGGCGTTCTGCTATGCTGTCTTGCAGGGAATGCCGATGCGCGATGCCCTCGATTTTTCCAACGCCATGGCGGCCCTTAACTGCACTGCGCTGGGCGCTCGCGGCGGGCTTCACGGCCTGGATGATATTCGCGCTCTGATGGCGCGGGCCGAGCGGCGCTCGCATCCTGAATTCGCGGCGCGCTCCATCCACGCGGTTTCCAACGATTAAATGTTTCCCTTACGCGATACACAGCCGAGCTACTCTAAACCTGTCGTCACAATCGTGCTGATTGTGATCAACATCATGGTGTTCCTGTTTGAGTTCTCGCTCGACCCGTATGCGCAAAACGAATTTATCAACGCTTATGGCCTGATCCCCGACCAATTCCATTTCTCCAATGTCATCACGTCCATGTTTCTTCACGGCGGCTGGATGCACGTGCTGGGCAACATGTGGTTCCTGTGGATCTTCGGCGACAATATCGAAGACATCCTGGGCCACGGCAAGTACATCCTCTTTTATCTTCTCTGCGGAGTGATCGCCGCTTTGGCACAGGTGGCGGTTAGTCCCAATTCGCGCATCCCAACGGTGGGTGCCAGCGGCGCCATCGCGGGAATAATGGGCGCCTACATGATCAAGTTTCCGCACTCCCGCATCATCAGCCTGATCACCATCGTTTTCTTCTTTACCACAGTCGAAATCCCCGCCTGGATCATGCTGATCTACTGGTTTGTGATTCAGTTTTTCAGCGGCGTGGGAACCCTCGGCGTAAACCAGGCCTCGCAAGGCGGCGTGGCTTTCTTCGCGCACATTGGCGGTTTCATCGCCGGCATCGTCCTGATCTATCTCATGGGCCCGCGCCAGCCATACTCCAGCCGCCGCGATCTGAACTGGTAGATTCGAACTGAATAGATATATATAGATGAAACCCGTGGTCACTCTCTACACCCGCACCGGTTGCTGCCTGTGCGACGACGCCAAACGTGTCCTCCTGCAGGCCCGTAAGCGCGCCGGCTTCGACTACGAGGAATTCGATATCGACCGCGACCCGGCCCTTCAGCGACTGTACAATGACGAAGTGCCCGTCATCGCCATCAATTCCGTGAAAGCTTTCAAATATAAAGTGGATCTCGACGAATTCCTGAAGAGACTGGCGGCCCGCACATGAGCCTGGACGTTCTCGCCATCGCCGCCCACCCCGACGACATTGAGCAGACATGCGGCGGCACGCTCATTAAGATGGCCGAAATGGGCTACCGCACCGGCGCGTTGGATCTTACCGCCGGCGACATGGGCACGCGCGGTACTCCGGAGCGGCGCATCGCTGAATCCGAAATCGCCGGCCAGCACATGCTGCTCAAGTGGCGCGGCAACCTTCACTTTCCCGATGCGCGCCTGGAGAATACGATCACCGCGCGCATGACCCTGGCCATGAAGATCCGTGAACTGAGGCCGCGCGTCGTAATCCTGCCATATTGGGAAGCCCGCCATCCCGACCATTACCGCGCCGCTGAAATCGGCTTCGAGGCCTGCTTCCTCTCCGGTCTGAAGAAGTTGGATGAGTACAGCGAGGCGCATCGTCCCTTCAAAATTCTGTATTCCAGCATCTACGCCGAAGTGAAACCGTCGTTCATCGTGGATGTCAGCGCGCAGTTTGAGCGGCGCATGACCGCCCTGTTGAGCTATGCTTCTCAATACGGCGAAACCATGGAAGGCGGTACGCTCTTTCCCAACGAACAGGAAATCCGCGAACGCCTGGGCGCCGTGGCGCGCTTCTACGGCAACCTGATCGGCGTCAGATACGGCGAACCCTTCGTAGTGAAAGAAGCCATCCAGATCGACGATATCGTCAGTATGCCGTCGCGCTCGATTTAGTTCGGTCCATCGCGGGACCGGCTAATATGAAGTAGAGGGAATCCGATGAGCAAAAAGGAAATCATCGTTCAGGAATTGGAAAGCGTACCGGAAAAAGACTTCGACGCTCTACTCGGCTTTATCCAGTCCCTCAAATCCAGAAATGTCGAAGATGCCGCGCCGGCTCTGCTGGCTGAATCCTCCTTGATGAAGGACTGGCTCTCTCCCGAGGAGGAGGCGGCCTGGGCAGATTTATAAAGGGCGACGTCGTAGTTCTGCACTTTCCGTTCTCCGACCTGTCCCAGACGAAACGGCGCCCCGCTCTGGTTCTTGCGACTCTGAACGGTGACGACATTATTCTTTGCCAGATTACCAGCCAAGCCAAATCCGACGAATACTCAGTCGCGCTTGAACCGTCCGATTTCGATACCGGTAGCCTTAATCAGCCAAGTCGCATTCGGCCCAATCGGCTGTTCACAGCCGATTCCAGGATCGTACTCTACGCAACCGGCCGGATTCGTAGTTAGCAAATTGAAAGAAGCCGCGAGTGCCGTCATCGCGATCCTGAACCAGCAGTAGCTCAGTGACGTCTTCACGAAGCGCTTCCTCCGAATCCACGCCCCGGCGCCGCTACCGCGGTATCCTGAACTATTGGAGCCATACATTTGAATCGGATTTCTCTGGCTTTTCGCTGTTTCTTCAACCTATTGTTTAGTGGTGAGCTTTCGGCCGAGACGCTGGCAGCACTCCACCTGACCAAGCGCGCGGCCGCTCCCGCAGCAGTACCCAAGGCGCCTGCCGCGCCGCCGGCCGTCAAGACCTCCGACGGCGCTCTCCAGATTCTCGGCATCCTCCAGCGCGACGCACGGCTGGTGGATTTCCTGATGGAAGATATCGCCGGCTATTCCGATGACCAGGTGGGCGCGGCGGTGCGCGAACTGCACGACCAGTGCCGCGATTCCATGGCGCGCTACGTCACTTTGCAACCGGTAATCGACGGCGTGGAAGGCACCTTTGCCAAGGCGCCTTCGAGCGATCCGAATGTGGTCAAATTCATAGGCAACGTGCCGGCCAAGCCGCCTTCCGGGGGAACGCTGCGCCACAAGGGATGGCGCGCCAGCAAGATCGATCTTCCGGCACTGGGGGCCAAACAGGACGCTACCGTCATTGCGCCTGCGGAAATCGAAATTGAGTAAAAAAACGCCGGACCCGACATCGGAATCGCGATACGTCATCGGTATCGACTTAGGCACCACCAACTCCGCGCTGGCCTACGCGGAGATCCGGCCGGATTCGGACGCCTTCGCCCCGGCCAACGTGCAATTGCTGGCCATCCCGCAACTGGTCAACCCGGGCGAAGTTCGCGACCAGGACCTGCTGCCTTCGTTCCTCTACCTGCCGGGCGGCTCGGATTTTCCCGCGGGCAGCGTAGCCTTGCCTTGGGATGACCTGCCTGAAGATCGCGAGCCCGGTTTCGTGGTGGGCCAACTGGCGCAAAAACGCGGCGTGGAAAATGTGGGCCGGCTGGTTTCATCGGCCAAGTCGTGGCTTTCGCATTCCGGCGTGGATCGCACTGCTGCCCTGCTGCCGTTCCGCGCGGGTGAAGGTGTAGAGAATGTCTCGCCCGTAGAGGCCAGCAGGCGCTACCTGGAACATATGCGCCAGGCATGGGATTCGAAGATGGCGGATGCACCATTCACCGCGCAGCAGGTGTTGGTGACGGTTCCGGCATCGTTCGACGCGGTGGCGCGTGAGCTTACGCTGGACGCCGCCAGGCAGGCGGGCTACCAGAACATCACACTGCTGGAGGAGCCGCAGGCCGCATTCTACGCCTGGATTGAGCGGCATTCCGACTGGCGGCAGCGGGTGCAAGTGGGCGATCTGATTCTGGTTGTCGATATCGGCGGCGGCACCACCGATTTCACGCTCATCGCCGTGACCGAATCGAATGGCGAACTGTCGCTCAACCGCGTGGCCGTGGGCGAACATATCCTGCTGGGCGGCGACAATGTGGACCTGGCGCTGGCTGGGGTGGTGGCGCAGCGTCTGGCCGAAAAGGGCACTCGCATTGACAGCCGCCAGCACCAGGCGTTATGGGCCAACTGCCGGGTAGCCAAGGAAAAATTGCTGGAACCGGATTCCAAGGCGAAGGAGCAGGCGGTCACGATTCTCGGCAAGGGCACTGGCCTGGTGGGCGGCACCATCAAGGCCACTATGCTGCGCGCCGATATCGAGCAGGTGTTGGGCGCAGGCTTTCTGCCCGCGGTCAGCAGCACCGAGATGCCCGCCTCACAGCGCCGAATGGGCCTCCAGGAACTCGGGCTTCCGTATGCGGCGGACCCAGCCATCACGCGCCACCTGGCCCGCTTTCTGCGGCAGCAGGCAGCTACTGCCGAACACGGCGTGGTGCGGCGCGGCCCCAGCGGCCTGGCCTGCCCTACCCACGTGCTGTTCAACGGAGGCGTGCTTGAACGCCGCCTTGGTGCGCGAACGGATTGTGGCCACGCTGAATTCCTGGCTGAGCGAAGAAGGCATGCAGCCGGTGAAACCGCTGAGCGGCGAAGACCTGATGCACGCGGTTTCGCGCGGCGCCGCGTATTACGGACTGGCGCGCACCGGCCGCGGAGTGCGCATTCGCGGCGGCGTTCCGCGCACTTACTATGTGGGAGTGGAAAGCGCCATGCCCTCGATCCCCGGCTTCCCTGCCCCGCTCAAAGCCTTGACGGTGGTTCCCTTCGGCATGGAAGAAGGGACTGAGGCGCGCATTCCCGGCCGCGAATTCGGCCTGGTGATCGGGCAGCCGGCGGAGTTCCGCTTCTTCACTTCGGCATCGCGCAAGAACGACCAGCCGGGCGACCTGATCGAAGATTTCGGCGACGCGCTGGAAGAGCTTTCGCCCATGGAAGTGAGCTTCGAAGCAGGGGAACGCGTGGAGGTGGTGCCGGTGGGGTTTGAATCCGTGGTCACCGAGACCGGGATGCTGCAGCTTTGGTGCGTGGCGCGCGACGGGCGGCGATGGAAGCTGGAGTTCAATGTGCGCGAGCGTGTGGCAGCATGAAAATCGGCATTGACCTGGGCACTACCAATTCCGCCCTGGCGTACATTGACGAGCGCGAAGCCGGGGACCGCGACTTTCCGCCGGTGCATGTTTTTGAGACGCCGCAACTGGTGGCTGCCGGACGCATAGAACCGAGGCGCACGCTGCCTTCGTTCCTGTTTCTGGAAGACGGGCAGCCCGTGGGACTCTATGCGCGCGAACAGGGCGCGATTGTGCCCACGCGCCTGGTGCATTCGGCCAAATCGTGGCTCTCAAACCCCGACGTGGACCGCACCGCCAAGATTCTCCCTTGGGATTCTCAGGAAACCGGACGCGTGCTTTCGCCGGTGGAAGTTTCGGCGCGGTTTCTGGCAAAATTCCGCGAAGAATGGGACCGCGCCAAAGGCGTTCCACTGGCGGAGCAGGATATCGTGCTGACGGTGCCGGCATCCTTCGACGAAGAGGCGCGTGAACTCACCGTGATGGCGGCGCGCGACGCCGGGCTAGAACGGGTTACGCTGCTCGAAGAACCGGCGGCGGCGTTTTATTCGTGGATCGCCAACAACCTGGCGGCATCGCGGAAGAAGCTGTTCGACGGCCAGATCGTGCTGGTGTGCGACGTAGGCGGCGGCACCAGCGACTTCAGCCTGATTCGCGTTTCGCGCGAAGGCGACCTGGTCAATTTCACGCGCACCGCCGTGGGAAAGCACCTGCTGTTGGGCGGCGACAACCTCGACCTGACGCTGGCGTGGCTGGTGGAAAGCAAACTCGGCGCACAGCTCTCCATCCGGCAGCGCAGCGGACTGCGCCGGCAGTGTTCCGCTGCCAAGGAGAAACTGCTCAACGACCCCAATCTGAAGAGCGTGGAAATCAGCGTACTGGGCTCGGGTTCGGCGCTGATTGGCAAATCGCTCAAGAGCGAGATTCTGCGCGAGGAGGCCCTGGAACTGGCGCTCGAAGGCTTCCTGCCGTTCACCCAGCGCGGCGAATTGCCCAAGGACGAGAAGCGCAGCCTCTTCCGGGAACTCGGGCTGCCGTACGTTTCCGACCCGGCGGTTACGCGTCACCTGAATGCGTTCCTGGAGCCTGCCGAAGAGGTCCCCGACGCCATCCTCTTCAATGGCGGCTTTTTCATTCCTGAGATCCTGCGCGAGCGCGTGGCGGATGTGGCCGCCCAGTGGTATGGGCGCCGTCCGGAAATTCTGGAAAATACCGATCTGGACCTGGCCGTGGCGCGCGGCGCGGCGTACTATTCCTACGTACGGTCCACGGGCAGCGGCGTGCTGGTGCGCGGCGGCCTTCCGCGGACTTACTATGTCGGGTTAGGCGAAGCGTTTCACAACGAGCAAGGCGAAGGAAAATTTCAGGGCGTATGCCTGGTGCCGCGCGGCGCCGAAGAGGGCGCGGCCCTCGAGATCGACAATGACGCGCTGCAACTGGTCGCCAACCGGCCGGTTTCTTTCCGCCTCTACAGCTCCCTCACGCGGACCGGCGACAAACTGGGCGACGTGCTGGAGTTCGCCGCCGGCGATCCGGATCTCCACATGCACGCCCCGCTCAATGCCGTGATTCGTTTCGGCAGGAAGGCCGAGGAGCGGCTGATTCCGGTGAAACTGGGGGCGCGGTTGACGGAGATCGGCACGCTCGAGACATGGTGCGAATCGAAGATCGGCGACAATCGCTGGCGGCTCCAGTTCGAACTTCGCAAAGCTGCCGCGGAGCAACCGGCGGAACGCAAGGCCGCGGCCGTGGTCGGCGAGGCGGCGCTGAAATCATCGCTCGAGCTCGTCGCGGCGGTATTTTCACCGAGTGCTGCGTCGACCGGCGCGTTATCGAAGATCACGCCTGAGGAAGTTCCCGCTAAGCTCGAACAGACCATGGGGCTGGGCAAGAACAGTTGGCCGCTTTCCGCCATCCGCCAGATGGCCGACGTGTTCCTGACCGTGGCTGACGGCCGCAAGAAGAGCCCGGCCTACGAAACGCGATGGCTCAATCTGGCCGGCTTCTGCCTGCGCCCGGGCTTCGGCTATCCAGGCGACGATTTCCGTATCGAGCAGGCGCGCCGTATCTACTCGGTGGGTCTTACGTACGGAAATCAGGTGCAATGCGAAGTGGAGTGGTGGATCTTTTGGGGACGCGTGGCGGGCGGGCTGAACCGCAATCAGCAGACGGATATTTACCAGCGCATCTCGGGCTTCCTTTTGCCGCGCGGCAACAAGAAACCGCAGCGCATCAACGCCGCGCTGCTGCGCGAAATGTGGCGCACGGCATGCAGCCTGGAATTGCTTCCGATCGGCACCAAGACGGAATTGGGCGATGCCTTGATCAAGCGCGTGAAGGCCGGCGACTTTAAGGACAGCGAACTCTGGTGCCTGGCGCGCCTGGGAGCCCGCAAATTGTTCTACGGGCCCATCAACCTAGTTGTACCGCCGGCGACAGTAACACGATGGGCCGAAGCGCTGCTCAAGGTGCCGGGCGCCGGCGACGCCTTAGCCGCCATGGCGCGGCGCACTGAAGACCCCACGCGCGACCTTCCCGCGGCTACCCGCGAGAGCGTCAGGAGCAGGCTGCAATCCATGCCCCATGCCGACCGCCTGCTGGCCGTGATGGAGGGCGAGGAAGAGGACGACCGGACGCTGGGCCGTATTTTCGGCGAGGAGTTGCCGTCAGGCCTGGTGTTGATCGCGTGACGGCGGGGTCGACAGAACGCCTGATCGAACCTTCAGGACACGTGCTTCGGAGCCGGGTTGAAATCGCTCACTGGCGGAATCGGCCACCAATGCTTTACGGTGCCCTGTCCGGGCTTTGACGGATAACCGACCTGGCGTTTCGCACAGATCACCGGAGCGTTGGCAAGATGAGAGCTGAGTTCCGTGATCCAGTTGACATACTTGGGACTCGGGGTCCGCGAATCAAAGCGCAGAACCTCCATCTCGGAGCGGTAATCGGGGTCGTAATACGACGGCAGTTGCACGCCTTCGACAGTCAGTGACGAGAGCCCGAGCCTCCGCAGAATCGAGGCGGATCCGTGCTTACAGGTTGCCGTCGCCAGCCCGATACTTCCACCGAGGAGCATCAGCAGTCCGTAGGTGGCCAAAATAATTCGCAGCGATTCCGCTGTGTTTCGCCGGTCCGTAGAGATTGCCCAACCGCCTACCTCGCCAAACCGAAGCACCTCTTCCTGGGCGTTGAATCTCTCAATCTCCACAGCTTTCCGCAGGGTCTCGCCCCATATGTCACAATGTGCCATTGCCGAGCTGCGAATGCCCAGATCATGGTATCGCTTGGCAGGAACTTCTTCGTGAAACCGCAGACAGGCGCATACGTTCCCTTCCTGCTTCAAAGTAAGAACATGCCAGCTCTCCTTGTCGATCGGCAGAATATGCCGGCCGTCGCCGCTAAGCTGTGTGGGTAGAATTGCGCCGTCAAACAGGTACGTGGCGCCGCGGAATCGTTGCATGTCCGCCAGGAGCTCACCGTAGCGGTAATCATCGACTTCCACGTCTTTAAACGTATCGGGCACGGCATCTCCCAAAGGAGGAAGAATGACGAATCCGGTGCGTTGGGCGGCTAGTGAGTTGGCTAAAGTCTTCAAGTTTGAACCTTCTTCAAATGCAGTAAGGGCGTCAGGATATTGTGGAACCGCCCAAACCAAGTGGAATGCCAAATGCCGCTTCTTCGAGCACTTGATGTACAAGCCCGGTTAACTCTTCCTGCCGGAAAGGTTTGTCGAGAAAGGTGGCTCCCTGGCTCAACCAGGTTTCCTTCAAAGAAGAATCGACCGGCTGATCGGAAATGAATACAGCCTTTAGCGCCGGGTGACGAAGCAACATCTGCTGCGCCAATTCCGGACCGCTCTTTTCGGACATGACCAGATTTGTGATTAACATATCGATCGGTCCCTCATAACTTTCCATCCATCCGGTCGCCTCGGCGAAGCTGCACGCTCCAAGCACCTCGTATCCGTCGGCTTGCAGACCGTCTCCGAGAAAGTTGCGAATGCCGGCATCGGCTTCCACCAGCAGAATAGTGCCTTCCTGTACCTGGAGACTTTCGGAAGGTGTCGCAGTATCTCCCGAAGCGACGGATTGGGGCAGCAGAATCTCGAAGGTCGTTCCCTCGCCCGGATTACCCGTCGCCGATATCGAGCCGCGGGCGTCGGCAACGATTCTATGGACCAGGAACAAGCTCAGATCCAGTCCTCCCAACTCATCGGACTGCGAGAAAGGATCGAACAGCCTTCGCGCTTCTTCTTGAGACAGCCCGGGACCTGTATCGCCGACCGTCAGGCTGACATAGCGTTCGATTTCTCCCCCGCGGCCACGCCTCTCAAGAGCGCAGTTCCGGGTGCTGATCCTGATTTCGCCTCCCTTCGGCATCCCAGTGCGTGCGCGGCCCGCCAGACTGACGATTGCCCGCCGGATCTGCGCCGCGTCGGCGCGAATCTCGCCCAGGTCCGCACTCAAGTCGGTGACCAGCTCGATTTCCCGCGGATAGTCCTGGCGCAGAGCGAAACAAACC
The DNA here is from genome assembly GCA_963817515.1 of Bryobacterales bacterium. Classification (GTDB taxonomy): domain Bacteria; phylum Acidobacteriota; class Terriglobia; order Bryobacterales; family Bryobacteraceae; genus DATMNI01. Next base: position 64,231 of record CAWFPJ010000016.1, on the reverse strand, counting down.
TCCGACACCACCGCGTTCAAGTCGAACACGCGCGGATACGATGCCGCATTGCTTTTGAGCGTGAACAACTGGCTCGCAATCCGAAACATATCCTCCACCCGCGTCTTGATCACTTCGAGCGAGCCGCGCACTTTATGATCGGCTTCAATTTCACGCAGAGCTTCGTCGCTATAGTCGAGGGCGGTTTGCAGCAAGGTGCCGACCTGCTTGGAAATAGCGCTGGCAAGCTGCCCGACCGCCTGGTTTCTGAGCTCTTGCTGGGCTTGCTCCTCCTGGCGGTTGCGGAGCGTCACATCGCGGAATGTAAAAACCGTGCCAATGACGGCGTCGTCTACCCGGCACAGGGCAATTTCGCCTTCCACTTCCCGTGTTTCGCCTGCCGGACTCGTGACTTTCAGGTCTTTGCCGGCATTCATCGTGGCCCCTTGCAGAATAGCGAGCTGTACCAGGTCGCCTGCCGGAACTCCAGTGATCTTGCTTTGCAGTTGGACGACATCAGGCCATGGCTGTCCAGTAACGTCCACGTCGGGCAAACCGAGGATTTCCTTCGACAGCTGATTGAGAAACCGGATCCGGCCGGCAGCGTCGGTTACAATCACGCCGTCGCCCGCTGACCCCAGGGTAACCGTGAGCCAGGTTTCCCGCTCTTTCAGTTTCTGCACGAGAAGATGCTTTTGGAGGGCTATGGCGATCGCACCGGAGAGATCCGCCATTTTGAATGGTTTCGTCAGATAGCCGAACGGCTCCGCTATTTTGGCTCGATCGAAAGTTTTGGTGTCGGAATTCGCCGCGAGGAAAATGACGGGCAGGTCGAAATCCTTGTGCATTCGTTCCGCAGTCGCAATCCCATCCATTCCACCCTTTAATCGGATATCCATCAGGACCAGATCGGGGAGAGCCTGGGTTACTATTTTCAATGCCTCCAATCCGGAAGACGTGATCCCGGCCACGTCGTAGCCGTTTTTGCGCAGGTCATCAGCCAGCTCGTTTGCGGCCAAGTCCTCATCTGCCACAACTAAGACTCTTGTCTTCAGCATCGTTGCCTCCCGGCATCGTCACGAACGCTTAGAGGGCACTGAGGAACCCAGCACAAGTTCCCGACCTCGCGGCGACGAGGGCCGCAGGGCAAAAATTGCTTCCTTTTGCCTGAAATTATAATAGCTCATTTCTTATATTAAATCTGCATTTTTTGATTTTAATTAAGTGTTATTTTTTAATAAATTAAAAATGCCGGGGATATACCGACTTAATCAAGTATTGCGCCATATACTCACGGCTGACGCCTGATCGTTAGCCAGGTATCGCCGCTCTTGCGCCGTGGCTCCCAACGCCTGCCGTGTCTTGTCCGGCCTTGTGCGATTGGCTCCGCGATTGACTTCGCCGGAAGAAAAGCGTTACAGTGCGGAGACTTCGGGCGGAAGAGTGAGCACATCTACCGAACCCATCCAGAAGAAGTTCACCGAGGCGCTCGACGATCTGGTCGCGCAGGTGAAGGCGGACCGGTCCATCCTGGCGGCCATCCTCTGCGGCAGCCTGTCGCACGATACCGTCTGGGCGAAGTCCGACATCGATCTGGTGCTGGTAACCATCGACGATAAGAAGGTGGAGAAGGCGGCCCTGGCGCTCTACGCGGGTGGGGTCAACGTCCACGCGTTCCTGATGCCGCGGGCGGAGTTCCGCAAGACCGTGGAAGGCGCGGTTCGCAACTCGTTCATGCATTCGCTGCTGGCCAAGGGGCGGCTGCTCTACACGCATGACGAGACCATCGCCGACCTGTGCGCCAGGCTGCACGAGATCGGCGAGCGCGATACGCAGGTGCAGCTCCTGGCCGCGGCGACGCACGCGCTCGGTCCCATCGATAAGGCCCACAAATGGTTCGTCACGCGCGGCGACCTGGACTACACCGCGCTTTGGATTCTCTACGCGGCCACGCCGCTGGCGCGGATCGAGGTGATCGGCGCCCGGCTGCTGGCCGACCGCGAGGTGATCCCGCAGGCCATGAAGCTGAATCCGGCATTCTTCAAGACGATCTATGCCGATCTGCTCAACACGAAGAAGACGCGCAAGAGCGTGCAGGCGGCGCTGGACGCGATCGACGGCTACGTGGCCGCAGCGGGCGTCCACGCTGTTCCGGCCGGTGCTCGATCACCTGCGCGAAGTGGGCGAAGCGCGGTCATCGACCGAGATCGAGGCCCACTTCAAGCGGAACTTCAACGTGGAGGGAGTGACCACGGCGTGCGAGTACCTGGCCGACCAGGGGCTCATCGGCAAGGTCTCGACGCCCGTCCAGCTCACCAGGAAAAGCAACGTCCTGGTGCAGGAGCTGGCGTTCGTCTACATGAGGGAAGCGCCGGATGAGTTCTAAGCCCCTCGCGACAGGCCAGGAGACCTGTCCCCCATCGCACCACCATTGCCGTGCAGGGCGCGCGCGTGCACAACCTCAAGAACATATCGGTGGAGATTCCGCGCGACAAGCTCATCGTGGTCACCGGCCTCTCCGGCTCGGGCAAGTCGAGCCTGGCCTTCGACACCATCTACGCCGAGGGGCAGCGGCGCTACATGGAATCGCTGTCGAGCTACGCCAAGAGGTTCGTCGCCCAGGTGGCCAAGCCCGACGTGGATTTCGTGTACGGCCTGTCTCCGGTGATTTCGATCGAGCAGAAGACCATCGCCAACAACCCGCGCTCCACCGTCGGCACCATGACCGACATCGCCAGCTACCTGAACCTGCTCTACGCGACCATCGGCGCAGCCGCACTGCCCGCGCACGGGCGAACCCACGCCCAGCCGGACGGCGAGCCAGATCCTGGAGGCGATCCTGGCACTGCCCGAAGGCACGGAGATCGAGCTGCGGGCGCCGGTGTTCAAGCAGTACGGCGAGGAACTGGACTTCGTCCTGACCGAGGTGCGGAAGAAGGGCTGCCGGCTGCTGATCATCGACGGCAAGCCGGTGGACATATCGGCCGAAGTGGAGCTCGACGAATCGAAGGTCAAGGACATGGACGCGGTGGTGGACCGCTTCGTGGTCGGCCGCAAGCACGAGAAGGCGATCAAGGCGGGGATCGCCGCCACGCTGCTGGTGGGCGACGGGCTGCTTCAGGTTCAGATCGTCAAAGGCGCCGGCAAGGCGCGAGGCGGAACGGTTCTACCGCGGGCTGTGCAGCAAGACGCATCACTTCGTCTACGGCGATATCCAGCCCGAGTACTTCATGTTCAACAACCCCGAGAGCGCCTGCCGCACCTGCGGAGGCCTGGGGGTCCATAAACTGACGCACCCGGAACTGCTGGTCCCCGACCCGCGGCGCAGCATCGTGGGCGGTTGCTTCGTGCGCGAGGCGTTCAAGTACAACCCCGACACCTGGGATGGGCGGGTGATGTACAGCCTGTCGAAGGCGCTTGCGTTTCTCGCTCGAAACGCCGTGGGAGAAGCTGCCCGAAACGGTGCGGCACGCGATTCTCGAAGGGCTCGACGGCAAGAAAATCGTGGTGAGCGTGCCGCCGGATGCGAAGGTCAAGCGCGAGGACTCGGAAGGCAAGGAGGTCGGCTTCGGCGGAATCGCGCGGCGGATTGAGCGGCACTACCGCCGCTACCGGCAGCGAGGCGAAGCCAACTCGGGGATGGAGGCCTGGCTCGACAAAGTGATGGTGGAGCACACCTGCCCCGACTGCAAGGGGGCGCGCGTGCGCGCCACCAGGCTGCTGTTCACCATCGAGGGCAAGACGATCCACGACGTGGGCCAGCTTCACTTCGACGAGCTGCACGCATTCCTGGGCACGGTCAAGCCGGCGGGCCGCGGCGCCGATGCCGGCCGGCAGGTGCTGGGCGAGGTCCGCGGCCGGCTGGAACTGCTGCTGGGCATCGGGCTCGACTATCTGAGCTTCAATCGCCGCTCGGGCACGCTTTCGGGCGGCGAATCGCAGCGCATCCGGTTGTCCACGCAGATCGGCTCGGGGCTGATGGGGATGCTCTACGTGCTGGACGAGCCGAGCATCGGCCTGCACCCGAAGGACAACGTGAAGATGATCGCGACGCTCGAGAGCCTGCGCGACATCGGCAACACGGTGATCGTGGTGGAGCATGACGAGGACACCATCCGCGCGGCCGACCACATTGTGGAGATGGGGCCCGGGCCGGGCGTCCACGGCGGCGAAGTGGTGGTGCAGGGGAGCATCGACGACGTGCTGGCGTGCAAGGCGTCACCCACGGGGCAGTTCCTCTCAGGCAAGCGATCAATCGACACGCCCAAGCAACGGCGAAAAGGCAACGGCAAGACGCTGAAGGTGCGCGGCGCGCGGGAGAACAACCTCAAAGGCGTGGACGTGACTTTTCCGCTGGGCACGCTGGTGGCGATCACCGGCGCCTCCGGTTCGGGCAAGAGCACGCTCATCAACGAGATCCTTTACAAGGCGCTATGGAAGCGGCTGGTGGATACGCGCACGCTGCCGGGCGAGCACGACGGCGTGGACGGCATCGAGCATGTGCACAAAGTGGTCAATATCGATCAATCGCCGATCGGGCGCAACAGCCGGTCGAACCCCGCCACGTACATCGGCTTCTACGACAACATTCGCGACCTGTTCACGCAGGCGCCGCTAGTCGTGGAGCGCGGCTACAAAGCGGGGCGGTTCAGCTTCAACGTCAAGGGCGGCCGCTGCGAGGAGTGCCAGGGGGAGGGCGTGATTACGACGCAACTCTACTTCATGCCCGACGTGGAGGTGACCTGCGGCGCCTGCAAGGGGGCGCGCTTCAACAGCGAGACGCTGGATGTGACGGTGCGCGGAAAGACCATCGACGACGTGCTGAATATGTCGGTGGAAGAAGGCGTGGGATTCTTCGCCGGCGAGCCTGCCATTGGCAAGAAGATCGAGGTGCTGAGCGATCTGGGGCTGGGGTACCTGACGCTGGGGCAGTCAGCGACGACGCTCTCCGGCGGCGAGGCGCAGCGCATCAAGATCGCGACCGAACTGAGCAAGCTGCAACGGTCGAAGCACACGGTCTACATCCTGGACGAGCCGACCACGGGGCTGCACCTGGCGGACGTGGAGCGGCTGCTGGAGTCATTGAACCGGCTGGTGGACGCGGGACACACGGTGCTGCTGATCGAGCATCATCTGGACGTGATCAAGACGGCCGATCATGTGATCGACCTGGGGCCAGAGGGCGGGCACGCCGGCGGGCGAAGTGGTGGTGACGGGAACGCCGGAGAATATTGCGGCGTGCAAGGCGTCGCACACGGGCCGGTTTCTGAAGGCGCACCTGCGGGGTTGAGGGAAGCGAAGGCGGTGCGTCTAAGGTCGATCTTCGATCGCAGTCCCAGAAAGCCGACGGCGGTCATCACCGTCCAACCCTAGCGGGACCGCCTCACAAATCTGTAGGGTTGCGAATTTGCGGAAGCCTCAGGTTCGCGTCCTAAGCCGGCTGACATACTGGTGCCGGCTCGGTGCGGCGGAGCTTTTTTGAGTACAATCGTGAGGCCAGCTAAGACGTCCACGCGATCGAGAGAGGAAAAGAAAATGAACCGAAGGCCGATTTTCCAGTCTACTGTTCGAGGTGAAGTAAGAAAGGTGCGGAGGCTGTGTTTAGCGCTGGCTTTGATAACGCCGCTGGCGGCGCGCGAGCCATTGGCCCAGCGTATTGTGCATACCGATCCAGCCAAATACCGGCCGTCCAAAGCAGTGCACGACGGAGCCGGGCAACTGGATTATATGGCTTTGTTCGACGCGCACTCTCTGGACACCAATCTCTTCTTCCTCCACCGCGGCGTGATTGAGGCTAAGAGCGGGATCGGCGCGCATTTCCACAATCAATGCGAGGAGATGTTTGTCATCTTCGACGGTGAGGCGCAGTTCACGATTGACGGCCGCACCTCCCTGTTGAAAGGGCCGGCCGGCGCGCCCTGCCGCATGGGGCATTCGCATGCGATCTACAACCCGACGGACCAACCGGTGCAATGGATGAACATCAATGTGTCGGCCCTGAAGGGGACCTATGATGCGTTCAACCTGGGCGATGACCGCACGCATGCGGTGATCGATCCCATCCCGGTGTTTATGACGATGCGCCTGGATCGCGCACTGCTGCGCGGCGTGAACGGGATGAATGGCGGGAAAGGCACAGCGCAGTACCGGCGCGTGTTGGATCCCGCCGTCTTCACCAGCCCCTGGGCGTATGTGGACCACCTTCTGCTGACGCCGGGCGCGGCGACTGGTGCGCACCTGCATCGGGAAGTGGCTGAATTCTACTACGTGATGAGCGGCCAGGGCGTGGCTGCGGTGGGTGGCGAAACGGCGCCGGTGGGTGCGGGGGATGCCATCCCGATCCAACTTGGCGACGTGCACGCCTTTGAGAATCCGGGGAGCGCGCCATTGGAGTTTCTGATTGTTGGTGTCTCACGGGACAGTAACCGGAGAGTGGATAGCGTGGATTCGCAAAGTTCGGGCGGGCGGCGGAACTAGAACCGCGGCTAGCGCGCTCGTCCGGCTATACGAATCAAGAGCAGCCAACTCGTTACAATTAAGCAGTATAAGATCTCATGACCTCAACAGCGTTAATCTTCATTCGTAAACTGGGTGTGCCGCTTACTCTTGCAGGCCTGGCTGCTGGAAGCCTCCTGGCGGCGGAAGATCGGATCGTCGCATCCGTCAACGCCAGCCGCACGGTCTCGTTGAAGGGCCGCGTTCATCCCCGGGCGCAGGCCCAATACGATCGGGGCGCGGTTGAGCCATCCACGGAACTTACCTATGTAACTTTGATGCTGAAACCGGACGCATCGCTCGAATCGTTTCTTGCCGAACAGCAGAATCCATCGTCTCCGAATTATCGGCGGTGGCTCACACCGGAACAATTCGGCGACCGGTTCGGACTTAGCGGCGGCGACATTGCGAAAGTGGCGTCGTGGCTCGAATCGCAGGGGCTGAAGATCAACGACGTGGCCAAGGGCCGCCACTGGATCACGTTCAGCGGCACCGCCGCAACCATCGGCCGCACACTGCGCACACAGTTTCGCCGCTATCAGGTGGATGGCGAGCAGCACTTTGCGAATGCCACGGAGCCGCAGATTCCCGCCGCGCTCGAACCCGTGGTCGTCGGCTTCGACGGCCTGGATGATTTCGGCCCCAAGCCAAATTTTATTAAGGCCAGGTCCGCGCCGAACTTCAATTACGGCGCTGGCGTAAATTATCTGGCGCCCGACGATATTGCCACCATCTACAACGTCGCTCCGCTTTATAAAGCCGGATACGACGGCACCGGTCAGAAGATTGTGATTGTCGGCACCTCGGCCCTCGATCTGGCGGACATCCGGTCCTTCCGTCAGACTTACAACTTGCCTGGCAAAGATCCGCAGCAGATCCTCATCGGCACCGATCCCGGCACGAATAACGCAATGGTGGAATCGGATCTGGATCTGGAATGGTCCGGCGCCGTGGCCCCCAACGCCAATCTCATCTATGTGTACGCCCGAAATGTAAATACCGCCGTGCAGTATGCCATCGATCAGAATCTGGCTCCCGTGATCAGCATGAGTTACGGCGGTTGTGAAGTGGCGAGTTCCATAGGTTTGCGGGCCTCCGCGCAGCAGGCCAACGCCCAGGGCATCACTTGGATCGCCAGTTCCGGTGATACCGGCGCGGTACAGTGCGACAACGCGAATCCTAACCAGGACGCCACCAAAGGGCTGACGGTTTCGACACCGGCGAGTTATCCCGAGGTTACGGCGGTGGGAGGCACAACATTCAGCGAAGGCGTCGGCAATTATTGGAACCCGGCCAACGGCGTCAATAGCGGTTCGGCTCTTTCTTATATTCCGGAGGTTCCCTGGAACGATTCGGCGGAGGACCTGGCCCTGGTGGCCGCCGGCGGAGGTGCCAGCGCGTATTTCTCAAAGCCTCTTTGGCAGACCGGCCCCGGCGTGCCCAACGACAACGCACGCGATATCCCGGATGTTTCCTTCGCGGCATCCCCCAATCACGATGGCTACCTGGTGGTTACCTTCGGACAAGTGTCGGTGGTTGGCGGAACTTCGGCATCGGCCCCGGTTTTTGCCGGCATAGTCTCCCTGCTCAATCAATACCTGACAGCCAACGGCGCACAGGGCCAGCCAGGCTTGGGTAACATCAATCCGATCCTGTACCGGATGGCGCAGACCACCAACGATGTCTTCCATGACGTAACTACGGGCGATATCAAGGTTCCCTGCGCCCAGGGAAGTCCGGCTTGCACCAATGGCCTGCTGGGTTTTTCTGCCGGCCCCGGCTATGATCTGGCCACCGGTCTGGGTTCGGCGGATGCCTTTCACCTGGTGACCGAGTGGAGCAGCGGCAGCCTCAGCACCACCAGCTTGACAGCCAGCGCCGCCAATCTGAATCTCTCCGACAGCGTGACATTGACTGCGATTGTTGCCGCCGCCTCCGGAGCTGTGTCGCCAACGGGTACCGTGGCCTTCGTAGTAAATGATGTAAACATCGGCACCGCTCCGTTGGTTGCATCGGGCGTGCAAGCACCGGTCGCGGCTTCGAGCGCCACCATGACAGCCACCCTGACCGCCAGCGCGATGGCCATTGCCGGCGGCAACGGAACCATCAACGCGCTATATAGCGGTGACAGTGTTTTCACCAGCTCATCCGGGTCCGCGTCGGTATCCATCAACTATCCGACATCCGGTTCGTTCATTGTGGTGACCGTTAATCCTAACCCCGCGCCTCAAGCCGGACCGTTCTGGCTGTTCAATATCACGCTGGCTGAAAAGGCCGGCGTGGCTACCACGTTAACCGGGTTGAGCATCGACGGCGCGGCCGCGCCCCTGAGCTTTTTCACGACTACCAAGATCCCGGCCAATGGCTCGATCTCCGCGTCTCTGGAGGGCACTGGCTATGTCCCTCCGGCCAGCTCCGTTTTCAAATTCACCGGAGCCGACGCCGACGGACAGACGTGGTCCCAACAAGTCACCATTGCTCTTGCCGGGCCCGGCGCCGCCGGCGTCCTGGCACCCGCGCTCAAGCTTACCAGCGCGCCGTCCACCGTCCAGCAAAACCCGCTGGCCGATCCATCCTGCCAATGGTCGCAGCAGGTGACCTTGCAGGAGCAGGGCGGTTTCCTGATGATGCTTACCAAGCTGGCACTGGACAGCACCGACGTCACCAGCCAGATTCAGCAGCTTTTCGGAACCACGCGCATTGCCCCGTTTGGAATCCTGCAAGGCAACCTCTGCTTCCCCGGCCCCAACGCGCCCACGATCAAGAACTATCAGGTGACCGGCAGCAGCCCCGAATTCGGCCCTCCGGTGGTGGCGAATTTGCCTGTGACCTTCGGGCCGGCCGCCGCAACACCGGCGATATTTTCCGTTTCTACCCAGGCCATCCAACTCACTTTGGCGGGCGCGTCGAAAACTTCATCGGCCACCCTGGGCCTGAATTTTAATGCGGAATCGCCGCAGTGGACCGTCTCCATCTCGCCCGCCAATCGGACCTCCACCTGGCTCACCGTCTCCCCTTCCACCGGCGCCGGCGCCGCTCAATTGAACATTCAAGCGGCGGGCGCCGCTCTCTCGCCGGGCGTTTACACCGCGACCATCACCGTTCAGGCCACCAATTCCATTCCGCAAGCCATCAACGTGCCGGTGACTTTGGTGGTGGGCGCTTCGGGGACCACCAGGATTACCGGTGTTGCCAACGCCGGCTCGTTCCAGAGCGTCGCGGCGCCGGGCATGTTGATGACGGTCTTCGGAACCCAACTGGCGCCGGTTTCGGCACAAGTGGGCAGAGGGATTCTGCCTTTGTCTCTGCATGGCGTTTCCGCAACTGTCAACGGCATCGCTGCCCCCATCTTCGCCCTTTCCCTCAACCAGATCACGGTGCAGGTGCCTTACGAAACCGGCACGGGAACTACCGTGCTGGGTGTCAACAACAATGGCCAGGTGGCGGCGTTCTACTTCCCGGTCAGCCTGGCTGCGCCCGGGGTCCTCGGTTTTGCGATTAACCCAACCGTAGGGGCTGTGGTCTCCGTCAAAGCCGGGCAGCCCTTGGCTCTGCTCATCACCGGAGACGGCGAAGTGTCCCCGTTCCTGGCCACCGGGGCCACCCCAGCGTCCGGCACATCTGCTTCGCGGTTGCCCAAGCCGCGGTTGCCGATCAGCGTTTCAGTAGGCGGGGTGGCTGCCAAAGTTTCCGTTGTCGGCATCAGCCCCGGGGAGGTCGGTATCACAGAAGTCGACATCACGGTTCCATCCACCGTGACGCCGGGTTCGCAGCCCGTGGTCGTCACGGTTGGCGGCATCGCCAGCCCACCGCTGAACATGATCGTTACGCCGTAGGAAACTGGTAGCTTCTCCGATAGCCGCGCGAAAGATGATTGTGAAGATCGCAATATCAGTCGGTTGGTTTGCTCTGCGTTTGGCTCCGCGGCTCAGCGTCTCCGCGGTAAATTCACGCCTCATTCGAAGATAATGCTTGAGCAAGTAAGCGCCGCTTCAGCCTTCATCAACTCCGAGATATCGAGCGTCCGGACCCTCCAGCCGAGGTGCTCCACCGTTCGTGCGACTCCCGGAAAACAGGCTGGAACCATGGCCGTATCGCCAATGGTGAGCACGTTCGCGCCGCCCGGTTCGTCGGCTGGAACATCGACGATCTGAAATCCCTCGAAGGCTTCCACGTCGCACCAGGCGCGGTTTGCGAGCACCGTCCGATCTCCCAAGGATGTGCAGGCCGATTTGAGATGCAAACAGCCGTGAACTTCTACAGGCCGGATGGCGTATCCCAACGGCTCCAACACGGCCGCCAATTGCGCGATGCCGGTTCGGTTGGTGCGAGGCGACATCCCCACGAAGAGCGTACGTCCGGCGCGCAGGACATCGCCTCCCTCAAGCGTGGCCGGTTCCTGCGGCGATTCTTGCATCCAGCGGATGGGCCGGAAGGGCGACAAGGCAGCAGCCAGGCTTTCCGATTCCTTACATCTGGATGCGGCACCCATGCGCGTCATGACGGCAACTTCGTCGACCACCACCGCCGGATCTTCCACGAACATGGCATCCGGCAATTCCGGCTCGGCGGGCAGTGAGATCACCGAGACTCCCAACTCCCTCAGGCAGGCTTCATACCGGCGGTGCTGTTCGGTGGCTTTGGGGATATCGATTTCGATTCGCGGCAGGTACGTGAGCTCGCAGCCGTTCATCGCCGGACTGACCGAACGGGTGATGGCCGTCAACATGTATTGCATTATAAGCTCGCGGTACAATATCGAAATCCGAGAGCCTGATGAAGCTACTGATTGTTTATTCGCTCTGCCTGGCCCTTGTGGCCCCCGTCGCCTGGACCGCTGACCCGCCGCCTTTGCGCGGGTACTCTGCCGATTCATCCGCCGTCGAGCGCCAGTGGGAGGCCAAGTTCCGCGCCATCCCCGACCCGGCGCGGCTTCGGGACTATATGCAGCGTCTTTCGGCCAGGCCTCACCACGTGGGCTCAGCCTACGATAAGGACAACGCCGAGTGGATCCTGGCAAAGTTCAAGGAATGGGGCCTCGATGCGAAGATCGAAATCTTCGACGTCCTCTTCCCTACCCCCAAAGAGCGCTTGCTCGAAATGGTGGAGCCGGTGCGCTTCACGGCCAAGATTGCCGAGCCAACGGTTGCGGTGGACCCCACATCTTCGCAGCACGATGAGCAACTGCCGGTCTACAACGCCTATTCCATCGACGGCGACGTGACCGCGCCCCTGGTTTATGTCAACTACGGGGTGCCCGGCGATTATGAGGAACTGGACCGGCTGGGTATCTCGGTCAAGGGCGCGATCGTGATTGCGCGCTATGGCGGCTCCTGGCGCGGCATCAAGCCCAAAGTCGCGGGCGAGCACGGAGCCATCGGTTGCCTGATCTATTCGGACCCGCGGGATGATGGCTTTCGACAAGGCGAGACGTTTCCGGACGGGCCGTACCGCCCCAAAGACGGCGCACAGCGCGGCAGCGTGATGGACATGCCGGTATATCCGGGCGACCCGCTGACCCCCGGTGTCGGTGCCACCAAGGACGCCAAACGGCTGCCGTTGAACGAAGCCGTCACCTTGACCAAGATCCCGGTGATGCCGATTTCCTACGCCGACGCACAGCCCATGCTGGCGGCGTTGAAGGGGCCGGTGGCGCCGGATAACTGGCGCGGCGCGCTGCCCATCACCTACCATGTGGGTCCGGGTCCGGCTAAGGTACACCTGAAGTTGAGGTTTAACTGGGACACGAAACCGCTCTACAACGTCATCGTGCGCATTCCCGGAACCGTTTACCCGGACGAGTGGATCATCCGCGGCAACCATCATGACGCCTGGGTGAACGGCGCCGAGGATCCGATATCCGGGATGGCCCCGGTGATGGAAGAAATGCGCGCCCTGAGTGATCTGCTGAAGCAAGGCTGGAAGCCAAAGCGAACCATTATATATTGCGCGTGGGACGGTGAAGAACCAGGACTTCTTGGGTCCACTGAATGGGCCGAGGAGCACGCCGAGGAGCTCAGCCGCAATGCCGCGGTGTATATCAACTCCGACGGCAACGCGAGGGGAATGCTGAATGTGGAAGGTTCCCACACGCTCGAAAAGTTCATCAACGGCGTGGCCCACGATATCGCCGATCCTGAATCCAAGGGTTCGGTATGGAAGCGGATGCAGGCCTATCAGATCGCGCATCCTCCGGCGAATGCCACTCCGGCCGAACGTCAGGAGCTTCGTGGGCGTCCGGACCTGCGGATCGCGGCGCTTGGGTCGGGCTCCGATTACACGGCCTTCCTGGACCATATCGGGATCGCTTCCGTGAACCTCGCATTTGGCGGTGAAGATAACGGCGGGATCTATCACTCGATATACGACGACTTCTACTGGTACACGCATTTTTCGCGACTCCGGTTTCGTATATGGGCGAGCACTGGCGCAGACGGCGGGAACCGCGGTGCTGCGGCTGGCCGATGCGGAGCTGCTGCCGCTCGACTTCGACAATTTCACGGAAACCATCGGGCGCTATATCGATGAAGTGAAGCGGCTGGCGCTCGAAAAGCGCGACCAGATTATCGAGCGCAACCGGCAGCTTGATGAAGGCGTCTTCACGGCTCTTTTGGACCCGCGGCGGCCAACCGTGCCGCCGGAAAAAGAAACCGTTCCGCCATATCTGAATTTTGCCCCGCTGGAGAATGGCTTCGCGGCTTTGCAGCGCACCACGGCACTGTACGGAGAAGCTCTGGCGAAGGCCGCCGGCAACGGTGGGGCGGCGCTGGCGAAGGCCGCGCTACGCGATGTGAACATGCGGCTGATTGCTGTGGAGAGGGCATTGACGCTCAACGACGGCTTGCCAAACCGGCAGTGGTTCAAGCACCAGATATACGCGCCGGGCTTCTACACGGGATACGGCGTGAAGACGCTGCCGGCCGTACGGGAAAGCATCGAGCAGAAGCAGTGGAAACTGGCTGACGAACAGATCGTGCGCGTGGGCAAGGTGCTGGAGAATACCGGAGAGGCGATTCAGGGCGCGACCGCGGAGCTGGACCGGGCCCTTCGGTAGACCGCTCAACCAGTCCTGCGGCTTACTTTTTGCGACCGCGGCGTTTCAACAGCTGCTGATTCACGTGGCCCAGGCTGGCAAACTGGCCGGCATATTCGGCTGTCGGTGGAATCTGCGGTTTGCGGCGCGGGTTGAAATCGCGGCGGCGGAAAAGATCCGACCTGGAGATGACCGCGGCGCCCATCGGCCGGTACTCGTAGGTGCCTTGCGCCCAGGCCAAATCCTGGTCGACCCAAAGATAGAAGCCCACGTTACAGCAAACCGCACCAGCGGCCGAACACAACCTCTGCCAGCGCCGCCAGCCTTCCTGCATTGTGCCGCGGATCAATCGGCCCGTCCAATTCCCGGACATCGCCGCAGTTCTCGTCCTGCAGGCACCAATCCGCAATCATCTCCGGAGTCACTTCCAGATGAAACTGCAAACCGTAGAGTAGCTTGCCGGCCTTGAAAGCCTGATGACGGCAGCGGTCCGACCAGGCCAGCCACTCGGCACCCGGCGGAAGATCAAAAGTCTCACCGTGCCAATGGAATACGGTCTCGGAATCGAGCCCGGCGAAAAGCAGGTCGCGGGATGCGGATTCCGTAAAGCGCAAGTCGAACCAGCCGATTTCTTTGTCCCGATTGCGGTAGACCCGGGCGCCTAATGCCTGGGCCAGCAGCTGGGCGCCGAGACAGATTCCCATCACGGGTTGATTGCGGGCGATGGCTTGCACCATCAATTCCCTTTCCTGGCGCAGGTAAGGGAGATCGTCGTTTACCGACATGGGGCCGCCCAGAAAAATCAGGCCCGCATATGAAGCGATGTCGGGCACACAAGCTCCGCGGGCATACAGGTCGGAGTATTCGAGCTCAATGCCGCGCCCGGCCAGCACCGAAGCGAGGTACCCGGCGCCCTCGAAAGGAACGTGGCGAAAGGCCAGAATCTTCATGGCAAGAAGGTGTGAAGAACGGCTACCTCTCCTTCGAAGCAGGCCGCGGTGTGGGAGGTGTGGCGCCGCCCTGCGCCATCTGAAAATGGCTCAGGCTGTCGGCGTACCTGGAAAGGCCCCGGTAAAGAGCGTCGGCCACCTTTTGCCGGTAATCCGGCTTCTTGAGCAGGGCTTCTTCACGCGGGTTGCTTACGAAGCCGATCTCGGCCAGCACAGAGGGCATGTTGGCCGCGATCAGCACCACGAACGGCGCCTTTTTCACGCCGCGGTTTCTCTGCCCCGGAACGTTGCGCGAGGAGAGCGAAAACAGCGATGCCTGCAAGCGGCTGGCGAATTCTTTGGATTCGTCCAGCTTCTCATGCAGCGTGATCTTCTGAATGATGTCCTGCAGTTCGAAGATGGACTTCTGCGAGCTGGCGTTTTCGCGCGCCGCCACGTCCAGCGCTTCCTTCGAATCGGTGAAGTTCAGATAGAAAGTCTCCACGCCGGCGATGCGCGGAAAGGGCGAAGAGTTGGCGTGAATAGAGAGGAAAAGATCGGCCTTCTTCTCATTGGCCAGCGCGGTGCGGCCCTCCAGCGGGACAAAGGTATCGTCCGAGCGGGTGTAGATCACCTCGGCGCCCATTTGTTCCTCGATCAGCTTGCCCACGCGCAGCGCCACGTCCAGCACGAGTTCCTTTTCCACCAGCCCTTTCGGACCCTGGGTGCCTTGATCGTGACCGCCATGGCCCGGGTCGATCACCACACGCGCCAACTTCAGGCCAAGGGCGCGAGTGAGCGAACTCTGGCCGCTGCTGGTGCGCCTGGCGGCTCTGCCGAATTCGCCCGGCATGGGGGGCGCGGGGGGCGCAGCACTGCCGGGGAATCCAGCTTGGCAGCGGTCACCGGCACGCTGGCTGACGGTCGCGGCTCTGTTGCGAAATCAACCGCGCTAACAGGACCGCGACTCCGCCTTAGGTCGTGCGCGTCCTCGACGTCAGGAGGCGTAGACTTCGGCGGTTCGGCCTTGAGGACGGCAGGGAGCTTGGGCGGCGGCAGCGGCGACGGAGGGCAGAGTAGGAACTGCGGCCAAACGCGACCGGCGGGCGCGGGCGGAACAGTCTCCGGCGAGGCCCCGGAGCGCTGCGCACTTCGATCATGAGACGGTTGGGGTTGGAGAGTTGGGAGGTGGAGACTTCCGCTGACGCCGCCAGTTCCAGCACCACGCGCGTGATTCCGGGGTTGGTCTCGGCCACGCGAATACGCTTGACCAGCTTGTCGTCGAGTTCTTTGGAATAAAAGCGCTTCGATTCTCCCCCCACCGAAACCAGGCGGGGCCGCGAGTTGAGGATATCGAAGTAGATCCGTTCCGGATCGTGCAGCCGGTCGCTTCGGAATTGAAAGTCGCCGGAAACTTCGATGGCCACGCGCGAGACGTCCGTGAGAGACCAGTTACGGATCGCGCTTACCGAGCGGATCGCAGTGCGTTCCGTCTGCGCCAGCAGCGTTGTGACAGCAATAACGGTGACCGAAATCGCGAGCGCAGCAGTCGGCTTCATACCATGGCGATCATCGCGTTACGTAACGCACCGTGCCGTCCGGCTGAGTCACTTCGTGAATATGAGCCGGACCGGCGGGCGCCAGATCCGCGGCTTTGGTTTCCTGCGCCTTCTGTTTGGCAGCCGACTTTTGCGCAGCGTCTTTGAGCTGCTTCTGGATCAGAACCAGGTAGTTCTGCGTCTCGGCATACGGCGGGACGCCGCGGTATTTCGCCACCGCGCCTTCACCGGCGTTGTACGCCGCCAGAGCTAAAGGATAATTGCCGTTGTAAAGATCCAGCAGGTACTTCAGATATTTTGTGCCACCCTCAATGTTGTCCAAAGGATTGAAGCTGTCGGATACGCCGAAACGCCGCGCCGTTGAGGGAATGAGCTGCATCAACCCCCTGGCGCCTTTGGGAGACACTGCGAGCGGATTGTAATTGCTTTCCACTTTGATAACGGAATGAATCAACTGCGGCGGCAGCGAATTTTGGGCGGCGATTCGGTCGACGGCGTCATCGATACCGGCCGGCGCAGGTTGGGATAATTCCACGGCGGCCACGGTATTCGAAACTACGCGAGGCAGCACTACGGTCTCAGTGACCCTCTGCGGGCCGACGGGCTTCGATGAGACGATCACGCTTCTCACTAGTTTCCCGGTTCGAAAATCCGCATGCACGCTGCTGGTACGAACTATGGTCGTAATGCGCTGCGGCTCGTCCGTACTGGCAGCCATGCCCGATACCGAAAGCAGCACCATCGCAACCGGCAGCGCCAATAATTCTAAAGCATAAATGCATTATAATGTTTTTCTCCAAAAATTATACCCCGAAAAACCGCCAAACCCTAATGCTATCATTTCTCTGTGACGCGGTCGGGATACGTGCTGGTGGGCGGGCGCAGTTCCCGTATGGGGCGCGATAGAGCGCGGCTGCCATACCGCGGAGGAGCGTTGGCCGAATGGGTCGCGCACGCCGTGGACGCCGCGGCCGGGAGCGTCACGCTGATTGGCAATCCCGAACTCGGCATTCCCGATTTGTATCCGGGATCTGCGGCGCGGCATTGAGAGAGGGCCTTGACTGCATGCGGGGTCGCGAATTCTGACGCCGCCGGGGACGCGGGCCGATGCCCTGGTGCCCCGGACCCTCCGGAAAGTTGGAACCCTGTGCGCGGTCTATCACCGCGGCTCTGGCCCCCATGGAACTCCACTTCGCGCGCGGGGTACGGAAGGTGACGGCAGCTCTTGAGGGAGTTCCAACCGTTCGCCTTTCCGTGCAGGAACTCGCGCCTTTTCAAAATGTTAACACTCCCGAGGACTGGGCCCGTTATGCCGCAGGATGACTTCTTCCCGCACTACATTGAATTCCGGCACGTATATAAGACGTTCGACAAGCCGGTTTTAGTCGATGTCAACCTTCACGTGAATGCGGGCGAGACGGTGGCGATTATCGGGCGCAGCGGCGTGGGAAAATCGGTTACCCTGGCGCACATCATGGGGTTTCTGAAACCCGATAGCGGCCGCATTATCGTGGCCCACGAAGATGTCACGGATTTTTCAGAAACCGAGATGCGGCGCGTTCGGCGAAAGGTGACCATGGTGTTCCAGTCCGGCGCGCTGTTCGATTCGCTGACCGTGGCGGAAAACGTGCTCTTTTCACTGGAGCTGCGTGAAGACTACGACGCCAAGAATAAAGAGGACGTGGTCAACGGTTTGCTCCACATGGTGGACATCGCCCAGGCGCGGGACGCCTATCCGGCCGACCTTTCCACCGGATACAAACGCGCCGTGGCCATCGCCCGGGCCCTGGCCGCGCAGCCTCAGTGCGTGCTCTATGACGAGCCGACCACCATGGTGGATCCGATTATGTCCGACCACCTGGGGGACCTGATGCTGCGCCTCAAGAATCAACTCAAGCTCACCTCGGTAGTAGTGACCCACGATCTGGACCTGATGTACAAGGTTGCCGACCGTGTAGTCTTCCTCTACGAGGGCGGGGTGATCTTTTTCGGACCGATCAGCGACCTTGAAAAATCGGACCACCCGCACATCCGCGAATTCCTGGAAATGGACCGGGTAGTCAGAGTTTAGGAGACGAGCCATGCTCGAAACGGCGCGCCGGCAACTCGAAGAACAGGGCTACCTCACGCTACCCGGCTTGATGAGCCCACAATTGCTTGAAGGGCTGCGGGAACGGGTGGAAGAACTTTTCGCCGAGGAGGGCGCCGGCAGCGGGTCGGAGTTTAAGCAGGAGCCAGGCGCACGGCGTCTGGCCAACCTGGTCAACAAGGGCCGCATCTTCGAAGATGTGATTGTGACGCCGGATGTCCTGGAGGCCGTGGCCTGCGTGCTGGGGCCGCGATACAAATTGAGCAGTCTGAACGTGCGCTCCGCAAACCCATACAGTGATTGCGATCAGCCTCTGCACTGTGACAGCGGCGCCACCCCGGACGACCTGGGCTACTCGGTGTGCAATTCGGTCTGGATGCTGGATGATTTTACGCCCGACAACGGCGCCACCCGCATGGTTCCCGGTTCGCACCTATGGCGCAAACTGCCGCCGCCCGAAATGTTTGAGCCCCATCCGCAACAGCAGTTGGTGACTGGAAAAGCCGGCACCGTGGTTGTCATGAATGCCCATATGTGGCACGGCGGCACGGCCAACCGCACCGGCGAGCCACGGCGCGCCATGCACGTCTACTACACGCGCTTTGACAAACCTCAGCAGCAGTACCAGAAACGCTGGCTCAGCCCGGAAGTGCAGGCCCGGCTTAGCCCGGAGGCCCGCCGGATTCTGGCGCTCGACGATCCTCTGAACGACCAATTGAGCGCCACGGGCAGCGGCATGAGCGGCTTTATGAAGTAAGCGGCAGGGCACAGTAGTCGAAGAGCAATTGCCATTCGGCGCGCTGCACTTCGAGGGCGCGGTGTTCTTCGGGCGATCCCGGTTGCTGGCGCGCTTTCTCGCACAGATCGATAAATTTGATGGGGTCCCAGTGCGGGCCGAAATCGATTCCGATAGCCGCGGCGCGGTCGCGCAGCTCGGGAAAAATCGGGTGTGCGCCCACCTGGCGGAACCAGTAAGCAGAGTTGCCGGCGTCGGGTTCCTGCCGGTGCAGGATGGCGTGCCAGAAACTGCCCTCGGCGGTCTCAATCTCCTGGGCGATCGCGTGGGCCTCATCGAGACATGAGAAATAAAGGTACAGGCCCGCGACCGCGGCTTCGGGCGCACGCGAATTCGGGAACAGGGCGCGCGCGCCGGCCGCCTTCAACTGCGTGAGGGCCGGCTGCGAACTGCAGCGGCCCATCGCCAGCGGCATCAGGCGCTGGCCGCTGCCGTCAAGAGCCAGAATGGAAGCCACGGTGTTACCGTAAACGCTGGGGTCGAACATGACACTAATTTGGCACAGCCGGCGGCAGTTCGGAAACCCCGATTGCGGTTCTTTGGGGCTTACCCGCCGGTGACCACGGCGCTGGTGCTTTCGGCGGGCGGCATGTGGGCGGCGTGGGAGGTGGGCGTTTGGAAGGTTCTCAGCCGCCGGTTTCAGCCGGACCTAATTGTGGGAGCGTCGGCCGGGGCTTGGAATGGCTGGGCCATCGCGGGGGGCTGTACGCCGGATGAGTTGGTCCGCGATTGGCTGGACCCGCGCACCGGCCAGATCATGCGCTTCGGCTTCGCGGCCGGCGGCGTGTTTCGTCCCGAGGCGCTTCACGAAAAAGCCCGCGAGTTGTTTGCCCGCTACCGGCCGCGCGTGCCTTTCGGGCTGACGGTGGTAGAGGTTCCGCGAATGCGCGTGCGCCTGGTTCGTGAATCTGAAATCACCTGGGAATTTCTGGCGGCCACATGCGCAATTCCTTTCGGATTTCCGCCGGTTCGCATTCAAGGAAAGTCTTACGTGGATGGCGGCCTGCGCGGAGGGCTGCCGTTGCGGGCTGCCGAGAGCATGGGGGCCACGGGCGCGATCGCACTGAACGTGCTCAACACCCCGGTGTTCCGCCTGCTTCGCAAGACGATGTGGGTGCCAGGTGCCAGCGCGGCGCTTAAGGTGATTCGGCTGGAGCCTTCCGAACGGCTGGGTTCTTTGCGCGACGCGGTGGTCTGGTCGGCGGCCAATGTGGAACGCTGGATCGCGCTGGGAGAGCGAGACGCGAATCGGGCCGCAACTTCGACTACAATATAAAGCTATGCCGCTCTTTCGGATCTTCCGCATGAAGGATTCGCCACGGCAGCAGTTTCGCTGGGCCCCCCACGTGGCCGGCACTGCCTCCGCCAAGCCGAAAGACTATGAACAGCGCGGCGAGGTGGAGGCGCTGAACGATTACGATGCCTGGCGACTGCTGCGAGAATCGGGCGACCCATTGATGGTGGGCGACCTGCTGGAAATCGAGGGCCAGTTGCGCATCTGCAAGTATGTTGGTTTCGAACCGGCGCAGTGGGTGCTGCCGGAGCTGAAACCGCCTGCCGGGGAACCTGAAACCGCCAGTCCGTCCGCCGTCGGCTAAGGAGGCCTCCCATGCGTGAACCTCGTCTGGGCGATGACATTGACGATTTTTGCGTGCGCTGCAAGCGCGTCATGAACCACAACATAGTCTCGGTGATCAAGGGCGAACCGGCGAAGGTACGGTGCCGGACCTGCCACAGCGATCATGATTTCCGGCATGAGCAGGCCCCTCCGCCCAAGGTAGATCTTCGCAAGCAGGCGCTTTTCAATGAGGTGTTGAAGAAGGTGAGCCCTGGCGACAGCACCACTGCCACGGAGGTGGACCCCGAGGTGGATCTTGAGATCGCCGACGAGGCGGAGATCGAATTGGAAGCGGAAGCAGAAGGGGACGTGGAACCGGTAGAGCCCGAAGCCGGCGAAGTAGTCGAGGTGGTTGAAGTGCAGGAGGTTCCGAAACCGAAAAAGGCCAAGGGCCGGCCGCGAAAGTAGGAAATGATAACGCGCCGCGCCGTGCTTTCGGTAGCCCCCGCGGCTCTGGCCGCTTCCCCGCAACAGCTTACCGAACTCCTGACGGAGTACGGAACGATCTTCGAAGCCTGGCACGATGGCGGCGACGAGCCGCGCGCTTAAGCAGTTGCAACAGGCTTGCCGGACCTCAGGAAATACGCGGCGCCCAGACAGAAGGAGCGCGAGCGAGATCCACTGCGACGTGTCCAGCGGCCCTCCCAGCAGATTGCCCTGCTCGTGATTGCGGAAGAATTCCACGATGAAACGCACGCTGGAATACAGCACCAGGTAGAGGCTGATGATGGCCCCTGTCGCGTGCGGTTTCTGAATGCGCCAGTAGAGCAAGGCGAAGATGGCGAACTCGGCGAAGGCTTCGTAGAGTTGCGTGGGATGGAGCGGTACCCCAAGCGGCACGCCGACCAGCTGATTCGCCACCGGATTCCTGAACGTCACCGCCCACGGCAGGTGGCATTCGACGCCCCAGCAGCAGCCGGCGGAAAAGCAGCCGAGACGGCCGATGCCATGGCCGATTGCGACCGCGGGAGCGAAGACATCCGCCGTCTTCAACAGGGGCAGGCGGGTCTTTCGCATGTACCAGGCGGCCACAACCAGCGCGGCGATCAGGCCGCCGTAAAACACGCCTCCGGCCTGCAGCGTTGCCAGGGAAAAGATTTCACCGGGGTGTTGCGTATAGTACGGGATGTCCACCAGGAACATCATCAGCTTGGCTCCGCCGATGCCGGCCAGCGCGCAATAGATGCCCAGGTTGGTGACGTCGTCCGCGTTCAGTCCTGCCCGCCTGGCCAGGCGGCCCGCCAGCCACAGCGCCGTCAGAAATGCCAGCGCCACCAGCACGCCATAGGTCCAGAGGAAGGGCAGATGAAAAATTTCAGGGTACATTGGCCACCTTGCGTTTGGGCCGCAGCAGATCGACAATCAGCAGGCCGCTGGCAATCACAATGGCCGAATCCGCCACATTGAACGTGGGCCAGTGATAATCGCCGAGATAAAGCTCCAGAAAATCCGTGACGCGGCCGCGCAGGATGCGATCAAACATGTTGCCGGCAGCCCCGCCGAGAATCAGCGACAGGGCCCACAGCGATGACGGGTCCATGTGCCGGGCCTTGCGCAGCATGAAGCCTATGCCCACAACCGCCGCCAGCGAGATCGCCCCCAGCAGCATGGTCCGCAAGCCGGATTCGGAGTCATTAAAGATTCCGAAAGCTACGCCGCGGTTTTCCGAGCGTACGATGTCGAAGAATCCCGGGATCACCTTGTAGGTGTCGGAAAACGAAACACGGGTCTCGACGATCCACTTGGTGAGACGATCGAGCGCGAACACGGCCGCGGCGATGCCGTAGGCGCGTAGCCGGATATCATTCATTCAACATCTCATTCACTGGCATTCAAAAACATCTCATCCACCGCGTCCGCGCAAGCGCCGCAGACGGTCGGGAATTTCGGGTCGGAGCCTACATCCGTGGTGTACTTCCAGCAGCGCTCGCACTTCAGGCCTTGAGCGCGCTCGACGTTCACTGCAAGTTCGCCCCCACCCGGATTCGCATCGCCTGCCCGCTCAACCTCTACCTGGGAGACGATAAACAGCCCCGGCAACTGGCTGGCGTATCGTTCGAGTAGCGGGTAGAGATCGCCGTTGGCCGAGAGGCGTACGCGGGCTTCAAGCGGCGCCCCGATCAGTTTTTCATTGCGCGCCGTTTCCAGAATCTTCAGGACCGAAGTCCTCACTTCTATGAGACGGTCCCAGTCCGTGGCGCGTTTCCGCGCGGCGTCATCCATGCCCGCGGTCAATTCGGCAGGCTCCGGAAAATACTCGATGTGCACGCTCTCCTGGTGGCCCATATGGCCCCAGACTTCATCGGCGGTGAAACTCATCAGCGGCGCCAGCAGCCGGACCAGAGCGTCCAGCAACCGGTAAAGGGCCGTCTGCGCGCTGCGACGGGCTTTGGACTTGGTGGCCGTAGTGTACAGGCGGTCCTTGAGGACATCGAAATACACCGCGCTCAAATCGACGGTAGCGAAAGCGTAGACCGAGTGGTAGACCTTGTGGAATTCGAAACCGCTGTACCAGGCGCGGCATTTTGTCATCAGGTCTTCGGCGCGAAGTAGAATCCACTGGTCCAGTTCGTTCACCTCAGAGGCCGGCACGGCGTCTTTGGCCGGGTCGAAATCTCCCAGATTGCCCAGCATGTAGCGGAAGGTATTGCGCAGCTTGCGGTAGGCCTCCACCAGGCGCGTCTGGATGGTTTCCGACATGCGCACATCTTCATTGAATTCGACCGAGGCCGACCAAAGGCGCAGAATCTCAGCGCCATGGTGCTTGATGACCTCTTCGGGCTCAATGGCGTTGCCGAGCGACTTGTGCATGGCTTTGCCATCGCCATCGAGCACCCATCCGTTAAGCACGCACTGGCGGTAGGGCGCGTCTCCCTTGAGCCCGGTGCCCACCAGTAGCGAACTGTGAAACCAGCCGCGATACTGGTCGCCGCCTTCCAGATAGACATCGGCCGGCCAGGCCAGACCGAAGCGCTCATTGAGCACGGCCAGATGGCTTGAGCCGGAATCGAACCACACATCCAGAATATCGGTTTCCTTGCTGAATTCGCCGCCGCCGCACTTGCCGCACCGGTGGCCGGCGGGCAGCAACTCAGCCGCGGTTTTCTCATACCAGATGTCGGCGGTGTGCTCGCGGAACAGCGCCACAATGCCGTCGAGGATCTGGCGATCGGTGACCGGTTGGCGGCAGCCTTCGCAATAGAACACGATGATCGGCACGCCCCACACGCGCTGGCGCGAGATGCACCAGTCGGGACGCACGGCGATCATGTTGGAGATGCGCTCCTGGCCCCACTCCGGCATCCACTTCACGCGTTTGATGGCGTCCAGAGCGTTCTGCCGGAGGTTGTTCAATTCCATTCCGATGAACCACTGCTCGGTAGCGCGGAAGATCACAGGGTTGTGACAGCGCCAGCAATGCGGATAGGAATGAGCGAGTCTTTCCAGGCCCATCAGCGCGCCGGCGGACTTCAGAATTTCGACGACAATGGGGTTGCCTTCCCAAACCGTCTTGCCGATCAATTCGTCCGGGATATGGCCCGGGGCGCCCTCAGCGCGGTAAAAGCGGCCAGCGGCATCCACCGGGCAGAACGTCGCGATGCCGTATTTCTGACCGATGGCGTAGTCTTCCTGGCCGTGCCCGGGCGCTGTGTGGACCGCACCGGTGCCCTGTTCGAGAGTGACATGGTCGGCGAGAATGCCGAGCGAATCACGCTCCAGGAAGGGATGGCGAAAGACCGCGCCTTCGACCCTGGCTCCCGGGAATCGGGCGAGCTCTGAGTAATCGCTCCAGCCCAGTTTTTCCGCCGTGACCTTCAGCAGTTCGGCCGCGACAATGTAAACGGCGCCCTCGACATCCACAGCCGCGTACTCGTACTTGGGGTTGTAGGCGATCGCCATGTTGGCCGGGATGGTCCAGGGCGTAGTGGTCCAGATGAGGCCGTAAACGTTGCGGCCGGCGAGCGCGGGGTGGATCTGCGCCGGGTCAGAGCTTAATGCGAAACGAACCCAAATCGAAGGGCTGGTGTGGTCCGCGTATTCGACTTCGGCCTCGGCCAGCGCGGTGCGGTCCTTGATGCACCAGTGAACCGGCTTAAGTCCTTTATAGATATAGCCCTTATCCAGAAAGTCCACGAAGGCGCCGGCGATCACGGACTGGTATTGCGCGCTCATGGTGAGGTAGGGATCTTCCCAGCGGCCCAACACGCCCAGGCGCTTGAAATCGGTGCGCTGGATATCGACGTATTTCTCGGCGTACTTGCGGCAGGCGCGGCGGATCTCGGCCGCCGACATGTGCGCCTTCTTCGAGCCGAGTTCATTATCGACCTTGATTTCGATAGGCAGGCCGTGACAATCCCAGCCCGGCACATAAGGCGAATCGAAACCGGCCATGGTCTTCGACTTGACGATGAAGTCCTTCAGAATTTTGTTGAACGCCGTGCCCAGGTGAATGCGCCCGTTGGCATAGGGCGGTCCATCGTGAAGAATATACGTGGGTTTGCCGGCGCGCGCCTGGCGAATGCGGTGATAAAGCTTCTCCTTCTCCCACCGTTCGAGCATCTTGGGCTCGGCCTGCGGCAGGTTGGCCTTCATGGAGAAAGCGGTTTTCGGCAGATTGAGGGTCTGCTTCAGATCTACGTTTTGCGGGTCCATTTTTGGGAGTTAATACTATGGTAACAGTGCTGGAGCCACCGTTTCTCACCAGCCATTCTCACTCGCTGCCGGCCTGGTTCACAAGAAAAATGGAACAAATTGCTGGTGGGGGGAGTATCGTGTGATGTGACTATGGCGCAGACCGGCGAATCGACTCTTCGGAAGCCGCTCCGGCTGTGGCCCGGCGTGGTCATCGCGATAGTGCTCGGGCTGGCCAGATTTGTCGTCCCTGCCGTCGCTTCCGACGCCATGATGTACGGGGTGCTTGGGGGAGTCGTCGGCGGGTTCCTTATCGTCTTATGGTGGCTGTTCCTTAGCCGGGCGCCGTGGTCCGAGCGCTTGGGCGCTATCGCCCTGATGATCATCGGGTTGTTCGCTACGAGGCGCATCATCCACGAGTCGATCGCCGGGGGGGCAATGGGGTTTTTGTTCCCCATCCTGGCGATCCCGGTCCTCAGCCTGGCTTTGGTCGCGTGGGCGGTGGCCACCCGTCGCCTCGCGGACGCCCCCCGGCGCGCAACGATGGCCGCGACTATCCTGGCCGCGTGCGGAGCGATGGCGCTCATTCGGACCGGTGGCTTCACGGCCAGCTTCCAGAACGACTTGCACTGGCGGTGGACGAAGACTCCCGAGGAACGGCTGATTGCCCAATCCGCCCTCGAGCCGGTGGCGCCGCCGCCAGTCCCGGCGGCAGCGGCGGCTCCCGAGAAATCGCCGATGGCCCCATCCGGCAACGAACCGGCAGGCCGCCCGGCTGCGACCGCAGCAACCCTTCCGCCGGCTACCGCAGTGAGCCTTCCGCCGGCTACCGCAAAACTGGAGACGGCCGGCGAATGGCCCGGCTTCCGCGGACCGCATCGTGACGGCGTCGTCCCCGGCGTACGGATTAAGACGGACTGGACCGCGTCGCCGCCGGTCGCGATATGGCGCCGGCCGATCGGACCGGGCTGGTCGTCCTTCGCGGTCCACGGCGGCCTGATCTACACCCAAGAACAGCGTGGCGCCGACGAGGTTGTGGCCTGCTACCAACTGGCCACCGGCAAGCCGGTGTGGGTACACCGCGACCCTGCGCGATTCTATGAGTCGAATGGCGGCCCCGGTCCGCGCGGGACGCCGACTCTCAGCAATGGCCGCGTGTACACATTTGGCGCCACGGGAATTGTGAACGTCCTCGACGCCGGTAGCGGCGCCGTGGTGTGGTCGCGCAACGCGGCGTCGGAAACCGGCACAAAGACTCCGGACTGGGGCTTCGCGAGCTCGCCGTTGGTGGTAGACGACGTCGTCCTCGTCGCTGTCTCAGGCCATCTCGCCGCGTATGACCTCGCCACCGGCGCCCCGCGCTGGACCGGACCGGCCCGCGGCGTGAGCTACAGCTCGCCGCACCCGGCCACAATCGACGGAGTCGCGCAGGCACTTCTGTTGAGTTCGGTGGGCGTGGCCAGTTTCGCGCCCGCCGATGGTACGCTGCTGTGGGAGCATCCATGGAAGGGCTACCCCATCGTGCAGCCGGCCCTGACTCCGGACGGCAACGTCCTCATCAGCGTGAGCGACCAAAGCGGCACGCGCCGGCTCGCGGCCGCGCATGGAGCCGGCGGATGGACCGTAGAAGAGCGATGGACGTCGAAAGGCCTGAAGCCCTACTTCAACGACTTCGTGGTTCACAATGGCCACGCGTTCGGCTTCGACGGCAGCATCCTCGCGTGCATCGACCTCAAGGACGGCCAGCGCAAGTGGAAGGGTGGGCGCTACGGCAACGGCCAGCTCATCCTGTTGTCCGACCAGGACTTGCTACTGGTGCTGTCGGAGGAAGGCGAACTGGCGCTGGTGGCGGCGGCCACCGACCAGTTCACGGAGCTGGCGCGGTTCCCGGCGATGGAGGGCAAGACCTGGAACCACCCGGTTCTGGTCGGCGACGTCCTGCTGGTACGCAACGGGCAGGAGATGGTCGCGTTCCGGCTGTCCCTCGCGCGCCCCTGACGGGCAGCAACTGGACTCATCAACGCATGAGCCGCGGCACCAAACGTGCCTTCGAAGCGTCAGATACTATGTGGATGAGCGTGATGGATTCCTCTGTGGCCGCGCAACCAGTTGCCAAACCGTACAAGGTACTGATTTGCGACGATCAGCCCGACGTCCTGGAAGCCTTGCGCCTGCTCTTGAAGGGGCAGGGCTGGCAGGCAGTGACGGCCGATTCGCCGGCGGCGCTGCTGCGTACTGCCCGGGCGGGTGTCTTTGACCTGATCCTGGCCGACCTGAACTATACTCGCGACACCACCTCCGGCAAGGAGGGCATGGACATGCTGGCCAGCCTGGAGGAGCAGGGCAATACCGCGCCGGTTGTGGTGATGACCGCCTGGGGCAATGTGGATCTGGCGGTGGAGGCCATGCGGCGCGGCGCCTGCGATTTTGTTCAGAAGCCGTGGGACAACAACCGCCTGCTGGCTACCATCCGCAAGCAGGCCGAGCCGGAGCGGCGGCGCCATTCGGAATTGGAAATTGCGGCCAACGTGCAGCAGAAGATGTTCCCGCGCAAGCTGCGGCTCCTCGATTCGCTGGACTACGCCGGCCAGTGCGTGCCCGCGCGCGAGGTGGGCGGCGATTACTACGATTTTCTGGAGGCCTCCGACCAGGCCATCGGTTTCATTCTGGCCGACGTTTCCGGCAAGGGCGTGCCGGCAGCGCTCCTGATGGCCAATCTGCAAGCCTGCTTTCGCAGTCAGGCGCCCGAGACCCTGCAGCGGCCCTCCGACATGCTGCGCATGGTGAACAAACACTTTTATGAATCCACCACGGCCGAGCGATTCGCCACGCTGTTCTTCGGCATCTATGACGACGGGACCCGCAAACTGCGCTATGTGAATTGCGGCCATTGCCCACCCTTCCTGCTGCGCGCCAACGGAGAGATGGACCGCCTGCAGCCCACCGCTACGCCGTTGGGCGCATTCGCCAACTGGAATTGCCGGGAGGCAGAGGCTGAGTTGCGCGTGGGCGACACCCTGCTGCTCTATTCCGATGGCGTTACCGAAGCGGGCATCGAAGGCGTGGAGGAATTCGGAGAAGACCGGTTGACGCATGCCATTCGTGTCAACCAGTGGCAGCCCGCCGAGGCACTGGTACAGGCTATTGTGGATGACGTGGCGGATTTCAGCGCAGGGTCGCGGAGCGATGATGTGACGGTGGTAGGGCTGCGCGGAATTTGATGCGCGACATGAAGACGTGTCCGGATGAATCCGGACATGGCAGACTGAGAGTCTGCTCCACGGGGGCTCCACGGGACTCCGCTTGTATCGGCAGCCCAACGTGTGTACTCTAAACCGTTGAACATGAAAATTCGAATTTCTGGAATCTGTCTGGTTACCGCCGCGTTCGTGTGGGTGGCGGGCGCGGCACATGCGCAGAACATCGTGGTGGACTCCGCACCGGCACATGCGGTCAACTCATTCAGTCCCTTGCAGGCGCTGGGCGGGGCGATTGACCGGTTGCGCGGCGGACCGACCAGGGAGGACAACGAGAAGAACACGGAGATGCTGCTGACTGGCCCGGTCCTCAAGGAACTGCTGGGCGCCGGATGGCAAACCGTGACCTACCGCCAGAACACGGAATTGATGATCGAGGCCTGGCACTGGAATCCGCGCGGCACCTGGAGCAATGCGGCTAAACAGGAAGGTTATTTTACGGGCAGCGCCGATCTGGCCGAACCCATCCGCCACTCCTGGGCCTACCCGCTCCCCCATCGCGGGGCAACCAAGGGCGACGGCAACGGCTGGTCACGGCTGACGGACGGCAACCTCGCCTCGTACTGGAAGAGCAATCCTTATTTGAGCAAGCCTTTCACCGGCGACGACGATTCGCTGCATCCGCAGTGGATCATGATCGACCTGGGCGCCAAGGTGGACGTCAACGCCATCAAGATTGCCTGGGCCAACCCGTATGCGCGGCATTACGCGGTGCAATTCTGGACGGGCGAAATGGAGCCTTTCTATAACGGGATCACCAAGGGCACCTGGCAAATGTTTCCCATGGGTAATGTCACGGAAGCCACGGGCGGGACGGTAACACTGAAGCTGGTTTCCTGGATGATTCCGGTGCGATACCTCCGTATCTGGATGACGGAATCTTCTAACACCTGTGACACCCACGGCGCGTCCGACAAACGTAACTGCGTGGGATACGCTATCAATGAACTGTATGTCGGGACGCAGTCTGCCGATGGTCAGTTCACTGACTTAGTCAAGCATTTGCCGAGCCGCCAGCAGACAGTCACCTGGCCTTCATCGGTGGACCCGTGGCACGCGGCATCCGACCTGGACTACGGCAGAGGAGACCAGATCGGATTCGATTTCTTCTTCACCGGCGGAGTCACTCGCGGCCTTCCCGCCATGGTGCCGATCGCCATGCTGTATAACAATCCGGAAGATGCCGCGAACGAAATCGCGTATCTGTACAAACGCAAATACCCCATCTCCTGGATCGAAATGGGAGAAGAAGCGGACGGGCAGCGTATGCTCCCCGAGGACTATGCCACGCTCTACCTGCAATTCGCGGCCGCGATCCACAAACTGGCTCCCCAGGCACCCCTGGGCGGGCCGGCCTTCGAGGGAACGCCGGGCGATGTGGACGTTTGGCCGGACGGCAACGGAAAGGTTTCCTTTCTGGGCCGGTTCGTGGATTACCTCAGAGCACGCGAACGCCTCAAGGATTTCACCTTCTTCTCCTTCGAACACTATCCCTGCTTTGGAGGCGCGGACTGCAGGCAATGGAGTTCCCTGTACAAGGAGCCAGCCTATGTCAACCATGTGATTCAAGCCTGGAAAGACAATGGTCTGCCGCCGAATGTTCCCTTTTTCATGACTGAGGGCAACGACCTGCGCGACACCGGAGTCAATGAGGGTAAGACGGCGCTTTGGCTGGCCGATTACATAGGTTCCATGATGAGTGCGGGCGCCCGCGGTACTTACTTCTTTCATTACATCGCGTCGGTGGCCAGGGGCGGGGGTAGGGGCGGAGGCGGGGGTGGCGGCTTCCTGTCGATGGACCAGAACGGCCATGTGACTAACTACTCTCCGCAGTATCTTGCGACCCAGGTGATTACCAAGGAGTGGGTGCAACCGGTGGACGCCGCCCACAAGCTTTTCAAGGTGTCGAGCGACGTAAAAGACAAGGACGGAAACGTGCTGGTCACGGCTTACGCCGTGGAGCGGCCGGATGGACAATGGTCCGTGATGTTTGTCAACAAGGACCATGACAACGACCACTCCGTGAAGGTGACGTTTGCCGATCCGCTGACCAGGCGCGACCGCTTCTTCTCGGGCAAGTTGGATCGGGTGGTCTTCGGTCCGGCCGAATACCAGTGGCACGCCGATCCGACGGCCGCGACCGACGCGGCGCCTGCGGCCGGCGGCGGTCGGGGGGGCCGCGGCGGCAGTGGTCATGCGGACCCGGATGGCCCGCCATCTAAATCGACCGTCACGGCCGGCGGCGCCGACACTCTTTATCAACTTCCCAAGGCATCGATCATCGTGCTGCGCGGCACGCTTGCGGACTAAGACACCGCTCCCTTACGGTCGCGGCTCGGTGGTTTCAGTGCTGCCGTGATGGCACCGGCGTCGAACACGCAGCCGCCCCACGTGCCTCCGCTGACATCCTGCAGAGCCGCCCAAAGCCGCGTCTCCTCGGGCAAAGCCGCGTCCGGCGCCAGGTCGGAGCGCAGCGGGCGGGCATCCAGAATGCGCGATCCCTGCTCCACGCTTCCGCCGCCGACGAAGTTGACCGAGCCCTCAAGCTTGACGCGATCAATCACAATCTCGATCAAGTCGCCTTCCTGAATCTTGCCGATGGGGCCGCCGGCCAGCGCCTCGGGCGTGATGTGGCCGATGCAGGCGCCGGTGGAAACGCCGCTGAAGCGCGCATCCGTGATTACGGCAACGTGCTTGCCGAAATCCACGTACTTCAGCGCCGAGGTGATTTGATAGATCTCCTCCATGCCTGAACCCATAGGGCCGCGGCACATCAGGACCAGAACATCGCCGGGCTGAATGCCATCCGGTCCATGGCTCTTGATGGCCGCAACGGCTGCCTTCTCGGTGCGGAACACGCGGGCTGGGCCGGTCTTGCGATAGACGCCGTCGCCATCCACCACGCTGGGGTCGATGGCGGTGCTCTTGATCACGGCGCCCCCGGGGGCCAGATTCCCTTTGGGGAAAGTTACGGTGGAGGTGAGTCCGCGCTGGCGGGCCCGGTCCGGGTCCATGATCACATCGTCGGGGTCCACTCCATCGCGATCGAGAAGCAGGCTTCGCAACGTGCGTGCGGCGTTCCGACTGTTCCCACCAGTCGAGCATGGCGCCGAGAGTTTCTCCGCTGACGGTGAGGACGTTGGTGTCCAGCAATCCGGCGCGGCGCAGATGCAGCATCACTTCCGGCACGCCGCCCGCCATGAAGACCTGGACCGTGGGATGCATCTTCGGCCCGTTGGGAAGCGCATCCACCAGGCGCGGGGTTTGCCGGTTGACGTGCGTCCAATCGTCCACCGTGGGGCGCGGCAATCCGGCCGACCAGGCGATGGCGGGCAGGTGCAGAATCAGGTTGGTCGATCCGCCGAACGCCGCGTGCACCACCATCGCATTGCGTACCGACGCCGGCGTGAGGATGTCCTTCATGGTAAGCCCGCGTGCTTCCAGAGAGAGGGCGGCGCGGGCGGAACGGCGGGCCATATCCATCCAGACAGGGTGGCCGGACGGGCTCGAGTGCGGAGTGCGTCAGAGACATGCCCAAGGCCTCACCAACCACTTGGGCGGTGGCCGCGGTTCCCAGAAACTGGCAGCCGCCGCCCGGCGTGGCGCAGGCGCGGCACAGGTCCAGCGCAGCCGCTTCCACAGTGATCAGGCTGTGAGCGAAGCGCGCTCCCACGGATTGCACTTTGCCCGCGTCTTCGCCTTCTTCGGCCAGCAGCGTGACTCCGCCTGGAATCAGCACGCACGGCAGGTTGCGGGTTCCGGCCAGCGCCATCATCATGGCCGGCAGGCCTTTGTCGCAGGTGGCGATGCCCAGCACGCCGCTGCGCGTGGGCAGCGAACGGATGAGGCGCTTGAACACCGAGGCGGCGTCGTTGCGGTAGGGCAAGGAATCGAACATGCCGGTAGTGCCCTGCGTGCGGCCGTCGCAGGGATCGGTGCAATAGGCTGCGAATGGGATGGCGCCCAGCGACTTCAACTCCTTGGCTGCGGCATCCATCAGAAGCCCGACTTCCCAGTGGCCGGTGTGATAGCCCAGCGCAACCGGCGTGCCGTCAGCCGCGCGGATGCCGCCGTGTGTGCTGAGAATCAGGAATTCCTTGCCGCCCAGCGCGGCCGGGTCCCAGCCCATGCCGGCGTCCTGGCTCCAGCCGAAAAGGTCGCCCGACGGTTTTTGCAGCAGCATCTCCGGCGTGATGGGAAGTGAACCTTTTGGGCCCC
Organism: Bryobacterales bacterium; assembly: GCA_963817515.1. GTDB lineage: Bacteria > Acidobacteriota > Terriglobia > Bryobacterales > Bryobacteraceae > DATMNI01. Next base: position 31,626 of record CAWFPJ010000016.1, on the reverse strand, counting down.
GCGGCTTTGGAGCGGACATCGTAAAGCGCCGGGTCGCCGGAATCCAGAATCTGGCCTAGGGTAATAACCATTCGGAATTTGATCGTAGCAAACTGAGTATATGCCCAAGCAAGAAACCTTATCCCTTCGCAAGCATCTGGCCAATTTGCTGAACATGAAAGGCGCGCACGTGAATCTGGTTGCGGCCGTAGCTGATTTTCCTGTGGCCATGCGAGGCGCAAAGCCCGCGGGCGCTCCGCACACCGCATGGCAACTGCTGGAACATATGCGGCTGGCGCAGGAGGATATTCTGGATTTTAGCCGCAATCCCCAGTATCGGGAGAAGAAGTTTCCGGACGATTACTGGCCGGCCGACGAGGCGCCGGCGGGCGAGGAGGCCTGGGACCAGAGCATCCAGCGGTTTCAGAAGGACCTGAAGGAAATGCAGGAACTGGTTGCCGACACCAAGCACGACCTGCTGGCGAAGGTGCCGCACGGCTCGGGACAAACGCTGCTGCGCGAAGCCCTGGTGTTGGCGGACCACAACGCGTATCACCTGGGTCAACTGGTGTTCTTGCGAAAGATCCTGGAAGGCCAGAGTTAAATCGCCGCAGCCGGCGTGGCCGCTTCCTGGAGTTTTTCAAAAAAACGCTTGATCAGCATTTTCGCGGTCGTGTCGATCAAACGCTGGCCCACGGCCGCAATAGTGCCGCCCACCTGTACATCGCCCTCGTACTGAACACTGGTTTGCGGTAATTCGGTTTGCGGCACACTGGTTGGCGGTAATTCGGTCTGACTTCCGGTTTCGGCCAATGTCAACACGCCCTCACCCTTCATGAAGCCGATCTTGCCGGCGCCCGTCACCAGCAGGCGAAAACTCAATGGAGGATTCGGCTCGCTGATCTTGACCTTGCCTTCGAACAGACCCGACATGCTGCCCAGCAGCATTTTCATGCGCATGGCGTATTCGTCTTCCCCGATCTTGTCCAGCGACTCGCATCCGGGCATGCACCTGGCCAGCACCGCCGGGTCTTGCAGGAGCGCATAGACACGATCCTTTAGAGCCGGAATCATATACGACCCCGCGACTTTCATGCCGCCCTCAAGCGGAATAAAACCGCACGCAAGCATGCCTGCGCTACTTTCACGAGGACCTCGAAATGGCCGCGGCCAGCGCGCGGGCGGCGTGCACCCGGGCAAGATGCCGCCGGTAATCGCCGCTGGCATAGAGATCGGAATTCGTCTCCTGGCCTTCGCCCACTACCGCAGCAGCCTTAGCCGCATCAGCCCCGCCTTCGAGCATTTTTTCCGCCGCTACGTCGCGAAACGCATGCGGCCCCATCCCCGTGACCGCGATGCGCGCCATGGAGATTTTGCCGGCGCTTCGCTTAACCCGGACCGCGACTCCGACTACCGCGAAGCCCGACGCCGGATGCGCCACCTTTTCGTACTTGTAACCCTCGCTGCCGTCTTCGGCCGGGACCAGCACCTCCACCACGATCTCGCCCGGCTGGATGGCCGTAGTGAAGGCATCCAGGAAAAAGTCGGCTGCCGCCACCGTGCGCTCCGAGGCGCCTGAAACCAGCCGCACCCGGGCTTCGAGAGCCAGCAGCGCCGCCGGATAGTCGGCCGCCGGATCGGCATGCGCGATGCTGCCCCCGATCGTGCCCATGTTGCGCACCTGGATGTCGCCGATGCTGCCCGCGGCTTCGGACAGGAGCGGGCACCGGCTGCGCGTCACCGGAGACGTCTCGATCTCATGGTGCGTGGCCATGGCGCCGATGTGTACCACACCATCCGATTCCGAGATCTGCTTCAACCCCGGGACGCGGCCGAGATCTACCACGCTGCCGGGTGTCGCCAGCCGCAGTTTCATCATCGGAATCAGGCTCATGCCGCCGGCCAGAATCTTTCCGGAGCCGTCCGCGATAAGTTGGAGCGCCTCCTGAAGCGTGGCCGGTGAGGCGTATTCGAATTCATGGGGAATCAAGCGCGGCCTCCTTGATCGTGCTGCTGAATCAGCTTCCAGATTTTTTCGGGCGTCATCGGCATGTCGATGTGCCGCACGCCCATGGGCGACAGCGCATCCACCACTGAGTTCACCACCGCCGGCGAACAGCCGATAGTGCCGGCTTCGCCTACGCCCTTCACGCCCAGCGGATTAGTTGGCGAAGGCGTCTCCGTGTGGCTGCATTCCAGCCACGGCATACGGTGCGCCCGGGCAACGGCATAGTCGGTGAGCTCGCCCGTCACAAGCTGGCCGCTGTCGTCATAGACCGCCTGCTCCCAGAGCGCCTGGCCCAGACCTTGCGCCACGCCGCCGTGCACCTGTCCGGCAACGATCAGCGGGTTGATGATCTTGCCGCAATCGTCTACCGCCACATAGCGCTCGATGTGAATGTCGCCGGTGTCCCGGTCTACCTCCGTCACCACGATGTGGGCGCCGAACGGGAATGTGAAGTTCGGCGGCTCCCAGAAACAGGTGGCCACCATTCCCGGCTCCGTGTTGGGCGGCAGCTTCTTGGCATGATACGCGGCCACCGCCATCTCGGCGAATGACACCGATTTGCCGCTGCGTTCACAGGTGCATACGCCGCCCGAAAGGGTGACGGTGTCCGAATCCAGCATCATGGCGCCGAATTTTTTGATCTTGGCTTTCAACGTCTGCAGCGCGTAGAACATCGCAGTGCCGCCCACAGCCGTGCCGCGGCTGCCAAAGGTGCCAATGCCGTACTGCACCACCGCGGTGTCGCCATGGACCACCAGGACATCATCCATGGCTACGCCCAATTCATCGGCCACAATCTGCGCGAATGTGGTTTCCTCGCCTTGCCCATGCGGCGAGGCGCCGGTCATCACAGTGACTTTTCCGGTCGGCTCAATTTTTACGGTGGCGCTTTCCCAACCCCCGGCCGGCAGCGCGATCGAAGGGCCCATGGCGCAGATCTCGCCATAAGTCGACATGCCGATGCCCATCAGTTTGCCTTCTTTGCGCGCGCTCTCCTGCCGGCTCAGCAGCCCTTTATAATCCACCTGCTCAAGCGCCTTCTTAAACGGCTTGGCGTAGTCGCCGCTGTCATAGCTCAGGCCCGTGGCAGTGGGGAAAGGAAATTCGTCGTTGCCCACGAAGTTCTTCAGCCGCAGCTCCACCGGGTCCATACCCAGTTCGTCGGCCAGAATGTCCACCATCCGTTCAATGCCGTGCGTGGCCTCGGGGCGGCCCGCGCCGCGGTAGGCGTCGGTGGGCACGCAGTTGGTGAAAACCCCCACGATGTCCGCCTCAATGTTCTTGAACCGGTACAGCCCCGGCATCATCAGGACCGACAGCGTGGGAATAGCCGGAGTGAGTAGCTGGTGATACGCGCCCAGGTCCTGAATGAGCTTGAGCTTCATCCCCAGCATGGTGCCGTCGCGTTTGGCGGCCAGTTCGAAATAATCCACGTGGCCGCGGCCGTGTATGGTGCACTGAAAATTCTCGCGGCGCGATTCCACCCACTTCACCGGCTTGTGGATGCGCATGGCGATGAAAGCCGTCAGCGCCTCTTCGGCGTACACGTTCAGCTTGGAGCCAAAACCGCCGCCCACCTCGGGAGTGATCACGCGCAGCAAATTTTCCGGCATTCCCAGAATCCCCGCCACCAGCGTGCGCATGAGGTGCGGAATCTGCGTGGAGGAATACAGCGTGAGCGACTTTTCGCCGGCTCGCCATTCGGCCACCACGCCGCGCGTTTCCATGGCGGTGGGAATCAGCCGCTGGCTGGTGATGCGCTGCTTAACGATCACGTCGGCGTCGCGAAACGCCTGCGCGGTGTCGCCGCCTTCCTGATGGAACGTAAACGCGATATTGTCCGGCCATTCGGGATGCACCGCAGGCGCGCCGGCGGCCAGGGCCTTCTCCGGGTCGGTGACCGCGCCCAGGGGCTCGTACTCCACTTCCACCAGGTCCGCGGCGTCTTGCGCGATATACCGGTCCGTGGCTACCACCACGGCGACTGGGTGCCCGACATAATAGACGCGGTCCTGGGCCAGCAGGTGGTGATGCGGTACGCGCAGGCCGGGCAGGGACGCGGCGCAGGGAACGGCGCCCAGATCCTTAACATCGGCACCCGTAAACACCGCTGCTACACCCGGCCGCTCGAGCGCGGGCTTAACGTTAATGCGGGCGATGCGCGCGGCGCCGTGCGGGCTGCGGACCACGCAGGCGTGATGCATGCCCGGCATCTTGATGTCGTCCACATAGACGGCGGTCCCGGTGATGAGCCGGGGATCCTCCTGACGGCGTATCCGTTTGCCGACCAGGGTTTCGGGTTTGGTAATAGTGGTGGCCATATTTATGCTCCCGCCTTCGCCGCCGTCCTCACCGCGTTGACGATGTGCTGGTAGCCGGTGCAGCGGCAGAGATTGCCTTCCAAACCATGGCGGATCTCCTGGTCGGTGGGGCTCGGGTTGTCGGCCAACAGTTGTTTGGCCGTCAGAATCATGCCCGGCGTACAGAAACCGCACTGCAGTCCGTGTTCGTTCCAGAAGGCTTCCTGCATGGAATCCAGTTTGCCGTTCTGGGCCAGGCCCTCGATGGTGAGCAGTTCGTGTCCGTCCGCCTGAACCGCGAACATGGTGCAGGATTTGACGGCCCTGCCGTCAAGCATCACGGTGCAGGCGCCACAAATAGACGTCTCGCAGCCGATGTGCGGGCCGGTGAGACCGGCCACTTCGCGAAGGTAGTGAATGAGGAGCAGCCGAGGCTCTACCTCGTCGACGTAAGGCGAGCCGTTGATAGTCAGAAGAATCTTCCGTTTCATGTGCGTATCCCGCGTCTTTATAGGCCGGATACGAAATTAGCAGAATTCGAGGAAGATTCAAAGCCCGCTGCGCTCTATCGTAGGACGCAGGAGGCCGCGTTACAATAAACCCTGCGGAGGAAGGTACTGTGCCAGAGCTTACGGTTCGGCCCACGGCGAAATTTATCAAACTGGGGACCATCGCCGCAGCCATCATTTTCGTCGCGCTCGAGTATGGCTGCGTCACGTCCTGGAACGAAAAAGCCGGATCGCAGTGGATCATGGTATTGCCCGCGCTCATCTTCATATGGCCGGCAGAGCGCGCACTGCAGCGCCGCTTAAACACCACGACCATCACGGGCGACAGGCTGCGTTATGAATCCGGAGCGCTTTCCAAATCCACCAGGACCATCCAACTCACAAAGGTACAGGACGTGCGCGTGGACCAGCGCCTGACGCAGCGGATGTTCAACGTGGGCAATCTCTCAATTGAAACAGCGGGCGAGGCCAGCCGCCTGACCATTCACAACGTGGACCAGCCGCAGGCGCTGGCGGACGAGATCTTGAACCGCGCCCAGAAGGGCACAGCATCGGTGTAAGGAGCCATTCCGTCTGAGAATATGTCAGGTTGGCCCACTCCGCGTCCGATCTCAGCGTTTCAGCGACTCCGCGGTGAAATCTAAGCTACCCGTCCGACTTCTTCCGTATCTTGACATCCAGGCGCTTGATCTTCTGGTTCAAGGTGGATAAGGGCACGTGCAGGCTTTCGGCGGCTTCGGTCTGGCTCCAGTTGCAGTGCTCCAGCCGTTTCAGAATCACTCCGCGTTCGAAATCGTTGACAATCTCGAATAGCGATGCGTCGGCCGGCAGCGGCACGCCTTCCCCGCGATTCAGGCGGATGCCATTGGCCTGCAGAATAGTCTCCGGCAGCACGTCCACCGGCACCGAGGGCTCCGCCGCCAGAACCACGGCGCGCTCCACCACATTTTCAAGCTCGCGCACATTGCCCGGCCAGGCATGCTCCATCAGCACCTGCATGGCCTCGGGCTGAAAATGCAGAATGGACTTTCCGGACGAGTCCAGATACTTGTTATTCTCGCGGCAATAGTAAGTAAAGAAGTGGCCCGCCAGCGAAGGAATATCTTCCTTGCGATCGCGCAGCGCCGGCAGCGCTACGTTGATCACGTTCAGCCGGTAGTAGAGGTCCTCGCGGAATCGGCCTTCCTTCACCAGCTGGGCCAGGTCGGCATTGGTGGCCGCCAGAATTCGGACGTCCACCTTAATGGGGTCGGTGGCGCCCAGCGGCGTGAATTCCTTCTCCTGAATCACGCGCAGCAGCTTGATCTGCGTTTCCGGTCCCAGGGTGCCGATCTCATCGAAGAAAATGGTGCCGTGGTCGGCCACCTCGAAGTAACCCTTCTTGGTCTGAATCGCGCTCGTGAACGCACCTTTCACATGGCCGAACAAGGTGGATTCCAGCAACTCCGGCGGCAGCGACCCGCTGTTCACCGCCACGAACATGTGATCGGCACGCGGCGAATTGGCGTGAATGGCTTTGGCCACCAACTCCTTGCCAGTGCCCGTTTCGCCTGTGATCAGGATGGTGGAACGGCTGGAGGCCACCTGCCCCACCAGATCCAGCATCTTCACCATGCGCTCGCTTTTGCCGATGATGTTGGGAAAACTGTAGCGCTGTTTCAGCGCGCGCTTGAGGTGCGTGTTCTCGTATTCCAGGCGGCGCCGCGCGATCATGCGGTCGATTTCGATAATCAGCTTTTCGTTGTCCCAGGGCTTCGAAAAGTAATCGTTGGCCCCCAGTTTCAGGGCATGCACCGCGGCCTCCACCGAACCGTAGGCGGTGATCATGAAGATGGGGGTTTCCTTGTCACGCTGGCGGACGTCTTCCAGCACCTCCATCCCGGACTTGTCAGGCATCATGAGGTCCAGCAGCACCAGGTCATAGCTGCCGGCCTCCATTTTCTGCAGCCCCTCGGTGGCATTCTGCGCCAACTCGACCGAGTAGCCTTCCGAAATCAACAGCAGTTCCAGGCTCTCGCGGATGTCAGACTCATCGTCGACTACCAGCACCTTGCCTTTAACAGGGATGAGCGAAGACTGCGGAACGGTCATTTCAGGCGGCACTCACCGGCTTCCTGCCAGAGGCCACGGCCAGCGGAAGTTCGACGCGGAACGTGGCGCCACCACTGCGCCGGTTGGAGACTTCGATTGATCCGCCATGCTCTTGAATAATACCGTACGTCACCGATAGACCGAGGCCGGTGCCCTTACGCGCCGCCTTGGTGGTGAAGAACGGGTCGTAGATGCGGTGCACGTGCTCGGGCGCGATTCCGGGCCCCGAATCGGCCACTTCCACCCGGGCGCGGGTACCCTCGGCCCACGAGGTTACTTCGAGGGTGCCGCCGGATGCCATGGCGTCGCGCGCGTTGAGGAACAGGTTGAGAAAAACCTGCTGCAGCTTGCCGGCGTTGGCGTGGACGCCCGGCAATGCCGCTTCCAGGTTGGTCTTCACCTGGATGCCCGATTTCTGCAACTGGTGCTCCAGCAGCGACAGCGTCTCCTGAATCACGCGGTTCACATTCACATCGCCGAACGAAGTGGTGGAGGTGCGCGAGAAGTTCAGCAGCGAGTTCACGATCTCGCTGGCGCGGAAGGTTTGCTTGGCGATTTTGTCCAGGATCAGCGATTTCTGCGAATCGTCGGCCACCTGCTTGGCCAGCATCTGGGCGTAAGTCGAAATCACCGCCAGGGGCGTGTTGACTTCGTGCGCCACGCCCGCCGCCAGCAGCCCGATGCTGCTCAATTTATCCGCCTGCACCAGCCGCTGCTCCAGTTCGGCGCGGTCCGTGACGTCGTCGAAGATGATCAACCGCCCAATCTGCCGCTGATCCTTCGAAACCAGTGGCGCGATGGCAATGTTCAAGGTGGCCTCGCTCAGGCGGGCCGGCGTCGCGATACCGTTGCCATTGCCGGTTCCGTTGACGGCATGGGAATGAACAGCGGGCTTCAAGACGAATTTGTCCAGGTGATGAATTCCGGTCTCGCCGCGCACGCGGTCAAACTGCGCCGACAATTCTGCCGGAAACAGCTCCGACAGCTTCTTGCCCACCGCATATTCGCGCGTGATGCCGCTCAACTGTTCGATCTGGGTATTCCAGCTCTCCACCCGGTCTTCCAGATCGGCGGCCAGAATGCCCACGTTGATGGATTCCACTATGTTCTCGCTGAATTCCTTCAGCCGCTCGTACTCCTCCACCTTGCGCTGCAGAGATTGGTACAGCGACGCATTCTCAATCGCGATGGCTACGTAACCGGCCAGCGTGAGCAGCAACTCCACGTCGGTGCTCGAAAGATAATCGCCATCCGCCGTCCGGCTTACGCCCAGGTAAGCAATGGTCCGGCCGCGCACCGTGCAGGGCAGGTAGTACGTTAAATCGAGATCGGCAATGGTTTTGCGAACCGAAGCCGGCCACGACCGCGAGACCGCATCCAACTGGTAGCGGGTGCGCTCGAAGAACAGGTAGGGTTCCGGCAATTTCCAGTTCAGAAAGCTGAGATCCATTTCCTCGTAATTGACGCTGGCCAGGCGCGAGTTGGGCCCCATGGCCTTTTTCAGGAAGAAGGTCGGGCTGCCGGAGCTTTCTTCGGCCAGGAAGAAAACCACGTGCTTGATCGTCAGCGCCTGCAGAAGCCGTTCGCCGACCGACGCCAGCATGGTATCGAGGTCCGTCTCAGAGCTTAGTTCGCGCGCAAATTCCACCACCGTGCGGCGGTAATCGTAGCGGTCGCGGTAGAAGTGCTTGTCCAACCGTTCCTGAATCCAGTTGCGAATCGGCTGGAACACGAAGGCTGTGATCAGCATGACGGTCATCAGCCCGGTGGTGCCCAGGTCTTTGAAATACCGCTGCACCTGGTTGCCCAGCGAAAACACGATGGCGTAGAAAGCCGCCAGCACGCACAACGTGGCCAGCGTGTAAGCATAGCCGCGGCGGAAAATCACATCCACGTCCATCAGCCGGTAGCGCACAATGGCGTAGGCCAGGGTGAGCGGAATCAAGACCACCGGCAGCACCGACATCTTGAGGTAGGCGTTGGGAACCATGCCCAGCGAATAGGGCAGAACGTAGAACGCCGCATAGGGCAAAATGCCGCAGAAGGAGCCGTTGCGCAGCCACTTGAGTTGCTGCCGCACGATCGGATCTTCGGCCCGGGCGTACTCCATACTCAGCGCCACGCCGCCGATAATATACGGCACGGTCGAAAACACCACCCAGAAGCGGTCCAGCATCCAGCTCAGCTCCAGCAGCGGAACGCCGATTTTCACCGTGTCCGAGGAGAATGCCACATACGCCGCAAACAGCAGCGCCGCCGGAACATACAGCAGGACCTTGCGCGTCCGTCCCAAAAACCATTTGCGCGGTTCGGGAAAGGTAAGGCAGAAGTGCAGGAAAACGGTGGGCGCCAGCAGGCCGGCGGCCACGTTCCCGTAGTAGATCACTTTGTCGAAACTATCCAGCCGCCCGGTGTAGTGGAAGCAGAAAAAGATGAACGAAGAAAGGCACAGGACGTAGAAGTGCTGCGCCTTGTGGGCACTGCCGCGCCGGAAATAAACGAACAGCCCGATCACCAGGTAGGCCAGCCCCACCAGGTACTCATAGGCCAGCGCGCGCGGAGCCTCGCCAATGATTACGGTGGTCTCCACAGGCACACCGCCGTGGTTCACCAGGTACTTGGCTTTGTTCCATGACCCCAGCCGCACCAGAATCCGCGTGACCGTTTCGGCCCGGTCCACCGGAACCGTGTCGATGCGCTCCAACCGGTCTCCAGGATGCACCCCGGCATTGGCTCCGCCGCCGCCCGCCCGCACATACAGAGCCTCTACGCCGCCCTGCCGGTCAACCCAAATTACGCCGTCCTCGGGAAGACGGAAACGGGTCTGCTGTTCGAAGCTGATAAATGCGAACACACCGGCGGCGAGGGTTAGTATCGTTAGTATTGCGGTAGACAACTGGAACTTAAGTTCCTGCAACATGGTGACCGCCCGTCAGCCGATTCGCGAGACAACTATCCGTGTAACTAGAAGCACTTTTAATGCCGTGCAAGATCCGGCTTTGCGTATTCAGATTACCTGATTTTTCTATGGCTTACCAGCCGGGAAAAACGCGCCCTCTGGTTTTTGGGATAAATACACTATGCGGAAGTGTATCCCGATGCCCCGGCCGATGGTTTGTCCCCTTTCAGTTAGCCGTACTGTAATGGTTGAAAACAGACGTATCACGTTTTCGCCCTATAAGGTTCCCATTTTAAATGCTGTACAGTATATTTAGTACAGTAGCGCTTATGGCCCATCGTTATACTTTGCGGCCGGGGGTGAAGTGAGGGGTCCAGAGAAGCCTCAGAGGTACATGATGAGAACGGCGACCATATCCGCGTTAGTGGCGGTCTTGTGCATTTTAGGGTACGGCATTTCGGGATTCGCCCAGGATCCCCCCAAACCGAAGCCCGCTGAGTCTGAAGCGCCGGCTGCCGATTCGGGCGCCAAAGTTCCGGCCGAGCCTCAGACTGACGTGACTCCTTCAAAGATGGCTGCCTCCGCCGCGCCGGCAGAGGGAGCAGCCGTCAAAGTGCAGGGTGTCACGGGGCTCGATGTGAAGAACTACATTTTGGGCGCCGAGGACATGATTTCGATTACGGTCTGGAAGAGTCCGGAATTCTCCGGCGCGCATATGATTCGCCCGGACGGTAAAATTACGATTCCCTTAATTGGCGAAGTCCAGGCCGCTGGGCTCACTCCGGAAGCTTTCGGCGTTGCCATTCAGGAGAAGCTCAAGAAGGTCCTGCGGGAGCCCGATGTCAGTGTCTCCGTCACGCAAGTCAACAGCCGGCGATACTTCATCGAGGGAGAGGTCAACAAACCGGGCGAAGTCAAACTGGTGGTGCCGACCCGGGTTTTGGAGGCGCTGGTGAACGCCGGAGGCTTCAAGGATTTCGCCCACCAGTCCGATATTACGATCATGCGCGGCAATACGCGTTTGAAGTTCAACTACAAGGCAGCCATAAAGGGCAAGGAGTTGGACAAGAACATTTACCTGGAACCAGGCGACATCATTATCGTGCATTAACCCAGGTTTTGTAACTGTTTTTTAACCAGGCAACACCAAGTGGAAGGTATCTGAGTATATGGCAGCAGCGCAAAATTATGTGACCGTTTCCCGCCGTCCACCCGACGTCGAGGACTACATCGACATGTTCCGGCGCTACCGTTCGTGGATCATCGGGCCGATGTTTGGAGGTTTGGTGATCGCGGTGGTGGTGGCCTTTCTTTACCCGGACACCTACGTTTCCTCAGCGGTGATGCGCATCACGCCGCAACAGATTTCTGCCACCCTGGTTCCCACCGTGATCAACATGCAGATGCAGCAGCGGCTTCAGCAAATGCAGACGGATATCCTCAGCCGCGGCAGCCTTGCGGACCTGATCCAGCGGCCGGCGCTCGATTTGTATAAGAAGGAGCGGGCGCACCAACCCATGGAAGACGTCATCTCGGATATGCGCAACAAGATCAAAATCCAGCCGATTGAAGTAGCGGCCGGACAGGGACGCGTGTCCTCGGCATTCACCATTTCAATTTTCGTATCCCGACCGGTTCAAAGCCCAGGCTGTGGTGCGTGAACTGGTGACCAAGTTTAACGAGACCAACGTCACGGTGCAGCGAAATCAGGCCACACTCCAATCCAGCTTTCTAGGTGACGAATTAAAAACCGCCCGCGACAAGATGATCAACCTGGAGAGCCAGATCACCAAGTTCAAGGCTGAGAATCTGGGCCGGCTCCCGGAACAGTTCCAGGCCAACGTGGCGCAACTTCAGTCGCTGCAGATGCAACTCTCGAATGCCAACGAATCGCTCAGCCGGAATCAGCAGCAGAAACTGCAGATCGAGACCCAACTGCAGAACTACAACACGCAGTTGAACTATTACACCGCCCAAACCGAGGACACGGTTACTCAGGCGGGCCCGGCGGCGGTCCGCAATGAAAGGCTCAACAATCTGAACCAGAGGATCATGGATCAGAAGGCGAAAGTGGAAGCCTGGTCGGAGATGATGACCAAGGATCACCCGGACCTCAGGCAGGCCCAGGCTCAGTTGGCTTCTCTCGAAAAGCAGAAGGCCGATGCCGAAAGAGAAGACGTGGCCTTGCAGTCCGCCGCCTCGTCCACTCAGCCTCAGACCAAAAAGGCCCCCAACCTTCAGAACCTGAAGATGGTGCAGGACCTGCAAGGCTCCATCGCCGTGCTGAAGACCGAGATTCAGAACATCAACCTGACCATGGAAGACAAGCAACACCAGGTGACGGAACTGAACCGCCAGATCATCGGCTATAACTCACGCATCGAAAGCAGCCCGCAGTTGGAACAGCAGTATGCCAGCTTGATGCGCGATTACGGCATGGCCAAGCAGAGCTACGAGGAGCAGTCCAAGAAAAGCGAGATGTCCGATACGGCGAAAGCTTTGGAAGAGCACAAGGCCGGTGAGAATCTCGAAGTCCTGGATCCGGCTTCGGATCCGACCGCGCCTTCCGAGCCGGACCGCCTCAAATGGGCAGCGATCGGCGCTGGTGCGGGGCTGATGATCGGTATCGTGCTGGCCGGCGCCAAAGAGATGAAGAACACGTCGTTGAAAAACCTGAAGGATGTTCGGGCATACACCAACCTGCCCGTGTTGAGCAGCATTCCGCTGCTCGAGAATGCCTTGCTGGTGCGGAGAAAACGGCGTTTGCAATGGCTGGGATGGTCAAGCGCCATTATCATCGGGTCCATCGCCATGAGCGCGTCGGCCTACTATTACTATTCTGGCAAGAGCACCTAGAGCGGGGTTTATCCTATGATGCCGGATCCTGCCGGAAAAGATAAACGAGCCGTGGAGAAACAATGAGTCGAGTACATGACGCTTTACGCCGGGCAGAAGGCGTGTTGCCGGACGAGAACAGTCCGCTTTCGATTGCGCTTCCTTTAGGCCCCGAGATCCGGTCGGCGGAGCCGCCGCTGCATTCCTCGGCGGCAAACGGGGTTCCGGTGCGGCTCAATATTCACACCGCCATGTTGAGTGAAGTGGTGGTGGTGCCGTTCTCACCGGCGCCTGAATCCCATCTCCTCGATCTCAGCAATTCTCACGAGACGCCGGCCGAGGAGTTTCGCACACTCCGCACGCGGCTGAATCACCTGCAGACGCTGCAGCCCCTCCACACCATTATCGTGACCAGTCCGTCTCCCGCGGAGGGCAAGACGTTTACCGCGGTCAACCTCGCCCTGGCGCATGCGCATCTGGCTGAAAGCTCGGTACTGCTGGGCGATTTCGACCTTCGCCGGCCCAACATTCACAACCTGTTTCAGATCGACCGCGCCCCCGGACTTTCGGACTTCCTCAATGGGCAGTGCACTTTCGCGCAGGCGATGCGGCACATGGAAGGTATGAACCTCTATGTTCTGCCCGCCGGCTCGCCGGTTAAGAATCCGCTGGAACTGCTGAACATGCGGCAGGCCAAGACGATGTTCGAAGAGTTGCCCCGCAGTTTCACCTGGGCCATTTTCGATACGCCCCCGCTGCTGTTCTCCGCCGATGCCAATCTGCTGTCAACCGCGGCCGATGGCACCATCCTGGTGGTGAAGGTGGGCTCCACCACGTTCGACAATGTGACTCGCGCCATGCAATCGCTTTGCGAGAACAACGTTCTGGGAATCGTGGCTAATGGCGCCCGGGCTTCGGAACTCTACAGCAAGTACACTTACTATTACTCGAAAGCCGACTAAGCTGGCGGCAGGCCAGGAGGCCGACCTTAAGCCGGCTTCACCCATACTTTGGCCGCAACTGCCCGATCCATCCGAACCGTCCGCCCATCCACCAGGAGTTCCATTTGCCCCTGGTCTGACGCCACTTCCATGCAAACCCCGGGCCGGATGCCTTGGCTATCCAGGTATTCCAGCAGCTTGCGGTCCCGCTCGAAGACGCTGACCACGGCCAGGCGCTCGTGCGCTTTAGCGTCCTCCAGCAGTTTGAAGCCTTGTTGCCGGCGCAGCCGCGGCGAGTCCATCCCCACTACATTTCCGTGAGGGCACACCGCGCTGCTGCCGAGTTTTTCAACCAGCTTACGCTCGAAATCGGCTGACACCGCGTGCTCCAGTTGCTCCGCCTCATCGTGGACTTTGTACCACTCCAGGCCGAAAATCTCAGTCAGCATGCGTTCAATCAGGTGGTGCCGGTTGAGCAGCCGGTTGGCGATCTCACGTCCGGTGCGGGTCAGGGAGATCTGGCCTTCATCGGCCACCCGGATCAGGGCATCGCGCCTGAGACGTTTGATGGCCATGGTCACGGCAGGCGCCGAAACGTGCAGCCACCGCGTCAGCGTGACGGCTTTTACGATCTCTCCCTCGGACTCGGCCTCCGCAATTGCCTTGAGGTAATTCTCTTTTGAGATTGTGATTCGCACGAAGCGCGGGAACTCACCCTACTTGTCTTTGTTCTTATCCCTCGCGTCGTCCTTCACGTCGCCGCCGAACTTGATGGTCGATTCCCCGCTGTACTTGTGATAGTTGCGGAAATCGATCACATTGCGCGAGCAGAAGTCCGTGCCCCGCTGGCAGCTCAGCGATTCAGAATGCACCGGCAGCAGGTATTGCTGGGCGTCGCCCAGCCGGATGTACTGATAGTCGGTGGCCGATTCTACATGGTCCAGCGGAAACTCCCCGGGGAATCCTTTGGCCTGCATCTCGATGCGCAGCACGCGCGACGTGGCCGGGTCGATCCATACAGAACCCGTGTATGCCGGCTGATAGCTCTGGGATCCGGCGTGGATGCTCCAATTGGAATGTTCGCGCAACACCTCGAAATCATACATCTTGGCGAGGATCCCGCCCGCCCGGGAATCGCGGCGGAAGTGGAACTCGGCTGCCGTATAAGGTGCAAAGAGGTTCAGCAGAACCGTGCCGAATTCCCCCGTGGACCAGGAGCCGCCGGTTTCTTCCATTTTCGTCTTGACGGGCTTGCCGTTGACTTTGATATTGCGATAGTCCTCCCTACCGTTTTCGTAGACCACGTCGGTCGAAACCACGTCGATGGGCTGAAAGTTCGGAACACGCGTCTCGCTCTGGAAGCGCGACATCATTTCCTGGCAGACGTAGGCCGGCAGGGTCTCTGTGAATTCCAGGGCGGCATCGGCGGCTTTACGGATGAGCGGTTGATCGGGCCGGGGGGCCATGCGCACGGAGTCTTCATCGCCATCGCCGCGAGAGATGCTGGGGCGCGACAGCGGCTGGTTTCCGGAAGGAGCGGCTGCTGGAATCGAATTGGTTTCGAGCGGCCGCGCGACAACCGGCGGAGGATTGTTGACGGCCACTTGATCCGGAGGATTCGAGGCACGCTCCCGGGCAGAGTCGGCAGGCTTGCCGCGTTTGAGCGTGGGTGGACCCGGGTCGTCGGCGTCGCGTTGAGCAGGCGGCGACACTCGTTCGATGGTCTGCCCAGAAGCCGACGGTGCGGAAGCCGACGGTGCGGGAGGAACCGGCCCCGAAGCAGAAGCTCCCGGAGCCGTGGACGGCGCGCCCTCCTTCGGCGCGTCCTTCCAGGTGTCCACAGCACCAGGAGAATTCTCACTACCGCTCTTGGCCGTCTGCGCGCTGGCGCCCTTCTCCCAGTAAACATTGATGGCGATCATGGGTCCGGTCTGATCTTCCTGGGCCTCCACTGAAAGTTGATCGCCGGCCGAGAATTTGGGGGTCTTGATTTCATCGCCGGCCTTGAAGAATTTGGTCTTATCGTTGCGCTTGAAATCCAGCACGCGATTGTCGCCCAGTTCAAGCGAGATAATCTTGGCGTCCATCTGCTTGAGCTTGCCGCGAAAGTTGGGAAGTGGTTGGTTGGGGTCGGTCTTGGCCTTTTCCGTTTTGTTTCTTCTTGGAATTGGGATTCCGGTGCCGCCGCCCGGGTACCCCCCAGGATAGCCGCCAGGATAACCGCCGCCAGGATAACCGCCGCCGGGATAACCTCCACCGGGATAGCCGCCGCCAGGGGGATAGATCTGAGCCTCGGCGGCCGCAAACACGACGAGCAACAGAATTCCTAATTTCACGGTATTCATTGAGATGCCCCCCACGACTATAAGGTTACCTGATTTTAATGTCAACGTCGTCCCCCTCCGCCTCTCGCTGAGACGCATGCTATGCTGAACCTCGAGTAGGTTGAAGAGTGGAGATGCCTTGAGTTCACGCTGTTTGCTGGTGATTGATAGCGACCCGGCAGTCCACGAATTGCTTGCCGGCCTTCTCAAACATGATGGTCGTAGGATACAGGACGCCTACAATGAACCAGACGCCGTTAAACGGCTGCGTACGACGAAATACGATGTGGTGTTGGCCGGCCAGGGCAATAACGGTTTCGACGGGTTGAGCCTGCTGCGGCGGCTGCGTTCCCTGCAGCCCGAGGCTAAGGTAATTGTCACCGGTGACGCCGATCCGTCACGTGTGGTCAAGGCCATTAAGGAACGGGCCTTCAGTTACTTTCACTCGCCAATCGCCGGGCCGCAGATGGCCGACATGGTGGAGCAGGCGTTTGATTCAAAGACGTGGAAAGACGACATCCGCATGATCTCCGCCCGTCCGGAATGGATTACACTTTGCGTTCGCTGCAAGATGGAAGCCGCCGAACGGACCACACACTTTTTGCGCGAGATGGTCAGCGACCTGCGTCCCAATATCCGCGAAGACATCGGGGCGGCATTTCGCGAACTGCTGATGAACGCAATCGAACACGGCGGCAAGTCAAACCCCAAGAAGCGCGTGCGGGTTTCGCTGCTGCGCACATCCCGTTCCGTGATCGTATACGTACATGATCCGGGGACCGGCTTCTCGCTGGATTTCCTCCCGCATGCCGCCATTTCGAATCCCGACGATTCCCCGATCAAGCACGTGGAAGTGCGCGTCGAAGCGGGAAAGCGCCCCGGCGGCTTCGGCATCCTGATGACTCGCAACCTGGTAGACGATCTTCTCTACAACCAACGCGGCAACGCGGTCCTTTTCGTAAAATACCTGTAGCTCCTATGGAGCGGGCTCTCACCCCCGTTGGCTCAAGATCATGGCTCAAACCAAAGCGCTGACTTCCGCCGCACTGACGCATATTTCAAAGCTGTTCAATCTACCGCTCAAAGGCCTGCTGGCCGTCATCGAGCTGCTGGACGAAGGGGCCACGGTGCCGTTCATCGCGCGCTACCGCAAAGAGGCCACCGGCAACCTGGACGAAGTGCACATTCGCGATGTCCAGGAGAAACTGGAATATTTTCGGGA
Organism: Bryobacterales bacterium; assembly: GCA_963817515.1. Lineage (GTDB taxonomy): Bacteria > Acidobacteriota > Terriglobia > Bryobacterales > Bryobacteraceae > DATMNI01. The sequence goes on along the minus strand of CAWFPJ010000016.1, from coordinate 14,518 downwards.
ACTGGAGGAGCGCCGCGAAACCGTGCTTCATTCGATCGACACCCAGGGCAAACTCACGCCGGAATTGAAAGCGCGGATTGAAGCTGCCATGGAGAAGACCGAACTCGAAGACCTCTATCTGCCGTTCAAGCCCAAACGTAAGACCAAAGCTTCGATGGCGCGCGAGAAAGGCCTGGAGCCGCTGGCTCAGTTTCTCCGCGACCAGTCCGGCGGCCGGCGCCTGGCTGAATTCGCTTCCACGTTTATCAACCCCGAAAAGGGCGTGCCATCGGCGACCGAGGCTTTGGACGGCGCACGGCATATTGTGGCCGAGTGGATCAGCGAGAGCGCCGAATTCCGCAAGGCCGTGCGCAGCATGATGATGGCCGATGGACGCGTAGTCAGCTCCACGATAAAAGGCGCGCCCGACCCCGAGGGCAAGTACCAGATGTATGCAGACTACAGCGAGCCGGTGTCCAGGATTCCATCGCACCGCATGCTGGCCATCCGGCGCGGCGCGAGCGAAGGCGTGCTGACATTTGAAATCGAGCTCGAGGAGACTCAGCCTCTGAAATGGCTGCGGTCCCGGGTTGTGCGCAGCACCGGCGAATGCGTCCCACACCTGGAGCAGGCCATCGAAGACTCCTACCAGCGCCTGATGAATCCCTCGATCCAGACCGAAGTGCGCCTGGAGCTGAAAACCCGGTCCGACGAAGAGGCCATCAAGGTCTTCCGCGAGAACCTGGAAAACCTGCTGCTGTCTCCTCCCGCCGGCATGATGACCGTGCTGGCGATCGATCCCGGCATCCGCACCGGCTGCAAGATCGCGGTGGTGGACGAGACCGGCAAGTTCCTGGAAAGCTCCGTGATCTATCCGTTCCAGCCGCGGAACGACGAGGCCGGCTCCAAGAAGACGCTGGCTACGCTAATGGCACGCCACCACGCGCGGGCCATCGCCATCGGCAACGGCACCGCCTCCCGCGAGACCGCCGCCCTGGTGCAGAGCTTTCTACGTGAAACCAACCTCGAAGGCGTCTTCAGCGTCTCGGTCAGCGAATCCGGCGCGTCGGTGTATTCGGCATCGGAAATGGCGCGCCAGGAATTTCCGGATCTGGATCTCACGGTGCGCGGCGCGATTTCGATTGCCCGCCGCCTGCAGGACCCGCTGGCGGAGTTGGTTAAGGTGGACCCCAAGTCCATCGGCGTCGGCCAGTACCAGCACGACGTGGACCAGCGGCGTTTGAAGCAAAGCCTGGAAGCCACGGTGGAATCCTGCGTGAACCGCGTGGGCGTGGACTTGAATACGGCCTCCTGGGCGCTGCTGCGCTACGTGGCGGGCATCAGTGAGCGCACGGCTTTGAAGATCATGGAGTACCGCAACGAACACGGCAAGTTCCGCTCCCGGCTGCACCTGATGTCGGTGGCGGGCTTCGGACCCAAGGCATTCGAACAGGCGGCGGGCTTCTTGCGCATTCGTGGCGGTGAGAACCCGCTCGATATGACTGCCGTGCATCCCGAGAGTTATCCAGTGGTGGAAAAGATGGCAGCCTCCCTGGGCGCGAGTGTCGCCGACCTGATCGCGCGCCCCGAGCTCATCGAGAAGGTGCGGCTCGAAGGCTTTCAGACCGAACGGGTGGGGATGTATACGCTCGGCGATATCCGCGACGAACTGCGCAAACCGGGCCGCGACCCGCGCCAGAAGTTCGTGGCGCCGAAGTGGCGCGATGACGTAAAGGAAATTGCCGACCTGAAGCCTGGGATGGTGCTGGAGGGTGTGGTCACCAACGTCACGCGCTTCGGCGCCTTCGTGGATGTGGGCGTACACAACGACGGCCTGGTCCACGTGAGCCAACTGGCCAACCGCTTCGTGAAGGACGCGAGTGACGTGGTTAAGGCCGGCCAGATCGTCAACGTGCAGGTCTTGAGCGCCGACTCGAAAACCAAACGGATCGCTCTTTCGATGAAAGCTCTGGAGGGGAAGTAGCACTACGGGCACGCGTATGCCGGCCTCCCATGGCGAAAATCGCGATGGTGGATAATCAGTGTATGGAAGAGCGCGAAATGGTGCGCCGTTGGGTTGAGGACTGGAAGGAAGCCGGTACGGAACTCGAAGCCATCCGTCACCAGGAGATCCGGCAGGCCGACAACCTGAAAGTGTTGGCGATGCTGGAATGCGCCTTCAACCACGCGGTGCGAGAAAGGCCGCCTCGGTTCTCCTCGGGATTGGTCGAGATGCAGGAGTGGTTGGCGAAGCTTGGCAGATGATCGATCTCTTCGACACCGCCAGGCAACTGCAGATCTTCTGCGATCAACGAGGCTGGCGTTCCTGTTTCATCGGCGGAATCGCAGTCCAGAGGTGGGGCGAGCCGCGAGTTACATTGGATGTGGATCTCACCCTGCTGGCTGGTTTTGGGTTTGAAGACAGCTTCATCGACCCGCTTCTCGACGGTTATGCCGCGCGGATCGAGAATGCCCGCGAGTTTGCACGCCGCCGGCGTGTCCTTCTGCTGAAGTCGCCGGACGGGGTTGGCATCGACATCTCGCTAGGTGCTCTTCCGTTCGAAGAGAGCGTCGTACGCCGCGCAAGTGCCTTTTCCTTTGGACCTGGCCTGGAAATCCGGACATGCTCGGCCGAGGACCTTGTCGTGCTGAAACTATTCGCGTCACGCGCGCTGGATATCCATGACGCCGAAGGTGTGGTGATCCGGAACAAGAACGAGATCGACTGGCGGTATATCGAGGAACAACTTCGCCCCCTGGCTGAAGTCAAGGACCAGCCTGAAATACTTCAGACGTTGGCTCGCTTGCGAGAGTTGTAAATCTGCTTCTTCGCGAATCACCCCGTGAGCGCTTGTTCCAGATCCGCCAGGATATCCTCCACGGCCTCGATCCCTACCGACAACCGCACCAGGCTGTCGCGAATCCCCATGCGCTCACGGTGCTTAGGCGACAATTCGCGGTGCGAGCTCATCGGCGGATACAGCATCATGGTGTGAACGTCGCCCAACGACGTCGCGCGCACGATCAGCTTCAAAGCGTCCATGAAGCGAAAGACATCTTTCTTCTCCGCGGCCTGGCCTTCAGCACCCTTGATTTCAAAACTCACCATGGCGCCGTAGAGGTTGGGCGGAAAAAGCCGCCGGATGGTAGCCGCATCGGGATGCCTCGGGTCGGCCGGAAAATACACGCGCTCCACCCTGGAGTGGGCGCTGAGCCACGATGCCACGCGGCAGGCATTGGCGCACTGGCGCTCCATGCGCAGCGGAAATGTCTTGATGCCGCGCATGGTCAGGTAGCATTCGAAAGGACCGAGCACCGGTCCGATGGTTCGCGAAAGGGCGCGCAGCGTTTCAATATGCTGCTGGTCCGTGATCACCACGCCACCCATCACGTCGCCGTGTCCGGCCAGATACTTGGTCAGGCTGTGCACGCTGAAGTGGGCGCCCAGTTCCAGCGGACGCACCAGCAGGGGCGTACCGAAAGTATTGTCCACTACCAGCGCCGCGCCGGCTTCCCGGGCGATCTCCGCGATCCGGTCGACGTGCCCCACACGGAGCAGCGGATTGGAGATGGTCTCAATCAGGATGCAGCCCGGCTGGGCCTCGGCCACCGCCGCGCGAAAGGCATCCAGGTCGCACATATCGGCGAACCGGACGCTGACCCCCGCGGGCTCAAACACGGTCATCAAAAGGTTGACGGTAGCGCCGTACAGGGCACTGGCCGCCACGATGGACTTTCGCCGGTCCACCAGCGCCGCCGACGACGGCTATGTGGATGGCCGCCATGCCCGACGCACAGGACTGCGCGCCGTACCCGCCTTCGAGGGCGCACATCACTTCCTCCAGCGCCACAGTGGAAGGAGTTTCATGCCGCGCGTAACAGTAGCCGGCTTCTTCATGGCCGAAGACCCGGTCGAGCTGCTCCATGGAATCGTAAAAGTAGCTGGTGGCGGTGTAAATCGGGTTGGTGACGGGAACGTGGGGGCCAGGCTTCTTGCGGTCACCCGTATGAACGGCTTTGGTGTCGATCTTCAAGTCCTATTTCCTCTTCCAGCGCACGCCGCTTTTGGTGTCCTCGAGGATGATTCCCTGTTCCAGTAGCTGAACGCGAATCTGGTCGGCCAGCGCGAAGTTTTTGGCTTTCTTGGCCGCGGTGCGCTCCGCGATGCGGGCTTCCACGGCATCATCTGGGAGCTCGCCGGCTTTGCCGGAGGGCCGCAGCACATCGAATGTGGCATCGAAGCTGGCCAGAAATTCGAGCGCCGCGGCCGCATTGGCCGTCTGGAATTCGCCCGAATCCATGGCGCTGTTGGCATCGCGCACATACTCGAACACGGCGGCCAGCGCTTCGGCGGTGTTGATTTCGTCGTTCAGCGCTCCGGTAAACGCCCGGGATGCTTCCGCGGTGCGCGTCTCGATCTGCGGGTTGATCCCTTCGCCGAACTTGTCGGTCTGGAGCCGCAGCTTAAAATTCCGCAGCCGTTCAATCGCCAGGGCAGCAGACTTCAGCCCATCCATCGTGAAATTCAACGACTTCCGGTACGGCACCGATGCCAGCAGGTAGCGGATGGCTTCGGGCTGATGCCCAAGGGCCATCAAATCACGCAATGTGTAATAGTTGCCAAGCGATTTGGACATCTTCTGGCCTTCCACCATCAGGAATTCAGTGTGCAGCCAGAAGCGCGCAAAGGGTTTGCCGGTCAACGATTCGGATTGCGCGATTTCATTTTCATGATGCGGAAAAATCAAGTCAACGCCGCCGACGTGAATATCCAGGGTTTCCCCCAGGTACTTGATCGCCATCACGCTGCACTCGATGTGCCATCCGGGCCGGCCCGGACCAATAGCGGTCTCCCATGCCGGCTCGCCCGCCTTCGGCGCTTTCCATAGGGCAAAGTCGCGCGCATCGGATTTCTCATATTCGTCCACATCCACGCGCGCGCCGGCGATGTTGCCGCTGAAATCGTTATGCGAAAGTTTGCCATACCCGGGAAACGTGGCGATCCGAAAGTAGACCGACCCATCGCTCGAGTAGGTGTGGTGCCCGGCGCTCAACTGCTCGATAGCTTCTACCATTTCCGGAATGTAATCGGTGGCGGGAACCAGCCGCTCCGGAGCTTCCAAACGCAGGGCCTTGCAGTCCTCCAGGAACGCCTGGGTGTAAATCGCGGTGTACTCTTTGAGATTTTGGTGCTGGGCCACGGCGTTGCGGATGATCTTGTCATCCACATCCGTTATGTTCATGACGTGGTTCAGCTTGAAGCCATTGGCCCGAAGAGACTTGCGCAGGATGTCCACAAACGTGAAGGTGCGAAAATTGCCGATGTGGGCAAAGTCGTAGACCGTCGGCCCGCAGGTGTACATGCGGACGGTATTATCGCTTGCCGGCGAAAAGTCTTCCACCTGCTGGGATAACGTGTTGTACAAGCGCAAGGCCATAATTGGAGGGAGTTTTCATCGTACCAGACGCAATGGCCCGCGCAAGCCCCGGCTTGGGCAGCGGGCGAAATCCGTCTCATCCTTTGGATCTTGGCCGAACGATCTCTGGTACATCATACCGGGTAAAAAATACCCGCCCCCCATCGATTTTCAATGGGTTAGCGAATGGCTTCCGGATTGCATCACACGGTATGGACCCGTACTAAGCCTTCACCTATAGAAGGCACCCTGGGAGACCATAAGATGGACTTGATCGCCAAAGACCGCCGATCCAATCAACGCTACGGCATTCGCATTCAGATTCATTTCCGCGTTTCGCAGCGCGGCGCTACGTCAAGGTGGGGGTCCGGAACTACCGGCGATTTCAGTTCTCACGGTGTCCGGTTCCGCTGCCGCAAGTTACTGCCGGTGGGCGCCCACATTGAGATGGTGATCGACTGGCCGGCAAAACAGGAAGGCGTCCGACCGATCAACCTCCACGCTACCGGATTCATCGTCCGCAGCACCGGAAGCGAAGCGGCCGTACGGATGAACTCGTGCCGGTTTCAAATAAACGACGCTGTGTGGCAGCCCATGGGCGCCTTGGCTTAGTAAAGGCCGCCTGACGGTCGGCCGCCGGTTGCCAAAGCGGCCCTACTACCTGCCGATGACTCTCTGGGTGCCGGTGACCCACTATGTGCCGGTGAGTTTCGAAAAGGCGGCTTCGATCCATTCCGAGGGAAGATCGTGCACGGCGCGCCGCATGCGGTCTTGCCACCACAAGGAAATCTCGCGCAGGTCGTCACGATCAAAACGCTGCTCCACCAGTTCGAAGCTACCCTTGGAATATAGGATCACGTCCATGGGGAAATCGACATCGGCGGCGCAAAGGCGCGTAGCGTCGAAGGCCAGCAGCCCCACCTTAAAAGCGTAAGGCATAGAATCGTTCCGCGTAAGCGACCGCTCCAGGATGGGTTTACCGAAGCCGGTGGCGCCGATGATCTGGTAGGGCGTGTCCGGGCCGATCTCTACCCAGTTGCCTTCCGGATAGATCAGGTAAAGGCGGTGGGCGGAATCGGCGGACATCTGGCCGCCGATCAGAGTATGCGCGTTGAATCGTAACTCGGCGCGGCGCAGCGCGTCGCCGTCTTCATCGGCCACCCGGCGCACCTGTTGCGCGTATAGGTTGACCACCTTGAAGAGCCGGTCGCGCGTCAGGGTCTCGCGCGCAAAGGCTTCCTCAAAGTATAGAAGGAGCTTGTCACGCAATGAACGCAGACCGGAGTGCATCACAAAGAACGCAAATCCCGGGCCCTGATAGGTGGCGGTCTTCTTGGCTACCAGGCATTCATTGCCGGCCACCAGACGCGTATCGGCGATTCCGACCAGGCCCTGCTCTACGCTGATTCCAAGACAGAAGGTCATACGGTTCTTGGCCTAGGCGGCGCCCGAGGAAAGCGCCTGCTGCGCGAAAAAGGCGCCGCGGATGCATTCGTCAATGGTGTTCATTTTTAGCTGTAGCGCGTCGAAGAATTCGTGCAGGCCGCCGGCCAGGATGGAATCTACCCGGGCGAAATCCAGTTCGGAACGCAGCAGCCCCATGCGCTGCTCGGCGGCGCAGGAGAATGCGCCGGGCTGCATGCCGGTGATGGCGTGAAGCGATTGGTCGGCCACCCCGATGCAGTAGCGCAGGGCGCGCGGAAACTCGCCATCCAGCAGCAGAAATTCCACGATGCGGTCGGGAGAAATGCGGCCGAAGAGCTTGCGGTACATCTCGAATCCGCTGACGGATTTCAGCACCGCGGTCCATTGGATGTCATCGTAAGGCGTGCCGACGTCGGCCACCGAAGGCAACAGGATGAAATACTTCACATCCAGCAGGCGCGTAGTCTTGTCGGCGCGTTCCAGTATGCGGCCCAGCCGGATGAAGTGCCAGGGTTCATTGTGGCTCATGGTGGCATCGGTGATGCCTTGAAACAGGTGGCAGGCCATGCGCACGTTGTAGCAGAAATCCGGCAGAGAACTGGGCGTGGCGCGGCGGCTCTCACTGGTGATCAGCAGGTACACGCTGTTGATCTGCTCCCACATTTCCGAAGAAATGGTTTCGCGAACCGAGCGCGCGTTCTCACGGGCCGCCAGCACGCACGAATAGATGGAGTTGGGATTTTCCGCATCGAATGCCAGAAACTGCATGACGCTCCGCTGCGTGGCGTGGCCGTAACGTTCGATGAACGTGGCACGGTCGCCGGTGGTGTCCACGATAGGCTGCCATTGGTCGCTGTAGCCCGGCGGCAGGTCCAGCGTCAGGTTGTGGTTGACGTCAATGAAGCGGGCCACGTTTTCGGCGCGCTCAATATAACGGCCCATCCAATACACCGAATCGGCAACGCGGCTCAGCAGAGGTCTTGCGTGCATCGTTGTTATGGTCATGGGATTATTGCGATTGTGATTGCCACTGCCATTGTTGTTGACCTTCCGGCTGCGGGCTAACAGGCGCGGCCAGGACCCAGGTGTCTTTGCTGCCGCCGCCCTGAGACGAGTTGACCACCAGCGATCCTTTGCGCATGGCAACGCGTGTGAGGCCGCCGGGAAGCACGTAGATTTCCTTCCCGCAGAGGACATAGGGGCGGAGATCCACGTGGCGCCCTTCGAAATGATCGTCCACGATGGTGGGCACGCGCGAAAGCGCCAGCGTGGGCTGGGCGATGAAATTTCTCGGATTGTCCTGAATTTTGAGGGCGAACTCCTCCTGCTGCTGGCTTGTGGAGTGCGGGCCCACCAGCATCCCGTAACCGCCCGATTCATTGGCGGACTTGACCACCAGCTGATCCAGATGCTCCAGCACGTATTTGCGGTCCGAATCGCGCCAGCAAAGATACGTGGGCACATTAGGCAGGATCGGTTCGGCGCCTTCATAGTAGCGGATCATGTCGGGCACATAAGCGTAAATCACTTTGTCGTCGGCCACGCCGTTGCCGGGGGCGTTGGCCAGCGCCACCCGTCCGGCGCGGTAAGCCTCCATCAGGCCGGGGACGCCGAGCAGCGAATCGGCGCGAAAGGCTTCGGGATCCAGAAAATCGTCGTCCACCCGGCGGTAGATGACGTCGACGCGCTCCAGCCCCTTGGTAGTGCGCATGAGGACGTCGCCGCCGGAGACCACCAGATCGCGCCCCTCCACCAACTGTATGCCCATCTGCTGCGCCAGAAAGCTGTGCTCGAAGTAGGCCGAGTTGTAGATTCCAGGCGTCAGCAGAACCACGCTGGGCCCTCCGCTGGGCCGCGGCGAGCCGTTCGGTTGCGGTGCAATGGATTCCAGCATCTCGAGCAATTTTCCAGCGTACTCATTGACGGGGCGCACCGGCAGACCCTCAAAAACGCTGGGAAAGATGCGCTTCAGCACCTCGCGGTTTTCAAGCACGTAGGAAACGCCCGAAGGCACGCGCAGATTGTCTTCCAACACATAATAGTTGCCATCGCGGTCGCGCACCAGATCGGTACCGGTGATATGGCACCAGACGCGCCAGGGCGGGTTGAGGCCGTGGCACTGCGGGCGGTAGGAGACCGCGGACGTGACCACCTCAGCGGGGATGGCGCGGTCCTTGAGAATTTTCTGGTCGTGGTAAATGTCGTCGATGAAGGCGTTGAGGGCGTGTACGCGCTGCTTCAGGCCGCGCTCGATGCGGTCCCATTCATCGGCGGGAATGATGCGCGGAATCAGGTCAAAGGGAAAGATGCGCTCGGCGCCGGCAGAGTCGCCGTACACGTTGAAGGTGATGCCTAACTGGAGCAGCAAACGCTCGGCCGCGTGCTTGTAGCGCAGCAACTGGCCGTCGGACAGGGACTGGATGACATCCAGAACCAGTTGGACGTGCGGGCGGCAAGCGCCATCGTCTTCGAACATTTCATCATAGAAACCTTCGGTTTGGTAAGACGAAAATTGCATCCGGATCCTCCGGGCAGAAAAGACCAGTATTCATGTTGGCTCATCCCAAGGCAAATGGAAAGCGAAAGAATTTATACAAGGGATTGAGTTTATTGATGGAAACCCCTGGAACCGGAATGGGTTCGGACACCCCTGCCGCTGTTATTCGAAAAGGTCCGGTTCATCCCGGGAGATCTTGTTCCACATGGGTTGGAACTGGAACCAGCCGCCGTAGGAGTCCCCCACTTGCGCGCGCGTGGTCAGCGCATTGTGGCGGTCGATTTTGATCGGCTGGCCGGCGGCCTCAGCCAGTAACTGGGCCTGGCAGCTGCGCTCCATGGTGATGAACCACCAGGCGGCCTCGTCCACGGTTTGGCCCACGGTCAGCAATCCATGATTGCGCAGTATCACCGCCTTGGTGTTGCCCAGAGCCTGGGCGATGCGGTCTCCCTCAGAGGTCTCGTAGACCACACCGGTGTAGTCGTCGAACAGACTGTGATCTTCGAAAAACGCGCAAGAATCCTGCGTAATCGGATCCAGCAGGCGGCCCAGCGAGGACCACGTCTTGCCGTAGATGGAGTGGGCATGAGCGGCGGCCACGGCGTCCGCCCGCGCGGCGTGCACACGGGAATGGATGGCGAAGGCAGCGGTGTTGACCGGGCGGTTCCCTTCGATGACTTCACCCCGATGGTCGACCAAAACCAGGTCGGAGACGCGTATGTGTCCGAAATAAACACCGAAAGGATTGACCCAAAAACAATCGGGCCTTTCCGGATCGCGGGCAGTGATGTGGCCGGCCACTCCCTCGTCGAATCCGTAACGGGCAAACAAGCGGAACGCCGCGGCGAGGCGTTCCTTGCGATGGCGGCGCTCCTCGGCGAAGCTGGCAAAGGTGGGGGGCGTCACCAGGTTCTTGACTCTTCCTGGCGCTTCGGTCATGGGGCTTGTTTCGGTCATGTATCAAGGATATGCAATTTCGGAGGATAGTGCAGCCCGCATCTGCCGGGGAAAATCAGTGGTGATGCTGCGGACGCCGGCTTGGATCATTTCCCGGGCGGCTTGGACGTCGTTGACGGTCCAGACCACGGACTTCAGATGATGGTCGCGGATGCGGTCCAGCAAGCCGCATGGCAATGGGTACCCGGCGTCGATGCCATCCAATCCGGAGCTTTTCACAAGCTGGATGAGCGCATCGAGGCCATCGAATTCAGAAGACACCAGAAGGTAGCATTCATGCTCCGGCAGCTTCTGCTTGGCGCGGCGGATGGCATCCGCATTGAAACTGATGAGCGGCAGTTGAGCCGCGGATTTGCCTGAGCCGCGGACCACCTGGGCCAGCCGGTCAACAATTTGGGGGCCAGTCTTGATCTCCGTGAATAGGCGCTTGCCTGCAGGAACAGTCTCGATCACTTCTTCGAGCGTAGGTAGCCGGATTCCGGCGAATTTCGGCGCCTTCCAACTCCCGGCATCGAGACGGCGCAAGCCGGCCAGCGTATGTTCTTCGACAACCCAGGTGCAATTCGTAGTTCGATCGGTGGTGTCATCGTGAATCACGATGATCTCGCCGTCCCTGGTCAGGTGGATGTCGAGTTCGGCCGCATCGGCATTGACCTCGGGACTCCAGGCGTAGGCGAAAGCCGGAAGCGTATTCTCGGGCGGCGTATCCGGTTGCAGGTTACTTTGTCCGGCTCCGCGATGAGCAATAATTTCGATGGCTGAATCCGCAGGCGTCACGCAGGCGCGCCCAGCATCTTTTCCGCCGCAGTGCGCCCGCTGGCGGCAGCGGCATAGCCCGCATGCTTGAGAGCTTCTTCCAGGGCTTCCAGAATGAGCAGAACATTCTCAGCGGTGGAGCCATATCCCATGGTGCCGATTCGGAAAACCTTTCCGGCCAGTGGTCCGAAGCCACCGGCAATTTCCATGTTGCGCCGCTCCAGCAGATACTGGCGTACCTTGGCGTCATCCACGCCCTCGGGAATCCGCGGCGTGTTGAGCGTCCACAAACGGTGTTCCTCGGCCACAAGCATCGAAAGGCCCATGGCTTCGATGCCCGCAACGAATGCCATGTGGTTGCGCCGGTGCCGCTCCCAGCGGTTTTCCAAGCCCTCTTCGGCGACCATCGCCAGACCTTCGCGCAGCGCATAGAACAGGGTGGCCGAGGCGGTGTGGTGATATTTGTGGCCGAAGTAAAACGTTTCCAGGAGCTGCAAGTCCAGATAAAAGGAGTGGACCGTGGTGCTGCGGGCCTTGAGACGGCTGAGCGCGCGTGGGCCAACCGTGAGAGGCGCCAGACCCGGAGGGCAGCCCAGACCCTTCTGCGTGCAACTGTAAGCGATATCGATGCCGTTCTCATCCACCAGCACCGGCATGCCACCGAGCGAAGTGACGCAATCGGCGATGGTAAGGGCGTCCACTTCGCGCGCGGCTTCGCAGATGGGTTTGGCCTGGTTGAACATCCCGGTGGAGGTTTCCGCCTGTACGAAAGCCACCACGCGCGGGCGCTCGCGGCGGATGAAGTCTCGAACCTCCTGGGGGTCGTAGGGCTGTCCCCACGGCTTGGCTAGCCCGACAACTTCAGCCCCTTGCCGGCGCGCCATTTCACCCAGGCGGTCACCGAAGAATCCGTTCGTGAGTACCACGACCTTCTGGCCGGGCTCGGCGAAATTGGCAACCGCGGCTTCCATGGCGGAGCTGCCGGTTCCAGAGATTGCGATATTAAACTCATTCTTTGTGGAATAGGCATAGCCCAGCAGCGCGCGAACCTGATCGACCACTTCGAAGAAGAAAGGATCCAGGTGGCCCACCACCGGCTGCGACATGGCCTGGTAAACACGAGGCGCCACCATGCTGGGCCCGGGGCCGAAGAGAAGACGCTTCGGCGCCTGGATGGGCGGGTAGATATTCGGCATATAAAGACCAGTTTAGCGCTTTAACGCCGCGGCCCGGACTTATTGCGCGAACCTCCGGAAGAAGCTGTCGGGCTTCCACTTCGGCCGCTCCGGATTATTGGCCACGGCCTCCGCCAGCGTCATCATGAGCCGGTTGTACTGCCCGGCGGCCTTCTTATCCACCGGTTGATTGAGATCGTCCGAAGGGGCGTGATACCGGTTCTTCAGCCACTGCTTCATGATCTCGTCTTCCTTCGAGCCTTTCCGGTTGCCGAAGGCCATCATCAGCGAAGGAACGCCGCGGCGGATGAAACTGTACTGGTCGCTGCGGATGAAAACGTTGCGCTCAGGCTCGGGATCGTCCTGCACTTCCACGTCGAGCGACTTCGATACCTTGCGCACCAGGTCGCCCAGGTCAGACTCATTCAGCCCCCAGACCGTGAGCAGATGCAGCGGATAGAGGGGCAGGAACATATCCATATTCAGGTCGGCCGCCATTTGCCTGCCATCCACGGTGGGGTGCGCGGCGAAATAGCGCGAGCCCAGCAGCCCCTTCTCTTCCCCGGTGACAGCGATGAACAGCATCGACCGCTTGGTCTGGGTATTGGACTGGTGCAGCATGGCCGCGATATCCAGCAGCGAGGCCACGCCGCTGGCATCGTCCATAGCGCCGTTATAGATGCGGTCGTTGTTGATGGGCTCTCCGATGCCCACATGGTCCAGGTGCGCCGAGAGCACGACGTACTCGCTCTTGAGCGCCGCGTCGGTTCCCGGCCGGACGGCCACCACGTTCTGCGATTCCACCTCGCGGCGCTCCACCTTCACCTTGGCCCGCAGCGTGGGCGCCAGAGGAAAGCGCGGCAACGGCTTTCCGGCATCCACCAGCGCCAGCAGCTCCTTAAGATCGTGACCGGACCCCGCGAACCACTTGCCGGCGTGCTCCGGGTTGATGGTGACTCCGATCTTCAAGCCCGCATTATCGGCCAACGATGGATCGGCCAGGCTCATGGCCTCCTGGAATCGCGCCAAAGAGAAGCGGCTCCAGGGAATATCGGCGGTGCGAGGATTCTGTATGGTAGCCACGCCCGCCACTCCGGCTTGCTTCAAGAAGCGCGCGCGTTCCGTGACGAACTGGTAATGCGATTTCAGCGGACCCGGAATATCGGAAGGACCCCCGGCGATGGTGACGATGACCTTGCCGCGAAGATCGAGGCCGGCGAAATCGTCGAATTTCATCTCCGGGACGGTCAGGCCATAGCCTGCGAAGACCAAGGGCGCTTCCACGGAATCGGAAGGATCCGTGCGCACGCCGATGAATGCGTCTTCACCAAGCGTCAGCCGTTCGGTCTTGCCATCACGGATCAGTTCCAGGCTGCTGGCGCTTTCCACTAACTTGCGCGCCTTGAATTTCACTGGCTGAATGTAGCCATGCTCTCCGGCCGGTTTCAGACCCGACTTTTCAAACTCCGCAGCCACGTACTGGGCGGCCTTGAGATGCTCCGGACTGCCGGTGTTACGGCCCTGCATCTGGTCGTTGGCCAGCGCTTCCACATACCCCCACCAGCGCCGGCCGTCGGGGGCCACGGCCGCGAACAGCCCGGCCGCCAGCGCGATGCCTAGAACGCACCTCACTTCTTGCCCTTCGCTCTCTTATACTCCTCGCGGATCTGCTGCAACTGCCGGGCATGCGATTCGGCGTGCTCCGCGTAGCCTTCCAGCAGCCGGCGCAGCGTCATGGAACCATTTTCCGTATGGTTGCCGGTGCGTTCGAAAGCGGTTTCGGGAAGCTCTTTCAGAAGTTCGTAATTCTCGGCGCGGATGCGGCGGAAGGCTTCGAGCGACTGCTTGGGTTTGCGGCGTGCATAGTCCAGATTGCGCGTCCAGGCATCCTGATCGTAGGCGATCAGGGTTGGGTTGTCCTCGGCAATCACCTGGCGCATGCGGTGCGCACCCACAAGTTCGGCGTCGGCCAGGTGGGCGATGATCTGGCGGGCGCTCCACTTGCCGGGCGCGGGCACGAAGTCTTCCTCTTCCCCGAAGACTCCGGTCAGGACCATGGCCAGCACTTCCGGGCCGCGGCGGAATCGTTCTAATAAAGCTGGTAGATCGGACATGGCGTTTCAACTCAAAAAAACCCGGCTCAATAGTAGTCGGCGCAAGACATATAGTAGCCGCATTTTTCGCAGAGCAGCTTACATTTGCGTTCCATGAGCCGCGTGGAACAAACCGGGCAATACAGCATGGGTTCGTCTTCCGTCCGCGGGGCGGATGGCTCTCTTGAATCAGTGTCCCGCACGAATTACCAGATTATA
>CAWFPJ010000015.1:0-253228 GCA_963817515.1 Bryobacterales bacterium | reverse complement strand
GGCGGCTGCCGTCCTTTCCCCTCCGAAATTACTTAAGTATCCACTTGACAATCCTGTGCGCGTGATAGATACTCAAGTGGAGACTTAAGTAATTATTTTTAGAGGAAAGGAACCAAGATCATGGAAGAGCGATCCGTAATTCACAGCACCTTCGTCATCGAACGCAGCTATCCTGCCAAGCCTGAGCGGGTATTCTCCGCTTTCGCCGACCCGGCTAAGAAGCGCCGCTGGTTTGTGGAAGGTGGCGGCCACGAAGTTGAGCACTACGAGTTGGACTTTCGAGTTGGAGGCAAAGAACGGGCCCGTTTTCGCTTCACAAGAGGGTACCCCGTTGAAGGGAATCGCCTGTACGAACGACACCAGTTACCAGGACATAGTGTCTGACCATCGCGTGGTATTTGCCTCTACTATGACTGTGGGCGAGAAGTGTATCTCGGCGTCTCTGGTCACGTTTGAGTTCCTGCCGTCGGAGACCGGGACCGACCTCATCTTCACACATCAGGGAGCATTCTTCGAGGGCGCCGATGGTCCTGAAATGCGTGAAGCGGGATGGCGCAAGCTACTCGAACAATTGACAGAGGAGTTCCGGCGTTAGGCAGAGCGAGGCTGGAATGGCGCGGCCAATGCACAGGAAGAAACCCAATATCGACCGCGTCTTCCACGCACTCGGCGATCCTATGCGCCGGGCAATTCTCGAGAAGCTCAGCCACGGGCCCATATCGGTCTCGCGGTTGGCAGAGCCGCTCGATATCACTCTGGCCGCGGTAGTTCAACACTTACAGGTGTTGGAGGAAAGCGGGCTGGTACAAACCGAAAAGGTCGGAAGGGTGCGTACCTGCCGCATCGAACCCGCCGGTTTTTCAGTAGCGGCCCAATGGATCGGCGATCGCCGCTCGATGTGGGAACGCGGCTTAGATCGCCTGGGCGATTTGCTGGCTGAGCCGGATGAGAATAAATAATCCGCCGTGGAGCAGACTCTGAGTCCGCTATGTTCGGATTCATCTGAACACGTGGTGCAGCCGCGGATGCGGCATATAATAGCCAAAGCAATAGAGGCTGTGTGGAGGTATTCATGAGCGAAATGCTCAACGATCTGAAATTCGCGTTGCGGTCCCTTGCCCGCACAAAAGGGCTGACCATCACGGTAGTGCTCACGCTTGCCCTCGGCATCGGAGCCAACGCCGCTATCTTCACCCTGGTTCGAGGCGTCCTTCTGCGCCCGCTGGTCAATCGTGATGAAGACCGCCTGGTCTATATTCGTCAGAGCGCCAAAGGCATCGGAGTTGAGAACGCAACATTTTCAGTGCCGGAACTCCAGGACCTGCGCGACCGCGTCAAGAGCCTCGCTAAGTTCGGCGACTTCTCTACCATTGGATTCACACTGGTCGGCCTGGGCGAGCCGCGCGAGGTTCGCGCAGGCGTGGTAGGCGGTTCCTACTTCGAAGTGATGGGGCTGCACCCCGTTCTGGGCCGCCTCCTTGACATGCGCGATGACGGCCCGGCCGCCGCGGGCGCCGCGGTACTGACCTACCGCTTCTGGACGACCGTCTTGAAGAGCGATCCCTCAGTGCTGAACAAGTCCATAAGGCTCGGCACCCGCCAGGCCACCGTGGTCGGGGTGCTTGAGCCATCGGTTCCGTACCCGGCGGAGACCGAGCTTATGGCCAACGTCGTCACCAGCCCGCATCATTTATCCGCCACCATGGTCACCGGACGAGTGCATCGTATGACTGAACTCTTCGGCCGCCTCGCCCCCGGCGTCGACCTCGAAACCGCGCGCGCCGAACTGCGGACCGTTTACGCCACCATGGTCAAGGAGCATCCTGAAGCTTACTCGGCGAAAGCCGATCCCCGCATTGAGGTCGTGCGCCTGCGCGATCAGATCACTTCACGCGCCAGGACCGTGCTGCTCATTCTGATGGCCGCCTCCGTACTGATCTTCATCATCGCCTGCTCAAACGTCGCCAACCTGATTCTGGCGCGCACCGTGCGCCGGGGAGGCGAGCTCGCGATCCGCGCGGCACTGGGAGCCAGTGCTTCGGCGCTGCGGCGCACGCTGCTGGCGGAAAGTCTGGTGCTGTGCCTCGCCGGCGCGGCCCTCGGCGTTCTTAGCGCCGGCCCCATGGTCGCGATCCTGGCGCGCTACGCCTCGCGCTTCTCAGTGCGTGCTCTCGATCTTACGGTCGATTCGAGCATGCTCTGGATCGGTGCGGCTCTGGCCATGATCGCCGCCGTGCTGCTGGCGTATGTGCCCCGGCTCCCATCGTCCGGTGGATCGCAGGGTTTCAACCTGGCTGCGAGCAGCCTCCGGATCACGGGCAGCACCAGCCGCCGCCTCCGCATTTTCGCGGTAACGCAAATCGCCGCGTCTTTTGTGTTGCTCGCCGGAGCCAGCATGCTGCTCAAGACGCTGCTGGAGCTGCAGGCGGCAAAAACCGGAATGGATACCCGCCAGGTGCTCGCCATGAATGTACCCGTGATGTCATACGGCAATACACCCGAGCAAACCGTCAGCTTCTACAGGGAGTCCATCCGGCAGATCACCGCGCTCCCCGGAGTGGACGGCGTGGCGCTCGGCACAGTTGTCCCCTGGCGCGACGCAGGCAGCTTCGGGCCAGGATTCCAATTCTCCGCCGAAGGCCACGTTCGCGCACCCGGCGAAGAAGACCCCCGCGCACAATTCCGGACGGTATCGCCCGGCTTCTTCGCGGCCCTCGGCGTCCCACTCCTCGCCGGACGCGACTTCAACGACAATGACCGCAAGGGTAGCGAGATGGTCGTGATCGTCAGTCAAAGCCTGGCCCGGCGTATGTTCCCCAACCAGGATGCCGTCAACCGCCATATGTTCTGGACCGATCCGGTGATGAAGTTCATCGACGTCAGCGTCAAGCCGCGCCGCATCATCGGCGTCGCCGCGGACCTTGATGACGAACACGTGGTGCCCGGCGCGGCTTTCAACATTTACAATCCCTTCGGCCAGGAGAATACGTTTGGAGGCCGGCTGTTCATACATACCCGCACGGATCCCTACTCGCTGGTGACTCCCGTCACCCGCATTATCCGCGACAAGTCTGTCGACCAGCCTGTCGAGCACGCCGCGACTCTCGAAGACATTCGCGCCGAAGTGCTTTCGCCGGACCGTCTGAATACGCTTGTCTTCGGAGGCTTCGCCGCAGTTGCCCTGGCGATCGCCGTAGTCGGGGTTGCCGGTGTGCTGGCCTTCTCTGTATCCTGCCGCATCCGCGAGTTCGGGGTCCGGCTCGCGATGGGATCGGAGCCGCGGCAACTGCTGGCCGGTGTGGTGAAGGAAGGGTTCATCATGGCCGCAACCGGAATCGCCGCCGGAGCCATCGGCGGTTTCGTGCTGGCGCGTCTGGCGGGAAGTTATTTCCCGGACATTCATATGCCGGATACCGCGCCCGTCATAGCCTCCGTCCTGGTGCTGCTGGCCGCGGCCGTCATCGCGTCAGCCCTCCCGGCCGCCCGCGCCGCCCGCGTCGATATCATGCAGGCCTTGCGATCCGAGTAATGCTTTGTAGCGCCGGCGGTCCTTGCCGCCGTGTCATCGAAGCGCTTGGCGTTAGTCGCGCAAGGGAGCGCTTGCCGTTGACATTTCGATTTGGCAAAGCTACTATCGCCGATGGTAGTTTTTAGACAACAGAGCTTTTCTTCGAAAGCGAGGTGGGGCGATGGCCTCAGTTAGTGATCTGACCCTTAAGGCGGGCTTTGTATTTGAAGGCGAGTTGCAACAACTCGGAGCCACCACGGCTGCCGGATTCGCGCCCTCCTCTGAAACCGCAATTGTCCGGGTCATCAGGATTCTGAGGGGTCCCCAGGTGCTTGCCGGTTATAGCGGCCAACAGATCACGGTTCAGCTTCAACCGCCCGTAAGCCTGAAGGTCGGAGACCAGGCTGTTTTCTTTACCCACGGAGTGCACTATGGCGACGGCCTGGTGGTCAGCGAACTCGGAAATGTACGTGCCAGCGCGGCTGGCGTGGAGGCTCAGGTGAACAGCGCGATCCAGGCGGGTGATGACGGCGAATTGACGCAGCGGCTGGCGCAAGCGGAGCTGGTGGTGAGCGGTGTTGCTGCCGCGCCCAGGCCTTATGCTCAGGCGGCAGCGGCCGGGCGCCGCGTTTCGGAGCACGATCCCAATTGGTTCACGGCCACAATCACCATCGAAACGGTTGAAAAGGGCGTTCATTCGGGCACCACCACCGAGATCCTTTTCCCGAATAGCATGGACATCGCCTGGTACCGCTCGCCCAAAGTGAAGGCGGGGGACCACGGTGTCTTTCTTCTGCACAATCGCGACATCCGCGGCAAACCGGTTCCCGCTCTCGCCGCCACGCACCCGCTGGATTACCGGCCGATCGCTGAATTGGGCCGGGTCCGCAACATGCTGAAAAGTGGTAAATGATAACCGGCCACGCTTAAGGATCCGCGATGCCCATTACCGTTGTGAACATGATTCCGAAGTCCCTGAGCGGCGAGACCAATCAGGACAGCGAGCCGAATCTGGCGGTCAATCCGGACAATCCGCTGCAGATGGTGGGGACTGCGTTTACGCCCAATCCGTCAGGCGGCGCATTGGCCCCGATTTATATCTCGAGCGACGGCGGACACACATGGTCGTTGAACGCCATCGTCCCGGGCGCCACGTCGAGTTTCCCTACCGGGGACATCACCATGAAATTCGGCGGCAGTTCGAATGTTCTGTATGGAGGCATTCTGCGCGCCGACAACCTGGATCTGAATGTTCTGCGCACCGGCAACTTTGCCAGTTCCGCCGCCATGACCGTACTGGAAACCCGGGCGGACGAGGATCAGCCCTGGGTCCAGGCGGTGACAGCCCCGGCCGTCGTCGTGAGTCTGGATACCACTAACAGCGGTTGGCGCACCAGTTGGGACCTGATCGTTGCGGGCAATTTCGTCGGCAACGGCAAGCAGCAGATTCTGCTCTATGATCGCGCGGCCGGCCAGGCGGACGTTGTCGGTTTCGACGCTAATGGTAAAACCAATCTGGACACTACTAATAGTGGATGGCGGACCAGTTGGAACCTGATCGTTGCGGGCAATTTCACCGGCAACGGCAGGCAGCAGATTCTGCTTTATGATCGCGCGGCGGGCCAGGCGGACGTCGTCGGTTTCGACGCTACCGGCAAGGAAAATCTGGATAACACCAACAGTGGATGGCGCACCAGTTGGGACCAGATCGTTGTGGGCAATTTCGTGGGCAACGGCCGGCAGCAGATTCTGCTTTATGACCGCGCGGCGGGCCAGGCAGACGTCGTCGGTTTCGACGGCAATGGGAAGGAAAATCTGGATACTACCAACAGTGGATGGCGGACCAGTTGGGATCTGATCGTAGTAGGCAATTTCATCGGCAACGGCAGGCAGCAGGTTCTGCTTTATGACCGCGCAGCCGGCCAGGCGGACATAGTCGGTTTCGATAATACAGGGAAGGAAAATCTGGATACCACCAACAGCGGATGGCGGACCAGTTGGGACCTGATTGTCGTGGGCGACTTCTTGGGCAACGGCCGGCAGCAGATTCTGCTCTACGACCGCGCGGCGGGCCAGGCAGATATAGTCGGTTTCGATAATAACGGGAAGGAAAATCTGGATACCACCAATAGCGGGTGGCGCACCAGTTGGAACCCGATTGTCGCCGGCACCTTTCTAGGCGGCAGCCCGCAACAGATTCTGCTCTATGACCGCGCGGTCGGCCAGTCGGACGTCGTCGCGTTCGATAATACCGGGAATGAAAATCTGGATACGACCAACAGTGGATGGCGGACCAGTTGGGACCAGATCGTTGTGGGCAGTTTTCTGGGCAACAGCCAGCAGCAGGTTCTGCTTTACGACCGCACGGCCGGCCAGGCAGACGTGGTGGCTTTCGCGCACCTGCCGGGTTCCACAGGCACCGGCAACCCGGACCGCGTCTACATCGGCCACAACGATTTCAACACTCAACCGAAGACGGCCACCATCGAACAGTCGCTCAACGCAGCCACAGGCGGGGCGCCCGCGGGTTTTGGGCCTATCACCATTGCCAGCAGAAGCCCGGGCAACGGCCAGAACGGTCCTTCGATTCGGCCTGTGATTCACGGCAGTGGCAGGGTGTACGCCGCCTACTTCAATTGGAAGACCGCTACCCCGATCGTCAAAGCCGATGTGGTAGTCTGCCGCGACGATAACTGGGGCCAAGGCGGGAATCCTTACACCGCGCTGGTGGATACCGGCGATAATCTGGCCGGCGTGCGCGTGGCAGCGGATGTCACCATACCCTTCGAGAATAGCCATTTTCTCGGGCAGGAGCGGGTGGGTTCGCATCTCTCGATCGCGGTGGATCCGAACAACAGCGCCATCGTCTACCTCGCCTGGGCCGACTTTCCCGGGGGCCAGTCTCCCTACACCATTCACCTCCGGCGTTCGAGCGACGGCGGTGTCACCTGGTCAGCCGACCTTCGCGCCATCGCCAATGGAATTAATCCCGCGGTCGCGATCAACTCTCAAGGCCGCGTCGGATTTCTATACCAGACTCTGACTACCAACGCCACCAACACTACCAGATGGGAAACACACATCGAGATATCGAGCAACGGGTTCGCTACCGTACCGGCGCCAACCGTGCTCGCCACTGTTCCCTCGAATACACCTGCGGCGACGTTTCTCCCTTATCTGGGCGATTATATTTTTCTCATGACGGTGGGCGTCAATTTCTACGGCGTTTTCTGCGCCAACAATACGCCGGACAATGCCAATTTTCCCAGCGGCGTCAAGTACCAGCGCAACGCCAACTTCACTACCCATACGCTGCTCGATGTGGATAACACGACTGCCGTGGCGGTCTCGATCGATCCGTTCTTCTTCGTAATTACGGAATCGATTTTCCCCATCGTTCCCGTCGTCCCGATTCGACCGATTGGAGTGGTTGAAGCCATCCAACCGGTCACGCCTGTTAAACCAGTCGCACCCCGGTAACGCCGGCGGTCCCTGCCGCCGGTGCCTCTCCTCAATCCGCAGCATCGTCACCCTTGACAAGCGCCTCGATCGGGTGCTTGGATCGGTGGAGACAGTACAGGAGAGAGTCATGATGAAGCTCACGGATATAACCGTCGCCCGCGCGATTCTCGCGCCGGTTGAAAGCGTTTTCGACGTTTGGATCGACCCGAAGAGTCCCGGGGGTCCGTGGTTCGGAGCAGAGCGCACGATCGTGAACGCGGTGGTCGATGGCCTTTTCTACTTCGCAGTGAAGCACGAAGGACGAACATGGCCGCATTACGGGCGCTTCCTGCGGGTTGATCGCCCTAGATGCGTGGAGTACACGTGGGTGTCGGAAGCGACCAAGGGGGTCGAGTCCATCGTAACCGTCACGTTCGAGCCGCGTGGGGACCAAACCGAAGTCACGCTCCGCCACTCCGGTGTTCCAGACGACGAATTGGGGCATCAGCATAAGGACGGCTGGACCTGGATGCTATCGGCGCTCGCCGAGCGATTCGCCCCCGGCCCATCGGCTCCCTCGTCGACCTAGCAGCGCGGGCCTCGTGCCGCTGGTGTTTTTCTCACTCCGCCCGCAGCATCGTCACCGGGTCCGTTCGCACCGCGTGGATCACCGCCGGCAGCGCCGCCAGACAACGCCGCCGCCACAATGGCCAGAGACGGAAGCGCGAGCATGCCCAGGTCCGTGGCCTTCACGCCGTAAAGCAGCGCTTCGATATATCGCGCCGCTCCCATGCCCAACGCCAGGCCCGCCAGCGCTCCCGCCAGCACCATGCAGAAAATGTCCACCGTCACTCGTCGCGCTATGTCGCCAGCCTGTGCGCCCAGCGCCATGCGGATGCTGATTTCACGCCGCCGCTGCAGCACAGAGTAGTCCAGCACGCCGTACAACCCAACGCCCGCCAGCAGCAGCGCCACCGCCGCGAAGAATAGCGCCAGCATCGCCAGCAGCCGTTCGCGCACGGTCTGCGCCTGGATCACCTCTTTCTGTGTGCGGATGTTGCTGACCCGGAATTCGGGCCGCGCGCGCGAAACTTCCTGGCGCAGGATGGACGCCAGAGCGAGTGGGTTCGAACTCGCCGTGCGCACGATGAACGTCCCTCCCAGCAGCCTGCCTCCGAGACCCAGCCTGTTAAACGGAGTATAGGCCACCGGCAAAATGGCCTGGCGCATGTACCGATAGCGGGCATCGCGAACCAGGCCCACGATCTGAAAGCGCTGTCCCCGCATGTATCCAGAGGTTCCCTCGAACCACTTTCCAATGGGATTCTCGCCGTCGAAGTACTGCCTGGCGAACGTGCTGTTGACGATCGCGGCGCCGGGTGAAAAATCGCTCGCGCGGAAGTCTCTGCCGTCCAGAAACGCGAATCTTCATCGCCTCCATCCAGCCGGGCGAGACATTCAGAAACCAGGCCGGAACCTCGGCGGGCGGCCCGCCATTGATGGAAATGCCGTCGGCCTTAAAGCTATACCCGTCCAGCAGCGGCCAATCTGCCACCGCGACTGTTTCGACGCCCGGCACCCTCTTAAGATGTTCGGCCACCTGGTTCCACAAGGGCATGGGCTCATTCTTTTTGGTGGCGACCGTGAGAGTAAGAAGCCGATCCGCGGAGAATCCGGTGGGCTGGTTGGACAATCGGTCGAACGTAGCCACGAACATGCCGGCGATGAACAGCACCAAAAAACAGAAAGCGGCCTGGACGGCAATCAAGGCGCGCATTGACCGGCCTCGCGAACGGGGTGCCTCGCCGCCTTTCAGCGCGATTGCCGGTTTGATGGCTGAGGCCCGCAGCGCCGGTCCCAGGCCGAACAGGAATGTCACGCCGAGCGTCAGGGCCAGGCCGAATGCCAGCACCCGCCAGTCCGCCGGAATGAATAAACGCGCCGGGTTGTCCGCCGGGTTGATCCTGCTGACGACGAACGGCGCGGACCACTGCGCGAATAGCCCGGCCAGTGCGGATGCGAACAACGCCAGCAGCGCGCTCTCAACCAGTACCAGTTGCACCAGGCGCCGCCGTCCCGCGCCGATCGCAACGCGCAGCGCCATCTCTCGCGCCCGCGCCGCCGCCTGGGCCGTCATCAGGTTGGCCACGTTGGCGCAGGCAATCAACAGCACCAGCCCCACCAACACACTCAGCGCCGCCAGCGAAAGGCGATAGGCCTTCTGCATCCCGGAGACGCCTGCCGCCGCCGGCTCCATCACGATTGCCTGAGTCCGGTCGTCATGGGTCGGCCTCTCCTCGCGCCAGGTTCGAAAAGTAACTGCGCAGGCGGTCGCGCACAGGTTCCACCGCGGCACCCGTCTGCAAGTGCGCGAACGTCTCGGAACAGCGCCCAGTCCGAAGTGATCCCCCAATGCATCATCGTGGGCATGAAGATGTCGATCACGGTGCCTGGCTCAGTGCCAGTGAAGCCCGGCGCCGCCACGCCCACGATCTCGTACATGCCGTTGCCCAATCGGAAGGTGCGCCCAATAGCTTTCGGATCCTTTCCAAAGCGGCGCGACCAGTAATCGTGCGACAGGACGGCCACCGGATGCGCGCCCGGTTTGAGGTCGTCGTTTCCAGTGAGCAGCCGCCCCAGGGTGGGCCGCAGTCCGAACGATCCGAACATGCTCCCCGAAACGTATTGCACGTGCGCCTTCTCCATTTCCTGATCCGAGTGGTACGTCAGATCCACCCGTTCAGCAAAGGAGACCGCGATCAGTGTGGCTTGATTGGCTGCGGCGCTGCGCATCTGTCGAAACAGCGGATACTCCCAACCGTCATACGTGGCAGGCTTGCCATCCAGGACGAATCCCTCGACGGGACAGGGCGTACAGCCGATCGGGCTCAGACACCGGTAAAGGCCGCAGCAGCAGGGCGTCGATAATCCGGAATGCCGATGTGCATGCCCCGATGGCCAAAGCCAGCGACAGAATTGCCGCGGCCGAAGTCACCTTACTCTTCTGAATCCTCCGCCATCCGAAGACGGCGTCAGCGCGGAGCGAATCAAGCCACGCGACACAGTATGCAAGCGCTATTGGCATAAGTGTCCTAGCATGGGACCGGGCCGGTCTACTGAACCGAATTGAGGTACGCTATCAGGTCTGACAATTCCTGCGGCTTGCTGAACTTCGGCCAGCTAACTCCGGCCTGCTGCATGCGGCGAAGCATCTGCGGACCGTGGCGCCACAGGGCCGAAATAATCGTAACTTCGGAGTAGCTTCGCGCCTGGCCCGGTAGCTGCGGCGCACCGTTAGTGCCGCCGGCGTGGCAATCGGCGCAATGCCTCTGCGTGAATACCTGCTTGCCCTGCGCCACGCTTCCGCCAGGATAGACAAACTGCCGCATCCAGAGATAACTGAGCAATTCGCGCATCTCCACCGGAGACAGCGTAGGCGGCTGTTCCATCATGCGGGGGGCGTGGTTCCACATGTCCACCGCAATATCGGTCAGGGTCATGTTCTTGAGGCGGTTCTCCAGAGCCAGGCTGCCGACGTGGCATTTAGGGCAGCCTTTGGATTCGAAAACCCGTTCCCCGCCTTCGCCCGATGTGTTGGAAAAGTGCGCCGGTATATGGCTGGTTTCCGGCAGCGAGCGGAGATAAGCCAGAATATCGTACAACTGCTCCGCCGTTAGCGCCTGCCATTCGATCTTGCGTCGGGCAAAGGCCTGGCGCATGCGGAAACTGTGGTTCCACATTTGCTGAGCCAGAAGAATCGGGTCGGCCAGCGATTCCCATTGGGTTACCGGCGGCGCCCCTTCCGCGCGCGACTCGGTGATGCCATGGCAAGTGCCGCATTGCTTGGTCTCGAACATTTCCTCGCCGCTCACTACTTCGCCCGGCTTGTCGAAGAATCGCGTGGAATAAAAGTACGCGAACAGATCGGCCGCGCTCGACGGCGTGAGCTTGGGCGGCTCAATCTTGGCCGCTTCCATGGCGCCCCACATGACGGGCGCGTGGTTCCACATGGCGCTCGCCAGGTGCGCCGGCGTGTAGCTGCGGCTAACCATAAGCCCCAGATCGATTCCGATTTTTCCGCCGCGCCCGTTCACGGAATGACACTGAATGCACCGCTCGCTTTCGAAGATTTTCGCGCCGCGGCCGGAATCCCCCGGAATCACAGGCAGAATCGCAGCCGGGGCGGCCGGCAGAAAAAACGCGGCCGCCACCAGCGTTTGCGCAAACTTTCCCATGGACTCCAGTCTACTTCTTCGGTTCCGCGTCAGGCTGTCGCTTCCGCTGGCCGTTCCATCGGCTCATCCCCGCTGGGGCCGTAAATCTGCGGAACCTTGGCGCCCATCGGCCGCAGGTAGCTGGAGAGTTGGCCGCGGTGATGGATCGAGTGGTTACACATCAGCCTTGCATACTCGATTCCTGGAAGATTAAACATGCCAAAGAAGTCGATCGAGCGCGTCAGATCTTCACCCTTTACCTGGGCCAATCGCTCCACTGCCGTCGCGAAGTTATCGTCATACCACTGGACCACGTCGGCCGTCGTCTTGATCGATTCCGGCATCGAACCGCCGTCGGATTCGAACTTTCCTTTTGCGATTCCGTTCATGAAGAAAGGTTCAACGGAGGCGATATGCCAGGCCAGTTCCAAAGCGCTCATCGACTTGGGATCCGGCTTCCATGCGTCCTGGTCCGCGGGAACGGCCTGGAGCACGCGGCGTGTGGTCGCTTGCTCAGTCCGGATCTGAGGCAGATAGATATCGTTCAGGAGAAACGTTGCTTGTTCAGGAGTCATACAGAGAAGCTATCACGATCGGGCCACCAGATGGTCGATTCGTTATGTAAGGTCGATTCGTTGTGTGTCTTAATAAATCGCCCGCTCGTCGGCGGGGATGCCAGTGATTCCCAGCGGCTCCAGCAGTTGCCGCGCACCCATTTCCATCAGCCCGATTTCCGTGGGCATTTGAAATAACAGAAAGCCCTGGTCCATATACCGGCGAACCTGCTCCGCATTCCCCGCGGGCCTGCCGACGAACTTTCCGTGCCGCCGGGCCGCGTCCACAATGCGCAGGATAGCGGCGTCGTGCGCCGGCTGGTTCTGCTGGCCGCGCAACCCGAGCGAAAATGAGAGATCGCTGGTTCCGATGAAGAGCGCGTCTACGCCGGGGGTGGCGGCGATGGCGTCGATCTGCTCCAGGGCGGCAGCTTCCTCGATGACGCAGATGGTCATCACCTGCTGGTCCGCCGAATCGTAATAGTTGCCCGGCTGGGGCCAGGTGCGGACCGCGGCCCCGGCTCCCGAACCGCGTTTGCCTTCGGGCGGATACCGGCAGGCAGCCGCGGCGCGCGCGGCCTTTTCCGCGGTCCCGGCAAAGGGAAAAATAACTCCGCTTACCCCCTGGTCCAGGACGCGCTTGGCGGTCCATAGCTCGACCACGGGTACGCGCGCGAACACCGCGGCGGGCAGCCCGCGCGTGGCCAGCACCATGAGCCGGAGCGTTTCGAGCGTCACCGGCGAGTGCTCCATCTCAATCCACAGAAAGTGAAAGCCGAGTGTGGCGGCATGGGCCGCGGCTTCCACGGAGGGCGTAGTGATGGTGATGCCGAAAGCGGGCTGCCCGGCTTCGAGGCGCGCACGGACGGGGTTGGTCCAGGTAGAGTTGGGATGGGTTTGGCGATCGGTCATTGGTATTCGATTCTAACCCACGGGCATTCGATTCTAACCCACGATTGTCACTCAGGGAAGGGGACTGTGCCCGTAATAATCTGCCGGTAATAGTCTTGACAAGCCGGGCCTATCTGCTATGCTACCGAATTGAATCCATACCATTACACCGGCGTCCCCAAAATATGCCGTCCAGCCATAGAGTCTCAGATTATCGGCTAGCCCGCTCTCCTTAGGTCGAAGACCAGCACCGTCCTAACCGCGTTCGCGGCTCCTTCGCGCTGTTCACTTTGAGTCTGGCTTTGCCGGCATCGCCCGCGCTTGCGGCCTCCTGCGAAAGCCTCGCTAAGCTGTCTCTACCGGACACAACCATCACGCAGGTCCAGCATGTTGCTGAAGACCCGGCGCACTGCCGTGTCGAAGCTACGTTGAAGCCCACCGGCGACTCCGACATAAAAATCGAGGTTTGGCTGCCGGACTCTGGTTGGAATGGTAAATATATGGCCGTCGGAAATGGCGGCTGGTCCGGAGCCATCAATCCAAGGGCGATGACAGAGGCGCTGCGCCGCGGCTACGCTACCAGTTCCACCGACACCGGTCACTCCGGAGGCAGCGCCAGCTTTGCCCTGGGCCATCCCGAAAAACTGATCGACTACGCCTACCGCTCGGAACACGAAATGACCGCCAAGGCCAAGGCCATCATCGCGGCTTTTTACAGCAGCGGGCCCCGGCTCTCATATTGGAACGGCTGCTCGGCCGGCGGCAAACAGGCCCTGAAAGAAGCCCAGCGCTTTCCCGAAGATTTCGACGGCATCATCGCGGGCGCTCCGGCCAGTAACTGGACTGGCCGCGCGGCGCAATCCATGTGGGTGGCGCAGGCCGTTCACAATGATGAAGCCAGCTACATTCCTCCAGCCAAGTATCCCTACATCCACCAGGCTGTGCTGGCGGCGTGTGACGCGCTCGACGGAGTTGAAGACGGCGTGCTCGAAAACCCCCGGCGCTGCAAGTTCGATCCCAAGCTTCTGGAATGCAAAGGGGCTGACGGCCCCGGCTGTTTGACTGCGCCGCAGGTGGAAGCAGCACGCAAGATCTACGGAAGTTCGACCAACCCTCGCACGAAGCAGGCTCTCTATCCGGGCCTGGAGCGGGGAAGCGAGCTTGGCTGGTCCACCTGGGGCGGTCCCAAACCGCTGTCTATTGGTCTGGATTATTTCAAGTATGTGGTTCTTGAGAACGAGAGCTGGGATTTCCGCACGCTCGATTTTGATAAGGATATTGCGCGCGCGGAAAAACTGGACAGCAGCCGGATCAACGCCACCGATCCGAATCTGAAGCCATTCTTCGCACGGGGCGGTAAACTCATCCAGTACCACGGCTGGAACGATCCGCAGATTTCGCCGGGCAACAGCGTGGATTACTATAAGTCCGTGGTGGACACACTGGGGGGCGCCGGCAAATTGGCGGACTCCTACCGCCTGTTCATGGTTCCGGGCATGGCCCATTGTGGCGGCGGCGATGGGACCAGTTCTTTCGATATGCCGGCGGCGCTTGAGCGATGGGTCGAGGAGAAGAAGGCGCCCGAGCGGATCGTCGCTTCGCGTGTTCGCAACGGTAAGGCGGACCGTACGCGCCCTCTATGCCCGTACCCGCAGATCGCCGTATATATGGGGAAGGGCAGTACGGATGACGAGGCCAATTTCGTTTGCAAGGTTGAAAATAACACGAGCCCGGCAAACTAATCGTCGCTTTTGGTACTCGGACCAGTACCCACCTGACTTACATTCGTCGTGTGTCACGCGCATACTTGCTTCAACTGACGTGACTTGTCGGAATGTGGGCTCCGAAAGGAACGATGCCGGAGTACAGTGCTTCTCCTTGCTGTATTCCGGCGTTTTTTCCGGAACCTGACGTGAACCGGCACCCGGTAAACTAATACACCCGGTAAACTAATACATATGGGTGTTTCGTCCACACCAAAGTTCATCCCAACCGCGGAAGAGTTGAGCCAGGTGGAGCGCGACCTGCGCTTCCATCCGTCGGCGACGCCGAATCCGAAGCGGCTGACGGCCGAGCAGATCGCCGATTTCAATCGCGACGGATATCTGAAAGGGATGCGGATTTTCAGTGACGAAGAGATGGCCGGCATTCGCGCCTACTTCGATCAACTCCTGGCCGCGACGCTGGCGGCCGGCGGCGACAGCTATTCCATCAGCACGGCGCATCTCCGCCATGGCCGCGTTTATGATCTGCTCACGCATCCGCGCATAATGGCATACGTCAAGGACCTGTTGGGCGAAAACGTAATCGGCTGGGGTTCGCATTTCTTTTGCAAGATGCCCGGCGACGGCAGGCGGGTGGCATGGCACCAGGATTCCAGTTACTGGCCGCTCACGCCGTCGAAGGCCGTGACCGCCTGGCTGGCGATTGACGATGCGTCTGTCGAAAATGCCTGCATGCGCTACATTCCCGCCTCGCACCGTTTGGGTCACCTGACTTACACCCTGAGCGAAAACGACGAAGCCAACGTCTTGAATCAGACGGTGGCGGATGTCGAGAAGCTCGGCGAGCCGGTGGATGTCGAACTAAAGGCCGGCGAGATCTCGATTCACAGCGACCTGCTGCTGCATGGTTCGGAAGCCAACCAATCCAGCCGGCGGCGCTGCGGTCTGACGCTGCGTTATTGTCCCGCCGATGTTCGAGCGGGCTTGGGATGGAACGCAAAAGGTGTGATCGTCAGCGGCGAAGACGAGTCGGGTCACTGGGCCAACCCGGCGCGTCCGGAAACCGACTGAATCGAGCAGAGTCTCCGCCGCGCCCTGAGCGTGGCTCATCGGCTCACTTTTCCGAGGATCCTCCACAGCAGGCGTAACCGGATCGACAGTGCCATGCTCATCCCCCGTACGTGCATTCTTCCTGGCGCCCGACTTCTTGGTCTTGAGCATCGCGCCGATCACCATCGCAACCGGCACCGCCGCCAGGGCAGCGTATTTCACCTTCGTTGCCGGCGGCAAGGGCATGCCTTTTGGAACCACGCAGGCATCATTTGCACGGTCGATCGGCTTTCCGATGCGCATTTCCGTGAGGTCATAGTCGAACTGTTTGCCGCAGTCCAGGCACACGACGTAGGTGGCGCCGTGCGGCACGCCTTTTTTGCTAACCGGAGTCAACGGGCTGGTAAGGCGGCGGTGGGCACAACGGAACAGCAGGTTCAGCAGACTGTCGATCACTTGGAACCCCCAAGGTTCGGGGCCTGAGCCCCACTTCCATTGTAGAACCGTTGCCTGGTTCTCCCAGGCTTAAGAACTGGTATTCCAAGGCTTGAGAACTGGTATTCCAAGTGTTGAGAACTGGTACTCCCAGCGCCGAGAACCGCTAACCGGTGCTAACCAAAGAGATGATGTGGCCGGTCAGGGACCGAACATATGATGGTTGTCAGATGGTTCCGCGCCGTCATCTAGGAAGACCCAGGTGAATCAACTCGCAAAACAGGCAGCCGAGATCGCTCTCCGGCTCACCGCGTTCCCCGCCGACGGAAGGCGCAACAATTCCGAAGCTCTCGATTCCATTGAGCAACTGGCAATGCGGATTCTGAGGGAAGTCTCGGCGCTTCGCACCGGCCAAAGCCATCCAGTGGGCGAGAGCCGCGGAATGTGGCCCGCTGCGCAACCCGCGCGGCGTCAGTAAGGCGAACGCCCGGGCAGCAATTTACCGCAACGCGCGATTTGGCCCCTTGTCTCATGAGTTGGACGATAATTCTGGCGGCCCAAAACCCCCGCGTTCGATAAAGGACAGTCGGCCGTGAGAAAATGATCAGCATGAAAAAGCCACAGGTGTTGCCCGTCCTCACGTTCTTCGTAGCCGGCAGCCAGGCTCTGTTCGGCCAAGCCGGGCAGCATGGCCTGGTGGATGTCCACTTACATCACAACGGCCAGACAAGGCCTTCCTCCAGCAGATGCTGACCCGCCTCGACAAATACGACGGTACAGGGTTCCTCCTCACCGAACCAAAAGACCTCCAGGACGTGCAGGCGTTCATCCAGGAACATCCTAAGCGGTTCGTCGGCTTCGGCTCCATCAAACTCGACGATGCGCAGGCGGTGGCGCTGGTGGACCGCTTCCACGCCGCCGGCTTTCGCGGCCTGGGGGAGATGAGCGGGCCCCTGAAGAATTACGACGACAAAGCCTATTGGCCGATTTACGAGCGCGCCGAAAAGTACGGGATGATTCTTTTGTTTCACACCGGCATCGTGATGCGGCCGAATCCGGACGTGCCCGTCGACGTCAGCGTCGACCGCATGCGGCCTACCACGCTGGACAATATCTGCCGCCGCTTTCCCAAGCTCACCATCATCGGCGCGCACCTGGGCAATCCGGACTACGCCTGGGCGGCGGAGATCGCCCGCTGGAATCCGAACCTGTACTTCGATCTCTCCGGATCCACCCTCATCAAGTTTCAGGAAAATTATCAGATTTTCAAGTCGATCTTCTGGTGGTCCAGCATCGTGAGTCCGCACACGCCGAAATCCAACGTCAGCGCATTTGAGAAAGTCGTATTTGCTTCCGACGTCTTTGGAGGCGAAGTCGAGGAGTTCGACCGGCAGATCGAGCGCTATCAGAAGATGCTCGACACCTGCGGCGTTTCGGCCGAGGCCCAGGCCAACATCTTCGGAGGAACCATGCGGCGCATCCTGGACCGGAAGCCGTGACGGCCTCTTAAGCCAGCGATCCCAACTTAGCCCTTGGAATCGAGAATGAATGTGGGCACAAGTCCGGCGGCTGACGAGAAGCCGGACTTGCCGGAAGAAAGCCAACTCGAGCAGCCCTGCACTTTGCCGAGATATGCGTGCGGGTGCACGTCCACTTGCATCTCGCGGAATTCCAGGTGGCCGAAACTCATCAGCGGGAAGACCGAGCGCACCGGCTCCACGCGCTCCTGCACCACGTACGGAGTCCGCATGGCCTGCTTGAGCGCGCGCTCCCAGCCGGCGCCGTCCATCTCCCAGCCAAGGTACGTGTGCTGGTCGCTGTAGTCGTCGTTAGGCTTGAGCGCAAGTTTCTCGCGGTTCTGCGCGATGAACTCCGGCAGGTCGATAGTCTTGTCTTCGTAGGTGGTCTTGGAGGCGGCCACCAGGCGCGTCCACGGCACGTGATCGCGAATTGCCTTGCGCTCAGCGGCCGGGAATTTGGCCGTCACCGATTCATCGGTCAGCAGCCCGAACATCGCCTTCTTGTGCGCCAGTTCCGCGCGAAAGCTGTTGACCACACAGACCGCGCGGTCGCGATAAGCCTGCACCAGCGGATGCGTCAGGTCAAACCGAAGCAGAAACTCCTGCACGCCCAGCCGGCGGTACACCAGATTGATTTCGAAGTTGCCCTTGCGCAGCACGCCGTTGCGATATTCCAGTTGCTCCGGGGACACGATCTCCACCGCGTACCCTCCCTCGCGGAAGAAATCGCAGAACAATTCGTACTCGCTCTGGCCGGCGTAGTACGCTGGCCGGAACTCCACAATGGCGATATTCGGCTTCTTGGTGCCGCCGAACTGTTTGTAAGATTTAAGCAGCGCCTGCAGCAGATATTTCCGGCTGCCCACACGGGCCAGCGAGTACCGCTTGCGGAATTCCTTCACCGGCGGCGCGTCGTAGAAGAGTTCGGCCAGTGCATCGGCATAGCCGGCGCCGGTGGGCGAATCCGCATTGTACTGGATGAAATGCAGGTGCCCGTTCACCAGGTGCGAATCGAGCCGTGCAGCCACTTCAAGAGCCTGATAGCCCGGGTCGATCGATGCCAGCATTTTCTCGGCTGGCAGCAGTTCCAGGCGCGACAACAGAGCCGGCGTGGTGAGCACCATCTGCTCCATGCGGTCTATGGCGCCAATCAGCGCTTCGCCGGTCTTTACGAGCGACTCATACTGGCGGCGCGAAATAAAATTGGGACGCAGGAACGGGCAAATCAGCCTTCCGCCCGCCGAAAGGCTGCCTGTTTCCATGCGCTCATGCAGAGCTTCGGCCCAGGCCAGATCGCGAAAGGGCCCAGTCTCCAGCAATTTGTTGTATCTGGTAACTGCTTCGTCCAAAAGGGACATTCTGAGTTGAAACCTATTCTTAACCGAGTATCCCACATAAGGACGCAAAGCGATAGTTTCGTGCTGTCAGATGTGCACGTAACCAATTTGTTTTAAAGTGTTTAGGAGAATTTAGAAAGTTCGCAGAAAGTTAGCGGGGGCACCGCAATGCTCCGCTTCTAGACGTCGGGGCCCTGTTACCTTGCCTATTACTACCTGTTACTGCTTCCCGGTTTCTTTCGCCAGCCGCACCCGGGCGGCATCCAGTTTCTGGTTCACCTTGGCCAATTCTTCCGGATCGGCGTCCGCCTGCGTAGCCGACTGGAATTCCTTCACCGATAGCTGCCATTGCGAAATGGCATCCTTAGTCTTACCGAGTTTGAAGTAAACATCGCCCAAGTGCTCGTGGACGGTGGCATCGTCACCCGTGCGCTCCACGGCCTTGATCAGCATGACCTCTGCCTCATTCAGCTTGCCCAACCGGAAGTAGACCCATCCCATGCTGTCCAGGTACGGGCCGTTGTCGGGCTCCTGGTCGAGCGCCTTGCGGATCATTTGGGAAGCCTCCTCCAGCTTGACGCCCCGGTCCGCCAGCATGTACCCCAAATAATTCAGGGCGTTAGCGCTGTCCGGATTGAGTTCCAGCACTTTGCGGAATTCGGCCTCGGCGCCATCGTAATTCTTCAAGCGCTCAAACATCGCGCCCCGCGAGAAATGCACGGTCTCTTTTTCTTCGTTGGATTTGGCAAGCTTTTCCATCTCGTCGAGCGTTTTACCCATCTCCGCCCATCGCTTGCCTTTCTCATATACCTGCGCCAGGGCCCATTGCGTTGGAAAATCGTTCTGGTCGCCTAGCCTTGCCTTCACTTCCGCGGCGGCCTCATCCACCTTGCCCGCGTCCGCCAACAAGTAAGCGTGCGTAACAAGCGCGGTGCGGTCCTTGGGGTACTTTTTCAGCGCGGCATCGGCCTCGCGGCGCGCGCTTTCCATGTCCTTGGCCGCGCGGTACGTGTCGACAATCTGCGCGGAGTAGCGCGGTGCGGCCGCAGCGTTCAGCGGAACCGCCTGCCGGAAGGCCTCAACGGCTTCCGGATATTTGGCGGCGCCGCGGTAGAGAATCCCCAGCTCTTCCAGCAGAAGCGCGCGGTTGGCGCTCTCGGCGGCCGAGTAGCTCTTCTTAGCGGTCTGATCCACCATGCCCTTCAGTACGGTGATCGCTTGCGCCGTCTTGCCCTCGGCTTCGAGCAGCTTGACCTCTTCGTCCTTCACATCCAGGCTTTCGGCATCAATCGCCTTGGCCTGATTCAGAGCTTCGCGAGCTTTCGCGAAGTCGTGTTTATACCGGTAGATCATGCTGATGCGCAGCCTCATGCCGGGGTCGCGCGGTTCTTCGGTGGCAAGTTCCTGGTATACCTTGAGGGCCTCGTCGGTCTGGTCGGACTGCAGCAGGTCGTCCGCCAGTCCCTTCTGTATCCGGATATTATCGGGCGCCAGCTCGAGAGCCTTCTTAAGAGCATCCGCGGCGTTCTTGTAATCGTGCATCTGCTCATAGAATTGGGCCAGAGTCGACAGCGTATGCTCGTTGGGGCTCTTTTCGCTGGCCGCCTTCAACATCTCTACGGCGCGTTGGTTGTCGCCCAGATCGGAGTACATCATCCCCAGGCCCGTAAGTGCGTCTTCGTTGTCCGGCTCAGCCTTGAGCGCCTGCTTGAAGGCATTCTCGGCCTCGGGCGATTTGGAGGAAGCACGATAGAGACGCCCCAGCACCACCCAGCTCTCGGCATCCGCGGGCGCCTTCGCGGTGATCTTTTCGTACTGCTCGATGGCCTTCTTCAAATAATCTTCGTTGATGCGGCCATCCTGCGTGTTGGTCGGGATCATGCGGAAGTAAATCCGGGCCAGCATCCGGCGCGCATCCAAATTATCCGAATTCCGTTTGAGCAGGTCTTCGGCTTGCGTGATGGCATCCTGCAGATGATTGGTTTGGATATAAAGGTCCGTCAGCTCCTCAAAAATAATGCTCGCCGAAGGGTCCAGTTTCAGCGCTTCCTGATAATGTTGTATGGCCCGGCTCATGTAATCCGGCTTGTTGCCGGAGTCTTGCGCCAGTTCCGCGTAGACCCGGCCCATGGCAAAGTTGTAGTAGGCGCCGGCCTTGTCGGTGCCATCGGGGCTGGTGCCCGGGGCATTTTCTGGAACTCGGGCCGGTGCCGCCGGGGTCTGTGCGAGCGAGACAACGCTCAGGACACAACCCAGGGAAAGCACAAGCAGAAGCGATTTTGCCGAACAAAACTTTACCGGACAAATCATGGATTTTTACTCTCTTTCGACCGCCGAAACGTCCCAGTCCGGGGACGAAAACCACACTACTATTGTATAACGGGGTCTCCCGGCAGATCTCCAAAACCGATTTGTGACACATCCAGCGTACCAAGGCGACACCAATCCTGTGAAAGCTGACGCGGCGGCGCATCCTTTGGTTGCGGTCGTCGGCCCTACGGGCTCCGGAAAAAGTGCGTTGGCGCTGGATCTTGCCGAAATTTTCAACGGCGAGATCGTCAATTGCGATTCCCTCCAGGTCTTTCGGCATTTCGATCTCGGAACCGCCAAGCTGCCGATGGAGGAGCGCCGCGGCATTCCGCATCACCTCATCGACATCGTCAATCCTGATGCACTCTTCACTGCCGGAGAATACGCGCGGCTGGCGCGCCAGACCATCGCCGCCATCGCGCAGCGCGGGCGTCTTCCCATATTGGCCGGCGGCACCGGCTTCTATCTGCGCGCGCTTCTGGAAGGTCTGTTCGAAGGTCCGGAACGCGACCAGCCGCTGCGCGACCGGCTGGCAGCCCGCGAACAGTGGCGGCCGGGCGCTTTGCACCGTCTATTGAAGCGGTTCGATTCGGCGGCTGCGCTGAAGATCCATCCTAACGATGTACCCAAGGTCACACGCGCGCTGGAAGTATGTCTGCTCACGCGGCGTCCGGTGTCGGACTTGTTCCGCCAGGGGAGAGATGCCCTGCGCGGTTATCGCACTCTGAAGCTCGGCCTGCTGCCCGGCCGCGACGCCCTCTATGAACGGCTGGATCAGCGCTGCGCGCAAATGTTTGAAGGCGGTCTGGTGGAAGAGATACGGCACATCCTCTCACTGGGGTTCGCAGCTACATGCAAGCCGTTCGAGTCCCACGGCTACAAGCAGGCGCTGCAACTGATCCAAGGCGAACTCGGGCCCCGCGACGCGCTCTTCTATGCGCAGCGCAATACCCGCAACTATGCCAAGCGGCAGATCACCTGGTTTCGCAAAGAGCCGGGGCTGGTATGGCTGAAGGGTTTCGGCGGCGCACCGGAGACGCGTGAAATGGCCGTGGAACGCGTGCGCTCTTTTTTAACACCCGAACCTCTTGTTTAACACCGGAGCTCTATTTAACACAGAACCACCGGAACGTTTTTGGAATTCGTTCGTATCTTTCTTTGTAGTCGAGATCTCGAAAACAACAATCACAAGTAAAACTGGGGGATGTTCAAATGATAAGGAAAGTTCTGCTCTCTTTCGCGGTAGTGGCCCTGGCGGCCGTCGCGAGCGCAAAATCGTACACCGTGAATCTGTCCGAGCCGGCGGTGCTCGGCACTACGCAATTCCAGCCGGGCGAGTATAAAGTGGAGGTCGTCGACCAGAAAGCCGTAATTCGTAACGGTAAACTGCATGGTGAATTTCCGGTTAAGGTGGAGACAGCCAACTCCAAATACAACACCACCACGGTCCGCTACAGCAATGGCGACGGTAAATTGCGCATTCAGGAAATCCACATTGGCGGCACCACCACCAAGCTGGTATTCAACGAGTAACGGCCGGGCGCATATTGGGCAGTAGGTTCCACGCACCCGTTTCTATTTCATTGCGCTGCTTCCGGGAGAAACCTGCCGCAACCCAAAATCGGATAGTATCCTGAACCGTTCCGGCTACCGCACTGAAACCGTCACTCCGGGCTGGCTTCGGAAAGCGCTGTTTCCAGCCCCCAGTGTTACGGCCACAGGCAGATCGCCCGGTCTGGCATTCGGAGGTATCTGCACGTTGACCTGCATCACTCCGGCCACCAGGTCGGGCGCTTCGCCATAAAACTGTACCGGGGCAGGTTGTCCGTCAATCGCGACCGACACGCGAAGTAATGGCTGCGGCGTGAGCGGGCCCGTCGCTGACAGGCCTGTGATTTTACCCGAAATACCGGCCGGTATGGTCTGCCCTTCTCCAGTCATGAAAATTTGCACGATGCCGCCGGGGACTGCCGGATTTGCAGTTGCATTGACAGAGTAATCCGAATTCAGGATCGAGCCCTGTCCGTTACCAGATGAGTTGGCCGTGAAGATGGCGGGCGCCGCGCCTGCCTGCAAAACCGGGATGCCGTTCGAATTCTGGCCAAGATATTTCACCACCAAGGTAGGGTTAACCAAGAATGGCGTGCCGATCTCATATGGCGTGACGAACGATATCTGTCCGCTGGAGACGTAAATCAATGGCGCCGGATAGTCGCCTACCAGCACCTGCACGCCGCCCAGCGTGCTGGCGGCATTGCCGAACTGATCGACAGCCATCGTCAAGCCCGATGCCGGGCCCAGGTGCATTCCGAAAATGGTAATCACCTCACCGGCTGCAATGGGGCCATCGAGGTAACTGGCGGCACTCACCACCTTGGTGATGGCGGGCAGTGGGGGCGCTACGGTCAGGCTAACGTTGACAGCGGCCGGCGCGCTTACGCCACTGGCATCTGCCACAGTAACGGTACCGGCATAAACCCCCGCGCTTAAATTTGTTGGAACCACCGCGGCCTGCACGCTCGCCGTATTCGCGAAAACCATCCCTGTTAGGGGCGTTACCGAAAGCCAGTTTGCCATGCTGGAGGCCTGTGCCGTGAACGCTAATCCGGCAGTACCGCCCACCTGCACTGTTTGCGAGGCCGGAAGTTCGTCTCCTACCCGATAATTGAACGTCAGCGCTGCCGGAGAAACCGAGATAGTCGGCAATGGCTGAACTGTCAATGTCACCGGAATTGTGACCGGCGGAGCGACGCCCGGCGTCAGAACGATGCTGCCCTGGTAGGTCCCCGGCCCGAGTATCCCGGGGATGGCAGTGGCGCTGAGTGCCGATCCGGAGTTGGCCGTTCCATTGGCCGCGCCGGCCGAAAGCCAGTTGCCGCCGCTCTGCGTCCGGGCTGCCACTGCGACTGGAGTCGGCGCCCAGCCGGCCGGCCCCACTATTATGTAGGATCGGGGTGGCGGAGCGGACCCTCCCGGCTGGTAGATGAAATCCAAGCGATTCGGGGTCACTGTGAAAATCGGAGCCGCGCTGCCGGGGGCCACCAGCAATGTAACGGAAATCGTCTGTTGGATGAAGAGTGCCGTCAGCGAGATGTTGCCGGTATAGGTGCCCGCGCTCAACCCCGCCGGATCAGCCGTGACGGTAAGTGGCGGGTCGGCGGTGGTGCTTAACGCACCGGCTGACGAAATTTTGAGCCAGGTGCTGTTGCCGTTGCCGGTGTTGACCTTGGCGACATAGCTGGGCACTTCCCAATTGCTGATGAATAGAGCTTGCGATGCCGCCGGCGCGCCATTCGCCGATGCGCTGAAGAACAGAGAGGATGTGCCTCCCCTGCCCGGCACACTGCTGCCGCTGACCCACACCGACACCGGAATGATCAGGAGAGAGTTTGCTGAGCCGGGCGACTTCACGGCTATGGCCGCCGTATTCAAACCGTTCGGCAGCGCGGCGGGGTTTACCGTAAGTCCGTAGGAGGCCGGCGTGGTCTGGACTGCGGGATAGGAGATGGTGATCCAATTGGACGCGGAAGTAACGGTAAGAGATAGTGGCGTGCCGGCGCCCGACGAGACTGTAAAGGTGGTATTGGGAGCCAGCCCGCCGGGCTGATACGTGAAGCTCATGATTGGCTGCGAGACTGTCAGCACGGGGGGCGTCGCGAAGGTTCCCTGCGCAAAGTTCACTTGTACCAATTCGGTTCCAGCGCTGGTCTCGATGTACACCAATCCCTTACAATTGCATGCATTCGATCCGCTATTTGCACTCACCATCACCTTGCCCGCCGTGATGTCGGGCATGGCGGTGAGACAGTTCAAAATTCCGAAGTACTCATACGGACAAGTGACTCCCACATAGATTTCTCCCGGTGCATTGATGGTAACCGCCTGTGCCGACGGATCGTTGAAGCCGAACGTGAGCGACACCGGAGCTGCGATCCCTTTGGACGCAATAACCAGGCCGCCATTTCCGAGATTCAGGGTCAGCGGCAGTGTGCCGATACTGGCGCCATTCAAGGTGACCAGGATATTACAAGTATTAGTGCCTTGTGTGCCGGCAAGCGGGTTGACCTCAACGGTAAGATATTTGCCACGACTGCTTCCGCCGGGGATGGCCGCCCATGGACAAGTGCCTGACGTGGCGGTCGCGTCTTCAAAGCTGGTGTAATTGTTTAACATCGCGACCTGTATCTGAGCCGGGCCGCCTACTTCGGCTTCAAAAACCAGCAGTCCCGGACTGAATGGCCGGCTTGTCTGGGCAGCTGCCGGCTTCGAAAGCGTAAACAGAGCCGCACAGAAGCACAACAGCGCGAGCGGCCCACGGCCTATCATTTTGGAGGAATCCATTTCATAGTTCACGGTCTGAAGACCTGATTGTAGCATCGCTTAACGAACCGCATACATCGTGACGGCCTGGCAACGTCAAAGCAAGCGGCTCTTTTTAGCGCGGCTGCAACAGGAACTCTTCTACTCTTGGAGCCATGAAATCCAGCGCGTTGAGCAGGTCGTGGCCGGAGTCCACCACTTCCAGAATGGCGTTGGGGTGTGTGGCCGCAAACTCCCGGGAATAGCCTGCCGGCACTACATCATCGTGCGCGCCGTGAAAGATTAGCGCGGGCTGGTGGAAGTCGGGGTAATCTTCGTATCGGGCGCCGTCTTCCAATAGCCCGTATGAGAGTCTGCGGATTCGGTTCTCGCCGTAGTGAAATATCGGGATCGTGCCGGTGCTGTGCCAATGCGCCACCTGGTCCGCGCCCAACCGCTCGGGCCATCGCCGGGCAAAACCGAACGCCGGGGCCAGCAGCACCAGGCGGCAAACTTCCCCGTGTCGCGCCGCATAGAGCGCCGCCAGGTAGCCCCCCATGCTCGACCCCATCAGCGAAACCGGCTCAGGATACCCTCGCGGTTTAGCCGCGCGCTCGACGACGTCGAGTTGGCCGCTGATGCTGAGATGTTCGAAATCTCCGTCGGCCAGGTCCGGAACGTCGACGCACGCGCCGGCGGCTTCCAGGCGTTGGCGAAAAAAACGCGCTTTGCTCGAAGTGGGTCCCGAAGCAAAACCGTGAAGGTAGACGATTCGAGTCATCTTATACAGGCTTGCCGGCGCGGGCTCCGATCAGATTTGTGATCGCGAAGGAGCGGAATCATTTCTTGGTAGGCGGCGCTGCCCCGGGCGGCTGCTCGGGCAACTCCGTAAACTTGATTTCGGTGTCGGCGCCGAACATCTTGAAAGGTTCGTAGCGATAGAGATTTTCGGTAATCAGCGCGCCATTGATAAGGTGGCGGTGAACCACCGATGCCGGCATAAGGAAGCCATGCGCGGACTGGACGTATTCCACAATGGCATCCTCGCGGCTGCTGCGATTGCCGTCGTGCCGTTCAGTCCATGCCTCCACGCGGAGGGGAAGGCCGTCGGACTTGCGAACCAGGAGCCTGCCCTGCAGACTGCGCCGGGACGCCTGCTTGCCGGCGAAAACCAGCACTCCCTCATCGGAAGATTTCTGGCTCCAGGACACCACCAGCGCAGTGTCGGCGCCCACCTGTTCCTCGCCTGCCAACGTGACCACCATATTCTCCTGGCCGCGCTTGGTGAATGCCAGCAGGATCAATCCGTAATCGGTGGCGATGTCCACCAGGCCGTGTTTGGCGAAATCTTCCAGCATGCGCTTGCGGACGCGGTCGTCGGGGGATTTGATGCCGAGCGACAGTGCGTGGCGCGCACTTTCGGCGCTCTGAACCTTTCGGCCGTCCACCGAAACCACCTGGCGGAGTTCGAACAAATCGCCGGAAGTAGAATCCTTGAGCATGCCAACGCTATATTCGGAAACGATCTCGCGCACCTGGAGACGCGGCTTGGGTATCTCGGTGGCAGCCTGTCCGATTCGTGGACGGAATCGGGAAGGCGGCATCAGAGCCCGCTGCTCCAAGGTTTCCTGGGTCAAGGCCTTGGGAGCATTCTGCTGAAGC
The DNA here is from genome assembly GCA_963817515.1 of Bryobacterales bacterium. Classification (GTDB taxonomy): domain Bacteria; phylum Acidobacteriota; class Terriglobia; order Bryobacterales; family Bryobacteraceae; genus DATMNI01. Next base: position 226,283 of record CAWFPJ010000015.1, on the reverse strand, counting down.
ACCTCGGCCTCCTCGGCCGCGCGCGAGAGAATCTGGGGCAGGGTAAGCGGCCCTTGCGGTTCCTGTGCGGCCAGCAGCAACGTCACGAACAGAAACATAGATTTATTTTAATCCCGTCTGGGCGACTTGATACACCTGTATAAAACACTTATTTTAAACCAGTTGCGATGCTTCACGTGAAATTCAGGATTTGGTATCGCTGCAAGTTTGATGCAATTCCTCTTGCATCCGGCAGTGAGGCTCTGGTATTCTGACTGAGTCACCGATTTGGGGATCTTAGGAATCGCGCGCCTTCGGGGGCTGTCAATCGCCTCGAAAAGTTGGGAATGATGTTGCGAAGGGCGCCGGACGGTGATATATTGGGTTTGATCCTCTGCAAGGAACGGTAACAAAACTCTGTGCGGGCCACCGCATGGAGCGGAATACGGCCTTCCTGTTTGGTTCTTTTTCAGTTCTCATAAATTTCTTGGCTGGCGGCGTCCCTGGCTTAAATGGCTTAGTAAATCGCCTCGAATGGGGCGTTTGAAACGTGGCGCCGTAGCCGAACAAGTTTCGAGGCCTGCCGTGATCTCTGATATCGCAAGATGTTGGGGGTGGCGTGCGCAGATCATTGACAATCTGGTTGGATGCAGTAAGGAAGAACTCGTCAGAACTCTGAGTAAAAACTGGAGCGATTAATACAGCTAAACATCAAACGAGAGTTTGATCCCGGCTCAGAATCAACGCTGGCGGCGCGCTTAACACATGCAAGTCGAACGAGAAAGTGGAGCAATCCATGAGTACAGTGGCGTACGGGTGAGTAACACGTGGGTAATCTGCCTTTTAGTGAGGAATAACGATGGGAAACCGTCGCTAATACCGCATAAGCCCGAGAGGGGAAAGTCAGCAAGACGCTGAAAGAGGAGCCCGCGGCCGATTAGCTAGTTGGTAGGGTAAAAGCCTACCAAGGCAGAGATCGGTAGCCGGCCTGAGAGGGCACACGGCCACACTGGCACTGAAACACGGGCCAGACTCCTACGGGAGGCAGCAGTGGGGAATCTTGCACAATGGGGGCAACCCTGATGCAGCGACGCCGCGTGAGCGATGAAGCCCTTCGGGGTGTAAAGCTCTTTCGGCAGGGAAGATTATGACGGTACCTGCAGAAGCAGCTGCGGCTAACTACGTGCCAGCAGCCGCGGTAATACGTAGGCAGCGAGCGTTGTTCGGAGTTACTGGGCGTAAAGGGTGTGTAGGCGGTTCTTTAAGTTTGGTGTGAAATCTCCCGGCTCAACCGGGAGGGTGCGCCGAATACTGAGGGACTAGAGTGCGGGAGAGGAAAGTGGAATTCCTGGTGTAGCGGTGAAATGCGTAGATATCAGGAGGAACACCGGTGGTGTAGACGGCTTTCTGGACCGTAACTGACGCTGAGACACGAAAGCGTGGGTAGCAAACAGGATTAGATACCCTGGTAGTCCACGCCCTAAACGATGCATATTTGGTGTGGGTCAGTTCAGTCTGATCCGTGCCGGAGCTAACGCGTTAAATATGCCGCCTGGGGAGTACAGTCGCAAGGCTGAAACTCAAAGGAATTGACGGGGGCCCGCACAAGCGGTGGAGCATGTGGTTCAATTCGACGCAACGCGAAGAACCTTACCTGGGCTCGAACGGCTTCTCAACGCCGGTGGAAACATCGGTACCCCGCAAGGGGGTGGAGTCGAGGTGCTGCATGGCTGTCGTCAGCTCGTGTCGTGAGATGTTGGGTTAAGTCCCGCAACGAGCGCAACCCTTGTCCTGTGTTGCCATGCCGAAAGGGCGGAACTCGCAGGAGACCGCCAGCGATAAGCTGGAGGAAGGTGGGGATGACGTCAAGTCCTCATGGCCTTTATGTCCAGGGCTACACACGTGCTACAATGGACGGTACAATAGCGTCGCTAACCCGCGAGGGGGAGCCAATCGCAAAAAACCGTTCTCAGTTCGGATTGCAGGCTGCAACTCGCCTGCATGAAGCTGGAATCGCTAGTAATGGCAGATCAGCACGCTGCCGTGAATACGTTCCCGGGCCTTGTACACACCGCCCGTCACATCACGAAAGTGGATTGTACTAGAAGTCTGCAGGCTGACCCGCAAGGGGGGCAGCGGCCCAAGGTATGATTCATGATTGGGGTGAAGTCGTAACAAGGTAGCCGTAGGAGAACCTGCGGCTGGATCACCTCCTTTCTAAGAGAGAACGTGGGTGGAGTTTCTGAAACAAGGTCCCTGTTGAGTGTACAGCGGGGCCGAAGTAAGAAACAGCCGTTCCACTCCATAACCGCTGTCTGAGCTTCGGCAAAGGCAGTGAGCCCGCTCTGGGTCTCCACTTGGAGAATATGAGAGTTTTTCTAAAGCGGTCAGGAGCTGGTCTCCTGGTCTCTGCATCCAACTGGCCTCGATTAGATCTTTGGACGGGGGCCCAGCTTATCACGGGTTGACTAGACTGTGATAAGCTGGGTTCTGGTCAAGGGGCTGTAGCTCAGCTGGGAGAGCGCCTGATTTGCACTCAGGAGGTCGCCGGTTCGATCCCGACCAGCTCCACCAGTCGTAGCGCTGGCGGTCTTCCCCGCCGGTGACTTCTGCACCTGGGCCTGTAGCTCAGATGGCTAGAGCGCACCCCTGATAAGGGTGAGGTCGGTGGTTCAATTCCACCTGGGCCCACCAAACCAAAACTCAGCAGTTTGTAGGGGCCGGAGGTATCCGGACGGCTACTGATTGCTGAAGCAATCGAGATCTTTGACAACTGAATATTTGACGGGCATTAGAAAACACAAGTATGTAAGCGCAAAGAAAGTAGCGTCTAGTTGTGTTGTGTGTGAAGTAGATTTTATGGTCAAGCTACTAAGAGCGTGTGTGTGGATGCCTTGGCGCAAGTAGGCGATGAAGGACGTGATCAGCTGCGATAAGCTTCGGGAAGCCGCTAATAGGCTGTGATCCGGAGATATCCGAATGGGGAAACCCAAAGGGTGTGAACACCCTTTACGTACATCTGAATACATAGGGTGTACGAGCGAACTCGGGGAAGTGAACCATCTCAGTACCCGGAGGAGAAGAAAACAACCGTGATTCCGATAGTAGTGGCGAGCGAACTCGGAAAAGCCTAAACCAGGCGATTCGAAAGGAGAGCCTGGGGTTGCAGGACCACAATAATCAAGTGGCCGTCTCTGAGCCGCGACCGTAAGGAAGCGGATTTTGGAGCGCTCACTTGGTTAAAAAGAGGGATAGGAAAGTGTTAATTGAACGGTCTGGAAAGGCCGGCCATAGAGCGTGACAGCCGCGTAAGTGAAAATGCAATCCTCCTTCCAGTGGCTCCTAAGTAGGGCGGGGCACGTGGAACCCTGCTCGAAACTGCCGGGACCATCCGGCAAGGCTAAATACTCACTTGCGACCGATAGTGAACCAGTACCGTGAGGGAAAGGTGAAAAGAACCCCTGCGAGGGGAGTGAAATAGTACCTGAAACCACACGCTTACAAGCAGTTGGAGGGCTATGCTTCGGGCAAGCAGAATGCCTGACATCGTGCCTATTGCATAATGAGCTGGCTAGTTATTCTCAGTGGCAAGGTTAAGCGCAAGCGAGCCGTAGCGAAAGCGAGTCTGAACAGGGCGATGGAGTCGCTGGGAATAGACGCGAAGCGGGATGATCTACCCTTGGCCAGGATGAAGGCCGTGTAACAGCGGCTGGAGGTCCGAACCAGTGTTGGTTGAAAACAGCTTGGATGAGCTGAGGGTAGGGGTGAAAGGCTAATCAAATTCCGTGATAGCTCGTTCTCTCCGAAATAGCTTTAGGGCTAGCCTCTCGTGGTCCGTCGCGGTGGTAGAGAACTGATTGGACTAGGGGCCTTCCCGGGTTACCGAATCCAACCAAACTGCGAATGCCGTGAATGTGTAGCGAGGGAGTCAGACAGTGGGGGCTAAGCTTCATTGTCGAAAGGGAAACAGCCCAGACCGTCAACTAAGGTCCCCAAATCCATGCTCAGTGGGAAAGGAAGTCGGGACGCTCAGACAGCCAGGAGGTTGGCTTAGAAGCAGCCATCCTTTAAAGAAAGCGTAACAGCTCACTGGTCGAGCGGCTCGGTGCCGACAATATAACGGGGCTTAAGCATGGTACCGAAGTTACGGATTCGTAGCGATACGAATGGTAGGAGAGCGTTCTCAACAGCTGTGAAGGTCGTATCGAAAGAAGCGCTGGAGCGTTGGGAAGTGACTCTGCCAGCATAAGTAGCGAGAAACCAGGTGCGAACCGTGGTCGCCGTAAGTCTAAGGATTCCTGAGAAAGGTTAATCCGCTCAGGGTTAGTCGGAGCCTAACGCGAGGCCGAAAGGCGTAGCGGATGGACAGCAGGTTAATATTCCTGCACTACCTTTACCGATCAAGACCGAAGGGGGGACGCAGACCGTAAGCTCTGGTGCGCAATGGTTTCAATCCAGAGTGAAGGGAGATCCGGACAGGCAAATCCGCCGGGTCGTCTGCCAGGAAAAGCCTCTAAGGAGAGACAAGGTATCCGTACCACAAACCGACACAGGTGGACGAGAAGAATATTCTAAGGCGCTCGGGTGATGGTAGGTTCAGGAACTAGGCACATTAGCTCCGTAACTTCGGGAGAAGGAGTGCCCACCTAAGACGTGGGCCGCAGTGAATAGTCTCAGGCGACTGTTTAACAAAAACACAGGTCTCTGCAAAGTCGAAAACGACGTATAGGGGCTGACGCCTGCCCGGTGCCGGAAGGTTAAAGGGAGAGGTTAGCCGCAAGGCGAAGCTTTGAACTGAAGCCCCGGTGAACGGCGGCCGTAACTATAACGGTCCTAAGGTAGCGAAATTCCTTGTCGGGTAAGTTCCGACCTGCACGAATGGCGTAACGATCTGAGAACTGTCTTAACCTGCCGCCCGGCGAACTTGTGGTCCCGGTGAAGACGCCGGGTGCCCGCCACTAGACGGAAAGACCCCGTGCACCTTTACTATACCCTTTCATGGAACTATGGGGCGATCTGCGCAGGATAGGTGGGAGGCTTTGAGATCGGGTTTTCGGACTCGGAGGAGCCAACGGTGAGATACCACCCTGATCGTTCTGTGGTTCTAACCTCCATCCCTTATCGGGATGAGGGACAGTGGAAGGCGGGTAGTTTGACTGGGGCGGTCGCCTCCTAAACGGTAACGGAGGCGCGCGAAGCTTGGTTCAGGCGGTTTGGAAATCCGCCGACGAGTGCAAAAGCATAAACCAGGTTAACTGCGAGACCAACAAGTCGAGCAGATACGAAAGTAGGCTTTAGTGATCCGGTGGTTCTGTATGGAAGGGCCATCGCTCAACGGATAAAAGGTACGCCGGGGATAACAGGCTGATCGGAGTCAAGAGTTCACATCGACGCTCCGGTTTGGCACCTCGATGTCGGCTCATCGCATCCTGGGGGTGTAGAAGCTCCCAAGGGTTAGGCTGTTCGCCTATTAAAGCGGTACGTGAGCTGGGTTCAGAACGTCGCGAGACAGTTCGGTCCCTATCTGTGGTGGGCGTAGGAGATTTGAAAGGGCCTGCCCTTAGTACGAGAGGACCGGGGTGGACGAACCTCTTGTGATCCAGTTGTCCCGCCAGGGGCACCGCTGGGTAGCGAAGTTCGGTCAGGATAAACGCTGAATGCATATAAGCGTGAAACCTTCCTTAAGATGAGATCTCCCAAGCGAAAGCTATGAAGGGCACAGGAAGACTACCTGTTTGATAGGACGGATGTGTAAGCGCAGCAATGCGTTGAGCTGACCGTTACTAATTGCCCGTTCGGCTTGACCATAAAATACTACTGCGCACACAAAACAATGTAGGCGCTACTTTCCGAACAGCCCGTCAAATATTGTGGGGGCCCGGACACCAGTCCGGGATTCCCTTACCCTCAGTTGTCAATCAGCTTCTGGGTGACCATAGCGAGAGGGACCCACCCGTTCCCTTCCCGAACACGGCAGTTAAGCCTCTCAGCCCCGATGGTACTGCACGCGCAAGTGTGTGGGAGAGTAGGAAGTCGCCCGGTTTAAATCCAAAAGCCTCCGAGCAATCGGAGGCTTTTGTTATTTCACCCACGTCTCACCTCCAAACCATTTGCCGCGCGTTGATAGCCGTGATATAGTCTAAGCGCGTTTGATAAGCTTTCGCGAATCCGGCCGAGGTGTATCCTGAGCGTCCCCGCTTGTGTGTTTCCTCCCCGATGAGCCGCTTTCAAATTGACAGGAGGATTTGAGTGAAAAACATCTTCGTCGGCAACTTGGATTTCAACGTTACCGAAGAGGCAGTGCGTAGCCTGTTTGAAAGGCACGGTGCGGTGAACAGCGCCCGGATTATGACGGATCGCGACACCGGCCGTTCGCGCGGTTTCGCATTCGTTGAAATGGAAAACGAAACTGAGGCGGATCAGGCGATTGCCGCGCTCAATGGATTCACGATGGACGGCCGCGCGTTAAATGTCAATGAGGCGCGGCCCAAGCCCGACCGCGGCTTTGGCGGCGGTGGTGGTGGCGGCAACCGCTTCGGCGGCGGCGGGGGCGGCGGTGGAAAGCGCCCCGGCGGCGGGGGCGGTGGACGGCCGGGTGGTGGGGCGGCGGAGGTCGCCGTGAACCTCGTTGGTGAGGCCGCTTTAGTTTTAGACTAACAACCGGGGACCGCACCCTTGTTTAAGCGTGCGGGTCCCCGGTTTTCTGTTTTTGGGGGATTGTAAACTTTGTTTGAACCAAGGCAGGCTACCCGCCGTGCGTTCCGTTTTCCAGGAAGGCTCGCAGGCGGTGGCTGCGGCTCGGATGGCGGAGTTTACGCAGCGCCTTGGCCTCAATTTGCCGGATGCGCTCCCGCGTCACTGCAAAATTCTGCCCCACCTCTTCCAGCGTGTGCTCGCTGCCGTCCTCGAGACCGAACCGCATCTTGATGATCTTCTCCTCGCGCGGCGTAAGCGTCTTCAGCACCTGGGCCGTTTGTTCGCGCAGGTTGAGGTTGATCACCGCGTCCGACGGGGAAATGCCGTTGTGGTCCACGATGAAATCCCCGAGATGCGATTCTTCCTCCTCGCCGATGGGCGTTTCGAGCGAAATCGGCTCCTGCGCCACGCGCAGAACCTTGCGCACCTTAGATACCGGAAGTTGCAGCCGCTTGGCCAACTCTTCGTTGGTGGGCTCGCGGCCCAGTTCCTGGACCATCTGGCGCGACGTCCGGATCAATTTATTGATGGTCTCGATCATGTGGACCGGAATGCGAATGGTGCGCGCCTGGTCCGCAATGGCCCGCGTGATCGCCTGGCGCACCCACCACGTGGCATACGTGGAGAACTTGTAACCGCGCCGGTATTCGAACTTGTCCACGGCCTTCATCAAGCCGATGTTGCCTTCCTGGATGAGGTCGAGGAACTGCAAGCCGCGGTTGGTGTAGCGCTTGGCGATGCTCACCACCAGGCGCAGATTGGCCTCGATCAGTTCCTTCTTGGCGGTCTCGGCTTCCTGGTGGGCCTGGGTGATGATCTCGAGAGTCCGCCGCAATTCCGCGGCAGACGCCCCGAACTGCTCCTCGAGTTGTTGCAGACGCTGGCCGGAACTGCGCTGCTCTTTGCGCAGTTCCTTGATGCCTTCGGCGCGGGCGCCGGGCCAAGTCTCCAGCTTGCGCTGCAGCTTCGAAAGTTCGCTCTCGATGGGCTTCAGTTCTTCCACGGCGGTGCGCAACCGGCCGATCAGGTGGCGAATCACCGGAGATTGAAACTTGATGGTTCGGGCCAGGCGCGAGGTCCGCACCACCAGGCGGCCCAGCTCCCACAGTTGCCGCCGGTACTGCTTGGGCTTCATGCCGCGCGGGATGGCCTGAAGTTTTTGCCGGCATTGCAGAATTTTCTTGTACTGCCTGGCGATGTCTTCGGTGCACCGCGCGAATTCCTGCCGCTTCTCCTCCACCAGTTCATCGGTGAGTATGGGGTCCGCGATCTGAATCACGTCGCGCGCGGAGAGCGTGTCCTGCAAGGTCTCCTCTCCCATCACGATTATTTCCTGAATCACCAGCGGCGCCCGGAACAGCGATTTCAGGACCGTGCTCTGGCCGCGCTCGATGCGGCGGGCGATTTCTACTTCTCCCTGGCGCGTGAGCAGCGGGACGGTTCCCATCTCGCGCAGGTACATGCGAACGGGGTCGTTAATTTTCTCGCCCAGTCCGGCCGGCAATTCCAGATCGAGGAACTCTTCGCCTTCGTCAAGTTTCTTCTCAAAATCCTTGGGTTCTTCGAGGATCTCGATTCCAGCGGTATCGAGGCCGGCCAGTACGTCATCCAGATCGGCGCCGCCTGAGAAATCGCCGGGCAGAACTTCGCTCACTTCATCGTACAAGACGTAGCCTTTATCCTTGCCCATCTGTACGAGCCGTTGTAGCCCGTCGTCTTTATCGTCAAGCGCCACTGAAGCCCCGTACTCCCAGCGGAGGAGAATCCAAATTATTGTACAACACGGCGCGTCGCACGTTTCCTCGCGAACGTGTCATCTGCGTTCACGCGCGGCTGGCGATAGTCTCGGCAACTCAGACATGAGTTGTATCGCTTCTTCTCTCTTTCCGTCCCGCTCCAATTCTCTAATGCGCGCCCTCAACTGGTCGGTCCTTTGCTGTTGATCCGAGAGCTGAACGCGTTTCAGCGCGGCCAGCACTTCTTCAGGCGAGTGCTCCGCATCGTGGCGCAGCACCGCTTCCGCCAGAAGATGCTGGTCCGGTTCTTCCAGACGCGCGTTCACTTCTTCGAAGCTCACGCGGCCGCCCGCCTGGCTGAGAGAGAATACGGCCTGAAAAATACGCCGCGAAGTGAAGCCGGCAATGCTCTGAACCGACCGTAGCTCCTCGATGATTTCGCTCTGCACCGCGGCTTCGCCGAACATGGCGTTCAGCAGCATACGCTCATCGGGGCGTAGCGCAACTGTGGGCCGGTCGAGCGATTTCTCGTGGCGCTCCGTCGCTGTTTTGCGAAAACTGTCCAATACCATTCCCTTATCGACTCCCATATAACTGGCCAGTTCGTTGGCAATCACCCCGCGTTCCAAAGCGTCCGAGATGCGGTGGACGGCCGGGAGCAGAGCCTGAAGTACAGCGACCTTTCCCTCGGTGGTGTGCATATCGTGCTTTGCCCGCAATCGATCGGCCAACCAGAAGAAATAACCCTTCGCCATATCGAGACGTTTCTGGTACGCTTCGGGGCCGCGGTCCTTGCAATACTCGTCTGGGTCCAGGCCGCCATCCAGTTCCACGATCCGCACCTGCATGCCTTCCTGCAGCAGAAGGCTAATGGAACGCTCCGTGGCGTTGGCGCCGGCGGCGTCGGGATCGAAATTCACGGCAATTTTTGGCGAGTGGCGCTTCAAGGCCTGTACCTGCTGGGGCGTCAGCGCCGTACCGCAGCTCGCCACCACCGCGCGGAAGCCGGCCGAACTTACGCCGATCGCATCCATGTAGCCTTCGACCAGAATTACCCGGTCGTCTTTCCGAACGGCCTCCTTGGCGCGGTGCAGGTTGTATAGCACCTGGCTCTTCCTGTATATCGGCGTTTCCGGCGAATTTAAATACTTCGGCTCGTCATCGGATGAAAGTGCGCGGCCGCCGTATCCGATGATCTTGCCCGATTCGTTGTGGATCGGAAACATCAGCCGGTTGCGAAAGCGGCCATACAAACTGCCGTCCTGCCGTTTGCCCACCAGGCCGGACTGCTCCATCTGCGCGGATGTGAAGCCGCGCTGCTCGAACAGCCGCAACAGCGCCTGGCCGGAGCGGTCCGAGTAGCCCAGGCCGAATTGCTCCACGGTTTCCGGCATCAGTCCGCGGCGCGCGATATAGGAACGCGCGGCATCGCCCATGTCGCCCGTTAGATTGGCTCGAAACACTTCCTGCGCCAACTCATGCATCTGGTAGACGGCGCCGCGCGCTTTGGAATCTTCATCGGCATACTGCGAGCGCTTGGGCATCGGAACGCCATAGCGCTCCGCCAGGCTCTTGAGGGCCTCGTAGAAGCTGACGTGCTCCATCTCCATTACGAAGTGAACCACGTCTCCCGTGGCGTGACAGCCGAAGCAATAATAACGCTGCTTGGCCGTATTCACCGTGAAGGAGCCGGTTTTTTCGTTGTGGAAAGGGCACAGTCCGGTGAAGCGGTTTGCCCCTGACTTGCGGAGCCTGACATACTCCCCGATGACGCTTTCGATTTGCACCGAGGATTTGAGTTGCTCAACAAACTCCATAGTGCCCTTGTGGCTATTATCCCGCACCCACAGTCAGGTTTCCGGCTGTTTCCGGCCTGCCCCGCCAATAAAGTCTTTTTTCTGCCGGTTGACGCCGGTGTAACTAGTCCCTACAATGACTATAAGAAGGAGGCCGTATGAGATCCATTGGCTTTCCTGAGCTTCTCGTGATCCTTGGAGTTGCCGTGCTGTTGTTTGGCGGCAAGAAAATTCCGGAGGTAGCGAAGGGTTTGGGCGAAGGAATCCGAAACTTCAAATCCGCCCTGAAGGGCGACGACGACGACCACAAGCCCGAAGACAAGAAGGCGCCGTAGGCTTCCTGGAACAGCCCGCAAGTTGGGCTGGGTTCATCTCGGCTTCAAAGGAATCCGTTAAACGAAAACCCCGCGAACCCATTTGGGTACCGCGGGGTTTTTCTTTTATGGAGCGCGGAGTCTTATTTTCGGAGTGAGGGGTCCGCTTTACGGAGCGCTGGCTCTGATTGATGGAACATGCGACTGAAAGGACCCGCGGGGACCATTTTGGGTTGACGTTTGGCCGGTGTTATTTCTTCTTGGGCGGAACGATCGCGTCCTTCGCAGCTTTCGCCACGCGGAACTTCACGACCTTCTTAGCCGCGATCTTAATGGACTCGCCGGTCGCCGGGTTGCGCCCCGTGCGGGCCTTGCGATCCACGCGCACCAGCCGCCCGATGCCGGGCAGGACAAATATGCCGTTCTTCTTGACTTCTGCGATTGCCATGCCGGCGAGCGCATCCAGGAAGCCACGCGCCTGCTTGTTGTTGACTTCGCATTTCGTTGCCAGATCTCGCACCAGTTGCGTCTGGGTCATTCGTTGAGCTGCCATAAATTCTCCTTTGATTCTCCGTGGTCTTTTCGATCCACATACAGCAGGTTCAGGCGGCTGCCTCATCCTGCGATTTATTCACCATCGAACGTATTGAAGGCCACAACGCTCTCACGAGCGCGGGTCTAATCGATTTCAATCATAAAGGGAAGGACGTAGCGATGTAAAGAGAAATACGGCGAAAAACCCCGATTTTCCACGGTTTTTTTGCGTTGAGCGCTGTGAAAGGCCCGTTTTACGGGCTTTCCGTGAAGCCCACGCCTTGCCGCCACTCAAATTCACCTTCCGCGGAGGTGTTTGCAACCTTATTTTTCAGTACTCGGACACATATACGATTCCCGCCGGCGGGGAACAAAGCGATGCGGATTGCAGCGTACAGCTTGAGTGGCGGACCGCCGGCGCTGGTGTCAGATTCTCCTTCGGAGGCGTCGAGGCGGGATCGCGTCTGGTTCAGGAACACGACTGAGGTATCGGTTTTGGCAACGGACTGAGCCAGTTTTCGCAAGCCGGAAGCGAGCACGCGGCTGTGCAGGCTTCGGACGTCCTGCCCAATTCCAGCCTCCAGTTCCAACTGCGGCACCAGTGCCGCGGCGGAATCCACCACCAGCAGATCCACGGCTCCGGAGCCGGCCAGTTGACGCGCGATCTCGAGCGCCTGCTCGGCCGTGTCGGGCTGCGCCACTGGCAGGCGCTCGATCGCCACGCCGAGCTGTCCGGCGTAATTCGGGTCGAAGGTATGGTCGGCGTCGATCCAGGCGGCGGTCAGCCCGTTGTTTTGCAAGTGGGCGATGGACTGCAAGAGGAGCGTGGTCTTGCCGCAGGCGGATGGGCCAAACAGTTCCACGATTCGGCCGCGGGGCAGACCGCCGGCGCCCAACGCCCGATCAAGCGCAGCCAAGCCTGTGGGGATACCCGCACCTGCCAGCCGACCAGGCGCAGATGGCATGCGGGCAAGCTTGAGACGGATCGCACGCTGCCGGTCTTCTTCCTTCATAGCGGAGCTCTTCGTAGCGGAGCCGGACCCGAAGAAAGCGCATTGCCTGGGCCACAGAAAAGATTTAGCGCCGAACGGGCGTGGGCTTGGCAGCGGCGTTCGGCGGGACCACCGTCTCTACAGGCGCGGCGGCCGGGTCTGGCCTGATCAGCCCCAGCAATTTGCGCAGTTCCGTATCGACGTTCTGACGGATGTCCGGATTGTCTTTCAAAAACTGGCGGGCATTCTCTCGTCCCTGTCCGATGCGCTCAGTCTTGTAGCTAAACCACGAGCCGCTTTTTTCTATCAGGTTTTGCGCCACGCCCAGATCCAGCAGATCGCCTTCCCTGGAAACACCTTCGCCATAGATGATGTCGAATTCGGCTTCGCGGAACGGCGAGGCCACCTTATTCTTTACCACCTTGACCTTGGTGCGGTTGCCGATGATGGCGTCGCCGTCTTTGATGGCCGCGATGCGCCGAATGTCGAGGCGCACCGACGAGTAGAACTTCAAGGCCCGTCCGCCGGTGGTGGTTTCCGGGTTGCCGAACATCACGCCGATTTTTTCGCGGATCTGGTTGATGAAAATCAGGCAGGTGCGGGACTTTGAAACCACGCCGGTCAGCTTGCGCAATGCCTGGGACATCAGCCGCGCCTGCAGGCCCATGTGGCTGTCGCCCATTTCGCCTTCCAGTTCGGCCTTGGGAACGAGCGCGGCCACCGAGTCCACTACCAGCACATCGATCTGTCCCGAAGTGGTCAGGGTGTTGGTGATCTCAAGCGCCTGTTCTCCATAATCGGGCTGCGATACCAGCAGGTTGTCGATATCCACGCCCAGTTTCCTGGCGTAGGCCGGATCGAGAGCGTGCTCCACATCGATAAAGGCCGCGATGCCGCCCTTTTTTTGCGCCTCCGCAATCACCTGCAACGCGATGGTGGTTTTGCCGGACGATTCAGGTCCGAAAATCTCGATGACGCGGCCGCGAGGGAGGCCGCCTACACCGAGGGCGGCGTCGAGTGAAATCGACCCCGTCGAAATCACCGATACTGGCACGATAGCTTCCTTCGACCCCAGACGCAGGATCGAGCCCTTGCCAAACTGCTTTTCAATCTGGCCTAGAGCGAGGTCTAGGGCGCGGTTACGCTCTTTTTCGTCCATGTTGGGAATACTCCTGGATGGGGTGAAAACAACATTGTAGCAGCCGACGTATAATCGGGAGCAGAGGCACACCGCAATGGCTGCTCGTGTTTACGCCCTTTTCCTTGTGCTGGCGGTACTGCTGCCGGCTGCCAAAAAGACTGTCGGGACGGCCCGCGGTGAGAATGAGGACCTGATTCTCAACGTCACACTCTACATTGACGCTGCCGGAGCTAAGGAATTGATCGGCGACGACCTGGGCGGACACTATATTGTGGCCCAGATAAAAGTAGAGCCGAAGTACGGCAAGGAGATCACCATCGACCGCGACGACTTTCTGCTTCGTACGGATAAGGACGGCGAAAGGACCAAGCCGCTGGCTCCCAGCCAGATCGCCGGGCGCGGACTGGTGCTTACCAGGACCGGGGGACCGGGCGGTCTGGGGGAAGAGCGGCCGCGCGGGTGGAGCATCGGCGGCGGGATCGGCATGGGCGGTGGCGGCGTTGGGAGTTCCGGCACGGGCGACCCTGGCAGCGTCAAGGCCACAATGGAAAGCGGCGACAAGGATAATCCGCTCAAGAAGGTGCTGGATGCCAAGATGCTGCCTGAGAAGAAGACCGACCAGCCCAGTTCGGGTCTGCTCTACTTTCCGATGGAAAAGCAAAAGCTGAAAGACCTGGAGTTGATGTACGGGGGCCGCGAGAACCGGATCAGCATGAGGTTTAAGTAGGTTTGGCTTTTTTTCACCGCAGAGCCGCTGAGACGCGGAGACAATCACAGAGACAACACGGTATGGAAATTGATCGTGGCGTTAGCGGGTGGTTGTCATGCGATACCGACCACTCCCTTACGGTCGTGGCTCTGATTGGATAGTTCTGTTGCTCTGCGCTTTGCTCCGCGTCTCAGTGGCTCCGCGGTGAATCGAAAGTTCTCCCGCTCAAAATTCCCAGGTGCGGAAGCGGTGCTGGTGCTCAGCCATGTCTACGCGCTTGCCGCGAAAATGGACGCCTTCCATCTCCAGGCGCATACGCTGCTCCAGGCCGGCTTCGTATTTCAGCTTGATCTCGCCGGCGGCGCCCACCACCCGCTGCCAGGGCAGCCCATGACCTCCCCGATGCAGCAACTGCGCCACGTGGCGGTGATACAGAGGATACCCGGCGGCGGCCGCCACCTGGCCGTACGTGGCCACCTTGCCGCGCGGAATCTGGCGGATGGCTTTGCGGAAAGCCGCGTCGCGCTTTTCGCTCTTCGGCGCGCGCATCAATTTACGCGCAACTTCCTGGTGGGTCAGCCGCTTCATATCAGTTCCGCATGCCGGAAGCAGCCCACCAGGTGATCGTTCACCATGCCGGTGGCCTGCATAAAGGCATAGCAAATGGTAGTGCCGGCGAAGGTGAAGCCGCGGCGGAGAAGATCTTTGCTCATGGCGTCGGACTGGGCCGTCCGCGCCGGCACCTCTTCCATGCCGCGCCGGCGATTTTGCAACGGCTTGCCATCCACGAATTGCCAGATGTAGGCGTCGAAGCTGCCGAATTCCTTCTTTACGGAAAGATAGGCGTTGGCATTCTTGACGGCCGCCTGAACCTTCAACCGGTTGCGCACGATTCCTGGATTCTCCAGCAGCGCGGCAAGCTTGCGCTCATCGTAGCGGGCGATCTTGCGCGCATCGAAGCGGTCGAAGGCCTTGCGATAGTTCTCGCGCTTCTTCAGAATGGTGGACCAGCTCAGGCCGGCCTGGGCGCCTTCCAGCAGCAGAAACTCAAACAGTGCGCGATCGTCATGCAGCGGCACACCCCACTCCTCATCGTGGTACGCAATCATGAGCTCGTCGCGGGCCCACCCGCAACGTTCCGGCATGAATGACATTATCGCTGGTTTAGGCGGCGCGTCAATTGGAATAGGAATCTTTGTGGTGGTTTCACACATCCAGAGAAGTGATGACAGAATTTCGCCAGACGCGGTTTTCCGTTTTAGACCTTGCGCCGGTAAGGTCCGATGGCACTATCGCCGAAGCGTTTCGAAACACACTGGATCTGGCGCGGCATGCGGAGGGCTGGGGATATACACGCTTTTGGTTGGCGGAACATCACAACATGGCGGGGATTGCGAGCGCCGCTACGTCCGTTCTGATCGGCTACGTGGCCGGGGGCACGTCAAGACTGCGCGTCGGTTCGGGTGGGATCATGCTACCCAACCACGCGGCACTGGTGATTGCCGAACAGTTTGGCACGCTCGAGACGCTGTATCCCGGCCGAATCGATCTGGGGGTGGGGCGGGCCCCCGGTTCCGATGGCTTGACCGCTCAGGCTTTGCGGCGCGGTTTAAACAGCACCGAGGACGACTTTCCAAGGCAAGTCAACGAGTTGCTGGCTTACCTGGCGCCCGCAAAACCCGGCCAGAAATTGCAAGCCTTTCCGGGGGCCGGAACGAATGTCCCCGTCTGGTTGTTGGGTTCGAGCACATATAGCGCGCAGCTTGCGGCCGCTATGGGACTTCCTTTCGCGTTCGCCAGCCACTTCGCGCCACAGCTTCTGCTGCAGGCCATCCGGATTTATCGCGACGATTTTCAACCTTCACGTTACCTCCCAAAGCCTTACGTGATGGCGGGCCTGCCGGTGGTGGCGGCGGAAACTGACGCTGAGGCCAAGCGCCTGGCCACATCACCGGCGCTTCGACATCTGAACCTGATTCGCGGCGAACCCATCTTTGTTCCGCCTCCGGTGGCGAGCATGGACGGACTTTGGAGCCAGGCTGAGCAGCAGATGGTGGAGTCCAGGCTGAGCGTGGCCGCGGTGGGAAGTCCCGAAACGATTCGACGCAAGATGGCGGAGTTCTTGCACGAGACGCAGGCCGATGAAGTAATTATCACTTCGGATGTGTACGACCACAGACAGCGTCTGCGATCATTTGAAATCGCAGCCGGCGCCATGAAGGGACTTTCGGGGGTGTCGCAGGAGATGCAGAGAGTTTAAACCGCACCGCGGCACGGGGATTTCACGGGCACCGGGCCGCGTTCAATAATTCCTTCTGCACCGTGAGTAGCCAGCAGCCGGGCTCCTGAATATTCTCCATCGAAATGCCGTTCCACAACACCCTAACCGGCGCCCATTGCTGGGGAACGGTGAGGTGCATCTCCGTCACCGTGCGGCTGATGACCTGGATCTCCTTATCTGCCGGCGTATATTGAGCCTGGACGCGCGCGGAGACGACCGCCTCGCTCCGCGGCACGATAACGCGGGTCTCAATTCGGATGCGATCTTTGCCGCGCTGCACGGTGGCCACCGCCAGTTTCTCCTCGGTGACTTTCTCCATCTGGTCGCGATACTGGCGCCCATTGACAATTTCCCGGCCGTCGAGCGCCACGATGCGGTCGCCCATCCTGAGCGGACCGCTGTACTTCTCCGGCAGATGCGAAACCAGGACGCCAGGACCGGGATCGTCGAGTTTGAAACTGAAGCCGCCCAGATCGAGCGCGGCGCCGTTGCCGCCGGAAATGCGCGTGGAGGGTAGAACATCGTTGCGCTCGGCGGCATCGAACTTCATCATCTGGATCCAATAGCAGCGCGCAAAGGTGGGGGAGTTAGTTTCGCAGTCGATGGCTGGTGGGAAGTCTTCGCGGTTGTGCCGGCCGAGCCACTGAATTACGGCAGATGCTGTGGCGACGGTTGCCGCGGATTGCCACTCCAGATTGATCCCCGCGGTCTGCAGTTTCTGGGCCAGCGCCTGACCCGCCGGTTCGCTGACCCACAGCACCGGAACAATCGAAAAATTGGCAGCGAAGATGCGGTTGGTATCCAATGCGGCCCTGGCCGACCCGCCCAGCGCAACAGCGGCGGCCCACAGATCGGGGACCCGGGAAACGGCGTAAAAGATCGCGGCCGCGCCATCGCCGCGCCCCGCCAGATATATGCGGGCCGGGTCCACCTCACCACTCTTCACCGCGGCCTCCACAGCTTTTGCCAAATCCAGCACGCGCAGATCGATATTGGCGTTCGCGGGGCCGGTGGGCGTCAAAACTTTCCAGCCCAATTCGCGGGTCCAGTTCCGCCAGTTGACCGCATCGGCGGCGTCGGCGTCATCCAGCAGAGCAATGGCGGGCGGCTTGCGGGGAGGGGGCTGCGCCGCCGGTTGCGCCGAGGACCGGGTGGACAAGGCTCCGGAGGCAAGCAGGCTAATGGCGCAGGCGAGCGCGGATCTTCTTGGCCAGTTTTTCGATTTCATCGGTTTTCTTGAGCGTGGCCATGGAAAGGATATAGCGGTCGTTCTTTTCCAGATCGGCCTTCAATTGTTCCGCGAGATCCGCCAGTTCGGCTGCGTCCTTCAGATTTTGCTGGTGCTCGGCTTTCAGAATCTCTTCCTTCTGCGACTTGCCGTTGGGCATGCGTATCTCGGGCTCGTCCGGCGGACCGGCGGGCGGACCACCGCGCTGCGAGAGCGCAACAGTGGAAAGGGCCAGGAACAGAAGGGCTGGCGCACAGTGTCGAAACCAGAGTTTCATGGAAAAACCTGCTCTTCATCATAACGAAAAGCATTTTGAAGAGTTTGACGCGCGCTATTCCTGCTCGCTGAATATTTTCGCGTAGCTCTTGCCGTAAGGATAAAAGCGATCTTTTTCGCCGCGTGCCCAAGCGGCCCTTAACTCGGGACTGGTGATGTCCCAATCCGGACGGCATTTTTTCAATACTGCCCGCAGGTCTTGTCGAAGCTCTTCGATTGTCGGGCGGCCAAAGAACCAATAGCCGTTGTAGATCTTGAATACGATGAGGCCCGGCTCGAGGACGATGGTGTGCGGGATCATCGGGTTGTTGGTGGGATCGGTGTACTCGGCGATATCCAGATCCTTCTGCACTACGCGGCCCGCGTCGGACAAGAACGGCCAGTGCGCGTCCACGCCGGCGCGGTACTCGTTCGTCGTCATCAAATTGTCGGTGCTGATGGTGACCAGGCGGCAGTAACCGACTTCCATTTCGCGGTGAAGTTGGACCAGGCCCTCTGCCTGCCGGCGGTCTTTCGGGCAGAAGCCTCCCCGGCTGAGCACCAGAATCATCGGATCAGGGCCTTGCAGATCCGAGAGCTTGCGGCGTTTACCGG
Organism: Bryobacterales bacterium; assembly: GCA_963817515.1. Lineage (GTDB taxonomy): Bacteria > Acidobacteriota > Terriglobia > Bryobacterales > Bryobacteraceae > DATMNI01. The sequence goes on along the minus strand of CAWFPJ010000015.1, from coordinate 208,007 downwards.
CATGATCGGTTAGCTCATAATCGGGAAACACGGCGCCAGGCACGATGTCTGCTCGCATAAACAGGAACCCTCCTACGGCACCGGGCAGCCCGCAAAACGGAGGCTGCGAAGTGCCTTGGTATCATGAACACTAGTATGCAGGAAGTCAACGTCGGCATCGTGGGGCTGGGTAATGTCGGCTCCAGCACGCTTGCCATTCTGGCCGAAAACGGGGACCAGATCGCGCTCAAGCTGGGATACCGGCTGAAGGTAGTGGCTGTGTGCAGCCGCTCGGTGCATTCCAAAAAAATACCGGAGAGGCTGGGGCCGGTTTTCAAAACCACGGACTGGCGAGAGGTTGTGACGCACCCCGATGTCCACATTGTGGCTGAACTGGTGGGTGGCACCGGCGCCGCGGCGGAACTGGTCAATGCCGCCATCGAAAACCACAAGTCCGTGGTGACCGCCAACAAGGAACTGATGGCGGCCTGCGGGCCGGATATCTGGGACCGCGCGATTCAGGCCGGCATCAACCTGGCGATGGAAGCCAGTGTCTGCGGCGGAATTCCGATCCACGCCGTGCTGCGCGAGGGCATCTCGGGCGACCGCATCATGGCGCTCTACGGCATTCTGAACGGCACCTGCAACTACATTCTCACTGAAATGGAGAAGACCGGCACGGCGCTGGAAACCATTTTGGCGGAGGCCCAGCGGCTGGGATACGCCGAGGCGGACCCGAGCGCCGACATCGATGGGTTTGACGCCCGCTCCAAGCTGGTGCTGCTGGCGGCGCTGGCTTTTGGCGAGAAGATCACGGCCGCGGATATTTTCATGGAGGGCATCCGCCGCATCACGCCGCTGGATTTCCGTTACGCGGCGACGTTGAAACACACCATCCGGTTGATCTGCGGGGCGCGGAAAACCGCGGACGGGTTGATTCTTTCGGTGCGGCCGGCGCTGCTTCCCTCATCCACCATCCTGGCCGGCGTGCAGGGACCCTATAACGCGGTGTGGGTGAAAGGCCAGTTCGGCGAGGACACCTTCTATTACGGGTGGGGCGCCGGCCACCCGACGGGCGTGGCGGTGGTGAGCGACCTGATGCGGGTGGCGCGCGAAATCCGCGGCGGCAGTCCGGAGCGCGTTTCGCCCTTCGCGCATGAGCGGTTGGGGGAGAACAAGCCGGTTTCGGTGACGCTGCAGAAACGCGCGTACTACCTGCGCTTCCGCGTGGACGACCGGCCCGGAATTATCGCCAGGCTGGCGGGAATCCTGGCCAGCAAGAATATCGGCCTCGAAGCCGTTTTGCAGGAACCGTGCGAAACCAAGCATAACCTGCCGTTCGTCATTACCGTCGAGCGGACTTCCGAGCAATCCATACGGGATGCGGTGGAGGAAATGTCGCAGCTCGACTTCATGAGGGAGGCGCCTTTGGCGCTGCCGATGGAGACCGCGTTATGAAGAAATCGGGCCTGTTTGCAGTACTGGCGCTTGCCGGCGGCCTGTCCGCGCAGGTGGCCTCGGAGGCAAATTCGGGATACCAGACCCAGCAGCAGAGGGAAGCCCTGGCCAAGGGCCTGGCCGACCCGGCGCGAGACGAAAAGCAGAAGCCCCGCGAATTATTGAAGGCCATGGAAGTGCGGCCGGGCATGACGGTGGCGGACGTGGGAACCGGCGCCGGATACATGCTGCCGTTCATCAGCCGCTGGGTAGGGCCGGCCGGTCACGTGATCGCGGAAGATATTTTCGACGACTTTCTGGCATCGGCAAAACAGCGGGCTCACAATCAGAAACTGGAGAACGTCACCTTCGTGAAGGGCACCGACACAGACCCCCAACTGCCCGAAGGCGCGGTGGATGTAGTGCTGGCGCTCGATGTATACCACCACTTCGATTACCCCGATAAAATGCTGGCGGCGATTTACAAAGCGCTCAAGCCGGATGGCAAACTGGTGATAGTGGAGTATTACAAGCGCCCGGAGGCGATGCCCAACAAGAGGGCGCTCACCCACATCCGCCTGGACATGCCGGATGCGATTAAAGAGATTGAGGCAAACCATTTTCATCTCATCTCGGAACGGGAACATATTCCGGACAGCCAGTATATGCTGATCCTGAGGAAGAATTAGGTACTCACATGAAGACGCTTTTGCGATATACGTTGCTCGCCGCGCTGCCGCTGGCGTTACTGCTGCCGGCCACCGCCCAGGTGGCAGCGGACCCGGGCATTTCCCGCCAACAGGCGGATCAGATTCTGAACGAACTGCGCCAGATCCGGCAACTGCTGGAGAAGCAGGGCACTGCGAACCCTGGTCAACAAGGGGCCCAGCAACCGCCCAAAGTAACCAGGGCGACATTGAACATGGATGGCGTGGCGATGCTGGGTTCGAAGGACGCGCCGCTTACCATCGTGGAGTACACGGATTATCAGTGCCCGTTTTGCCAACGCTTCCACGTGACGGCCTTCAACGACCTGAAGAAGAATTTTATCGACACCGGCAAAGTCCGTTTTTACAGCCGCGACCTGCCTCTGGACTTCCACCCGAATGCGATGCGCGCAGCCATGGCCGCCCGTTGCGCGGCGGACCAGGGCCAGTTCTGGAAATTGCGGGACATTATGGGCGCTAACCCCGACAAGCTGGATATGGACCACATCACAGGTTTCGCCACGGACCTGAAGATGGACGCCAAAGCCCTTCGTGCGTGCGTGGAAAGCGACAAATACAAGAACGCCATTCAGAACGACGTGCTGGAAGCTATGAAGGTTGGGGCGCAGGGCACTCCCACATTCGTAATCGGCAAGAGCACGGCCAACGGCGTAGAAGGCGAAGTGATGGAAGGCGCCATGCCGTTTTCGGTATTCGAGCAGAAGCTGAAGGAAGCAGAGGCGGGGAAATAAACCAGCTCATCGCACTCTTCCAGCTCAACACTCTTCCACTCAACGCGTGGCGAGGTCTTCAAGAAAGATGCGCCGCGCGTCCTTGTACTCCTCGGGAAGCATGGGGCCGAGTTTAGCCGCCTGTTCGGTTTCGGCGCGCTCCTCCGTAAATATCGTGTTCAGCGACTGAAACGCCATCATGCAGGCCTCCACTATTTCCTGGCTGTAGTGCTCCGAGGAATCGATCAGGTTGTTGGCGCGTACCAGAATGTCCTCGGCGGCCTGGACGCGCACCGGCGTCTGACCGACGATCTCCTGCCGGCGCGAGAGGTGCAGGTGCGGGCCGAATGTGCCCACCACGGTCGCCCAGCGGTCCAGCACGATGAGCGCGCCGTAGCGATGGGTGTCGAGAGTCATTTCATAAGCGAAGGCCGCGCCCTTGGACTTGCCTTCGAGGCGGCGCAGTGCTATCGCGGCTGAGTTCAGTTCGCCCGAAAGCGAATCTACGAACGCGGCGACACAACCGAAAAACTGCGGCTCGCTGATGCTGGGAAAACGGGTGATGCGCAAACGGAAGCCTCAGGCCATGTGGTCGGCCAGCGCGCGCTCCACTTCCTGTGGATCGATGCGCTCGCCGCCATTCAGGCGGCCGAGGATGGAATTGATGATCTCCTTGGCCTCATCTTTGTGGAAATTCTTGATGAATCCGTCGAAGAAGTGCTCTCCTGCAAGCGCGTGATTGATTTCGGATTCCTTGTTGTGATCCTGCAACTCTGTAAAGTAGACCACCCTGTACTTGCCGGTATACTCGGTCTCCCGATAGATCTCGAACATCACTTTATCGGCCTCAAACAGCATAGCTCCGAGGTTATCACAGGACGGCTCAATGCACGACGGGTGGGCTCAATGCATGACGGCGGCGATGATCCAACCGATGGCCAGAGCCACGCCCGCGGCCAGGATGGCGGCGGCCACGTTTCGCTCCTCCTTGATTTCTTTCCAGAGGTCGAGCGGCGCCAGTCTGATCGCCAGGGAGAATGCAATCACAAAAACCAGCAGGCCGAGGACGGCGAAGATCAATGCATTGAGGATGGGAAATTCGGTCATGGGCGCCGATGGAACCAAGTGTACCAGCGATCCGTTGCGCATATGGCCGCAAGCGCTGATAGAATAAGAAAGTTCGGCATGATGAGCGGGGTTGGCCTAGTGGTTGGGCGTCAGCCTTCCAAGCTGATTTACACGGGTTCGAATCCCGTACCCCGCTCCATTCCCGTTTCGGTTACGGCATCTGAAAACAGCCGCTATCGAGGGTTTTCGCTACCCAATCGGCGTGGGGAAGACCGCTACCGGCAAGAGCCTTGAGCTCGCTGTCCACGTCATACTCCACGCGCCGGATTGCCGGCTTGGACCCATCCACCAAAAGGTATGCCGAACGGCGATCGCCGTCGTGTGAAAGACTGACGCTGCCTGTGTTGGCGACGATCATTCCTGAAACGCTCCGAATATATGAGCGATGGATATGCGCATAGACGGCGATGGGCTGACCGAGCGGCGAAAAAACCGATTCCAAATCCGCATCGCCGGCGGTGTGCGCAGGTGCGCGCCAGAGACTCTCGGGACTGGCATGCACGAGGGCCATCGGGCCATGAATCTGAATGCGCGGCAGGCAGCGCAGCCAGGCGAGCCTTTCTTCCCCCAGGGCCTGACGGGTCGCTACGGCCATCTCCTCGATCGCGACGAAAAGCGGTTGCAGCTTGGGCGATTGCCTGGCGAACTCCTGCAGTGACTCGGGCCTAAAAAGCATTTCATCCGTATTGCCGACCGCGCCCTGCCAGCCCAGATCGCGAACGCGGTCCACAATCTCCACGGGACTGGCTCCGCCGTCAGCCAGATCGCCGCCATGGAGGATCAAGTCGGGCGAGGTTTGCCGCAGATCCGCCAGGACTGCCTCAAACGCGGTCCGGTTGCCGTGGATATCGGAAACGATGGCGATGCGCATCAGGGCTCTGCTCACCAATCTTACATAATGATCATCGATATATACCGGCGGGCTATGAGGTTCTTCCGTTGCGCACGTTTGTTTGTTCTGACTCTGGGGCTGGCTCTTTACGGGCAGGATGCCGGCATGGTGCTTCGCACTTCGGTCACGTACAGCGGGCAGAGAAGACTCAGAGTAGGGAACTGGTAGCACCGGCGATCGTGGCGCCGGTGGGTTTACTTCAAAAATCTCCGCAGTTCCCGGTTAAATATCTCTGGAACTTCCAGGTGCGGGACGTGACCCGCGTTCGGGATGATCACCAGTTGCGCGCCGGGAACAGTGTCGGCGATGTGCTTGGCCAGCTTGGGAAAGTCCTGACCATCCTTCTCTCCGCCGATCACCAGGGTGCGGGCTTTGATTTTTGCCCAGTCGTAAACCACCGGGTCCAGATAAAGCATCTGACGGTAAATCGACCGGACCATGGCCAGACGCGGCCAGTCGCCGCTGAGCGTGGGCGCATACAGAATACGCACGTATTGTTCGTACTCCGGCTTCCATGCTCCTGGCGAGGGAAAATACCGCCGGATGTTCGCGTAGAAGCCCTGCCAGCGTTGATCGTTGGTCTGAGCCATTGCGGCCTTGTAGGCCTCGTCGGCTGAGGTCCATGGCTGCTCGTAGCGGATGTCGGTGAGGCCAATCGGATCGTAGAGCACGGCGCGCTCCGTGATGTCGGGAAACGACGCGGCAAATCGCGCGGCCAACATGCCGCCCATGGAGTGGCCCACGATGGTCACTTTCGAGATATGGAGAGACTCCAGCAGCTTGCGGCTGTTGAGAGCCATATCATGAAAATTGTAAGGGATGATCGGCTTCGAAGAGCGGCCGAAACCGATTTGGTCCGGCACCACGATGCGGAAGCCTTCCTGGCGGAGCACTTCAATAGGCCCGGCAAAGTAGAAGCCGCCGAAATTCATCCCATGGAACAAGACCACGGTGCGGCCGTTGGGCTGCCCTGCAGGCGGTATGTCCATGTATGCCATGCGCACGTCCTGGCCGTATAGTGTCAACGGGAGATAGGCCACCGGGTAGGGGTATGCGATTCCCTCGTAGGTGATGCTGCCCGGCTGGACGTCAAGTGGCGCCTTGGGCAGGTCTTCACTTTGGGCATACACCGTTTGGGCATACACCGCCGGCAGCAGACAGATCAATAGATAGATAGCTCTCATGGCAAAGCCCCTCAGGTTCCACTTCGTCTCTTATGGCCCAACTTGCTCTATAGTTCAACTTCGGTATCGAACATGCCGGTCACGATTTCGCCGGCCCGCTTCATCTGGACGAAGATGCGGTACGCTCCCGGTTTAGGAAATCCATAGGGAAACGATACCTCGGCCGGCAGACCGGACTGCATCATCATGTGGCCGGCGTGCGGGTTCTCCGGCTGCGCCAGTTCGATGGCCGGCATCGGCACCGATCCCGAAGGATGCACATGCGCGAATACGCCGCGGTCCGTGCTGACAAAGGCGGCGTGCCCCAGCATTCCCATATACAACTCCATGCCATCGGCCGGCTTGCCTTGGGCATCCTCCAGGCGGAACCGGAACTCGTAGGGCTGCCTGGTGTGCAGCTTACCTTCGCCGCGTTCCCACACCATGCGATAGCCCCGAGCCAGCGGGCTCGCGGTACGCGTGTAGTCCGCACGGGTCACGATGGGTCCCGTTCCGGCGGCATCGTCGCCAGTCAGCGGGGAGCCGGCAATTGGCGGCAACTGGATTTCGCCGGCGGCCGTTTCCGCGAGGCCGTTGGCATGCACTACATCGCCATAAAGGGCATAGCGCCCCGCGGGCATCGCCGGCAAGCGCTGTTCGAAATTCGCATCCCCCGTTCGCTCAGGATGCAAATGCCAGACCAGGTCCATTTCGGGCACATGAATCACGTAGAGGTGCATCAGGTGGTTGTGGTCCGGCAGCAAATCGTCGGTGCGGCGGTTGAGCCAGCCCGGGTCTTCCAGTTGCAGTATCAGCCGGCTGCCATCCACCACCTCGGTCTTCAGCTGGAGCGGCTTAAAAATAATCCGGCTATAGGATCCGGCCTCTGAATTCCACCAACCGTTGCCGAACCACAGACCCACGACAAGAAGCACGGCGGTGACCAGCATCACGACGCGGGCGCGGCGCACGCGAACCGGGTCCGGCTGTTTGCCCGGCTCAAGCATGGCGTCTCGCACAGCCGCCCCGGCGATGCTCACCAATCCGAAAATCAGCACCAGCGCCAGCAGCGCCAGAGTCGCGGCCATGGCCTTCTGCATTCCGGCTACCCGCGTGGCCAGCGCCGGCACGGGCACCGATATTCTCCCGGGACCCTGAGCGCCATCCACATCCACGCGCACCTGCCACGATCCGGTGGCCATCAGCCAGAGAGCGCCGGTATAGAATTGCGGATCTTCGTGCGAGCGCTGGGCCGTGTCCGGAACCGGCGTAAACTGGGCGCCCTTAAACCCCAGCCGCAACGGCACAACGTGGATCTGGCGGACATCGGGCGACGCGCTGCGGATCTCGATTTCCGCCACGCCCGGCACCACCTGCGGCGGCCGGATGGTAATCAACAGCCGGTATGGCCCGGCATTGCCTTCGAAGAATATGTCGGGGCTGCCCACGTGCCCGAAGACCGGCAGGGCGGCGATGACGAAACAAACTGCCAGCAGCCTCATACTACCTTCGGATTCGCTGCATCCAGTTGCCCCACCACAATCCCAGCCCGGTGGTGCAAATGGCGGTGACCAGCGCCAGTGCGGCCTCCTGCCAGAAGGCCGCGCCCTTCTCTGTGCCATAGAAACCGAAGCGCGCCTGGAGCGAGCCCTGCGCAACGTAATAGCCGAAGTACTTGGTGCCGAAAAACCAATTGCGCGCCGCCGGCGATGCCAGGAAGTTGGCGAACGGCCATTGGACGGCGGCGAAGACACCCAGGAATACGGTTCCGGAAACCAGCGCCTGCCGTGCCGTGCTCCAGCCGGCGGTGCGCTGCCAGACCAGATCGAGCGCCAGCGCCGGGATAATCAGAAGCAGCGGAAATTCCGGCGGCGTGAACTGGATGAGCTGATGATAGACCGGGCCCAGTTTGGGCTCCGCCGGAAATAGCGGGAGTATGCGGCCCACCAGAAAAACAAACGCGAAGTAGACGCCGGCCACCGTGGTCGCGGCCCACTTGAACCGGCTGGCGCGCGCCACGCCAGCCAGCACGGGCGGAGCTACCATCGCCACCAGGTAGTAAAAGTGCGCCGTGTGCATGAAGATGCGGAGAGTTATTTCCATCTGCAGCACGGTCAATAACACCAGGATCATGCCCCCCACGTAGAGGAACATCATTTGCAAGCGCTGCCGCAATGCTCCCGAGGCGCGATTCATCTGGCCCAGAATCAGGATCAACGCTCCCGCATGCACCGCCAGCATGCCCAGCGCCAGAACCATGTGCGGAGGGCTGAGGATCTTGACATCCAGGCCGTACGCATCGTGCCACCAGTTGTCGAAGGGCGCCGAAGTGAGCATTGCGATTCCGCCCCAGGCGGCGATGAACGCGCCCAGGGGTCCGCGGAATCCCCAGACCCAGACGGAACATTCGCGCAGCAGCGAGCGCGGGCTAAACGTGGTGGAGATCACCAGGTAACCGCAGGAGATACCCGCCAGTACGCCGCACAGGTGAATGGCAATGTGAGCCGGCGTCCAAAACGTATCGCGGCCGATCGAACGGTGCCAGGAAATATCCCAATGTACTCCGACCATCGCGAACGTCACGGCGGCCACGGAGGACCAGACATACCAGGGCACCTTGTTGTGGTTTTCGGAAGTGGAGGCAGGTGTCATTTCACTCCCGTGAATGCTCGTAGTATATCATCCAGATGAGCAGCATCTCAGGCCAGAGCCAGGATTTTGTCTAACGCTGTCGAGACCTGTTTCAACTGATCGGTTTGGTTCGGATTGCGGCCGATTTCCGGAGAGAGGAAACCGTTGTAACCGATCTTGACCAGGGCGGCCATCACGGCCTTCCAATTCACGTCGCCCTCGAGAAGATCGGCGGAGCGCGCCGGCTCGCCGCGGCCGCCCAACTTGTAATCCTTAAGGTGGATGCGCCTGATGCGCTTGCCCAGAGTAAGAATCCAATCCTCCGGATAGCCGTACGGCATACAGTTGCCGGTGTCGAAATGGCTCCCTACCGATTCGCTGTGGAACTGGTCAACGAAGGAGCGCATTTCGAGCGGGCTCAAAAGGAACTTGTTCGAGACGTTTTCGGGGTTCATGGAAACCTTGGCGCGCTCGGCGTCCGGAACAAGCTTGGTAAGTTCCGCACTGAAGCGGTCCCAGGTTTCTTGAGAGCCGTATTCCATCCTGGCACCGCTCCCAAGGCGCACCGCGTACAGAAGAATCGCGCCGCAATTCATGTCCGTAGCGATGGAGATGGCCCGGCGGATGGCCTCCGTGCCGCGGGCGCGCACAGCCGCGTCGGCGGCATTGAGCGGATTTTGATGCAGAGCTTCCGAAATCCAAAGCGTAGCGATGCGGATGCCGGCTTTGTCGGCGGCATCGGCCATTCGGCGTGCGTCGTCGTGGCTGATGTCCAACGGAAAATCCGGACCGATGGAGAGTTCCATGGCATCAAAACCGGCCGACTTGGCTTGTGCGAAGCACTCAGATCTAGGCATTTCTTTCGGAAAAATGACGGAGCAGATTCCTTTGATAAACCGGGGGCTGGGTTGCGGAGTGGATTGCGCTACGGCGGAGACGGCCGCAGCCGCCAGTGGCGCGGCAAGAACTTGTCGACGTGTCATGCATGAAGTATATATGCGGGAACACACCCCGCATGCCGACGATTGGAATATAATGTTCGTTGCACCGAGAAATCCTAAACATGCCAATCTCAAATGGGCGCACGATTGTGCGCAGCCTTGGCGCGGCTGCGGCCTGTTTCGCTGCGCTAGTTGTGTGTACTGCGCAAGAACCGGGTCCGGGCAACGCTGCGGAAGTTTTTCAAAAAGTTTGCGGCGTCTGTCATACAACCCAGAGCGTCCTCACCACCCGGCGGACCAAAGGGCAATGGCAGGAAACCATCGACAAGATGGTTTCGTTGGGCGCCAAAGCCAGCGATGAGGACTTCGCGGCGGTTCTAAGTTACCTGTCGACGCAGTACGGCCCCGACGCGGCTAACGGAATGGGCGGCGCCGCTTCACTTGCCCCGGCGGGCGGCGGCCGGCGCGGCCGCGGTGGAGCGGGCGCCGCACCAGCCCCCAGGCCGAGCGCGGCACTGGGACCGGACAATAAACATGTGGTGGACTCCGCTGCCGCCGACCGGGGCCGCAAGGTCTGGGCGGTGGAATGCATCGACTGCCACGGCACGTATGCCAGAGGCACCGAAAAAGGCCCCAACTTAGTGCGGTCGGATATGGTCCTCCACGACCGGTATGGCAGTGAAATCGGACCGTTCCTCAAGAAAGGCCACCCGCTGCAGAGCGGCTCCGCCAGCGCCAGCCTGACCCCGGTTCAGGTTGCCGAGCTTTCGCATTTCATTCATCAGCGTGTGTACGACACGCTGCGCGGCTCGCCGATATTCCAAATGCACGACATCCTCACCGGCGACGCCAAAGCAGGCGCGGCGTACTTCAACGGCGCGGGCGGGTGCAACGCCTGCCACTCGGTGACCGGAGATTTCAAGGGCATCGGATCGAAGTATGACCCGCCGGCATTGCTGGCAAAGTTTCTCAGTCCGCGCGCCGGCGGCCGCGGCGGCAGGGGAGGGCGGGGCGAGGTTGCCCCTGGTGCTAAGCAATTGACTTTGACGGTAACGCCGCCTTCGGGACCGCCGGTTACCGGAGTTCCGGTTGTGTTCGACGATTTTGATGTGGCGATCCGGGATGCATCGGGCGAGTTTCACTCCTGGACCCGGACGCCGGGTCTGAAAGTGGTGAAGAACGATCCCTACGCCGCGCACGACGCGTTGCTCGAAAGGTATACAGATAAGAACATGCACGACATCCTGGCTTTCCTGGTGACACTGAAATGACGATGGGGCGGAATCTCGCGGCTCTGGGGCTTTTGGGAGCGGCTTTCTGGGGACAGCAAATTTTCGGACAGCAAGGTTTGAACCCGGCGAAACTGCTCGAAAAACCAACCGATACCTGGCCGGTATACCACGGCGATTATACGGGGCGCCGCTACAGCACTCTCACCAAGATCAATTCTTCCAACATCAAGAACCTGTCCATGTCCTGGTTCTACCGGACCGGTGTTGGGGGCATCAAAGCGACGCCGCTCCAGATTAATGGAGTGCTCTACTTCTCCGCGCCCGACCACGTTTGGGCAGTGGATGCACGTACAGGCCGGGAGTTGTGGCACTTCGACTGGGAATCGAAAGGCGGCATCCACATCGGCAACCGCGGCGTGGGGGTGTACGGCAACTGGCTGTATTTCGAGACTCCCGATTGCAACCTGGTCTCATTGAATATTCAGGGCGGCAAGGAGCGCTGGCGCAAAAGCAATTGCGATCTCGACGAGTTCTACTATGGCTCCGTGGCTCCGCTCATTGTGAAGAATCACGTGATTGCCGGTGTCAGCGGCGATGACCTGGACAGGCCCGGATACTTGAGTTCCTACGATCCGGAGACTGGAGACTTGCAATGGCGCTGGTATGTGGTGCCGCAAAAAAAGGGCGACCCCGGCTCAGAGACTTGGCCGAATGAAGACGCCATGAAACACGGAGGGGGCATGACTTGGCAGGTGCCCACTTACGATCCCGAGTTGAACCTGCTCTACGTCACCACAGGCAACCCGCAACCGGTGATCGCCCACAAGAATCGCGCTGGCGCTAACCTGTTTACGGCTTCGGTGGTGGCGCTGAACCCGGATACCGGCAAGATGGTCTGGTATTTCCAGACCTCGCCGCACGACACGCACGATTGGGATGCCACGCAAGTGCCGGTCTTGTTCGACGGTGAATTCAATGGGCAGCGGCGGAAGCTTCTGGCGATTGCCGCACGCAACGGCTACTTCTTCGTCCTGGACCGTACCAACGGCAAGAACCTGGTGACCTCGGAATACATCCCGACGAACTGGGCGAAGAGCAATGACAAAAATGGCATTCCGATTCCCGATACGGCTAAGATGCCGCAACTCGATGGGACCCTGGTGACGCCCAATGCCGGCGGAGCAACCAATTGGCCGCCTCCTACATATAGCCCGCAAACCGGGCTGTTTTATGTTGGCGCGTCGCGCGGATATTCCGTTTTTTACATCTTCGACACGGACGACAATCCGCAGGGGTGGGGAGGGGCTGAAAGAGGAGGCGGGAGTCTGGGATCGATGATACAGGCGATCGACTATAAGACCGGGAAGATCCGCTGGAGCCACAAGTGGGAATTAGGCGGCAGCCGTTCGGGGCTCATGAGTACCGCGGGCAACCTGGTGTTCACCGGCGATGGTTCAGCCAATTTCGTGGCCTTGAACGCGACCACCGGAGATGCGCTGTGGCACGCTAATGTCGGCGCGCCCGTGGGCAATGGCCCCATTACCTACGAACTGGACGGGATCCAGTATGTCGTGGTGGCGGCGGGAGACACCTTGTGGGCGTTTGCGATGAACCATTAGGGTCGGTGTTACGAAATTCGGTCACGAAGTTGGTTGCGAAGTAATGGTACGAAAAGAGCAGTTACGAAACAAGAGTTACGAACTTTAGTTGCTAAACATCGGTCTGCACGCGAGAAAGCACACCAATGGCACGTTTTGGTGTGTACGCCGCGACCGAAAAGAAAACAAAACAAGAAGTTGTTGCGTCTTTGCGACTGACGATGATATACTTTCGCCAGTCACCTACAGGGAGGGAGTTAATGTTTTTGAGGACGACACTGGTATGTTTCTGCCTTGTTGCCGGAACGTTAGTGTTCGGGCAAACCGACCGGGCTGTGTTGCGCGGAGTTGTTAAGGACTCGTCGGGAGCAGCTATTCCCAACGCGCAAATCACAGTCACCGAAATCCAAACTAATATCCAAGTTCGCAATCTGACAAGCGATGCGAATGGAAATTACGAGGTCCCCGACCTCAAGCCGACCATCTACCGATTGAAGGCGGATGCCGCCGGGTTCCGCAGTTTCATCGCCACGGACGTGCTGCTTGAGGCGGGGCAGGTGCGTCGTGTGGAGATCACCCTGGAAGTGGGTGCCGCCACCGAATCGATCACGGTAGAAGCCGGCGCTGCAGTAATTCAGACTGAGTCAGGCACGATCAGCGGAGAGTTGGACACGGCCAAGAAGTATCCGGCCACCCCCTTTGTCGATATCTATCCGTCACCGTTTGCCTTGATGACAACCATGCCTAATATCCAAGGTAATGGCTGGAGCATGGTGATGGCGGGTATCTCCGATCGCAACAAGCAAACCTACGCCTTTGACGGCGTTCCCAACGACACTAGCGGCGATCAGATGGACAACCCGAACTTCTTCGAGACTGTTCAGGTGACCACAGTGAATGCCGATGTGGACAGCGGCCGCGCCGGAAGCTTTAACATGGTTTCGAAACACGGCGGCAACGATTTTCACGGCGACGCCTACTACAAGAACGAGAACAGCACGCTGAACGCCAGCAACGACAGCATTCCAGCGGCGCCGAAAATCCCCTACCTGTTCCACGAATTCGAGGCGCAGGTTGGTGGGCGAATTATTAAGAATCGGACGTTCTTCTTTGTAGGATGGATGCACCAGGCAATCCCGCTTGGATCCAGCCAAATCTCAACTATGCCGACCAATCTCGAGAGAGTCGGCAACTTCAGCCAGTTTGCCATCATCAAGGATCCGACGACGGGCCAGCCTTTTCCCAACAATGTAATTCCGGCGAACCGGATCAGTCCCACAGCGCAAGCCGTATTGAATAACTATTACCAGGTTCCAACAAACGGGGCACTGAGCAACAACTACCAGTGGTTCTTTCCGTATAACTCCGATTTGTATAAGGGCGACTGGCCGTTCTTCCGCATCGATCACAAGCTGACGCAAAACAATAACCTCTATTTCCGCTTCATGCGCCGCATTACGCCGTACATCACGCCCAATGTGGAACTCGCGCTCACCAATACCTCCGCGCGCAACCAAGGGCAGCTGGTGGCCTCCGACACATGGGTGGTGAAACCGACCCTGGTTAATAGCTTGACGTTCGGGTATCAGACCGACCTGCAGCATGCTGGGGAGGCGGAAAAAGGCATCAAACCTCTCACTGGCGACGCTGCGGACCAATTGCTCGGGCTACAGGGCGTGAACGCCGGGGGCTTTAAATCCGAAGGCTTTCCGGCTATGACAGTCTCGGGTCTTACGACACTGTCGATGAACGCCGGCGGCGCTACCGACAACATCTCCAACAACAGCGGCATCTATACCTTGAACGACAGCGCGACCTGGTCCCATGGCAAACATGTACTGAAGTTCGGTGCCAACCTCATGCACCTGTTTTTCCTGGTCAACCCAACGGTCTCTAACACCGTATACGGAAGTTACACGTTTGATGGTTCGATCACTGGCGTGGCTTTTGCCGACTTCATGCTCGGCTTGCCTTATCAGTCGAGCCGTCTTGTGAACCCGCTGATCAACCGCTACTCTACACAAGATGTGATAGCACCGTTTATCAGCGACAGCTTCAAGCTTAGCGACAAGTTGACGCTGGAGTTTGGGCTGCGTTGGGATTTTACCAGCGTACCGACGTTCAAAGATGGCCTGATGTACAACTACAACCCCGCCTCGAATCAGGTAATCGTCAGCCAGAAGGGACTAGGGGCAATCAGCCCGTTGTATCCGTCCAATATCAATATTGTCGCAGGCAACCCGGTTCCGACGCCCGACCGGCATAACTTCCGCCCGCGCGCTTCTTTCGCGTATCGTCTGAATGACAAGACGGTCATCCGCGGCGGCTACGGCGAGTTTAGCGAATCGTTCGGCTACAATTCCTGGCTGAACAACGGCGGCCCGTACCAGATCACGCAGACCTACACCAATACCATCACCAACGGCGTGCCTTTGCTTTCGTTCCCCAACGCGTTTCCGAGCAGTCTGTCGTTGGCGGCGATTCCCAACCAGAGCATCACCGCTTATCCTTTGCACCAGGATTTTGGCGCCATCCGCCAGTTCAACTTTACGCTGGAGCGGGAATTCCACGGCCTGGGTTTGCGCGCTTCCTATATCGGCACCCGGGGCTCCGGACTCAATTACAGCTTGAATGTGGATAAGCCGATGGCCAGCACCACGCCGTTCACTTCGGCCCGGTATCCCATCCAACCGTTTACGGGCGTTACGGAGTATCGTCAGGACGGCCAGTTGCGCTATAACTCGGCTCAGGTTGAAGTGTCGCGCCGAATGGGCCAGGTCACCTTTGACGCCAGCTGGACCTGGTCGAACACCATGTTCAACTACGGCATTCTCGAGAATCCGTACAACCTGGGCCGCTGGGAGCGCGACCCTTACGCGCGCCGCCAGTACATTCCGCTCAGCGCCACCTGGCTGATTCCCATGGGGAAGGGTCGCCAGTATCTGGGCAATGCTCCCAAGGTTCTCGACGCACTTGTGGGCGGGTGGAATCTCCAGACGATTGGAACTCTGGCTTCCGGTACCTACTTCTCGCCGTCCTTCACCGGCACCAATCCGTCCAACACCAACACGTCGGGGGGCCTGCCGGACTGCCTCTCGAACGGCAACCTGCCGAACGGGACACGCACCTGGAACCAATGGTTCAATCCAGCGGCCTTCGCCATTCCGCAGCCGGGCCAATTCGGCAACTGCGGTGGCAATACTTTGGTGGGTCCGGGAATCTACGTAATGCACGCCAGTCTCTCCAAGGACTTCCACATTACGGAGCGCCTCAAGGCCAGCCTCACCGGACAGTTTTCGAATCTCTTTAACCATCCCAGTTTGGGATCCGGTACGCCGCCGACACCCAATACGGCGATCAATCAGGCGAATCCAGGCCAGTTCACGGCTGAGGTTCCCTATTTCAATCCGGAAAGACAGGGTGCCCGGCAGGTCGGTTTGAAACTTCGTTTATCGTGGTAATTTTTGCGATGGCCCTGATAGCAGGAACCGCTTCGTGCGGTCCCTGCCATCAGGCCGTCGTACAGTCATACCAGCAAACAGCCCACCTCTTAACTTCTAGCAGCGCCAATTCCAATACCATCAGCGGCAATTTCCTGGAAGGCCACAACGTTCTCCAGACAGCCGTCCCCGGGGTCTATTTCCGCATGGAACGGAAGGGGGACGCGTTCTTCCAGACAGCCTTCGATCACGGCCGGACTCACAGTGAACGCTTCGATCTGGTTCTGGGCTCGGGATGGCGCGGGCAGAGCTACCTCTATTGGAAGGGCGGGCTGCTTTATCAGATGCCCGTCTCCTACCTGGCGCTCAGCGGCGGGTGGATGAACAGCCCCGGTTACCCGGATGGACAAGTGGTCTTCGATCGCGTCATTCCCCCGCAGTGCCTGGAATGCCACGCGACAGAGGGCGCCAAAGCCGGCCAGTTTGTGGCGGGGATCACTTGCCAGAAATGTCACGGACCAGCCGAACAACATCCGGCCATTCGCAATCCGGCGAGCCTGGATCGCGACGGCAAGGTGGCGCTATGCGCAGCCTGTCATTCCGGCTTGGGCGATGGAGCCGGAGCCGACGTCCACGGCAACCAGGTGGGCCTGCTGCGGCAGAGCAAGTGCTACCGGAACAGCCCCGGGATGTCATGTGGAACCTGCCACAATATCCATCGTGTGGAGAGGGACCTGGCGGCAATGTCGGCGCACTGTGCCACCTGCCATGCCGCCCCTCAGCACAAGGCGGCGGCGAAAGCGAACCAGAACTGCATCGACTGTCACATGCCCCGGCAGGAATCCAAGGTAATCACGTTCCGGACAGCCGGCACCGCACTCGCTCAGACATACCGTACGCACAACATCGCCATCTACGCCGATCAGGCTTCAAAACAGGAACCCCACGACGCGGCGCGCGCGCCGGACCCGCGCCTGCAGGACACCCGCCAGCAGGTAACGCGTGTGCAGTTCACCAATGTCGCGGCCGAGGCGGGGATAACGTTTCAGCACGAGAATGGCGCCTCGCCCCAGAAACACATGTTCGAGACTTTTGGTTCCGGCGTGGGGGTAATCGACTTCGACAACGACGGTTGGCCCGACCTGTTTTTCGCCAACGGAGCCGACCTCGCGCATGGAAAGCCGTCGCCTGGCAATGTGTTATACCGAAACCTCGGCAACGGCAAGTTTAAGGATGTCACGGCGCAAGCCGGGGTAGCCGGCAATCGAATGTTTGCGACGGGCGTAACCGTAGGCGACTATGACAACGATGGCTTTCTCGATATTTACGTGACGGGTTATGGCGGGAACCAGCTTTTTCACAACAATGGCGACGGCACATTCACGGATGTGACGGCCAAAGCCGGTGTGGGCGGCGGCGGCTGGAGCAGCAGCGCGGCCTGGGTGGATTATGACCGCGACGGCTATCTGGATTTGTTCGTGGCGCGCTACGTGGATTACGATATCAAGAACGCGCCATACTGCGGCTATAAGAAGGATGGCTACCGCATGTACTGCGACCCGCAGCAGTTTGACGGCACGGCCGCTTTGCTTTACCACAACAATCGCGATGGCACGTTCAGCGAAGTGTCGCGCAAGGCCGGCGTGGCCAACCCGGCGGGCAAGGGGCTGGGCGTAGCGGTGGGCGATCTGGACGGCGACGGTTGGCCCGACATATTCGTCACCAACGATGGCGTGCGAAATTTCCTGTACCGCAACAAGGGCGATGGAACTTTCGCCGACGCCACCTACAGCGCCGGCGTTGGATTCGATATGAATGGGAAGACACTGGCCGGCATGGGGACCGAGATCGCCGATTATGACGGCGACGGTTTGCCCGATATCTTCTTCACGGCTTTTTCGCGTCAATACAACCCACTGCTGCGCAATTTAGGAAAACTATTATTTGAGGACGCGACCGTGAAAGCGGGGCTTCCATCGAACGTAACCACGCTGGGATTCGGGACTAAGTTATTCGACTTCAACAATGACGGCCTGCTCGATATTTTTGTCACCGATGGACACGTAACCGACAACGTCCAACTCTACGATCCTCAGCTCTCTTACAAGCAGACCGACCTGCTTTACGAGAACTTGGGCGGAGGTCGGTTTCGCAACGTGTCGGCTGAAAGCGGTCCGGCGTTCCGCATCCAGCATGTGGGGCGCGGAGCCGCCGTGGCCGATTTCGATAACGACGGCGATCTCGATATCGTGGTAACCGACGCCGGCGGCCGGCCTATGCTGCTGCGCAACGATGGCGGGAACCGCAACCACTGGATCGCCATCCGCGCGCGCGGCCGCGAGAGTAATCGCTTCGGAGTCGGATGCAAAGTTCGGGTAACCAGCGGGAGCCGCACCCAATTGCGCGAGATCAACCCTTACGGCAGTTATCTGAGCACCAGCGACGTGCGGTTGTATTTCGGCCTGGGCGGCGAAGCCAACATCACCCGGCTTGAGATCGAATGGCCCAGCGGGAAGAAGCAGGCGGTTCAAGACATTCCCGCGAATCAGACGCTTCTGCTGGATGAGGCCAACGCCACCCGTTGAGCGGATAGGATTTGTTGAGCGGATATAATTTAAACGTGCCGCCGCGCCTTGCAACCATCGTATTCCTGGTGGGGGTCCTGAGTTTCCTGGCGACCGCGGCGCACGCCGGCCAGCAGGAACTGGAGCAATTGCAATCCGCGGCCAGCCACCTGCAGCACGGCCAGGCGGACCAGGCGGTTAACGAGTGCAAGGCGGCGCTGGCTGTTAATCCCCGGTCCGCTGCCGCCCATCTGCTTCTTGGCCAGGCGTATCTGGCGCAACGTTCGACGGGCATGCTGGCGGAGGCTAAGGCAGAACTTCAGCAAGCGCTCGATCTTGATCCCACACTGCTGTGGGCGCGCTTCTATCTGGCGCGGGTCTACATCGACCTGGGCCGGGACGATAAGGCGAAGGAGCAGTTGGAGCGCGGCCTCAAGGAGCGGCCGAATGTTCCACATTTCCTCTCACTGCTGGGCGAGGTGGAGCGCAAACTCGGAAATCCCGAGGTTTCGATCGATCTGAACCGCAAGGCCCTGGAAGCCGACCCCACCATGACTCCCGCGCATTACTACGAGGCTCTGGCGTACCTGGACCTGAAGCGCGAAGACGATGCCATCCGCGAACTCGAGAGCGCGCTTCACTCGGCGTATGTTACGCCCGAAATGTATGTCGCGCTGGTCCCGCTGTACATTAAGCGGCAGCGGCTGGACGAGGCGGAGAATTTCTGCCAGAAGGCGATTGGCCTGGATGCATCCCGGCCCGAAGCCTACCTGAACCTGGCACGGGTTCATAACGCGCGGCGCGCCAGTGACAAGGCGTTGACGGCGCTGCGGACAGCGCTTCCCGACGGCAGGAGCTTTCCCGCATCCGCGTACTATCAGCACCTTCAGGCCGATGTCTTTTACGAGGAAGGGATGGCATACCAGAACAAGGGGATGGCAGCGCAGGCTATCCAGTCTTACTCACGCGCGATCGAATTCGATTCGAACCGCGGCGAAACCCACCGGCAGCTTGCCGGTCTGTACTTCCGAAAGGGAGATGCCGCCCGCGCCGTGGAGCATGCCTTGGCATCCGAGAAACTCGGATCGCCCATCGACCCGTCATTGCGCGAGCGAATCTTCCGCTCGAAATAAGCTGCTTCGGTGTTTGGAACTATACTTTACTTGTGAGGTAACTATGAACGTGAATCGCAGGTCTTTCCTGCTCGGAGCGGTGGCCGCCCAAGCCGCGCTAGATCCAGCCGCGTACGGTCAACCCGAACAGCTAGTCGGCACGGCATCGATCGGCATCGGCAATCGAGGCTCGTCTTTGCTTCGGGGTGTCATCCAGCAGCCCAACGCGAAGGTGGTGGCGCTGTGTGACATCAAACCCGACCGATTGGACAAGGCAGCCACAGCAGCCGCCAAAGACAAGCCCGCAACCTATGCCGACTGGCACAGAATCATCGACCGTAAGGACGTGGATGCCGTCTTTATCGCCACGCCGCCGTACCTGCATTCGGAAATGGCTATCGCGGCGCTCAAGGCGGGCAAGCATGTGTACTGCGAGAAGCCGGTGGGAGTGAATGCCGCACAGGTTCGCGCGCTGTTAGAGGTGGCCAGGAGCACCAAGAAGGTATTTGTTCCCGGGCAGCAGTTGCGTTCTTTTAAACAACTGGGCGAGGCGGTGGGGAAGATTCGAGAAGGGGCGATCGGCGATGTGATTATGGTGAAAGCCCAACGGCACGCGACCGCGGATCTTGCCCATGATGGGTCCTCTGCCGATTGGTACTTCGATGTTTCTAAATCCGGAGGCTATCTGATCGAGCAGTCAGTGCACAATCTGGATGTATGCAACTGGGTGATCGGAGCTCATCCGTTACACGCCTCCGGTTTTGGCGGCATACTGATGCACAAGAACGATCCGCCCGGACGTACGATTTTCGACTGCGGAAGCCTGACATACAAGTATCCGAACGGCGTGATGATGTCATTCACGCAGAATGTGTTTCATCCCCGGTCGATGCCCAACGGCAATCAATCCGTCTATGTTTATGGGACCAAGGGAGCGGTGGATCTTATGTCCACTACCATGATGTATTCCCTGACGGGAGACGCCCAGCCATCGGCACTGGCGCCCAAGCGGGAAGAAGACCAATTCGCGCACATAGAAGCATTCTACGACTCCATCACCAAAGGCACGAAGCTTCCGGCGGATATCACGATCGGCGCCACGGCGGCGCTAACCGCCATTCTGGGTCATGAGGCGATGGCGACGGAGAAGGTCGTCAACTGGAGCGATTTCGGCGTCGATATATGAGCACGGCTCGTCAAGACTTTAGAAAGTAATTCGAGCATTCAGTTGGATCTTGCGCGGCAAGTTAGTAGTGGTCGAGACCTGGCCGAAATTGGAGGAATCGATATTTGTTCCGGGCGCGGCGAAGTGAACGGAATTGGTTATATTGAATACGTCCGCCGTGATGGCGAGTTTCCAGCGTTCACGAATGGCGATTTCGCGGCGCAGACTGATGGACTCATCCAGAAGGTAAGGCACGAACAGGCCAAAGGGAGCCGATCGCGGAAGGTTCCCGAAGGTGTACGGCGCCGGGTCCGCGAAAGCCCGCTTGTCATAGTACGACACCGCGCCCGGAGCCAGGGCATTGCCGCTGCCGAAGTCGCCATTGATCAGCACCGGCCCGGTAAACGAAGGGTTGTAACTCGCGATGCACGTCGAGGTGATGGCCGGTGTATTGCAGCCGGAACCGGTAATGGCAATCGGCGCTCCCGAAGTGTATGTAATGATTCCGGAAATCTGCCAACCGCTGACCAGGCTGCGTACCGCGGCGTTGCTATTGCCGAGGCTGTAACCTTTGCCGAACGGAAGGGCATAGAGGAAGGTGGCATGGAAAACATGACGCCGGTCGATAGCGCCGAGTGCCTTGTCGAGCCCGCCCGCATATGGATTCCGATTGCCGCCCACGGCGCCGAGGTTGGTGCCCGCTCCGATGGAGTTATCGATTTCTTTGCTGAATGTGTAGCCGGTCTGAGTGGTGAATCCTTTGGCAAATCTACGCTCGAGCGTGGCTTGAAGAGAGTTATAGGTTGAGTTCCCGAGATCGCCGGAGTAGTAAGTGACTCCAGAGTACTGGGGGAACGGCTTCAACATCTGCCCGATGGTTCCCTGGAAATTACTGAACGGCAGCGCCACGCCCGGAACAATGGCCTGCGCGGCGGCGATATTGGCGGGCGTAGCTTGCACGCCCAGCAGCGAACCCAGCACCAGATACTGCGGCAGAATGGAATTACTCCAAACGCCGGTGTCGCCGTTGCGCGGCAGGAAATGTCCCACGCTTGCCGAGTAAGCGGCGCCGGCCGTCCAGCTGGAGCCGAATTGCCGTTGAAGGCCGAAGCTCCAATTGATATAGTACGGCGGTCTTGCCGCCAGGCTCGGGCTGGCGTACGGCACGCTCACGGCGCCGGTAGGATTGGTGGTCGTAAAACCAGCGCCATATCCCGGGTTGAGGAAGGGCGGCTTCTGGAACGGCGGTACGCCCTGGTCCCAGTAGAACGCCGGCAGTCCGGTTGCGGGGCTTGAAAAAGTCGCGCTCGCGTTGAACCCCAACTGGCTGGGCCCGGCGCCGCTGCCATTGCCGCCGATGCCGGCCGCCCCATGGGCGTAATTCGTGTTGAACCCGGCGCGGATCACGGTCTTCGAATTCACCGAGTAAGCCAAGCCAATGCGCGGCTCAAAGTTCCGGTAGTGAGTATCGTAAGGAACGTCGCAGTTGCAGGTGTTCGGGCCGGTGCCGGCGAATTGCAGAGCGCCCAATTGTCCCCCCGCGGCGGGGTTCGGTATGGTCGGAATCATGAATGACATACGGTTGGCCACTTCATGACTGGGACCAAAAAGGTCCCACCGCAGCCCGATATTCAGGGTCAGCCGCGTGCCGACTCTCCAATCGTCCTGGACAAAGGCTGAGTAATCGCGGTAGCGCGCCCCGTATACGACAACCGAGTTTTGCGCGATGGCGGCCGAATCCACCGCGCCCAGCAAGTAGCTGGCATAGGCGTTGCCGGTCGTGGAAAGCAGGGTTCCGGTTGGGGAAAAGCCGGCTGTTTCGTTGTTGCTGAAGCTGAAACTGGCATTGCTGCCGGTGTCGGCGGGAGTGCGGTTGTCCTGCAGTCGCTGGAGTTGGAATCCGAATGTCACAGCATGCTTGCCGTGCACCCATTGAACGTTGTCTTGAAACGTAAAATTGTTTTCCGCTTCATTGAATGGTCCGGTTGTCGCCCAATTAATCGGCGCGTTGGGACCGGCGAAGTTGATCGCCGGAAATTGAAGCGACGCATTTCCCGGCGGCAAGCCCGTCAACCCGGCCTTCTGCGGGTATCCGCCCGCCGCCGTATTGCTGAAGAGCGGTATCCAAATCCGCGTGAGGCCAAAGCTGGCATCGTTGAGCCAGCTGGAGCTGAACACGTGGGTATGGTGTATCTGGGCGATTGTGGGCATCTCTTCGACGATTCCGGACGAGCTGTTGTACGGAAGCGGAAGCGCGGTTCCCGTGGGCGTCAGATTGCCGGTGTAGTCCGTGGCATACTTTCCGCGGGCGTACAAACCATATAAGCGATTCTTCGATGAGAGGTTCAGATCAACCTTGCTGGTCGTATTCTTGTTACTCAAGGACTTTGGCAGCGTGGACAGATAGTTATTCAGAAGATTGGGATTGCTGGGGGCCACCATGTAAGATTGAAACGATTTCGCAACGGGAGAGATGAGGTTGGCCGGAATCTGGTTGCCCGCGAACGGCTGTTTGGAACAGATCGCGCCAACGCACCCGTAAGTCCCGGGGTCATAGATGACAGTTGGCAGAGTGCTGAAGTCGCCGTTCCGCTGGGCCAAAGTGGGAATCGACAGAAAGACCGGCGCTGTCGCCGTATTGTAGTAGTATCCGCTGAAGTTGGTAAAGAAAAAGATTTTGTCTTTCTTGATCGGGCCGCCAATATTGCCGCCGAATTCGTTTTGATGGTCGACCGGAACGAACGGAGAAAAGAAACCGCGGGCGTCGAGGTCGGTGTTACGGAAATACTCGTACACCGCGCCGTGAAACTGGTTGCCTCCCGACTTCAGCACGTAGTTGTGCATTCCCTGGCCCTGGTACTGCGCCTTTTGGCCGTTGATTTCAACCTGGAACTGTTCCACGGCCTCCACCGAAACCCCCAATGACAGGTCGCGCGTATCGCCCTGCTGGTTGGGGAACGTCATCGCGACCCCTTCCAGGTAGAGTTCGTTGGTTTCCTGCTGGGCTCCGTTGAACGACGTGTAGGATGGTCCGGACGCTTGCGTCACCACCGCCGCCACGCCGGGCACCAGGGCGATAAACAAAGTGGGATCCCTCGGAACGCCCGTGCCCATCGAAAGCGGAAGCGCATTGTACACACGGTTGCCCATGCTGACGCCAATGGTTGCGTCCTCAGTATGGAGTGACGTTGCGGTGGCTTCCACCGTGACCTGCTCGCTGGCTGAGCCAACCTTGAGTTCCAGGTTCAACCCGACGGTGGCGGTGGCATCTACCACGACGTGCTGCTGCGTCAGAGTCTGAAAGCCCTGCGCCGACACTTTGACGCTGTACTCACCGGCCGGAAGTGGCGATATCACGTACAAGCCGGCGCCAGTTGTGACCCTTGCCGTTTGGACGCCGGTTGCGATGTTGATGGCGGTTACTGAGGCTTGCGGAATTACACCCCCGGTAGGATCCGTAACGGTACCTTGAATCGCACCACTACCGGCGATCTGCCCCATTGCAGTTACCGCGATTGCGAAGATCGCCGCATAAGCGAGCCACGTCAAACTGTGATGGCTCTCGCGATTGCCTCTCTGTAACATGGAGTGGCCTCCCTTGCCGCTGTCTTGACTATTGAACCCTGGTGCTCTGAAGCACGAATCACCTATTGTGAAAGATGATGGCCATCCCTTCGGCGAAACGCCAGGAAATTCAGAACGGAACGCGGTGTTTGCTAATACAAAACCTACTAGATTTGCTCCTGATTCAATTAAATTAAAGATAAAAAGCAAGTTAATAGCACAGTGGCTTTTAGCATCGACACTTTGGCTGCGGCCTGCGTCAAGTCATGCAGTTTTGGGATGCGAAACGGATTCGGCAGTAGATGGACAAATAGGGCAATTTCCGGGGTCGCGCCAGTTGCTGCCGGGGGATAGCTCATCTCCACATGGCGGAACCATGCGAGGTCTGATTTAATCAATATTGGACCGGAATTTCCAAAGCAACCACGATCATGAAACTCACATCCATAGCTTTCCTCCTTACTGCGTTTGGTTTCCCCGCCGCGGCACAGGCGCCAAAACTGGAACCGCTACCCATCCAATTGCCCAAGCCCTTGTTCGAGGGCACGCCGACGCCTCCGAAAGTGCCGAATCTCGAAAAGCCGTTGGGACGGCCGAGGCCCGCTTTTCTTGCTCCGGCCGGAGTGACGAATGTCGCATTGCACAAGCCTGTCTCAAGTAGTGACTCGGATCCGGTGATTGGCAATCTCGAAATGATAACCGACGGCGGCAAATCCGGCTCCGACGGATCGTTCGTGCAACTAAAAGATGGCGTGCAAAGCATCATCATCGATCTGGAGTCCCGTCAAACCATTTACGCGATCCTGATCTGGCACTATCTGAAAGAAGCCAGGGCCTACGCCGACGTCATCGTGCAGGTGGCCGACGATCCGGATTTCATCAGCAACGTGGTCACGCTCTTCAACAACGACAGTAGCAACGAGGCGGGGCACGGCATCGGCAAAGACCAGCGTTACGTGGAAACGGCCGAGGGGAAACTAATTGACGCCAAGGGTGTGGAGGCGCGGTATGTCCGCCTCTTCAGTAATGGCTGCGAAAAAACCGGAACGAACCACTACATCGAGGTTGAGGTCTACGGCAAACCGCTGAGGTGACATCATGCAATTCATTACCCTTTCCCGACGCCGCGGCGAGGCATTCAGCGACGCCGAATTTGCCTCTTTGGCCGAAGCCGAGATGCAGCGTGTGCGCTCCCTCTACGCGGAAGGCGTGGTTCGCCAGATCTGGCAGCGCGGCGATATGCCAGGCGCCTGCATGCTGTTTGAAGCCGCGTCCGAGGAAGAAGTGCGAGCGGCACTCGCCACGCTGCCTCTGATGCAGGCCGGTATGCTGGAGCTACTGTGGGTGATTCCGATCAAACCGTATCGTGGGTTCGGGCCGCGCTAGATTCCAGCAGTTTGCGCAACCTTGCAGTGGTTCTGGCGATCCTTGTGGTGGCGGCGGCGTTACGCATCCCCAGACTGGCGGACCGGCCGATGCACGCCGATGAGGCGGTCTTGGCGGACAAGTTCGGCGGACTTCTTGAGACCGGTTCCTATCCGTACAATCCGCAGGACTATCACGGGCCGGCGCTGGCCTGGCTGACGCTGATTCCGGCGCGGGTGACGAACGCGCACCGGTACGTGGAACTCACCGAAACCACGTTACGCATTGTGCCGGCATTGTGCGGCGTCTTGCTGGCGATGACGCCGCTGCTGCTGGCCGACGGCCTGGGGCGCTGGCAGGCGGTGGCGGCGGCAGCGGGCACCGCGATCTCTCCGGCAATGGTTTACTACAGCCGTTACTACATTCCTGAGATACTGCTCACCACGCTGACGTGCGCGACGATTGTGAGCGGCTACCGCTACGCACGCACTGGCAGAGCCGGTTGGGCAATCGCCGCGGGGTCGAGTGCCGGTCTGATGTTGGTGGCCAAGGAAACGGCCGCGATCGCTATCGCCTGCATGCTGCTAGCGCTCGCCGTTGTGGCGCGCCGCAAAGCCCGGCGGTTCGAGTCACATAAAAATGACTCACACAAGCTGTGGCACGGCGCCGCAGCGGTCGCCATCGCCATCCTGATCCCGTTAGTAATGCTCGGATTCACGGATACCTGGCGCGCGGTCATGAACTACACGCAGCGCGCGTTCGGCGATCCGGCGCACCGCCATTCCTGGAGCTACTATCTGTCGTTGCTGGCGTGGCGGCACGCCGCTGGTGGACCGATCTGGAGTGAAGGCTTGATCGTCGTGCTGGCGATAGTAGGAGTGAGCCTCGCTTTCACCAGGAAAGAGACGGATGGCAGGTTGCTGCAGTTCCTGGCGGTTTATGCGTGCGCCATCACGCTGGTGTACTCCCTGATTCCGTACAAAACGCCCTGGTGTGTGCTGGGGCCGCTGCACGCCATGATTCTGCTGGCCGGCGCGGGGGTGGTGGCTCTGCTCGAAGGGTTGCGCGGCAAGTTACGGATCGCAGTCGTGTGCCTGTTAGTGGTGTGCGCGGCACAGCTTGGCTTCCAAGCCTGGAGGGCATCGTTTCCTTTGGCTTCGGACCCGCGGAACCCATATGCATATGCGCACACCAGCCGGGATGTCTATGCCGTGCGGGACAGCCTTGAGAGGCTGGCGCGCAGCCATCCGCGGGGAAATGACATGCCCATACAGGTGATCGGCGCGGAGAACCTTTGGCCGCTCCCGTGGTATCTGCGGACGTACCCACACGTGGAATGGTGGCGACGCTTAGGCCCTGGATTCCATCCGGCCGACGTAATCATACTGACGCCCGACATGGAGCCGGCGCTAGTTCATGAAATCTACGAAGTCCCGCCGCCCGGACGGCGCGAATTGTACCGGCCATTGCTCGATCGATATGTGGAGTTGCGGCCGCAGCTCGAGCTAAGGGGCTATGTGCGCGCGAGCCTGGCCGACCGGCCGACTCCTTGAAATTGCCGTGATTAGTTCTTGACGAAACTCAGTCCGCGCTGGAGCGTGGTGGCTGCCAATTGGGCTTCGGCGGCCACCTGGGGATCGTTGATCGCCGACTGCGCCAAATCCAGTGACTCGGGGCACACGAGCCTCTGCGCCACCGCCAGCACGGCCCTCTTTTCATCGGGCATGGTGGCTACCGCCATAGCCGTCTTGAGCAGGCCTGCGGTCTGGGCCGGAGTGCGATTGGATGGAATCTGCACCAGCTT
Source organism: Bryobacterales bacterium (assembly GCA_963817515.1). Taxonomy (GTDB): domain Bacteria; phylum Acidobacteriota; class Terriglobia; order Bryobacterales; family Bryobacteraceae; genus DATMNI01. Next base: position 180,554 of record CAWFPJ010000015.1, on the reverse strand, counting down.
GATGTACCCGCGCAAGGCCAGAATCTGCCGCGTGGGCGGGCCGCCGGAGCGCGCTAAAGCGAGCAAGTCGTCCATTGGCGCAGGCGTCGGCCAGCCGCTCAGAGCATTGAGCGCGGCGCGCTGAATGTCCGCACTGGGATCTTGCAAGGCTTGGCGGATCACCGGCAAAGCCTCAGAATTCCCGACAGCGGACATGACGCCCAGCAGAGCCGTTCGCACGTTGGCTTCGCTGGAGCCCTTGTACGTCTCAATTACGTTGCCGATGGGGGATTCCTGGGAGCGGCGAATGGCAGCGGCTACGGTCCGCTCAAACTCCTTGCGCTCATTCTCGTTGGACGCCTTCACCAGCAGTGCTAACAGCGCCGGGACCTGATGCGAACTGGCGGTTTCCCGCAGTGCCCGGACGCTTTCCACGCGTACCGCCCGGTTGGTGTCCGCGGCCGCCGCCAACAGGACGCCGGCGGCTGAGGCGATGCCGCGTTCGCCGACGGCGTGAATCAGTTCCACCTTGGCTTTCGGCTCCGCAGTGGGCAGCGCCAGAAGAATCTCAGCACTGGCTTCAGCGCCTCGAATGCCGCCCAGAGCTGCGCGCGCAGCGGCCTGCTCGTAGCCAGTCGAGGCGGCCGCATGCTTGGCGAGCATCGCGACGTCAGCGGCCGTGCCCAACCTCGCCAAGCCGTCCAGTGAGGCCACGCGCACGGCTTCGCTATCGCTCCCCACGCCTTGCAGCAGAACCGGCCGAACGTCCGGCAGCCCGGAATTGGTTAGAGCGCCTTCTGTCAGAGCCACGATGATCTGCACGCGGGCACGCTCCGGCACGCTCGGGATTTCCCGGGCCAGCGCGATACCCTCCAGCCGCGCCAATTCGCGGACGGCTATACTCTGCAACCGCGCCGAGCCACTATGCAGGGCGGCCTGCAGCAGCGGCGCGGCCTGCCTGGCGTCGACACGGGCCAACGCCTGGAGGGCTGCCACCTGCACCGCTTCGCTCTGTCCCGCGGAGTTCAGCCGGCGGTAAATGCTTACGGCGGCATCCGTGCTTGATCGCTCGGCAATCTGCAGCAGCGCTCCGGACACTGCGGGTGAAGGCGATGCGGCCAGCAGAGCCTCACGCGCTTCCGGAGTCCCGATATTACCGAGCGCCGCTGCCGCCGCGCCGGCCATCCGCGCGTCCTTCGACGCAAGCAAGGGCTTGATCGCGGCCACCGAGGCCTGATCCCCGCGCCTGCCTAACGAAACCACGATCCCCGTCTGAACCGGAGGCGACGTCCGCGCCAGAGCGCCACGCAAAGCCGCCGCGGCCGCTGCGCCGGGAATTCGCTCGAGTGCATAGCGCGCCATTTCGGCCGTGTCCGGTTCGCCCAGCATCGCGGCCAACTTTGGAACCGCCGAATCGCTGCCGATGATCGCCAGATCGCGGCAGAATGCGTCTTTGGCGGCCGCCGTCCGGGCGGAGCCCAATCCAGAGAGCAGAAGTTTTTCAAGGGCTGGAGCGTCTTTGCTTCCTGCCGCATGGAAAGTGAGTGTCTCCAATTCCCGAACCGCGGCGGTATCACCCCCAAAGTCGTAGCCGGCTACCTGCCTGACCAGTGCCTCCGCTTCCGCGCCATATAGGATTGCACCGGTCGTGCAAAACAGGAGCCAGCCTTTCAGGACCCGGCTTTTCAGGATCCGGCCTTTCATATGGACCACGGGCTCCGTGGCGTTCGCCCCAGCAGGCGCTGCGCGGACGGATCGTCGAGTATCTCCTGCCGGACGGGATCCCAGCGAATCGTGCGCCCCGTGCGCATCGCGATGTTTCCCAAGAATCCCGGCGTCGCGGACCGCAATGCCACGTGGGCCGGTGTGAGCGTCTGTCCGCGGGTCAACACGCAATCGATGAACTGGCGGTGATGGCTTGCGGTGACTGGCAACCGAACCTCATCCGGCCCGATCCTGGAGCTTAACACCGCGCTCGGATACGACTCGATGCCGCTGCGGTCCACCCAGACCCAACCCTTTTCGCCGATCCACTTCGTGCCTGGCCGCACTTCGTCGTGCCCGCCCGAGATGTACATCGTGAGACCACCCTGGTAGCGTGCAGTTACGCGCCAACGCGGCGGCGTGTTCCAGATGGGGTGTTGCGATGGCTCTCCGGAGGCCTCCACCGAAATCGGGCCGGAGTTGTCCAGGCCCAGTCCCCAGTGTGCGATGTCCACATGATGCCCCACCCAGTCCATGAGCGAGCCGCCACCGGTGTCGTAGTTCCAACGCCATGTCTTATGGACACGGGCCGGCGCGTACGGGACCCATGGAGCAGGACCGAGCCATCGCTGCCAGTCCAAAGTCTTGGGCGGTGGCGCCGGCTGGACCAGGTGGCCGAGGCCGTCCCAATCCGTGAGGCCCGCCGGGCAGGCCGACTTCCACTTTGGACACTTTGCCGATGCGCCCGTTGCGGACCAGTTCGCAGGCGAAGCGGAAATCCGGCAGGGACCGCTGCCAGCTTCCGGTTTGCCACACACGGCCGTAGCGCTGAACCGCGTCGCAGATGGCCTTGCCTTCCGCCCAATCGTGCGCCAGCGGTTTCTCACCGTAAACGTCTTTTCCGGCGCGCGCCGCGCTTACGGCCACAATGCCGTGCCAGTGATCCGGCACGGCTGCGTATATAGCGTCGATGTCCGGCCGGGCCAGCAATTCTTCGAACTCATGGAACGTACGTGCATCCGGAGCGGCCGCTGCGGCTTCCTTCAAATGGTCCGCGTCGATGTCGCAGATTCCCGCAATCTGCACACGGGGATCGTTCATGAAGATTTTCATCGTCGCAAAGCCCATCCAGCCCACTCCGATGACGCCGAGCGAGACGCGGGCGCTGGGCAGGACATCGGCCCTTAGGACGGCGGCGGCACCTGCGCCTAGAAATACCCTTCGGTTCATTTTATGGATTCCCGGCCTGGTCATTGGGGGCAGGGCCATGCATCGTGGCATCGAAACACTTCCCGCTCAAAGGATATCGCAACCAACGTAAAGATGGCGCGCAGGAAGGTGCTTACGCAAGCTTGAGGACGCGTTGCACGGCGCCCGTGACCGCCGTCCAGCGGGCCTCTTCGCTGGCGAATTGTTTGCGTCCCTGGCCGGTCAATTCATAGACGCGCGCGCGGCGGCCGTTGTCCTTCGTGATCCACGCCGCCCGAATCCAACCGGCTTCTTCCATACGATGCAGGGCCGGATAAAGCGAACCTTCTTCCACGCGCAGCACCTGACCCGAAATCTCTTCCACCGCCGTCATGATCGCGTAGCCATGCAGCGGCGCGCGGCGCGAAAGAATCTTCAGCACCAGCAAGTCGAGCGAGCCCTGAAGCATATCTGATTTCGCCATACTAAGGTGTCTTATTACAAAGACATCTTAGCATATGATGGCCGGTACGCTTAAGGCACCACGGCGGCGCCCGCCTGGGCCTGCCTGAGGACATAGTAGAAAACGAAAGCATCCGTGTAGGGCACCATATAGTCGCGCAGCGCGCGCAATGCCGCCGCGTCCAAGTTGGTGGATTCCCATTTGCCGAGAATCGTGTCGTTACCCACCATGCGCATATCTTGAGCCGCCAGGCTTCCGCCAGTCTTCAATTTGGTGCCATCCGCAAGACTAATCTCAAAGGTCGAGTCAGGGTTGGCGGTCAGGCTAACGGGCGCGTGAGAGGCGTGGTCCAACAGCGCCGTGTTCGGATGCTCAAGGTAGATAAAGTTTCCAGTCCACGCCCCCGGCAGTTGCGTGGGAGCGGGCTTCGACAGATCGGCCCGCTGCAGAAGCATCTGGTAATCCTCGATTGACATGTCCTCGAATGCGTAGCTGTACCGCTCCATCACGAAGGTTGCGACCTCGACGCCGTTCGGGAATTCACCGAGGTGCATCACCGCAATCACATTATTTTCGTCGACTACCTTGATCGTGTCGTATATCTGTTTATAAGGATCGTTCAGGTAAGTCAGCAGCAGAATGTTATCGCCTTTGCGGAAATATCGCCGGTTATCGTCCGGATACGCAACCAGGCGAACTTGCGGATCGCCGGGCAAGGCATCCAGATCGTAATTGACCACGTGGCCGGTAGCAATGCCGTCCTGCACCTGATCGAAACGCTTCCAAAAGCTGCCTCCGGTGAAGATCTGTCCCGCGCGCGCTGCTTCCTCCGATAGGCCCGCGTTGCGAACCCGCTCTTCCCAGCCCAGCAGGCCGTCTTTCGCGAATGAACCCTTCCAGAAGATGTCACGATTGATGCGGCGATTCGCAATGTCGACGCTGAAGTTCCGGGTGTTGATCAGCTTCTCTAGCGGCAGTGTTGGCGTGTCGCGCAGAATTGTCTGTAGATCCGCGCTGAGGCGCGTGCTGAAATAATCCGGCGTGGCGGCGCCGCGAAGCAGTTCGCTCCTGACGTCCAGCAGCAGCGTGCCCATATCCGGCGACAGCGGGTCATACGTTCGCTGGACGAACTGAGCAGTGAACGCCACAAATCGCATCTGAGCCTGCAGGCGGAGCATCGGATCGTTGGTTCCCGAGACAGTGAATGAAGCCAGGAACGCCACAAGGCTGCCAGTGGCGGCAAGGTTCTCGAAGGTGCGGAATTTCATCAAAGCTGTACCAATCTCCGTATTGGTATCGCCGTCGAGGCGGAACACGTGGCAGTATAGCGTCGTGTAGTTCAGCAGCAGTTCGCGAATAGCGTTGACGCCGCCCGCCCCCGTCCGCTGCATATACTTCGTGCCTTGGAGTGTGTAGCGTTTGCCGTTGTCTGCCTGAAATTCAATGTGGTAGTGCATCTCGGCCTGGCCGGTGGACGGGTTGACGATCAGGTAATTAAAAATGCTGGCCTGCTCGTCGATCGTAAAAGTAACGTTTATGCCCGCCATCCAACGCTCCGAAGCTGATGGTTCCTTTGATGCCGGCCTCGTGCGCAAAACCATCGATAAACTCGTTGATGTCGCGCACCATCATATGCGCTTGAAAGCTGCATTTGACCCCGCCCTGCGGATCTCCGGCCGGCGGCACGCGGGCTGCGATGGTCAGGTCGCCGTCGCGCCCCGGCTTAGGAGTGGCTGCCCCCTCGAAATACCAGCCGTCCATCTGCTCGTCGAAAGTCAGGCCCAAGCCATCTGGAAGGTTCGTATCCAGGAACGGACGCAGCAGCAGTTCGGTCGGCAGCGCGCTGATTCCGACCTTGCTCAGCGTGTAATAGCAGCCGAGTTCTCGCGAACCTGGCGTGGAATGCAAGATACCCAGATCGGCGCCGCCAAGTATCCCGGAAAGATCAGGGAGGATTCCGGTGACGTACCTCCCCACCAGGAGGTTGCCATCCACTTTCCGGATCTCATCGTGAAAGGGCGTGAAGTCGTTGAGTTGGAAATGATCCTGAGTAAAACTCGGGATCACCAGGCCTTCCATCAAGCCCATCAGCTGATAGCTGCTTTGCAGGCGCCCGTCGGGCTTCAAATCAAATTCCAGGAATGCGGCGGACGCCAGCCGGTTGCTATTGCTAATGATGTCCATGCGCCATACGCCGTTCAATTCCTCCTTAGAAGGCACGGCGCCGGCGGCGAACAAAGCATTGTGATCCGCCACCGTCATCCCCGCCAAGCCGTACTTTCTGGACATCGCGAATGTGACCAGGCGGGCGCCGTTCGGAAACTCGCCCAGATACACGCGGCCGATCACCAGATCGTCATTGATCAGTTTGAAAACATCGTAGTAACCGGTCCACGGGTTGTCCAGATAGCGGAGCAGGATGTACTTAGCCGGCTCGAGTGTACCCGTCTGCCGGTCGATGGTAACTTCTTCGAGCGAGTTGTGGGCCGTAATGCGCCCATCGGTATCGTTGGTAATTCCCACATACTTGTCGCCGCTCTTTTGAAAAGTCTTCTTGAAGCCAGTGAAGATCGCCGACGAGAGCGCATTCAGAATGTGCCCTTTCGGAAAGAAACCCTTCCAGTAAACGTCGTTGTAGATGGTTTGAGTAGCGATGTCGATCTGGGGAGCGCTGCCCCGGTTCACAATCTTGTCAATCGGTAGAGTGGCGCAACGGCGGAACAGCTTCTCCAATTCCGGCTCGCTGCGTTCAATCACGTCCAGTGGATCGATCACGGACATGCTGACGGCCGTATTCGGTTGCGGGTACGGATCTCCGTTTATGGCGCGGATTCTGCGCTCGGCAGCCCGCTCGGTAATCGCCGAAATAGTCAGAAACGGATTCACGCCCAGCGCCGCCGGAATCAACGAGCCGTCCACCACGAAGAGGCCATCATGGATGCTGCCGTCGCCCGAGAAAACCCGGCCGAATTCATCCACCGCGCCATGCAGGTAATCGTCGCCCATCGGACATCCGCCCAACGGATGCGCCGTGATCAGGTGCCGGGCGCGGAATATGTTCCACGTCGGGTTGGAAATGAACGACGCACCCAGCGCGCGCGCGTGGCGCCGCAATTCTTCGTTCATGCGGGTAAAGACGATCTGCTGGCCAACGCTGTCCCACTCGATGGTCATCCGCCCGTCGGGCTCATTCCACGGGGCGTCGAAGTTCATGGTCCCGCGCGCGTTGTCATGTCCCATCACGAGGTAGAGCATGGTGTGATTCAGCGCGCCGTCGGGTGCGTACTCGGCGCCAGGATTGAAGTCGGTCTGGATGCGCGCTTTCTGCTGGTCTTGATTACCGACTTTGGTGGCTTCGCCGCGGATGGCCGCAAAAACGGTTTTGGCTGCCTGCACGTACGCGCTGGGGAATGAGAAATCCTCAACCGCAATGCGCTGCTCCAGGGGTAAGTCCGCGTTGTAGCGAATCGCGCCCACAATCGATGGACCGGGCGGCAGGGCCTCGCCCGATGCCTGCTTCCGCTGGCCGTATCCGAGCACGTCGGTCTCGTTGTCGCCATCGTAAGCCAAACCGAAAAAGTCGCCGTTGCCGCTGAAACCGGTACCGAGCGCCGGCGAAACCTTCAGTCCGTGCATTTCGGAACGCAACAGAATCTCGGTGGAGTTCAAGGCGCCGGCGGAGAGAATTACGTTTCCGGCGTCCAGCGTGAAAGAGCTGTGGGACACGCCATCGTCATAATACTGCCCGTGGATTCTCCAACCGGCGTTACTCCCCAGCTTTTCGATCCACTCGACTTTGGTTTGCGTGAAAATCTCCGCCTGGTTCTTCGCGGCCATCGGAAGATAGTTCATGTACAGCGTATTCTTGGCCGCGAAATTGCACCCGGTTACGCAATCGCCGCACATGGTGCATTTGTGTTGAAGCACGCCCTGGTCGTTCGGTCCTTCGAACTTGAAGTTCACAGCCACATTCTGCGGCTGGGCGTGCTGGTTGAATTGCTGGGCGCGTTTATCCAGTGCCTTGATTTTCCGCAGCTCATTCGCGTTTGGAACCGGAGCCGCCCCCAGCATCGCGCGCGCACGGTCGTAATACTGCTGCATGTCATCGTAGTGGATGCCCTTAGGCCAGCCGCCTCCCTGAAATATGTCCGCATCGGGCACGATCGCGATATTGGCGTTGATCAGAGACGTGCCGCCCAATCCGGAACCCTTGATGACGGAAATATCCTTGTACGAAAGGAATTCGTAAAGACCGAGCGAATTCGCACTGCTGCGCGTTGCCCCAAGGATGCCGGGAACATTGTCCGGAAAATCCCCAATAGTCCACTCCTTGCCGCGTTCCAATATGCAGACCGTGTTCGGCTTTTGCAGGGCCGCCGCCAGGCGTGCCGCCATAATAGAACCGCCATATCCAGAGCCGATGATGACGAACTCGTAGCTGGGCCGACGCTGTTTCCAGGGAATCGAAAGCATCTCTGTCTCCTCTCCGGTAAACTACATTTATAAAGACCGGAAGGGCCGCTGACGCAGACAGGTTCCGGAATTAATCTTTCAGCAGTCGATTGCCGCTGAGAAGGTGCACCGTCTGACCATATCACACCGGCGTGATTTTGATATCGACGCGCTTTTCGCACGGGCCCTTTTGTTCCACTGTATTTCAGTGTACGATTTGAACACGCTCCTCAAAGCGCGGCAAGGAGAAAATTGTGGCGACACCTGCATTCGGACCTAAGCCATGTGCCATTACGATCAACACTTTTTCGGGATCCCGCCAAGCCATACCGGCCGGAACCGACGTGTTGTTCACCGTACGGGATGGAAACCAGAGCCAGGTATACCGGGAGTTTCAGAAGGCGTCCAGTTTAACGCTCGATGGGTTGCCCTTCTTCAACAACTTTGGCGATAACTATACCGTTCTGGCGTTTGCCGACGGATACACGCAGGCCGGGTTCACGCCTGTGAAAGTCACGCCGCAACTGCCGGCAGTCGTCGATCTGATGCTATTGCGAAAGGACGCCGCATTCAATTTCCAGGATGCACGCTGGGACCTGCTGAAGGAAGATCACCCGAAGTACGCTGCCCTGCTGGCTGCGGGCGCTGGTGACGACCCCTCCGCGCAGGACCGGTATAGCCAGTTGATGGAGGACCGGCCCGCCGTCCTGGCTTGCTTTTTCAACCTGGTCTCAGCGATGTCGCAAATTCATCTTCCTATTGACACGCCGCTCGATTACATCAAGGAACTGATTTGGGATAGCACCATGCAGCAGGACCGTTTTTTCGCGTGGGCGGACCGCAAAATGGTGGACCAGGTGGCGGCGGCGGCCGCGCAAGGGGGCTTTGCGCCCGAAGCAGGGACCGCGCTTTTTCACCCCGGAGCCACCCGCAGTTGGAAGCAGGTACAATTCGGTGAAGCCAACGTGCAGCTTACGTTTCACGAGAACCAGACGAAAATCGTTGACGGCACTGATTGCGTGGTGGTGGAACCTGACATCGATTATTTCAAAGACGTGCTGGCGCATGCCATTGTCGAGGTGGCCACAAACGCCCTCACCCAAACGCTGACGGACCCGCGCCAGGTGTACGTGTTACGGTGGATAGCCGGGCGCCACGCCGGCGTACCGAATTTTGAACCGCCCTATTTTCTGGAATAGTGTCTCATGGCGAATATAAAACTCACTGATCAGTTTGGGTTGGATGTCGACGTTCCGCCCTCCACAACATCGGCGCTGCGTAAGTATTTCCAACAACTGCCGCCCCTAAAACTGGAAAACCTTGACATTTCCAAGTTTGGCGGCCTGACGCTGGACCAGCCGATAGTTGCGTCCCTTACTACCGGCATCTCGTTCCAGGACAGTATCCCTGTCGGCACTGGCGCTCCTGACTTTTCGATTCAAGCGGGTGTCCATGGGTCGTTGGCGTTGATCGGCCGCACTCCGGCAACCACCACCATCCCTGACCTGCTTGCCGCCGATGTGGATATCCCCGAAGGCACCTGCTATGTGTTGTTCGCCATTGATGGCTCCGTCGGAACTGGTGGCACAGCCGGCGCCGGCTCGTTGCAATTCGGCGTGAATCCGGGAACTGGCATCGCAATCGGGAATTACCGCAGGTTTCCGCTGAAAAGCGGCGTTACGATATTGGAGGCCCTTGGCCAGACCATTGGTGGGTTCCAGATTCCGGCGACTGCTGACGATCTGGCAGCATTACCGGAGGGCTGTGTCGCGGTGGTGACGGGAACGGGATCTTTGAAGCTGTCGGTCACTGCGAATCTTTTGGCTCTTGCCAATCCTCTGGCCTCCGCCAGTCTTCCAGCGCCCTTGCCGGCGGCTTCGGTGAGCGCCGGCGGATCCGTGCAGGTGGGCGCATCATTTGAGCTGAAGTGTAAGTACCAGATCTGCGCGATCAGGCTGGGCGCCGGGCGGGTTCGGTTGGGTTGGTACCACCGCCGCTCCGCTGAAACTTCCGTAAGCGTGACGGTCAGCGAGGGTCTGTCTGCCGGCATCGGAACCACGGATCTGTTTTCCAAGATCGTGGGCGTAATCAGTGCCAACCCCGTTGTGGACCAGAACGAGATGGAGCAAGCGAAGCTCCCCGAAGATCAAATCGAGGCGATCGGGACCACAGTACAGTGCGCCGTGGCGCGCAAGCTGGAACTGGCCTTCTCCGCGGAAATTGGCGCGACGCAGTCGGGGGCGGCGACGTTTCTTTATGAAATCGATCTTGGGGCACTAACGCCGGCATCGCGGGACGCCCTGGAGCATGCGCTACAAGGCGATCTGAGCGGGTTACACTCGGGAATTTTGCCAGGCATCAACTGCGTCCAGAGCGTGTGGCAGAAGGTGCAGGCCAACACCGTCAAGCTCAATGTGAACCTGCTCGGCATTCTCAACTTCGGTTCGATCGCCAGTCTTACGCGAAGCGGCAAAGTGCTCTTCGAACCTGCCACTGGCGCACTCGTCATCACGGACCGGAGCACCGCCAGCAGAGTCCAGTCTACCCAGGTGAACTTCGGCGCAGACTCGCAAAAACTGCGCCACGTGATGGCTGAATCGTTCCTGATCACCGCCGTCTATCATGGAACCCACCGCGTATTGGGCGGTCCATCGCTGCATTGCAGCCACTGTTTCTTCGACCTGGAAAACAGCACCAGTTCCGAACACATGCGCCGCAAGTTGAGAGTTGGCGCCGCCCTGGGCTTGTTCTCCATGACCGATGCCGAGCCGCCCGCCGGCATCCGGGATTTTGGCCGTACGGTGATTGACGCGTCGGCTGAATACGATGACGGCCTGACCACGGCGTTGTTTCTCGACCATGATGGCGCGGCGCTGTCTACACGAATTCTACGAACAGATGGGGCGAAATGCCATCCAACTCCTGGTGAGCGAAGCTGACCTGGACGCCGCCAGGCGCCTGCCCGCCATCGATAATGATCTTTGGGGGCGAATGAAGGACCAGGGTCAAGCCAACTTCGCCCCACTCTTCCCGAATCTGCAAGCGCCGTTACTGGGAGCAATCATCGCCGACTATACGACCATCATGTGGTGGGCCGATGCAATGGCCGGCGCGGCCCAGCGCCTGGCAGTGGTGCGCCAATGGTTTAGCCGAAATCCTGTGGCGTCGCTCGACGATCCCGTTTTTCAAAAGATGCGGGAGGAGGTTGCCGAACATCTCAGACGTGTCGCTTCTACAACCAGAGAAGAATTCGGCGAGCCGTGGGGTTTGATTGCAATGAACGAGGCTGGCAACCGGCGCGCGGGAGCAAGTATTCTGATCGCCGGACCCCTTCTGGTTCGACAGAAAGAACGGTCTCTGCCAAGTCCACCTCTGATACAAGGCGCTAATACATGACCCATCCGCCATCCACATTCAGGCACTGGCCGGTCATGCCGTCGCTGAGTGCGGAGGAAAGAAACAGGCAGACGCGGGCCACGTCAATCGGCATGATCCGCCGCTTCAGGCTCTGATGGGTCACCATCTCTTCGGCTTGCTGGTCGGTCACCACCTTGGCCTCAGCCAAAGTCTTGATGGCGCCCGGAGTGATGCAGTTGATGTGAACGTTCTGCGGGCCAACTTCGCGCGCCAGCGAACGCGTCAAGCCGATCACCGCACCCTTCGACGCCACGTAGTGGGTCATGTTCGCCATCCCCAAATGAAAAGTCACGGAGGAAATGTTCACCACTTTGCCGGAACGTTGGGCGACCATGTGGGGCACCACCAGCTTGAGGCAGTGGTACATGCTCTTGATGTTGATGGCCTGCATTTCGTCCCACTGCTGCTCCGTCATTTCGAGAAACGCCTGCCGCGGATAGACGCCGGCGTTGTTGATCAGGATGTCGACGCGGCCGAATTGGGAGATGGCGGCCTGCACCACGGGCGCGATATCCGCGGCCTGCCGGACATCGCCTGCGAAGGCCTGCGCCCAGCCGCCCGCTTCACGGATGGAGGCGGCCACCGCCTGATTGGGTGCGGCGTCGCGATCCAAAAGGAACACGCGGGCGCCCTTCTTGGCAAACAGGTGGGCGATGGCTTCGCCGATGCCGGCAGCGGCGCCGGTGATCAGAGCGGTTTTCTCAGTTAGAGACGTGTTGGTGGGCTGCGTGTCAATAATCGACATGGTTAAGACGGTTCCTCTTCGCGAATTGCAAGTTATGATGATACCTCTACAACGCGACCTCCCCGGCCGGTTCACAAGGTCGCGGCAAAGCTGTTAATGCAGAGGTTTGGGCTTTGTGAGGTGCGCCGGCTCGTGATGGAACAACTCGTCCACGAATTGTTTGCATTCTTTCTAAGGTTTGGCGGGTTCGGGCTGATCCTGCTGGGAATCCTGGATTCCTCTTTTCTGTTTGCTCCGCTGGGCAATGACCTTCTGGTGGTGGCTTTGACAGCGCGGCATCACAGCGTGCCGGACATGCTCTACTACTCAGGTATGTCGACGATAGGTTCTGTACTGGGCTGTTTACTGGTGGATCTGGCGGTACGGCGAGCCGGTGAGAAAGGCCTTGAAAAACATTTGTCAGCCCGCCGGCTGAAGAGTGTTAAGAGCAAGGTGCAGCAAAATGCGGCCCGGGCACTGGTGGTAGCGTCGATTGCCCCACCGCCATTTCCGTTCACTCCGTTTGTGATGGCTGCCGCTGCATTGCAGTATTCGCGCAGGCGTCTTCTGGCCACGGTGGCGGTAGCGCGGATGGTTCGATTCACCGTCTTGGGCGTGTTGGCGCTGTGTTTCGGCGAAAGAATCCTCCAGTGGACGGGGAACCCTACAGTGCAGGTGTTTCTCATAGCTCTAGTCATTCTCTGCACAGTTGGCAGCGCGATTTCAGTTTATGGATGGATCAGGCGCAGCAGATCGGTGCCGCCGCTTCACACCAGTGCTTAAATCAGTACTGAAATCAGTACCACTTCAAGGCGTTTTCTGGTATACAATATCACCCAATGGCTCACGGGACCCTGATGTTGTCATGCCTTGGCGCCCTGTTCACCTGCCCGTTCGGGTTTTCATTTCAGTTGCTCGCGGACGGTCCGATTACCATTTCGCGTGCGAAATCGGCTTCCAGTCCCGAAACACAACCGGTACTTCGCGTGGACTCATGCCTTGTCCAGATCCCTGCCCACGTGACCACCGTAATGGGCTCTACAGTAACCAACCTGGGTAAGGAGAGCTTTCGGGTTTTCGAGGATGGCGTCGAGCAGACCGTCAGCGATTTTGCCCACGACGACGCTCCCATCTCCATTGGCGTGCTTTTCGACACCAGTGGCAGTATGCAGAACAAGATGCAAAAGTCATCGGAGGCGGCAGCGGCATTTTTTAGAACGGCCGGAGGGGAAGATGAATTCTTTCTGGTCAAGTTCAGCGGCAGAGCCAAGCTGACGGTGCCTTTTACGCCGGATTCAGGCGAACTCTATAGGGAAATCGTCCATACCAAACCGTTCGGGCAAACCTCCCTGCTGGATGCAGTTCATCTCGCCCTAGCCCAAATGAAGAGGGCGCGAAACTTGCGCAAGGCTCTGGTAATCGTTTCCGACGGCGGTGATAACTGGAGCCGTCACACGGTTCGTCAGGTCAAGAGCGTCCTGATCGAATCCGATGTACAGATTTACGCCATGGGTATCTTCGATTCAAACTATTTCGTCAAGCACTCTCGAGAAGAACGGCGGGGCCCGCAGTTGCTTAGTGAGCTTGCGGACCAGTCCGGGGGCCGCCATTTCCCAGTCGACAACTTGGACGATCTGCCGGCGATCGCTTCGCGCATCGGCCGCGAACTCCGGGATCAATATGTTCTGGGATACTATTCCAGCAACGGCGCCCGAGATGGAAAGTACCGCCAAATAAAGCTGAACATCGCCGCTCCGACTGGCTCATCTCTTCTCAGAGCGTACTACCGCCAAGGCTATTACGCACCGGTCCAGTAGATGGCGTAACAACGGGCGAGGCACTCCGCCCCGCCCGATTGAACTCATGTGAATCTACTTACCACCGGAAGCCAAAGGTTACCGGCATGTAGTCTGTGTGTGAATTCGACATATAGATATGGTTGTATCTTGCTTCCGCGAAGAACTTGCCATGCCACTTGGTGCCGAACGCAATACCGGCCCCGATATTGACACCAGGCTTGTTTACTGAATAGGAAGCCAATACCTGATTGACAGGCACGGCGACCGGAAAGAATCCAAAGAACGGATCGAAGCCCGGGGTAACCGCGACATTGGGTTGCGTAAATTCCTGGTAGCGGTGATAGAGACCTCCGCCGCCGGTCACATAAATGTCCACGTGACCCTTGGGGTTAAGATGGACAATTGGATTGAGGGTGGCGGAAAAGACATGCAAGCCGCCTCCCGGAACTCCGATGTTGTTCAATGTGGCACTATTGATCCCGAATGAATCGTAGCCAAGATCGATCATCGTGCCAAGATAGGGCGAGAAATTGTAGCCAGCACCACCCCGAACGTTCCATCCGGTATCCAGATGCCTGCCGGTATTGCCGACGGGCGTCGTGAAACCTGCGCCGATGCTAAACCCGAACTTGGATGCCTCTTGAGCAACCAGGGACCCTACCGCCAACAAACCTAAGCAAGATGTTAAAGCGAAACGTTTCATAGGAATGTTCTCTCCACAAAAGGATTTTGCTAGGTGTATCGATTGCAAGAAAAGGTCCAAAGTGTCGATGGGCACGTCGGAATTCGCCCCCGTGCCGGGGTTGTCATTGGGGAGGAAGTTCGGATATGCATCGTGAGATTTTGGCCAAGCAGCTTTCCGGCCGAGTACTCATCGCAACGCGGTACAGGCGTCTAATGCGGCGCTTGCGGCGATCGCGCACGAACGGGGGTGGCCGTTCTTTATTACGGAGAACGGTGCGGTCATGAACCAGGAGCAGTTAGTTAAGTTCAGGGTGGTCGTCTGGAATAACACCAGCGGCGATACGCTGACCGAAGACCAGCGTGCGGCCTTCAAAAGCTGGATGGAAAACGGTGGATCATTCGTGGGCACTCACGGCTCCGGCGGCGATCCCGTCTTCAGTGGCCCCGGGCCGCACTTCGGCGGCGGACTGGAAGTGGTATGTGGATACTTTGATCGGAGCTCAATTTGTCGTTCACTCATCCATACAGCCGGGTGACATTCACGTGCAGGATCTGAAGAGTCCCATCACAAAGGGCCTGCCTGCGCTTTGGCACCGCGCGGAAGAGTGGTACTCATTTGCCGATAATCCTCGCGGCAAGCCAGGCTACCACATCCTCCTGACCGTCGACGAGCAGACTTACAATCCCGGCCGGGCCACCATGGGCGCAGACCATCCCCTCGCGTGGTGGCACTGCGTGGAAAAGGGCCATGTCTTTTACTCGGCGCTTGGTCATGGCGCATCTATGTATTCCGAGGCGCTGATCATTCAGCTTTATAGCAATGCAATAGCCTGGGGCCTCGCCGAGAATGGCCGGTCATGCGCCGCGGGGAAGTGATCGGAACCGGTGGCAGCTTGTCGGTCTTCGGCGAACGCCATGTGGTGATGCCGGGCATTGCTATTGGCGGAGCGTTGGCCGGTAGCGGTGGCGGGTCCCGACGCCTCCCATGTCTTCCGGACCAACGCTCCAATAGGTGGAGTCTCTCGGGTCGCCAGTGCGGCGATTGCCGAAGAGTCTCTATTGCGCCGAGGTCCAGGAGTTAATGCCCCAGAGCGCGCCCATGATCAAGCCCGCGACCGCGAGGACCTTGATCGTGAGAATCACGTTCTCGACAGGAGTCATCTTGCGAGGTCCGTAATCTTCAGTCGCGGTGCCCGTAATATCGGTGAAATCGGAATCGGCGGCCGCGCCGGATCCCATAACGGGCTTTGAGACGTTCGTATGCTTTGTAAGTTCCATCGTTGAAATCTCCTATTTAAAACTGGTTAATTGAAAGACGCCAGGTATGCGGAGGCTTAAGCCTGTGCGATTTACACAAGCTCAACCGCACGGCCGAGCCTCGCCATGGCTAGACCTTAGTTACCTCAAGTGTTAGGAGATTTGGTAAGGAGGGGACCTGCCGCTTTGGCTATGGGCAAGAGAAATGGGCAGCCGCCAAAGTTCATCGGACGCCCTGGCCTGGCGCCCCCAGTCCGGTATATGATCGCCGGCCGCCAGAATGACGAACGGTGAATCCCCGGCGTTTCGCTGCTTCGAATTTTCAAATCGATGGTTCCCGCGAGCGGCCTGAACCGCCGGCGACTGGGATGCGTTCGTGAGAACGGCGGCGGAGCCTTGATGATCGTCCGCAGCGCGCGAACCGGCCGCGAACTGCGCGCTGAGCGAAACCGCCATCACAACGCACAAGAACGGGCGTAGTAGTTTGGCCATTCGGAATGTCTTGTCCATCGTCACGCTGTTACTATCTAGAATAGCAGAACATTAAGGAAATTTCATCTCCGAAACGATACGTGGGCGCGGCATGACACGCTGTGCGGTGATGGCCTGGCTGACTATCGCAGTGGTATCATTCCGGCCGGGCGCGTACGAGCCAGGAGGCCAACGTTACTTCGCCGAAATCGAAGTCCGCCAGCGCGTGTCCCGAAACGATCTCGGGGGTGATTTCGACGCGAGCCGAAGAGAGATAGCTCATCGGTACCACCCACTGATCGCCCGGCACAGACGTCACGGAGTTCGCCAGGCGGAAAAAGGACTGGCCACGATGCACAGGTGAAAGCCAAGTTTCATGCGGTCCCGGAGAGTAGGTAAGAGCAGAGTTCAGACCCTCACGCCACTCCCGCCCCGACGGCTCATGCCGCAACGTAATCGAAGCCGTCGGAAGCTCTCGCGGCGATTCACAGAAGACCTTCAACATCTCTTCCGAAAACCGGTCGTCTACGGTCAGCGCCGTGCACCGGCCCAAATCGGGGACATTGCCGCTGCCCTGTGCAGACAGGATGGCGGTCGCACCCCGACGATAGAACTCGAAGGCCGTTGTTCCCCGAACACGTACGCGAGCATTCTTCACGCGTTCCCACGCCGCCTTCGAGAAGCGGAAGGCCAGCCAGTCCGGCGGCCTGTCGCGCGATGTGGAGCTTGCGATATGGAGAAGCCAGCCATGAGATCGACCTTCTCGAAGGGGCGATTGGGGGACGGACGGATGGATTGGAGGCGGGTGCCGTCGGGTGCGACGATCTCCACCTCGACAAACGCAATGTGAAAGAGATCTCTGCGCGCGCCAGGTGCGATGGCGATGGGCAGCAGCACAGCCGGCTGCGCGCCTCCGATTCCGGCGCCCGTGACGGCCGGAATCACTGGGCGCGTTGCGCAGCGTGATGCGCGGTGTTTCCTGGGACCCTCTACTGCGCACGGCATATTCGGCGCGTGCGGGAAGCCAGGCGGAAAGCGACGCCGCAGCCAGGGCCGCGGCTATAGCCATCACGCGCGCGGGGATCACGCGCCTTCGCGCGTATTGGGTCCAGATCACCGCCAGCGCGGCGGCGGCCAGCAGGATCCGTACTGTCCCGTGCCGCACTTCGCTCTCCTGACCGTGGAATTCGGGGAAGCGCTGAAACCCGCCATTCAGGATTGCGATGCCAGTCGCGATAGTGAAGACCGCAATGATGAAGTGCGTGAAATTGCGGACCAGCGATGCCAGGGCAATCGACGGCAGCGTTACGGTTCCGAAGAAGAGCATCTGCTTTGAGAGCAGGTCGCCCAAATAGGCGGCCGGCGAGAACCCGCGCGCACTGAGGACAAAGATGTCGGCAAGCAACGACGGAACATGGATGGCGAGCACCACGAAGACCAGCTTAGCCATGAGCAGTGCGGGCCACCGATGCGGCCGCGTGGTCCAGAAATTCCGGTCCCCGACCAGCGGTTCTTCCAGCACCGCCAGTGCCGCCAGGCAGGCCCAGGCCATCGTGAGCAGCAGATTCATCCAGCCTTCCATCGGGGACGGAATCCAGTCGGCCCGCCAGCGATCCGCATTGGCCAGCGCCGCGAGCATGACCCAGGTGGCCGCCGCTGCGGGCCACAACCGCCGGACGTCTTTCTTGAAGGTGTGCAGCATCATGCGCATTGGGCCCTCCTCGACTTAGCCAGCGCCAGAAAGATGGCACGGAAGCTCATCTCACGCGAGTGAATCTCGCGGACGCCGGCGAACTGGCGTGTGACTTCTTCGCGCGATCGGGCCGCTTCGTAGCGGGTGTCGGTGAAGCGCACCATAACGCCGGCCTGCTCTGGGTTGAGCCACGTCGCGGGAAGTCCGCGAGGCAGTCCCGTCGGCGCCTCCAGGGTGACTTCGATTTCGCGGAATCGCGCGGAGAGCAGTCCCATCTCCTCGACGAATTCGAGCCGCCCCTCGTTCAGGTAGCCGACGTGGGTAGCGAAACTCTCGATTTCGGCGAGATCGTGCGAAGCGAGCAGGACGGTGACCTCTGGGGTGCAATCGACGATGCTCTCGATGAGCTGCTCGCGGACCAGCATGTCGAGGCCGCTGAACGGCTCGTCGAGTACGATCAAGCGCGGGCGGTAGGCCAGAGATGCCGCCAACGCCGCTTTCACCTTCATCCCGCGCGAGAGCGCGCTCAAACGACGGTCGAGCGGCAGTTCGTAATGGCTCACCAGCTCCGCCGCCAGCGCGCCGTCCCAGGACGGGTAAAAGGCCCGGCAGTATTCGAGGAAGTAGTCCAGCCGCATCCATTCCGGCAGTTTTTGGTTCTCCGAGACGTACCCGATCTGCGCCAGCTCCGCTGCCCCGAGCCGTGTTGAATCCACACCGAGCACTTCGGCGCGGCCGGCGGTGGGCCGGATCAGGTTCATGACGATTTTGATGGCAGTGCTTTTGCCCGCCCCGTTCGGCCCGACAAGCGCGAACACACTGCCCCGCGGGACTTCGAGAGTGAGATTGTGCAGCGCTTCGTTGTGCCGATACTGTTTGGTGAGGTTCTCTGTTCGGATCATCGACCATCCTCCCCCGCGAGACGGCGCCAGCACTCGCCGACTGCGGATTGCAATTCCTCCAGCGAAACACCGACCTGCATGGCCTGCACCGCGAGCTGTTCCACGTCGCGGACAAGCAGGCGTGCGCGCCCGTTGCGCGGCGCAGCCGGCTGCCTCACTACGGTACCGATTCCGGGAAGCACATCGAGCAGCCCCTCCGCCGTCAGCTGCGCGATCACCTTCTGGGCTGTGTTGGCGTGAATCTTCATCGCGCGGCCCAGCACGCGCACCGACGGGAAGGCGTCGCCCGGGCGCAGCTTGCCGCTGAAGATCGCCTTCTTAGCTGCCAGTGCAACCTGCTCGGCAATAGGTACGCCGGGAAGTGGAGCCAGCCGAAACGGGACCACAGCTGTAACATGACACGTGTTACACCGGTAGTCAAGAGGGAATGTTTCAAAGCCCGCGTCTCACAGATCCAATCGCAGCGCGCTGAGTGATGCTTTATCGCCGCGCGATCAATCGGTTCCACGCCCGTCCGATATAGTGGGCCGCCAGAACGAAGCCGACGACTACGGCCCCGCACAGGGCAAGCTGAATCTCTATGCCGGTGAGATTGCGCGACACGAAACCGCGCGACGCACCTCTGATATACGCAGTTCGCGGCGTTGCGGACTCATACTCCACCGGCACCTCCGCATTCTCTTTCAGCCCGCGCACGGAGCCCGCGTCGATCAAGTCAACCGCTAACACCGGGTCCGTTTTCCCTGCCGGGACGAACTCCACGCCTACGATCTGGATTGGCTGAGCCGTTTCGAAGCCTCTCGAACGGCTTCCCCTGAACAGCCGGTCCATCAGGTCCACGCTCTTCACGCGTCCCGGCGCCTGCCGCACGTCTGCCACCGGCCTTGGGGTGGGACGCGGAAAATCGTGAACCAACAGGACGGCCACGCCGGCCAAAACCGCGACCACCGCCGCCACTACGAATTTAGGGAGCCGCGAGAGCCGCCAAAATATCAGCACTCCCACGATGCCGCCAATCACCGCCAAGAGAGTACCGCTCCCTTTGAACGCCAGCGACACCCCCGAAAGCGCCCGCCGGTTCGCTAACCGCACCGTCGGCAGCGCATGCATCTCCCGCAGAACATGCGCCATCGGTAGCTTAGGCGTATCCTCAGGCCTCAGGTAGCGCAGGTTGACCGTCTGGCCTTTGTGGTATTCGTCATATTGGTTCGGCTCCAGGGGCACGTTATGGAAAGCCACGCTAAACGCGCCTGGCGCCCAATACTCCACCGAGATCTCAGACGTCCGCTTCCACCCGCCATATTGCACCCGGATGGTTTCGCGTTTGGAAAACACCTTCCCGGTTATGGGAATGCCCTTCTGGTCGACATAGTGCGAGGCGACGACGAACGGCGCCACCAGCAGCGCCATCCCGCCAACCAACAGCACTAGAATCAGACCCCGGAGCATTCCACGTCTTGCGGTTCAAGCATTGGGATTCCAGATATCGACGTGCCACTTCCATCGGCCTTCCTCCTGCCGCCAGTAGACCACGTACTTGGCTTCCATCTGGGACGTCCCACCGTCCGGCCCCATGGTGAGAAGTGCACTGCCTATCTCCACCACGCCATCGCCCGCCAACATCGCATCCACTGTCGACAGCACTGCCGATGTGGCGTTTGCTGCCTGAATCAACCCGCTCCAGAATTCTTTGATCGCCGCGCGCCCCGAAACCATCGGACTACCGGGCGGAAGAATCCGCGCGCCTTTCGTGTAAATCTGGTCCAGAGCGTCGAAGTTCCGTTTGCCGAAAACTTCCACGATGAAAATGTCATTGGTCGCCGCCATCGCCAGGCGGATTTGGTCAAGCGGTTGGGCTGAGGCTGCCATAGGGGCAATCTACCACACCGGCACGTGCTGAGTTGAAGGAGGCTGGGAGGCTACCGCACCACCGGGAGGACGATATGAGAGGCTGAGCGGGGCGAGCGGAAGACTTTTTGCGTGGCCTTCTGGTAGTCCGATGAGCGGGCGGTGAAGATGTTGTCAACGAAGGTTTGCGGGTTCGCGTCGTACAGCGGAAACCACGTGCTCTGGATCTGAACCATGATGCGGTGGTTCTTGAGGAAGGCGTGATCGTTGGTGTGCAGGTCGATGATGTACGGCGTGACGGCTCCGGGCGTGATGGCGCTGGGGTGCTCGAAGCTTTCGCGGAAGCGGCCGCGCAGGATCTCATCGGCGATCATCAACTGGTAGCCGGCCAACTGCGAGCTTTCGGGATAGGTTTCCGGGTAAACATCGATCAGCTTTACCACCCAATCGGAATCGCTGCCGGAGGTTGAGGCGAAGATGCGGGCCACGATATCGCCG
Organism: Bryobacterales bacterium; assembly: GCA_963817515.1. Taxonomy (GTDB): domain Bacteria; phylum Acidobacteriota; class Terriglobia; order Bryobacterales; family Bryobacteraceae; genus DATMNI01. The sequence goes on along the minus strand of CAWFPJ010000015.1, from coordinate 159,475 downwards.
GCGATCTTGACGTCGTTCTTCAGGGGCTCGGTTTGCCAGGTGAGCACATCGGGACGGTTGTCGACAAAGCGTTGGTCCTCCACCAGCCAGGTGGGCCATCCGCCGCCGGGATACGTCGGGCTAATCGGGCGGCGGCGATAGGGGACCGGGCGCGCCGGATCGGAGATGTAGGTGTCGGCGGCATCCGCTTCGTTAGCCGCGGGCGCATCGAACGAGAGCTTGCCGCCGGCGCGCATGTAAAGATTCGTGGCCCGCGCGGATGAGGGCGGCCAGGAATCGTACTTCTCCCAGCGGTTGCTGCCGGTTTGAAAGACGGTCGCTTCGGCGAACTCCCGCGAGCCCTTGTCGTGGAGCCAGTAGGCGAACCAGGGGGCTTCAATGTGCTGGCGGAAATACTTGCTGGTATTGCTGTCGAAAGGGATGTCGCCGAGCTTGCTGCCGTCGGCGCGGCGCCACCCGCCATGATTCCACGGGCCCGCGACCAGATAGTTCAGATGCTGCGGATCTGATTTCTCGAAGAGCTCATAAACTTTGACGGGACCGTAGAAGTCCTCCTGATCCCACCAGCCCGCGACGTTGAGGTTCGGCACCTTCGGCGAGCCGTTGATGTAGCGCGGGAAGGCCTGCTTCTGCCAAAATTCGTCGTAATTCGGATGCGCGACGAAGTCATTCCAGGTCGGCATCTTGCCGTGGAAATACTTCTCGTTCGCGTTGGAGAGAATGCCGAGATCCAGGTATGCCTGGTAGGTGTCGGCACGGTCGAACGCGAAATTCGTGTTGGCTTCCTTGGATGTTTCGAGCAGCGCGGCGTATTCAAAGCCGTAGCTTAAGCGGAACGCGCCGTTGTGGTGGAAGTCGTCGCCGAGAAACATGTCTGCGGGGGTTGCCTGTTCGGAGGCAGCCTTAAGGGCCGGGTGTGGATCGAGCAGCGCCATGGTGACCAGCCAGCCTGGGTAAGAGACGCCCAGCATACCGACGCGGCCGTTATTGCCCGGCACGTTCTTCGTCATCCAATCGATCGAGTCATAGGCATCGGTGCTCTCGTCGATTGCGCCCCGGTCCTGGCGGTTGCGCGGAGGGCGCTGCATGACGAATTCGCCTTCCGATTTGAACCGGCCGCGGATGTCCTGGAAGGCGAGGATATAGCCGTCCTCGATCAGGAACTCGTAGCTGCCCGTGGCGGCGCGCTCGTCGGCGGCCACACCGTAGGGTGTCCGCACAAAGAGAATCGGCAGCGGCCCGGGACGATCCTTCGGGGTGAAGACGACGGTGTGGAGTTTGACGCCGTCGCGCATTGGGATCATGCGGTCGGATTTCTCGAAGAGGTCGGCGGCCAGCGCGGGGGCGTACGCCAGTAAGAGCCAGAGGACCAGCGCCGCCGCGCGATCCCTCCACGGTTTCTTACACATGTCGTTCAGGATATCTTAGTTTCGATGGAGTGCGCCTCGGCTTCGAGCTGCGCGAGGAATTGGACGCGGCTGATCCGGAAGCGTACCTTTCGGAGGTGTACTACTTCGCCGAGCAGCATTCGTGATATCATTCCGGTCAACTGACATGCTGGCGATGAAACTCCAGTACTCGCTCGTCATATTAATATTGTCTTCGTCTTCACTGAAAGCGCAGCCCCCTGACGTTCGGCCCATCTTTGAGAAATCTTGTTATTCCTGCCATGGCCCGAAACTGCAATCAGCCAATCTGCGCCTTGATGCCCGGCCAACAAAAGTGATCGTTCCCGGCAATGCCGCAGACAGCATTCTCTACCAACGCATAGCCGGCCTCGGCGATCAGGCCCGCATGCCGATGGGCGGCAAGCCGCTTGATAACACACAAATCGCAATCATCAAAAATTGGATCGACCAGGGTGCCGCTTGGCCTGAAGCCGGCAACATCCAGGCTACCTCGACGAAGCACTGGGCCTTCATCCCGCCCGTGCGCGCCCCTCTGCCCAAAGTCGCGAACCCGGGTTGGGTCCGCAATCCGATCGACAGTTTCATTCTGGCGAAACTCGACTCTGAAAAACTCCAGCCCTCTCGCGAAGCTGACCGCACTACTCTCCTTCGCCGTCTCAGTCTTGATTTAATCGGCCTGCCTCCCACGCCCGAGGAGATCGACTCGTTTCTAGATGACAAGGCCCCTGACGCGTACCAGAAGCAGGTAGATCGTCTGCTCGGGTCTCCTCACTATGGAGAAAAGTGGGCACGGACCTGGCTCGACGCCGCCCGCTATGCCGATTCCGACGGCTTCGAAAAGGACAAGCAGCGCTCCGTGTGGTTCTATCGCGACTGGGTTATCAACGCCTTGAACCGCGACCTTCCGTACAACGAATTCATTATCGACCAAATTGCAGGCGACCTCCTGCCGCATCCCACGCAGGATCAGATCGTCGCCACCGGCTTCCTGCGGAATTCGATGGTCAACGAGGAAGGCGGTGTCGATCCCGAACAATTCCGCATGGAAGCGATGTTCGATCGGATGGAGGCTATCGGGAAGGGCATTCTCGGCGTCACCATCCAGTGCGCGCAATGCCACAACCATAAGTACGATCCCATCAAGCAGGAAGACTATTACCGGATGCTGTCGTTCCTTAACAGTACGCATGAATCGAACATCGCGGTCTACACACCTGCCGAGCAGATGAAGCGTGCCGACATCTTCCGCCAGATTCGCGAAATTGAAGGCGGCCTCCAGCATCAAAACTCTGATTGGGAGGACCGCATGGCGAAATGGGAGAGCCAGGTCGGCGTCGGGCAGCCGCAATGGGTGGTCATCAAGCCCGAAGTCGACGATATCTCCAACGGCGGCCAGAAATACATTTTGCAAAAGGATGGATCGTTCCTCACGGCCGGCTATGCGCCAACCAAACACTCCGTCAAGATGACCGTCAGGACGGACCTTCAAGACATCACCGCGTTCCGTCTGGAACTGCTCAACGATCCGAACCTCCCTCTCAACGGCCCCGGACGTGCCCTCGATGGCACATGCGCTCTCACCGAATTTGAAGCGGAGGAGGCACCGGCGACGGAAGCCGCCAAGTCCGTCAAAATCAAATTTGCGAAGGCGACTGCCGACTTCAATCCTCCAGAAGAACCTCTCGCGGCGATCTTCTATGACAAGACCCCGCGCCGCCGCGTCACCGGCCCCATCGATTTCGCGATTGATGGAAAGGAGGAAACGGCATGGGGTATCGACGCCGGCCCCGGGCGCCGCAATCAGCCGCGCAACGCCGTATTTCTCGTTGAGAAGCCGATCGCCAATCCCCAAGGCACCATCCTCACGATTCACTTGAAGCAATACCACGGCGGCTGGAATAGTGACGATAACCAGAGCAACAATCTCGGCCGGATGCGCCTCTCTATCACCACCACGCCAGGTGCTGCAGCCGACCCTCTGCCCGCCGGCGTCCGCGCGATCCTCGCCGTTCCGCGTGATCGGCGCACGCCGGAACAGGTCCGGACCGTATTCAGCTACTGGCGAACCACTGTGCCCGAATGGAAGCCAACCAACGCGCAGATCGCAGCGCTGTGGGCGCAATACCCCGAAGGCGCCGCGCAACTGGTTTTGCAAGCCCGTAACGACCCGCGCGAAACCCACATTCTCACACGCGGAGATTTTTTGAAACCGGCCGCGCTTGTCACTCCCGGTGTCCCCGATTTCCTGAATCCGCTTCCCTCCACTGGCGAACCTACGCGCCTGACGTTCGCGAAATGGCTGGTCGATCCCAAAACCCCCACAACAGCGCGCTCTATCGCGAACCGCATCTGGCAAGCGTATTTCGGAACCGGCATTGTCGCCACATCCGAAAACTTCGGCACACAGTGCGAGCCGCCCTCGCACCCTGAGCTTCTCGACTGGCTCTCGGTCGAATTAATGGAGAACGGCTGGAGCCTCAAGAAACTCCAGCGCCTGATCGTGACGTCGGCGACGTATCGTCAGTCCTCAAGCGTCACCCCCGAAGCTTACGCGCGCGATCCTTATAATCTGTTGCTCGCCCGCGGACCACGCTTCCGCGTCGATGCTGAGATCGTCCGCGATATTGAACTTGAAGCCAGCGGCCTGTTGAACGCCAAGGTCGGCGGCCCCAGCGTCTATCCGCCGGCGCCCGATTTCCTCTTTCAGCCGCCCGCCAGCTATGGCCCGAAAAACTGGTTCGAAGAGAAAGGCGAGAACCGCTACCGCCGCGCGCTTTATACGTTCCGCTATCGCTCGGTTCCCTATCCCATGCTGCAGATGTTCGACGCGCCCAATGGCGATTCGTCGTGTGTCCGGCGCTCGCGATCCAACACTCCCTTGCAAGCACTTACGACATTGAACGAGCCCCTTTCGATCGAAGCCGCGCGAGCGCTCGCGCTCAAAACCCTGCGCGACGGCGGCAAGACCGATACTGAGCGTCTCACGTACGCTTTCCGCCGCTGCGTTGCCCGCAAGCCCTCCGATGCCGAGACCCACGAACTGCTCGGCTTCCTCGAAAAGCAAACGGTCCGCCTCAGAGATGGCTGGATCGATACCTGGTCTCTCACCGGCGAGCCTCCGAAACTTCCCGAAGGTGCAACTCCGGTACAACTCGGCGCTTGGACCGCGCTTTCCCGCGTCCTGCTCAACCTCGATGAAACTATCACCAAGGATTAACCATGCCCATTGAACGCACTCGCCGCTGGTTTTTCGAGCAATGCGGCGTTGGCCTCGGTGCCATGGCTCTTCAAAATCTGCTCGTGGAAGCAGGCCTCGCTTCTGAAGACCCCCTTGCGCCCAAGAAACCGCCGCTTCCAGCCAAAGCCAAGCGCGTCATTTTCCTCTTCATGGCCGGAGCGCCCAGCCATCTGGAGATGTTCGACTACAAACCGCAGCTTGCCAAATTTAACGGCACTCTTCCGCCTGCCGAGCTCCTCAAAGGCTACCGCGCCGCGTTCATCAATCCCAATTCCACTCTGCTCGGCCCAAAGTTCAAGTTCGCGAAATACGGTAACAACGGCGCCGAGCTCTCGGAACTGCTGCCGCATCTCGCTACCATCGTCGACGACATCGCCATCGTGAAGTCGATGACCACCGACGCGTTCAATCATGCGCCCGGCCAGTTGCTCATGAATACCGGCACCATGCAGTTTGGCCGCCCCAGCATGGGCTCCTGGGCGACCTACGGCCTGGGCAGCGAATCGCACGACCTTCCCGCATTCATCGTCTTCAGCTCCGGCAAGAAAGGTCCCAGCGGCGGCAATTCGTGCTGGGGCAGCGGCTTTCTTCCGACCGTTTATCAAGGTGTGCAATTCCGCGGCAGTGGCGATCCGGTGTTATATCTCTCGAATCCCAAAGGCATCGACGCACAACTTCAGCGCGACTCACTCGATTCCATCGAAAAGCTGAACCGCATGCGTCTGGATGTCGTTGGCGATCCCGAAATTGCCACTCGCGTCAACTCTTTCGAGATGGCGTATCGCATGCAAAGCAGCGCCCCGGAATTGATGGATCTTTCGAAAGAGCCGCAGCACATCCTCGACATGTACGGAGCCGAGCCCGGTAAACCAAGTTTCGCCAACGACGCTCTGCTCGCGCGCCGCATGGTCGAGCGCGGTGTACGCTTCGTGCAGATTTATCACGAAGCCTGGGACCAGCACGGCAATCTGACAAGAGACATCAAGATCAACTGCAAAGAAACGGATCAGGCCTGCACGGCGCTGGTCAAGGATCTCAAACAGCGCGGCATGTTAGAGGACACACTGGTTATCTGGGGTGGGGAATTCGGTCGAACCCCAATGGTGCAAGGCGGAGACGATGGGCGCGATCATCATCCCAACGCCTTCACCATGTGGATGGCCGGCGGAGGCATCAAGCCAGGCCTGGTGCTCGGTGAATCGGACGAACTCGGCTTCAATGTCGTGAAGGACAAGGTCCATGTTCACGATCTGCACGCGACCATCCTGCACCTGTTGGGTTTCGATCACACCAGGCTGACCTATAAATTCCAAGGCCGCAATTTCCGCCTGACGGACGTATCGGGAAGCGTGGTCAAGGAATTATTGGCCTGACGCAGATCGTTACCGGCTGGCCGGTAAGCTGCCGTCGGAAACCATTCCCGCGCTACACAGGCCCCAGATGCTTCTTCAAGAATCGGAACGTGCCCTCGCCGTTGATCGTGTGGCCCCCATTGAAGAACTCCATCTCGGTCCGGTCCGCCAGCCCCAATTGCGCGTACAGCCATCGCACCTTGGCATACTGATACGCCACCCACTGGTCTCTGCCGACGTGGTCGTTGTGCCCTCTCTCCACCATGAATGGCCGCGGTAGCATCAGGTATGCCATCTCGGCATAGTCGAACGTGCTGCCCATGTTGAAATAGGGCATCTCCCACTCGATGGTGTACATAAAGCTGAATCTTTGATCGGTGGCGGCAACTTTTTCGGTCCACGTATTGAAATCGCCTGAGCAGACCGAGAGGCAATAGCCTTCCAGAATCGTGGGCACGCGTACCGCGGTTTCACCACCGTAGCTGAGGCCGTAAAATCCGATGCGTCCGGCATCTACCATGGGGAGCGTGGCCAGCCAGCGAAGAATCTGCTCGTGCTGGCTCAGAATAAAGCTGAACAGCGTGGCTTTGACGCCATTTGCTTTGCGGCATAGCCAGCGGTAGCGGTCTTCTCCGCGGTACAGGTTGTGCGGCGCGAAGGTGATGAAGCCATCCTCCGCCAGCCGCGCCGCAAAGTTGTGATAGTAGGGGATGTCGCCCTCAACCACATCCTTGGGCAGGCTCTGGCGGCCGTGCTGGCAGACCACGACAGGTCGCCGCTCACCGGGCTTGATATCCTTCGGCAAAAGCAGTATTCCCCACGCAAAGACCTCCTGCCAGACATCCAGCACGACTTCATACCCGGTCCACTTCGGATTGTCATAAATCTGGCGGGTTCGCGGATTGGGTGGTAGCAGCGGCTCTTCAAATGTTCCCAAAATCTCGTCCCGAAAATATCGTCGATACGGCTTTGCGCCCTCGATGAACTTCGCCCCTGGGAAGGTCGCATGCCGAAGCCGGGTTGACCAGGTTTCGTCCGCAAGTTCCGGCATCACTTTATACAGAAAGAACTGCTCCCGCACCTTCTCGGATTGGCGGATCAGCGACTGCACGTGTTTCTCCATGCCCTTCACCTGCCGCTTCTGCCGTTCGTCCGCGCTAAAGAAGCGCCGTGTGTCCGCCGGCACCGCCGCGGATATCGGGCGAAGCGCAGACGCGTTCACCTGGGCCGCAAAGAAGTGCACGGCCTCCTGCGAACCAGGACCCACCGGCGCTCCGTCCGCACCAGCCACCAGTTGCCTGGACTGAAGAAGGCCCACCAGGCTGCCGATGCGCAAGTACTCTTCGAGTACCGCCGCATATTCCGGCGTTCTTAGATCGCCCCGCGGGTTCGAAAGATCAGGCACCCGGCTGTACTCTACTGTCAGTCCGCGCGGAGCAATCAGGCTGGCAATCTCGGCGTCGCCGAATTCGCGCAGCAGAGACCAGACATTCCGGTAAATGGGCTCGGACCAGATGTTCTGCCGCGTGTTGAAGTAGCCGCTCACCAGCGCGGCAGCGATGCGCGTATCCACGGCGGCCGCGTAGAAGGCCACCAGGCCGCCCTCAGCGTAGCCCGCCACCCCGATTCCGCCCTGGCCGCCGCGCGTCCGCTCGAACCAATCCACGGCCGCCAGCACCTTTTGCACTTCATAGCCGATCACGTGGCGGCCCATGTGAAACGCCTGCCGATAAATCCATTCGCGGTGCGGTTGGTCGGTCATGCGGATATCCGGATGGCCCGACCAGCGCGAACCGCGATCGACCAGCGTCGGTATCACTACCTGGAAACCGCTTTCCGCCAGCCGCCGCGCGAATTGCTGCTCGGAAGCCATGCCGGGGGCCAGTCCGCAGATTTGTTCCGGCGTCTGATCGGCATCCGGAAGCGCGACGATATGCCCCTCGGCGCCAGCCACTGGTTCCAGAAGCAGGCCTTCGCCGAATACGTCCTCCAGCACCGGCCAGCGCACCTGGTACACCCGGTAGCGGTCGGTTTCGGCAACCAGCGGAGAGTCACCGTCGTCGCCGAAACGCTCCATCCGAACCGGCTGCCGCGCGTCCACCACTCCAAGAATCTCGCGGAGCCGTGCCCGGTTTCCTTCAACCGATTTCTCATACGCGGCGCGCGACGACAGGTCCCGTTTCCAAAACCGCTCGCGTGTCTTCACGGATTCGGCAATCTGGCGATCGACGAATTTGTGAGCTCCATCCATCATGCGCTCAGAAAGGTCGCCCTCCCAGGTCAGCAACTGCGACCAGGCGAGCGGCTCTCCGGCTGGCGGTGGAGCAGGTTGGCCGACGCTTTGCCAGGCGAGGGCCACGCCCGTACCCTGCAACAGTTCCCTTCGCGTCACGCTACGTATTCTGTCACAACTTCGCCGCCGCGTTCTTTGCCTCTTGCGCTGGAAGCCGGTTGTAGGCATGCTCGACATTGGTGTCTACCGCCGTTTGCACGGCGACGGCATCGCGACCGGCCGTCAGTAGTGCGCCATAACCATCCGCCGCGAATGCTTTGATAGAAGTTAGAGGCATGCTCTTCTGGATTTCGGCCAACGACAGCCCGGCTTTCTTGCCCATCTGCACGCGCTCCGCCAACTCCGCAATATAGTTGCGCTGGCTCAGCATGCGTTGTTTGCCCTGGCCCACCGTACCGTGCCCGCCGCAGACTCGATCGAAATCCAGCTTGGCCACCGAGTCGATGGTTTTTGGCCATTCCAGGGGGAAGCAGTCTCCCATGAACGGGAACGTGCCCAGGACCATGTCGCCGGTAGCCACGACCCGTTTCTGCGGACAGTACACCACCACATCACCGGCCGTGTGCGCGCGTCCGTGAAACTCCACGTGCAGGTCGTGTGCCTTGTCTTTAATCACGTAGGTCCTGCCGAAGGTGACAGTGGGAAACACAGGTTGGAAATTCTGCATTTCCTGCTGGAAAGCCTGCAGTTGGCGAATGCGCTCCGCGATGCTGGCTTTCTGCTCTTCAGAAGCGGCTGCGCTCAACTGCTGGCGTGCCGCGTCCAGCAAGACCGGAATGTGCGGCTGGGAAGGAAAGGGATGGCCGTGCGGATCGAGCGATTCCCGTAAACGCGCCTGCAGGAACTCCGCCTCCAGTTGCTTGGTCTTGGCGCTGGAAATAATCTTGAGGTCTTTGCCGAACGCGTCACGATAGCCTGCGTTGCCCTGCACATGATCCCAATGGAAGTGCGAGTCCACTAAGTAGCGTACCGGCTTGGTGGTGACCTGTTTCCTGATCTGGGCGATCAGCCCTGCCGCGGCCGACGGTTTGGAGTGTGAGTCCACCACCAGCACATCGGCCGCGTTCACAAAGATTGCAGCATTGCAGTTTCCCACCGCCTGCGGACGGGCAAACGCAAAGTAGACGCCGTCGGCGACGTTCTGGATCTCAAACAGGTCAGTCGCGGCGCCGGGAGCCGTAGCCTGCGCCCAAGCGGCGCGGCGCGCGGCCAAACCGAGAATCGACATTCCCGAAAGACCGGTCACCATATCCCGGAAAAAGTCGCGGCGCGAAACAGCGTGTCGGCACATACCAGCCACTCCTTGCGGATCACCTTGGATTCTTGTTATTTCCAGTTTCAGACAGTCTACACCCATCCGGAGATTGGCAATTACGCGGCGAATGCCTCGGAGATGGTGTTCCGCGCACGCGGTCGCTCAATTCTCCGACGGACGCTCCACGTGGTCGATGACTATCGCCTCAACTGGTCCCCTTGTCGCTTCCAGTCTCAAGCCGAGTTGCTGCGAAAGCGCGGCAAAAAGGTTGGGCTTGGCGGAATCATCGTTGGCCCTTCCGAACGCCCCGCCGAATACGGTCTCGTCCGGTGTGAACTCCAGATTGAAATCATATCTCGCGGAAAGTCCGGTCTTGTCCAGCACCGGGTAGTCCAGCGCGGCCCGCTGCATTACTGAGGCCAAGTCAGCCATGGTCGCATTGCGTCCCGGCAATCGCACCAGTTGAGGCGAAACCACAAAAATTAGCGGCGGCGGCCCTTCCGGCGAGGCATCGGGAGACACCGTGCTTTCTTTCAGCTTCGGCTCACCTTTTGCGATCATGAGCGCGTAGACCCGTAATTCTTTTTGTTCGCGATGGAACGTGAGCCGGAACCGGTCGGACAGAAGCTTTCGCAGCATCGACATCTGCTCATCCAGGTTGGGCCGGATCTCGCCGGGCGCTTTGGCGACGATATCGTAGTGGACGGAATCGATCCATGCCGGGCCGCCCGAGATCGCCCTGGGATTCAGATTGTACGCTGCCGCAACCAGAGTCTTGAGCGCGTGATTCCTCGCGGCGAACTCATGGGTGCTCTGCATCCTGATCCACCTGCCCGTCGCGTCAGGAGCAGCCGGCTTAATGGAGGCGACCTCAAATTCGGCGAAGCCTGGTCGAGCCGCAGTCGACTGAGCGAACATGCCACCGGCCACAACGACAATAACCGCAGCCGCAGACCTTAAGCTTTCAGACACGCTCCCCCTCCGCTAATATCCTAATAATCCTAAACAAGCCAAGTCGCCTCTTTCGGCTTGCCCACCAGTCGGCGAAAAATGTTACTCATACTCCAGAGCCTCCACCAGTGAGCCACGCGCGGCGGCACCTGAGGCCGCGAGCGAGGAAACCAGTGCCGCGGCTAGAATGACGGGGCCGACGATCAGCACCAGTCGCACCGGAAATACATAGTCGAGAGTCAGACCGGCATAATCGCGGCGCACCAGTTCCAGTTCATATAGGAGATCGATCGCTCCGAAAGCCACGCCCAGGACGACGCCGATGAGGGCGATCGCGGCGGCTTCGAACCACACCGAGCGGCGGATCTGGATCCCCAGGGCTCCCACGGCGCGGAGGATTCCAAACTCACGGCGGCGGTCCGTGATCGAGACAGATAGCGTGTTAGCGATGCCCAGAACAGCTACGAGAATGGCGATGGCGACCTGCATGTAAGTGAGGCCCAGCCACATGTCGGTGTTCTTCATAATTCTCGCGCGGACCTCCGCATTGAGAAAGACGAACAACCGCCGTTGTCCGGCAAAGCGCTCCAATATCCGCTCTTTGACGGTTGCCGCCTCTACCCCGGGCTTGAGATAGACGCGAAACATATCGACGGCAGGATCGTTCCAGTTGTGGAGGTATACGGAATAATCGATAAAAAGTGTGCCGGACTGGTTCGTATAATCGCGGACGATTCCTACGATGGGTAAACGCAGGATACCGGCAGGGGAGGGAATTTCCAGCATATCGCCGATCCGGAAGTGCTGCAGCAACGAAAAGGTCTCCGAGACGATCGCGCCCTTGCCGCGTCCGGCGATGGCATACATGCGATCGAAATCGCCGCTGACGATACTCTGCCCGCGCGTACGCGCAGCGACCCGATCCATTTCGATGGCCACCAGCAGGACTGCCGCGCCGCGGACCGTAATTCGGTTGCTGCGAGTGCGCTGCGCTTCGCGATCCCGTCGATGGAAGCCAATTCGGCCGTCATGCAGCGGAAAATGAAAACTACGCTCAGTCAAGCTTTCCGAGACAGAGACGAACAGATCGGGATTGAGTGCTGTGTTGACCCAGTCGGCAACGGTATTGTAACTGCTGAGCGAGATGCCTCCCAGGCTGACGATGAGTCCAATGGCGAGCATCAGGGCAGCTACGGTTCCGGAAGTGCGGCGGGGCGATGCGATCAGGCTGTCGGCAGCCAGCGCGCCCTCTACCGGCCGGATGCTTTTCAGTACCGGACGAATCAGCCGCGACAAGGCTGTTGCCAGAGCCGGAGTCAGTAACACGGCCGCCAATGCAAAAGAAACATACCCTGCATAGAAAAAGGGCGGATACCGGCGCAGTGCGAGACAGATCAGGGCCAATAGCGCAAGCAGACCAGAGCCTATACGGCGGGCACGGTTTTCACCGGAGGACAGGTTTTGGGACCGACCGCGCTGCAGAGTCTTTACGGGATCGACCGATACCGCGCGCGCGCGGGCAGCAGGGCCGCAACAATACTGGCGGCCGTTCCTATCGCGACTGCGGTGATAGACAGGTCCCAGCCGAGAGTAGTTTCGCTGACCGTTTGTGGGATACCGAAGAGATGCACCATCAAATCACTGATATACCCTGCCAGTCCCTTGGCTATAAGCAGCCCGAAACCTAGTCCAAGAACGGAGGCGATGAAGCCGGTGGCGGCGCTCTCACCGACGAACAGGCGAGGATTTGGCCGCGCGTGGCGCCCAGCGCTCGCAAGATGCCGATCTCAGTTCGCCGTTGCGACACCGCGACCGCAAAGGTGTTGTAGATAATGAACATTCCAATCAGCAGCGCGAAGACACTGGTGACGCTAACCGTAAGCGAGAAGACATGCAGCAGAGACTCAAACTCGTGGCCGCGCGCGGCGGGCGTACTTATGTCCAGCCCAGGGCCGAGAGCGCTTTGCAACGCTGCCCGACCGCGTTCGAGCGTGCAGCCCTCCTCAGGCTGAGATCGACCCGGTCAAAGCGCGGCCTCTTCCGAACACCTTCTGGCGGCATAAATATCCATCACCGCCAGATTTCCGCCGAACGCGAGCGTCAGCCCGCCGGATCGCATGATCCCGCGAATAATGAACGATTTGGGACCGTCCATAGTATCGAGGACGATCTGGCTATTTACGTGAAGGCCGTTCCTGCCGGCAAATTCGTGGGTCACAATCAACGAGTCGGGTTGGGCCAGAAACACCAGCGGATCATCAACCACATCGTCTTTGCCGGCATTCACGTCATAATCGCGCAGGCTTTGATCCCTGTCATATCCACACCGAGGATGAGCAGGTTTCCTTGCCCGCGGAGCTGCGTCTGGACAACGGCCTCCAGAACCGGCACCGCGACATTGACCTCGGGAACAGCCTGTAGCCGTTCCAGAATCTCCTCGGGGAATCCGCTTCTCCGGCCGTAACCTGAAGCTGAGTCTTGCCTGCAATTCGTCGACCGTGCGATCGAACGCCGTAACGACTGCAACCCCAGCGGCATGCATTCCGGCAAAGACACCCACGCCCAGGACAATGCCGAGCAGGTCAATGCTGAGCGGACGCGATGTTTGCGAGCGTAGTGCCAGCTGACAAGCCGCAGAAGGATCACTGAATGCGGTCCTCCACAATTTGAGCATCCCGGAGGCCGATCCGGCGCGGAGCTCGCTTGGCCACCGCTTCATCATGGTCACTACCAGGATGGTGCTGCCGAGCCGCGCGCGCACGTCCTCGATCAGCGTAAGGATCTCAGCACCCGCCCTGCTGTCCAGATTCCGGTTGGTGGTGCGGCTGTTAACACCGTCTGCATTAACGATATTGTCAGGCGGCCTGCTGGTCGGCGCTCGCGGCAGCGCCGGCAGATCCGGTACGCTCCTGGCAGGTAATGCAGCAATGGGCCCAGGGAATTGCGGCCAGCCTCTTAGGGGATATGTCTTCGCCACACGCAGCACAAACACCGAAGCCTCCTCTGGCCAGCCGATCCAGGGCTGCATCGATCTGCTTGAGCATCTGGTAATCGAGGCTTTTGACCTGGAACGAGATGAACTGGTCGTGAAGGACCGGTGCCTGGTCATCTTCCGCAACTCGCCCGAACTCGGCCAGGCCCGGGGCGGCTGGGCTTGGTGCCGAGGTCAATTCAGCCTTCTTTGCAAGCAAGATTGCCCGATATGCTTCTACTGTTAACAGCGGCGTCTTCCCTCTTTTCATGATGTTCCTTCCCCCTGTACTCTCGCGGCCGGCACATGCTGGCAACGCGACAATGTCGTCAGTGTGGCGACGCGGCGCCGAAGCGGTTTGGCTTCCACTGGGAATTCTTTCTGACTACCCGCCTATTCCAAGAACAGAATGCCTGCGTACAGCGCCGAAAAGGCAAGAATTGATGCGGCAACTATGCCCGCGTAGCGAAGCAACCGCGAGGTTGGCGGCTCTATTCCCTCGCTCTTCCTGATCTCGTCGTTCAAGCTGTCGAACATGTTGTCGAATCTCCTTTATGAGCCCAACGTCCCCAGGCCAGCTTCAATGTTCGGCTCAGCTCTTGTTTGTCCAGTGGCTTGGCAAGAAGGTCGTAGCCGCCAAGGTTCAAGACTTCGGACCACAAGTATTCATCGGCCAGGCGAGAGGTTACGATGACCGGCGGCGGATGGGGCAGCGATGCCGTCACTTCCAGGACATCTCTCCAATTGCCATCCGGAAGGTCCCGCTCGCAGATGACAACACCCGGATGGCTGCCGTCTAATTGGATAAGAAACTCCAGGAAGTTTGCTGCCCGTTGGGTTTGCCAAGGAAACCGATCGAACGCCGGTTCCGGGCCGCGGTCATCCTCGACCGGACCGACGATGAATAGCGTGCAAGCAGCACTGGCGCCGTTTCCAATCCATGCGTTCCGCAGTGTTACCAATTCCTGATTCATCATTCCTCACCTCCTTGCTTATGGTGGTTGTTACCGCTATGGAGCACGACTGATTCCAACGCCAGTGTGACCCGGGCATGTAGTCTCTCCATAGGCGCGGCAACGCCCAATGGGAGCCTGACGTTGAAGAGCCCGGCGGGGTTCACGGTAGAAACCTGTGTTCGGCCGCGGTCCGCCCGAACCAGAACATGCAATGGAAAGAAAACCCCGGCCGCGCGATCCAATACCTGTGCCTCGAAAACCAGTAACGGGCAGTCGACCAGTAGAATCCTGCATCGTTCTGCCGTCAGCCCTGGCTCTTTGCCGGAAGTCCCTCCGGTGTCGAATTCGCCGACGACGCTGAGCTCCGAATCGGCCAGCGCACTGCGAATCAGCTTCACAGCCTTGTCGAACCGCTCCGCGACGCTGTAGGTCTGTCCAGCTGTAAGGGCGTTCATGCGAAAGCTGCCTTTCAGCACTATGAAAGCAACTATGGGGCCACCGCTATCCGGGATGGATGCGCTGCCACTTCTGTTTTGCCCAGTTCAAGATCCGCTTTGCCCAGGCGAAATGGTCGCTCAGGAGAGCCAATCCGAGGAAGACCAGAGGAATTCCAGGACCCGGGACCAGCGGCAGGCCAAGGATGAGGCCTGTGATAAGTGCCAGGAAGCCGCCCCAAATCCGGATGTGCCGGCGTAAAGCCTCCGAGCGCAGCTTAAGCACCAAGAGTGGTCCTCATGCCGATTCGTTCGACGGCTCCTGTAATTCTGGCTTGCAACTGGCGAAAGGCCGCGATCGTCGGCCGGTCGAGTGGATCAGTGTGAGCAGGCACTGCCCGCATTAAGTGGATTTCGGTCTGTGAGCCGCGGGCTGATACCACAATATGCAGAGGCGTGAGGGCGGCGACACAAGGGTCCGCACCCAGTTCCTCGAAAACTGCCGGCGTCGCCATTACAAGTAGAACCACGCAAGGGGGAGTGCTGATCAGCAGCCTTTGTCGAATGCGGCTTGAAATGTCCAGTTCACCCGCAAGTCTGAGGTTCCCTTCGGCCAGGACTTTGCGGAGTGACCTTAACGCCTGCTCGAAGGGTTCTGACACCGAATACGTGGTGGTTGCCAATTCTTCAGCCATACTTCACTGAATGATCCAGCAAGTCCGCCACCACTAAGTTGCGGGCGCGCGCAAGTGCCGCTGCGGCCGCCAATGGTCTGGCTGCCCGTTTTGAGCGAAGTTCGAACTGAAAGTGTACGTTTTAGGAAGCTAGGCTCTTACCCGTCACCGGATTCGTCGGACTCTCTATGGATTCCGTGTTTTTCCATCCGGTAAATCAGCGCCCTTCGGCTGATATCCAGACAGGCGGCCGCCTTGGTCTGGTTTCCATCAAATCTCTTGAGCGCTTTCAGGATCAGTTCCTTCTCGACAGCTTCCAGGCTGATGCCTTGTGGAGGCAATTCAAGCTGAAACGCTTCAATGCCGGTCCGCTCCCGCCGGAGAAATTCCGGCAGATCGTTCAGCGCAATCTCGTCGCCCGCGGTGAGAACCGTCAACCGCTCGATCACGTTCTCCAGTTCGCGCACATTGCCTGGCCAGCGGTACCCGCAAAAATATGTGACCAGATGGGGTGGGAGTTTCAAGTTCGGAACGCCTTGCTTGTGCTTGGCTTTGAGGAACAGAGCTTGAACCAGTTCAGGGATGTCTTCGGTGCGTTCCCGTAAGGGCGGGAGTTCGAGTGGAATCACCGCAAGCCGGTAGAACAGGTCCTCACGGAAAGAACCGTCTTCGATCAGACTCTGCAGGTTCCGGTGTGTGGCCGCTATGATTCGGATGTCGACCGTAGCAGTACTGGTAGCTCCAACCCTTTCAATCTCGCCGTGCTGAATCAGCCGCAACAATTTAACCTGGAGTTCAATCGGCAACTCGCCGATCTCATCCAGAAACAGAGTCCCGCCGTCGGCCGTTTCAACTTTTCCCCGCTTAGGCAAGAACGCCCCGGTAAAGGAGCCCTTGGCGTGGCCGAAGAGTTCCGATTCCAGCAGGTCCCTCGGTATGGCTCCGCAGTTGATGGTGACGAAGGCCTGGTCCTTGCGGCGGCTGTTCTGGTGGATCGCTCTCGCCAGCAGCTCTTTGCCGGTGCCCGTTTCGCCCCGGATCAGCACAGTGGAGTTTTTTTGCGCGACTCGGGAGGCCATCTCCAAGACGTTGAGCAGCGCCTTGGAACGCCCCGTGATGCTCTCAAACCCATACTTCTGGTCGAGGCTTACTCGCAGGCTTCGAACTTCTTCAAGCAGTTGGTGGCGCTCTACGGCGCGGTTCACTATCAGCACGAGTTCTTCGTAGTCGATTGGCTTCGTAATGTAGTCGTAGGCCCCGGCCTTCATGGCCTCGACCGCGGTTTGAACCGTTCCGAACGCGGTAACCATCAACACGGTTGTATGCGGATACGATTCCCGAACCCTCTTCAGGAGTTCCAGTCCGGAGAGCCCAGGCATCTTCAAATCCGTAATCACCAGTGCCGGAGCATCGTCCTCTATTACGGTTAACGCTTCACTCCCGCTCGACGCGGTGAGCACTTCATACCCGGCTTCCTCGAGCTGCAGTTGGGTAATCCGGCGCAGGCTCTCATCGTCATCAACCACCAGTATGCTTCTATGCTTCATGCTGCCTTTCATGACGGAGAGGTAGTGACACCGAAAATGTCATGCCCTTGGCGGGATTTGCCTCGGCGGTAAGAATGCCGCCGTGCTGCTCCACAATCTGATGCGCCACCGATAATCCCAAACCGGTCCCACTTTCCTTTGTCGTAAAAAATGGGTCGAAGATCCGGTCGCGGTCCACCGCACTAACGCCGCACCCATCGTCCCTCACCTGGACTACCAGACGGCCATCGCGTAGTCCGGCCGACACCACCACTTCACCGTCATCCGGCGTCGCCTGAATCGCGTTGATGATCAGGTTCAACAGCACCTGCTTCAGTAGTTCGGGGTCGCATTCGACTGGCTCCAGATGAGGCCGGATTTCTTTGTGTAGTGCCATGGGCTTCTTGCCGACCGCATGCGCGGCCAGTTCCATGACGGAATCGATCAAGAGCCGGAAATCGGTGGTTTGAAGGTGCGGGGTGCGGGGTCGCGCGAAGTCCAGGAAATCGGTCAACAAACTGTTCAGACGCTGGCATTCTTTGACGATAATCTCCAGGCATTCCGCATCCTTCCGCTCCACGCGGAGATTCCTTTGAAGGATTCCGGCAGCGCCCGCGATGCTGGCCAGCGGATTACGTACCTCATGCGCCAGTCCGGCAGATAATTGTCCCAGCGCAAAGAGCCGCTCGGCGCGCTTCATGCGTTCAAAATTATCTTGCAGCTGTTGGTAAACCTCCGTCAATCGCCCGGTGGTCCGCTCCAGGTCCGCACGCTGTTTTCGTCCACGCTCCGCCAGCGTGCCGGTGAGGATGCCGGCCGCACAGAACAGATGGAAAATCCAAGATCTGATCAATCGCATAATGCGGCAGAACCGTAAAGCTCAAAAAGTCATGGAAGGCATTAGAGAATCCGGCGAGCATGGCAGCCGCCGCACCGCCCCGCCAGCCAAAGCTCAGGCCCGCGAAGACGATCGGCAGGTAGTACAGGTGCTGGAAAACATTATGCCAATGCAGCATGGACAGTGGTGTAACCAGATGGAGGAAGCTGACCAGAAGGACCCCAGCCACCACAGCAAAAACACGCCGTCCGCCTGTGCCGTGCTGCTTCACAAGAGATTCGCCTTAGTCGTCCAGAGTTCCATCGCCAGTGTATCGACAGGCGTAGTGGCAGGGCAAGAGGCATCTGGTACGTCCGCCTGTGCCGTCGAATTGTGGCATCGCGAATGCAAGGCTTATACCGTTTCCAACCGCATGGAGGTTGTTCAAATGAAAACGAAGATGACATGCATCGCAATTCTGTTGGCATTCGGCCTACTGACCGTCGCTGCGAACGCCGACCAAAATTATCGAATTACCCTCAACGCCGCGTCGAAGATCGGAAACGCAGAGCTCCAACCGGGCGAATATAAAGTAGCGGTTGACGCGCCGAAAGTTGTCTTAACCGAACTCAAGACCGGCAAGTCGGTCGAACTTGAGGCCAAAATCGAAAACATGGATGAGAAGTTTGACCGCACTGAGGTGCATTCGAACGTCGTGGATGGGGTCAACCGGATCAATGAGATCCGGATCGGCGGTAGCAAGACCAAACTTGCCTTTAACAACTAGGGCGTGCGCCGGGTCATTGGCGCAGACGATATGTCGCACACTGGCCCGGCGTACCAAATGGGGCAGCAGAGTTCCAAAACGATCAACACCATCCGCTTGGCGATTTGACTGTCCGCTGCCTGCTACCATGTCTTCACCCGAAAGGAAGAGGCTGGATTGAGTAACATGTTGTTTCCCTTTGCGGAATACTGGTGGCTTTATCTGGCCTTCACGGGGCTCGTCGCAGTCCTGCTGGGGACTGACTTGGCGTCTCATCGCAAGGACCGGGCTATATCGATTCGCTCGGCGGCTGTGTGGACTGCGATTTGGATTGCCCTGGCGCTCGCGTTCAGCCTGGTTCTCTTTCTGTTCGCGTCGTCCAGGCATTCGCCTGGCATCGGCCGCCAGGTCAGCCTTGAGTTTCTGGCGGGCTACGTTGTAGAGGAGTCGCTGTCGATCGACAACATGTTCGTCTTTGCTTTGGTGTTCCGGCACTTTGCCGTCCCATCCCATCTCCAGCACAGGGTCCTGTTCTACGGCGTTATGGGGGCCATGGTCTTCCGCGCGATCTTCATTGCGGTTGGGTCAGCTCTAATTCAGTTCGATTGGATCATGATCCTGTTCGGCTTGTTTTTGGTCTTCACCGGCATCCGAATGGCCTTGGAGAAGGAGAAGCGGATCGACCCGGGTGACAGCCCCGTGATCCGGTGCGTGCGCCGGTTCTTTCCGGTAACTCAAGAACTGCACGGTTCGCGGTTCTTCGTTACCGTGGACGGAATCCGCCACGTCACACCACTCTTCATTGTGCTGCTGTTCCTCGAAACCACTGACGTCATGTTTGCCGTCGATTCCGTTCCGGCGGTATTTGGCGTCACCAAGGAACCCTTCGTCGTATACACGTCTAACGTTTTCGCGCTGCTGGGCCTGCGGGCCATGTTCTTCCTGCTTTCGGGCGCACTCGACCGGTTTCACATATTGAAACATGGGCTGGCCGTTGTGTTGGTTTTTGTAGGCCTCAAGATGATATGGTTGGATCACCTTTTTGGCGGCAGGTTCCCCATCGGAGCTTCACTCGCCATCATCAGCGTTGTGATCGCCGCTTCCATCATTCTGTCTCTCTTGTTTCCGAAGTCGGTCAGTCCGAAACCACCATCCGCGCCGTCATCGGGCAAGACAGCGCAAAAGGTCCTAGGCGGGATGTTCCTGCTTCTTGCTGCCGCCTCCGTTTTTTATGCCACTGGTCTCGGCGCAAGAGTACTTCCGTTGCCGGGGCTCGATCAGGTCGCAGCAGGACCGCTGTACGTCTCGGCTGCAGGCTATGTGGTTTGTGGCTTCACCGGGCTTTCCCTGGGAAACGTGCGTGTCTGAATCGGCGAACTCTGATCGGAGTCGCCACAGTGAGAGATGGGCTAATCGAATCGTAGCGCGTCAATCGGGTTCACCGTGGAAGCCCGGTAGGCAGGAATGAGTGCCGCGCCCAGGGCCGCCGAAGTCAGCAGCAGTGTCGCGGCGGCGATGGCGATAGGGTCAGTCGGTTTCACGCCGAACAACTGAGACTCCACCAGGCGTCCCAGCGCACCGATGCATGGCAATGCGATCGCCGTGCCCGCAGCGATCATCGCAAGGGCATCCCGGAGTACAAGCCAGATCGCCGAGCCCCCTGTTGCGCCCAGCGCCAGCCGTATTCCGATCTCGCGCGTGCGTTGCGTGACCACAAACGACATCACGCCGTAAAGTCCGACCAGCGACAGCAGCAGCGCCAGCGTGCCGAAGCTGCCTGACAGCGTGGCCAGCATGCGCTCGGTATTCAATGACCGGTTGACCTGTTCATCCAGCGTGCGGAAGTACGTGATCGGCAATGCTGGATCGGCGTTATGAACGATTGTTCGAATCGATTGAAAAGCTGCTTCCGGCGTTCCCCGAACCCTTACATAAAAGTTGCCGCCGGAATCGTCGCCCTCGAATATTGGAAAGTACGCTTGCTCCGATTCCTCGCGAAGACCACGATAGCTGAAGTCCGCCACCACGCCGATGACTTCGATGTTCGGCTTGGCGTCGGGCCCGGAACCCTGACAGATGCGCGCACCGAGAGGGTTGCGCTCCCCCAGGTATCGCTTGGCAAAGGCCTCGTTGACAATTGCCGAGCGCTGGCCCGCCTCGCCCACCGGCCGGGAGTCGCGTTCGTCGAAGTCCCTCCCGGCAACCATCCTGATCCCGAGGGTCGAGAAGAATCCGGGACTGATCGCATTCAGATTGACATCGCGATCGGTAGTGATTCGTCGATTCGTTTGAATCGTCATGGGGTTGTTCCAGCTTCCACCGGTCAATAACTGGAAGCGCGCCACGGCCGACGCCTGGGTGCTTGCGGAAGCACGGATTTCGTCATGAATACGGCGAATCAGCCGGCTTGCTTCTGACCGGGAGTAGCCATTTCGAAGAGGATCGAGGCCGAACGAGACCAGGCTGGATGTGGTAAATCCCGGCCCTTTTGCCAATAATCCGGTAAGAGTTCGCACAAACAACGCTGCTCCGATGACCAGGATCAACGTGAATGCAATCTGAAGCGTCACAATAGCTTTTCGAAGCCGGATGCCGCCAAATGCGGTGCCGCCCCGCTCCCGGAGCGAGGAGATCAGCGACCCGCGGCCGGCTTGCAGGGCCGGCGCAAAGCCGCTCAGCAGACCCGCAGCCACACTCACCAGGAACGCGAAAAGCAACAGGCGCGAGTCGATGGCCGATTGCAGTGCGTTGGCTGCGGCGTCGCGAGGCAGGAACGCGATGAGAGTCCGCATGGCAAGCGGAGCTAGTACCGCCCCGAGCGCTCCACCAGCAAGCGCGAGAAGGATGCTATCGGCCAGAAGCTGCCGGCCGATCCGCCCGCGCGAAGCGCCCAAGGCCAACCGTGTGCTGATCTCGCGTTCGCGAGCCGATCCGCGCGCCAGGAAGAGACCGGCAACATTCAAGCAGGCCAGGCCCAACAACACCGCAGTTGCCGCGAATAAGACCCAGAGTGGTTGCGACAGCCTGCGCCGCAGACTGGAATGGCCCTGTGGCGCCGGAGTGAGTTCGAGTGTCGAGGCGAGAAACCGCTGCCGCCGCTCCGCCGTTATTCTGGGGAAGCCTGCGCGGCGTGTGTCCTCGTCCAGCATCGCCTTGAACCACGGTTGCAGCCCGGCCTGAGCCTGCGCCAACGTAACGTCCGGCCTGAGGCGGCCGAGCATTTGCATCCAGCGCGTGCGGCGGTCCAATAGACCGTCAAAACCGGGAATGGCTTGCGCCGACATGGCGGCCGGAATCCAGAGTGACGGAACTTCGCCCACGTCGATGCCTCGGAACGCGGACGCGGCGACGCCAATCACCGTCATCGGATGTTGGTTTACCAGCACCTTGCGGCCCACCACATCCGGAGCGCCTGCGAGTTGCGTCTTCCAGAAGTCGTAAGAGAGCACAACCACCGGATTCGCGCCGGGCGTCCGGTCATCGTCACTCGCGAATACCCGTCCCAGCTGCCGGGCTCACTCCGAGCACCGAAAAGTAAGTGCCGGAGACGATTTCCGCAGCCGCCGGTCTGTGCTCTCCGCCCGTCGAGAGGTTCACGGTCGTGGCGGCGCGGCAGAGTACGCCTTCGAAAAGACGGTCCTGCAGTTGAAGGTCGCGGCAGATCGGGTATGACATCAGATTCCAACTGCCGAACCCGTTGGCCGCCTGATCTCCCTTCCAATCGATGAGGACCAGGCGTTCGGGTTGGCGGACCGGAAGCGCGTGCAGTATCACTTGATCGACCAGAGAGTAGATGGCAGTGGTCGCTCCAATGCCGAGTGCCAGCGACAGCACCGTGGTGGCGGTGAACGACGGACTGCGTAGAAAAGACCGTGCGGAGAAGCGGAGGTCATACGCGAAATCCCGCAGCCACCGGGTCAGCCAGACGTCGCGCACTTCCTCCCGGACCTGCGTCGAGGCCGCCGAGTTCGAGCGTGGCCTGCCTCTTGGCTTCCCGCTCCGGCAGACCGGATAGCACCAGGTCGCTGACCCGGCGATCGATGTGATACTGCAATTCGCGCTCCAGGCCGCTCTCCAAATTCCCGCGTCGGAACCAGTTCAGTAGCTGCCTCATCACCTGTTGCCCTCGTCGAAGATCAACTGGACCGCTCCCGAAAGCCGCGCCCAGCTATCTCTCTCCACGGCGAGCTGTTTTCGTCCGGAACGCGTCAAGGAATAGAACTTGGCCTCGCGCCCGGTTTCCGATTGCTTCCACTCGGCCTGCAGCCACTGCTTCTGTTCCAATCTGTGGAGGGCGGGATAGAGAGAGCCCTGGTTGACTTGAACGACGGATTGCGAAATCTGCTCCAGCCGCTGCGCGATGCCGTAGCCGTGCGCCGGTTCCAGGGAAAGGATCTGGAGAATCAGCATATCGAGCGTGCCTTGCGGGATGGGAAAACGGGAAGATGGCATGGATGCCTCAAGCTTCTACCATTCAGCATATAGCACGATAGGTCGAAGGTCAAGGCATGTAATTCCCGACTTGTCGGTTCCTTCTTCGGCTAAACTGGCTAGACTGCTGGAGGTCAAAATGATTGCAGGATTTCGCGCCGTTCTGAGTGTGGCGGGTTTAGTGTTGATCGTGACATTGCTGGCCGGCGGTCGTCGGGATGCCGTGGCTGCGGCGACGGTTACGCGGTATCAGGAAGTAAGCAATTGGCCGAGTCTTCCTCCGGGCATTCAGCTTGGCGAAACCGCGGGCGTTTCCATCGACGTGAATGGCCACGTGTTTGTTTTCCATAGACCCGGCCGAGGGTTCGACCTCGCGGCAACAACGAAGCTCACCGAGCCGACAGTGCTCGAGCTCGACGCCAATACAGGCAAGCTCATTTCGTCCTGGGGCGCCAACATGTTTCTTGTGCCGCACGGCATCACCATCGACGGGCAGAACAACGTTTTCGTGACTGATGTCGCATTGCAGCAGGTTTTCAAGTTGACACACGATGGCAAAGTCATCTTCGCCCTTGGGCAGCCGCGCGTCGGCGCATGGGATGCGACGCATTTCAATGAGCCTACCGACATTGCCATTCGTCCCGACGGAACCTTTTATGTGTCGGACGGCTATGTGAACAGCCGCGTCGCGCTTTTCGACCGCCAACGGAAAATGGTTGCAGGAATGGGGCAAGAAGGGATCGGGCGAGGGTGAGTTCAGTAATCCGCATGGGCTCGTATTCATGCCCGGCAGTACCGACGTCCTTGTCGCCGACCGCGAGAACTCGCGCCTTCAACTGTTCGACCGGGCCGGCAAGTTCAAGCGGCAGTGGACCGGTGCAAAAAACGATCCAACGACGGGACGCGTCTTTTGTGTTGCCGCCGATTCCGATGGTTTCCTTTACGTCGGAATTCGCCGCACCGACTACGATACCAAGCACACCGGCGTCCTCAAGCTCGACCGCAACTGGAATATTGTCGCGTCCATCGGCTTCGGGAAACCCGGCGATCCCGTATTCAACGCCGTTCACGATATCGCGGTGGGCCGCGACGGCTCGATCTACGTGGCCGAAACGCGAACCAAGCGGGTCGTCAAGCTCCGCCCGGTGAAGTCGTGATCCAGCGTGTCTACTGACTCGTCCGCCGTGTTTTGCCGTTACCTGTTGAATCGCCCGAACCGGTTGTGGTAAACGTGTTGAGACCGCTCCATGCTTCTTACCGTTCACGAGCACATTCTGCAGAATCCCACCTGGTCGGCCAACAATGCTGTGCCGCGGCAGCAGTTGACGCTGCAAGCCCAGTGCCCGCACATTTCGGCCAGTCAGCATATCGAGTTCCGCATCATGCGCGGCAACGAATGGATCGACTCCGTCTCCGCTGCCGCCGGCCAGACTTCGGTGCAATGGCGCGTGCCGAATCTCCCCGGAAATTCCAACCTGACATTCGACGCCATCCTGCGGGAAGCGCCGACGCCCGCCAATGGGCAGCGCATCGCCGTGGCCGCCGTTACTTCCCCTGCCACGGCGGTTCAGGGCTATAGCATCCAAATCAACGCCCTTACCACCGATACTGCATTCGTTCCGCAGCAGGAGAGCCTGACTGTCAACTTCAACCTCACCGATCCGGCGAACGCCGCCACCCGCGGCCGCTACGAGATCTGGGGCGAGCGCTATCCGGGAGACACGCCGGCGCCTCTTTACACCGCCACCTTCAACCCCGCAGGCGGCGCTCCGATAACCTGGAACGGCCAGGCCAATGCCGGAATCCTGGCCAACGAATACATCACTCCCGAGTTCAGCCCCTACCGCATACGGCTGTGGATCGGGCCGACCACCGCCATGGTGACCGATCCTCTTGGAGCCGGCCAGGGATTCGTGGCCGGCGCCGAAGCCCAGTTTGAAGTAAAGTTTGAGACCATGGCGATCCGGATTCAAAACGGCTTCGTCGATGCGGCGCCGGCAACCCAGGCCAGGTATCAGCTCGCCGAAGCGCTCGTGATTGAGCCTCCCGGCGCGACCCGGGCATATGCCGCCACGGCGCGCATGCCAGATCCGTTGGCCGCTGAAATCGCCAGGCTCCGGGTCCCCGCTGCCAGGCACAGTGGAATTAAAGACCCGCTCGATTCCGACGGTTATTACGTTAGTGGCAGCTACATGGCAAAGAAGGGCAAAACCAAATGGGATGTGGAACAGAAGTTTTACACCCGCCCAGAGCTGCCGCTCGAATTTGTATTAAATCTGAAAAGCCACAACACGGGCGCGAACCCGCTGGGACTATTTGAAGCCCAGGCCGTTGGACCCGTTGTCATCGAACCTGTCGCAGTGGACAACTATATCGCCGGTCTCTTCGCTGGCGGACCCCGCCAGACGTATTGGAAGGAAGCGGCTTTAAAAGTGAAAAAAGGGCAGCACGATTCGCCTTATCATGATGCCGCCAACCATCCTGAGTATCACTACTGGACCGCAAGAATCGTAGTCCCGAATGACGACGATCGGGATTTCGACGTCACATTCGACAACACCCTGGGCTACCGCTACGGAGAAGAGGAGCTGAAGGTATACCTCAACCGCACTCTTCTGGTGCGCAGCGATCGGGCCGACGACAATGAGCTGGATAAGGGCCAGGCGGACTACCGCGAGATTAACGCCGCCCCCGCAGTCGGCATCCGGCTGCGTCCCAACTACACCAAGCAGAACGATATTCTCTGGGTGGTGCGCATCGATTCCAAAGCCAAAGGCGACGACAAGGTCAAGAACTGGGACCAGTTTCCGCCGGGAGTCAATTGCCCGGTTCATTATGGCGGCATACGGGGAGAGGAGCCGACGGCTGACGTCAGCAATCATTTCCGGGCCGTCTGGTCGCAAGACAAAGGCAAGCACAAGCCGGTCATTGGCAAGGGAAATCAGGAATTTCCTTACAAGAAGTACATCAATTTGAAACCGGACGCCGCCAAACAAAAAGAGCAGGAGCGGGTGGAAATCACGGCCGTCACCACTGGCAACGAACGCGGCCTGGCCGGCGTGATCTTTTCGCCCAGCTATGTGGCGGGTGATTCCTACGTGGTGCAAGGCTGGGTGGATTGGGAGGCGTACCAGCGCAGTTTCGGCTTCGTGCAGGACAAACCGGCGCTGGTACATGGCGCCGGAACGATGAACGTCTGGCGCAGTTGCCAGATCAGCCAGAGTCTCCGGCTTCCGGACCCAAATACCAACGGTCTCGCCCTGACCGTCGGCGGTGAACTCGAGGCTCCCGTGGGTGGCCGCGGTTACCCCGGCAATGGCGCCAACATGCTGATGGATGGTGGTGGGCTCTCCATCAACACTCTCTTCGAACCGGGCTTCGTCGAGTGGGTCATCCAAACACCCGCCGGAGGGCCGGTGGCCGGTGAGGACCAGATCCATCGCAACGTGAATCTCGCCGCGTACATCACCGCCCACAATGGTGCTACCCGGAAATGGAAGGGGCACGTGCCCATGGCCAACAACGCCGACATCACTAATTCGTCGGTCGTCTGGGATCACTATCGCTGGTACTTGCCGCCCGGCCTTCCCGCCAACCGCGCCAAGCTGATTGCCAACACCATCGCGGCACAGCCTGTTGGAACACTGTCTCACGATGTGGGGACGGCTGTGCGGCTCGCAATCATCGCGCATGGAGCAGCCGCCGATCCCGCGCTGAATGCCGGACTGAAGAAAATCAAGCCGTACCCGGTAAATGATCCCGATGATTATTCGGGATGGTTCGTCGGCAAATGGAGAGAAGCGCGGTACAAGGTGATCGATGGTTTGACTCCCCCCATCACCGACACCGACGCCCAACGTGTGGTCCGTTGGCCCATTCTCCATGAGGATAGCGCCTGGAAAGGCTATGCTGCTGGTAATGTCCTGCGGTGGCATGGGAGCACTCTGAACGGTTTTTGCCGTGGAGACGGGCAAAGCATGTTTCGTACGGCCGACATGCCCGCTGGCGGCGTCCGCGCCGCCGCCGCGACTGAGACGTTTCCTCATGAGATGGGACATTCGATGAACCTGGTCCACTTCGTAGCCGGTAATTTTGCGTGGAAGCATCATGACGTGCACTCGGCCGATTGCCTGATGAGCTATGCCTACTGCGCCGGCATCATTCAGGAAAATCTCACCTACGGGATCGCGCGCGGTCCCGGCGGCAAAGGCCCGGTGGGCCCCAACGCGGGCGGTGGCGGAACCGTTGAAACCGGCTGGCCCCATCAAGTGCCCAATCCGATCCCTGCTAGTACGGAAGGTGCTGACAGCGTAAACAATACTGACGCCGGCAACGATTGCATTTATTTCCAATCGCTGAATGCACTGGGCGGAAATCGAAACGGTCCCTGCGCCAAATGCCTGTTAAAAGTCCGCGGATGGAAGGACGATGTTCTGCCGTTCGCGTGGCCGCATCCTGATTTATTCTAAGATGGAGCGTGACGCGTTTCTGAGACACAAATGCAATCGCGGCGGAAGTGGCTGTGCGCCTTCGGAGCGGTATTCGGATTGGGACGCCGGTCGCCCGCGCAGAATCCTCCGCGAAAAGAAGGAGTGCGCATGACGGCTCCGGCAGCCAGCCAGTTGCGGCTCGAACTCGTTCCGCATGGATGGAAAGACCGGCTGCTCCCCGAACAGAGCGCGGAGTTCGATTTGATCCTTCGAAATACCGGCTCCGCGCCGGTCAATGCCTTGCCCTTAAGCGGCAGCTACGACACCCCGCGCCTGGCGCTCTTTGATGCCGACGGCAAAGTGATTGGCGGCTATAACAAAGGGCATCGGTACGAACGCCGCGGAGGGGACCTGGCGCTCCTCGAACCTCCCGAGCCGCGTCTGGAACCCATGCCTCCAGGCCAGGGCGACGAAATTACCGTGAACCTCTGGGCCTTCCGCGCGCCCCTGCCTCCAGGCCGTTATAGTATTCAGGCGCAGCACCAGTTCAATCTCGCGGGCACATTCGCATCCTCGGAACGGCTGCCGTTTGAGATTGTGCCTGCCCGAATTGGGCCCGCGGCTTCCGGCTACGATTCGGTGGGTCGCTCGGCATCCACCCTGGCCTGGCTGGCTTCTGAAAGCGCCCATCCCGGCCCTCAGCAATTGCTCATCCGCGTTTCGGCCGTTGCCGGCCATCGGGCCCTCATGCAGGGCGCCACCCCGCACGGCGAGTTTCCTCCAGGTTCCACCATGGCCATTGCGCAGCCCGCGGAGGGCATTGAGGAAAACGGCGCCGGCTGGGTCGCGGTAATCAGCGGAGGCTCGGCCACACTCATTCATCACAATCTCAGCTATCCCTTTTGGCGCAGCGAAGCCATTCCGCTTCATCTGGAAAACGCCGCCCCCGTTCCGCGCTTCCCGGATTTCGAGGATCAGGCTTTGTTCCTGGCCACCGGCACTTCACCCAAGGGTCCGGCGCTCGGCGGCATTCAGGTGGAAGACGAAAAGGGCGTGATCGCGCAGTGGACCGTGCCCCTATCCGGTATTCCTTCCATGGTGGCTTGCTCGGCCCGCGTCAAACGCCCAGTCTCCCTGTTGCTGATAACAAACCACGAAGGCGGCAGCCGCATCGCCTGGCTCGCCGTCAATATGGATGGCCGGGTCGTCACTGCTGAAAAGACCATTCGCCAGTCGCCGAACCATGTGGTGGCCGTCGCCCCGTCCGCCGATCCCCGTTCCGGAAATGCATTCTTCATATTAGAATCCGCTCCCTCAGCTCCGGACCGCCTCGCGGTACTCTCCGTCAGCACCGGCGGTTCGGTGAGGACCGCCGAACTAAAGCTCATCTCCAACTGGCCCAAGAATGCGGCCGGCAGTCCCGTCCGCCCGCGCGAAATCTGCCTCGAAGAGATTCGGCAAGGCGTAGCAGGTATTGCCTTCACTGACGAGTCGCATGCCCTCTACGGCGGGCGTCTCACCCCCAATCCCATGCTGGCCAAACTCCGCGATGATCCGAAGTCCCCATGCTTCTTTCCCCACATAGCCGCCTTGAACGCTGGCCTCACAGTCGCCTGCTTTACGGGTGAGGGCCTTTTGTTCTTCGCGGGAGCGGAGGAAAGCCACTAGAATGCCTCGTCCCGGTGGCCCGCCCTATGGCGAGCGCACTCTCCAGTTGCTGCCCGCTTGCGAGGGCCGTGATGTCTGGGAACTCCAGATCAAGCTCATCGGCTGGGGCTCCGGCTCCGATAACGATGGCATTGGCGCGCCCTACATGCCGGTGAAAGTCACCGGCAAATTCGACAAAACCACACGCGATGCTGTGAAGCGGTTTCAGCAGGCGCTGGCCCTGCCGATCACGGGCATCGTAGACGCGGCCACATTCCGCGAGATCGATCGCGAAGCCGCGCGCTATGCAGTGATGCCCCACGTGATGCGCTGCCCCTGCATTCTGCCGGATCCGGTGCCCATCCGCTGCCGCTGCACCGATCATCACAAGCGCGGCATCTGTACGGGGTGGGGAAACGCCCAGTTCGCCGGTAAGTTCCTGCTGGACGGGGAAAAGCTACCGGACGACACTTCGCTGGCCGGTGAGAAGCTGGATGTCTATGACATGCAGGAATATCCCGGCGTGGATAAAGCGCTGCTGTGGGCCGTGCGCGCCCTGATGCGCCGCGCTAACGTGAACCGCATCTTCGTCACTGCCGGCTACCGCTGCTGGCAGGACAACTATCGCCATACCGACGCACGCCGCTGGCGCCACCGTCGCGCCACCTTCCATTTCGGCAAATCACTGGAGTTTTATCACCACGGCACCTGCGTCGAGTACGGACAAAATCCCACCCTCGGACCATGCGCGATTCTGCCAGACCATTCGCACGCGCGCGCTCGAGTTTTGCGGCTTCCAACCGCGTTGGCAAGAGGCGGACCGTGTCAGCGTGGCGGAAGTCAATCGCGATGTGCCCCCTCCATCCAATCCCTTCGCTGTCCACGTCAGTAGCGTGCGCCGAACCGACCGGGAGTTGGACGATTACGTCAAGACATACGCCGATAGCATCAAGCCTGTCTACGCAGGAAAGGCGCCGGCCTACTCCTACCCGATGGATCTGGGCGCCGGTCTCCGCTGGGACACCGCGCCTGCCGCTACTTTTTATAACAATACCGAGGCCGGTGCGGGCGGCTGGTTTCCATTTGGACCCAACCGCGTCTGGCACACGGGCGTCCATCTCTTTCCTGCCGGAAACAACCAGGTCCACGCCCTTGCCGATGGCGAAGTGGTCGCCTGCCGCGCCGGCGAAAACGATACCGCGAAGACCTATGGATCGCGCAATTTCGTGCTGCTGCGCCACAAGTGGAAGGACAAGACTTGGTACAGCCTGTACATGCACCTGGATGCCGGCGTTGCAGCCGCAGTTTCTCCCATTCCGTGGCGTCAAAAGCTCCACCTGCTAACCCAGAAGCACGTTCAGGCGACGCTGCCTTCGCCGCGCTTCACTTCTCTAAACGTGGGTGGCGTCGCCCGTCTGATGGGTCACCATATGGCCGCACCCCCCGATTGGGAAGAAGTCGCTGGAGGGGCCGCCCCGGTCGATCCCACCGCCATGCCGATACTCGATGCGACCATACCGGCCAATTCCCAGGTCATCCGGTTGGCGAATCCTGGGAACACGCAGATCTTCGTTCAGTTGGAGGGTGTGGAACTCTGCAAGGTGGTGAACGCCAATGCCACGGTTAATGCCGCGATCGCCAATCACACCCCCGTAGGCCTCGCCACTCCCATACCCGTTGTCGCCGGCGAGCATCTGGGCGATGTCGGGGCCGCCCCCACCGATCCGCTGCTGAACCCGCACGGCGCCTTCCTGCACGTCGAGGCATTCTCCACCGAACTGCTCTTCACCGAGCCCGGCTATACCGTAGTTGAAGCCACCGATGCCGCGAAGATGATGGACCGCAAGGCCATCATGAACGCATTGCTCGACAAAAACCTGATATCCCCCGAGCCTGCCAATGTGGTTCTTGTGACAGACGTTGCTCCGCCCGGCGCCGGTGTGGACCGCGGCGGCTGCCGCAGCGCCATTGTGAAGACTTTCAGCGCCTGGTATCTGGATTGGAAGGTGGTGCTGAACGCTTCCCCCACATTCAGTTTCATGCAGGATGCCGCCCGCAATACCGCAGGCGATCACATGAACGAATATCGCTGGTGGGACGACGTCCGCGTTGACGCACGCCTGCCGGTGGCCGGCGCCAATTTATATCATTACCATCCGATCACATTGATGTTGCAACTGGCCTCACGTGGCTAGTCACGCCGAAAACAGCGGCTCGATCAAATCCACTTTCATGGGCTCCGACGGCGCCGACGTGATGTTGATCTGCACAATCCGTGCGGTCACCACGAAATCCACCGAACCGGCCGGAATCACAAAGGTTTTCCAGTTCAGCGTGTAATCGAAATCCAGTTGGTTATGGTTGATGGGCTGATTGGGAATCTGGTGGAAGTGCGCCCCTGCGCCTTGTACCCACACTTTCAACTCCACTGTCGAGCCATCGATCACGCGTCCGGTTCGAACGCGGATGGTGACCGTATCTCCGTGCCAGCAGCGCGGCTTTGACCAGCTCACCAGCACTTCTTCGGTCAGCGGAGCCGGCACCGTGTGGTCGTGATTGTCTTCGAAATCCATAGCTCGAATGAAGCCAGGCCGTAATCCGCCTCAGGGCTTCGTAATGACTTTCTCCACCCCGTTGTCCTCAAGCGTCACATGACACGCGGTGTTGAGCAGCGGCAGCGCGATGCGAACGATTTTATCTTTCCAGGGCCCGGGTGCGCGTGCCACCCCACCCGCGGAGTTACCGTTCCAGTTCGACCCTCCGGAGAAATACACGGTGACCTGCGTGTTCAGTGCCGCACCGCCGGTGCGCTGCACGTTGATCAGGTGGTCTAGGGTCACCGTGCGTTGCACGCTCAAGGTGCTGACGCCGCGCGCCGAGGCGCGAAAGACCACTTGGCTTTGTTCCAGGCCGGGTAAGTTGAAGAGGTTGGGCGTCCATGATGCCCTGAGCTGTTGCGTCCCTACCCCTGCGCCCGCGACAATCGTCGCCGGCAGTGTAGAAATAATCTTGCTGTGATCGAAGGCGTCCAGGATTTCGATGGAGCCGGCCTCGCCCAGATCGAAGCCGGACGCATCGGCGTTTAACTGATAGGTATTGCTCAGCACGACCGCGGGGCCCGGCCAAGTCGCATTCGAAAGGATTGGAATGCTGAGCTTGTAGCGTCCCCTCTTCACTTCGTCGCGCGCGATGTCGCCGTTGGCGGGAGTCGCCCCGTTCTCCAAAACGGTCCACGCGCCACCAATGGGAGGCTGGTGGCTGAGCCGGAACCCGAGATTAGCGTGGGGACGGTTGGCGGAATCGCGTACCTGGAATTCGATCCAATGCCAATCCACCAGAAACGCATATAACCTGACCCCACCCGGGACCAATGCCTGCGATAGAGGCGCGGGAGGATTTCCCACCAGGTCGTAGCGGTCGGCAATGTTGGCTGGAAAAGTTGGCGTAACCGTGTAGTGGCCCAGGTGCACGGGTTGAAAACCCACGCGGCCGTCGGCGCGGGTCGGCAAAGGACCGGGCTGGTCAGGTCCAGCCGACACCGTTGCCGTCACATTCGCCACCGGGCGAGTGGGCGCCGCCGTTCCCGCCTTGTGGGCGCGTACCTCAACCTGGATAATCCCTCGCGCATTCTTACAGGTCACCGCGGGGTCGTGAATGCTCCGCAGGCCCAGTTGATTTTGCAGCCAACCCGCCATAGATTAAGTCGCCACCGTCGCGCTCGGAGCCATCAGCGTCCTCCATGAGTCAAGCCGTGCCACGCGATCGTTGCCGGTCCCTTCTGTATCTTCCAAAATCGCCTTCGCCCATTCACAGCGCGGATCAGAAGCGAAGTCTGTCCCATGATGCAGCAGGAAATCGGCCAGCATCGCGATGTGCAGCTCCGAAGTCACCTGATAGCGGGCTGCTATCTTGACGCTGGCCTCCACGAACTCTTCGGCGCCCTCCGGAGACTCGAACCGGCCCGGATAGCGCGACTCGAATAATCGCGCCACACGCAGTTTGTACTGGCGGAGCACATCGCGATTCAAAAGGCTCAACTGCTCGCGGCGCACCGTCAGCGTCCATAAGGGCGCCAGTGCTTCCTTCGACGGAACCACCCCTTTCGGTTGGGGGAACTCGAGCACGGAGCCATCCTCGGCCTCCATGACAAAACCATCAATTCGTCCGAAAAAAGTCGCTGCTTCCACCGCGCTGCACGATGGCAGATACACCCGCAGCACGCGCGGATCGTAAAAGCGGAATATCAGCCGCCGTCCGCTTTCATCGCGCACGCGCAGGAAACGGCGCAGATGCTTGCGTAGTTCCTTGAAGCCGGCATTCGACCGAAAGAAGATGCCCCAACTCTTTCCCCAGCCCTGATCCAGAATCTGCTGCGTGAGGCGATCGTCCTTTTCGAGCTGCACGATGTAAGGCGCCGTCATTTGCAGTTGCCAGGGAAGATCGCCGCTGTAGAGACACTCCAGCAGCAGGTGGCTGCCGTTCACCGCGCCGTAAATCCGCTCGTCGCGGGCGCCATCTAACACCGCATAGACACTGGACCGCTCCGTTGGCCAAAGCTGATCCAGAATCTGATCTCGTGTCAATGCCGCCATAATCCCGAAGACTTGCGCCTTAAGCTGGCGGCTCCTTCGAGCTAGTTAGTATATCATCGGCATCCCTAACGCGCCGCCGGTCGGCTATAGTTCGGGAACGCCGGACGCCGCAGTACCGGCGGCGGATTTTTCTTGAGCTCCTCCAGGACCACTTCAACCGCCTTCTCCAGCTGCGGGTCGCGACCCTTTCGAACCAGTGCCGGATCCTGCTCCACCTCGATATCGGGCGGCACGCCGATGTTCTCCACCTCCCACTCCCCCGTGAGCGGGTTGTAAATGCCGGAGCTGGGTGCGCCCACGAAACCGCCATCCATGAGCGGTGGTCCTCCGGCCATGCCTACCAGCCCGCCCCACGTGCGGGTTCCGATCAGCTTGCCCACGCCGGCGCGCTTAAAGTACCAGGGCATGGCGTCGCCGCCCGAGCCTGCGCGCTCGTTGATGATCATTACCTTCGGTCCGAAGATGCCCTGCGGCTGCACCAGGTCGCTTCCCACGCGATTAGCGGCGGCGCTGAGCGGCTTGCGGTTGAGGATCTCCGCGATGTCGGTGGCCAGCAGGCCTCCGCCGTTGAAGCGTTCGTCCACAATGGCGGCCTGCTTCCCGATCTGCGCGTAGAAGTAGCGGTTGAATGCAGTCAACCCCCCGTTGGCCGTGTCCGGCATATAGATGTACGCCACTTTGCCGCCGGTCATCTGATCCACTTTGCGGCGGTTCTCTTCAATCCACGCCAGGTTCCGCAGGCGGCCCTCGTCGGCCACCGGAACCACTGTTACTTCGCGCGCCCCGGCTCCGTTCGCATCCGTGCCCACGCGCAGCAGCGCCGCTTTGCCGGCGAGACCTTCGAAAAAGCTGTACACGTTTTCCGGGGGACGCACCTCGCGGCCGTTGACCGCCAGCAGGTACTCGCCCGCCTTCACATTCACCCCCGGCTGCGTGAGCGGCGCGCGAAGTTGCGGGTTCCAATTCTCGCCGCTGTAAACCCGGCTGAAGCGGTATCTTCCGTCGGAAACCTCGTAATCGGCGCCCAACAGGCCCGTCTGGACTCGCTTCACCTCCGGCGTATCGCCGCCTCCCGTTCCCATATGGCTGACCGTTATATTGCCCAGCATCTCCTGGAACAGATAGGTGAGATCGTCTCGCGAAGCCACGTTGTGCAAATAGGGCTCGTATTTCGTCTGCGCCGCCTTCAGATCCAGACCGTGCAGATTGCGATCGTAGAACCAGTCGCGTTCGATGCGCCAGGCTTCCCGGTACATCTGCTTCCATTCCTGAACCGGATCTACCCGCACTTCGATCCCGCTGGTTTTGAGCGTGCCCTGGCCCCCAGTCGGCGGCGCTGCCGGGGGAGGTGCTGCTGCGCCGGGCCCAGGCATGGGCCGCAGAGCTGCGATAATCCAGTTCTCCCCTTGCCGGTAGAGCGCTTTATCGCCGCCGGACGACATCTGGAAATTGTTGACGCCGGTGAGCGGCACGTCGTTTTTTCGGGCCTTCATGTCGTACCGGTGGACGGTCTGGCCCGGACCTGGCCCTGGCACCTGGCCCGGGACCATCTGCGCGGCCGGCGCTTCCAGAGCCAGCAGCGTGCCCGCCTTCCCCACCTGAAGCGCCACGTATCGCCGCGGCGGCATGGGCACGGACAGAATGCGCTGGTCGATTCCATCCAGGTCGATCTTGACGTCCGCGGCGCCGGGTTTCGGCTTCGCGGGCTCGGCCGGCTTCGCTCCATCCGCCGGCGCCGCGCCCGATGTGGTCTCAGGCTTGGCCGCATCCTTAGCCGCGTCCTTGTCCTTAGCCGGATCGGCGGGCTTCTTCTCGTCCACTGCCTTCTCTTCATCGCTTTCGGGCGCGAACGGAGAGGGCTGCGTCTTGTCCAACACCACCAGATAAATGGAGCTGGTAGAGGTGCGTTCCACGGCATGAATATCCAGTGCCAGGCTTTCACCGGAATTCGTGCTCGCCGTGAAGTAGAGATACTTACCGTCTTTGTCGAACACGGGATTGGTGGCGTCGCTTAAGCCGTCGGTCACCTGCGTGGATTTTCCGCCGGCGATCGAATACAGATGGATGGCGCTCAACTCATTCGGCAGCACCTTCGAATATGCCAGCCATTTGCTGTCCGGAGACCATGCGCCTGCAATGTCCCCGGTGCGCATCTGGTAGGTATCCTGGCCCACCTCCACCTGTTTCGCCGTCTCCAGGTCGACGTAGGAAAGCCGCATGAAGCTGTCTACCAGGGCGATCTTCTTGCTGTCCGGAGAAAACCTCGGCGAGCGGTAGAAACCAGCCTTCAACTCGATCTTCTTCACCTCGCCCGTGCCGGTCTGAGAGTGGACGTGAAGTGCGTACTCGCCCGATTCATCCGAAAGGTACGCGATGCTCTTGCCGTCCGGCGACCACTGCGGCTCGCGTTCCATCACACCCGGCGTATTCGTCAGGTTGCGTGGGTCGCCCTTCTCCGCCGGCACCGTGATAATGTCGCCGCGGGCCGCAAACACCGCGCGAACTCCGGTCGGCGACACGGCCGGCGATCCCAGGCGCCGCCCTACGTCGACCAATCTGGTGCGCAGTGCCGGGAAATCGCCCTGTACGTGAATCGCAACCGGTTTCGTCTTTCCGGACTTCAGGTCATAAATGGAAATCCCCCCGAACTGTTCGTAGACGATTGCATCCGGTCCCAGCGAAGCAGACTTCAGGTCCAGGCCCTGGTTCGGGATCGCTTCCTTGACGGCTTTGGTCTTTACGTCGTAGTAAAAGAGCGTCACCGCTCCGTTGCGGTCCGAGAGGAAGTAGACGCGGTCCCCGGACCACATGGGGTTAAAGTCGTTGGAATTCGTGCGCGGCACCTTCGTTATGGTGCTGTCGGCAAGGCGCGCGAGCCAGATGCGCGCCGTCTGGCCTCCGCGATATCTCTTCCACATCAGGAACGCCTTTCCAGTGGGCTCGTAGGCGATCGATTGGCCATCGGCCGACATTGAGGCCTGGTATCCGCTGGGAAGCGGCAGCTTTTCTTCGACACCTCCCTCGGCCGGCACGCTGAACAACTCATCGAAGCGCGAGTACGCGGTTCGCGCTGAACCGAAGATGATCCGCTTGCCGTCCGGCGTCCAGCCCAGGACGCGATCGGCCGCCGGGTGCCACGTCAGTCTCTTCGGCACTCCGCCCGACGCCGGAACCACGAAAACGTCCACGTTGCCGTCATACTCGCCGGTAAAGGCGATGCGCGTACCGTCGGGCGAAAAGGCCGGGTCGGTTTCGATGCCGGTTCCGCTGGTAAGGCGCACGGCATCGCCGCCGTCTCGCGGCACACTCCACAGGTCGCCCGCGTAGACAAACACGATATGGGTCTTGCTCAGGGTTGGCTTTTGCAGCAGGTGCGGTTCGTCCGCCGCAGCCCCGATGGCGCTTAAGGCGATAGAAGGCGAGTATGAGACGCATAGGTCCTCCATGTATCCCGCGGTGAATTCAGAATACACGAATAGGCCTTGCCGCACCAGATTTAAAGATCTACTTTCTTCTGGGGTTAGAACGCGGCCGCACCCGCCTCAGCCACAGCGTGGTCTTGCTTTCCCAAGCCGCCGCTGACGCCGACCGCTCCCACAACCTGATCCCCTCGCTTGAGCGGAACACCGCCGGCGAAGATCATGACCCGGCCGTTGTTTGACGCATGAATACCAAAGAATTGATCGCCGGATTGACTGAGTTCGCCGAGATCTTTGGTCGTAATATCAAAGGCCCTCGACGTCCAGGCCTTTTTGATCGAGATGTCCACGCTTCCAATCCAAGCCTTGTCCATGCGGACATGTGCGACCAGGTTGCCGCCGGAGTCGACCACCGCAATATTCATCGGCTGACCGATTTCCTCCGCCTTTTTTTCCGCGGCGGCGATGATTCTTCTTGCGTCTGCGAGCGTTACCATATATTCCTCCAAGAGAGCTTCGCTAAAGATGGTCCCACGAGTCCGCGGGTGTCCGCAATACCGGGACAGGGAAAACGGCTCTCGATTGAGGCGTCAATTTGGGTTCGTTCCGCAAGACTGGTCGAACAGGACTGTGCAGAACGTGATACCCTCGGCAATCATATGCACCGCCGAACGTTCCTCTCTTCCCCCATCCTCGCCGCGGCAGCCAGCGCTGCGTCCGCCGCCGCCACCGACCTGCCTCGTATCCAGGCCAACGGCGACGGCATCCACCAGACCCCGGCCGAGTACGCCGCGCTTCTCCAAAAACTCTCTCCTACTATTGAGCCCGACGAATTCTCCCTGGGCGGAGTGGTTGCCCGGCTGGAACAGTCTGTGGCCGCTGCCCTCGGCAAGGAAACCGCTGTCTGGCTCTCCACCGGCACGCTCGCCAATCACCTTGCGGTCCGCCTGCTGGCCGGAGACAAGCGCCGCGTGCTGGTTCAGCAGGAATGCCACCTCTTCAATGACTGCGGCGATTGCTGTCAAACTCTCAGCGGCCTCCACCTGGTTCCTCTCGCCCCTGGCAAAGCTACCTTCACCGTTGACGATCTGGAGCGCGAAGCCGACCGCGGCGCATCGGGCCGCGTCTCCGTCCCCATCGGCGCCATCCAGATCGAAACCCCGGTGCGCCGCAAAACCGGTGAGGCCTTCGACTTCGCCGAAATGAAGCGCATCTCCCAGTGGGCCCGCGAACGCAAGATCGGTCTCCACCTGGATGGCGCGCGGCTCTATATCGCCGCCGCCTACAGCGGCGTTCCCGTGCGCCAATACGCCGCCCTGTTCGACACCGTCTACGTCTCCATGTACAAGTACTTCAACGCTGCCAGCGGCGCCGTCCTGGCCGGCCCCAAGAGCCTGCTTGAAAACCTCTTTCATCCGCGCCGCATGTTCGGCAACGGACTCTGTCACGTGTGGCCCTCCGCTGCCGTGGCGCTGCATTTCTTCGAGGGTTTTCCCGAGCGCCACTCCCAGGCCGTCGCCACATCCGAGAAAGTCATCGGCGCACTTCAGTCCGACGCCCGCTTTGAATTGACCCGCGTGCCCAACGGCACCAATATCTTTTATCTGCGCGTCAAGGGTGGTAACGCCCAGGCCTTTCAACGACGCGCTCAGGAAGCCGGCATCATCCTGGCGGCACCGGTCAACGACCGTTTCCTCGTCCAGGTCAACGAAACCTGGGCTCGCGCCAACCCCCAGGAAATCCTCGCGCGCCTCGTGTAAGGGGTCGGGTTTTGACCGGCCGTCCCCTTACGGCAGGGAGTCCACCAGGCGGTCGATCTCGGACGGACTGATGTAGAAATGCGGTGACGTGCGGATCCAGCCGGCCCGCGGCGCGGCAATGATCCCCTCGCTGCGCAGCTTCGCCACGGTCTGCGAGGCTTCAACCCCAGGCTTCCGGAAGCTGACAATTCCGGCGCCGGTATCGGGTGTCCGGTTCCCCAGCAGTTCGTAGCCTTTGGCCTGTACGCCCTCAGCGATGCGGTCGCCGAGATTTTGGACAACCGGGGCGATTTCTCCGACCCCTACTTCAAGTAAAAACTCGATTGCAGCTTTTAAGCCGAAGCAACCAATCGTGTTTAGTGTTCCACACTCATACCGTCCGGCGTCCGGCCTCAACGTCATGTCGCGCGACCCGTAGTCGGCATAGCTGGCGACATTGGTCCAGCCGAATTCGACGGGCTCCACGCGTTCCTGAAGCGCGTGACTTATGTAGAGGAAGCCGCAGCCCTCCGGACCAATCAACCATTTGTGGCCGTCAGTGGCCAGCGCATCGATATGACAAGCTTTGACGTCGAGGGGAAATGCGCCCAGGCCCTGAATCGCATCTACGAAATAAATGCAGTGGTTACGCTGACATATCTCACCTATGGCTTGAATGGGTGCGCGGTACCCGCTGAGGAACTGAACGAAGCTGATGGCCAGAAGGCGCGCACCCCGGCAGGCTTCCTCTATCCTCTCTAACGGGTCCGTGACGGAAAGCCACGTAGTGGTAACACCTCTGGCCTCTAAACGCTGCCACGGGTATAGGTTAGCCGGGAATTCCTCACGAAAACCTACAATACGGTCGCCGGGCTGCCAATCTAACCCAATCGCTATGGTGGCGATGCCTTCCGAGGTGTTTTTCACAAGGGCAATCTCCGACGCGTCGGCATGGATCAGCCGGGCGGCGGCCGCACGCACGCCTTGGTAAACAGCCATCCAATCGGCGTAATGGAGACTGCCGAACTGGAGGCAGTCGTCGGCCAGGTGCTTCATGGCATCGGCGCAGCGCCGGCTCAGAGGAGAGACGGCCGCGTGATTGAGGTACACCAGGTTTTCACGGACGGGGAACTCATCGGCGTAGCGCTCCGCAAGCGTCTGTTGGGCGACAAAGTTTTTACCAAATTCGGAAGCCATTCTTTCCACAATACGTTAATAATAGCTATTGGAGGCAATCCGGATGAGATCTGTGGCCGCCGTGATTTTGACGGTAGCGCTGTCTGCTACTGCGTTCGCGGATGATAAAGCGCCCAAGAAAAAGGACGACCCCAGCCAGATCGGCAATCGCGATGTGGGGAAGGGAATCAACTTTTACTCGTTGGAAAAAGAGATGGCGCTGGGCAAACAATTAGCCGAGGAAGTGGCGCGGCAGAGCAAGATCGTCGACGAGCCTCTGATCTCCGAATACGTCAACCGCCTGGGTCAGAACCTGGCACGGAACTCGGATGCCAAGGTGCCGTTTTCGTTTCAGGTGATCGAGGGCGAAGAGCCCAACGCATTCGCGTTCCCCGGCGGCTTCGTCTTCGTCTACACCGGTCTGATCAAACTGGCGGACGAGGAGGATGAGTTCGCCGGCGCGGTGGCCCACGAGATTGCGCATGTGGCGGCGCGCCACATGACGCGGCAGGTGACCAAATCGCAGATCGCGAATCTGGCCACCATTCCCCTGAGTGTGCTGTTCGGCGGCCTGGCGGGAATGGCCGCCCGGCAAGGCGCCGGCGTGGCCATTCCGACCATGTTTTTGAAGTTCAGCCGGGCCGATGAATCCGAAGCCGATTACCTGGGTACCCAGTATATGTATGCCGCGGGATATGACCCTACGGGCGCGGTGAGCATCTTCGAAAAGATCCAATCGCTAAGCAGATCGCAGCCTGGAGTGATGGCTCGTATCTTCTCCACGCACCCCATGGATGCCGACCGTATTCAGAAAACGCAGAAGGAAATCCAGGCAATTCTGCCGGCGAAGGAAGAGTACGTGGTCAGCACCTCGGAATACCGCGACATGCGGGAGCGTGTGATCGGCCGGGACCACCGGGTGAAGAAGGATGAAAAGGACGGACGGCCGACGCTGCGCCGGACTCCCGGCAACGGTACCACGCCAGGCGAAAAGCAGGACCCCGACGACCGGCCCACCATCCGGCGCCGGGACTTGGTCGACTAAGAGAGAGAGGAGCCAGTTCGCATGGAACGCAAGAAAGCTAACGAATACCCGCAGGAGTTGCTGGACCTCTTTGACCGGTACGTTCATGGCGACATCGCGCGCCGCGATTTTCTGGAGGGCGCGAAAAAGTTTGCGGTTGGCGGGTTGACGGCTACGGCGATATGGGAAAGCCTGCGCCCCAATTATGCCTGGGCGCAACAGGTAGCCAAAGACGACACGCGCATTAGGACCGAGCGTGTGACCGTACCCTCGCCACAGGGCAATGGAAGCATAAAGGGATACTTCGTTCGTCCCGTGACTGCCAGTGGAAAGCTGCCCGGAGTGCTGGTGGTGCACGAGAACCGCGGGCTGAATCCGTACATTGAAGACGTGGCGCGGCGTTTGGGGACGGCGAATTTTATGGCTTTCGCGCCGGACGGTCTTACGAGCGTTGGCGGCTACCCTGGCGACGATGAGAAGGGCGGACAACTGTTCAATCAGGTGGACAAGCCCAAGATGACCGAAGACTTCATCGCGGCGGCGCGGTGGCTGAAAGCCCGTCCCGACTGCACCGGCAAGATTGGAGTGGTGGGTTTTTGTTTTGGCGGCGGCATCTCGAACACACTCGCGGTGCGCATGGGAGCGGACCTGGCAGCCGCGGTGCCCTTCTATGGCGGACAGCCTCCGGCGGCCGATGCCGCCAAGATCAAGGCGCCGCTTCTGCTGCACTACGCGTCGCTTGACGCGCGCATCACCGGGAACTGGCCGGCGTATGAAGAGGCCTTAAAGGCCAACCACGTGGTCTACACAGCGCACGTTTATGAGGGCGCCAATCATGGTTTCCATAACGATACGACGCCGCGTTATGACGAAG
The DNA here is from genome assembly GCA_963817515.1 of Bryobacterales bacterium. Classification (GTDB taxonomy): domain Bacteria; phylum Acidobacteriota; class Terriglobia; order Bryobacterales; family Bryobacteraceae; genus DATMNI01. Next base: position 117,501 of record CAWFPJ010000015.1, on the reverse strand, counting down.
CCAACGCCAAGCTGGCGTGGCAGCGCACGCTGGATTTCTTTAACAAGTACCTGAGGGGCTGACTCAAGGTCGCGGTACTATATGTAAATGACAAGCGCCCTTCTTCCCCCTGATGTGGCCCCTGTTGGGGAAAACTCCGCCCAGGCGACGATGGACCTGGAGCGGGAATACGTGTTGCAAAACTACGCCCGCTACCCGCTGGTGCTGGCGCGCGGCAAGGGCTGCCACGTTTACGATGTGGAAGGCCGCCGCTACCTGGATTTCATCACCGGCATTGGCGTGAATGCGCTGGGGCACGCGCATCCGCGAATTACCAAAGTGATTCGCGAGCAGGCGGGGCTGCTGATTCACTCGTCGAATCTCTACTATCACCAGTATCAGGGTCTGCTGGCGAAGCGGCTGGCGCAAATGAGCGGATTGCAGCGGGCCTTCTTCGCCAATACCGGAACGGAGGCGATGGAAGGCGCGCTGAAGATGGCGCATTCGCATGGGCACGCCATCAGTTCCGAAAAGTATGAAGTGATCTCGCTGGAAAATTCTTTTCACGGACGCTCGATGGGCGCGCTTTCGATAACCGGGCAGGCCAAGTACCGCCAGGATTTCGAACCGCTGGTGCCGGGTGCGAAGTTCGTTCCGGCGAACGACCTGGGCGCGCTGGAAGCAGCTTTCAGCGAGCGCACCGCGGCCATCGTGCTGGAAATGATCCAGGGCGAAGGCGGCATCAATCCGCTGACGCCGGAGTTTGTGGCCAAGGCGCGCGAACTGGCCGACCGGCACAACGCGCTGCTGGTGGCCGATGAAACCCAGTGCGGCGTGGGCCGGCCGGGCACCTACTTTGCGTATCAGCGAACCAACCACGTGATTCTGCCGGACGTGATGGTGACGGCCAAACCGCTGGCCTGCGGGATTCCGCTGGGCGTGATCATGGCCAATGAGAAAGCCGCGGCCACCATTAAACCGGGGATGCACGGGTCCACCTTCGGCGGCGGGCCGCTGGCTTGCCGGGTGGCGCTGGAGTTCTGCGACATATTGGACGAACTGCTTCCCCAGATTCAGCGCGTGGGCGGATATTTCCACGTACAGTTGAATGAGTTGGCGCGCAAGCACGCGGTGGTTAAAGAAGTGCGCGGCTTTGGGCTGATGATCGGGGTGGAGCTGGACAGCCCCGGAAAGCAGATGGTATTGGATGCCATGGCCGCCGGGCTGTTGATCAACTGCACGCATGATACAGTGCTGCGCTTCCTGCCGCCATACATTGTGACGGAGAAGGAAGTGGACCAGGCGTTAAAGATTCTGGCGAAGCTGTTGGCGAAGGCGAAATAAGGTTTACGCGTTTTAGTTCGACGGCTTTCGCACGGGTGAGGCTCTGACTGGAGCCGCGCGCGCCGGCAAGCGTTGTCTTAATGCGTCATGGAGTAGACGATATAGTTGACGCCGATACGAATGGCCAGGTCGGCGAATTTTTCCGGGTAGTAGGGGTCGTCGGCATATTCCCAGGCGTCGCCGATATCCGAGTTATACGAAATAGCTACCATCACGCGGCCCTTGTCGTCATAAATCGCCCGCCAGTGCGCGCCCTTACCGCTGGAATCGCCCTTGTAGCCGTTACGCAAATGCGCTTGACCAGGGATCTGGTAGCGGTCGTTCAAATCATAGACCGTGTGAAAAAGCTGGTCGGTATCCTGGATCTCCACGATGGGGTGATCGGGGAAGGCCTTCTTGATGCGGCTCTCGAATTCATACCACTCCTCGCTGGCATGGAAATCGTCGGCCATGAAGAAGCCGCCGCGCAGGCAATACTCGCGAAGCGCCTGCCCTTGTTTATCGGTCAAACCCCATTCGCCGACCTGGACGGCGTAGAGCCAGGGCCAGTCGTAGGCGTCGCCCTCATCCAGGTTGACGATCTGCTCCACGGAGCGAATATGAACGCGAGTCAAGCGGCGGACGGCCTGGGAAAAGTGACGGTCGGCGCGCGGGAAATCCTGCGACCAGAGCGAAATTCCGGTGTGCCAATCGTCGTCGCGGCCGCGATAACCGTTGAGGGGGCCGGGCGGAAACATCAGGCGGGCGAAGGCGAATTCGGTCTGCTCCTGCCAGTCGCGCGGCAGTTCGAAGGCGAAATACTCTATCCCGGGAAATTGCCGAAAGGGGCGCTGGAAGGCATAGAGCGCGCCCAGGCAAGCCAATCCACATCCTGCTCTCCTTAGCGCTTTCCGAATGGTCATGGCTCCGCCTACCAAAGAGGATATCACTGCGGACTCGAAGGGAAGACCGGCGGGAAAAGACCGGCGGCATGGACCGCCGGCGTTACGGGCCCCACTCTACATGTAAGCGCAGCGATTCCACCCACACCGGCCCGCGGTCGCAGTTAAACGCCGGGTTGTTCACATGCTGCAGGTCGAGCGTGCTGAAGAAGCCGGGGAAGAGACGCGCACTGTAGTAGGTTTCCCAGACATACTCGGGGCCGTAATTCAATCTTCCGTCTCCAATCAGAAAGTCCAGGCCGCCGCGCGAGAGATACAGCGCGTGAACGCCGGAGAGTCCGCTTACAGTCAGTTCCGTGGCCGCAGTGTCATGGGGACGCTTCCATCGCGCGCCGTTCACAGAGACGCCGCCGGTGGCAAGACGGTCGATAGCGGTGAAGGCGAAACTCTGGGTCTTTCCATCGTTCCATCCCAAACGCGCAAACACGCCGACATTCTTCGTCAACGCCTGCTCCATATTTATGCCAAAGCCGTATTTGAGCGTGCCTACGCGCCGGGTGGCATTCACATCCGGCCGCGTGGATGTCTGTTCCGCCAGATGGACGGCACCGGCATAGGTGCCGGAGTCGGTATGGTTCAGAAAGCTGAGAACGCGGATGGCGCCTGCCTTGCCATCGGGCTGCCAGCGGGCTTCGCCTTCGAAAATATCGCCGCGGTCGCGCAGCAGCCTGCGGTCGAAGCGCAGACCGTTGGCCACCAGCGGTTCGGCCACGCTGGCGTAACGCAGCGACCAGCGCCGCGTGTGAAATTCATGCACCCAGCCCCAGGTGTAACCGCGGGTGTCGGCCGGGTAGTCCCACGCGCCGTTGTACATGATGCCCCAGCCCATGAACTGCGTGCGGGGATCGTGCGAGTACTTGTTGTTGTCGAAGAAATCCGTGACGGTGAAGCGGCCCACGGTGACGGAGTAGCGCGTCATGGGACGATTGCCGGCCAGTTGATTGGCGCCGGATTCCACGGCTTCCTGGGCGTCGCCGAATCCAAAATCCTGCGTGACGTAAAGCCGTGCCAGGTAGGGCTTCGGAGTAGCGGTGGCCACGCGCGGCATTTCGCCGTTGGGGAAATTGGCGATTCCGTTGGTGGCGCTGAAACCTCTGCCGCCGGCCACTTCGGGATTGAAATAGAGCTGCGTGTTCTTGGCCAGGCGCAGGCCAAAGAAGAGCGTGGAGGTGAGGGAGACTTCGGCCTCGGCGTGGCCGGCCAGGCTGAATGCACCGGAGTATGGCGAAGGGAAAGCGCCATGATACTGGCCGATGGAGGTGGCTTGAAAAAACAGATTCCAGCGCTCCGGATCGGGTTCGGCCTGCGCGGCAAGTGGGCGTGCCGCGGCCATCGCCAGGCAGAGCCATGCTAAGAGAGGTAGCATCTCTCATTGTACAGTCTCAAAGTTACCGTCTTATGAATTATCGGGATTTCAATATGTCGATGTTGCCATTTTGATTCATGAGCCGCATCTCGCAGCCGCCGCTGCCAATTCTGCCGGCGATCTCATCCGTCGAGATGTTGCCGCTCACGGTCATCTCGGCCTCCGAGTGAATCCGGCCAAATGACGTCTTTCCCGTGACGTTGTAGCCGGCATTGCCGGGGATAGTCACGCGAATGGGCCCGAAGCTGGTGCCAAGCGAAACTGGCTTGCACGGTCCTGCTTTGGGCTCGGCGGTTACAGAGCCGTTGGCGCTTTCCACCGTGATGGGGCCACCCGCGCCTTGCACGGTAACTCCGGCGAATGTCGTTTTGGCATAGACTTCGCCGCCAATATCGCTCAGGCGAAGCTGCGTGTTGCCGGCGATCACCCTGGCGCCGCCCTTGATCGCGCGCAAATCTACGGCACCAAAGCTGGTTTCCACATTCGCCGATCCGGCCACGGTGTCTCCGATGACAGATGCATTCTGGCCGCGGACGGTGACGTCCTTCCCCATGCGTGAGAACTTTATCGTCGAGAAGCTGGTGCGCAGATCGGCGGTACCTGTAACGTCGCTGGTTTCAACCCTGCCGTTCTGATTCTCGACTGTCACTCCGGACTTGGCGTCCCATACGCGCACGTCGCCGAAGGAATCCGAGATTTGCACAATGCCGGCGACGTGCTCCACGTCGACTTTGCCGTTGCCGCTGCGAATGGTCAGGCCCCGGCCAACGTTTGAGGCGCGGACATCGCCGAAGCGGTCGCCGATCTCGAGCGCGCCTGTAATGTCGCTGGCGGTGACCCTGCCGTTGGTGTTGACCACGGCCACGTCCCCGTCGTTGGTGCGAACCTCGACGTCGCCGAATGAATTGTCGATGCGCTGCCGTCCGCGGCCGTTGAGGAAGGTGACTCTGCCGTTGCCATTGTCGATCCTGGCTGCCGCGTGCAGACCCTGGACTGTGACTGCGCCGAAGCGATTGCGCAATTCGAGCGGCGTGGTTTCGGGCATGGTAATGTCCAGGTTCGCTGAGTAAGACACGTTCCGCCTGCCACCGAACGCTTCGCCGCGCGGATACTCGGTGCGAACCACCACGCCGGTCGGGCTTTCATCCACCCGGATCTGGATCTGGTCGCAGAAGCTGCGCAGATTGTCGGCGCGGTCCGCGGAGCAGCGCATGGCGGCCTGAATGGAGAGTTCGCCTTTGGCCTGGGTGTGTACGGTGACATTGCCCAGCGAATGCACCACGCGCAGGGTGCGGCCGGCGGGCAAGGCCGTAGTCTTTTGAAAATCGCGCTGGACTTCTTCGCGGGCGCAGGCTGCGATGGCGCAGCAGAAGATGAGTAGAGTATTAATTCCGAGCCGCATGGGTCACCCATTCCTGTAATGTTTTCTGCTTGGCCCGATAGAGCGAAGCCAGTTCCACTTGCAAATAAGCGTTGTAACGATTGTTCTCGGCGTTGGCCTTGAGGTCGGCGATGGCCGAATCCAGCAGCACCAGCTTTTCACGGTAGGCTGCAGCCAATGGCAATGTCGACTGCTGCAGACCGGGTACGGCCAGGGCCGAAAGTCTTTCGATGGAGCGTGTGTAGGCGGCTTCGTTTTGCTGCACTTCCTGAAGCGCCGCTTCGGTGAGCAAGTCGCGCGTTAGCGGGTCGCGCGGGTGCCCGCTGCGCCATGGCTGTGAAAGCCCTACGGCCAAAAGCGCTACCGCTGCCGCCGCCAGAATCCAGCGCCAGGGCGCCTGCGGCCGGCGTGACGGGGCTTCCGCCGCCAACGCGGACCGAATGTTCGTCCAGAGAAGCGGGCTCTCCCATTCCCTATGGAGTTCCGGCGCCAGGCGCGAAATTTCGGTCCAGACGTAAAGCTGCCGGCCGCACGCCTCACACTCGGCGGCGTGGGCCCGCATCTCAGGCATCAGCTCCGGCGTTCGCAGCGCGCGGTCCAGGTCACTGCATTGAAAAATCATCGCGGCGTCTCCGTTAAAAGTTGTTTGAGTTCCTTCTTGGCTTCATGCAGCCAAGCTTTGGATGTCCCTTCGGGAACTTCCAGAATGGCGGCGATCTCGGAGTGCCTCAGGCCTTCCACCTCAAACAGTAGGAACACCATCCGGTGCTTCGGATGGATCCGCCGCAGGGCATCGTCCAGCGCAATCTTGAGCGCCAGTTGGTTCTTTGGCGCCACGGGTTCCGCCGCGTGGTCGCTCCGGCCCACTTCACGCTGCCTCCTCCTGGCCACGTCATAACAGGTGTTGATCAGGATCCGGCACAGCCATGTTCCGATGCTTGACTGGGCCTGGAATCCCTGGATGCCGCGGTACAACTTCAGGAACGTCTCCTGGACCGCGTCCTCCGCATCCTGCCGGCTGGCCAGGATATGATACGCGATGCTCTTGAGCCTCGCCCCATGCGCCAGGTAGAGCTGTTCGAACGCACGAAGATCGCGCCGGCGGCAGGCTGCCAGCAGATCTGACTCCGTGCGGTATTCCACGCTCTGCAGCCGATCAATCAATGCCAGTTGACTCGCTCCGACCATTCTCCCGGTTTCTTTTCGTACTTTGGACGACGGCGGGCGCGCCAACGTTGGAAATATCGCGGAAGTATCGGCAGGCGCTGATTTATACTGGGCTTAAGGTTTCAATCTGGGTGAGAACAGTATGCGTCAATTCTTCGTTCCGGCTTTTCTGTCTGTGTTATTTCTGACATCCTGCGCTAAACAGGAACCGGCCCCGGCGGCAGCGGATCTGCCGCATGCCACCGTGGTGATGCGCAATGGGAGCAGAGTCAGCGGCATGGTGGCCGCTAGTTCGCCTTCCGAGATCACGCTTAATGTGGATGGCGGAGCGGCGCGCACCACCATTTCGATGAAGGATGTACGCCGGGTGGACTACGGGGAGGCTCCCGCGCCGGCTCCTGTGTCCGCTGCCGCGCCTGTCCCATCCGCCCCGCCTGCCAGAGCCGCTGTACCTGAGCCGACGCACGAGTACCATCAGCATGCCGAGCGGGCGGCTATTCAGTCCCGGACCTTCGTGCTGCCTGTGGGTACGGAAGTGCCGGTTCGAACGGAGGAAACCATCGATTCCGCCAAAGCGGTGGAAGGCCAGACGTATGCCGCCGAGGTGGCGGGCGATGTGAGGGATGCCGATGGGGCCGTGGTGATTCCGCGCGGCGCCAATGCCACGATGGTAATCAAATCGGCGTCGGGCGGCGGAAAATTCCATGGCGCGGCGGACCTGGTGCTGGACATGCGCTCGGTTTCCGTGGAAGGGCAGCTATACGCGCTGGAGACTGCCGATATAAGGGAGAAGGGAAGAGACGGCGTGGGTATAAACAAGCGAACGGGCGAGTTTGCCGGCGGGGGAGCCGCGGTGGGTGCCATCATCGGCGCCATTGGGGGCGGAGGGAAGGGTGCGGGAATCGGCGCCGGGGCGGGCGCGGGCGCCGGTGCGTTGACCCAGATGCTGACCAAGGGCGGATCCATCAAGGTGCCGGCGGAAACGGTGATCACGTTTAGGTTGGACCGGCCGCTACGGACAGTAGAGGCCAGGTAAGAGACTTACTGCGCGCAGAGCGGCGGAGCGGTTCCGTTTTGTGGCGCAGCTTGCGGCGCAGATCCCGGTCTAAAGTAAGCCGCGCTTGCTTCGGCGTACCGGGCACTGAATTCGCAGCCCTGTTGCACGCGCTGCCGGGCGAGCGCCTCATCGTTTGCGGCCCGGTACATGGCCGCGGCGCTGAAGCAACTGGGCGCAATACCAGATCGACAAGCCTTCTCAAAGTAAGCGATGGCCTGCGCGGGGTCGGCTGCGGTTCCGTGACCCGCTCGATAGCATTCTGCCAGGCCGCCGCATGCGCGCCACCATCCGTTTTCGCAGCCGTGGCGAAACAGAGCGACAGCGCGCGAATAGTCCTTGGGAACTCCCCTTCCGACATAGTGCAGCGACGCCAGGATGAAGCAACTCTCGCCATCGCCCCGATCGCAGGCGGGCTGAAACACGTCCGGCCCTTCGCTTTGGACCAGTGAGAACAGGCTGGAGCAGGCATTGGGCAGACCTGGAACACCCAGGTCGCAGGCGCGGCCGAAATTCTTTCCGGCTTCGGCCAGGTCACGCGGAACCACGCGGCCTTGGTTGAGGACGACCGCCAGCGTCATGCAGGCGCGGCCCGATGCATGCTGACACGATACATTCAGAGTGCGTATCCAGGTCTGGCAGGCGTTGCGCCGCCCTTGTTCGCAGGCCCGGCGCCAGAACTCGGAATCGGCTCCGGGGTGGCGGCGGCCCACAAAGCCGGTGCCTGCCATGGTTACGAACAGCGCAACCCAGATTGCCATGTGGGCGAAGTTAGCCTGCCGCGGGCTCCTCTTAAAAACCCACGGGGCAGGAACCCACTTGAGCGATTGGAATTTCGAAGTTATGGCAATGCTGGCACGGTCCAGCAGCCGCACTGTCAGGTTGAGCGGCGGCACGCAGAGCAGCTTATCGTAAAACGTCGGGACTCCGAGCCAGCCCAGAACCGAGTACAGGCCGAAGACCGCGGCTCCATACAACGCGCCGAACATAATCTTGCCCAGGCTCTTGCGGGGCGAGGTCGCCGGGTCCGTGACCAGCAGGTGCAGGCCCAGGAATACCGCGGCGGGGATGTTGGAATCGACAAAATAGTAGACGCCGGTGAAACTCGTGTAGATCAGGTTCAGCACGTAAAGCGCGGCGGCTGCGGCCAGCGTGACCAGGGTCACTGAGAACAGAGCCTGAACCACCAGTCCGACGAGGAAGATCTCAATGTAGATGTTGGGGGGGCGGCCAAGAGTGACGGCAACCTCCTCCGCCCAGGATATGTGGGTGCTGTGGGTGACGATGAGCCCGAATGAAAAAATGGCGAGAGCGATGGCCGAAGGGTTGAAAATGTGGGTGCGGCGGCCGTCGCGCTGCCAGGTGACGAACTCCTTGCACAAGACTCCGGTGGAAACCAATAAGAACTGCAGGAAGAACCAGTCGTCTTTGAACCAGAGAAAAAGATTGGTGCTGAAAACGATGGGGAAGGGGCCGAAGCCCAAAATCCACTTGTCGCGGCGCGACCAGCAGACCAGCATGTCGAGGGCATAGACGAATACGATTTGTGCCAGAATCAGCGGGGCGTAGTGATAGACCTCGCGCCAGTACCATCCCCAGTAAACGTAAATGCTGGTGTGCATGGCGAGCTGCACATAGTGCACCGGTTTGGGGATGATGTCATAGGTCAGGACGCGTCCGGATCGGGCCACCTGGCGGCGAAGTAGAAAAAGGAACAGAAGCAGCGCGGCGGCGGCGGCCCAGAACGAACCGGCGAGCCGGGGATTGGCGCGCACCCAGGGTAGCAGGGAAAATCCGGCGAGCAGCAGGATCAGGGAGAACGCCAGAAGCAGCGGAGGAATTTTGTTGGAGGTGGCAGGTTCGTGTTTGGACCTGGAGGCCATGAAGAGGGGAGTATACATCAATCCCGCCGCATGGCGCACTGAAAACGCCGGTTCAGTAAGCCACCTGGAGATCTGTTACACCGAATACCAAGTGAACCAGTAACGAGCTTTCCCGGTAGCGCCGGCAATCTTGTTGCCGGTGGGTTATTCGGCATCCGGCAAGCACCGGCAACAAGATTGCCGGCGTTACCGAAAACTAAGTGACATTGGGCGGAACCGCCTGCGCCGACTACGCCAGTGCGTCTTTACAGAACGCCAGGCACTTTTTCATCTCTGTAACCACATCCGACTCGCCCTGGTATGCGTACTCGATATTCCCCGGGAACGGGTACTTTTCTTTCTTCAGCAGCAGCAGGACTTCTTTGGTCGGCGTATCGCCCTGGCCCCATGGAACGTTAGGACCGTGGTCCTTCTTGCGGTCTTTCAGGTGCAGGTTGGTGATGCGGGCGTGGTGCTCCTTGATGAAGGCGATGGCGTCGTAGTTGGATGCCGTGAAGTGGCCGATATCCAGATTCACGCCGTTGTATTTCCCGTATGAGAACGCGGCGGCGTAGCTATCCAGAGTGGCGAATTGATTGGGGTCTGAGGTCTGGTCATGACCGTGATAGCCAACCATCATCTTGTGGGTGTCGGCAAGAGGGGCGATGCGCTTCGACATGCTTAGCGTGGTGCTGGTGGTGATGCCTTTGACGCCGAGCGCCTTAGCCATCTGAAAGCCATACTCGATGTCGTCGTCGGTCATGCTGTCCTGCATGTTGTAGCAGAGCAGGGCAACCTCGATGCCCGCGGTGTTGAATTTCTTGCGGACTGCCTTGAACGTATCGGGGGTGGTCGACGCGCGCCATTTCTTGAGCTCCTCCTGGCGTGCGCGCATGGCAGCCTGTTGCTCCGGAGTCATCTGCCCCCGTCCCCGTCCGCGGCCCTGTCCGTTCGCCGGGGCTGCACCGCCCGGGGCTGTACGGACTGGGGCTGCACCGCCTGGCGCCGCTCCAATCGGGGCTCCCGCCGCAGCTTCACAATGGTTCGACATCAGCTCCACTTCACCCAGCCCGATTTCGACCATCGCCTTGATAATCTGGTCCGGGTCATTCATGCCCCGGAAACTGTACGTGATGGCGCCAATTTGAACGCCGCCAAATTTGGAGTTGATGGCTCCAAACGCCTTGGCCATCGGGAGTGCCGCCAGGGCAATCTTGCCCACATGCCGTCTGGTGTAAAGCATCATAAACTCCCCGCTACGCGAGCGCCTCTTTGCAGAACGCCAGGCACTTTTTCATCTCCGTAATCACATCCGCCTCGCCCTGGTATTCATACTCGATGTTCCCCGGGAACGGGTACTTTCTCCTTCTTCAAGAGCAGCAGAACTTCTTTGATCGGCGTATCGCCCTGGCCCCACGGAGTGTTCGGTCCGTGATCCTTCTTGCGGTCTTTCAGGTGCAAGTTGGTGATGCGGGCGTGGTGCTCCTTGATGAACGCGACCGCATCGTAGTTGGCGGCCGTGAAGTGGCCGATGTCCAGGTTGATCCCGTTGTACTTTCCATACGCCATCAGCGTGGCATAACTCTCAAGCGTCGCCGTCTGATTGGGGTCGTTGGTGGCGTCGTGGCCGTGATAACCCACCAGCAGCTTATGCTTGTCGGCGATGGGTGCGATCCGCTTGGCCATGGTGAGGGTGGTGCTGGTGGTGATGCCCTTGACGCCAAGCGACTTGGCCATCTGGAAGCCATACTCGATGTCGTCGTCGGTCATGCTGTCCTGCATGTTGTAGCAGAGCAGGGCAACCTCGATGCCCGCGGTGTTGAATTTCTTGCGGACTGCCTTGAACGTATCGGGAGTGGTCGACGCGCGCCATTTCTTGAGTTCCTCCTGGCGTGCGCGCATGGCGGCCTGCTGCTCCGGAGTCATCTGCCCGCGTCCGCGGCCCCGTCCGCCGCCTGGAGAATTTTGAGCCGGCGCTCCGGCCGCGGCCTCGGCATGATTCGACATCAGCTCAGCTTCACCCAGCCCGATGTCGACCATCGCCTTGATGATCTCATCCGGGTCGTTCATGCCCCGGAAACTATACGTGATGGCGCCAATTTGAACGCCGCTAAATTTGGAGTTGATGGCTCCAAATGCCTTGGCCATCGGCAGGGCGGCCAGGGCGATTTTGCCGGCGTCTCGTCTTGTGTAGAGCATCGTATTTCCTTTTACCCCAGAGTCCGCATCAGATTCTGGTAGCTGGCGCGGGCAGCCGCCATCGAGTCGCCCCAATCCGCTGCATTGTCCTGCTCGACGCAATAGTGTTTCAACCCAGCCAATTCGGCGGCGCCGAAGATGGGCTTGTAATCCACCTCACCCTTTCCAACGGGCACCAGCATGGCGGAGCGCTGGCGCTCTGCCTGGGTCATCTGGGCATTCATGTTCCTGATCCCCTTGGCGTCCTTTACGTGCCACAGCTCAAACCGCCCCGGGTGTTTCTTGAACATATCGAGAATGTCCTGCCCGGCCACTGACGCCCAGCCTATATCGAGTTGCATGGCTACCAGCGCGGGGTCGGTCTGGGCCAGCAAAACGTCATACGGCAGCAGGCGGCTTCCCTCGATCGGCTGGAATTCCTGGGTGTGATTGTGGATGAGCATCTTCATCCCGAATTTTTTGGCGATTTTGCCGTTCTGGTTGATCTGGTCGGCCGAGCGTTTCACAGAGTCCTCGGTCTGCGCAGGTCCCCGTCCGCCGCCGGCGCTTCTGGGGGCGTGAATCTCGGTGTAGCGAATGCCCATGATCTGGAAGCCTTCGAGCTGCTTCTCCAGGTCAGGCCCCGCCGTGGCGCCCACGTGCGTGCTGGGCATGGATAGCCCGAGGCGATCGAGGAGCGCGCGAAACTGCTTCGGTTCGAGATTGGCGTAATTGGTGGCCGCTTCGACCTCCTTGTAACCGATCTCGGCCACCTTGGCGAGCGTGCCCTGGTAGTCCTTATCGGTGAGATCCCGAACGGTGTAAAGTTCGAGGCCGATCTGCTTCTTCCAATCGGGTGCGGCGGCCGACGCAGCGTGGGCCGCCAGAGCGAAGGCGGCGGACTCCTTGAAGAATGTGCGACGAGTTGTGCTCAGCATTTTATTTATGGACACGGCGAATTTACAATACCAAAGGTAACAGGCTTTTGGGGCTCGGGTTGGGACAGGCTACGCCAGACTATGCTAATAACTTATGACGCGCAGGCAACTGTTGTCGCTCCCCTTGGTGCTGGCCCCAGCGGCTCCCCTTACCCATGCGCAACAGAACCGCGGTATGGCCACCCGCAGTGTCAAAGCCGTGCCGCATGGCAAGCCGTCGGGACTGCCCTTTCACGCCCGTTTCGTCAACGTGGCTCGGGCTGCCGGTCTGCGCGCGCCCGTGATTTACGGCCCCGAGGGCCATGCCGATTATGCTCTTGAAGCTACCGGATGCGGCGCCGCATTTCTCGATTACGACAACGACGGATGGCAGGACATCGTGCTGCTGACCGGGCGCCGCATGCAGGCTACGCCCGAAGGCGCCACCATCCGGCTATACAAGAATAATCGCGACGGCACGTTTTTGGACGTCACCGAAAGGTCAGGGCTGGGGCGCAGCGTGTGGGCCGCCGGCATTACGGTGGGCGACTACGATAACGACGGCTTCGACGACATCTTCATTACCTGCTGGGGCCAGAACATTCTGTTTCATAACAACGGCAACGGAACTTTTTCGGACGTGACGGAGAAGGCCGGGCTGATGCATCCGGGCACGCGCTACGGCACCGGCTGCACGTGGATCGACTACGATCGCGACGGCAGGCTCGACCTTTTCGTGGCCCACTATCTGGTCTTCGACCCGGACAAGATACCGCCGCGCGGCCAGGACCCTGGTTGCAACTACAACGGCGTTCCGGTTTTCTGCGGACCCGCGGGCCTTTCTCAGGAGGGCTGCCGGCTGTATCACAACAACGGAGACGGCACCTTCGCCGATGTGAGCGCGCCATCCGGCATCGCGGCCGTCAAGCCGGGCTATGCTCTGACAGCGGCGGCGGCCGACTTCGATGGCGACGGCTGGCCGGATATCTACGTCGCATGCGACACTTCGCCCAGCCTCCTGTTCATCAACAATCGCGACGGCACCTTCACCGAGCAGGGCCTGGACCGCGGCGTTTCGCTGAGCGAGGACGGGCAGGAGCAGGCCGGAATGGGGCTGGGGATCGGCGATTTCGATACCGACGGCTACCTGGACATTTTCAAAACCCACTTTCGCGGCGACACCAACGTGCTCTACCGCAACAACGGCAAAGGCTACTTCCGGGACGCCACCATCCGGGCCGGTCTGGGCGTGGAAACCCGTTACGTGGGTTGGGGCGCGGGCATTGTGGACCTCGATAACGATGGCCTGCCGGACCTGTTCTTCAGCACCGGCATGGTTTATCCCGAGGTGGAACCGAAGGTGCCGGATGCCCCTTACAGAACGCCCAACGTCGTGTTTCGCAACCTGGGTGGCGGCAGGTTCGAGGAACTGCGCGATGAGGCGGGGCCGGGCATCGGTGAGGTCCATTCCAGCCGCGGAGTGGCTTTCGGCGATTTCGACAACGATGGCGACATCGACATCCTGGTGATCCATCTCAACCAGCCGCCATCGCTCCTGCGCAATGATGTGACCGGCGGCAATCACTGGCTCAAGGTGCTGCTGACCGGTACAGTCTCAAACCGCAGCGCCATCGGTGCGCAGGTGGTGGCGGTGTACGGTGAACGGCGCCAGGCGCAGGCGGTGCTGGCGCAGTCTTCGTATCTTTCGGTGAACGATCGACGGCTGCATTTCGGCCTTGGGTCGGCCACGGCGGCCAGCCTGGAAATTCGCTGGCCGAGCGGGAAGGAAGAGAAGGTGGCGGATGTGGCCGCGGATCAGTTGGTGGTGATCCGGGAGGGCTCGGGCGTGATTCGACGGGAACGCTTTTGATGCAGCAGCATCTTGGCACCATTGCCGGCGTTGCAAGGATGTTAAGCTCGAAGCACTAAATAAAGGCCCTTCGGTTTGGCAGCACGTCCCGATGATCTGAAATCCGTAGCGATGGCGGCCCGGCGCCGCTGGCTGGTGGCACTAACGCTGATTGCCGCCTGCCTGATCGTGTATGGGCAGGCGCTCCACTTCGGCTTCATTAACTTCGACGACCCCGGCTACGTCACTGAAAACCAGTGGGTCCGCCCAGGGCTAACTGCCGGCGGCCTACGCTGGGCTTTTACCACCATCGACTATTACTATTGGCAGCCGCTCACGTGGATCTCCCACATGATCGATTGCCAGTTTTTCGGCCTGCGCGCGGGCTGGCACCACCTAAGCAGCCTGCTGTTACACATTGCGAATGCGCTAATTCTGTTCGACATTCTAATGCGGCTGACGGCGGCCTTCTGGCGCAGCGCGCTGGCCGCCGCCCTCTTCGCGCTGCACCCGCTGCGCATCGAATCGGTGGTGTGGATCGCAGAGCGCAAAGATCCCCTTAGCGGATTCTTTTTCCTGGCCGCCATATGGTTTTACCTGGGTTACGCGCAGCGCCCTTCGCGCGGGCGCTACTACCTGGTAATCGGCGTCTTCATTTTGGGCCTCATGTGCAAACCGACGGTGATGATACTGCCATTGATCCTGCTGCTGCTGGACTGGTGGCCGCTGGGACGCCGCGCCTTCGCCGAAAAGCTGCCAATGATCGGGCTGTCGGCGCTCTCCAGCCTCGTGACCTCCGTCGCCACCGCCCGGCTCGGCGTCATCAACTGGGGCGGCTCGTTCTCGCTGGGTCAGCGCATCGCCAATGCCTTGGTCTCTTACGCGCGATATCTCGAACTTTCGTTCTGGCCGCACGATCTTGCCATCCTTTACCCGTTCCGCGTAACGGTTCCCCTCTGGCAGACGGCGCTGGCGGCGCTCCTCCTGGCTGGCGTCACCGGGCTGGCGCTTTGGCAGGCGCGCCGCCGGCCGTACCTGATTGTCGGTTGGCTGTGGTTCGCCATCGGACTGCTGCCGGCCAGCGGCGTGGTAACGCAGGTCGGGTGGCAAGGAATGGCGGATCGCTTCACCTACCTGCCGCACATCGGTCTGCTAGTGGCGGTCGTGTGGGGCGCGGCCGACCTGCTGAGCATGCACCGCCGCTCCGCAACCGTGCTGTCCGCGGCAGCGGTGGCCCTCTTGGCGATCGCGGCATTTCGCCATGTCCCCGTTTGGCGAGACAGCCTGGCGGTGTTCACTAACGCCGTGGCAGTGACACACGGCAACCCCGGAGCGCAGCACTTTCTGGCGGCGGCGCTGGATGACGGGGGACGATTCGATGAAGCCTTTACTCACCATGCGGAGGCCGCGCGGCTGGAGCCCTCTTACTTAATCATGGCCTACTCCTACGGGATGGCTTTGGAGCGGCGGGGACAGACGGGGGCCGCGATCGAGCAATTCCAGCGGGCGTTGCGTTACTTCCCCAATTACCCCGACGCCCGGCGCCATTTGGAGGAGAATCAAAAACTGCTTGACCTGTCTAAAGGCTCAGAGAAGCTGAAAGAGAGATGATTCTGTAACCTGAATTTCGCGGCTGGCCAGAATCGCCGGCTGCACGATGTCGCCACTTTCGTTCATCCAGTCACCGCGCGGCCGAACCTACCGCACGGCATTTTTCTCCACTCGGAAAGAAGTATACATGATGTCGAGAATGCTCCGCGTGCTCCGACTAACCAATGAAAGCGCACAAAGCAGTGCGAAAATCTAAAGGAGCAAACGAGGATATGAAATACATTTTGATGATGAACTGCCCCGTAACGGGCTATGACACATTTGGCGCCTGGCCAAAGCAGGACATCCAGGCGCACATCGCTTTCATGATCGGTCTCAACAAGGAACTCCGCGAATCCGGAGAGTTAGTATCCGCCGAAGGCTTGGCGAGCCCGCACCAGGCCAAGATCGTGCGAGCCGGGAAGGACGGCGCGCCCATCACCGACGGCGTATTCCCCGAAGCCAAGGAATTTTTGGCCGGCTACTGGATCGTTGACGTCGAGAGTCCGGAGCGGGCCGAGGCGGTCGCCGCTAAGGCGTCGGCAGCGCCAGGCCCCGGCGGGGTTCCGATGAACATGCCGATCGAAGTGCGGGAGGTGATGAGCGGGCCGCCCGACGAACTACTGTGACGTCGCGCCCGTTCGATGCCCGTTCCGAGCATCTGTTGCGCGAGCTCACGCCGCAGGTGCTCGGCGCGGTAATCCGCCGTTTCCGCGACTTCGCCTCCGCCGAGGACGCCGTTCAGGAGGCCCTGTTTGCGGCGGCCACTCAATGGCCCAGGGAGGGTGTTCCCGGCAATCCTCGCGCCTGGCTGATTCAGGTGGCCTCGCGGCGCATGACCGATCACCTGCGCAGCGAACTGGCCCGCCGGCGCCGCGAGACCGCCGCCGCCTTGGAGTCCGACCAACTCGCGCCCGCGCCTGATATTGAGAATGAATCCCAGGACGACACCCTCATCCTGCTCTTCATGTGCTGCCATCCGGCCCTGACTCCGCCATCGGCAATCGCCCTCACGTTGCGCGCCGTGGGCGGCTTGACCACGGCAGAAATCGCCAGCGCGTTTATGGTGCCCGAAGCCACCATGGCGCAGCGCATCAGCCGCGCCAAGCAAAGCATCAAAGCCTCCGGCGTTCCATTCCGCTTACCAACCGGCCCGGAGCGGGCCCAACGGCTCCCCGCTGTGTTGCACGTTCTCTACCTGATCTTCAACGAAGGCTACACCAGCAGCTCCGGACCGAATCTGCAGCGAAGCGAGCTGTCCGGTGAGGCCATCCGGCTGACGCGGGCGCTTCACAACTTGCTCCCCACTGATGGAGAGAATCATGGAGAGATCGCGGGATTGCTGGCGCTCATGTTGTTGACCGACGCGCGCCGCGCGGCACGGACCGGGCCCGACGGTGAGTTGATCCCGCTCACGAAACAGGATCGAACTCTGTGGGACCCGAAGCAGATCTCCGAAGGCATTGAGCTCGTCACCGCCAGCCTGTCGCAGGGATCGGCAGGAGCGTACGGCCTGCAGGCCGCCATCGCCGCCGTTCATGACGAAGCCGTCCGAGCCGAGGACACAGACTGGCCGCAGATCCTGGCGCTGTATGATCTCTTGAAAGGTATGTCCGACAACCCCATGGTGATTCTCAATCACGCCATCGCGGCCGCCATGGTGCACGGCCCGTCCGTGGGACTTGAGCTGCTTAATGCGCTCGACGCCGATGGACGGCTGTCCGGCCATCATCGCCTGCACGCCGTTCGCGCCCATCTGCTCGAAATGGCCGGAGACCATCAGGCCGCCATTGACCACTACCGGATGGCCGCCGGCAGGGCCTCGAGCATACCGGAACGCAATTACCTGATGACCCAAGCCGCACGGCTCAGGGAGAGCTGAGGAAACGCAGAAGCTCGCGCATGACCCGGTCTCCCTGATCCGTCCGGAAAAGAAACTGCGCATGTGCGGAGCCATCCAGGATGATCAGTTCTTTCGGGTCAGGGGATCTCTCAAACTGCGTCCGAATCGCCGGCAGCCGCGGCCCCTCGGCATTGGCGTCGTCCCGGGCCACCATGAAGAGCTTCGGTCCTGTCATCCGGATGAGCGGCGTGTACGCCCCCGATGCCAGCAGCACCAGGCGATCAATCGCGCCGGGCTCAGCCTCAGCCGCCTCGGCGGCGTAGTCGCCTCCCATGCTTGCCCCCACCACGGAGACTGACGTCGCGTGCGTCTTCCGCAAATAGTGGACCGCGGCCAGTATGTCGAAGTGGCGTCCCTCATCTGGCGGACGCCCCTTGAGCGCCCGTGACTGGCCCTCGCCGCGGAAGTCGATCGCCAGAACGCGAAACCCCGCCCCTGCCAGCGCCTTCGCCTGCGTCCTCCAACTGTCCTTATAGAAGCGGCCCCCGTGAGCCAGCACCACGCCGCGGTCTCCCTTGCCATACAGGTCGGCATAGATGACGCAGCCATCCTGAGTCGGAAACGAAATGCGTTCTTGCGCGGCGGTAAGGCCGGCCAGCGCGACAGCCGCGGCGATCGCTCGAAGAGCAACCATAGACCCGATGAGCAGTATATCTTGATTTTTGCGGGACATTTTTGTGCCGCTCGGATGTTCTGCAGCGTCTCGCCGGTAGCGCCGGCGGTCGTGCCGCCGGTCTCTTCCCAGTCTGGGTGCACTGGGCCTGGTGCTGGGCACCGTGGGCCTAGCCGCGGTCTTGCTGCGCAACTATGGGAACATGTTGCTGAGGGAAGTCGCTTGGGAAAAAGCGGCATGTTGCACCTGGGCCGAGGGGGAATTGCATCGATACTGGCGGGCGCCATCGCGTTCATGGTGCCCTGGCCGGCCGCGTCCGCGGGATCTGATCCGGCCGCTTATATAATCGACGATTTTGACGGGCCAACCGCGCTACAAAACTGGCGCTCTTACGTCAGTCCCGAATCCGCCGCGAGTGGTGCGCTGGCACTTGGACCCGGTCACTCCCAGCATGGAGCGGTCCTTACATACAAACTCCCATGCGACCGGGATAACGCGTGCGGCGCTTATGCCGCGGCGCTCTGGAGGCCCGTGTCCCCACTGCCCCCACTGCCAAAGATGCGCAATCCTGCGATTTCGCTATGGATTCGTTTCCCGCCCGAAGTCGAAGTCTCTCTCGTCGCCAAGGACACCAGCGGCCAAACGCTGCATTTTCCCATCGGGGCGGCTACCATCGAGCACCCCAAAGCGGGCGACTGGCAGTATGTCGTAGTTCCGTTGTCGGCCAAGCCGGCCCCGGACGCAGCCAACACTGCTACGGGCCGGATCAAGGGGCGTTTGGTTGAAGCCGGAATCATGGTTCAGGCCCGGGTGACTGTACCCCGGGTGACTGTACAGGGTTCTGTGAGTTTCGATGATCTCCGGCTGCGGGAGTCCTCTGAGGCCTTCTATATCGACGCCGCGGCTCAGGCCGATCCGCCGGCGCCGGGGTCCCTGGAGCTGGCGCCCCGCCTGGGAGTGAACATCCACCTGCTCCGTGACGACCCCGCGCTCGACCTCGCCAACGCCGCCGGCTTCAAATTTGTGCGCATGGATATGTTGTGGGCAAATGTCGAAAGGGGCGGCCGCTATCGCTTCTTCGCGTATGATGCGCTGCTTCGCGCTTTGAACGCCCGCGGCATGGGCGTGCTCTGGATCCTCGACTACGGACATCCCGATCACGGCGGAAGCACTCCGCGAACGCCGCAGGATATTGTTGCGTTCGGCCGTTTTGCCGAAGCGGCAGCCGCCCATTTCAAGGGCCGCAACGTCCGGTATGAAGTCTGGAACGAACCCAACACGGCCCAGTTCTGGGCGCCATCCCCGAACGCTTCCGAATACGCAGCCCTTCTCCGGGAAGCTGTGGCAGCCATCCACCGGGCCGATCCATCAGCCAAGGTGTCGAGTGGCGGCCTGTCCAGGATGGACCTGGCATTCTTGAGCCGCGCTGTGGACCCCGGCCTCGCCGGCAGTTTGACCGCGATTGGCATTCACCCGTATCCCCAGACAGCACCGGAATCGATTGCGCCGGAGTTAGCGATATTGCGCGAATGGGCTGCGCGCGCGTTTGGAGCCGGCATCGAGGTCTGGGACACGGAGTGGGGATATTCTTCGGCCAATGCTCCCAAAGACGCCCCTTCGAACGGTCACACCGAAGCCGGCCGCAGGCGACAGGCAGGCCTTACCGTCCGCGAAATACTGACCGTGTGGAACCTCGGATTGCCGCTCGCGGTCTGGTACGACCTGCGCGACGATGGACCCGACTCCGCAAATCCGGAGCACAACTATGGTCTGCTCGATTCCACCGGCAACGAGAAACCCGCAATGCAAGCCGTTCGCACCTTAATGGGTGCCGTCAGCGGTCGCAAATACGCCGGCATGATCCGGGAAACGCCGGCCGGGATACACGCCATGCGCTTCGATGGTTCGACAAATGGTTCGACAAATGGTTCGACGAATGCGATTGTCATCGTCTGGACCGATCAGCCGGAGGGCCGCCGCACAGTCGAATTCGCAAAACAAGAGCTGATCTCTGCTACCGACTTGATGGGCAAGGCCCTTAAATCGAAGGACGGGCACTCCGGCCATGCGCGTGTGGAGATAGATGCCGCCGGCGGCCCGGTCTACTTACTCTGGAACAGAAGCTTATAATGGGGGTATGTCCAGAGCGGGGTTGCTGTGCTGCGCCTTGTCAGGCCTTGGGTTGAGCATTGGTGCGTTTTCGCTTTTGTGCGCGGCCGATGATCCATCCCTTCCTCCCGCCGCCAAAACCAAGATCGAATTCGCCCGCGATATAGAACCGCTGCTGCAAAAGCGCTGCCTGCTGTGCCACGGCGAGCAGCAGCAGATGAGCGGCCTGCGCCTTGATCAGAAAGATGCTGCTCTCAAGGGTGGCGCCGGCGGCCAGGATATTCAGCCCGGCAATAGCGCCGGCAGCCGGCTCATTCGGCTGGTTGCCGGTGTTGAGAAGAAGGTGATGCCGCCGGTGGGCGCGCGCTTGACGGCGGCCGAGGTCGGCCTGCTGCGCGCGTGGATCGACCAGGGCGTGAATTGGCCGGTGCAGCCGACCAGCCAAAATACGGCGGGCCAGAAACCGGGCTCCAGCCACTGGGCGTTCCAGAAGATCCGGCGCCCCGATGTTCCGGTGGTGCGCGACCGGGCGTGGCCGCGCAATCCGGTGGACAATTTCATTCTGGCGCGTCTCGAAGCCGAGGGCATCGCGCCGTCGCCTGAAGCCGGCAAGTTGACTCTGCTGCGCCGCGTCAGCCTGGATCTGACGGGCCTTCCGCCTACCGACGAAGAGGTTCGGGAATTCCAGCGCGACAACCGTCCCGACGCGTATGAGCGCCTGGTGGATCGGCTGCTCGCTTCGCCGCACTACGGTGAAAAGTGGGCGCGCTACTGGCTTGACCTGGCGCGTTATGCCGATAGCGACGGCTACGAAAAAGACCGCGCGCGTCCCTGGGCCTGGCGCTATCGCCACTGGGTGATCGACGCGCTCAATCGCGACATGCCCTTCGACGAGTTCACCGCCGAACAACTCGCGGGTGACCTTCTGCCCAACCACAATCTGGATACCTTGGTTGCCACCGGCTTCAACCGCAACACGCTGACCAACCGCGAAGGCGGCACAGATCCGGAACAGTTCCGCGATGAGCAGGTGCTCGATCGCGCCGCCACTCTCGGCACCGTCTGGCTGGGGCTGACCGTGGGCTGCGCGCAGTGCCACAACCACAAGTACGACCCCATCAGCCAGAAGGAGTTTTACCAGCTCACGGCTTTTTTCAACACGCAGGAAGAGGTGAATATTCCGGCGCCGCTGCCCGGCGAGTTGGGCCCGTACCTGGCCGCCCGCCCCGAATACGAGCGCCAGCGGCAGGCGCTTCTTGAGGAGTATAAGATCCCCCAGGCCGTGGCCGATTATGTAGACAAATTGCGCGATGCCGCTCTGCATCCCGGCAAACACGAGGAGCTTGACTTTGCCTACGGTGAGTTTACCCACACCGTCGACAATGCCCGGAAGGTGCTGTTCCTGGATGCCGCGAAGCGCAGCGAAGTGCAGCAGGTGGCTATAAACGACGTCTTTATCGGCTCCTGCGGGAATGCTTTTCCGAAAGAATATTGCGAGGGTCTGAAGCTGCGCGAGCTGCGCACCAAGCTCAACGAACTGAATGCCAAGCTGCCCCCGCTCAGCTATGCGCCGGTGCTGCTTGAGAATGACGCGCCGCCGAAAACCTACATCCACGTGAAAGGCGACTGGCGCGACCATGGGGCCGAAGTGCAGCCAGGCACGCTTTCCGTGCTGCCTCCTCTGCCGGAGAAAGCTAACCGTCTGGCACTGGCCCGCTGGCTGACCTCGCCCGGGAATCCGCTCACCTCGCGCGTGGCCGTGAACCGCATCTGGCAGGAGCTGTTCGGCCGCGGCATCGTGAATACGTCCGACGATTTCGGCACCCAGGGCGACCGGCCCACGCACCCCGAACTGCTGGACTGGCTGGCCAGCGAATACATGAGCCCGCAGAGCCGCGACCGTGAGGGAGCGGATGCCGGCGCCTGGAGCATGAAGCAGATGGTGCGCCTCATGGTCACTTCCTCCACCTATAGACAATCCTCGAACGTGCGAAAAGAACTGGAGACGCGCGACCCCGACAACACGCTGCTGGCCCGCCAGTCTCGTCTCCGCCTGCCCGCCGAACTGGTTCGCGACGAAACCCTCTATGCCGCCGGACTGCTGGACCTGCGCATCGGCGGCCGCAGCGTGAGGCCTGCGCAGCCCAAGGGCGTGGCTGAGCTTTCCTACGGCGGCTCGGTAAAGTGGGAAGAGAGCACGGGCGCTGACCGCTACCGCCGCGGCCTCTACATTCTCTTCCAAAGGACCGTGCCCTATCCCCAACTGGTGACGTTCGACGCGCCCAGTTCCACGCTCTCCTGCACCCGGCGCGAGCGCACCAACACGCCGCTGCAGGCTCTCAACCTGATGAATGATCCGGTCTTCTTTGAGGCCGCCCAGGCTCTGGCGTTCCGCGTGGTGCATGAGGCCAGCCCCGGCGCCAGCTTCCGCGACCGTCTGGACTACGCCTATGAGGTTACGCTTGGCCGCCCGCCCAGCGCGCGCGAGGCCGAGCGCATGGGCAAGTACTTCGACGAGACCAGCAGGAATCTGACTGCCAATCCGCAGACCGTGACCGCGCTTTTCCCCAACCGGATCGAAGGCGTGCCGCAGGCCGATGCGGCTGCCTGGGTGGAGTTGAGCCGCGTGCTGCTCAACCTGGACGAATTTATTACCAAGGATTAGACCGTTTTAGGATTAAGGAACAGCCATGGATCGCGAACAGTTACGCAGAATTCAATCGCGCCGCAAATTCTTTCAGGAATGCGCCGGCGGCATCGGCATGATCGCCTTGTCGCAGTTATTGGAACAGGAAAGCCGCGCCGCCGTTCCGGAAGTGAATCCCCTTGCGCCCAGGAAGCCGCATTTCGCACCCAAAGCCAAGAACGTAATCTTCATGTTCATGGAGGGCGGCCCCAGCCAGATCGACCTGTTCGATCCCAAACCGGAGCTGCAAAAGTGGTCCGGCAAACCGCTGCCGGCGGAGATGACCAAGGATCTGCGCCTGGCCTTCACCAAGCCCGATGCCGCCGTCCTGGCCAGTCCGCGCACGTTCCAGCCTCACGGCCAGAGCGGCATCCAGTTTTCGGATTACATCCCCAACATCGGTTCCTGCGCCGACGACATCTGCCTGGTCCGTTCCATGTTCACCGATGCCTTCAACCACCATCCCGGCCAGTTGCTGCTGTTCGGCGGCAGCATTCAGGTGGGCCGCCCTACCGCGGGCGCCTGGGTGCTGTACGGGCTCGGCAGCGAATCCCAGAACCTGCCCGGCTTCGTGGTGCTGAGCTCCGGCGTGGGAACCAGCGGCGGCAGTTCCAACTGGTCCAGCGGCTTCCTGCCGTCCACCTATCGGGGCGTGGTTCTGCGCAGTTCCGGCGACCCGGTGCTGTACCTCTCAAACCCGCCAGGCGTCACCCGGGAAATGCAGCGGTCGAGTCTGGACACCCTGAAGGACCTCAACGAAGAGCACTACACTCAGACCGGCGACACGGAGATCGCTTCGCGAATCGCTTCCTATGAACTGGCCTTCCGCATGCAAATGGCGGCGCCGGAGTTGCTCGATTTTTCGAAGGAGTCGCCCGAGACGCTGGCCATGTACGGCGTGAACGAAGACCCCACCCGGCAGTTCGCCACCAACTGTTTGCTGGCCCGCCGCATGGTGGAGCGCGGCGTGCGGTTCGTCATGCTGAACCACGCCAGTTGGGACGACCACACCGACCTCAACCGCAAGCTGAAAAAGAATTGCGATATTGCCGATAAGCCCACCGCCGCTCTGATCCGCGACCTGAAGCAGCGCGGCCTGCTGGACAACACGCTGGTGGTTTGGGGCGGGGAATTCGGCCGCACCCCCATGGTGGAGATCCGCAACACGCGCGACGTCAACAACGCCGGCCGCGACCATCATCCGCTGGCCTACAGCATTTTCCTGGCCGGCGGCGGCGTCAAAGGCGGCACCGTGATCGGCAAGACCGACCCGCTTTGCATGGGCGTGACCGAGGACCGGGTTCACGTGCACGATCTGCAGGCGACCATGCTGCACTGCCTCGGGCTGGATCATACGCGCCTGACGTACCACCACATGGGCCGCGATTTCCGCCTCACCGACGTAGCCGGCAACGTAGTCCAGAAGATGCTAGCCTAGCCCGTGACCCGTGGAGCAGCCTCTCAGGCTGCCATGCCCGCATTCATGCGGGCACGTCTTCTTTACGATCCAAATCCTCCGCCGCCTGAGGATCGCCCGCCGCAGGCCCGTGCCAAACGCTGCCGCCAAACGTCGTGATGTAGATTTTATTGCCGTCCGCCGGGTCCGGAATCACCCGGTGGCCCCACTTGAAATTGAATCCCCGGATGCGCTTCCAGGTCGCGCCGCGGTCGGCCGATCGCCAGGCTGACGATTCGAACCCCGCGGCATACAGCACGCGCGGATTGCGCCCATCCACCGTCACATCGTAAACATGCTGATCCTCGCTCAGCACATTGCGCCACGTGCTCCCGGCATCGGTCGAAAGGAAAATGCCGCCATCCACCGCGCCCTCGCGTGTGCTGCGGGCCCATGCGGCAAGGTACAGTCGCCGCGGATCTGCAGGGTCCACAGCCAGCCCATTCGGCCCATTCACGCCCTTCGGAAGCGCAACGCGTGTCCAATGTTCGGCGCCATCGGTGGACCGGTAAACCGCTCCGTCGCCCTCGTTGCCGAAGCTGCCATCGTCGCTGCGGCGCGCCACCACGGCATACAGCGTGCCTTTGACATCGCGCTCCAGACGCCAGGCGAAGGGTTCGCCGCCTTCGATCCCGTTGTTCTTCAACGCCCAGTGCTGCCCGCCGTCGGTGGATTTGAAAATGCCGCGCCCAAAACCGGCCACATACAGCACGCGTGCGTTTTCCGGGCTGGCCGGGTCCAGCAGAATGTGCGTGGCAGCGGTGCGCGGCATGCCCTCACCCGCCACGCGCCATGTGAGGCCGCCATCGTCGCTGCGCACCACGCCGCCATCGTAGCCGCCGGGCGAGCGCCCGCGCCACATCTTGGGCCGCGGCAGATCGTGGACCGCGCTCATCACCGCCCATACGCGGCCGCGGACCTTGGGGTCGAACGCCATCCAGTAAGTGGTGTTCACCCAAGCGCGCGGAACGCCGTTCTGCGTAGCGCTCTGCCAACCCGCGCCGCCGTTGTAGCTTGCGAACAGGCCAATATCGGTGTAGGAAATGAAAATGCGCCGGGCATCGAAAGGGTCGAAGTGCACGCCATAGGAAGTGGTCACGTCCAGGCCGTTGGTGGTCCAGCCGCCGCCCGGTGCCGGTTCGGAGTACACTCCGTTCCACGTCTTGCCGCCATCGAAGGTGGCGACGGCGCGGCCGTCATCGGTGCCATAGCAAAAGTTCGGATCGTTGGCCGACACCGCCAGCGCGCGCGGATTGCCCGGCCAGCCCGCGCCGAACCGCGCCACAATCCAGGCGTCGTGAACGTTCTCTCCGTCGGCCCCGCGGTAGGCTTGCCACACCAGGTCCCAATGGCCGCCGCGGTCACTGGTCTTGGCGACGCCTGACGATCCACTGACAGGCTCCCGCAATCCCGAATAAGAAACGTAGGCGACATCCGGATGGTACAGGCTGGTGGCGATGGCGCGCGCCTTTCCCTGAAAGCCGGGCAGAGAAGACTCGCGCCACTTCATGCCGCCCGCGGAAACCAAAATCTTGCCGGCAATCACGGCATAGAAAATTGGCCCGCCGGCTTCGGGAAAGCCCGCCGCAATATCCGCGATTGCGCCCGGGGATTCTCCAGTGCGCCAGCGCCCGTCCTGGCGGATGGCTACCGCGTCGGCGCCGGCAACGTATAGAGTGCGTTCCAGGTTTGGAGAGTGCGGATCGATCCAGATCTGGCGAGCCTCGCCGGGAAGATCCGCGGTCTTGTGCCAGGTCGCGCCCCGGTCGGTTGAAGCCCAGAGAGCCGTGGTTAGATTCGCCTTCACTGCGATGTATAGCGACTTCGAGTTTTCCGGGTCAATGGCCATCGCGGTGATATCGCCGCCCGGTTCGCCCGAAAATTCCAGTGAGGCCTCCGCGTGGTCGTCACCCATGCGTACAGCCCGGATGTTTTCGGCGCGGGGAAGCAGCCGCCGCCATGAGCCGCCGTCGTCAGTGCTGCGAAACAGGCCGCCCGCTCTGGCGTAAATGACGTGCGGATCGACAGGGTCAAAAGCAAAGAAGCGGACTTTCTCCCGCAGGTTGAACATGCGCCAGGATCTGCCGCCATCGTGCGTGATGTATGAGCCGGTCATGTCGCAGCCCACCAGTACAGTGCGCGGGTCGTGCGGGCTGACAGTGGGGATGAACAGCGCGCCGCCTCCGCCGGGTCCGATGACGCGCCACGCATCCTGTCGCGAAGCAGGCGCTGCCAGGGCGAGGTACGCGGCGAAGAAAAAGGCGCATCGGTTCATGGTAAGGTGGCGCACCTCACTCATACCGCAATGCCACCACCGGGTCCAGCCGCGCCGCCTTGTTGGCCGGCCAGATTCCGAAAAACAGTCCGATTCCCACTGACACCACGATCCCCAGCACAGCCGCCCAAACCGGCACCGTCGCCGGAAGTGAACTGAACACCACCCGGGCCACCAGCGAAATCAGCCAGCCGAAAATAATCCCCATGATGCCGCCCAGGCCCGTTAGCGCCGCCGCTTCCAG
The DNA here is from genome assembly GCA_963817515.1 of Bryobacterales bacterium. Taxonomy (GTDB): domain Bacteria; phylum Acidobacteriota; class Terriglobia; order Bryobacterales; family Bryobacteraceae; genus DATMNI01. The sequence goes on along the minus strand of CAWFPJ010000015.1, from coordinate 90,587 downwards.
CAGAAACTGAATCAGGATGTCGGACTTCTTAGCGCCGATGGCTTTACGGAGGCCAATTTCAAACGTCCGCTCCGTCACCGAAACCAGCATGATGTTCATCACTCCGATGCCGCCCACAATCAGCCCGATGGAACTCAGCACCACCATCACCAGGAACGTCATGGCCGTAATCTGGCGGAAATCCGAAACCATCTGTTCCGCCGTCGAAAGCGCGAAGTTGTCGGGTTTGTTGTAGGGCACGCGGCGGTCGATCCGCAGCACCGTGCGCACTTCGTCCAGGGCCTCGGGCAGTTTGCCCTGCATCGCCGTGACTACGATCGCGTTTTCCTGCGCGTTGGGATACATCTTGTGCAGCGTCCCGTAAGGCAACAGCACGCGGCTGTCGGTATCGCCGAAGAACGAGGCCGCCGGGCGCAGCATGGTGCCGATCACCGTGAATTCGTGGCCATCCACCTGAATGGTTTTTCCGATCGGATCCAGATTGGCGTACAGACCCTTTTCGACGTCCGCGCCAATCACCGCCACGGGCATCCGCCGGTGACTTTCCTCGTCGGTGAAGAATCGCCCCAGGTGAAGCTCCACCTGCCCGCCGCCGCGCGCATAGCCTTCCTCCACGCCGAACACGTTCACGTTGTACATATCGTTGCCCAGGTAGTGAGCGTTGATCGTGTTGCGGTTGGCGAACAGCATGGCTGAGACGTCTTCCACGGATTTACAGCGCTCCCGCAGATGGATGGCGTTCTCGTACGTCAAATTCTTGCGGACCCGCTCCTCCGCGCTCAGGTTGCCTACGCGGAAGCCCACGGGAAATTTGAAAACGATAATTGAGTTGGGCCCGAAGCTCCGCAGCACTGCCGTGATCGACGCGTCAAAACCCGTGAGGATGGCGCTCACCCCTATGATCGTGCCGGTGCCGATAATCACCCCCAGCACAGTAAGAAACGCGCGCAGTTTGTGCGAGCGGATTGTCTGCATCGCAAGGTTGAGACCGTTGAGAAACGCCAGCTTCGTCATAGAAGATTTACTTGTCTTGGTGGCCTTGGTGGCTTCGCCTGCGGACTCAATTCCTCATCGCTCCACCCGAAGTGCCTCGATAGGATCCAGCTTGGACGCGCGGCGCGCCGGATAGATGCCGAAGAATAAGCCCACCACCGCCGAGAGCCCTACGCCGGTCAACACCGATGACCAGGGTAGCGACATGGGCACCGACGAAAAGCTGCGCACCGCTATCGCCAGCACCCAGGCGATACAAACCCCTGCCAGGCCGCCCGCTCCCGCCAGCACCGAGGATTCCACCAGATATTGGTTGAGGATGTCCGCCCGCCGCGCGCCCAGCGATTTTCGAATGCCGATTTCGTGCGTCCGCTCCGTCACAACCGCCAGCATGATGTTCATGATGACGATGCCGCCCACCACCATGAACACCGACACAATACCCACCGCCATGCCTGCAATGGTGGCCGTCAGCCGCTCCCACAGGCTCACAATGGTTTCCGAAGCGAAGATGCTGAAGTTGTCGTCCACGCCCGGCCCCAGGTGCCGGTAGGAACGCAGCAGCACGCGAACTTCGTCCTGGGCCTCCGCCAGGTGCGTCTGATCCATGGCTTTGGCGATGACGCGGATTCCGTTGCGATTGCCGTAGGTCTTGAAATAGCTCTCGATGGGGATCATGACGAAGTTGTCCTGAGACTGCCCGAAAACGCTGCCCAGAGATTTCGCCGTGCCCACCACCTCGTACGGCGCGCCTTCTATTTCAATGAATTTGCCCACCGGGTCGCGGCCCTCGAAGAAGCGCGCACGGATATCGTTGCCGATGAACACCACCGGAGCGTGGCGCCGGACTTCCTCATAGGTGATGCCGCGGCCTGAATCCACCTGCACGTTGTTGATCGCCGGTATGTTGTCGGTGACGCCTTCGAGGTCAACGTCCATCACGGAATCGCCCTTGTAGGACACGCGCGCGTTGCGCGACGCCATCATGCCCACTTCTTTCACCAGCGCCGCTTTTTCCTTGATGAAATCGTATTCGTCCTGTCTGATCTGTGGGTTCCGCTTCTGCATTTCGAAGAATTTCTTGGGGTCGAAGGGGCCGAACCAGGCCATCCGGACCACCCGGAAGCCGTCCGAGCCCATGTTGGACACCTTTTCGGCAATGTAGACGTTCATGCCGTGGATCAGGGCCGTTACCGCGATCAACGTAGTGGTGGCCAGAATGATCCCGAGCAGCGTCAGGAAACTGCGGAGTTTGTTCTTGCGCAGCGAATCGAGAGCGATCCTCGTCGCCTCCCAGAATGACGCGCTGAGACGGAATTTGGGGCTGTCTGACACCGGTGCTCAAAGGGGAGACGTAGATGTTCCGCCCCTTGTTCCCGGGAAACTCCGTGGACTCAGACGGCTAAGCTGAATTCCACCATCCCAGCTCCCTGGGTCAGAGGCCACAAATTTCGTTTTTTCTTCGCTTTGCGGAAAATGTTACGGTATAAATTTTACGGTGATTCGAACCATCGTGTAATTCGTCGCATGCCGCACAATTTCAGTTGTCATGAATAACCCCAATCGAATTGAGGTTTTCCACACCAACTTCGTACTAGGACTATTGTAGTAAAAACGAATGACGCTTCCTCATAATCTCTAAGTCTTTATTTTTCAGTTGGGCGCTGCCAGGCGCCGTTTCCGGTACTTGAATTGCGCGGGCGGTACTCCACAAATTCAGCAGGCCATCTTGTAGTCCGCAGTGACAGCCACGGGAGTGTTGACCGTTAGGGTCTAAAATCCGGGCTGATACGAGACGTATAGTCGAACTGTGAAGATGCTCACAGATTCTAGAGACCCAAAAGCTCGGCGAAACTTCAACTCCAGTCTAAAGCGCTCTTGTCCCCTGCCGAATTCGAAACGGAATCTGATGTTTAAACTTGAACGCGAAAGATGAAAGGAATCAACGAGATATGATATTTTCTCGCACCCGGACCCAGACCCGATTTGTAGTGCTCCCTCCATCTTCCCGGCCCGCCATTTCCAGCCATTTCCGCAATGTTGAAGTCAATGCCCGCCGGCATGACGACCTGTTTGCGGAAATGCAGCGCTTTCGGGGCAGCGTGTACCTTAATGACGGCGCCATCCAGCCTGAAGACTTGGTCGACGGCCACCATAAGGTCGACATCGATGACCGTAGCTGGCACGTGTTGTCGATCGATTCCGACGGCCGCATTTGCGCCTGCCTTCGATACCTGGAAGAGCGCAACGCCAGCGGCTTCGATGACCTCTGGGTCCGCCATTCGGCTCTTTCGCAGTGCCCCGAGTTTGGTGACCGGTTTCGGGGCGCGGTAGAGACCGAGATGGAGCGCGCCCGGCAAATGCGGATCGGTTTCGGAGAAGTGGGCGGCTGGGCGGTTGCCGAATCGCACCGTGGGACGCTCGAACCGCTTCGCATCATCCTGGCCACGTACGGGCTCCTCCAGCTTCGCGGCGGCTGTACGGGAATCGCGACCGCCACTTTCCGCCATAGCTCGGCCACGATTCTGCGGAGGATCGGGTTGAACTCGCTTTCCTGGGACGGAGCGGAGCTGCCGCCGTATTACGACCCGAAATACCGCTGCGACATGGAAGTGCTGCACTTCGACTCGCGGTTCCCGAACCAGAAATATCGCGATTCCGTGAGCGAACTGACGCGTGCTCTGGCGGCGTCTGCCGTTATTTGCCGCGACAGCAACAAGTCCACCCTACATAACGTTTTCCACGGTTTCGAGTTTCCGGCAGTTGCGCCGGCCCTGTTGCCCGTTACCGCGTAGAAACTGTGGCTCGCGCAAGAGACCTGTTATCAACAGGAGGGGACGGCCTCTTTGATTTGTGATGAATTGCTCCGGAAGATTAAACATGTGCGAATCGGTCGGGTTTTCGCGGCCGGTCGGTACTTTGGAGCAAATCCCAAAAAGCGCAACTGCCAGCGTTTGATAATACTTAGAAAAACGAGCGTACGCTTTAGTACCGATGCCTTTGGGTATTGAAAAATACCTATACTTAGTACTATTGTTATCGACACCACTAGACAACTCCGCTCCTTTTCAAGCACAATCACAATGTTGGTTGTTGACACCTCGGAAAACGAGGGAGTTGCTATCAGCATTCAGGAGGAGAAAAACAAGTTATGCGGGGGAATAGATTCGTCAGTTTACGGTCCGTTGCATTGTTGGCGGCAGGATGTTGCGCCACTTTGTCAGCGTCACCTATTTTAGTGCCGTCAAGTTTCAACTTTGCCGGCAACGTTACGTTCACACCTACCACGATCACGTTTACAAATACAGACCCGGCTACCACGCCCAACCAAGCCACGATTGGTACAGGGGCCACAGGCGATTATGCGGGGGTTCTTGTTAACAATGCACCGGTCAACGTTCAACCTTTGAATAGCACCACGGAGCCATCAACTAATCCGGATGCTCCTTTTACGCCTCCACAGCCCTTTATCAGCTTTATCCCGAGCTCGTTGTTCTCGGCGTTGGACATCAACCTGGTGTTCCATGGGATAGACGGTTCGGCTGGCTGCTCGGCATCGCCGGCCATGGTTGGTCAGACCTGCACACCACCGGTTCCCGTTGGCGTCTTCGCCGATTAACTTTCAGAACAACCCAGGGCGCCCCGGCATACCCTCGTCCGTTGCTTCCTTCTCATTTTCGGGAGTGACGGCTGACGGTCTTGACACATGGACAGCGATTTTCAGTTCGCAGTTCACCGTTCCTTTCCAGACCGTGCTCGGCACATTGTCCTCTACCGGGTCGGTAACGAATACCTACTCCGCCACGGTCTTCGTTGAGCCGCTTGGTGCTCCTGAACCCCCCGCCTCAGCTTTGCTCGGTCTTGGCTTAGGTCTGGTTGGCTTGGCAGCGGTCCTGCGACGCCGCCGCACCGTTTAGTAATTATTAGTTGATTCCTTTGGGGTTACCTATCGTAGGCAGGCGGTTTCCGCCTGCCTACCCCCCGCTGTTAGATCCTCTCTCTCCGTTCTCTATCCTTATACCTGTCCGGTTCCAAGCCAGATTAGTTCGCTGTCCGCTCGGCCCTCTCTGAACTTCGCTTTCTGTTGCACTCTCCGGAGCCCTGTGTTAATCATGCTTCAGGTACCCGTTACCGGGAGGTTTCCATGCGCCGCCGAGATCTTTTCCCCGCCATTGCCGTATCCGGGAGCATTGGCACAAACGTCCGTCCTGGGTCAGGAGACTCGCACCGCGCCCAAGGGACGCCTGAAACAATGCGTCACGGGTGGCGTCTTCGCCCGCGGCACGAGCTTGGAAGACGGGTGCAAGCTTGCGGCAAGCCTTGGAATTGTCGGCTATGACCTGAGAGGCCCGGCGGATTGGCCCATGCTCAAGAAATACGGCCTGATCCCGACCATGTATCCGCCCGGACCGGGTGGCACGATTCCCGAAGCGCTGAATCGCAAGGAGAATCATGAACGGCTGGAAAAGGCCATGCACGCCGCAATTGACGAGGCGGCCGCCAACGCCGTGCCCAATATCATCACCTTCTCAGGCAACCGCAAGGGAATGGCGGATGCGGAAGGCGCCGAAAACTGCGTGGCATTTCTGAACCGGGTCAAAGCCCACGCCGAGGACAAGAATATCCTGATCTGCATGGAGTACCTGAACAGCAAGGTGAACCACAAGGACTACATGTTCGATCACATTGCCTGGGGCGTGGACGTAATGAAGCGGGTCAACTCACCGCGCGTCAAGATCCTCTACGACATCTATCATGCGCAGATTATGGATGGCGACATCGTGCGCAATATCAGGGACAACTTTCAGTGGATCGGGCACTTCCACACCGGCGGGAACCCGGGGCGTCATGAGATCGATGACACCCAGGAGTTGAATTACCATTTTGTCGCCAAGGCCATCGCCGATCTGAACTACACGGGCTATATCGGACACGAATACTCGCCCGCGCAGGGACGCGATGCGGTGGCCAGCCTTAAGCAGGCGATGGAGATCTTTACGGTCTGACTGCCGCAGCAAAAGCCCCGGCAGGCTGAATGCCTCGCGCGTCTGCCTCACTACCCTGCGGACAGTAGAAACGCGATCTTTAAGGCTACGTATAATCAATCAGGAGGTTTGTATGCTCCGCAAATCATTTCCCCTGGCCCTGGCCCGAGTGGTTGCTGTGCTTCTGTGCGGCACGCTCCTGGCGCCGCTGGACGGAATTCTGCTGGCGCAGGATGCACCGCCCGCCCCACCGCCGCCCGGGCAGACGTTAAGCCCCGACCAGCTTGATGGTCTGGTAGCGCCCATTGCCCTCTATCCGGATCCCCTCGTGAGCCAGATCCTGGTGGCCGCCACTTATCCGCTGGAAGTCGTACAAGCCTACCAGTGGATGCAGCGCAACCCCAATTTGAACGGCCCCGCTTTGACGCAGGCCGCGCAGGACCAGAACTGGGATCCGAGTATTCAAGCTCTGGTGATTTTTCCGGATGTGATGAAGCGTTTGAATGAAGACGTCACCTGGACATCCAATCTGGGCAACGCGTTTCTAGCGCAGCAGGCCGACGTCATGGACGCCATTCAGCGAATGCGGCGGAAGGCGCAGGAAGCCGGCAAGCTGTCATCCACCGACCAGCAGCGAGTAGAGCAAACCACCGATGCGGGGCAACCCGTGATCGAGATTGTGCCTGCTAACCCGGAAGTCATTTACGTCCCCGTATACGATCCGGCATGGATCTGGGGCCCGCCGCTGTGGTATCCCTACCCGCGGTGGTACTGGCCCCCGCGGCCGGTTTTTGGCGCCGGCGTTTTCTTCGGCTTCGGCGCCGGCATTTCGATCGGAGCCTATTTCGGCGGCGGTTGGGGCGGTTGGGGCGGCTGGGGATGGCATCCCGGATGGGGCAGCCGAACCGTGGTCGTCAACAATACTTTCATCAACCGGTACAACTTCAATCGAACGCGAATCGGGAACGTCCATGGAAACGCTGTCTGGACTCATGATGCGCAGCATCGGGAGGGCGTGCCGTACGCCAACCGCGGATTGGCGCAGCGATACCAGGCGCCCGTGCGCCAGAATCTGAGGACGCCCGAAGCACATGGCGCGCCCGCGATGGCGGCACGTCCGGGAGAGCGGATGGGCAACCGGCCCATCGCGCCGAACAATCCGAACCATAGCGCCTTTGGCGGCATCGAGAACGGCCAGGCTGCCAGGGCGCATAGCGATCACGGATTCTCAAGCCTGGGCCCCGCGCGAAGCGGAGGTGGCGGAGGTCAAGGCCGCTCGGCCCCGGCGCCAAGAGGCAATCCCGGGGGCGGCCGGCACCGATAAGAGCAGAACGCCAGGAGCAGAACGCCATGAGAAAAGCCAATCTGATAATTTTCGCGCTGGCAGTGGCGCAGCAAGCGGCTCCGCAGACCGCTCAGCAAACTTTCGAATCGCCGCAAGCCGCCGCCCAGGCGACGATCGAGGCGGCCGAACACAACGACACAGCAGCCTTGTTGAAACTGTTTGGCCCGAACGGCAAAGATATCGTGGAATCCGGAGATCCCACGGAGGACAAGAACGACCGGGCGGAGTTTGCCCATGCCGCCCGCGAGAGCCTGAAGATCAATCAGGACCCGAGCAATCCCGACCGGGCCACTCTATCCATCGGCGCGCAGGATTGGCCATTTCCGGTTCCGCTGGTTCGCAAGGGTGGAAAATGGCATTTCGATTCGGCCGCGGGCAAAATAGAGATTCTGGCGCACCGCATCGGCGAGAACGAGGTCAACGCAGTAGAAGTCTGCCGGGGCTACGTTGAAGCGCAGATGGAGTACGCCGCAAGTGACCATAACAAGAACGGGATTCTGGACTATGCGCAGAAGTTCGTGAGTTCTCCGGGCAAAGAGGATGGGTTGTATTGGGACGGCGCTCCCGAAAGTCTGGTGCCCAAGGCATTCGCTACCGCGGCGGCGAACATGGGTGAAGGCGCCGGGAAGTCGGACCGGTACCAGGGATATCGTTTCCGCATCCTGAAAGCCCAGGGGCCGGACGCCGCCGGCGGCGCATTCGACTATGTGGTCAAAGGCGCGATGATTGGCGGCTTCGCCCTGGTGGCCTTTCCGGCCGAGTACGCGGTGTCCGGAGTGAAGACTTTCATCGTCAATCACCAGGGTGTGGTCTACGAAAAAGATCTCGGAGCCAATACGGCGGCGCTGGCGCGGCAGATGACGCGGTTCAATCCCGACAAGACCTGGAGGCGGGCCGAGCAGGAATAAAGCAGGCGGAGCACTGGCAGGCTGAATCCGGGTACACTCTTGCTATGCGCGTTTCCGCCTTTGTACTCCTCTGTGCGGGCTGGTGTGCGGGCTTGCCGCCGGCCCTGTCCGCTGTTACTATCGCCACCATCGCCGGTACCGGAACACCGGGGTTTTCGGGCGATGGCGGCCCCGGCGCCAAGGCAGAGATCAACAACCCGTACGGCTTGACGATCGGTCCCGATGGCGCGCTCTACTTCTGCGAGATCGGCAACCATCGTATACGCCGTCTGGATTTGAAGACACAGGTTATTTCGACGGTCGCGGGCTCCGGGCAAAAGGGCTACGCGGGCGATGGGGGCCCGGCGCTGGCGGCGGCCATGAATGAACCGTACGAAGTGCGCTTCGACCGCGGCGGCAACATGTTCTTCGCCGAGATGCAGAACCACGTGGTGCGGCGCGTGGACGCCGGGACGCACGTGATTTCCACCGTGGCCGGAACCGGCGCGGCGGGCTTCGGCGGCGATGGCGGGCCGGCTGTGAAGGCCCAGCTCAGGCAGCCGCACAGCATCGCGTTCGATCCGCAAGGGCGTCTGCTGATCTGCGATATTGGAAACCTGCGCATCCGCCGCGTGGACCTCAGCACCGGCATCATCGAAACCTGGGCCGGCACGGGTGAGCGGAAGCCCACGCCCGACGGCGCGCCGATTTCAGGCACACCCCTAAACGGACCGCGCGCGATAACCGTAGACCCGGAGGGCAATCTCTACCTGGTGCTTCGGGAAGGTAATGCCGTGTATCGCATGGATCCGCGCACCGGCAAAATCTATCACGTGGCCGGCACCGGCGCCACCGGCTATGACGGCGATGGCGGTCCGGCTAAACTGGCGCGGCTCTCGGGGCCAAAAGGCATCGCCTGGGCGCCCGACGGCAGCCTGTATCTGGACGACACCGAGAGCCATACCATCCGCCGGATCGACCTGAAGACCGGGATCATCACGACCATCGTGGGCACCGGGCAGCGCGGTGACGGGCCGGATGGCGATGCCCGCCAGTGCCGTCTTTCCCGCCCGCACGGCATCTTCGTGAGCAGCGCCGGAGTGGTTTACGTGGCTGACAGCGAGTCGCACCGGATTCGGGTGTTGGGCCGGTAATGGCTTAATGGTACGGTGCTGATGTTCGGAATTTACCGACCGACGGCTTCTAAATGGGCAACGTGATCCCGGCCGCAAACCAGTCTCCGCGCCTGTCGGTTTTTGGCCCACACCGTCGTTTATTTTGTTGACCTTTGCCCCAATTTGGCGCATTCTAAAATGGAGCCTTGAGGTACTAATGCGTCGAGTCGCGATATCTCTGTCCATTTGCTGTACGGTGCTGTTTGCCGCAGACACATTCACGAAGCGCCAGCGCGAATTCTGGTCGCTGCAAAAGGTCAAAGAGCAGAATCCGCCGGTGGTGCATAACACCGGCTGGGTTCGCAACCCCATAGACCAGTTCATCGTTGCAAAGCTCGAAGCCAAGAACATCACACCCGGCGCGCCCGCGGACAAAATCACTCTGCTGCGCCGTGCCAGTTTCGACCTGATCGGCCTGCCGCCGACCGTCGAAGAGACCGATGCGTTTTTGGCCGACCAGTCACCGCAGGCATTTGAAAAAGTTGTGGACCGTCTGCTGGCCTCGCCGCAGTACGGCGAGCGCTGGGCCCGGCATTGGCTCGATCTGGCGCGATTCGCCGAGAGCGAAGGTTTCAAGTCGGACGAAGTCCGCCCCAATGCCTGGCGTTATCGCGACTACGTGATCCAGTCGTTCAACCAGGACAAGCCGTACGACCGGTTTGTGCAGGAGCAGATCGCCGGCGATGAAATGTGGCCCACAAGCGCTGATGCGCGTGTGGCCACCGGCTTCAGCCGCCACTATCCGGACGAGAGCAATGCGCGGGTTTTACAGCAGCGCCGCCAGGAGATTCTGAACGATATCACCGACACCACGGGCGCCGTGTTCATGGGGCTCACGTACGGTTGCGCGCGCTGCCACAATCACAAGTTCGATCCGATTTTGCAAGCCGATTACTATCGGCTGCAGGCCTTCTTCGCGAACACGGCGGCGGACGACCATATTTCGATACTGACGCCGGACCAGTTGGCCGAATTCAAAATTAAGAAGGCGCAATGGGAAGAGGCCACGGCCGAAACCCGCAAGCAGATCGCCGCAGTGCTCCAGCCTGAAAAGGACAAACTCGCCAAGGAGTTATTCGACAAGTACCCGCCCGAAATTCAAGCCATGATCCTGAAGCCGGCGGCCGAGCGGAATCCCTTCGAGTGGCAGATGTTCGCCAAGGCGAAACCGTATCTGCAAACTTCGGACGACGATGCCGTCAAGGCCCTCAAAGGCGATGCGCGCAAAAAATACGATTCGCTCAAGACCGAGTTGGCGAAGTTTAGCGGCATAGATCCGGGTCCGCTGCCGGAAGGCATCGGGATGGCCGATCTCAATCGCACGGCTCCTCCGACACACGTGCTTGGTGTCGGTGCTTACGATGCGCCTCGTGAGGAGGTGCAACCCGGGTTCCTCACCATCCTCGATCCTGGCCCCGCGAAAATTGTGCCGCCGCAATCACCGGCGCCCGAGTCCACCGGCCGCCGTACCGCGCTGGCCAAATGGCTCACCGATCCGGAGAATCCGCTGACCGCGCGCGTTATGGTGAACCGCATCTGGCACTACCACTTCGGCCGGGGCATCGCCGGCACGCCCAGCGATTTCGGAATCATGGGCGAGCGGCCGACGCATCCTGAACTGCTGGACTGGCTGACCCGCGAGTTCACCAGCAGCGGCTGGAGCATGAAGCGGATGCACAAGCTGATCATGATGTCGGCGGTCTATCAGGAGTCGTCCGATTCCCGGAAGGATGCGGCGGAGGTCGATTCCGACAACCGGCTTCTGTGGGCCTTTCCACGGCAGCGCCTGGATGCCGAAGAGATCCGCGATTCCGCGCTGCTGGTTGCGGGCCTGCTGAATCCCAAGGCCGGAGGCCCCAGCGTGTATCCGGAACTGCCCGCGGGGATGGGCGCGCAGCGCGGCGGCTGGAAGCTTTCGAGCCCCGAGGATCGCAATCGCCGCAGCGTTTATATCTTCGTCAAGCGCAATTCGCGCTATCCGATGATGGAAGCCTTCGACATGCCCGACACGCATGAATCCTGCTCGCGGCGCGAGATCACCACCACGGCTCCGCAGGCTCTGACCATGCTCAATGACAAGGTGACGCTGGACTGGGCGGAGGCTTTCGCCGCGCGGGTCCTGACGTCCAAGGAACCGGTGAATAACGCCTTCCGCCTGGCTTATTCGCGGCTTCCCGATCCGTGGGAGAAAGATACCGCCGCCACGTTTTTCGAGAAGCAGAAAGGCCGGATTGCGGAGCGCGCGGCACGAGGCGAAAAGCTTGCGCTTCCCACCGCGCTGCCCGACGGCGTGGAGCCCGCATACGCCGCGGCGGTGGTGGATTTCTGCGAGATGCTGTTGAACTCTAACGAATTCGTGTATCGGAACTAATATGCCATCCAAACATTTCACACCTGCGGGCAGTCGCCGTGAATTCCTGATGCGGTCGTGTGGTGGCCTCGGTGCGCTGGCAGTTTCTTCCATGCTTCAGGGCGCGCGCCAGGTGGATCCGCTGGCGCCCAAGAAGCCCGATCACACGCCTACCGCCAAATCCGTGATCTGGCTCTTCATGGAAGGCGGCCCCAGCCACATCGACATTTTCGACCCCAAGCCCGAACTGGACCGGTTGGCCGGCCAGCCGATGCCGGCTTCCTACGGCAAAGTAACCACCGCCATGGGAACAGCCTCGAACACGCTGATGCCTTCCACCCGCAAGTGGAAACAGTACGGCGAAAGCGGCATGTGGGTGTCGGACTGGTATCAGAACGTGGCTGAGCATGTGGACGAAATGACCATGCTGCGCAGCTGCTGGGCGGATGGTCTCAACCATGTCGGCTCCGTGTGCCAGATGAACACCGGTTCGATTCTGGCCGGCCGCCCTTCCATGGGGTCATGGGTGACGTACGGGCTGGGCACGGCCAACAACAACCTGCCGACGTTTGTGATTCTGACCGACGCCGCGGAGGTGGTGGGGGGCTCGAAGAACTGGAGTTCCGGATTCCTGCCCGCCAGTTATCAGGGCACCTTTCTGCGCCGGGAAGGCGCGCCGATTCTGGACCTGGCGCCGCCTGACACCATCGGTGGCGAACAGCAGCGCGGGCGCCTGGACCTGCTCAACCAGCTCAACCGTCACTATGGCGACAAGAAGCCGGAAGACACCGAACTCGAAGCGCGCCTGAATTCTTACGAGCTGGCTTATCGCATGCAATCCTCCGCCCCGGAGGCCGTGGATCTGGCTAAGGAATCGGATGCCACGCGCAAGTTGTACGGCATGGACAATGAGGCCACCGCCCAGTTCGGCAAGAACTGCCTGCTGGCCCGCCGGCTGGTAGAGCGCGGGGTCCGCTTTGTGGAGCTCTATTCCGGCAGCGGCAGCGGATGGGATGCGCACAACGATCTGGACAAGAATCACGGCCGAAGGTGTCAGGAAACCGACGTGCCCATCGCCGGTCTTCTGACCGATCTCAAGGCCCGCGGTCTGCTGGACAGCACGCTGGTGGTCTGGGGCGGGGAATTCGGGCGCACGCCCTTTAACGAAAAGGGCAACGGCCGCGACCACAATCCCTGGGGCTTCACCATGTGGATGGCCGGCGGCGGCGTCAAGAAGGGCCTCACGCTCGGGCGCACCGACGACATCGGTCTGCGCGCCATAGAGCGCCCGGCGCACGTGCATGACATACACGCCACCATCCTCTGGTGCCTGGGCCTGGACCACGTGAAGGTGACCTATCTGCACAACGGCCGCTCCGAGCGCCCGACCATTGTCAGCGGCGAACCCATCCGCGAAATGCTGGTGTGACGAATGCTGGTGTGAAGCGGGTGGTCTCCCGCATTCTGAAACAGGCCTTAACGCGCTGTTGAGACAGGTGTCATGCGAGTGGCGCCCTGCTCTTTGGCCACATGCGGCGTAAGCGGCTTCGTAATCTTCCCAAAGTCCGGCATGTATACAAGCAGTCCGCCGGTGGCGGTGGTCTTGGAGTAACCGGCCACTAACTGGTCCTGGTAATGGTCCGGAAAGAAATCGAAGGCGTCGGTTGGGTCAGCGTCGATCAACTTCATGTCCGTGTCGTTCATCGTCAGCTTGCCAAACCGCAGCACACCGCCGCGATAGAACATGTAATTGCCTCCTGAGGGCTTTCCAGCCTGCGGTTTTCGCGCGGTGCCGAAGGTCTGGACGATCTGGCCGCCCTCAATGTTCACCGCCGTGATATGTCCGCGCATCAACGGAGGCGGCAGCATCTGGGCCGCATCCAGTATGATATCGTTCCCCTCTACCGTCACGCCTTTCGTCTTGCTGGTATTGACCAGCTGGGCCATATCCAGGCCGAAGAGTTTCATGATGCCCTTAACCGGAAAGTGAGCCGCCTTCACCTTTGTCGGTTGAATGCGGATTCTGCCATCGGCCGTGGCGCTCATGGTGCCCGTCATTTCAAACGGAAGGCCGGGGCCTTTGTTCAGCTTGCCGGTCTGTTTAATCTGGTTGCCTTCTATGGTGAGCGTCAGATTCTTGAGCGGCGCGCCTTCCGCATTGAACACGTAGGTGTTCAGGGCGTGGCTCATGCTTTCCGGGCTGACGGCAACTTCGGCGGAATCGATGTTTACGATGTAAGAAAGCTTGTCGTCGAATGCAGGCGGTTGCCCCTTCCTGGTGGGGAGAAACTGACCCGACAAACGGTGGATGTGTAAAATCAACTCCGGGTCAAGGTGAATGTCCACGTTCACCATTTCTACCTGCGTTGGGACATTCTTCGAGACCGGGGCCGCGGCCGGAGTGATGTCTGGGCTTTGGTCGGTGCTTGTCTGGGCGGGCGCCACGCTCGCCTTAGGTGCCTCTTTGCTGGAACTGCAACCGCCCAGAAACAGGGCCGCGCCAAACATGCAGCCGGTCGCGAGAACCTTCGCCATCATAAATCCAGACTAACCGATCCTCTTACCGCCGTCTGTTCGCAATTGCTCATTGCCCTCAAAGGCCGGGCTTGGCACTTATGAACGGGGCGGAGTCTCGTACTGCATCGCGCCGGCGCGATTGCCATCGGGATCCTGGAAGTAGCAGCCCGTCCCCACCGTCGGGATATGGAATTTCGCCATCACGATCGTCCCTCCGGCGGCTTCTATGGAGCGGATGGTCTGATCGATATCGTCCACCGTGATGGTGCACTCAAAGCCCCGCATTCCCGTGCCGGTCAACGGTTCGCGGCGCCCGCTCATCGAGCCCAGCACGCCGGGGTTCTTTTCGTCGCCGGTGTGAATCAGATAGAAACCGGGGGGTCCCCAGGGTTCGAAACGCCAGCCGAATACGCGCTCATAGAAACCGCGGGTGCGGTCCAGATTGTCTGCGTGAATCGAAAAGAAAGAGAGATTGTTCGCCATGGGCCAAGAGTAAGCGAAGACAGAAGCGCTGGTCTTGCGGTAAATTGACAAACAATGTCGCAACCGCGCCAATATCCGCGGCTCCGCGTGGAACAGGAACCATTTCTGGGGGTGCGCTCGCTTGCCAGCAATTTCAGCAGCGGACACCTGCTGGCCGAGCACACTCACACCTGGCGCCAACTGCTCTTCGCCAGCGCCGGGGCGATGACGGTTTACGCCGGCCGATGGACCTGGATGATTCCGCCTGGCAAAGCCGTCTTCATTCCGGCCGGGTGCCCGCACTCCATCCGTATGTGGGGTGAAGTGGCCATGCGGTCGCTGTACTTTCCGCCGGAATTGGATGAACCGGCAATGCGCTTCACGGACTGCCGTGTGATTTCGGCGACCGCCCTGCTGCGCGAATTGATCTTGAGGGTGATCGAGATTGGCGCCCTGGACCTGCGCATTCCCGGCCAGAAGCGGCTGTTGGCGGTACTGTTGGATGAGATCGACCTGGCGCCGCTAACGCCGCTCTCTCTGCCGCTGCCCGAAGACCCGCGCGCGCTGGCGGTGGCGCAGCATGTGCTTGCGAATCCCGCCGGCGATCAACCGCTTGACGAACTGGCCCGGCGCTACGGCGCGGGCAGGCGCACTCTTGAGCGGCTCTTCCGCAGCGAAACCGGCATCAGCTTTGGGCTGTGGCAGCAGAAGGCCCGGCTGCTGGAATCCATTCGCGCGCTGGCCCAGGGCAAGTCGGTTACCGATACGGCGCTCGATGCCGGATACGCCAGTGTGAGTGCGTTTATAGCGGCTTTTAAGCGGACGTTCGGGTGTACGCCGGGGAGGTTATGAGGCGCGCTTACTGGCCGTCGGGTTTCTTCTCGCCCGGGCGCATGAGCGTGGGAGCTTTCTTCTGTTGCTGCTCTTTCTTCTGCTCCGCGGCGGCGGCCTTTTTCTCATCGGCCTGTTTGCCCTCGCGCTCAGTCGGGGTCATGCTTTCCTCAAGCGTCTTCTTCTGCTTTTCCTGGCGGGCCTCCACGTCCTTGGTGCGCTTCCCGAGGTCCTGCATCGCCAGGTTCAGGCTATCGGTGGTGGTCTCAACGGCCTGAGTCAGAGCGAAGGCATAGCGTTCCACGTCCTTAGGCTGGCTGTCCTGCGCCTTTTTCAGAATTGGCAGCATTTCTTTTTCCGCGGTGGCCACCATTGTCAGACCCAGTTTGACATCCACTTTGCGCGTGATGGCGTCATCCGCCACATCGTCGATGGCGTCGAGTATTTTGGAGTAGTCCTCCAATGCGTCGTGGATGAGAATCGAGCGGCCGGGCTTGTCTTTGGAGAGCAAGCTCTTCACCAGGTCCACGCGCTGTCTGGCGAAATCGGCGTAGAGCTTGAGCCGCAGGTTGGGTTCCTGCGCCTCTTTAATCTGATCGGTTTCGTCGGCAGTCAGAAAATCGCGCTGCGCGGCAGCGGGAGCCGCCAGAAGCCAGCAGCACACTAACCCGCGAGCAATCCGGGCTGACGTCTTCATCTGTGTTTGCCCTCCATCAATCCCAGCAGGAGGTTGTCATGCACCTCCTGAATTCGGGCCTTCACTTTATCCAGCATGGGCCGGTCCGTGAAACTCATGTCGTGTTGGAAGGTCTCCAGTCTCTTGAGCAAATCGCGCGTTTCGATTTCGGCCTGTTTGAACCACCGGGGGCTGTTGCGCGGGTTCTTGCCGGTCTTAGCGAGAGACTCCGAGGCCAGGTCGACGGATTCCTCGATCTCGGCAATGGCGGCCGCGACTTTGCTGCCATCGCCCTGTTCATAGGCGGCGCGGCCAGCCTTGAGCGCGGCTTTGGCGTTGTCCAGAGCCAGCTTGGAGCGCCTTCCCAAATCGCGTTCCGTCATGGCCTGTTTCAAGTCCGCCTGCAGCCTGCCGGCGGGCGCCAGAAGCAGAGCCAGAATCGCCAGCGGCATCAGGCGCTGTAAGAATAACTGGTGCACCGCTCCCTTACGGTCGCGGATCTGAAGCAGCGGGTTGCCGAGCCGCGACCGTAAGGGAGCGCTTGCGTAGCCGACTTTCCCGGAGCTTCTCAATCTCCACATCAGCGCTTGTCCAGTTCCCTCTGGATGATCCGAGCACGCTGCCGCGCCTGGAATTCCTGGTCGGGGTGGGCTCCCTGGCTCATCGAAAGGAAGTGCTCATAAGCTTCTTTAGCGGGCTTCAACTGTTTGAGTTTATCTAGAATGATGGCGCGCAAGAACCAGTTTCCGGCGGTGTTCTCGCCCAGCTTGGCGGCTTGCTCAAAGGCCGGCAGAGCCTGCGGATAGTCGCCCATCATGTAGAGCATGTCGCCCAATTCGGTCCACGTCTTGGCTTCGGCAGGCTTCAACTTTACGGCTTCATAGAACTGGTGGGCGGCGGCGGCAAACTGCCTGCGATCGCGCAGGGCTCGGGCATACATCATACGCACGTCGAAATTCGCAGGCTCGGCGGCCACCGCCAATTCCAGCAGCGGGAGCGCCTTTTCGGGTTTGTGGGTGAGGACATAGGCCGCCGCCAGCGCTACACGGTTTGACTCGGAGGGCTGCTTCTCGTAACTGGATTCCAGGCCGGGTATGGCGTCGGCGTATTGTTTGGAGTCGAGCAAAAGCTCACTCAGTCGGGTCTGCGCATTGGGGTTATCCGGAAACTCGCGGTAGATGACCATCGCCTCGGCCGTTTGATTGCCCTTTTGATAAAGGTCGGCCAGCTGCAGCAGATAGTCGCGATATTTCGGCTCAATCTGCCCGGCCTGCCGAAAGTACGGCTCGGCATCCGCCAGTTTCCCCTGCTGCACCAGGGCCTGCGCTATCCCCAGTTGAGCACCCGCCGACTTAGGGTCGAGCGAGGCCGCCGTCCGGTAATTCTCCTCGGCCTTGGCCGGGTCGCCTGTCTGGAGCTGCGATTCCGCCAGGTAATAGCGCGGGCGAAACTCCCGGGGCTTCTGGCGCGCGGCATCTTCAAACAGCGGCAGTGCTTCGACGGGATTCTTCTGGCGCAAGAGCAGAATTCCGCCGTTCAGTTCGGCCTCGTAGAGCCCGGGCTTGAGTTCCAAAGTCTTGCGATATTCGGCCACGCCTTCCTCATCCTTGTGTAGCAGGCTGTAGGCCATCGCCAGATTGAAATGCGCGAAGTAATCCTTGGCGTCGGCGTGGATGGCTTTGGTAAACGCCTCAACGGCGGCTTCGTACTTGCCTTCTTCGAGGGCCTTCATGCCGTCCGCAGTGGGGTCCGTGGCCTGAAGAAAGAACAGCAATGCCGCCGTAATGGCCCTCATACTTAGATTCTAATGCCTGCGGGGTGCCGCAGTAGCGTTAATTCAAAGTTACAGGCCCGAGGCGGATCCTACTGCTTCTTCGGATTCGTGGAGCCGCCGGGCGACCGGATGGCTGGCACGGAGGGCTCCTTGGCGGAGCCCGGAGTAGGCATCTCAGGCGTCTCAGCGCCGAAGGAGAGCGGGATATCGATATAGGCGATGCGGTCTCCGGTCTCGTCCATAACCTTCAACTTATAGTGACGCGGCGGCGCGTCGAAAACGACATTTCCCTGCGCCGATTCGGCCGGCTTCACATCGCGCAGAAAGCCAATCCATTGCGGCGCTCCCACGTCGGTGCTCATCTCGGTGTAGCTGTGGCCGCTGTCATCCTCGACGCTCACGGTCGGCACAAGGAGGTCGCTGCTCTTGCTGTTGGTGGCGCTCATACGCACCAGGAAAAAGCGATTCTGCGGGATTTTAGCGTCGGGGCCCTCCCCGATATGGGTCAGCCACTGCGTCTCAAATATGATGTAGACGATGTGCCCAAGGTCGACTCGCTCACCCATGTTGTAGGTGCGGACCGGATAATGGGCTTCGTCACTGCAGGCGGCAAACGATAACACGGCGGCCAGCAAAAGAATAACGCGGAAATAATGCATGTAGCAGAACCATTTTCCTCAGACCGGAAGGCCCTGTCAACACCGGGATACCGCAGCTCACGCCGCGGCTGTGCGGCGGCAGTGGTCTAATGCGGCTGATTCTCCTGCAGCATTCGTTCGAATTTCTTGCGCTGTTCTTCGTTCAGGATTTGCTCCACCCGCAACCTGCCGTCACTCAGCACCGTGCGATAGTACTGCCAGAAATCGTTAAGGGTGGATTGCATCTGCTCGGCCTGGGCCGGCGTGAGGTTGAGATCCCGCTGCATGCGCTGAAAGTACAGAGCCTTGCCGGCGACGGTTTCAAAGCGTGGCTGGTGCAGCAGGGAGTGCCCTCCCAGGTTCATCGCGACCGCGCCGGCTGCCGCCCCGCAAAGAAAGACCAGCGCCAGAGTTACGGCACAGACGATTCTCGGGTCCCATGACCTCGAGAAGGAAACCTTCTCCAGGAGATTAGGGCTCATAGGTGGTCAGCGTGACCAGCATGTTGTCCTGGGCACTGGCGGAGACGAAGGCTGGAGCATTTTGCTGGGCCATCACCGCTTCTGGAGAAAGCCCGGTGGGATACTCGCCTTCCCGGATCACCAGGTAACTGCCCAGGATGGCTAAAGTCAGCAGGGAGGTGAAGGCCAGACGGCGGCCGAATGCCAGGTCCAACGCGAAGAACCCCGCGAAGGAAGAGACAGCCTTGCGTACCCCGACCCGCTGTATCACCCGCGCATGGAAACCAGCCGGGGGCTCCAAAGCCGCCTCCGGTTGCAAAGCGACAAACAACTCCGAAACTTCCTGAATCCCAGCCAACTCTTCGCGGCACCTCTGACAACTGATCAGGTGCGCCTTGACATAGCGATCAGCCACTGGATCAAGCGTGCCGGACAGATATTCCTCAAGGCTCTCCATTACTTCCGCGTGCATAGGTTTCTTCCCTTACGAATGTTAAAATACCATGCCCTAAACCAACCCTCGCGAGTCTTTTGCCTCTCTGCGTCAAAGAGGGCATGCCCGCTTTCGGGTACTGCCAGTTTCAGTCGGCGCCTTAATTAGTTACCAGGCCCGGCGCTCTGTCGAGCCGTTGCGCTGCCTTCACCAGTTTCTGCCGCGCCCGGAATAGCTTAACTTTGATGGTGTTTTCGTTCATGCCGGTCTGTGCCGCCAGCTCTTCTACGGAAAACCCCTCGACTTCTTTCATCATTAATAACATACGCTCCTCCTCCGAGACCCGGGTGAGGAGCTTTACGACGTAATCCCGACGCGCCAAAGTGGTATCCATGGGCACCTGCCGGTCCACGGCAGGCTCGGAATTCTCTACCCGGCGGACTTCATCTTCGCTCAGGTCGCTCTCATAAACCAGTTTCCGCACCTTGCGTTTGCGCAGGTAGTCGAAACACTCATTGACCGTAATTTTATAAATCCAGGTGATTAGAGAACTGCGGAAATCGAAGCTCTTGATGGAGAGGTACACCTTGGCGAAGACTTGCTGCGCAATGTCTTCGACGTCATTGCGTTGACGCACGATGCCGTGAATAATGGAAAAAACCTTGGATTGGTAGCGCTCCACGATTTCGCGAAACGCCGCCTCTTCGCCGGCTTGCGCACGGCTAACCAACGCGCCTTCCGGGGTGCTCTGGTAGTCCACTCTGGATTTCGCCGCAACCTTACTGCCGAATCCGGGTACGGTGAGAACGCCGGTAAGTGATCCCATACACCGTTACCTACGTAACCGGCCCCATCCGGGTTTCAAAGTAACCTATGCAGTACATTCTGAAAGTAGCACAGAGCGGAGCGGGCCGGAATCGGGCGTCCTGATCCGTTTGGTCCAATTTTTCCGCGACCCAAACCCAATCCGCGCCATCTAAAGAATTGAGTGGTATAGCGATGCGGTCCGTTTGTATAATGGATCTCGTATATACTAGGACCAGGGCAAAGCCCGAAAATCCAGGAGTGTGAAAATGGTTCAATTAACCGAAAAAGCGATCGGCAAGGTGAAGGAGATCATGGCCTCCCAGGAGCCTTCCCCGGCGGGTCTACGTATCTCGGTAGTGGGCGGCGGCTGTTCCGGATTCAGCTATTCGATGGCTTTCGAAAACCAGCCGAATATGCTGGACAAGACCTATGATTACAGCGGTCTGAAGCTGTTTGTGGACCAGGCCAGCCTGCTGTATTTGGACGGGGCCGAAGTCGACTTTGTGGAGACGCTGGAGGGTTCCGGTTTCAAGTTCAACAACCCTCAGGTGAAGTCCACCTGCGGCTGCGGCAGTTCATTCCAGGTCTAGGCTCCCAGGTCTAAACCGGAGCCGGCAAGTCGGGCAAGTACAGGGCGTTCCTCGCGAGAGGAGCGCCCTTTGTCGTTTCAGAGCGCCCTTTGTCGTTTTCGAGCGGTTCAGGGCGCGGTTGCCGGAATGTTGTAAAGCAGAATCGATTTGCCGATTCTGGCCACCGGGTCAAAGCGGTCCAGCCAGGCAAAGGCTAGATCGCTGCGGCCTTGCTGCTGCGCCACCACCCAACCGTAAGTTTTCTGCATAGTGAAGCTGATGGCCACCCAGCCGGTGACGGGCCGGTATGGCTCCAGGCTGTCCCAGGACGGAAGATCCAGGCGGGAATCGTCGCCGGTATAGAGGCACTGCATGTGCAACCGGGCGACGCCGCGGCGCTTCAACTCAGCCACAAGCAGGTTCATATCCTGGCCCCAATCGAGGTCGGAATCTACCAGGTAGCGCTCGGGCCGGCTGGCGGCCAGTTCGTTGAAGTAAGCCAGGTAGTCGGGATGCGCGATCCAGGAAGAAGCCGCCATCCATAGCATCAGCGCCGCTGCCAGCCCGGCGTACCAGCGCTGCGGACGGCGGAAGAGATATACGGCGCCTATGCCGCCGGTGAGGGCCAGCAGGGGAAACAGAGGCAGCATGTAGCGCACCCCGATATTGAGGCCCGTGGGAAGATTCACCAGCAGGATCGCGGCGCCCGCTACGGCAGGGGCCCACGGACGCCAGTTGAAGGGCACTGGCTTTTCGCGATGCAGTGCCTCGCGGAGCAGCGCCAGCCAACCTACAGCCGCCAGAATCAACAGCGCCAGCGGCGTTTTCAGTGCCAGGGCGACGGGGAAGAAATACCACCATCCGTGCAGACTGTTCCGGCCCAGCAGATAGGCGGCGTGGCCGCCCTCCACGTGGTTATGCACCTGCCAGAGGCCATCCAGAATCTGCGGCGCCGGCAACGGTGTACGTTCGAGCAGACGGTAGAGCGGCGCCGGAACCTTGGCCAGAATACCGCCTTGACCTGTGGCGTCGTCGGCGACATGTTCCGTGATGCGCCCGAAGGAAAATCCGTACGCCGCCCAGATCAACAGGAAGGCGACAAGGAGCGGAACCACCAACGCTTTCTTAACGCCACCCCGGAACCCACCGGAGGCAAGACCTCCGGCGCTACCTAGCACCAGGATCGCCAGCATACAGACCGGCAGCAGCATCAGGCTCGAAAACTTGGATAGAAACGCCAAGGCTATCCCAGTCCCGAGCATTACCCCGTGCCCGGGCGTCTGCTCATCCAACCACACTGTAAAGGCCAGAAGCGCGGCCAACACTCCTGCTCCGACCGCCATGTCCATGGTCGCCAGGCCAGAGTGCGCCAGCACCGGTGGAATATTCGTAAACAGAAATAACGGCGCCAGGGCTCCCCAATCGCCCAGCAGACGGCGGCCCCATAACCAGACGCACGTGCAGGCCAGCGCGAAGAACGGCAAGATACCCAAGCGCGCCAGCGTGAGCGCTTTTCCGTAGCGCCGGGCGCTGTTCAGAACTGCGTTGCCCTCATGCCAGCGGTCCGGGAGTTTTTGCGACCGCGCCCCATAGAGGTACGGCCCTACGGCGATGGCGAGCCGGGCCAGCGGCGGATGGAAGGCGCCGTAATCGTAGCGTCCCAGGTCCAGATACTGCATGCCGCAAGCGATGTTGGGCGTTTCATCGGATGTCTGCGCCATGGCGCGATAGGTGGAAACAATGCGGGCCATGCCGAGCGCGGTCAGCAGCAGAAACCACACGAATGGCGCGCGCCGCTTCATGGTTTCGGCTTTGGATTTGGTTTGAGCCGGCAGCAGGCAACGATCCAGGGAAACGCTTCCAGCAGCCTGATCTCGCACGGCGTTTCGAGCGCGGCCCGCTCCAGAAAACGCCGGAACCGCCGCATGTTCCAGTGCTGGATGTGCTCCGGATGATTTCCCAGGCCGCCCAGGTACTTGCCGCGCAGCAGATTGCCCAGTTGGAAATACGGTTCGTAGGGCACCGAAAGCACAATCGCCTTACGCGCCACTCGCAACAGTTCGCGCACGGCCGCGGCGGGGTCCTCCAAATGCTCCAGCACCTCCAGGCACAGGACGGCGTCGAAGCTGGCACAGGAAAATGGAAGCCGCAGTACTGACCCGCAAAGCAACGGGGGCCGGGGGCCAGGTGCCGGGGGCCAGGTGCGCAGTACCTCCAGGCTCTGGTCCAGTGACACGGTTGAAAAACCCGCGCCAAGCACGCCGCGGCGCTGCAATTCGCCTTCACCGCAGCCGGCATCCAGAATGGAGTGCGCCTCCACCTTGTCCAGCACGCCGGAGATCCGTTCAAAAAATCTCCGGACCAGGAAGGCGACCACGGGATTCCTGACGTGGTATTTCTCCTGCGCCACGCTAGACGGGCCGCCCTTTGGCCGCGGCGCGCAGGCGGAACACGTGGCGGATATATTGGAACGGATGCAGGGCGTGCACCTTGCTCTGGCCGCGGCTGCGCTTGCGCATTTCGTAGCCGCACTCGCGCACCTCCCGCACGCTGCCGCGCACCAGAATTTCCATGAGGCTTTTGTAGCCCAGCGGGTTTAGCGGTACGCCCTCAATGGCGCAGCGCCGCACCAGGTAGCAGCCGCTCAGCGGATCGGAAAGGCGCGTGTAGACCTGGGGCAGCAGGATGCGCCCGATCCGCGCCGCCCCCCAGGAACTGACGCGCCGCACCAGCCCCCAGTCGCCCAACCCGCCGCCATCGCCATGGCGAGTGGCCACCACCAGGTCGGCCTCACCCATGCGCTGCAGCAGACGGCCCAGCACGGCGGGCGGATGCTGGAAGTCGGCATTGATGGTGCCCAGCACCGTGCCGCGCGCCATCTGCCAGCCGCGCATTACGGCAACCGCGAGGCCGCCTTCGTTCTTCCGGCGGACCACGCGCAGTTCTGGAAACCCAGCCATCAGGCCGGCGGCGATTTCGCACGTACCGTCGGGGCTATCGTCATCCACCACGATCACTTCATACCGGCGCGGAAGAGCTTCGTCCAGGGTGTGGCGCACGGAGGCTAGGAAATCCGCGATATTCTCGCCCTCGTTGAGAGTGGGCACCACCAGGGAAAGGGCCGGCTGCAGCGCTCCGGATTCCCACGGCTGGTTCAGCGTCTGGCCCAGCGCGGGGATCACCAGCGGGCCGGTCGGCGATTCGACTACGCCGGTAACTTCACCACTCTGTCGGGCTGCTGCCAAATCATCGGCTCCGGGTTTTACTGTATTTTACTGTACCCGGTTTGCAGCCCATGATGATATACTTACGTGCCAAGGAGTACATTTTATGCGGGGATTTTTAGTGGTGGGGATATGTGTGTGCGCCTGGTTTGGAGCGGCCGCGCAGAGCTCGCCGGATGAGCTTTTCCAAGCCGTCAGGAACAACGATATCGCAATTTTGAAGGCGCAATTGGCCAAGGGCGTCGACGTCAACAGCCGCGACAAGCGCGGCAACACGCCGCTCATGCAGGCCGCCACGTTCGGCAGCGTCGAAGCTGTCAAGCTGCTGCTCAATAGCGGCGCCGACGTCAATGCCCGCAACCAGTTTGAAAATACGGCTCTGATACTGTCCGCTACCGATCCTGAAAAGGCGGCCCTCCTGGTGGAAAAGGGCGCCGATGTCAACGCCCAGACCAAGCAGGGCCGCACGGCGCTCATGATTGCCGCGCGATGCGACGGTTGTTCGCAGACGGTGAGTCTGCTGCTTTCGAAAGGCGCGGACGCCACAGCCAAAGACGGCCATGGCAGTTCTGTGCTGCATGCGGCGGCTGAGGGCAACGACATGGATACTATCCGGCTGCTGCTCTCAAAAGGCGCCGATGCCGACGCGGCGAGTGCCGGTGGCAACACGCCGCTGCAATCGGCCGCCAGCGACTGCAACCTGGAAGCCGTGAAACTGCTGCTTTCGAAGGGCGCCAAGGTGGATGCCAAGAATTCCTTCAGCGGCGAGGTCAAGTTCGGCAAGATCCAAATGGTCAACATGACGTCCCTCATGTGGGCGGCCCCCTATTGTTCGGTCAACGTGATTCAGCCGCTGCTCGATGCCGGCGCCAATGTCAACGCCAGGGACATCCGGCAGATGACGCCCCTCATGCTGTCGGTGGCCTCGGAGACGCAGGATGTGGACGTGGTCCGGCTGCTCCTGAAGGCCGGGGCGGATGTAAATGCCAAGAGCTCTTTTGGCGAAACGCCCCTGGATTGGGCGAACAAGTTCGGCAACCGGCAGGTAATCGCGGCGCTCACCGCGGCCGGCGCAAAAGAAGGCACACCGTACGCCCCTCCGAAACGCGCCGGCGCGGCCGTCAGGCCTGTAATGCAGGCGGTGGAAGCCGGCACCAGTCTCTTGCAGCGCACCAGCACGGAGTTCTTCAAGCAAAGCGGCTGTGTGGGCTGTCATCACCAGCCATTCACTTCCATGGCGGTCGCGGCGGCGCGCGGCAGCGGAATTGCGGTGGATGACGCCGCCGCTAAAGCGCACATCAAAATGAGCGAGGGCCAGTGGACCACCTTTCAGGAACGGCTGCTGGAGCATTACGATACCGGCGGCCTGGTCGATCCTCCCATCTATGGTTTGCTGGCGATGGCCGCGGAGCGTTACCCGGCCAACAATATCACCGACACGCTAGTTGCTTATATAGCCGATTTTCAACGCCCCAATGGCGTCTGGCGGTTCGGCGGCATCTCGCGAGCTCCCATCGAGGAGAGCACCATCGGGCGCACTGCCCTGGCCATGCACGCGATGCAGCTCTACAGTCTGCCGGCGCGACAGGCCGAGTTCGACCGGCGTATAGCGCGCTCGCGCGACTGGCTGCTCACGGCGAAACCGGCAACCAATGACGACCATGCCCTGCAAATGCTGGGGCTGCATTGGGCCGGGGCCAACGCCGGCAAGGTGAAATCCCTGGGTGGCACGCTCATTGCGGCACAGCGCCAGGATGGCGGATGGGCGCAGAACCCGAACCTGGCCAGCGATGCCTACGCTACCGGCGAATCGCTATGGGCGCTGCGGGAATCCGGTGTGTTGCACGCATCCGACCCGGCGTATCAGCGCGGAGTAAAATTCCTGTTGAGCACGCAGTGGGAGGACGGATCATGGTACGTGCGCAGCCGCGCGGTGAAATTTCAACCCTACTTCCAGAGCGGCTTCCCCTTCGACCACGATCAATGGATTTCGGCTACCGCGACCGCCTGGGCGGTACGGGCCCTGGCGCCTGCGATTCAAAACGAAAAGCGAGCCTCGCGATGAAAGCAGCAGCACTGTTCCTGGTTACGGCCGGATTATTCCCGGCTACCGCCGCATTCGCCGCTGATCCAGTGGGCCAACTCTACGACGGCGAACTCCAGCAAGCGGTAAGCTACTAACCCGCCAACTCGCCTACCTTCCTCAACTCCAGCACCAGGTCTCCCTCCGTGTCCACGGTGAAGGCCGGAGCAAAGCGCTTCCCCCATACCACCTCGTCGTGCCGGTACGAATGCCGTGCCAGCACCGTCTGGCTGAACGTATCGTCATAGGCCTTGATGAGGATCAGCACTTCGGCCTGCAGCCGCTCCAGGTCTTGGGCGGACTTTCCCCACAGAGGGCTTTCGCTGTCGATGGGGTGCACCACGGTCCACGTCAGCGGAAGAAACAAAACCTGCTCGCGTTCCAGCTTCAACTGTTTGTACTGGCGCAGCGGCTTCCCATCGTCCATCTCCACGGTCATTAGAAGAAGCCGCGCTTCCAGTTCCATCACATCGTTGGCGCGGCGATTGACCACGCGAAACTGCAGGCTGGTGACGTCCTGGTAAGGGTTGATCAGCATGTTGTCGCTAAAGCCGATCCTGGCTGACGGCCGCGAAACCCGTCCGAAAAGGAGACCGGTGGCGACCGCGAAACCCATAACCCCTACCAGCGATTCAAACGCCGATACGATATTGGCCGCCATGCCCTTCGGCGACATATTGCCGTACCCGACCGTGCTCAACGTATGGAAGCTGAAGAAAAAATCATTCAGGAACCGCCCCGTGTTCGTGGGCGCATCCGCACCCAACAGTTCCCCCGGGCCCAACAAGTAGTAGACAGTGGCGAAGATCGCGTTGACGGTCAGGTATCCCAGGAACACAATCGCCAGAAAACGGGACCAACCGATATTGATCAGGCTCAGGTAGGGATGGTAATCGCGCCACGTGGTGCCGCGGCGGTGGACGTTGAAACTGCCGTCTTTATTGATGACCCTCCGCAACGGCGCATTGAACTGTTGGGTCAAGCCGGGGTCGAAGCCAGGTTTGTGCATATAAAACAAATCTTAGGCGATAAACGGACTTCTGACCAAACCGGTACAAGGCCGGCGCACGACCATCATGGAGATCAACTGGACTTCGGGAATTCCCCCAACCAATCGCGAACCAACTGCTCGGCGCTGCCCTCAAGACTGAGCACGTGGCTGCGGGTTTCGACATTGCCCTCCAGGTAGACGGCGACCACGCCGTCGGACGTCGGCCGCAGTTCGAGGCGCCGCTCCCGAGCCTCCAGCCGCAGCGTGGTGCCGAGCCATGCGACATGCACCTTAATGCGCAGGCTGTGTCCGATGCGCGCGGCCTGCTTTAGCAATTCCGCGGTGTACGGGCTCTTCTTCAATTCTTCCGCGAACGGTGCTACGGCGCGCGCGCTGGCGCGTTCACTTTCTCGCGCACGCTGCTGCCGCTCTTTATCTTCCTTGCCTTCTTCGCTCGATTCGAGGTTCTTGAGATTACTTTCCAGGTTGTCGAGAAAACTCATCTGACTTCCAGTTTGCCGGAAAATCGCTTCCGCTGTGCAACTCACGGTACGATAGAGCCCATGGCCGATCGCACAACGCAGCGGCTCACCGACCTGCGCAACGGGTTGTTGAGCCTGCACAAATCGCTGCTGGATTCCGAGCGCGCAGCTTATGAGCTGGATGTCGCCCGCATCACAAGTACCGGCCAATATCTCAACCTGGTGCTCAGCGACCCCTGGTTCAACTGGCTGCACGACCTTTCCCAATTCATCGTTCTGGTGGACGAGACGCTGACCTCCAAAGAGCCGGCGACTGCCGAAGATGCCGACCGCCTGATCGCCCGCGCCCGCGAACTGGTTGCCCCATCGGAGGAGGGCACCGGCTTCGCCCGCCGCTATTTCGAAGCCATGCAGCGCGACCCCGCCGCGGTGTTGGCCCACCGCGACATGATGCAGGTCTTTGCAGGGTTAGCTGCGCTGAGCATATAAAGCCATGGCCGCAATGGTCCAACCCGAACCCCGAGCCCAAACCGCCGGCCGCCGAACCTGGTGGCGCTGGGCCGTAGTTCTTATTCCCGGCGTGCTGATCTTTTTCTTCCGGCTGCCGGGCCTCAATCAACAGCAAAGCGGCCTCTTTGGAATTTTCCTGGCGACCATCATCGCGCTGGTGGCTCAACCGGTTCGCATGGGCACCAGCGTATTAGTCGCCATGACGCTGCTGGCCCTGACACGCACGCTGCCGCCGACGAAGGTGCTTTCCGGTTTTGCCAATGTCACGGTCTGGCTGATCTTTACGGCTTTTCTGTTCGCGCGCGCTGTCACGGCCACCGGCTTCGGGATGCGCGTGGGGTATCTGTTCATCCGCCGCTTCGCGCGGTCGCCCTTGAGCCTGGGCTATTCCATTGCAGCGGCGGACGTGGTGCTGGCGCCCTTCATCCCATCGGACACGGCGCGCGGCGGCGGCGTCATCTTTCCCATCACCCGTAGCGTATCGGCAGCATTCGGGTCCGAGCCCGGGCCCACCTCCAGGCTGATTGGCTCCTTCCTGGTGCTGGTCTCCTTCCATGCCACCTACACCGCCTCCGCCATGTTTCTGACGGGCATGGCTGCCAATCCGCTGATCGCCGAATTCGCTCACAATATCGGCCACGTGGAGCTTACCTGGCTGCGCTGGTTCTCAGGTTCCTGCGTTCCCGGCTTCCTTACCCTGACCATCGTTCCCTGGCTGCTGTTACGCCTGGTCAAACCTGAAATCGCCGACACCAGGCCGGCGCGCGAATGGGCCGGCCGCGAATTGCACCGCATGGGTCCGCTGACTCGCGAAGAGAAATGGCTGCTCGCCATCATGCTGGGCGTGATGACCGGCTGGGTCACATCTCCCTGGCACGGCATGCCGAATACTTTCGTTGCCCTGGCCGGCCTGTCGGCGCTGCTGTTGGTTAGGGTGATTACCTGGGACGATCTTCTAGCCGAACATCGCGCCTGGGATGCCCTCATCTGGTTCGCGCCCCTGATCATGATGTCGGACGCCATGAACGAGCTGGGGGTGATCAGGATTCTCTCCGCCAAACTGTTCAGCCTCATGGCCGGATGGTCATGGCCGCTGGTGTTGTTCGCGGTCGTGGCGTCCTACTGTTACGTGCACTATAGCTTCGCCAGCATGACGGCGCACGTCACTGCCCTGTACCCGGGCTTCCTGGCGGCGGCCATGGCGGGCGGCGTTCCCCCCATGCTGGCGGCGCTTCCGCTGGCTTACTTCTCCAACCTCAACGCCGCCATGACTCACTACGGTACGGGTTCCGCGCCGGTTTATTTCAACGCCGGATATGTGAGCCAGACCGAGTGGTGGCGCGTCGGTTTTCTGATTTCCGTGGTCAACCTGATTATCTGGATGGGTATTGGTCCCATCTGGTGGAAGCTGATTGGCATTTGGTAATAGGTATCTGGTAATGGCCATCTGGTAATGGCATCTGGTATGCGCCCACTATCTCTATTGCTGCTCTGCTATACGGCCCAGGCCGCGACTCTAAGCTATTGGATCGAACCTTGCGCCAATGCCGAGAGCCATTGCCTCGCCGGCGACCCGGAACTGGCGCAGTGGGCTCTGGAGGCGTGGCAGTCGGCTTCTGACGGCAAACTCACATTGCAAAAGACGGCCGAACTGGCGGACGCGCACATCCGCGTCTACTGGGCGACGGCCAATCGGGGATTATACGGAGAAGCGCGGCCTATCATGGTGAAAGGGGTGCGCGGAAGCGAAGTCTACGTGCTGCCTGGAATCGTTCCCGCCGGCGAAACCGACGTCATTCTCCGCGACGCCATCGTCTACCTGACGTGCCTGCATGAAACCGGTCATGCGCTGGGCCTCGCCCATACCGCCGGGTTTGCCGACATCATGTACAGCTTCCAATATGGCGGCGACATCACGGAATATTTTGGCCGTTATCGGCGGGCGTTGTCGACGCGCGCGGATATGCGGAAGCATTCCGGTATGTCGGCCGATGACCGCAAGCGACTAATCGAACTTTTTGCGCATTAATCAGGTTAATCCCTGAATGTGGATAACTTCGTGAGGCTGCCGGACTATAAGCCGGTTCCTGTACCCTTGCGGGCGGCAGTCATTCATCTACGCCGGATATTACTATCCGGCTCTAGCGACCTACCCGGAAGTTTAGCGGGACGGGCCGCCCCTCCTCCCCTATTTGGTCTTGCTCCGCGTGGGGTTTTCCCTGCCGGCAGAATTACTCCTGCCGCGGTGCGCTCTTACCGCACCATTTCACCCTTACCCCGTTTCCGAGGCGGTATATTTTCTGTGGCACTATCCGTAGAACCTTGCGGTCCTCCCGGCCGTTAGCCGGCACGCTGCCCTGTGGAGACCGGACTTTCCTCTCCCGTTACCGGGAGCGACTACCCGTCCGGCAACCTCACGTAACTATTTTCGCACTTCCAGTTGGCATATTGTATGACTCAATACTCCCCGCCGAACAGAAACGTACCTTGATCTGCATGTACCTTTAAACCTCCGGTGTATTCTTAATGTTAAGTACGCTTTGGGCTAAAACTTTTGTGAGCCCACGCTGGAATATTTATTTATCCGGCAAGCTGTGGGGAACACCGTGAGCGCGACGAATTTCGTTGCGCCAGACGGGTCTCGGATCATCTCAGATTTCGTGTGCCGTGGGTCATGTTGAGGAGAGAGAGAAGACCATGAAGAAACTAGCGGTGTTGGGTGCGCTCGGATTAATGGCGTCCGGTTTATTTGCTCAGGGGGTAAATACCGGCGGGCAAACCAAGGACGATTGGGAGGAAATCAATTTCGAATTCAACTCCTCAATCCTGTCCGATGGCTATCCGAGTATGCTGCGCCTGGCAGAATTGCTGAGCCAGCACAGGGATTACCGTGTGAAAGTTACCGGGCACACGGACTATGTGGGCTCGGCATCATACAACGACAAACTTGCGATGTCGCGCGCTAATGCCGTCAAGGCGTTCCTGGTGAAGTATGGCGCCGCCGACAACCAGATCACGGCAACCGGCGACGGCAAGCGCGCCCCGGAAGTCGACAACAAAACCAAAGAAGGCCGGTTCATGAATCGCCGCGTGGTGCTGACCGTGAGCGACGGCAGCGGCAACTTAATTAAAGAAGGCGGCATCGGCGACATTCTGAAAGCCCTGAATGCGATTCAGGACATGCTGAAGAAGCAGCAGGAATGTTGCGACCAGATTCTGAAAAGGCTGGATAAGCTGGACGACATTCTGGCCGGGCTAAAGAATCTTCAGGGTGAAGACGATAAACTGCGCGCCGAACTCGCCGACCTTCGCAACCAGCACAACGCTCTTCGCGATCAGGTCGCGGCTCTACCCAAGCCTCTGAGTTCGGGCCAGACCCAGGACATCGCTCACACGGAAGCCATGGGCGCCCTGGATGAAGCCCAGAAGCGCAACAAGAAATTCTCCAACGTGGGCCTCAATATCGGGCCGACCATGGGTGGCGGCCGCGACGGCAATTTCACGTTCAACGGACATGGCCAGTTCTTCTCGCCGTTCGGCGGCGAGGGCACGCACGCCGTGCAGGTCCAGGGCGAATACATGTACTACCATCCCGGCGCCTCGGATCCTCAAAATGGCCATCAGGAAGGCCAGTTCGACATAGGTCTGGTGAATCGTTGGGGTAATTTCCAGGCCGGCGCGTTCGGCAGCTTCAAGTACCTCAGCATGGGAGGAATGCAGCAGGGCGGCGGTCTGGGCCAGGGCGCTTTCCTCTTGGATTGGATTTTCAGCCGCGGCCGCCTGGGCATATTCGGCACCAAGGGCTTCAAGAACACCGCTGTCCTGAATACCGTAACTGTGGCTCCGGGCGCTTACCTGCAGACTTACGCACGCATTGTGGATCAGTTGGGTGTCAACGCTTTGGTCGGGGTGTGGGGCAATGCCTCCCTACAGGGCAACATTGGCTATCTCCGCCGCTACGATCCAGGCCACACATCGGCCCCCGGCGGCATGATCAAACTCACACAGCCCATCAATCAACACGTCGCCTTTACCGCCGAGGCCGGCCTCAACGAGACTCTGGTCAACGCCACCAACAGCGGCCAGATCACCTTCGGTTTCGAAGTGGGCAACTACATTCATCCCAAGGACTACACCTCAGTCAAGACGCCGGTCCCGATGGATGTTCCGCGTGTCCGCTACGACATCCTGACGCGCCGCGTGGGCAGCAGCCCGCCCATCGCCAATGCCGGGCCCAACCAGGTTGGGGTAGCTGCCGGCACGATTACGCTTGATGGTTCCGGGTCCTATGATCCGCTGGGCTTGGCTCTGACCTACAATTGGACCCAGATCGGCGGAGCGCCCGTCTCCTTGTCCGGCGCCAACGGAGTCAGGGCTACCTTTGGGGGAGCGGCCGGCCAGACCTATATTTTCAAGCTGACCGTCACCAATACGGACGGCTTGTCGGCTTCGGCCACCACATCGGTATCCGTAGGCAACGCGAACTCTTCACAGATCGTTCGCTTTGACGCCAGCCCGAACTCGATTACGGCGGGCCAGACTTCCACGTTGACCTGGGTTGTGCAGGGCGCCACTTCGGTGACCATCCAGCCGGGTCTCGGCAATGTTTCGCTCACCGGCTCCTCGACGGTTTCGCCGGCGCAGAGCACCACTTACACCCTGACGGCTGTTGGACCTTCCGGAACGGTGAACGCCACCACCACAATTACTGTGGGCGGCGTTGGAACCGGCACCGCGCAGATCCTCCGCTTTGAGGCCAGCCCGGTTACCATTGCGCCGGGTCAGCAATCCACTTTGAGCTGGGCCACCAACGGCGCCACGAACGTCTCTATCAGCGGCGTGGGCACGGTGACTCCGAACGGCAGCACCACGGTTTCGCCGACTCAAACCACCACCTATACCCTATCGGCGTCGGGCGCCGACGGGAAGACAGTGACCGCCCCAGTTACGGTCACGGTTTCGACGGGCACGATTCCACAAATTGTGGTCTTCGTCGCCACACCGCAGAATATCGACCCCGGCAGCTCTACCAAGCTCTGCTGGCAGGTGAACGGCGCCACGTCGATATCGATCACGCCGGGCGTCGGCAGCAATCTGAATACTAATGATTGCGCCACCGTCAGCCCGAGCCAGACCACTACCTACACGCTGACCGCGACCAACGCCACCGGCACGATTCAGGGCAACACTACGGTGAACGTGGGCACGGTTCAAATCACATCGTTCAGCGCCAGCCCAGTGACTACGACCGCTGCGGGAGCCCCCAGCGTTCTTGCCTGGACCACGTCGAACGCATCGTCGGTCGTACTGATCGGCGGCGAACTCGGACCGCAGACGCTGCCCGTCAACGGCACCTTCACGGTCAACCCGATCACCAACTCTACGTACACCTT
Organism: Bryobacterales bacterium; assembly: GCA_963817515.1. Lineage (GTDB taxonomy): Bacteria > Acidobacteriota > Terriglobia > Bryobacterales > Bryobacteraceae > DATMNI01. The sequence goes on along the minus strand of CAWFPJ010000015.1, from coordinate 57,001 downwards.
GACCGCTTACGGACCTGGAGGCCAGACGGTAAGCGTCACCATATCGGTGTTCGTCAGGTAACCCTGACCCAGTAGAAACACTGAAAGGCCGGGCGGTCTCCAAGCCGCCCGGCCTTTTTCTATGTGCGGCTATTTCTGCGACGGAAGGGCGGCGCGCATGCCCGTGAGCAGTTCGGCCAGCCGCGGTCCAATATCGGTCATCGGCATTTCCGGAAGCTTCGCGGCCCGTATCCCCGGCCCCCACAACAGGAAAACGGAGCGGTAGTCGGGCCGGCCCGGCCATAGCCCGTGGGTCCCGATCTCATACGGCTTGCCGTAGCGCTCCGGCAGCGGTTGCGGCGAGAAAGCGAAGCGGTCAGCCGGCTCGTACGCGGCCAAGGGCACAGACGTTCCCGGCAGAAAGCGCTTCCACTCTTCGGACGGAATTCGCCGGCCGATTCCGTTGGCCGGATCCTGACGCAGAGATTCAAGCTGCGCGGCTTCGGCGGCATCACTAGTGGAGACCCAGAACGTGGTCACCTTTCCAGCCGCCGGATGCACCGTCTTCTCCACCGCAACGAATCCATGGTCGGATGCCAGCGCGAACACCGCGTCCTTCGGCAGCGCCGCAAGAATCTGCCCGATCAGTTCATCGGTGTACTCCAGAATGGCGTTGGATGCCTTGGAGAAAGGCTCGGTCTCGTGCTCTTCGGCGTCGAGATCCACCAGATGGATCGCCAGGAAATTCGGGTGCTTGCGCTCAATAAGGAATAGCGCGGCCAGGGTGCGCGTGCGGTCGTCCATCCACTGCTGCGGAAATGACGGAAACTGCGCCGCGATTTCGTCCAGGAGCCCGGGCGTGGCTTTCTTGCGAATCGCCGCCAGATCCATCGCGCCGCCTTGCCGCTTCTCGAAATACTCGGGCAGGTTCCAGGTGATGGGCGCATCCACGGTTACCGGCCATGTGATGGCGGCGCTTGTCAGGCTATTGGCGCCCAGCACGTCCCACAGCGTCTTCACCTTGATGAGGTCATAGGACCAGCGCTGGTTCTGCTGGATGCCGTGCACCGCCGGCGGTACTCCGGTCAGCATGGTGGTGTGGGCCGGCCAGGTGATGGTGGGGACTTCGCCGATCACGCCACCGGCCCACGCGCCTTCGCGCATCAGGCGCCGCAAGTTCGGAATCTTAAGACCGAGCTTGTCGCAGTCCCTCAGATAGCGGTGATCCAGGCCGTCCACCGAAAGCAGAACCAAGTGTGGACGCGGCTGCGCATCGAGTGTGGCCGCGATAAAAAACGCTGCCAACAGTTTTAGAAGCGCAGCTTTCCGCCGATATGGATAGGCCCGCTTGCTCTTGGTAAAGCTACCTCTGAGCGGCGCCGCCCCGCCCCATGATCGGCCATACATCAACGATCTGTTCGCCACGCGCAACATAGTAGCGATCATACACGTTGGTGCTTGTATCGAGGTTAGTGCAGTAGATTTCCACGCGTTCGCCCAGCTTGAGGTCGCGGCCGGCGTCGGTCCATTTCAGAATGCCGTACTCGGCGCCCTGGGTGGCCACTTCCAGCCACGGCATCCCTTTCACTTTGTCCGTGGGACGGTTCATGGCTTTGTTGCCATAGTCGACCGTGGCCTCATTGGGATGGCGTTTGCTGTCGACGGTGGTGAGGACCGTAAGCGCGCCCTTGAAATCACTGTAGACCTCGTTGCCGTCCTTGCTGCCGATCCCAAAATACGCCGTATCCATGAACACGTAGGAACCAGCCTCGAGCTCCGTCAGGCCGTATTCGTGGTCGATGTTGTAAGTGCCGGTGGAGCCGCCGCTGATGATGTTCACGGGCAGACCGGCTTTGCGCACCAGGGCCGCCGTTTCGCGAACGCCCACCAGGTCGTCGGCCGACTTGGCGCGCCGCGCCTGCCAGTTCTTGGTATGGGCCGCGTATCCGGAGTAGGCCATCAAGCCCTCGAATTCCATGCGCTTCGAAGCCGCTACTTTCTGCACCAACTCAAGCGCCGGTTGGCCGGCCGCAATGCCCTGGCGAGACAAGCCGGCGTAAACCGACACCGCGATCTTGAGCCGGGCATTCCTGGCTGCCGCCGCTTCTTCCAGCCAATCCACCACCTTCGGGTCGTCGACCACGAACATGAAGGTGGGGTCTTTCTTCGAGAGCGCCACGGCGCGTGAGATGTTGTTGACGCTGGCCGGCTGTTTGGTCCAAAGCACGTGCTTGATGCCCGCGCCGGACATTAGCTCAGCCTCTGCGATAGTGGCGCAGGTCAGGCCGATGGCTCCCTGGGCGATCTGGCGCTTAGCCACATCCACGCTCTTGTGAATTTTGACGTGAGGGCGAACGTTGATGCCGGTCGCCTTGGCATGGTCCGCCATGGTCTTCACGTTCTTCTCGAACAGGTCGAGATCGACTACCATGGACGGCGTCGGCAGAACGTCCTTCGTGATATCGCGGAAATCGCGACGGGCAATGCGCGCGTCGAATTCCGTGTAAGGAAAATCGCTGCCCGCGGTTTTTGCGGCCCTGGCTGCGGGCTTGAAAAGACTCGCGGCGGCCCCCGCCGCCAGGAACTGTCTGCGTGAAGTCATTGGTAAAGCCTCCATTGCACTTTGCGTATATCTTAGCTGATCGCCAGTGTCAAAGTGAGGAGAGCCGGATCCTGTGATATCCTCACGCAGAGCCCTTGGCAGGGCGTACTCCTGGAGGTGATTCAATGAAGCGCAGTGAGTTTATTGCGCGGGTCGCGGGCGGCGCATTCGCCGTTTCAAGCGCCAGTGCCATGACGGATGAAGGCCCGTTCGCCACCACCGAGGTTCAAGTCGAGCGCGCACAGCCGGGGAAGCCCCATGCGGGCAAGGTGCTGGCTGCCATCCAACCACATGCCGACGATCTTCCGATCTTCGCGGGCGGGTTGGTGTTGAAACTGATCAATGAAGGATACACGGGCTACCTGATCCGCACCACCAACGACGACCACACGGGTCCGGGAACTGTCGGTGAAGGCGTGCTGGCCAATGAGAATGACAATTTCGCCGTGGCCAAGGCGATGGGGCTGAAGAAGGTATACGACCTGTATTACCGCAACCACATGCTGGACGCCGTGTCTCCGCTGGAACTGCGGCTGCGGTTGATCTTTCTCTTTCGCCTGCTGAAAATAGACACTGTGGTCTGCTACGATCCGTGGTCGCACTATGAGGAAAATCCGGACCACTACGTAACCGCCAGCTCGGTTGAAGCGGCCTGTTGGATGTCCGGCTCGAGCAAGGATTATCCGGAACACTTCGACGCCGGCCTCTCGCCGCATTCCGTGAAGGAGAAGTATTACTTTGCGCGCGGTCCCCAGTATGTCAACCGCGCGGTCGATATCACCGGCTTCATGGACCGCAAGATTGCCATCAATATACTCAATGCGGCTCAAGGACCGGCCGGCCAGAACGGGGCGCAACTGCGGCGCCGCTTGACCGAACAGGGATTGCGGCTGGCAGTGCTCGGCAACGATGACGAAACCGCGAACCGGGAATACACTCGCCAGTTCGTGCTGGACCGCGATGCGGAAATCGGCCGGAAGTTCGGCCTGACCTATGCAGAGGCTTATCACTATATAGGAGCGGAGCCTCCCAAAGTGGAAGACTACATCAAGAAGAACGCCGTAAAGCTCTGAGGTTGAGACGCACGAGCCATCAGAGCCGCGACCGTAAGGGAGCGTTGGCTTCACCAGTTTGATAAAATTGGCGTTAAGCTATGAAATTCTGGGCACTGGCGATTCTTGTGGCGGCTCCCGTTGGGGCGCAGTCCGTTGACAATGCCTTCTTCGAAAAGGAAATCCGCCCTGTCCTGGTCAATAAGTGTTTCGGTTGTCATTCCTCAAAATTAAAAACTCCCATGGGCAGCCTGCGGCTGGACACCAAGGCAGGCATGCGCGCGGGCGGCGATGGCGGCGCCATTTTGGTTCCCGGGAGCCCGGACTCCAGCCGTCTCATCGAAGCGTTGGAGTATAAGGATTCCGAATTGCGCATGCCGCCGTCGGGCAAACTGCCGGCGCGCGAGATTGAGGCGTTCCGCCAGTGGATTGCCGGGGGCGCGCCCGACCCCCGTGTGGACACCGCGGCGTCGTCCGCGCCCGCGCCTGCGAAGCCGCATGGCATGGATCTCGAGACGGGCCGCAAGTGGTGGTCGTTCCAGCCTCTGCGCGAATCGCCGGCGCCCCAGGTGAAAGATGCGGCGTGGACGCGGAAGAAGATCGATTTCTTCGTGCTGGCGAAACTCGAAGCCAAAGGCGTCAAGCCGTCGCCGCCGGCCGATGCCGCAACCCTGATCGAGCGCGCATACCTGGATCTGACGGGGTTGCGGCCCAGCTATGAGGAGGTCGCGGCCTTTCAGAAAAACCCATCCCCGGATGCCTATGAGAAGCTGGTGGATCGCTTGCTCGATTCGCCGCAGTATGGGCCGCGGTGGGGCCGCTACTGGCTGGATGTGGCGCGATACGCGGAAGACAATCCCACCTCCGAGGCCACCAATCCTCCCTACCCGTTTGCCTGGCGCTACCGCGATTGGGTGATCGAGGCCGTCAGCCATGACGTGCCTTATGACCGCTTCGTGAAACTCCAACTGGCGGCCGACCAGATGCCGGATATTTCGCGCGATGACCTGCGGGCCCTCGGATACCTGGGGACGGGCCCGGTGTATCACAAGGATGCGCGGCTTTCGAAAGACGTGATTGAGACCCTGTTCACGGACGATTGGGACGAGCGAGTGGATGCGGTGTCGCGCGGAATCCTGGGGCTGACCGTGGCCTGCGCACGCTGTCACGATCATAAGTTCGACCCCATACCGACCAAGGACTATTACGGCCTTGCGGGCGTGTTCGCCTCTACAGTGCAGGCTCCGCGGCCGTTGAACGCGGTAGACCCCGCAACCGAATTGCAGTTCATGTCGGCGGCGCAGCGCATGTTCTTCCTGAATTACGCTTCGAACCTGATGAGGAACGAGCCGGGGACGAAGCCCGAGGAGAGTAAGCAAAAGTCGGAGAAGTTCAAGGCTGAAGACGAACGGATTTTGGCTGAGAATGAACCGCTGAAGCAGAGCCATCCAGAGATGTACGCCTACCTGGCGCGCTTTGTGCCGCAGCCTCCACCTCCTAAGCCGGCAGCCGGACAACCCGCGGCTCCCGCGGCCAACCCCGCAGCCAACAACGCGCGGCAGAGGGCCGGCCGGGGACCGTCCACCGATCCCTTCACGAACTCGGTCTTCGATGCGGGAATGTGGGTGGACGGGTCGGACGGCGACCTGACCACGCTCGACGCCCGGCCCGGTGTGGCGCGCGATCTGCATGTGCTGCCGCATGGCAATGTGGCCGCCCCGGGCGAAGTGGCGCCGCGAAAGTTTTTGTCGGTGCTTTCGAAGACGGACCCGAAGTTTCAGAAGGGATCGGGTCGCTTCGAACTCGCCGATCGGCTCTTCAGCGACGGTGCTCCACTGGCGGCGCGCGTGATCGTGAATCGCGTGTGGGCCTGGCATTTCGGAAAGCCGCTGGTGGCCACCACCAGTGACTTCGGCTCCCAGGGAGAGAAACCGACGCATCCGGAATTGTTGGACGATCTGGCGTCGCGGTTCGTCGCGAACGGCTGGCGGTTGAAGTGGCTGCACCGTGAGATCATGCTCTCGGCAGCCTACCGGCAGGCCAGCCATCCGCGCGAAGACGGTCTGAAGGCCGATGCCGTGAACGCTCTATTGTGGCGAATGAATCCGCGGCGTCTGGATGCCGAGGCGTTCCGCGATACCATTCTCGAAGCCGCGGGCACGCTTGACGCCGCGGTGGGCGGGCCGTCAGTCGATCTGGATGCGGCCGACAATCTGCGGCGCACGGTCTACGGGCGGGTCAGCCGGTCAAACTTGAACACGCTGCTGAGGCTGTACGATTTCCCCGATGCCACGCAGCACAGCCCTTCGCGCGAACTCACTACCACGCCGCTGCAGCAGTTGTTCGTGATGAACAGCGCATTCATACAGGGGCAGGCGGCGGCACTGGCCAAGCGCGTGGAAGGCGAGCCCGATAACTCCGCCAAACTCCGCGCCATGTACCGCTTTTTGCTGGCGCGCGAGCCTAGCGCCAAGGAACTGGACCTGGCGGCGAGCTATCTGAATGGGGCCACGCTGGAACAATATGCACAGGCGCTGCTTTCTTCCAATGAGGTGATCTTTTGGCCATGAACCGTGAACTTTCGAGGCGCTCGCTGATCGCGCGGCTGTGCGGCGGGCTGGGGTCGGTCGGGTTGTTGGGGATGCTGGCCGACGAGCAGGCGCGGGCCGCCGGGCCGGTGCACAATGTGGGGCCGCATTTCACGCCTACGGCTAAGCACAACATTTGTCTCTTCATGGTGGGCGGGCCGTCACAGCTCGACATGTTCGACCCCAAACCGGCGCTGCAGAAATTCGCCGGGCAGCGGCCGCCCAACGCGTCAAATTTCCGGACCGAGCGGGTGACCGGCGGGCTGCTGCCTTCGCCATTCGCGTTCAAGAAGTACGGTCAATCGGGGATCGAGGTGAGCGAACTGCTGCCCAACCTGGCGGCGTCGATCGATGACATCTGCGTGATCCGGTCGATGTACACCTTTAACCCGACCCATACGCCGGCGCGCAATCTGTTCCACTCGGGGAATATCGCGGCTACGCGGCCTTCCATGGGAGCGTGGATTTCATACGGGCTGGGAAGCGAGAACCAGAATCTGCCGGGATACGTGGTGCTGAGCCCGGGGCAGAGCGGCGGCGGTTTGTGGCGCGCCGGATTCCTGCCGTCCGAACACCAGGGAACGCTGTTCGACGATTCGGCGGCCGAACCGGACAAGATGATCCGGTATCTGCAGAACCACCAACTGGACCGGCCGGCCCAGCGGCGGCAACTGGACCTGGTGCAGGCGCTGAACCAGGTCCACGAGAAAACTTTCGGCGAAGACGAGTTTCTGGACGGCCGCATTCAGGCCATGGAGACGGCCTACCGGATGCAGTTCGAGGCGCTGGATGTGTTCGATCTGCGCAAGGAGCCGGAGCGCGTCCGCGAAGAGTACGGGCAGACGCCGTTCGGCAACGGATGCCTGCTGGCGCGCCGGCTGGTGGAGCGCGGGGTGCGCACGGTGCACGTGTTTTACGGTCCCGGCCAGCCATGGGACGATCACGCCAAGATTCAGGCCAACCTGACCAAGCGATGCCCCGATATGGACAAGGCGTCGGCGGCGCTGATCCGCGATCTGAAGCAGCGCGGGCTGCTGCAGGAAACCGCGGTAGTGTGGGGCGGGGAATTCGGGCGTACGCCGGTCTCTGAGAGCGGAGACGGCCGCGACCACAATCCGTACGGCTTCACCATGTTCATGGCCGGCGGCGGTGTGAAAGGCGGGACGGTGTACGGGGCCACCGATGAGCTGGGCTTCCAGGCGGTGGACAAGCCGGTATCGATTCACGATCTGCATGCCACCCTGCTTTGGCAATTGGGCATCGACCATGAGAAGCTGACGTACCGTTATGCCGGAAGAGATTTCCGGCTGACGGATGTGTACGGGAATGTGGTGAAGGAGATTCTGGCGTAGGAGCCGATGCTTCCTACCGGCTCTGTTGAGCTTTCGGCCACACCACGCCCTGGTCCTTCTTAGTGACCGCCGCCAGGCCCTTGTTCAGGAACTTCTGCACGCGCTGGCCGCGATAAGTTTCGGTGGTGAAGATGTTGCCTTTGGAATCGGCGGCAATGCTGTGGACGGCGTAGAATTGCCGGGCTGACGGCCCCCATCGCCGAAGCTGGTTAGCACTTCCATGGTTTCGCGAAGGATGATGTACACCTTTTCGTTCGAACCATCGGCCAGAAACATGTACTTCTGCTGCGGATCCTTGGAGAACGCAATGTCCCATACGGAGCCATCGCCCAGTGTGTTTTTGGCGATGAAAACCTCCTTGACGAAGGTGCCGTCCGGTTTGAAAACCTGGATCCGGTCGTTGGGGCGGTCGCACACATAGAGGAGACCCTCGTGCGAGAGTTCGGCGCAGTGCACCGGATTCCGGAACTGCTGTGCCGGCGGGTCGCTGGGATTGTATCGGCCAAGCGAAGCGTCGTCGGGTTTGTGGCCGTACGCGCCCCAGTGCCGCTTATACTTGCCGGTTTCCGCATCGAACACGATCACGCGATGGTTGCCGTAGCCGTCGGCCACGTACAGTTCGTCGGTCTTGGGGTCCACGAACATCTTGGCCGGTCCCTTCAGGTTGGCGACGTCGTTGCTTCCCTTGCTCTGTCCGGGCTTGCCGATCTGCATCAGAAATTTGCCCTGCTGCGTGAACTTCAGGATCATGTTGTCGTGATAGGGGGCCGCGGCTCCCGCAGGGGTTCCGCCCGCGGGCGGCGCGCCGCGTCCATTGCCGCCGATCCAGACGTTGCCCTTGTAATCGACCGTGATTCCGTGATTGGTCTCCGGCCAGTCGTAGCCTTCGCCGGGGCCGCCCCAGTGCCCGATGAGGTTGCCCGCCTCGTCGAATTCCAGAACCGGCGGGGCCGACAGGCAGCATTCCGCGGCCGGCGGATTGGCGGCGGCATAAGTCTCCATTCTCTCGAGTGCGGCCCCGCGATGAACGATCCAGATATGGTCGTTGGCGTCCACCGATACGCCGATCACATTCCCCAGGAGCCAATGGTTCGGAAGCGGCTTGGGCCACATCGGGTCAACTTCAAACCTCGGGGCCATGACAGCCGCGGCCTTGGCGTTGTCGAGCACGGTGGAACCGATTCCCAGCGCGACAATGACCGCCACCAACATCGCACCTATGTAGAGATCACGCTTCATAACTTTTCAGCCCTCCCCTTTCCGAGGTAAGCTACTCTTCACGGGTCCACGCGATTATACACGATTCCTGCAATTCACACGGTGCGCCTGGTTCGCACGCGCATGGTTCGCACCCGCCTGGCTCGCCGTGTTGATTCTCGCGCTGCCGTCCGGCGCCCGCGCCCACGACATCCCCAATGACGTGACTGTCCAGATGTTTCTCAAGCCGCAGGGCCGGCACCTGAATCTGCTGGTGCGCGTGCCGCTTAAGGCCATCCGCGACGTGGTGTTTCCCGAACGCGGCCCGGGGTATCTGGATATGGAACGGACGCTCCCGCTGCTCCCCGATGCTTCCGTCTTGTGGATTTCGGATTTCATCCAGCTTCATGAGGATGACGACCACCTGCCTAAAAAGCCGCGCGTGGTGGCGGTGCGGGTCTCGCTCGAATCCGACCAATCGTTCGCATCCTATGAGCAGGCCGCGGCGCACATCACCGGGCCGGCGCTGGCCAACGATACCAACGTCGCCTGGAACCAGACCACGCTCGACGTCTGGTTCGAATACCCGATTCACTCCGATCGCTCCGCGTTTTCGATTCATCCGGAACTGGCGCGCCTGGGCCTGCGGGTGGTCACGGCGCTTCGGTTTCTGCCGCCCGGCGGCGCGGTACGCGCCTTCGAGTTCATGGGCGACCCCGGCCTGGTGCGCCTGGATCCACGGTGGCACCAGGCAGCGCTGCGGTTCGTCCGTCTGGGCTTCTTCCATATCCTCGATGGCACAGACCATCTGTTGTTCCTGTTTTGCCTGGTGATCCCCTTCCGCCGCTTCCGCGCGCTGATCCCGGTGGTGACCTCGTTCACCGTGGCGCACTCCATCACCCTGATCGCTTCCGCCTATGGGCTGGGCCCGGACGCACTGTGGTTTCCGCCGCTCATCGAAACCCTGATCGCGATGTCCATCGTCTATATGGCGCTTGAGAACATCGTCGGCGGCGCCAGCGTACGGCGGCGCTGGATGATCACATTCGGCTTCGGCCTGGTCCACGGCTTCGGCTTTTCGTTCGCGCTCCGGCAAACGCTGCAGTTTGCCGGCTCCCATTTGCTGACCTCTCTGTTGTCCTTCAATATCGGGGTCGAGTTGGGACAACTTCTCGTATTGGTCTTGCTCATCCCCGCGCTGGAGCTCCTGTTCCGTTTAGTTGTGGCGGAGCGCATGGGGACCATCATTCTCTCCGCGCTGGTGGCGCACACGGCCTGGCATTGGATGACGGAGCGCGCCGACCGCCTGAGCCTATACCGTTTGGAATGGCCGCAGCTTAGTGCTGCCCTGCTGGCAAGTGCTATGCGCTGGTTGATGCTGCTGGTGATTGTTGCGGGCCTGGCGTGGTTCGTGGGGCGGCTGCTGCTTCGGCGCCGGCAGAGTTTCACTGCTTTGATTCGCCGAAGCTGAAACCCGGGCGCATCCCTGGCACACCGCTGGCGCGATCAACAACCCGGCGGTATCATAAGTGCACGAACTGGAGATCAGATGACGCGAGCTTGCCTGGTGCTGCTTTTCGTGATGCTATTGGCGATGGCGCAGCCGACCGGCACCCTGATCGAGGAGGTCTCGCGTTCCGGGCAGGTGGTGGAGATCGCAACGCCGCCATCCAGCCGTCTGTCTATACCGCGAATTGCACCGGGAGCGCCGCCGCTACTCGGATTTCGAGTGATGGAGGGCAAGCTGCGCCACCGTTTCGGCGATCTGGATCTGGTGATGGACGATGCCGGCCATTAATGCGCGCAACGCCGGCACAACGGCCTGCGCCATTTTTACGCTGCTTGTTCTGGTGCCGCTGGTCAGCGCGCAAAACACCACCGAAGCCATCCGGGCGTTTCATCAAGGGAGGTACGCTGAAGCCCGCCAGATGTTAGAGAAGATTGCCGCGGCATCTCCCAATGCGGCATCCCCCAATAATGGCGTGGCGCGAACGTTTCTGGCCCTGAGCCGCGCGGCCACCGGCGCCTGCGAGACAGCCACTGGCGATCTCCAGCAGCAGTTTAACGGCAACCCTGACCCGCAACTGCGACGCCTCGCCGGGGTTGCGCTGGTGCAGTGCGCCCTTGCCGGCAACCGTCTGCCAGAGGCCTTTCCGGTTCTCGACAAGCTTCAGCAGAGCTTTCCCAACGATGCCGACGTCCTCTATGAAACTGCCAAAGTGCACATGAAAGCCTGGAACGATGTGGTGCTCCAGATGTATCAGAAGACGCCGGCGTCGTTTCGAGTTAACCAGCTTTCGGGCGAGATTTTCGAAATTCAAGGACGGTTTCAAGATGCCGCGGCGGAATACCGCAAAGCTATCCAGAAGAATCCCGCGGCGCTGAATCTGCATTTCCGGCTGGGCCGCGCCCTGCTGCTGCAGTCGCACGATCCGGCCAACCTGCGCGAAGCCCGCAAAGAGTTCGAAGCGGAACTTGCGTTGAATCCCTCGGACGCGGTGGCGGAATACCAGGTGGGGCAGATTCTCCAAACCGAACGAAATCCAGCCGCGGCGACGCACTTCGAAAAGGCCGTCTCGCTCAATCCGGATTTCGCTGAGGCCCTGGTGGCGCTGGCTAAAATCAGGTCGGACGCGCGCAAGTACGGTGAGGCGATCGGCCTGCTGGAGCGCGCGATCAAACTTCAGCCAGCGAGCGAGTCGGCCCACTACGGTTTGATGATGGCCTATCGCAATGCCGGCAGAATGGATGATGCCCAGCGTGAAAAGGCGGTGTTTGATAAGTTGAGCCGGCCTCCCGAAGGGGAGTTCACCGAGTTCCTCAAGAAGCTTGGTGAGAAGGCGCCTAAGCAGTGAGATGGCTCGCCGTAATTTCCGGCCTGCTCTGGTTCGCGGGCGGGACTTATAGCGTGCAGTTCCAAAATGTGGCTGCCGGCGCCGGCCTGACGAAACCATTTCCCAACGGCGGTGAAAAGCAAAAGCGGTTCATCCTGGAAACTACCGGCAGCGGCGCGGCCTTTCTCGACTACGATAATGACGGCCTGTTGGATATTTTCCTGGTGTCGGGCGAAGGTGGACTCAGCCGGCTCTATCACAACGAAGGCAAGGGACGGTTCACCGACGTCACTGTGAAGATGGGGCTCGGCGGCGTGTCCGGGTGGGGGCAGGGGGTTTGCGCTGCTGACTACGATAACGACGGTTTCACGGATCTGCTGGTCACGTACTGGGGCCAGAATCACCTCTACCGCAACGCCGGCGGCCGCCGCTTTGAGGATGTGACCGAACGTGCGGGGCTCAAGCAGGACCGAGTTCGCTACAACACCGGCTGCGCATTTTTGGATTACGACAAAGACGGGCACGCCGACCTGTTCATCGCCAACTACCTGAAGTTCGATCCGCAGACGACTCCCAAGCCCGGTGAGAACTCTTACTGCTGGTATCGCGGCTTGCCCGTCAGTTGCGGTCCGCGCGGCCTGCCGTTCGACCGGAACATCCTGTATCACAACAATGGGGACGGCACATTCACCGACGTTTCGCGCATCTCCGGCATTGCCGGCCCGGACCAAAACTACTCGCTGGGCGTGCTGACCGGCGACTTCAACAATGACGGCCTGGTGGACATCTTCGTGGCCTGCGACCAGACGCCTTCGCTGCTCTACATCAATCAGGGTGGCGGGAAGTTCACCGAAGAGGCGGTGCTGCGCGGCGTGGCCTTCGATGAAAACGGCAAAGCCATGTCCGGCATGGGTGCCGCCGCAGCCGACTATGACGGCGATGGCTGGCTGGATGTTTTCCGCAGCAATTTTTCCGACGAGCGCGAGACCCTGTATCGCAACCGGGGCCGCGGCGAGTTCGATGATGCCACGGTTTCCGCCGGCCTGTCGCGCAACACGCGCTTTGTCGGCTGGGGCTGCGGCTTCTTCGATTTCGATAACGATGGCTGGAAGGATATTCTGCTGGTGAACGGGCACGTATTCCCGGAAATCGAGCGGTTGGGGATCGATATTCGCTACAAGGACCGCGCCATCCTATACAGGAATTCGGGCGATGGCAGATTCGTGGACATCTCTGAGAACGCCGGCGCGGGCGTGCTGGAACGCCATTCCGCCCGGGGCGCGGCCTTCGGCGATTACGACAACGACGGCCTTATCGAAGTATTGATCAACAATCAGAACGAACCGCCGTCGCTTCTCAAACAGACCTCCCGCCCGCCGAACCATTGGGTGCTGCTCAGGCTGACCGGCAAGCGCTCGAACCGCAGCGCGCTGGGAGCCCGCGTTAAGCTAACCGCCGGGGCACGCACGCAGTTCGATGAGGTTCGCAGCGGCGGCAGTTACCTTTCACAAAATGACCTGCGCCTTCACTTCGGCCTGGGAGCGGCGGCGCGCGTGGACCGCATCGAAATCGAATGGCCTTCGGGAGTCCATCAAGTGCTGCGCGATGTTTCGGCCGACCGTGTGGTGGTCATCGAAGAACCGCAACCTTGATTCCCGTCAGCGTCAGCGCTCCTCCAGGATGTACCCCATCCCGCGCACGGTGTGGATGAGCTTTCGGGGGAACGGGTCGTCCACCTTGGAGCGCAGTCTGCGTATATGAACGTCCACGAAGTTGGTGTTGCTTTCGAAATTGATTTCCCAGATCTGATCTGCGATGAGGGTTCTGGAAAGCACTTCGCCGGCTCTTCGCATCAGCAAAGACAGCAGCAAAAACTCCTTGGGCGTTAAGTCCAGACGGCGCCCGGCGCGCTCCGAGCGGTGGCGAATCAGGTCCAGTTCGAGGTCGGCAATTCGCAGCGTCATGGGGTTTCGGTCGGCTCCCCACCGGAGCAGTCCCTGCACACGGGTCAGAAAGTCCGAGAATGCGAACGGTTTGATCAGGTAGTTGTCGATGGCATGGCAATCGGCTCGCGGCGGCGCGGTATCGCGGTTCGCCAGGAAGAGGACGGGCGCCTTCTGACCCGCGCGGCGGAGTTCGGAAAGCCTCGGCCAGCCTGGCACCACGTCACAGACCAAGAGATCGTATAGCCCCCGATTGGTTGAGTCGAGCCGTTCGGCGTCCGGCTGCGTAACGTCTACGGCAAACCCACTCTCCACCAGGCCCTTTCGGAGGTACTGGGCAGTTTGGGTCTCATCCCCCACCAACAGGATTCTCATAACATTCCCCCTCCTCACCACGCTTTGAACTTTCAGAAAGGGTCCCGCGTTGCAGGGGCCGCTGTCAAGGTTAAGCTTGTCAATCACAGCCGCAAATTGAGTGGGGTCAGTCCCGGGTTGACATCCACGGTCTTCCTTGCCAAGATAGAAGACCAAAAAGACGATTCGCCCGGCTCCTGTTAAATAGCTCCTGTTAATAACAGTGTTAATTCCGGAGATTGGGGAATTTTGGTGGAAGATCAGAAGCAAGAGGTTCAACGGGTTCTCCATTCGCCGCAATTCCGGCGGGCGCCGAAGCTGCAGCGCTTCCTGCAATTGATCTGCGACTACCACTTCCATAACCGTTCCGCCGACATCAACGAGTTCGTGATCGCGACCGAGGCCTTCGGAAAAGGCCCGGATTTCGAGCCGAGTGAGGATTCGCTGGTGCGGGTTCAGGCGCGCGAGGTTCGCCGGCGGCTGCGGGAGTACTACCAAAACGAGGGCAAATCGAGCCTCGTGATTCTGGATATTCCGGTGGGGAGTTACGCGCCGGTCTTTACGGCCATCGTCCAGGCAGTCCCTGCGCGGCGTCCGCCTTCTATCCGCGCTGCATGGGTTATGCTGGCAGGAACCGCGCTGGCCTGTGCGGCCCTCCTGTATGCCGCAGATCATGAGCGGCGGTTGCTGGTCCGCAGTACGGCTTTGGCCGCCGAACATGTGACCGCCGGTGTGTTGAGCCCGCCGCTGGCCGGTCTGTGGAAGCGGTTCTTGGATTCCGATGTGCCCACCGTGCTGGTGGTGAGCAACCCCGATGTGGGCGGCTGCGCGGAGCAAAAGACGCGCGTCGCCGGTGAGGCCGACCCCTGCCCCGACCAGTACACGGGGATGGGCGAAGCGGTGGCCATTCATCTGATCACCAGTCTTTTCCGGTCTGCCGGGAAGACCCTGATTGTGAAGCAGAGCCGTATGGTGAATGCCGACGACCTCACGCGGTACAACCTGGTTCTGCTGGGCGGCAAACAGGTCAATGTCTGGACGCGGCGTCTGGGGGAAGACCTCAGCCTGAGCGCGACCCGGGAGGATCTGTTGGATCCCAGTCAGTCGCAACAATATGCCACCGCCTTCGACAGCAAGACCGGCCAGCTCACCCGAGACCGCGCCATCGTGGCTCTTCGCAAACATCCCCTGACGGGCCGCTGGGTGCTGTTCCTCTTTGGCAAGCACAGCCAGGGCACCCACGCGGCGGCGGAAGCCGCCACCGATGAACGCTTCCTGTCGCGGCTCAAGTGGCCGCCGCCATCCTCCCCTTTTCCCGAGAGTTTCCACGTGCTGGTCGGCGTCACTGTTAACGACGGGATCCCTGAAGGGCCGGTACCGGTTGCTGTGCGCATCCCGTAGCGCTTCGCGATATAATCGCCCAATGAAAACAACAAATCGACGGAAGTTCCTTGGAGGCGGAGTGGCTGCGGCCGCCGCCGTAACCGTGGCCGCGGCTCCCGCCGAAGCCCAGGAGAAACTCACCAAGCGAGTGATCTACCCCAACGGCAAGAAGCCTGACAAGCCCGAGAGGCGGTTCAACAGCACGGTAGCGTACGGCAACCTGATCTTCATTGCCGGTGTTGGCTACCATCAGGAGGGCGACATCAAGGTGCACACCAAGGGCGTTCTGGATTCGATCAAACGGCAGCTTGAGGCCGCGGGTTCATCGATGGACAAGGTCCTCAAGGTCAACGTCTATCTGAACGATCTCAAAGACTACGCCGCCATGAACTCGGTCTACGACGGCAGCTTCGGCGACGAGCCTCCGGTGCGCACCACGATTGCGGCCGCCGGTGGGATTCCGGGAAATTCGCTGGTCGAAATCGATGTGATCGCCTATCTCTGAAAATGCCAGTCGAGGTGGCGCAGGCGGTTTCGCCCGGTAGCGCCGGCAATCTTGTTGCCGGTGGGTTATTCGGATCCGCCAAAGACCGGCAACAAGATTGCCGGCGCTACCGAATCGAATCAGTGCGAATCGAATCAGTGTGAACCGGGCAGTATCTTTCCGTATTTCGGAACCAGCACCTTGTTCGTAAAGTCGTCGTGTTTTTTCAAGTCGTCCATCGCTTCCCGAAGGTGCATCTGCTTGACGATGGCGATGAGCTGCGCCTGGCCTTGCTTTCCCCATTCTTCGCGCTCAGCCGCGGTGGCGGGCAGCGCCGGCTCCCTTCCACCGCCGTGTGCCATCACGTCGGGAACCCACGATCCCAGAGCCAGGCTGCCGCCATAGCCTAGTTTGGACAAGCCGGCGAGCCCGGTGTTGTCCGGAATCGCGCCGGCGGCCTTCGATTCGGCCTCGCCGTAATCGCCCTTGAGGGGGAGATCGATAATCCTTCCGGTTATGTAATGCGCGCCATAGAGGGCCTTGCTCCTGGCGTCGGGGGCAAGCTTCAGCTTGGGCAGATAAGTGTCCATGTCGATGTACAGGAGCGGGACATGCTCCTCGTCAAAGAATTCGCGGACCAGTGTGCCGCCCGTTAGCGGCGCCGGCCCCTGACCCGACGAAAGGTAGACCTGCCGCCGGAAGCCCTGCCGCAGAAGGGATTGCGCCACGGCCCTGAGAAAATCAACTCCTTGCGTCGGCGAAATATTGACTGTCGCCTGGGCGATCAGAGTGGTGCCCGGGTAAGACCAAATCAGTCCCGGCATGTACAGCGCGTCCAACTCGTCGGCCATCGCCATGGCATACGCCAGCGGCGAAACGTAATCGCGATCGCTCGGCATGATTCCATTGGTTTCAACAGCGCCCAGGGGTATAAAGATGATGTCGCTTCGTTTCAGGTAGTCCGCTACCTGAATCTGGCTGAGCCGGGTCATATCGCGGGTGTGCAGCTTGCGAACCTGGCCCTGCAAAGGAGCCGTTTGCATCATGCAGCAGGCGAGCCCCACTGCGGCTAGCCACATCGTCTTCAATCGAATCTCTCTCAGCATCTGATCCTCTTTCCAGCACTAGGGTTTTGTGGGAGACTTCAGGAACTCCGCCGGCGCCAGCGCGCGCCGCGTGAAACGGGCCATGCGGATGGCCCCCTTAAAATAAAACAGTTTGTTCATTCGCACTCCGACCGATGTACGGCCCGGGCCTTGCGGCGCCAGATGGATCTGGGCGGCGCCGTCCTGTACGCCATCAATGTAGCTTCTGAATTCGGTGCCATCGTAGACCGCGGCCACGTGAAACCAGGCGCCAAGCGCGCGCAGGCTGCTGCGATTGAGCAATGCCTTCTGAACCGGACCCGACTTATTGAACGCGTCCAGACACCAGCGGCCATCGATCACGCGAATCTCAAACAGCATCCGGTTGTTGGCATCCGAGCCGCTGGCCGGATTTTCTTCCAGATGAAACCAACGTTGTTCGGCATTGCCGCCGTCCGGGCGGAAGATGGCTTCCCATGTGAAAGCCTCGGCGCCGGCCAGCGGGTGGACATCAAGCTGCAGGCCATCGTCCACACCGTTGAACTCGACAGCCTTACCGAGAGGCGTGTCAATGACGCGCGGGTGCCCCAAGACCGTGGTAGGATGGCCGCCGATGTTGTCGATGCGATCGAAGGTCCAAACCTCCTGCGCGTGGATCAAGGCTCCCTGCATCATCATCAGGCCCGCCACGGACTTTCTCAGGATGTTGGTTCTCATTTTCATTTCCAAAACGTTGCCGGAATTTCGCGAAAAGCCACCGGAGTAGTTTTCAGGATGGTATCACGGTATATCTCGGCTTGAATCACCATTTCCCAAGCGTCCGGGGATGCGCCTCTGGCCCACTGTTCGTCCAGAAGTTTCAAACTTTCAAGCGATACCAGCATGGAGGTCAGGCTGGTAAGATTTCGACCCAGCAGCAGCAGCATGCGCGTACGCTCAGGCCGGGCCGGCAGCAGGATGACGATTGCCGGGGCCACCCTGCGGTCGGCGGAATACGAAACCTCCCGGTATTCCAGCGGCTCTCCCGGCCTCGGACTGCGGTTCCGGATTACGTCGGGATTCACCTGGGCAATGTAGAAATTGGTCTTTTCCAACATCTTGTTCAGGTAGCCCGCGGTGCGCGGCATTCCGAGGAATATCGTGTTCTGGGCCGCAAACGACTCCGCCGGGAATCGGCGCGACTCGGTCAGTCGAACCTGTTGGCCGTCCTTTTCCAGATACTGCAGGAGTCTGATGCCCGCATTCATTTCCATGGCCCCGACATAGGATTGGGAGAGTTCCGGCGTTCCCCATTCGCCGGCAGTCTGTTTGAGAAAGGGCGATGCGGGCCAGTTTGGAAAATCCGATATCTGGAGATCTCTGACGTACACCTGGTGTGAAGGCCAAAAGAAGTAAAGCGGGCTCGGAACCACGATGACCGTGGGTTTCCCGGCCATCAGAAACGACTGCCAGAATCTTGGCAGCGGAGTGGCGGCGGCCGGCAGAGACGCCTTTAGGCCGCGGATCTCTATGAGGAGACCAATGCAGATAATCACCAGGGCCAGCTCCGTCAGGCCTACACCCCACAAATACCGCTTCGGAAAAGCGCTCAGGGTTGACGCGATGGATTTCTGAGGCGGCTGATAGACCCAATGCAGTTCGTGACGGCCCAAGGGCAGGGAAAGCCGTAACGGGAATGCGCTGCCGCCCGCCTCGTTGAATTCCTTCAGTTTGGTCCGGAGCCGCGCGATCTGAACCCGAACCGTCGAGTCCAGCTTGGGATCGAAATCGGGACTTCGCCCCAGCGCCTCAGTGGCTATCGCATACTCGCTGATCGGCTCGCCTTGATGCTCCCATAGATAGAGCAGCAGCGCACGCATGGTGGGGGCGGCTCGAAACGTCTCGCTGTCCGCAACCTGGCGTAGCAGTTCGTCGTGTTTGTGCGCAGATCCTGGCGCTGAACCCTTAGCGAGCATCCGTCAGCTCACCGCCCGGCGAGCTCGTTAGCCATTCTGCAACACTTCCACCGGGCTTGCAAGCCCAAAAACCGGCGGTAACAGTACGTAACACGCCTCTAGATACTTGCACGGCTCATGGAAATGACACAATGTATTCCACAAGCCGATTTGTGTCTGGCAAAGGGAGGGGATGTGTTCAGACGAATTCTTCAAAGGGTGTTTGAGAATCCGGTAATCTTGCTGGCGTTGTTCATTCATCAGACGGCCAACGCGCAAGCGCTCAACGGCTCAGTGGTGGGTAATGTAAAGGACAGCAGCGATGCTGTGGTCGCTGACGCCGGCGTCACGCTGACCGGTGTGGATACCGGGCAAGTCCGCGAGGCCACCACCAGCTCGGTAGGCAGCTATGACTTCGCCACGGTGCAGCCTGGGACGTATCGGTTGAGGGTCTCGAAGACCGGCTTCGCGACCTACCTGCAGACCGGAATCACCGTCACTGCCGATAATGTGGCCCGCGTGGATGTGACGTTAAGAGTGGGAGGAGTAACCGAGACGGTGAGCGTGGAGGCCGCCGCTGCCACGTTGCAGACCGACAGTGCTGAAGTGCGGCACGAACTCAACACCGCGGATCTGAGCAAGATTCCGGTGCCGGTGGGCCGCAATTACCAAAGCCTGCTTTCCACCATGCCGGGCTTTACGCCGCCGACCAACAACCACTCGGTGGGGACTAATCCTTCGCGTGCTTTGTACTTCGCCGTCAATGGCGGCGACCACTACCAGAACAACACAAGAATCGACGGCGCCACCACCATGAATGTCTGGCTGCCGGACATCGTAGCCATGGTGCCTACGCTCGAATCTATCGCCACTGTGAATGTGTCCACCAACAGTTTCGATGCCGAGACCGGCTTTACGGGCGGCGCCAACATCGGCGTGCAGACCAAGAGCGGGGCCAACCAATTGCACGGGGCGGCCTTCGAAAGCCATACCGACAACGACCTGAAGGCGCGGCCGTTTTTCCTGCCCTCGAACCAGAAAAAGGGCAAACTGGTTTATCACGAGTTCGGCGGCGCCGGCGGCGGAAAGATCATCAAGGATAAGCTTTTCTACTTCCTGAGCTATGAAGGCAATCGCGATCACGAGTACGCCCACACGCTGCAAACGGCGCCAACCGCCGCCATCAAGAGTGGCGACATGTCCGCGTCGGGGACCCCGATCTACGATCCAACGTCCGGCACTGCTGCCGGCGCCGGCCGTACGCCATTCCCGGGCAACCAAATTCCGGTGGCACGCATGGATCCGATTGCGCTCAAGATCTCGAACCTGCTGCCCCTTCCCAACGTTCCGGGAAATCCATTGACGAATAACTACGACGGCAGCGGCGTCTATACGTTTGGACGCGAGCGGGGCGACAGCAAGATCAACTGGAACCCCACCACGAAGCTGACGGCGTTCGCCCGTTTCAGCATGCTCAGGTTCACCGAATATGACCCGCCTGTTTTTGGCGCGGCCGGCGGCATCGACATCAACCCCCAGGGCGGCCAGCCCGGTACGGCGCAAGGTTCGACATATAGCCTGACTGCCAGCGCCACCTATGTGATCAAGCCCAACTTCATCGTGGACGGCTACTTCGCCTGGGAGAATGACAACACGGCGGTGGAGCCGAACGATATCGGCAAGAACATTGGCCAGCAGCTCGGGATACCCGGGCACCAACGGACCCAACCGGTATCAGAGCGGGATGCCCTGGTTCAGCGTCACGGGCTACGGCCTGTTCGGAACAGCCGGCAGCCAGACAGGCGGCTTCCCCTACTATCGCGACAATGCGCAGCATCAGGAAGTCCTGAACATGAACTGGATTCATGGTTCGCACGACCTGCGCTTCGGGACTGAAATCCAACAGCAGTATATCAATAACCTGCAGCCCGCGAATGCCCAGGGCAGCTTCACCTTCGGCACCGGACCAACCCAGATTTCGGGAGGGCCGTCGGGTAACCAGTTCAACAGCTATGCCACGTTTCTGCTGGGCCTGGTGACCAGCGCGAACCAGACGGTGGTCTACTCCAATCCGCCGGCCGAGCCCATCAACCAGCACTGGTTCAGCGCTTATATCCGGGACCGCTGGACCATCTCGCGCAAGCTGACGGCGTCTTTGGGATTGCGCTGGGACTATTACGGTTTCCCGAACGCCAGGACCCGAGGCATCGGGACCTATGACATCGCCGCGAATCAGGTCAACGTTTGCGGTGCCGGCGAGGTGCCCGTCAACTGCGGTATCACGATGCCCAAGAGGCTGTTCTCGCCGCGCCTGGGCCTGGCGTACCGGCTGTCCGACACTTTTGTGGTCCGCGCCGGCTATGGCATCAATGAAATACCGTTCTCTCTGGGACGCTCAGTGCTGAGCCTGTATCCAACCACAATTAGCCCGACCTACCCCTCTCCGAACTCGCTCAGCTGGTATGCCCCGCTATCGCAAGGCATACCCGCGATTACGCTGCCGACACTCACCAACGGACACCTGGTGGCCCCCAACAACGTGAACATGTCGGTATTGCCTAAGAATTTCCCATGGCCTTATATCCAGTCCTGGAACATTACTCTGCAGAAGGAACTGCGGTCTGGGTTCAGCGCCTCTACAGGCTACGTGGCCAGCCGCACTGTGCGCGCCATGACCCAGGACGCGGGCGCAACCCTTAACCTCAATGCCGGCCAATTCATCGGCGCCGGCCAGAGTGGCCAGCCGTTTTTCCTGTCTGAAGGCCGGACCTCGAACGTGAGCCTCTTCACTCCAAGAGGCACCATCTCTTACAACTCGCTGCAGTCCAGTTTGAAGCGCCGCTTCGCGCAGGGGCTGCAACTCGGGGTCAACTGGACGTGGGCTAAAGCGGAGAGTCCCAACTATCCGACTGACGCTTTGCTTTATCAATACCTGGATTCCAGGCCTGTCCAAGGTAGCGACCGCACGCATGTGGTCACGATCGACGGCGCCTGGGAGCTTCCCTTCGGTAAGGGAAAGCCCTGGCTCGCCAGCAGCCGGGCCGGTTCGGCGATTCTGGGCGGTTGGGCTCTCAATAGCCTGGCAGTCTTCTATAGTGGGCTGCCTTTCTCGGTGACGGCTTCCAGCACTTCGCTGAATATGCCGGGAGCCACGCAGCAAGCCGACCAGGTGAAGGCCAACGCTCAGATTCTGGGAAGCGTGGGCGGGGCGTATTTCGATCCCCTGGCTTTCGCCGCCATCACGACGGCGCGTTTTGGGAACGCGGGCGCCAACTCCATGCGGGGTCCGGGCGAAGTCAATATGGACCTGGGGCTGACCCGCGTTTTTAAGGTGAAGGAGAAGTACAGTATTCAATTCCGCGCCGAAGCCTTCAATTTCACCAACACGCCGCATTTCGCCAACCCGGGAGGCAACGTCTCCAACCTGGTTAAGAACCCGGATGGCACGGTGAAGGACCTGGCCGGGTTCGCCCAGATCCAGGCAGTGGCCAACACCGGGCGGGATGGCATTGACGAGCGCCAGTTCCGTTTTATGATGAGGATTAGTTTTTGATCCGCCGATTGAGGTTGCCCCACATGAAGAAGCTTATTTTCGCCACTGTACTTTTGGCATTCTGCGTCACGGTACTGACAGCGTTTCTGGCCGCGGCCGCGGAAACCAAGCGCCCGCGCATCGTCGGACTGACGCACATTGCGGTCCGCGTGCATAGCCTGGAAGCTTCGCGCCATTTCTACGGCGACCTTCTGGGATTTCAAGAAGCCTTCACAGTCAACCACGCGGTCTTCTTCAAAGTGAACGACCGGCAGTACATCGTGTTGCTGCCGGAATCCAAACCCGAAGACCAGCGATTCGTGGACTATGCGCTCGAGACCGATGATGCCGAAGCATTTCGCCTCTATCTGAAATCGCAAGGCTACAAAGTTCCCGACAAGCCGGCGAGCAAAGGCCCCACTTACAACCTGGCCTTTCATATGGCGGACCCGGACGACAATGCCTTCGAGGTGATGCAGTACACCCCTGAGAGCCTGAGCGTGCAGGGTGTTGGCAAACACCTGTCGGACGAGCGCGTCTCCCGGCGCCTGTTGCACGTCGGGCTGCCGGTGAGCAAACCGGAGACCGCGAAACTGTATATTGAAACCCTCGGCTTCCGAGAATTCTGGCGCGCCAACAGTCCAACCGGCGATGCCACCATGGCCACGCTGTCGAATTTGAAAGTTCCCAACGGCGATGACTACATCGAATGGCATTTGTCGCGGCGTCCGCTTCAGCCCTTCGGCGAGCGCAAAGGCCCGTATCACATCGCGCTCGAAGTGCCGGATATGGCGAAGGCGATCGTGATGATCAAGGCCAAGCCGGCGTTCAAGGATTATAAGCGAGAGGTCGAAAGCCACGTCGGCCAGAATCACAGGTATCAGGGGAATTTTTATGACCCCGACGGTACCCGTGTCGAATTGATGGAAGACCACACCGCGGACGGGCTGCCGTCTCCTATGTCGGCCGCCGTGCTGTTTGAGGCCAAGTAAGGCTTCAGAATTCGAGTCTGGCGGTAAGTGCCATCTGCCGCGCCGGCTGGGTGCCGGTGAACTGTCCGCTGGTCGTGCTCAGATTGACGTTGGCGGCGTTCCACTGGAAGGTCGTGCCAATCTTATTGAACTCCGTGTGGTTGAAGACGTTGAACGCCTGGAAGCGTAAGCGCAGCGCCATGCGTTCCTTGATTGCGATCTTCCTGTCGAGCGCGGTATCGAGGTTCCACCAGGTCGGCTGGCGCAGGATCCCTACGCCTATGTTGCCGAAAGTGCCGACCGGCGCCAGGCCGAACGCCGCGGTGTTGAAGTTGTTGTAGAAATCCTGCGTGAAGTTCTTAGGATTGGCAACCTCCTGGCAGCGAACGCCGGAGATGCTGTTGGTCCCGATGCCGGTCAGCGAAGGATCGGAGTAGGGGAAGGCGGCCGTCGAACTACAGGTCGGCGTGGTGGGCGCGCCGGTGGTCACGATGCCGATGCCGGAAAGCGTCCAGTTCCCGAGCACGGCGTGAAGCGCCTTCATGCTGTGCGGCGGCGCCGGAAGCGTGTAAGCGAAGTTCCAGCTCATCAGTTGGCTGCGATCCTGTTGCAGCGGACCGTAATACCACTGGCGCTGATTCGTGTACGGATCCAAGCCCTGTACGCCGAGCGCTTTGGAGAAGGTGTAAGCCACTCCGAATGCCAGGCCGCGCGTCAGGCGGTGCTGCGCCGACGCCTGTAGAGCGTTATAGTTCACGGCCGAGTAAGCATAGGAAGTGTAACTGATCGCGCCCATACCGGGATAGGCCGGACGGAGCAGGTTGGCGTTAATTTCGGTGTTGTTGAAGAGTGTCGACGGATTGGCATAAACCTGGTACGGGAGAGGGTTCAACTGAGTGGCAAAGGCGGTGTTCGAGCCAGGGACGGCGGCGCCCGAGGCATGCCGGTCGAAGTTACCCACATAACCTACATCGACAACGGTGTTGAAGCCGATATCGCGCTGGATGGTGAGGTTGAACTCATGCGTGCGCTCGATCGGCTGATTGCCATAGATGGCGCTGGCGGCGGTTGGTGAAAGCGCCGCCGACGCCGCGGCCTGCGGAATACCGGCGATCGTGCTGTAGTAGAGAATCGGCGTGTAGACGACGGGCGCTGCGCCGCTGCCTGGCACGCTGGTGGTGGTGCGGTTGTAGAAGATGCCGGCGGCGGCGCGGATGGCCATCTTGCCGGTACCGGTGGGGTCCCAGGCGAAGCCCAGACGCGGGGCCAGAACCACGCGCGGGAAAGTATAAAAGTCACCCTTGCCTGTGAGGCCGTCGATGTTCATGCCGTCTACCGGATTTCCCGAGCCGGGAATAATGGTGCCGATTAACGAAGCATAGGTGGTCTGGCCCGTCAGGGGATTGAGAGCGGCCGATTTGCCAGCCGCCGAACCTTGCTGGTACAGGATCGGCTTCTGCCCGGCATTCCAGAGCTGCGTATAGAAGTCGGAGTAAGTCTTGGAATTGTCAGTCACTGTACCCTCGTGGACAAAGCGCAGGCCGTAATCGATAGTAAGACGTTTGGAAACACGCCAGCTATCTTGCACATACCAGTCGAGCTCCGTCCAGTTTACATTCGGCACGGCGCGGTTGGTGGCTTCCTGATAGGTCTGGTAGATGCCCAGCAGCGCGTTGGCATAACCGTAGTTAGTGTCCAGCGGGTTGTTGGTGGAGCTGCCGAAGTTGAAGCTCCCATAATAGGTGCTGCCGGCCGATGGTTCAACCTTGGAGTTAAACTCCCAGAAAACGCCGGCCTTGAAGCTGTGGGAGCCAACGATCTTGGTTACATCGTCCTGAAACACATAGTTATCGTTGAAGTTCTTGTAGGGAGTGAGATTGCAACCCGGACCGGGGCTTTGCTGGCCGCCGGGAGTGAAGTAGGCGGGGTTGGAGGCCTGGCCGCCGGCGAAGGTGGCGCAGGGCAAGTAGTTTTCATACTCGGGGCCCGTAGGGAAAGGCCGCAGCGTAGGCGGATTCAGGCTGCTGCCGCGGAACCACTGCGAGTCCGGAGTGGTGTGGTAGAAGCCGTAGTTGTCGTGGCCAACGCCAAACAGCATTTCATTCACCAGGGTCGGGCTGGCGGTGTAAGTGAGATGAATGCCGTGGATGTAGCCAGGCAGGAACCGGACGTTGGTGCCCACGCCCGGAGCCACCACGAATTCGTAGTATTGGTTGTCTACGTCTCCACCGTAGCGGTAATACATCGACAGCTTGCGGGTGATGCTGGAATCGAAGCGGAACATGGTATTGCGGCGGTTATAGGGCGGCGTGGCGCTGGCGAGGAAGTTAGCCGTGTACTGCTGGCCCGGAGAAGGGTTCACATATCCGTTGGGCAACGGCAGCAGATTTAGCAGCGCCGAGCCAGTGGGGTCGATCAGGTTCTTGGGAACGATGTTGCCCGGGAACGGCGCGCCCGTATTGGGGTTCATGATGGTGATGATCTGGCCGGCCGCGTTGCGCGTGTTCGAAAAGTCGCCAGTCCGTTCGGCGGCGGTTGGCATATTGGCGGTGACGGTGCTGGTCGGCTGCGCGATCTGAGTGAATTCCTGGGAAACGAAGAAGAACAGGCGGTGTTTATCGGTATTCCATTTGCGCGGAATATAGATAGGGCCGCCCAGGCTATAGCCCGCGATCATATACCGGTACAGCGGTCTCTGGATGCCCTGGCGGTTGTTGAAGAAGTTGTTGGCGTTCAAGTCTTCATGACGGTGGTCCCAGTGGCCCGAACCATGGAAATCCCTGCCGCCGCTTTTGGTGATCACGTTGATGGTGCCGCCAGACTGCCGGCCGTACTCGGCCTGGTAGCCGTTGGTCAGAACGCGCATCTCCGCAATGGAGTCCATATTGGGCGAGACGAAGGCGGTGTAGTTGCCACCCTCATCCATCTCGGTAACGCCATCGATAGCCACGTTGATAGCCTGCGGGGACATGCCGTTGATCGATATGTTGCCCATTGAATAGGCGTTTTCTAGATCCCTGGTTCCGACCATGTTATCGATGACGCCCGGCAGTAGCTGCATCATGCCAAACGGATCGCGGCCCTTCAGCGACAGGTCCTGCAGCTGCTGTGGCAGGACGGAGGCGCTGCGCTCGCTCGAGGCAGTCTGCACGGGAGTAGATTGCGCGTTCACCAGAACCGATTCAGTCACGCCGCCGACTTGCAGCACGATCTTTCCCAAATCGCGCGTTTCGGAGCTGGCAAGCTCGACGCCGTTTAGTTCGTAAACTTTGAAACCCTGGGATTGAACTCGAAGCGAATACTTGCCGGGCGGCAAGTCGATGAACCGGAACAATCCGGTGGCTGGAGTTACAAGGTCATGAACAGTGCCGGTGGCCTGTTCGGTCAGATGCAGCACAGCATTCGGAACGTTGGCCTCAGCCGGATCCAATACCACGCCAAGTATCGTGCTGGTCCCTTGCTGGCCGCGCAAACCTATGGTGCCGGAGATCAGCAATAACAGACAACAGAGTCCATTGAAGCGTCGCATGCCCTTGGGTTCTCCTTTTTCCCAGAAGAATGATGGCTGAAAAAAGCCCAGAGGCGATACAGTAATTTGTAATATACCAGCAGAAGCAAGTTGCTGGCGGAACTAACCTCTAAGTTATAAAGACCTCTAAGAGTTTTGCACCGATTTCCAATCGGCGCGCAGGATACCATCCTGCCCTACTTCAGACTGTCTACCGTGATGGTGTCTCCGTCTGTCTTGCCGAGCAGAGTAACCACTTGTCCGTAGGTCTCGGGTGTGATCTTATCCTGGTTCGAGATCTGATAGATCTTCCCATCCTCACTTACCAGAACAATCTTGTCGCCGTCGCGGACGCACCTGGCGATGCACTCGTTGTTGGTCCACATCCCTTTTCCTTTTTTAGCGCAGGACTGATCGACGATGTAGCCCGCCAGACCCC
Organism: Bryobacterales bacterium; assembly: GCA_963817515.1. GTDB lineage: Bacteria > Acidobacteriota > Terriglobia > Bryobacterales > Bryobacteraceae > DATMNI01. The sequence continues at coordinate 29,764 of CAWFPJ010000015.1, read as the reverse complement.
CGGCAACGACGCCTGTCGCGGCTGGCTGTCCAGCGCCGGCAGCGGCTCCACGCCCGCCGCGGCCGCCACGCCCGCCGCCTCCCGGAGCTTCCAGCACAGCCAGCATCTCCACTTTGTAGATCCGCGCCAGGTTGTTCAACGTGGACCGTATCTGATCCCAATCGTTCTGTAACGGCGCCGGGAACCTTTGGGTGGACATGGCTTGGTTCATGTCTTTCGATGCCGCCAACGCCTTCTCCAACTGGTTCCGGAACTCGGCATTAGTCATCAGGTCCTTGGCATTACTGAGGGCAGTCAGCCGTTCAATGGAATCACCAAGCTCGCCGGCGCCGGACTTAGCTGTGGGAGACATTTTGGTAGCGTCGACCGGGGGCCGCATCATGGCAAGGTAGAACTGGTGCGGGAACTCCTTGCTCCACTGACTCAACTGGAGGACGAGAAACTGCACATAGTCCCGGGAGCGGGCATCACGGTCATCCTGCGGCGCGGCACTAACCAACAGGGCCAGCACGGATGCGGAACACACTGCCAGACTTGCAATAGCGAAGCGGCGTAGTAGCATCGAAACCTCCTAATCTGTGCCCGGATTGAATCCGGGCATGGCAGCCTGAAGGCCGCTCCACGGTCTTTATGCGAAGAGGTCCTTCAAAACGCGGGCGGGGGTGACGCCCACCAGCGATTCGTTGCGGCCTTCGTAAGGGAAAGTGTTCTTCTGGTAGTCGATTCCCAGCAGGTGCTGCACCGTGGCGTGAATGTCGCTGTGGCCGCACTTGAAGTCCCGGGCCGCCGAATATCCCAACTCATCGGTCTGCCCGTAGTCGAAGCCGGGCTTCAGGCCCGCGCCCGCCATCCACATGCTGAAGCCGTACGGATTGTGGTCGCGGCCGGGTTTCGAGTTCTTGGCCTCAATCGTCGGCAGCCGCCCGAATTCGCCGGACCAGACCACCAGCGTGTCCTTCAACATTCCGCGCTGCTCCAGGTCGATCAGCAGCCCCGACATGCCCTGGTCGATATACTCGCACAGGCCCGGCAGCTGACCCTCGATGTTATTGTGCGTGTCCCAGTTGCCGCCGCCGCCGCCGTACACCTGGACGAAGCGCACGTCCTTTTCCGCCAGGCGCCGCGCCATCAGGCACAGCCGGCCGAACGGGCCCCCCACCTTGGCGTCGATCCCATAGAGCTTCTTGGTAGCCTCGCTCTCCTGGTCCAGGTCCGCCACCTTCAGCGCTTCCACCTGCATGCGCGCGGCTAACTCATAGTTGGCGATGCGCGATTCCAGATCCTGATCCAGCGGATATTGGATCTTGTGCTCGCGATCCAGACCTTCCACCATGTCCAGCAGCCGCCGCTGCTGATCCAGGCTCATGTTCTCCGGCCGCTTGATGTCGAAAATCGGAGTCTTCGGATCGGCACGCATCGATGTGCCGTTGTACACCGGCGGCAGCCACGCCGAGGAATGCGCCCGGTCGCCGATGGTCGCGCCCTGGCCCAGCGCGATATAGGCCGGCAGGTTCTGGTTCTCGGTGCCCAAGCGCATAGCTCACCCATGAGCCGATGGCGGGGAATCCGGTGAAGCCGCGGCCGGTGACGAAGGTGAACTGCGCCGTGGAATGGTCGATGCGGTCCGTGGTCATGGAGCGCACGAACGTTACCTTATCCACCACCTTCTGGAAATGCGGCAGCAGGTCCGAGACCTGGCGGCCGCTCTCCCCGCAGTCGGTGAATTTCCACGGGCTGGCCATGATCTGCTGCGAGCCGTTCAGCGCCCGCCCCTTGATCTCAAACGGCGCCGGCTTGCCGTCATACTTCAGCAGCGCGGGCTTGGGATCGAACATGTCGATGGTGCTCGGCCCGCCGCCGATGTAGATGAAGATGACTCGCTTTGCCTTGGCGGCAAAATGCGGCGGCTTGGGCGTCAGATCGTACACCCGCTCTTTGGCCAGGGCCGCTTCCGCCGCAAACATCCGCTCCTGTTGCAACATGGAGTTCACTGCCATCGCTCCGAACCCGATGGCGGCATCCTGCAACGCCTGCCTACGCGTCAAAAATCTCTTCATGGCTTCTTCTCTCCCGGTACATCTTTATACCACTCCCTTACGGTCGTGGCTCGGTTAGTATACGGTCGTGCTCTTAGTAACCGTACAGGAAATTGTTGGCCCCGAACATCGCCTGGATGAACAGGCGCAGGCCTTCCTGCGGATCCTTTTCCGCGGCGATCGACTGCTTGGCGATTTCCTGCTTCCTTCGCGCTCGGCGGCCGGTTGTAGGCTTCGTCGAAGGCGATCTTCACCGCTTCCTCGTAATTGTTCTTTCCCTTTTCCAGCACTTCCTGCGTGAAGGCCTTGGAGGCCCGCATCACCAGCGGATTATTCATCATCGCCAGCGACTGGATCGGCAGCGACGCGCGGAACCGCTGCGGCTGGTTGTCCGACGTCATGTCCGGGCAGTCGAACGCATGCAGGAAGGCCACCGAGCGCGTCCGCGTTTGCGCCAGGTACAGGCTGCGGCGGTTGGCGCCGGAACCCTGGTTGTCTTCCAGCCACTGGCCATCCGGGCCGCGCTTGATCGGCTCCTGCTTGCCGAACATCCTCTCGTTCAACTGGCCGCTCACCTTCAGCATGGAATCGCGAATGACTTCGGCTTCCAGGCGCAGCGGCGCTTTCCGCCACAACAGCTTGTCCCCGGGATCGGCCGCCAGGTACTGCGGCACTTCCGACGAACCCTGGCGATAGACCTGGGACATCATGATTTCCTTGGTCAGCCACTTCAGGTCCCAGTTATGCTCTTCGAAACTCACCGTCAGATAGTCCAGCAATTCCGGATGCGTGGGCTTGGCGCCCTGCGTGCCGAAATCGTCCACCGAGCGCACGATGCCTTCCCCGAAATGCCACTGCCATACCCGGTTTACGAAGACTCGCGGAACCAGCGGATTATCCGGCGACACCATCCATTTGGCCAGGGTCAGCCGGCGATTGGTGCCGTTCCATTCCGGATGCTTCAGCGGATCGGCGAATTCCAGCGGCTGCTTCGGATTGTCCAGAACCAGCGGAATTCCCGGCTGCACTTCGGCCCCCGGAGCCAGATAATTGCCGCGCGCCAGAATGTAAGTGGGCGACGGCGTTTTCGAAATATCCCACGACGCTTCAATGTAATTGGGCGGGATCTTGGACTGGTTGCGGCGCGCATACCGCTTGGCCTGGATCTCGTCTTTCCACTTCGGCAATTCCGGGAAGCGCTTGTCCATCTCCTGGTCGGTGATGAACTCCTTGGGAGCGTTGCGGTCGACTTCCAGATCCGGATCGGCCTCGATGTCCTTGCGGATTTGCGCCCGCTTGGCTTCGTCGGAAATATCCCGGCCGCCCTTCAGTTCCGCACGGTACCGCTGATAGGTGGCTTCCAGCAGATCGTCCATCCGGCGCAGCGCCTTGGCATCGTTGCTGGTCACGTCTTTGATCCATGCCGACCGCGCGCCTTCGTCCATATCCAGGACTTCCCGGCTGGGCCACGGCCCGTGGTTCAGATCCGCCGGCAGCCAGTTTTCCGGATCGAATACCGGCTGATAGATGGCCATCAGCTTGTAATAATCCCGCTGCAGGATGGGGTCGAACTTGTGATCATGGCAGCGCGCGCATTGCACCGTGACACCCAACAATCCCGTGAGGCTGGTCTCCATGGCCTTCTGCTGGGCATCGAAGTATTTGTCCACTTCGTAGATGGTCTGGTTGTCGGTGATGTCGGCCGTGGTGCGCATGAAACCGGTGGCCGTCAACGCCTCAATCTGGTCCGGCGTGGGGATGCTCAAGTGCTTGTAATTGACCATCTGGTCACCGGCCATCTGTTCCATGATGAACTGATTGACCGGCTTGTTTTTGTTGAAAGCATGGATCACGTAGTCCCGGTATTTCCAGGAGACTTCGCGATCGCTGTCGCCGGCATCGCCCCGCGAATCCGAATAGCCCGCCACGTCCAGCCAGTGCCGGCCCCACTGTTCGCCATAATGCGGCGATGCCAGCAGGTGGTCAATGACCTTTTCCCAGGCGTTGGGCGACTGGTCAGCCACGAAGGCCTTGACCTCGGCAGGCGTGGGCGGCAGGCCGATCAGATCGAAATAAGCGCGCCGGATGAGCGTGGGCCGGTCGGCCTCGGGCTGCATTTTCCAACCTTTATGTTCCAGTTGAGCCGCCACAAACGCGTCGATGGGGGTGCGGACCTGGGCTGAATTGGAAACCGCGGGGACGGGGGATTTCACGGGCTTGCGGAACGACCACCAGTTGCGGTTCTCCGGGGAAATCTTGGCGGCTTCGCGAGCCTGGATGGCAGCCTCGGTTTCGGGCGTGGCCGCCGGGAAACGCCCGTACTGGATGTAGGACTTGATGAGCTGCTTGTCGGCGACGGACAGCTTGCCGCCCTGGGGCATCTGGTCGCTTTCGATCAGCTTCCACATCAGGCTGCGCTCCGGTTTGCCCGGGGCAATCACCGGACCGCTGGAACTGCCTTCCATCATGCCGGTGAAGGAACTCAGGTCCAGTTTGGCCATTTTCTGATTCGGACCGTGACATTGGACACAATTCTTTTCGAGCACCGGCAGGATTTCAGTTTTGAACAGCGGATCCCGTTGCGCGGCGGCCGGAATGGCCAATGCGAGAAGCGATATGCAAAACGAAGCCAATCGGGTGGGCTTCAGTGCTGAAAACGCCATGGTACTTTTCCTCCTGCCCTGGGCAGAGATATGTCCTGTTGGTATAGTGGACCATTTTCGCACCAGAGTCCACAAGTTTCAAGGTGCATGTTGCGGGTTGTTACGGGCCGCAACGTTCAGAAAAAAAGCTATTTATTTCGGCAGGCCACCCGGCCTTACCCTTCTACCTAGAGTCCGAATGTCAGGAGCACGTCTCCTACCGCCAGCGATACATACTGTTTGCCGTTAGCGAGATAGCTGATGGGCGACGCATAGACACGCTCGTTGGCGGCAAAGTACCACAGGCGCTCACCGGTGCGCGCATCGAGCGCAAAAACCACCCCTTCCTGGGTGCCGCCGAAGACCAGGTTGCCGGCCGTGGACATGACGCCGCCCCAGGGCGGTGTGAGCACCTTGTGCTCCCATTGGATGGCGCCCGACAGGGGATTGATGGCCACCACTTTCCCCCAGCTCTCCTCGGGAGCGAAACGAACCCGTCCCCGGCCTCCGCCGGCAGCACCGGCAGGCAGGTTGCCGCCAGCGCCGAAAATGCCGTTATTGGCGGGGGCGGTTCCGCGGCCGGCGCCACCCCGACCGGCGCCTCCGCCCCGGCCGGCCCTTCTCCCGGCCGGCATCGATGGCGGACTGCGTTTCGACGCCGGCAGCGGCGGTGGGCGGCGGATGGTCTTCGTCGGCGGTATGCTGAATGGCCTGGGGAGAAGTTTTGGTGAACAAGCGCCGCTCATCGCGCGCGAAAACGTAAAGCAGCTTCGTGAGCGGACTGTAGCTGTGGGACATCCAGTTGGCGGCGCCGTCAACGCCCGGAAATACCCGGTCGTTTCCTTCCGGCGTAGGATCATTGCCTGGAATGACTTCCGGCCGCCCCTTATCGTCGAAACCTTTTACCCAGGTCTGCCGGACGAAACTCTTGGCCAAAAGGAACTCTCCGGTGTTCCGGTCCAGCAGGTAGTAGAATCCGTTTCGGGCGGCCCAGGCGATCAACTTTCGGGGCTGGCCGCGGAACGGAGCATCCAGCAGGATAGGGATTTGGGTGGCGTCCCAGTCGTGCGTATCGTGCGGCGTCAATTGATAGTGCCACTTCAGCTTTCCGGTGTCGGGATCGAGAGCCAGGATGGAGCACGAGTACAGGTTATCGCCTGCGCGGGAATCGCCGTTCCAGTCCGGCCATGGATTGCTGGTGCCCCAGTAGACGGTGTTCGATTCGGGATCGTAGGCGCCGTTGTTCCAGGTGGCGACGCCGCCGGTTTTCCAGGAATCGCCGGCCCAGGTACCGAAGTTCGGTTCATCGGGCTGGGGAATGGTATGGAACCGCCAAAGATGTTTGCCGGTGGCCGCGTCGTACGCATCCAGGAACCCGGAAATGGAATGTTCGCCGCCGGCCATGCCGACAATCACTCTGTCCTTCACGACCAGGGGCGCGCCGGTGGCGGCGTAACCGCCGGATGCCGTGTAGTCGTGCATCGCGGTCTTCCATAACTCCCGGCCCGACTTGGCGTCGATGGCGATGAGGTGCATGTCCAGAGTGCTCATGAACAGGCGGTTGCCCAGGATGGCCAATCCCCGGTTGACTTTGCCGCAGCAGTTATAAGTCTTCTCCGGATTCTTGTGGGTGTAAGTCCACATCACGCGTCCGGTTTCGGCGTCGATCGCGTACACCTCATTTTCGGGACGGGTGAGATACATGACTCCATCCACTACCAGAGGAGTGGTTTCGAACTTCTCCTGATGCCGGCCCTGAAACAGCCATTTGACGCGAAGGTTCTTTACGTTTTGAGTGTTGATCTGGTCCAGGCGGCTGAAGCGCCAACTGTTATAAGTGCTGGAATACATCAGCCAGTTACCCGGCTCCCGATCGGCTTTTAAGAGCCGTTCGTAAGTGATGGGCAGGCTGGTATGAACCAGGCCGGTCTGATTCGGGCTTTGGGCATGGAGCGAGATGGCCGGCACTAAGATCACGGCGGCTACTAATGCGACTCCCACGGCGTCTTTCCCTTTCATTGGTCGCCTCGCAAGGAACTCAAGTATGCCACCACGTCTTCGATTTCCTTCTTGCTCAGGCTGGATCCATACGGCGGCATCAACGATGGCTTGTCGTGCCGGATCTCCTGGAGGTTCTGTTTCAGAAAGGACCGAAGGTTGTCCTTCTGGTCGCGCAACTGGATGGAGATATCGTCTTCATTCAGGCGGATTCCGCGAATGGTTTGCCCGGATTTGGTAACCACCTGGACGGCACGGTAGCGGACCGGGACATCGGCCTCAGGGCTGACCAGGGATTCCTCCAAATACTTGAGGTCCCGGCGCCGCCCGACATCGCTCAGGTCCGGACCAAGGCTTCCGCCGTCGCGGCCGATCGAATGGCAGCCTGTGCAACCGGCCTTGCCCTCGTAGACAGCCTTGCCCGCGGCGGGGTCACCCGGAGCTTTCTCGCGCAGGCCGGCGTTGCCGAACCGCTTCACGAAGGCGACCATCTTCCATACCTCATCGTCATCGGCGCGCACGGCCGGCATTTCGGTTCCGGGTATTCCATTGCGGACGGTGGTAAACAAATTCGCGTCGGAACCGCCGCGGCGGTATTGCCCGGTAGTGAGGTCGGCCCCCCGGCCGCCTTCGCCGTGAGCGCCGTGGCAGTACGCGCAGTGAGTTTGAAATAGCGCAGAGCCTTGCGCCACACCATCGGGCGTGTCGAAGGGATTGGTTTGCGCCGGTGCCGGCTGCTGGGCCCAAGCCGGCGCTATGAGTGCGACAAGGCAACCGATCATCAGACTAGGACGCATCAATTTTGGAAGTATACACCAGGCGCGCGTTCGATGAGAAAGGCGATAAAGGCTTCACCGCGGAGACGCTGAGACGCGGAGGTTACGCGAAGAGCGACTAAATCAGAATACGGAGAGCGCGGAGATAGCAGAGAAAAGCGGGGGGAAAGACAGGCGTCAGATGACTAGATCGTAACGTGCCGGTCATGCACTACGGGCTGGCGGTGGATATAATCTTCGCCATGGTGCGTTCGCTGGTTTTGTATGCAGCCTTAAGTGGGTTCCTGGTCCTATGCGCCCAGACGGTTCACGTTGATGCCACTCCGGGGCGAGCCGTCAATTCCTTTGATCCGGATAGTGCGCTGGGGAGCTCCGTCGATGTTCTTTCGCGCACGGGCATCGACAAGGTTTACTCACCGCACATTGTTCAGGAGGCGCTTTCGGCCGGTTGGGGACCGATTACGTATCGCAACAACACCGAGCTGCGGATGGCGGCCTGGCACTGGACGGAGAACGGGACGTGGAGCGATGCGGCCCACAAGAGCGGGTATTTTACGGGCAGCACAGAACTCAAGGAGCCCCTCCGCTACATCCTTTCCTACTCCCTGCCTCACCGTGGTTTCTCAACCAGCGGCGACCGCCCGGTGCAAGGCCCGAACCTCAGCTATTGGAAAAGCAATCCGTATCTGACCAGCAAATTCACTGGGGAAAACGACGCGCTGCATCCGCAGTGGGTGGTGATGGATCTGCGGGGAGAGAAGCCGGTGGGCGCCATCCGCATCGGCTGGGCCAGCCCTTACGCCAGGACCTATCAGGTGGAGTATTGGGTGGGGAAAAATGCGCTCGATTTCGGCAGGGGTCCGCAGGGCGACTGGAAAATCTCACAGTCCGGCGTGCAGAAAAACGCCCAGGGCGGGACCGTAACCCTGAAGCTTGCGGATGCGCCTGTAACCACGCGATACCTGCGCATCTGGATGACGGAATCTTCGAACACCTGCGATGAGCATGGAGCGGACGACGCGCGCAATTGCGTAGGGTACGCGATTCAGGAAATCAAGGCCGGATCGGTCGACGCCAATGGAACGTTTGTGGATGTGCCGTTTGACGCGACTCCTGTTGTACAAGCCGCGCCGGGCCGCGGAGGACGAGGCGGTCAGGGACAGAGCCAGCCGGGGTATGTCAGCTCTTCGATCGATCCGTGGCACGCCGCGTCGGACGTCAATAACAGCGGGGCCGGGCAGCACAGCGGCTTCGATGTGTTCTTCACCAGCGGGCTGACTAACAACCTGCCCGCCATGATCCCGGTCACGATGCTGTACGGCACGCCGGACGATGCCGCGGCCGAGATTGCGTACATCGAAAAGCGCGGCTACCCGATCGCGTGGGTGGAGATGGGCGAGGAACCCGACGGCAAGCACGCTATCCCGGAGGATTATGGGGCGCTCTACGTGCAGTGGGCCAACGCCATTCACAAGGTGGACCCGAAACTCAAACTGGGCGGTCCGGTTTTCGAAGGCGTCAATGAAGACATTCGGGTCTGGCCCGATGCCAAAGGACGGACGTCATGGATGGGCCGCTTCGTGGACTACCTCAAGGCGCATGGCCACCTGGCGGATCTGGCCTTCGTTTCTTTTGAGCACTACCCTTATGGCCGGTGCAACATCAGCTGGAAGGATTTGTACCGGGAGCCGCAACTGATGCGACACATTCTGGATGTGTGGAGGGAAGACGGAGTGCCGAAAAACGTGCCGCTGATGGTGACCGAGAGCAGCCTTGCCGCCGGACTGAACGGGCACATGAGCACGATCTTCGGCGCCTTGTGGCTGGCCGACAGCATCGGTTCGTTTTTCGAGGGCGGGGGAGCCGCCTACTACCATTCCCCGATTCAACCGCAGGGCACGCAGAGCACCTGCCAGGGTTGGGGGTCGTGGTCGAATTTCGAGGCCGACCGGGATTACAATATCACGGGCTACACGGGGTTCTACTTCGCCGCCCACATGATCAACCTGGAGTGGGTTGCGCACCGCTCGGGCGTGCACCGGATGTTCCCTTCTTCGACCGACATCAAAGACGATCAGGGTAACCTGCTGGTGACATCCTACGCGGTACATCGTCCGGATGGAAACTGGTCTGTGATGCTGGTGAATCGCGACGAGCAAAATCCGCACACGGTGCGCGTTGAGTTCGAGGATTCGAAGAGCAAGCGGACGAGACCGTTTTCGGGGCCGGTTAGCCTGGTGACTTTTGGGAGCGAGCAGTATGTGTGGAAGGACGACGGCGCCAACAGCCACGCCGATCCGGATGGTCCGCCGGTTGCCGCCACCATCGCGGGGAGTGCACAAACGAATTTCACTCTGCCCAAAGCCTCCATTACGGTGCTGCGCGGCAGAGTTGAAGGAATTGCGCCGTGAAGATTTGCCCACATCTTCGCCCATCAACGGTCACGGCCTGAAAGAGACAGCTGCCCAGGCTGCAGTAAGGCATCTGACTTGCAAGGAGGGTGAGCGGAGGTTTTAATCTTGAAATATCTTGCGGCAGTCGGAATTCCCGCGGTTTAATTGTGCTCTGGTTTCTGTTCAACCACCTTCACTAGAAGCAGACCGCTTTCGACAATTCGCGCGCATGGCGGCGGATGCGGTAGGCTCGCCGCTGGCGTTCCTCCTCGGCGTGGTGCTGACGCTGATCTGGGCACTGACGGGGTCGTATTTCAAATTTTCCGATACGTGGCAATTGGTGATTAACACCGGCACCTCGATTGGAACGTTCCTGATTGTATTCCTGATACAAAACACGCAGAATCGCGATGCACGGGTAATGCAACTGAAGTTGGATGAACTGATTCGTGCGGTAACGCCTGCACGGAATGAGTTGGTGCGCATGGAAGCCCTTACGGACGAGCAGCTCGACGAGCTCAAACGGGAATTCGAATCCCTCCGCGAGCGTGCTGCCGGGAGTATCGAACTGCTGGAAGCTTCGCGACAGCGGCGGGGCGAACATGCGCGAGATACGACGACTCCGGAATAGCCCCAGACCATTGAATCAGAATAGCCCCAAACCATCGAATCGCTTATCGTGCAAAGATTGCACGCCGAGCGATTGTTTGTGAGCGCCACCCGCTACACTAGAATCAAAGCTTGGTCCTAGTTCAAAACGTTTCCAAGTTGTACCGTTTATACCGGCGCCCCTCCGACCGTTTGCGGGAGATGCTGCCGGGCTGCCCGCCCCGTCACACGGATTTCTGGGCGCTGCGCGATATCGGCTTCGAAGTCGAAAAAGGCGAGACGCTCAGCCTGGTAGGCCCGAACGGCTGTGGCAAGAGCACGCTGCTGCAGATTGTCAGCGGCATCCTGCAGCCCACCACCGGACGCGTAGTTACCCGCGGACGGATCGCGGCGCTGCTGGAATTGGGCGCCGGTTTCAACTCCGAATTTTCAGGCCGCGAGAACGTCTACCTCAATGGCGAAATCATGGGCCTGAGCCGCAGCGCGATCGATCGGGCCATGCCTTCGATCGAGGCCTTCGCCGAAATCGGCGAATTCATGGAACGGCCCGTCAAGGAATATTCCAGCGGCATGTACGTCCGCCTGGCTTTCTCGACCGCTATCCACGTGGACCCCGACATCCTTATTGTGGACGAAGCCCTGGCGGTGGGCGATGCAGTTTTTGCCAACCGCTGCGTGCGCAAGTTCGAGGAACTGCGCGAGCGAAAAATTACGGTGCTTTTCGTGTCCCATGACTTGGGTCTGGTAAAGCAACTCTCCAACCGCGCCATCCTGCTGCTCAACGGCCGAATCGAGGCCCAGGGCTCGCCCAACGACGTGATCAATCGCTACATCGGCCTGGTGCTTGAGAAGCAGCAATCGCGCAACAAGAAGGAGGACCGCGTCCGCGGCAGCTACCGGCACGGCGATGGCGTGAGTGAAATTCTCAGCGTCCAGATTCTCAACGCGCGGGGCGAAGATGTCACCTCCGTAGCCAGCGGCGAAGCGGTCACGGTCCGGGTGCGGTCGCGGTTTCATCAGGCCACGTCCGATCCGATGGTGGGCATTCTGCTGCGCACGCGCATCGGGATGGAGGTCTACGGCACGAACACCCGCATCGAACAGCAACCCCTGGGCGACTTTCAGCCGGGCGACGAACTGGAAGTGGATTTCCGCCTGGAGTGCTGGCTCACGCCGCAGCCCTACACGTTGACGGTGGCCACGCAGAATGCCGACGGATCGAGCCACGACTGGCTGGACGACGCCATCGCCTTTGACGTGGTGGATACGCGCGTGGCGGCTGGAGTGGCCAACCTGAGGGCCAAGGTGGAATGGCGCGTTTCACGGTGAGAGTGCATCCGCGCGCCAAGCGATCGGCCCTCACCGGACGTTTCGGCGATGCCTACAAGCTGGACCTGGCGGCTGCCCCGGTGGACGGCAAAGCCAACGAGGAGTGCGTCCGCTTCTTCGCCGGACTTGCGCGAGTGCCGCGCGCACGTGTGCAAATTGTGGCGGGCCTGGCAAGCCGCACGAAGGTGGTTGAAATTGAGGGACTCTCGCAGGAAGAACTTGAAACGCTATTGCCTGGTCAGCATTGATCGGCTAGGAACGCTTGCCGTCCCAGCCGTGCCCGTTAACGCGGGGGCAGCGCCCAGGCGTAGAGCACGCTATCCACGGCTGTGATCACGTACTGCCTTCCGCCCAGTTCATACGTCATAGGAGCGCCCGTCAGGCTTCCGCCGCCATAGACGTGCCACAGCGTCTTTCCGGTGGCGGCGTCCATAGCGGTCAGGTCTCCGGCTGCGTCGCCAGTGAATAGCAACCCCCCCGCCGTGGTCAGAATTCCGCAGCCTTGATCGCTTGCGGTTCGCGAGCCTCCGACCGGACGGTCCTGGCGCCAGCGGACCTTGCCGGTTTCGTAATCGAGCGCCAGCAGCATGGATTGAGACCAGAGCGCACTGTTCGCTCCGCCCTGGTGATCCGACGCCTTCTCCTCATTCTGGTCGTCCAGCGTCAGATACGAGACCATGAAGTGATGGTGGGCGTTGACGTAGAAAAGCCCGGTGTCGGGACTGAAACTGGGAGACCACCAGTTGGTGCCGGTGCCTTCAAACAGCGACCCGGGAATCTGCGGTTCTTTGTCCGGCCGCGGAATAGGTTCGCCGCGCGGGTTCAGGCCCGCGGACCAGTTTTGCGGGCCATACTCGGCGCTTACCAGACTCTCGCCGGTGATCCGGTCCAGCAGGAAATAGTAGCCATTGCGGCTGGCCTGCGCCAGCATCTTCCGCGGCTTGCCTTTGAAATTGCCGTCAATCAAGGCGATGCTTTCGTTGGCGTCGCGATCCTCGGTATCGTGCGGAGAGGCCTGAAAATACCAGGCGAGCTTGCCGGTATCCGCGTTCAGGGCAACGATCGAGCACGTATACAAGTTGGCGCCGCGGCGCACGGTTCCGGCCAGCACCGGGTGAGGATTTCCGGTTCCCCAATAAATCAAATTCAGCGCGGGATCGTAAGATCCGGGAATCCAGGTGGCACCGCCGCCATGAGCCATGCTATCGGCGTTGGGCCAGGTTTCGGATCCGGGTTCGCCCGGTTTCGGCACCGCATCCCAGTGCCACAGGATCTTGCCGTCTTCGAGACTCCGGGCATCCAGGAAGCCGGGAATATCAGACTGATCGTTGGACATGCCGGTGATCAGACGATCTTTCACCACTATCGGGGTCACGCTGATGTAATAGCCGAATTTGTAATCGGCTACTTCGATATCCCAAACCGGCTTTCCGTTGCGCGCATCGAGACAAATCAGATGCGCATCGGGCGTTCCGAAATACACCCGGTCCTTGTACATCGCCACGCCGCGCTGGCCGATCATGTTGCCGCCGCTCCGGCGCTCAAAATGCCAGATCTGGCGGCCGGTGCGCGCATCCACGGCCCATACGTGGTTCGGAACGGTGAAGTACAGAATTCCGTTCGCGACCAGCGGGGTAGACTTGATCGCCTGCTGGTGCGTCTGGAACGCCCATGCCATTGTCAGCGAGCCCACGTTGTTTTGGTTGATCTGCGAGAGAGTGCTGAAGCGGCGTCCGGTGTAGTCGCCATTGTAAGAGGGCCAGGTATCGGTGGGTGGCCGCAGAAGCGCCGCCGGATCGAGCCCTTGCGCATGCAAGCACGGCGCACACAGGCACGCGGCTGCCGCCAGAAAAAGCGCCAGTCTCCTCACCGGAATGTCTCCAGGTAAGCCAACATGTTATGCATATCCGAGTCAGTGTACTTTGTGAGCAGTTCGCGGTGCGCCACCAGCCGGTCCTTCACGTCTATCTTGACCGCGCCGACCGGCCAGGAATGGTACCAACCTTCGGCGTCCTGAATTGCCACATCGTAATTGGTCAGCACCAGCAGTTCGCCATTGTATTGCTTTCCGGCGGCGTCGGTCACAACAGCAGTCACACGCTGGCGAGGCGGATAGAGAAAGCGCGCCTGCAGATCGACGGCGGGATATTTTCGGGCAATGCCTTCCAGATCTCCGGTTGGCGAATGACAGCCGGAACATCCACCCGCACCCTTGAAAAACGCCTTGCCGGCCTCTGCGTTGCCGACAAACAGCTTGTCCGCCGAACCCTGCACGGGGCGGTTGGCCGACCTGACGTCGGCTACAGCGAGCCGAGAGAGGAGAAACGTTACGATGTCCGCCACCTGGCTCTGGCTGAGTTGGATCGGCGGCATCCCCTGGTCCGGACGGCCATCACGAATCACCGCCCCGATCAGATTGCCATTCTCATCGTGCCGGACCACGGCGCTGCGAATGAGACTTGGCCCGTGTGTGCCGCCGTTAGCATTCGGCCCGTGGCAGAATGCACAGGACTGCGCGAATTGGGCGCGTCCCCGCTGCACCGCTTCGGCGGATAGCCGCGGTTGACCGGCGCGCGCGCCTTGCCCTCCCGGCGGACTGGCGGGAGCCTCTTGCGCCCACATAGCAATCACGCTCGCCGCCGCCAGAACCAAAACATTTCTCAGCATTAGTCTCATGATACGCTCGAATACGAGATTACGAGCCCTTGGCAGGGCGGCATTGCGCCTCTGGCGCAGCGGCCTGCTTCAAAGGAAAGGTAGCACGGTCGGAGCGTGTTACCGAAGAGGGGTGCTGGGGATGTCGATCAAACGGCGGGATCTGTTGACGGTGAGTGCGGCAGGGCTGGCGGGTACACTTGCGGCCCAGACCCCGGGGGCAAACCAGAAGGGGGCCAAGAAGACGGTCATAGTGATTGGCGCCGGGATTGCGGGGCTTTCGTGCGGTTACGAGTTGGTGCGGCGGGGCCACACCGTCACCATACTCGAAGCCAGCGGGCGAGCGGGCGGGCACGTGCGCACCTTCCACGACCAGTTCGCCGACGGCTTATACGCCGACGTGGGCGCGGAGCATTTCTATTACCCGGGGTATACGGACTACTGGCGCTACCTAAAGGAGTTTTCCCTGACGGCCGTTCCGTATCCGCGGCGTGACAATATGGTGCGTTTTTTGAATGGCAAGCGGTTCACAGAGGACGAACTTCACGGCCGCGCGGCGCTGGGCAAACTCGGATTCAGCCAGGGGGAGATCGACTTTCTAGCCAAGCGTTCCTGGCAGGAGCTGCCGCTTTTGTACATCCAAAAGTATGTGGACCAGATGCGCGACGAAACCAATCCGTTTGAAGGAAACCTGCGACAACTGGATCAAGTCAGCACCGGGGATTTATTGAAGCGGGAAAACGCTTCGGCCGCTGCGCTGCAGTTTTTTGGCGGCTCCGGTTCGTCTCTGCAGACCATCTGGGGGGCGGCGGTCAAGAAACTGCGAGGCACGGACCTGGAGTCGAAAAAGCTATTCCGCCTCAAGGGCGGCAACCAACTGATGACCGATGCCTTCGCTGCGCGGCTGGGCGACCGGGTGCACCTGGGCTGCCCGGTTCTGCGCATCGAGCATGGCCCGACGGGCGCAACCGTGACTTTCCGGGAATTCGAACAGGAGCGAAAGCTGCAAGCGGAGTATGTGGTGAGCTGCGTTTCCGCGGTGGTATTGCGGCAGATCCCGGTTTCGCCGGCGTGGCCGGAAGCCAAAGCTTTCGTGATTCGCGAAATGCCGTACTATACGCGCACGCGGGTGATTTTCCAGACGCGGACACGCTTCTGGAAAACCGACAAGATCAGTCCCAACTGGACGCCTCCCAATCCCCAGCTCAACGAATTGTGGTCCATGGCGGAAGAGGTGAATACGCCGCGCGGCATTCTGCTGGGCGGCGCCCAGGGGGGTGTATCTGCGGCGGCCGCGCTAGCCGAGTTCCACAAACTTTACCAAGGCAAATCGGCGGATATCGAGCAGGCGATTGTGCACGACTGGTCCAAGGATCCGTGGGCCGGCATGTGCGAACGAACTGCTTACAGGCCTGGAGAGCTGGCGCGCTTCTGGCCGGAGGTGACTCGTCCCGTTGGACGAATTCACTTTGCCGGAGCATATGCCGCGCAAATGTCGTGGGGACAGGAAGCGGCGCTCGAATCGGCGAACCGCGCCGCGCAGGAGATCGACCGCGCGTGAAGGACAATCATTCGCAGCGCATGGCGACCATGGGGTCAGTCTTAGATGCCCGCCGCGCAGGCAAGTAGCTGGCCGCCACCACCACCACAAGGAACAGAGCTGCGACCGCGGCATACGTCAACGGGTCTAGCGTGCCCACACCATGGATAATGCCGGCCAGCAATCGAGTCAAAGCGGCAGAGAGCACGAGCCCCGCCGTTAAGCCCCATGCTGCACGGCCGAGGGCTTGCTTCAGCACCATCCGCAGCAGGTGCCCGGGATTCGCCCCCACGGCCAGGCGGATTCCAAACTCGCGCGACCGGCGGGCGGTGAGCTGGGATACCACGGCATACAATCCTGCGCTTGCCAGCAGCAGCGCCAGAGCGGCGAATGAGCTCACCAGAACTACGCTGAGCCGCCGGCCGATCAACGTCCGCTGGACAACCTCGGCCATGGGTCGCTCGTCATAAAGTGGCTGATCGGGGTCCACCTCACGAATTGCTGAACGAACCGAAGCAGCCATCTGAGCGCTGGAGCCGGCGGTTTTCACAATCATCGCCATCCGGTCCTGAGTGCGCTGGCCATAGGGCCAATACACCTGCGGTCGGGGATCGCGTTCCAGGTCCTCGGAACGGATATGCCCTGCCACGCCGACGATCTGTACCCATGGCATTCCGGGCACGATCGAAATGCGGAATCTTCTTCCCAGCGGATTCTCCCGGCCGAACACCTGGCGCGCGACCTGTTCGTCGATGATGCCCACAGGCGTGCTTGTGCTCGTGTCGGAAATGCGGAACGACCGGCCGGCAAGAACCGGCACACCAAGAGTGCGGAAATAATCGGCGCTAATCGAACGCGAATCAATGTTCGCAGAGGCGCTGCGGCCCTCAAACTCGATCGACAGCGTCTGCTGTTGCCCACTCAAGGGAAGACGATTGACGATCCCGACGGACTGGACGCCCGGCATCGACTGCACCTGTTCGATCAGGCTTCCGAGGAATCTGGCGACGCCCTGATCGCCACCGCCGTGCCGGGCGCGATCCACGGCTAAGTGAAGCGACAGGACTCGCTCCGGGTCGAACCCCGGATCCGTGCCGCGCACGTTGACGAAGCTCCGGATTAGCAATCCGGCTCCGATCAGCAGAACGATGGAGCCGGCGATTTCGGCCGCGATCATCGTGCCATGTAATCGGCCATCCGCGGATGGTCCGCGTTGCAGACCGGCCGAGACCTGGATGGCCGGCGCCACCGAGATGGCGAGGGCGGCTAAGACAGAAAGGAAGATGGTGAAGACCAGGACCGGAGTCTGTATCGTAATCTCCTCCACCCGCGGCAGCCCGGGCGGAAGCGCCGGGATCAGTAGCGCCAGCAGCCAATCCGCAGCGAGGATGCCGAACGCAGCGCCGGCGAGAGCCACGGGTAGCGTCTCGACGAAGCATTGGCGGACCAATTTGATGCGAGTCGCGCCCAGCGCCCCACGAATGGCGAATTCCTTCCGGCGGCCGGCGGCTCGCGCCAGCAGGAGGTTCGACAGGTTTACGCAGCCAACTAGAAACAGAGTTCCAACGGCCGCCACCAGAAGCCAAAGCGCCGGCCGAACCGTCTCGGTGAGCTGACCAAGCATCGGCTCGACGTATACGCCGACATCCTTATTAGTCCTGGCGTATTCGCGCGCCAGACCGGCGGCGACGACGTCCATTTGAGCGCGGGCATGCTGCAAGGTCACACCAGGCCGGAGACGGCCAATACAGAGATAGCTGAAGTCCTGGCGGTCTTTGATTTCCTCGGGAGGGTAATAGAGCGGAGTCCACAGCTCAAAGTCACGGGTTGGGTAGCGAAAGCTCTTGGGCATTACGCCGAGGACTTCAGCTTCCTGACCGTTCAAGCGAATCTTATGGCCGACGATTGCCGGATCGCCGCCGAAGCGGCGCTGCCACAGTCCATAGCTGAGCACCGCTACGCTGGCGGCGCGCTGTGGATCGGCTTGTTCTTCTTCGGTGAATGCGCGGCCGATGAGAGGCGCGACCCGCAGAGTAGAAAACAGACTGGCGGTGGTGCGGGCGCCCTGCAGGCGTTCGGGTACACCGGCCCCGGTCAGATTAAAGTTGCCGACGGCACGCGTCAAAGCGATATCCTCGAAGACCTGCTGACGTTTGCGCCAGTCAAAATAGTCGGCTGCGCCTGCATAGGCCTTGGGAAACCCGGCCCTCGGCAAACGCGCCCCAAGCGAGACAAGGCGATCAGGCTGGTCGTAAGGCAGATCGCGCAAGAGGATGCCATAAGCTACCGAGAAGATGGTAGTAGTGGCGCCGCAGCCCAGACCAAGAATCAGGATGCCGGAGATCGCAAAGCCGGGATTCTTGAGTAGGGTTCGGATGGCCAGACGTAGTTCGGAGCCCATAAATATATTTAGAGCATATATTTACCGCAGAGCCCTTGGCAGGGCGGCATTGCGCCTCTGGCGCAGCGGCCTGCTTCAAAGGAGAGGTAACACGGTCAGAGCGTGTTACCGGAGAGGCGCGGAGCAAAGCGCAGAGGAAAATCAATTCACTGATCTGATATTCCTGCGTAGGAAGCTGCCTGGTTTCAATTCCGGGCGTAACACTTCGCGCCGGCCAGTCCGCAAGGCCAAGCCTCGGTTGATCGCTCTGCGTTTTGCTCCGCGTCTCTGCGTCTGCGCGGTTAATCGAAACTTGACTGATCGTGGCAATCCGATGGGACTATTTTTCGGCCTCGGCCTTCAGCGTACCTTTGGCCTTAGCCACGGGAATCAGTGTCGGATAGAACTGCACGAACGTCTCGTCGACGGCTCCGTTCTTTTCGTGGCAGGTCTGGCAGGAGGAGTTTGCCGGAAAGGGCTTGCCGGTCTGATCGGAGGCGCCGAATCCAAAAAATGCCCACTTGGTGGGAAACCGGGCTCTGGTCTTTGAGGTGAATTTCGAGCGCGGTGACTCCCTCCTGATAATGACCGCCCTTGTTGATGGATCCCTTCGTAGCCGAGTTGCGGACCTCCAGGGCAAACATGGTCTTATCAGGCCAGGCGCCGGTTTGCATAAACGCTTTGTAGGCTTGCGGCGTGACGAAGACATTGTCGAAGCGCTGGGGAGCCGGGGTCGCGGTGGATTCGACTACACCGTACGTCATGCCGAGCCCTGAGCTCAGATAGATCCATTCCCGATAGTTGTCCGGACGCATCAACCGGCCGTCGTTGGCGTAGCGTGGTTCGTCGGTTCGTCCCGGCTGGGCGGGCAACGTGAGGCACATCAGCGGCACGAGTAATGCCTTTGTGTTCATTCTGTTTTCCTTAATGAGGTTATTCTACGTCTTTTAAGACCGGCGGCTAACGACCGCCGGCGTTACCGCGGTCGTAGAGGGCGGTCAGGGAAGCCAGGCGCCGAGCGAGATCGGGCGTGAGCATGGGAGCCCGATAGCGCCAGCGCCAGTTGCCGCCCAGAGTCGCCGGTTGGTTCATGCGGGCTTCGGTGCCCAGGCCGAGCACGTCCTGCAGGGGAATCAGCACGGTGTCGGCGACGGAGGCCAACAGAGTGCGAATAAAAACCCAGTGGATGTCGCGGCCGTCGGTGTTCAGATATTGGCGGGCAAATTCGCGCTCCTTGTGAATGTCCTCGGCGGAGCGCGTGCTTTCGCCCTGGCCCGCACTGGTCCACCAGCCGACCGTTGTGTCGCAATCGTGCGTGCCGCTGTAGGCAACCATCTGGTGAGGATAATTATGCGGGCGGAAACTGGCGGCCTGCGGGTCGGCGCCGAATGCGAATTGCAGAATGGACATGCCGGGAAAACCGAATTGCTCGCGGATGGCCTCCACTGCGGGAGTGATGACGCCAAGATTCTCGGCCACCAACGGGAGGTCGCCGAGCGCGGCGTGGGCGGCCTGAAATAAGTCGGCGCCGGGACCTTTGACCCAGCGGCCGTGCTCCGCAGTCTTCTCAGACCCGGGCACTTCCCAGTAGGCTTCGAAGCCGCGGAAGTGGTCGAGCCTTACCAGATCGACCATATCAAGCACGGCGCGGAAGCGGTTCAACCACCAGCGATAGCGGCATTCAGGCAGTCCGTCGGCAGCTAGCGCATCCCAACGGTAAATCGGGTTGCCCCAGAGTTGGCCGGTGGCGCTGAAGTAATCGGGGGGAACGCCGGCTACCACGGTGGGTTCGCCCTGCGCGTCCAGGTGGAAGAACTGCGGATTGGCCCAGACGTCGGCGCTGTCATGAGCGGTGTAAATGGGAAGGTCGCCCATGACGCGTATGCGGTGTGCGCGGCAGTAATCGCGAAGGCCGCTCCACTGCTCAAAGAAAACGAACTGGAGAAATTTCTGAACGGCCACCGGTTCAGCCAGTTTCTGGCGCCAGTCTGCCAGGGCCTTTGGATCGCGCGAACGGGCGCCAGGCTCCCAGCGCGTCCAGGTCTGCATACCGTGCTCGCGTTTGAGGGCCATGAAAAGCGCGAAGTCTTCGAGCCAGGCGGCGCGGGCCAGGCAGAATGCTTCAAAGCGTGCGCGATCGCCGGCGGAGGCGTGGGAGAAGAAGTGGTGCGCGGCGGATTCCAGGAGCGCGGTCTTCCAGGGGATGACCTGCGCAAAATCGGCTTCGTCTTGAGGGAAAGCAGGGGGAGTATAAGCGCCCAGCCAGCCGTTTTGCGCCAGGAGTTCGGGACTGATGAGAAGTGGATTGCCGGCCAGCGCGGAGAAACACTGGTAGGGGGAATCGCCATAACCGGTGGGGCCGAGCGGCAGCACCTGCCACAGAGTCATGCCGGCGGAGGCCAGGAAATCGACGAAGCGAAAAGCTTCCGGTCCCAGATCGCCGATGCCGAAGGGGCCGGGGAGCGAGGTGGGGTGCAACAGAATACCGCTGGAACGAGGGAAGCGCATGAGGCGCGGCGATGGCGTCAGACGCCGTTCAGGATGCGGTCGAACCGGCTATTGACTTCTTTGAGATACTCTCCGTCGCCGCCCGAAAGCTCTACCGTGGCGGTGCCCTGGTATCCGATGTCGGTGAGTGCCGCATGCACGGCCTTCCAGTCGATCTGGCCTTCCAGCAGCGGAACAAACTCGGCCACCTGCTTCTTGAACGAGAAGTCCTTGATGTGCAGTTTCACGATACGCTTGCCAAGCGTGCGGATCCAATCCTGCGGATAGCCCCAGATCTCAATGTTGCCCACGTCGAAGTACGCGCGGATCCACGGGCTCTGAAACTCGTCCACGTAGCGCGCCATTTCGAGCGGACTGACCAGGAACTTGTTCCAGACCTCCTCTATGCCGATGATTACCTTTAGCTCTTCCGCCAAGGGAATCAGCTTGCGAATCTGGCGCTGGCTCCGCTCCCAGGCCTGGGCGTAGGAGGTCTCCGGGTTGACCACGGCCGGCACCAGCAGCACGGTATCCGCGCCCCAGAGTTTGGCGTTGTGGAGACTGGTGCGCATTCCCTCCATGCTCTTTTCCACCACGGCGGAATCACTGGAGGAGAGCGGGCTGCGCCAATGCTCCTGGTTCATCACGGAATGGATGCGCAGGCCGGCCTTATGCGATGCCCCGAGAATTTCTTCGGCTTCAGAAGGGTTGGGAGTGGTGGGACATTCGATCTCCTCGAAACCGGCCTCGCGCGCCAGTTGAAACCGTTCGAGAACGGCGAGTTTCTTCGGCAGCATGCTGAACTCGACAGCTTTGCGTATGGGCAGACGAGTGGTTGCGGCGGCGGCCATGAAAGGCGTAGCTGCGGCCACGGAGACGAACGAGCGTCGGGTTAAGCGGGTCACGTCCCGATTTTAGCGCAGTGGGATCACGCTTGCTTACGCGCGCGGCTCTGTTTGGGAATATCCCTTGCACGCGCGGTTGTGTTGGGAGCGGCCGCTTAGTGAAGCATGGGGAATAACTCGCGGATGCGGGCTTCGGTCGGCTGCGCGCCGTACTCGCAGATTTCGAAAGCTTCGTAGGACTGGGCCGCGTTTCCGCGCTCCGCGCCGTACCATTTCAGCAGCGACGCCCTGTCCGCGGTGCCAGGCTGACGGATCCGCGCGCGCTTCAGCCACACCTTACGCGCCGCAGGATCCCTGGGAACATCGTCGAGTTTGCCATCCACCCAGGGCAGCCATTCGTAAAACTGAGATACGTGCGAATCCAGCGCGTCCACCTTTAGATCGACGGTTTCGTCAATATCTACGGCGATATCCGGGCGAAACGGATTGGGCCGCTGGAAGCCATCTTCGTAGTAAAGGAAGACCGGATTTTTGCGCAGCGCCGGCGTGTCCGGAGTCACGGCCGGCACCACCACCATGTACGCGGCATCCTGCACCAGAACACCGGTGTAGCGGTGATCGGGATGATAATCGTTGGGGCGCGGCGCCAGCACGATGTCCGCGTTCCATTCCCGGATCTGGCGGATGATCTGCTTGCGAACTTCGAGCGTGGGCAGCAATTCGCCATCGTGATTGTCCAGCACCTGGTAGTCGATTCCCAGACGCCGCGCGGATTCTTTGGCCTCGCCCAGGCGGCGCTTTGCCAACTCCACGCCGTTTATGGTCTGATGGCCGGCGTCGCCATTAGTGACGGAGACGAATCTCACGGCGTGACCCATCTTTGCCCACAGGGCGGCGGTGCCCGCGGCGCGAATGTCGCAGTCATCGGGGTGGGCGCCAAAAGCAATAACCCGAATTTTGTTGCCTTGTGCCACCAGAGCGGTTACACCAGCCAGCATCAGTACCAGTCCTTTCATTTTGCGGAATCCTCTCTCGAAATCATATACGGATTAGTCCGGAACCAACTGCTACGAATCGTATCGGGAACCAAGAGCGTTCAAGCGGTGTCCAATGCGGGGGAATCGTTGGAATGCTCGAAGCCCGGTCGCTCACTAAATACTACAATCACATATCCGCCGTCAGAGACGTGAGCTTTACCGTCCGGCCCGGTGAGATTCTGGGATACCTCGGGCCCAACGGCGCGGGCAAGAGCACCACGGTCAAAATGCTGACCGGCCTGATCGAGCCGTCGCGCGGCCAGATTTTTTACAACGGCCGCAGCGTGTACGAAGACTTCACTGCTTTCCAGCGGCGCATCGGCTACGTGCCGGAGGAAGCGCACCTTTATCCGCATCTCTCCGGCCGCGAGTATCTGCAACTGATGGGGCGGCTGCGCGGCATGCCGCACCAAATTCTGGAACCCAGGATGGATGAGTTCCTGCGCCTGCTGGGGCTGTGGAGCGATCGCCACACGCCTCTATCCGCCTATTCGAAAGGCATGCGCCAGAAGATCCTGCTTTCGGCGGCCCTGCTGCACGACCCCGACATTCTGATTCTGGATGAACCCTTCTCCGGACTGGACGTCACCTCTGCCCTCATGCTGCGCAGCCTGTTGCGCGCTCTGGCCGGCCGCGGAAAGATGATCCTCTACAGCTCGCACGTGCTGGAGGTTGTGGAGAAGGTCTGCTCAAGCGTCGTGATCCTGCGCAAGGGAGAAGTGGTGGCGTACGACTCCATCAGCCGGCTGCGGGAACTCATGAGCCAGCCATCGCTCGAAGGCGTGTTTGCCCAACTGGCGGATGTGGAAGACAGCGACACGCTGGCGAACCGGGTGCTGGAGGCGATGAGTTTCGCAGGTGCTCCGGTGAAATCTTCGGGCTCTGGAAAATCGTCGGGTTCCGGCAAAGTTTCGGACTCCGACAAAGCTTCGGACTCCGACAAGGCTTCGGAGTCCGAAATCTTCGGCTCGCACACGCAGGCGAAACCGCCTGCGCCACCACTAAGCCTCTACTTGGCAAGCCTCAGCAATTGGCGCGCCTGGCGGGCGAATTGTGGCAGGACATCCGGTATGGCCTGCGGATGCTGGCCCGCGCACCGGGCTTCGCCGCGGTCGCACTGGTATCGCTGTCGCTCGGTATCGGCGTCGCCACTTCGGCCTTCAGCGAACTGAACGGTTTTGTGCTGCGCGATGTCCCGGCAGTAGCAAAGCCCGACGATCTGGTCGCGCTGCAGGCGCCAGTGTCCTATCCCGATTTCGAGCGATACCGTCAACGAAGCGATCTGTTTTCTTCCGCGCTCGCCTTTGCCGCGCCGGTGCCCTTGGGCGTTTCGCTCGGCGGGCGCACGGAGCGTACCTGGGGGCACCTGGTGACGCCATCGTACTTCAGGACGCTGGGCGTGCTGCCTGCGATGGGCCATTGGTTTGACGAACAGAGGTTTGACGAAAAGAGGTTTGACCGGCTGGCTCCCGTAGCAGTGGTGAGCTACCGGTTCTGGCAGAACCATCTGGGTTCCGATCCGCTGATCATCGGCAAGGCGCTCGGCATCAACGGGCAGCCGTGGACGGTAATCGGCGTCGGGCCGAAGGATTTTCTGGGCGCATCGCCCATGGTCTTTGGGGCCGATCTCTGGCTGCCGGCATGGGCGGCGGAGCGCGTAGCGCCGGAACTGGCGGACCACGTATTGGAACGGCATGACGCGGCAATATTCCACATGGTTGGCCGTTTGCAACCTGGCGTTACCGCGGCCCGCGCCGAGGCTGCGCTCGATACCATAGCTCGGCAACTGGAACAGGAGTACGGCGACCCCGACCGCGAGCAGAAGGGCCGGCGCGTGACGCTGCTGCCCGGCGGCAAACTGCTGCCGGTGCGCAAGCAGGACCTGCCGTTGCTCACAACGTTTTTTACGGTTCTGGGCGGCATGATCCTGCTGATTGCCAGTTCCAATGTGGCTAACATGATGCTGGCGCGCTCCACTGAACGGCGACGGGAGATCGCCGTCCGCCTGGCGCTGGGCGCGGGCCGCGGCCGCCTGATGCGCCAGCTGCTCACGGAAAGCATGCTGTTGGCGGCGGCCTCGGGAGTGGTCGGGTTCCTTATGGCCATGGGGCTGATGCACATGGCGTCGCGGGAAAATCTTCCTTTTCCGATGCCGCTCAGTTTCCACCTGGAGCCGGATGGGCGTGTCCTGCTGTTCACGCTCGGGCTCACGGCATTCACCGGCCTGGCGTTCGGTTTCATTCCGGCATGGCGCGCCACGCGCACGGACCTCACGCCCGCACTGAAGGAAGGCGGCAATGTTCAACTGCGCCGCTTCCGGCGGCTGAGTTTGCGCAATCGTGCTGGTGCTGTCGCAGGTGGCGGGCTCGCTCGCCTTGCTACTGCTCACCGGATTTCTGGTGATCGGCCACCAAAGGATGTCCGGCGTAGAGACGGGGTTCGACTCCCGGCACCTCTACCTGATTTCTCTTGACCCGGTGCGCGACGGATACTCGGGCGCACGCGCCACCGCCTTCTTTGAAAAACTGTTGGACCGGGTAAAAGCGATTCCCTCCATAACTTCGGCCAGCCTGTCGGATTCGGTGCCCATGGAGATGATCGGCAAACCGGGAGTGAGGTTCTTCGTTCCGGGCACTGGGAATTCGAAAGCGATGTATGGCGCGCGCCGCTATTTCGTGGGAAGAGAGTTCTTCGACACCATCGGCATTCCGGTGGTGTTGGGCCGCGGCTTCCGAAAGGAGGACCAGGCTAACGGTTCCGCAGCGGTGATCGTCAGCGAAAAGCTGGCGCAGGAATGTTGGAGGGGTCAGGATCCGTTGGGCCGCCGCATAGAAATCGGCGCCGAGGATCTGCCCACGTTTCAACTGGCCGGTTCTTCTCCCGGCCGGACCCCGCGAATCTCGGGAAAGACGCAGGTATTCGAAGTGGTGGGAGTGGCCAGGAACGTGAGGGATGGCCTGGCGATGGCGGCGTCGCAATCGCCGGCAGTGATCTACCTTCCGCTGCATCCGGCGGAGTTTGCGCGGCCCGCATTGCGCGGCATCACTCTGATGGTGCGGGCGGCGAACGTTCAGACAGTCGGGGGCGTGGATGCCTTGGGCGCGGTGCGGCGCGAAATCGCAGCCATGGATGCCAACCTCACGCCGTTCAACGCCCGCAGCATGACGGAACAGATTGACCAGTTGATGTTTCCGGTCAAAGTGGCGCTCTACACGTACGGCTGCATCGGAGTGTTCGGGTTGATCCTGGCATCGGTAGGCCTGGCGGGCGTGACGGCATATTCGGTGGTGCAGCGCCGCCGTGAAATCGGCATTCGAGTGGCCCTGGGGGCTCAGCGCGGCGATGTGCTGGGCCTGGTGATGAAGGAGGGCGCGGTCCTGATCGCAATCGGCACCGTGTTGGGGCTGGCCGCGGCCTGGGCCGCCATGCGGGTGATGTCGGCTACGCTGGCTTCCATCGCTCAGACTGCCGGCTTCAGCACATCCGACCCGTGGCTGCTGATGGGCGCTCCGGCGCTGCTGGCCGCGCTGGCGATGGCCGCGTGCTACGTGCCCGCACGGAGGTCGATGGCAGTAGACCCGGTGGTTGCCCTGCGGCAGGAGTAGGGAGCGGAAAACGTCGAATGGACTACAGACATCCCCGGCCTCGGCTGGTCTTCGCCGATCGTCAGCGGCAAAAGCGTCTTCCTCACCACCGTCATCACCGACGGTAAGGCCAAGCAGCCGCAAACCGGCGTCGATTATTCGAACGACTACGTCGCCGAACTCCAGAAACAGGGCCTAAAAGGGAAGGAGCTGGTGGATCGCCTCAACGAGCGCGACTTCGAACTCCCCAACGAAGTCTCGCTGCATTATTGGCTCTATTCGCTGGATCTGAATTCCGGCAAAATCAACTGGAAGCGCGAGTTCTACGCCGGCCATCCGCCCGGCGGCCGTCATCGCAAGAACAGTTTCTGTTCGGAAACTCCCATCACCGACGGCAAGCGCGTTTACGTCTACATCACCAATCTTGGCCTCTTCGCCTACGATTTCGATGGCAAGAAAGTCTGGAACACGCCGCTCGAAAACTTCCCGACCATTCTCGATTTCGGCACTGCTTCTTCGCCCGCCCAGTTAGGCGATCTCGTCATCATCGTCAATGACAACGAGAAGCAGCAATTCATCGCCGCTTTCGATAAGAACACCGGCAAGCAGGTCTGGCGCACGAATCGTAATATCCATGTTCCCGGTTCCGATCGGCAGACCGGCTGGTCGACGCCTTACATCTGGAAAAACGAGAAGCGCACCGAGATCGTCACCATCGGCCCCGGACTCGCCATCAGCTACGACGGCGATGGTAAAGAGCTTTGGCGCATCGGCGGCATGTCCGCGATGACCATCCCGAGCCCCTTCGCTTACGATGGGCTCTTGTACCTGAACGGCGGCACCGGCAAAATCATCGCCGCGATCAAGCCGGGCGCATCCGGCGATCTCACGACTCCGGATGGCGCGAAGCTGAACGATTTCGTCGCCTGGCTGCAGCCGAAAGCCGGAACATATTTGCCGACGGAACTCGCGTATGAGGGCGGCATCTACGTGCTCACTCACACCGGAATCCTCACGCGCTTCGACGCCAAAACCGGCGCGCAGACTTACAAGGCTCGCATCGGCACCGGCGGCGATTTCACTGCGTCACCGTGGGGCTACAACGGCGAGATTTTCTGCTTGAGCGAAGAGGGCAAGACGTACGTGATCGCAGCCGGCGACAAATTCGAGCTGCTCCATTCCAACGATCTCGACGAAATGGCGCTCGCGACCCCGGCCCTCGTCGGCGACCGCTTGCTGGTGCGTACTGAGAATCGTCTTTACTCAATCCGCAAAAGAAGCTGAGCGCACGGGTTGTTTTATCGTCATCGCAGTCCCCGCCCGCTTACCAGATACACCGCGAAGCTGCCGAGCCAGTGCCCGCCTTCGTAGTGCTCGCTCTTGATGCTGTCCAGTCCCGTCACTTTGAGTTTGCCGGCGAGCGCGGTCAACGCCTTGCGGCGCGCGTCGGCGGCGGGGAGGCGCGAGACGATGCCTTCCAGCATCCACGCGCGGCTCAGGTTCAGACCAGCCAGGTGGTAGGCCTTGCCATCGGTCACGTCACTGACCAGCGTTGGCTCCAGATCCACGCGGGGCAGAAACCCGGTGAACCACTCTGCGAATTCGGCGGGCGGCAGAATCCGGCGCACCGCGTCCGCTTCGGCCAGGCAGGGAGAGAGGAAGTCTTCGCCCGAAGGTTCGTAGGCGAGCGGGCAGTTCCTGTCCTTCAGGTAGTAGTCCCGCGCACGCGACTCCACCGCTTTGCCGAACTCCGTATTGCCGGTTACCCTGGCGTAATCCAGCATCAGGCCCATCGAGAAAGCGGTGTTATTATGTTCGCCGGTGCGTATGGGGTGTTGCAGTTTCGGCAGCCACTCGGCCGTCCGCGCGGTGACGGCCTGCTCCAGCGGGCGTAGCGCGGCGGACCATTGGCGCGCCTGCGGGTCGTCGAACTCCTTCAACTCGGCGGCGAGTTGCAGCAGCCACGCCAGGCCGTAGGGACGCTCGAAGGTATTGCGGCCCGCGGCATTAAGATAGATCGCTTCCTGCGCGATGTTGGCTGGCGTGAGACTGCGG
Source organism: Bryobacterales bacterium (assembly GCA_963817515.1). Taxonomy (GTDB): domain Bacteria; phylum Acidobacteriota; class Terriglobia; order Bryobacterales; family Bryobacteraceae; genus DATMNI01. The sequence continues at coordinate 1,398 of CAWFPJ010000015.1, read as the reverse complement.
GCCACCGCGCGGCGCGCTTCGGCCGCGAAAGGCGCTTGCGGAAACAGGCGCGCCAGGCGGACCAGCAGCCAGTGGGCGTGGACCGAGGAATGCCAGTCGTAGCAGCCGTAAAATGCGGGGGTCAATTCGCGCGGCGGCTTCACATCGGCATCGGAGTTCAACGAATGCGCGATCTTGTTGGGGTACGGTTTGTGGACGCAGTCGAGCGCCAGAGCTGCGAAGCGCGCCGCCTGTGTCTGGTCGAAATCGGCTTGGTCGAAATCGGAATTCGCCATGACGCCTCCGCATAGGGCAGCGGCGAGTATCAAGAGCCGGAGCATGCCTGTATCGTAGCGCTGTGGGCCCAGCATTGGCCGATATCCCTCGACAAGGCAGTATTTATCTCGTCGAGAGAGCTTTGTGCGGTGTTCGTGCCAAGGCACCGGCTCCCACCGCCAGGAGCGCTACGTTCACCAGGGCAAATAGGGCGAGATCCGACTCACCGCTCGTGCTCATGAATTTGAATGCATACTGACCCCAGTTGTTGAGAGCGCCATGTGCCAACGAGAGAAGCAGGATGCTGTCCGTCTTCAACCACAGAAAAGCCAGGAATAGACCGGCGCCGAATTGCCCCACCGGAGAGACAATCCCCAAAGCCAGTGGGGATACCTTCTCTACGTGTTGGACGCCAGAGACTGCAAACGGGATATGCCACAACGCGCAGATCAGCGCGCTGGCCGCAGCTCCGCGATACGCTCCGAAACGGCTGACCAGACGAGGGAGCATGAAGGCGCGCCACCCTATCTCCTCGAAGAAGGCGAGGAATGACACGATGATCAGACCTATCACGGCGTTAATCGCGATGCGGCCCGCGAGTGCGGACGATGTCAGCGTGCCCCAGCCCAGTTTCTGGGGCGTGTGGTAGTGACCGTCCAGGTGAGGTGTGAGCCATTGGACCCATGGCAGCCTTCCTTCCAAGACTACGACGCCCGGCAGCGCTACGGCATGAATCGCCAGCGGCAAGATCAGAAGGGCCACGGGAAGCCAACGCAGGGGCAAGCGGTTCCATTCGATGCCGAGCTGCGCACCCAACGTGACGCAGGCGACCAGGACTGCCAGTGCCGGCACAAACATGGACAGCGGAGCCAACCATACGAGTGAACTCTTGTATCCACCGGACAGCCCGATCACCAGAGACAGCAGGATTGATCCGCCAAACGCGACGCCGAGAAACACGAGGAGCGGCGAACATCCCGACCGACCCTTGGCCATGCAGGCGATTATGGCAAGGGGGAGCATTTTCAGCAAGTCCTCAGACCCTTTGCCGAAAACGCCGTAGGGGGCGACCCTGAAGGCGGGTTGGGGTAAGACCCTGCAAAGTTCGGATTGATAGTACACTTTAGCTGTCGAGTTATGCGA
>CAWFPJ010000014.1:0-542444 GCA_963817515.1 Bryobacterales bacterium | reverse complement strand
AGGATGAATCGCAGGGTTGCACCGTTCGGAGGTGGGACGATCCGCCGACGCCATTCGCCAAGGAGTTGGGGACTACCTCGTCGAGCGCTTGAAGTGCAAAGTCAGGGAACATTACGCGGGGTTCCAACTGGTGTCCCTAACCGACGGCACCCAACAACGACCGTTCGCGTTTTCTTGTCGGCTCTCAAGCTCTTCTACCGGGTCATGCGAGCGCAGGACCGATACGGACACGCCAACGCCTTAATCGATGGCCCATCTGCCATGCTGGCCGAAGTTCAGGATCGAATCGCCGGCGACGGGGGCCCTCCGCGAATGCCGGAGGTCAGCGGCGTGGTCCATCCACGCAAGCAGCGGCTGTCCGACAGCTACTTCAAGCTCGTGGGTGAAACTTGGATTCCCCAGGTCATTGATGATCCCGAGTTCCCCGCGCGTGTTCTGGGCGGCGGCCAAAGCGTCGGATGGCGTCTGCAAGAACAGTGCATTAGCGCGCATTCTTTTCGAATCCGGATGCCGGGTCTCCGGATGTGGTGGGGCTCAGCTTACGTGACTGGGCCGCGAGAGGTTTACTTCAGGAGGCGCAGGCATTCAACAAGGGGAGCCATGGAAGGCGGGTCAAGTTCATCCGTTTTTCCGCCGCAACCGCCAAGCTGCGCCCACGCTGTTTCGACACGGAACGCCGTCAGTTCGATCGCAACCACCATGTGCTGGATGATTACCTCCAAAGTGCAGAGCGCGAGACGAACCTCTATCACGTTCCGCTCTTCCTTTGTCGCCGTGGAACGCAGCTGAGTCCGAAAGCATTTCGCGAGGGCTGCTGGAATCCAGCTTGCCGGGCTGCGGGACTCGAGGCCGATGTCCATCAAGCACGCCACTGGAACCACACAGGCTATTCGCAGCATATACACGAGTTCTCAATCTGAGTCCGAGATAAATCGCCGGCTGCGTGAGTTGATCGAGTACATGGGCTGGAAGAGCGGATGGAAACGCTTGAGGCATACCAGCATTACTTCGACCCGCAACGTCATGCCGAGATACAGGACCAACTACATCAACGGATGGATCAGGAGTTGAACGGGGATTTGGCACAACCGCCCGGCCGGCACTCGCCTGTGCCCGCTACCAGCGGGGCCGTCCTACAAGTCGAAAATGCTGGCCGCTCGAATCACGATGGCGAATGCGATTCCGATCTGGAGTACCTGCTCGCTCTTGGAGGTGGACGTGGCATCCCCGACGACGGAGAGTAAAGCATGGCAGCGCCTACGCGGCAGAGTCGCCTGCCAAGGTTTTAACGGCGCCCAGGACATGCGGAGATCCGCACAATCAAGGACATTGGCCTGAGGTACCTAACCGAGTCGTGAACTACTTGGAGAGGAACGTACTATCGACGCCCTGGGCAAACACTGCCGCGTTGTTGGCCGCAATGATCATGGCTCGCCGATTTGAAGTGAGCAGCGTCATCGGTAAAATTGTCATTCTCCATTCTCGTTTTACTTCCCTCTTCGCGTGCCTTGGGCTCGCACGCATGAAGGACTGGGATGCAGCTCTGCACATTCCGATGTACTTGAGCGCAGAATACACCTCGAGACCGACCCTCAGTCCATCCGCCAGAGGTTCTGGGCGGTACATACAGCACGCCAGCAAGACGATGGCCGAAATACGTCCGGAACGTTGCCGGAATTCCAGAAGCCCATCTATCAACAGTTCATCTTGCGCCTGGTTTGTCCGGCCATCGTCGAAGGCCTGACACGGCAGAAGGAGGTGACGCAGCAGCAACAGCGACCTCGGAAGGCCGAGACGGACTGGCGGTCGCGGGTGCCCAGATTCGCGGCGATCCGGGCGGAAGCCCATTTCCGCTATAACCGGATCGCGCGATTGCGACGAGCCGATCCGGCTGCACCCGCGGCTTGAAACCAGGACTGGGTCTCCCGCTCGACGTTCTACGAGGAGGGCGAAGAAACAAGGAACGGGGCATGCGGCGAGGAGCGATTATGGTTCAGGATCTGGGACCGGCGCAGCTTCGTGCTGGCGCATGCCGACGCGTACGGCACAATGCCGTGGCGACCGCACGCCCGCGGCGCTGGATCTCTCGCCGATGGCGTGAGCCGCGTCTTCCTTGAGCTGGTCCGCGTGGAGCGACTGTTCGGCGAGGCGCCAGCGGCAGGGGCTCCGGTTCGAGGAGATCTTCAGACTCGGCGTGATGGGGCTGATCCGTCCGTGGGTTCGACACAGGAAGCGAAAGCCAAACAAGCCTGGTCGTCTTCTGGGGATACGGTGGTACACCACTTCGCCGAGGTGAGCGGGTTGCTGACCCTGCCCGTGGCGGACGGACGGTTCATGGGGTCCGCCGAGTGCCGCATTACAGGGGGCTCTCGCCGGTTGAAGGGAACCACGCCTGCGCCATATCGGCTTGATGGCTATCATCTCTTCCACGACACCGGCGCCCGGATCGACGAAGTGATGCAGATTCGCCTACTCCGGACTGCATCGGCGCGTTTGAAAATCCGCCGCCGCCGGAGGTGAAGGATCAATGCACCTCGCATCCGGGGTAAACATTCGAGATCGATTCCGAAGGGAGAAGTCCGACGTACCCGCAGGGAGCATCATCATCGGGGAGGATGACCATGCGCCTTTCCCGTGAAGGTCGCGCAGATGCTCGCCGACCACTACGGACTACAGCCGGTCAAGCGTTACCGATTGTTGCATTCGATGTTGGGAGCGGCCGCGCACACCGATCTGGGCAGGCGCCCACCGGTTTCAGTACGGTCACCGCCATTGTCGGGACAACCGTATCAGCTGATGCATGCGTTCCTGCTGCACGGCATGGTGTTTAAGGACCTGTGGGCGGAGACACTGTCGGTGCCGAACTCGCACCTGCTCAAGACATGCCTTCGCGAGTCACGCTGTGCAAGTCGAAAAGATTCCGATCCGACATTGTCGGCGCCTGGCTGCACCAGAAGAAGTCCTGGCGATCACGGAGATCACTACTCCAAGCCACAGAGCAGTACGGTGGCCGAGGCCTCTGACCTCCTTTTGTCGCGAATCGTGACCGAAGTCAACGCCGACGAGGCGGTCCTCCGCCGACCGGGAAGAACTGGAGCGAATCTATGAAAAGGCGCGCGCGGCAAGGCGGCACACCGGCGGACGTTGTCGGCGGGCAGTGCTCAGCGATCACGGCGACCGCGCAGCGAAGTTCGTGTGTCGGTGGCCGGAAGGTTCCGGATCCTGCCAAGTGCGACCAAATCAGAAGCACAAACAATGGGGATCCCCGTACAGGTCCAGAGCAAACGCAGCAAAGAAGGTGTTGCATCCCGAGGCTGAGCGGATGAAACAGTCGCTGCGGCAGATGCGACAACGAACTGGCCGAGATGGACCTGATCGATCCACTTTACCGGAGGGACTAACTCCATGAAGTCCGCGATCCAGATTGAGTCCTGAAGATCGGCCCTGGCTGCAAGAAAAGGTGTATGGCCCGAAGCGGAGGCGCACGGTCGAACTCGTGAAAAAAAGCGTCGATCGTCTTGGTAGACGACCGAAAGCGCATCTCTCTGTCAGCGCTCTCCGCCCGTTAAAGAAATCGACCCGGACCGCAGAGGCGTTTCCGGAAACCGCAATCCTCAACAATGAAGAAGCGCGTGTCTATTACGAGCAGCATCGAAGTTGGAAAGCCGGCGCCAGGAACCGAACGAGGGTTCTGAAACCTATCGACGGTGTCGTCACCTCAGGGCTCAAGGGCGACCGTGATGCAACCCGCGTCCGGTACAGATACTTGACACACAGCAAGTCGCAACTGGTCGAGCGGCTTCTGTCAGTGGAAAATGCACACGCTGTCCTTCAAGAGCGTTGGCTGGACGTGAATGAGGAAGTCTTGAGCTGGCGGTTGCGGGCAGAACGTGCAGAGTCACAGCTTCGACGGAGAGAGGCATGAGTTCGACCTGGGTGGACTTCAAGGCCGTCAAACACGCGGTGTCGATGGAGATGGGCACTCGCGTACTACGGCGTGATGCTCCGGCGCATTCACGGCCCCTGCCTGCGCGGCCGCTGTCCACTTCCCAGTCATGCGTCGAGGAGCAGTGCTCAGAGCCTGATCGTCGATACCGGGAAGAATGCATGGGCCTGTCACTCGGGTTCCTGCGTCGCGTCCCGCGGCGGTCACACCGGCGGCAATGTGCTCGATTTCGTGGCTGCCATGGAGCGCTGCTCGGTCCGTGACGCGGCGCTTAAGTTGCAGGAGTGGTTTGCCGTGACGGCCAGGCCGGCTCCCAGGGGACAGATAGTTTCTGCTGCTGAAGCGTTCCACACATCCCCGCATACCGACACCGGCGCAAGCAACAAGCCGCTGCCCTTTACACTCTGGGACATCGATCTGCGTCACCCCTACCTTTCTGAGCGCAGGGTTGACTCGAAGACCGCCGCCAACTTCGGCATCGGCTTCTACCCGGGAAAAGGCTCGATGGAAGGTCGGATCGTCATCCCGATTCACAACGACGATGGGATTTTGGTGGCCTACGCCGGAAGGGGCCTCGATCAAAGCGAACCGAGGTACAAGTTCCCAGCACGCTTTCGCAAATCGCTCGTTCTATTCAATCTGCACCGCGCCATTCGCCACGGCAAGGCCGTTATCGTGGTCGAAGGGTTCTTTGACTGTTTCAACGTATATCAGGCGGGGTTCCCGTGCGTCGTCGCGCTAATGGGATGCTCGCTTTCGCAGCGGCAGGAGGTACTTCTCGAAAAGCACTTCCAACAGGTCACGCTGATGCTTGACGGCGACAACGCTGGGCGTCGCGCCGGCGCCATAATCGCCGCCCGACTCGTCACCAAGCTGGCCGTCAGGGTTGTCGAGATTCCGCTCGGTAGCCAGCCAGATCAGCTCGGAGCCGATCAGGTCTACTGCTTGTGCGATCCGGATTTCTTCTGACCTGTGGTCGGCGCAGGACCGAACTGGTTTCAGAACAAAACAGTTTCCACGGGCATTCCGTGATTGCCGCGCCAGAGCCGCCGATCGTGATGATATGGACCACCACTCCATAATGGAACCCATTGAATGGCAAGATCTTCACTCGATTTTGGTGAAACCGGCTAAAACAAATGGCAAGATTATGCCCTAAGTCACAAGATCACCAGCTCCGTGAAAGGCTTCCCGCCCGAGTGAACGAACATTGCCCCGAGAGAGATCAGAGTTTTTCCAGTGCCACATTCGGCGATTATTGCTGTGACTTTATGCATAACTTGGCCGCGGTTGGAAGCATAAACTGGCCACGGCGCTCGTGGATCCTAAGTGTTTTCAGGCAGCTGACGCGCCAGCTCCAAGGGACGTGAGAATCATAACGTGGCCGGGAGTGCGAGAAGGAATCATAACGTGGCCGCGAGCATACGAGTATTGCCCAGAGGCCCGGCGCGGCGGGCGGAATTCGAAGACGTCGCGTGTGTTTTCGAAGTTGCGCGGGGATCGGACGCGTCGCGCTGGTGGCCGACACATTAGAAAGAGAATCCAGTTAGAAATTCCGCCTGATTCAGCCGCTCGTTAGATCCGGGAAATTGGTCGGGCCCCCAACGTGTGTAACGGATCGTCGGCGCGATCTTGAGTCTTCGAACACGCAACTCCACGCCCAAGCCCGCGGTGGCTCCGTAGTGCGCATAGGACGAGCCGCCCGGAGGGGTGCGGAACGACGGGCCCAATTCGGCGAACGGTTTGATTTGGCCGGTGTCGAAACGATACTTCGCCAGCAGCGGAAACTTCCATTCGTGCACGGAAAACTCGAAGCTGCCCGGTAATAGAGTGGGAGCGGAGGGTGAGCGCCGTGCGCGAGCGATACCGACGGATCTTCGCCGCCGCGAAGTTGTTCCCGGATACGGTCCATCGCCGTCGTGCGGAGATCCCGCTCGCACTTGGCCTTAAAGGCACGAAACTTCCCACATCGCGACCTATGTCCCGCGTGGATTCCACTTCGGCGGAAAGGGCCTTTCGGAGAGTGGTTAACGCGCCGCCATTCCCGATTCTGGTCCAGGCGGCTTCAAATAGCAGAGCCAGACCATATATAATGCTTCACCAAATGCGATTCGTCCTATACCTTTTCCCCATGATGGCGATGACGACTGCCGGGTTTGCGCAGAGACGACTGGTGCTGATCGACGCGGATGGCGCCGGCCCCGGCGGTACGCACCAAATGTCGATGATGGCGTTGCTCCAATCGCCGCAAGTCGAGGTCCTGGGCATCACGATCGCGAGCGGCGATGACTGGCGTGACGAAGAAGTGCAGCACACGTTGCGCATGCTCGAACTGATGGGGCGCACCGACGTACCGGTAGTGTCAGGGGCAGTTTTCCCTCTGGTACGCACGCAAGAAGAGACCCGTCTTGCAGCGCAGTTGATCGGAAAACCGCTATGGCTGGGAGCATGGGGCCATCAAACGGCCGATTTGGCCGCGCCGTCGGGCGCCGTGGCGCCGCCGATCCCGACCCATGGCCCTTGGGTAGTCCCGACGCTGAAGGAGGGAACGCCACGCACGAGGCCGATCGATGAAGACGCCGCACACTTTCTTATTCGTCAGGTCCGCGCCCACCCGCATGAGGTGACTATTTTCGGTGACGGGCCGCTCACGAACATCGCACTGGCGATCTCAATCGATCCGCATTTTCCGGAGATGACGAAGGGAATTTTTCTCATGGGTGGAAGCTTGAATCCGCAGACCGATGACCCGGAATTCGCGACGAGTCCCCGCCACGAATTTAACTTCTGGTTTGACCCCGAAGCCGCGCACATCGTGCTGCGCGCTCAGTGGCCGCGGATTGATGTGACAACTGTGGACGTCTCGATCAAAACTATGTTCACCCAACAAATGCTCGATGCCATCTCACGATCTCGACAGCCGGCTGCCCAGTACATCGCCAAATATTCGGATCAACGCTACTATCAGTGGGATGAACTTGCGGCTTGTGCATGGCTCGATCCCACCATCATCACGAAGGAGCGTCTTGTCTACATGGACGTCGATCTCAGCCATGGGGTCAGCTACGGGGACACGCTTACCTGGATCGAAAAACTGAAACCGGCGGCCGAGGTTGGACTGGTGCACGCGCAACTTGATCTGGATCTTCCCAAGTTCAAGGACATGTTTGTCAGGCTGATGTCGGAGCCAACGCCGCGCGCGGTGCACTAACGAAAAGTCTCTCCACGACGCAAGGGGCGGCTCTGACGACCTCTACGCCCGTGTAGTGCTGGTGCTTACCCTAGCTCGAAACGGCCTTCGAGGACCTTTGGGCATGGCAGGGCTGCTCGCTTCACACTTCCCCAAGGACTTCGCGAGCCTTTTGGCTCCACTTCGAACGGCCCTGGTGCGATACGGCCAAATGAAATCCAAACGGACGGATCAGCATATCGTCGCATTCGCAGCCATAGGCGGGTGTGGCGACCTTACTATGCGCCGAAGCTGAAGAAGCGGACGGAACTGTTTGCAAAGCTCAGGGAGATCTTCCGACAAAACGTCAGCCAGCCCGTGAGGAAGGTGATTGAGAGGATCAACCCGGCCCTTCGTGGTTGGGTGAACTACTTCCGAGTCGGCGATTCGCATCGATGCTTTTCAATGATCAAATACTGGTAGAGAAGAAGATCCGGCGGCATCTGATGCGTGCCAGAGGACGCAAGGGCATGGGCTGGAAGCAGTGGAGTAAGGAATGGATCTACGGCACACTTGGGTTGTTCAACGACTATCGAGTGGGCCGACAGTCATTCCCGAAAGCGGCCCCGGCATCACACGTCACATAAACCTTGCCGCGAAGCAAGCAGGAAAGCCCACTGCGGGAAAACCGCATGGTGGGTTTGATGCGGCGGGGACTGGAGACGGGTTTACGGTTCAGTTAGTGAGGCACTCCCAGAGGAAACGGGGAGCAAACGGCTAGACTGGGCCTACGGAATACCGCGCCAGTTCCCGACCCTACCGGCCCGGAAGTTCGGCTCGACGCATCTTGCACTTCACGTGCCAGGTAAGGCAGAACACATGTCGTACCGTTTCGCTGTGCGTCCGTCTGGCGCCGTCAATTCCGCCTTGACGGTTTTGTCGTCATCTCGGACTTCTGCCGCTCAGGAGGCCAGATACGGCGTTCGACGAAATCGGGATGGCCAGGGGTTTGGCGGTTAGGGGTCGTGGACGAGAACGCGACTTGGGGCCAGCGTTGGGCGAGATGCCAATCTCCGAGTCGCCGACATCCGGGAGCTATCACTCAACACGCGGCGTCTATCGTGGATTGGCTGCATTGCGAATATTTTGTGTTCCATTTCCGTCTTCCTGCCAAGCCGCTGCCTTACAGCCAATTTCGCCAAGTTCGACTTCATCCGTGAACTTATCCGATTACCGTGACGCATATCGCTCGATAAGTTCGGCAACTGTCTCCGGCTGGTCCTCAAATGAGATAGTGAACACCGCCAAGTATCAATCCAGTCTCGACTTGACTGAATCCGTGCGTGCGGAGACCTTCAGCGATCTTCGGAACAATTTTCGCAAAGGGCGAACGCTCTCCGGAGCCTACAAATACAGGTACGTCATTCGGCCCATCCTGTGCGGCGTTAAATTGCTGGTTGGCCGGAAACGCGCGGTACATCTCAAATGCCGCCTGGAGCTGTTCAGGAGTGGCGTAAGCCTCAAGATAGTGGACTACATCTTCTGCTGCGAACTTGCCGAAGTTGATGTAAACACCCTGGAGCTTAAGCGTCAACGCAAGCTGATACACGTCCACCGCCATCGTGGCCGCGTCGTAGCCTTCCGGCGCTGCTGCCGAGCGTCCCACTCCCCTCAAATCGATGGCAATGACTGTAAACTGCTTTGCCAAACGCGGCATGATGGGGTGATACTCGAACCAGTCTTGAGGAAATCCGTGGATGACGGCCTGACCCTGGCCTCCGCGAACATAGTGAAGTGTAGTTCCATTCACCTCTGCGGTCTCTGACACGTAACCCTCGCCGAGCGTAGTTTTCACTAACGTATCTGCGTTACCCGGCATGAGCATCATCCTCCTGACCTTCTCCTTAAGATTATGCTCCCTCGTCGGGTCGAATTGGCCGGAGAGGGGACGATCCTTCGATTACTCCGGCCTGGTCGCCCAGTGTTTTGTAATTTCCGGTTGACGCGCGAGTTCGCGCGTCATCCGCCCAGAACCTGTCGGCGAGTGACTTGGTGATATTTCGCTCGTTGCCGCCGACCGAGTTTATTTTCTAGCTCTCTGCGCGCAGCTGATGCGGCGGATACTGGTAGACCTCGCCCGCTCGCGTGCGTCGCTCAAACGAGGCGGCGGCTCGTACCGGATTGAGTTGGACGAGGGTTGGCAGGCCGCTCCAGCTCGCGCGGGCGACATCGTTCGGCTTGATGATGCTCTAACCGCGCTAGCCCGCATCGACCCGAGGAAAGCGGAAGCCATAGAATTGCGGTTTTTTGCCGGGCTGAGCGTCGAGGAAACGGCCGAAGTGCTCGCCATCTCCCGGGAGACCGTGCTGCGCGACTGGCGCATGGCTCGGGCCTGGCTGAGAAGTGAAATCAGCAGGGGAGGCGGCAATGAGTGACGAAGCGCGTTGGACCGTCCTCGAGCGGATCTTCCACGCGGCGCTGGCGATCGAGCCGGCCGAACGCGCCGAGTACCTTCGCAACGCGTGCGGCAACGACGAAGATCTGTGGCGCAGGTTACAGTCTCTGCTCGTTCGTGATGACGGGTTCCCGGCCGACGGCGCGGAATTTTGGGAAGCCGGCGACGGGCCGGGCATCGGCCCTACCGGATTCTGTCCAAGCTCGGCTCCGGCGGCATGGGCGACGTCTACCTCGCGCTCGACAGTCGTCTCGACAGGCAAGTCGCGCTGAAAGGCCTGCTTTCGCGGTTTGCTTACGACCCCGACCGCAAGTGCCGTTTCGTGCGCGAGGCTCGGGCTGCATCCGCATTGAATCACCCCAATATCGTCGCCATCCACGATTTCAGGTCCGATGCCGGGCTCGATTATCTGGTGATGGAGTATGTTCCAGGCAAGCCGCTGGATCGCATGATCCCTCGCGACGGGCTCAAATTCAATGAGGCTTTCGGCTACGCCGTTCAGATCGCCGACGCGCTTTCGTGCGCGCACGCCGCAGGAATCATTCACCGTGACTTGAAGCCGGCCAACGTCGTCATCACCGAGTCCGGCGCGGCGAAGGTGCTGGACTTTGGGCTAGCCAAGCTGACGGCAGCACCGGATCTCTCGACGAAAACCGGCAATGGCATGATTCTCGGTACGGTCGCGTATATGTCGCCCGAGCAGGCTACGGGTGCGGAAGTAGATGCGCGGTCCGACATCTTCAGCTTCGGATCCTTGCTCTACGAAATGATCACCGGCCGGCGTCCATTCCAGCGGGACTCGACGGCTAAGACTCTAACTGCCATCGTCAACAGCGAGCCTGCTTTCGCGGCGGCGATTGCCGGGGACCTGTCCCTGGGCTTCCCGGCATCATCGAAAGGTGCATGCGCAAGGACCGCGCGCAACGGTTCTGCAGCGCCGTGGAATTGAAGACAGCTCTCAACTCTGTCCGGGATCGGCCCGCTGCGGTTAAACTCGCTATACCCGGAACAAAAAGATGGTTGAAGTGGATTGGACCGATTGCAGCTGTGTAGTTCTCGCTACGGCGGGTACTGTCTTCGTATCAAGCTGGGACGCCAACCGCCGTCAACCGGAATCGGCGTCCTCGACCGCGCTGGCCGTAGTGCCGCTGACCACTTATCCATTCGAGGAATACTCACCGACATTCTCCCCAGACAGCAGCCAGGTGGCGTTCGCCTGGCAAGGGCCGAAAGGGGACAATTCCGATATTTACGTGAAAGTCGTGGATGAAGACGAGCCTGTCCGCCTCACAAAGGACCCGTTACTGGACGATTCCCCGGCGTGGTCGCCAGACGGCCGGAGGATCGCCTTTCTTCGTCAGCTCGCGCCCGCGCGGTCGATTAACCGATTGCAGCCCGATGGAAAGAGCGCCGTGGTCGTTATCCCGGCGACCGGCGGTCCGGAACGGACGATAGCCGAAATCCACTCGTCCTTTATTAGTTTTATCGGCCGCATTTCCTGGGACGCATCCAGCACGTGGCTGGCGGTAACGGACAAGGCTCCCCCAGAAGACCGGCAATCGCTTTATCTCCTGTCCTCGAGAGACGGCGCAAAACGCCGGCTCACGTTTCCTCCTGCCGATTCGCTCGGAGACGATGATCCCTCATTCTCTCCCGACGGGCGGTCGATCGCATTCGTCAGAGTAAGAGAGATGTTTACACGGGATCTATATGTCCTGCGTTTGGCCGGCGACCTCAGGCCGGTAGGAGAGCCGGTGCGTCTGACATCCGACTATCGTTTCGCAACTGGTCCGGCTTGGACGGCCGATGGCCTTTCGCTCGTCTACTCATCCGGCTCCTCTCACAATCCGCGCCTCTGGAGAACCTGGCTTTCACAGCCGGGCAGGCCGCCCAGACCATCGGAGCTCTTGGCTTACGCCGGGTACGGTACCCGCACTCCGGCTATCTCGCACGGAGGGCTGCTCGCGTTCATGACGTTTTCAAAGGATGCTGATATTCAGAGACAGGATCTGGCGGGGTCACCCGCGGATCCGCAAGCGTCCAACTCTCCGGTTACTGCGATCTCGTCCAGCCGCCTGGATCATACACCCCGATACTCGCCGGACGGCAGCCGCATCGCCTTTGCATCCGACCGTTCGGGCAGTCACGAAATCTGGGTATGTGACCGGAACGGCTCTAACGCGCTGCCGGTCACTTCTTTCGGCGGACCCTACACCGCGGATCCCTTCTGGTCTCCCGACGGGCATTGGATCGCGTTCGGATCGAGAACTCAAGGGCGTCCGGCGGTTTTTGTAGTGAGACCGGGTGGCGGCGCACCGAAGCGGCTTTCCGGAGCGGAAATTGACGCAGGCGTGGCTGGATGGTCGCGCGATGGCAAGTGGATCTACTGCTCTATGGCCCCGCCGGCGGCGAGAGTCGTCGGATCGGGAGGATTTCGCCGGACGGGGGCGCCCCCGTTCCGGTCATCAAGGGAGCAGGCGACGGACGCGCCATCGAGAGTCCGGATGGCCGGTTTCTCTTTTATTTGCAGAATCCTGACCCGGTCGGCACGCTATGGAGAATGTCCCTGCCGGAAGGCGAGCCAGAGAAGATACTCGATGCAGTGTACGGCCTTAACTTCGACGTTACGGATAAGGGCGTGTTCTTCATACCGGGTGCGAGCCGATCGGCGGTCCAGTTCCTGAGATTGGCGGATCGGAAAGTCGTCACCGTTGCCCGGCTTGGCCGCTCAATCCCTGCTTACGGGATGTCGCTTGCCCCCGACGGGCGGTCACTCCTGTTCCCGGTGTTCATCGAGCACCCCGTGGATCTGATGCTGGTGGAGAATTTCCGTTGATGGCCAACAGCCTCGAGTTGATCGATGACCCCCCGTATATTGCGAGAAATTGCGAATCCAGCTCACCCCTTGCTTCGCTCGGATGGGAGCTTTCTAAAGTCGGCGAACAGTTCTTGGCTTTTATCAGAGAAGATAGGGTGTGGCCCGAATCAGGCGAGCAGGCCTGCGGTCCAGAATAGGCACTTCAACGGTACGGCGACAAATCAGCCGTTGCTGACAGCCCCCCGCCATCGACAATATTGAGGCGAATGCTTCCACTAGCTTCCGGCATCGTCGGCTACCTATCCGTTGGTTCGGTCGACCGTCTATGGGAGTATACTGCTCTTGATGCCGAACCGGGACAAACATCCGCTCGCAGGCGAAATGCTCCAGGGCACGCTGGATCTGCTAATTCTGCAAACGTTGGTCCTGGGCCCCGCCCACGGCCACACCATTGCCCACGTCATTGAGCATCGCTCAGAAGACGTTCTTCAGGTGGAACACGGCTCGCTTTATCCGGCGCTCCACCGGCTGGAGTATCGGGGCTGGATCGCGTCGTTTTGGGGAACCTCGGAAAACAATCGCAAAGCCCGCTACTACCGGCTCACCGCTACCGGCCGCAAGCAACGGACCGAGCACACAACCCGCTGGGACAGGTTGGTTCGGGCCGTCAACCAAGTTCTACGCCCGGCTCAGGAATAGGTGCCCCATGAGATGGATGCGTTTTCTTCGCCGGAATCGTGGGATGAGGAACGCGCTCAGGAAATCGACTCGTATCTCGAAATCGAAACCGCCGACAATATCGCCCGCGGGATACCGCCCGAAGAGGCCCAATGAGCTGACTGCTGGTGGCACTGCTCTCGCTCGCCCTGGGAATCGGCGCCACCACTGCCATCTTTAGCGTAGTGTACGGCGTTCTCATCGCGCCTTACCCGTACGCCCGGCCCGATGAAATCTGGGCTCCCGAAATTCACAACGTCAAGAACCCTCAACAAAGCCGGCAGTTACCATCCGGGTGAATACCTGGAGTTCCAGAGGCTGCCCGCCTTCGCCCAGGTGATGGCCACCAGCCCGGAGAACCAACTCCTCACCGGTGACCGCGCCCCGGAGAACTTCACGGCGGTGTCGGTCACCAGCGGTGCCTTTCAGTTTCTAGGCGTGGAACCCGTTTTGGGGCGCACCATTCTCCCTTCCGACGTAAGGCCCGGCGGACAAGCCGAGCCCGTGGTGGTTCTCAGCTACCGCGCATGGCAGCGCCTGTTCAGTGGGAGTCCGGACGCCCTCGGCAAGATTCTGATTCTCGACGACAGACCGCAGACGGTGATTGGCGTTATGCCGCCACGGTTCGGCTGGTGGACCAACGATGGCGGCTGGCTTCCCCTGGAAATCGACCTTCGCCGCGATCGCCCGTTATTCCCCATCGTCCGGCTCCAACTGGGCATTTCCAAAGCCGTTGCCGAACAACAGTTGCAAGCCCTGCACGTGCGGCTGGCAAAAGACACCCCGGCCTACTACCCGAAGGAGGGTTTCACCGCCGGGCTTAAAAATTACATGGACATCACGGTGGCATCAGGCGAGATGCATTCCAGCCTCCGCCTGCTCTTCGGCGCGGTCGGTTTCCTGCTGCTGATCGCCTGTGCCAATGTGGCCAACCTACAGATGGCGCGCGCCACAGCACGCGCCAGGGAAATCTCGCTCCGCATGTCGGTAGGGGCCGACCGCACTCGCGTGGTGCGGCAACTGCTTACGGAGAGCCTTGTGCTTTCACTGACCGGAGGTGTGCTAGGAGTACTGTTTGCGCTCGCCATCACCCGTACTATCGTTGCCCTTATGCCGGATTTCTATGTCCCTAATGAAGCCCGCATTACCCTCAATGGCTGGGTGCTGTTGTTCTCCCTGGGTGTTTCAGTCGCTACAGGGATACTGTTCGGACTTGCTCCCGCCATGCAATGCTCGCGGCTGGACCTGGTGGAGACGCTTAAGGATGCGGCCAAAGGCTCGGGTGTCCGCGCCGGCAGCGGAAGGACGCGCAACCTGCTGGTGGTTGCCGAAGTTGCCTTGTCGGTGATATTGCTCGTGGGCGCCAGCCTGACCATCCATGGCTTCGTGAATCTCCAGCACACGGAGGTCGGCTTCCAACCCGACCGGGTGTTGATGGTCGGGCTTCAATTGCCAGCCAAGCGGTACGCCACTAACGAGAAGCGCGTCGCGTTTACCCAGAACATTCTCGAACGGGTCCGCGGCCTCCCGGGCACGCAGGCGGCGGCGATTGGCAACGGCGGACTGCCGTTTGGCGGCCCGCAATCCGCATACTCTATTGAGGGTCATCCCCAGGTCGAATCGCAACCTATCCTGGTGGGACTCATCAGCGCCGATTACCCTCGTACTTTGGGGATTCCATTCCTCTCCGGCCGCGCGCTAACCGAACAGGAGGTGGCGCAGGCCGAGCCGGTTGCTCTCATCAATCTGGCCGCCAGTAAGCTCTGGCCCGGCGGCGAGAGTCCTATCGGTAAGCGAATACGGTTGGAACTACTCGCCAAACCGCCTGGAGGAGTGCTGCTCGCGAAGCGTCTGGCGCAATCCGGAACTCCGGGTTTATTCACGGTGACCAGCATCCTCGGGGATACGAAAAACGCCGGATTGCAGAAGCCGCCCGCGCCGGCGGTCTTCGTTCCCTACACAGCCGTCGCTCCCACGGGCCGGACACTTGCCGTTCGCACGCAGGGTAGCCCCATGCTGCTTCTCAACGCCGTGCGTCAACAGGTGCGCGAGGTAGACAAGGACCAGCCCATCAGCCGGCCCATCACTCTGGAGGAAGTGCTGGGCTTCGAAACCGTGCAACCGCGTTTCAACATGGCTCTGCTCAGCTTCTTTGGCGGGTTGGGTCTGGCGCTGGCGGCCGTCGGCATTTTCAGCGTGCTCAACTTCAGCGTGGTCCGTCGAACGCATGAAATCGGAGTCCGCATGGCCTTGGGCGCCGAACAGCGGGATGTGCTGAGCCTTATGCTGGGCATCGGCGCGAGCTCGTACTCGCTGGACTGGCCTTAGGCTTGGCCGGGAGCTTCTTGCTCGCCCGGCTCTTGCGGAGCGAAATCTTCCAGGTCCCGGTGACGGACCCAGTGGCAATCCTCGGCGTGGTTATCCTCCTGAGCGCCGCCGCGCTGCTGGCCTGTTTGCTGCCCGCCCGCCGCGCAGCCAGGCTCGACCCGATGGCCGCCTTGAGGCACGAGTAGTGCAAATTCCAGTGGGGGACTTTGACCGGGGGGTTATGATCGGAATCAAGTGATCCTTCGCGTGGGAACCTGCTGCGGAGACGAGCTGATCGAGAGGAGAACTAGTGACATTCGGAGAACTGGGCGAGTGGACCAACGCGTTGGGCGCAAAAGAAAAACTGTCATCTGAAGTCAGGCAGAGGGTCTCGCGCGAACTACTTTCCTTTGTTCGCGACATCAATCCCAAAACTGCTCCCAAACGGCTTAAATTGCCCACGGGTGAATCATTGGCGGACGCGACCCGAATGACAGCCATCAAGTGCCATTCTTTATTGCTCGCGCGAAAAGTGCACGGCTCCGGATTTTTTAAAGTGGCGTCGGAGTATGAAGCCTTGGCCAAAGATCTTCTGTTCTGGGTGATGCGTCACAACTTCAAGACAGGCGATCCAAAGGGAGTTTTCTGCTGCCCCGCTTGCACCATTTCTCTCCTTCCGCTTTATGCCCTCGAGTGCTTCCGGTGGGTTGATTGCAACGAACTCAAGTCAGCAGTCGTTGACGCGATGGCGCGTCGTCAATCCGTATTCAGCGGGCGATTATCCTAAGGCCTATGCTCAATGGGCTAAGGGATTTGTCGAGGCTTAATTCAGCTTCAGCGGGCGGAGCTGCTTGGGAGCGGTGTGGCGGCGGAGTGGGGGTCGGGCGGTTCGGGACCGGCTCGGGCCGCGGTCGAAAACGGCCATGAGTCATTCGTAGCGTAGTGCGGTCATTGGATCGACTCGCAGGGTGCGGCGAGCGGGAATGTAGCACGCGAGCAGGGCCACAAGGGCGAGGACAAGGGCGACCATGGCGAACGTGCCGGGATCTCCGGGGCTCACCGAGAACAGCAGCTCTTCTAGATAGCGTGTGAGAACGAATGCAGCAAGCATGCCGATGAGCAGACCAATCGAGGCGATGCGCGCGCCCTGGAGCAGGATCATCTTCATGACATCATCGCGGCCGGCGCCGAGCGCCAGGCGGATGCCGATCTCCTGTGTGCGTTGCGCCACCGAATAGGCGATGACGCCGTAGATTCCGATACCGGCGAGCACGAGCGCGAGAGCGCTGAAGAGGCCGAGCAGGATGAGTGTGACGCGACGGCTGCCGACCGAATCCTGCACGAGCTGATCCATGGTGCTAATGGAAGAAATGGGCTGGTTGCGATCGATGGACGTCAAAACACTGCGAATCGATGAGGTGAGTGAGGCGAGTTCGATGCGCGATTTGACGATGAGGTCCATTTCATCGGGTGTACCCTGCGCAAGAGGCCGGTAGATTTCGAGGCGGGATGGATTCGCGAGGCCGTACATGCGGGTATCATCAACGACGCCGACGATCGTGATCCACACCGGCTGTCTCGCGGGATCGGGCCTGCCGGGTATGAACCGTTTGCCGACCGGGTCTTGTCCGGGGAAGAGGTCTCGCGCGAGACGTGCATTGATTAAGGCCACCTTCGGCGCGGTTTCGGAATCGGTCTCGGTGAAGTCCCGGCCACCGAGCAGCCGGACTCCCAGTGTGCGCAGATAGCCCGGACTCACGGCGTGCCGATCCGGGTGCGGAAAACTGCCGGGAGCGGGCAGCGGCATGCCTTCGACGGTGATGTCGCCGCGGCTGTGGCTGTTGGTGAGCGGAACGTTGGTGCCTAGCGCGGCGCTTTCCACTCCGGGCAGTGCGCGGACTCCGTCGAGCAACTGGCGCCAGAACGCCCGAATCGCTGCATCGTTCGGATACTGCGCAGGGGTAAGGCTCATGTTCAGGCGGAGCACATGATCGGGCCGGAAGCCGGGGTCGACGGCGATGAGTCTGTAGACACTCTTCAGCATCAGTCCGGCGGCTGCGAGGAGGATCACGGACAGCGCGAGTTCGGCGACCACGAGCATGGTTCGCCAGCGATTCTGCCGGACTCCGCCAGTGCTGGATTTGCCGCTCTCCTTGAGGCGCGAATATACGCCTGCGCGCACCGACTGCATGGCGGGAGCGAGCCCAAAAGTGATGGCGGAGAGAGCGGCGGCTCCGAGCGCGAACAGCAACACCGCGCCGTTCAGATTCGCCCCATTGCCGGACATCGCAGCCGCGGGGATCAGGCTGCCCATCGCCCGCATTCCAGCAACGGCCAGACCGAGGCCGAGTAGACCGCCCAATCCGGCTACGACAAAACTCTCCGCGAGCATCTGTTGGACGATCCGGCCGCCGGTGGCGCCGACGGCGACCCGCAGCGCGATTTCGCGAGTGCGGCCGGCGGCGCGCATCAGGAACAGATTTGCGACATTGGCGCATGCGATGAGCAACACGAATATGACGGCGGCGAATAGCACCAGGATGGCGGGCCGGATATCGCCCACGAAGAGTTCGCGGACAGGCTGGAGGGCGATGCCGAATTGATTGTTCTCTTGCGGATATGCGGCAGCTAGCCGCGCTGCGATGCCTTCCATTTCGACGAGGGCGCGCGTGAGGGTAACCCCGGTTGCGAGACGGCCGATGGCGGCGGTATCACCGCGATTGCCTCTGCCAAGGGCGCTGGAATTGTTGGTAAGCCACACGCCCAAAGGTTCGAGCACACTTACCGCTTCGGTAGTGCGGAAGTCGCGTGGGAGCACCGCGATGATGGTGAAGCCGCGGCCATCAAGGGAAACGCTGCGTCCGATCAGATCGCGGCGGCCAGCGAAGTGCGACTGCCAGAGTGGAAACGTCAGCATGACCACGGGCGTGGCGCCGGGCTTGTCTTCGGAGGGATCGAAGTCGCGGCCGAGGAGCGGATGCACGCCGATCAGCGACAGAAAGTTGGAGGAAACAGCCTGCGCGCTGATGGTTTCGGGCTGAGCGATGCCCGAAAGATTATGTCCTACGCCGGCCAACACCGCCATGCCGGAAAAGACGTGGTTCTGCGCGCGCCAATCCAGGAAATTGAGATAGGAGACACTGATGGTGCCGATGCGGGGATGGGTCTCGTTGAGAACGATGAGGCGATCGGGATCGGCGTAGGGGAGCGGGCGCAACAGTGCGCCGTAGACGACCGAGAATATCGCCGTGTTCGCACCGATGGCGAGCGCGAGCGTGATCAAGGCCACGCAGGTAAAGCCTGGATTCTTTCGGAGCGTCCGAAAGCCGTAGTGGATGTCCTGACGGAGCGTTTCGAGAGCGCGGGTGCCGCGGGCATCGCGGCAGTCCTCCGTGACCTGAGTGGCGCCGCCAAAGTCGAGGCGAACGCGGCGGCGCGCTTCTTCGGGCGAGAGTCCGGACTGAATGCTCTTTTCGAGTTGGCGATCGAGATGGAACTTGAGTTCCTCATCGAGGCCGGTGTCCATCGATTTGGCGCGGAAGATGGCGCGGAGACGAAAGAGAAAATCGCTAAGCATGGTGATCCTCAGGCTTCGCCGAGCACCTGGTTGACGGCGGCGGTTAACTGCTTCCAGAGACCGGTTTCGGTTTCGAGCTGTTTGCGGCCGGCCTTGGTGAGTTCGTAGTATCGTGCGCGGCGATTGTTCTCCGACGTGCCCCAGCGGGCCTTGATCCAGCCGCGCCGCTCGAGTCGATGGAGGGCCGGGTAAAGCGAGCCTTGTTGAATGCAGAGGACCTCGCTGGACAATTGCTGCACGCGCTCGGAGATGCCCCATCCGTGCTGGGGCCCGAGGGATAGGGTACGGAGGATGAGGAGGTCGAGGGTACCTTGGGGCAGATCGATGCGTGACATGGTTCCTTATGGCTTCTACAGGAAGGATAGCGGAGGTCTTGTAGAAGTGCAAGGGGAAAGATGGGCGCGAGGTCACAGTCCTTGTGATCAACTTTCGTTGACAGGCGGTGAGCAGTGAGAGAGAATCGCCGCAGGACCGAATATTTTGAGTTGAGGAATTTCTCCCCGTGGCATCATGAATCGACTTACGGCATTCTTGGGCACTCGCCGGGTGGTGGCGGTGGTGGCGGCGCCAGCGAACGCGCTATTCGACGCGGCCGGAGGCCGGCTGCGACAGGTGCCGTTCATCGCAGCGCGCGTGAAGGCGGCATTGGCATGAGGCCCATGACCCGCCGGACAACGCTACCGCTACTGGTCTCCGGGTTCATCCGCCAATTGTTCGCTCAGGACTGGCCCCAGTTTCGCGGCCCCGACGGCCAAGGCCATTCGACCGAGAAAGCTCTGCCGCTTACCTGGAGCGAGACGGAAAACGTGCGTTGGAAAGTACCAATTCCCGGACGTGGCTGGTCATCGCCAACCATTCTCGGCGACCGCATTTGGCTGACCACGTCAATCGACGGGGGCCCGTCACTTCGGGCTATCTGTCTCGACCGTGACACCGGCCGGCAGCAACAAAGCGTCGAGCTGTTTCGCTTGGCCGGCACGGAGCGTCTTAGTGGCAAGAAGAGTTACGCCACTCCGACACCCCTTCTGGAAGAAAATAGCGTGTATCTTCACTTCGGCCCTTACGGCACAGCTCGTATCAGGAACTCGGGAGAAATTATTTGGAGGGTGCGGCTCAAGTATTCTCCAGAGCACGGTCCGGGTGGGTCGCCTGTATTGTTCGAGGATTTGCTGATCATCAGCTGCGATGGGCAGGATACTCAGTACGTGGTGGCACTCGACAAGGAAACTGGAAAGGTCCGCTGGAAAACCCCTCGTACCGGGTACCAGGCTTACACTACGCCGCTGGTGATTCACGCCGCGGGACGTGCGCAGGTTATCAGCCCGGGCGCGCACCGTGCCATAGCTTATGACCCTCGAACCGGCAAAGAGATCTGGTCGGTACGCTACGGCCAGGGATTCTCCAACGTACCGCGGCCGGTTTTCGGTGCCGGTCTGGTTTTCATCTGCACGGGATTCTTCGAACCGTTGGTGCTGGCGGTTCGGCCGGATGGCAAAGGAGATGTGACAAGCACTCACGTAGCCTGGACGCTCAGGCGCGGTGCGCCGTTGACACCATCGCCGTTACTGGTTGGTGAGGAACTGTATATGGTCAGCGATGGCGGTATTGCCACGTGCCTGGACGCAAGAAGCGGCACGGCATACTGGCGCGAGCGGCTAAATGGGAATTTCTCGGCGTCTCCCGTCTACGCCGATGACCGGATCTACTTTCTTAACGAAGATGGCGTAACGACAGTGATCGCATCAGGAAAGCAATTTCAGAAACTGGCCACAAACCAGCTCGACGGGGAAACGCTGGCATCGATTGCCGTCTCGGGACGTGCGCTCTTCATCCGAACCCACGAAAATCTCTACCGGGTGGAGCGCGGCTTCGCCGAAGCCAAACTGTAGTGTCGATTTTGGCCGACCACGGAAAACATCAAAAATGTTCCGGGGCTGCCCTGGATTCCCGCGTTCACCAAGACCTACAGACCATTACCGTAGGAGGAGCGCCCTAACTCTCGCAGTACCATGGGACGTGGACTGCGGTACCGAAATCCGTCTATTTGACCCGCGCCGCAACCCGCAGGATTGGACCGACCTGATGCGCCCCACCGAGTGTGCTGTTTTCCTAAAAGACCGGACGACTTCTATTTCCTTGGCACCAGATGGTCAGGCCTATCCCAGTCCAGCCCAGGTCACGTGCATCGTGTTCAACCGCCTCGATGCGGCTCAGCGGTTCTGTGAAGCGAAGGTCCAGACTCTGCCGCAACTTCGTTGTGAAATCTATGACGCCCAGGGTTTGGCCCATCCGCCAATTGCGGTAATTCTCCACCCCGAGTCCCAGCGGAGAGAGGAAGCTGGCCCGATTTGGTCGCGCCGGCGGAAATTGGGTGCCGGTGCCCTTTCCCTGATATCGCTGCCGTTGTTCTGGATGGGCATTTGGTCGTCCAACTCCCGTGACCTGGCCATCTTTCTCGGCATCAATTGCATCTTAGTCGGATTGCGTTTCCTCTACTGGGATTTTGGCTTGAAGCACAGCGAACGGGAGCGGCTCAAGCGCCTGGAGGACCATCGGAAGATGGAAAGAGGCGACGCCTGAACTCAAACTACTGTTTCTGCAAATGGCGGTGATTCTGGATCGATCACCTCAAAAATCGATCCGGCCGGTGAGTTGGACCCGCCGCCCGGAGTTTGCACCGGTGACCAACCCGAAAGCAGAACTGGTGATGTCGGTGTCCGGAGCTGCTAACTGCATATATATGAGAAATACGCTTCGTTGTCAAAGGTTGAAATACGCACTGGTACGGTAAATGACAGTCGGCCGGCATGATTTCGTCATTGACAGATAATTTTCAGACTGAAATAATGGCCGTCTAGCTGCCAGGATATCGGCTACTTCATGCCCCCTGTCACGTTTACCACCGGCGGCGCGCTGCGAAAATCGGCTATGCGCCAAGCCAACGAGCGCCTGATCCTCAGCGTGATTCGCCGACACCCATCGGTCTCGCGCGCCGACATTGTGCGCATCACCGGCCTCGCTCCCAGTTCGGTGACTTTTATTGTGAAGCGGCTCAAGAGAGAGACAATTCTATGGAGGAGAGCCGGCCCAACTTCTCCCAAGTTGGCCGCCGCCCCACTGCCCTGCGGTTGCGCGCGAGCGCCCGGATAGCCATTGGGGTGGAGATTTCGCATGCCGGAGCGCGCATTGCCATGGCCGACTTGAACGATACCCAACTGGCGGAGAAAATGGTACCCTGGTCTCCGAATAGCGACCTGTTCTTTGACAAGGCCCACGCGACCATCCGGGCATTTCTCGAACGGACAGCCGGCCAAGCGCTCGGGATCGGCGTGGCTCTTCCGGGAACGATTGACCGGAAGGAGGGAAAGATCATCGCCGCCGAAAATCTGGGCTGGTTCGGAGTGGAAGCCGGCGAGCGTCTTCGCCGGGATCTGAAGACGCCGTTCTATTTCGAAAATGAAGCTAAATTGTCGGCGCTCGCAGAGATGTGGTTTTCAGATCGCGACGCGGCTCCCTTGCGGAACTTCGTCTCTGTCATTGCCCGGGGCGGTGTCGGCACGGGTGTGATTGTTAACGGCCAGATCCTGCAGGGCGCTACATCGGCCGCGGCGGAGTTTGGCCACATCCCTATTTATCCGGACGGCCGGCGGTGCGCATGCGGAAACATCGGATGCTGGGAACAATACGCTTCGGACCTGGCTGTCTCCCGCGTCTATGGCGAAGAGTCGGGACAAGCGGCGGGCGAAGCGGTGGAAAATATCATCAGCAAAGCTCGGGCTGGAGAAGCGGCTGCCCTCAGAGCGTTGCAGGTGACCGCGCAACACGTTGGCATGGGCTTCGTGAACCTGGTGATGGCGCTGAACCCGGAAGCCATTGTCGTCGGCGACTATCTGGCGCAGGCTTGGGACCTGATGGAAGAAACCGTCTGGAGCGTGTTGCGCAGCCGGGCGCCCTCTTATTTCCTGACTGGCCTGCGGGTATTTCCCTCCCGGCAGGGAACCGAATCGTCTCTTCGCGGCGCCATCGCCTTGGTGTTGGGCCGCTTCTTTCATAGTTTTGGCGACGGAAGTCCTTCCAGGCTTTCGAGCGCCGTAGTGATGCAAGAGTTCGGCTGAGAACGCGGCTTTCACGGAACAACTAGCATGCGACTTCTTCCGGTATTTTGGATCGTGGTATCCGGCGGCCTCGCCGTTGCCGCCGAAAATCACGCGCCGGACGAGAGATACCGGATGTTCCAGGCGTATCTGGCGCAGCGGGGCGCAGAGATCAGCGGTAATTCACTCGCGACGGTACGTAACCTGAAGGATTGGCAAAGCAAACGGGCGGAAGTGCTGAAGCATATCCGCTATTCGCTGGGCCTGGACCCAATGCCCGCCAAGGCCCCGCTCCACGCGCGGATCACCGGGAAGGTGGAGCGCAAGGATTACAAGATCGAGAAGATCGTCTTCGAAAGCATGCCGGGTTTATTTGTAACCGGAAATCTCTACCTTCCGCGAGGCGTGAAATCTGCACCGGCCGTGGTATATGTCTGTGGCCATTCACCCAGTCCATCTGGAGCCAAGGTGCATTATCAGCATCACGCATCTGGTTCGCAAAACACGGTTACGCCGCGTTTCTGCTGGACACGGTCGAATTCGGTGAACTGCCAGGCATCCATCATGGCACGCACGACCTCGGTATGTGGTATTGGCTGTCGTTGGGCTACACACCTGCCGGCCCGGAAGTGTGGAACGCCATCCGCGCATTGGACTACCTGGAGACTCGCCCCGAGATCGACGCAAAAAAAGCGGCTATTACCGGAATCTCCGGAGGGGGCGCCATTACCTGGTATACAGCGGCGATGGACGAGCGCTTCCAGGCGGCCGCCTCTGTATGCGCCAGCTGGACGGTGGGCGAGCACATTGCCCTCGACGCCGTGCAGGAGAACTGCGACTGTATTTACTTCCCCAATGTCTTTCAGTACGATCTGCCGGTGGTGGGAGCGCTGATTGCGCCCCGCCCATTCAAGATTCTCGGCGCGCTCCGCGATGTATCCTTTCCGCCTGCCGGCTATCGCGCGGCTTTTGAGCGGACCCGCCGATTTTATGATCTGTTTGGTGCTACGAATCAGCTTTCCCTCTTCGAGTTCGACTCGCAACATGAAGATGTCATGGCGTTCCGCAAGGAAGCGGACCAGTGGATCAATCGCTGGATTAGAGAAGAGGAAATACCATTCGACGAAGGCCAGATCGACCGCGAGCCTCCGGAAGATCTGACTGTGCTGACGACCAGGCCGGCGCACGCGCTAAACGGGCAAATCCACAAGAAGTTCATCAAAACGGCTGAGCTGCGCTCATGGCAAACGCTGGACCAGTGGCGGCATCGGCGCGAGGAATTGCTGGTTGAGATCAAGGACAAGGTGTTGCGAGGATTTCCGAGCACGAGCGCGCCCTTTGACACGTGGAAGTCCCCGGATGGAGGGTGGACCTCAAGGTACGCGGATTGTTTTCATGTCGAGTTCAGCACCGAAGCCGGGATTCGCGTCAACGGCGAACTCTTCGTGCCAAAGAACAAGCGTTCTCCCTCTCCTGCGCTGATCTATTTCAAAGGTCCCGATGATGTGATCTATCCGGTCGACTACGATCCGCTGCTGCCAGCGCTCGCAAGCCACGTCGTACTGGTGCTTCAGCCGCGACTGGTGGACTACCCCGGCGTCACCAATTACAAACTGTCGAATATCAAGATGAGTTCCGCACTTATTGGAACGACGGTCGAGTCCATGCAGCTTTGGGATCTGCTCCGTTCCGTGGATTACCTGGTCAAAGACCAGGGTTTCGTGCTGGCTGGGATCTCGGTGTACGGGCGGAGGCAGATGGGTGCGCTGGCGCTCTACGCCGCGGCACTCGACTCCCGGATTACACGCGTGATTCTCGATGACCCGCCTGCCTCGCACTGGCAAGTGCAGGCTCCCGCACTGCTGAACATCCTGCGGATCACCGATCTTGCCGAAGTGGCTGGAATGGTAGCGCCGCGCGAAATCGTGTCAATGAGTTCGGTGCCGGGGCGGTACGCCTATACCAAATCGATCTACCGCTTGTATGGACAAAAGAATAGCTTCCGAGTGGCCGGCGATTTAGGGGAAGCGCTACGAGTTGGGTTGCGCGAATGAACGGAACCCGGGCTTGCGAGCTACAAGGTATCGAGAGTATATACCAGGAACGCCATCTGGTGACCGCTGATGTCGGATTGCAAATCCGCCCTCGCCTGGTACAACAACGACGATAAAAAGCGCGAAATGTTTTCCAGACCGCGATCTACGAAATGTTCTGAGGTGCTATGAGCTCCACCAGCGACTGGTCCCGACGAAGCTTCATGCAAAGGACGGGCCGCGGCATGCCCACACTTGCCTTCTTGTTGCAGGAACCCCCTGCGCACGCGTCCCCCGCCACAAAGGAGGATCGTGCGACCTCGGCGAAGTTTGTTCCGCTGGATCTGGCACGTTACTTCACCGCTGCTCCCACCGATTTCGGGCCACGCGAACGGGCAAAAGGACTGAGACGGGAAAAGCCAGAGAGCGGTTTGATTGCCATGCCGAGGGGCAAGCGCGTCTTCCGGGGCATTCCATTCCTGCTCGGGCCCGAGAAGCCGGCGAAGAAATGCTGGGTCGCTTTGAGCACGCAGGCGGCATCGTGGTCGAGGCACACTCTGGAAATCCCGCTCGACCGGAAGGCTGGCTTCATATGCCTCGCCCAGTTTTGTGATTGGGATCCAAACGAACGGCCGGAACCAGGGCAGGATGTAATGGAGCGGGTCGGCCAGGTATTGGCGGAGGTGGTGCTGGTTTACAAAGACGGCAGCGAACAGCGACTCCCCATTCGACGCCGTTTCGAGGTGAACTCGCCGTCGGTCGACTGGGGACATTTGAGTTTTCAAGCGGTGCCACACCGGTCGGACGTTCCGACCAGGCTGAGCGATCCCCTGCGCGATGCGCAATGGTGGGGAGACCTCCAGTGCGGCGTTTGGGAGAGCGATTATGCCCTCGATCCTTCGCTCAGATCCTCGGAGACTCTGTGGCTCTGCGCGCTCGCCAATCCCTGGCCGGATCGTGCGCTGAAATCCCTGCGCGTGGAATCGCGTGATACCGATGCCTTGATGATCTGCGGTCTGACCCTCTTTGAAGGAGTTGAAAACCCTCTGCGATATGAACGGCTGAGCCTCTATCGCATCACCTTGCCGGATGCAAGCGCGGCTGATGCAGGACGGTGGAAGGTCTCGGTGGATCTGGGCGTTGTGGCGCGCACTTCCGGCGTTCGCACCTTCGAACCGGAAGCGTGGCTCGCCGAGCCGCGAATCGGGCTGGGTGACGGCACCGGCTCAAGCCACCAGGAGGCTCGGCACATTTACGCCGAGGTGGCAGCCAGCACAGAAGCGACGCTTTGGCTGGAGGACTCGAAAACCGGCAAGCGCTACGCCTTTGAACTAGCTAAAGCCGTGTCCGGCCGAGAGCTGCAGGCCAGAGCGGGCGACGCTCGGGTCGAAGTTCTCGAGCGCGACAAGGTCTGGATTCAAGGCCGCGTTCTGGACAGCACAACCCAACGGCCGACACCCGTCCGGATGGCCTTTCGCTCCAAAGACGGCCGTTACATTCCGCCGTACGGCCATCGCACCGAGGTCAATAGCGGCTGGTTCCAGGACTATGGCGCCGATGTGAGCTGGAATGGCAGCTCCTTTGCTGTGATCGACGGAACCTTTCAGATCGAGTTGCCCGTGGGTGATGTGTATCTGGAAATCACGAAAGGTTTCGAATACAATGGCGTCCGCAGGAAACTGACGATCGGGCCAGATCAGCGGGAACTCAGCCTGGAAATCTCGCCGCTGCTGAATCTTCGATCCCAAGGCTGGGTTAGCGCCGACACTCACGTGCATTTTCTCTCGCCTTCCACCGCCATCCTGGAAGGCCAGGCTGAGGGTCTGAATCTCATCAATCTGCTGTCCGCGCAGTGGGGCGACCTCTTCACCAACGTCGGCGATATGCCTCAAGGCCCGCTTGTCTCCCAGGACGGCGACACGATTGTCTGGGTCGGAACCGAGAATCGCCAGCATATTCTCGGGCACCTGGGTCTGTTGGGTGGCCACGGCGCGCCGGTTTATCCCATGTCGGCAGGCGGACCGGGCGAGAGCTATATCGGCGATCCGCTCTGGAGCAGTCTGTCGGAATGGGCGGATGCCTGCCGCAAGCGCGAAGGGCTGGTGGTCGCCGTTCATTTTCCGTACCCCACTGCGGAGTTGGCCGCCGACATCGTGATGGACAAGATCGATGCCGTTGAAATGTGGCCCACAAATATGACCGAGCACTTCAACAATCTGCGTTTCCTGGAGTGGTATCGCTACTTGAATTGCGGCTATCGGCTGCCCGCGGTGGGCGGCACGGACAAAATGGGAGCATGGACGCCGGTCGGAGCAAACCGCGCATACGCCTATATTGGACAGAATGAATTCAGCTTTCCTAATTGGGCGAAAGCGGTTCGGCAAGGGAACACCTTTATGACCACGGGACCGCTGCTGCTCTTTCAGGCGGACGGGCAGTCTCCGGGCGCTGAGATTTCGCTGGGAGCAGGGAGCGGGTCGGTGGAAGTACAGGCGCGCGCCCGGAGCTACGTCCCGTTCCACCGGCTGGAGGTGATCATGAACGGTCGCGTGGTGGCTTCTCGCGAAGAGAACAAGGGATCACAAGACATGGTACTGAAAGAAACATTGCGGATCCCCGGTTCCTGCTGGTTGGCGGCGCGCTGCGCCTCGCGGGTAGAGCCCACTCGATCATTGAGGGTTGCGGCGCATACTTCTCCGATTTATTTGCGCGTACGGGGCGAGGAGCAGTTTTCGGCCCCCGTAGCGGCCTATTTATTGACTCTCATGGATGGCTCCGAAGCCTGGATCCAAAATCTGGCCACGCGCCCCGATCCGCAACGGTTTGCCGGCGTCCTCAAGGTGTTCTCCGAAGCACGCGAGCGCCTGCACCGCCGCCTGCATGCGCACGGGATCGCACACTGAAAAAGGGTGTCATTGCGAAAATCCGTTTGGGTGTGTGACAAGGCGGTTAGGGGTGTTGGATCGAGTGTGGGTTAGGCCGCGATACCGAACAACTCGGCAATAAGGGCGGCCTGCGCGATGGCGTCCTGCTTTGCCACCCATCTCACTCCGGTGGTCCGCAAAACAACTCCGCTTTGAGAATCAGTATGAATACGGATGAGGCGGGAGACCGCAGCGAGCCGCGGGACGTGTCGAGATCGACGGCGGCTATAAGTCCAACATTAGTTTGATTGCTTCGACACTCCGGACTTGTGCCGTTCGCAGTCGGTACGGACTTGGTAGAGGACGGTTGACGAACTCGGCAACTGTTCAGACGGCCCGGCGGCTGCCCCCTAATACGAGTAACCTTTATAGCTCCGAATAGCCTTTTCGTTCTATGTTGGGGTGTGAACCTTATGCGCAAGATGATTAGAACCTGCCTGCTGATGGCCGGTTTGTTGAACGGCGCCGATTGGCCGGAATGGCGCGGACCGCACCGCGACGGCGTGATCACCGGCGAGCCGTCCACCTGGCCCGAAAAACTCAACTTGAAATGGAAGATCGCGGTGGGTGAAGGACACGCTTCGCCGATCGTTGCCGGTGCCAGCATCTACGTCTTCACGCGTCTGAACGATCAGGAGACGGTGACGTCCCTCGATCTCTCCAACGGCAAGCTTCGTTGGCAGCAGCATTACCCCGCGCCGTACAAGATGAATCCGGTCGCTACGGGTCACGGCCAGGGTCCGAAATCGACGCCGCTTTATTCGAACGGGCGGGTGTACACGCTCGGAATCAGCGGAATTTTGTCGTCGTTCGATTCCGAAACCGGCAAGCCTCGCTGGCGCAAGGATTTCGTGCAGCAATATAAGGAAGGTGCACCGGATTTCGGAACGGCGATGTCGCCCGTGGTCGACGGCGGGCTGCTGATCACCCACGTGGGCGGAACAAAACTGGGCGCGCTCACCGCCTTCGACGCGTCAACCGGCGATATCAAATGGATCTGGGGCGGAGATTCGCCCGCGTACGCCTCGCCCATCGTGGTCGAACTCGGCGGCGTGCGGCAGGTGGTCACGCAGAGCAAATCGAACATCATCGGCGTTGCGTCCGCGACCGGCAAACTGCTGTGGAGCATTCCGTTCAAGACTGTGTATGACCAGAACATCGTCACGCCGGTGCTTTACAAAGACACGCTGATTTTTTCGGGAATCGACAAAGGAGTTTTCGCCGTGCGGCTCGCACATACCGGCGATAAATGGTCGACGCAGACGGTTTGGCAAAACCAGGACGTGTCGCTGTACATGAACTCGCCGGTTCTTGCCGGAGATTTGCTGTTCGGGTTTTCGCATATGAAAAAGGGGCAAATCTTCTGCCTGGACGCGCGCACCGGAGCAACGCAGTGGACTGGCTCCCCGCGGGGCGGGGACAATGCCGCGATGCTGACGAGTTCCTCCACGCTGTTCATATTGACTCCCGATGCGAAACTTCTAGTCGCCCGGCCTATACCAAAGGGGCTCAGCGAGATTCGCAGGTACGAGGTCGCCGACAGTCCGACCTGGGCTCATCCGGTCGTGTTGTCGGACGGGTTCCTGATCAAGGACGCGAAGACGCTCGCGCGCTGGAGCGTGAATCCGTAGTCAGGGCCATGTGTTACGGAATCTGAGAGGAAAACAGAAAAGGGGTGCACATACCTAATCTAATTTGCTGTCCAAGAGATGTATGCATGGAGGATTGTACTTACAAGACAAGCACGCGCGCAGCGGCTCTCGACCCCGACGGCACTCGCGCACACGCGCCTCGCGCGACAAACGGCTCGAATTACGCGAGCGAGCGCGACGGCCGCGAGGGCGGTGAAGGCGCTCGCGCGGCCGCGATGCAGGCGCGGTCAATGCCTCAAAGCAGCGTTGTCTAGGTGGGCGGTTTTGGTTTCGGCGCCCGTCGCCATCGGCGCCCCGCCGAGAGCACCTGGAGGAGACGGGCATCCGCGACGAGCCCCGCGTCATGGTCCGGCCCGAGATCGACGACGGCGGCGCACCGGGGCACAGAACGCGGGATCCGAACGCGATGCATCTTGTCGAGGGCACGCTTTGGTTCGCCGAAATTCTTGAAGGCCGCTCGACACAGTAGAAAGTCGAACGATTCATCGTTGAACGGCATGCCGGAAGCGTTGCCCCGGCGAAAGTCAACTCTTGCACTTACTTAGCACGAACTAGTCCCGGCAATGTGGACGCGCCGGCATCAGCCCATGCGCCATGTTGCGGCGGACCAGGTCAACATGACGGCGTTTTCGGAGTCCCGGTCTGAGGGGTAAATCGGAAGTTTACGCAGAGTACTTTTTATTGTAAAGTACTTTTGTAAGCACATCATGTATCGGTCAAGGGGGTGAGCCTGAGTGCCTATGTTGACTGGAGGGAACATGCGGAAGGGACGGATTCCGACCTGGCTCATGCTTATGCTCGCGGCCGTGGGGCTGCTACTTGTGATTCCGGGGCTTTGGGTTTACGTGAGCGTCACGGCGAAGCCCCTGCATCCGAACCCGGAGAACGTGCCGACCGTGAGGCATTTGGTACCGTTGCCAAAGTGGGCAGGTGCCGTGGAGCAGGGGCGGCAGATCGTCCGTGCGAGTGTCGCCGAGCAGAACCTGCCGGGACTTTCGATGGCGGTCGGTATCGATGGTGACATTGTGTGGGCGGAAGGGTTCGGATTTGCGGATCTCAAGACCAGCATGCCGGTCACACCGAATCATCGGTTCAGGATCGGAACCGCTTCCACGGTGCTCACCTCCGCCGCAGCCGGCCTGTTGCTGGAGAATGGCCGGCTGAAGTTCGACGATGAGATTCAGACATACGTGCCTGCATTCCCCAAAAAACAATGGCCCGTGACACTACGGGAGTTGATGGGACATACGGCCGGTGTCATCCCCGACGGCGGTGACGGTGGGCAGCTTTTTACTAAACACTGCGAGCGGCCTGTGGATGCGCTGCAGTACTTCGCGGAATATTCGCTGCTGTTCAAGCCCGGGACGCAGTACCGCTATTCGAGCTACGGCTGGATTCTGGTGAGCACGGCCGTCGAAGCCGCCGCGGACCAGTCGTTCCTCAAGTTCATGCGGGAGCAGATCTTCGATCCACTGGGGATGCGCGACACCATCCCGGACCCCGCGGCTATCGAAGCCGACGATGACTTCCCGTTAGTCAATATGATACGGGAGCTGATCTTCGATCCACGGGCGACGCGCGATACCACCCCTGACTCCACGAAGAAGCCGGTCCAGGACCGTGTGACGCCCTACTTCACAAGGTTCGCATCGGATCCTAACTACGGCCTGTACGTGATGCGCCCTCTCGACTACTCTTGCTACGCGGGGGCCAGCGTATTCGTCTCCACTCCGTCCGACCTGGTGCGCTTCGGGATGGCGATTAACAGCGGCAAGCTCCTGCAACCCGCCACCGTCGAATTGCTCCAGACGTCACAGCGGCTGGCCTCAGGCCAGGAGACGGGTTACGGTCTTGGCTGGTACGTCAAGACTGTTACGCTGGCGGGCAAACAAACGCGCGTGATCGGCCACGATGGGGACTCACTGGGCGGGATGGTGGCGTCTTTGATGATGGTCCCCGAGTACGGTATTGTCGTAGCCGTGACGTCGAACATCTCCTATGCCGACACCTTCTCCCACGCGGTGAAAATTGCGGAGTCTTTCGTGGAACAAGGGAGAATTCCAGCGCGCAAGTGATGCGCCGACCGCCAGTCCGTCGGCCGGGCGATGGTTGGAGCCGTGACCGCTCGGAGGACGGCGTTCCATGAAAGTGGCCTTTCATGTGAAAGCGACCGCTACGGATCACGCGCCATCCGAAAGTTTGGTGGCAGCAAGTTCGGGTTATGGAAGTAAAGCGTCGATCTCCCAGATTGCGGTTTGAGGCAACTTCCGAACAGGCGACAATCATGGAACTGACCCACACGCCCCGTGATTGGCCACCTTCTTAGATTGAAGTTGGGTGCCGCTTTCTGCGGCGTCGACGATGGATACTATCGAAATGGAGGCCAGAGCATGAACAAGATCACGCCGTTTCTGTGGTTTAACGACAACGCCGAAGACGCTGCAGAGTTTTATCTCTCGGTATTTCCGGAAGCGAAAGGCGCCAGAACGGCAAACGCCCATTCCCACTAGTGACACCCCCGCTGCGATCGCTGAGATTATCGAAGCAGCGATGTTCAAAAATGTGTTCTGTCCGGATCGCCGGTCCGTTGTGTCCAGGCCGGTCTAAGCTAGAGTTAGGCCGCAGAGGGGGACCGGATGAAGCGTACGTGGACGATCATAGGG
Source organism: Bryobacterales bacterium (assembly GCA_963817515.1). Classification (GTDB taxonomy): domain Bacteria; phylum Acidobacteriota; class Terriglobia; order Bryobacterales; family Bryobacteraceae; genus DATMNI01. The sequence continues at coordinate 510,089 of CAWFPJ010000014.1, read as the reverse complement.
GTAAGCGACGTGCCGGGGAGCTTCAAATGGTACCAGGCGCTGTTCGGTCAGCCGGCTACGCTTCCTGCGCATGACTACTTTGGGCAAATCCTCGATTCAGATGGAACCGTCTTGCTCTGCCTCCACGAGTGGGGCGCCCACGAACATCCCTCATTGAAGAGCCCCGATCACGGGAAACCCGGGAATGGCCTCCTGTTGTTCTTCCGGGTCGACGACTTCGACCTCGCGCTTCAAAGGGCACGCTCTCTCGTCACTCGGCTCGACGAGGAACCACACGTGAATCCGAACACTCGAACCAACGAGTTCTCGCTCCGAGATCCAGACGGATATAACGTTACGATCAGCGCGTTCTCTGCGGCCTAAAAAGGCCTGGAAGCTACCCGGAGCCGGCCGGAGCTTTATGGGCAGCGCCATTCCGTTAGGGAGCGTTTCGCAGAATTTTGATGATTCTGATCGAGTCACGCGCCATCGTGAAGTGACCACCCGACCGCGGATCGTGTCCAGTTTGCCGACGATCCGCCCTGCGCAGATCATTCAACGTCTGAAAGCTCTCGGGGATTACCGTACGGGTGCCGTCTACCGGGTCCGCGACGTTTAGCGTCGGCACCGCCATCACGCTTCGCGTCAGCAACAACCGCGACGCGATCTGGTCCGGCGCCTGTTCGAGCGGCGGTAGCAAGACCAAGACCTGTACATTCACCTTAAGCAGCAATGCTTCGGTTACGGCCATGGCTGTGCGAATTTTGGAGCAATTGGCGTTCGTTCCCTCGGCTGTTATGTGGGGCTGCGGCCGCTAGATCTAAGCTCCTGCGATCTCTTTGCAGGACCGACTAGCGTGCCTTCAATACGTAGGCCTCAGTCATAAAACAACAAGAGGTCCAACAGTCAAACCAGGTTTGCGCAGGCCGTTTGAAAAGGCCCCTGAAATCTGGACTCTGCAGCCGCAGAAACCGTCTACACTTTCGGAGTCCAAAGTGCGAATCCCTTTGATAAACCAAAAGCGCAGACCCACCACCAACTTTACCTTAAGACCCGGCGGAAGCGCCGACAGCCTGCTGCTTCATCGCCTTCTTCATTTCCTGCGGAGTAGGCTCGGCGATGTGGGTCCCTACCATCCACGCATTGCCGTCGGGGTCTATGATGGTTCCGCAGCGGTCTCCCCAGAACATGTCCATGACCGGTCCACGGGCGGTTGCACCAAGCTTCACCGCCTTTGTAACAGTCTGATCCACGTTTTCGGATGTCAGGTACAAAGTTGCGGGTGAAGCGCCAAGGGTCTTGGCGCTGCGCGCGCCGCGTTCAGGACACTCCGGACCCAGCATTAACGTAGTGTCTCGAAGCCGTAACTCCGCGTGCATTGGCTTCCCGTCAGGGCCGTTCATGATCCCTCGCTTAACAAAGCCGAACGCTTTCTGATAAAAGGTTACGGCAGCCTTAATGTCGGTTACGGTAAGCATAACGGTTACGGCACCGTAGAGTTTCCGGTTGAGCGGATCGATTTTCCTCGGCATGGCTCTCCTTCCAGTTCTTAGCCATTCTACACGAGGACACCAAACTTGCGTATGGGCCGGGTTTCCGGTTTTTTCTGAGTCCTCGACCTGACCGCGCATGGGCTGGCGACTGCTAGTTGGCGCAAGCGAGCGCGGGGTTGAAAAACGGCTCACCAGGTCGCCGTCTTCGGTCTCGGAAGCAGGCTTCCATTCGCGCCCGGTGACGAGCGGCACAACAGGCGCGGCGGACCGCAGGTTCATTTGCGCCTGCCTTACGACGACGGTACCGGCTGCGAAGCATCTGCCGGGACCCGATTGCGGAGGCGCCCGCCGGGACCGCGTCCCTTGGTGCGATAGTCGTGCCACATTACCAACAAGGCGCTTGCCACGAAAATCGATGAGTAAGTGCCGACTACAATTCCGATCAGTAGGGCGAATGCGATTCCGTTGAGGACCTCACCTCCAAGGAAATAGAGGGCAAGGCAGGCCAGCAACGTTGGACCTGCGGTCAAAAGGGTGCGGCTCAAGGTCTGATTGATCGCGCGATTTACGAGATCGACGAAGCTGCCGCGCCGCTCGGCACCGCTCTGCTGATTCTCGCGGATCCGATCGAACACGACGATCTTGTCATTCATCGAATAGCCGATGAGCGTCAGCAACGCCGCGATCACATTCAGATTGATTTCACGGTTCGTGAGCGAGAACAGTCCCAGCGTGATTACAACATCGTGGACGGTGGCGATGACGGCAGCAACGCCTGAGATCAGCCGGAACCGAAGCCCGATGTAGACCAGCATGCCGCTTAATGCTCCCACGGTGGCGAGGATTGCCTGTTTGCGAAGTTGCGCGCCGGCGCGCGGCCCCACTACCTCAACGGAACGGATATTGAACAACCCGACGCCACATTCCGCTTTGATTGCGTTTAGGACCCTTTGGTCGACTCCATCCACTCTCCGCAGGTCTTCGATGTCTTTGATGAGGCCACCCTTGTCATGATCTCGGTAGCGGAGCATGCGCGCTGCGAGATCCTGAAGCTGCAGGTCGCCCCCTTGTTCGTGAGTCCCCAGTGCCGAGTTCCGTAGTCGTTCCTCGAGTACTGCCTGTGTGGCATTGTTCAAATCGAGCTTGCCACCGATAGTCGCATATTTCTCCCGAAGGGTCTGCTCCACAGATTGCCTGGCACGCTCCAGGGTCTGTTCGTCCGCCAACTCCGTTCCAACGATAAACTCGCCCGTCCCCTTCGTCTCCTGAACCGAGATCTCACCCGGGAGTCTGGCCGAAAGCGCGTTCCTCAGTTCGTCGATCGGGGGCGGTTGCGAAAACCTTACGTAGATGAGCGTTCCGCCTCGGAAGTCGAACCCGTACTTCGGTCCGCCTTTCCAGGCGAGGCTGGCCAGACTAATCACGATCATGGCGATCGATAACCCGAGTGTAAGGCGCTGCTTGTCGAGAAAACGGATACTGGTGAGCCGGAAGAGATCCCGGTCCGGATAGCGCGGCCATATGCTCAACCTTGCCAGTTTTGGCTTGCGCCAAAGCTGCAGATCGAACAGACATCGCGAGACGAAGACGGCCGTGAAAAGGTTCGCCACCAACCCAATGACCAGAGTGACGGCAAACCCCCGGATCGGGCCGGTGCCAAAGATAAATAGAAACGCACTGGCTACGACGGTAGTCACATGAGTGTCGACGATGGTGACGAAGGCGCGTTGGAAGCCCGCAGCGACAGCTGCGGAAACTACCTTGCCCGAGCGCAATTCCTCCTTGATGCGTTCGAAGATCAATACGTTAGAGTCCACTGCCATGCCGATGGACAATACCAGGCCGGCAATTCCAGGCAAGGTCCAGGTAGCGTCAATGTAGCTCAGGGCGGCGATGGTGATGATGGTGTTCAGGAGTAGCGCAAGAACGGCATTCCCACCCGCACCGCGGTAGTAGAGCACCATCGACGCGATGACGAGCGCCAACCCCACCAAGCCGGCTATCACGCCATGGCGGATCGAATCCGCACCGAGCGAAGGCCCTACGATCCGCTCCTCTATGACCGTTACACCTGCCGGCAGCGACCCAGCGCGCAGATTCAAAGCTAGATCGGCGGCTTCCTCGTGATTCGCCGCACCCGTAATCCTCCCCTGGTCGGAAATTCTACTGTCGATTCGCGGCGCGCTGAGCACGACGTTGTCCAACACGATCGCAAGACGATTGTTGATGTTCGCCTCGGTGAAGCGCTCGAATCTGCGGGCAGCGTCCTGCGTCAGAACGAAACTTGTCTCCCAGCCAATCCCCCCTTCGCTCTGCTGTGCTCGAGCGTCACGCAGGTCGCGGCCGGTAACCACCGGCGAACGGGTCAGCAGCCACCAGTTCTCGCCGGTGCCCGAACGCAGAGATCCGCGTACCACCCTGGTATTGAGAGGCAGTATTCCGCCATGGGATGCAAGCACTGCCTCACTGGACTCGAACGGACCCTTGTTTACCTCGCACAGTTCGAGGATGGCTGTAGTCTGCAGGATTCCCTTCACGCGCGCTGGGTCGTCTACACCCGGCAACTGCACGAGGATCTCGGCCTCACCGTCAGACCCTCCACGCCGTTGCACACTCGCCTCGGCCACGCCGAGGCCGTTTACCTTCCTCTCGAGCGTGTCCATGGTGCTGACCAGAGTCTCCTGCCGGAGCGCAGCGGCAGCCTCTCTCCGTAGCATGAGCCTGTAGTCGGTGGCGGTCACGGGCGCCAATGTCCATCTCTCACCCACCGCGTCGTTTACGGCGCGGGTCATAGCACCTGAGTTGTTCGAAGGAACTCCTCTGATGTCGACCTGAATCGTTTCGGCGGTCTCGATAGACCGTGGGTCGTTGCGGTCTATGGAAGCGTATGCCACATTCTGTCTGGCGAGGATCGGCTTAAGCTGCTCGATGATCTGATCGGCGTCGGCTTTGAAAGCATCCTGAACCTGGACCTGAAGGACCATGTGACTGCCGCCTTTCAAATCCAGACCAAGACGGACTCTCTGCCCCCAGTTGGCCATTAGTTCCTGTTTCGACCTCGGCATGCCGGTAATGCCAAGCACGCAGCCCAGCACAATCGCGTTGATAACAATCCATTTCCATCGTAAGTTCTTGGACATTGGTTACTCCTCGGGTCCGACACACCTACGTCCAGCGCCATGATGTTGCATTCATTGCACCTGCTTCGCAGGGGTCGCGGTTCTGTGAGGTTGAGGGTTCCCGATTGCATCCGTTCCTGGATCGGGCGACGCTTCAACGACTTCATGATCGAAATCGCGCTGGAACAGTGTCTCCAGCTCTTCAAGCCTGGAGTGAACGGAGTTCAGCGCCGATACTGCAGACAGCGTGGGGCCGTCATCGTGATTCGCCGCCTGCAAAATCTGAGTTGCCACGAGAATTCCGCCACGAGCAACGTTGACCTGACGCACCAGGCGGTGGCCAATCAGCGCGAACGCGGAGAGCCGTGATGATGTGTTGATGTGTCGGAAGGTGGAAGTCAATTGCTGACCTAGTTCGTTGAATGCCGTTGTGAGTTCGCCGATCTCATCGTTCCGGTATACCGGCACTGCGGACTTCCATGTTCCGCGACCCATGATTTTGATTTGCACGAGCAGGCGGCGAACGGGCCGGTAAATCACTCGGTACCAGACGTAGTTCAGCACGGCGACAGAAATGATCAGTGTTAATGCGGCATGCGCAACGCGCACCGTTGTAACGCTCAGGAACATTTGGGTGCGGGTGGCCCTGAGCTTCTCCAACGCAACCGCATGATCTGCGGTTTCAACCAGAATGGCTTCGTGCTGCTCCATCAGAGCCGCTGTGTGCCGGTAGCTCAACCACTCGGAGAGTCCGAATAGGACGAGCACGACCGCGGAAGTTACGAGCATCAGCCTCAATCGTAGAGTCATGGCGTTTATCTTCTTTTCATCAGGCGTTGGCGCGTTGAAGGTTGAGGCGAATCCGTTCACGTGATTCGTCCAGTTGGTCGGCCGTGGCCCCAAGTTTTCTCAGGATGCTGTCGGCAATTGCCAGCGCGACCTCGCCCTCACCCGAGAAGACTTCGGACGCTCCAGCCTGGCGCAGTAATTCCGTCTCGCGCAGGTAGTCGGCTCGCGCGACGACGTGGATACGGGGGTTGAGCTCGCGGGCGGCCCGTACTGCTTCGGTAGCGGCCGCCGTGCCAGAGGCGCTCAAAATCAGACTCGCCGCACCGGTAATTCCAGCTTGTTCCAGAACCTCTCTCCGATTGGCGTCGCCATACACAACCGGTTGGCCTTCGCTGCGAAGTTTCCGGTGCGTTTCGATATTCATCTCGATGACCGTCGGTTCAATTTCGCGTTGCCGCAGGATTCGGGAGACCATTTGTCCAATCGGTCCATATCCCACAATCACAGCGCGATGAGCAGGATTGTCCTCGTGCCCGTACTCGACCGGCAAATTGCGTTCGGCGGCTGCCTTTCGGTTGAGCATCCGCCACAGTAAGGGATGCCTCTCGATTAAGCCCTCCAGCGGTCCGGCCCACCGATAGAGCAGGGGATTCAGCATGATCGAGACGATTGCGGCCGCCACAACCGGATTCATCGCGCCGTCCGGCAACGCGCCGACCTGCCGTCCGAGTGTCGCAAGCAGAAATGAAAACTCACCGATTTGTGCGAGCGCGAGCGCGACTCCGAGTCCGACCCTTGAGCTGAATCCGAGTGCAGCGACGATTGCGATGGCCGCGAGGGGTTTGCCGATCATAACGATCCCGAGTGTCACCGCGATGAGCAAGGGTGACTGAAGAGCTTGGCGAGGGTCGAATAGCATTCCTACGGAAAGAAAGAACATCACGGCGAAAGCATCCCGTAACGGCAACGCTTCGGAGCCCGCACGTGCACTAAATTCAGACTGTCCTACCACCATGCCGGCGAGGAATGCACCCAAGGCCATTGAAACGCCGAAGAAGTACGCAGAGCCCACGGCGATCCCAAGCGCGAGTGCAAGAACGCTGAGAGTGAACAACTCGCGCGAGTGCGTGTCAGCGACTTTGTTCAAAAGCCACGGGATGACGCGACTGCCCGCTACCAGGGTAAACCCTATGAAGACCGCAAGCTTGATGGCTGCGATCCCAAGCGCCACCGGCAGGCTGTGAGACCCACCACTTCGGGAGGCGCTGAACAGGACCGGGAGGAGCACAAGTACAAAAACCGTGAAGATATCCTCCATCACCAGCCAACCGACGGCAATCCGACCTGTCGGACCCTGGAGTTCACCATTGTCGGAGAGGACGCGGATCAGGACGACCGTGCTCGCGACGGAGAGAGCCAACCCGAAGACGACTCCCTGGGACCAGCTCCAGCCGAAGGAGTGAAACACGAGCGCTCCCAAACCGGTTGCCACAGTGCTTTGGGCGAGGGCACCTGCCACCGCGATTCCGCGCACAGCCATGAGATCTTTCAAGTGGAAATGCAGACCAACCCCAAACATCAGCAGAATTACGCCGACTTCCGCCAACTGCTCTGCCATATGCGTATCGGCGACGAATCCTGGCGTGTGCGGACCGACTAGTACTCCGGCGAGCAAGTATCCAACGATGGGCGATAACCCCAGGCGGTGCGTCAGGTACCCAAGCGCCAGTGCAGCTATGAAGCCGCCGGCGAGCGTTGCGATGAGATCGAGATTGTACATTGCAGTCCACTGCTCCTTGAGAAGTTTTCAGCTACTGCGGGTCAACAAGAATCTTGCGACTCGCCCCGGCGTGCGTAAGATCCCCGAACTGGGTTATGTGCGATTGGAATGCGCAATGAAAAAGCAGCCGTACGTATCCAGACGGGGTGATAAACTCGTCGTCACCTCAACTTCATACAGAGGAGGGGAGATCGGTTCCGGAATGCTCTTTGTCTAGATCCGCTGAAAAGGAGGGGCCCTGGCAGAATGAACGCGGGATAGATCTAATGGCAGCTTGAGCCGGTCGGTTCTGCGAACAAGCTGAACACCACTGAGTGGCGCGCGAGAGACAGATGCAGCGAGACCTGCAAGACCCGACCCGACGGGAGAACTGGACTTGGCTCGAATTACTCCAGGCGTTCCGGCAAATGAACCGACGGTGAGCGTGGCACTTGAAAATCGTGCGAAAACGCCGATCCGGCTGCGTTGACTATCAGCGGCAGACCAATCGTAAGACGCCTGCGCCCGCGCGAAAGGTACGCCAAGCAGGAGCGCCAGAGTGCCCAATCGCCAGATAGTTTTCATCGCGGAACCCACTCTTCAGCATACCAGGGCCGACCCCCACCGCGGCGCGCGAAGCGATAGTTTCGAGATGCCATATTGCGAGCTGGGGACTCTATCGCGTGGTCGAGTGCGTACGCGCAATATGATTGCGGCCGGAGGCGTCCCGGTCATCGGGGGCGCCGCCGAGTCCCTGCAAAATCCCGCAGTGCTCAGCCGATCTTCCGCTGCTGCATTTGCCCCGCAACGCCCTAAGCTGGACTTCCAGGCTTTGCAGTTCCGCGATGCGCTCTTCCACGTGACCGATATGCGTATCCAAGAGCGCGTTGACCTCGCCACAGGTCTCGTCCGGTGAGGACCGAAATCTGAGCAAAATCCTAATTTCGTTCAGCGCCATGTCTAGGGAACGGCAATGGCGGATAAACGATAGCAGTTCCGTGTGCTCCTGCCCATAGCGTCGAAAGTTCCCGCTTGTCCGGGCGGGTTTTGGCAGCAATCCTTCATGCTCGTAATACCGGATGGTCTCGATTCCGCATCCCGTTTTCCGCGCAAGTTCGCCAATTGTCATTGGTTCAGACCCTCTGTTTCTTTTTAGCTTGACTCTGTAGTGACTACAGGGTGTCAACTCATTAATAGCACTATTGGAGAGAAGCCATGACCTCAAAGCGCTCAGTAGATCCTTCCCGAGAGGACGCGCAGGGCGAACTGAAGTCGGACCGGGGGCTTGGTCAAGACCCCGACGATTGCGGTCATCACAACGGATTAGTCGCCAAAATTCCTACAACGGCTCGCGCCGCGACCGGTGCCAGGGTCATCCGCTATCGCATCGACGCCATGGACTGTCCGACTGAAGAAGCGCTGATCCGCAACAAGTTGGGCTGCATGAAGGGCGTCGCCGGGCTTGAGTTCAATCTCATGCAACGCATTTTGATCGTGCGCCACAACCTCGCCTCCCCGGAGCCCTTTGTCTCTGCGCTCTCGGCCCTTGGGCTGGAGGCGGTACCCCTCGACGCGACCATTCGCAGCCTTGGCTTCGAGCCCGAAGTGGAGTCCGCTGAATCCGGCAACGCCACAAGCGAACCGCCAGTTATCGAGCACAAACCTTGGTGGCCCCTCGCCGGTGCTGGCATTGCGGCCCTTTCGTCTGAAACGGCGGAATGGGTGAGGCTGTTGACGCCTTGGCTGCCGGCGGCGCTGGCTTTGATTGCCGTGCTCGCTGGTGGACTCACGACCTATAAGAAGGGCTGGATTGCCCTCATTCACCGAAATCTCAACATCAACGCACTGATGAGTATCGCCGTGACTGGAGCGATGCTGCTCGGTCAATGGCCGGAAGCTGCCATGGTGATGGTCCTGTTTGCTGTCGCGGAACGCATCGAAGCTGCGTCTCTGGACCGCGCCCGGAACGCAATCCGGGGCCTCATGGTCATGACGCCCGAACTTGCCACCGTCAGGCAGGAAGACGGCAGTTGGCAGCCGCTAGAAGCAAAGGAGGTTTCTGTTGGCGCGCATGTTCGGGTTAGTCCGGGCGAGCGGATTCCTCTCGATGGCAAGGTATCGAAGGGGGAATCGGCTATCGACCAAGCCCCCATTACGGGCGAAAGCGTGCCCGTGGAAAAGGGACCGGGCGATCCTGTATTCGCGGGAACGATCAACCAGACCGGCGAGCTTGAATATACCGTGACGGCCGCCGCCAGTAGCTCGACGCTCGCCCGCATCATAAAGGCCGTTGAGGCCGCGCAAGGAAGCCGCGCCCCGACACAGCGCTTCGTAGATGATTTCGCCCGAATCTATACGCCGGCTATCTTCGTCACAGCCGTTCTCGTGGCAGTCCTGCCGCCGCTGTTCTTTGGCGGGGAATGGTACGCCTGGATTTACAAATCCCTTGTGCTGCTGGTCATTGCCTGCCCTTGCGCTCTCGTGATTTCAACGCCTGTCAGCATCGTCAGCGGCCTCGCCGCCGCGGCGCGACAGGGCATTCTTGTGAAGGGCGGGGTTTATCTGGAACAGGGCCATCAGATGCGCTGGCTGGCGCTGGACAAGACCGGTACTATCACCCTCGGCAAGCCCGCGCAAACCGACTTTGAAGCGATCGATACCGCCATCGATAGCGCCCGGCAACTCGCGGCGAGCCTCGCGCAACGCTCGGACCATCCAGTATCGAAGGCGGTCGCCACGGCGGCTATCAGCGAACAGGTCAAGCTACTGGAAGTTACGGATTTCAAGGCGCTGCCGGGGCGCGGGGTCAAAGGTCGCATAGAAGGGCGCCACTACCATCTCGGCAACCATCGGCTGATCGAGGAACTGGGGCTCTGCTCGCGGGAGCTTGAAGCGAAGCTGGGCGCATTGGAAGAACAAGGGAAAACAACCGTGCTGCTGGCAGGGGAGCGTGGCGTAATCGCGCTGTTCGGCGTTGCCGACACTGTTAAGGAATCAAGCCGCCAAGCCATTGCAGAACTGCACGCCCTTGGAATTAAGACCCTCATGCTGTCCGGGGATAACCCGCACACAGCGGCGGCCATCGGAAGACAAGTCGGCATCGATGAAGTACGTGCGCACCAACTGCCTGAAGACAAGCAGGCCTCAATCGCCGCGCTTCTTGGCCCAAAGGGCAAAGTTGGGATGGTCGGCGACGGCATCAACGATTCCCCGGCGCTGGCACAAGCGGATATTGGCTTCGCTATGGGTGCGGCCGGTAGCGACACGGCAATCGAGACGGCAGATGTGGCCCTCATGGACGATGACATCCGCAAGATCCCGGCATTCGTGAAGGTCTCCCGCGCGACCGCTATGGTCCTGAAGCAGAACATTATACTGGCGCTTACCATCAAGGCCGTCTTCCTTATCCTGACGCTGACCGGTCACGGCACGATGTGGATGGCCGTCTTTGCCGACATGGGCGCCAGTTTGATCGTCGTCTTCAACGGCCTCCGGCTGCTAAGAAAATAAGGCGCCACAATGCGTTTCTGTATCGACGGGCTTCGCAAGGAGCACCATTGTCGGCGCGGGCTGTAGCTGCCACCAAACGCGGCGCTACCAGCATCTCGCAACCCGTTCATGAGGATTCTGTCGGCGCACCAGCGCCGCATGCCGTTTGTCGGTCCTGATAAGGCCGTTCCGAGCGTCGCGAACTCAACCACCCCCTGATACTGCAGACGGGGTAACGCGGCCTTCTGTTGTCCGGGTTTGCTTCAAAGCCGCGAAACGTGGTCAAAAGCACTGGACGCTTCGCCTGGCCGGATAACACATTCGTCGACTTCGAACATGGACTGAATGCCGCGGTGGCTCGACTCAATACGTCGAAACATTGCCGAAACTCGGCTACCCGTTCGCCGCGGGTGTAGAGGGAGACGCAGTCGAGTTGGAAGAGATCCCTGCTGCTCCAAACCCCATACCCGGGCGTCGGGCGGCATTCTGGGTCGCGGCGGCCATGGTGCTGGCACTGACGTGCGGAGGTGTGGCCGTTTTCGTTGTTTTCGCTCGAATCGCGCATTGCTACGGTGGAAGTGGCCTGGGCCATATCTTAGGCTTTGGTCAGGGGCGGAGCAGTGGGACTTCTGTTCCAAAGCCAGTCCGCGCCTTGATGCAGTTGTTATTCTTCACATCTGGGAATACTATTAAGAACTGACCGGCTGAAACTGTCGCATTTCTGTTGCCACGGTTTGACGCCGGAGTTGCAGGGGCCGCTTCTGCACCTAGGTCGGATCATATTTCGAGGAGTCGCAAAATGAAAAACAGAAAACTAACGCGCAGACAACTCATGGCAGCCTCCTCTCTCGGCACTGCCGTTCTTGCCGCTATGCCACGAGCGGACGCGGCGCCTCGGACGAGCAATGAAGGAGTTCCTGCCATCCTCGGCGGCCAGCCTGTTCGGACAGCGCCTTTTCCCCGCTGGCCTAACTTCCGCGAAACTGACGAGCGAGCAGTGCTGCCGGTGCTCCGTAGCGGCGTCTGGTCCCGGGCTAAAGTCGTGGCGGAGGCCGAACGGCAATTCGCCCAATTGATGGGTGCAAACCATTGCGTGGCGACCTCGAATGGAACCAGCGCGCTCATCACCGCCGTCAGGGCACTTGGGATCGGCGCCGGCGACGAGGTAATCACCACGCCTTACACGTTCGTAGCATCCATTCTCCCGATTTTGCTGGCGGATGCGCTGCCTGTCTTCGCAGATATTGACGCCGAGACCTGGCAGATCGACCCCGCAAAGATCGAGGCCAAGATCAACAAGAACACGGTGGCCATCCTGCCAGTGCACATTATCGGCGGCATCTGCGACATGGACCGCATCAACGCAATTGCCAAGAAGCACAACCTGAAGGTCATCGAGGATGCCTGCGAGGCACATGGCGGGGAGTGGAAGAATCGCAAGGTTGGTACCTTCGGAGACCTGGGCTGCTTCAGTTTTCAGAACGGTAAATCTCTAACGTGTGGCGAGGGAGGAGCCATTCTTGGAAGTGATTCCAAGCTGATGGACCGCTGCTTCTCGTTCCACAACCTGGGGCGCCCGCATGGCAGCGTCGACTCGGCGCACAAGGAAGGCCACCCCATCCTTGGGGCGAAGTGCCGCATGGCTGAGTATCAGGCATCCATACTCTTGACGCAGATGATGACATTTGAAGCAGAGTGCCGGGTGCGGACCGAGAATGCGGAATACCTGACCAGCAAGCTGAAGCAGTTACCGGGAATTGTCCCTCGTATGGATTATCCGAGCGTAACGCGACCCGCGTTTTACTACTACGGTTTTCGATATAAGAAGGAGCAGTTCGCGGGGCTGCCCCGGGACAAGTTCGTTGCGGCGCTGCAGGCGGAAGGCATCCACGCCAGCGCCGGTCTGGGTGTGATCGAAGGCAAGCCCATGAATAAAGAGGGATGCTTGGGCGACGCGTTCCAGTCTAAGGCTTACCAACGAATTTATCCGAAAGAGAAGCTCTCCAGCTATCAGGCTGATAATGAATGTCCGCTATCCGATCTCCTGGTCGAGGAAACCGTCGGTTTTCATCAGAGTGTCCTTCTTGCCAGCCGGAAAGATCTGGACGATATTACGAACGCGATCACCAAGATCTATGAGAACCGCCACAAGCTGAGTACCGCCGGGTAGAAGTTGCAGGCCTTTTAATAACTCTACCTTCAGTCATCTCCGTTGGATATCTGTTTGCTGGCGGAGCCGGCGCGGAGTCGCAAATTCCCGGATTCACATTAGGACCGCCACGTCGATATCGCCGTCTCGTTGCAGGACACTGACCGTGACATCGTGTTCATGGCGCACCACCAGGAGATCGGCGCTGGCGCCGCCTACCTGAAGGCCCGTGATTCTCGCCTGGCTCAGAAACGGCGGTAAGCAAGGCCGGGTCAACGAGATTTTGGATTCGATCGCGTCGACCCGGAGACCCAGGCAGGCTTGGAACATGAGGAACACCGCGGCCGCCGACCATGCCTGAGGAGCGCACGCCACCGGGTACAGAATCGGTCCTTGGCCCTCGTCCCGAGGGAACCCGCAGAACAACTCGGGTATGCGACGGAGATCGAAATACATCGCTGCATCGAACAATCCCGTGAATACCCTTGTGATCTCGCTCGCCAAGCCATAGCGCGCCATGCCAAACGCGATCAGAGCGTTGTCATGCGGCCAGACGCTGCCGACGTGGTAGCCCATCGGGTTGTAGCGCGGCTCGGCGGCGCCGACGGTGCGGATTCCCCATCCGGAGAACAGCTCCGGCCGGAGGAGCGACTGCCCTACTTTCACGGCACGATCAGTCGCCGCAATTCCGGAGAAGAGGCATTGGCCCGCGTTTGAGCTGCGCACCCGGCACGGCTGCTTGTCGCCATCAAGAGCCAATGCGTATGTAGACAACTCGTCGCACCAAAATACGTCTTCGAAGCGACCTCTCAGCGCCTCGGCACGTGAGGCGAACTTCGTCGCCAGTTCCGGTCGGGAGAGCGCCGCTGCCAAGGCCGCTCCCGCCCGCCACGCAGCGTAGGCGTAGCCTTGCACCTCGCAAACCGCAATGGGACCGAGCGCCGGCGTGCCATCGGCGTGAAAAATGGCATCGTCGGAATCCTTCCAGCCCTGGTGCAATAGGCCATTGCTGGAGCGGCGGTTATATTCGATGAAACCATCTCCATCGCAGTCACCGTAACGTTCGATCCAGAGCAGGGCCGCCTCGATATTCGACCAAATCGCCTCGATCAAGCTCCGATCGCCGGTCCGCTCGTAGTAGGCGCCGGCCAGCACAACGAAGAGGGGTGTGGAGTCCACACTGCCGTAGTAGCGTGCGAAGGGCATCTCCTTCAAGGCCGCCATTTCGCCCTTGCGGGTTTCGTGCAGGATCTTGCCCGGCTCAGCATCCTCCTCAGCGACGATGTCAACGGCCTGCGTCGATGCCAGGTAGCGCAAGACTCCACGAGCCAGGCTTGGGTTCAGCCAGAGGCACTCCAGCGCGGCGATGATGCCGTCGCGTCCGAACGGCGTGTTGAACCATGGCACTCCGGCATAAGGGTAGGGTCCGGTGGGCAGCACGGTGGTCATCATGTGCAGGTCGGACGTGGCGCGCTTAACCAGTGCATCGAACTGTCCATTCCCTGTCTCAATCACGCAGAACTGCGCAACTTGAGAATCCAATTGCGTCCGGGCGTCCGCTCGCGCGCGTTCGAATATCAGGAGCCGCGGGCGGACTGGTTCCCGTTCGCACCCAACGGTGATGTAGAGTAAGACCGATTGCTTTGGCGCCAGGGCGATCTCAAAGGCAGCACTGCCGTCAGCAAGGTTCCGGGGCCGCGGCGCGAATTGCAGAACAGTGCGCCGGACCACCCCATCGAGTCCGCGATAGCCGAGAGTTACGTTTCGGTCAGTCAGTTCCGGCACCATATCCTCTCCGCGCGCCATCCGCTTGAGGCCCCGCACCTCGTAGATGTCGGCGAAATCAGCGGCGAATTGCAGTCCGAGGTTGGCGTTAACTGGGTGCATGCCGTGGTTCTCGACCCGCAGTTCCTGGTATAGGGCGCCCATCCATAGAAACTTCCGCCAAGCCAGATGCAGGGAGCCCATCGGCAGATACACGTGGCCGTCGCGGCAGAGATCGGGATTGGTGAGAGCCACCGAAAGCTGGTCGTTATCGTCACGTACCGTCGAACTCAGCAGGAACGGACGTGAGCCCTCGAATTCCAGCAGAAACCGCGAAAGAAATCGTGTGCCGTCGTGGTACAGCCCCGCCTCTCCCTTTGAGCTGCGCCGGATATCTCCATATTGATCGAAGAGCCCAAACGTGTCGCCGTGCTTGAGCACGCGAATACGCTCATCAGTAAGGCTGGAATCGGCCAGGACATGATGCGCCTCGCCTGAGTGGGCGGGCTCTTCGCTTGCGTGGGACTTTTCCATCAGGCTGCCGGCGCCACTTCGTGCAGGGCCGAGGATCCGACAATCCCCAGCTGGGGATGCGGACCGCTCAACAACCGGCGATACACACGTTCGTAATTAGACGCCATGCGGGCGGCGTCAAACCGGTCCTCGAACGATTCACGGCAGTCGCCGCGGCTCAGGTGGCCGGCGTTCCCTACGGCCGCGACCGCTTCATCAATGTTGTCCACAATGTGGCCGGTTCTGCCTTCCTCGATGATTTCCGGCACGGAGCCGTTGCGCCATGCGATCACCGGAGTGCCGCACGCCAGCGCCTCAATCATCACCAATCCGAAGGGCTCCGGCCAGTCAATCGGAAAGAGCAGGGCATGGGCGTGTCCGATGAGTTCGTCCTTATCCCTTCCGCCCACCTCGCCCACGAACTCCACGAACGATTGAGACTCTCGTAGCAGCGGCTCGATCGAGCCTTGATAGTAGGCGCGGTCCTCGTCATAGATCTTGGCGGCGACTTTCAATTTTCGCCCTGAACGGCGGGCGATTTCGATTGCGCGATCCAGACGCTTCTCGGGAGAGATCCGCCCAATGAACAAGAGATATTCTCCGGGATCGGCCCGGAATGTATGCAGCCCGCGGGGCAAACCGTGATGGACGGTGCCTTGCCAGTTCGCCCATGGAACCGGCGCGCGCTGGTCGTCGGAGATGGCGACCAAGGGAACCTCGGGGTACGCATGAAGGAGCGGCTTGAGATCATGCCGGCGAACTATACCGTGCAGCGTCGTCACAGTTGGCGTCCGATGGTAGCGCAGCAAGGGAAAGTGGATGTAATCGCAGTGAAAATGGATGATATCGAAACGGGGTGCTTCGTGAAAAACCAGTTCCATCAAACGGACATGGTGGGGCAGTGTCTCGCGGCACTCAGGATCGCGCCACAGGGCGCTCTCGCAGCCTGGCACCAGCGTTGCACTGGTTACCGAGTCGCCGCTGGCAAACAGAGTAACGTCGTGGCCCTGCCTTACCAGTTCTTCCGTCAGATAGCTCACGACCCGCTCGGTGCCGCCATACAAACGCGGGGGAACGCTTTCGAATAGAGGGGCAACCTGTGCAATCCGCATAAATGACTATCTCCTTTGATTTGCGACACGGGTTTCGGAAAGGCCGCTCCGACACTTCTCGAAATACGCAATTTCCACCAGGGTCGGCCAGAGTTGGATTGAGGCCTTGATGACGCCAACCACGTCATCGACAATCCGCAGCAAGTTCTGTTGAAAGAAATCGGGCTCAAAACTGTAGAAGGCCTTCTCAAGGTTGGTGGCGAAGAGGCGAAGCGCCTGTGCGCGATCTGGTTTGGGCGTATGGGCCGCGGCGGCCAGAGCGCGCCCGTGCAGCGCCGCGATCTTGTCCAGGATCTCATGCGCGTCAGTTTCCGTCACCGAGCCGTCATAGTCGAAGTCCATGCTCAGGGCGTCCAAGTGGCTGACTGTCGCTTTGATTTTGCGCTTCAACAGATTGCAGACTTCTTCGTTGAAGATCTCAGACGCCGGAGGATTGCGCATGTAGTTGCTTTTGGTGTGATTCTGCGCGGCGTCCACGTGGGCCGCAACAATGCCCTCCTGCTGAATCCAGAGCCGGTAGATATAATCTTCGAAACGCAGGCGGGTGGGAAAGAAGGGCGGCAGCCCGAATGTATTGTCGTAGCCGGCCACGCCGCAATCCATGCGCCAGTTCCGGTTGGTTACCGCGGGGCGAAAATTGACCAACACGTACTTCTCGTTCAGGTCGTCCAGGTTTGTCTGGTCTTCGTCCTCCAGAAACATTTCGACAAAGTCGACAGCATCGATATCGTTCGTGCCCGAACGAAAGGTCTGCGCGATCTTCACCACGGAACTGTCCGGTACTGCTGCTGGCTGAAGCGTGAGAGAGTTCTCGCGGGCCAGTCCTTTGGTAGCGTTAGTTTCCAGGTCCATGGAACTGTCGACCAGCAACTCGCCGCGGTCGTAGTTTTCCGGAATTTCGCCTACCGGCTTGCCCAGCACGTCCAGAAATGCGGCCACGATGTCGAATGACTTCTTGGTATAGCCGTTCTCGCCCGCCCGGTGAAGCCGCCCACGGCAAACCTCTTCGGGACCCAGGGACTCCGGGCTGTCTTCGATCAGCGAGTACGGCCGCATGTCGTCGTCGGAACTCACCATGAGTTCGCCCAGCGTGTACATCAGGGTGAAATTCCGGTTACCGCCGTAGCTGGGACGAAACAGATTACGGACCAGGCCTTCCAGGCGCCTGTCTCGCAGCCTTGAGTTCAGATAGGCGAGGAACTGCTCCTTCTCACGGGGGCCCACATAGTGCAGTTCCTGATGCGTGCGTATTTGCTCCAGGAGCGGGTAGTATTTCTGCTGATTGGTCGGCGTGGAGTCGTCAAAGACGACCATCCTGACGGCGTGTCCGTTCCTCCAAAAGTGTTCGTCATACTGCTCAATGGTTTCGCCAACATCACGCAATCTATGCGTGGGAATGACGAACGACAGCTCTTTTTCGTGCATAAGGGAGTTTGGTGCGACCTAGGGTGGGAGCGCGGAACGCGCGTTCTGCGGTGGGACCGATCATCTAGTGGCAGCCCGGTCACGTTGTGGCCGGGCTTTCGTTCCGCAATCATGGCAAGCAGCCAGCTTCAGATTACGCAATACGACGTGAAGAAGTCGTACGGAATCCATAAGGATTTCGTAATGCCCGCTAAGGCGGCACTGTTACCCGTTCGAGCTGTACCTGGTGGCGGCCAACGCGTACAACCGTCTCCAGAGCAGTCGATTGACAGTCAGGCCCATGGAGGCCATGACAATCGTGGCGGCGAGGAGCGCCGGGAAGTTCCCCTGTCCGTCGTGCGACTGATGCTGATCTAGCACACCAAAAGATTCCGGCACAATGGGCCGTCGAGGTACGCACCTCGAAAGACTGGGCGTGGCGTGCAGTTGGGCAGCCATGGTCGCAAACCGTATCGGCGCCAGCCCGTGAGCCGGCCGTGGCAGGTAAGAAAGAGTTGAAGCCGGGTTGGTGAAATGCCACGATGCGCCAGGTTGCGGACTGGGCCGCAGCCAAATCTTTCGTCAGCCATTCGCGCAGCGATGGGTTACTACGGAGCCGGGCGCATCAGCGAAGGACCGTTCGCGGCAGAACCGACGTACGAGCTGACTTCCTGCGCATGTGAACACCCTCAGCGGTTGCAAGCGCATGGGACATTCCTCCCCGGCGCACTTCCGAAAAGATCTATCGTTTATAGGTCCTGATCGTCAACCCGAGCTGTAAGACTTGGCGATTCAACCTTTAAGGGACGCGCAACCATTTCTCACTCCTTATGTTCTGCTTTGAGATGTTGACGAGCATTCTTGATCGAAGACCGTTCAAGAGGTTGAGGAACGCCATCGCCAAGCTCACGGAAGTCAGCGAGAACGCCAAGGAACCCGCCGCCCGCGGCGATGAAGGCCTACGCCCGGATCACCGTTGAGGATGTTGTTCACTCTCGACGATTCCATTGTGGTGGATTATCTACGTGTAGAGTACCTACTATCGCAACCTCGGACGCTGACTGTTTGGAAATGGGACGACGAGCCTCATGTCCCCAGGACTGCTCTCATCGATCCAGCGGCTTACGGCACGCCCCATCTGGCACGCGAGATGCATGGTGCCGTGGCGTACCAGGCCCGCATGAGTCGGCGAATGTGGATCGGTGGCGCTGCTGCGCAGGCCCTCAGACCCGGGCTCGGATCGCTCCGGCACAACGTCCAGCGGTTCTATAGGGGTGATTTCGACATCGAGATGACGCTTGAATATTACATTCGGTTCGCAATCGATTCCGACGGTGAGTTGTACATACTGAGTAAGAGCGACGCTAAGATTCGGGCGGTCCTTGACGCGACGGCTAAATTACACCTCAGGCTTCGTTATGCTCCAGCAGAATCGGCAGGTAGAAAGCGGGAATACTGTCGTGGCCCACACCGGAGTGGATAGCCAGAATTCGCTCGGTCGAAAGAGCCTTGTGCACGTCGGCCAATTGTTTCGCCAATTCGGCATCGACCGCGGCCTGTCCTGCAGCCTTGATTTCGGGAGGTGTTTTTTTTGCCGCTCTGGCCGCCGCCTCCGCGGGCCTGCGGGCGGACTCGCCATTGTTGCTGTGGGTGATCTCGGTCACTTTGAAAGAGTTCTTATTCAGATTGTCGATGATCTTCTTAGTTCCAACCTTCGTGTCGAAATCGATTAGGACCAGCCGGCTCTCGGTGTTTTTCATTCCGAGCTTGCCCTTCTTGGACCAGTTGTCACAAAAGGCGAGGCACTCATTGACGCCGTGGTTGGAATAAGCAGCGTCCAGATACCAAAGGCTTGTGGGAATCCGCAGAGTCAGGGCGTTCAGAGTGACTTCGGCAAGAGGACCGCCTCCTCCCGAATGGCCCGAAACAAACAGGTGCTCCAGCTTGTTCACGTCGAAAGCCTGAGTCGAAGTGTCAATCAGGGTAGCCCGGTCCATGTAAGGTGTACCGCCCGCGGACGCGGGTTTGGTGAGCAGACAGAGATGTTCGATGCAGTTGGCAATCAATTTTTCCAGCCCATCGCTGGGCGTGGCAGGGCCGTTCTTGAATTTTCCAGGATCTTCGTAAGACCAGAACTCGTTCGGATTGCCTGGAACGGGCGGCAGGTCCTTGTCTTTCAATGACGGGTCAGCGGCTTTCCGCGCCGCGTTGGATGCAATGCGCCCGTCCCTGAATGCGATGGCCGCCTTGAAATTGGCCTCGGTAGCGGGTTGGGCATCGAAGACCGTCTTGCCACCGACGGACTTGTCACCGATGACATAACTCGGCACTGGAATCCCATTCTCGGGAACCAGGACCAGAGGTTGATGTTTGGCGTTGGTCATGGCGGCGAGTTTGTATTTGATACCGGTGGCATCGGTGGCCGACGCCTGACCACGGCGGTGCGGAAGTACCCAATCCGATACAGTCGATTTGCCTGCGGCGTTCACCTTGACATAAGCGTTGTGGCCGTGGAAGTGGACAAAGACCTCGCGCTTTGGGAAGGCGGTGGGTATATGCACCCACACCGCGCGGCGGTCATCGCATTTTGCCGGATCGTTTGTGAGGGGCGCTTCCTCGCTGAACAACAATGCCGTGTTCCCATCAATGGCGTTATCACACTTAATCGCGACGGCAGGGATGCTCATGAGATTTCCTCATCATAGGGGCCAGGAGTCATGGATGGTCACACTCCGGTGAGCCGGTTCGGCGCCAACGGAGGGTTCAGTTGATCATGGCGGAGTTTCAACTCGTCATTGGCGTCGGCCAGCTTACCGGTAGCTTGTTTTCCGCAGTCACGCTGAAAGACGCGAATGGCATCTTCCAGATTCACGGTCTTGATGTAGCCCAGGTTGTTCAGTCGCCGTCGCGCCGCTTCCGGAGTCATCAGGCCTCCGGTTCCCGTGGCCTGAACACCGTCGTCGAGGCTTACGAAGACCTGGAGTTCATACTCGAACTCGTCCGGAGTTTCAGTGGGGGGGAGGATGCCGTCGCGCAATACCCTTTGATTATCCTGGGCGGCAAACAAGAGTTGCAGCGCCTCATCGTCCTGGGCGGCCTCGTCATCCACCAGCGGGTCAACCGTTTGTGTAGGGGCCGGCTCAGGGTCATCGGGCCGCATGGAGTCTGGGCGGCTCCATCGGACGGTCACTGTCGCCGGAAGCGCAAGGTTGCGCAGCGTGATGTCGCCATTTAGATCGGCGTGGTCCAAGTCGCCATCCGGGTCGCCGTCCACCCCTGCCACGCTGGCCTCGAAAGGCGCCTCGGGCAAGGGCCGGCCCAGCAGATCAAACAGGCGCAGGGTCAGTACATTGAGCGATTTCTCGCAAGGCGAACCGGTGAGCAGGCGCTGATAGAACCGGCATGCAAAGGTGTCCTGCGTATCCTTAAACTCACGCTGCTCTTGGCGATTACTCCGCCGCTTCTCTCCGTCAGACCAAAACCGCTTGCGGCAGCCGGCCGTGCCTTCCTTGGCCTTGGGGCAGGGCCAGCGGCTCGCGGTTACTTTTGCGCCCGGCTGAAACAATAGGACCATGACGCGCCGATTGAGAAGGTTAGCGGCATTTCGCGCGGTCTTGTCTTCGTCCGCGTCAAATTTCTGTTTGTCGGCCTGGGAGAATAGGAGCACTGGATTGAACTCGCCGCACCCCTGGAAATCGCCTTTGCCTTCGGGGTCAGTCTGGTGCGCCAGGAAGCCTTCTTTGGCGTCGAGCTTAAATGGCTTTTCCGTTTTCGCCTTGGCCAACACCGTCGACTTATGTTTGGTCATTTCATCGTCGGAAAGAGCTTTCGCCAGCGCCGTTACGAAGCCAGGCCTGGAACCGAAAAACTGGTCTTTCAATGCATTCAGTTTGGTCACTACCGCATCGGGAACTCCGGCCGCGCGCAGGGCCTTGAACGTGTCGGCGGAGAGCAGAAATCCAGTCTGCACACAAATCCGGTCCATGTATGCCAGGAAGAGGGCTTTGCGGGTTGCGGGGCCGGGAGTTCCGTCGCTGGACAGGCCTGCGGCCTTTCCTAGTGGCCCAGCCTGAAATCTTTTCACCGCGGTGCGCGTCGCGTCGCCTGGTTTCCCGTCTACTTCGACCGGCGGCGGCGTGGAGCCGTCCGTCAAGGTCGTGGAAGAATCGGCCGTGGCAAAGGCCTCGGGCGCCAGGGCATTGAGCATGATCTGGATGGCGCGCGTTCCCCATACGTCTCCCCCCGCCGGTTGTGCGAACTTGCCGCCGCTGTTGTAAAGGTCTTCCCACACCTCGGCGCGGCGGGTCAACAGGCCATAGATCGCCGCGGCCCGGCGGCCGCTGAGCGCCTTGTTGTAATCATCGTTCCCGACCGGGTCGGCGTGGCCGAATACCGAGATGGGGGGTACTTTCGCGAGGGCCGACCGGGGCTGGCCCGGCTCGGGCGGTGGAACCGTGTGCCGGTCGAGCAGCCTGGCCAGCAGCGGGATCTCCTTCCGCACCGACGGCAGCACTACCGACGAATCGAAGTCGAAGCGGATGTCTTCCATCTTAAAGCAGGCGATGGGAAAGATGGCCGCCCGAATGGTGTTGAACTGAGTGGACGTCGCCGGCGCCGCCAGCACGTTCAGGGGCGAGCGCTCAGGATGGGTTCCGGCCACGCCGCCGCCTGTGGCCCCGAGAAGTGCTCCTTCGGAAGTGTCACTCATATGTCACCGTCCCTGCTCAAGAGCAGTGGACCAGGGAAAAACGCCGCGTTTACAAAGGTTCCTCAGCTAACAGCCGTGAACTTCTTTCAATTTGTTCTGCGTCTTGGTTCCGCATATCCCATCGACTGTCAGGCCGTGATCGCACTGAAATTCTTCAATTGCTGAGCGCAGAGCATCAGGATCTTTTTCGACGCCGCCCGTCGCGGAGTATCCGAGATTGTTCAATCGAGCTTCCTGGCCGGAAGTCTCTTCAACCGGATCCAGATGTCCGATTCTGATCGCGATCGAGATCGCTTCAAGGGGCGTCTGCGGATCGCGGATCACCAGTACCGCCTCCTCCGCATCCTGAGGAATCTCCTGCTCGATTTTGCCTTTCCCATCGGTTAAGACATCGCGAAAGTTGCCATCGATTGTGAGGAGACACTTTGCATTGGCGATGGGCTCTTCGTATTGGTCTTCCAAGACCACTCGCAGCTTGAGATTCTTCGCACTCGTCTTGAACGTGTGGCGTTTATCGGTAGGGCGGGACTCCTCGCGCGATTGTTTGTCGGGGATAAAAACGAGGTCCCCGGGGAACAGAACATTTGGGTTCGGGCGATTTTTCTTCAACTCCGCGTTGTTGGGATGGTCGAAGAGTTTGCGGTAATCGGTAAATCCGAATTTGTAAGCAATGCCGGCCAGATGCTCACCCTGCTCGACAGTGTGATACCCCATTCCAGGTATTCTCCCACACGCGGGACTTGTCTCGCCAGGAACGCTCACCTGCGAGTACCATGACTCGGGTTCGGTCACGACCTGATATATTTTCACGGAAAACGGTAACGGTGGAACCGGCCAGCGCACTTTATTAATGAGGGCGGCTGGTTCTGCCGTTGTCTGTATCGGTGCGGCCTTGGATAGGCAGGCGGTGCTGGTGTGAGCGTTAAAGTTCCCGCACTCGCGATTTTGTGTTTTACTGATTGGAAAGGGATAGTATGCTGACTGTATTTAATGGCGTTGTTCCCGGCCCGCTCGGCACGGGCGGCGGTGGCGGAAGAATCCCTTCGTCGACGGGGCTTCTGTGGGACCAGCAGTCTACCCAGCCAGGAATCGGTACTGTCCCGAACGCGACGCCCGTGACCATAATGCCAGGGCCTGCCAATGATCAAACCAGCAAAGACGTTCACGCGGTGACCGATCCTCTGTATCGATCCTCTCGAAGGTCCCGGCGTTCACGGATGTCCAGCAGGCGCCCAACATCGCCAACTGTCCGGTCGCGGCGATACTGGCTGCAATGGCCTCTACTGCGAAGGGCCGCGCCGCCATCAACGACATGCTGAGCGAGAAGACGGGAACGGTTTTGACAGACCTGTCGAACCTGCCGGCCGGGACTCTTTCCAACCCACCTGCCAACACTCGTACGGTGGACAAAAAACTCATGATGACGTCGTCCAGATACTTCACCGTTCGGCTTGGCAGCGGCGGAGTCGATGTCAGCGATGTCCTGTATACCGATGATCACGATTCCGGCTGGTCGCCTATTTACCTTCGGGATCCGAAGGGAGGGTCAATCTGGGCGTCCATTATCGAGAAGGCAATTGCTGTTGAACTGAAGAGCTACGAAAACTTCGATTCGACCGACATTAAAGTAAAGGAGTTCTGGCAAAAAATCACCGGCAAGGAACCCGGGGGGGTCGCAATCAAGCCGGATACGCCGCTGGATGCCATTAAGGAGGCAGCCCAGAATTCCACCACCAGGCCAACCATCGGCGCCACCAAGGAGAATGGGGATATGAGGACCCAAGCTGGCGCAATTCCACGGTTTGGCGATGGTCGGTTTTCAAGGCGGGAAGGTTCAGCTTTACGATCCCGCCAAAGCTGGCAAGCCGATTGCCATCTCTCTTGGACGACTTCCGCCATGATTTCCAGGCTATCTTTTTCACCAAGTAATGAGTGAGCCCGGAACGGCGCGGCCAATTAGTGCGGCTGGGCTTGCGCGTACCGAAGCACGTCGTTAATTTGTGCGTCTGAATATTGTGCCATCGTGTCCACGGTAAAGCTGAAACGCGCCTTACTGATGCGAATTACCTCGTCAGCCGCCAGATCGCACTCGCGCCGCTCAATCACGACCACGTGAGTGCTGATGCGGAGGGCAATATCGCGGCGCTGCAACACCGGCACCAGCAATGGAATTACCCAAGGCTCGTCTTCGTACTTCACGAATTCAACCAGCTCCGCGGTCCGCGTTCCACGGGCGTCCCGCAGCATTTCGCCCAGAGTTGCCCTCGCGGCCGGGTCTCCCAGCTTGGCCATTCCTGCGATAACCCCATCTTTCACTTCCTGGCGCGGGTCACGGGAAAGGCGGGTCTTCAGTTGTTCGACCTCCGGAGCCTGGTGCATCCGCCCAACAACCATGGGGATCTGCTGCCGCACATAGCCGTCACGGGTCCGGTTTGCATCCCAGACCCTTAGAAGTGCGGCCTCCTGCCCAACGGGCAAGTGTTCGTGAAGCGCATTGACGGCGTTGTCCCTCACCTGTTCATTGCCGTCGCCAAGCGCTTGAATGAGGAGTTGCGGCGCTTGCGGTCCACCCGCAGCGGCAACGGAATTCACGGCCAGCAAACGAATTACATAGTCCGCGTCGTGCAGGAATGGCTCGATCTGGGGAACGATCGACGGTCCGGCCTGCTTGGCGTATTCTATAACCTTCGGATTCTTGGCGCGAAATAGATGGTCGAATTCAGCATTGGTCATGGGCACAGCCTTTGTTCGGGAACTTTCTTGCGCGGCGGCAAGAGTGGCCAGCAAGATCCAGTGTGCACAACAGAGTCGCATTTCACCTGAACAGATTCGGAGATCTGAACCGGCGGCGGACCGTCATCGTTTCTCCATCTGACGCGTGGGACGGGTGGTGTTTGAGCGTCAGCAGGCAGCCACGGTGGCCTCGCACGGCGGCAACTCCCGCGTTGTTTACAGTGTTTACTTGTCCGTAGCCAATATCATTGAACCGGGGCGGGACGCCTGTGGGAGGAGTGACAGCGGGAGGCAACAAATTGTTCGGGTGCATCAGGAACCGCCGGTTGTATGTATCAACGCGGCCCGGAAATCCGTCTACGTTGTCCGCGTGCGCCAGAGCGAGGAAGTGTCCGATCTCGTGGCCGGTGTCATTCCCCAGTTCATGAACCAGATCGGTGCCCGCTGACAACCGGGGTTGAAAGGTGCCGTTGTTTCTTATGAAACCGTTGACGCCGACCATAATGCCCGAATTGTTCGCGCCGAGAACCGCGCGCGCTTCGAAGTTGAGACCCAGGCCGAGGAATCGGTCCGTGGTGTGCATAAAGTAGATGTTGCAGGTGTTCGCCTGCCGGTTCCGGCCAAAGACGGTTTGAAATTGGTTGCCGGTTTGAAGAGCCACATTGTCTTGAGTGAAACCGTCGCTCCCGGTGAACACTTCCTGCTGAACGGCCCCGATCGTGAACTCGACTCCGGCCGGACGCCAGATAGGCCGGATAATAGTGTCGAAGAGTGCGGTCACCTGAGCATCGTCCAGAATGTTGCCGTTTACACTCGGGGTTTGGCCGGCTCCTCCTCCCGCGGCTACGACGGCGGCGTTTGCACTATGAATAGTGCAAACGTGCGGGGTAATGAAAAACGTCTTAGGTGTGAACGTATGCGCGTCGGCCTCACAAATCACCGCCCCGCTAGACGATCCCAGCCGTACCTGGATCTTGGAGCCCACGGTAGTGTCCGCAACGGAACGGACAGAGAAGACGCCATCGGCCGGCAGCGGTCCGCCTCCTGCAGGCTGATCGATAGCCACCTGATTTCCCGTGACAGCCACAAACAAAGGAACCCCATCATCGAGATCTTCCCGGACCACCTTAAGCCTGACCACATCCCCTACCGTGGTCCCGAATAAGGCTCCTCTGGCGTCAGCTACATTGAGGCCGAGGGCGCGATTGTTGACCCATCCGCGGTCGTCTACGTCCGGCGCGTCCAACTGCGGAACGCCGCGGACTGCACGGTCCACACGAACCGGGACAATGATCTGGAACCTGTTTTGTACGTGAACCTGAATCGCCATCTCAGACTCCCGCGGCGGCGATCAGCGCGTTCTGAGTATTATTGTCTGCAATACTGCTGATCGCATTCGCATTGCCGGCGGCGTTAATCGCAGCGGTATCGGTTTGAAATTCCAAGATGGACCGGTCCATCTCCGGGATGGGCACGGCAACGCCATCCACTCCGTTGCCTTCCGGCCCCGAATGGCCGATGTGATAACCGAGCATCCGCAGGCGCCGCTGTTGACCCGCCGGTGTCGCGACGGCCTCAACAGCGGTGTTGCGAATCCTGACAGTATATTGCGCTACCGCCGTGCCGCCCAACACCTCAAGAGTCGAAAAGCTTCCCAGGATCTGCATCTGGATCCGGCCATTGGCGGGCGTGATGTCCGTCTGGATCAGCGCGCCAGTGCTATCCCGCACGTGGAATGTGGCGGCGTTGATTCCCCGAACGTCTCCGGCCGGCCTGCCAGGCGACCTCTGCAAGAAAATCTCGACGGTTTGCACGTTAATCGTATTGAAGGTGGTGGCCCCGAGAACCTGTCGTGCGATGAAGCTCATTGTCCGAACTTCTCCTTAAGCTTTGCCCTAAGTGTGTCGTCAATCGTGCCGGTAACTGTCAGCCCTTCCTTGGTCTGAAATCCCTGGACCGACTCGGCAAGATCCTCTTCCGCATCGTAGCCTAAAGACTCCAGCCGTTTGCGCACGCCCTCTTCCGTGTCAATCGGGTCCAGCGCACCGAATTCCAGGTAGTAGACGCTTCGGGATGCTCCATCTCCGGCCACCAGCGTGCCGTGACCGGCGTCGGGGGGAATGTCCGCTTCCAGGAACCCGTCGCCATCAGTGGAGCCGGTGATCGTGTCCCCCGTCAAGTGAAGCTCGTACTTGAGACCGGCGCGGGGCTTATCGTCCATCAAAAGCCGGACACGGATGTGAGTGGGCTCGGCCTTTTTCGTGAATTTGTGATGCGCGTCGGTCGGGCGTGATTCTTCCTTGACGTCCTTGTCCGGAATGCTCACGACGTCGCCCGGAAACAAGACGCTGGGGTCTTTGCGCAGTTGATTTAACTGCGCGTTGTCGGGATGGTTCCAAAGCATCTTCCAGGGAAACCCGTACTGCGCTGCGATGCTGGAAAAGCAGTCGCCTTGTCGTACAGTATGCTGCGTCGGCATGGAGGGACACATCCTCCTTTCGTTATTCACCGCGAAGAGTTTGGGCCAGAGGCGATCCCGCTGCCAAAATCACACAGGCTGCCTCTTCAACCATGGATGAGTATATCAAACGACAAAGTGATTGCATGGTCGCGCGGCCAAGATTAATCAGGGTGTCCGGTTGCAAGAGTCGTCCGACCCAACAGCCGCACTGCTTGCGCCTATTTGGCCCCCGGTTGGGAGCTGAACTGACCGAGGCGCACTCGCAGCCCTTGTTTTCCGTCCGGAAACTTAATTTCCGTGGTTCGGGGATAGTGAGAGCTGCCCACCAACCCGTAATCGGCGAAGCCCAGGGTTAACCCGGAACCGAGGCCGGTCTTGGATTCGAATGTGATGAACGTGGGAAGCAGTTGCGCATCGAGAGAGATATTGTAGGCTTCACTCTTGCCTTCCAGACGAAGGTGTTGTTCGCCAGATCCGGGGATGTTGGCGGTCTTGGCTGTTGCCTGCATTCCGGCGGAGACTATGCGATCCAGAAAAGCGGCAAAATGATACGTTCGGAACGGCCGAAGGTTCGTCTCAAGAAGCTGCACCTGTTCGCGGCTCAAACGCTTTCCAAAGAGTTTCCCGCCGGCCTGTGCCTGACAAGTTTCGCCGCGGCATTCCAGTTTCAGCCCGCCCGCCGAATTCTTAGCTTCGAGCGTAACCTGACCCGGACGGAAAGTTGCAGTGAGATTCCATTCGGTGCCACTACCCGCGGTATCAAAAAGAGTGGCCGATCCCGTTGCGGAGAACACTTCAAAATCCTTATGGATGGCTTCTCCGCCCGCGGCTTGGACCATGGCTTTGAACAAGCGGGCTCCAAACTCCGCCTGGGTGTTACCGCTTGGCTCGAGCGTTACAAGAAGGGAGTTGTCAGCCCCGGATTTGATGGCCACGGGATGGGTCTGGCCCGAATATCCTGGTTTGACGATCTCGACAAGTGCTTCGCCCAGCTTCAGCCCGCTGATCCTGGCTGTGCCATTCTTGGTGCGAAGCGGTGGCGGCCCGCCCCGCACGGATATGTCACACTCAGCCGGTTCACATCGAACCGTTAGTGCGCCTCTGGGTTCCTCCTTCTTTTGGACCGGTTGAGGTGGTGGAGGAGCGGGAGGCAGAGGGGCTTTGCGGCCCAGTACTTCCATCAGTTTCGCCGAGCCTCCAGCGGCGGCGATAGTCTGCGCATTGGCGGGCGTCATCGGAAAATCAACACCCCGCGCCTCGATGGCCCGCAGAATGCGGCCTTCAGTCTCCGTATCTTCACGGACCAGCCTTAGCAGGTCGAGCAGCTTCGCTAGTGTAACCGGACCGGTCGCAGGATTAAGAAAAGCGTCGGGCGCCTGACGTGGATTCTGGGATGAAGGAGCAGGCCTCTTCGGGCGGGATTGGGCGGGTGAACTCGATGTGCCGATCCAGATAAAGCAGAGCAGCACAGCCAGGTTGGGATACCGGAAACTACTTGTTTTCAGCATCATGAGCTCGCCTAAGTTTATCTCGAAGCGCCCTGGCATCTTTATTTCCTGGGCTCATCCGGAGAATACGGTCGATCAATATATTCGCTCCCTGGTAATCTCCGTCCTGCCGAAGTTGTATAGCGCGCGCCAACAACGATGAAACATCCGGTGGAGGCGGCGGGGGAGCAGCAGCGGTTTGAACTGGATCAGCTATTGCGGCTGGCGCATCGGCAAGCAGTTCGTCAATCTGCCGGATCAAATCGAGGGCTCGCACTCTAAGGCTCTGCTCGCCCGTGAGCATCTCCAACTCCTGGTGAGCCGTCTTCAGCTCCGCTTGCAAGTCTTCAACGGATCTACCGGCGGCTTTTCCGCGCTGAGCCAGCGTGAACTGTAAGCGGGCAACATCGAGCTGTGCCTCTTTCGCGGCCGGCTCTCCCCCAAAACGGGAAGCCAGGTTGTTGAGCTCTTGTATGCGGACGTGAATCTCTTGATCCGATTCCGGTTCTGCGGGACCCAACGTACGGATCAAAGCCAGAGCTGCCACGCTGTTCTGGCCCTGCCAGTCACGCAACTCCGCCGCGCGGACGTATCCAGGCCGCAGGACTTTCGGCGTGACAGCCTGGACATTGATCCACTGCTGATTGCGTGACGTGGGAAGACGAAGGACATTCAACCGTGTGCCGCCCGGCACAGAAGCGATTTTGTTTGCCGCCGCGCCGGCGTCCGCGTATATGTTCGTCGAGGCGACGCGAACCACGGCCGTTGCGACGCTGGATTCAACCGGCACGGGGCGCAGCGCGGCCACCCCGGCGACTAGGACCAAGATGGCACAGACCGCCGCTCCCCCGGCAATACTGAGCAATTTCCAGCGTTCCAGGTTCGGCCTTGCGATCCGTGCCGGTTTCGAAGACGGCACCGTCGGAGTCTCGGGTTCCGCGATATAAGCAGGGGATACCGCCTCGGCTGGTACATCTGGAAGAAACCGTTGGGGAGGATGGCGGGGCGGATCTATCGAAGTATTGGCTGGTAACGCAAAAATTGTGGCATCGAGATCGATTATGCGATCAGCGGCAGGGCTCGCCGGCGACTGTAGCGCTGGGGGCGACTGCGGCAAGGCTTCTGCCGTGACCGCGGGCGCCGGCTGTACAGGCGGCATCGACTGGTGCGGCATCGCCATTGTCTCGGAATCCAATTCCCTGAGGCGCGACCGGCACAACCGTATGGCTTCCGTAAAACGGACATCTCCCGCCAGCCGGTTTTCCAAATCCACAACTGCGGCATCCGCTCTGGTAAAGTCCCTACGCTCAATCGCAGCCTCAAACTCCGGCAGCAGGCGCAAAGCCTCCGACAAGCGCCACTCTTGCGCGTCCTGGTCTTTGGGAGCCTCGATACCGGGGGTGGACTCCGGGGGTTGGGCGCGGGGAACGGCGTGCTGGGAAGGCAGTTGGAAACCAGAAAAATTCGGTGAAGCGTTTCCCCGAAGGGCGTCCATGACCATCCGCAAGTCCGCTGCGAATTCCTCACCCGTCTGGTACCGCTGATCGGGGTCCTTCGCCAAGCCACGGGCGAATACTTTTTCGAGTATCGCGGGGATGGAGGTATCGCTATCGAACAGCGAGTCCGGCTCGGTTTGCACGATCCGACGGGGAATGAAGTTGCTTTGAAACGGGTGGGCGTAGGCAAAGAACTCAAACAATACGACGGCTGCGGAAAACAGGTCGGCGCGGCCGTCGCTGGCGCGCCCGAGGATCTGTTCGGGCGCCATATAATTAGGCGTGCCAAGAATCTGGCCTGCAACAGTAAGCCTGGAACTGGGCAGCCGGGCAATGCCGAAGTCCAGCACCTTGGTTCGTCCTTCGTTGGTCAGAAACAGATTGCTCGGCTTGATATCGCGGTGGATCACGCCATGGCGATGGGCGTGAGCGATAGCATCGCAGACCTCGATGGCTGCCGCGAGTTTTGTTTCCACGGGAATTGGCCTGCGCTCCTGAATGACACGCCGGAAATCGGCCCCTTCCAATAGTTCCATGGCGATATAAGCAGTGTTCTCCACTTCACCCATATCGAAGACAGTAATGATATTTGGATGTTGCAGGCGGGCACACGCGCGCGCTTCCCGGTAAAACCTTTGCCGGACTTCCGGAGAAACATCCACGCCCGTGCGAATGGTTTTAAGCCCGATCTCCCGGTCCAGGGCCGTATCGCGGGCGCGGTACACAGTTCCCATGGCGCCGGTACCCATCTGTTCGATGATCTCGTACCTGCCGAGTTGCCCCATACTCCCGATTCAAAGTGTACACGAAGAAAAGCTTGATTACTTGGCAGAATGCGCAGGCACGCCTGCTGCACTCATGCCATCCATCTCAAAAACGCAGTCTATTGCAAGACCACCAGAATCTCCGGCTGGGCATCGGCGATTTCGGGCGGAATGAACAAGCTGAAACTGCGCGTTTGCACGATCCGCTCCCAGAGACGACCGGTCTGGTTGAGAGCGAAGTACTGATTGTTCATTTTAAATGTTATGGCGCTGGGCGCCCTGGGTTCATGTCTCACCTTCACACCAGGCAAGGCATAGCTGATTAATTGCTGGACCTCATCGGGAGGAGCGATTTTGACCAGATCCGGCACCTTCCTGATCAGTTCGCCCACATCGATTTTTGCATTCACCGAGAGAAAAAAGCTGCCTTTGAAATACTCGTCGTTGGAGACGGTTCCCGTCCATAGGGACCGCTCCAACAGGCGGAGAGGAATGGATATGCACTTGGAACGGATCACCGTTTCCAAAAGCCCGCGGATTTTTTCGTCCAGAGCCGTGAAGCATGGACCCAAGTGGCGATGATCGTACTGCGGCAAATCGCGAGCATTCGGATCCAGGGAAAACGTGGCGAGAGAACCGGCCAGCCGCAGCATGACCACCCAGAGGGCCTCAGGATGTCCATGGCGAACGTCACTGATGTGCTGTAGCTCGGGCACGCTGGAGTTTACGGTATGCAGAAACCAGAAATTGCCGGCTTCACTGGCATTAAAATCGGCCAGATTCTCACCACCCTGCCGCCGGTTCGCGTTGAGCGAGTCCGCCTTTGAGACAAGGATTTCGATTTCTCGCCGTACCAGGTTCCGGAGGTATTCGCTCGAAGCGATATCGAGACAGGGTGCGATGAACGTCGGATCGAGTATGTATTTCCCGGCTTCACTACGAACCACTCGCGCGATCTGTAAAGTTACCGAACCATCCAGGCTCTGGCCCGCCGAACAGCAGACTGAAGTTCTTGGTTGCAACCTGAACACTTTTCGCCTCGTCATAGCCGTTTTCGTCAACGATTTCGAGCGTATGGGCCACGTACCGGGTGGTAGCGACGCCGCCTTGCAATTCGGTGGCCTGGGTAAAGTTCTTGCTGGCAGCCTGGCGATCGGGGAGGGCGAGAAAGACGTCGAGGGAATCCTGGTTGGGCGTGAAGTGATCGGTGATTTGCCGGGCGATGGGTGCGGCGTCGGGGGTTGGAATGCTGAATATGGTTCCGTCCGGCAGTATGCCCTGGCTGTTGCGGATCTTGAAGAGGCCGTTGGCCAGGCTTTCCTGATCGATGCTCAGATCCAGCACGCCCCAGTTAGAGAAGTTCGATGCAGTAAAGCGGAACTGGTAGGTTTCATCGATCCACTGGTCCAGCGTCTGAAAATGCTGCGGGGTCAAGAACATTCCCCGAGACCAGACAACCCGTCGAAGATTTCTCATAAGTTTAGGTCAGTCGGTTTAAGATATCCAAAAGTCAAATCTGCATTCCGATGAGTGAGCATGAGTTTCAAATAGCTACGGACGACCGAACCGTCAGGACCAGATCAGTAGCATGTTCCTGAAAGCTGATCGTTCTTAACCACGATGATAGCCCCAGCCGGGGCGCTTGCGAGCCATCTGAAAGCTGCCACTCTGGCACTTCCTGATCCAGCAGGATTAATTGCACTTCAAAGTCCATAGCCTGATTGGCAAAGTATCTGGCAAGGGTGACTAAGGCGCGGAACGCAGAACCGTCCGGCAGAAAGCTGTTGAAACGATCCCAGGTAAGGGGCCCGATGCGGATCCGAAAACGAGCCTGCGGGTTCCATACTCGATCGCCCGCGATGGCGCCTGAACCGAGAGAACTGGAAATGCTACCACCCTTAAGGTACGAGAGATTATCAGGCTCCAGGTGACACCATTTTCCCACGAACTGGTCAATTTCCATGGGCACTTGAAAATAGTCGCGCAGCAACCCCGCCAGGGCGGTAGCCGAATGCGGGCGCTGCGCAATCAGCCCGCAGTAGGAGAGGAGGGCCGAGTCCGTAAGCTCAAGGCGATCCTGCAGACCGCGCGTTCCCATTCCAATAAGATCGAACAAATACGCGGTGAACCGCCGTTGCGCGACGGACGACTGAGACTCCCGCTGATAGGCAACCGGAAAATGGTGCTTCTCCCAAGCCAGATAAAATAACGAAATCAGCCGGTGGTTGAACAGGTCGAAGAAGGCTGCTGCCACCTCATCCCGGGAATAGTTTCGGGCAATGAGATACTCGGTATAGTGTGCCGGCAGTACACCCGAAGGGCCGGTTAGCCCCATGAAGTTGACCGTCATATCCAGCGGGTCGTCCTCGTCCGGCGCCAGGCTCAATCTTTCGGATGGCACTTGGCGGGAAAGCCATCGAAAGATGCGCGCGGAAGCGGACGATTTCCTCAAGAGGCTGCCTGAAGCCGGAGAGCAGGCGCCGGTTCGGATACATCAGTGCGAGCAAGCGGACGGCCTGAAAGAAATCGAAATCCCACGGTGACTCAAGGAGAATGTCGGCTACAGAAGGATCTGTTCGCCCGAGCGGGGCGGCCATGATTTCAATTCTCCTTTCCGTTGCCGGGTCTTAGCTGTGAGCTGCGTGAATGAATTAATGGCCGTGTAGAGGCCAAGAAAGCGCTCCAACACGGCCGCAAACAAGAATACGCCGGTGCCTATAAAGCCATTTTCATCGAATTCAATATTTACCCGTAAACCCTGGGCGAATACAATCCCATGGTCGGAAACGATGCGCCTCATGTGCGGCTCGCTCGACAGCGCCACAATTCCCGAGATCTGCTTTTGTATGGCCGGGCTCTCGGTGAAATCGTAGAGCTTCAAGATCTCCTGCAAGGCAGATAACCCGCCGTCAACCAGCGACAGATAATTCAATGCCAGATGGGAAATCAGCCGCCACTGCAAATCGCGCCTGACAGGAGGCCGGACAGTCTTGGTAGGCGCCATGATGCAGCGCGCCAAAACCACCGATCCCGATTCCAAAGAGAGCTCCCCGAACTTGCCGGTGAACGGCAATTGTCCGGCCAGATCCCGATTGGTGCAGGTTATCTGCACCGTCAGAGTTTCCACCGGAGGCAAGGTTGGCTTGAACCCCATGTTCACCAGCGAAAGATACACCTCCGTGCCGCGATCACCCTTTCTTTCGGAGTGCCGACGGGCGGCGTACCAGAAGGCCTGCCCTGGACTGTGGTCATAGTTATGCCTGACGGAATAAAAAGGCTCGTATACTTGCGCTGTTTCGAAATACGGGGCGGTTGACGTTACCTGGTCCACGGAATAGACCTCCGTAGAAGGCTGTTTATGAACATCCGGAATGATCCGATATTCCGTCGTCGCGTGGGTAAGACGGACCGGTTCGGCGAGCCGTTCGAAAAGGTTGATGATAGGCGTACAACCGAGCTGAAAGGTATCCCGATTGACATTCTGCTCCAGAATCTGGAGCCGCTCCTTCCGCTCGAACGCACTGAGATAGATAAGAATCTGAAAGCTATCGCCGAATCGCGAACGTGGAATCTTGTCGAAGCCAAGAAGATCGAAAAACAGATACTTCACCGGGAAGGTGAAATACTCCTGTATGATCCGATAGCCGAGGAAACTGCGATCGGGATAGGGCAGCATCCCCTCATCACGGCGAAACCCGACGGCCTGAACCGCATCGATGGGAAGGTCGGCTGTCGCTGACTGAGTGCCGGTGGAGCGGATTACAACCCGAATCACATTGCTGAAGAGGAGTTCGTAGAGCGCGTGTGCGACCTGGCTCTCGCCGCTCAAATAAAAGCGCAGCGTGTCCAGATTGAGACCCGCCAGGCGGGCTCCACCCGTGCATTTCAGATCGATGCGGATCAATGCGGCAGCCGCTTCCGTGATGGGAGCACCGGGTACGCTGGCCGCCGGAGCAACCGCGGCCCCAGTCACCTCCAGCGGCCAGAGGGTAACCGGATAGCAAGTACGAAAATTGCACGATGTCGCCTTACCGGCAATTGCCCCGGTATACAAATTGCTATTCCGCTTGATAGTGTGGCCGCTGGTGAGCGGTCCCTGTTCCGGATCGATATGAAATTGGGCCACCGACATCGACGGAATCGGCCGGAGGTAATTCGGATAGAGGATGTTCAGTAGTGACTCGGTGATCTCGGGAAACTCATCGTCGATTTTGTGGTGAATGCGCCCGGCAATCAACGCGAAGGCTTCGATCAAACGCTCGACGTGCGGATCCTCGCACTTACCCGGCTCCAGCGCGAGGCGCTCGGCAATCTTTCCCCAATCGGCCGCGAATTCCTTGCCCAGGTTTCGGATGAAACTGAGTTCATTTTCGTAATAAGGAAGCAGATCTTCCCTCACCGGTTTTCTCCCACCACCACGAAGCGACCGCTCTCCGGCTGCAACAAAGTTTCAAAACTGACGGGTTCGGAAGCTGGTTCGATACGCAGAAATGCGTCGACGCGAAAGCGCAAGCCGCGGTCGGTTTCCTCCGGCGGCTCCAGAACAACGCTCACTTTCTCTAATCGAGGTTCGAACCGACGGATAGCGGCCTCAATGGCACGGCGCAGGCGGTTCTGAGCGGCTTCACTCTTAAGACCGTAAGAACTGAAATCCGGCAAGCCATAAGTCAAGAGCGAATGATTGGCTTCAGTGAACTCTTCGGGTACCTCTTCCTCCCGCCGTTTGGTATTCAACAATGCGCTTAAGTCTCGCCAAAGGGAAGCCTTGAGGACTCGCAATGCGTGTAATCTGCTCATAGGGTCCTCGCCGCGTGAATTCGGCGCATGATCTGTAATTCGATCGAGCAAAGATGGAGTAACGCGAGCCTCGAAGGGTTCCACTATTCATCCCACCTGAAGGCTTGCCATGGATCGAGCTTGCAAAGGCGATCAAAAAGCGCAGCCGCGCGAGTAGAACGCTCCGAGCCTGGTTCTGCCTCTTTGTAACAGCGAAGCAATTGACCCCATACACGACCGAGTAACTCGGGCGCTTCCCATTTTTCCAGGTGAAGTTCGTCAATGCTTTTAGCCAAATCCTCCAGGATGGCTATAGCCAGCCTCTTGCGGTCGATTGCGAGGCAGATCTCCGCTAGCCGCAGCCGGTGCTTGAAATTTACCCGCCCGTATTGCTGCGAGGCGAGGCGCGTCATTTCCGCGATGCCCTGCTGTACATTGCCCCGGCGTACCTGTTCTTCGGCTTGAGCCCAGGAGCCGCCAATGTCATCTCCATCCGAAGCAAATGGCGTCGCTAACTGGAATAATGGGCCAGCGGGCGTGCTGCTACTGGTCCCCGGAGTGTCGGAATCAATTGGCAACGCAGGGTCCGGTTCATCCTGCCGCTTACGCTTGAGCAGATCATCGAATAGCCGCCGGCAATCCTCGAAGGCATCCCTGGTATCGGAGGTTCCAGGCACATCCGTCTTAAATTTCTCTTCGAGCGTTTGTTCCAACTGTTGTAATTCTTCCCAAGCCCCATCGAAATCTTTTCGAAGTGTCTCAACGCTTGCCCGGCGGGTCAGCCCGACTGCCACGTCGAACATTTCTGCGGAAACACCACCGGCCTCAAGCGCACTCTTGCGTTTCTCCTCCTTGGCGGGGTCAATGTCACCTAAGGCATTGCGTACATCCTTCTCCCAGCCGATGGTACGCGATTGGCGATAGTCCAGATAGGAATAGTCCCGGCCTCCGTCACTTCGCGCCGTGAGCGGAATCAAACGAATACCGCTCGGCAAGTTGTCTTCGCCGAAACAATCCAATGGCATCGCACGAAACTGAAGGTCGCCGCCTTCGATTTCCGGATAAAGACCCAGATCCCAGTAAGTCTCAATCAAACCACGAATCAACCGGAGGCTATCGCGAAGGCCAGCAAATCCGAGCAGCTTCAGACTGGCTTCAGCGAGCCAGACGGCGAGGCGCAGGTCCTTGGATTTGTGGGCCAGGGCTTGGCTGAGCAGTTGCTGAATCAGCGGCCAGTCGGCGTTCTGACGGCCCAGTACCTTGTCCCTGCGCCGCGCTTCATTGATTGGCTGCCACTCCGGCGCCGAAGTGATATCTTCCCCGGCGGGATGCTCCTCTGAAATGGGAGCTAGCAGATCCTCGAGAATTGGTACAAGTGTTGCCATCAAATTCCACTCGATGGTTCAAAATTCCGATAGTAACTTCAAGGAGAGGCCGACCACGATCGCCGGTCATGAGCAGTCTCTACGTGGGCGAGAACCCGAGCCACCCCCACCCGGCTCGCCCAGCAGTCACTTCCTCCAAATTTCACGCGACCGTGCTGGCGCCGCTGCTAACCTTTCGGCTGAGGCAGCCGCGCAACAAGGCGTAGCGATATGTTGATCTCGTCCAACTGAAAGTGGGGCCGCAGGCGTACGACCGCATTGTAAGCGCCAGGTTTTCCGGGAATCTCGCTGACCTCAATTTGGGCATCGCGCAGCGGGAATTTCGCCTTATGCTCCTGGGGGGCGCTGTCATCCAACAAGACGTAATGCGCAATCCAGGTATTGAGGAAAGTCTGGCACTCATCGCGCGACATGAACGCGCCGATCTTATCGCGCATCATTACTTTCAGGAAGTGCGCAAACCTGGAGACGGCCATGAGGTATTGTAATTGCGCCGAGAGCCGGGCGTTGGCATTGGCATCGTCATCCAAATATTGCGTCGGCTTGTGCGCGGACTGTGCGCCGAAGAAGACAGCCTTATCCGATCCCTTGTGATGACACAGCGGAATGAAACCCAGCTTGGATAATTCGGCCTCGCGGCGATCGGTGATTGCGAGCTCGGTCGGGCATTTGAGCGACACGTCGCCGTTATCGGTCATAAACGTGTGCGTGGGCAAACCCTCTACAAGGCCCCCACCCTCCACTCCGCGAATGGCGGCGCACCACTCATACATGGCGAAAGCATTGGTCAGCCTTGCGGCGAAAGCATAGCCGGCGTTCCCCCAGAGGTATTTGCCGTGTTCTTTGCCGTCAACTTTCTCTTCGTAGACGAATTCATCGACCGTGATGGAGTCCGTGCCATAGGGCAGCCGCAACAAGACATGCGGCATAACCAGACCGACGTATTGCGAGTCCTCGCTCTCTCGAAATGACTTCCAGCGAGCGTACATTTCGTTATTGAAAATACCGGCAAGATCGCGAGGGCCGGCCAATTCCGTAAAGTCTTTCCAGCCAAACATCTCCGGCCCCGGCGCGGAAATGAAGGGTGCGTGAGCGGCCGCAGCTACATTGGACATCTTTTCGAGCACTTCCAGATCTTCGGGGCCGCGCCCGAAATTGTAGTCTCCGACCAGAACGCCGAAGGGGCTTCCGCCCAGGGTGCCATACTCTTCCTCATACACCTTCTTAAATACGTTGCTCTGATCGAACTCGGCAGCTGTCTTGAGGTCCGTCAGCAGCTCTTTCTTGGTGACATTCATCACCTTGATTTTGAGCGACGTAGAGGTTTCGGTTTGATCGACCAGGTAATGCAGACCGCGCCAGGTTGCCTCGAGCTTCTGGAACTCCGGCGAGTGCAGGATTTCATTAAGCTCACCGGAAAGCAACTCGTCAAGTTGGTTAATCCGGGCGCTCAACATATCCAGAGTGTCGTCGGAGACCACCACCTGGGCCTTCATTACCTCATCAAGAAAAGCGTGGATCCAATCCTTGCCTTGCTGCCGTTCTTCCTGGTTCTGACCGAGCCGGCCCTCTTCGACGATTTGGTCGAGAAGGCTGGCTGGGACTTGAAGTTCAGTTTGTTCCTGGGGTCGTGGTGTTGGGCTTTCGGCAGGCATGTCCTAACCTTTCTTCTCCGCGGATTCCGTAGATGCGGCGGCATCGCCAGATTCCTTTCGCAAGGCATCCGTTTTGGCAACGGCATCCTTCAAAAGCTCTTCAAGCTTATCATTGCCGTACAGGCTACTGCGCAGGTTGGCAAGCTTCGTCCGCAGTTCCAAAAGTTCATTGAGGGGCTTGACCTGCCGCGCAACATTCTGCGGTTCAAAATCGGTCAACTTCTTGAAGCGCAAGTCCACGCCCAGTTTGCCTCCGGCGGGGGTAAGCGTATTCGCCACTTTGAATGCCAGCCTGGGCTCCTGTTTGGCCATCACCTGATCGAAGTTGTCGCGATCGATTTCAATGAACTGGCGATCTTTCAATTTGGGTAAGGGTTTTTCCGGCTGGCTCGAAAGGTCGGCCATAACTCCGACAACAAACGGAATTTCCCGCTTCTCTATGGCTCCCCCGATTTCTACATCATATGTAATGTGGACCCGTGGGGGCCGAACTCTGCCCAACTTTTTAGTTATACTCGCTTTTGTAGCCATATCTTGTCTCCCTGGAGGTCGCTTCCCGCGTCACAGCAGATTGTTCTCCTCCCCTCCGCCATACCAATAACAGGACACAATTCGGAGCTAAATGATATCATACCCGGGGGTGCCCGTCCACTTAAAATGGGACGTCCGCTGCCCTCCCATTCTCGCGCAAACATCGATTTTACAGTCATATAAGCGGATTGCAAGATGCTCTATTCGAATACCTGCTTCGGGCAAGACACCGCAAAGAAACCCTTGTCGAAGGCGTTCTGCACACCGTTCGGAAACTGCGTCACTTCGAAAACAATAGCCGACCCGTCTTGCAGTATGGACTGCGGAAGGCTCTGTGAGCTTTCGGCTTTCACGTTGACCAGGGGGAATAGATTTGTCCCGGCTTTGTGGTCGGCGCTGGCCATCAGCTTGAAGATTGCCCAGCGCCCAGAATAGCCGCCCATCGGCGTACTGCCACCGGCAGCCGGCTCCACGCGGAGATCGACTCCGGGCTTTGAGCCGGGCCAGGAGTATTCCTTGGTAGACATGGAAACCGGCTCCCCATCAATCGTACCGGTAACCTGTTTCATGGCTGGATTTGCCCGCACGGACAACTTGTACTTCATGGGATCATCGCCTTGCTGGGGAAACAGCGCGTCAGAAATCTCAGACATACGATTGAAGAATTCCAAAAAACGCCGCGAGAGTTTCAGTGGAGCGTCCGGCTTTTGCGACCAGACGCCACCTGATTTCACCACCAGATCATGGAGTGCTTCGCGCATGCCGGCCAGCGTTCCATCCTTGGGAGCAAACACTCTTCTGACCTGGTCCATACTGGCATCATCTTTGGCCTGCGGGTTGAACGGGTACTTATTCGTGAGAGCGGTCAGGCTCGTGCACAGTTGTTGCTGAGCCTCGTTGATCTTGCGCTTCATTACATCCGAGGGATCCTTAGCGACCAGCTTTCGTATGCCGGGCAGCGGGAGACTCGAGAAGTACCTTAACCGCATCGTTAACACCCTTGCTGTTGAAATTTCGCGCCAGGCCGTCGACTACTCCCTGGGCTTTTGTCACTTCGGCATTGGCCTGATTGTTCGCCGCCTGATTGGCTTCGTCGCATTTGCCGTCGCGATCGAGCGCACTAAGGGCCTGCTGAAGAGCGCCGAAAGAATCGAGATACGGCGTATTGCGCGCGTCGGTCCAATGATCGCGGTTCGGCGGCGACTTTTCGAACACTGCGTGCGCGGGCTGGAACATGGCGGTAATTTCGTCTTCACTAGGGCCGTTGGCGAATAGGTCGCCCAGCGCCTTGGTGGCTTGGCCCCCGACCCCCTCAGACTTCTGTCCGAACGGGAGCCTGAAGCCTTTGCCGGATTTTTGAAGGGCCTCGCCGGCCTGCTGCAAGCTGGATCCCGCATGTTTCGGAAATGTCGTGTTTTCGGCGGCTAAAAGCAGCACAGCCAGGATGGGAGAATTATTCTCTTTGAGGATGCCCAACTTCTCGGCTGCATCCCCACATCCGCTGTAAGGCAGGATGCTGGCATGGACGAGAAAGCTGCTCCAGTGCCGGATGTAATCGTCGATATACAGTCTTCGGAGCTGCGCTCTAAGACCGGATGCCGCCGGAAGATTCGCAAGACGCGAACCACCGCTTCCGAGCACACACGACTCACCGGCGCTCCCACCGGCCGCGCTCTCGATCAACTGTTGTACACGATCCCATCCAGCGGGGCGAGTGAATGCCGCCGGCACTTCTTCCTCCACGCGCAGTACCGAACGGTACTTGGTATTCGGTATCAGATCCGCCAGGCGCGCTGAACTCTGGATTTCGCGGTTGACCTGTTCGATAATCTGATGATACTGAGGCTCGGCACCTTTAAAGGCAT
This sequence comes from Bryobacterales bacterium, assembly GCA_963817515.1. Taxonomy (GTDB): domain Bacteria; phylum Acidobacteriota; class Terriglobia; order Bryobacterales; family Bryobacteraceae; genus DATMNI01. The sequence continues at coordinate 468,658 of CAWFPJ010000014.1, read as the reverse complement.
TCAGGTAGCTGCGGCCACGCCGGACAACCTGTTCGTCCCTGGACGCAATTTGCAATTCGTCCGGAACACGTCCCGATTTGAGACTGGTTACATAGAAATCGAGGTTCGCCCGGGCAATTCGTTCGGCGTCAGGGTCGAGATGCTGATCCTGGCGCCAATTGAGCATCAATTGATTTCCAAGATCCGGGTCGGCCGTGCAACTCGCCTCACTCGGGGACCTGGTAATCGTACGGTATGTCTTCATTCCGGCAAAGACAGAGCCATAGGGATAGGACGAGCTTTGCTCGGAAGGCAACTGAGAAAGCTGGCCGTCCAGCCGGCGAACGATGGCATTAAGGAAATACTCGCGAAAGCGATTATAGTAGACGCGCCAGGCCGGATCTAATAACGTGGCTCCTTCATAAAATCCGAAGTGCATAAAAATACCCGGCTTGTCTTCCACCAGGGCCTCTACTTTGCTCCGCAGGGCATCGATCTGCTGCAGGTTTCGCGTAGAGGGGAAGGCGCCCTGCGGAACCGTTTCACACTGCAGCGCCGCTGCCTGAACGGCACTCACAAGCGCGCGGTTTCGCAGAAAAGAATTGATAAATAGCAGACTCGCGAGGCCAAACACGGCAACCGCCGAAATGAAAGCCAACTTGCGATAAAACTGCTGCCGCCGGTTGATATACAGATTCGCCCCGGCGAACTGCCGGCGACGCAAGATCTGCTGCCAGAGGTCTGAGACAAAGCTCCACCGTGTAATCTCGGGCTCGCGCTCCCTTGTATTGGGGAACTGAGATCGCAGCTTCTGAAGATCGTCGAGACGCAAGATACGGGTGACATCTCCTACCTTATGGATGGCACTATGATCCAGGTCACTTGCCTGGCCAACCACCTTCCGCGTTCCGGTAAAATAAACTCCCAGAAGACGCGGATTAGGCTGCAGCGGATTGGCGCGAAAGACATCCAGGAGGAACTGCGTCATTGGTCCGCGTAACCGTTTGAATTCACGCGGAAACTCATAGATAGCAGGCTTTTTCGGGGAATCTTTCTCCCGCTCTAGAAGCTCCAGCCGTTTATCGGCGAGCGAAAGGTACAGCGTATTGAGACTCGCGGTGATAGTTTCATTGGTAGGGGAGGGTGCGGCTGCAGCTACCGGGAAGGTGCAGCCGAAGATCTGCGAATCTTCAGACTCGCTCAAACGTGCAAAATACTCACTGAAATATGGGATCGAATCGGATTTTGTAAATATTAAATAAACCGGAAAATCTCTGCCGAATATTTCACCGATGGCCCTTAGCCGCATTTGTGCCAGGCGGCCTACCGCCGCCAGCCGGGACGAATCGGGAACACCCACGAAGGCACTCGCATCGCAACAGAGCATCACGCCGCTGAGTTTGGTCTCGGCATTGGCGCCGAATATCCTGGCGAAGCGAGATTTGCCACCCGGGCGGTGAAAGGAGACCAGGAAATCTTTCCAACGGGAATCCTCGCCCGAAAAGAAATCACCTGCCCCTTCCACAACAACTGCGCTGTCGGCAAACCAAATATTTCCCAACCGCGTGGGTACGACCACGGATTCGCGGTGGACATGGCCGGCGAGCAACTCCGGCTCGAATTTCGATGCCAGAAACAGGCTGGTCTTACCGCTGCCCTCTGCGCCCAAGACGAAGTACAAAGGAAAGTCCGTTATCGTGCTCTTGACCCGCTGGCTGGCTAGGGTAGGGGATTTTGCCAATTGCTCATTGGCTTCCTGAATCAGAGCGGTTACTGGACTGGAACCCGTAGAGGCGGGGCTTGGCGCCGGTGCGGAAACTTCGGGGCTGGACGCGGAGACAGGAGTCTGCAGGGCGCCGGATAGTTTTGCAACCAAGACGTACACCAGCAGCACGGTCAGGCCGCAGACCGTGAGGACAAACCCGACCAGAAGGCTGGAATCGGCCAGAAAAAGAAGCGAGCCAACCCATACTAATATTTCGTAAAAAGCGAAAAGAAGAATGAGCAGGAACAGCTTGCGTTTCGTCATAAAGTTGCTCTTGTGCGCCGCCGCTAATTAGCGAGCGAGCATCCCACGGACGGCCCCCTGAGCATAAGAATCCAGAACCAACTTCAGAGCTATCCAGCTAATAAATGCAAAGGCGGCGCAAGCGACGGCGACGATTTTCCACTTCCCATCCGATGCATCGGACACAGCGGCTGTCTGCGCCATGGGCGGAAGGGTACCTTCCGGAGAGAGCAGCGCCTGTCGACCGCGAATGCGCTCGACCTGTTCGCGGAGGTCTTCAATTAACCGGTCAAGCTCAGAGCGTCCCCCGACCGCGTAGCGGCCTTGATAGCCCAGCAGAAAGCAAAGATCATAGACCTCCAACAGGTCCGCCAGTTCCCTGGAATCGCGGCGCGTACGAATCGTTTTGAGCCGCTCGTAGACGCCTTCTCCGGCTACCGCTTGCGCATAACGCTTGGCTTGTAAAGGAGTCCACTGATTCCGGTTTGCATCGTTCGATCGCTGAATGGTCTCATCCAGAAAAGCAATTACCGCATAGTGAGCATCCTGGATATCCTGATTACGATAACCAACTTTGATCGCCTCCCGTTCTATTTCGTCGAGCAGCCCCTCCATCCTTTTCTGAAATGAATTGGCATCGATAAGTGGTTGTTTTCCCGACTGGATCCGCACAATCGCCGTCAGCATTCCCTGATAGAGCAAAGCCAACCGCTCAGCCCGTGAAAGTTCGGGCTCCGGTTTGCTGTCGCGTCCCTCGTTAGCGTCTGCTTGGATCATTTCTCCCTCGGCATCTTGTACCAAAAGCCCGCCTGACGGCGGGAACACACTGCCCTTCCGCCCGCAGTGCTTACAGATTGTAGCTCATCAAGACTACGGATATGTTGTCTGGGCCACCTCGCGCGCGCGCCGCATCCTTAAGGCGGACGGCGGTGCGCTCGAGGAATTCTCCCGCGCCTAAAATTGACCGAATCGCAGCGTTGCCGATCACTCCGTGCAGCCCGTCGCTGCAAATCAAGTACAGGTCACCGGACTCGAGTTGCTGCTCCACAATGTGGATGTCCAGGATGTCCTTAGACCCGGCTGCCTGAGTGAGCACATTACGCAGCATATGATTCGCCATGTCTTCGACGTCGGCTCCGGCCTGCCGTGCCACAGTATTCACAAAGGTGTCGTCGAAACTGATCTGTTTCAGTTCGTTGCCTCGCAACAAGTAGACCCGGCTGTCTCCCACATTACCGACCACGGCGTTCCCGTCGCTCAGAAGTATGGCCGCCACTGTGGTCCCCATTCCCTTACATTCCGGTGACTGCTGCCCATGATTCCAGACTTGACGGTTTGCAAGCTGGATAGCGGTAACCAGCCGGTTCGCGTCGACGGAAATCTCGAAGTTGTAGCCGAACGGCCATGTAACATCAAACCGGTCCTGCGAGGCCTCGACATAGTAACGTACCGTGGAGATAGCCAGTTCGGCTGCCATCTCACCGTGCTGATGGCCGCCCATGCCATCGGCCACGACAAACAAGCTAAGAGAGTGGTCCGTCAGGACGCGGTCCTGGTTCTCCATTCGCACGCAGCCGGTATCTGTTAGGGCGAAAGATTCAATCATCGGAAGACTGTCAACCCCGCGCCACTCTGGTGCGGCTGGCGGCGCTCTCTCCAAAAAAACTAGTGGCCTTATAAATCGTTTACTGCTGACGGTTTATGATTCAACGCGGTAGTTAACGCCTCGATGCAGGCTTGCCGGGCTGGCTGCAATCCTGGATCCGTTACATGTTCGACCGCGATCCTGGATTGCTGCAAATGGCGGCGTAACTTGGATTCCGGAGCCTCGATGAACGTTTCTGTTGAGCAGATGCGTTGTATGGTAAATTCCTTCGCGCGATCAGTGCCTAGTATCTTTAAGACAGCACCGGGATTCTTTGGTAAAGCCTGGGCAACGGCGTTTTCGAGCCCCAGGCTCACGCCTCCGTCGGTATAGGCCCTCAACCGCATCGCAATGTTGAGCCACGCGGGTGTACCGGTCGCGATATGCTTCTCGATCGAGTTCCACGGATCCGGATCATTCTGCCGATTCAGTTCGTCAGCCACTTTGGCGATTCCACGCGCCCTAATTGCCTCGCGGAGCTGTGCGAGGGACGGGTTCCCGGGCCATGCGGCCGACAGGCATGCTGCACAAAGAAGAATGATCGGGAGGCCTTTCACCGGACTACCTCAAGCGTCTGATCGTGGCTGCTCGCGATGCGAAGCCTCACATCAGGAGGCAGTATGATGCATCCTTCCGAAGCCGAGCGGTTCTGCTCTCTGTTGTCGCCATGGATATAAAGACGCGACCTCCCATGTGCATAGTGGCCAACGGGGGTCAAATGTAACACGTTGGGGCCGAGGCGGCCATGATTGGCCTCGAGCCCGCCAAGATGATAGGAACCTCTGGGAATTGGGCCTATATTGTGGACGGCTTCCTGGTCTGGATCGTTCACAGAACCGGGGGCGCCCGAGTAACCCGTAGCTGCTACCGGCTGTCCATCATGTTCCAGAAGGCCGGTGCTTTGATGGTATGTCCAAGGCATAGAATCTTCTCCACGTTACTCTCGTCTACTCCTGCGAATAAACTGCTGGCCAGGCGCGAGGGTTCCCCTCACGCCTGGTCAACCCCAGACCTATGCACTAACTTTATTCGCTGTCAGGTCCCACCCGCCAGTGACATTACCGCCGCCGCTGCCGTCGGTGCGTTTCTGCTGCGTGTATGTCCACTTGATCTTGCCAAAGTTGAAGCTCACAGCCTCACTCGGAAGAGTGTCTCCGCCCTTGGCAGCTCCACCCGGCTGCACGCCGGAGATGATCACCTGCTCCATTTTCACTTCCATGTACTTCACTTTGTCGCCACCCGCGCGGCAGAGTTCGAGCGTCACGTTGGCGATGTGCTTGCCCGTGCAGCAGAGCTCGTACAGCTTCGGAGAAGCTTTATCTACGTGCTTCACAATCGAGAAGTCCTGGAGGTTGACCCGCTCTGTCGTCCCGCCACCCGCGGAACTCGCAGTCGCTGAGGACGGTTGGGCCATGCCGTGGTTGAAGGAAAGGATCTCGATCCAGTCCTTGTGTTTGTCATCCGTGCTTTCGCCCGGAATTCCATCGATTTTGAGGAAGGCATCGAATGCCATGGTGTTTCTCCTTTTCGTTTTTACTTAAAGGCAATGATAGTGCCATTCTGCAACGGGAGCAATTTTATGTGTCGCAGAGCTACTCTATCCGGTTTAAAACAAGGAAGATATTCTCGATAAAGCGAGAATGCGGGCGCCTTGCCGACTTCCTTACCCGGGCCGGGAAAGTGTCGCTAGTGATACCAGGCCGATCGCAATTGATACCGCCAATCGAAATTCAAGATCACTTGTTAAGATCCTCTTTCAGGTTCAGCGTGCGGATGAGCCGATGAAGATTGCTGGGGTGCAGGTGCAGCCGTTTGGCCGCCTCAGTATAGTTGTCGCCTGCCTCTTCGAGTATCTTTCGTACAATCTGCTTTTTGGCCTCCCGCACCATCTCGTGGAAACCACCGGCGGAAGACGATCCAGGAAGGTCGACTTCCACAATGCTATCGGAGAGATCTTCGGGCAGGATCAACTCCGTTGAGCCTAATACCACCGCCCGCTCCATGGTGTTTTCCAGCTCTCGAACATTCCCGGGCCAATCGTAATTCACCAAATAGGCGCGGGCCTCTTCCGAGATGCCTGTAACCTGCCTGGGCGAGTTTTGAGCATGCTTTCGGATCAGATGATTGGCGAGCGGCATGATGTCTTCCCGCCGTTCACGGAGCGGGGGCAGGACGATAGAGACTACGTTCACCCTATAATACAGGTCACGGCGGAAGCCACCGCTTCGGACGGCTTCCTCGAGATCCCGATTGGTGGCGGCGATCAGCCGGATATCGGCTTTAATCGGCCGAAGTCCCCCCACTCGCTCGAACTCGCGTTCCTGTATGACCCGCAGCAGTTTGGTCTGCAGGGCCGGTGCAAGTTCCCCTAGTTCGTCGAGAAAAAGCGAGCCGCCAAACGCCACTTCGAGCTTGCCCTTTTTCTGTGCGGCGGCGCCTGTGAACGCTCCTTTTTCGTGGCCGAACAATTCGCTTTCGAGCAGTGCCTCGGTCAGCGATGCGCAGTTGATGGCCACGAACGGTTTGGAGGCTCGAGGGCTGTTACGGTGAATCGCCCGGGCCACCAGTTCCTTGCCGGTACCGCTCTCCCCCCGGATCAGTACCGTGGAAGCCGACGGCGCAACCTTGGCGACGAAATCAAATACGTGGCGCATCCGCGGGCTGCCGCCCACCATGTCATGCTCGATATTGATCTCCGCGTTTAGTCGAAGGTTTTCGCGCTGGAGATTTTCGAGAAGAAGAGCGTTTTCCAGCGCGATCGCGGCCACCCCTGCGATTCCAGTGAGCAATTGCAGGTGGTCTTCTCCGAGGCGGCACCTGACGTTTTGCGAATCCAGGTAGATCGCGCCCAGGCATTTTTCGAACGCGATTAAGGGCACGGCCAGCAGTGAACGGATTTGCGCCGTGATTACACTTTCCGACAAATCGATGGCTGCATCATGAAGGACGTCATTGCTCAGCAGCGCAACCTTTTCCCGGATCACCTGGTCGATGATGGTTCGCGAAACCTGCATAGGCCGATTGTGGGCAGAGTTGTTCCACTGGTATACGGACGTGTATTCGTCCGGCGTCTTGCCGGCCAGCAGGACTGCCGCGCGGTCCCCGGGAATCGCCTCAAGAATGAGCTGGAGCAACTTCCGTTGGAGCGTCTCCAACTCGCGTATGGACGCAACGGCCGAACCGATCTTCAAGAGGGTCTCCAGATTCCTCACGGTCCGGTCTGCCTTTGGCAAATTGTGCGGCAGGAGGTAGAGAGCGTCTTCGGCTTTGAGCAGTACGGTTGCCGCCGCCATGGGGTTGCCGGTGGCGAGTTCGAGCGGCAGGGCAGCCACGTCAGGCTCTCCTTCGCTGTGAACAAACAAGAAAAGGGATTCGCCGACCTTGATCTGGTCCCCATCTTTCAGTTCACGGGCGGCGGTAATCGGCAGACCGTTCACATAGGTTCCGTTGCTGCTGTTGAGGTCACGGATAGTGAACTGGCCGTTATCCCCACGAACCAAACAGTGACGCCGGGACAGTACCCGGTCCTCGACCGGGACGATGTTGGTTTTTTCCCGGCCAATTGTTAATTCCGCATCTAACGGGAACACGGCTCCTTCAAGCGGTCCCGATATGGCTACAAGGCGGGCTTCCATGTCTGCTGAAATTCCTAACAGTCCCCGGCATTATAGCGGACAGCAGCCTGAGCCTGCACTCCGCTTCGCCCGCTACAGCGGCGTCGGGCGGGTTGATGTAAAATACCTTGGAAATGCCGGAATCCCCAAACTAGCCCGTGCGGAACGGAAGCTCAAGCTGGTCGTGCTGGTGCGCCTGAGGTTGGCATTCCGGAATCAATAGTGACACTATCCGCAATCAGCAGTGACATATGGTCGCGTCTTGTTGAAAGGCAAATGGCAGCGTTCACTCCCCATTCCGTATGTCCTGGGGATTGATCCGCGGCCGGCAGCAATCTGCGCAAAACGATTTTGGCCGTGGTCCCACACGTGCATAACATGCCGGTGTCGTCGGATATGACAAAGCCGGCTGGCAGGAAACCATTGGTAAGAGATAGGGAGGTACGGGCGCTTTGGCTTACACCCAAGAAAACCGACTGATGGCCGTCGCCACTCCGCTGGGGGACGACGCGCTTCTGCTCTCCGGGCTTTCCGGAGAGGAGGGCATTTCCCGCCTGTTTCGCTTTGACCTGACACTTCTGTCGGTCAGCGAATCGATCGATTTCGATGCAATTGTCGGACAGAACGTCACCGTCCGATTGACGCTGGCTAATGGGAAGGACCGTTACTTTAATGGCTTCATCAGCCGATTTTCGCAGGCTGGGCGGGACCGAGACCTAATCTCCTACTACGCGGAGATGGTCCCCTGGTTGTGGTTCCTCACCCGCACATCGGACTGCCGCATTTTCCAAAAGAAGAAGGTTCCGGACATCGTCAAACAGATCTTTGACGAGATGAATTTCAAGGACTACAAGCTGCAGCTCTATGGAGATTTCCAGGAGCGCGAGTATTGTGTTCAATATCGGGAAACTGATTTCAACTTCATTTCGCGGTTACTGGAAGAAGAAGGAATCTTTTATTTCTTCGAGCACCAGAATGGCGTCCATACTCTGATTTTGGCCAATGACCCCATCGAGCATAAGCCCTGTCCGGATCAACCCCAGGGTCGATACGAGGGAGCTTCGGGCGGCGCCGCGCAAGAAGATGACATTATTCAGAGCTGGCATGTTCAACAGGAGATGCGGCCCGGTATTTATGTCCAGGCTGATTATAATTTCGAACAGCCGAGCCAGCCTTTGCAGGCCAGCGTCGCCGGTAAGAGCTCGTACGAAATCTACGACTACCACCCGGGCCAATACCGGAAAACCAATGAGGGCGACGGTTTAGTACGGACACGGTTGCAGGAACTGGAAGGGCCCACATTGATTGCACGCGGGTCGAGCGATTGCCGCGCTTTTACGAGCGGATATCGTTTTGATCTGACGGAGCATTTCCGGAGCGACATGAATCAGGCCTGGGTGTTGACCGCGCTGCGTCACACAGCCAGCCAGCCGGGCGATTTCCGCAGCGGCTCCGGTACTTCAACAAATCTTCACTACCAGAATAGCTTCGAGTGTATTCCGCATTCGACACCGTTCCGACCGCTGCGCGGTACTCCGCACCCGGTAGTGCAGGGCTCGCAGACGGCTGTAGTGGTAGGCCCCGAAGGCGAGGAGATTTTCGTAGACCAGTACGGGCGCGTGAAAGTGCAGTTCCACTGGGACCGGGAGGGAAAGAAGGACGAGAACAGCTCCTGTTGGATCCGGGTGGCCCAAAATTGGGCGGGCAAGAAGTGGGGCGCGATATTTACGCCTCGCATAGGCCAGGAGGTGATAGTCGACTTCCTCGAAGGCGACCCCGATCAGCCGATCATCACGGGCCGGGTGTACAACGCCGAGCAGATGCCGCCGTACGCGCTTCCCGACCAAAAGACCAAGAGCACCATCAAGAGCTACTCATCCAAAGGCGGAGGCGGATTTAACGAGCTGCGCTTCGAGGACAAAAAAGGGGACGAGCAAGTCTTCATTCACGGCCAGAAGAACCTGGACGTTCGGATTCAGAATGATCGGAAAGAGTGGATCGGCCAGGACCGGCACCTGATTGTGCAGCGCGACAAGATGGAAAAAATCAACCGCGACATCCACATCGATGCCGTCCGCGATCAGATCCAGAAAATCGGCCGGGACCACCATTTGGAAATCGCTGGGAAATCGGCGGTGAAAATCACTGGTTCCCATTCCATCAACGTGACGGGCGATGTGATTGAGGAGTTCAAAGCCAACCATAGCAGCCAGGTCACGCAGAACCTGTACCTGAAGGCCATGCAGATTGTAATCGAGGCCTCCATGGGGATCACGCTAAAGGTCGGCAGTAACTTCATTACGATCGATCCGTCGGGCGTGGCCATTAAGGGGACGATGGTGCAGATCAACAGCGCCGGCGCGGCACTTTCGGGAAGCGCGGGCGCTCTGGTGTCACCGCTTGGGCCGACCGTCGCGCAGGAGGCCGACAAGGCCGATCCGGGCGAGATGACGCCACCCGCCAAGCTCTCCAATGTTAAGGCCGCCCGGAAGTCGGCTGCCCCTACAAACGTCCCCACGCACGATCCCAACTCCGATGAGAATAAGGACAAGAAGCATTGGATTGAGATTGAGCTGGTGGATGAGGCGGGTAAGCCGGTTGTAGGAGAACCCTACCTGGTCACTCTTCCGGATGGAACTACGGTTGCGGATGGAACGCTCGACGAGAAGGGCCGGGCGCGAGTGGATGGTATCGATCCCGGGACGTGTAAAGTCACGTTCCCGAATCTGGATAAGGATGCGTGGGAGCCGAAGTAGATCGGGAAGAGTAGAGCAGTACGCAAAGAGGTCGCCAGGCTGCTCGACCGAACGATCTTATTGACAGAATTAATTGACAGAATTGAACGGGCGCCCGAGATAGCGCGTCGGGAGCAATTCGACGCCTATCAGGCTTTGCCTGGCAAAGAATAAGCAAATACTTTGATTAGTCGAGGGGTTGGCGTGCCGGAGAACTATATCATCCAACAAGGAGATTGCCTTCACAGCATCGCTATGAATCGCGGGCTTTTGTGGCAGAAGATCTGGGATCATCCCGAGAACTCTACGCTTAAATCGCTGCGTAAGGATCCGAATATTCTCAAAGAGGGTGATACGCTCTTCATTCCCGATCTTGAGGTCAGGCAGGAATCGCGCGGTACGGATCAGAAACATGTTTTCAAGCGCAAGGGTCTTCCCGCGGTCCTCAAATTACGCATCCTCGATTATGAAAACGAGCAGCAACAACGTCCGCAGCCACCGTCTGCGCCGCAAGGCGGACGCCACGTCACTGAGGACGATCCGGAGCCCGATCGCGTGAAGCAGAAAGAAGTGCCGCGCGCCAACGTCCCATTTGCCCTTGCAATCGACGGTAACGTGATTTTAGGGAAAACGGATAGTGATGGTGTCATCACTCAGCCTATTCCACCCAACGCTCAGCAGGGCAAACTGACCATCGAACCCGGCACGTTGAAAGAAACTGTTATTCCTCTGAAACTCGGCTTTCTCAACCCCGTATCTGAGGTCAGCGGTCTTAAGCACCGCCTGTCCAACCTTGGTTTCAATTGCGGCGATCAGACCGACGAGATCACCCCAGAATTTGAGGAGGCGCTGCGCCAGTTTCAGCAACGAAATCAGATTCCGGTAACGGGCCAGGCCGATGATGCCACCAAGAGCAAACTCAAACAGTCGCACAGGTCTTAGTCATGCCCAACGAAAGAATTAAGGTGATCTTCAAACGGGTTTTCGTCATCAATGATGGCGACTGGATCGGCTCGGGCGAATTCTACTTTGACGCTCATGTCGATGGACGCCGTGTGGGTAGTACGGACCTGAATTTCGACGCCGTGGAACAGCACTGGATCGATCTTCCCGAAGCGCAATGGTCGGCTGATGTGGACGTTTCCGGACGCGATGCCGGCTCAGTTATCGTTACGTTCCACGTAAAAGACCGCGATGTATTTTGGGACGACGAGATGGGCTCGATAACCGCCACGCTGCGCCCTCCCTGGACGCAGGGACCGCGCCGCACGGCGACCGAAAACTTCATCCTTGAATGGGAAGTGCAAATGTTCGCAGCCGGATCCTTCGGTTTGCATCCGGCGGACGCAGTATTTGCCTGCCGCGATCAACCCGGAGGGATCTCGTGCACCACGGTGAGCGGCCACAGCTTTAAAGTTCGCATGGAGTTCGATGATGTCCGTCCGACGCCGCCAGCCGCAAACCTGCCGCCGCGGCCGGCCTGGGTTATCTCGCCGCCGGCACCAGTCCTCAATGTAGCCGGGATCACGGCCCCCATTCCGCCCGGTTCGAACCTCAACACCGTGCCCAATCCGCCGGTCATTCCATTGCTCACGGCGGCCGCAGCGACGGCGGCCAACGTTGCCCTCATTGAATACACCTATTACTGGCCGCCCACCATGAACTTCACCGATAACGACGCGCGCCTGGTGTGGACGGGCGTGGCCATCTCCGGCGGTGCGGTTGCCTTTCTGAACGGCGTCAATACAGGCCGGAAGATTAAGGTCTATGGCACCGCGAAGGGCGAAGTGCGCCTGGAGTGCCGCTACCTGGGCGCGCTCGTCGCCACCTATCGCGCGCTGGTGGCCCCGGTGAGGCAGATTACCTGCCGCTTCAACATCCTTAACGGGCCGCCTGGCGCCATTCCGCGCAGTACCCCGACCGACGTCAACAATCATCTCTCCATCGCCAACGTCTGGTTGTATCAGCTCGGCCTACAACTGGTGCTGGACACGAACGTTACCGTAACCGATGGAGCCGTCGCCAGCGCGATCCCCGGCATTTTTCGCATCCGAGTCGCAAGAGGCGTCACGCGAAGGATCCCGACAACCGGATTTACGAGGACCACCCGGCTCAATTTTCGCCAGAATGTGATGAACTTCGCCTATATCCATTCCGACAACAGCGGGAATTTGGGCGCCGCCGATGACTATCCGGCGAACAATCTGGGGGCGACGATTACTGACAACGGTACGCCCAGCACTTCGCTCATATCGCCCTGCGGCATTCCGCCCGATGGCGCCGCCATCAATCAGGTCATGACCCTGCTTGCCGCACGAACCCGGCCGGCGCCTGCGGCGAATCCCAATCGTTGGCAGGGTCTGTTTTCCATGTACGTCTCCGATGCCTGCGGGGTCCCGACGAACCTGAATGACCAGCAGACCTACGCCACCACCATGGTTCACGAATTCGGCCACATCCTAAGTCTGGCCCACCGTGTGGACACGGCCGGCTCGCCCTTTAACGACAACCTGCTCTACCCGCCGAATGAGAACGTCATGCATTGGGTGAATCCATGGGCCCAGGCCCAGGATTTCGATATCATTCAGGCCAAGGCTGTGCGGCAGAGTCCGCTCGTGCCACCATAAAAGGAACCAACATGAAAGGAGCCAACATGCGGTTACTGGCATTCATGCTGGCGTTAGTGTCAGCCGCCGCCCAGCAACCCAGCCAGGGCGGAACCAAGAAGGAGGCGCGCATGAACGACGCTATATCTCACATTTTCGAATCCTCGCGCGACCCGAAGCAACTGCTGCAGGCGGCGCTCGAACTGGCACGCAGCAACCAGGAGCAAGAACACAGCTACCTTTCCCGCTGGCTCCGGTCGCCCGAGTTCCTCTCCCGCCTGGATACGGTCGAGGAGTATGCCAGCACGGGACGGAGGCTACGCATCTCAATGGTCTTGCAGGCCTTGAGTATGAACGCCGCACCTTCGGCCCAGGCAGTGCTGGTGCAGCTAAGCGGCAGCCACGCGTTTCTGGCCAACGACGCGCGAGTAGATTTTCTGATTCAATACTCGCAAGCCATCCGCCCCGCACCCGAGGATCTGGTGCGCTTCTGGGATGCGCATTGCCAGCCCGATGACGGGTTTGCCAACCTCACCGTTGCGACGCTTGTGGCCAACGGAACCGAGCCTGCCCTGGCCCTGCTGGAGCGCAAGTTTGCCGATCCGCGCTTTGAGCATGAAGATAAAGTTTCCTGGATGCAGGCCAATATCTATGCCCATCGCAACGACCCACCTTTGCTGCTGTGGTGTGAGCATGTCTTCGCCGGCAAAACCCTTGCGGACGACCTGAAGCTGCCGCTCGCCGAGGTGCTGTTCGACCCTAAGCCGCAGCAGTGGTTCCGCCCGGCGACCGTGGTCGTACCCCCTCCTTTGGAGCGGGCAACCGCGGACGCGAAGGCGACGCTCCAGCGCATTGGCACGCTGGTCCTTCAATCGAAATGGGCCACGCCGGAGCTGCGCCATGCGGTTCCGCGGACCTTGGCCGCGATCGGAAAATAGAGGTTCGATTGCCGAAAGACGGCACGCTGCCTGGAACGGAGCGGAACCGAACCTCAAAGTCAGGCCGCTGATTGAGCTGCAATTTGCCGATGGAGCGCTTAGCCTGCTTGACGGTCTACGGCACAGTGACCGTCATCTCCCCCGGGTTCACAAACTGAATCACGCCACCCCACATGCACATCAGTGTGGAGACATTATCGAGAGTTGGAAAGTTCCCTAGTATCACGTTCGGTGCTCCGGTAACCCATGGCGCGGGTGTGTTCGGGATGCAAGGCATCGGAGTCAGAACACCCATAGCCGCCGCGGTGGCTGCGGCCACGGTCGGGTTCGCCGGAGAGGTGCACATACCGAACGGCATGATGTTGACCATCGGGACATGGTCCATGATGTTAGCGTCCGGCACCAGATCCGTGAAGGTCTCGTTCTGCGGTAGAACCACCAGGGAACTAGGTGCCAGACCAAAACTGCATTGCATCATCGCCCCCATACAGACTTGCATTGGCATATACTTTTCCTCCGCGACATCCTCATTTTACCTACACTTCTTCCGAATTGGATGCCCCAAACAACTTCAGGATCGCCACCGGCCCGCGGTTCGGTAACAAGGACTAAAGGACTAGCGGTACCGGAGGCTCAGTTCGCGGTAGCCCGGTACTACCGTGCCTCAGGCAACCTCATACAGCTCAACACGCCATGCTTCCTTGGTTTGCGTCGGTCGGATATAATAATCTCACGCTCGGAGTGAGGAGCCTCTTCCTAGCCCCATGCCAGAATTGATGCCCCCTCAGATCGGTAGATACCGTGTCCAAGCGGAGCTTGGCCGCGGCGGCTTTGGGCGCGTCTATCGGGCTCTGGATCCAAGCGTTGGACGTCTCGTAGCAGTCAAGGTCTTAACGGCCGCCGGCAAAGATGTATTGAGGCGCTTCCGTAACGAAGCCAGCGTGGCTGCAAATCTCCGGCATGAAAACATAGTCACTGTCTACGAGTTCGGTGAGCATGCAGATAGCCCTTTCCTGGCGATGGAATACTTGGAAGGCGATGATTTACACCAGATCATTGCTGCTCACAAGCCGCTCAGCATCCTGGAAAAATGCAAGATCATGTTGCAGGTTGCGGAAGGGTTAGACTACGCTCACCGCAACGGCGTAATCCACAGAGACGTTAAACCGGCAAACATCATGGTGCTTCCCGGGGGGCGCGTCAAGATTATGGATTTTGGAGTCGCGAGGCTGACCCAGGATCTCGATGCCACGCGCCTGACACAGGAAGGCTCCGTTGTTGGCACCGTACTTTACATGGCGCCGGAGCAGCTTTCCGGATCCGATGCCAACGCCCGTGGTGATACTTTTGCTTACGGGGTTACATTTTTCGAACTGCTCACCGGCCGGCATCCGTTCGAGGCTACGGACCCGCGCGCATTGATGTATAAGATCAGTTTTGAGGAGCCGCCGCCCCTTCGCGACTTCCTTACAGACTGTCCCGAAGCGCTGCAGCGTGTGATCAGCCGTCTCCTGCAAAAGGACCCGGAACTTAGGTATCAAAGCCTCAGAGAAGTCCATTTCGATATCGACCCCATCCGAATCGAACTCCAGCAGGAAAGTGCAGCCAAGCTGTTACTGCAAGCCCAGGAGTTGGTTGCGGGAAGGCAATTGGAGCAAGCCCAATCGCTGGTGCTTGAAGTACTGAGTCTCGATCCCGCTAATCGCGTGGCGCGGTTGCTGAGGGAAGACCTCCAGAGGCAACTGCAATTGCTGGCGTTGCAGCCGCGAATCGAGTCCTTGCTGAAATCCGGCGAAGAACAACAGATTCAACGGCGATTCGCGGAAGCTGTTCAGAGCTTTGAGACCGCGATGCGGCTGGATCCCCAGAACATCAACATTCAGAGCCGGGCGGAGCATGCTCGCGGTCTCCTGGAGCATTTCAACAAGGCTCGCGGATTGTTTGACCAAGCCCGGCGCCAGTTCGAACAGCAGGATCTGGCAGCGGCGCATAAATCCGCTTCGGAGGCCCTGCAACACGATCCTCATCATCCCGAAGCGGCGGTACTTCTTGAGACCATTGAGCGCGCTACGGAACGCCTTCGGCGGGAGCGGATGATTGAAGAGGCTATCGGCGAAGCCGAGGCTTTTGGCGTCGCCGGCGCTTATGACGACGCCATTCGTGTACTGGACGGACTCGTTGGCGACCTGAACGTTCCTCGGGTTGAACGCCTGCGGAGCCGCATCCGGGAAGAACAGGAGCGGCGTGAAAAGTTAAAGCGTGTCAAGACTCAGATAGACATGGCCACAGGCCTGTTGCGCGCGCAGCGCCTGGAGGAGGCCGTCAGTTTCCTTGAAACGCTCAGGAGTGAATTTCCAGAAAACGAAGAGGTATTGCGCCTCCTCTCCTATGGGCGTGCGGAACTTGAGTCACAGGCGCGAGTTCAACTGGTACATCAGGCGGTGGCGGAGGCGAACTCCCTAACCGAAGCAAGAAACTTCGATGCGGCCCTGGCTGTGCTCGATCGAGCCCTCAATAAATATCCGGGCGAAGGTCTGTTGACCCGGTCGCTGGGCAGTGTAATGGCGGCGAAGGCCCAGTGGGATCGTCAGAATGCGATACAGTCGGCCATCTCTGAATGCGAAAGGCTCCGATCCCAGAAACGCTTTGGGGAGGCCCTTCAGCTGGCGGAAAGCGCCCTGGTAGAGTATGGCGTCGAACCCAGGCTGGTGGAGCTGATTCAGCAACTCGAGAAGCAGTGGGACCAGCAACGGCGCAGGGAAGCAGTGGAGAAGGCGGTTGAAGATGCTAAAAGCCTGTTGAACAAGAAGCAGCCCGAACAGGCTGTCCGTCTAATTCAACAGGCCTGCGCGCAATATTCAGACGAAGCCGACCTATTGGCACTTCTGGCGAGAGCCAAGGAAGAGCTGCGTGTCTATGAGCGGACGCGGGCAATTGACGCCATCATACGGGAAGCCGCGGTTCATGCAGAGGCTAAGAAGTTTCAACGCGCTCTTACGGTCCTCGAGAACGGCCTGAAAACCTGGCCGGAAGACGAATTATTGATCCGGCAGCAGGCTGAAATCGAACTAGCGAGGAATATCTGGAAGCGACAAAAGACTATCGCTGAAACCAGGCTGCTGGCAAAACAGTTCCTGCTTGAAAACCAACTAACCAAGGCACTGACTCTTATATCTTCAGTGCTCGAAGTATTTCCTGGCGACCCGGAGTTACTTGAGCTTTCGGCGCACTACCAAAAAGAGCAGGCAGAACTCGAGAGACAGCAGGCGGTTCAACAGGCATCTAAGGAAGCCCGGCTGTTGCTCTCTACCGACCGGCTGGACGATGCCGTGAGTCTGCTGGATAGAATCACACAGCAGTATCCCGGTGAGCTGGAACTGGAATCTCTCCTAGCGAGAGTGAAGGAGAAGAGAAGCAAGCGGGAAAAGGCCGAAGCGATTAGTAAGCTGGTTACAGACGTCAACCGTTTAAAGGAGACGCGGGAATTCGGCCGGGCGTTTGAGGTACTAAATCAAGGTCTTCGAGAACATCCCGGCGACCCTACCTTGGTTCGCGAATTCGAATCGCTCCGAACGGCACGCGCGATCTGGCTGCGCCAGCAGGCAGTTGGTGAGATTCTTGCGCGCGTCCAGCAGTTGAAGTCCGAGATCCGCTTTGCAGATGCGTCCAAGCTCTTGGTAGAGTCTCTCAAGGAGTATCGAGACGAGCCGGTATTGCTCGATGCTCAACAGCAACTGGAGAAGGAATGGAGCGCGCACAAGCGCCGTGATGACATCGCCAAGTCAGCGGTGGATGCCGCTTCAATGCTCGCAAGCGGTCAACTGAAGGAGGCAGTACAGTTCCTACGCGCCGCTTGCGAAAAGTATCCCGACGAGCTCGAAATCCAGGCACTATTCGTTCGCGCCACTGAGGCACTTCGAGAGCAGGGCCGGTCCGAAGCGGTTTCGAAAGTGGAACAACAAGCCAACGCTCTGGCGGACCGTCATGAGTTTGAGGCAGCTCTGCAGTTGTTGGAAGTAGAGCTCAAAAAATGGCCCGGAGAGAAGCGGCTGCTCTCGGCCCAGGCGCGCATTCAGGGTCAAGAGAAGACGGAGCAATACCAAAAGGTTTTGCGACAGGCCGATGCCCTGATCGGGCGCGGTCAGTTTAAAGAGGCGCTTCGGAATCTGGATGCGGCGCTTGAGCAATATTCCGGAGACGCAGCGCTTGGACAACTCCGCGAGCGGGCTAAGCGTGAACAGGAACTCCAGGAGCGCGCCGAAGCGGTGGCGGCCGTATTGACGCAGATCAAGGCGCTCACCGATCAGGCACGACTGGATGAAGCACTGCAGCTTGCGCGCGAATCCTGCCGCAAGTATCCGGGAGAGGCGGCGCTCGAGTCTGCCCTCGATCGAGTTCAGCAGGAACTCCGCGCCATCAAGCAGAGACAACAAGCCGAACGGGAATGCGAGACCCTGATGGGCGAAGGCCGTTTTCAAGAGGCCATCAACTTACTCCAGGCGGCCGTGGCGAGCTTTCCGAGCGATCCTACTCTCGGCGTGCTCTTATCGAAGGCCAGATCTGAACTGGAAGCAGGAAATCGCGCTGCAACTATCGCGAAGTTGGTCGCCGATGCCCGCACCCTGGCAACCGGGCACAATTACGATGGCGCGATGGCCCTTCTGCTCCGTGGTTTGAGCAGTTGGCCTTCCGAACGAAGTCTTTTGGACGCCCAGCAAGAGATCCGCTCGGCCCAAGCCTCATGGCGGCTGGAACAGGCTGTGCGTGAGAAGCTACGCTCAATCAAGCGATTGGAGCGAGATGGTCGGTTTGCGGAGGCTCTCCGTATTCTTGAAGAGACGTTACAGCGCTATCCAGACCAGACTGCGCTGTTGGAACTCCGCCCCCAACTTCTCAAGGCCAAGTGCCTCCGGGAAGCAGGCGAGTTGCTCGAACGGGGCCAGTTCTCCGGTGCACTCAATCTGCTGGCGCCGATGGTCTCGCAGTTCCCCTCCGACCCTGAACTGGCCGAATTGGTTGATCGTGCGAAGCAGGGGGTCCGGGCTGGTGAGAAGGCGGCGGCGATCGAAAAGCTGTGCAGCGAAGCCAGAGGACGAGCGGAGGCTCACGATTTCGAAAGCGCATTGGCCGCACTTAATGATGCGCTGAAAACCTGGCCGAATGAGTCCGCGATCCTTGAAACCGAGCGGTCAATCATTCACTTAAGAGAGCGCTGGCTGCACCAGCAGGCCGTCTCCGAAGCGGTACTTCAAGTCGAACAACTCGAGAGGGAGAATCGCCTGGATGAAGCCCTCGAATGCATTACGAAGTCCATCGAAGACCTGGGGAGCGATTCTGCGTTCGTTCAGGCCAAGGAACGTTACGAGGCGAAGCTGCAGGACCGCGAGTGGAAGCGAAGGCGGCAGAGTCACATCGAAAAGCTCTCAACGCTAGACCAGGCAGCCAGCGAGGTCTCAGGACCTAGCGAAGCCCGCCAGATGCTGGAGCACGCACATAGGATTCTGGAGTACTATCCCGATGACCAGGAGGTCCGTTCAGCGGGTGAAGTCTCAGTCCGGCACCTATCGGATATAATTCGTGCGGCGGGAGAACTGGCCAACCGCAATTTCGCCGCGGTGCTCGAGATCTGCGATAAGTATCTTAAGCGATTTCCGAGTCACGTCCTATGCGCGGAACTAAGAACGGAAGCGAGGAATTGCGTCAGGGTTGAATACATAAATCAGCTTCAGCGCACGGTCAGTGCCGAGCCCGATTTCGAAAGTCGCAAACGGCTGCTCCAGGAAGGATTCGCCCGTTACCCCGGTGATCCGTGGATCACTGAGGAACTCAGACTCACCTTGAAACAGTTGTCGCGGGTCGGCTCACTGGTCGATAAGGCTAAGGCTCACGAAGCTGCCGGCGAGTGGGATAGAGCCGTGGACCAATGGAAAGGCGTTCTTTCCATCTACGCTCAATACCCGGGCATTCAAGCGGCAATCGCGCGAGCGGAGGAGCAGATTCGGCGGACCCGTGACTCCGCCGTTTCCGGCTGGGTCGAACAAATCAACCGGCAAGTGGAGGCCGGTGACCTTGACGAAGCCGCCAAGCAGTTCGATCGCGCACTGGTTGAGTTTCCGGAGGAGCGCGCGATCCTGGATGCCGGCATTCGCCTGGAGGGACTAAAGGGGCGACGGAACCAGTTGCGCGAACTGCTCTCGGAGGGCGAAGCCGCACTCAAAAACGGCAGGTATGAAGACGGCACAACCAAGTTGCAGCAGGCAGCCCAACTGGACAATACCGGCGCCACTCTGCACAAGGTTCTGAATTTGCTGCTGAAATTCGCTCGTAAGGCGGCTCTTGTCGACTGGCGAGCGGCCGAACAGATGGGCGGTGCGATTGTTACTCTTAATCCGAAGGCGGCCCTGCCGGATGATCTTTCGCGTGCGATTGCGACTGCCCGCACCGACGAGACCGTGAGAGATTGTCTTCTGCGGGCCGGAGAGTTGCGGATGAAAGGGCAACTGGCTGCCGCCTATGCGGAGGTCGATCGTGCGTTGGCTATTTGTCCCGATGAACGCCGGCTGAAGCAGCTTCAACACTCACTCTCGGAACAGATTCGTGCGGCACGGCAGCCGCTCATCGATGAACTGCGTACCATTGAAGCGTCGGCACAAACCGCAGCGAATCCGGCCGAGATCGGAGAGATGCTGGCACGGGCCAGGGCCCGTCGGGAACAGTATGGGAACGATCCAGAAGTAATCGCGCTGGTCGACGCTGCCGAGCGTGCCTTGAATGCAAGAAAGAGGCAGCTCCTGGTGGCGCGGTTTGCCTCGTACCGCGGGGTCGGTGGCGCGATTGCCACAGGTGCCATTGTCTTGGTATTAGCGATCCTCGGGTGGCGGCACTTCTCGCAGGTGCAAGGCCCGGCGCTGGAACCGGTAGAGGTCACAACTTCGCCAAGCGGTGCCGAAATCAAGGTCGAAGATCAAACCTGCGCCAGCCCGCCTTGCCACTTTCGCTTAAGCCGGGGAGATCATCCCCTTACGGCACAACTAGAAGGATACAGGCCGGTGTCGCGCACCCTTCATGTAGATCCTGCGAAATCGACTCCGGTCCATATCCTGCTGGAGCCATTCGGGGCCGTCCTGCTGGTCACCACGAACTTCCGGTCAGGCCACGTGATGCTGAATGGCGCAAGAGCCGGCGATCTGCAGAACGGCAGCTTCGAGCGGAAGGATCTATTAGCAGGAAAATACAAGCTGGTTATTTCCGGATCCGAGGGAGATGCCTCCTTATCTTTCGAAACGGCTCCCGGCCGTTTGCCCACCATTCAGGGTCGAGTGGAGGCTAAGGATGCGGACGCTTTAGTGGTCAGCAATATGGGCCACAGCGCGAAGCTCGACTGCAACTGTACCTCGGGCGAAGTTCTCCTGGATGGAAAGCGTTTGGGAAATTTGGGCGCCCAAGGCCTGGATCTGCGCGATTTGAGCGAAGGAAACAAGAAGCTGAACGTGAGAGAACGCGATGTCAATATCAACATCGGACCAGAAGCTTCGATTAACGTTATTCTCACTTCCGCTCGCAACGTGGGTACGCTATCGGTTGAAACGAATGTCGATAGTGCGACTGTGATTGTGGACAAGAAACGATACCCCGGCGCATCGGCTGGCAAGTCTATCCAATTACAACTCGATGTTGGAAATTACCTCGTAGAGGTTCAGAAGGACGGCTACTCAGGCGCCCGGCAATCAGCGCAGATCACGAGGGGTTCTCGCCTGCAACGGACCTTCACACTGGTGCCGCTGAGCGCGCGGCTCGACATTCAGGGTGCCCGGGCAGGAACACGCGTTTCCATTGATGGCAGACAGGTGGGAGCGGTTCAGTCAGATGGCCGCTTCTCCACAGATGTGGGCCCCGGCGAGCACGCCATTCTTCTAGAACTACAGGGTTTCCATTCTAAGAGTAACCGGCACAATTTCGAACCCGGCAAGTCCTGGAGTATTTTGCCGGCGGAGGCTCTCCTGGGTATCGATGAAAAAGTCGTGGAAGCAAAACGCCGGGCCGATGAAGACAATGTCTGGAACGGGGTCAGGAAAGACAGTCGGGCCGCGTTGCAGCAGTTTGTCGAGCAGTACCCCAATGGAGCGCGGGCAGGTGAAGCTAAGGGGCTGATCGAGGGCCTGGACCGAAAGTTGGCCGAGCAGCGAAAGCTGGACGAACAGCGGCGGCTGGATGAGCAGGCGGCAGAAAAAAAGAAGGGCGATGAAGAAAAAGAAAAGAAGAAGGCCGAAGATACACGCCAGCAGCAGATAGAATTGGCTCGGAGGCAAACGGAGCAGCGCAAGGCTGAAGAAGACGCAATTAGGCTGGCCGTGGGCAAATATGAGACGGCCTACCAAAAAGAAGACTTGAATGGTCTAAAGGCGATTTATCCAACTTTGCAAAGAAGTGCCGAGTCAACTATCAAGAATAATTTTACATATTTTGCCCGGTTCCAATACACCTTGAAACCAGGGGCGCCTGAAATTCAGGGAGATACCGCTAGCGTGCAATGCAGTCGTTCGCTCACCGGACGAACAAAAGACGGGCAGAGTCTGGCGCAGAACGACACGGTAGTGGTCAGGTTGAAAAAAGATCGGGATCACTGGCTGATTGTCTCCATGGATACCACCCGGTAGGCGATAGAGGCTTACTCGCGACGGTCTTCACAATGCTAGGGGGTCTGACGTTGTAAGCCGCCCGGCTGGCTCGGGAATATCCCTTAGGACGACATCGTAAGGCGCTCAGAGACACAGATCTAGCGGACATGCTAGAATCCTTTCTCATGAGTATCTCTGCAGCGCGACTGGGACGCTTGGCCATCCCAGTCCTAGTTTTCGGGGCCGCTAGCTCGATTTGTTTTGGCCAGGGAACCCCCCTCACCCAGGGCACGGTCGTAACGGGCCAGTGCAATGGCCGCACAAAGGAACCCAGTTGCGTCCTGCCGAATCTATTCGGCCCTACGGGCTTGACCCTTTTCAGCGGTGGCGCGTTTCCGCACTACGCCCACTTCATCGGCTCGGCGCAGACGACGCTGAACCAGACGCTCAGTTCGGCGATTGCCACTCAACTGGCTATTTTGCCGATCATTTCTCCCTCGTCCGGCTTTACCTACAAGTACAATTCCGCGGCTGGTGCATTTGAACGTACCACCAGCAGCTTCGGCCCGATCTATACCGAGCGCGCAGAGACAATTGGTCGAGGCAAGTTCTCCGTCGGTGTGAGTTATCAGCGTTTCCGGTTCCAAAACCTGGATGGCATCGACCTCAAAAAGGTCCCGGCGGTTTTCAGCCACGTCCCGGACACGGGTCCGAACGGCACATCTCCGACGTACGAGGCAGATGTGATTTCCACGCAGAATAGTATCGATCTGAAGATGGATCAAACCATGTTGTACGGTACGGTCGGAATCACGGATCACCTGGATATCTCAGCCGCGATCCCCATCGTCTCCGTACGCATGAGTGCGAGCTCGGCAGCAAACATCATTCGCGTGTCCGGGCCGACGTTTGTCCTTCCCGGAATAGGAACGCTACCAAATCCACACTCGTTCGACGCAGCCGGTAGTCTCTCGAGCGTCTATGGCAGCTCTGGGAGCGCAACAGGCCTCGGTGATATCACCTTACGCGCCAAGGCCAACATCTTTTCGAACAATGCCATCCGTGTCGCTCTCGCGTTGGATGTACGCACGCCTACCGGCGATGCCAGGCAACTGCTGGGGTCAGGCGCGACGGGCATCAAGCCGTTCGTAGCCATCTCCGGCGGCAAGAGAATTTCGCCACACCTCAATCTCGGGTATCAATGGAACGGATCTTCAATCCTGGGGGGAGATGTGACTGGCACCAAGGTCAGCGAGGATGCAACCGGAGCGGTAGTCATTCAGAACGGGCCAGCCTTGAAATCCAGCCTGCCGAGCCAATTGTTCTATTCCCTTGGCGCCGATGTAGGTGTGACCAAAGGTCTCACCCTCGCTTTCGACTACCTGGGTCAGGCGCTCTTTGACGCGCCACGTGTGTTCGAGACTACCTTCAATACGCAGAATATCCCGGGCGGCACCGGGTCCCTTGCGCTGCCTACCATCAGCGGCGGCAAGGACAACGTGGGTCTGAATAGCGGCGCCGTGGGCTTCAAATACAACCTCTTCGGGAAACTGTTGTTGACCGCAGATCTTTTGTTTCGCCTGGACAACAAGGGGTTGCGCCAGGACGTGACGCCTCTTGTAGCTCTCTCGTGGGCGTTTGGACAGTAACCCCGTAGGGCCAAAATACTCGAATATGCTGAACCACGGGTGAATGGCCCTAACCACTCCGAACGGCCATGGGAAGACGTTGCGCGCCAATTCTGGACCGCGGGACTCATCGGCAACACAAGAGCTAAAAACTGAAGCGGCCCTGAAATTCCACCACACGGCCGGCCAACCCGGGTTGAGTCGCTCTTCCGAACTGAGAACTGTCGGCGAACACGCCGCTGTCAAAGAAGCCGAATGGAGTGAGGTTCAAGGTATTAAACAGGTTGTAAAAGTTAGCGCGCAGGTCGATGAAGGCCGATTCCCCCAAGTGCAGGCGCGACGGGAGCTTGAATTGTTTGGCGACGCTCAAATCCGTTGCGAAGTAGCGCGGGCCTCGAAAGCTATTGCGGCCAATTCCCGGAGGCCCCTGGGAAGCGATATCGAAATACGCGGCGCCCCCACCCGGCCAGTTCGTACCATTGATGAATGCGTCGTTCGAGTTGTCATAAACCGCATGGCCGTAGAACACGGTTGGTCGGATGGGGCCCAGGCTGGGTCCACCAGGTGTGTTTACGGATTGTCCGATTTTCACAGTGTAAGGGAAGCCCGTGTGGTAAGTGACAATCGGCGAAATCCGAAAACCTCCCAGCAGGGCTCCGGCCAAGCCCTTTTTGGTCTTGTACCAGGGAAGCTCGTATTGGGCGGCCAGTGTGAACGAATGCGTCGCGTCGAAATCCGAGGGGCCGCGTTCCGTGCTCTGGTCTTGCGGCCATGTCTGGTTGGAGCCGGACCCGGGCCCCTCATTCGATAATTGGTCGATACTCTTCGACCAGCGATAATTGGCCTGCAACCCCAGGCCCGAAGAAAAACTGCGCGCCAGGCTCAGGTTGAGGGCGTTGTAATTCGAATTGACGTCGGGCTGCGGGAAATAAACCGGTCCGAACGCCGGGTTATTCGGGTACAGGAAATTCTGATTGACGATGCGTATTAAGTGATGGTCCGTGCTGCCCTGATATCCCGCTGAAGCAACCATGTGTCCAGGCAGGCTGTATTCAAAGTTCCAGGAATACACATAGGCGTAAGCCGTCGCAAAATTCTGTTGCGCCCCCCAGACTTCCACCGTGCGGTTGAGCACGGCGCCTGTGGCGGAATCGACGCCGATGGCCAACGCGGGATTGCCGGGATAGCTATAGATCGAGTTGCTGCTCCCCAGCGCGTAAAGGATCTGGCCGTTGTCGAATGGCGTTCCCACATTCCCGCAACACAGGCTAAACCGAGCGAAGAACGGCGGATTCCCGCGAGTGTTGGCAAAGATCACGTCCGGCACGCGCTGGTAGTAGATTCCGAAGCCGCCGCGAACCATCAGCTTGTTCCAGCGATGCGGATTGTAGGCGAAGCCGAACCTCGGTCCAAAATTATTACGGTCGCGATGAAAGACCTCGCCCACCGTCTCCACGCGGGCGCCCAGCAGCGTGGCCGGTGCCGCATAGACAAGGTTGCTGAGACGGTCCCGGGTTTCCGTTATCGGTGAGAAATATTCCCAGCGGAGTCCGAGCGTCAGCGTGAGATTGGGCCGCACTTTCCATTGGTCCTGGACAAACAGGCCGTAGGTGTGTGTGCGGAAATAGCGTTGAGCATCGGCCGGCGCGCCGGTGCTCGGATCGGCGTTGATCTGCTCGAACACCGGTGTGTCATTGGCCAGGTTGAAAAGACCCTGGAACGAATACAACGGGCGGGCGCCGCCTACCAGGCTATTGTTGTCCTGCTCCCAACGCAGCTCCGCGCCGAATTTGAAGGCGTGATTGCCGGACACCTTGCTCAGGCTGTCGCGAAACTCGAATTGGTTTTGCGCCAACTTGCTGGGAGTTGTTTCGCTCTGAGGCGCGCCGAAGCGGATTCGGTCCGGAAGCGCCAGGCCCTCCACTTCCAGCCGCGGGATCCCGAAATTCACGTTGGAGGCGTCCGCCAGGCCGTCATCCGTAAAGCGCGTGAAATTGAAGCGGGCTTCGTTGAGCAGCGTGGGCGACAGCGTGCGGTTGTACGTTGCCGTGGCGGCGGCATTGATGGGCTTGAACGGAACGTCACCCAGCGGCCGGGAGCCGCCGGCGGCATCGGCAGTCAGCTGGTTGAGCGTCGATACATACGAACTGACCGCAAAGGAATCGGCGGAGGTGGGGTTGAAATCGAGGCGGCCATTATATTGGTTGCCCGCGGTGTGTCCGGGCAGAGCGATCTGCGCGAAGGCAATGTCCGGAATCCCGTCAAGTCCGCCTCCTGTGGGGTTCGCAGCGAAGTCGACATACTTTCCCCGCGCTCCGGTGAGCGAGCCGAGGTCGAGACCGCCCGACACCTGTTGGCAGCTTCCGGCCGCGAACCCGGCGGGACACGCAACCGGGATATAAGATGCGACGCGCGGCGCGATGCCGGGATTATTGAGGACTTGGGCGATGATACCGCCGGGCCGCGCAGAGATCACCTGCTGCCGGTATTGGGGGGTTTCCACAAAGGAGGTTGTGAAGTTCGTGTTGCCCTGCCGCAGTCCCTCATATGAGAAGAAGAAGAACAGCTTGTTCTTCACGATAGGACCGCCCAGGCTGCCTCCGAACTGCCGCGAGAGCTGTTCCACGCGCACGGGAGGCGCGCCATTCGGACCACCGAATTTATTAAACGCGTTAAGAATGGGGTCGTTGTACTTGAAGAGACCGCTGCCGTGAAACTGGTTGGTTCCGTTCTGCGACACCACTTGAATCTGCGCGCCCGAGTTCCGGCCGGCCTCGGCGGAGTAATCGCTGGAGGACACACGCACCGATTTTACGGATTCCTGGTTGGGTGTGACCACGGCGGCGCCGCCCCAGGTCAGGCTATTCACGCTGACGCCATCGATCTCAAAGTTGTTCTGAGAAGTACGCTGCCCGTTGGCGATAATCGGAACCTGATTCTCAGTCTGGAAGATAGCACTATTTGAGCCACCGGGGCCGGACGCATTGGGCAGAGCGACGGCGCCGCCTGTGCCGGACCGGGAGCCGTCGCCAAAGACGCCAGGAGCCAACCGAGCCAACTCATAGGGGTCGCGGCCGCCCTGCGGCAGTGTGTGCACTGCCTCCGAATTCAGATTGGTAGAGACGTTGGCGGTGTCGGTCTCGAGCGCCGGTGTGACATCGCTGGTCACGGTAACGCTGACGGTGATCTCGCCGGGCTGGAGTGTGATGTCAACCCCTGCAGTGGCTTCGCCCGCAAGCATCACGTCCTCGACCACACCCTTGCTCATCCCTTTGACCGAGGCTTCGAGACCGTAGGAGCTCGGCGGCAGACCGGCAAAGTGGTAGAACCCGTGCCCGCTCGAATCCATGGATTGCTGGCGTTTCGTTTCGTTGTTGGTGAGTGTGACCTTGGCACCCGGAATGACGGCGCCGGAAGAGTCCTTAACCGTGCCCTGGATCACGCCCTGGAATTGAGCCAAGGCTAATTCGGAAGCGGCGAGAACGAGAAATGTGTAGAATGCGGCGCGGAACCAAAGACGACGAGCCATGAGCATATTCCCTCCCGATCCGGCTCCCGGAACTTCTGGATTGGTCCGGATCCGAAATCGTTTGTCGAAGTTGCGCAGGTACCCGTGCTAGGAGGATTATACACTCGGGGTGTTGGTTCACTCTGTAATGAAGCGCCCGTTCAATGCTGGGAAATCGGCTGTGGTCCGCAAAAATAACTCCGGTTTAAGAATCAGCACGATACGGACAATCGGCAGCGCTGTTAAATTGATGTTAGGTTACGAGATTCGCGAATGTAACGTCGGCCGAGCCGCGACGTAACAACACGTTATGCATCTATGGGCAACTCGTTGATTCTACAGCGCGAACAGATTTATTTCGGAGGACAGGACCTCGACAGGCTCTACTGACACCTCAGCACGGCATGAACCGCGATCGGTCGCGTAGCGGCGAGTATCCTCTGGCAATTGCATTCCTGGATTGGGGCAGGTGGGCAGATCGCCCCTTCGACGTCAGGGAGGTCTAGTGAGGTTCCATGCGAACTGAGCCAGCAATGCCCCTTCACGCAGCTTGGAAGAGACATGAACTGAAATACTCGCCTTCTTCAACAGATGAGAACGCCGCTCGGGGTCGGTAGTTGCTAGTGCTCCTGCATGACCAGGCCCGCCCGAAGTCGTCCGAGCCGTACAGATTGCCAGCTCTATCAGCAACCGCAATTGACGAGCCGTTTGCGGCGATGCAACCGGTGTCAGCGATACCCTCGATCCACGCCGGCATCCCACCTTCGACGGCTAGCTGGGATCCATCCGGCTTGACCGGCCGCCGATAGATTCGCCCCTCAGCCGCAAAAGGATCAGTCGACGCCGAGAAGATAATGTCGTCGCCCGAAAACGCTACTGCGGAGCAGTGTGGTGCGTGGAGGTCCTCCCGTTCTATGATCCACGTCGCCCCGGAGTCGCGGCTAATGCAAAGGCCAACAGCGGCCGCCGCGACGACAATGTCGGGATTTGCCGGGTGCGCGCGCACCTCATGAACATCGCTGTTGATATCTATGGTGGGCTGCCAGGTTCTTCCGTCATCCATTGAACGTGGAATGCCTCCCACGTGAACGTTGGCGAACAGTATGCTCCCGTTCGAGTTGGCCGCGACCGAGCGAATGCCTAGCGGTGGCCCGAGACGCTGCCCATTAACAATTGCCGAACCAGCAAACCAAGCATCCCGCCCCGCGACGTTGTCGAAACCATCGATAGGATCGAGCACACCGCCCCCATGGCTCAGCCGCAGCATGCGTGCATCGTCCGTTCCTAGCGTAGATGGTGTCTCGAACAGCCATACAGCACGAAAGCTCGAACTCGCTCGTAGCGACGGTTGTCCATTCGCCGCTTGGTGCACGCCTGCGCAGCGAATGTCGGCCGACAATGGCGAGCGCACCGCCGCGTCCATCCGGTGCGAGCCCTCTGACGGGCTGGTTCGCAATCTCTTGCGTGTGCCCATCGCCGGTGACTGCGAACAGCCCATCGCCCCACGTCGCCACAAGTATCGTCGGTTTCGTCACGGATTACCTTCCTCTCCCGGTTGTCGCGGGCTATCAAAATTGTTGCACAAGGCCATGCGTTCTCTCTAAGAGCCATTGTGGCCGGCCAATGTGCACGCCCAATCAATGATTTTCCCGCAAAGTCGCCAAGGGTAGATCTACCTTCGCCGTTTATCATCGCCTATCTCCGTTCCCAGCTCAGGCGGTCTACTTGCCGGGCTCGTGGGATTTCAGAATCCGTAGCACTGAGAGTATTGTGTTCCAACTGCGCGTTGTCGCCGGCGCCCCAAAGAGCCTGTCGATCTGGCCGAGATAGCCAATTGTTTTCATGTGGCGGCGGTACACCCCATACACGAGACGATTCTTCGAGCCAATGATTCGCACCAGCCACTCCCCACCTTCGGGAAGAGCAATCGGAAGAGAAACTCTGCGGCGTCCAGCCTCCGACAGGATGCTTACAAATTGAACAACATCTGCGCGCGGTGGCTCAGTTCCAAACGGATTGTCCATCTCTAGTCGAATCAGATCACTGCCGTCGCAGAAAGCGATTGTTGCTTCAAACGGCAGCTTCCGGCGCAATTCGGCAAGGAACTTTGCGCGCAACCCAGGTTTGCGAATGACAAGCGTGCCTGCGGCGCCCACGTTCACGGCATCGTAGATGCCCAGTTCTTTGGCGAGCACGCTCGGACGAAAAGCCCTGTGTCCTCCAACGTTGATACCCCGGAAGAAAACGATCAAAGCCATGCTGCCCATTGTTGCAGCACCGAAGTATCGAGGAGAAGCGGAAGCGGTCGGGCCTGACGATGAATACGTGTAGTCACAAAGGGGCGAGTAATCCTGGAGTTGCGTCCGATGCCAGACGTGAATGGATCATGCATCTACCCTGCGGGCGTCAGCGGGACCTATCGGCCTGGGAGGAGTACAACCTGAACAGGCGCAAGTCAAATCCGCATCAACTCGTTCAGCTCAGCCGTTACTACGCACCGGTTGAGGAAGCCGAATTCGCCCAGCACGGCCACTTCACGGGCAGCTTCGAGAAAACCTGTCATTGCGGCGCGATAGAGAGATGTGGCCAGACTGATGCGCCTCACTCCAGCCGCTGCGAGGTCAGCCACCGAGAATGACTTCCCTTTGATGCCCACCATAAAATTGAAGGGTTTTGATACGGCCCTGCAAACCGTACTTACAGTAGCAATGTCAGGTAGTCCGGGGGCGAACAGTACATCGGCTCCAGCGTCCTCGAAGGCCCGAAGGCGTTTGATCGTGTCGGCCAAGCTCGGATTGGCATAAACGAAGTTGTGCGCCCGCGCAGTCAGCACGAAGGGAAACTGGAGCCCGCGGGCAGCCCGAGCGGCGGCAGCAATCCGTTCCACTGCCACGTCAAACTCGTAAAGCGGGTTTTCTGAGATCCCAGTCGAATCTTCGATTGTGCATCCTACGAGTCCCACCTCAGCGGCCAGCCGGATGGTTTCCGCCACCGACTCCGGTGTGTCTCCGAAGCCATTCTCCAGGTCCGCGGAGACGGGCAAGTCTGTGGCGCCGACAATCAACCGCGCGTGGGTCAGCGCCTCATCTCTCGTCAACCCGCGATCTCGTCGGCCAATGGCTGCGGCAGACGCGGCGCTGGACGTTGCCAATGCAGGGAAGCCAAGGCCTGCGAGAATACGTGCCGAGCCAACATCCCATGGATTCGGAATTACGAACGCACTTGGGCCATAGTGAAGTGCATGAAAAGCAGCCCCCTTCTCTTCTTGGGTGACACTCATAAGAAGAAGTCTAACCAACCTGGGAGATCGCGGAACGGCGATGTCCAGTACGCGACTCGTTCGGTATGCTCCTGCCTTGTCTCCGCGCCGAAGCGCTCCGGGCACGCGCACGAGACTCCAGCAAGTCTCGCTGCTCGGTACTCAACACCACGGCTCGCGCCACACGCATCGTCTTTGCTCCTTCCATTGTAAAGACGCTGCGCTAGTTATAATCGTTACTATTTAAGCCCACTACACTAGTAATTACTGTGTTAAAAAAGAACAAGTTGTTGTAGAATTGTTTTCGTGGGATCACGCCTCTCGTCGCCAGGCCCACAACAGAGGCGCTTCGCGGCATATATCGAGGGCCTGGCTAACGCCGCGGGGCACCATCATGCCACGTTGTGTATCGCCGCTTATGGGTTCCTGATCAGCGAGCAGAACCGTTTTTCCCCCTCAGCGCACGTCGGCAATCTTGGATTATCAGCCCCGGAGTTGCCGCCGGACTTCCGCCCGCGAGGGTCACCGCGTCCGCCCCGAGCGACATAATCCGCACTCGATTGCCACGATCCACATCGAGATCGCGCACCAACTGCTGCAGCAACTGCCTCATTGTCCTTTTTGCGGATCGCCGCCAGGATAATCGTCGGCGTCTACCTCGACGTGCCATACGCAACGCTGAGGAGCGTGGGGTTCGGTGCGCCAGGGACCATCCACCCATTTCACGCTCGAGAGTTTGATCAAAGAAAGGCAGCGCCAGATCCCCTCATTGCCGCTCGGCAGTGGTCCGCTCTTGGTTTCTCCCCCGTACTGATAACAGAACACTCGCCAATCACCCGGCTGGTTGTAGCCCACCACATGCGGACACAAGAGCCTAGGCCTGCCGTCATACCGCGCCGCGATTGGCCGGTGTTGAACCGTCGCTGCAGCCACAAGGCGGTGAACTCCCTCGGGAGACTGTCCGGCAGCCGAACCAGAAGTACCCATCTCCACTCAGGATAACGTCATCCCTGCCAAGTCGTTGAGCACCTGCAGTTTATAACACAGTAATACTAGACCTCGAACCAATTCGTTAGGATCAACGCGGCCGTCCGGCCATCCCGCCGGCTTGGACCGAACGTCGCCTGGCGACGAGTAGCACTGTGCAGATGATTAGCCGCTCCGTAATCGCGCTCAGTTTTCAGCGCGACGTCGCGAGGATTTCGATACGGTTTTCTTCACCGCTATCAGTCGGAACGCTTCCCGGATCAATGCACCGAGTTACTCATCATCGACGCGTGACAACTCAACCCCCACCCATCCCGCGACGCCAACATAAGGCGGCCGGAAGTATACGAGCGGCTCCTCCTCGATCAAAGCCGCTTGAACGCCGGGGCCGGCCGGTCCACATGGCCACATGAGCGTCACCGTGGTGGTTATCTGCGAACATGGCAAATACGCGCTCGGGCGAGAAGAACGTCGGCGCCCGTGAGAAATCTTTTCAAAGATGTTCGGAATCGACAGGCAAACGCCGCGAACGCGTTTAAGCTGCGTGCCGTCGTCTCGTTTGGGAGCCGGTGTCGCTTGGATCGGTCGCGCGTCTTGGCCATGCGACTATTTTGGCCTAATCGACAGCGACGACGTCTAAATATCGATCCGGCGAGCCGCAGTCCGTGTGGCGCGTGATCCGACCGGAATTGGTAAACGCTGCGCGACTACCCATTATTTATCGATGCATCTGCTTCACTTCGAAGCAGAACCGCATTCGCCATTGGGCACTAATCTCTCTTGAAGGCGCCACACTGTTATTCGTATCTGAGCGCGATCATCGGATCCGTTTTCGACGCACGGCGTGCCGGAAGATAGCCTGCCAAACCGCCAACAGCCAGAAGTAAGGCTGCAGCGGATGCTACAGTCGCCGCATCCGTCGGGTTTAACCCAAATAGGAAACTTCCGATGAAGCGCGCGCACCCCAGGGCGGCGGGGACGCCAATTGCTAGACCGCCTACCACGAGCAGAACGATCTCTCGAAATATCATGCCAATGATGTCGAAACGGCCGGCGCCCAATGCGATGCGCACCCCAATCTCGTTCGTGCGCCGCGCCACGGTGTAAGACATCAAGCCGTACAGCCCAATGCAGGCGAGTATCAGAGCGAGGACGCCAAAGAAACCGGAGAGTTTCGCCAGAAGGCGCTCAGTGACCACGGTCTTTTCGACCAACGCTGCCTGAGTCACGATCTCCCCTGTCTGGAAACCGCTGAGGGAAGCCACCTCCTGCCGCAACGCTTTCGAGAGTCCGGTGGGATCAACTGAGGTGCGCAACTGAACGTAGGCCTCCGGCCCCGGATAGTCTCTAGGGTCATCGTAGGGCGAGGCCTGCCACTGGAAGTACGGAAAGTAGATAAAGGGTGGAGCACCGGCCCGAAGATCCCGCCACTTCGCATCTTTGACGACACCCACAATCTCGATCTGCCGCCCGCGCGGCGTCCAGCCGAAGTGCTTCCCGAGCGGCGAGACGTCGCCAAAGTAATGCCGGGCCATGTTTTCATTGACCACTGCTACGGCCGGCGCATGCTCGTCATCGCGTTCGGTGAATTCGCGGCCGATTGAGAGCTGGATTCCCATCGTCTCGAAGAATTTCGGAGAAACGCCGATGAGATGACACTCGCCGCTCGCAGGAACACCGTCGATGTAAGGAGGATCGGTCCAGCTCATTCCCATGAACAGACTGTATGTCGAAAGAGACGAAGAGCGAACGCCGGGAATGGCCGCGCTCTTGCGAAGAACCTCGCGGAATTCGTTGAGCAGCAGCGGGCCTTTGACTCCGTCCCGCGGCGCTCTGACGTTTGCAATCAGAACGGAACTACGGTCAAATCCCGCATTTTGGTTTAGGAGGTTTTGGAGGGTTCGGATAAACAGGCCGGCCCCTACCAGCACCATGAGGGAAATCGCAATCTGGATTCCGACCAGCGCATTCCGCAACGGCACATGAACGCCCATGCGGCTCGTACCGCCCAAAACAACGCCACGACCGGCGTCTTTGAGCATCGGCGTGACGTTGATTCGCGTGGCGCTGTACGCGGGCGCAAGTCCGAAAAGTAGACCCGTCAGGAGAGACACAGCCATCGTGAAGGCGAGCACTTCGAAGTTCAGTTGAAAATGCACACCGATGGAATCGGTACCGGAGCCGACCATCCTGATAAGGGCCTTGCTGGCCCAGAACGCGACGCCGACGCCGAAAAGACCGCCCATCGCCGCCACCAGTGTGCTCTCTGTGAGTAGCTGGCGTATGAGGCGTCTCCTGCCCGCTCCCACCGAGAGGCGCACAGCGATCTCCCTCTGGCGGGCCGCGGCTCGGGCGACCAAGAGGTTCGCCACATTCAGGCACGCGATTAGCAATACCAGCCCGACCACGGTCATGAGCACCCAGAGCGGTCGGGAGAATTGCTCGCGAAGGCGTGACAGGCCCCGGCTGGCCGGCAGGAATTCGAGCCGTTGAGCCAGGAACTTCTGGTGTTGCTGTTCTGTCATGCGATGCTGCTTGTCGCCCTGCCGGGTAAGTTCATCTTCATGACGGCGAACCTGCGAGAACAGAACGTTTACACCTGCCAGCGCGGCTGACTCAGATAGGCTGCCTTTCAAACGAGCGATCAAGGTCGCGGCGTTGAAGCCGCGGGCCAGTGACAGTTTCCGGGTTCACCATGGTGAGTGGCAACCAGACATCCACTGATTCCCCTACTTCCGTTCCGAAGAACTCGGGTGGCGCCACGCCGATGATCGTGAATGTTTTCTTATCGCGGACGATCGTTCTTCCGAGAACTCGCGTGTCCTCTCCAAATCTCCGCAGCCAATACCCGTGGCCGATGACAGCCACGGAATGATTGCCAAAGCCACGGTCCTCTTCCGAGCTGAACATTCGACCTACGACTGCATCCACGCCCAACACCGAAAAATAGGTGCCGGAGACCCACGAGAGCGCCACCCGATCCTGCTGGCCCTCAACCGTGATAGTGTTCCTTCCCACGCCGAAGGTCGCTGTAATACCGGCAAGACCGCTGTTGCCGTCGCGGATCTCTTCATATAGTGGATAGGAGAACGACGTTCCTGGCCGCCCTTTTGGACCGGTCCCCGGTATCGCAAGGATCACGAGTTGGTTGGGGTTGCGCACCGGCAGAAGCCGAATGAGGAGCGTGTGAATCAGACTGAAGATTGCGGTATTGGCGCCGATGCCCAGTGCCAGCGAAGCAATTGCGACGGCTGAGAAGCCACGGTTCTTCAACAGGGTACGAAAAGCATACCGGACATCCTGGCGCACCGTTTCGAGCCAAACCAGTATGTTGGCTTCATGTGCGCCTTCTACCGATCGCATCCGGCTGCCGACGATTGCGGCTCAGCCGGTCTTCGCACCGGCTCCGGAGCGGAGCAATCGCATGGTCGTCGTTCCTGCACACTCGAACGGGTCCTGGCGAATAGAGGCGGTCGCGGCCGCGCAGTTCGCGGGCCGCCATGGTATGATCCCGGAAATGGCGGACTCAGCCTGGGTTCCCGATCTTGCCGCCGCTGCCACAGCCTCCAAGGCTGCTCCCCGGCACATGGCCACCGTTCGAATCACGCACTGGATTACGGCGCTGTGCTTCTTCGCGCTGCTCCTCAGCGGCATCGAAGTTCTCATCTCGCATCCCCGCTTTTATTGGGGCGAGGATGGCAATGTCCTCATGAAGCCTTTGTTTACGCTGCCGATTCCGGCATCGCGAGCGACGGTTCCCACTGGGTACGGCTACATTCTACCGGACCAAAACGGCTGGAGCCGATCCCTTCATTTTGAAGCTGGGTGGGCCGTCGCTTTTACGGGTTTGTTTTATGTCCTCGCCGGACTGATCGGCGGACATTTCCGCAAGAACCTGATCCCCGCCGGCATCGATCTGAGCGGGGGCGCGCTGGCAAAGTCAATCGCGGACCATTTGCGTTTCCGCCGTCCCAGCGAATCGGAAGCCGCGTCATATAACGTTCTGCAGAGGCTCGTCTATCTGGCGGTAGTTTTCGTTTTGTTCCCGTTGATGGTTTGGACGGGTTTGGCGATGTCGCCCGCTATCGTCTCGGTGACGCCATCCGTGGCGACGCTTTTGGGTGGGCAGCAATCGGCGCGCACCATTCATTTCTTCGGCACGATCTTGCTTGTGCTGTTTGTACTTGTCCATATCGGTATGGTTTGGCTCTCCGGATTCGGCAGCCGTATGCGAGCCATGATCACCGGCCATGCCGCCGAAGAGCCGGCCGTCACCGAACAGGAGTACCCATGAGTCAATTATCGCGCAGGAAGCTCTTCACCACCGCGCTCGGAGCGACGGCTGGTGTGTCGGGCATCGCAGTGGCCGCTCGTTCGGCCGAGCGCATCGGACTAATACCGCCCGAGTGGCACGGAATCTACGGCCCGGGCGACACCATGACCTATGCGGCGCAGAAGCTGCTGACTCGCCACACCATGGCCCGGGAGTTTTCCCGCGACCGGATTTCGAAGGCGCCCTTCGCGAATCAGATTTCTCCGGCCACCGAGGAATTCAAACGCCTCCAGGCGGGAGGCTTCGGCGATTGGCGGTTAATCATTGGTGGCATGGTCGCCCGTCCCACTTCGTTGTCGCTAGCCGATATTCGAAGCTATCCCTCGCGGAACCAGATCACGCACCTGGCATGCGAAGAGGGCTGGTCGTATGTCGCCGAGTGGATCGGAGTGCCGCTGTTCCACGTCCTGGATGCGGTGGGCGTCCTCCCGCAGGCGAAGTATGTCATCTATCAATCGATCGAGAAAGGTTGGACCGACAGCATTGATATGGCCGATGCTTTGCATCCGCAGACATTCATCGCCTATGGAATGAACGGCGGTGAGCTTCCGGTTACTTTTGGAGGGCCGCTTCGGATGCGTGTCCCGCGCCAATTGGGGTACAAGAGCGTGAAGTTCATCAATCGCCTGACGGTGACCGATTCCATCAAAGACTTGCCGCCGGGCGGCGAGTATTCCTGGTATGCGGGAATCTGAGGGATTCGGCGCCTCGGAAACCTCGGTTGAGCGTTTGCGCCTGTACGAGGATGGCAGGGCACGCGCACTGACTGCACGAAGCTAAGCTCGCAACCTTTTATCGTGTCTTCGGAGGCGTTCGGCCGAGTGAGGAGATCGAGATGCTCATCGGAGGTCGCGGCGGGCAAGGGGATAGACCACGACCAACAGCGTAGCCTCCCACTCATTGGCCAGCGGGCGGATCGTCGGCCATCCGGAGAGAGCCCGCGTGGAGGTTGCTGGCAATAGATCCCATTGGGCTTGAGACCGGGTAAAACCCGGACAACGACGACAGGAAGGAATCTTTCCTTACGAGCCCGGTCCCATCACGATGCCGCCCCTTCCGCGAGCGTTCATCGCTCGGATGAAACCCGCGTTTACCGGATGAATCCCAAGCTTCCCAGAAGGTGACTTATGGCTCGCGCCGTGGCCAAGGGGGCACAACGGCGCTCCACCACGGCGAACGTGAGTGGGATAGAATTGGTCCGCACACGCACTGTTTCCGTTTGAATTTAAGGAGATTTCAAATGTCACTTTGGCGCCCCGATCCCACGTTCTACCCTTCACCCAAAATGGCGATGCAAGCGCCGGCGGAAAAGCTGGCGTTCGTCGCTATGCTCAACGGAAAGGACAACGGCCGTCACGACGCGATGGGCGTCGTCGACGTCGATCCCGCATCCTCAGGTTACGGCAATATCGTCGGCCAGGTGGACATGCCGAACGCCGGAGATGAGCTGCATCATTTCGGCTGGAATGCATGTAGCGCCTGCTTGTGCCCGCACGCTCCGCATCCCCATGTGGAGCGCCGCTACCTGGTCGTGCCGGGCATCAATTCGTCTCGCATCCATATCATCGACACCAAGCCTGATCCACGCAAACCGCAAATCGTGAAGGTGATTGAGCCGGAGACGTTGGCCGCGCGCACTGGATACGCATCCCCGCACACGATTCATTGCGGTCCCGACGGAATCTTTGTCAGCGCGCTGGGAGCTCCTGACGGCGGCGGTCCCGGCGGAATTTTCGTGATGGATCACGAGAGCTTCGATGTCCTTGGGAAGTGGGAGCTGGATCGTGGCCCTCAGGAACTTGCATATGACTTCTGGTGGCACTTGGGATTCGACACCGTCATCACCAGCGAATGGGGAACGCCCAGCATGGTGAAGAAGGGCGTGAATCCGGAAATTCTGCTGAAAGGCGGCTACGGCCACAAGCTGCACGTCTGGGATCTGCTCAAGAGGCGTCATCAGCAGGAAATCGATTTAGGCTCCGAGTATCAGATGGCGCTCGAACTGCGGCCGGCCCACGACCCCACCCGTGCTTATGGTTTTCTCGGACTGGTGGTCTCACTAAAGGATCTGTCAGCGTCGATCTGGGTCTGGCATCGCGACAACGGCAAATGGGGAATCACGAAAGTGATCGATATTCCCGCCGAGCCTGCCGATCCGGCCACCTTACCGCCGCTGCTCCAGGGCTTCAAGGCGGTTCCGCCGCTAATCACGGATATCAATCTCTCTCTCGACGACCGCTTCCTCTACGTTTCCTGCTTTGGCACCGGCGAGTTTGTGCAGTACGACGTCTCCGATCCTTTCCACCCGCGCAAAACCGGATCGGTGCACCTCGGTGGAATCGTCCGCAAGGCTGCCCATCCCAAGCAGCCCAAGACTCCGTTGAACGGCGCCCCGCAAATGGTCGAGCTCAGCCGCGACGGCAAGCGCGTCTACTTCACCAACTCCCTATATGCTCCGTGGGACGCTCAGTTTTATCCAGAAGGCATCCAGAGCTGGATGGTGAAGCTCGATGCCAAACCGGAAGGCGGCATGGAGATCGATCCCAAGTTTTTTGTCGATTTCGGTGAACTGCGCGGTCACCAGATCCGTCTGGAAGGCGGCGACGCTTCCTCAGACTCATACTGCTACGCATGAACGAAGGGTTAGGGATCTGGCCCACGCTCTTTTTGCTGGGTGCCTATCACGGCATCAATCCCGGAATGGGGTGGTTGTTCGCGGTGGCTCGCGGGATGCAAGAGCGTCGCACGCGAGCTGTCGTGTGGTCGCTGCCACCCATGGCCCTGGGCCACGCCCTATCCATCGGCGTGGTGGTTCTCATCGCTGGATTGGCCCAGGTGGCGCTGCCGCTGATGTACATCCGCATCGGCGTGGCCGTGGCGCTGGTGGGGCTGGGAGTGTACAAGCTGATGCGCAGCCGGCACTTCCGCTGGGGCGGCATGCAAGTAGGCTTTCGCGAACTCACCATCTGGTCGTTTCTAATGGCCTCCGCGCACGGCGCTGGCCTTATGGTGCTGCCGGTGGTGCTGGCGGGACCTCATGCGCATCACCACACTGCATCCCAAGGCGTTGTCAGCGGCACGTGGGCCACGCTAATCCACACGCTGGGATATTTCACCGTGACCGCAGCAGTGGCGTTGCTCGTTTATCAAAAATTCGGCCTCGCAATGCTTCGCCGATCGTGGATCAATCTGGACTTGATATGGGCTTTTGCCTTAATAGTGACCGGTCTTGTAGCGTTACTGGTTTGAAATCACATCAACAGATTGGATCGTTCCGTTGAACGTCTTGGGTGTCTAATGCAAGCGGTCCAGGGACGCCAACTTGTTCTCTTCCTCGCTAGCGCAACGAACTAATTTCGCCAGGCGCCGCTCACCTTGGAGTCCGGGTTTTGTTGACCTCACGCGGGAACGCCTGAATTTGAGGCACCTCAAATCCCGGCGCGGCAATCTACGCCGTATATTGCCCCACCGGCAGGCAGTAGAGTGTGTAGACGCCGGCGGCGTTGGTCAGCGCGCCGTAATCGAGACCCGTCGTCGCGGCGTGAAGGCTGACTTTGGCCGAAGCGATGACACCGCGGCTCAGATCCATAACCACAGCGGTCAACGTGGCGCGATAGGTCTGGGCTGCCAGCGGGCACACGAGTAGGGCGAGCAGAGGGAGACTGCGCATGATTGGCCATCCTGGTTATCTGGCCAGCACGGGATTCGCGCTCTCGGCTGGTTGGGTGATCTTCGGCCGCGATTTCGATTGCGGACGCCACCAGGCCAATAATCCCGTCACAAACAGCAGAACAGGCGTCAAGCCCAGCAGCGCCCAGGCGATTTTGATCGGCATTCCGCCGAATTGGGCGTAATGAATCGGCGACATGGCCGCGAGGAAGCGCGCGCCGAGCGGTCGGTCGACGATCCGGTCGATCATGACTACTGCGCCCGTACCCGGATTCATATACACGTGGTTGCCACTGGGCGCGAGATCGCCGGCGCGATACAGGCGCAAGTCGACCGGGCCCTTGCCGGGCTCGGGGAGCCGCAACTCGACCGGGACACCGTCGGGCATTGCCGCGCGGCCCAGCCGTACGTACTCGTCGAGAGGTAGAGCCGTCGCGGCATGAACGTCCTTCGGGGCGCGGACCGTAACCGGCTTTCCAGTCAGAGATTGCACGGTATCGCGGAAGAGGTTGGGGAAAGCAAGCTCGGCGCCGGTGAAGGAGATCATGGCCAGGAACGCATAGGCCCACAATCCCGATGCGCGGTGCAGTTCGTAATTGAAGCGGGTCCTGGACCCCTGCCGGCGAACCGACGTCCAGGCACGCCAGCTTCGCGTGCCCACCAGCCACATGAGAACACCGGTAAGGCTGAGAGCGAAAAGGATCACACCGATCAAGCCGACCAAGCTGCGGCCAGTCGTACCGGAGAGGAGGTTGCGATGTAAGTCGACCATCCAATCCACCCAGTTTGGCTTGATCGTACCCATCACCTGGCCGGTTGCGGAATCGGACACGATTCGCTCCGACCGCTTGCCGGCGGATTGGATCTGGAAGATATAGGGCGTCTCCGCGGCCGCGGGAATCCGCACGCGGCGGACGTGCGCGTCCGGCCGCACGCGCGCGATCTCCCGCGCGGCCGCGTCGATGGAGAGGCGGCTCGACGCGTCGGCGATGGAGTGCGGGGGCATAGTCGCACGCTCGAATTCACCGCGGAAAAGGATTACGCTACCGGTGAGCGCCACCACCGAAAGGAACAGACCGGAAACGATACCGGTCCAGGTATGGAGGGTTTTCAGAGCTGGTCTAAAGGCCATGGCGGTTTAGTAGCTCCCCTGGATCACCTTGGCAACGTCCTGCACCTGGTCGGTGGAGATAAAGTCGGCGTGCGCGCGGCCCACTGCCTGCCACCGCACAGCCACCTTCTCCTTCGATCCGAAGTTGTAACCCTTGTCCCATCCCTGGTCTTCGGCAGTGGTGTATCCATCCAGGCAGTAGAAACCGACGAAGTATCCGAGACGGTGCCCGTAGTCCACGAACTTTTTCATCCGTGCTTCGGTCGCCTTCGTCCAATCGCCCGCTTTGGTTTCGCCGCCTTTCTCCACGAATTCCCAGTTGACGCCGAACCAGCGCCGGTAATTGTCCGCCTTCTTGCTCACCAGTTGCTCGGGATCGCGGCTGACCATCATCGCGACCGCCTCTTCCTTCTTTTCGCGCGGCAGCTTCTGCGGATTCTCATCGAACTTCTCCGCCGAGCCGAATACCCGGATCTTGCCGCCGACCGGCACGTCGTCGTAAAAGACCTTCTGCTTGATGTCGCCCTGTTTGTCCTCCACGATCACCATCATCGGCTTCACCTCGAGCGGCGATTGCTTGCTCATATCCGCGGTCTTTACCGCCTTGGTGAGCCACATGTCGTACTTGTCCAGCAGTTGATTGATGGCCGCGAGGTGTTGGGGCGGATCGTTCTTGATATCGAGATAGAGCGTGATCAGCGGCCAGTTGCCCTTGTTGCCGTCCTTCAGCGCCTTTTCCATTATGGGCTTCACTTTGGGGAAGAAGTAGCCATCGATCGTCGGATCGTCCGGCGAGGCGGCCTTCGCTCCGTGGATCAGGAGCGACTTGCCGTCCACCCAAGCGAGGTCCTCTTCGATGATCACGGGAAAACCAACTGCGAGCGAGCGGTCGAGCCGGTCGGCATACTTGCCATGATCCGGATAGGCGTTGTGCGACAGCACCTGCGTCCGCAGTCCCGGCGTGAAGGTGTTGGTAGGTCCCGCCGCGAGCGTGATGCATGCAGCGGCGGCGATGGCGATGTACGTCTTCTTCATCGTGATTCTCCTGGTGAATTTCGACTCACGCGCGAAATTAGAACGGCAGCTTGACCGCAACCTGCACCGGCCCGCTGCTGCGTCGCGGAGCGTCCCTCAAGATTTCATACCCGGCATTAGACCATCTGAGTCTAAAGAGAACCTTAAGAAATGCCGGTGTCACGAAGAATTCATCGACTTCGTTTAGGATCGTTACATGCGAGTCCTGGTAGCGGAAGACAAGCCTCGCCAGTGCGATCGAGGAATTGGAGGCTGCCGTCCGCTTCGAGAGGAGCCGAGGCCCGGATAGTCGACGAATTGAAAGCGGAATCGGCGACACGTACGTCTCGGCGCTCCGCGTTGCCGCCATTTATATCGGGTTGGACAAACCCGATCCGGCGGTGGACTGGATCGAGAAGGCCTGGCAGGAGCGCGACGACGATCTGGTCTGGCTCAAACGCGATCCCGTCTATGACCCGGTGCGCGCGCACCGCAGGTTTCAAGCGCTTTTGAACGTATCGGGTTGCCTTAAGGCCCGGTTTTCACCGTGGAATCCACGGTGGAGGCCACTTTTGTACGACAGCGGTGGCGGTGAAGTTGCTATAGGATCCGGCGGCCTTACCGTGCTGATGCTCGCCGCGCCGGACCTGGAAAAAATGAAGCTGCTCATCCGCCGAGGCGCGGATGCGAACGAACGTGCAAACAATCGCTACTCGCCGTTGCTGGTGGCCGCCCAGTACTCCGGTTCCAGCGCGGCGATGAACCTGCTTTTGGACCACGGGGCGACGGTCCGCTTGCCGAAGGGCCAGGGCTCTCCACTATTCAATGCCTTCCCGATATTCCTGGCAGGGTTTGCAGGCAACGCGGAGATCATACCCGCGACTGAGTCCCTTCTTGGCTTCCAGCTTGATGCCGAGTTGTTCTTGTAGGGCGTTGAAAATGCTGGGCAGTGGGTCCCCGCCAGGGGAGATGCGGTTTGCTGGGTCGCCGCCGGCCGGCGCTGGGTCCAGAGCGTCCTTCGGGCCGCCGCGTCTTCCCGGCATGCTCGCTGGGTCGTAGCGCAGCTTCAAGTCGTACTTGCCCTTCAAGCCGGTCTGGTCGATTACCGGGCGGTCGAACCCATTGGAAAGCTGCGCAGCCAGGCCATCCATAGTCTCGCCCTTGGAGATCACGCACTCGCCGTTGGGCGTCATGATCATGAAATTGCCGGCGCGGCCGACAGCTATGGGCGGCATCTCGGGACAGCCATCGAGCCCGATTTTCATTCCGCGGAGACTTGGCGGGAGAGGCGGCAGAGGTGCGGAGGCCTGTGCCCCGGCTTCGCCGCGTCCACCCTCCTTGGGTTGCGAATCGGACGCGGGCAGCGTATCGGTGACGGTGGAGTCTTTCAGCTTGGGACCTTTGGCGCCCACCACCAGCGCGTACAGCGGCAGCTCTTTGGTTTCGCGGTGCAGCGTGAGCTTGAAACGCTCCGCCAGGAGGTTTTGCAGCATGACCTTGACTTGTTTCTTCGGGGCGCCATCGGGGACCCTGGCCACGATGTCAAATCGTTCGGAATCCAGCCAGTTCGGGCCCCCCGAGACTTGGGAACGCTTTACACTATAAGCCTCCACTATCAGATCGCGGATCGTGCTGAAGGAGTAGGTGACGCGACCGGGGTCACCCCTGCCGGAACTGCCCTGCTGACCGAGCCGGATCACCCCGCGGCCGGCGGGCAGCATCGAGGGTATTATCGAAGCCACTTCGAATTCCAGCTTCGCTTCCGCGGGCTGCGCAGGTAACTCGCGGATTCGCGGAATCGAGCCGGATTCCCGCGGGGACTCGAGCGCCGCAGTGCCGGGAGACGCATGGGGCGCGAATCGTCGGGATCAAGGGGTCGCGCGCGCGGGGCATCGTCCAATTTCAAGGAACCGCGTTTCACGGGATGAATCCGTCAGGGTACGGTATTCGATTTGCGCTCAGGGCGGCCGAGCAGTGTGGCGCGTGATCCGATCGAAGCATCCCCGACGTCTGACACGGCCATCCCAGGGGATCGCCCGTCAAATTCGCACGCCGCCTGAGCCTCGATGCCGGAGGTAACCGACACATGATCACGATCTTGGTTTACGATCGAGGAATGCCCGTCTCCGTCAACTTACAGACTGTTCACCCCCGCAAGTTGGCCGCGGTGCGGCGCGAGGTCGCGCCGGGCGCGGTTGGCTCGGCGTGGGGGCCGGCCCTGGGCAAGGTCTGGGAGTTCATTCGCAGCCAGCCAGGCCTGCGGACTGATGGCCACAACATTTTTCTCTACCACCACCCGACACAGCCGGGCGCGCCGATACTGTGCGACTTCGGTGTCGAGGTCACGCGCACATTTGAAACTGCGGGCGAGGTGTACGCGACCGAAACGCCAGGGGGCGAGGCTGCCGTCGCCGTCCACCGCGGCCCGTACAATCGCATGAACGAGGCGCACGACGCGATCAGAAAATGGATGGCGGCGAATCGGAGGGAGTCCGCTGGGCACTCGTGGGAGATATACGGAGATCCGACGCCGGATCCGGCCGACACTGAGACGACGGTCGTGTACCTCTTAAAGTAGCGTCGCGCGCTTCGGGCGAGTGGTCGGCGACTCTGAGGGAGCCCGGGTGGAGGTTGCTGGCGATAGATCCCGTTGGGCTGGAGACGGGGTGAAACCCGGACAACGACGGCAGGAAGGAATCTTTTTCTTAGGAGTCCGTCCCATCACGATGCAGCCTCCCTCGGGCGTTCATCGCTCGGATGTGACCGACGTTTTACGTCACTTGCCCGGATCGGACCCATGCAGGGCTACGGCACTCGAGCACACGACTTCTAATCTGTGCTGAACCAGCCATATCTGGGCGCCTGCCGGGTATCGATTTCTGCGATCTCCGCACGGTGCGCCTG
This sequence comes from Bryobacterales bacterium, assembly GCA_963817515.1. Classification (GTDB taxonomy): domain Bacteria; phylum Acidobacteriota; class Terriglobia; order Bryobacterales; family Bryobacteraceae; genus DATMNI01. Next base: position 424,102 of record CAWFPJ010000014.1, on the reverse strand, counting down.
TTCCGCCAGTCCCACGAAGGTGGTCGGCGCCGGCAACCCGATTGAGAAAGCGGGGGAAACGATGAGGCACTGTGCCGCGGATGAGGCCGCCGTGGGGGAAGTCGGCAGTCCGCTTGAGCACGTGGACTCCCCGAGAAGCTGCAGCGCGAATTTCCTTACCGACCTTGGCAACGAGGTGAGGAACTGGGGCTTCGACGGGACCCACTCGGCGACGCCGATCCGAGCGGCCTGACGCGCCCTCGTCGCGCCCACTCGCGCAATTCGAGCCGGATCGCGGGCGGCGATTTGAGCCGGTCGTCGTGAGAAACGCGTGGGCGCGAATGAAGGCCCGGCGTGCAGGCCATGTCGGTGCCCTTGGCGCCGTCCACTATCTTGGGTCGGAGGATGGACTATAATAGCGGCATCTTTTGTGGTGGCATGGCCGGACCGTCAGGGAGCGCCATCAGTTATGTTGCGAGAAGCCATCAGGGTTGCACCTTGCCTCCGTGGAATCGTGGTGCTCGGCATCGCTGTTTATTGCCTTGCGCAGAATCGCGAAGTGTCCGACAGAGAAGTCTTACCCATTGTGCAGCGGTGTTTCCAATGCCATGGGGAAAAGCTTCGCATGTCGGATCTAGACCTTCGCACCCGTGAGGGGATGCTCAAAGGCGGCACCCGTGGTCCGGCCCTGGTTCCCGGTAACGCCGAGGGAAGCCTGCTCTACAAGCGGGTCGCCGGCTTGGAAGCACCCATCATGCCCATGCCGCCCGTGCAGGCGTTGAACTCCAAGGAAGTCGGGCTGATTAAGGATTGGATCAACCAGGGCGCCAAATGGGCCGCCTCCGCGTCTGCGCCCGCTTCCGAATCGGCTTATGGCAGTGGGTATAAGGAGAAGCCGATCACCGATCAGGACCGCCAATGGTGGGCTTTCCAGAAGCCGGTGCGCTACCCGGCGCCCGTGGTCGCCGATGCCCGCTGGCGCCGCAACCCCATTGATGCGTTCATCCGAAAGGCCATGGAGACCAGGGGCCTGCAACCTGCGCCGGAGGCCGATCGCAGGACCCTCATCCGCCGGGCGTATTTGGACCTGGTGGGGCTGCTGCCGCCTCCTGCCGAAGTCGATGCGTTCGTCAAGGACCCGTCGCCTAAGGCTTATGACAATCTGATCGAGCGGCTGCTGGCCTCGCCCAGTTACGGCGAACGATGGGGGCGCAACTGGCTCGACGTGGTGCGCTACGCCGACAGTTCCGGCTTCGAGTACGATCTCACGGTGGACAATGCCTGGCGCTATCGGGATTATGTGATCAAGGCGTTCAATGAGGACAAACCCTACGACCAATTCGTAATCGAGCACCTCGCCGGCGACGAACTCGACCAGCCAACGTATGACAGCCTGACCGCGACCACCTTTTATCGCATTGGGCCGCGCGTCCGGTTCCGCGAGAAAAACTATACAACTTACCGCTACGACTACATGGACGACATGATCCGGACCACCTATCAGGGCTTCATGGGTCTGTCAGTGAACTGCGCCCGCTGCCACGATCACAAGTTCGATCCGATCACGCGCCTGGATTACTACCGCTCCATGGCGGCCTTCTGGGGTTACGTGGATTACGACCACGCACTGGCGCCGAAGGCCCAGGTCGACGAATACGAAAGAATCAAGCAGCAACTCGAGAAGGAGATTACTCCGCTCCAGCAAGAGGTGGCCCGGATCGAGGCGCCCTACCGGGCCAGGCAGAGAGAGCAGCAGATTCAGAACGCCTTGAAGACGTTTCCACCGGATATTCAGTCCGCGATCAGGACACCGGAAGCCGAGAGGACACCGGGGCAGAGGCTCCTGGTGGCCCAGGTGTTGATCAATCCAGAGGATGCCAATCCCGACATGATCACGGTCGACCTGCAGGCTTCCGCCAAAGCTAGAGCCAGGGCGAAGGCCGAGGATGTCTTCGGGGTTGTCAACAACCGCTATGCGCGCCCGCTTCCGCTTAGCAAAGAAGACGAGGCCCGGCGCGCGCCATTGCTGGCGAAGGTCCAGGAGATCGTGGACCGGTTGCCGCCTCCCCTGCCCACGGCAGACGGTGTGCGCGATGGCGATTACAGGCTCGCGCCCGATGGGCAGGGAGACTCGCACATTCCCGGAACCGGGCGGCCTACCTATAATGTGAAGTGCTGCTTTGTCCCCGAACCCGGTCAGCCGTACCAGGCGCCGCCGCTATATTTCGCCGCCACCGGGGAGGACATTCAAGCCGATGAAAAGACCTTCCTCGTCCAACCCGGTTTTCTCAAGGTGCTGTCGAACGGAACGCCATCTCCGGCGGCGGCTCATCCGCCGAACCGCACGGATTACGCCACCAGCGGACGCCGCCGCGCGCTAGCGGAGGCTATCGCTTCCAAGGACAATCCGCTTACCGCGCGGGTCATGGTGAATCGCATTTGGGGGTGGCACTTCGGACGCGGCATCGTGGCCACCCCCGGCAATTTCGGCAAGATGGGGATGGCGCCGTCGCATCCCGAGCTGCTGGATTGGCTGGCCACGGAATTCGTGCGCCAGGGCTGGAGCGTCAAGCAGATTCACCGCTTGATCATGACCTCGGAAACATACAAGATGGCCTCAGCTTTCTACCAGTCTACGGACCTAGAGAAAGACCCGACCAGCATCTACCTATGGAGGTTTCCGGTGCGCCGTCTGGAAGCCGAGATCATCCGAGATGTCATGTTGGATGCCAGCGGCGATTTGAACCGCGAAGCCGGTGGTCCGCCGTTCTTCCCGTCCATCCCTGTGTCGGTCCGGGCGGACCAGCCGCGCGGCATATGGGAGCTGACTAAGGAAGGCCCGGACACCTGGAAGCGCAGCGTCTACGCTTATGTCAAACGGGGCTTGAAGTATCCCATGTTCGAGGTTTTCGACCTGCCCGACCTCAACATCACCTGCGAACGGCGGACCGTGAGCACGGTTCCGACCCAGGCGCTCACAATGTTGAACAATGAGTTCACGCTGATTCGGGCCGATCGCTTCGCCGAGCGTGTGTTGAGAGAAGCCGGCACTGATCCCGGAAGCCAGGTCAAGACCATGTATCGCATCGCCTTCAGCCGCGAGCCGGCTCCCAAGGAGCTCGAAAGCAACGTAGCGTTTCTGAAGAAACAAATGAGTCCGGCGGCGGGCTCCGGCGCGGACAAGGCGGCTCTGACCGACTTAGCTCACGTGGTCCTTAACCTGAATGAGTTTGTGTACCTCCAATAGGACATTATGCGCGGCATTATTGACAGCACGGGCGACCACAACCCGAAACGAAGGTTTCTGTCACGGCGGCAGTTCTGGATGGAAGCCGGCATGGGAATTGGCGGGCTGGCCCTGATCGATTTATTGTGTCAGGACCAGCTGTTGGCAGCTGATACTTCGCCGGTCCCGGCGGCTTGTATGGGCGCTGGCGACGCGGCTAGCTCCCCGCTCGTGCCCAAGCCTCCGCATTTCAATCCGCGGGCCAAAGCAGTGATCTCGTTGTTCATGAGCGGCGGAGTGAGCCACCTCGACACCTTCCAATATAAGCCGGCCCTTGAGAAGTATAACCGCTTGCCGATGGAAGGCAGGGGCGAAATCAAGGTGCGGCAAGGTTATCCCGGACCTCTCATGCAGAGCCCGTTCAGCTTCAAGCAATACGGAAACTCGGGTGCGTGGGTCTCTGAAATCTTTCCCAACATCGCAACCTTGGTGGACCAACTGGCGTTCGTTCACTCCTGCCAGGGGACTTCCAACGACCATGTGATTTCACACTACGAGTGGAATACCGGATCGGTCCAGATGGGTTTTCCGAGCGTGGGCTCGTGGGTCACCTATGGTCTCGGCAGCGTGAACCAGAATCTGCCGGGATTCGTCGTCCTGCTCGATCAGAAGGGCGCACCCTACGCCGGGCCTCCGAACTGGGCAGCGGGTTTCCTGCCGGCCGCCTATCAGGGAACGGTGTTTCGGTCCAAGGGCGATCCCATCCTGGATCTCTCGGCTCCTTCGGGCTACATGACGCCGGACCAGGAGCGGGCGCGCCTCGATCAGATGGCTAAGCTGAACGAGAGCTTCGATGAGAAGTATCCGGGGATCTCGGAGCTGTCGGCCCGCATCGCCTCCTATGAACTGGCGTATCGCATGCAAGCCTGTGCGCCCGAAGCGGTGGACATCGCGAAAGAGACCGAGGAGACAAGGAAACTGTACGGTCTGGATGACGCGGCCTCTGCCCCATACGGGAGGCAGTGCCTGCTGGCCCGCCGCCTGGTCGAGCGCGGAGTGCGCTTCGTGCAGGTGATCAACGGCGCGTACCTGAGCGGCGAAGACACCTGGGATGCTCACGCCAATATCTCAACCAACCACCGGCGGCATGCGCGGGAGGTGGATCAGCCGATCACCGGACTCATCACCGACCTGAAGCGGCGCGGGCTGCTCGATGAGACCGTGGTGCTGTGGCACAGCGAGTTCGGCCGGATGCCGATTTCGCAGCGCGGAGTGGGCCGCGACCACAACCCTGGCGCGATGACCGTTTTTATGACCGGCGCCGGAATTGAGGGCGGCCAGCACATCGGCCGCAGCGATGACCTTGGCTACAAGGCGGAGGAGCAGCCAGTGACCAACCACGATCTGCATGCCACACTGCTCCACTTGCTGGGCATCGACCACAAGCGGCTGACCTTCTACTTCAACGGTCGCAACATGCGCCTGACCGATGTCTCGGGCGAACTGCTTCCGCAAATCGCGATGCTGAGGCATACGCTCGCGCGCGCGGGATAGATCCGCAGATTTCACCAATGACGGCGGAAGCGTATCAAGCCGAGGGCCTTTTACGCGCGAGTACGTCGGGGATCGCCATCGATGCCACCGCATGTGTGCCTGTGTTGTGACCCCCGGCGCCGGACCATTTTGCGTGGCTCGCCGCCGGCTGCCGTCTCCGCAAGTGCTCGCCGCGTCGAGCGGCTTCGCCGGCCTCGCCGTGGGCGTCGCGCCTACCCGCACGATTTCGAGCGAGATCCCGCGGCGCGGGCGCGGGCCGTTCGTCCTTGAGGTCGCGCGAGCGAGAGTGCGACGGGGATCACGGTGGCGCCGCGCTTTCACGCGCTGAGGCAAGGCCGCCTTCAAGATTCGTCCGGCGATGCCACGGTGTACGATTAGCATTCCGTGCCAATCACCGTATTCGACACAAAGGGAATACCCGCCACTCGACGCAAGCGCATCGAGGCTCCGGTGGTCACTGGCGGTAAGCATGTTGCGGCCGCCGTCGCGTGGACGCGCGGGCCGGCGGGATCGAGAAGCCGTGCGCGCGGGCGCCTCCGGATCCCACGTCCTGCGCGCAGGTTGCGTCCGACGCCGCGCGCCAGCGTGGCCCGATCGCGCATGCACCCGAACCGAAGAGCCCCCACGCTGACGACGCGGCCTTGAGGCGTCGTGGAGGAACTGTTTCTCGGTGAGCGGGAGGTTTCACCGCCTTCGCCGCGGTCGTCGCGCCTCGCGCAATTTCGAGCCAGATCCCGCGCCGATTCGAGCCCTTCGTCGCCGGGCTCGCATGGGCGTGCGTGTTGGCGGGATCAAGGAGCCTTAAGACTGTTCTGGCGTGGAGCCGGCTTCGCAATACGATTGTCAACTTGTGTAATTAAGCACCAGCACTCGCAAACCGTTGCTCAAGTGCGGCCCCAACGCTCTCTATGGTACTGGAGCAACAACTCGGGTTGGCGCTCGTTCCGGACACAGGGCCGCGCGAATACATCGTCATCGATAGCGCGGCACGGCCTCTTGAGAAGTAATTCTCACTTCCGCTTGAACTGCCGTTTGCCGGTCTAGTCTAGCCGATCGCAGAAGGCACGCCGGCCGAGGGTCAGAATAAACGCCTTCTGTCGTTCGCGGGCAAATGCGTTACGGTGACAGGCAAAACCCATATGCGCGGCGGATCAACCGCGATCGTCATCGATAAGATCGCGGAAATACGCGGCCAGTAAGTCCTCAGAGTGGTTGGCTGTGGGAGCGCGACCGCGCTCGTTCGGAATTCACTTCTCCGATAACGCTGTTTTTCGTCAACCAACGACGTCGTTCGAGTTTTCCGACCCACCACTTTGCGGAAGTTCAGCGGTCTGCCTTCTCCCGCCAGCCTGCTCCCCAATCTCCTCTCGCGTGAAATCTCGTTTTCATACGGCCTTTCTATTTGACTGACTCGACACCCTCGATGATTTTATAGAAGGCAGGAATGTCTGCCTCGCGTCCACGAAACCAGGCATAGAAATGTTGGCCACGCAGACCCAACGGCGTTTCGCAGTCAATTTGCCATAAATGCTGCGGACCCTATGCTTTGGCGTCGGAAGGGCCAGTCGTGCGGAGGCAAGTACTGCGAACAGGTCAAGGCAACAGTTGCCAACCGAAAATCGCGGCGGAGGAACTGGGTTGCCCCGACGTGTCTTAGCTCCGTCATTTTATTGCTGAACTCTGAGTTAGTCCCACGCAGTTGGCTCCCAAAACCCATCTCAGAAGAGAATATTTCTCTTTTCCAAAAAGGCGTCAGTCCAAACTTCCCGTTACTGCCGATCAAGGTGAACGCCGTGACGACGTTGTCGGAGGACACTCCTGGCACCGGAATGACTGCGAGAGTCCAAGGGACGGAAACGATAGATCTAATCGGAAGTGCGCCGGCGAGGATGGCTCAGGCGCAGACGGATGTTCGGGCGGCGCACTTTCGATAAGACCGTTTCAAGTAAGCCGCTGGCGTTTGCGGCGGACGCGGCACGTATGGGTATTCAATGGCGTTTTGGTACTCGGGTACTGGTTGAGGCCCGCAAATTTAGGAAGGATCGATCGGCCCTTTGAAGAAGCTGATCGCTGACGGCGAGGCTGGACAAGAAGGTTGCAGTGCTGGCAGTTCGATCGAGCAAGGAGGGTAAAGACACACGTCTGGCGTGAGCGGCGTAGCGGTATGAACTTTGGACCTCGGCGATCTGAGATTACGAGCTGTCAATTAGGTTTTCCCATTCAGTCGATCGCAGGCGGATCTGCTGAGCGGTGAGCTTCTCGATGATGATCATGGTGCCGCCACAGCACGGGCACGGCCAGGTGGTGACGGGCGGTGGGGTTGTCGTCGGCGTTGGGGATCGCGGTCGCGGAGCCGCCGCCAGCACCTGGCGGCTGACGGCGATGGACTCTCGCCGTCGCCGTGCGGACAGAAAGCCGAAATGGCGGATGCGCACAAAGCCACGCGGCAACACATGCAGCAGGAACCGGCGCAGGAATTCGTCGGTCGTGACGGTCATTTTGCGTGTTCTTGTTGCCGTGGGCGTAATCTTTCCAAAGGAATGTGACGTTGCCGTCGGCCATGGACACGAGGCGGTGGTTGGAAATGGCCACGCGGTGCGTATAGCGGGCCAGATACTGGAGTACGTATTCTGGTCCGCCGAATGGTGGCTTGGCATAAACGACCCAATCCTGCCGAAACAACTGCCGGAGGAAAGCGTGAAATGGTTTGGGCTCGCCCAGATGTTGGAGCCGTCCATGGAAGCGGAGTTTCTTTTGGCGGAAGAGGCGCTTCAAGCCGGCGACGAACTTGCCGCGAAAGACGCGGCTGAGGACCTTCACCGGCAGAAAGAAGGGGTACTTCGGATGAATCCAGCGCGAGTGGTCTGGCGACAGACCACCGGCTGGAATGACGCAGTGCACATGGGGATGGGCTTGCAAGTTCTGTCCCCAGGTGTGAAGCACACTCAGGAAGCCGATGTCCGCGCCGAGATGTTTCGGATCGGCGGCCACCTCTTCCAGCGTCGCGGCGCTGGTCTGGAATAGCAGTTCATAGACGGCCTTCTTGTTCTGTAAGGTTAGTGCGGACAGTTCATGAGGCAGCGTGAAGACCACATGAAAGTAGCTGACGCCGAGCAGTTCTTCGGAGCGAGCCGCGAGCCACTGGTTGCGGGCGTTGGTCTGGCACTTTGGGCAGTGCCGGTTGCGACAGGAGAAGAAGGAGATGGCGCGATGGCCGCATCGGGAGCACTGATCGAGATGGCCGCCGAGCGCTGCCGTGCGGCAGTGCTCGGATGGCCCGCAACACCTTGAGCTGCTGCCAGCCCAGATGGGATTGGTTACGCCCGATGAAGGCGTCGCCCGCAGAACGGATGATGTCGGCCACCTCCAGGGTGGGCCGCTTCATCTCTTCTTCTTGAGCCTCGAACGCTTGGTTTCCTGGGCGCTCTGGGTGACGGTCAGCTGATCGAGAGGATTGGCCACGCCAAGCAGGTGTCGCCGGGACAGGTGTAAGTACTTGACGGTGTCTTCCAGCTTGGCGTGTCCCAGCAGCTTCTGCAGGACGAGCAGGTCTCCTCCGGCTTCCAGCCAGTGGGTGGCAAAGCAGTGGCGAATCAAATGAGGATAGACGTGTTTTTGGATGCCAGACCGATGGGCGGCTTGACGGCATGCCTCCCAAACCACCTTACCCGTGATGGGCACGTCCGCTCGCCAGTTGTTTACAGTGCCGGGTAACAGATAGGTCTTCGGCCTCATCCAGCGGAAGTACTCTCGCAAGGTTTCCAGGAGCTTTTCACTTAACTCCACATCGCGGTCGCGTTGTCCTTTGCCTTGGTGGATGTGGATGACCATCCGTTCCTTGTCGATGTCGCTCACTTTCAGATGGCACAACTCCGCCCGACGCATGCCGGTCGCGTAGAGCGTCATCAGAATGGCGCGATGCATCAGGTTGCTGGCCGATTCGATGAGTGTGGTGACCTCTGCCTGGCTCAGCACGGTCGGCAAGTGTCCGCGGCTCCTTGGGCAGCGGAATGCTTTCCAACAGGTAGTGCCGCTTCAGCGTCTTCACGAAGAAAAACCGTAGTGCGGCACTGTACTGGACAACGGTACGGGCATTCAGCTTCCGTCTCGAAACACATGAACCTGAAACTGCCGCAGGTGGTCGGGGCCGAGCCGGTCGGGCGACTTCCGGAAGTATGCAGCCAGTTCGTGCACTACACGGACATAGGCCCGCGTCGTACTCTGAGAATAGTTTCGACGCTGGAGTTCCTCCAGCATCATCTTGCGTAAATGGGTCACAGGGACACCTCCTTGTGACCCACAAGATATCGCCATCGTCAGCCGACTGCCGCTACCTTACCCGACGCGTAGCGTCCGCCGCGCCAGCGGCTTACTTGAAACGCGCTAGTGTGCCAGGTAATGCGAACCTGGGGTTCTACGGCCACACACGCCTTTCTTCGCTCGGCAACAACTGCTTCCCGCAGTGAGGAATCAACGCGACCGCTCGGGTTTGTTCCTTCTCTTGCCTGGCGAGCAGCGTACCACTCTTCGTCAACTCATGGGCGGCCCACTTCGGAAGCCGTGGACGCTCCGACGGTGTTGGTTTCGCGACAAATGACTCGCTGACTGTCCGCGAACGGCTGTCGCGCCATCCGCAGCGGCACATGGTGCGCATTCCGCGCCGCGAAGAGCAGAGCCATTTGCTGCTTCTCGGAGACTCCGGCACTGGGAAATCGTCGCTTATCCGCCAGCTCCTTCCGCAGATCCGCGCCCGAGGTGAAAGCGCCATTGTGTACACCCTGCTCTGGAATTCACGGCGCAGTTTTACGACCCTTTGCAAGGCGATTTCATCCTCAACCCGTAGACGAGCGTATGCCATACTGGACTCCGTCCGATGAAGTCCGTTACGCTCCAGAAGCCTTGACCGTGGCCAACTCCCTGTTCCCAGATAAACCCCATGAGAATCCATTTTTCACCGAGGCAGCCCGGAGCATATTTGCCTATTTGGTAGCTCGCTACAAACCCACGGCGGAACTACTGAGCAATTGGATGCGCCATTTCGAGGAGATCGACCGGCGACTGGAGGGAACGGCGCTGGCTCCATTCGTAGCTCCCACGGCGGGAGGCCAGCGCGCGGCGGTGCGGGCCACTTTCAATCAAGTTGCCGCTGCGTTTCGTCTCCTACCTACAGAGCTGAGGGGCCAAGGCCACTGGAGCGCCGCGACTTGGGCTCACGAACGCACAGGCTGGCTGTTCTTGCCCAGTCGCCACGAGATTCGCGAAAGCTTGCGTCCCCTCGTGAGCCTGTCGCTCGATTCGCTGCTCCTGCGATTGATGATATCCGCCGAGGGCGGAGCGCGCCCGGTGTGTGTCATCCTCGACGAATTGGCCAGCTTACAGCGGCTACCCCAGCTACCAACGGCCATCACTGAAGCACGCAAAGCCAACCTCCGGCTGGTACTGGGTTTCCAGGGCCGCACCCAGTTGGAAGCGCGCTACGGCATCGAAGCCGAGACAATGCTCTCGCAGCCGATGACTAAAATCTTCCTCCGCACCAGCGAGCCACGCGCCGCCAAATGGATCAGTGAAACGATCGGCAATGTCGAGATTGAGCGACTGAAGGAGAGCCGAACCGAGCCAATGTCGCAGTCCTTCGATACCTGGAAGCGCAAGAGTAAGTCCTATCAGCTGGAGCGCCGCGTCGAACCGCTGGTTATGGATTCCGTGATCCAGGACCTGCCAAACCTGAGCGGCTATTTGAAGTCCCAAAACCTGGTCGTGTCGGTGACGTTTCCCTGGGTTCCCCCCGAGCGGAAGCAGCGAGGTTTCATCCCCCGTCCGATCGAGGGGTGTACACCAGTCCAGAACATCACTGCCCAGCCACCAAACCGCCCGCAGCCGACTGCGGAGAAATCTCAGGAGTGCGAGGAAAGCCCGCAGCACTCAATCTTCGATTGACGAACTCGCGGTAGACTCATGGTGACCGTCTCCAGATCGCTCAGCGCGAGCCAGGCGCAGGCGTATCACCGGAGTGAGTTCACTTCCGCCGAGCAAAATTACTACACCCAGAGCAATCAAGTACGAGGCGAGTGGCAAGGCAAGTTGGCGACGCAGTGGGGTCTCATCGGCGAAGTCACCGAGGAACAGTTTGCCCGGCTCGCCACTGGCCAACACCCGGAAACCGGAGAGCAACTCGTCCGGCATCGTGGTTCGTTCAAGTACGAAAAGGAACAGGGTGAGACCGTGAAGACCATGGAGCACCGCGCCGGCTGGGACGCCACGTTTAGTGCGCCCAAAAGTGTTTCGCTCACGGCCTTAGTGGGAGGCGATGAACGCGTGCGCGATGCGCACAGGGCGAGCGTAAGCATTGCGGTGGGCGAGCTGGAGCGCTACGTTCAGGCTCGCATCGGCGGCAACCATCCGGCTGAGACCACCGGGAAATGGGCCGCAGCGAAGTTCGAGCACGACAGCGCCCGACCCGTGGACGGCTACTCCGCTCCGCAGTTGCACACGCACGTAGTGTTTTTTCAATGTGACCGAGGCGAAGGACGGAAACACGCGAGCAGTTCAGCTGCGGGAGGTCTACAAGAGTCAGCAGTACGCTACCGCCGTTTATCAATCTAAACTGGCGTCGCGCTTAAAAGCGCTCGGATATTCACTTGATGCCGGCAAGAACGGCGCACCGGAAATCCGGGGCTACACAAAGGAATATCTGGAGGCCAGCAGCCCCCGCAGCCAGCAGATCAAAGCCCATCTTGAAGAGCAGGGCTTGGAAGGCGCCGGACCTGCCCAGATCGCGGCGCACCGAACGCGCGACGTCAAAGTCGCGCTCAGTCCAGAAGAGATGCTGGCGAAGCACCAAGAAGTAGCCGACGCATTCGGGAACCAACCCCAGTATGTCGTGGAGCAGGCGCGTGACAGAGGCATCCAACAGGGTCACACAGACACCGCCAAGCAGGCCCAGGAAGCCGTGGCGTGGTCCCGCGACCGTTGCATCGAACGGGAGGCCGTTGTAGAAGAGCGCGAACTATTACGTGAGCAGGCGGCTGAGCATGGGCGACCCTGAGAAGAGTGAGTTGGCGAGAATCCTCGCCAACTGCTCGCGTACCAAGGTAGGCGCCAGGACTTCTTCAGGGGCAGCCATGGTCGGAGTTCTGATGCAGCCGCAAGACATGAGAGCGCAATTTCTTATGTGAGAAACGTTTCATTTAACCGTAAAGCACTTCAGCATCTGTCCAACGATCAGCGAGACTGGAAGAGCGCCGCGGCTATCATCACTTTTCCTCTCACGGCCGTGCGTGCGAGAGGATCACATTGAACGAATCCCAAAAACTCCGCTCTTTGCGTGTGATGGTTACGTCTGCCTCTCCGGGCATAGCACTTTTCCTGGTCTCTGAGATCGTCGGATTGGGATATGACCCTGGTTTCTTTCCTCTTGAAACGAGTAAGCAGGCCCCCGCCCTCGTCAGGGATTTGCCTTGGGACGTCTTTATCGGAGTCTGGCCGCGCCTTCAGGACGCGGCCTCTGCCTCGGTCGCGGTTGCAAAACAGGCCGAATCCGGTTTGCATTCCATCAAGATCGTCGACTTTGGCGGTGAGGCCCTCCTGATAGCGAAGCGGCGCAAGACGTTCGCGGCGGAGGCAGAGTCGGATCGATTGATCGCGGCGCTGGACCGCATAGTCGTCCAACATGGTCTGGAAACTCACCCCAACCAGGCTGTTGCCCCCTCTTCGAAGCAAGACGTCGTTTCGCGCGCCGAATTGCGTGGACTGTCCCACCGCTTGAACAACCTTTTGACGGTAATGGTGGGCTGCGGCGAAGTGCTTCTGCATAGATCCGCGGATGACCCGCCCACGCGCAAATACGCGGAATGCCTTCTTACAGCCGTCGCCCGCGCAAAAAGTATTACCGACTATCTAAGGGAAGACTGCGGTCTTTCCGATGAAAGCTCCGTTCTGGAGATACGCTCGAGCCTGGCTGGATTCCGTTGCCTGGCGCAGGCTCTCGCCGGCGAGCGGCTCCAAGCGCAAACGCGGCTCAGCCCGGAACAGAGCGGTTGAATCTGCCTCGGATCGCGGCGCCAGCAATCTATTTCGTTCCCAGCTTTTTCGAGAAAAAAGACGTCTCCAATCACTAACAAACAATGAAGCACTCCATCAAAGCAATACTACTGGCTAGTTGTGTGTCCGCCTGCGGTTTCGCCGGACTTCTGGAAACTTTTCACGTCAACAGTTCGAATCAATCTACAATTGCCGCGGCTCCACAGAACCGCGCGACGCAGCGGGTCATCGTCCGTGTAAAACGGGCGTGCTTGAAACTGGCAGACGTGCACGCGCTGATTTCGGCCGCAGCCGAAAAACACGGGGTTCCCACCGCTCTGGTGAAGAGCATTGTCGCCACGGAATCCAACTTCCGATGCAACGTGGTCTCGTCTAAAGGCGCAGTCGGCCTGATGCAATTGCTACCGTCAACGGCCCGCCAGTATGGCGCCAATGCGAAAGTGCCGGCGCAGAACGTAGACGCCGGCACGCGCTATCTCCGCTTCTTAATCGAGAAGTATCGCGACAGCAGCAACCCGCTGACGAACGCGATAGCGGCATACAATGCCGGTTTCGGCGCTGTCGATCGTTACAACGGCGTTCCGCCGTTTCGCGAGACGCAGGACTACGTGGACCGTGTGTTGACACGCATGCGGCAATATCAAAACCAGTCGGTTTAAAGCTTGTCTCACGGCCTTTACCAACTCCTCGGTCCGTGCGGAATACGTGCCACTTTCGAGGCGTCACGCGATTCGCGATCGCCGGCCAACCGCCCGTAGAGCCTCGATTTTCGTACAGGAGTTGTGGGACCGCGTTAAAAAAAAGACCGAACGCACTCTCGCCCTGCATCTGGTTCAGCGGCACTTCTTTGGAAGGGCAACAGTCCGTTGATCAACGCATTCCTGGTACGATGCGCACCCGCGATCGGGTGGGCGATCCAAAGGTCTTTCGTTTCTCCAAGCGAAGGCGATTTCAGAGATATGCTGATCGGCAGGGAGGCAAGCAGGGCAGCAAGGATAAGGCAATCCAAGAACTTCAGCACAACCGTGCGGGTGTCTCTGTCGGGTGTCTTCCGAGGGTAGGTAGGCCGACGGCACCAACATCAACATTCCGCGCTTGGCATCGTCGCCGGCACCGGAAGTGTCTGCCTCTGGCGTTCTCAACCTCGCATTAGGCTAAGTGCCTTTTACGGGATTGACCCGGTACATTTCCGCTAATTGAGCTTCAGCTCCGTACGGCGGCGGCTCAAGCTACCACAGTTGTTGGGAGGCTGCAAACATGCGCCTGATCTTAATAGAAATCCTCGCACTTCTCGCACTCAGCATCGACGCTGGTACCCAAAACACGCGAGGCGCCGCCACCGACTTCGGCGGCGGCTACGACTCCCTGGTTCCCCAGCAGAGAGCACTGATCGACGACTGGATGAAGCGCTTCAGCGCTACCATCCACAAGCAGGTCGATCCACGTCAGACTTATGACAACCTTTCGCTCTCCACAAAAACGACGTTTAACGCCGTGACCCACGCGCTCATCTCGACACAGTTGACCGGCGAATCCGGCCTGGGGTTGGGATCCGCAATCCAGATCGTCGCCAAACTCGATACGGTGCGTGGGGAGGTTCTCGGCGCGCGGGGTGACGAGCAGTTTCGTGTCTACGTTCAGCTGAAACCGGACGCCCTCGATCTGTTGGAGCAGAGTCAGGAGTTTCGGCGGACGGGGGACAACTCCGTCTATCACAAGGGTTATCCGGTCTGCTATCGCAGCAAACCGTCGGTCCCCTCAATCCAGGTGTCTGCCACGCGGGATAAGACCAGGGCAGACGTAGACGTCGATTACAAGTCGTCCGGTTTCCCGAAGGCGCTGGTAAATGGGCACCTTTCGGCCTCGAACTCCGACGTGCGCGCGGGCAGCAACGACGATATCCACAACGGCCAGTGGCGGGGCTTGAACAATTGGTGGCGCAACCTGCTCTCGCTGCCGCGTGAGACGAAGCAGGACGCGTATGCCGAAGCAGGAGGAGGAACTGCTAACGCGAGACCAGAAGCCAGGTTGAGACCGGCCGACGCGGTTCACGATCTGCTGAATACCTGGCTGGTAGCGAGGAAGCCTGAGGATGTCATCCCTTACTTCGCCCATCAGTCCTTTGCATGTGCGGAGTTGGAAGCCGGAGAGAAACTGGACCGCGGAATGGCCCCGTTCCGGCTCCTGATGGCGCTGCAGCAGGCCAACCAGCGTTTCGGAACCGTATCACAATTGGGGGACATTCTCACAGCCGTCTCGCCGCATCCAGGAGCACGGACCAAACTGGTTCAGCATCCCTACCAAGACCAGTTCGCGCTGTACGAAGTTCGAGAGGATGCGGCCGAGCAGTTCAGTTGTGTCAACCGCCTGGACGTAAGTCGGACATCGCCGAAGGCTACGGCATCCAAGTCTTTCGGCAAATACTATGGGGCAGTCTTCCGTATTGGGAAGAAGGATGGGGCGGATGCAACGACGCTGGCGACTCTGTGGATGCGCGAGTCGAATGGCTTCTGGAGGCTGATCTCATACGACATTGATCCCGTGTGGGACGAGTACCGGGTCCCGAATACGGCAACCACCGCCCCTCCGCCCGCGCCCACCAGGTACACGACCGCTCCGGCCGATCTGATCGGTGCCGCCACGAAGTTCCTCATGTCGTGGCTGGTGAAGCAGGATCTCGACGAGGCTTCGCGCTACCTCTCCGCAAAGTGCGCCGACTGCCTGAAGCTGAACCGCGCTTCCGGCCAACCTGGGCCGAAGGCGGCGGCGGACGAGCAGGCGGAGTTGAAGAAAGCGATGCAGAGCATCCTCGACACCACCGGAACAGTGAAGGCGCTGGAGGAAGCGATTGTGACCCCATTGCCGAATCATGAGGACATCAAGCTCGTTAAGCACGCAAGGAGCAAAGCGTTTGCCCTCGCCTCGATTCCCGACTATATGAGCGCCGCTCTGGATTGCGCGGCCCGAACCCCAGGAGAACCGCTGAGTTTCAAACCCTCCGCAGGCGCGAAAAACTACGGGAAGTATTACGCCATGGGCTTCAGGTTGGCAAAGGTCGGCGAGGATTCCGGCGTGCTCTGGGCTATATGGGCTCAGGAAGGGTCGGCATGGAAACTAACGTCGTACACCGTGCTCACCCCTTAAAACCAGACTCGACGACGGCCGTCACGATGCGGAACAGAAGAAGACAGCCAGGCGCCGCCCGTCGTTTTATTGCGTCAGTTGTGGCAAGTACAACTTCTACTGTCCCGGCTTGAAGAATAGCTCTATGTAATCCCTTAGATTTTCGTGCTGCTCATTTGGAGAAGTTTCCCGAGAATCGAACTCCGGTCCGTGGCACTCGTTGAGCACGTCAGTCGACTTTTCTCCGCGAGCCATTCTACTTGCTGGCGCGTGAGCGTCTCTCCCGTGTCGTCGGGCACGGGCTTTCCAAAGAGGAACCTCCGTGTCGCCGACGACAGTCGCACTCCGTTGTAGGCGAGCGAGAGAAAATTAGAGCGAATTATGGCCGCGCGTGTGTCCGTCCTGATTTCCGGACTGAGCAGGCTTGTGGGTGGTCCGGAAAAATCGTCCGCGTCGTCGATCTGTAGCGGCCGGGTTAGTTCGAGGCGGTACTCCGTACCTCGAGCGAACGCAATTTCGGCGTCGGGTGCAGGGGCGAATATCAGCTTGGTTGCCCAGACGGACACGCCAACTCCAGGCGCGACCACCAGGAGTCGCCATGCTCCCACAGCCAGGCTCGATGAAACGTTGGTCACCGAGCCGATACCATGGATTCGCCCTTCGGCGTCTACCCACTCCTTCGCGGTTTCCACGTGTCTCATCCGCGCATCGATGGAGACTTTTTTCCGCCGGGCAATCGGATGAAGTGGAAACCGAAGGCCAAAGACGCGGACTGGTGCTTGAATCCCAGCCCCATCTTCCGGACCAGGGTGACCCTCCCGTCCAGTTCGCTGCCGGCCGGTAGAATCGTGCGGCCCTGCTCCAGGACGGGAGAGAGGAGCACGCCGCTGACCGGGTCGCCAACCTTGGAGAACCTCGTCCCAACAGACACCTGCTGGCGCACGGATAACGTCGTCCCGCGAGGGAGCTGAGCTGCGATGGCAGAAGCTGACTGCAGGATGATGAGTAAATACAAGGATCGGAACCTAGTATTACTGTGTTATAAACTGCAGGTGCTCAACGACTTGGCAGGGATGACGTTATCCTGAGTGGAGATGGGTACTTCTGGTTCGGCTGCCGGACAGTCTCCCGAGGAAGTTCACCGCCTTGTGGCTGCAGCGACGGTTCAACACCGGCCAATCGCGGCGCGGTATGACGGCAGGCCTAGGCTCTTGTGTCCGCATGTGGTGGGCTACAACCAGCCGGGTGATTGGCGAGTGTTCTGTTATCAGTACGGGGGAGAAACCAAGAGCGGACCACTGCCGAGCGGCAATGAGGGGATCTGGCGCTGCCTTTCTTTGATCAAACTCTCGAGCGTGAAATGGGTGGATGGTCCCTGGCGCACCGAACCCCACGCTCCTCAGCGTTGCGTATGGCACGTCGAGGTAGACGCCGACGATTATCCTGGCGGCGATCCGCAAAAAGGACAATGAGGCAGTTGCTGCAGCAGTTGGTGCGCGATCTCGATGTGGATCGTGGCAATCGAGTGCGGATTATGTCGCTCGGGGCGGACGCGGTGACCCTCGCGGGCGGAAGTCCGGCGGCAACTCCGGGGCTGATAATCCAAGATTGCCGACGTGCGCTGAGGGGGAAAAACGGTTCTGCTCGCTGATCAGGAACCCATAAGCGGCGATACACAACGTGGCATGATGGTGAAAACCGCGCCAACCCCGTCCTTCGTAGTGGCCCAAACCCAACTCCTGCTTAAGTTCCTCATAATCGCGTTCGATGATCCAGCGGTGTTTAGCTATTTTCACCAGAGACTTCAGTGAGGTCTTCTCCGGTACCGTGGAGAACCAGTATTTGGTGGGCTCCAATTCTTTCTTTGGCCATTCGATCAAGAGCCATTCTTCCGGATATGGCTCGGTGCGCTTGTAATCGCGATGCGCAGGGCGCACGCGGACTGCGGCGAAGCGGGAGTGCAAAGTCTCTTGACTGCCCTGGCGCCAACCAATCTCCTTCCAGGCCGAAGACGGCAAGCCGAGGGCCAGTTGCTTTACCGAAATGGGCTGATGGTCCGCATTGCGCTGCAGGCGCTTGGGGGGCGCACCTCGACCTGGTTTTCGCGCTGGCGCCGGCAAGGGTTGTTGCCCAGGTTCCCAGACCGTGGCGTTAGATTCAATACCTACCGTATACTGCAGTCCGATTTGAGTGAGGGCCGTGCGGAATTGCGTGCCCTTCCCATAACCCGCATCCGCCAGTACCACTCCCACCGGAACCTGCCGCTCCATCGCTTGCCGAATCTGCTCCAGAGCAATCTCTGGCTTGGTTTGAAACGCAACCCCTTCCGGAACGCCCGCTTGTCGGCAGCGTTCGGCATCCTGGCACCATACTTCCGGCAGGTATAATCGCCACGCGATCGGCAAACTCGAAGCCCACGTGCTCACCGACAAACTCACCGCCGCCTGACAGTTATCCGATTTGCCTAACTGACCGCAATACTGCCGGGCGACGCCCACCGAATGCTTTCCCTGTTTCGGAAAACCCGTATCATCCACAATCCAAGCCACCACTGGACCTTGTTTCTGCATGGTGGGCAGCACATACCGCCGCACCTCGGCCAGCATCTCCTCGTCGTTCCAGGGCGCCTCCGCCACCAAATGATGGAGCGACTGATGCATACGACCAACATCGTTGGGAGCCAAGCGGGCAGCCATCGGTTCGACACTCTTGCGATCTCCGGGCAATAACAATCCCCTGCAGTAGTTCTTCAGGGGAGTGTGCCGGTCGGCGTGCCCCGCGGCGTTAGCCAGGCCCTCGACATATACCGCGAAGCGCCTCTGTTGTGGGCCTGGCGAAGAGAGGCGTGATCCCACGAAAACAATTCTACAACAACTTGTTCTTTTTTAACACAGTAATACTAGGCATCAACGAGAATGAGGGCTCGTCCCGTCTTGATCCTCGGTCTCCGACTGTATGTTGCAGCGGACCGCGCTGGTTAGCGGGCTGCGCGGCGCCTCCAGAACGGTTCGGGTACACCGGTGGCTCTATCACACCACCGCCTCGCGCGACCTGGTCAACCACAGCCTTTCGGCACTGGACGTAACAGCCGACGGTCGCCGGCCGGATAGTAAGCATCTGCGCGGGGCCAACCAGCACGCATAGTGCCAGTCGGGCGTACTTCGAGCCGACGGCTTCCGCCTTTCGGTGGGCTTGAGAAACTTTCTGCTGTTCTTCTGGTCTAGGCAACTTGCTACGAGCCCCGAGGAAAGGAGCAGACGTGCGAGAGCCGCGAGGCTTTTGTACGGTCGAAGCGACATATTCTCTTTCATGCGCTACAAAATCAGTCGCTGGTCACGAACCGCGCGAATACCCGGGGGGAGGCCCGCGGGCCGCGCGCTCCCGCTCCGCCTCGCTGGCCGTCCGGTCGTAAAGAGGTCGCTTGACGAACGTTGAAAAGCGGTCTGGAATAAGGCTTCGATCCGTCGTGATGTCGAATACCTGTTACCGTGTAAGCACTGTACAGCCGACCTTTTTCCAGACCACTCCTTCCTTGGGTCCACACAGTCCAAAGGAGGCCGGAATGTCACCGGCCTTCGCCAGTCTGAGCCCCATGGCGCAGCACTTGCCCCACCTTCTTCTCTCCAGCCTCGGGTTCTAGCCGATTGCAGCACTTGCGGACGATAGAGGCAGTGTGCTCGTCGCGAGACACAATATTTGTTGCAACACAATGGTGCTGATAGAAGCCGTGCGACGCGGCGAGGAAACGCCCGCACGGCCTTGAATGTTCAGGCTTCCATACGGTTCTGCGTGAAATGGAGAGCTCGCGTTTCCCGTTAGCGAGTATACAGCCATTTTCGGGGCCACAACTTTCATGGTGACAGTGGCCCAGATTCAAGAAGTTCGGCGGAGGGTGAACGGCAAAGTCGTTTCCAAGTTTCACTGCCCAATCTTGCACGCACACCCGCACGCTCAGTTTCGAAGCTACGGGACTGCCGGGCGCGGATCGCACGAAGCGCCGTTAGAAACTCCAGGCGCGATCGTCAAGCGTCGCCAACCTCGCCCTCAGTTTCGCGGCATCGAATACATCGTTCAGTGGCGGTCGCGTGACATCGCGTTGGAAAAGTCGTTCGGACCCGTCACCATTGGTCAAGTCACCTTTCACTCCGCCGTTGACGAACCAAGAGACCCCTCTCAGGTTGCGTCATGCGACCATGCTGTTGAAAACAGTGAGGCCCGAAAAAGATAAAAATCGTCAACTCTGGCGCTGCCATCTTCTCCTCATGCGTGCGTCCGTTCATGGAATCTTCGTCTCGATATCACAAATGGACGGAATTCCGCGGCGTCGCTGTTGAGGAAGCAACACAGGAGAAGAGATGATGAAACGAAAAATTGGCTATCTCGCCACAGCGATCGCGCTCGCGACTCTCCTTTCGGGCTTGTTAGCGGCGCAGGACAAGTCGGACCTCGTCGCTCCGGAGGCGATGAAAGCACTCGATCAGATGGGTGCCTATCTTCGAACCTTGAAAGATTTTCAGGTGCAGGCGGAAATCACCACCGAAGACGTTCTGGAGGATGGCCAGAAGTTGCAATACGCCAGCACCACGACCCTCCTGGCCCAAATACCCTCCAAAATGCGCGTTTCGACCGAAGGAGAACAGAAGTCGCGCTTATTCCTTTACGACGGGAAATCCTTCACTCTTTTCGCGCGCCGCGCGGGCTACTACGCAACCGTGCCGGCGCCCGAAACCATCGGCAAGTTGATTGCAGCGGTGAGAGAGAAATACGACGTCGAAGTCCCCCTGGTCGATCTGTTCCTGTGGGGCGGCCCAAATGCCAGTACCAACGAGATCACGGCCGCGGCGGATTTAGGACCGGGCACCGTGGAAGGAGCGACCTGTGAGCACTACGCTTTCCGGCAGCCCGGCCTTGACTGGCAGGTCTGGGTCCAATTGGGCGATCACCCACTGCCCAGAAAGCTCGTTCTAACCACCACCACAGACGAAGCGCGTCCGCAACACGTCTCGGTCCTTACGTGGAACCTGGCGCCGTCCTACAGCGAGGAAGCTTTTGTGTTCGACCCTCCGGAGGGCACGCACAAGATCGTCTTCGCAGCCGACAAAGCCTCGGCAAACCCTAGCAAGTAGGAGCCTTTTTATGAAAATCTCAACTCAACGCATTTTCACGGCAGTTTTCGTTTTCCTACTGACCGCCGCCGGCTTCCCGGCCACGGCACAGCGCGGCTCCGGTGGCGGAGGCACGCGTTCCAGCGCGCGTGGCAGCGTCAACCAGCCAAGCCGGAACGCGAGCGCCGATCGCAGCCAAAACGCCGGCAGCAACCGTGCCGACAATGCGAATGCCAACCGCAACGCCGACGCCAGCAGCAATCGGAACGCCAACGTCAACCGGAACGCCAACGTCAACCAGAACGCCAACGTCAACCGGAACGTAAATGTCAATCAGAATGTTAACGTCAACCGCGACGTCAACGTGAATACCAACGGGAGCTACTACGGCGGAGGTTACGGGGGCCCTTGCTGTTATCGCTCGGGTGTCGGTACAGCAGCCGCAGTGACGGCAGCGGCGGTAGGGACTGCGATTGTGGTGGGCTCGATGGTGAATAGTTTGCCGCCCTCGTGCGCCCCTGTTACGGCCAATGGCATCACCTACCAAAAATGTGGAAGCACCTACTATCAGCCGCAGTTCGCGGGCGGGAACACGACCTACGTCGTGGTCAACGCCCCGTAAATTGAAGCAGCGCATGATCGCGGAGGAAAATGACGCCAGGATCGCAGGTCGCGCATTACAGTGTCGCGACACCATCGAACGTCACCGTGGTGCCGCTCAGCGTAGTAGGCAGGGTCCGGCCTGCACCGAAGCGGTTACTTTGTGGGCACGGCGACCCGGTTCCGCTTCGTGGGGAAGATGACGCAATGTTTGCGGCAGGTTTAGTTTTTTTCGACTGGATCCCGCGAAGCACAGGGCGAGTTTGCGTTCGCGTCGATCGACGCCGCCCTTAAAGCCGCGCCCACTCCGCCAACCTCGCCAGGGATCCGGCGATGTTGAGTTGAACATATCCGCGGTTCGTCCGAAGCACGCGCGACAGACGCATATATGGCAAAGTGGCGCGCTCGGCCAACATCATCAAATCGCGCGCAACTCCAGAAGGGGGCGCCGATTCCCAGGTGCGAAGCGAGGCGAACTGCGAATTCGTCAGGGAACCCGGCTGTCTGTCGAGTTCACGGAGCGCCAATCGCAGCCAGTCGAGTTCCCGGGCAATTGGCGCATTTCGCTGATAAATGAGCTGCTCCAACCTTGAACGCCGCTGGCAGATGGTGCGGTGGGAAGACTCCACAATTGCGTCTAGATCGATCAGCCTGCGTTGATTCAGAACCACCCTCAATCTGACCGGTCCGAAGAGGCCCACCGTTGCCTCCACACTCGTTGAATACTCCAGCGCACCCACCCTGTTCAGCAGGGACTTGACGCAGTCATTCAGTTTTACAATCTGCCCTATGGCGAGAACCCATTGTTCCTCGCGCTTCCTCTTCGTGTCGAGTTCCTCGCGGCGTCTCTCCAACGCGATCTCGACGGGTAACGAATCGCCCTTAAGGACGCGTCTCTCAAAAGAAAGGATCGCGGTCCGCGCGATCACATCGTCTGTCATCTCCAGCGCGAGATTCAGCAGGAACCGCCGGACCCGGCTCTCCTTCAGATTCGATCGTGAAGCTGGCAGCGATTCGACGACGCCATATACGTCGAGGCGTGACAGCACCCGCGCCCGCTCAGGATCAAGCCGGCTAACGGTGTCTAGCGATCCTCTCGCCTCTTCGCGATCAATCATGAGGAGAGCCAAAAGTAGCGACGCAAACGCGCCTTCCCGATTTTGCGCGAGGAAGTAGTTTCGCCTGAAGCAATCTCGCGCGGCGGCCAACTTGCCGCTTTCGATTCTCAACAGGGCCTCTCTCAGAGCGTAGAAATCTGCCGGGCTCCCCTGGGATTGAACGGCCGGGTTTTGCGTTCCAGCGATCCTGAACTGCAACTGCTTGGGTGTGGTATTCGGATCGGGAGCCGGTAAGTTGTGGGTATGGATGAATTCGTATCCCACATTTTCCCCAGACCGAAACCAGAAGTGCAGCGCGGGCGGATTCCCTGAGGATGTCTCCGAAAAGTGGATTTGTTGCTTGTCACCCGGATGCAGCCGCAACGCTGGAATCGTCAACACCGTCGTGTACACATAATCACGGCGTTTGTTCAGGACTTGGACGGCGCTTACTCCACTGGAGCTGTCCACCTTTCGGAAGATGTATGTCCCTGGTCCGAGTGTAACCGGCGGTACGCCAGCAATGCTGATCGGCTCGATGACGTTGAATGTAACCGGAGTGCTTGCGCTGAGTAATCCAATTGTGCTTAGAGCGAATGCAAGCGCGCCAAAGATTCGTGTCGCCATTTGAACTACTCCTTATTCGCGACCGGCGCATTACTGATGAGGTCGTGAAGCGGCGCCAACTCAACACGAGATCGCGGTTGTAACGTTGCCCAAAACGGAAGTTCAGTGGCTCCGTCTTACTGTCGACGTCGTGTGACTCCGCCAGGCGGTCTTTCAAAATCGTCGTAGAAGGCCAAAGCCATTACGGTCACATTCACCGGCGGCCCGAGCGCTAAGCTAGCTTTCAACGAACCTTGATTCTCATTCAAATCGATGCCGGCGAAATCCACGGCAAGGGGTTCCGCCGCGGGCGATGCCCGTGGCAGGCAGTCATGCGAGAAAACAACAAGACGTTTACACATTCTTCCTCCAAACAAGCGTGGGCTACCCTGAGTTGCGGCGGCCGTATCTGGTCCGGATTTTCACCGGACTCCGGCCGGATTGCTGTATCACCGGCTCAAAGCTGCCTGGACTTTGCCGCTCACGACGCCGCATCCCATTTCTCTTCGAGTCGGTCGCGAGGCGCCGGGCGGGCGCGCTCGAGCGCCGGTTCACCCGCGATCGCCGGATAGAGAACGCCCGCGATCGCAGCGCCCACAATCGGCGCCAGCCAGAATAGCCACAGTTGCTCCAAGGCCCAGCCGCCGACGAAAAGCGCAGGCCCGGTGCTGCGTGCCGGGTTCACGGACAGATTGGTTACGGGTATCCCGATGAGATGAATCAAAGTCAATCCCAAGCCGATTGCGATCGGGGCGAATCCCTGCGGCGCGCGCCGATCGGTGGCCCCGAGAATGATCAGCAGGAACATCAGCGTGAGCACTACCTCTGCAACCAGGCAGGCAATCAACGAGTACTCGCCAGGTGAATGAATGCCGTAACCGTTAGAAGCGAACCCGCCGGCAAGGTCAAAACCAGACTTGCCACTGGCGATCACGTACAGGACCGTCGCTCCGAGAAGGCCTCCCGCAGTCTGCGCCACAACGTAGCTCAACAACTCCCTGCCGGAAAACCGTTTCGCAACCGCCAACCCTACAGAAACCGCTGGATTCAGGTGGCAACCCGATATGTGGCCAATCGCAAACGCCATCGTCAGCACAGTCAACCCGAACGCGAGGGACACGCCCAGCAGACCGATACCGACATTCGGAAATGCGGCGGCGAACACCGCGCTGCCGCATCCTCCGAAAACAAGCCAGAACGTACCGATGAACTCCGCCGCCATTTTCTTACGTAAAGGCACTGTCGATTTTCCTTTCGTCCTCCACACCCCTGAGTTAAGGTGTGTTGAGATCCTTGTTCTTGGAGTACTTTGTACCCTGCAGCGTCAACTGGAGTGCAAGTCCGTTCTTGGTAATCTGGTAAACCCAGACGCCCGGCGCTACCGAGGTGGCTCCGGAGTAAGCGCCGCCGCTCTTATTGGCCTTGGCCGCGGCGTCTGCCTGCACTTCACCACCCCAACCGGAATCCATGAACTGATTCAGCGCCTGCTCCGTCTCAAATATGAAGATGACTCTGTAGTCCTTCATTCCGACTCCGAGACCGGCGCCGACTGAGTTCATCTTCATGAAGGTATGGCTCTTGGTTTTCGAGTTGACTGCCACGCCTGCGCCGCGGGCAGTGCTTAGCAACAATAGGTTCGTGCCCATATTGTTGAAGACCGCGTATCCTGCCGACTTCTGGACAGCCGCCTGAGAGGCCGGTTGCAACCCGTACAGTTCCGTCATGGTCGCGGCTGCCATCTTACGAATTTTTTCGCGCTGCTGGTCGGGTGAATCCTTGGCATTTGCTAAAACAGCAGTCAGCAAGGTCAGACTGAGGAGCACAGCGACTCTTTTGAATATCATCCATTCTCTCCTTCTACTACGCGCTGCCGACAAAATCCGCTGAATCCACCCGGCCTTTATGCTCCGGCCTTGGCTACTCGATTTGAGTGTCCAGTTGTTGGCAGCTCGGGTTGAGGCATAGGCGGACGAGTGGAATGCCGGCATCGGATTGAATAGTCGTGCCGCCCGGACCACAGCACCGAGCATCGTGCCGAACCGTATGGAAGCCGGTGTCTGCATGGGCGGTTTGCGAAACGAATGATGCAGTGGGTTAGGCACCAGAGTTTTTATTTCGTTCCGCGATATGTCCGGAACTCGACTAATTGGGGCTAATTGGCAGAGGAGGTGCATGACGCGGTGGCGTATCTGGTCACCTGGGGCTGGAGCATCGCGTCCTGGGAGCCATTCGCGCCATTGGTGTGGACGAGATCCGGCCTGTCGAAAAGAACCATCCAAAACCACGTCGACAATATGTGGCTGCTTGGCGGAGAGATCATTCGCACGTGAACGAAGACCCTCATCTGAGGAAGGTAGCCGCCGAACAACTCGTCGCAATGTAATCCACGAGGACGGCGGCCCGCTAATTCACAACGGCTGGGAAGACGAGCAGCGCTCCTTCGACTCCACCTGCCGCAAGTTCCACCGCTTCCTCTCTCAATCCCAGCGCTGAGATCCGCTAGTTACCCACAGATTCCCCGGACGAACCCGATTTCAATACCCAGCCAAACACTTGCCGATGAGTCTCTACGTCGATCAGTCGCCGCGTCCGCGTGATCGTCGTATGGTCCGGCGTTCCCTCGTTCAGCGGAATCCCTACGAAATCCCGAATGGACAGCGAGTCCCCGGCACGCCACGAGATACCCCGTTCACTATCGATGCCTTCGAAGTAGCCTACCAGCAGCAGTCGAAAATAGATTCCAGGCGCCAAGCCCGGACGCCCCATCGTCGCTGCATAGAAGCGCTGACATTTCCCTTCCACGAATCTGTCAAAATCGTGTTCCCCGAGGAGCAAACGCCTCAATTTTCCCGTAGACAATATTCTAGTCAAACAACTCAAGTGCAGAACTCAAGCTTTCAAGCAATTGTTATCGATGCCGCCGCCGGTGATCAAGGCGGCTTCACGGACGTGGAGGTTAACATATATCATCGAAGACTTCCTTTCGCACGTCCAGTTAAAACCTTCGTGAAAGACTCGGCGATCTACGGATGCGATTGCTCATGCCAAACGCTATTGCCGCCGGGCAGGACTGACCATCGCCTCATTTCGGAATCCACCATCGAAAAATACATCGCTAAGCCTTCGAACCGCATCTTACGTGTCTAGGCATGGAGTTCGTGTGTCGCTATCCTGAAGCGATTCGACGAACTCAAATTCTGAGGAGGCTCTTATGAGGTCGTTGAAAGCGTGCTGGAACTTGCCGGCGCTGGTGGCTTTTGCCGGTCTCACGGCTGGCCCAGCGGTAGCTCAACCGATGACCAAACCGCAGGTAGCCAACCTGATCGCCAAAGTGGAGAACGGCGTCGACGAATTTCGCGACTACCTGAAGCGGCGCGGGGAGAACGCGTCTGCCGCAAGCTCGACAGCGCAGTCTCAAGCGAAAGGCGCCCGGCGTAAGACCGCGACAGGGTCGCAGAAGGCGACGGCCGAAGCGCGAAAGGATGAGTTGGACGAGGCGTTAGGCGAACTGAATCGGTCGACCAACCGGCTTCGGCGCAAGTTCGACGGCACCGACACCTGGATGGAGACCAAGGTCCAGGTGGATCAGGTCATGACGGACGCAAAGAAAATTAACCAGGTCGTGGCGCGTGGCAACTACGGTGCCGAAGCAGCGCGACTGTGGGGGGTGTTACGGACCGGCATCAATAACCTTGCACGCGCATACGGACTTCAGCCGCTTGCGGTGTGAAGCAGTTTGAACAGATTCACCCGGCCAAACAGCGCGAAAACCCTCGTGAAAGATGGCAGCCGCAAACCTGCCGGATTCGTAGAAGTTCTAAGTCGCTTCTCGGGCTGCTGTCCAGAAAACGGCAGGATAGGCGGGTTTTGACATCATGGGTGTGAGGTTTCGGTAATTAACCGGCCGAACCGATGGTCACGAAAAGTCGAGTTGGGATTGGCCCGGTGGAGTGTGGACGGGCAGCCTTAACAACCAACTGCTGGAAGGCGAAGAACTCTCTTTTCCAGTTGATTTTCTCCAAATCGGGGTCGCACACCGGATCGGGCGCCCGCATCCTCCAAATGAAGATTGCCTGTCATGAGTATGCTAGGTTCGGGTTCGTTCGGCTGCTGGCTGAACTGGCGGGCGGGCTGACCATGGCGCGCCGGAAGATCCCGACACTGACGGTTGAGGCGGCAACTTGAGTTGGGCTTGGCAGAACTCAACGCTCTTCGTATGTCACGCCGGCCATTGGGAACTACGGGCGCGCCGCGTCGAGCAGATTGACTTTCCCTGAATCCAGAGCGTAATCCGCCGCCACGACCTTGACCCCGTCCTTCTCCACCGCATCCTTCAGTAGCGGTTCGGATTCGCCGGGTTGGACCGCTTCGTGGTGAAGCGCATCGAAGCACGCACTCGCAATCGCTACGCACGTATCCTGACGCGGACGTTTATGAATCCGGCGTGCTCGTTTGCCAATGTCATGGATTGGAGAATGCCGTGGTATCGCGATTCGCGTACGGGCGTGTCGACCTACACTCCCACTGCGTCTATGGCGGACCGCGCCGCGCCTGCGGAGACCTGGCCGGTGCGCGCCGTCTCACTCTTCGAATTTACGGCGACTACGAGCGTGCGGCAGGCCGGCGAGACCGGCTGCATTGGCGGCGGTGCCGAGGGGGCGTATCGCGCCGCGCCGGATTGGCAGATCGTGCTCGACGTGAACGGCTGTAAGATGATCGGCCTTGCCGAGAATGTGAGCGGCGACGCGCTCGTTTATCAGGCCGGGCCGCGGTGGACGCCATCGCCCGGAGGCAAATGGTCGCCGTTCGCGCATCTACTGGTCGGCGGGATCAAGCTGACGCAGGAGAGGCTCGATCCGACCGAGAAGCAGCGCGCACTCGAAGCGCACCAAGACCCGGACCCGATGCCGTCTTACACGCTGCATGGCAAGTACACTTCGGAGAAAGACTCCAGCGGGCTGGCAGTGACCGCCGGGATTATCGGCTCAATCCGGCATTGGCGATTCGCGTCGCGCGTTTCGAGTACCTGCGCGGTGGCGGCCGGCAGGGCCGCCGGTTTCAAATGAGCGCGGGGATGGTGCTGCGCTGGGGAACCGGGTAGAGGGGATGCGATATATTGCGATGCGAGGCCCCCGAATGCCCAAACTCATAGCAGCCGCCTCCGCTGGCACGAGGCTTCAACGGCGCCGAAGCCGCTCTCATGCCAGACAAGCCAGACGTGAAGCGCGAGTTCTGGGGCGACACCGCCGAACGTCCGCCGCGAGTCTTTCTTCTTTCTGTCCATGCCTGATAAATCGAGGTCAAATGTCCTCGACTGATGATCCGTCTATTAAGGTCCTGTGAAAACCTCGTGTATTCCAGTTGGCGAGTCGTATTTGTGAAGCACTTATATTCGCACTACGTTCGTGCCCATAACGTCCGGCTTTCGATACAACTGAGGCCGTCCCGACCTAATCGTCGGTTCCTTCGGCCCAGCGCCACGGATCCCGCTGAACACACCAACGCACGTTCCTGACTGTTAGCTGGCCCGCGGGAAAAAATTCTAGGGCCAGCGCTGGCGCCCCTGCATCAGGTCCTCAGGTACTTAGAGGTTATCCGCGAATCATGTTGGCCTTGCTTTGTCTTTTTGTGATCGCCAGCGCCCAGGCACAAGTCAGTATTGTCACTTATCGGAACAGCCTTGCTCGGTCAGGGGCCAACCTTGATGAAAATATCCTAACGCCGGCTAATGTAAATCCGGCACGGTTCGGTAAGGTGTTCTCCTTTCCCGTGGACGGGCAAATCTATGCGCAACCCCTGTACTTGCCAAACGTCACGATCCCAGGCAAGGGCGTGCACAATGTCGTCTTCGTGGCTACCGAACACAATGGTGTCTACGCGTTTGAGGCGGATTCCAGCGCCGGGATGACCGGACTGCCACTTTGGCACGTCAACCTTACTGATGCGTCGGCTGGCGAGACTACGGTCACTGCCGCGGATGCGATGAATTGTGCGTCAATATCGCCCGAGATCGGAATTACCGGCACACCAGTAATCGATCCATCAACCGGCACCCTTTACGTGGTAGCAGCAACGAAGGGAGAGGTAACCTTCTTCCATCGCCTTCATGCTCTCGATATTGCGACGGGAACTGAGCGGCCGGGTAGCCCTGTGGTCGTTACCGCGTCCGTTCCCGGATTCGGGGGTGACTTCTTTTCCCCCTCGCCCGTCAAATTCCTGCCCTACTTCCAGAAAAACCGTTCGGGGCTTCTCTTACTAAATGGCGTCTTATACACAGGCTGGGCATCACATTGCGATGCGAGATCCTATCACGGATGGATCATTGCCTTCGACGCCCGGGATCTTCATCAGGTGTCGGTCTTCAACACTACGCCCAATACCAATCGAGGAGCTATCTGGATGGGCGGCGCCGCCCCCTCGGCCGATGCTGAAGGAAATATCTATGCAGTTTCGGGCAACGGCGCCTTCGATGCGGATAGAGGTGGCACGGACTTAGGTGATAGCGTGATCAAGCTCTCCTCCCCAGGGCTCACGCTCGTCGATCACTTCACACCTTACAATCAACTGTACCTGGACAGAGCCGACATCGACCTCGGGTCGAGCGGAGCGATCCTGCTCCCCGACACGGTGGGCAGTGCCGCCCACCCGCACCTGTTGGTCAGCGCTGGGAAGGAGGGCCGGATCTACCTGCTCGATCGCGATTCCCTGGGGCGATATGGAGCGAACAACGACGGTCAGATCGTACAGTCGATCCAGGGAGCGATCGGCGCTCTCTTCGGAGGGCCGGCGTATTTTAAGGACACTTTGTACTTTGCAGCAGCGAACGACCGGGTCAAAGCATTTTCAATTTCGCAAGCGCGCATCAGCCAGTCTCCGTCGTCACAGTCTGAACACGCAATTGGCTATCCCGGTGCTGTTCCGGCGATCTCGGCGAATGGGTCTGCCAACGGTATCGTTTGGCTGGCCGAAGCCGGCGCCGGCGGAATGCTGCACGCTTATGACGCCTCCGATCTGGCAATTGAGCTGTATAACAGCGAAATGAACTCTGCCCGCGATTCACCGGGGCTGCTCATGAAGTTCGCGGTGCCAACAATTGCTAACGGTAGAGTGTACGTCGGCACCGGAAATTCATTGGTTGTTTTCGGCTTACAGAACTGATAGGGTGACCGTTGACGTGGGCGTATCTCCGTATCTGTCGTGATTGATCTCCGGCCTGGCGCTCTCAACGCCCATGTTAGGGATAACTTGCATCCCGCATAACAATGCACTCCGTGGTCGGCATTCTCCTGGGTACGATCTGCTCCGGCGGCGGCTCTCTTTGCCTCGGAGCATGTGTCTTTCGAAGGCTCAACCTTCGATTCGAACGAATCGAACACCTCGGCCTGGCACTAGTAGTCGGCGCGGCCTGTTTTAGCCAGATCGTCTTTTTCCTGTGCTCGTTGGGAGTGGCGCGGCGAAACGCTTTCCTCGCGATCGCCCTGCTGTCCGCGATTTTCGCCGTCTCCGGAGGAATCAACACGTGGACGGGGATCAAGCGCATTCCTCTCCGCTGGAGATGCCTGTTCGGAGTGCTGTTCCTCTCATTCGGTACTGTGTACCTTGTGAACGCGATGGCTCCCGAGATGAGCCCGGACGGTTCGGCATATCAGATCCCGATCGTCACGCGCTACCTGGAGGCACATGGTTTTGAGAACGAGACTCAAAACCTTTACGCCTGCCTATCCCATGGAATCGGACTCCTGTTCCTGCCGGCGCTGTCCCTCGGCGGCCACTCCGCCGCGTCCATGGTCCACTTTCTTTTCCTGCTCGACCTGCCATTGATGATGATCAGTTATGGTCGCCGCTTTGGATTCCCTCTTCCGGCCACCGCTGCTGCATTTATCGTGTTCGCGTCGCCAATCTTCGGCTGGGACGGAACCTCGGCGTACGTCGATGTCGCATCGGCGGGAATCGTGTTCGCGCTGTATTACTTGTTACAAATCTGGGATGCGGAAAGGGATCCCTCACTACTGATTCCCATCGGCATCTTGGCCGGCTTCTCTTATGCGGCAAAGTACAGCGCCGCCATTGCGATTCCCTATGCGCTGGGTTTTATTACCTGGAAACTCTGCCGGTACCGCAAACCGTTGCTCCGCCCGCTGTTCACGATATTCGCACTGACCGCATTTTTCGTGCTGCCCTGGATGATCAAGAACGCCATGTTCGTACACAACCCTTTAGCACCTTTCGCAAACCAACTTTTCCCAAATTCGTATGTCCATGTTTCGTTTGAAGAACAGTACCGCTTCGATCTCCGGCACTATACTTTGACAAGCTGGCTGAGCGCGCCGTGGGAACTGGCGGTGAAAGGCGAAAGGCTGCAAGGTTTCCTCGGTCCCGTCTTCCTGCTGTTGCCTTTGGCACTGTGTTCTCTGTGCCGGCGGGAAGGGCGCAGGCTCCTGCTGGCGAGTGCGATCTTCGTACTTCCTTGGTTCGCCAATATGGGAACTCGTTTTCTCATGCCGGCATTGCCACTCTTGGCGTTGGCCCTCGCGCTGGCTCTCCGGTATCCGGCTCCTCTGTTGGTTGCGATCGCGATTTTGCACGGGGTTTTGTCCTGGTACGCAACACCCTTCCACTCTTTCGATAGCTATGCGCCACGGCTCGCGACATTTCCCCTCCGGGCTGCGCTCCGTCTCGAACCGGAGGAAGCATATTTGGAGCGCTATAGCTCCGGCTACCGGATAGACCGGATGATCGAGCGGGAGGTGCCGCTCGGTGAGAGGGTATTTGCCTTCGAACAGATTGCGGAGGCTTGGACCACCCGGCAAATTCTCGTAAGCTATACGGCGGCTGACAACGAAGTGCTTGCAGACATCCTGCGCACGCCGCTAGATCCGAGATCGTTTCCCGAAGGTGGGTGGGCGTTCCGATTTGATTCGCAACCATTGCGCCGTTTAAGGGTAGTTCAAACCGCGGAGGCGAAAGGAGAAATGTGGAGCGCCTCCGAGTTCCAGGTCTTCGACCAGGGCAGCCGCCTGCCGCCTGAAGGGAGTTGGCGTTTGAACGCAGAGCCCAACCCCTGGGGTGTCTCGCTTGCCTTCGACGGCAACCCGGTTACACGTTGGCGCTCGTGGCGAGAGTCTGCTTCGGGCATGTACATAGATGTCGACTTCAGTACGGCGAAAGTAATCGACGAAGTGCGTCTCTTGACCGCACCAGACTCGCATCGGGCCCGGATGGAGCTGCTGGGAATGGATGTCTCCGGCAGATGGCGCACTTTGACGGCACACCCGTCGGAGATCGTGCCTGGCGTGACCAGCGATCTTCGAAGAGCGGCAATACAAGCGCTGCTCTCACGCGGTGTGCGATTTCTGCTGGTATCGCCCGGCGCGTTCGCAGCCAACGACTTTCGTGATCATCCAGGCGCCTGGGGCATCCGTCCGGTCGGCGCAACGGACGGCACGCGCCTGTATCGTTTGACCGGCTCCGGCGATGAAATGCTGTCTTCGAGTCCGGAGGCGGACGCCCCGCCGGCGGCCGTCCCTCCCGGCGTCTACGACGACTTCGCCCCCCAAATCCGTCTGCGCGCCGCATGGACGGCCGATACACAGTTCCTTGAAGCAGACCGCCACACTCTGACATACTCGAACATTCCCGGCGCAACAGCCTCGCTCGCATTCTATGGAAGCGCGGTCACCTACGTTTACACGTGCGCCTTTAATCGCGGCATCGTAGATGTATTGGTGGACGGTTTGCTCAAAGATCGTATAGACCCGTACTCCGCCGACACCCGGTGGAAGAGCCGGGCCCGCTACGACGGACTTGGTTCTGGCGTGCACACAATCCAAATCCGCGTCACGGGCCAAAGGAACCCGAAGGCGGCCGACTGCTTCGCAGACTTGGATTCATTCATTGTGGAGTAACACGATCGCACGACCCTGTCCCGCGAAGCGTTCGTGTCCGCCACCGAAGGCAAGGCCACTCGTTCAAACAGCGATCTGGGACACTGAGGCAACCGCGGCGGGCATCCGCGCGCAGATAGCGTGACACCAAAATGATTGGATAAGTGTGGGCAGGCCGCTTACGGTTGCTCCCAGCCGGCCGAACTTAGCGTTCGCGCCGCAAGCGCAAAAGCTCCCTTCCCTGAGTTGGTTATGTGTCAAGTAAGTTTTCGCCAACCACGATCAGAGTGCATCGGGCACGGCTGAAATCCTCTTACGACGTAAGAAACTAAAACCGCGAGCGGACCAACGGCATCCTCTCTGCGAGTGGAGCGCAAAACGCTGCCTCCCGACTACAGCGAAAAGGAGATATTTGACGACATGCGTAAATCTTTGCTCGCTATGGTGGCGCTCGCGCCGCTGACGTTCGCCCAAACTCAGACCTACACTTACAGTTACCAAGGATTGCCTCTCCCCGTCTATCCAGACGACTGGGACAGCGCGGCTGTTGCCACCATCCTGGTGCCGAGAAGCATTTCTATCACCAATGTAACCGCATCCGTTCAAGTGCAGTTCAGCGGAGTCGGCGATCTCAACGTATTTCTGTGGTCGGCTGAAGGCACCCGCTCGAAACTGTTGGAACGGAATTGCGGCGGGTTGCAAAATATCGACACCACATTCGACGACAGCACTCAAAGCCGCTACTCTGAATTCTGCCCGGTGGAGGCCGGGCGGGGACCCTTCAGGGGCAATGAGCCACTAGCTAACTCGAGGAACCAGAATGCTTTTGGCTATTGGAAGCTGGCAGTCGAGAATAACGGAAGCGGCACAACCGGATACCTGACCGGATTCTCCATCACAATCACCGGCACCCCTGTCGGGCCGCCCACCATGGGTCCCAATACGATCGTTAGTACCGCGAGCCTCGTTAGTGGTAGCGTGGCGCCGGGCGAGCAACTCGCCATCTTCGGCGTCAATCTGGGCTCGGCGGGCGGTGTCCGGGCGGGATCAGGCGCCAATCTTCCCACCAGCTTGGGATCGACCTCTGTTTCGTTCGACGGAGTATCGGCGCCGCTGTATTTTGCTGGGGACAGACTCGTGGCCGTACAGGCGCCAACCAACCTCAGTCCTGGCTCAACTGCCCACGTTCAGGTAGTTTCCGCTTCCGGGTCCAGCACAGTGATCAGTCTCCCGGTGGTTCCATCCAAACCGGGCGTTTTCACCCATGAAGCTGGAGGTGCTGGCCAAGCCAAAGCAATTAATCAGGACGGTTCGATGAACGGCGACGGCTCGATCAACGGCTCGGATAAGGCGGCGGCAACCGGGAGCGTCATCCAGGTCTGGGCTTCCGGCCTAGGGCCGGTGGTTCCTGCGATTCCACAGGGCACTCTGGCTCCGTCAAGCCAATTGTCCCTGGCGACTCTGCCCATCTCGGCCACTATCGGCGGCCGCGCCGCAGTCGTGACCTATGCCGGCGCCGCTCCCGGTCTTGTCGGTATGTACCAGGTCAACATCCTGGTGCCTGCCCTTACGCCGAGCGGGGCCAATAGTCTCGTGGTGACGGCGGGCGGGAACCCCAGCCAAAGCGGGGTTTACATTCAGACCAAGTAGGCAAGTTTGCAAGACGCGCCGCTTCTCGGAAACGAAAGAGAGTCCTCGGGTAGCAGCAGGCAACCAGGAGGGCATTTGGCTGGAGAGAAGAAGGTGGGGCAAGTGCTGCGCCATGGGGCTCAGACTGGCGAAGGCCGGTGACATTCCGGCCTCCTTTGGACTGTGTGGACCCAAGGAAGGAGTGGTCTGGAAAAAGGTCGGCTGTACAGTGCTTACACGGTAACAGGTATTCGACATCACGACGGATCGAAGCCTTATTCCAGACCGCTTTTCAACGTTCGTCAAGCGACCTCTTTACGACCGGACGGCCAGCGAGGCGGAGCGGGAGCGCGCGGCCCGCGGGCCTCCCCCCGGGTATTCGCGCGGTTCGTGACCAGCGACTGATTTTGTAGCGCATGAAAGAGAATATGTCGCTTCGACCGTACAAAAGCCTCGCGGCTCTCGCACGTCTGCTCCTTTCCTCGGGGCTCGTAGCAAGTTGCCTAGACCAGAAGAACAGCAGAAAGTTTCTCAAGCCCACCGAAAGGCGGAAGCCGTCGGCTCGAAGTACGCCCGACTGGCACTATGCGTGCTGGTTGGCCCCGCGCAGATGCTTACTATCCGGCCGGCGACCGTCGGCTGTTACGTCCAGTGCCGAAAGGCTGTGGTTGACCAGGTCGCGCGAGGCGGTGGTGTGATAGAGCCACCGGTGTACCCGAACCGTTCTGGAGGCGCCGCGCAGCCCGCTAACCAGCGCGGTCCGCTGCAACATACAGTCGGAGACCGAGGATCAAGACGGGACGAGCCCTCATTCTCGTTGATGCCTAGGTTCCGATCCTTGTATTTACTCATCATCCTGCAGTCAGCTTCTGCCATCGCAGCTCAGCTCCCTCGCGGGACGACGTTATCCGTGCGCCAGCAGGTGTCTGTTGGGACGAGGTTCTCCAAGGTTGGCGACCCGGTCAGCGGCGTGCTCCTCTCTCCCGTCCTGGAGCAGGGCCGCACGATTCTACCGGCCGGCAGCGAACTGGACGGGAGGGTCACCCTGGTCCGGAAGATGGGGCTGGGATTCAAGCACCAGTCCGCGTCT
Source organism: Bryobacterales bacterium (assembly GCA_963817515.1). GTDB lineage: Bacteria > Acidobacteriota > Terriglobia > Bryobacterales > Bryobacteraceae > DATMNI01. Next base: position 388,169 of record CAWFPJ010000014.1, on the reverse strand, counting down.
TTGGCCTTCGGTTTCCACTTCATCCGATTGCCCGGCGGAAAAAAGTCTCCATCGATGCGCGGATGAGACACGTGGAAACCGCGAAGGAGTGGGTAGACGCCGAAGGGCGAATCCATGGTATCGGCTCGGTGACCAACGTTTCATCGAGCCTGGCTGTGGGAGCATGGCGACTCCTGGTGGTCGCGCCTGGAGTTGGCGTGTCCGTCTGGGCAACCAAGCTGATATTCGCCCCTGCACCCGACGCCGAAATTGCGTTCGCTCGAGGTACGGAGTACCGCCTCGAACTAACCCGGCCGCTACAGATCGACGACGCGGACGATTTTTCCGGACCACCCACAAGCCTGCTCAGTCCGGAAATCAGGACGGACACACGCGCGGCCATAATTCGCTCTAATTTTCTCTCGCTCGCCTACAACGGAGTGCGACTGTCGTCGGCGACACGGAGGTTCCTCTTTGGAAAGCCCGTGCCCGACGACACGGGAGAGACGCTCACGCGCCAGCAAGTAGAATGGCTCGCGGAGAAGTCGACTGACGTGCTCAACGAGTGCCACGGACCGGAGTTCGATTCTCGGGAAACTTCTCCAAATGAGCAGCACGAAAATCTAAGGGATTACATAGAGCTATTCTTCAAGCCGGGACAGTAGAAGTTGTACTTGCCACAACTGACGCAATAAAACGACGGGCGGCGCCTGGCTGTCTTCTTCTGTTCCGCATCGTGACGGCCGTCGTCGAGTCTGGTTTTAAGGGGTGAGCACGGTGTACGACGTTAGTTTCCATGCCGACCCTTCCTGAGCCCATATAGCCCAGAGCACGCCGGAATCCTCGCCGACCTTTGCCAACCTGAAGCCCATGGCGTAATACTTCCCGTAGTTTTTCGCGCCTGCGGAGGGTTTGAAACTCAGCGGTTCTCCTGGGGTTCGGGCCGCGCAATCCAGAGCGGCGCTCATATAGTCGGGAATCGAGGCGAGGGCAAACGCTTTGCTCCTTGCGTGCTTAACGAGCTTGATGTCCTCATGATTCGGCAATGGGGTCACAATCGCTTCCTCCAGCGCCTTCACTGTTCCGGTGGTGTCGAGGATGCTCTGCATCGCTTTCTTCAACTCCGCCTGCTCGTCCGCCGCCGCCTTCGGCCCAGGTTGGCCGGAAGCGCGGTTCAGCTTCAGGCAGTCGGCGCACTTTGCGGAGAGGTAGCGCGAAGCCTCGTCGAGATCCTGCTTCACCAGCCACGACATGAGGAACTTCGTGGCGGCACCGATCAGATCGGCCGGAGCGGTCGTGTACCTGGTGGGCGCGGGCGGAGGGGCGGTGGTTGCCGTATTCGGGACCCGGTACTCGTCCCACACGGGATCAATGTCGTATGAGATCAGCCTCCAGAAGCCATTCGACTCGCGCATCCACAGAGTCGCCAGCGTCGTTGCATCCGCCCCATCCTTCTTCCCAATACGGAAGACTGCCCCATAGTATTTGCCGAAAGACTTGGATGTCCGCGCCCGCGCGTGATCAACGTAGACGGCAACCCTTCCTATCCGAAGGTCGTGGCGGAACTGAAGCAGGAGCGGAAACTGGGTCGGCGCTGCCGCTGTCGAACCTGTCCATACCTGAACCACAACCTGGAGCAGGACCATCGAGCGATCAAACGGCGCGTCCATGCGAGCCAAGGATTCCGAGCCTTTGATGGCGCGTGGCGCACGATTCAGGGCTACGAGGTCGTGCATATGATCCGGAAGGGCCAAGTACGGTGGTTACCGAAAGGGGCTGTGGTTGGGCAGGTTCTGTTCGTCAACGAGACCTTCGGATTGAAGGCTGCGTAATTACCCTGGCAATGAGGTCTGGCAGAGTTATCGCCCGAACCATTTTTACAACACTTCCATTCATCCGGGTGTTGCACTTCAATTCGAAACGATCCGATGGTGTCAGAAGGAAAGTCCCGCAGGTTCATCGTAACGATCATATCTGCATGGCCGCGAATAGCAGCCGCCAGCACGTGTCTGTCGTCTGGATCGGGGAGCTGTAAACCGGGAATCAGATCCTCGTAGCCGGTCACGAGCGCATCGACAGCGTGCTTGTCCATCCACATACGGGTGCGTTCTAGCTTGTCGCGTGTGAGGTCAGGCCGCTTTTTGAGCAAAGTGGAAATCCACTCCTCGTGAACTTCCGCCGACCACTTCGCACGAAACAGCCCTATGAGCGCCAAGTGCATGAGCAGGTTCCGAAGCTCCGCAGGATAGAGCACGTTGGCGTCGTAGAAGGCGGTGAACCCGGCCACCGTGTTTAGATTCCCAATTCCTGGTCGTAGGCCGCCAGTTCCGCAAAGGCAGCCCGTCGATCGGCATCAGCGCGGCGCTTGTACGCCATCAGCCCTTCAATCGAACGCGCCGATGCGTACCTACCCGGCGGAATTCCATTTTTCCCTCGTCGAGAAGCTGGATCAGGGAAGGCCGCGAGATATTCAACATGTCCGCCGCTTCCTGCGTGGTGAGTTCGGCGTGTACCGGGATCAGCGTGACGGTATTGCCCCGCGCCATCTATTCAAGAATGTGAACCAGCATCCGTACAGCAGAGGCCGGAATCTTTACTGTTCCTTTTGCCGGATCGTCGAGCATGCGGAGCCGGAGCGGCTCTGCCGTCTGCACGCGTGAAGCGAGAACCCGGCTGGTTTCCTTTGCAAGTGTTGCTTCAGCCTCAGAGGGAAGCGTTGGTGCCAGTGTTCCTTGTGCCACTTTTGCTCACTCCTTACCGTCCGGATCAATACTAGCATATAGTCGAAGCAATCGCAAATAATCGAAGAAATCGAAAAGGGGGAGTAGCGCCCAGTCAGCGCAGTTGGCACTCACTTCTCGGAACCGAAGCGCGGGTTCTTAGGGCAAGCTGACAGTTCAGATCTCCGTACGGCTCTCACGCGACACGCTGCAGCATGACCTTGGGCGAATCCGGCGCCGACGACCAGAGCCGCCTTCACAGGAAGTCCGTGAAGATCGTTCGGATCTGCGATGGTCGGATCGATCGCACTCGCGGTTCAAGAAGTCGGTTTCGTAGGGGTTGTTATGTTCGCAAGCGGAATTGTGACAACAAAGGTGCTCCCCTGACCAGGCTGACTGTGAGTTTGAACCGATCCATGGTGCTGATCCACAATCCAGCGGGCAATGGAAAGCCCTAAGCCAGCGCCGCCCACTCCCCGGGATCGTACTTTGTCCGCACGCCAGAAACGATCGAAGATGTGCGACTGATCGGATTCCGAGATTCCGATTCCCGAGTCCGATACCTTGATGGCGGCCCCTGCATTTGATTTACTCAGCCCGACATGGACTCGTCCAGCTTCCGGAGTGTACTTGATGGCATTGTCAATCAAGATGAAAAATAGCCGGCGCAAGGCTCCACCATCTCCGCGAACCACAGCGGGATCTGAATTCAGATCGGCTGTCAACTCGATTCGCTTTTCGGCGGCCAAGCTCCGTCCCTGTTCTATGGCTTCTCGAACGCTCATCGAGACATCGGTGAGTTCGTGCTGCAGTCCACCTTCACCCGCATCGGCCCTAGCGAGAACCAGGAGACTATCAATCAACCGGGTTGTCCGCTCTGCCTCGGCGAGGATTTGCACCATATCCTCGTGATATTCGGTGTTCGTCCGGCCGCCCTGAACTGCAAGTTCAGCGGTCGTTCGGATCAACGAAACCGGCGCTCGCAGTTCGTGCGAAGAGTCTGCGGTGAATTGGGACATTCGCTGTACGGAGGTATCCAGACGAGCCAGCATCCGATTTAACGTCTCGGACAGACGCTGGAGCTCGTCGGAAGTCTTCGGCACTGCCAATCTATCGGACAAGTTGCTGATGCTAATCGATTCCGCTGCGGTCGTGATCTGATCGACTGGTCTCAGTGCGCGCCGGCTGATCCAATACCCTCCCAAACCGGCCCCGATCAGGAGCAGTGGCACCGAAAACCAGAGTATGAGGCGAAATCGTTCGAGGGCTTCGTAGAACTCCTTGAGGGGCGCAGCGACCTGAATTGTGTACGGATGGTCATTTACGACGACGCGCCCTGTTGCAAATCGAACCGGCGTGCTTTGAACCATTAGGTTCTCGTAGAGAGGCTGGTCTCCGACCTGATTCGGAAGACGGATCGGCACTTGGCTGTTTTCAAGAACCGCGGAACGATAAAGCCACTCGCCCTTCTCATTACACACCTGGAACAGATCTCCACCAGGTCCAAGCACCGAGTGCTCTCGAAATTCGTCGCGGATTTCGACGGGTGATAGTGCGGAAATTTGAAGCTGCATGAACTTCTCGACGCCGCGGATTCGGTCTTCCAGTTCCTCGTCGATCGTGTGAAATGCACTGACGCGCATCGCGAACCAGCTTCCGACACCGAATACGCCCAAACCGAGCGCCAACATCACCAGGTACCAGGCCGTAAGACGAATTCGAATCGATCCAAAACTCATGGGTGCTCAGTCTCCCTCACCGTGTAGCCAAACCCGCGCACCGTTTGAATCAGGCGACTGGCGCCGCCGGCCTCAATTTTGCTTCGCAACTGGAAAATGAATACGTCAAGCGCGTTGCTTTCTACATCCCGATCGATTCCCCAAACGGCCTCGGTCAGATCGTCCCGGGATACAAGCCGGCCGGCTCGACGCATCAGGTGTTCAAGGAGGATGAACTCCGTGCGAGTCAGGACCAGGGGCTTCTTCCCACGCTGAACCTCGTGGGTTTCGGTGTTCAGACTGAGATCGGCAACCTGCAGAACACAGTAAGATTCGCCCGCAGCACGGCGGCCAATAACGCGGAGTCGGGCCGCGAGCACCTCGAAAGAAAAAGGTTTCGTCAGGTAGTCGTCCGCTCCCACGTCGAGGCCACGCACGATGTCGGGTACAGAGTCGCGTGCAGTCAGCATCAGAATGGGAACTCGAACACCGCTGGCGCGCAACCGACGCGCCACATTCAGTCCGTCCATGCCGGGGAGCATCACATCGAGCACGATCGCGTCGAATGGTAACGTCTGGGATTTTTCCAGGCCCTTGATTCCGTCCGTGGCGACATCAACCGTGTGGCCCTTCCCTACCAGTCCGCGACGGAGCAATTCGGCCATCTTCGCATCGTCCTCGACAACTAAAATCCGCATGTCACGAGTGTCCCTATCAGATTGGCACAACACCATTAGGATCACCTGAGCCGAGGTATTAGGATTACTCAGGTAACCCTAATATTGATCGTTCACAATGGGGTTGCCTTGAAGCGGCCAATCGCGCTCTCGGCGATTTCTGTTGAGGAACAGAGGAGAATCCATGAACGCACTTGCGAGAGTAATGCTCACGATGGTGTTGCCGGGCAGTGCTGCTCTGGCCCAAACCGTGAACTTCGACAACCTCAAGACAGGCCCGCTGCCGCCAGGCTGGACTGCCACCAAGACTGGCAGCGGAGAGGCGAAATGGTCGATCGAGGCTGACGTCACGGCGCCGAGCCAACCGAACCTTCTGAAGCAATCCGGTCAAGCCACGTATCCGGTCTGCATCAAGGACGACACGAGCCTTCAGAACGGTTTCGTAGCAGTGAAGTTCAAGCCTATTTCGGGCAAAGAAGACCAGGCTGGCGGCGTCATCTGGCGCGCGAAGGACTCCAACAACTACTACGTGGCTCGGGCGAATGCTTTGGAGGACAACGTCACTATCTATTACACCATCAGCGGGCGGCGTACGGAAAAGAAGCGAACAAGCATGAAGGTGGCCACGAACCAATGGCACGACCTGCTTGTGGACTTCCAGAACAATCACTTCACGGTGACTCTCGACGGGAAGAAAGCCATCGAATGGGATGACGAGACGTTCAAAGAGGCCGGTAAAGTCGGCGTCTGGACCAAGGCCGACAGCGTAACAATTTTCGATGACTTCGCATACGGTTCCAAATAGCCGTCGCTGATGGTCCGAACATTCGCTGAGCTCCTGCTTCTGGGCGCCTTCGCGGCTACGAGCCTGAGTGCTCAGGGTCCGGCGTCCGCCGTGAGCGGAACGGTCCTGGACCCACACCAGGCCTATGTCTCCGGCGCCAGGGTGACGCTCGAGCCAGTCAATGGCTCCGAGGCTCGATCCACGAGCGCGGACTCGCGGGGAGCATTCCGATTTGAAGCTGTAGCCCCGGGAGACTACGAGGTCCAGATCGAACAACCGGGCTTCAAATCGTCCCTTTTCCGCGTGCGCGTCGGAAATCAATCCCCGCGAGCGTTGACCGTGATCCTAAGCTTGGCGGACGTGCGGTAGGAGATCACGGTTGGCGCCGGCGATCCAACGCAGGTGAGCACCAATGCCTCCGATAATCTCGATACCGTAACCATGGATCGGTCCGCACTGGAGAACTTGCTGATCTTCGATCAAGACTACATTGCCACGATGTCCCGCTTCCCTCGATGCGGGTTCCATCGGTATAGAGGGCGTGACGGTAGTGGTCGACGGCGTCGAGACAACTCGGGCGGGCGTATCGGCGTCCTCCATCCAGGAAGTCAAGATCAACCAGGACCCCTACTCGGCCGAGTATTCGAGACCGGGTCGGGGGCGCATTGAGATCATCACGAAGCCCGGCTCGTCCGAATACCCGGACCGGGCCCGGGCCGATTTTTGATTTGATTCGCTATGACGGGGTTCACCTGCTCCCCTATGTGATCAACAATCCCCAGTTCCCCGATCCCTTCGCGATCGGCCCACCCAGCGTGGTCCGACTGGACCCCACGATACGAATTCCTTATACCGTGCAATACGGCGCCAGTGTGGAGCGGCAACTGGGGAAATCGACCACGTTGACACTCGCTTACACCGGCGTTCGCGGTGTGAGCCTGTTTCGATCGCGCGATGTCAACGCGCCCCCGCCCCCGCTGTACGTCGCACGACCGGATCCCAGTCTCAGCGTCTGGCGGCAGATCGAGTCGGCGGGGGACTTAGAGAGTCGTTCCCTGGAAATCGGATTGCGCGGCAATGTGACGCGATACTTCAACGGAATGGCCCAGTACACGCTGGGCCGCGCGTACAACAACATTGGCGGAAATGCCGTGGGCGGAAACGGAAACCGGGCGACGGTCGGAATCAACGGATTTCCCGGAAACAACTACGACCTCTCCGGAGAATGGTCGCGGGCGGATTTCGATCAGCGCAATCGATTGAGCCTGCTGGGAACCATCACGCCCGGAAGGTACTTCAAGCTCGGAGTCTCGCTGTCTTTGTACTCGGGTCAGCCGTACACGGTCACGACGGGTCGAGACGACAACCGCGACGGACTTGCGAACGACCGGCCCGCCGGTGTGCGCCGCAACAGTTTGCAGGGGCCGGGCTACTCGGATCTGGATCTGCGCTGGTCGCGCGATTTCTTTCTCGTTTCCTCGAAGAAGGACAAGGGACCGACGGTGACGCTTGGCCTGGATGCCTTTAACGTCCTGAACAGGGTGAACTACGTGAGCTTCATCGGGAACCTGAGCTCTCCATTCTTCGGTCAGGCAATTGCCGCGCAACCACCCCGGAGACTCCAGGTGTCGTTCCGGTTCAGATTCTGAACCTCTTTCTTTCGAACCGCCTCGGGCAGGTACTCAGGTAACCCTAATCTTGATCGTTCACAATAGAGACCGGCAATGAAACGCTCCGTCATCATCGCGATCGCACTTTGTACGGCAGGGCTGTGCGAGGGGGAAATCATCGGGTTCGATAACGCCACTGTGGGTACCGTGCCAGCCGGTTGGACCGTGGCCATGACGCACACGGGGGGCGCGCCGCAATGGGAGATCCGCAAGGACGATGCAGCGCCGAGTAGACCGAACGTGATGGCCCAAGTGTCGAACGACGCGACTGCTGGGCGATTTCCCCTGGCGATCTGGGATAGGGCCAGCCTCCGGGACGGCACGGTCACAGTGAAGTTCAAAGCCGTATCCGGCAGCGTGGATCAAGGTGCGGGTCTGGTCTGGCGCTACCGCGACCCGAACAACTATTACATCGTTCGCGCCAACGCGCTTGAGAACAACGTGGTTCTCTACAAAGTTCAGAACGGCGAGCGGGTTTCGTTAGCTCCGAAGGGTGCCGTGTCCAACGCCTACGGTGTGAAGCACAGAGTCCCGAAGCAAACGTGGACCGCTCTCAGCGTGGGCTTTCACGGCAACCTCTTCACGGTGAGCTTAGATGGCGAGAAGCTATTCGACGTCGAAGACTCGACTTTCACCGGAGTTGGCAAGACCGGACTTTGGACCAAAGCCGATAGTGTCATCTACTTCGATGATTTTCGGGTTGAGCCGGAGGGGCAAAGACAGGGAAAGGAGTTAAAACCATGACACGACAAGTGAGACAGGCTGTATGCCGGCGAGGTGCGAGGGTGCTCGTCGCGGTTTCCATGATGGCACTTGTAGCCCACGGCCAACAGATGCCGGCGGAATACGATCAGGCAATGAAAACTCTTGGCAAGCAGGGTGACTTTAAGGACAACGTCCTCAAGCTCAACATCCCTCGCAACGATTTGAAGGTCACCATCGATGGCATCGCCACGCCTACGCCGTTCGGCTTTGGAGGGTGGCTCGCGATGACGAAGGGCGACGGCGGAATGGATGTCATGATGGGCGATCTCGTCCTTCTGGAAGACGAAGTCAATCCGGTCATGTCCGCCCTCCTCGAAAACGGGCTTGAGGTAACTGCGATCCACAATCACTTCTTCTTTGAGAACCCTCGTATCTTCTACATGCACGTGCACGGTCATGGCAAAGCCGTCGATCTGGCGAAGATGGCGAAACCCGCAGTGGACCTGATTGGCAAGGGCTCACCCCAGCATCAGAGTTCGGTCACAGGCGGGACTTCTAACGTTTCGGCCGGACAAATCGATACGGCGAAGATCGCCCGGATTGCCGGGCACGAAGGTGAGCAGAACGGCGCCGTCTATAAGGTCACTGTCGGACGAGACGATTTGAAGCTGAAAGAAATGGGCGCTGGCATCAATTCTCGAATGGGATTGAACACCTGGGCGGCTTTCTACGGAAGCGACGCAAATGCCGAAGTCGCGGGCGATGTGGCTATGTTGGCAAATGAAGTCACGCCCGTTCTCAAGGCGCTACGCGCGAATGGTCTAAGCGTCGTCGCTATTCACCATCACATGACGGGAACCCAACCCTCGATTTACTTTCTGCACTATTGGGGAACGGGCCCGGCCGAAAAGCTGGCGACGGGATTCAAAGCTGCGCTCAGTGAGTTGGGCAAGAAATCGGGTAGCACCAAAGAGACCGCGGATCACTAAGAGCGTCGGGCAAGCCGAAAGGGAGATTTAAGATTGAAAACGATTCGGAGTTTACTTCTCCTCGTGAGCGTAACTGGGGGGCTGACCGGGCTTTATGGCCAGGCACCCGGGTCCAACGCGGCCTACGTGGATTCAGTTGCCTGCAAGACATGTCATGCGGCGATGTACGAGCGCTGGAGCAAGACGCGTATGGCCAATGTCGTACAGGATCCTAAAGTCCATCCTGAAGCCATTCTCCCGGATCTCACCAAGCCCGATCCGCTGCTCACGTTTAAGAAGGAAGACATCGCCTTCACTTACGGCAGCAAGTGGAAACAACGCTATTTCCAGAAGGTGGGAAACGACTACTTCCCTCTTCCGGCTCAGTGGGACGTGACGCACCAGATATGGCGCGCCTATAACGTTGCCCCAGGTACAGATTGGTGGACCGCTGTGTATCCTCGCGAAAATTCGGCGCGGCCCACGGGACCCCTATGCGATGGCTGCCACTCAGTGAACTACAATCCCCAAACCAAGTCCGTCACGGAGTGGAACGTGGGCTGCGAGAAGTGCCACGGCCCCGGAAGCAATCACGTCGCCAGACCCTCGCGAACCAACATCATCAATCCTGCACGCCTGGATTACGTTAAGGCCAATGACACCTGCATCCAGTGCCATTCTGAGGGGCGGCCGCCCAAGCCCCTGGTCGCGGGGCAAAACTACGCTTGGCCAGTCGGATTTCAACAGGGGCTGAGTCTCAAGGACTTTTGGAACTTGGAAGAATCCAAGCCCGGCGAGCAGAGTTTTACCCACTTTGCCGACGGGACCGGCCACAAGAACCGCATGCAGGGTAACGACTTCGTGCAGAGCGTTATGTACACCCGCGGCATCACTTGCTTCAGCTGCCATGACGTCCATGGCACGGCCAATAACGCCGATCTGCTCAAGCCAGCCAACGTGATCTGCCTTTCCTGCCATGGGCCCTCCTCGCCCAATGGGCCGCATAACATCACGAACATTGAACAACACACTCATCATGCCGCCAATTCCGCCGGAAGCGAGTGCATCGGCTGCCACATGCCGAAGATAGAGCAGCAGATTGCGGATGTGAACGTTCGCAGTCACACGTTCAAAGTCATTCCGCCTTCGGCGACGGAAACGCTGAAGGTGCCGAATCCCTGCAATTCGTGTCACGCGGACAAGACCGCCGAATGGGCCACAGATGCTCTTAAATCTTGGCCGCAGTTCTCACCATGGCGCGTCGCACAATAATCCGCGTGGTTTGGTTGGTGGCCACCGCAGTGGCGCTGGTTGGGTGCAGCGCCACTCGGAAGACCACAGTTACGGTCTACGTCAGTGAGGACCAGGTGTTCTCCGAGCCGATCCTCAAAGACTTCGAACGCGATACAGGCATCAAAGTCAACGCGGTGTTTGATACGGAAGAGACTAAGGTCCGGCGCAAGATTAACTGATCACGTATGGTCCTTTACCTGTCATAACCCGCCTTTCAATCCGGCCTTGACCTCAGAAGCAGGATGTCTCTCGCAACCCGGCAGCACAGCCATTTGGCTCTGCTTGGGAACGGTAGCCACTGTTGTCGCGATTTGTTATAGTACCGAGCAGGAGGAATGGCTTCAGTCGGAACTATTACATTATGCGGCCCCTCCCATACCGCGCCGATGAACTGCGCGCCCTTCTGCTGCGGAACCAGATGGCCACACTCGACGAATTGAAGCACGCTCTCGGTACCTCGGTCGATGTCACTGTCTTCCGCAAGCTCAAACCGCTGGGCTACCTCTCCAGCTACTCCCATCGCGGCCGATACTATACTCTGCGTGAGATCGCTCGCTTTGACGATCATGGACTTTGGTCGCAGGCCGATGTCTGGTTCTCCCGTTTCGGAACGCTGCTGACCACGGCCGAAGTGTTCGTCAACCGTTCCCCGCGCGGATGCTTCGCCGATGAACTGGCCCGTGCCTTGCACGTCGAAGTGCAGGATGCTCTGCATCAATTGACTCAGCAGCGCCGCGTGACTCGTGAGATCGTTTCGGGTCTGTACCTCTACACTGCCACGGACCGCGCCATCCAGCGCGGGCAGCTTTTGACGCGCCGAACCGTGGAAGCTGTCCCCACCGTGGCCGATGCGTCTGTGCTGGAGGTTTCCGAGGATGAATTGAAAGCCTCGATCCTGCGATTCTACAGTTTGTTGGACGAGCAGCAGCGCCGTTTGTATGCTGGACTGGAGTCACTGAAACTGGGCCGGGGCGGCGATCGTCAACTGGCCGACTTCCTCGACCTCGATTCCCACACCGTGGCCCGCGGCCGACAACAGTTGTTAGCTCAGGACGTGGAAGTAGACCGCACGCGTAGAACGGGCGGGGGGCGCAAGCCGGTGGAAACAAAACGCCCGAAATAATCGAGGCCATCGAAATTCTTCTGGAGCACGACACCGCCGGCGATCCCATCACCGAGAAGATCGCCGAGGTTCTTCAGCAGATCGACATTCCGGTCTCGGCCAATACGGTCGCTCGTCTTTTGTATCAGATGGATTTCTCTCTGCGCGTGAACCGAAAACAGATCGCCACCAACTCCAGCCCCTACCGCGATCAACACTCAGACTACGCAGGATGCAACAATCCACTCGCGATTCACGTGGTTGTTGTGTTGCCTTCCTCCACTCGGAACGGAGGCGGCATCCTGTTCCTTCGCCTTTTCGAAGCTCAGTAGCCCGGCCCACTGGTACCTCTGTCTACGCTTCAGTTCACACCTCACGATGTGCCCCGCAAGACTCGAGGCCAGGATGGATTCGCTGTTCTCCTTTCCTGTAGGGCTCTTTCATCCCGACAACATGCCGGTTTAGCCCGGCGCACTCCGGGTGGGCGACGACCAACCCAGAGTTCATCGCACGCCAGTTGGTCGCATGGCGCTATTCCCCTCGTAGCGCGCGGGCCGGGTCCGTCCGCATTACCCGAAGCGCCGGAATCAGGCACGCCGCCATCGAAACGACCGCCACTGCAGCGAAGGCCACGGCGAACGCAGCGGGATCCCGCGGGCTCACTTGATAGAGAAGGTCCCCCAAGAGGCGCGTGGTTCCGGCAGCGACCACGGCCCCCACGGCAATGCCCAACACTGCGAGCCCCATGCCGTAACGCACCACCATCCGCAGCAGGTCCGAGCCTTCCGCGCCCAGAGCCATGCGCAGTCCCAGTTCGCATGTGCTCTGCGAGACCGCATACGACATTACGCCGTACAGCCCCACCGCCGCCAGAAGCAGCGCCATCCCGCCAAACGTCGTCACGAGCGTGACTGCGGCACTATGGCTCCAACTGGTACGGTTGATCTGCTCGCGCATGGTGATCGTTTCCGCCGGAGCGAGGCTCGCGTCCAGCGCCTTCACCTGCTGAGTGAGTGCATTCGCCATCGCTTCCGGGCCGAGCCGAGTGTGGATCTGGATCGACTGCCCCGGGCTCGATCGCTGCCGCAGCGGCGTGTAGAAGTACGGCTTCGGCGCTTCGCGGATGCTCTGGTACTTGGAATTCCTGGCCATTCCGACTACCTGCAGCCACCGCCCGTTCACCTGAAACCGCTTGCCGACCGGGTCGGCGCCGTGCCAGAAGCGCTCCGCCATCGTCTGGTTGACCACCGCAACGGCCGGCGCGATTTCGTTATCGGCACGCGTAACATCGCGGCCGGAGAGCAGCGATATTCCCATCGTGGCGAGATACCCCGGCCCGACCTCGTTGTACTCGACTGTGGGCTGCTCGCCCCGCTCAGACACGAAAGCTTCCACCACGATCGGCACCGCCGCCGGGAGCCGGTAGCTGAACGGAACACCGCGCGTCCACACCGCCGATTCGACGCCGGCCAAACCTTGCACACGATCGGCGAGCTGGTCCTGAAACGCGCGAATGCGCGGAAGGTCGTATCCGGCCGAGAGCATGTCGACGCCCGAGACCAGCACGTTCGCCGTCGAGAAACCTGGATCGGTGTCGCGCATGGCCTGGAGGCTCTTCACGAGCAGCCCGATCCCGACCAGCAGAATGAAGCTGAGCGAGAGCTGGATCAAAACCAGTGCGGAGCGGATCCATGGCTTGCCGCGCCGGCCCACCACACCACCCCCTTCGGCCTTCATCGCACCGGCGAGATCGATATTGCCAGCCTGCCACGCCGGAACCAGACCGAACAGCACGGTCGCAACCAGACACATCGCGGCGCTCACGGCGACCACGCGCCAGTCCATTCGCGCGGGCAGATTCACCACGATGCCGGCCGGCATGGGCCGGAAGAGCAGCCGGATGGCATCGCGGCACCAGTTCGCTACCAGCAGCCCGCAGCCCGCCGAGACCACCGAGAGAATGAGGCTTTCCGTAAGCAGTTGTTTCGCGAGCCGCGCGCGTCCGGCGCCCACCGCGAGCCGTACCGTCATTTCATGCCGCCGCCCGAGGGAGCGCACCAACAGCAGATTGCCAACGTTGGCGCACGCGATGAGCAGCACCAGGCAAGACACCGCCAGCGAGATCCGGAGTGTCGGCAGCAGTGTGCCCGCGTTATTGAACGGCGTCTGCCAGAGCGGATAGAGTTGGAACCCGCGCCCGCGATTCGTGGCCGGATACGCGGCCTCCAGCCGCCCCGCCACGGCCGAAATCTCCGCCTGCGCCTGCGCCATCGTCACACCTGGCTTGAGAAACGCGAACCCCTCGATCCATCGCGCGCCGCGATTTTCGAGCTTGTATCCGCCGCTCGCGTATGCCTCCTCCATGGACGCCGGCACCCAGAAGTGAAACGAGTACCCGACGAAGGTGCCGTAAAACCCTTTGGGCGTTACACCGATGATGGTGTACAGCACGCCATTGAGGCGCTGCTGGCGGCCAATCACGGCCGGATCGCCGTGATAGCGGTTTTGCCACGCGTCATAGCTGATCACGACCACCGGATGCGCATTGCGGCCGACTTCCTCGGTTGGTAGAAACGTGCGGCCCAAAATGGGGCGGATTCCGAGAACGTCGAAGTAGTTCGCGGAAACGACGCTCCCGGTGGCGCTTTCGGCGCGATTGCCGATGCTGAGGGTTGCACCGCCGATGTGCTCGGCAATGAACGCATCCGCCAGCTTGCAGTTTTTCTGCAGATCCTGGAAGTCGGGCCAGGAAGTGTCCGTGCGACCGTTGCGGTCGGTGCCGGTCATGGCGAACATGCGCTCCTGCCGTGCGACCTTCGGGAAGGGACGCAGGAGAATGCCTTCGACCCAACTGAAAACGGCGGTGGTCGCGGCGATGCCGAGCGTCAGGCAGAGCACCGCGAGCAGGGAGAATTCCGGACTGCGGCGCAGCATCCGGATTCCAATCCGTATGTCGTGGAACATCGTCATAGCCTCCCCAGCAGCGCTTGATCGACGCGCGCGGCGACGTGCGTCATCAGGTAATAGGCCGAGCCCGTGATCAGCCAGCTCGCGGCGCTCGCAGCGAACGCGGACAAAGTGGGGTGAAAGAACACCGCGCCCAGCACTGCGAAGCACGCCAACACGGCGCCGAGGCGCGCCGCCGGATGGCGAACCGCAATCTGGACGCCCCGCAGCATGGCGCCGTTGGAAAATCCGAACAAGACAAACTGCGGCGGGAGGCCGGTCGCGGCAAACACGGCGAGCAGTCCCGCGGCAACGGCGGCGAGCACCCCGAAGGGGCGTCCGAAAAATCTACCCAGAGTGATCAGACCTACATATGCCGCGGCGGTTGCCAGAATATCAAGCGCCTCGATTGCCGTGTGCCGGGAACCGAATACGCGCAGCACCGGGGCGCCGACGCCCAACGCCATCCCGGCTTTCGTCGTGATCGCCGCAGCGGAAATGACGAGGCTCACCACGATCGTGGAAATCAGGAACGCGCCGAGACACAGCGCCGCCCGCTCACGCCGGTAGACCCGGGCAAACTGCCGCGCAATCTGCCGCGGATCGCCGAATCGCTCCAGCAGCAGGCGCTCGATGTCCTCTTCACGGCGTCCGCTCTGCCGTCCCGCGCTCACGAAATCTTCCATGTGCGCGCGCAGTTCGCGCAGCACTTCACGACGGCGCCTCTCAAATGGAATCCGCGCTGCGGCCATGATTTCGTCAATCAACCGCTCGGCCGTTGTCATCTTTACTTGCTCCCGAGCACGGCATTGACGGCACCTGTCAGGTGCTGCCATTGCCTTTCGTACTTCTGCGCGGCCTTTCGCCCCTTGGCGGTCAGCGAATAGTATTTGCGCTCGCGGCCGTTATCGCCGGTGCGCCACTGCGACCTTACCAGTCCCTTCTTTTCGAACTGGTGCAGCGCCGGGTAGAGTGTGCCTTCCTTGAATTCGAACGCGTTGGCGCTGCGAACCGCGGCCGCCTGGAGTATCTCATAGCCGTACATCTCGCCGCGTGACAACAGATTCAACAGCAGCAGACTGATGCTTCCCTTGAGCAGTTCGCGGTCAATTTGCATCCCGCATCCTGATACCTTGTTACACAAGGTATCACGCGAGGGAACAGTCGTCAACACGCGGCGGCTAGGTGCTGGCGCTCGCGCGGATCTCATATCGGAGGCGCTCTCCCGCATGGTGGTTCCCCGATTGCCGCGTATGACCACTCGAGGCAGGAACGGATTGCGCCATCCGGAAGTTGACGGGCTTCCAGAATCGGTCTTCCCGCAAGCCGCAGTTTCACCACTCGCCGCCCATTTGACGTGAAGTGGTTCTCTTCCATTGGACGGGCGATGTAATCAACACCGGCCCTACCTTCAGCGTGGGCTGTAGAGCTTCACGTTGGCGGTGGAGGCGCCGGAGCAGGCGATGGAAGGGCGGCGATTGCCGGTAAAGTCGGCGATCTTGCAGTCGGCCGCGGCGATGCCGCCAGCGTCCAGCGTGTGGCGCGTCCAGCGCGTACCGGTGCCGTCGTCCGCCGTGAAGATGTAGAGCTGGAAGCCTTGTCCGCGGAAGCCGGCCACGATTTCGTCACGGCCGTCGCCATCGAGGTCGCCGACCGCCAGCGCGTGGCCGTTGACCATCTTGTCCTCGAGCACGCGCCGCTGCCACGCCTTCCCTTCCTCGGTGTAGACCACCACTTGATTGCCGTGCCACGGCTCGATGGCGGCGATGAAGCGGCGCCCGTCCAGACGGCCCATCTTGATCTCGCTCGACCCGCACTGCGGGCACGCCCGCGGATCGCCCTTGGAGATTTCGACCGGGCCTTTCGGCAGGAAGACGCGGATTCCCAGGAAGTCCGCCGTCATAAGTTGCTCGCCACGTCCCTGCCAGCGCACGGGAGCGATGCTGTGGAGGATGCCGCGCGGCAGGGTGGTGTAGATCTCGCGCTTCCACACACCGGGCCGGTACAGATAGATAGGCACGTTATCGGCGTAATCCGGCGCAACCGAGTTCACGCCGATCATTGGCGCCACCAGCAGCACCTTCCTGCCGTCGCCCTTCAGATCGATCCAGCGAATGCGGTGGACCGTGGGGACGCGGTCGATTTCGCGCGACGTCCAGGGCTGGCGGGGGTCGGGCCCGCTCTTGAGGATGCGAACGTTGCCGATGCTCTTTTCGGGCGCGGTTTCGAAGTTGTGGCCCATGGCGATTTCGGGCGTACCGCAGCCATCGTAGTCGAAGACGTCGAGGTTGATGGTGCGGGGGACGTCTTTAATGATGACGTGCCGTTCCCAGGTGGGATTCTCATACCAGGCGAGTTCCGTGCTTCGCTCGTCGACCTCGATCAGGTCCGGGCGGCCGTCGTGATTGAGGTCGGTGGCCACCAACTGGTAGCCCATCCTGATGGAGTTGGTGACGACGGTTTCGTGCCACTGGGGCAGTTCGGCGGCGGGGAGGGCAGCCGCCACGAGGCAGAGAAGCATGCGGCGCATCGGACTCACTGTAACAGGAGCGTGACGCCATTGCACCGTTGGTGGCAGACAAATCGGTCCAATCTACGACAAGCCGGTTTATCATTCCCGATCACGTCGGCAGACCCGGCTAGCGATTGTAGGTAAACGCTGCGCGACGTATCGCGAACGATCCTGAGGTCTCTAGTAAGATAGACGGATCTCGATCGCGGCTACTCTTGACCTAGCGCGATGACAGTATCAACACCGGCGGCGCGCCTCCCGGAATACAACAGGCGAGTAGGATCACGAGACCAAGTAGCGCGCCAACGACGGAGTAGACGGGTGGATCGTTCGGTTTTACTTGAAACAGCACGCTGGTAAGCAGCCGGGTGCCCGCGATGCCGTCTGCCAGGCCTAGTGCGAGACCGACTGCCGCCAAGACCAAACCCTCTCCGAATTCGCCCCACAATCCGGCAGGCGGATTGCCACTCCGCCGCAGATTATAATCTGCCCCACAATTCCTGCTATTCATACCGCAGCGCCGTCACCGCCTCAATCCGCAGCGCTCTTCTCGCGGGCAGATAAGCCGCGAGCAGCGACACGGCGACCAGGCTGCCCACTGCGCCCGCTATGGTCGCAGCGTCGAAGCGGTCGAGCCCATACAACAGGCTCGCCAACAAAGTCGTAGCCGGCCACGCCAGGAGCAGCCCGGCGGCCGCACCCGTAGAAACCATCAGCAGCGCTTCGCGCAGAATCAGCGCTAGGATATCGGAGCGTTGCGCGCCCAGCGCCGTGCGGATCCCGATCTCGGAGCGGCGGCGCGTCACCCGGAATGCCATCAGGCCGTACAAGCCGGCCGCCGCCACAATCATCCCCAGCCCTGCGAAAAAGCTGGAGAGCGTGGCCAGCAGCCGTTCGCGTAGCAGGGTGCGGTCGATCTGTTCGGTCAGCGTATTCACGTCCACTACCGGAACGTCGCGGGCGAGTTCGCGCATCAGCGCGCGAATCTCGGGCGCCAGCGCGGCCGCATCGCGCGTCGCTCGAACGGCGAAGTGCATACGTCCCAGGGTCACCGCGCCTTGCTGGTAGGGGAAGTACGCCATCCTTACCGGCGGCTCGCGCAGATCGTGGTAGCGGGCATCGCGGACCATGCCGACCACTTCGATGGGTTCCGCACCGCGCATAAAGAAACGCCGCCCCAATGGGTTCTGGCCGCCGAAGAACTCCCGTGCGGCGGTTTCGTTGAGGATCGCCACTTTGGGCGCGGTACTCGTGTCGGTGCGGCTAAAGCCCCGGCCCAGCACTACCGCCATGTGGAAAGTTTCAAAAAAACGCGCATCCACCGCGTTCCCTTGCAGGGATCGGGGCGTACCCGGGTTGGGGTCGTCCGGAATTCGAATTCTGCCTCCAAAGCGGCCCGGTGTCATTGGACGGAATCGCGACATGCTGGCGGATTTCACGGCGGACAGCGAT
This sequence comes from Bryobacterales bacterium, assembly GCA_963817515.1. Lineage (GTDB taxonomy): Bacteria > Acidobacteriota > Terriglobia > Bryobacterales > Bryobacteraceae > DATMNI01. Next base: position 369,643 of record CAWFPJ010000014.1, on the reverse strand, counting down.
TGCAATCTCTCCATCACGGCCGCGTAGAGGTTCATCATGCGGTCGCCGCTGTATCCGCTGGTCGCCGGCTCGATGGCGAAGAAGAGCAGGTTCTCGCGATCGAAGCCGGCGTCAAAGCTGCGCAGATTGCCGAGTGTTCGCGCCAGCAGTCCGGCTCCGATGGCCAGCGCCACGCTCAGGGCGATTTGGAAAACCACCAAGGTACTGCCCGGGCCCGCTCCAGGGCCGCGCAAGACTGGCGCCCCGGCGCACTTCAGTTCGGGATACGGGTCGACGCGCGTGGCGCGAATCGCCGGGGCCAGTCCAAACAGCAGCGTCGTCGCAATCGCCACGGCCGTAGCGAAGCCGAGCACGGCCAGGTCCGGGTGCATATCGAGTGCGAAGGGCCTGGGCCCATCCCCGGCGAGGCGCACCAGCAGAGTGCGGCTCCATTGCGCAAAGAGCAGCCCCAGGGCGGTGCCGGCCGCGGCCAGGATCAGGCTCTCGGTGAGCAGTTGTCGGATGAGGCGACCGCGTCCTGCTCCAATCGCTAACCGGACCGCCATCTCTTTGCGCCGCGCCTCGGCCCGGGCCAGCAACAGGTTGGCCAGGTTGGCGCAAGCGATGATGAGCACCAGGCCGACCGTGCCCATCAGGATGGCCAGCGGCTTCGAGTATGCGGATCCCACCGGCGATTGCCCGCGCGCAAACGGTACCGCCAGCATGTAGTCGCGCTGGCTTGATCCGAGTGGACTCGGTTGACCGCCCTGCGGATGGCTACGGTGCTGGTACAGTGCATCCAGTTCGGCGCTGGCCTGTGCCGTGCTGACGCCGGGCTTGAGGCGTGCAGCGGCGCTCATGAACCACGTGTGCGCGTCTTCTACCACACCTGGCGAAAACTGCGCGATGAGGACGAAGACGTCGGGATTGTCGCCGATCTGAACGCCGTGAAACTCCGGCTCCACCACGCCGACAATAGTGTAGGGCCGGTCGTTGAGACGGATGATTTTGCCGAACGCGCCTGGATCCGCAGAGAACTTTCGACGCCAATAGTCGTGGCTGATGACGCAGACCAAGCCCAATCCCCTAGTCCGTTCATCGTCGGTGGTGAGTATCCGTCCCGCAGCGGCATGCACGCCGAGCGTCGCAAAATACGAACCAGAGACCTGGATGCCGGTGGCGGTTTCGGTCTCGCCTTGAACGCTCACCTTTAGCGCATCGATGGGCGAGAAGCCGAAGACGCCCTGATAGGAATTGGTGTGGCTGGCGAATTCACGGTACTCCGGATAGCTGAAGTCGCTGGAGGGGTCGCCGGTCTGGCGTTGCGTGGCCAGCAGCACCAGTTGCTCCGGCTTTTCTACCGGGAGAGTGCGCAGCAGCAACGAATTGACCAGGCTGAAGACGGCGGTGTTGGCGCCGATTCCAAGGCCGAAGACGAGCACCGCAACCGCCGTAAAACCGGGACTGCGAGCCAGCAGGCGCAAGGCGTAGCGGCCGTCTTGCGCCAGCCGCGCGAGCCACAGCCAACTCCAAACCTGGCGTGTGTCCTCGCGGACCAGAGCGTCGTTTCCGAAATCGCGGCGCGCCGCGTGGAACGCCTGCCGCGGCGAGAGGCCGTCGGCCTCACGCTCCTCGCGGATTTCGTTGAGATGCCATTCGATCTCGCGGTTCAGTTCCTGCTCGCGCGCCGCGCGGCGCCCTCGCCATGGCCACAGCTTCATGTTCAGACCTCCTCAGGGCGGCGCTTCATCACCTTGGCAATGGCCTGCGCCAACCGCTCCCACTTGGATTCTTCAGCCGTCAATTGTTTGCGTCCGGCGGATGTGAGGCGGTAGTAGCGTGCCTGCCGGTTCTTGTCGGGCATCTGCTCCCAGTTCGCCGCAATCCAGCGTTGTTTCAGAAGCCGGTTCAGTGCCGGGTAGAGCGAGCCGTGGTCCACTTGCAAGACCTCGTCCGACAATTGCTGGATGAGTTTCACGATGGCGTGGCCGTGGGCAGGCCCCAGGAGCAAGGACCGGAGGACCAGCATGTCGAGGGTGCCGTGCATGAGTGCAACACGGTTGCTGTCGGGTTTCGGCATGTGATAGTAGGAATTCTACTATCAAGTAGACGCGCGTGGGGACCAACGGTTAGCCAACTTCCGTGAAGCCGCCAGGTCGAGCCCACCAGACGCTCCGCGGAATGCCAATGGTTGTTCAGACGCTATTCACGCTGTTCTGGTAAAGTTGGCTGAATCCGTGATATGCCCCATTGTGTAGGCGATAAACTCGGGCCGCACCAAATTCCCACGCCGATAGACAACGTCAGCATCGATGGGATAGTCCCTTGGTAGACACGATGCGCATCCTACGAGATGGTGCCTTGCCGTCCGTTGTGGCTTCAACATACTTGCTCGTCTTGCTGCGCTTCAACCCCCGCATGTTCTTAAAACACTTTCCAAGGGCGGTCCGGGAGATCGTCCCACCCAGGTCGCAGAAGGAAAAGCGGATGTCTATCTTGCTCGGCGTCCCGCTCGGGCTACTGTTCATCGGGTCTACCTTTGCTTCGGCACTGCTTTGGCGAGCCTCCGCGCAGGGAAGCGCGTCCTTCTGGGAACTCTTCGCGCATGTCTTCGGCCTGTTTTTCCTCTTCAACCTCGTCGATCTGCTCATCCTCGACTGGCTCATCGTATGCAGGTTCACCCCACGCTGGTTAATCATTCCGGATACGGAGCATATCGTGATGCCCAAGGAGTACCTCTATCACTTCAAGGGGTTCTTGATGGGAACCGTCGTTTCAGTGGGAAAATCTATATTCCCGGGTCCGACCTATTCAGAGTGGGGGTGTCATGGATATGGACGAGCCCTATAGTTGGTGATCGCGGATGCGAAAGACAGCGCTGAACTTCGAGGCGGTGCGCGGGTTGGGGCGCGACCTCGCGGACCTGCAGGAGAGCACGATGTACGGTTCGCCAGCGCTTAAGCTCGGCAAGCGGCTGGTGGCGTGCCTCGCTGTCCACCGGTCAGCGGAACCAGGATCGCTTGTCGTCCGCACCGATTTTGAACAGCGGGCTGCACTCCTCACCGACGATCCGGAAACGTACTACGTCACGGACCACTACGCGAAGCACCCCGTCGTGCTAGTCCGGCTTGTCCGCGTGCAACACGACCAACTGCGCGACCTCCTCGCCGCAGCCCGACAGTGCGTTCTCGCTGACGCCGACCGGTCGCACCAGAAGACCCGGCTTCGAGGGTATAAGGGTCATGGCACGAGAGGATAACCGAGAGATCGGGCATAGGATTGCGCGCGTGGTTCATGGAGTTGCTCGCTAGCGCGGCTGCTTCGCGCCGAGCGCGCCTTCGCCACGCACGTCGCGCCCGCTAGTACGATTCGAGTCGCCCGTCGCGAGGGTCGCGTGGGCCGGCGCGAATCGTCCAGCAGCCCTGGCGGCGACACGCGCTCGGCGTGTCGGGCTAATCGCTTTACTTGCTGATATTGCGAAATAACAGTGTCTATCGAGGCCGGTAGGCGGTGCATGGCAGCCTTCGGCGGCACTATCCAGGTGGCGTTGTGGTGGGAGCACTAGGGACATTTCCGCTGAGAGGCTGTTTTTGCGGGTTCACAGAGCAGTAGCCCGAGCAAATCCAAGCAAAACGTGGCCGCTGTCCTACGGATCAGCCCGACCACGCTGTACAAGTACGGATTGAATCGCCAGATCAACGCGGCAGAGCAGCGGCAGCGGGAGACTTCGTTCATCGCCGGCGCCGCAATCGAGCAGGATTACTTCAAAGGCGAGATCCGCAAGCTGTCGGAAGAGATTGAGAAAGAGCGTGAGCGGAGCAAAACACTGGTTGGCCGGATCGCCACCAAGGAGGCGAACGCCGCCCGGCTTGGGTTCGATCCGGAAGAGATGCAGAAGGCGATCTTGAAGCCGGTTCGGACAATGTCGCGGGCCGGAGCGAACAGAGGCACAGGTGAAAGGGGCCGTGGCAGGCGCTGACCACCGATCCGCAAGCCGCTACAATCTACTCCGTGATGAAGACGCGCTTCACCGAAAAGCAAGGCCAGTATCTAGCTTTCATTCACTACTACACGAAGGTGAACGGAAAGCCCCCGGCAGAGGCCGACATGCAACGTTATTTTCGAGTGACGCCGCCTTCAGTGCACCAGATGGTGGTCACGTTGGAGGCCAACGGATTGATTGAGCGCATCCCCGGCCAAGGGCGATCAATCCGTCTTCTGATCCCGCGCGAGGAGTTGCCGGACCTGGAGTAAACTCACCGCAGGTACAGGAGACTGCGCAGTGTTTTGCGCGGCTTGGGCTTCAGGCTCGCAACATAGCCAGCGATCTCGTACTGGTTGAAGATCCGCCACACCTCCGCCAGAAAACGTGGCAATTCACGGGCGAACTCGGGTCGCTGTTCGGCTGCCTCGGCGAAATTCAACAACTTCTCGCAAATCAGGTAATCAAGCGCGCTCTTCGCGCCGAATCGTCTCTTGATGCCTTTCGTCGCCCTACACGAATCGACCCAAATCTTCTCGAATCGAATGCTCATTCTCGGCCAATATACCGCTAAGCCACACTAGCTCGCAAATCGATTCTTCCGGCATTGCAACCGCCCACCCAAATCGCTGTACCGTAGATGAAAGGATGCCGATGACAGAGATGCGGATCGGCGATCCTTCAGAGCCGCCCAAGTTCACCGCAAAGCAGGGCCAATACTTGGCGTTCATTTATCACTACACCAAGGTCCATCGCCAGGCCCCGGCGGAAACGGACCTGCAGGAGTACTTCCGGGTTTCGCCGCTCACCGTTCACGAAATGATCAAGACGCTGGATCGTAACGGGTTGATCGAACGGACGGCGGGGGAAGACCGATCGATCCGGCTGTTGGTGGCGCTTGAGCACTTGCCGGCACCCGAGTAGTCTATTGGTGTGAGCACGAAACCCGAGCAATGGGAGGAAGCGAAGCGCCGGTGCCGCCTCTCTGACGACGACATTCGCAAGGCGAAGGAATTGGGCATGCAACCCAGGTCGCTGATCAAGAATATCCCCTCGTCGTCGCAGCAGTGGAAGGCTTCCGTGCGCGAGTGGGTGCACTCGCTCCACGCCAAGAAGTTCGGCGGGCGGGCGGCGACGCCGCCTGCCGCCCCGCCCGTGGCGCCGCCCGCCGCCGAGCTCGTGGTGCCGACGGTCGCCGCGCAAACCTGTCGCCCGCCCGAAGGCGGCGGAGCCTCAGCGGGTCGTGGAGTTTCGCAACCGCGAGCACCCGTGGCCGGATCGGCCGCGGGTTCCGGACCTGATCGTCGATCTGAACGACGATTTCGACGAATCCTGGGAACAGCGTGGCCTCCCGGACGAGTCGGATATCGCCGAGACCACGTCACGGATGATCCGCCGGCAATACCTCTACCGCTGGGGAGCGCAATCCGTGGCGATTGCGATGAGCCGGCTGCCGGAGGTGCAGAAAGTGGCCGCCTTCGGAGCGATTGCTCAGCCCCTGCGCATGCAGGTGCCGCGCTTCGGCCAATATCGCAGGTACCGCATAGAGATTCCGCACGAGTGCGCCGACCTCGATCTCGCCGTGTGGCTGGATGACTTCTCCCGGCTGAAGGAGCTGAAGCGAGCGCTTGCCGAAGGACTGAGACCGCTGCAGGACACGCCCTTTGGCGGGATTGCCCATCACCAGGTGGACTTGCATGTTTTCGACGCCGCCAGCGGCCTCAATCGCGGACAAGTCTGCATCTTCGGCCAATGTCCCAAGCCCGGCAAGCGCGAGTGCCGGGTTCCGAACTGCGGCGAGAAGCCCTTCCTTCAGCAATTCGACGATTACCATTTCAACGACGCCAGATTCGAGCGCGAGCCAAAGGTCACGCTGTTCGACCGCGCCGACGGCTTTCTGGTCCACCCACCGCGAGTCGAAGACGCGAAACCGGCGATCGTCATCGAACTAAGGCCTTACGAGGACGATTCCGACGACGGCGCCGAGGTTCCCTTCTAAAGCGGTTCTCCGGAGAGTGTCCAGCTTGGTGATGGATTCTGCTCTACTGCTCCGGTACGCGCCGACTGATATATAAGCTGTACAACTGGAGTTCGAGGCGAACCGGAGGGGCGAAGGCACCACTCAGTGCCCGATTCTACGACGCCCTGACGGTCTTGATACCGCCGAAGGTTCTGGTGTCCGCTCGTCAGCAGTGACTCGTCCTTCGTTGAGGGAAGTCCTCATTGACGCGGCACGTATGCAGTTGGTCGGCGTGGCTGAAGAGTGACGCCAAGAGGTGAGCGATATGACTGAGCGATTCGAGATGGAGTGGGAGGGGCGCAGGTATTTCCTATCGCCGCAACGATTCTACGATGCCTAGACATTCTTGAAACCACCAGAGGCGATCCATCAACATCTCAAAGCCGCATATGCACGAAAACTTGAGATCGTTTTCCAAACGGAAAGAAACGTCCCTTTACTCCTTAAGCACAGTCGGCTGGCGAAGGACCTCGGATATTTGGATCTGGCTGAGAAGATAACCAAACAGGCCCTATTAGCTGAGCCTCTAACTGTTCTGCGATTGCCCGGCTTTCTTCCATCCTTCGGGCCAAAGGGCAACCTCTGCGAGCACTCGAAGTTTTAAGGCGTCAATCGTGAGCAATCCAGCGGCGCGATCCGAACCCGCTTCAACAAGGGAGCCGACAGCCCGGACCGGGCTCGAGTAGACCCAGCGGTCGAGGTGCGGCCCCTGTACCCCCTGGGCGGGATGGTCCTGTGGTTGTCAGCGCTTCTTCCGGCGAGCAGAGGCTTTCGCCTGCTTCGTGGGCGACGCGACCTTCGCCGTCGGCACGATCACCTTGTGCACCGGCATCACGGTCGGCTGTCCCGGATCGATCCCGAGTTGTTGAAGGATGGGCATCAGCGTCTTCCCGAACTTGTCGAACGCCGCCTGCGATGTCCAGACATCGAACACCATCAGTTTGTCTTTCGGGCCAAACGCCGCATGGTACGAACGTCCAGCCGGGTTGCCCGCCCCAGCCTTTTTCAATAATTTGATGCACTCGTCGTATTTCGCCGCCGACATTGCGGCAGGAGAGAAGTAGATCCCTATCGCCATGAACACCATCCTCTTTCTTGCGACTCAACACCGCCGGACTGGCGGGTGGCCCTGTTCATTGTAGTGCAAATTCCATAGCCAAGTCCCGTTACTGTGGAGCGGAAAGGGAATGGACTACGGCGCACCGGAAGTTGGAACGAAGCCTCATCTCCCAACTTCCGTATGGGCGACCATACGACCATTGGCTTTACCGAAATGGGAGATTGTGCGATATAGAGGACGTTGTGTCCGGCGATCTGGCTTACCAAAACTTATCTACGTCCACGAAGCTCCTCCTTCGCATAGTTCACGTCGCCGAAACGATAGGAATCCGTGAGCGTGGACCGATCTAGCCGGGACGGGTGACCGGTCCAGTGCGCCAACTCATGCAGTGCGGTGCCGTAGTATCCGGCGGCGTCTTTGAAGGCGTCCTTCGGTGGCAAGTGGATGCTGTCCTGAGAGCGGCTGTAGAATGCGCGATCCTCCTGGTCGTGCGCGCTGTCCGCGCTCGAATTCTTGAGGATCTGTTCACCCGCCTGGACAGCCTCGAAAGTTGTGTGCTGCTTGGGCGTGTGCTGCGGAATGTGCTCGATCTGCTGAGCGTTGAAGACGGTGTACACGCGGTGAATGAGCCTGGATTTCTCGGCATCCGCGTTGTTGCCATTAGCTGTGCTCCCATCACCGCCTCCGTCAGGCCGGGATGACTGCGTTTTGTCCGAGGCTTGCCTGACTTCCCAGTATTCAATCTGAGTGCCTTTCTCGCCCCGGCGTACCTGCCATCAGTTATCGGACGCCTGCTTGTAGGTCATCCACCTCGGGTCTTCGTAGCCCCGCCGCAGGCCGGTGGCCATCAAGTGAATCGCGTTGCCGCCGCGGTACGCTCTTTCGCTGGTTGGGTTGAACGGGATACCAAGCGAGCTGGCTCCGGGCTCCCAAGGCTTCTGCCACGGCGCGACACCGTGCTCCAGCATTCCAACAATGCTGTCGGTGACCTCTGGCGAAAATCCCGAAGGGCCGGTTTGTCGGTGTGCTGACGTTCGGTGGGCAGGGAAGTTGTAGCCGCCATGGTCGTTACTCCTCCCCGTCCAACTCGGCCGCAGAAAAGCCCGGCTCTGGCTCCTCGGTCTCAAAACCTGATCCGGCTAGCGTTTCGCCGCCGATTGCGTCGAGCGACGCGGCTGACAGATCGTGTTGAAAATCCTGAGAACTCTGCATTGTGCCTCCTCGTCCGCAGAATGGAATGTAGGGTCCATCAACTATTAAGGGAACGGCAGAGGCAGTTCGGGACGCGGAATCGACAACAGAAAATCCACACGGCTCCGGAAGTCTTATGGATTAGCGTCAGGAGGCCCTATCATGGCTTTAGTGCCAAACGAGAACAGTCCGGCGCAGGGTTCCTACCATGCCCTTCTGATCGAGATCAAGGAGCGTATTCGCGCAGCCCAATACGCGGCGCTGCGCGCGGTCAATCTGGAGCTGCTGTTGCTTTACTGGGACATCGGACGGCTCATCAACAACGGCAGCAGGGCGAGACTTGGGGACGCGCCATAGTTGAGAATCTCGCCAAAGATCTCCGCACCGAGTTTCCCGGCATCGGCAGCTTCTCCGCTGCTAACTTGTGGCGAATCAAACAGTTCTACGAAGCCTACGCTATGCATTTGACGGGCGGGGCTGAAAAGCGAGCAGCCGATAAGATGGACGATATTTAGGTAGTGGCCCTGAGCCACCAGATTCCCAAGCCAGTAACGGTCTGGGTAGCGGTCAAAAAGATTAAGAACGACGTCTACCTATGCGTAACTCGCTGATTTTATGGTGCGCCCGGACAGATTCGAACTGCCGACCTTCTGGTTCGTAGCCAGACGCTCTATCCAACTGAGCTACGGGCGCTTGCACGGATACGTACTCTTTACACTGTAACCAACCTCGCACCGCTCACGCAACCTGATCGAGCAGTCTGCCACAATAGCGGTGTCCCTATGACCGAACGCCTCTACTACACCGATGCGTACCTGCGCGGTTGGGCCGCGCACGTCGTTGACCGCTCCGGCGATGGCCGTACCGTCTATCTCGACCGCACCGCCTTCTACCCAACTTCCGGCGGGCAGCCTTTCGACATCGGCTCCATCGGCGGCGTCGCCGTGGTGAGCGTGGACGATGAAGACGAGCGCATCGCCCACCAACTCGCCGCACCGATTGATCGCGGCCAGATCGATGCCGGTCAGGTCGAGTGCGCCATCGATTGGAACCGGCGCTTCGACCACATGCAGCAGCACACGGGCCAGCACCTGCTCTCGGCGGTTTTCGAAGAGCTGTTCGCGCTCCACACCGTCAGTTTCCACCTGGGCGCCGAAAGTTCGACCATTGATCTGCAGGGCGACGCGGGGGCCGCCGCGGTGGAGCCGCGCACCGTGCTCGAGGCCGAACGCCGCGCCAACGAAGTCGTCTTCGAAAACCGCGCAGTGTCCGTGTTCTTCGAAGATGCCGCGTCAGCTCAAGGGCTGCGCAAACCCTCGGGACGCGAAGGCACCCTGCGCATCGTCGCCATCGACAGCCTGGACCGCAGCGCCTGCGGCGGCACGCATGTCGGCTCCACAGGCGAGATCGGCATCGTCCTTTGCCGCAAGCTGGAAAAGATCCGGCAAAGCGTGCGTGTGGAATTCGTGTGCGGCGGGCGAGCGTTGCGCCGCGCGCGCGCCGATTACGAAGCCCTCACTAAAGTGGCGCAGCATTTTTCGTCTTCCCTGGACGAAACTCCCGCCATGGTCGCCGCCCAACTGGAAACCGCGCGCACCGGCGAGAAGGCCCGCCGTAAGCTGGAACTGGATCTCGCCGCCTACCAGGGCAGGGAACTCTACCAGGCCACTGTGCCCGGCTCCGATGGCATACGGCGCGTCTCGCAGCGCGTCACCGCCGGCAGCCTCGAAGAATTGCGTGCGGTGGCCCAGAATTTTACCGCGCAGCCCAAGGCCGTTTTTGTAGCGGCTTTGAGCCAACCGCCATCGGTGCTTCTGGCTGCCTCGGCCGATGCCGGAATCGACGCCGGGAAAATTCTCAAGGCGGCCCTCGCCGAAGCCGGCGGCCGCGGCGGCGGCAACCCGCGCATGGCACAAGGAAGCGTACCGGAAGCGAGCCTGCTGGAGCGCGTGATGCAGATGCTCTAATTGCTTTGCTTCTTGGTAGTGGAGACGTTTTTCTTGGCGGCCGGCTTCTTCCCCGCCGGAGCGCCGGTCTTCATCAGCTCTTCGATCTTGTCGTGCAGGTTCTTCTCCTGTACGCCCTCGCTCATAAACGGATCGTCGCCTTCGTACTGCGCCCGGATCACGCCGTCCTTGTCGATAAAGACGATTCCGGGCATATGCAAGATCAGCATCGGCACGTGTTGCAGATAGCTCACGGCCTCGTCATTTGTGTTGAACCCCACGGGAAACGGTGGGTTGAATTGTTTGATGAATCCCGGCACGGCCGTCGGCAGGTCGATTGCCGTTGCCAGCACCTGCAGGCCGCGCGAGGCGAACTCCTGCTGGTCTTTGATCAGGAACCCGATCGATTTCTGGCAATGCGAACAGTAGGTCAGAATGAAAATCAGCACCACCGGGTGGCCCTTATACTGGCTCAGTTTCAGCTGCTTCCCGGGCGCCAGATTAATCGCAAAATCGGGCGAGGGCCGCGGGAGATTGGCCGCCATAGCCGCGGCCGCCGCCATCAAAAGCAACGCCAGGGCCCTAGCCGGCAAACCGATTTTGCGCATAGCTCTCAGTTTACCGCAGGCTCCAGGCCCTCCATGCTGGTCACCATGGTGCCCGCGCGCCGCAGTTCGAAGCGCCCGTCATCGCCAGTGCCGGTCACCCCATCGGCGCTCTCCGAATTCACTGAGACGTTCTTCCACTTCTTTTGCAAGATCTCGCGATACGCCGCGAAATACTGGCTGGCGCTCTCTTCGCTGTCCCACTCCACGGCGTAGAGCAGTACCGCGCGCGCGGTGTTCTTGTTCTCGCGCAGTTCGAAGGTGCAGCCCCTCCAGTGCGGGGCAATCTCCGCGGCGCGCGCTTTGCCCACGAACTGTTCCAACATCACGGAATGCTCCAACTCCCCCAGCGTGCCGCCCACCAGGCTCTTATAACCCTTCTTCAGGTGCGGGTCGGGAAGGTTCGGCTGCGTCGGCTTCACTGCGGCAAAATATTTTTCGGGATGCATCACCTGCTGCGTGGAAATCGGGGGTTTGACAAAAACCTCGGCAAATCCCTGCTGCCCGTCGCGTTCGAATACCGCATTCTGGAACAGCATGCCCTTGGTGTACGGAAACACCAGCGTGAGCCGCAGATAGAGCGGCGAGTTGTCGAAAACCGGATACTGCCCGGCCGCGTTGTCGCTCATGCCGCTCATCATCGACACCAGCGCCGGCGAACCTTTGAGCGTCTGCCCCATCTTGCGCGCCAGAAATTCCGACATCAACCACGTAGCCTGCCCCTCCATCACTGCCAGCCGCGCGGTGGACCCGTCATCGCTCTTGCGCCCCGAGCGAATGAACTTCGCCAGATTGTAGCTTTGGTCCGCGATGGCGTGTGCCAGTTCGTGCGCCAGCACCGGCTCCTGTGTGTCCGAAGGCGTCGAGTCGGTAATGAAGAGTTTCTTCTTGTCGTAGTCGTAAAATGCCGCTGCCTGCTCGGTCAGCAGGTCCACGGTGTTCTTGGCCAAATCGAAATCCTGAGGCACCAGCCCGAACTTCTTGAGCGTCATTTCCTCCGCGCGAATCTCCTCCGGCTTGGCGACATCCTTCACGCGCTTGCTGAGGAACTGGTTGATCTCTTCCTTGCTGATATAAGCGCAGGGGACGGGATGCTTCAACGGCATTCCCGAAATTTTAGTCAGCGTCTGGGCGATGCCGTCGATCTGCGCGCATAGCGCCTTGGCGCCGGAATCCGTCTGCGCGCCGGCTGTAAGCGCGCAGACCAGAAGCAAAACGAAAAACTTAAGGCCTACGCGGAACTGCGGAGCCGCGGAGGAAGACCCGGAGCAACACAATCGCCATGTCCCAGCGTTGTCCTCAGCGTCTCCGCGTCTCTCCGTTGAATAGAAATCCTCACCTCGCAATCGGATTCCTCCTCAGACTCCGCGCCATGGTCCGCCTGCGATATTCGTCCGGAATTAGCATCTGGATTGTCGTGTTTGCCGAGGCCATCTGTTGCATCACACTGTATCCAATCATAGGCATAAATCGCCAGCGAAAAATAGAAATGGGTCAAAACGCAAAGGCCGGGTAGGCCCCGCACGCGGCTGTGCCAAGCAGACTCAGAGTGTGTCAACCGGTAGACAAGCCGGCTCTGGCTCAGTGAAGGCGTGCGGAATGCTGCCCAACTGCCGACCAGTCGGCACTTCGGCAGTGGCGTCGTCTCTCTCCCGCGGGTGTCAGTGGCGCCGTCATCCTCTACTCCAGAATAATGCGCGCTACAATAGTGGAGCAATCGGGTGGTCAAGCAAGCGGACGCATCGATCAGGCAATCAATCGTTTAAATTTTGGGAGAATCTCTTGGCGGACGACAAACTGTACAAAGCGGAATATCTGGGAAGCGGCACCTTCGTGATTAGCAAGCCCAAGCGGAAGAAGATCAAGGTGCGCCAGTCTCAGTTGCGCAACCCTCGCCGAGGTTCGCGTAAATCCTAGGCGCCTGGTTAGAAGCGGGCCCGGCGATCGGCGTTCATCATGCGGAACAGGCCTTCCAGGGCGGCCTTTTGCAATGCGAAGGCTCCCACGAAACTGCCCAACAGCGTACCCGCGATCACGAAGGCTTCCATTTTAATTCCCTCTCTCGGCGCTGATTAGAGCAATTTATGTGCCATGCGAATAACTGAACTGGTCCTGCACCCTATCGCCATCGCCGACCCTCCCCTACGTAGTTCCTACGGCCTTCATGCACCTTTTGCGCTGCGCACCATCGTGGAACTCAAGACCGATTCCGGCCTCACCGGATTGAGCGAAACCTACGGCGGCGATGGGCCGCTGGCCGGTCTGGAGGCTGTCCGGCACCTGGTCACCGGAATGGATCCGTTCCAGCTTGCCGGGCTTTACCGCCGTCTGACAGCCGATGCGGAAGACCAGGTTGCCAATGCGCCTGGAGCCCGGTCTCAAACCTATCTGGTGCCGGGCGAGAACCCGCTCGACCGCCACACCCGGACCTTTGCCGCCATTGAGATCGCTTGTCTGGACCTGATCGGCAAGGCCGTCGGCAAGCCTGCCTGCGACGTGATCGGCGGGCGCGTTCGCGACGAAGTCAGCTTCTCCGCGTACCTCTTTTACAAACATGGCGGTGGCGGCGGTGTGGGTGACGACGCCCGCCCCGACGAGTATGGCGAAATCCTCGATCCCGAGGCCTGCGTGCGCTCCTGCAAGCAGATGATCGCGAAGTACGGCTTCCACGAAATCAAGTTGAAGGGCGGAGTGCTCGACCCCGATGTCGAAATCCGCACTATCCGCGCGCTGCGGCGTGAGTTCGGGGCCTCATACCCGTTGCGCATCGATCCTAACTGCGCCTGGAGCGTGGATACCTCCGTTCGGGTCGGCCGCGAGTTGAAGGAAGAGCTTTCCGCGGGCGGCTATCTGGAAGACCCCTGCGCCGGTTTAGAGGGTATGGCTGAAGTCAACGCCCGCTTGCTGGCCGAAAACAATCAGACCCCGCAGGCCAGTAACGTAGCTGTAACCTGCTTCGCCGACGTGCCGCGCGCCCGGCAACTCAATGCCGTGCAGATCGTTCTCTCCGACCCGCACTACTGGGGCGGCATGCGCAATGTGCAGCAGTTGTCACACCTTACTTCGGTGCTCGGCATGGGCCTGTCGATGCACTCCAACAGCCACCTGGGCATCAGCCTCATGGCCATGACCCACGTGGCCGCTGCCTGCCCTAACCTGACCTTCGCCTGCGACACGCATTACCCCTGGCAGACGGAAAAGGATGAAGTCGCCGCCGGCGGACGCATCCCGTTCGTTAATGGCTGCGTGCGAATTCCTGACAAACCCGGCCTGGGCGTGGATCTCGACTACGACCAACTGGCCCGCGGACGCGAACGCTACCGCAAGATTCCCTTCCGCAAGCGCGACGATGAAGCTGAAATGCGCAGCCACGTCGACCCCAATTGGAAACGCGTGCTACCCCGCTGGTGACACCTTCACTGTCGAACCGGCACCGGCTCGGGGTTGACGGACGGTTGCGCCGTATCGTGTTTGGGCCCCAGCCCCAGTGCAATCAGCGATAGCGAGTTGATCTTTCCCGTGGATCCCAGATTCTGCTCGGATTGGAACTTGGTCAAGGCCTCAACCGACGCCTGGTTCCACGATCCATTGGCATCTTCCGGCCTAAGATATCCTTTGGCCGCCAGGGCGCTCTGAATTTCCTTGTACCGGTCCGGTGTCGGGGCCAACTGCCGGTTGCGCCACGTAGTCCGCTTGACCGGTGCCTTCTTGCTAACGATCTTCTTGCCCACGGGGGCCCTCTTAGCTACGGTGACTCCCTTGGCCGCTGGCTTCCTCAGCGTTCCAGCCGTCCCGGTCGCGCTCTTCTTGGCCGGCTGCTTTTTCTTCGAAGTAGCCGTTGAAACAGCGCTATCGGCGCCCCAGGCGAGCAGCAGCGGCAGCACCATTGCGGCCAACGCGGCTGAGCTCAGAATCTTTCGCATGCTTCAGCACAGTTTATCATCTTGATAACCAAAAAAAGGCGGCCGGATATCTAACCCGGCCGCCCGATATTGACAAGGTGTCAGTTTGAAAGGCCTACCGCGCGTTGGTCGGCAGCGTACCCGCTACATACGTGGCCGCCCAATCGCTGCCCCTGGCGCCGCTGCGCCGCATCACGCGGAACTGCACGGCGTCGCCCGGCTTAAGGGTGTCGCGAAACTTAGTGATGTCTTCCTTGGCGGTCACCTCGTGCCGGTTCAAGGACACGATGATGTCACCCTGCTGCAGGCCGATATCGGAAGCGAAGGAATCCGGCTCCACAGCCACCACCTGGACCCCGCCCTTCGCCTTGACGCCCAGCGTTTCGCGCTGCTGGTCGGTCAGGTTCTGGATCTGCATCCCGAAGCTGACGGTGGTGCCTTCGGCGTTCTTTCCGGCGTCGTCATTGGGATTGCCATATTCCTTGGGGAAGATCTGCGCCAGATCGCCAACTACGACCTTCAGGTTCTCGTGTTTGCCCTCGCGCTCCACTCCCACGTTCAGTGGGTTGCCGATCGGTGTCGAAGTCACGGTGCCGATCAGTTCGTTGCCATTATGAATCGTCTTGCCGCCTACGGAGACGATCACATCGCCTTCCTTCAGGCCGGCTTTATCCGAGGGTCCGCCTGGCGCCACCCACTCCACGAAAACGCCTTCTTTGACGCCTGCTACCTTGAGGTTGGCGCGCGCCTGGTCGCTCTCTGAATTAGTGAACTTAATTCCGATGGAGCCGCGCGTTACTTTACCGTTCTTAATGATGTCGTTGTAGACCTGCGCCGCGGTATTGATGGGCAGCGCGAAGCCCACTCCCTGGTTGCCGCCCGAATGAGACGCAATGGCGGTGTTAATGCCGATCACTTCGCCGCGGATGTTGAGCAGCGGTCCGCCGCTGTTGCCGGGATTGATGGCGGCATCGGTCTGCAGGAAGTGTTGAAACTGCGAACTGTCGCCGGGAATGTCGCGCTCTTTAGCGCTGATAATGCCGGCCGTCACCGTAGCCTGAAAGCCGAATGGAGAGCCGATCGCCATCGCCCAGTCGCCGACCTGCACGGCCTCGGAGTTACCGATCTTGGCCGGCATGGGATCTTTCTTGCCTTCCACGCGAATGATTGCCAGGTCGGTGGGCGCATCCACCCCCACTACCTTGGCATCGTACTCGGTGGGGTCACCGTTGAACTTCACGCGAATACGGTCAGCCTTGTCCACCACGTGGTTATTGGTCAGAATATATCCGGCCTTGTCGACCACCACACCCGAACCCAAGGCATAGCCGCGGCGCTGCGGCATCTCCAGTCCGCCGTTGCCGTTCCCGAATGGGTTCGAAAAGAAACGATTCAGAAGATCGTCCATTCCGCCACTGTTGTCCCCTTGTTGGTCCTGGTCATCCTGCGGAAGCACCTGGCGCCGTCCGTTGCTCCTGGGTCGCGCCGTTACCTTCGGCAGGTATTCGGTCGAGATATTCACCACGGAGGGCTCAACCTGCTTGGCAATCTGGGTGAATGTATTGGACAATTCCACGGGGCTGGGAATCACCAGCGGGGTCGCTCCTGGAGCGGCGGTGCCGCCCTCCGGTTTGGCCGCCTTCACCCCGGAACTGATCAGGGTACCGAGGACGATACCCAGCGAGAGCGTAAACAAGATCAATGTGAAGGACAGTGTTTTTTGTGTGCGTAGCTTGTCAAGGAATTTCATGGGCCTACTTTACTCCTCGCGTGTGCAGCAGCGAACATTATATCCCTACCACAACACCCTATTCAGATGGATGTAGCCGCGGGCTAAACGGTTTCATTTCCACCAACATTACTCCACTCAAGATCAGGACGGCGCCTGCCGTGGCGCGCCCGGAAAGGCTCTCGCCTGTAAGGCAATACGATGTTATCCAGGCAAAAACCGGCTCCAGCGCGAAAATCAGGGCAGATCGAGTCGGTGTAGTGTAGCGCATTGCCCACGCCTGTACCGTAACCGCCAGAGCAGTCGCCAGAAGACCTGTTACCATTATCGCCCAGATCACCGCCGGCTGCCACTGAACATGGGGCGTTTCCACCCATGGGAACAGCGCCAGGGCCGCGAGGGCGGCCGCGCCAATCTGGGATACCGACAACAGCTGAAAGCTCATCTGGTTTGAAAAATGGCCCAGCGTGACGATGTGCGCCGCAAAAACAATAGCACAGCCAAACGTCAACCAGTCGCCCGGATTGATCGAACCGCCGATGGAACTGACGCCGCCTTCGAGCGTCATTAAACCCATCCCCACCGTCGCCACCAGCACTCCAGCCAACTCGGAAACCTGCGGCCTGACCTTATAGACGAGCCCGGCCAGCAAAGGTACCATCACCGTGGAAAGACCCGTGATGAACGCCGATTTGGGCGCGGTAGTGAGGCGCAAGCCTATTGTCTGCAGTAAAAACCCGGAGTACAGGAGCGCGCCCGTGAAACCTCCCGCGGCTAGAGATTTCCACGGCACCGGGCCTTTCCAGATTCCACGGTACACAACCAGCAGCGCCAGCGTCGCCACTGAAAAGCGCACGGCGATGAACAGGGCCGGCGAAATATCGCGCAGGGCCGCCTTCACCAGAACGAACGTGGTGCCCCAGATCACCGTGTTGGCGGCCAGCGCCAACTCGGCCTTGCCGCGACTCACTTAGCCTTGTCTCCAGTGGCGGCTCCGGTGGCGCCGTCGCGCATCAGCAGCAGCAAGGTCAGCAGGATCCGCTTGAGCCCCAGGTCGCGGCCTTCCGGACTGAACCATTCCTGCGAAGTGTGCGCGCCGCCACCCAGTCCTCCGGCGCCGATGGCCACAGCCGGAATGCCAAGCGAGAGGGGGATATTGGCGTCGGTGGAAGAGCAATCCAGATGCGAACGGATGCCCAGGTGAGCATCTACCGCGCGCAGGTACTGCAGAATGGCCGAGTTCTCCGGTAGCGTCCCGGCGGGGCGAGACCCGATTTCCTTGACCTTCACCGCCACTCTTCCGCCGGTGGCGCGCTGATTTTCGATATCGCGCGCGCGGTCCGCCACGCTCGTGAGAATGTCCACCAGATCGTCCATCTTCTGGTTGTCTTCCGAGCGGATGTCCACCTTGGCGCGCGCCAGTTGGGCGATGGCATTCACTCCGGAGCCGCCATCGATCAGCCCCACATTCACCGACGACTTGGCCCCGCTATCCAGGCGCGTTTCCGAAAACAGCGTCACCGCCCGGCACAGTGCATGCACCGGATTCCCCACGCCGAAATCACTCCAGCTATGACCGCCGGGACCAGTGAATGTGACTTCGAATCGCCGGCTGCCCAGGGCGCGCGTGGTGATGTGGTCGGTGTTGGCGCCGTCCACAATCACGAACGCCTGCACCTTGCGAGCCAGCGGCGATTGCTTGCACAGGTGCCGCATGCCCAGCAGGTTGCCTTCGCCCTCCTCGCCCACATTGGCCACCAGCAGAAGACCGGCAGACCCGTCCGGCGGGTGCCCGGCGTTCTTCCAAGCCCGCGCCACCGCCAGCAGCGCGGCCAGTCCGGCCCCGTTGTCGGAAACTCCCGGCCCGCGAAAGCGGCCGTCGGCTTGCACGCTGATATCGTCCTTGCCCCGCGGCGCCAGCACCGTATCCAGGTGCGCCGTGAGGGCCACATACGGGGCCTCACCCAAAGCCGCGATTACGTTTCCCGCGCGATCGATGGAGGCATCCCAGCCGGCCGCGCGAAGCTGTTCCATGAACCATCGGGCACGCTCCTGTTCCAGGAACGTAGGCGCCGGCACGCGGCAGAGCTGCAAGTGGGTTTCATTGATCCACTGCTTTTCCCGCGTGAACCATTGCAGGCATTCGCGCACTCCGCGCTGCTCCGCCAGTTCGCTGATGTTGATCCCCATTGACGCCGTCGCTGCCATGCCCTTTCTGCCAGTGTAGCAGTGCAAAAGTTAGGATAAGCCTCCTGGCCTGGCCACCGCCGACTCGCCTGCGAAGTTTTGCGGCTTAAACCAGTCGCTGAGGCTCTGCGGCCAGAGTATCAGAATCGAAATTTTGCCAACCGCGGGCCCGTCCCCGTCGTCTTGACAGGGAGAGGCAATTCCGCATGGATCGTATTCGCTGGCTGGACACCGTCCGGCAGGACCTTCGTTTCGCCGTACGTCAACTTCGCCTCAACCCCGGTTTCACCGCCGTCGCGGTGCTTTCGCTGGCGCTCGGGGTCGGCGCCAACACGGCAATTTTTCAACTGCTGGACGCCGTGCGTCTCCGCACCCTCCCGGTCGCCAATCCCCAGGAACTGGCTTACGTTGACCTCGCTAAAGGCTCCCTGCGTTCGGGCTGGTTTTCCACCCGCAGCGCCCGTCTCACGTATACCCAGTGGGAGCAGATCCGGACCCTGCAACAATCCTTCTCCGGGACGATGGCCTGGAGCGCCTCCCGTTTTAATCTTGCCGCCGGCGGGGAGGCCCGCTATGCCCAGGGCTTATACGTCACGGCTGACTTCTTCCGTGTGCTCGGAGTGCAGCCGATCCTCGGCCGCGGTTTCACGCCCGAAGACGACGCCCCCGGCTGCGGCTCTCCCAGCGCGGTTGTCAGCCATGCGTTCTGGCAGCGCGAACTCGGCGGCGACCCCAACGCGCCCGGGCGAACCGTGACCCTGGATGGCAGGCCGTTTCGCGTGCTGGGGGTCACGCCCGCCAGCTTCTTCGGCGTTGAGGTGGGCACGCGGTACGACGTGGCCGTGCCTCTGTGCGCCGACGTGCTGCTGAGCGAGAACGGCAAGGGCCGCAAGGACAGCCGCACCGCCTGGTGGTTGTCGGCCATCGGACGGCTGAAACCCGGCTGGACGCTCGAGCGCGCCTCGGCCCATCTGCAGGCCCTGTCGCCCGCTAGTCATGGAGGCGTCGCTGCCTTCCGGGTACCGGCCCGACGACGCCAAGAAGTATCTGGCTAACAAGCTGGAGGCCACAGCGGGGGCCACCGGTGTCTCCGGACTGCGCCGCGAATATGAGACGCCCCTTTGGCTTCTGCTGGCCACCACCGGACTGGTGCTTCTGATTGCCTGCGCCAACCTGGCCAATCTGCTGCTGGCCCGCGCCAGCGTGCGCGAACGCGAGATCGCTCTTCGGCAGGCGATCGGCGCGTCGCGCGGCCGGCTCATCGTACAACTGCTGTCGGAGAGTCTGCTGCTGGCCGTGCTTGGCGCAGTGCTTGGGGCCGTGCTGGCGCAGGCGCTGAGCCGCGGGCTGGTGGCCTTCCTCAGCTCGCCCGGCAGTTCGCTGTTTTTAGGCCTCGGCATGAACGGCCGGGTGCTCGGTTTTACGGCCGCCATCGCCATCGGCACATGCCTGTTGTTCGGGCTGCTGCCCGCGTTGCGCGCTACCCGCATTGCGCCCTCGGCAGCCATGCGGTCCGGCGGGCGCGGGCTCAGTGCGGGGCGCGAGCGCTTCAGTTTACGCCGCGTGCTGGTCACCGGCCAGGTGGCGCTGTCACTGGTTCTATTGGTGGGAGCCCTGCTCTTCGTGCGCAGCCTCCAAAAGCTGCTCAGCGTGGACCCGGGCTTTCGCGCCGAGGGCATTGTCGCCGTGAGTCTCGATCTCCGCCGGCCGCATTACGCCAAGGAGCGCTTCCCGGTGGTCTACCGCGGCCTGCTCGATCGTCTTGCCGCACAGCCAGGGGTCATCTCGGCGGCACAGGTCGGTTTCACTCCGGTAAGCGGCTCGGGCTGGAACAATATGGTTCGAGTGGAGGGTTCGGCTGGGACGCGCAAGGAGTCGTTTTTCAACCGCGCCGGCCCGGGTTATTTTCGGACCATGGGCACGGCGCTGGTGGCGGGCCGGTATTTTGACGACCGCGATACCCTGGGCTCTACGAAGATAGCAATCGTCAACGAGGCGTTCGTGAAAACCTTCTTTGGCGACACCAATCCGCTAGGCCGAACCTTCCGCGTGGAAGCAGAGGCTGGAAAGCCCGATCCGATGTATCAAATCGTCGGTGTGGTGCGCAATACGAAATATTACGAACTCCGCGAGGATTTTCTGCCCATCAGTTTTCTTCCCATGGCTCAGGACGACGATCCGGGCGCGGGGGCAACTTACGTTCTGCGCACCTCCGCGCCGCTCACCGACCTGTTCCGCGGTGTCAAGGCTGCGGTGGCCGAAGTTCATCCGGAGATCGCCATCCAGTTCCAGGTCATGACGGCAAAGTTGCAGGATTCCCTGATGCGCGACCGGCTGATGGCTACGCTTGCCGGCTCGTTCGGATTCCTGGCCGCCGTACTGGCAACCCTGGGTTTATACGGAGTGATTGCCTACATGGTGGCGCGCCGGCGCAACGAAATCGGCGTGCGTATTGCGCTGGGCGCCGACCGCGGGCAGGTGGTTCGCCTGGTGCTGCGCGAGGCCGCACTGCTGCTGGCAGCGGGACTGGCGATCGGCACCGGTCTGGCGCTTTGGGCCGGCCGGGCCGCCAGCGCCATGCTATTCGGGCTGAAGGCTTACGATCCATTGACCTTCGCCGGCGCCATCGGACTTCTGGCGCTGGTCGCGCTCATCGCCAGTTACTCGCCGGCGCGACGCGCATCCCGGCTGGAGCCCATGCAGGCGCTGCGCGAAGAGTAGGGCGGACCAGTGGGGCAGACCATCGTCTTTTGTGCAGATTCCGTTCGAGATGGTGCACGACCGGAAGCTGGATGACCTGGCGCACTACAAACTGGCGGTGCTGCCCAACATGGCCGTGGTAGAGCTGGCCTGATAGTAATGAATTGAGGCTGTTGTTAGAATGGAGGGCGTTCGGGTCGAATTTGAAAGGCCGAATGGAGCGCATTATGTCCGTCAACCTCAACCCTCGCTCGTCCAATTCACGCTCGTCCAATTTACTGCGCGTGGTTCTCGGCGCTCTGGTGGCGTTCGCTGTACTGATGCCGCTGACTGGCGGATTCTTGAGGGCGCAGCTTCCGCCTCTAGGCAATCCCGCGGCGCCCAAGAGCCCCGCAGACGTACTGGTGCAGTCCGGCTACGTCATGCTTGAGAAGGGTAACTATCAGGGGGCTGAGGAAACATTTCGGAGAGCCCGTCAGTTGGAGCCGGCCAACTTTCGAGCGATTATGGGCGTGGTCGAAGCACTCCTGAGGCAGGACAAGCCTGGCGCGGCTCTCGATCTGCTTCGCGTGGAAGTTGAAAACGCGCCCAACCGAAGCGATCTTCAACTGGCGCTGGGAAATACCGCTGTGCGAGCCGGGAATTACGACCTGGCCATCGAAGTCTACCAGAAGATTTTGGACGCCATGGATAAGAACTCCAGGAGTGCGGGCGATGTTTACCTGCGTATCGGGGAAGCTTACCGTCGCAAAGGCGATCGGAAATCCGCGATCGCTTCGCTGCAGCGCGGTAAGGAAGTTCAGCCTGGAAACCCGATAATATTGGACACGCTGGCAATCGTCCTCGAAAGCGATGGACAAATGGATGAGGCCAGGGCCATCTATGAGCAGGCCGTGGCGGTCGATCCGAACAACGCCGTGGTGCTCAACAATCTGGCATTCCTGCTTGCGCACACAGGCGGCGATTTGGACCAGGCTTTGACGTACGCCCAACACGCCAAGCAGTTGCTGCCGGCGCTGAGTGACACTTCCGACACCCTCGGCTGGATCTACCTGAAGAAGAACTTGAGCGACAATGCGCTGGCTATTTTCGACGAGCTGGTGCGGAAAGAGCCTGGTCGCTCGACCTATCGCTATCACCTGGCGCTGGCCCTGGTCCAGAAGGGCGACCGGTCCGCCGCCGCCGAACAGCTAAGGAAGGCCCTGACGAACAACCCTTCCCCGTCGGAAGAGGAGCAGATCCGGATAGCCATCGAATCGCTCAACAAGTAAGTGGAAGCAAAAGCCATCGAATTCGGGAGCAGTAGGTGAAATCCCCGCGCCGGCTTTGAAATTCCGCCCTAAGACCGTCAGGAAGTACGGGCAGTAATGGTTAATATTCGCCAATCAATTGCCCTGTAGCTACCTGAAACTAATATGATTCCTGGATCCCACCAGTCCTACCGCTAATCTGGATAGCGCTTCCCGAATAACCAAAGACATATTGAGCTAGCCGTTAGGCCAGTGTAACTTTGCCAATGGAAGGCGGTGGCGAGCGTGATCGAGACTCTAGAGGACAGATCTTTCAACGGTACCGGTGAGCGGGAGAGGCGGACAAAGCGCCGGTTCCCGATCGATCAGGAAGTGAAATACAAGATGCTCTATGGCCAGCGCATCGCTGAGACAGGTTCGGGAAGAACGCTGAACATCTCGAGCGGCGGCGTCTGGCTGACCACCGAAAACATGCTCACCAGCGGGATGCCGGTGGAGTTGTCGCTAAGCTGGCCGGTGTTGCTGAATGACTCCTGCCCCATGAAGCTGATGATCTACGGCTGCGTGGTGCGAAGCAACGAAAAAGGCGCGGCGATAGCGATTGAACGATACGAGTTCCGCACCTCCGGAGCCCGGACCTTCCAGCAACCTTCCATACCTTCGCCGGTAGAATTACGTTTGCCCGTTTAGTTACAAGCCAGACTCATTTCTCCTCCGTCCTGACTGTGGCCGCGCGATCCGGCAAGATCGGCGCGGCCTTTTTCTCATTTGGCACTTTAAGTGCTCGTAAGAGTACGGACAGGGTCATGCAATGAGGTTGCCATGCTGTGGATAGTTTTCGTGATATTGGTTGTGCTCTGGCTGCTGGGGCTCGCCACCGCCTACACTTTCGGCGGATTCATTCACCTTCTCTTAATCATCGCGCTCACTGTCCTGCTGGTCCAAGTGTTGGAACGCCGCCGAATTGTCTGATCCGGCGCCGAATTGTCTGATCCGACCGGGTGAGGGCTAGAGAGCCCGCAAGAGGCGTGCGGGAAGCGTGATCAGCGCCCAAACCAGTTCCAACACACCCTCCACCGCGATGCCGACAATGCGGAACGGCAGCAGCAACAGCCAAACCAGGGGATAGAGTATTAGTGCGACCAGCGCCAGCGGCCAGCACAAAACCAGCAGTATGCACCACAAGAGAAACTTCATCGCAGCAAGCCTCCGCCTCCTCATCGTGATACGTCGAAATCCAGGGAATTGTTCCACTCTGCTACGATAAAAATTCTTACCACATGCTGCGATTTGAGACGGCAGGGGAGTCGCACGGCGAATGCCTGGTGGCGACGCTCAATGGACTCCCCGCCGGGATACCTATATCACTAGATGCGGTTAACCGGGACCTGTGGCGCCGGCAACAGGGTTACGGTCGCGGTGGACGCATGAAGATCGAGACCGACCGGGCCGAAATTGTGGCCGGCGTTCGCCATTCGCACACCATCGGGTCGCCCGTGGCCATTGTAATTCGTAATAAGGATTGGCAGAACTGGAACGAGGTACTGCCGGTGGAAACCCCCCCGGAAGACATGGCCGGCGGCGAGGACAAACGCAAACCGGTGACCAGGCCGCGGCCGGGCCATGCCGACCTGGCGGGCGCAATCAAGTACAATTTTCACGATGCCAGGTATATTTTGGAGCGGGCCAGCGCCCGAGAGACCACGGCGCGTGTGGCGGTGGGGGCCATGGCGAAGGCCCTGCTGGGAGAATTCGGCATTCGGATTCTAAGCCACGTTACGGCGGTGGGCCCGGTCCGGCTGGAACGGGCGGCCGAGTGGGACGAACTGGTGGCGCTGAGTCTTCAGTCGGAAGTCCTGCTGGGCTGCGTGGATGCGGAAACCGAAAAGCGCATGAAGGAAGTCGTGGACCAGGCCTACCGCACTGGCGACACGGTGGGCGGCGTCTTCGAGGTGGTGGCGCGTGGAGTTCCGGTTGGGCTGGGATCGCACGTGACCTGGGATTCGCGCCTGGATGGCAGGCTGGCCCAGGCGATCGTATCGATGCAGGCGGTCAAGGGCGTAGAGATCGGATTCGCGGCTGAAGGGGCGGCGAGTTTCGGGTCGAAGGTGCAGGATACCATCCAATACGATCGTGAAGCCCGGCGCTTCACCCGCGGCGCCAACCGGGCCGGCGGCCTGGAGGGTGGAATGACGAACGGGCAGGACGTGCTGGTGCGCGGGCTGTTGAAACCAATTTCGACGCTGCGGCGGCCTCTGGAATCGGTGGACCTGGAAACGCGCGAGCCGGCGCTGGCGGCCTATGAGCGATCTGACGTTTGTGTTGTGCCGGCGGCTGGAGTGATCGGGGAGGCGATGGTGGCGATCGTGTTGGCGCAGGCCTTTCTCGAAAAGTTCGGAGGGGACTCGTTAGGTGAGACGCGGCGAAATTTTGAAGGATACGTACAGCAGGTCAAGAGCTTCTGATCGAATATGATCTATCCCATTGTCAAGTTTGGCGATCCCGTGTTGGAGCGCGAAGCTCAAAACGTAACCGAGTTCGACACTCCGGACCTGCACAAGTTTCTGGAGGACATGTTCGAATCGATGTATGCCGCCAAAGGAGTGGGGCTGGCCGCGCCGCAGATCGGCGTATCGAAGAAAGTCGCGGTGATCGATGTCTCGAACGGCGAGAATCCGGATGACAAGCTGGTGCTCATCAATCCCAGGATCCTGAAGGTCGACGGTAAACAGGTGGGCGAAGAGGGCTGCCTCAGCATCCCGGGTTTCCGCGAACAGGTTCGCCGCGGACGTGTGGTCACGGTGTGGGCGCAGAATGTCAAGGGCGAGGAATTCGAAAAAACCGGCGAAGATCTGCTGGCCCGCGCCTTCCTGCACGAGACCGATCATCTCTACGGGCGCCTGTACATCACCCACATCAGCGCCCTCAAGCGCGACCTGATGAAGCGCAAGATCAAGAAGCTGCAGCGCGCCGGGGATTGGACCTGAGGGCGCGGTGCATGCGGCTGGTGTTTCTGGGCACTCCGGCATTCGCTGTCCCCACGCTGGAACGGATGGTGCAGGCCGGGCATGAGGTTCCGGCGGTGATCACCCAGCCGGACCGGCCGCGGGGCCGAGGCCAGAATACTGCGCCATCTCCGGTGAAGGAGGCGGCGGAGCGGTTGGGATTGCCGGTCTATCAGCCGGAGCGCATACGTCGCCCGGAAGCCCTGGAATACCTGCGCGGCCTGGGCGCCGACGGCATGGTGGTGGTGGGCTATGGACAGATTATTCCGCAGAGCGTAATCGATCTGGCGCCCGTCGGCATTATCAATGTGCATGCCTCGCTGCTGCCGAAATACCGCGGGGCCGCGCCAATTCAATGGGCCATCGTCAACGGCGAGACGCGGACCGGTGTCACCACCATGCGCATCGACGCCGGCCTGGACACGGGCGACATGCTCTTGAAGGCGCAAACGGAGATCGGGCCGGAAGAGAACGCCATCGAGTTGGGACAACGGCTGGCGGTGATGGGGGCTGACCTGCTGGTGGAAACCATGGCCGGGCTGGCTGCCGGCACGATTGTCGCTGAGAAACAGGACGCTTCCCAGGCGACCCTGGCGCCGATACTGAAGAAGGAAGACGGGCTGATCGACTGGACCCTGGACGCGGAGAAGATTCGCAACCGGATGCGCGGCCTGCAGCCCTGGCCGGGGACTTATACGACGTTTCGCGGCCGGACGCTGCACGTGTGGAAGGCCGTGGAGCAGGCAATCTTGCCTGCCATGCCGGCAGTCATGCCGGCACACTTCGTCAGCCTGAAGCCGCTGGTAGTGAAATGCGGCGAGGGTGCGCTCGAATTACTTGAGGTTCAGCTCGAAGGCCGCAAACGAATCTCTGCCGCCGATTTCGCAAATGGGCACCGGTTGACGGAGAATGACATATTGGGTATCGCAAAGTGAATCTACCGCTGGGATATGCATACGCCGCCACCTATGCCGGCATCCGCAAGGTGCAAAAAGACGATCTGGCCCTGATCGTGACCGGACTGCCGGCCAATGCCGCCGCCGTCTTCACACAGAACCGGGTGCAGGCCGCGCCGGTGAAATTGTGCCGGCGTCACCTGAAGCTTTCGGGTGGGCTGGTGGGCGCGGTGATGGTGAATGCAGGCAACGCCAACTGCGCCACACGCACCGGCGACGCAGTGGCACTGTCTACGTCCAAGGCCGCGGCCCGGCTGCTGAGGCTGCCGGTGGCGCAGGTTCTGCCGGCTTCCACGGGCGTGATCGGAGTGGAATTGGATGCCAGGAAAATCGTGGATGCATTGCCGCGCCTGGCGGCCGGATTAAAGGGCGACCGGTTTGACGAGGCCGCCCACGCCATTATGACCACCGACCTGGCGCCGAAGACCGCATTCGGCGAAGCCCGGCTGCGGCGCGGCATGGTGCGGGTTGCGGGCATGACCAAGGGTTCCGGCATGATCCACCCGCAGATGGCGACCACGCTCGGGTTCGTAATGACCGATGCCCTGATTCCCGTGGCTCAGTTGCGCGCCATGTTGAAGCGCGGCGTGGAGCGGAGTTACAACCGGCTTTCGGTGGATGGCGACACGTCCACCAACGATACCCTGGTGCTGCTTGCCAATGGCGCCTCCGGAGTGCGCCCCGATCCCAAGGAAATGGCCCAGGTGGAAGAAGAAATTACGCTCGTGATGGAACAACTGGCGCAGCAGATTGCGCGCGACGGCGAAGGCGCCCGGAAGTTTATCACCATCGTGGTTTCGGGCGCGCCGAGCCAGGACGGCGCTGTGCGGATGGCGCGCGCCATCGCCAATTCGCCGCTGGTGAAGACGGCGGTAGCAGGCTCTGATCCGAACTGGGGAAGGATTCTTTCAGCGGCCGGTAATGCCGGCGTGGCATTCGATCCGTCGAAGACCGACATTCATTTGCAAGGTGTCCTGGTCTGCCGCGGCGGCCTCGCGGCGCCGTTTTCAGAGCCGGAGCTGAAGCAGAAACTGGACGCCGGGGAGTGCGAGATCCGCGTGACGGTTCGCGGAAAAGGCGCTATTGGGAAAGATAAGGGTTCGGCCCGATTCTGGACCTGCGACCTGACCGAGGGCTACATCCGCATCAACGCCAGCTATCGGACTTAAAACCATGACGCGCCGCACGCTGCTGCTGTGCATTCCGGCTGCCGTCTGCCGCGGGGCCGACCCGTCGCAGGAAGTCTGGGACCTGCTGACGCAAGTGGCATCGGCATTGAGCGAGCGAAATCCGGCGGCATTCCTGGCAGCTTTCGACCCCGCCATGCCGGGCTATGAGAAATTGCGCGAACACGTAACTGCGCTGCTGCGCAACGCCGACGTGCAATCGGCAATCGAACGGGAGTCCGACGAAGGAGACGGGCAGAGCCGCACAGTGGAACTGAGCTGGCTGCTGCGGATCAGGCCGGAAACCGAGGTCACGGCGTCCACCAGGCGCGAGCAAAAAGTGAAGTGCCGGGTAGAGAAGGCAGGCAGGAAGTGGCGGATCGTTTCCTTCGAACCCCTGGACCTTGTTCGCATACTGACGCGCCGGCCGGCAGATTCAGCGCGAGGTGCTCAGATCGCGAACCAACACCAAGGTGGCGTCACGCTGCTTGATGGGGAACTGAAAATCCTTGGTGGTTTTCGGCGGAAGGTTCTCAATGTGGCCGGTCACCGCGCCTACCTGCGAGCCGGTTTTGTCCGTAAGATTGAAAGTCACGTCGGTCACCGCAATAGCATGAGCGGTGTTGTTGCGAACCGTACCGGCAACGTTCATGTCAGCACGATTGACGTGGACCTGCACCACCTCGACGTCCTTGTTACTGTCGAGCGTGATGTCCCTTGCCACATTCGGCAGGAGCTTTCGCGTGATCTCTTCGGCGGACAGTTCCTTTGGAGGCGGTGCATCCGGTGGGTCGAAGTAGCTCTTGCTCAAAGCAAGCGCAACCAGGCCTACGATGACGAGGCAAGGAACCGCCACCAGACTCCAGGCCTTGATTCTCTGCGCCCGGGAACGATTGGTGAGATACAGCGGATCAGAGGGCGCAGTTCCGGAAAGAAAGCGCTCCACCGACCCCCGCAGAGCCGCCAGCCATTTGATCTCCTGCTTCTGCCCCGGGCGTGCGCCCGGTTTCATGCCGGCAAACGCAATAGATTCGAAGAATTCTCGAAGTCGTTTCATCACCAGGCAACAGCTTCTTTCTAGGATGTTACCACTGCGCGGTATCGAACCGGCGGCTCAAGTGTCACTCCCAACTCAAATACGACAGCGTGGTGTTGTCTTTGATCACAATTCCTTTGGCCAGCATCAGCGGGTTTGCGTAGGTCGAACTGTCGGCGACCTGGTAGCGGTGCAGTTGCTCGAAGCCGCTCCCGCTTGCCCGGGCGACGATCAGCTCGGCGCTATCCTTCAACAAGAACAGCAGATCTCCCGATATCAGGACCACGGCATTATCCCCTTGCCGCGGCTCGCTGGTCCAAAGAGTCTTCCCTTTCTCAGCGTCGACGCAGAAGAACATCCCGCTGTTCCGGTTGGAAAATCCAAAAATCAGATTGCCCTTTTGCACCGGGGAACTGAAACGCATCGTGAGCTCGGAAATCTGCCACGCCTTCTCCGCCGTCCAGGAGTTGTCGTGCCGGTTCACCTGAAGCAGCATGGTTCCAGGGTCGCCCGCCAGGATCAGCCGCTGGCCGAACCGCAGCGGAGTGGGTATATTCATGCCGCTTCGGCCCGGGAAATCGATTCGCCACAGCAGGTCTCCAGATGCCAGGGAAAGGCCGACGGCGTACTTCTGCGTGAGCGTGACCACCTGTTTCACGCCTCCAATCTCGACAATCACGGGGGAAGCGTAGGCCGGACCGTCGCCCTTCCAGATCCATTTTTGAGCTCCGGATTTCGCCTCGTAGGCGGCTACGGCGCCGTCGTCGTTGGTGCCGATCAACGCCACGATGAGCCCATCGCCCGAAACCGGCGACATGGATGTCCCGAATTGCGGCCAGGTGCCCTTGAAATCTTTGGTGTACTCCTTCCTCCATTCGACTTTGCCGGTGGCGGCGTCGAAGGACGAAAGAATACCGGATATGCCGAAGGTATAGAGTCTGCCGTCGTAATAGAGGGGGGTCGACTTTGGACCTTTACCATGGCGGGCAGCGGATTGAACCGGCTCGTAAGGCGCGGGATAGCTCTGCCGCCAGAGAATTTTGCCGCTCTCCGGGTCGATGCTCATCGCAACTTCGTTGTCCCCCTGACGAGCAAAGTGAAGGATCCGTCCGCCTGTGAAGATCGGAGACGCGTAGCCCTCTCCAGTTGGAACTTTCCACTTGGTGGTCAGCTTCTCCGGCCAGGCCTTCGGTTCACTAAAACGCATCTCGCCGTCCCGGTTGGGCCCCCGCCATTGCGGCCAATCCTGAGCCCAAAGACCACGGCCGGCGATGAGACAGACAACATAGACCAGAATGCTTGAATTCTTGCTCATTGCTCCTCCTCGCGTCACTACGCCAGAAGTATATATTACAAGCTGACGGCCAGTTGTAGTCTGCCGAAAGTCGCATAGGCGGGCCGTGGCCAAACGGTGTCGGCTACAATGAGCCATGTTTCCATACGACGCTGTGCTCCTTGCCGCCGTGCGGGCCGCTCCGCAATCCATTCCGGACGTTGTGCGAATTCTCCAGACCATCGGCGCTACGTGTGTCGATGGGGATGGCCTGAAATGGTTCAACTGGCTTTACCTGCAGGTGACGCAGGCGGTTGAAGCGCGGGTGGCCGCCGGAGGATTCGCCGATTCCGAATGGCTTGCCCAGCTCGACATACAATTCGCGCGCCTCTACTTCTCCGCCCTGAATTCCTCGCTCTCCGGCCAGCCAACGCCCGCCTGCTGGCGCGTCCTGTTCAATGGCCGCAACCAGGCCAGCGTCGCACGCATCCAGTTCGCGATGGCCGGCATTAACGCGCATATCAATCACGATCTTCCTGAAGCCATCGTGGCCACCTGTCAGGTCACCGGCACAACTCCCGACCACGGCGGCGCGCTTTATAACGACTACACCGCCGTCAATTCCACGCTTGACGGCCTGGTTGAATCCGCCAAGAGCACATTGCATCTCCGCCTTCCCGGTACGGCGCTCCCGCCGGTCTCTCGCCTGGAAGATACCATCGCCGCCTGGAACGTGAGTGCGGCCCGGGAGTCAGCATGGCAAAACGCGGAGCACCTTTGGACGCTCCAGCATGTTTTCGGAGCTTCAATCGAGCTTCATGGATATGCTGGACGGCATAACGACCGTGATCGGCAAAGTGCTGTTGGTGCCCGTGCCGTAGCGCGCCAGCGGGTCGAATTGTTGCGTCTGTCCGGGACAAGGTTCCGGCCCCGGCGGGATTTCGGCTAGAATAGGCGGGGATCATGCCGGACATCTTCATCAGCTATCGGCGCGAGGATACCAGCGGATACGCTGGTCGGCTATACGATCAGATCAGCGCCCACTTTGGCGCAGATCATGTTTTTATGGACGTCGCCGACCTTGAGCCGGGCAGTGACTTCGTCGAGATTATCGGGAATAAGGTCGGCACTTGCGACGCTCTAATCGCACTCATCGGTAAGAATTGGCTCACGATCAAGGACGAGCAAGACCATGTGCGCCTCGGCACGGCGGGCGATTTCGTCAGTGTCGAAATCGCCGCGGCGCTCAATCGGCAGATCGAGGTCATCCCCGTTTTGGTCGGCGGCGCGAAGATGCCCAGTCAAGCCGAATTGCCGGAATCGCTGCGGTTGCTATACCGGCGCCAGGCACTCGAAATCAGCGATGTCCACTTCACCCGCGACGTGGGCGATTTGATTGAAGCCCTGGAACGGCCCGCCGGTAAGCCTGCGGCTCACTCATCCAAGTCGATCAAGCCCGCGCTGGTTGCCTCCGTTTTCACTATCTTCGTGCTGTCTGCCGGGATTGGAATCTGGACCTGGCTGAACTCGCCACATCCGCCGGACCAGGGAAAAACGCCCGTGGTTGCCCGCGAGGGAGCCTCACCGACCGATGTACGTCCCCCGACTGATGCACGTCCCCCGAGCGATGCACGTCCGCCGAGTTCTCCCAAAGCCGTGGACAACGCCAACATCAGCGGTAACTGGATGGCAGTGGTCCAGAAGAAAGACGTGAAGTACCAGATCTACTTCACCTTCGAGGTGGTTGGCGACAAGTTGTTCGGCAGGGCGATCTATCCCACCGGTGAGGCCGGCATCCTCAATGGCACAATTGGCCAGGGCAAAATCTCCTTCATCACCAAACACGTGCCCAATTTCGCAGATGAAGAAGCCACCATCACGGTGGAAGGGACGGTTTCAGGCGACGAAATCCAAATCTTCACGCAAGACAAGGATGGTTACTCGAAAGGTGTCGCCCATCGGGTCACCCGAATCGGCGAGCCCAGAGTGTTGACGCCCTGACGATCAGGCGTTATCCGACAGCTTCTTCCAACAGGGGCACCCATTCGCTTTTGGTGATATTCTTTTTGAAACCGACGTTGGAGGGATCGTGCGAAAACTCGATCACGTTTGGCAGGGCAGCCTGAATCGCCGGAACGCCTTCCGGGCCCTGGCGGGCTTTCTGGCCGGCTCGCCGTTGCTGCGGTCCCAGCAGGATCCGTTCCGCGATCACAGCCGCGTTCCCGGGTTGAATGAGCTGGTCACTGCATTCGACTTCGAGCCCATCGCATACGCCAAGGTCCCGCGGTACAACTACGACTACACGGCTTATGGGACGGACAGCGAGTTCACGCTGCGCCGCAACCGCGAGGCTTTCGATTGGGTGGAACTGATACCCAATAGAGTTTCGGGCATCAGCCCCATACAGACGGCCACCGAGATCCTGGGCACCAAAATGGATTTCCCCATCATAGTGTCCCCTTCCGCCGCTCACTCCATGCTTCACCCGGATGGCGAACTGGCCACCTATCAGGGCGCCACCGCGGCATCCAATACTCCCTACATCGTGAGCAACGTCTCCAGCTTTCCGTTCGAAAAAATCGCTCCCGCGGCCAAAGGCCCGCTCTGGTTTCAGCTTTACCCTAAGCTGGAACTGGACGACAATCGCGAAGTGCTGGACCGGGTTCAAGCAGCCGGAGCCCGGGCCGTGGTGGTCACGATGGATCAGCAGGCCAACGAGCACGAACGTATTCTGCACGATCGCAATCTTGCCGCCGGCGTCCCGGCTACCCGCAGGACCGCGCCGAAAAATCCGTACCGGCTGGCCGAGGTCCGTCTGTTTTACACGTGGAAGCTGTTGGAGCAGATTCGCCGTATGGTGAAAGTGCCGATGCTGGCCAAGGGAATTCTTACGGCCGAAGACGCCAAGCTCTGCCTCGAGTGCGGCATGGATGGCGTATACGTGTCCAACCACGGCGGCCGTTCGCTGGATTATAGCCCGTCCACTTTGGAAGTGTTGCCGGAGATTATCGATGCCGTGGGCGGCAAGGTTCCGGTCCTCTTTGATAGCGGTGTCCGCCGCGGCGCGGATGCTCTCAAGGCACTGGCTTTGGGTGCGCGTGCGGTTTGCCTGGGCCGCCTGCCCCGGTGGGGTTTGGGCGCCTACGGTGCTCCCGGCGTCCAGCGGATTCTGGAGATTCTGCAAGCCGAACTGGTGCAGGCCATGGCTTACACCGGCCGGCCCGCGTTGGCGTCCATCGATCGCACCATCGTGAGGACCGATTTTCCATGACGCCGTTTTCCGTGAAGAACGCTTGGCTCACCAGACGGAGGGCCCTGGCGGCTTATGGATCGCTGCTGGCCGCGTCGCCCCTGTCACGTTCGCAAAGATTGGCGGCTCAAGAATCGCTGTCTCAAAAACTGGTAGGGGAAGCGCCGGGGCGGATTCCGCCGGTCCGGGAACTGGTCAACGCGGCGGAGTTCGAAGCCATCGCCCGGCGTAAACTGGACAGCCTGGCGTTTGCTGAGATCGCGGGCAGCGAGCGAGCCGCTTTCGACCGGATCACGTTCCGGCCGCGTTTGATGGTCGATACGCGCCAGATGGATTTGAGCACCGAGCTTTTTGGACAGAGCCTGTTCACGCCCCTTCTCATCGGCCCTCTATCGCGTCAGAAACGATTCCATCCGGAGGGAGAATTGGCCATGGCGCGCGGCGCCTCTGCCGCCAAAGCCCTGATGGTGGTGGCGGATAATTCCAGCTATCCCATCGACCAGATCGCCGCGCAGGCGAAGACACCGCTCTGGTATCAGGTATACCAGCAGCCGGACATGAACCAGGTCCGTACCCGCGTGGAGCGCGCTGTGGGCGCCGGGTGCAAAGCGCTATTTTTGACAATGGGAGGTGAAACTCCTGAGAGTCGCACCGCGGGTATGGATTGGAGCGCAATCGATCGTCTGCGCAAGGGCATCGCCGTGCCGCTTGTGCTGAAGGGCGTGATGAACCCGGAAGAGGCGCGGAAAGCAGTCGCCAGCGGTGTCGAAGGCATTGTGGTTTCGAATTTCGCGGTGCGCTCCATTCCCGGCGTGGCTGCTCCGATTGAGATGCTGCCTTCGATCGCCGATGCCGTGGGCGGGAAGGTGCCCATCCTGATCGACGGCAGCTTTCGCCTCGGCAGCGATATGCTGAAGGCTCTGGCACTAGGGGCGCGAGCCGTGCTGCTGGGCCGGCCGGCCTTGTGGGGGCTGGCAGCTTATGGGGCCGAGGGCGTTCAAAGCCTGGTAGAGCTGATCCAATCCGAATTCGCCCGCGACATGGCGATGTGCGGCAAAGTGAATATTAAATCGCTGGACCGCACCGTTATCAGGATTCACCGGTAACGCCGGCGGTCGAAGCCGCCGGTTCTCACAAATCACCTTCCCCGCCGGTTGCTGAAAACCCCGCAACCCTTACTTCCAGTGTTCGTTAAAGAAGCCCGATTGCACCGTCGCCTGGTCCTCGAGAGCCACCAGCGCATAGTCTCCAATGTGCGGATAGAGGTTCGCGTTGGTGCCGCGCCAGTCGGAATCGCTGAACGTATGGCCGCTGTTGATCACCACATACCGTTTCGGGTTCAGCGGATTCGGATAGACCAGCACCGCCGCATGCTTGGAAGCATCCACGGTGCGGCCGGCCAGCGTGATCTTGTCCTTGGTCCATTGGACGGGCAGCTTCCCGATCACCCGCGCGATCACGCTGTTGCTCCAGGGATCGCCGAAAAGGATCAGGTTGTTGTTGGCGATATCGGAGGCCGTTACGGCGCGATCGTCCTTCACCCGCGGCTCGCCTCGCAGCCATTTGGAGAAATCGTTTTGCAGGCGGCTCAGCATTGCGAGGCCGTACGCCGTAGCCGCTGTTCCGCTTCCCAGTCGGACGGACGCATAGAAACGATTCCACAAAGGCGTCGTCCACCGGTCCCTGCAGGCCGTGCCGCTTGCGCAGCCCCGCGTCAGTCCGCCCTTTCGCCCACTTGCCATTGATCTTTTCGAAGACGCCCGCACTCGGAAATTCCTGGCCGTCCAGCGACACCTGACCTGGGCCGTCGATCAGGATACGGGCCACATTCCGTGTGGTGGCCGTCGTCCGGCTACCCTCGCGTTTGGCATCCACGTCGGCTCGTTCATAATGCTTTTCCAACTCCTCCACCGTCACCCAGAAACAGCGATTGAAACGCGTGGTGTAGGTCACGAAACGAATATGCGAAGGGGCTTCGAGACCCTTTGCCACGGCCTCCGCGACGAAGTGTTCCGAGATCTTGTGGGTGTCGGGATTCCACTTGTGCGCTACCCCCGGCCCCACCAGGAACAGCGCCGGAAAATCACTCACGTTGATGCCTTCCTTCAAGAGCTGTTCCTTGACGTTCTTGGACGCTTGAAGCTGCGCATCGAGTTCGCCGCCATACCCGACGAACGGAAAATTCGTGGCGTTCAGAGAGTAGTCCACGGCGTCGTAATAATGCAGCGCGGCTTCCTGGTAAGCCGGCAGGGTGTCCTTCTTGGCGTAGATCTTGGTTTCGGTGAAGCCGGCGCCCGCCTCCATCGCCGCCCATTCGTCGGGATGATGCAGCCCCAGGTTCCAGGCGCCCGCGCCGCCCATGGAGAAGCCCCGCAGCGCCACCCGCTTCGGATCGATCTTATACTGCTTCTCCACCGCCTGCAGCGCTTCAAACACGTCCGTCTCACCGGCCCAGCGGTACGCCACGTTGCTCCGGCCATAAACATCCATTTGGATGTAGCCCTGCTCCGGCGGTACCGGCGTGGCCGTCTCGTGCTGTTTGATGAAAGCCACTTCGTTCAGATTCCGGTTGGTCCCGTGCATCCAGATATCCAGGCGGATCGGCTGGCCGGAATAGGATTCCGGGATGATCAGGCCATACGGTTGCACGCTGCCATCCACGCTCGACACATAAGCGCGCACCAGGCGCCCCTTGCTCTTGGTCCACGATGGCGACCCCGCGGCAAGTTCCTTCGCGCGCGCAATCCCTTTGTCGAGAGCCGCCAGCGTGTCCTTCACGTAACCGGCATTGGCGAACTCCTCCGGATGGCGCAAAATGAACTCGCCCGCTTTGCGGTAAATCGCCACGTCCGCGTAAAGGGCATTCTGCTGCAGCTTATCCAGCAAGGCGCCGAGTTCGGCAGACTTGGCTTCGATCTGGCCCTTCTCCGCGGCAGT
The DNA here is from genome assembly GCA_963817515.1 of Bryobacterales bacterium. GTDB lineage: Bacteria > Acidobacteriota > Terriglobia > Bryobacterales > Bryobacteraceae > DATMNI01. The sequence continues at coordinate 333,469 of CAWFPJ010000014.1, read as the reverse complement.
GGGCGTGTAGGGCTGGGGCTGCTGTTCTTGCGCCGCCAAAGCCGCGGCCGAAAGCATCAGACAAATCAGAGTGCGCATAGCAAGGAATCCTATCAAATCTACTGAGCCTTCAGGAAAATCACGCAGCTCGGAGAAGGCACTTCCAACACCTGCCCGGTTGGCGTCAGGCGTCCTGTATTCGAGTCCACGCGAAACACCACCACCGTGCTCGAGTTCTCGTTAGCCGCGAAAAGATAACCGCCAGTGGCGATCGAGCGAAAAGTTGCGCGGCGACTTGCCCTGCGTCCCGACGTGCTCCACCGCGGTCAACGTCCCCTTCGCCCGATCGATCGCGAACACCGCGATGCTGTCGTGCCCGCGATTGGACACATACAGAAACCTGCCGGCCGCATCCGTCTGGATCTCCGCCGTCGAATTGCTTCCGCTAAATGCCGCCGGCAGCGTCGGCACCGTCTGCACTTCCTTCAGTCCGCCCGCGGCGGCATCATAGGCAAACACGGTCACGGTCGAATTGATCTCGTTGTTGGCGTACAGCAGCTTGCCATTGGGATGAAACGCCAGGTGCCGCGGCCCTGACCCGGGGCTCACCGTCGTAAAGGGCGGGCTGTTCGGCGCCAGCTCGGCCTTCGACGGGTCCAGCCGATATGAGAAGACCTTATCCAGGCCCAGGTCCGCCACGAATGCGAAACGATTGTCGGCGGACAACACCACGGCATGCGCATGCGGCCCTTCCTGCCGGCCCTTAACCACGCTTGATCCCTGATGCTGGTCAAAACCCGTCGCCGCGCTCAGCCGCCCGTCCTTCCCGATGGGAAATGCAGCCACGCTTCCGCTCCCGTAATTCACCGCCATCAGCATCCTGCCGGTGTGATCGACCGCCAGGTGCGTGGGCATCTCGCCGCGCGATTCCACCTTGTTCAGGAACGTGAGCTTGCCGGTGCGGCCATCCACCGCATAGGCGCTGACCGTGTCGCCCTTGACCGTCTCGCTGCCCTTCCAATTCACTGCGTAGAGATGCCGCCCGTTCGGGCTTAACGCCAGGAACGATGGATTCGGCGCATCCGCTACCGGACCAATCGCAGTAAGCTTCCCCGAGGACGGCTGAAACCGGTAGGCGTAAATCCCTTTCGAGGTTTTCGCGGTGTAGGTCCCGAAGTAAACGAAGTATTCACCGGCGGACCCCTTGTCCGCGCCCGGTGCCGCCGTCCCCAGCAGCAGCCATGCAATCGGCAGCAATTTTTTCATGTTGTTTAAGGTAGGCCTCAATTCTACTCCCAACCACTCGGCCCCATCAACCTGGCAGCGCCGGCGGTCTCTGCCGCCTGTCTTGCCCTTGCAGCGGCCTGTAGCCGGTAACGCCGGCGGTCTCCGCCGCCGGTCCTGCTCTTTCAACTTGCAGCGGCCCCTGAACTTGCGGCGCCTTCTGTAGAGTGCTAGCTTGCATGCATGGCAAAACTGGTGTTGTTTGCGGTCTTGTTTGCAAGGGGCGCCCTCATGGCGCAAGGCCCGCCGGTGCAGCCGGCGCAGGACGGGCCGGTGCAGCCGCTCCCCTTCAGCCACAAGCTGCACCTCTCTAACGGCCTCGACTGCAAGGATTGCCACACCATGCCCGAGCCCGGCGATCAAGCCACGTTTCCGGCCACCGCCCGGTGCATGGCCTGCCACACCACGATCAAGAAGGACAGCGAAGCCATTCAGAAGTTAGCCGACTACCACAAGAAGCAGGAGGCCATTCCCTGGAAGCGTATCTACCGCGTGCCGGAATACGTCTTCTTCAGTCACAAGATCCACGTGACCAAGGCCAAGGCCGACTGTGAAACCTGCCACGGACCGGTCCGCGACCGCGACGTCATGCGCAAAGAAAAAGCCACCTCCATGGCGAGTTGCATGGACTGCCACAAGACGTCGTCAGCCTCCGTCGCTTGCGACTACTGCCACGAGCCCAGGTAACGGAAGCGGTGTGCTCGCTTCGCCCGGCCCCATAGGTGGAGAAGCTACCTGGCCCACTCCAGGATTTCACCTGCGAGCGTATTCAGGCTGTTGGTGAGGCGATCGGTTTCCACGTTGACCAGGGCGTAGCGGTCCGTGTGGCTATCGCCGGATTGCAGCAGGCTGTGATGGTCTTCACGCAGGTCGGGCAGGGAGCCGGCTGCGATGGATGCGCCGCGCAGGGCAGCCGCAAGATAGTAGAGCGTGCTATCGACATGGTTGGCGTAGGTGCGAAAGGCATCGCGGGCGGGGACGGGACGGCTGCGATACAGGTCGGCTTCGAGGGACATCAGGGCATGGATGAAGCGATGCGAATTGGCGAGGATTGCGTTCAAGGCCGTGATGCGGGCAGGCCCCGCATCGGCGGCTGCGGGTTCGGAAGCCAGGCGGGCGGCGGAGGCCTCGAGACTGGAGCGTGCAAGCCTGCATTCCTGGCGGGCGCGGTCCAGGTCGCGGCCGAAGTTGGCGTCGGGCTGCAGGTAAGCGTCGCGGACAATCTGGAAGTAGCGGCGGTAGGCATCCAGCATGTGGGCCAGGACTTCCGATACCTGAGTGCGTTCCCACGTGGGCCAAAGGCGGTAGGCCAACAGGGCAATGACACCGCCGGCGCAGGTGTTGACAGCGCGCGCGGCCATCACTTCGGCAGGAGCTATGCCGGCGACGGCGAACAGAAGCACCACCAGCGTAGTGATGGCGGTGGTCAGAATGCCGTAGTTCGCAGGACCAAGCCATCGCGCCATAAAAGTGAAGCCGGCAAGGAGCACGACCTGGACTTCGATGGACGGGACCAGTGCATGGAACAGGCCGGTAGCGAATGCCAGGCCTATGAACGTGCCGGCGAGGCGCAGCACACCGCGGCTGAAGGTGGTGGTGAAATCGGGCTTCAAGACGATGGCGACCGTCATCGGGGCCCAATAGGGGCGCCGAAATCCAAAGCTGCGAGCCAACACGTCGGCGGTGGCGATGCAAACCGCCAGGCGCACGGCGTGGCGGAAGGCCGGCGACTGCAGCGTGAGGTTGGCGCGCAGCACGGCTAAGGCTCCGGCCAGCCGGAGATTCCATGGCTGCGCGGCTTCGCGCTGCTCAAACTCCTGACTGCCGGTGGGGGTAATGTTGGCCGCCAATTCCAATGCGAACCGAAGCTGCCCGGCGAGGGCGTCCAGGTGAGTCCGCGTGTCGTAGCGCATGGCCGCAAGATCGGGCGATGGGTTGAGCGTGTTTGGCAGGCGCAGCTTTTCCGCCGCCTGGCTTAACTCCTGCAAGCATCCGGCGTGCGTCTCAGACTTCACGCCGGCTATCAGGGACGCGGCCACCGATGCCAACATTCTTGAGACCAGCGTCATCGAGTGGTCCAGAATTTCGGCTTCGGGGGCTTCGGAACCAAGGTCTCCGGTGTGATCCTGGCGGCCGATGCGGACGCGCAGACGGGCCAGGGTGAGCAGAGCCAGGCGGATGCGTTCGGCCAGGCTGAGGAGCGCCAGGTAGCGTTCGCTTTCGACAGAGTGATCGGCGCCCAGGCCGGCCAGTGTGTTGTGCGCTTCGATGCTTTGTATGCTGGCGGGCGGGGCCTCGGTTCCCTGTTTGACGGATGCGACGGCGCCCAAAGCCGCGCTGCGCGCCAGTTGAGCATAGAGCGCTGCCAGCGCCTGGCGTTCGGGATAATATCGCCGCACCGGCCACAGGGCCACCGCGAGAATGGTCTGGAGCAGCCCGCCCGCGAGGGCCAACAGGCCCGACGAAACGGCCTTCCCCAATGTGGTGGGCTGAGCGGCGAAGACCACCAGCGTTACCAGCGTGACGGTGCCGATATCGGCGGGTGCGGTCCCAAGCGCCACCATCATTCCTGCGGCGAAGGCGCACGATGCCGGCAGCAAAACGGCCAGCATAGGATCTTGCCCGCAGAGTCTGCCGGCAAAGACCGCCGTGGCGACGAAGAGACAGGCATACAGCATGCGGCGCCCGCGGCCAAGATACGGGTCGGTGCCATCGGAAAAGGCTACGTTGAGCGCCCCGGTTGCCGCCACCAGGCCGCCCGGGGCATTATGCAGAACCACTCCGGCGGCCAGCGGCAACGCCACACCCAGGGCGTTGCGCAGCCCCAGCCAGGGGTTGATCTTGGCGGTATCAAAGTTTGTGACGGCGCGCCAGAATGGGGACATCAAAAGGCTGCTTCAGCGCGGGGCATGGGGCACGCGGGCGGCGACACGTTCTACTTCGGACATGGGCCTGAGGGTGTTTCCGCCGTCGGCATTAGTGAGAAATCCGCTGACTCAAACAAGCTCGGGCAACTTCTCTTCGGCGGTTGGAAAGGCCTTATCGAGAGGCGTCTTGAGAATCTCCTCGGCAATGGTCAGATAAATGTCGCCGATGGAATTGTGCGACTTGGTATGCATGCCGGTCTTCATGTTTCCGGCGCCGCCGGCCAGCAGAATCGCCAGGCCGTTACACTTGTGCGGGTTGGCCTCGGCGTGTTCGTGAACGTAGACGCAGCAGGTGTGATCCAGCAGATTGCCGTCGCCTTCGGGTACGGACTTCATGCGCTGCAACAGATACGCAAACTCCTCGACATGCCAACGGGTGATGTCGCGGAGGATGCGCTGCTGCTCGGGTGAGCCGGCATTGTTGTGGGTGTAATCGTGATGCCGGTTGCCGCCCAGGCCCAGCCAGGGAAAACGCGTCAGGCTCTGGCACTTGGTGAGCATGTAGCTGGCAACGCGGGTTTGCCCCGAAGCAAAGGCATGCACCAGGAGGTCCGACTGAATTTTTGCGATGCGCGGATAATCGGTGAGGTCGGTGATGTCCTCGGGTTCCTTGATATTCTTTCCGTAGTCGGGAGGCAGGCTCGAGATGGCGCGCTCCAGGTCGCGCACGGAAGTCAGGTGCTCATCCAGGCGCTGGCGGTCGGCCTGGCCCAGGGCCGGTTGCGAGCTCAGCAACGTCTCCGCTAACCAGGTCCAGAACGCTTTTCTTGCGATTCACCCAGCTTTGATTTTTCACCCCGAACAGACGGTCGAACAAATTGTGGGGAATCATTTCCGGCGGCAGCGCGCGTTCATAACCGGCCCAGCTCATATTGCGCTGCATATTTTCGCCGTGAGATTCCTGAGCCACTCCGATCTGCAGGGAGCGGAAGCGGGACTTGGCGCCGATTCGGGCGGCGAGAATCTGATCGATGGATGGGCCGCCCGCGCCCCGTCCGGTAAAGGCGGTGCCGGTCATCAATCCGCAGATAGCGTTCATGTGGCCGTTGCCCTGGCCGGCCAGCCTGGCGGCAACGTTGTCCACGCCGCTGATCACGTGAACATAATTGCGCACCGGCGCCAGAGGAGACAGACACGGGGTGAGCGAATAGTCGGCTCCGGTCTCGGTAGGTATCCAGTAGCGCTCGGGGATGCCGTTCCCGTTGAACCAGAGGAGGAAGCGGGATTCGATGGGGCGCGCCCCCGCCACGGCATCGGCAGCATAGGCAGTTCCGTTCGAGTTGAACATGGCCGCCAGCGGCGGAAGCGAGACGCGGACCATGGCGCCGGTCAGGCTTGCCCCTCTCAAGAAAGTGCGTCTGCTCAGTTGCATCGTTACCTCTTATTATCGTCTACACTCTTGGCTTCGGTCGCCAGCGCAATTAACAGCTCTTTGAAATGGAATCCGGAATCGCGAAATCCCGCGAACAGCTTCTGAATGGTTTCCTCGTCCGCGGCGGTTTCCAGGCGGCCGCGGGCATAGCGGAAAATCTGGCGCACGATGCACTGCCGGCAGACGGGGCTTTCAGCCAGAATGTGGCCCAGTTGTTTGGAATCGGAGAAGGCGGAATCAGGAAGGCCCGCAACTTCGCCGGATGTCTCGAGCGGCAGGTCAAATTTCTTGGGCGTCGACCGGTTGCCATCGGGACCATTGATGAGGATAGTCTCCTTGCTGCGGGCGCGGCCGATAGCGTCGAAGCCTTCAAGGCCGAATCCGATGGGGTCCATCAACTTATGGCACGAAGCGCAGGCGGCGTTCTCCACGTGCGCCGTCTGGCGCTGACGGCGGGTGGAGGGCTTATCTTCGGTGGGGTCGGGCAGGTTGGTGTTGACGTTCGGAGGAGGCGGCGGGACGTGCTGGCAAAGCAATTGTTCGCGAACGAAGATGCCGCGCGCGGTGGGCGAGGTTTCAACGGGCCCGGCACTGGCGGCCAGGAAGGCCGACTCTCCCAGCAGCCCGGCGCGGCGCGAACCAGCCGGAAAATGGACCAGCTCGAACTCGCCCGGGGAAGGGGGCAGTTTATAAAGGGCCGCCAGGTCGGTGTTCAGGAAGGCGTAATCCGCGGTGAGAACGTCCATGAAGTTGCCGTTGTCCCAGACCAGGTGCTGGAGCAGCTGGCGTGTCTCTTCGACCATGGCGGCAGCCAGCTCGGGAGTGAAATCGGGATAGCGGCGTTTGTCTTTGGCCGCGCTGAGCACCTTTTCCAAACGAAGCCATTGATTGAAAAACTCATCCAGGGCCTGGCGCGCCAGCGGACTCTCGAGCATGCGGCGCGCCCAGCGTTCCCGCCCCCCGGCGGTTTTCAATTCGCCTTTGGCCGCGGCATCCAGCAGCGTCTTGTCGGGCATGGTGTCCCACAACAGATAGGAGAGGCGGCTGGCGGCGGCGTAATCGGCGAAACGTCCGTCGGGCCCGGCTTCCAGGTGGAAGAGGAAGTTGGGCGATTGCAGCATGGCTTCGACGACGGCGCGTGCACCTTCGAGGAAGTTACCGGAGGCGCGGGCCTGGGCGGTGAAGGCGGCACCGTAGCGCTGCAGTTCCTTATCCAGCAGGGGGCGGCGGAAAGCGCGCAGGCCGAACGATTTTATGAAGCGGTCGCGGCATTCCGACTCGGCCGCGGATGCCGGCTTGCAAGGGATCAGGCCATCGCTGCTGCCGGCGCGGAAAGCATTTATCGCGACTTTCTCGGCGGCGGTGCTGTAGGCCTCCACAAGCAGGGGAGGCATGCTCTGCTGGCGCAACTGATTCTTGAATCCATCGACATAATCTTCGGACGGAAAACGCAGGGCCGGGCGCGTAGAATCGCCCAGCAGATCGCGGACCGTGTTGTTGTACTGGCTGTGAGTGAGGCGGCGGACCAGTTGATTCGGCTGGGAGGCGGCGGTTGCGTAAGGCGCCACGGACGGAGAAACGCCGCGCGGCATGGCAGCCGGCGACAACGCCAGGTAGTCGATCCATTGGATCAGGAGCTTCTCTTGTTCGGAGCCGGGTTGGATGCGCTGGCCTCCGGTGTGCGCGATCCGCTGGGTGGGCTTCAACAGCAACAGGGAGTGTGAGGGATCACTGCGGTCGACCAGCGCCGCGAGCCCGCGTCCAAAGGCTTGAATGCTGTCGGGGGCGGCATCGCGCTCCGGAAAATGGAGGCGCGTTCCGGAGGCTACGCCATCGTAGGCGTGGCACATGCGGCACTGCGCGGCCTCGAAGACCGGGTAGAGCTTTTGGGTGAAGAAGGCGGGATCAGTTCCGGCACTCTGGGCGAAAGCGATTAGCGAACAACTGGCGAGCGCGAAAATCTGCTCTACGAACTTCACGGGGCGTCTCCTTTGACAGGCTCCGGACGGTTGACAGGCTCCGGACGGTGAGCCCAGGAGACGAAGCCCGCGGGCTTCTGCTTGCGGAAGGCCTCGACCGCACCGAGAGTAACCTTGGTATCGGTCAAGTAAAGGAATTGCAAATGCGGCAGCGCGGCCAGAGTTTGCAGGGATGCGTTGGAGGCGGAAGTGTACGACAGATCGAGATTAGCAAGGGTCGGGATAGCGGCGAGCACCGACACAGCGGAATCGTCGAGCGCGGCGCAGTTCCACAGGCTGAGGCGCTCGAGCGGCAGTCCCTGCAAAACTTTCAATCCTGCAGGCGTGATCTTGGCGCCGCTCACATCAAGCCGCCGCAAGTTTTTAAGCCTGGCCAGTTTGGCGAGGCCGAGGTCGGTGACTTTAATGCCGCCGGCCACGCGGCAGTTCCCCGGACCGACGGGAACGCCGGTGCGGCCCAGACTCACTCCGATGCCGAGGTTCAACTCTTCCAGGCCGGACAGTTCGGAGAGCGAATCCAAATCCAGGTCTGTGATCAGGGGCGACCAGCAGGCGCCGGCGTTGCGGCGTTGAATGCCGTTGAAGCTCAGACTGCGGAGCTTTGGAAGGAGCTTGAGAACGCCGAGGTTGAGGCCGCTGATGCGGGTGCCGCCGAGATTGAGTTCTTCTAGCTCAGCCAGTGCCGGCAGGCTTTCGATACCGACATCACCGAGCTGGGTATGGCTCAGGTCCAGCGATTTCAGGCCGGTCAGCTCCGCAATATGGGGGAGGCTGATATCGGTAATGTCGGTTCCGCGAAGATTCAGTTTGCGCAGGCGGCGATTGGCGCGGAGGTAGGAAACGGCCGCATCGGTGATGAATTCGGCGGTATCGAGGTTCAGCTCTTCCAATTGCTGGAATTGCTGGAGACGCTCAATGCCGCGGTCCGTCACGTAGGTGAAGGAAAGGTCGAGGCGTTTCAGACCCTTGATTTCGACCAGGCGCTCGACATCGTTATCGGTGGCCCAGGTGCGGGCGAGCGACACCTCGACGATGGCTCCGTCGGGACCGCGGACCACTTCCCCGCCCTGCGCTTCGATTGCGTGGGCGAGGTCGGCGGACTGGGCGTTGGCAGCGGCGAAGAGGAAAATTGCGAGGCACGGACGGCTCACGCGAGCGCCTCGGATCCCGGCCATGACTAACTTCTCCGCTCCCGCCGGGCGGCGTCCTTGCTCCAGTTGATCCGGCAGGCGGGCAGGGCCTTCTTGAGCCGATCGATTCCTGGTTCCGAAATCAACGTGTGATAGGCGTCGACGTACCTCAGGTTGCGCAGGCCGGACAAGACAGAGAGTGAAGCATCGGTGATATCGGTGCGATCGAGATGCAGTTCCGTCAGGCTGGTGAGAGTGGCGAGCCTGGCGAAACCGGCGTCGGTGACGTCGGTGTAGTCGAACGCCAGCGATTCCAGTTTGGGAAGCTGCGCGATCCACTGGAACGCCGCGTCCGTCGTTTTGGTTTGGGCCAGGGTGAGGCGTCTCAGTTGCTTCAGGCCGGACAGAGCCTGCAGGCCGGCCTCTTTGAAACGGCAGAAGCTGAGATCGAGATCTTCAAGCTGAGCGAGGCCGCCCACGGCAGCCAGTCCCTTCTCGGAGATGTCCAATCCGGTGAGATCGAGACGCTTCAGATTTTTGAGCCCGGCAAGGTTCGGCATACCCTTATCGGTCACGTCCGTGTAGCGCACAGAAAGGGATTCGAGGCCGGCCAGTTTCGCGATGTGGGTGAGGCCCTCATTCTTGACAGGCGTGTTTTCCAGATTCAGCTGGCGCAGGTTCGGCAGGCTTTCGATGGCGGCCAGCCCCGGACCCTCAACCAGAGTGTTGCCCAGGTACAAAGTTTGCAGATTGGCAAGGCCGGCCAGGTGAGGGAGGGCGCTGTCGGAAAGCAGCGTGAAACCTAGATCCAGATTCCGCAAGGACCGCAGCGATGAAAGGTGAGCGATGCCGATCTCGCTGATTTCGGTGTCGCGGAGATTGATGTCTTCGAGCTGCGGAAGCTTGGCGAGAATCTCCAGTTCACGGTCGGTGATGGAGGTGGACCGCAGCGAGACCGCGGAGATGTGCCCACCCGACATCTGCACCTTGGCGCCGATGGAGCGCAGCCAGTCCGCCACGCCCGGCTCGCCCTTCGCGGTGATGGATGCGACATCTGCCGATGGCCTGGATTCGCGGTTGGCGGCATCCTGAAACATCACTTTGCAATCGGGGATGGCGGCCACCAGTTCGTGGACCCCGGAGCCGGTGGCGCGGCTGTAGCGCAGATCAAGCGAGCGGAGATGTTTCAAGCCGGCCAGCTTGGCTACACCGGCATTCGAGACCTTGGTGCGATAGAGGCTGAGCTCTTCGAGGCCGGACATTCCGCGCAGCGCGTCCAGACCGGCATCGGTGACGTTGGCGGTCTGGAGATTCAGCCGGCGCAGGTTCGTGAGTGCCGCGAGGTATAAGAGGCCGGCATCGCCAATGCCTGTGTCGGCGAGATCAAGCTCAGTCAGGTTGGTCAGAGCCGGCAGATTCTTGAGCCCGGCATCGCTGATGGAAGTGCCGCGCAGGTAGAGCTTGGAGAGGGCGGTCATCGGCTTGAGGCTGTTCATGCCCTCATCGTTGAAGGTGCGGTCGTAGTTGAGATCCAGATACCGGAGCGCGGAGAACGGCATCAGCGACGCGCCCGCAATGCGGGTCTGGTGAGCGCGCAGCTCGCGGAGTCCGGCGAGCGACTGGAGGCCTTTGACGACGCTTTCATCCAGAGGAATGTAGGTTTGGACCGGCTTGCTGATGACCAGCTTTTCGAGTTCGGTGCAGGCCGAGAACAGGCCCATAGTGGAGGCGACCAGCGGGATGGGCTGATCGTACCAGAGGCGGCCGTTGATGTAGAGTTCCTTCAAATGCGGCAGCGCGGGCAGCCGGCGCAATTCGTCCTCCAGGGCGAAGCCCCATTGCGTGATGCCGGTGAAGTTCAGAGCGCGAATACGGAAGGCGGATGTGGGCAAGGCGGCCAGATCGGCGATGGGCCGGCGCTGTCCTTCGAGAATAACGCTGCCGCCCATGCGAAGCATCCACTCGGCGACGATGCGGTCGGGAGATGCGTCTTGCGCACGAGTGGGAACGGCAGTAAATAAGAGCAGGGACGCGAGCAGGCAAAGGCACGGAACCGCGCGGGCAAACCACCGGCGTCCGGCTGCGGAGCCGGGAGGAACTCCAGACATTTTCTGCTCCCTGCCTGAGAATGCTACTACCCGGGGTGGCCAGTGTCAAATGGCGACTACTTACTCTGCTATGTTGATTGCATGCTGCGCCTTAGTTCCGCCCTGTTCGTAGCCGCCGGGTTACTTGCCGCCCAAGACACCGCATTGCAATGGATGCCGGTGACGAGCGCCAAAATCGATGTCGCCGGCCTGCCTTGGTTTCAGGAAAACCACGGCGAGTTCTGGCGTCTGCCGGCACGCACCCAGGATACATTTCCCAAGGAAGTCTGGAACCTCTCTCTCGACCCCACAGGCGGGCGAATTCGCTTCCGGACTGACTCCTCAACCGTGGCTCTTCGCCTGGAATGGCCGCACCCGCCCGGCATGCGCAACATGCACTCTTTTGGACAGAGCGGCGTGGACCTCTACGTCCGCAACACGTACTGGGGCACCGCGGTGCCGGACAAGGACGCCGCCCCAGGCAAGGTCTACGAGCACGTTTACTTCAAGGGCCAGCCGCGCGTGATGCGCGACATCACCATCTACCTGGCGCTGTACAGCCCCGTCAAGGTGCTCGAAATCGGCTTGGACAAGAATGCGGCGCTCGAATCCGCCGCGCCCTTCGCCGTCGCCGGGCCGCTGGTCTTTTACGGCACGTCAATCACTCAGGGTGGCTGCGCCAGCCGTCCCGGCATGAGCTACCAGGCCATCCTCGGGCGCGGGTTGAACCTCAACCACGTCAACCTGGGCTTCTCCGGCAATGGCAGGGGTGAGGCTGCACTGGCGCACGCGGTAGCCGGGATTGATGCGGCCGTTTTCGTCCTCGACTTTGCCCAGAACAACACCGACGTGGACTCGCTGTCCCAGGTGTACGATCCGTTTATCGGCATCCTGCGGGAGCGCCACCCCGACACTCCGATCGTTGCGATCACCCCCATCTATGCGGCCAGCGAGGTGACAGGGAGCCAGCGCAACGAGCAGATGCGCGCCCTGATTCGCAAGGTGGTGAGCCGGCGCATCGCCGCGGGCGATACCCATCTGCAATTGGTGGAGGGCACCGATCTGCTGGGTCCTTCCCGCGTTGACGGTTTGGTGGATGGCACTCATCCCAACGACCTCGGCTTCCAATGGATGGCGGATGGGCTCGCCGAACGGCTGCGGAAAGTGCTGGGGCTTTAGTGTCATGCTCGCGCCTGATTATTGACAATCGCTCCCTAACGGTCGCGGCTCTGCCCGTCGCGCTGCGGCCAATCGGAGCCGCGACCGTTAGGGAGCGGTGTCTAGTCCGCCTGGTGCATTCACTCGTGGCGATCCTCATTTAGCCGGCACACGGTTGCCCGCGATCCATACCGCCTCGAGTTTCCGCGTGTTCCGAATGTCGTCGAGGGGATTGGCGCCGAGCACGACAAAATCGGCCCATTTACCGGTTTCGAGCGTGCCCAGTTGATCCGCTGCGTGCAGGCAGCGTGCGGCGGTGCTGGTGGCGGATACCAGCACCTGCATGGGCGTGAGCCCGGCCTTGGTCATGTACTCTAGCTCCAGGTGTTCGAAGTAGCCCTGGAAACGGTAGGGCGGGCCGGTGTCGGTGCCCATCACCACGGGCACACCGGCGTCCTCGACTTTTTTCAGGTTTCGCATGGCCACCGGCAGGTGCTCCTTGTACCACATGCCGCTCTTGTCATTGCGCATGTTCTCCTCAAAGGCCGGGTCCTGGGCCTTGGCGATCTCGGCCTTGTTGCCGTCTTTGAGCAGGAAGGGATCGCTCAGGAACGCGGGCTTTTCGCCGTACACGAAAGTGGAGACTTCGCGCAGGAGGGTGGGGGTGTAGAAGGCATTGTTCTTCTTGAGGAGCGCAATGGTTTCGCCGTCGATTTCCTCGTCGCGGACACTGTGGGCGATGTAATCGGCGCCCAGGCGCAGGACGGCCTTGGCGTCAGCGAGGGTGACGACGTGGACGGCCACGCGCATGCCTTTTTTGTGGGCCTCATCGATAATCGCGGTGTAAGCCGCGGCCGGCATTTTGGAACCGCGGCCCAAATTATCATCCAGGCGGAACTTCACGATGTCGGTCTTCGCGGCAGCCACGGCATCGACGGCTTTGCGGGCGTCTTCGGCCGTTTTCGAGACAGGGATGGGGCCAGCAATGTATAGCCGCGAGCGGACAAGAGCCGGGGTCTGCTGTTCGGCGCGGGTCTGGTCGCGTAATTCGAGCTCGTGGTCGCCGCCCAGGCTGAAGACCGAAGTGATACCGTAGCGCGCGTATAGGCCAAGCTGGCCCAAGTCATTGACGTGGCCGTGGCCGTTGATGAGTCCCGGGATGATCGTCTTGCCGGCGACGTCGATCCGCTCGGCGCCGGCAGGAATTTTGACAGAGGTGCCGACGGCCGCAATGCGGCCGTTGTGGACCAGGAGGGTGGCTTTCTCGACGGGGGCCTTGCCAGTGCCGTCGATGATTCGGGCGCCAGTGAAGGCTTTGTCCTGGGCGGCGGCCCCCACGGTAAGAAGTGCCGTGAGAATAGCCGTCCGAATCAGAGACGCGAAGGGCCGGTTCGGTTCGATGTAGAGCATTGCCTTGCAATTCTATGCGCACGGGTGGATGAACGCAAGTGGCTTGACGGTGGGTTGACAGGGTTGAGGGCAGGTGTCTCTCGCAAAAATGTACCGGGTCAAATCGCCGCAGGAAGTTTGTGGCGGCCTTTGCGACTTGGCGAGACAATCTGTTTTTTCACAGCGTCCCGGCAAGCGGCACTCAGTCTTTCAATCGTTCACTTCCCGTGGAAGAACTTCTTTTGAATATCCGGCCAGAACTCGGACATCAGGTTGCCCATCACTCCGCCCATGAAACTGGTCTTCAAACGGCCGGCCATTACCGACGCTCGAATGCTGGCCGAAGGATAATACAAATTCGACGCTCCGATTCCCAGGATGGTGCCGAAAACACAGGAGGCGTTGAACGCCGCCGCACCCGAATCCTGCCTTGCGATCACCAGCCGGCTCACGGAATAAACCACCCGCTTGACAATCCCCGACTGCGGTCCCCTGCGGAAGTACCGTGGATCCTGGTGCAACAGGTTCGCCACGATCCCGGCGCTGAAAATATTCTGCGTTCCGAAATCCGCCAGCGCGGCTCCAAAGCGCTTTCCGTATGCCCAGCCGCCTTCGCCGTACTTTGGCGTCTGGTTGCCCACTTGCGAAAACCCGGCAGCCATCGCCGCACTGGCGACATTGAAGGGATCCACGTTCTCCCTCCATGCCAGGTTCCATTTCTGCTTCGGTGTCAAGGGCGCCACCGCCACCGTGGTGTCGCGCACAGTCTGAAAATCAGGAATCACGCCCAGAATTCGATTGTCATTGGTAGGACTGGCTGAGGAAGCGGGACTGGTTGAAGGCGTTGAACTCACGCGCGCCGGAAGAAGACTCGCCAGCGGCGCATCTGCCACGTCGACGTGCGCCTGTTCCTGCGCGACCGCACAGGCTGCCAGACTGACAGCCGCCATCAGACAAACCACTGCCTGGACCGGAGTGCGCCCGGCACGCAATCGAAGATTCACCTACGTAGGTGGCGCGGAGCCCATTCTGCGGTTACACCCGCCAAACGTCATGGCTCTAAAGGGCTACCAATCGGCAGTCCCAGCCAATCCATGATGAGGCGATAGGTAAATCCCCATAACGGCGTGGCCTGTGATTCTATGCCTGGCAATTCGATAGCAGGGAACAGCATTGCCGGAGGCCGGCCCGGCACCGGGCGCAGCGTATGCCGCGTCGGGTCGCGCAGTTCGTGTAAGGGAACCCACAGCGCCGCTGCCGCCTCCCGAGGCTCCAATACCGTCGCCAGTTCACCATCCACGCCAAACAGAAATGGAGCCACCAGGACGAACGGGCCGGTCTTGCGCCGCGCCAGAGTGTGCGGCAATGCACGCTCCAGCCGCTCCCGCGATAGCCGGATGCCGCACTCCTCTTCCAGTTCGCGCAAAGCCGTGTGCAGCAAATCCGGATCCCCCGGATCGCGCCGGCCGCCGGGAAACGACCAATGCCCCGACCACGGATCGTCTTCCCGCTCCGTGCGCCGGATCAGCAGAACGGACTCCACCGGGCCGCGAGCCCGCACGATCGCCACGGCGGCATCCGCTTGGTTAGTGTCCGCTTGGGCGGTGTTCACTTGGGTGGTGTCTTCCATTTCGATCCGCCGGCCATTCCGGCACCGTCGCTATTCCGGAAACGGCCACACGCGCTCCACGGTCCGGCTCAACATCCAGCGCTTGTCGTCGTCATTCAGGAACTTCATCTCGTCCCGTACCACGCGCAGCGCCTGCGCATAGGTGGCCGCCGCCGCTTCCACAATCGGCCAATCCGTGGCCCACATCAGCCGCTGCGGTCCGAAACTTTCGTGCAGCCTTCTCACGTGCTCCTGCGCGTCCAGATACGGGTACGGCTGGCGCGAGAGCGACCATGTGTGCGAGATTTTGACGAAGACCTTGGGATACCGGCGCAGCGCGATCAGTTTTTCCAGTTCGCCCGGCTGATCCACCGGACAATCGGCCATGTGATCGATCACGACTGTAAGATCTGGAAACTGTTCGATCAACGCGCCTACCTCCGGCATGCGCGTAATCGGCGCCAGCACGGTCATAGGCACTTTCAATTCGCTACAGCGCTTCCACAGCGGAGGCATCAACGGCCCGTGAATCCAGTCGCCGCCGGCATTGGCCGCCGGGCTCAGCCGCACTCCGCGAAATCCGTGTTCGGTAACCAGGCCCGAGAGATGGTCGGGCGCCGCGGCGTCTAACGGGTCCACACGGCAGACGCCCTGGAAGTGCTGCGGATACCGCTTCAGCACATCGGCCAGATAGCGATTGTCATACCGGTAATGAATCACCTGAATGATCACCGTCTTCGATACTCCGTTGGCCTTCATGAGCCCGATCAGCGTCTCAGGCAACGCATCGCGCTCCGGCGGATTTGCCTCCTCGGCAAACGGGTAGGCCGCGTCGTGTTTCCAGACATGGACGTGAGGATCGATGATGCGGTAGTCAGCTGCGACACTAGTCATGGCTACTCGTGATGGCTACTCGCTGTCGGCCGCGATTCGGCAAACCGCCAATTCCTGGTTTTCATATGGGCACGTCAGGCCGGCTGGGTCGGGCCGGTGCGTGAGAATCCAAGTGACAGGGTACCGCTTCGCCAGATTCTCAAAGTCTCTCAGATGAAAATGCTCCATCTGGCTTTGTGCCTGGACCTGGTCTTTCCAACGGTCGGCCAGTTCCGGGAACAGCGACACCGCACCGCTGTCTTTCAGATTATCGGCCAGTACGCTCCGCTCGGCCACGGCGCGAAAACCATGATCGTCCTCTCCGGAACGCCCCATGTAATTTGGATCGAGGGCAAAGACGGCGTCTTTGGGAGTGTGATCGCGGATCCAAAGGAAGGCTGAAGTCCAGGTGCTCTGTTGACCCGAATCGTGCCATTCCAGGTGCGCACTATGGGGATAGTAGCTCTCCTGAAGAAACCACATACCGGCCGCCAACGGAATGAAGAGGGCCGCCCAACGCCAAACACGGCTCCCCAGCGCGTACTCCGCAATCAGCCCTCCCATCAAAACGAAGAAGATGACGTAAAGAAGGTGGAAGCTCCGCATAGGCTGCAGCCGGGTGTAATTCTCCAACCGCGCGGGAAACGTCAGCATCACGCCGATCGCGGTAAACATCAGTCCGAACGGAACCAGAGTCCGGGCCAACTCCCGAAACGCCGGCGTCGTGCCCTTGGGGGAGGCCCCGGCGAACCATGCCAACAGGGCCAGCGGCGCGAAGACCCCTGCCCACTCATACCAGGTCCAGTTGGAAACAAAAAAATACGTGCGGGAAAAGAGCACCTCGCGGGCCGTGCCGCGGGCGGGTTCAAGGTCGAAAAGAAACGGCAGCCCCAGCAGCGACAGAAATCCAAAGGCAGGGACTGGAACCGGGTGCGGGCGCAAACTGCGGGTCAATGTGAGGCAGCCCAGGAACACCGCCCCGTAAACGCTCATCTGGACGTGGACCAGCGCCGTCACCAGCAGCCATACCATGGCCCGTCGTGGCTGGTTCGACGCATAGCAGGCGATGGCGAAAATCGTCATCGGAGTGGACAGCGAGCGCGCCGTTAAGTACGGATCCATGATCACCAGCGCCGTGCCTGCCACCGGTACGCTGAGAAGCGCGGCCAGCAGCGCCACCCCGCCCCATCGCGCGTAATTGTTTTCGAAGCAGGCGCAGGCAAGTTTCCAGCACGCCAGAAGCAGCAGAAAAATGCTGAAGCCATGCCAGACGAACATGACGGGGTTGATGGGCAGATGGCCCAGTCGGGCGGAGTCGCCTATCAGGCTGGCGAAGAGCGACAGATGCGCGTGCGACATGAAAAACTCGGAGCCAAACGGATACAGACCAGGGTCGGCTGCTCTCTTAATGGCGGGTACGTAGATCGCCGCGTCATCTACGCCAACGTGATAACCGTGAACCAGCACGGCGAGAGCTGTCAGCGCCGCGAGTCTCAACACAGGAGCTCGAAGCGCGCCGCTGGTGGGCATCTGGAGTCCTCCCCTCCCGGCGAGGGTAACACGGCCACCCATCATTTGTGAGCCAATTTACCCTTTGTTAACGCGCAAACCCTCGCACTGGTCCTAAAGGGCTACGCCGCCACTCGTCGAAGCGTCGATGAGATGAGTGCGACTGATTTTATGGTTGCCACTTTAAGGAGCCTCGATGTCAACTTCACCCATCTCGTTCGCGTCCGTTCAGGATCAAATGCAAACGCAGAGCCGTGCCCAACAAATCAATCAGGATTTCAAACAACTGTCCAGTTCGCTTCAGGCCGGGGATATGGCAGCGGCACGGCAGGCTTACACAGCGATGCAGCAATTGCTGCCGAATCAGGCCCCGAACAGCCAGCCGGCCACCTCGGGCGCCAACCCGATTGGCAGTGATTTCAAAGCCCTGGGTCAAGCTCTCCAATCGGGAGACCTGAGTTCCGCGCAAAGCGCCTTCTCCCAACTGAAGACCGATATCACGCGGAACGGTTCATCCGCCACCGGTGGCAGCCTGATCAAGGGCCTTCGGGGTCATCATGGCCACCATCACGTTTCCAGCACCTCGGACAGCAACGCAAGTCCCAGTTCTTCATCGACCGCCACCGGCACCGCCGATAGCAGCAGCTCCTCTGCGTCGAACGCGACAGCCCTGAATCTTCTCGCGTAGAGTCAAATTCGGATCACTGAAGACGCCGAATGTCACTTAGTTTTCTGGTAGCGCCGGCAATCTTGTTGCCGGTACTTTGCCGGATGCCGAATAACCCACCGGCAACAAGATTGCCGGCGCTACCAGAAAAGCTCGTTACTGGTTCACCTGGTATTGGGTGTAAAGGATTATTGATTCATTGAAATCGAGCGCGCCCGTTTGGACGGGGCCGTATGAAAGGCTTTCTTGTGGTGAGGGGGGAAATAGGAATGAAGACCGGTCGCGTTCACGTAATAACGCCCCGCCGCGAAGGACGGCGGGGCAACTGCGACCGAAACTTTGTAGCAATAAGGATCCGGCTCTTCAATTCTACGACGCAGGTTATGGTTCTTATCCTGCTAATCAAAGAGCCTTGTGGCTAATTGAAGATTCCGGTAATGCGACGCCGGAAAACTACAATCAGGCCTAGTATGCCCAGAAGATCCATAGCCAGGACCGCAGGATAGGATGGTTCAGGCATCGACACCATGAGGAATTCTTGCGATGCATTCAATGGGTTTGGCGTGTAGATGGTCATGCCCGCTATCGCGCGGCCGCCTATAGAAATCTGGTTGAGATTCACGGTGTTTCCAGAAGTCACATTAGCAACCAAGACGCGGGCGGCCGACAAGTAGTCAGTCGCAGCGGATAACTCCAACGGCGTGATCGTCCCGAAGGGATTGTGGATTGAAGTCAGTAGTGGAGCATCAAAAATACCCCATAGTGCATAGCTGATTTCGCCGGCCGCTTCGCTGGCGAGGTTGGGTAACGCCATCAACTGCGCAGCCAGGACTGCGGCAGTCGCATAGTTCTGGAGATCCCCGACAGTAAGGATCGCAGAACCGAATTTGGGTGTCCCGGCCGGATTTGTACCCGCCTGGAGCTGTGCGAATGAAGTCGCAGTTGCGCTCCATGTCTGCCCTAGAGATATCTCGGTGGTGAAATCGTCACAGATTAGCATCACCGGAGCGCCGCCGTTAACCGTGATTCCGTATGGACTTGTATAAACACCGCCCATTATATAGTTGGCACCCGCATTCACGATTTTCAATTGGTCTGCCCAGGCGCCCGACGCCAGACAGACTAGTAAGAGAACTACACCTTGTAACCGTTTTGGCAAGCAATACTTCATTAGGTCCCTCCGAATGCCGATAGCCTCAGTTTTTTCAAAAATCAGTCGCTTCAAACAACAAAATGCATCTACCACCCCCGACACGGGGAGCTGGGCTCGACGCGGTATCAATGGCAACTCAACGGCCATTTTATAACTCATTAAAAACAAAGCTCATATAGTACTTTTTGGCGGATTGGTTTAGGTTAACTTTCCAAGTTTTCGGCGTCGGCGCGGCCACATCAACCCTTAGGCGGTTTCCCCAGTCGGCCCCTGCAACCTTCTGATTTGGCATGATATCCCAGTTTTTGGGGCAAGCGCTCAACACAAACCCGGCTTCCACTCTCGACAACTCCTGTCCCATCCCTCCTTCGCTAGCATCTTATTAATCTTTATAGTGTTGAGCTTTGTTTCCAGGTCGGCCCCTGACATGCTCTTGAGCACTTACAGACGTGATTACTAAATCCCCATCCATCGCGCTTAAGATCCTCCTTGCACTAACGGTCCTGTCAATTGGCTGTTCCACGGATCCCAATAAACGCAAGCTCAGCTACCTGCGGAGCGGTGAGGCCTACGCTAAATCCGGCAAGTATCAGGAAGCCGTGATCCAGTTTCGCAACGCTCTTGAGATCGATCCCAGGCTCGCCGCCGCGCACCTGCAACTCGGCCGCGCCTATCTGGCCCTGAAAAACCCCGATTCCGCTTTCCGGGAAGTCACCGAAGCGGTCACGCTGCAGCCGTCGAGTACCGAGGCGCAGCTTCAATTGGCGACCATTCTCCTCACTCGCCGCCAATGGGATCAAGCCCAGAAAATCGCTCAAGATATCGTCGGAGCCGAACCCGCGAATGCCCGCGCTCACGCAATTTTGGGCGAGAAGCACACGCTCACCGGCGATTTCGCAAAAGCCATTCAGGACTTTCAAAAAGTGTTGGAACTGGAGCCCCAGCGCGTCGAAAATTACGGCGCGCTGGGTTCGGTATATCGCGCCGCGGGCCAGGTTTCCGAGGCGGAGGAAACTTACAGGAAGGCAATCGTCGCCTATCCGAAATCTGCTCCGGCCCGCGTGGCGCTGAGCCTATTCTATTTTTCGGTGGGTAAACTGGCCCCAGCTGAAATTGAAATGCGCGCGGCCTGCGAGCTCGATTCCCATGCCATCGCTCACCGGATCTTTCTGGCCAGGATCTACCTGGCAATGGGCCGGATTGCGGACGCTGAGAGCGTTTACTCCGCCATAAAAACGATTGCCCCCGCCGATCCCCGCGCCTATCAGGCGCTGGGCATGTTCTATATCTCGTCTGGCCAGACAGAAAAGGCGGCGGCGGAATTCCAGTCGCTGCTCAAGAACCACCCCAAGGATAATTCCACCAAAGCATATCTGGTCGAAACCTTGCTCGATCTGAACCGGAGTGGGGAGGCCAAGCCTCTCATTCAGGAAATCCTGCATGCTAACCCGGCCGATCCTCGGGGCCTCCTCTGCCAGGGTCGAATCCTGCTGGCCGAAGGCAGCTACGACAACGCCATCGATACGCTCCAAAAAGCCGTCAAAGCTACGCCCGGTTCAGCCGGCGCTCATTACTTCTTGGGCGTTGCGCAGCGGTCCGCCGGCTTTTCCGACTCAGCCAGGGCTTCCTTCACCCGGGCTTTGGAGCTACAGCCGCAAATGGCCTCTGCAGCCGGGGCCCTGGCCGGTCTGGCCGCCCGCAGCGGCGATTATGAAGAAGCCGCGCGCCAAGCCGAGAACGCCCGGAAAATCGACCCCCGCTCGCCTGCTGCCGATCTTGCCAGTGCCCAGACCCTGATCGCCAAAGGAGATCTTCGCCAGGCGGAAGCTGTGCTCCATAATGCATTGAAAAACGATCCGGCTTCTCTCCCGGTTTCGGCCTTGTTGCTGAAACTGTACATCCGGCAGGGACGCGGACAGGAAGCGGTTCAGCGGATTAGCGGACTGGTTCAGCAGTCCCCACAAAATGCCAGTCTCCATCTCTTGCTGGGATTGGCTTATTTCAACTTGAACAATCTGCCGCAATCGGAAGCCAGCGTCCGGGACGCCTTGAAGCTCGATCCCAAAACACCCGATGCCTACACCTTGCTGGCCAATATCGCTTTCGCCAGGGGGGCGGTCGAAGATGCCAAATCTTACCTGCGTGCAGCGATTGCCGCCTACCCGCGTAATTTATTGAATTACATGGCCTTGGCCACCCAGTACGAAAAAGAGGCTAACTGGGAACAGGCCACGCGGCTATTTCAGACCGCTCATGAAATCGACCCTAACTCGCCCTTGGTTGCCGCCGAACTGGCATTCCTCTACCTGGAGCATGGCGGCGACGTCAACGCCGCGGTCGCATTGGCGCAAATCGCCAAGCAGAGGATGCCCGATTCTCCCGTCGCGGCCGACGCCCTCGGCTGGGCTTATTACAAACTAGGGTCGCTCAGCTCGGCCCTCGTGCAATTGAAGGATTCCTCCCAAAAGGTCCCCACTAACCCTATCTACCGCTATCATTTAGGTATGGCCTACATGGCCGCTCATCAGTCCGACCTGGCGCGACAATCTCTGCGCGCGGCTCTCGCGACCGATCCGCATTTTCCCTACGCCGCCAATGCCCGGGTAGCGCTGGAACAAATGCCCGCACTGGTCCAAACTGGGAAAGGAGTTCAATGAAATGCCTGGATTCCGGTTCGCCGCTCCCATAGCCCGCCTCTCGCTTCCAGTCGTCTTATCGTGCGGCGGGTTGATCCCGATATGGCCCGGCGCGTTGAACGCACAAACATGTCTGGTGCTTTCCCCGGCTACCATCACTGCGGACGGTTCTGCCTTGCTCGATCTTTCGCTCTTTATGCCGCCGGGAGCGGCACCGGCAGCCGTCCAATGGACCTTTCAATATCCCTCCACAAGCATCAGCAGCCTCACCGTAGACGACGGGCCTATGCTGACGTCGGCCGGGAAAACCGCGATTTGCAGTGGCAGTGCCGCCGCCTATCACTGCCTGGCCGTCGGGCTGAATACCAAGAGCATCGGCAATGGGGTCATCGCCAAAGTGACTGCGGTGCTCGCCCCCGGGGCCAGTACACCGGCGATCGTGATTACCGATTCCTTCGGAGCCTCCACATCTGGCAAAGCGATCCCGATCCCTCTCAGAATCCAGACCCCCGCCGGCGCCAAGGTTTCCTCCGATTGCCGGCTGCATCCGCCGCCCAAAGGCTCGGTTGGCAGTAAATGACATCTTGGGCACAGGAAGAGGAGAATAGGCAGATGTGCCGCAAATCGCTTCAGCCGCCGTTTCCATGCCGAAGGGCAATGGGCGCTGCCGCGGGCCGCGCGACCGTTCTGGTGCTGGTCTGGGGACTCATAACAGGACCGCTGTTGGCCCAGGACAGCAATACTCCAACCCAGCCACCCAAAGGCGGACTGCAAATCCGTTCCGTCTCGGCTTACGCGGTTTACTATTCAAGCTTTCTGCCGAACGGCGGTGCCGGCGTCCAGACCGGTGCGGCCAAGCTCCCTGACGACGTTGGCGCGGGCGGAAGCTTTGAATTCGACTGGACAAAGTTCACCGAACGGTCCAATTTCTCTTTGAGCTATACCCCCTCCTACACGGCGTACGTGCGAAATTCTTCCCTGAATGCCTTGAATCACGCACTCTCCCTGAATACCAGCCGGAAGCTCGCTCCCCGGTGGATCCTGGGTTTCGCTGCCGCGGGCGATCTCAGCAGTTTGGAACAGTCTTTGTTTTCTCCCACAACGCTCGGCAGCGCATCCTCAGCACCGTCGACTTTCAACGACCTCGCCGCCGGTTTGCTGACGGGGAAATTCGCCAACAACCCACAATTGGGAGCCATCCTGACGGGTTCGCCGTTAGTGGAGTCGCCGGTGCGCAATCTGCTCTATGGGCAACGAATGTTCACGTCTTCGGCGAGCGTCTCACTATCCCATTCGTACTCGCCCCGCCTTTCGGTAAGTGTCAGTGGGGGCGGGGGCCACACCCAGCACGTCTCGGAAAACCAGGTCCAGGGCGCCGCCGGTACCTCTACCATTCCCAACACGACCTCAGCCAACGCGAGCGTGGCTATTTCCTATTCTCTTTCGCCGCTTACGCAACTGGGCGGCAGTGTGAACTCCACTCGAACCTCTTCCTCCCTATTCGACTCCTACACCACCAATACGTTGGCCACACTGGGCAGGACCTTGGCGGGGCGCTGGATACTACAACTACACGGCGGAGTAGGGGTCACCACCGCCGTGCATCAGACATCCTTGGCGGTTCCAACGCAACCGGCGCCCGTTGTCGGCGGCAGCGTTGCCTACAAAACCTTCTCGCACACCTTCCTGGGTTCGTATGACCGAGCCGTGAGCGACTCGTACGGCGTGGGGGCCTCTACGACCTCGTCCGCCGGTGGCGGTTGGCATTGGGGCCGTCCCGGCAGCGGGTGGTGGCTGGATAGCAGTTTCAACTGGCAGCGGTTAGAGGGCAAGGGCACTATCCTGGCCAACACCTCCGGCTGGCACGCTACCTTTGGTGTAAACCGGGCAATAGGCACCCATATCATCTTGCTTACGCAGTATACCCACTTGACATATTCCGGTGGCTTGCAGGCGGTCGCCACTCACCTATCGCAGGAAGCGGTTCGCGTCTCTGCGGTATATACTCCCCACGCCGCGGTACTCCGGTGAATTTAGGCGAGTATTTGGGGTTTGAGCGATTCGCCCTGTCACACGCCTCGTCCCTTTGGCGCGCCCATAGTGGCAGCATACTTGCACGTAATCCTGGTACTAGCTGCATTTTGCTATTCTTAACATAGTCACTCCGGCACATAGCTGGTTGGTTCGGAACAAATGTACACAGAATTCTTCGGCCTGCAGAAGCTACCGTTCAACCTGACGCCAGACCCGGCGTTTCTTTACCTGCCGCCCAAGCACCGTGAGGCGCTGGCCGGGTTGACCTATGCAGTCCTCGAACGAAAGGGTTTTGCGGTTCTCACCGGGGATGCCGGCACTGGGAAGACAACCCTGATCAACAGCGTTTTGAACCGTTTGCCTGCCGAGCGTGTCGAGTCCAGCATCATTCTGAATCCCACCCTCACAGCGTCGGAGTTCCTGGAAATCGTGATGTTGGATTTCGACATACGCGATGTGCCGGCCAGCAAGGCTCAACGCCTCTGGAAATTGCAGGAGTTTCTGGCCAGCGTACATCATCAGAACAGATATGCCGTCCTGGTGATCGACGAAGCTCACAAATTGAGCCCGGAGGTCCTTGAGGAAATCCGTCTGCTGGGGAATTACGAGAGCGCTTCCGAGAAATTCCTTCAGATTCTGCTCTTGGGCCAATCGGAACTGGATGTCCTCCTGAACCGGCGTGACTTGCGGCAATTCAAGCAGCGGATCGCGCTGCGCCTCTACATTGATGCCTTGACGCCGTCCGAAGTCCAGCAATACATCCGGATTCGCTGGGCCAAAGCTGGCGGAAGAGAAGCCCCGCCATTTAGCCTGGACGCCCTGACGGCCATCGGTCAATACTCACAGGGCATCCCGCGTCTGATCAACTCCATCTGCGATAGCGCGCTGCTGATGGCTTACGGCGACGAATCTCCTTTGGTGGGCTTGAATTACGTCCGGGAAACAGCCGCCAATCTGGGCCTGATTGAGGGTCTGGCCCAGGCGCCGGGGATTCCCTATCCTATTTCCACTTTTCCACCGCCAACCCCTCTGTCGCTGGTCGAGAAAACCCAGGCTTCTCCCAAATCGCAGCCGCTTGAGCCGGCCGACCAGTCGAGCATCTTTCCTAAGGCGCCCCTGGAAGACTCGTATGTTCCGAAAGTAGATCCTTATGGTGGATCAAAGGCGAATTCCTCACTCATGAAGCGCCTGTCTGAGAAATTCGGCCTGCCTCACTAGACTGCGCCACTAAACCAGGCTCGATTTTGCCGCATAAGACCTAACCAACCGAAGGACCCATTAGGTAACCGGCCTAAGTGTTTGGATTTTTCGAAAGATTTTCTCCCATCCCACCTTACTCGCCACCGGGCACACTCCGTTCAAAGCAGTTATGGCCCAGTTACCTTTGGCGATGAGTGTGCTCCCTCACTCTTCGAATTTTTGCATCGAATTTTTGCACGCCTCGCGAGGTCACAAATGGCAATCACGGGAATTAGCGCGCCAACCGACCCCCGACACTACGTCTGGTGGTTCCCTGGCTCTCCGATCAGGGTGCACGTGGACCTCCGTGTGATTGAGGGGCTGCAAGCGCGGCTTCGAGATAGCGGGCGCGGCATCGCGGGGCGCGGCATAGCCGAACAAGGGCTGCTGTTCGGAAGGTCTCTCGAAGGCGCAACTGAGATTCTCGATTTTCAACCGGCTTCCAACCGCACCGTGCCAGAGATGATGGCGGCGCTGTCTACTGAGCCGGGTAAGCGTGTGGTGGTGGGGTATTACCGCACCGAACATGGTGAGATGCTTCGCCTGAATGAGGACGATCTCGCCTTGTTCCAGATGTTCTTTGGCAAGCCTTCCCACGTTTTCCTGATGATTCAGCCCAATGCCTTCGCCCCGCCGAACGCGACTTTCTTTTTTGCGCAGGGCGATCACAAGATGTCGGAGTTTCCGTTCCTGGAGTTCCCCCTGGACGCTTCGCTGCTCGCCACCGAAGAGCGGGATAGGATCTCACGATGTCAGCAAGCGATCGAACAGCCCACTGCGGCGCCTTCCGCCACGCCTGCTGAATCCGGCCACGTCCGCGCGGGCGGCCGCGATCTACTGAGGGTCGCCGCCGCGATCTTGGGGGCCATATTTCTCCTGGTCTTGCTATGGATCGGCGTGCCTCTATTGCGGGAACGGTTTTCTGGCGGGAGCGCGACCGCGAAGGTGCAGCCGGCGGCGCAGCCCGCTGCGTCTCCCTCCTCGTCTTATTCATCTGCCCGCATCGGGCCATCCGCCCATATCGGGCTGCAGGCAAGAAGGCAAGACCGTGATCTGGAGTTAACCTGGGACCGTGACTCACCCTTGATGGCGGCCGCGACATCGGCTTTGGTTTTGATAGAGGACGGCGCCGTCAAACATAAAATCTCTCTGAACTCGCAGCAGATACGCGGCGAGAGTATCCTGTACTCGCCCACCTCCGATCAAGTTCTGATACAGCTTACGGTCACCGCTCCCAACGGCGACGCCACAGAATCCGTCCGCGTGATCCAGAATCAGGCGATTCAGAACCGGGCGATCCAGAATCAGGCGATTCAAACCCGCTCCACGACGGTCTCCAAGCCTCTCCGCCCGGATCGAAGCCGCCCCGGTGACACCCCGGAACCTCATCCGGCCGCGGACCTTCGCCAGAGCGCGGAACCCCGCCAGAGTCCATCCGAAAATATCCGGCTGGTCCAGGCCTCCAAACCATTCACGGCCCCTCCAGCCACCAAGAGCGCAGCATTGCCGACACTGAATGAGCCGCCCACATCACCCGGCACCCCCGATCATTCCGCGTCACCCGCGGCCGGCTTGGCCGTACCACACACCTTGGCGCCGCCGCGGCCGATAGCGCGCCCGGCTACACCGCCAACGCCGGTACGGGACGCGTCGAACGATGTGCCTGCACCACCGGAGGCATCCGCCGGCACGACATATCATCCTCCGGTGCCCCTCACGAAAGTCACGCCGACTTTTCCACCTCAGCTCAAATCTCTGGTCTTGAAGCCGACAACCGTAGCGGTGCGGGTCACCATAGATAAGAACGGAAGAGTTCTGAAAGCGGAGCCTCTTCCGCAGGCCAATATTCACAAATTCTTTATTGTGGAGGCCGTCCACGCCGCTCAGTTATGGAAATTCCAGCCCGCCCGCCGCGGTGACGACGCGGTTTCGAGCGAGTTGGTTTTGCAATTTGCTTTCAAGCAGTAGCTCTCTTGTTTCAGCAGCTGCACCCCGCAAAACGGCACGGCAAGCCGGCCAGCGAGACTTGTCTCTCGCCAGGGCCGCAAAGCAAGCCACGAAACCACAAGATTTTTTCTTGGCGCGCCTTTGCGCCCTGGCGGGAAAATCTGATTCTCTCAACTCCCCGGATTCAGGCCCAAAGGGCAACCGGCCGCACTGGCCTAATGAGGAATGACGACGGTGTCGCCGGCCAGCAGCGCAATATTTTGCTCCATGCTTTGCCCTTTGACGACATCGTCATAGTTGAAGTCCAGCCGATACTCCCGGCCGTTTTCGGTACGCAGAATATAGATCTTCTTGCGCTTCGCATAGTCGGTAAGACCGCCCGCCTCGCTCAGCGCCTGCATGACGGTCATCCCGTACGTAAACGGAAGAGGTCCTTCCTTCCTCGCTGCTCCTATAATGTATATCTTCTTGCTGTTGATGGTTGCTATAACCACCGAAACGTTCGCGTCCGCGATAAATTTGGTAAGCCTCTCGGTAATTCTTTGCTCTGCCTGCATGGGTGTCAAGCCCGCCACTTCGACCTCTTTGATCAGCGGCACGGTGACTTTACCGTCGGGCCGCACAACCGCGACGGGAACCGATGCCTCGGGCTCTTTCCAAACCGAGATCTGCAAGGTGTCGCCTGCGCCAATCACGTAATCATCCGGCACGCCCCGGTTCGAGGCCGACTGGTTTGAGGCCGCCTGGCTTGGGGCCCCCTGGCTTGTGGTAATTGGGCTTAGGGGAGAATCCGGGAGGCCCGCAGCTGGCTTGGGACCCACCAATTCCGGGGTGGACTCCTGCAATTGCGTGGGCCCCGGCGTGGCCGGAGGGGGCGTGATCGTCTTGGCTGCCGGGACCGTCTTCGGCGGGGCCTTTTCGTTGCGCAGGTAGGCCAACGCTTCATCCACTGTCACTGGTGCCCACCCTACCGCTACGGCCTGGCTCTTGATTTTGGCGTCGGTGACACCGCGACTTTTGATTTCGCGGATAAACTGGATCAGTTCCGGGGGCGGCGTGAGATCTGTTTGCGCCGCACTGGAAATCAGGGCCATGCCGAGCGCCATGAGCACCGCAGCCGCTACCGAATTTTGTCGAAACGCTGTTCTAATCACTGTCTTATCCTATAGAATTATAACAGTTAGCACGTTCGAGACCATGCGGCTAAGCCCCTATGCCCCCGTCTTCTCGGTCGCCGGAATCGCAAACACTAGGAAGTCTTCTCAATGTTTGGCAAAGAGTTGCCCTATAAATTCGATTCTTTATGGCATTTAACCGCCAACTCAACACTTCTCTGGCACAAATACCAGTATCGGCGTTCGGATTGCAATACTCATTGTGGCTTAGTCGTGCAGTTTTAGAAGTTCACTAACGTATCGGGATACCGTTGGCTTACCCGCGCGGCTCCAATCAGAGCTTCCGCCGTCAGGAACCGATCTTCTTTGAAATATGAGACCGTATTAATGAAATCGTGTACTTAGCAAGCCGCATATGTTCAGAAAAATGAAACGTCAACTAGGGAATAGTTTGCTTCCTGTAGGGCTGTGTGTGTTGATTTCTCTCGACGGCCTGTCGGCGGTGGCGGTCGCGCAGGATGCTCCGGCGCGAATCGACATTGTCGTAGTCGCAGGGGAGGGCGTCACCAGTCCGGTCCATCAGCGCGTGACCCAGGAACCGGCGGTGAGGATCGAAGATGACGACCACCGGCCCGTGGCAGGGGTTCCCGTGGTTTTTGCCTTACCCGTCTCCGGCACCAGCGGTGAGTTCACCAATGGCTCCAAAACCCTGGCCGTGCTGACAGACAAGGCTGGTCTGGCCACGGCTCACGGACTTAAGACCAATGACACACCCGGCAAACTCCAGATCTATGTGACGGCTTCTTTTCACGGCTTGCGTGCACGAACCCTGATCAACCAGATCGTGGAGTTGCCGCCGGGTTCGCCGGCCCGCGTTCAGCGCACCTCCAATAATTCCAGTGGCAAATGGAAGTGGGTGGTCTTGGGAATTGTCGCCGCCGGCGGCGCCGGAGCAGGGATCTACTTCGGAAGGCACACGTCCAGCACGCCCGTCTCTATCGGCACGGGTACGGTTGTATTCGGGAGTCCCCAATAAATCATGCCTCGTTGGTTCATCACTTACGCCTGCGTTCCCATCGCGCTTCTGACTTTGCCGGCGGGTCCGGCCGGCGCCCAGCCTGCCAGCCTTCACGGCCCCATTGCCGGCTTCGTTTTTAGCGGCGCCACTAAAACCATTCGTCCCCTGCTCGGCATTCCCGGAGCGGCACACCTCGATCGCGCCATATTGAAGCACGTGGATTCGGCTTCAATAGCTCCCGGCGGAAACTGGGCATTCATTACCAGAGCCGGCCAAAGCACTTTCGTGCGCGGCCTTTCCGACCTGGCTCCGGCGGAATCTTCCATCGGCGGCCTGATCGATGCGGTCGACCGCGTGGTGTGGAGCCGCGACGGATCCTTTGCGCTTCTCTATTCGTCCTCGGGAAACCAGTTGCAGCGCGTCCAACTCTCGGGCAGCGAACCGCTGGCGGATGCGCCTGTCGATCTTTCACCGTGGGGCCGGGCCGCGGCGCTCGCCATCGATCCGGCCGGACAGCAAATCGCAGTTGGCTTCGCAGTTTCGGGTCTCTATCTCTTTACTGCCGGGCAATCCCCAGCCTTGGTTTCGTCCATGGCACAACCCGCCATGGCAGCCTTTGACAACAGCGGCCGGTCCCTGTTCGCACTCGATCTGGACACACAGCGAATTATCCAATTCCAGTCCGGGCCCGGGATCTCGGAATTCGCCTCTCTGGCACAGCCTGACGGCCCGCCGATTAGTCCCACCGGCCTGGCGGTTTCAGGAAATGGGCGCTACCTGCTCTTGGCCGATTCCACCACTCACTCGGTTTTCGTTTACGAAACAAGTTCCCGGAACCTGGCCAATACCATCCATTTGGATTTCGCCCCATCCCGCTTTGAGGCTCTTTCCGCCAGCTCGGCCTTCATCCTGAACGGCAGCGATCCGAACGAATGGTTATTGGTCCTCGATGCCAGCCAGGTGGATGCCAGCCAGATTCCGTCGGTTTACTTCGTGCCCGCCGCTGGGGAGAAACTTCGATGAACAAAGGGCTTCCAATCCTGACCGTTGCCCTGGCCGCGGCCTTCGCTGCAGCCACGCCTGCCCATGGCCAGGTGCTGAGAGTTTTGGTGACAGCGGGCGGCGTCAGTACCAACATCGGATCGGGCGGCTCCCTGGCCCTGACATCGCCCGGCACCGGGCAGGCGGTATTCGCCAACGTGGCGGTTCAAAACATCGGAAACGCGGCTGCCAGCATCACCGGCCTTTCGCTCACCGGAACGTCTGAGATGACCCTGCTGCAGATGGCCGCGCTCCCCATCACCCTGGCACCCAACAGCACTACGAATTTCACGGTTCAATATCTTCCCTCGACCGGCCTTACCGCCACCGCGCAGATTCTCATCAACTACACGGCCAGCGCGGTCGCCTCCAGCTTCTCATTCGTGCTGAACGGAACCGCGGCGCACTTCACATTCAGCTATGCCTTCTCATCGGCGCCCGGCACCGTCACTACTCTGAACGCCGGCGATCGCATCGCTTTTCCCCCAACTAATGTGGGAGCGTCGGTCACCGCTGTCGTGAACGTTCTGAATGCCGGGGTAGCCTCCAGTGCACTGCAGTCGGTAGGCTTGAGTGGTTCCGGCTTTCAACTCACGGGTTCTCCCGCGCCCATCCAGTTGGGCGCTGGACAGCAGGCGTCTTTCAATGTTGTATTTACTCCCCAGACGGCCGGCACCGCGCAGGCCACGCTGGTGTTGGGGCTGGCCAACAGCAGCGCCTCCTTTACCCTCTCGGGAACGGGAACCTCGCCCAGTTTTGCGGTCACCTATGCGCTGTCTGACGGTAATACGCACGTTCTCCCGGACGGGACCGCCATCGCCTTCCCGGCGGTTGATATTAACGCAACCACCACCGCCACCATCGATATCCTCAACCAGGGCACAGGCGTCGGCTCGGTAACCGGGGTTTCGGTTGCAGGCACCGGCTTTCGCGTGACCGGGCTGCCGGCCCTGCCGGCCGCGGTCGCCGCCGGCCAGGACGTGCGCTTCCAAATCGTCTTTTCGCCCCCGCAGGCGGGGTCGTTTAGCGGAACGTTCCTGATCAGTCTGGGCGGCAGTTCGGTTTCCGGCACACTCACCGGGTCAACCGCGGCGCCCAACTTCTCTCTGGCGTATGTCGATCCGAGTACCAACAATACCCTGGTATTGCAAAATGGCGCCACCCTTCCATTCCCCAATACTCTGGTGAACACCGTCACCAGCATTACCCTGGTGGCAACCAACAATGGAGCCGGCACCGGCCTGATCAACTCGATCGCTTTGGGAGGCAATTCGGCGTCGGCTTTTCAGATTCTGAATCAGCCTTCCCTGCCGGCTTCGGTTCCTCCTACCCAACAAGTCCGCTTCGGTGTCCGTTTCAGCCCGCTGCAGCAACAGACAGCCTCGGCTACATTGATCCTCAATTTGAACGGACAGACGTTTACCATCAACCTCGCGGCGCAGGCCGTCGGACCGCAATTCACTTACACCTGGTCCAATGCGGCGGGAGCAACCGCAGTTTCTCCCGGCGGCACCATCGCCATTGGCAATACCTCTGTCGGGCAAACTTCGAGCGTAACCGTTTCCATCACGAATGCAGGAACCGGTGACGGACAGATCGCAGCCCTCGCGGTGACCGGCCAGGGCCTCTCCATTGCCAGTGGACCTGCTCTCCCGTTTACACTTCACGCTCAAGGATCGCAGAACTTCATCCTCAACTTCGCACCCACGCAGCCCGCTGCCGTCAACGGGACATTAACCATCGGCAGCGATACCTTCAGCGTCACTGCCACGGGCATCGGCTCACTTCTGGTTTACACTTATACCAACGCGGCCTCCACCATCTCCGTCGCCGAAGGCGGAGTTGTCATCTTCCAACCCACCGCTGTGGAAAGCAAGGCCAGTGTGAACTTCTCGGTTCAGAACACGGGTACCAGCAGCGTAACGATTTCCAGCATCAACCTGGCGGCGGCAAGCACTGTTTTCAGCCTCCAGCAACTGCCCGCTCTGCCTACCAACCTGAACCCCGGCGACACGATTACGTTCTCATTGAACTTCGTCCCCAACGATGTCGGAAGTCTGACGGCCACCTTGCGCGTCAACAACAGCAGCTTTACTCTGTCCGGCACGGGCACGCCCCCGGCATCCTTGCCGGCATACCAATTCCAGGGACCCAGCGGAACGGTGCCGGCGGCCCAACAGCCCACCGTTGGGCTGACTCTGGCCGCGACTTACCCGCTGGCACTGCAAGGTACCTTCACGTTGACCTTCGCCTCGGCCGTCTTCACGGATGACCCTTCCATCCAATTCGCCACTGGTGGACGCAAGGTGAACTTCACCATTCCCGCGAATTCCACCCAGGCTGTGTTTACCGGCGGTGCCACATCGGTGCCCTTGCAAACCGGCACCACTGCCGGCTCTATTTTGATCACTCCTTCTTTCGCTACCCAGAGCGGCTTCGATCTGACGCCTTCCTCGCCCAACGCTCTCACCTTGACTATTGCGCGGTCTGTGCCGCAACTGTCGAGCGTCAGCGTGACATCGGAGACGTTAAGCAGCTTCTCGGTGGTTCTCAAAGGATATTCCACCACCCGCGCCTTGACACAACTGGACATTCAGGTTACGCCTAAGCAGGGCGCCGGTTTCTCTACAACTCATCTGACGGTTAATGTGAGTGCGGCCTCCTCGGCATGGTTTGGAGGCACCACATCGCAGACGTTCGGCGGGACATTCTTAGTTTCGATTCCCTTTGTCCTGTCCAACGGCAGCAGCACCGACGACCTGGTCCATCGCCTGCAATCGCTGAGCATCACCGCCAATAACGATGCCGGCACGTCGAGTTCGATATCGGTGCCGATTCCCTAGGTTGTAAGCGAAGTAGATTGTAAGCGAAGTAGATTGTAAGCGAAGTAGATTAGAGGCAGAGAATTCAGAGTGACAGGAACTAACTCCGCCAAGCGTCCCGGACCTGGCGTCCGATTAGACACGGCCGTCAGGGTCTGTTACACCCCGACTATGTCACTGCGTTTCCGAACATCCACACTTGTTAAGTGACAAGTCAAGTTAATCAGGATTCGATAAACCGGTAGTCTTCAATTTCGCAGGCGACGCTGTAAGACTGCGGTTCCTCGGCTGGTTCGACCCGCACCACGCGGACCTTGCACTCGAGCGCTCCTCCGCGGCCATTATTGAAGCTTTGGCGTGAAGGTACACCGATCACACATATCATGAGACTGCCGGCGATCAGCGGCACCGGAGAGAAGCAGCGGAATCCGGTGCTGCTCAGGTTTTCTGTCAGGGTTTCGATGATGCGGCTCAGATCCCCTCCAAAGAAGCATACCGGCCAGTGTACCTGGGACCTCGGCCGCTTGCGGCGCTCCGATGGGGGCGCTGAGTGAGTCTCACGGACGTGCAGACCCGCGATTTCTGCGGCAAGTTGCTCCACTGGCTTGCTGAGCATAGCGTATGACCGGTAGTGCATTTTCCATGCCATCGGAACAGACCTATGCTTCGCGGAAGCCCGCCCCGCGCCCGCTGCTGGAAGATTCGTCTTAAACTCCTATAAATGCAGTCCGCGTCAGTGAAAAAGATTGAGGCTCTAGTACCGTTTTAGAAGTACTGAAACTTGGGGTTAGCCCGACCAGGGATATCCTTGATCCCCAGTTTGGAGATTTAGGTCGTTTTCGTCGGAACAACTCCGTTGAAGTGTCCAGCTTGAAGTGTCCGGCGAAGTTAACTGTGCGCCACGCCGGGATCCCCCCACGCCCCTGCGCCGAAGTCATCGCCAGCGATCCGGGAACCCTGTCCGCACAGCCGGGATCGAGCCCGCGCCAATCCCTGCGGCCATACCCAAACACACGCCAATAGCATCCGCGACCATGTCAGCTACCTCAAAATCCCTCCAGCCCGAGTAAAGCTGTGCGTACTCGAGCGCGACACCCAGCGCCACTGCGCCAACCGCCGCGGCAATCACAAATTTGCGCCTCTCATGCAGCCCCGGCAGCAATGCCAGAACCATGTACGCACCGGCGTGTTCAATCTTGTCGTTAATATGAAGGCTGCCAAGCGCCCGCATCGGGTTCGAGTCCGAAGGCAAGACCGAGCCCACGATTACCGTGAGGATCGCCAATAGCCATAAAACTCGAAGGACCCTCTTCACAATCGCCGCATGAGATACCAGTTTCAATTCGCCCTCCAAAGCGCTAGCAAGCCGCGGACCAGCCAATGCAAGGACTCCGGCGTCGATGCGACCCAGACTCTTCGCTCGCCTGGAAATACCTGGCCGTCCTTTAAACAATGTTAAAATACAGCGACCAGATGGGCCAAGTAATCCTGCCTCCCGAAACACTACCGCTATGGTATGCAGTGCACGTAAAGTCTAATTTCGAGCTCTACGTGAGCACCGTACTGGAACACAAAGGCGTGGAGCGGTTCTTCCCCACCTACCGCTCCCGCCGCGTCTGGACCGATCGCACTAAGGTCTTGGACCTGCCGCTCTTCCCTGGTTACGTCTTCTGCCGCATCCCCCTGAACGATAGGAACCGGGTGGTCACCACCGAAGGCGTCGTAGGACTGGTCGGTGCCGGGCGGCAACCGGTTCCGATCAGCGACGCGGAGATCGAAGCGGTGCGCACAGTGTCCCAATCGGAGGTGCCAACCGAACCCTGGCCTTTCCTCAAGGTCGGCCAAACCGTTCGCATAAACCAGGGATCTCTATCCGGCCTCGAGGGAATCCTGGTCAGGGTCAAGAATACCTGGCGTCTGGTCGTTTCGGTAACGTTGCTGGAGCGTTCGGTGGCTGTCGAAGTCGACGCCGCCTGCGTCTCGCCCGTCGCCTGATTCAGCAGCCGCCTGATTCAGCCGTCGTCAGATTCAACCGAAGGTCACGCTCCGGTCTTCACCTCCAACCAGGTTGGTCCAAGTTACTCTGCACTTCATCCGTTCGCGGGTGGTCGCGGGATGGTTTCCAGCCGGGTACTAGGGGTTCTAGAGAAAGAATCTAATTATCAGCATTGTTTCCCGTTCACTTTAGGTAACATTGCGATAATCCGCGGTAGGCGTACTATAGGTTCTAGAGAGGAAACCTAATTATCAGTAATCTTTCCACCTTGACTTTATTTATCAGTGAGGTATGCTTGAACAGAAGTTAGGAAAAGTACAAAAGATGAGCATAGGAAGTGCAAATCTTGGGAAGAGAAATCGCAGTCACAGCAAAGTTTCCGCCGGTCTTTCACGCAGTGCGATTTGTAGGTATTGATCGATGGATATAAGACTTGTTTCACATGACCGCGAGCTCCTAAAAGTCTGCCGGGAGATCGTTACAAACCTCCCGCAGCAGCATTGCACATTTTCCGCCGCGGCTTCGGCTGATGATGATGCCGCAGCCGATGTCTGTATCTGGGATTTCGAATCCGACACGTCGCGTTTTCCGGATATTGACGGCAATCCTTCGAAGCACCTGTTCCTGGTTCATCGTGGCGACCTGCCATTGTTTCGCGACCGGATTCCAGCCGCCGAGGCAAAAATCCTGCTCAAGCCCGTCACCCGGGCAACTCTGGAAGTATTCCTGGCTCAGGCGCTGGCTGCCTACCGGGACCGCGAAGCCACCACCACTTCGTTGCGCGCCGACCGCGACGAGATTTTGCAGTGTCTCATCGAAACCAACCTGAGGCTCCAGGAATACGACCAGGACCGCACCACGTTTCTCGCCCGGGCGGTTCACGATTTCCGGGCGCCGCTCACGGCGTTGACCGGTTACTGCGGGCTCTTATTGAGTGAGCCCCTGGAGTTGAGTGAGCCCCTGGGGCCTTTAAGCGAAAGCCAGAGGGAAATCCTGCGGCGCATGCAACACAGTGCCAAGCGTCTGTCCCGGATGGCCAGCGCGATGTTTCAGTTAAGCGTGGGGCGGCACGTCAAGAGGCGGCCCGAGCTGAGGCCCGGCGACATCCGGGAGTGCCTGGAACAGGCGCTGCACGAAATCACTCCCTTTGCCGACGAGAAGAGCATCGCGATTCGCGCCGATCTGGCCCCGTGCGATTTTCCGCTTTCGTTCGAGGCCGGCCAGATCGAACAGGTTTTGATTAACCTTCTGGATAACGCATGCAAGTTCACTCCTAAGTCGGGTTCGATCGATATCCGGGGTTATCCCGTTTTCTGGGAACGCCGGACAACCGGATCCTCGCTGCCGCCGGCGGAACGGCGCTGGCGCAGCGTTATCGAGCCCAACACTTATCGCGTAGATATTCAAGATTCCGGTAGCGCGATACCAGAGGAACATCTGGAACGTATCTTTGAGGAATACACTTCTTACGCGGGCGGCAGGGACCGCTCCGGAGGTGGCCTCGGGCTGGCTATCACACGAATGATCATCAATCAACATGATGGCGCCGTGTGGGCTGAAAACACAGACTCCGGGCCCATGCTTTCATTCGTTCTTCCGGTATATCGGCGAGAACCTTCATATGCTGCAGAACAATCAGGAGAGACAGTCCGATGCCAGATGTAAAGAATAGCCGCACCATTCTCGTGGGTGAGGATGAATTGGAGGTCCGGGGATATCTGGAGATGGCTTTAAAATGCCTCGGCTACTCCGTTGAGTTGGCGCAAGACGGCAATGAAGTGCTGGATTGCCTGCAATCGTCCAGGACCGAATTTGCCGCGGTATTGCTGGACATCATGATGCCTAACCGGGACGGTATCGAAACCCTGCGCGAAATCCGCCGCATCGATCCCAACATTCCCGTCATAATTGTTTCCGGCGCATCTTCCCCGTTGAACATCGTTACTGCCATGAAAAACGGCGGGACCGATTTTCTCTGTAAGCCGGTGGCGCACGAAGATCTGCGCAAAGCGATTAGCCGCGCCCTTGAAACCAGAGGCACGGAATACACACCTCCCGCGCGGAATGCCGTACCTGTGACCCGGGCTTTCCTGGGCCGGAATTCCCGCATGAAGGAAATCCGCGAACTGGTCGCGCAAATCGGCTGGTTTGAACCGCAAGTCCTGATACAGGGCGAGACCGGCAGCGGCAAGGAAGTGATTGCGCGCGAATTGCATGCCCAATCGCCGCGGGCTCATAAGCCGTTCTTTAAACTGAATTGCGCGGCACTTCCCCCCGAACTGGTGGAGAGCGAGCTGTTTGGCTATGAGCGGGGCGCATTCACGGGGGCTTTTCAGAAGAAAGCCGGCATGTTCGAAATGGCGGACGGCGGCACCATCCTCCTGGATGAAATCGGCGACATGGATGTGCGGCTACAGGCCAAGCTCCTACAGGTCCTCCAGGATCATGAGTTTCAGCGTGTGGGGGGCAAGGAAACCATCAAGGTCGATGTTCGCGTTCTGTCCGCGACCCACCGCGACCTGGAAAAGGCCATTGTGGACGGCAGTTTCCGCGAAGATCTCTACTACCGCCTGAACGTCATCAACATCGTTTTGCCGCCGCTGCGCGAATGCACAGAGGACATCATTCCCCTGGCGGAATTCCTGATGAAGAAACACACCCTGCCGAACGCGCCCATGCCGGTGATCACTGCCGATCTGAGGCAGGCGATGATCAGCCATCATTGGCCAGGAAACGTGCGCGAATTGGAGAACTTTGTTCGAAAGTTCCTCATTCTGAGAAATCCCGACATGCTTGCACGCGACTTACACGCTAAGATCGCGCGCAAGTCGATGAGCCTTCCGGCAATGCCCGACGCACACGCCGCTTCCGCTCATCAGATCGTCGATCGACCCATTCTGGAACAGGTGACCAAGGCCAAACAGCAGGCCGAGACCGAAGCCATACTGGCAGCTCTAAACTCCACCCGGTGGAATCGGAAGCAGGCAGCCGTGATGTTGAAGATCGATTATAAAGCGCTGCTATATAAAATGAAGAGGCTTGGCGTTGAGGACAAACCGATCCCCTTCGCACCCTCCGCCACAGCCGACACCGTGACTGTGGGCGGCTAAGCTGAAGCTGGCGGTTAAATTGCTTTAGCTTCAACCGTACAGATCGTAGTCTCGGTCAGATTCACAAGGAGTTCTCTAAAATATGACGCAAGCAGTTGCGGCACAGTTGGCTACGTGCGCGGAAACACTCGCCAGTAAGATCGCTTCGCGCACGGCCTGCGTCGGAATCGTAGGACTTGGATATGTAGGCTTGCCTCTGGCCATCGAATTCGCCAAAGCCGGGTTTTCCGTGACGGGATTCGACCTGGTAGAGTCCAAAGTCGCGAGAATTAATGCCGGAGATTCGTATATTCCGGACGTCGCCCCAGCGGATGTCGATGCGCTTGTGAAATGTGGCAAATTCCGCGCCACGACCGATTTCAGTGCCATATCCGGTATGGACACGATCAACATCTGCGTGCCCACTCCGTTGCGAAAAACCAAAGATCCGGACATGAGCTACATCGTGTCCGCGTGCCAGGAAATCGCCAAGTATTTTCATCCGGGTATGTTGGCAATTCTGGAATCGACTACGTATCCGGGCACGACGGTCGAAGTGGTTCTTCCCTTGCTTACTAGGCCGGGAATGGAGGTCGGCCGGGATTTCTTCCTTTGCTTCTCTCCCGAACGCGTCGATCCCGGTAATCCCAAGTATCAGACCCGCAATATCCCAAAGGTTGTCGGCGGCATAACGCCCGCCTGCACAGAGATGGGTGTGCGCTTCTATGCGCAAGCCCTCGAGCATGTTGTACCGGTGAGTTCCACGCAGGTTGCGGAGATGGTGAAGCTGCTCGAAAACACTTTCCGTATGATCAACATCGGTTTGGTAAACGAGCTCGCTATCATGTGCGATCGCATGGACATTAATGTTTGGGAAGTCATCGACGCTGCCGCCACCAAGCCATTTGGCTTCATGCCCTTCTATCCGGGCCCCGGCTTGGGCGGCCATTGCATTCCCGTTGACCCGTTCTATCTGTCGTGGAAAACGCGCCAGGCGGGAATAGAAGCCCGGTTTATCGAACTGGCTGGCTACATCAACGGCCAGATGCCTCTGTTCGTCGTGGAAAAAGTGCAGAACGCGCTCAATGACCGTGGAAAGGCGGTGAAGGGTTCCCGCATCCACATTCTTGGGGTGGCGTACAAGCGCGATATCGATGACGTCCGCGAGTCTCCTGCGCTCGACGTAATCCACCTGCTCCAGCGCCGCGGTGCCATCGTGACCTTCAGCGACCCTTATGTGCCCTCGATTCGGATCGACGGCCAGTTGATGATTTCGACAGACGCGGACAACGCAGTTTCTGGCGCCGATTGCACCGTTATCATCACCGATCACCAGAATGTGGACTACGCGCTCATCGTGGAACGAGCCAAGTTGGTGGTGGACACCCGTAATGCATTGCGTGGGCTGGCGTCGGAAAAGGTCATCCGCCTCTAGAGACGATACGACCGACGCGGCGGGGCGGTCAGTAGTCGAAAGATTCGGCAAGTGTGCCAAATGTGCCGTACTAGGACTAAATTGTAAAATTATTGATTACTTTTTAGAACCTGCCAATCTTCTATCCTCCACCAAGGTACGTGTTTTCAATCTGATATGAGATGGCATGCAAATTGCACCCCTTTTTGGTTTGGGGGAGAACCATATCCATCTCGTTATCGATAGCCAAGGGGAAACCCCCAATTGAAAACCGTCCTCATTCTCGATGACGATTTGGGGTTCGTGTTCTGGCTTGGGCATGTGTTGGACGCTGCAGCATATTCCACTCTGCCGGCCAAGAGCGTTCCAGATGCCGTGCTGCTGGTCACGCAGCTCGGTCTGACCGTCGACGTGCTGGTGATCAATTTGGAATTGGCCGAGGGACTCAATTTCATCACCGCCATGCACAGTTCGCAGCGGGACATGAAGGTGATTGGGGTTTTGAATGATCCTGTTGAGGTAACGAATATCCTGGGCGTGAATGCCGTGCACCTAAAACCCTCTGTTCGGAATGAGGCAGCGAAGATCGAGTGGCTTCAATACGTCCAGAGCGTTTTGGCGAATCAACGACGCGCCAGTATGTGAAGGACGTCGCCAGGAACGGCGGCGGCCTCAATGTGAGCACTTTTGAGCAGACTGCAACCACCTTTGTGTCTGATCATTACTGCAAAGACCTCTTAGTCCGCTGGTGCCGATAGGTTCATCGCCACCATGTAGCCCGGCAGCACGGGGCTGTTGACGGGTCCGGACACCTGGAGAAACGATGCAGCAGATAAGAGTGGAGCCTCCGCAGGATTTTTCCGTCGGTGCTGCGCCCAGGACGTGCGCCCGCTGCGGGCGAAATTTCGGGGCGCTCCGCCGTGAATATGTATGCCCGGCCTGCAGGCAGCCGCGGCCGAAGCACAGGGTGGGTCCGCCGCACTTGTCGTTTCGTGAGAAGCAGGTCGTAGCCTTGATCCGCCAAGCCAAGGCCAACAAGGAAATCGCCTACGAACTCTGCCTGAGCGAAGGCACGGTGAAGGAATACCTCAACAGGATTTTCAAGAAGCTGCAGGTGCGGAACCGGACCGAGCTTGCCCTGCGCGAACCGGATCCACCGGCGACGCTGGTCTCCTGAACACTAAACGCTGTCCATTCGTAATGGATTAGAGTAGAGTACTTCAGAAGAGGTGCTTCCATGAAGAAGCTCTGTTTGCCGGCGGCTGTCATGTTGGCCTCTGGCGGTGTACTCTTTCCACAGGCGCAGGTGAGTTCGGGCGATCTGACCGGCTCCGTTACGGATGCCCGCGGCGCGGCCATTAGTGCTGCCAGAATCACCGCCTCTTCGGCGGAGAGGGGAACGGTTCGCGGCACCGTGGCCGGTGCCGGCGGCGAATACCGCATCCCGCTGCTTCCGCCCGGAAGCTACACCGTTCGCGTGGAAGCCCAGGGGTTCGCCACGAAAGTGGTTGAAGGAGCCTCAGTCGAGGTGGGCCGGACCCTCAAGCTGGATGTGAAACTGGAAGTAGGAGCGGTAACTACTGAGGTCACAGTCGGGGCTGAAACTCCGGTGGTGGAAACCGAGCGCACGCAGCAGGCGAACACCATCGGAAAGCAGCGCATCGACAATCTGCCCATCAACCGGCGCAACTACCTGGATTTCGCGCTGCTCGCCCCGGGGGTTGTGGAGACCAACACCCTCGTCGATAGCACCGATTATCGCGTGGTGCAGACGCCGCAAAGCGGTTTGAGTTTCGGCGGCGCCAATGGCCGCGGCAACAACTTCACCATCGATGGCGTGGAGAACTATCTCAACGCCGGCGGCGTCCGCTCTTCCATCAGCCAGGAGGCCGTGGAGGAGTTTCAGATCAACCGCAACAGTTTCTCGGCGGAGTTCGGTAATGCCTTCGGCGGCACCATCAATATTGTTACGCGAGCCGGCACTAACAGCGTGCATGGCGATGCGTTCGGCTTCCTGCGCCAGCGCAGTCTTCAGGCGCGCAATTTCTTCGACCCTACCAAATCGGCCTTCACTCGCGGCCAGTACGGCGCTACGCTCAGCGCGCCCCTGAAACACAACCGCACCTTTCTGTTCTTGAGCTACGAACGCCTGGACCGGCATGAGACTTCCTTCGTGCCCATACTTCAGGACCGGTCTTCGTTCGGCACTCTCACACCTTCGCAGCAGCAGTTGGCGAATTTTTTCGATAATGCGCCGGTGCCTTCCCTGCAGGTATTCGGAGGGCTGATGCGGAAGTATCTGATCACCAATAATTTTCCGTCCACGCTGGCCCTGTTCAACAACAACAGCGGAGAGTTCCCGTTCTCCGAGAATGACAACCAGTTCTCCGTCCGGCTGGACCATCAGTTCAGCGCTCGCGACAATCTGTTTTTCCGCGGTAATTTCAACAACGGCACCAACCAGAATGCCCAGTTAGGGCGCGCTGGTCGGATTCAATCGCGGCCGCAGCATCGGCCTCTGGGACGGCACGCTGGTGGTGGGCAATACCTACATCCCGAACAACCACTGGGTGGCCGAAACCCGGCTGATGTTCGGTTATAACAAGCTGTCCGTAATACCCACGGACCCGTTCGGCCCCGATATCACCATCTCGGGCTACGGTTCTTTTGGCCGCGAGATCTTTCTGCCATCCACCACCTTCGAACGGCATTTTCAGCTGCAGCAATACGTCGACTACAGCAACGGCCATCACACATTGAAATTCGGTGTGGATGTCAATCCGGTGCGCGACGTGGCGCGGTCGGAAACATTTTTCGGCGGGCGCTTCGCCTTCGGCGCAGCAGATTCCGCTAGGGCTTCTGCTGCCCCAGCTCACGGGCGATCCCAATGCCACCAACACCCTGGTTACCGCCCTCACGGCATTTGGGCAGCAGAGCCTGATCCCCACCCTGAGCCAGCCACTTACCTCTCTGCAAGCCTACAACCTGGGGCTGCCCACCCTGTATCAACAGGGTTTCGGCGATCCTAACTGGAAGGCCTGGTTCAAGCGCGTGGGCTTCTTCCTGCAGGATTCGTGGAAGGTGGCGCCCAATTTTCTGCTCAGCGCAGGCGTCAGGTACGACGTTGAGGGCGAGCCGGTTCCGCTGCATACCGACCTGAACAATATCGCCCCGCGCGTGGGCTTTGCCTGGACGCCGGTGGCGAACGGCAAGACCGTGATCCGCGGCGGGTACGGCATCTATTACGCGCAGATCAACGCGCAGATCGCCAACATTCCGGCCACGCTGAACGGCGTGCAGATTGCCCAGGCCGCTATCACGGCTCTCGGGATTCCGGGCCTGAAGAATCCGCGGACCGGCCAGCCGCTCACCTCGTTCGACGTCTATCAAACGCTGTTGGCTCGAAGGAATCATCGGCCATCGAACCATCACCCAGCAGGACCTGGCGCAGTTCGGTTTGCAGCCGGGGCCCAATGCTCCCGGCCGCGTCCTGTTCGGCATTGCCAGCGATTACGTCAACCCCTATGCCCACCAGGCCAGCTTCGAGATCGAGCGGGCCGTAGGCGGCGTGGCACTCTCGGCCGGGTATCAGTTCACCGGCGGCCGCCGCCTGCCCCGGGTGTTGGACCGCAACGTCTATTACACCGGTCACCTGGCCAGCGGCCAACCGACCTACGGTTTCTACAACCCGGCCATCCTGCAAAACAACGTGGAAGAATCCACCGCCAACTCTTCCTATCACGCGCTGATCGTGCAGGCCACCAAGCGTTTCAGCCACCATTTCACCCTCAACGCGCATTACACCTTCAGCAAAGCCATGGACGCGGTTACCGACTTCAATAGCGATTTCGAGCCGCAGGACCAGCTCAACGCAAACGGCGATCACGCGCTTTCCAGCTTCGATCAGCGGCACAGGTTTGTGTTCTCGGGAGTCTATGAGTCGGCTGCCAAGAATCGGCTGCTGCGCGATTTTACGCTGGCGCCGATTGTCGAGGCCAGTTCGGGCCGGCCCTTCAACCTCCTGACCGGCTTCGACAATTTCGGCGACAACCATCCCACCGTTCACCGGCCATACGGAGCGGGCCGCAACATCGGCCATGGCCCCGATTTCTTTGTCATGGATTTGCGCCTGGCGCGGCGCATCCGGCTGGACTCCGACGGCCGCCGCAGCCTGGAGTTTACGGCTGAGGGTTTCAATCTGCTGAACCGGACCAACTTCGAAAGCGTGAATGGCGTGGTGGGCTCCCTGGCGCTTCAGGCGCTGCCGCATCCGCTGGTTGGGCACCCGGGAGTGCCCACAGACCCGCTGGCGTTCACCGCTGCATTCGACCCGCGGCAATTCCAGTTCGGACTGAAGATTAATTTCTAGCGCCTGCCGGAACGCCTTTCCGACTCTGGCATACTGAAACTTCTATTTACATGAACCCACGGGAATCATTTCTATTGAATGGCGCGCGTTGGTTAACGTTTGCCTCCGCCGTTTCCATCATGCTCGGCATCGCCCCTTCGCAGATTCTGCTGGCCCTGGCTTTTGCGGCGCTGCTGGCGTCAGGTGAGAAGCTGAGGTTGCCGGGTATTAAACTCCCTTTAGCTCTATTCGTCCTTGGAACCATTGTCGCGTGGGCATTCTCCGCGGAACCGGCGGCCGGCCTCCCGCA
This sequence comes from Bryobacterales bacterium, assembly GCA_963817515.1. GTDB lineage: Bacteria > Acidobacteriota > Terriglobia > Bryobacterales > Bryobacteraceae > DATMNI01. Next base: position 289,344 of record CAWFPJ010000014.1, on the reverse strand, counting down.
GATCCGAAAGTTCTACGTCTTTCTGGAACTGCTGGTGGTCTTTTCGCTTCTGCGCAGCCTGCAAATGCTCCGCTGGCTGTTCCTCAGTTGGGCCGGCGTGGGCGCCATCACCGCCGTCCGGGGATATGTTCAGTTTGCCGGCAAAGTCCAGGAGGCGCACCAGGCGGGGCGCAGCTTCTACGACTACTACGTCGGCGAGCGCATCACCGGCTTCACCAGCCATTGGAACACCTATTCCGCCGAACAGATGTTTGCGTTGATCATGCTCGCCTCCTTCCTTTTCTTCGCGGCGGGCACGCGAAAACGAATGTGGGTCTGGCTGCTTTGTGCGGTCCTGATGGCGGGCGCCATCCTTCTGGGAGAGACGCGCGCCATCTGGATTGGGCTGGCAGTGGCCGGCATTTACCTGACCTGGTTCTGGCGAAGGGGCCTGGTGTTGCTGGTGCCCGCCGTAATTCTGATCGCGTTTGTGGTTTCGCCGCCGGCGATGCGCGAACGGTTCACATCGATCTTTCGTCCGAGAGAGACGGACTCCAATCAGTTCCGCCTGATCACCTGGCGCACCGGCATCCATATGATAGAGGCGCACCCCTGGCTCGGTCTCGGCCCTGAGGGTCCTAAGTATCATTTCAACGAGTGGGTGCCCGCCGACATTCCGCGCCCTCTGCCCTCCGGCTGGTATGGTCATCTGCACAACATCTATCTTCAGTACGCGGCCGAACGCGGTATACCCACGATGCTGGTAATGATGTGGATGTTGGTTCAGATGCCGATCGATTTCCGGCGCGGGCTTCGCGCATTGCCGCCCGGCCGCAGCGACTGCAGATTCCTGCTGCACGGAGCCATAGCGGTAATCCTGGCGACCATGGTCGAAGGTTTCTTTGAATACAACCTTGGCGACAGCGAAGTGCTGACGATGTTCCTGGTGGCCGTTGCCGGCGGGTACGTTGCGCTGGAGTTGGCGCTCACGGCAGCGCCGGACGCAGCTTCCAATAAGACAGACCGTGAGGCCCATCCTACTTGCCCATAAACTGCGCGCGCCGCAGGCCCCGGTCGAGCGGCAGCCCATAGCCGATCAAACAGAATTGATCCAGCGCGAACAGTACCACCGACTCGAGTGATTCACCGAGCGCCAGCCGGTGTTCCCGCTTCCAGGGAGTGGTGTAATCGTTAATCCCCACCAGATGGCTGCTGCGCGATCTGGAGAAGCCCAGTTGCATCGGCAGTTCGATCGACGCGCGGGCCTTGTCCAGATTCCGATCGCCCGTGTAGGTGAAGTTCTCCGTCTTGAAACACAAAATGTTGTCGGGCGTCCAGTAGCCAATGGGTAAATTGACGATCCGGTTCAGCGCCGTGTCGTTCACGTCCGGGGGATAGAGCACCTCAAAGCGCGCGTCCGGGTGGGACTGCCGGACGAGCGCCATAATGGCATTGGTGAACTCTCCGATCAGAGTCGGCAGGAACGCACACTCGTCCGTGAAGGCTCCGGGGCTGGCATTCTGGCTCGGTATCACCGCCATTGGCCGTCCGTGCGCCGCCGCAAACGAGCTTTTCGTGTAGTCGTCATAAAACGGCATGCCTGAGGGCGCGGCGAAATACCACCACTGCACTTCGCCGAACTGCAGGTAGGGCGTCATCCCCGCATCCACCATCACACCCGCCATGTCCAGATACACTTGCCGCCAAAAGGCCGTGCTGGCCGGCCCGAAATTCGTCTGCAGCGCCGGAGTATTCAACCACGCCGGGTCGCCGTTGGGATACCTCTGCGCGATCCCCGCCGCTACGGTATCGTCGCCATGCTGCAATTCCATGCTGAACGCCGCCGCCACATCCGTTCCACCCGAGTGTAAGGCGCGAAAGAAACTGCGGCTCCAGTCGCGGGCGGCACGGTTCAGCCTGGGTGTTGCCGCCAGGTCCGTCCGCCACGTGCCGTCCACCCCGCCGGCAAGGTTGGGGCCGCTGGCCTGGGCCGTGAAAGCCGTGCTGTTGGTAATCGCGGAAATGCCGATCGCGTTGCCGTCCACCCCCATGGTCCGCGCCGTGATCGTGAGCGTTGTCCCTCCCGCATGTGCCCACACTCCGGTAGAACCGGCATTGATCAGGAGCTCGAAGCACTTGGCGACGCTCTGCGCCGTGTCGCCGATCAGGTTCAAATGTGTGATCGGTGTGGGGCCCAGGAATATCTGGGTGGTAGCTCCGAATTCCGGCGAACCCTGGAACGCGATGCTTCCCCGGGCATATTGTTGCCCCGGCCGCACCAGTTCATAGAACCAGAGCGCGCCCGCGTAATGGTTTACTCTGCCGCGAAATCCAAGCGTCTGAATCAACCACGCGGTTCTCTCCGGAGCAATTGCCAGCGAATGGTCGGTGTCCCAGTCGGTTGCCAGTGTGGTTGTGGGAAGCGCCGCAAACGCGGGCAAGTCGCTGGTGGCCGCCACCACTTCCAGGAAGTCAAAATAGAAGTAGGCGCCTGTGGTCCCCGTATGAGTGATGGTCACGCGATGCTGTTGCTGTCCCGACATCGGGCCCAGCGGCACTCGCACCAGCACATCCTCCCCCGGCAGATTCAAGTCAAGCGGCGCCGGAGAATTCGCGTCCACCTGCACGGTGATGTGACTCCCGCCTTCAGCCCTGCGAGTTCCCAGAAACAGCAAATGGTCGCCCGGCATCGAATAACTGCACTGAACCTGGGAGCCGGGTATTGTAGTCCAGCGGATCGATCCGCCGGAAAAATTCCCCAGCGACTGCGTCCAGGTTCCGTGGTAACCCATATCTGCGGAGTCATCTTCGATCCTCCGGCTACCGGGACCGGCAACGCTGTACGGCAGCCTGGTTCCCGTCACGGACCAGTTGGTTACCGCTACCTGAAACTCGCTACGCTCGAAGCTGGCCGGCTGCAAATCGGCAGCCCAGGTCCATCTCATTTTGCGCACGTTCGACGTCGGCACCAGAGCGCCGTTCATGTCGTGCAGATTGCTGAAGTCCAGATCCACCCGCCACGTCTGAGGCGATGCGCCTCCCGTGAACGCCGCCGATGAGGGCGCCCAGGCTTCCGTCCCGGCCCCGTGTACCGTTCCGTATACGCCGATGCGATTGCCATTGCTGCCCGGCGCTCCATGATATGTCAGGGTAATCTGAGCTCCCTGCGCGGTTGCGCTGACCGCGCCGCTGGCCTGGTTCGCGTTGATGATGGCGGCCAGGCCGCTTACCGCGCTCCCCATGGTGTCGGTGCCGGAAACCAGATAGTTGAAGTGCTGATCCAGCCACGCAAGCTCGATATAATCCTTCGCCGTCGGCGTCCCCTGCAGTTCAAACGACGCCGTGGCGGCTGCGTAGCTCCCGCCCGTGGCCGTCGCGTAATTCGTAATGGGCACCTTATATATGGTCCCAGCGCCGCCGGAATCGTCCCATACTCTCAGGTACGGCCAGTCCACGGTCGGGAAAAGCGTCGAGTCCAAAGGAATGCAGTTGGTGCGAACCTCTTCATAGGTGAGGTGGAGTCCGCTCAAGTCGCCGTCGGGCAGGTTGCGCAGCGTGGGATGGTCGAAAACGTTATCCCGACTCCACTCCACTACAACCCAATCGAATTGTTGCCTCCAGCATCCGGATACGGTAAAGCCGCCGGCGCTGGTCTGGCTCAGCGCCGCCACCGCCGAGGGCCGCTGGAAATAGCACTGCAGATCGTGGTCCGGCCGGAGTTTGGAAAGTTGTTCCGGCATCAGAGTCGGATCAGCACCGTGAGGTCCGCGCCCGGGTAGGTCTGCCCGACCGAGAGCACCGATAGCGTCACTTTCGCTCCCCCGATGAGCGGCCCCAGCGTGTTCCCATCGACCGCTGTCGATGTGCTGAGCCCCGGAGTAAACGTCAACGTACAATAGGCCGCCCCGTTGACGTTGACTTGAAGATTGACCGGAGCGTCGGCAACCGTGCCCAGCACGGCGAATACGTCTCGCACTGCGTGGGAAGCGTCCACCACCAGCGGCGGCGCCACGGATTGATCGACGGCCAGAAATCCGTCAACCTGAATCGAGTACTGCCCGCCCGAGAGCGTTCGCAGCCCGCTGTCTACCGTGTTCGTCAGGCAAATACTTCGCACCGGGCTGTTCCCCTGTTGGTTCGTCACGAACAGTTCGGCGCTGGCCACGCGCACATCCGGCAGCCCCACTGCGTAGCTCCAGCTTCCGCTGTACGGGCTGCCGAAGAAATCGGGCGGGAACGGCGCCACCACCGTCTTGATCGCCAGTTGGTAGACATCGATTGAAGCTGCGTGCGCCGCCGCCTGGCTGCCGTCCATTCCGCGCGTTACGCGATACTGTGTTCCATTGTTCTGCACTTCCTCCACACGGATCACTTCGGCCTCAATCTGGATGAAGTTGCCGGCCAATGCCGATCCCGCCGCGTTTAGCGGCAGCAGCGCGTCGGTGGTCCCAACCGCGCTGCTGAGCGAACTAGTCGGCTTGCCCGTCAGTTCATCCCAGTAGCGCATTGTCAACGTCGCCGCCGAGATGGTCCGGGTGTTCGTCAGATCGGTGAAGGAGACGCCGCTCAGTTCGATGGTCCCACCGCCCTGGCCCGCGCCTAAACCGAAGAAGGGCTCCGGAGGTGCGTCGGTATCGCTAGTCCCGCTTCCACCGATTTTCCACCGCGTCACTGTGGAAAGTTCCGCGGCGCATTCCACGTCGCCCACATTAGCCGCGCGCCCCGACAAGTGTACCGTCTCGCCTGCGCGGTTCGGAATTTGAAACTCCACCGGGCTGGTGGCGGCCAATGCGCCGAAGCGCCAACCGGTCTCCGCCACCACCAGGAAACTGGTCGCGTCGGGCTCCGCGTCCCACGCCGGCGAAACCGTCAAGGTGGTTGCGGTGTTGGCCGCGATGGCGCGTTCCTGCCCCTCGCCATGTCCCCGGCTCAACCGCGCGATCATGCCGCTGTATCGGTTCGGCGTCATATGCAGGCTGTCGTTTCCCACCGAGTTGGACGAATGAATGGTGACGGCGCCTTCCGGCTGAAGTTCCATGCGCCAGTAAAAGTTGGCATGGTCGAAGTTCGGGTCGGGCGGCGCCACTGGAAGCTTAGGCAAACCGGTGTCCGTGAATTCCGCCGCAACCGTTTGATTGGTGGCAATCTGAAACAGCTGCGCCGGCGTGGTCCCCCGATAAACGTTGAAGCCGGCTGTTCCTGGTGAAAAACTAAGTCCGCCAATCGTCACTCCGCTGCCATCGTTCGCAATCGTGGCGCGCACGATGAATGACAGCAGGCTTTCGTTGCCCGCGGCGTCCAGACCCGAGACGGCGTAGTAGAGCGTTTGGCCGCTCTGCAGACTTCCCCCAGTTGCCACCACCGGTGAAAGATTCAGCAACGGAATACCCGGCCCCGCGGTTGCAGGAGCGATAGCCGGTGTGACGAAGCCAACTGTCACGCCCGTCACGGCCGTGCCATCGCTGCTGGTGTCAGCCGTCTCCGTCACCCCGAACTGAATATCCCCGTTGGCATCCACGACGTTTCCGAGCAATGGCTTCGGAATTCCGACTCCGGCGTTGCCCTGACGCCGGCCCCCCGATGCGGAGACTGCCTGGCCATTGCCGTCGTCATACCACGCGTCATCGTGGATCTGCGCCGTGATGGTGGCTACGCGATTGTTCAGCCCTGGTGCGATCTTCAAAATCCGGAACGCCTGCCGGTTGAAGCCTTCTTTGAGATACGTGACAGTAATCAAATCGCCCGGCTTTACTCCGAACGATTTGACGCTGGTATCGAACTCGATGTAAGTGTTTCCGCGAACCGATTTGTCCAGGTTGACCTTGAGAAGCCGGCCGGCTTGATCGAAGTTGGGGATTCCCGAGGCCGGCAGGGTAGTTGAAACTTCCTGCCCGCAAAGCGCGATGTCCACCGGGTCCACCAGTTCGTAGCTGTCCTGTTGATACTCGTTCAGCGCGTCCTGGAACTCCACGGTGTAGCGGTTCGGAGCATCGGCGATGCTCCGCGAATATACGCGCAACGCCGGCTCTCCGCCGGACTTCCGTAAAATTCCTGAAAAGCCGCTGCTGCCATCGCCGAATTCATAGCTTGGCCATCCGCCGTTGCTGAAGCTGGTGGTGCTGTTGGAGCAGGCGGGCTTGGTAGGCTGCTCCACCGCAGCGGCGTTTTCAACTCGAGCCTGCAAGACTCCGTTGGGTCCGTAGGTCAGCAAGATCCTGGCGGTAGTCCGGACGCCGCGGACCACATTCCCGGCGCTCTGCCGATTCTTCAACAGCAGGTTACAACCAAACCGCGGAAGCGAGATCGGATTGCCGTAGATGTCCAGTGCCTGGATTGGTTCGGCGCAGTAGGCAGCCGCGGTAGAGAAGCTCACCAGGTCCAGTTCGGCATTGCTCCAGCCCGTTCGCCGTAAAACATCCAGTAGAATCCATGCCGGATTATTGCTGAACTGTTCCCCCTGCGGCGTGCCGTCCGCCGCATAGACCGGCAGCTTCAGGCCCTGCGCCAGCACCTTCACGCTGGGCAGCGTCAGGCCGCTGCTCAACTTGTTCGGCACCACCACCGAAAGGTACGCCATGCTTCCGTACGGATCCCCAGCCGGTTGTCCGCTGCCATCCTGGAAGTTGGCGTCGAAGGCGCCGGTGCGAGTTCCAAGGGTCAGAATGTTGTACCAACCCGTGCCGGTCATGTTGGTTCCCGAGACGCCCACCGGAATCTCAACGTCATTCACCAACACCGTAAGCACGCCCTGCATCTCACCCAGGCCCAGCAGGACTTCCATTCGCGTGAGATTGCCGTCATTGCGCGCGAACACAACCGGCGGGGCGCACCAGGCCGTACCGTACAACACCGGCACGAAATCGTTGTACTGCGCAGTGTTGACCGAGACCGCCGAGGCGTGCGAAGTCTTGTCTCCGGAAGTGCGCACCGAGATGCTGGGCGGAACGAACTCAATGCCGCCGAAATTTGCGAACATGCCCCGCGCCTGGCAATCGCTTCGCGTGTAATCGCAGGACGTGAAGGGCACGCCGGCATTGAGACTGCCAGTGCCGCCGGCCACTCCGGCTGAGTAACCGCAGCGGTAGTAGCGCGAGTACTTGCCGTTCACACCCCCGTCCAGGGCCTCTGTCCGCTGATCTTCGGTGGCCGGAAATTCCCAGGGACACCTGCGCTGAATGCGGATCTGCGGCATCAGCAACCGCTGCAAGTTCATGCGGTTGGTCGCGGTGAGCCGGAATGTGGCTTCTCGAATTTCGTCCGGCGGATTGCACACGCCTTGAAAGATCACGGAAGTATCGGTCAGCGGCGCGCCGTTGCGCAAGTCGTAGAAGAGGAATCCGACCGTCAGCCGCGAGCCTTTCCAACCGACGGCACGCTCAATCTCCGAGAAGTGCGAATCGGCATTGGCCAGCACAATGGTGATGCGCGGGATGCCATCCACACCTTGGTCCGACGCTGTCTGAATCTCGAAAATCGTGTGCTGCAGGACGCGGGTTGCATACGTATTGCCGCCGGCGGTTACGGCGTGAGTGCTCCAGTGCTCCGTCTGTCCGTTGGGCAGCACGCAATCGAACACCAGCAGCGGTGTGTCGGTGACCTCCGCCCCCCTCAGATCAAAGATGGTTTGCATGAATAATGTTCACCGTGCAGGAATGCCGGTTGACGCCCGTGGTTGTGATGGTGAGTGCGTCGTCGGCCAGGCGCGCATCTTCGTAAACGCCGCCGCCGGTTGTCGCCTTGTAGACCGAAGCCGCACTTTGCGGCTCCACTTGCAATCCGTACACATCCAAAGTTGCCGCTGGCGGCACTTCAAGGCCGAAGGTAATCGACGACTCCTGAGGGTCTCCGCTGGCGGTGAAGCCGATCCTTGTCCATTGATTCGCCACCGCCCGGTCCGCTCGCGCGGCGCCAATCAGCATGGCGGCGGTTATGGCCTGCGCGGTCCGCACATAGGCGCTCAGACAGTAAAGATAACCGGCCGGCGCGGACAGCGTTTGCGTAATGGCCTGCGCACCGCCGCCTGCGTTCGACAGCCGCCAGGCCCGAGTTCCACCCGTGGGGTCGTCTACCCCGCCGGCCACCGTGAGCAATGGCCCCGGCGTCCAGGCGGTCTCGTCCAGCTTGCTGCTCCAGGCGAAAAGATTGGCCGTCGGGTCCAGAAATGTGAAGCCGTTCAACGTCCCTTCGGCCGCCGCGAAAAACTCTTCGAGCGCGCCAATTTCCCCATCGCTCAATTCCGAGTACAGCAATTGCCATTCGGTGACCTCGCCGTTCGGGTCCGGCAGTTTGACGGAACTTCCGTCCGGTGCGGTGTTCACCACGGTTCGTCTCTGGTGTCTCTTTCGGACTGGAAACTGGCTCAGTGCTCCCGTCCCGAGTTGTGGATATATCAGCATAGGAATCGGCTACCCTCTGTTCTCCACCACCGTCAGCGAAGTGCTGCCGCGCATTTCCCCCACCGCCGCCAAAGCCAGCGTGTCTGCGTGCAGGCTGCAGTTCGGATACACCTGCGCATCCCAGGGATCGGTGAAGCTGAAATTGCCGAAGGCCCCCTGGTTGGCGGCGAAGAATTCCTCGAGCGCCGCCATTTCGCCCTCATCCAGTTGGCTGAGCTGGATCTCCCATTGGTGCAGCGGACTGCCCGCATCCCGATATCTTTGCTCCGTTCCGTCCACGAACCGCAGTGTCTGGTTTTGAAACCGCACGTACCTCTTAGCCGGGTACTGCGCCACCGCGTTGGTTTTTAGAGTGGGAAAGGTCGCCATAGTCAAAGATCGTTCACCACGTCATTAATGGAATTCAGATTGAGCATCGCGTCCCGAACCGCGGCCGCAATGTCGCTGCTGCGATCGAGGAATGAGCGCGCGTCCATCGCCTGAACGTTTACCGTGATCTGAGGGGACGGAGAGGGTGCCGGGCTGCCGCTAGAGCCGTTGCCGCCGCTGTTGCTTTGGGCCGCGGTGCTGCCTGGCGTGCCGCCGGCCGGGCTGGTTGCCGGTGTGCTACCGCCCGGCCCCGCGTTATAGGCTCGCGGCATACCAAATTGGTCGGTGTCCACATTGCTCGATCCGGAACCTGAATCCGCTGCCTCAAAGTTAATGGCCGCGGGCATGGCGTACTTCACCAGAGGCGCGGGCGCCGGCGATCCGCCTCCGCCGAACAGGCCTAGCAGTTCGCTCACCAGCGGCACCATGCCGAATCCGCTTTTCAGGACTGTGGACGCGATAGCCTCAACCCTGCTTACGGTGCTTTCTCCCGCGGCGGCCGGAGCTGCGGCCTGGGCGGTTTGCGTCTGGCCGATCTGGGACACTATGTCGGCAAGTGAATTTACCGTCCCACCCAGGCTGGACGACTGTTGCCCCGAAACCGCGGCGAAAGTCTTACTGAGCTCGTCTTGTATTGTGCTGGCCATCGTTCATCTCTGAGGTAAGTGCCTGCTCCAAAATCAGGAATGCTTCCACCTGCCGCGCGCTCAACTGCGAAAACTCGATACTGTGCAAACGCCGCCTTACGAAAAACTCCTCCACAAGCGCCTGGCTCTCCGGTGTAATGTACGACGTCGGGCAAGTCTGGAGTGACACGTCCTTGCGCGCCCAGACCAGGAGGGAGCTGCTGTCCTCAGAAGGCGCCAACCATCCGCACCGGCGCTTCTTTTCCAGGCCGGACTTCCGGCAGACGTCGCACTTCCAACCGGCCTGGTTGGAGAACTGAAAATGGAAGGCGACTAGGAGTTTTTTCGTTCATCGTCCGTTAATCCGGTCTCTGCCCTCACCGCAGCCAGCGCTTCCCGGAAGAGATCTTCCGGACCGGCATCCGCCAGCAGACCGGGGTTCGCCTGGCCGCCATCGAGCACCAGCCCCGAGACAGCCCGCAGCCCCCAAACCAGATATAAGCGGTCGATCTCCACGCGCAACAGCGCCGCGTCCATCTTTTCGCCAGGCTCTCGTCCGGCCTCCAGGAACTCCATCCGACGGCTCAACTCCCGAACCTGCCGCATCAATTCCATCCTGCGCCCAAACGACATTCTGACCACGGTAAACCGCACTCCGGGCGCAACCTTTGACTCAACCTCAACTACGCTCTCATATGTCATCGATATCTCTTTTACAAATGGCCACGGTACTTATGCAAATGCTACAGCTATCTCATCATCCACCGTGCCCTGCGCCCGCGAGGCCCGGAACTTCCACTGCAGCCGGTTCTGCCCATCGTCGAATTCGGGTACCTCCGGGATGACGCTTTTCAGGTACACGCCCATGATCTGGCCCGCCATCTCGCCCAATTGAAACATCACGCTAATCGGGGATTGCTGCTTGGCCGCCTGGTACAGCCCGCTGGTCGCGTCATCGGTCAAGCTGATGATTTCGAATGCCGCCGTCACGGACCGCGTGCCCGGCGAGAGTGCGCGCGGCATGTTGGATCCGAACTCCTTAGATCGGGCATCCAACGCGTTCTTCACTACGATAGAGGCAGCGGTGACCGTGAAGAATTGTGTGGGGGAAGTTCCCAGCCATGCCTGCCCCATATTCCCCGGCACGATCGAGTAATCGAATGCGTCCAGTGCCGGCTCCTCCGGAAAGCTTTGCAATTGGCCCGCATTTCCCGAGAAGCTGCTGCTATCCAATACGTCCTGCGCCAAGCCGCTGAAATGGAATTCGTGGAAATCGCCGTTGACGTCGATGGTCAACTGGTCGATTCCCGCTCCACACAGCAGCCTCTGCACGGCGGTAGCCGGTGTCCAGTAATCGAAAATGCTGACGCTCGGCAACTCCGTCGCCGGAACGTATGTGATGGCCGCGCCGAGTGCTGCGCCCGCGGCAGGCAGGATGGTGAAAGGAGCATTCAATTGCACGGTGCTCGCGTCTACGATCGCCGCCACGAACCGGATTTCGCCTCCGCTCGAAACGGCCTGCCCCACACCGAGCCCATGCGCCCCGCCGAAGCCGAGCCTCCCTGCCGTTGTGTAGGACGCGACCGTGCCCCCGGCGAAGGATAACGGCGTTCCGCCCAGCGTAGCCTGAAATAGCGGACCGTATCCCGGACTTCCCGACGGTTTATTCCAACTTGTCAGGTAGGTTTGCAAATCGAACTTGGTGCTTCTTCGGCCGCCCACCGGCAGGCCCGGAAACGTTCGGCTGCCCGTCTTGTCTTTTCGCTGGGTTACATCCAGTTGCTGCTGGACCCCCAACTTCAGCGCGGGAATCCGATTGCTTGAACCGATCGATCCTACCTTGCCATACGCGCCTTCGAGCACGGTGTAGAACCGGTTTGCTTTAGAGGAAATATATGAAGGCATACTAGCTCTTGCTCACTCCAATCTCAAATGTGATCTTCGCTATCTGGATGAAATTCTTCCCGCCTGGCTTTACGATTCCGAAGGCGACTTTGTACGCCCCGCCGTAAAATGCGCCCTGTCCCCAGTCGCCGCGGCTTGCGTTCAGCATGTCCATGATCGCGTCCGCGTAGAGGTCCAGGGTGTCCTGAAGCCCCTCCAGCCGATCCTGTGAATGCCAGACTTCGATGGCCATGTGGACGGTACCGGAGAACAGGCCGGAATTTCTCGGTTAGCTGGTTGACGATCTGCTCGCAGTACACATTTACCGCCGGATACTTGACCATGCTGCCGCGTTCCGCCAGGTCGGCAGGGGCGTTCTGCGAACGTACCTGAGCAAGGTTTAGCCGACCGGCCAGGTTCTGGTCCGTCTGCGTAAGAGCCGCCAGACTGGAATTCACTCCGGACGGTCCGGTAATGCGTCCTATTACCTTAGCTGCAACCGCACTTCCGATCTTTGCCGTCATCAGCCCCTCTGTAACATGCGTGGCACCGGCCGCGTGTAGTTGGGTCGTTGTCCCGAACCGGGCGCCGGCCCGACAGTTATCACCGTGTCAGGCTGCAGCCAGGTTTGCCCGATGGCGATCGGCGCCGGATTCTGCAACACCATCGAATCCGGCGCGACGCCAACATAGATTCTCCATCCTGTGGCACTTGCCGGCGCGTTCCCCGGTTGTGCCAGCACGGTGCCGCCAGCGGTCGTGATCGCGGTCGGAACGGCACTGGCTCCCTCCTCGCCTTCCCGATTCATCCAGGCCATGGTGACGTAGTAGGTTCCATCCGGTAAGCCGCCCCCCGCGATTGTCACTGTTGGCATCGCCGCTTGTGGAATCGGATCGGAGGCGATTCCCAGTCCGGTCTGCACCAGCTTCTCGTAGGCCCATTGGGCTCGCGCGTGATACTGGTCGCGTTTACCGGCATACCGGTCGTTTTGTTGGCTGTTGAAGGCGTCGGCGTATACCATCTCGAGGGCACGAAACGTATGCCACAGTTTTAGAGGCCGCGTCACCACGACGGTGGCGATCTTCGGCGACGCGGTGTACCAGAACGGCTGTTCGGTGTAACTCAGCCGCGTCAGCAGAGTATCGAGATCGAGCGCCACTTCGTCCAGCGCCAGCGCCAGCTTCCGTGTCACATCGATGTTTTCGATGTTCGCGGTATCCAGAAGCTGCGAGTCCTGCCCCGTCAGGTCATCCATGCTGGATACGGATCCATCTATGAAGAGTGCCATGTTATCCGCCTATTTCGCGGCGGAGGATTTTCCGCCCTTGAATTTGTCCAGCTCGGCAGCCGACACCACCGTCACCTGGATTCTCGCCGCAGCCTCAATCTGGTCAAGCACGCGTTTCGCCTCGCTCTGCGACTCGCGGAATACTTCTATTTGCGCCACGGCGGCCAGACGTGCCTGGCCCTCGACGATCATTTTTGCAGCAACCCGGCGCGGCACTTCGGTCAGGGTGCCGCTCTTCCCCCCGTCCCCCGTATCGCGGCTCACTACGACCGGAAACTCGTCCGTGATCGTCGCCTCAATATCCCGAATCTTTTGGTAATACAGCCGTAGATCCATTCTTATCTCCTGTTCTTAGATGTCCCCTCAGGGGCCGGGCGCGTCCGGTCCGACCCCCGCAGCGACGCGACACTGTCGAAATACTCTGACAACTTCCGGCGCCCACCGGCTAAGTGTTCACCTGCACACCGCACACGTTGCGCAACACGCCGCAGCCATACAGCACATCCACTGTGAACTGCTGAGCCAGCGTGTCCGGCTGGTAGCTCATCACCACCCGCATCCCGAAATTGCCCAGTTCGGCATACTCGGCGATGGCGCCGGTTCCGGGCAGAGGCTGCGGCAGCCGACGGATGACCAGCCCGAGGGCGCTCTTGGTGAACGCTACGTTGTGAGTGGTCGCCGGGGCGCTGCCGGTCTTGGGAACGAATTGCGAACGGAAGACGAAGAAGTCTTTGATCTTCCCCACCGAACCGTCAACAATGGCGCGCAGGCCCGCGTCCCCCGCGGTCTGAAATTCGCTGAACCGCGGAATCTGCCGCCATGCCGAATAGGTAGCCGCGTCCACGACGATGAATTTCTGCTCGGTGGCTGGAACTTTGGCCAGGAACAGCGCCGTTTCCGCCTGATCAATCACCGCTTCGGTGATGGTCGTCCCCGGCGTGCCCACCGGCGTGTTGGCCGTAAAACCGGCATAGAGGTTCAGCAGGTCGCTCTCGATCCTCTGGGCGATCGCCGCCACGGCCGGCTCCATATAGATCTTCAGAAGGTCCGGAACCGCCAGCACCTTTGTGACGTCCGGAATCTGGAATGTTGCTTCGGCGTGGGTGTTCAGCACAATCTGCGCGTTGCCCAGGTTCGGGTTCTGCGTTTGCACCGTGCCGCCTTCAGCGATGTTGTTGGCCACCATGATCGGCGGTATCGGAACGTTTACCGTATCGCCGGCATGTGCCAGGATTGGTTCATAATCGCGATTCACCAGGTTCCCCATGATGAGGTTCCCCACCAGCACCGGCAATGCGTCCACCGCCACCAGTTTGACAATCGCGTTTGCCACGTTATTTGAAGTAATAGCTGCCATTCATTCTCCTTAGTACAGAAATCCTCGCCTGTGTTTGTCTAATTGAGATACCGGCGGCATAGACCGCCGCCGCTACCTACATCCCCCGCAGGGTCTGCGACGCCACGCGCACGATTTCTTCTCGTACGCGCTGCATCTCCTCTTTGCTCATGCCCGGACGGATCTGTTCGATGCTTACCGTCTCTCTGCTCTCCAGAGGGGCTTTGAAGGTAGCCGTCATTCCGGTTCCCCCCGCAATGCGCGCCGGCAGAAATTCCGGATTCTCGCTGACGAATGCGGTAAGGTAGTCCTTCAACGGCATGTCGCCGGTCTCTCCTTTGGCCACCAGCCGTCCGTCTTCCGTCCGCGATATCCCGTCCTTCACCACCTTGAATGCAAGGTCGATCTTGGCTACGCCGAGCCGCTGCAATTCGGCTCTCACCGTTGAACTGCGGTCGGCTTCCTCCGCGATCTGGCGGCTGCGTTTGTTCTCCGTGACCACCTCGTTCAGCCTGCGCTCCAGTTGTTCCCTTCGCCTCCTCTCCTCTTCGAGTTCCGCTTTGTAAGCCGGTTCGGTTTTGGTTTGTTCGTGGCTAACGAACTCTTTGACCGCCTCCCGCACGATTGCTTGAATATCAACGCCTTCCATAAACCTCCATGTCCTTTCCCCTCCCGCATCCCTCAGAACCCAGAGCTGTCCGCTAGTCGCCGGCCAGCAGACCGTCGATCTCGTCGGCGACCTGGTTCTTAATCTCCTGCCTGACGTCGCAAAGGTACTTGAACGCCAGTTTCTTGAAGACTTGCTTCTTGAGCGTTTCCGATACGATCCCCATAGCCAGTAGTTTCTTGGCATCGTCCAACTCAACGCCCAAGTCTCCAATGTCGAATTCGTCCAGGCCCGAGACCTCGATCGATACACCGTCCTGGCGTGCTTCCGCGATCGCCCGCAGAACCTGCTTCATGGTGTCCTTAACCCGGTCGCCATAGGCGCGCAGCACTTCCTGCGTCACGTTGAAATCTCTCTGCTTGCTGACGGCAGATATACTCAGCCCCGCTCCGCCGGGGTTTTCAGCCTGGTTCATCAGATAACAGACGCGATAGATTTCGTCCTTTAACCGGACCAGGTTGTCCGCCGCTATCTGATAAACCTTGCCTTCCGGCTCCGTCCACCCGAACCGGTCTTGCGGCCCGAGTTGGATGTAGTAGGATTCACCGACGATCTGGTTCCATTCGCGATCCGAATAGATCACCGGAGTCGCGAACAGCCCCATCGTCAAAGCCCACGAGAGGGCGTTTGATTTGTTGAAGTGTTCCACTTGCACCAGGGCGGCTTTGTTCATGAGCCACAAGCCCTCGGAAACCTTCATCTCAAACACGGGTACCCGCCGTAGCGGCGCGAACCCGTGCTGCCCTTCGTCGATCAGCTCAATCGGGCTGGACTCTCCGGCCTTCCGAAAGATCTGGAAATTCTCGCGATCGTAATAGATCCACCGCGTCTCTTTCTCCCATTGCGCGTCAGTGACCTTCGATTGTTGCAGGAAGGATGTTCGTATAACTATCCAATCCAAACCCCCTGTCGGCGTGTAATTCCAGTTAATGACCTCTTCCGCGCTGTAGTCCACCAGGTAGGCCCGGGACATCCCGGAAGCGTCCTCTTCGGCCCTGCTCAACACGGGCCCGCTGGCTCGCGGAAAGTCCACCACGATAAAGCTCTTGCCGCACACCATTGTCTGGATGAACCGCTGCCGGAAGAACTCGGGGAGACTGGTGCCCTTTAAGTCACAGTCGTCCGAGAGCACGCTGTAGAAAGTCCTGGCCGCCATGTCGGTTCCGTTGAACAGGAGCATCGGCTCGCGCCGCATCAACGTCGCCGCATACCAGTCAATAATCGAACCGATGTAGTTTTCGTAAAACACGCGGCTGAGCCGCTCCTGATAGACCGCGCCGGGCTCCTTGTTACGGCGCAGCAGATACTCTGAAGCGTTCAGGCGCAGCCGTTCGCCGCCCGCGTACAGGTCTTTGTACTGCTTCCACATGGCCTTGCGCGCGGTGTACTCCGGGTGTTCCCGGTTGATGTTCTGCATGGCTAAAATAGTCGCTCCATTCTCTCCCCGATGCCTGCGCTCGGTTTGCACTCCTGCCAGATCAGGTAACCAAGTGCGTCGGAGACATGCGTTCGCTGCCGGTCGCGGCCCTTGTCGATTTCGTGAGTGTCGTCTTTGTAAGAGACCTGTTCGAAATCCTTGATTAGCTCCTTGCACTTAGGGTCTACGGTCAGATCTATCTTGCCCGCCGCCGACCGTAACATCCGGTTAACCAGATGCACGCGGTCACGCACGGCCGGGTTGGCTTTCGGCACGCGATACTTGACGGGCGTCTTCGAGTGAACCGAAAAATATTCGCGCACCATTTGAAAATCCGTTAAGCCTGTAGTCTGGTGCTGGTTCCCCGAAGCGTCGCCGTACACTACAAGGCCGCTTTCATGATTCGGATACCGGCTCATGAATTCTTCGCAGGCCTGCTGCGTGGTGCTGTGACGGATAACAATCTCATCCAACACGCGAACCTTGTTGTTTCCAATCTGTGCGATCACCGAACTCATGGGATCGACGTTGAAGTCCAGCGCCCAGTAAAGCGGCAGATGCGGATTCACTTCAACCTTTTCAATATGCTGATTCCGGTCGAACCCACTGTAAACCCGTCCGCCGTCCATGCTGAGATATATCCCCAGCACTTCCTGTTCATAGAATTTTGGGTCGTAACTGTCCTTAAGCCGGTCATAGAAATCAGGGGTCTTTTCCAGAAGGTGGCGGTTCTCCTTCGGTGGAGCTATGACCGCTCTATATCCCGGCAACGGATCCGAGATGAACATCTTATAGACCCAGTCGTATCCCTTTGGAGTCCAGACCGCGAAGCCGCGAAGCCGGTTCGCCTTTGGGTCCCGCAAACGCCCTTGCAGGCGCAGCCAGGATTCCTCCTGTGTATAAGTCAGTTCATCGAGGCCGAACCATGCCAGGTTCGTGCCCCTTAGCCGCTCGAATTCATCCACGGGCCGAAACAGGATCCTCGACCCCGTGTCCTTCATCACCAGCGTATTTTCGGCCTTGTTGTGGTCAAACGGAATCCCATTGCCATTCAGAATCTCGAGCAGCGACGCCTGTGTGGCGTCGCGTAACATGGGGTAGGTGGGCGCGCCGAGTAGTCCCAACCTGCCGGGATTGAGATAGCTTAGCTTGATTGCCTCCTGACAAAGCGTGTAGCTCTTTCCGCATCCGATCGGCCCCGAGAAGCCCTTGAATCTTTCATCCAGGTCATGAAACTGTCTCTGCGAAGGCAGTTGACTGTACTTTATTTCTCTGGGGATGACGGCACTGCTGGTTCGACCCATGTAACCGTGATCTCCTTCACGTCGTCTTGCGCCAGTTCCTTGCTTAGTTGTACTAACTTCAGAAACTCGGCAATTGTAGGCTTGAAGTCATTCGCCCGGATTCTTTCTTCGACTGACTGGATGGCTC
Source organism: Bryobacterales bacterium (assembly GCA_963817515.1). GTDB lineage: Bacteria > Acidobacteriota > Terriglobia > Bryobacterales > Bryobacteraceae > DATMNI01. Next base: position 271,951 of record CAWFPJ010000014.1, on the reverse strand, counting down.
TATCCAAGGTCTCCGATACCCTTACCCGTTCGCTGTCCCCGATCCCCATGAATGCTCCTCAAATAAAAAAACGGCTCCGCGATAATTTGCGGAGCCGTCCAATCGAAGCGGAGAGTATGTCAGTCTCTCCGTGCCTAACTTCGAATTACCGGGCCAACCCTGCGGGCACCGGCGAAGCCATGCAACCTTCTCCCTGACTTGAGAGTAGCATCGGCACTCTCGCGTCAAGGCTAGCGAGGTTTTATAAATGAGTGAAAATAAAGGTTAAAAGAATTTTTCGGAATCAGTGATTGGAGAAAAGATACTTTTCGCCGCTCATTTTCACGACGTGCAAGGAACGACCATCGGCTAACTTCTGGAATCGCGCCAACTGCGGACCCTCGGCCACCAGGTAATACCGGCGGGCCGAATTCCACAGCCCCGGAAAATCGTGATCATCGATGAACACATCCTTCGGGGAATCAGGCGCGTAGGAGCCATAATCCAGGTTGTTGACCCGGCCGTTCAGCAGCAGCGACCGCCGGTTGGTGTAGAAGAAAACGGAAGAGAACGTGTAATACTGATCGTCCACGATGAGCGTGCCCGCAGGCTGTTGGAGCAGCGCTTCCGCCAGCGGCCGCGACGACAGGTACGGATCGAATACGACCAGCGCCAGCCGTGCAGCGTGATAGAACAGGACCATCATCGCGGTCAGGGCGATGAGCGGTACAGCCTGTTTGGTCTGGCGCCGCCAGGCCCCGACTGCTCCCACCGCAAATGCCACACCCGCCACCACCAGCGGCAGCCGCAAGTATGCGAACGACACCAGCGTGAGATCCATCATGTGGCCCAGGGACAGCGTGTAGACATCCGGGTTCGAGTTCAGCGCGGAAGCAATGTCGTTGGGTGTAGGGAGGCCGCGCACCGTCCAGAGTATCGCGGCGATTGCCAGAGCCGCCAGTGTGGCCACCGCCGCAATGGCTTTGGTGCCGTAGCGCAGCCAAGGGTGCCCGCCGGCCATTGCCGACCCCAGCAAAAGAGCCAGCGCCGGGTAGCACGGCATGGAGTAATACTCCTGCGTCGTGGAAAACGTGAAGAACAACAGAATGAAACCGGCCCAGCATAAACACAGCAGACGCACCCTGGATGCCCGGTCGGGCTGCCTGTAAGTCAGTTTGAGAGCCGCCGGAAAATACATGCTCCACGGGAAAAACCAGAGGAGATGAAACAGCCAGAACCAGGCCCGCGGCACCGTATTATAGTCGCGCGGATAACGGAGGTTCAGGAATCTCAGAAGATGCTCATTGATGAAGTAGAACCAGAAGAAGCCGTGGTACGAGCCCTTCTCGCTGTGCATGGCGAGATCGAAATACGGCGGATTGCGCAGAGTAGCCAACACGTGCCACGGAGCTGCAATAATCAGCAGCAGCAGAATACCGGAAAACGGACGCAACCGCCGCCAGGTGCGCTGCAACGCCGGCCGCGGCGTTAATTGCCGCGTGATGCCCAGGTAGAGGAGCCCGGCGGCCACTGGAAACGCGGCTGCGATCAGCCCCTTCAACAAGAGGCCCACGCCGATGGACGCCCACATCAGCATGGCCCACCGGGTGGGATGTGCCTCACCTTCGTCGACGGCGCGCAGAAGACTCCACAGCGCCAGGGTGATGGTCAGAGTAAGGATGGCATCGGGAATCAGAATGCGGGTGAAGAGAAACAGCCCCACGCTAGTGGCCAGCGCCAGGCCGCTATACATTCCCGCACGCCACCCGAATGCCCAGGCTCCAAATCGTGCCGTCAGCCAGCACAGCAAGACCGTGCAAGCCGCTATAGGAATCCGCGCCGCCCAGTCATGAACTCCGAAGATCATGAAAGAGACCGCTATCATCCAATACTTAAGGGGGGACTTTTCGAGGTAAGCGACTCCGTCGAGCCGCGCCGTCACCCAATCGCCGGATTGCAGCATGTTGCGCGCAATCTGCGCCTGCACGGCATCCACGTCATCCATCAGGGAAGGCGGACTGACGATGCAGCCCAGGAACACCAGGGCCGCAACCACTGCCACGATTATCTGGTAGCGAACACCTGAGCCGGCGCCGGCTGAACTGCTTCCACCGGAAGTAGAGTTTCCACCTTCCATCTCTTCATCCAAAGGAACAGCGTCAGCAGACCCCATAGGTGATATCCCACATTAATGCGCCTCTCCATATGATCGCGTATCAGCGTTTCGATCGCGCGCGCATCGAAGATTCCCGTGGCCGCGATGGCTTCCGGTGTCAGCGTGTCCATCAGCAGGCCCCGAAGCGCGCCGCGGAACCAGTCATGCGTAGGGATATCGAAGCCCGTCTTCTTGCGGTTGAGCACGCACTCCGGCAGCTTTCCGCGCATCAGCTCCTTGAGCAGCCGCTTCTGCTGCATGCCGCGGATCTTCAGGTTTTCGGGCAGCCCGGCCGCGAATTCCACGATCCGGTGGTCCAGGAATGGAGGCCGCACTTCCAACGAATGAGCCATGCTCATACGGTCGGTCTTATACAGAATGTCGTCCGGCAAATAATAGTTCTGGTCCACTTGCAGATACCGGTCCAGCACGCCGGGCTTGAGTTCCAGACTGTCCACCAGCCTCCGAAGGCCATTTCCATTCGAGCCCGGAAGGATCTGGCTTCGCTGCTGGTTCGAGAATGTTCCGTTCCAGAAGAAATGCGCCTCATCAGGATGAAGCCAGCTTCCATCGAGCCAGCGCTTGAGCTTGTACTCAGAGCTGATCTTCTCGTCGGAAACCGGCATGTACCGGTCCAGCGCGCCCCGCATCAGGCGGCGCAGGCCGCCTGGAATCATGCGAAACGGCCGCACTAACCGGTCAGCAATATAAGTCAGGTATCCGCCGAACAGCTCATCCGCGCCCTCGCCCGAGAGCGCCACGGTTACGTGACTGCGGCTCATGCGCGAGAGAAACCAGACCGGCAGCGCTCCAGCGTCGGCGCTTGGCTCATCCGAGTAGTACGCAAAATCCTCGATGGCGCTGCGCAGTTCCACGTCCGGGTTCAGGTCGAACTCGTAATGCTCAGTGCCGTAAATGCGAGCGATTTCCCGGAAGTACCGGCTTTCGTCAAAACTGCGCCCGGAGAAGGAGACCGAAAACGTTTTCAGCCGCTCCGAACTCTGTTGGGCGGCGTAATGCAGAATTGTGGAAGAATCCAGACCGCCCGAGGCCCATACGCCCAGGGGCACATCGGAAACCAGGTGCTCGCGGACCGATTCCTGCAGCAGCCTGTCCAGTTCCTGTTTGGCGGAATCCATGGACCAGCGCCGACTATCAGCGGGCTTCTCACTGGCGGGGGGCTGCCACCACGGTTCAATCCACAGCTTCCCGTTCCGCCACTCCAGTAAATGACCGGGCCGAACCTTCCTGATGCCTTGGATCAGCGTGTGCTCGCCCGGAACGTAATTCACCGCAAGGTAGGAGTCCAAGGCTTCCCGGTCCAGTTGGCGGGGGACTTCGGGATGCTCAAGGATGGCTTTCAGCTCCGACCCGAAAAGGACGTCGTCGCCGTATCGGTAGTAGTAGAGCGGCTTGATGCCCAAGCGGTCGCGCACCAGAACCAGGCGTTTGCGGGACTCGGTCCACAAGGCCACGGCAAACATTCCTCGCATCCTTGAAAAGCATGCGGTGTCCCACTCGAGGAAAGCGTGCAGTAAGGTTTCGGTGTCGCAGGTGGAGCGGAACCGATGTCCGGCCGCTTCCAGTTCGCGGCGAATTTCCAGGTGGTTGTAGATTTCGCCGTTGAAGGCGATTACCGTATCGCCATCGCTGCTGACGAAAGGCTGGTCACCGCCACCAAGGTCTATGATTTTCAAGCGGACGGCACACAGTGTCGCCACGCTGCCTTCGAAGATGCCGTGCTGGTCGGGACCGCGATGCGAGATGGCTTCCGTGATGCGATGGGCTACGCCCCTGCTCACGACCCGATTGAGACGTGTAAATCCCGCGATACCACACATTTACGGTTAATTCCCCGTTCCCCGTTAGGAACCTGATTTGATCCATTCTGCGATGGATTTGTGTTGAATATACCACAACGTTTGCGAATCTGTTTACATTTCTTTAATATTTTGGAACTAACGAGGCACGATGGCTGCGGTCCAAAACACCAGGCAACTCAGCACGACGATCAACGTAGATCGTGAAACCCCTCCTCGGCTGTGTGTCCTAAGAATAGCACCAGCCAGTCCGGCAATCAGGGGGATCAGTCCCAGCCACTCAAAGTCCGAAAGCTGGGGGCTTCCGGCCAGAAACCGCGCGGCAAAAATAAATCCCGCGGAGGCTCCGGCGGCGCCTGCTGCTATGGCTATTGCGCGGGTCACAGTGTGCCGTGAATTCACTATAAATAGTCCGAAATCAGCCTAAACCTTTGCGTATGTTCCGACGTCTAATCTCCGAGACTAGACTATGAACTTAGCGGTGCGCAAGCTGGCCGCTGCGATTCCGATTGCGATTCCGATACTGTTGCTTGCCGGGTGCACCCGGCAAGCGCCGCCCGTGGCGCATGCTGCGTCAGTTACCACTGCGGAGGCGCCGCGAGCCAGGCGCGAGGTCCGCGTTACGGGCATTCTCGAAGCCGTTCATTCCGCCAAGGTCCTGGTGCCCCAAATTTACGGACAGGGCGGTGCCATGACGCTCACCAGGTTAATCCCCAACGGGTCGCGAGTAAAGAATGGCGACCTCATCGCTGTCTTTGACAGCACGCAACAGGCCGACAACGCCCGCGATGCCCAGGCAAAATTCGACGACCTTGGCCATCAGGTGGACCAGAAACAGGCTCAGAATCGTGCCGACGCGGAAAAGAGAACCGCCGATTTCCGACAAGCGGAGGCGGATCTTGCCAAAGCTAAAATCGAGTTACAAAAGGGTCCGATCCTCAGCGAGATCGACCGCCTGAAGAATGAAGTCAAGGTCAAGGCCGCTGCCGACCACGTGGAGAGCCTCAAGAAATCGATGGAGTTTCACGACAAGTCGGATGCCGCCGCCCTCCGCATTCTGGAGCTGCAGCGCGACCGCCAGAAAGTAGCCCTGGAACGCACCCGCAATAACATGGCTAAGCTGGAGCTGCATGCGGTCCTGACTGGCGTGGTGGCGCATCAGAACCTGTACCGCAATAACTCCATGGGCCATGCTCAGGAAGGCGATCAACTGTACCGCGGCCAGGCGCTGGTCAGTATTTTTGATCCTACCGAGATGCTGGTTCGATGCGCGGTGGGCGAACCCGATGGCGCCGCCCTGGTGAGCGGAACCAAAGCCGTTGTGTATCTGGACGCGTATCCGGAGCTGGCGCTGCCGGCGCACTTCGAATTTGCCAGCCCCGTGGCCTCGTCGGCACTGGGTAGCCCTATCAAGAGTTTTACGGCCGTCTTCAAACTGGATAAAACCGACTCGCACCTTATGCCCGATCTTTCCGCAGCGGTGGTTCTGGATGCGCCCGGTGGGGGCCGCTAATGAGGACGGGTGTTGAGGGGGAAATCCCTTATACCGCAGAGCCGCTGAGACGCAGAGATTGGACGCAGAGAAACTGCAGGACAACAATGCTATTCACCCGGTCGAAGATTCAGTTTGAGTGTCTTCCCGACTGAGTTTGACTCTTCTCCGCGTCAGGTCTCTGCGTCTCAGCGTCTCCGCGGTAAAGAGGAAACTGGAGGCCTTCAATGAGCGCTCGCGGAAAACGCATTCGCCGCGGAGCGATTCTGCTGGGGGTAATGCTAGCCCTGGGTGCGGCTTCGGCGGGAGTGTACCGTCTGCGGCTAGCTCAGGCCAGCGTCACCTTTCCGGTTGCCCCGGCCCGTCGAGGAGATTTTCTGGTGATTGTCCGCTGTCGCGGCGAGCTCAAGGCTAATCGCTCCGTCCAGGTTTATGCGCCCATGGTTCCTACTTTGCGCATCGCCTGGCTGGCGCCGGCCGGTGAGACCGCCAAGCAAGGAGACCCCATCATTCGCTTCGATTCGAGCAGCGCCCAGGAGCAATTGCAGCAGAAAGAGGCGGCTTTGAAACAGGCTCAGGCTACGCTCGATCAGGCATTGGCCCAGGCCCTCATCACTGCCGAGCAGGATAAGAGCGACCTGGCGGATGCTCAGTTCACGGTGGAGCGTGCGCGCCTGGAAGCTTCGAAACAGGAAATCGTCAGCCGCATTCAGGGAGAAGAGAGCAAGATCGACTACGGAGTATCCCAGCAGAAACTCAAGGTTCAAGAGGCCACTGTCGATCTTCACGCGGCGTCAGACAAATCTAAGATCGCATCCCTCACACGGCTGCGCGATCAGGCCCAGGCCGATGTGGCGCTCACCAAGTCGCGGATTGCCCAAATGGAAATCAAGTCGCCGATCACCGGTTTCCTCACTTTTTCACCCAACTACTCCCAGGGTTGGATGAATGCCAAGCCCTTCAAGGTGGGCGACAATGTGGCCGCAGGCATGAGCCTGGCCGAAATGCCGGATCTCAGCACTCTGCAAATGGATGCCAAGGTAGAGGAAACCGACCGCGGCCGCATCTCAGTAAGGCAGGACGTGCGGGTGCGCATCGATTCACTGCCCGAACTCACGATGCCCGCCAAAATCGGCCAGATTTCCCTGCTGGCCGAGCAGAGCAATGATTTCCCGCCTACGCGTAGTTTCCGGGCTTATGCGCCCATTGCGCGTCCGGACGAGCGCCTGCGTCCCGGCATGAACGGCGGTATGGACATTATCATTAATCGAATTCCCAACGCCGTGAGCATCCCGGCCAAGGCCCTCTTCACGCATGCCGGCAAACCAACCGTGTACCTGCAAAGGAAAACGGACTACCGCCGGGTTGAAGTGCAGGTGCAGGCGCGAAATCCCGATGAGGTGGCAATTACCGGCCTGCCCGCGGGTTCCCTGGTGGCGCTGGTGGATGTGGAGAAGGCCGAGAAGAAGGACCAGAAAAAATGAAAAGGGCTGAAAGCCAGTGAAGCTGCGCATCCTTCTGACGCTGGCGGTTCTCGGTGTTGTGGGCGCCATAGCATGGGGCGCCATGCGCTTCGTCAAGGTTGCGGGCGCGTCAACCACCACCGAACTGCCAACCACGCGAGTCAAGCGAGGCCGTGTGATTCTCACGGTGGCCGCCCGCGGCGAACTTCAGGGCGGGAATTCCGAGATGCTCACCGCGCCCATGACGGGCGGCAACGATGTGGCCATCACCTACCTGCGCGCGCCCGGCGAGTTGGTCAACCCGGGGGACATGGTGGTGCAGTTCGATACCACCGAGCAGGAGTTTAAATTGAAGGAAGCCGAGGCCGATCTCGCCGAAGCCGAGCAGCAGGTGATTAAAGCCGAAGCCGATAGCCAGGCCACGGAGGAAGAGTCCCGCTGGATGGTCCTTTCGACTGACTCGGACGTCAAGCAGGCCGAACTGGAGATTCGCAGGAATCCCTTGCTCCCGGCGATCAACGCCCGCCAGAACGATCTGTCGCTTGAAGCCGCCCACAACCGCCTGCGCCAGGCGCAGCAGGATTTCAACAATAAGAAAACCACGTCCTCCGCCGGCATCGCTATTCAGAAGGCCGCCGAAAATAAAGCCCGGGTGGCCGCCAGTTCAGCTCAGAAGACCATCGACAGCATGACGCTCAAGGCCAAGACCGCCGGGTATATCAACGTGCAGCAGAATACCAACCTGAATATGATGTACTTCGGCATGGCCCTGCCGCCGTTTCAGTTGGGTGACACCACTCGCGCCGGCATGGCTGTGGCGCAGATTCCCGATCTCAAGAACTGGGAAGTCAGCGCCAGCGTGGGCGAGCTGGATCGCGGCCATCTGACTATCGGACAGAAGGTGACGGTGCGCGTGGTTGCCCTGGCCGGCAAGGAGTTTCAGGGGCACGTGAAGAATATCGGCGGCACCACCGGCTCTCCCTGGGACCGCCACTTCGAGTGCCGCATTGCGCTGGATGATATCTCTCCCCTGTTGCGCCCCGGCATGACTTCCAATCTGGTGATCACGCTCGAGACGCTGGATAATGTCCTGTGGATTCCCTCGCAGGCACTTTTCGATAGCGATGGCCGTACCTTTGTATATGCCAGGGGTCCCAATGGATTTATGCCGCATGACGTCACCCTGGTGCGGCGCAGCGAGAGTCAAGCCGTGATTACCGGGATCACGGAAAACGCACTGGTCTCCATGTCCAACCCTGACCAAATGAACAAGTCCGCTACGGACAACCAGCAGAACGGGGCTATGAAGGCACTACAGAAATGATCGTCTTCTCGGACATCGGACAAGCGGTTGCCAATCTGCGCGCCCAAAAAACGCGCACCTTGCTCACTGCCCTGGGTATCGTTTTCGGCGTGGGTTCGGTGATCGGCATGCTAGCCATCGGCTCCGGCGCGCGCGAGGAATCGCTGCGCTTCATTGAGCAGCTTGGCGTTCGCAATGTTCTCATCGATTCGCGCCCCGCCGCCAGCCAGCAGGAATTGCAGGAGCGCCGCCGCTCTTCGCCGGGTCTCTCGGAACGCGATCGCCGCATCCTCAAGGCCAACATCGAATCGCTCGAAACCATGTCGGCCCGCCGCACCCTTCATCCGGCCAAGGTTCTTCCCAAACCCGCGCGCGAGGCTCCCGAACTGTTTGGCGTGGATCCCTCCTATAGCGTCATCCATAGCCTGCATCTGGCGGAAGGCAAGTTCTTCGATGACACCGATAATGCCGCCAGCGCCACGGTCTGCGTGTTGGGCGAAGGCGCCAAGGTCAACCTGCTTGGTTACGGGCCCGCGCTGGGGAAATTCGTAAAGGTGAACGACGCGTGGCTGGAAGTGGTGGGCGTGCTCAACGAACAGTTGATGGCCGGCTCACAGAATAGCAGCAGCGGGATGCAGGACATCAACAACATCATTTATATCCCCATCAACACGCTGCAATACCGCTTCTGGGACCAGAGCTTCGCCAACCTGAAGGACGAACTGGACGGCATCGAACTCCGGCTGCGCGCCGATGCCGACAGCATCGAAGTCTCGAAGGTGGTCGCCGCGGTCCTCAACTCCACTCACCACAACATGCAGGATTTCACGGTAACCATCCCCGCCGCATTGCTGGCGCAGCAGCAGCGCACCCAGACCATTTTCACTTACGTGATGGTGGCCATTGCCGCCATCTCGCTGCTGGTGGGCGGCATTGGGATCATGAACATCGTGCTGGCCACAGTGCTTGAGCGCACTCGCGAAATCGGCATCCGCCGCTCCATCGGCGCCCGCCGCTTCGACATCGTGCGCCAGTTCCTGACCGAGTCCATCCTGATCTCCGTGGGCGGCGGGCTGCTCGGCATCGCCTTCGGCTATTTCCTGGCCTGGCTGATTGCCCGGACGGCGGAGTGGAAGACCATCGTCACCACGTCCTCGGTGGTAATCGCTTTCGGTGTGTCCGTGGCGGTAGGGGTGATCTTCGGAATCTACCCGGCCACCAAAGCGTCGCGGATCAATCCGATTGACGCTTTGCGCTACGAGTAGTGTGAGAACTGAGCAGTTGCTGACTAGCGGCGGGCGGCAGACCGTCCAGGAGCGCGGTGAAACGATCCAGTTGTGCTTGATGTAGTCCAGAATTGAGTCTGTCCGCTCCATATTTATTTGACCGTCAAGTCAAAATCCAAAGTCAGCACCAGCGCTTCCTGCGTCACCCGGATTTCAGGCACCTTGAAATTCCGTAGCTCGCGACGGTAGGCCGGCTGGCTGCCCGTATCTTCCAATATGCGGTGTGCGTCCGGCTCGATGGGATACCGGAAATCGCGCGCCAGGCTGGCCTGCATGGCCTCGCACACCCTCCGTATGTAATACCCGGTCTTGCCGCCGCTCTCCACCTTCACCTCCTGGAGCCGGATGTTTCCGTCATGGTACTGCGGAACGCCCGTGATCACTACGTCGAAGGCATCGCCCAGGCCCACGCACTGGCCGGCAAAGTTGAGCGAAGATCGCCCCGTGAATCGGGCGGCGATACGCAGCCTGCCGCCATCGCCGCGCACCTGCGGCTTCTCCAGATAAGCGAAGTTGCACCTGGTGGTTTTGCTGCCGCGCACGTAGCGGCGGCCTTCCTGGGTGAAGGCCTGCTCGGTAAGCATCCGCTCCAGGGCGCCGAACTGGATGTGCAGCTCCACCGCCGCCGCGCGCTGCAGAACTCCAGGGCAGACGGCGATCAGGAGCCATCCAAAGACGCGGTGAGCGGGGGCCACTTATTCGTGCTTCTCCAGCTGCAGGTTAATGGTTCCGACGGTAAACTGCATGCGCACCCGGATCTGAACGGGCAGCTTTCGCCGGTCGTCCGTCAGCCACACGTTGAGATGGGCCGGGCGCCTGTAGAGGACGCCGTTGAACAGATAGATTTCGTAGCGGATGGTTTTGAAGGTGCCTGCCGGCGTCTTGACATCCTCGCGCTGCTGCGCCTCCACTTTAGCCATCACGCTCTTCTTGCCGTCGCTCACCGGCACCTGCGTGCTTTGACCGGGCTCCAGGTTCAGCGTGCGGATAAAAAAAAGCCCGCCGGTCACGTCGTGCACGCACTGCGGGATATCGATCTCCTGTTGCAACACCACGCTGTTCTTCACCTGGTCGCGCTCAAGGTAGCTTGCCTTGCGGGCCTCGCCATCGAAAGTGATTTTGGTTTCGCGCTGGCGGTTGCCTTCATGCGCCGTCACGTGCGCCGACTGCGCGCACAGGGCCGCATTCATGGTGGAGGCATAGTCGTCTTCCACTTTGAAAAGCTTGGAAACGAATCCGGCCGACTCCAGGCGCAGGTTCACCTGGTATCCGGGCCGGGAGCCCGGCAAGGCCGCAAATTCGATCTTGGCCTTGCCGGCCGTAAACAGCCGCCAGTCGATGCTGTAGTACAGGGTTTCCTTAGAAGGAAGGCTGTTGGTGGAAGGCAGGGATTGAGGTGACGCGAACGGAGCACAGACCAGTAAAGCCAGCAGCAAACGGGGGGCAGACAAATGCGGTTGCAGCCGCCTTTGCGGCGGCTCCTCTCTGCCGCACACGCTAGAAATCCTCCAGCAGGTGGCCCATCTTCTCTTTTTTAGTGCGCAGATAGGCTTCGCGCGTGTCCACAACGCCCGCCAGGCAGGGGACACGCTCCGCCACCATGACGCCGGCGTTTTCGACGGCCAACACCTTTTCGGGATTGTTCGACATCAGGCGGATGGACTTCAGCCCGAAGTGCCGCAGGATGGCGCCGGGGAGTTCGTAGTTCCGCAGATCGGAATCGAAACCCAGGCGTTCGTTGGCTTCCACGGTGTCGGCTCCGTGGTCTTGCAATTCATAGGCGCGAAGTTTGTTGAGCAGACCGATGCCGCGGCCTTCCTGGTGTTCGTAAATCAGCAGGCCGCGACCTTCCCTGGCGATAGTGGTAAGCGCGATTTCCAACTGGGCCCGGCAATCGCAGCGCAGGCTGTGGAATACGTCACCGGTAAGGCACTGGGAATGGATGCGGACCAGCGGGGGCGCGCCGTTCAGATCGCCCATGCGCAGGACCACGGCTTCTTCCACACGGTTGGCGTAACCGGCCTCGAAACCGTAGATCCGGAAGAGGCCGAATTCGGTTGGGAAGTCCGCTTCAGCCACTTTGGTAAGCTGCGGCGCGGAGGCTTTGTTCATGCTTGGCTTTGGTGCTTCCATTATAATGGCTTCCAGCACCGAATGCTCGAAAGCTACTTTCCGTTGCTGGTGAAGTTGGCCGCGATGGCTTCTATCGCCAGCGTGTTAGCGCGATCTAACAGCTTTAAGTCCATGCTGTTGCGTGAGACCCGGACGCTCAACCAGCGGGCTGCCCTTTCGTTGTGGCTGTCGAGCGCGTTTGGCGCCAGCGTGGCGATTCGGGTGATGACCGGAAATAATTATCCGGCGGCCGACATGGGCCTCGAAGGCAGCCTGATTGCAGGGATTCTGGGCGGTTATGTGACGGGCCTCTGCTCCGGCGTCCTGATTTCGCTGCCTGCAATGTTCGGCCACGAATATCTGACCATGCCGCTGCTGGCGGGCGTAGGAGTGCTGGGCGGAGTGTTACGCGACTTTGCGCCGGATGCCGATGAGATCTGGAGATTTTCGCCGGCGTTCGACCTGAACATCTATCGCTTTTTCAAGGACCGCGATTACCGCAAAACGGCGTTCCACATGGTGCTCCTGGCGGGGATACTGGTGGCTGAATTCCTGCGGCAGACGCTGGGGGGATTTTCGAAATCCAGGACCGAAGTCTTCTACCTGCAGCCGGCTGGGCAGCATCCCGCGGCGCTCACCGAGGTCGCCATTTATGCCACCACGCTGTTCGCGGTGGGCATCCCATTGAAGATCTGGAACAACACCCGCAACGAGAAGAAACTGGAAGAACAGGAGCGGCTGCTGGCGGAGGCGCGGCTGGCGGCGCTCACCAGCCAGATCAATCCGCATTTTCTGTTCAACACGCTGAACTCGGTTTCCTCGCTGATCCGCACAGACCCCAACCAGGCGCGTGTCATGGTGGTCAGACTCTCCAAAGTGCTGCGGCGTTTGCTGCGCAAGCACGAGAACTTCAGCGCGCTGCGCGACGAGCTGAGTTTCATTGAGGACTACCTGGCAATTGAAGTGGTGCGGTTCGGGGACAAGCTGCGGTTCGAAAAGGACGTGGCCCAGGACACGCTGGACATGCTGGTGCCCAGCATGCTGCTGCAGCCGCTGGTGGAAAATTCCATCAAACACGGTTTAAGCTCCAAGGTGGAGGGCGGGACGATTCGCATTCAGACACGCCGCGCCGGGTCAAGGCTGCACTTGCTGGTGGAAGACGACGGGGTGGGAATTCCCGAGGCCAAACTGGCAACTTTGCTGGACCATGGCATCGGAGTAAGCAACGTGCATGAACGCTTGAAGGTGCTGTTCGGCAACGAATATCGCATGTGGATTGATAGCCAGCCGGGAAAGGGCACGCGCATCCAGATTGAGGTGCCCGAATTGCAGACCGCCTTGGCCGCTGTATCATGAGTTTGGCTTCATGAGTTTGGCTACTTGTGTTTTCCTTCCGAGGGAGAGAATTTGAACCGATTGGAAGAATCCGTCGGCGTCTGGCCCGGCAATGGATTGCCCGCGACTCTTGCCGATCGCACGCGCCGGGTCTATGACCGGCTGGCGGCGGTATATCCCGTTTCCACAATGCTGTTTCATTCGCGGGCCCATCGCTGCGCGTTGGGGGTTTCCGGGGTGCGGGATGGAATGAAGGTGCTGGAAGTTGCCACGGGATCAGGGGAGATGTTCCGGAGACTGGTGCGCGCCAACAGCAAGGGCACCACCATCGGCGTGGATCTTTCCCCCAACATGGCCGCGCGCACGCAACGCACGGCGCGGCGCAAGTTTCCAGCGGCGCAGTCGCACTGCCAGGCGGTGGATGCCCGGCACATGCCGTTTCGCAGCGAATCGTTCGACGCCGTTTTTTGCTGCTATCTGCTGGAACTGCTTTCAGCCGATGATATCGCGACCACGCTGGGAGAGTTCCGGCGCATCCTGCGCGACCACGGAAAGTTGACGCTGGTGCTGATCGGCCAGAACACGGCGATGTTCAACGGGATTTATAAAGTGCTGGGCAAAGTGGCTCCGGCATTTTGGGGCCGGCAAGTGGAGCGACGGGTGCCGGAATTGATCGAGTCGATCCGGTTTGAGATTCTCCAGGATAGAGTGGTGCACCAGACATTCTATCCTTCGCGCGTACTGGTAGCTCGAAAGTGAGCGTGCTGTCATGAGCAGTTTCCCCGGTGGGGCAGGCCGCCTGAAGGGCATCCAGCCTGCCATGTCGCGTTTCCGCATTGTCTTTGTCTTAACGTTTGTCCTAACGCTGGTTCTGGCTACTGATGGCAGGCGCGCCCTGGCGCAAACGCCGGCCGGCAAGAACCCTATTCCGGATATTTTGATCACGAGCACATTCGTAACGTCGATGACCTATGCGGCCGCGCTTGACCGGCTGGATGCGTACTATGACGAGCAGGTGGGCCACAAGCGATCAGTGGCCTTTCCGGAAATCGCGCCTAACTGGCATTTCGAAGTGTGGCACGACATGTGGGCGTTCTTCGAACCTTCCGTGGATCAAACGCAAGTGACCTTGAAGAGGCCGGCGGACGCGAATTCGACGCGCGTGGTGAAGAGCTGGATGCTGGATCTCGCGGGGCGGTTGAACGCCAATGCGCCGCTGGCATTCAAAGAGGAGCCGGGGCTGCGCACCGTGGAGAGCGAAATCTACGAATCCCGCAAGGATCTGGCCGGCGCGCTGGCGGCGCAGCCCTCGCTGCGGCCGTTGAAGAGTTGGCGGCATAGCGGTCTGTTCGTTTCGGCTGCGCCCCTCATGGAAGTTGCGCTGTCACAAGTGGGGCTGCACGGGGTTCGCCGGCTTACGGTCACCACCGAAGATGCGGCTGCCGGCAAACAGCTCATGGCACAACTGCGGCAAGGCGCGCCCGGGGCGTCGGTTTCCGGAGCCTATTCGGAAGAAGTGGAACTGGAAGCGGAAATCCACGAGGCTGCACAGAATCGAAACGATGATGTGTTGAGCACCGCCCCTACCCAGTCGCTGTATCACCCGCAGATGAATCTGAAATACCTGGAAGACCGGATCCGCAACGAGCCAAACATGCAGAAGCGCGTAGCGGCGTCGCGCGGATACTACGATGTCCGGTATCGCGTGGGTCAGGCGTACAAGAAAATCACCGTGACCTGGACCGAGCTGACGGGCTACTCGCAGGCGACCGGCAAGTACGACGCTGAACGCGAACTAGGGCAAGTCTCGATTCCCAATGTGCGGAAACCAGTGCCGGGCGCGGTACCCACGGCACGAATTCGTCTGGCGACGCTGACGCCCGGCGCATACCGCGTGCGCCTGGATGGCGAGAGTCTCACGGGCGAGACCGCCAAGGTGGATGAATGCATCTACTGGTTTGACGGCAAGACGTTCGAAGAGCCACAGGGCCTGGACCGCTAAGGCTTCAGGACCTTGACGACGTAGTAGCTGACCGAGTGCGGAACTTCCTTGAACCAGTGAGGGACGCCCGCGGGAACCACGATTACGTCGCCCTTAGTCAAATGGTGGGTGTCGCCGCCCTTTATATCCGTTCCCATAGACTGCCCGGCCTTTACCACTTTGCCGCCAATCATGGTTCCACCCGTCACGAAAGTCGCTTCGCCCTCCACCATATAAATGACGTCGGTTTCCTTATCGTGCAATTCCACCTGGCCCGCCTTGTCCCGATGGCTGCCAGAGACTGCCAGATCCGGACCTGTGGCCAGCGGGCCGCCTTTGGCCAGTGCAGCCGCTACTTTGTCATGGTCCACATAGGTTACGCCGGACCCCGCGGCGGAAAGCAAGTACGCCGCTGTCACCGTCGATATCACGAGCATGAACTTCATCTGGATTCTCCTCCTATTCCACATACGAATTGTACGTTGAGTTGCGGTAACCGGCAAGGGACGCCGTTACGGCTTGACAGTACTTCGCATCTCAACTAGCGTTGAGGGCATGTTGACCATGCAAACGGGAAGGGGCAGTATGGCGGCGGCCCTGTTCTACGCGGCGCTTCGTGCGACAGACGCTTTCGGAGCCACGGCCATCATTCTGGATCGTACGCATGAGAGCCAAATCTTCCATGAGACACGCCACTACCGCATCTTTTTGCCACCCGAGTACGAAACCTCCGGGAAGCGATATCCCGTGGTGTACTTTTTTCCACGGATGGGGCGAGCGCTACAACCAGTGCACCGCCGGCCACAACTACGATCAGGGTACCGACTACGGCGGCGACAACTTCGCGACCTTCGTCGGGACCCACGATTTGATCGTGGTGCGGTGGGACGGTTATAACCCGAGGACGCCCGGCGAGAACTACGTCCGGCCATATAACATCGGGCCGGTGGAGACGGACCGGCAGTTTCCGCTGTACTTTCCCGAACTGGTTAGCTACATCGACGCCACGTACCGCACCATTGCGGATCGCCAGCATCGCGGCACGTCCGGCCTGTCGATGGGCGGGTTCATGTCGTCCTGGGTGGCGGGCAAATATCCCGGCCTGGTGTCGAGCATGTCGAACTTCATGGGCTCATCGGAGTTCGTGGTGGGGCCGCGCGGTTTTCCCGTGGAATACCGGCATGAGGAGATGCACAACAACTATGACGGCATGCGGACGCGCATGATCATGGGGACGGATGACTTCATCCAGTTCTATCATCGCCGCATGAACCTGATCTGGGACTACACGCAGGCGCATCACGAGTCGGAAATATTCAAGGCCGATCACGGCACGCCGGGGATTGCGAAGACCATGATGTTTCACATGCGCGCCTTCGCCGATCCCCTGCCGAGGCCGGCGGTGTGGAACCATATCGACGTCTACCCGGAGTTTTCGGTCTGGGGCTGGGACATCACGACCGATCGAAAGGAGGCTGGTTTCACGGTTCTCGAAAACGTGTCGCCCTCCGGATTCCGCTCCTGCGTTCGCGAATGGGTGCCATCGGGCCGGGTGCTGGCTGGCGTGCAGGTCACGATCAAAACGCCTCCGTCCTACCGCCCGGGTCAAGAAGTGCCCGTAAACGTGATTCGGCTTCGGGACGGCCAGGTGCGTCATCTGCGGGAAACGGCCGATTCGCAAGGCCGGTTAACGGTCGGGCTCGATGGGGAGGAATACGAGGTCGGCATCGGCCCCGGACCGAACCTGGCTTTGGCGGGATTCGCGATTGACGCGGCGGCCTGGGCCACGGACACCGAGCCGGTTCATGTGCGTGC
The DNA here is from genome assembly GCA_963817515.1 of Bryobacterales bacterium. GTDB lineage: Bacteria > Acidobacteriota > Terriglobia > Bryobacterales > Bryobacteraceae > DATMNI01. The sequence goes on along the minus strand of CAWFPJ010000014.1, from coordinate 255,210 downwards.
GCGCTTCGTGAACAAGGGCGGCCAGGCCACGGCCGCGATGCGGCTGCGCTGGGAGACGCCAAATGCGGGTGTGCGCCTCAATTCCACGACGGCTGCCATACCGCCGCTGCCGCCGGGAAAATCCGCGGAAGTTCCTCTGGCGTTTACGGTGCAGGACCCCACGCGCGAGATCGTCAAACTATTCGCGGTTAGTCGGGAAGATGCGCCTGCCTTTGGAGATTCCGGTCTTCCCACCTGCCGCGAAGGCCGGTGATTTTCGGATCGCGGACGGGCTTTCGCTACCGGTCTATCGAGCATGGCGAAACCGTGCAGCCGTTGACGTTGGGGACGGGAAACGGCGACGGGCAGGCCAACGCCGGAGAGCGGATTGCGATTCTGCTGCCGGAGGGCAATGCGTATCGCGCCGCCGAGTTGTTTACCAACGACCCTTGCGTCGATCTCACCAGCCGCGCATCCGATAGCTGGGGCGGCTATGACCACGTCGGAGCCTCGGCCAAGATTTCCCTGCCGCTCATTCAGGGCAGTTGCACGCCGGGCCATCTGGTCCGTGCCCTGGCGCGCATACAACTGCCGGATAAGCCGAATCACAAGATCCGCTATGCCGTGGTTGAGTTTCAGGTCAAGTAGCCAGGCCGCGGGCGGAACGATCATCCGCATTCGGGGATAGTATAGTTAGGTCAGGTTCGCACGAACGCATCTCCGCGATTTCGGAACGCTCTGGATGCGGGTTTCGAAACGTCCTCGCCAAGCGGGGCAATAGTGTAGAATCGACCTGGAAAGGTAGTCCATCATGCCAAAAGCACAAATCGATCGCCGCTCCTTGCTGCGCGGCGCCCTCGCGACGGGGACGCTATTCGGACTGGATGCGCTGTTTACCGCCGAACGCACCGACGCGGCCGCGGTGGGGCCGAATGACAAGATCAAGGTCACGAAGATCGAAACGTTCGTTCTCAAGAACTCATGGGTTTTCGTGAAGATCTCGACCGATGCCGGCATCACCGGTTGGGGCGAAATGCTCAAGGACGACGCCAAGGCCTGCGCCGCCGGAGCCCTCGAAGTCGGCCGTTATCTGGTCGGCCAGGACCCCAATCGCGTAGTGTTTCACTGGCAGGCGATTGAGCGCGGGGCCTTTTATCGCGGAGGTCCGATCAAGACCGCCATCCTCAGCGGGATCGATCAGGCGCTTTGGGACATCAAGGGCAAAGTTTACGGCGTGCCGGTGTACAAGCTGCTCGGCGGCCCGACCCGCGACCGGATCCGCGTCTACGGTCAGGTCAGTACGACTACTGGCGTCAACGCCATGAAAGTGGGGCCGAATGCGACGCGGGCGCCTTTCAAATACGTCGAGGGCCAGAAGTTCGTGGACGAAGTGGCGGAGCGTTTCAAAGCTCTGCGCGACCGTCAAGGTCCCGGCGTCGATATTGGAATCGACTTTCACGGGGCGGTGGAGCCCCCCACGGCCTCGCTTCTCATCAAAGCGCTGGAGCCGTATCACCCCTGGTTTTACGAAGAGGTGGTGCAGCCTCTCAACGTGGATGTGATGGCCGAGCTGGCGAAGAAGACCCACATCCCGCTGGCCACCGGCGAGCGCATCTTTACGAAGTGGGGCTTCAGGGAGATTCTCGAGAAAAAGGCGGCCATGATCCTCCAGCCGGACGTCTGCTACGCCGGCGGGATCACCGAGCTCCGGCTCATAGCGGGAATGGCAGAGGCTTACTATTTGCCGATCGCGCCGCACAATCCGCAGGGACCGTGCTCGCTGGCGGCCAGTCTCCAGGTAGCCGCGTCAATTCCGAACTTCCTGATTCAGGAGCGCGGCGATGCCGAGCACGCCAACCTCCTGGCGAAACCCTTGCCTCCGGTGAAGAACGGCCATCGCGAGCTGCCCACCGAGCCGGGCCTCGGTATCACGATTGACGAGAACAAGCTGATGGCGCTGGTGGGCGAGCCCCAGGAATACCGGACGCGTTTCGACCCCGACGACGGTTCTGTCGTTGATTGGTAATCCGAATGTCGATTGGTAACCCGAATTCTGTCGTATGACGCGCGTGATTTGCTGCATTCTTCTGCTGTGCTCAGCCTGCCTGGCGCAGGGCGCGCGCATTCTGATTGTGACTGACCTTGAAGGCGTCGGAGGCGTCAACGATGCCGAAGAGCAGTTGCTGCCCGGACAACGGCGGTATCCCGAATCGCGCCGGATTCTCACCGGCGAGGTGAATGCCGCGGTGGAGGGCGCGCGACTGGCCGGCGCCGGCGAGGTGGTTATCTGGGACGGTCACGACGGAAGCCGAACTCTTTCGGTGGATGAGATCGCTGGCGGCGCAAAACTTCTTCAAGGCAAGCCGACCCCGGCCAACTACTATCTCTCGGAGAAGCTCTACGATGGCATCATTTTCATCGGGCAGCATGCCATGGCAGGAACTAAGGATGCCGTTCTGGCGCACTCGCAGAGCTTCAGCGTGAAGCGCATCGCGATCAACGGCCGCGAAGTCGGAGAGATTGGCCAGGTAGCGGCGATTGCGGGACACTTCGCCATTCCCGTCATCATGCTCTCCGGAGATCAGGCTGCATGTTCGGAGCTGTTGGGCCTTCAGCCGAAGGCAGTAACGGTGGCGGTTAAGCGGCTGGCCGGAAAAACCTCAACGCTGAGCCTGTCACACCTGGATGCGACGCGGCAGATCAAGCAGGCCGCACAGAACGCAGTGGCGCACGCGGGCCAGTATCCGCCGTGGAAGATCACCGGCCCGGTTGAGATGACCATCGAGTACCTGGCGCAGCCTCCCCAGCAACCGGTTCCACGTACTGTGACTTATCGCGGCCAGAACGTACTGGAGGCGTACGAGGCCTGGCTCGGTAAGTAGCCGGCTACCCGGAACTTTTTACAGAATTCCAGAGCACAACAACGTAACTTCCACACGAACAGCCAGGTTCGCGTCGACTGGCGCCTCCGAGTTCGGACTGCTGTATTGCACGGACCTTTCCAACGCGAGGGAGCCGGCGCTCCCCAGCGGCAGAGCATCACCCCCTTGATCCTTTGCTTCTAATGATCAATAAGTTCTAAAACTAACAAGCTGCGATGGAGTGCGTCTGCGTACTGTTCTTGGGCATACCTTCTCTGTGCCTGCGGCCCTTATGGCTGGTGGATTGCGTTATGAGATTGCGTAAGAACGCATAACCCACGCGATGCCACAAACCCGGTTCGTTTCCAATCCGCTGCTGATGGAAGAGAAGGCACCCGGCCGTTTCTGCCGATGGGACGCTCCCGACCGTGCCTGTTCCGTAGTATTGGGCTCGAGCCTCATTGAAGAACTGCGGCGCCAGGCGATTCAGGCATACTTGTCGCTGCCGAAAAGGGGCGCGGAAATCGGCGGTTTGCTTTTTGGATATGTTCAGCAGGACGGCTCAATTGTTTTCCAGATAGATGGCTTCGAAGACATACCCTGCGAATATCGCTTCGGGCCCTCTTACAAACTGTCGGATGCGGATTACGATCGCCTCAGTGAGCGGCTGGCTCAGTCATCACCACGACGGGTCAGTGCCGGTGATCGGCTTGTATCGCAGCTACACGGGAAGAGATGCCGCGCTCGATCAGACGGACCTGGAGCTGGTGCGCAATATCTTTCCGCACCGCCACCTTGTTGCGCTTCTATTGCAGCCCATTTCCGCGGAGAAATGCATGGCGCGATTTCAATTTGGGAGCGGCGGTGAGCTGGCGGCCAACCGGCCATACGAGCCGTTCCTGCTGGAACCCGGGCAACTAAAAGTGGAGGCTCAGGCCGAGCCGGAACTTCCTGAAGTTGCAGCCGGCCGCAGCGGCGCCAACCGAACAGTTTTGGGAGCCGCCCGCCGAGTCGCCCAAGCCTGTTCCCGGCCTGCCTCCACCGTATGTCGCGCCGGCTCGCCGTTGGCAGGAAGACGAAGCGCCGCACGCACCACGAGCGTCTCGCATCTGGCTGCCGGTCTTGCTGTGTGTCTTAGCGGCCATTGCCGGTGGGGCGGCGGCTTATGGGTTCTGGACGCTGGAACGCCAGCCGCGATGGTCACCGATGGGATTGGATGCTACAGCCTCAACGCGAGAACTGGTGCTGTCTTGGGACTCCACGGCTCCAGCCATCGAACAAGCTTCGCGCGGCGTGATGAGTGTGACGGACGGGTCCGCGCAACACCAGATTCCGCTGACGGCGGCGCAACTTCGCGGCGGCAAACTCTCCTACCTGCCTTCCAGCCCCAACGTCTTGTTCCGTTTTCTGGTTTATGACGCCAGCAATCGGGCTTCTGGCGATTCCTTGCGCGTCGCCAACACGCGCCTGACTGAGCCCACACCCGCGCCAGGGTCCGCAGTGCCAGGCTCCGCGCCCGGCCCGGCGGCGGCGCAAACGCCGCCGACCACGCTGCCCGACGAGGCGGCTGTAGTCCGCACCCCCGCGGTGGCGCGCCGCGAGGTACAGCCTGAGGTTCCGGCGGGGATTCGGGCGCGGGTTCGCGTGCGAACCGTGATTCCGGTGCAGCTACACATCAACGCTTCGGGACGGGTGACGGACGCAGCCGCAGAAGTGGTTGGAGACGGCCTCGACCGATACCTGGCAGACCAGGCGGCCAAAGCGGCGCGTCGCTGGTCCTTCGCGCCGGCGCGTTCCAGGAACGGACACGCCATCGCCTCCGTCAAGACCGTCGAATTTGTTTTTCAGCCGGAACGGTAAGCTGCATACCAGCCAGAAGCTGTATATTAGAGTGGCGAGTTTTTCCGAGCCTCGCTGTTGGGAAGGAGGCTGTCCCGCATGATTCCACTCTGGCGTTCACTATCGGCTCTGGCTCCACTCTTGTTTCTCGGCTCATCGCTGATAGCCGCAGATGCTTCTACAAATAAACTTTCTCTCCCCGGGCTCGACCAGCCGGTCGAGATTCTTCGCGATAAGTGGGGCGTCTCCCACATCTACGCAGGCACCGAACACGATCTCTTTTTCGCGCAAGGATACAACGCGGCTGGCGACCGCCTCTTCCAACTCGAGCTTTGGCGCCGCCAGGCGACCGGCACCATGGCGGAGATAACCGGCAGCAGGGATCTGAAGCGTGACATCGCCAATCGCCTCTTCATGTACCGCGGAGATTTGAAGCAGGAACTCAACTGGTATCACCCGCACGGCGCCTCCATCATTGAGGCCTTCGTGGCCGGCGTAAATGCGTACATCGCCGAAACCCGCCGCAATCCCTCTTTGCTCACGCCCGAATTCAAGATGATCGGAATCAAGCCGGGCGACTGGACTCCTGCCATCGTCATCAGCCGCTTCAACGGACTGGTCGGCAATATCGATCAGGAACTCAATATTGCGCTGGCGGTTCGGGCTATTGGCGCGGAGAAGGTGAAGGATCTGGAGTATTTTCAGCCCTCCGACCCGGACCTCACCATTGACTCCGCCATCGATTCTTCGCTGCTGACGAAGGACATCCTGGAGCTCTATCACGCTTTTCGCACGCCGTTCCGTTTCGGGGCCGGCGAACCGGTGGCGGGTTTTCGCGGTCCCCAGGCGGTGGCCAGGGCGGATGACTCCCCCATCGAGACGCCCAGCGCCCTGGATCTGAGCCAGCGCCGGGAAGACATCGGGAGCAATAACTGGATCGTCGGTCCGAAACTGACCTCCAGCGGATTCCCGCTCATGATGAATGACCCGCATCGCAACCAGCAGGCGCCTTCGCTGCGCTACTGGGTCCATCTGGTTGCGCCCGGCTGGAACGTCATCGGTGGCGGCGAGCCGTCGTTGCCCGGCGTCTCCATCGGCCACAACGAGTTCGGCGCCTGGGGACTCACCATCTTCGGCACCGATAGCGAAGACCTCTACGTCTACGACACGAATCCCGCCAATCCCGATGCAGTACAAGTATCAGGGCGGTTGGGAGCCGATGAACGTCATCCGGGAATCGATTCCGGTAAAAGGCGGGCAGCCGGCGGCCGTGGAACTCAAGTACACGCGCCACGGACCTGTCGTCTACGAAGATAAAGTTCACCACAAAGCCTATGCCGTGCGCGCCGCGTGGCGTGAAATCGGCGGGGCGCCCTATCTCGCCAGCTTACGCATGGATCAGTCGCGCAGTTGGGAAGAATTCCGCGACGCCTGCGCTTACAGCCGCATTCCCGCGGAGAATATGATTTGGGCCGACCGCGGCGGGAACATCGGTTATCAGGCTGTGGGCATCGCGCCGCAGCGGCCGAACTGGAGCGGCCTGGTTCCGGTTCCCGGCGATGGCCGCTACGAATGGGCCGGCTTCCTGGCGATCAAATCGCTGCCCAATGTGCTCAATCCGGAGAAGGGTTTCTACAACACTTCGAATGAGTACCAGATTCCGCGCGGGTGGCCGTATCGCGACGCGATTCACTATATGTGGGCCGATCCCTATCGCGCTGAATCCGTCGCGGAATTCCTGGGTTCCGGCCGCCGCTTCACGGTGGCGGATATGGCCGAACTGCAAAACAATAACCTCTCGATTCCCGCGCGGCGCATCGTGCCGTTACTGCGCGAGGTGAAGCTGACGGGCGCGGCAATGCAGGCACAAGCGAAGCTGGCGCACTGGAATTTCGTCCTCGACCCGGATTCAGTGGAAGCCGGAATCTATGAAATGTTCCAGCGCCGCCTGCTGGTGAATGTGCGGGCCCTGGTGGTTCCGAAAGCCGCGCAGGATTTTATCGGCGTCCCGCCAATGAGCCGGATCATCGCCTGGCTTTACGCGCCCGATGGCCGCTTCGGCGCTGATCCTGCAGCAGGCCGCGATGCTCTATTGGCTAGAAGCCTGGAAGAGGGCGTCGCCGATCTGACCAAACGCTTCGGGAGTGAGACGGATAAATGGAAGCTGGGCGCGTATCATCATGCGACCATCATTCATCCGATTTCCGCCGCGCTCAAAGCGGAAGATCGCGCCCGCTTCGACGTGGGCAACATGCCGCGCGGCGGGGACAGCTACACGGTCACTGCGACCGGCGGCGCCGATAACCAGACTTCGGGCGGATCACTGAAGGTCATTGTGGATACCGAGAACTGGGACAATTCGATTGCACAGAATAATCCCGGCCAGTCAGGCGATGTCAACGATGCTCACTACCGCGATCTCTATGAACTGTGGGCGCGCGGCAAGTATTTCCCGATACTGTATTCCCGGCCTCGCATTGAATCGGTACTGGAAAAGAAGGTGCAGCTGACTCCGGCCGGCACAGCACACTGATGCAGGGGTGGGGCAGGCGTTTTCGCCCGCTGTCTGATCCGCGCGCGTTAGCCAGTGCTCTCCCGCGCGTTCGAAATCACTAATTCAGAACGAACGCGAACAACTGATCGCCGCCCGTGGCGAGGAGGTACTGATGACCGTCCAGCATGAAGGTCTCGGGCGCGTTACCGGCGGAACCGATGCGTGAGTGCCACAGCGGCTTGCCCGTCGCGGCTTCGTAGGCCACCAGATTCTGGCCGTCGCCGCTGAAGAGCAGGCCTGCGGCGGTAGACAAAAGTCCAGCGCCTCCGGAGATTTCGTGGCGCCACGCCACCGTACCGGTTTTGTAATCGATCGCGTCGATGTACGAACCGTACGAAAGACCGCCGCCTCCGGCCGTGCCGCCCAGACCCATCGAGCCGCGTGGATCGGGATCGATCAGGTAAGTGATCCGCAGTGAGTTATTCTCGGGCACATAGAACAGCCCCGTATCCGGTGAGAAGCTCGGCGGCGGATAGTTCGTGACGTCGCCGCTGACCAGCGAGCCGGGAATCGTCGCGTCCTTGGCGGGGTTGCGCTTCGGGCGGCCCTGGGCGTCCAGGCCCAAAGCCCAGTTGTTGTAGAGGCCGAATTTGCCGGTGACCAGATGCTCACCCGTGACGCGGTCCAGAACGAAGAAGTAACCGTTGCGCTCCGCCGTCATCACCAGTTTGCGCGTGCGGCCGTTGAAGGGCATGTCGGCGAAAACCGGCGTTTGCGTCGAATCCCAGTCGTGCGTGTCGTGCGGAGAGGTCTGGTAATGCCAGGCGATCTTGCCGGTGTCCACGTTCACCGCCACCAGCGAACAGGTGTAGAGATTGTCGCCGTCGCCGCGTCCGGTGGTGTAAGCCGGAGTAGGGTTGCCCGTGCCGAAAACATAGAGGTGGGTTTCAGGATCGTAAGATCCCGGAATCCAGACCTGCGCGCCGCCGTGTTGCGCGGCATCCAGGCTGGCCCAGGTTTCCACGCCCGGATCGCCGGCCTTCATCGGCACAGTGTAGGTGATCCACTGGCGCTCGCCTCTCTCCGGCTCGAAGGATTGCAGGAAGCCCGGAGCATCCATGTCATTGCCCGTGCCTACCAGGATGTGATTTCCGATCACGATTGGCGCCATGGAGGAGAAGTACTGCTGGTCGAAACTGGAAATCTCTTTCTTCCAGCGCTCCTTCCCGGTTTTGGCGTCGAGGCAGATCAGGTAGTCGTCGTGGACCTCCAGATACAGGTAACCGTGCCACATGCCCATCCCACGGTTGCCGGTGTGCGTGCCGCCGCGGGTTTTCCAGTAGTAATGCCACAGCATCGTGCCGTCGCGCGCGTCCACGGCCCAGGCGTTATCGGGCGCGGACATGTAGATGACGCCGTCCACCATCAGAATGCCTCCGCCCAGGCGTCCGCCGTCGCAGGTATTGAGATCGCCTTTGCCTAGCCCGCCAACAATGATCGGGGCCGGCGCGCTCCCGCCGCGTCCGCCAAACCCGCCGCCCGCGTCACCAGAGCCGGTTGCGCCGCATGCCATGGTGAAGCGCGTGACCCAGGCGAGGCTCAGATTTTTCACGGTGGCCTGGTTGATCTGTTTGAGCGAGCTGTAGCGCTTTCCGGTGTAGTCGCCGGAGTACGTGGTCCACTGATCCCCGAGCGGCTTTAGGATATCGGAGGGATCGAGGCCGCCCTGTCCGAAGATGAGACCGGGGACGAGCAGTAGAGAAGAGGCGATGATAAGCCGTTTCATGGAAATAACCTCGGGTGATTCACTTAACGGTTGCCAGATAAGCCGTCACGTCATGCATATCCTTGTCCTCCAGAGTGGGGACCAGCTTCTTGTGCGCTGCGTCGGGGTCATGCACTTCGACCTTGGGCATTTCGCCATTGCGCGTGACAGACCTGCGTGTGCCGTCGGCCAGCGTGAGCGTCACGATGAAGTCATCCTTGCGAATGAGGGTGCCCTCCAGTTTCTGCCCATTGCTGAGTGTCACAGTGACGGGAGTAGGCTTTGTGGGTCCACCGCCACGGCCTCCCCGTCCGCCGCGGCCGCCGCCCGACACCCAGGTGTTCTGGAGCGTTCGCGGATCGGAGTACTTCGACGCGATGCCCTTGAGGTCTCCTGTAATCGAGTGGCAGCTGGCGCACTTCGCCTGGAAGTAGACCTGACCGGCGGAGGCGCTGCCGACCAGCACGTTGAGGGTACCCGGGTCGGCCGCCCCTGGCGGGCGGGCTTGCGAACCTACCATGGAGAGCACGCTGTGGATATACTCGGCGATGGCCGTTACGTCGGAGTCATTGAGCTTGAACCCGGGCATGCCCTTATCCTGGCGGGCGCCGCGCACGATGGGCGCAATCACCTCGCCGTGCTGATCGCTCAACGCCGCCAGCGAGCGTAGCAGGCTGGGACCACCCTGGTCGCCGCCGCGAAGGTCGCCGCCATGACAGGCGGCGCAATTGACGCCGTAGACCGCTCTGCCGCGGGCAATCACCTCCGGAGAAGCCAGTGGGCGCGTCTGCTGTGGGAAGTTTGGGCCGCGGCGGCCTGCTCCTGCTGCTCCGTCGGCGCCGTGTCCTCCGCCTCCACGGCCCGCGCCGGCCGGAGGGGCCTGCTGCTCCTGAGCCAGCAGCATCGCGGCCGCCAGTGCGCCAATCATCAAACGGTTCGGTGCAGTCATAATTCAACCCTCAGGTTCAGGCCGGCGCGTCCTTTGCGAAAGGACGAATTGAAGGATCGTCTTAAGCGCGGCAGGATCGGCTTCGTCGATCATGGACTCGCCATGAAGAACCTTCCAAGGTAAGTCGGATCGGATTATATCATGTGCCAACCGCCAGTTCTCCGTGATTGAGGCTGCGCATGATCGAAGCTGCGCGGGTGCAGTGGTTGCTAGAATCCGGATATGCGGATCAAGTCCATCTGGCTGCTCTTTCTGCTCGTCCCGCCGCTGCACTTTGCGCGCGCGCAGAGCACCGTGCCCATGTTTCAGCACGCCATCGGTCAGGGGAACTACACTCTCGTCGGCCGCGACCCGACACAGGGAGGCAGCACCACCATCCCCACTGTGTTGGTTCCGATTACGCTCCTCTTCGACTCCAGGAAGACGGCCGGCAAGCCCTTCATCATGGACGCTGGGCCGGACGCGCCGCGTGTTCTCCGCTCGCCCGTCTTCTCCAGGTTCGCCTTCCCCTCCGGCGGCGCCACACAGTATGCCGACGCCATGCTGCGCACCACCTTTCCCAAAGCTGATGGTTGGCATACGCTGCTTGGCAAGCCAGAGATGAAGCCTGTAAGAATCACCATACCCGCCGGTTACGGCTACATTCTCACCTCCAGGAAGACCGGTGGCTTTTTCGCCGTCGTCGACATCGAGTTTCTGCAGAAGGAAGTCTTCAAGCAGCTTCCCAAACAGGAAGGCAAGCTGGTCATCGCTATCACGCACAACACCACTTACTATGCGAATGGTGATGCAACCTTGTGCTGCTCCTGGGGAACGCACGGAATTGACTCCGCCACCGGAAACTCCTTTGTGCTCGGCTCGTATCTCAATGCCGCACCCACGGTTGTCGAGGACGGCGACGTGCAGCCGCTCACTCAGCAGCTCGCGGAGTTCATCAACGATCCTCTGCACGATCCCCTGCTCCACGGCCGTAACGTAAAAGTTCCAGGGAACGTCTTCCCCGGCTGGATGCGTCCAGTGCTGGTGCATCCCGACTCGATGCCGGGCGACTCTTCGGAGCGCAATCAGAGTGGCAACCAGGGCGTCTGCGGCGGCACGGGAGTCGCCTCCAGTAACTTCCTTCTCGAACCCACCAATACGAACCTCAAAAACAATATCCCGGCATCGAAGGCTTTTGCCGCCCACGTGGACGGAGCCACCTATCACCTTCAGAACGTAGCCCTGCTGCCCTGGTATACCGGCACGCATGAGACTCTGGGCAGTACTTACAGTTTCCCGGATGCTCACGCGCTCACTGACCCTGCCAAGCCGTGCCCGGCACGCGGCAGAGGTACTGGCGCAGGCGGTGGTGCGTCCACGCCTCAGCCCACGGTGGCGGCGGCCCCGGTCAGCGGCTCGCCCAACGGTCACCGGCTGATAGGCTACTGGGCCGGCTACGGCGGCGCCGGCTCTACCATCCCTCTCCGCGAGGTCTCGCCCCAATGGGATGTCATCATCGTCGCCTTCGCCACACCCGACAAGAATGCACCGGAAGGGACCATGCAGTTCCACACACCTGCCGGCCTCGATACCGAACAATTCAAGGCCGACATTGCTTACTTGAAGAGCCAGGGCAAGAAGGTCATGATTTCGCTTGGTGGCGGCGGCCAGCACTTCACGCTCGCCGATCCGAACCGCGTTCCGAACTACGTCTCCTCTGTCACCCGCATCGTTACAGAGTACGGCTTCGACGGTATCGACATCGATTTCGAAAGCCCGTCTCTCTCCATCGATGCCGGTGACACGGACTTCAAACATCCGGTCACGCCATCCATCGTGAACCTGATTTCAGCCCTGCGCCAGTTGCGCGCGCATTTCGGCCCCCGCTTCATGATCAGCCTCGTTCCCGAAGGTACGCAGATTCCCTCCGGCTACCCAAGTTATGGCGGCCAGTTCGGGTCCTATCTGGCAATCACGTACGCTATCCGCGACATCCTTTCTTTCATCGATGTGCAGGATTACAACACGCCACCGCTTGAAGGTCTCGATGGCGAGATCTATCAGCCCGGCTCCGTGGACTATCACGCCGCCATGACAGAACTCCTGCTGCACGGCTTCAACGTCGGAGGAGATCCCAAACAATTCTTCCCGCCAATGCCGGCCGATAAGGTTGCTGTCGGTTTCCTCACCGGAGACACAACGCCCGCCATTGTCACTCAGGCGATGGACTATATCATCACGGGTAAGGCTCCCGCCGGAACCAGGTACCAGCTGCGCGAGCCCGCCGGTTACGCCGGAATGATCGGTGCCATGTTCTGGACCATCGACGCCGACCGCCGCGGCAACTATAGTTTCTCAAACGTCGTCGGCCCCCGGCTCCACGGGTATCCGGCCAGCAGGTAACTCTTTCCTGGCGGCGTGACGTCTTCTACCCGTATGCTGCGCCTGATCCCGACCGCGTGGATTTTGGCGGCTGCCGCCGGCTTTGCTCAAACCCCGGCACAATCCGTGGAAGGGCACGTGGTCAATTCCGCAACCGGTGCCGGAGTTCCCGGCGTTGCCGTAACTCTCGTTCAGGCTGGGAAGACCGCTTACTCGGCCACCACGGACTCCCAGGGCCGATACCGGATTGAGGCCGTCAAGGATGGCTCATATAGCGCGACCTATAAAGCTCGGGGCTTCTGGCCTGGTCCCAATTTCCTGGACAGTAGCAGCCAGCCGCCATTTCAGGTCAACACTCGAGGAGAGCCGGTACAGTTGGAGGCCACGATGCAGCCGATCCCCAAGATTTCTGGCCGGGTGCTTGACGCTGCGGGGAAGCCTGTTCCAAACGCCAGCCTCTGGTTGCATTGGGAAAGCAGGGGATGCAACTTGCCGATGTGCATCGGCTTTTCTAACCAGGCGAAGACCGGCGAGAAGGGAGAATACAGCTTCACGGATTTTGACGCCCCCGGCACGTGGCTGTTGTCGGCAACGGCGCCCTCGTCCTGGAAGCCACCCGAATCGCCCAACGATCAGCCGCTCGGCTGGGCGCAAACTTTCTATCCCGGCGTAACCGACCCTAAACTTGCTCCAAGAATCATGGTGCTGCCTGGAGGCGATCTCTGGAACCTGGATATCAAACTGGCTGCGGTTCCGGTGCATCGCGTTCGCGGCATGGTCCTCGACGTCCACGGCGACCCCGTGCCTAAGGTCTCCGTGACCTTGGGCCAGGGCTTCGGCCCAAGCCTGCATCAAGACACCAAAGGTGACGGCACATTCGAATTCGAATTCGGGTCGGTGGTAGATGACGAATGGCGCTTGTCAACGACGGTGACTAAGGACGGCGTAAAGCTATGGGCCGCCCGAACGGTACAGATCAAAAGTCATGATTTGGAGAATATCGAGCTGCGGCTTACTCCGCCGTTTTCGATCCACGGGAAAATCATAATGGAAGTTCCCGAAGGTGTCACTGCGCCTAAGCCGCCCGTGGTCACCGTGGCCTTCAATCCTGGCGCGGCCGTGGTGACAGGAGGCTTCTTCACCGGCAACCCAGACGAGAAAGGTGATTTCAGAATTCAGAATATCTACCCGGGGCCATACCAGATCGTACCCGGATTGCCCCAGGCGCCCTACTACCTAGACTCCATTCGGCTCGGCGACCATGATGCCCTCGAATCCGACGTTCCGATCCTGAACGATGCCCAGCCGCTGACCATCACTTACAAGCGTAACGGCGGAACCGTTCGCGGAACCATTAAAGCCTGCAGCGCGGGTCACGTATTGCTGATTCCCCACGACACGGCGCTGCGCCGCAGCATCTTCATGCGCGGAACCACTTGCTCCCAGAACGGGCGATTCGAATTCCTCGCAGTCCGTCCCGGAGAATATTACGGGATCGCGATCACCGGAGACGGGCCCACGCCGTGGTACGAAGCCATGTGGGATGACGGCCTGATTAACCAGGCCGGAGACGTCACGGTGCGGGCGGGCGAAAACTCCTCGGTCGAGATCCCGCTAGTCGCGCGGTAATCGGCCGGAGTAAAAGTCCGGTCTCCGATATGGCAACGAGAATGCTTTCTATATAAGCCGTGAGGGCAACTCCATGACCGGCAAATTGCTTGAAACCGCAGTACTTGGACTTTTCTGTACACTCGGGGCGTGGTCGCAAAATGTGCCGCCGCACCGGGAAAATGTACCTATCTATCAAGTCACTGTGATAGAACGCACGGTAAAAGCGGTGGACTATCAATACCGCCAGCTGCCGACTCGGATCGACTTCAAAGGCACCGTTCTGCTGCCTCACGCCAAGGGACAGGCTACGGTTGAATCGAAAAGGGGGCGGACCGAGATCGAGGCGAAATTCGAACGTGTGGAAGCCCCCGCGAGGTTCGGCCATGAATACCTTACCTATGTGCTTTGGGCGATCACCCCGGACGGGCATCCGAAAAACCTGGGCGAAGTTCTCGGCGATGGATCGGACCACGCCCATCTGCACGTTACGACGGATCTGCAGGCATTCGGCCTGATTGTTACGGCCGAGCCATATTCGGCCGTGCGGCAGCCCAGTGACGTAGTAGTGATGGAGAACCAGATTCGTCCCGACACCATCGGCGCCACTGAAATAATCCAGCCGAAGTACGAGTTGCTGCCCAGGGGCCACTATACATACACGGTGCCGGCCGACCTTCAACAGAGCGAGCGCAATGCAGCCAAGCTGCCGATGGACCAATACGAAGCGCTGGTGCAGTTGTATGAAGCCCAGAACGCCGTCCAGATCGCGAAGGCCATGGGGGCGGACAAATATGCGGCGGACACCTACAACCGAGCGGAGGATCTGCTGCAGTCGGCGCGCCAGATGCAGGACCGGAAAGGCGACCGCAGCACAATCGTGACCACCGCCCGCCAAGCCTCTCAGACCGCTGAGGATGCGCGGATGATCGCTATGAAGCGCCAGCAGGACGACGAATTGCAAAAGGCCCGCGACCAGGCCGCGCAGGAACAGCAACGCCGGATCCAGGCCGAAGCGGACGCGCAAAAGGCTCGCAGCGAAGCCTCGGCGGATCGCGCTACCCTCGATGCTGAACGGAGCGCGCGGCAGAGGGCCGAAACCGAAGCTGCCGCGCTTTCCACACCGCCGGCCCCGCCGCCCAACCCGGCGCCCGCGGTGGTAGTGATGAAACAACCGGCCGCAAGCGCCGAAGCGTCGCAAAAAATGGACGTGCGGGTGAAGTTGTTGCAGCAGATTAATCGCGTTTTGCCGGCGCGCGACACTCCCCGCGGGATTGTCGTGACCGTAGCGGATGCCGACTTTCGTGGAGCCGCACTGCAGCCCGCGGTCGTGTCGAGACTAGGCAGCTTGGGCGCCATCATTGCGACCGAACCGGGTGTGTCGCTGGCAGTGGAAGGGCACCTGGACAAAGCCGACGAGCAGGCGTCTTACGTGCGGGCCGCCGCCGTGCGCGATGCTTTGACACGCGGCGGCATTCCTCAAACTACGATTTCGGCCCGCGGATTGGGGAACAGCCACCCCTTAGCCTCCAATTCGTCAGCCGGTGGTCGAGAGCAGAACCGAAGGGTTGAGATCACCATTTCCGGCGATGCGATAGGCAGCATCGCAACCTGGGACAAGAGCTATCCGGTAGCGCCCCGATAGCGTGGCAGGGCTGCTTGACGACCGCTGATTGCACGGCGGCATGAGGGTGGAAGAACACGCGGGGTTTGACTTCATTACTGCTGGCGCGCTATTTTGCAAATATAGCTTTGCGAGAACGGCGCGGTAGCCAAGTGGTAAGGCAAAGGTCTGCAAAACCTTTATACGTCGGTTCGACTCCGACCCGCGCCTCCAATAACTTACCTCCAACACACTGATTGCAGACATCTTCCGGTACCGCAAAGATTCATCCTCATGCATTGCCGCTATACCTGAATCAGCCAAATTGCCGAGCGAAAACCGGACACTGGAGGTAGTTCTGTAAGAACTCGAGGAGTGGTGCTCTTCGCCGGGAGGTCCTTCGTCGGCCAAGCACTGTTTGCGACAGAATCTACCGGTTTCCGCTCGAACGCATGGTGATTCACGCCGCCGTGCTACGTGGCGGACGTGCCCACGGCACCGCGTCAGCGCGGGAGGCGCAATTGCCGATCGGCGTTTCGATACATGGTTCGGACCGCGCCTGCGATGCGAGCCGGATCGGCCGCAAACGGCTGGTACTGCGAAACGTTGACCGTCTCCACGATCTGTTCGGGAGTCTTGCCGGCCGCGCGGCCAGACTGCACCTTGGTCCAGATTTCGCTTAAGTATCCGCGCTGACCTTTAATTATGCCGAGATCTCCAAGAACCCCGTGACCTGATGCTACGATCGTCGGATTCCAGGTAGCCAACACGTCGAGCGCGTGAATCCAGTTGTTGTAATTTGCGTCCGGATCAGACAGGTTGTTGCCAGAAGTCCAATTGACCGTGAGGTCGCCGGTGAAAACGATATGCTCCGCGGGAAAATACGCAACGGCGTCGCCTTTGCTGTGGGCGGGCCCCAGCTTGATCAACTCAACTCTGCGGGTACCATCGTCAACCGCCATCCTGTCCTGAAAGCGGATCGTCGGATGCTCCATTCTTTCAGGTGGTGCCTTGGTCTGGTTCAACACGTCACCGGGGCCTTTGGATCTCGATTCGATCGCGCAGTCCTCAGTCGCGACCACTGCGGCCCCCGCGTCCACAAAGACGCTATTGCCATAGGAATGGTCCGCATGATAGTGCGTGTTGAACACCATTCGAATCGGCTTGTCCGTGGTCTTCTTGATTTCGGGCAGGATCTTCTTGGCGCCCCAGGGAAAGTTGGCGTCGATTACCAGCACGCCGTCCTTGAAGATTACCCAGCCCACATTCGTCTGCTCATGGTTCTCGCTGTTCCCCTGCCAATAGTAGATGCCGGGCGCCAGTTGGCGAACGGTACTCACGTCACCGCTTCCGACGCGGACCAGCGCCGCTAGCAGCAGCAACGTAAATGCAGTGAGAACTATGCCGCGGATCTGCATGCCTTGGAAAAAATGCTGTCGTGTACGTGTCTCTGCCATGAAGCCTCCAAATCAAAAGTACAGCTTCAGCGCCATCTGGAGGATCCGCGGGTCGCCCGCGCTGGTGATCCGGCCGAAACTGGGCGACCCTAATGTTGTCCCGGGGTTGCCGAGGGGAGCGTGGTTGAACAAATTGAAGAACTCGGCGCGATATTGCAGCCGCCGATGTTCAGTGATCGGAATGTTCTTCAGCACCGAGAAATCAACGTTGAAGTTGCCCGGTCCCATCAGGATGTTTCGTCCAGCATTGCCGAAAGTGCCTAGAGCCGCGGGAACGAACGAACTGGTAGCGAACCACTGCGCGACTCGCTGCCCGCGCGACCCGGATGTGTAGCCGGGTTTCGATACGAGGTCAGCACTATCATTGCCGATCCCGGTTCTGGAACGATCCTCGCCCGACAAGAAAGTCAGTGGGAATCCACTCTGCCAGTTCCAGATCGCATTCGTCTGCCAACCGCCGAGGAGACGGCGAGCCCAAAGTCCTTGTTTCGGCGATGGCAGCTCCCAAACGTAATTCACTACGAGTCGGTGCGGGACGTTGTAGTCGGAGACACCTCGATAGGCTTTGGCGTTGTCCGTGTTGATCAGATTAATATTGATGAGCGCTCCAGTGGCAGAATTGTAATCGATGCTGCGCGAGAAGGTATAGTTCGCTCCAACCGAGGCACCGTGAGCCAGGCGGCGTTCCAGTGAAAGCTGGAGCGAATTGTAAATCGAGTTGCCGCCGGAGATGTCCCGGATGAGCGTCTGGAAATCCTGATTGGGCCGGCGTTGCTGAGTGTCGGCTACGGTTGCTGCCGGCGTGTAGATGGCGTGGTTCAGATCGACATTGTAAGGCAGATAGGTGCCTTTTGTCCCGACATAACCCACACGGACTAGCAGGTTGCGAGCCAGTTGCTGCTCCATGGTCAAATTCCAGCTCATCACGCGGGATGGATGCCAATCGGGAGCAAAAGAGATTCCGATGATGGGAAGCTGAAAACTGGCGTTCTTGTCCGGAATCTTCGGCGCGAACTGCGCGGGGAACGGATTGGTCTGCCCCGCCCATGGATTATCCATCGAAACTCCGAAGAGAAAATACTGTGGACTGAACGGCGCTGTATTGGACATGGCAATACGTGACTCCGCAAAGGGCGGCTGGTAAAAGACTCCCCAGCCGCCGCGAATGGTAGTCTTGCCATTGCCTTTCACGTTATAGGCGAATCCAAAGCGCGGCGCGAACAGCTTCCATTGGGATTTGCTTCCTCCATCGGGGCATCCCGCGTCGCCAGCGAAAAGGTAACCAGTCGGCGCGTTCGGAAAGCGCTGCGACCGCTGTCCCGGAACGTAGCATTCGGTCCTGCCCAGTTCGTCTCCCTCCGGCGTAAATGGCTCCCACCGAAGACCCAGATTTAGGTTGAGCTTGTTCGTCACGCGGATATTGTCTTGAACGAAGAATGCTTTGAGGAATCCGCGCCGGGCTACGTACTGGCCACCGCCGGTCTGAAGGCGCTGCACGGACCCGAGCATGAAGTCTGTAAGAGGATTGCCGCTGAAGGTCGTGCCTTGAAACTGGTATCTCGGATTCTGCAGAAACGTATTCTCGAGATCGGTCCAATTGTCCATGATGTCGCCGCCGAATGCAATCTCATGCTTGCCTCGGACCCAATGGGCGCTATCGCTGAAATGGAACGTTTTCCGCTTAAACGTGCCAGGCTCTCCAGTGCTGATGCCGAAATATCCGGTAACTGTTACGAAAATTCCGGGTGGTGTGGATTGTGCCGCCGAACTGCCGATATCGGCCATGCCGAACGGGGCACTGCTGGTAACTGTCCCGTCTGTCTGGCTATAGGAGAAGATCACGCTGTTGAACAGGTTCGGACTGATCGTGTAGGTGTCGCTGACTGAGGCCGCCTGATTGAAGAATAAGGTACCGCGAAACGAACGGATAAGATCTTGCGTGACAGCTTCCACCGGGTATCGAGCGAAGAAGTAGCGCCCATAAATCCGGTGGGACCGCAGATTGTAATCGACGCGGCCCATTACCTGATTCTCGTGCTCGTGGTCGGGACGATCGAACACCAGGAACCCATTTGCGCCATTGGGTAGTGGAATCATCGGCAGCAACTTCAACGCGACGGGATCCAGCCGACTCGCCGGAATCTGATTTTGTGGAAACGGCACTTTCGTCATTGGGTCGAGGAGCGGTGGGAGCGACGAAAAATCACCGGCGCGCTGGGCCGCGGTGGGAACGAACGCGCTGAGCCCGCCTGCTACATTGGCCAACTGCATTCCCTGATAGGTGCCGAAGAAGAACAGCTTATCTTTGATGATGGGGCCGCCGAACGTGCCGCCGAATTGATTGCGCTTGAGCTTATCACCAGTAGGCGCGAAGAAGTTCCGTGCGTTCAGAGCGCCGTTGCGGATGTACTCGAATGCGCTGCCGTGAAACTGATTAGTGCCGGACTTGGTTACCACGTTGACCACGGCGCCGTAGGTTCTTCCATACTCGGCGCTGTAATTATTGGTCTGAACACTGAATTCCTGAAGCGCATCGGGATTGGGAAATGGATTATTGACGTTGGTGTAATGATCAAGGTTGCTGCCGCCATCGAGCTGATAGTTGATGCCGTCGCCTCGCGCCCCATTAGCGGAAATTGCTTGAATGCCGGGATAAGAACTGCTCTGCGCCGCATCGCCTTTGCCGCGGGCATTTGCTGTTTGGAGATCCACCGTCCCTGGCGCAAGCAGCACTAGCGTGGCGGCGTTGCGCCCCTGTAGCGGGAGATCGACGATTCTTCGCTCATCCACGGTCTGGCGAAGCGTGCCCGTTCGCGTGTCTACCAGTTCGGCATTCGCGTCTACCGTGACGGATGTTGTCGCTGAACCGAGTTGCAGGGTGATCGGAACGGTCGAGCTGACATTCGCCAGGACTTCGATCCCACGCTGCTCGGAGCGGCTGAATCCCTTCGCTTCCACCACCAGCGAATAGACGGCCGGCGGAAGCAAGGGAAACGTGTAGCCGCCATCGGCCATGGTTGTCGTTTCGCGAGTCAGGCCGGTTGCGAGAACTGTCGCAGTTACCTTCGCGTCAACCACCACTGCCCCAGTAGGATCCGTCACGCGGCCTGCAATACTGCCGGTCGGATCGGCTCCCGTCAGGGTGCCAGCAGAGCAAAGTAGCAGGCAGGCCGTCAGACACGCCGCGGGGGACAGGGACAAGGTTCGCCGAACGAAATTCCAGAACAGACTTCGATGCATCGAGACTCCTTTCCTATACTTCGCGAAGCGTGAAACAGGGAGGTCGCCCCCGCTGGCTGTGCTGCACGGCGGTTTAACCGAGTGGGCGAACGCGATGTTATTGCACCGCACTCGTCCCGCTTCCGATCCCATGAGCCACGCCGGTGCCAGACTCAAAGCCGATGAGGGCAACGCCACCCGCGTTCCCCGGCACCACGGTTACGATATGGCCGCGCTTTTTCAAATCGTCCACTGCCGATTCGCTGACTCGCACGTTGACAGACAGGCTGCCAAACTTCGGTTTCGACTGGCCAAAGGAACTGGTGTAGTGTGCCGTGGAAAACCGTGGCGCCTTGAAAGCTTCCTCCGGCGTCATGCCGAAATCCACCATTTCGAGGATCAACTGAATCGCCGCCTGATCCTGAAGATCGCCGCCGGCGACAGCGATCGCCGCGGCTGGTTTGCCGTCCTTCAGCAGAAGCGTCGGCGTCAACGTGACACGAGGCCGCTTACCCGGTTCGATCACGTTCGGGTGACCTTTGAATGTATTCAGGCTAGTCATTCGCGAGCCATGAATGATGCCTGTCTTTCCTGCGACCCCGGCGGTGCTGGACAGGCCGCTGGGAGTTGCCGCGATTACGTTGCCCCAGCGGTCCGTCACGCACATATTCGTCGTTCCGCCCTGCGTGGGAAACACGGGCAGCGGCTGCCTGTAGGCCTTCATGTTGTAGGGGTCTCCCGGACGCACGCTGAGGGACGCTTTCTCCATGTCGATCAACGGGCGACGCAGCTTCGCGTAAGGCTCAGAGAGCAGGGTCGCGAGCGGAACCTTGACGAATTCGGGATCACCGTAGAATTCGTCGCGATCGGCCAGCGCCAGCTTCATGGCCTCCGTGGTGAGGTGAATGTAATCGGCTGACCCGAAGCCAATCTTCTTGAGGTCATAGCCCTCCAGGAGCCGCAGCGTTTCGAGCACGTACGGCCCCTGCGTCCATGGACCGCACTTGTAGACGGTGTATCCGCGATAGTTCACGGTCACCGGATCTTCGACCCTGGTCCGGTGGGCGGCGAGGTCCTTCTTGCGAAGAAAACTTCCCTTTTCGATGTACCACTGCTCCAGCGCATCCGCGACATCACCCCGGTAGAACCGGTCGGAAACAGCCTGCAGTTTCAGCGTCCGGCTCCCTTTCTGGTTCGTTTCGGCTTCGGCCAGTTTCCGGAACGTCACGGCGAGATCGGCGTACCAGTTCACGCCCGTTTCGATTCGCTGCCGGCTGCCTGTATCGATGTACCACGAGGGGCCACCGGCATCCAGGATCTGCAGGGTCGGCTGCAATACCTCGGTAAACGACTTCGTGCCATACATCTTCAGTAGCGTTACGATCGCGTCGAGAGCCGCCGGGACGGTTGCCGCGCGTGCCACCCCTCCGGGGATGCGATTCTGCATAAACCATTCGATCGCCTTCGGGTCGAGGGGAGCTCCACCCTGTCCGGAAAGAACCTTGACGGTTTTCGTATCCCCGCTGTAATACAAGATCGGAACTTCGCCGCCAATGCAAAATGCCCCGACTGTCAGGACGCTGAGGGCGAGCAGCGTGGCTGCGCCGGCATCGGCCGCATTCCCGCCGGCTTCCAACATCCTGGTTCCAGCCTCGCTGGCTGCCGCGCGTCCGGAAACGACAAGGCCCTTACTGCCGACAGCGGTGCTCGGGGGCCGTGGCGGACTCGGGGGCTGCGGCGGATTCGTAGCCTGCGGATAAACGAGCGCAGCACTCAGCAAGAAAGGAAGGAGTTTTTTTACCATGTGAACCTCATACCTAGTTGCGTCACCCTCGCATTACTTCCCGAGTTGCGTGTGCTCAAAATGCCGGTATCGGCGATGGCAAGGGGGTTGTTCGGGTGATTGAACACGTTGAAGAAATCGATGTTGAACCGCAATGTGGCATACTCCTTAATCTTCCAGAATTTGAAAGCTGATGCATCCTGCGACCACTGCCATGGGCCACCCATATACTGATTGCGCCAGGGATGGAGATTGTCGTTGTAAGCCACGCGCTGGACATTTCCGTTGTTTAACGGTACCCAGACGTTATTCGTGTCCCAGAAAGATGCGACATTCGTTCCTGCAGGAGCATTCGGCGGCAAGGCCGTTTGGCCCCACGGAATCAAGGGAGCGCCGGCCGGTTTGTAGTTCGCGGGAACACCCTCAATGCCGTTCGGTTTGCCGTTAGCGTCGTGGCTGTTGATCTTGTTGGCTGGAATATAGCCGTTCCACCAGAGATAACCGGGATAGCATGTCCCGGTTTGGCAATCCTGGATCGGATACTTGTAGCCATAAATCTCAATCGGATTGCCCGTGGGATAGACAGTTGTAGGCAGCGTCCAATACGAACTCCGCATGCCGCCGAGCCCGGCGACTTGCCAGCCTCCCACAATGTGTTCGAGTATGCCTCTGGAGTTTCCAAGCAATTTCTTGCCTCGCCCGACCGGCACGTCGACGACGACGTTGGTGGCGGTATTGGTTAGTACGACGTTCGCCCCCGGTACGACAGCCTGCGCCTGATCCCGAACAGTGCCACGAACAATTGCGGTACTCGCTTGCGGCAGAGCGGAATTGGCTGTCGCGAACATAACAAGAAGTCCGACAGTTATCTTGCCGGCGTTAAAGGACCCCATGAACACCCTCCTATAGCCGCCTTAAATTTAAAATCGATCCCGTTACATGCCCGAGCCGTCGGGGCGCGAGCCAAAAGTTTGAGCCAGTATACACCATCAGACAATCGGAGAAAAGAAATCCATATAAAAAAGAAGCACAAAACAAAGGTTCCGAAGGCAGAGCAGGCCGGAGTTCCAGGGCTTGGAGCGGGTCTTAAAGGAACTGTACATCTTGTCCGCAGCGACCGGCAGGGCCACGGGTGATGGAGAGCGTCACGCGATTCATCACGCAAACGCTCAAACTCGAGGTGAATGAGGCGAAGAGTGCGGTGGCGCGACCGGGGCTTCCCGCCCTCAGCCACGTCACCAAGACCCCTTTGCACTCCATTGAGCGGAGGTACTCAGGGTCCAGTCCATGAAGCGATAGTCCCGGTTATCCGTGCCCTCCGAGGCGAATGCAAGGTGTCGGCCTGCTTCTTCGATGTGCTGAACCGCGACAGTTGCCGGAATCCATCCGCCTGTCATCCACTGATAGGCTGCGGGGTCGCCGTGACCGTCGCTCGTCTTCAGGTTCGAATGCGACGAAAGCGTCCGGCGCCGAGTCTGAGACTCCGCCCAGCGCATACCGTGCCCGCAAGCCTTCGCCATATTCCCGCCGCCACTGGCTTCGATCTCATGCTGAAGCGTAGATTCCACGAATTCGCCCGGCCAGTTTCCGGTCCGAGAAGCCGATGACCTCATCGAGTAGCCCACGGTCCTGGCTCCGGCATCCACCCGTAGCGTTGACATAGCGTGGCCTGGAGCCCAACGTCCCACTTGCCAACTCGTGACGGCATCGCCGCCGTATATCCCCGTATTGGGATAAGCCGGGTGGAGGCGGATGTGGAACTGCGAAGGGTCCGGATGGCTCGCCGTGATCTCACCTGTACCCGTCCGTCCGAAGCCTGCGGCGAATTCGGAGTGTCCACCCGTTCAGATCCTGGTAACCCCTGAATCCTTCCGCTCTCATTGCGCGCATGATTTCCAATTCATTCTTATTCAAGACTGCCGGGTTGCCGCGACCACTGGTTCATTGAGTTTCCTCCGTAGAGCGAGACGCGGCTCCTTCGGCCGCCCGCTGATAAAAGTCAATTCCAGCAATACCAATTCGTCGCTGAAGTTTCGCGACGGGCATTATTGGCTCCTTCTATCGAGTGGGGCCCGTGACCTTCAAGCGCCGGGAAATTCGGAAAGCATCCCGAAGGTTCGAATATCTACATTCCCGTCCAGAATTCACAGCTTGGGTAGATTCGAAACCTTCCAGCCCCCGCCCAACGCCTTGATCAGGAGCACAGTCGCATCCATGCGCCGCCGCTGGATATCGGTCTCATTCCGTTCGTTTGTCAGAGCGGCAGTCTGCGAAGTGACGACTTGGAGATAAGTATCCACGCCGCCCTTATATCGATTGGTGAAAAGCCGTAGCGACTCCTGCGCGGAGACCACGGCAGCATGTTGTTGGCCCGCCTCCGCTTCGAGAATACGCAATGCGGCCAGGTTGTCCTCTACCTGCTGGAACGCGGCCAGCGCCGACTCGCGATAATCCGCGGCCGCTGCGTCGAAGCCGGCCATGGCCGCTTCCGACGTCGCCCTCCGCCGCCCGGCATCGAACAGGGTTTGCACCGCGGATGGACCCACAGCCCAGAGGCGGCTCGGCCAGTTGAGCCAGTTCGTGATCGAGGTCCCTTCGAGTCCGACGGCGGCGCCCAGCATGACGGTTGGGAAGAAAGCCGCGCGGGCGATGCCGATCTGTTCGGACGCGGCAGCCACACGGCGCTCAGCGGCTGCAATATCCGGCCGCCTCTCCAGCAAATCCGCCGGCACGCCCACCGGAATATCGGGAAACCGCTTGGACGATGGCGCCGCTTGCAGACTGAACTCCGCCGGAGGCTTGCCGATCAGGATCGCAATGGCATGCTCGTACCCAGATCGTTGCACGCCGATATCGGTGTCCTGCACCTGCGCCGTTTCGAGTTGCGTCTCGGCCTGTGCCACATCGGACTTCGGCGCCGCGCCCCCCTGATAGCGATTCTGAGTGAGCCGCAGCGCTGCGGCGTAGCTTTCCACCGTATTGTCCAGGATCTGCTTCTGTGCGTCGGCGCTTCTGAGCTCGAAGTAGTCGAATGCCAGTTCCGCCTGAAGACTGAGCTTGGCCGTCTCGAGGTCGGCGGCGCTCGCCTGGGCAAATTCACGCGCGGAGGCGACCGTTCGCCGTACACGTCCCCAAAAATCCAATTCGTAGGAAACATCAAATGGCAAGACGAAATCGCCCGTCGCACGGGCAGCCCCAGGTGGCAGATAAGGACGATTCGCCGAATCGCGAATCGAAGCAATCGATGGCGCTGTAGAAATCGTGGGGAATTCCGAAGAGCGGTTGAATCGTATGGCTGCGCGCGCCTCGCGAAAACGGGCCTCCAGCGCTTTGAGACTCTGGTTACCGCCAGGTACCTGTTCTTCGAGAACGCTGAGTTGGGGATCTCCGAAGATCTCCCACCATGGTCCGCGCAGAACCTGATCGCTGGGGTGCGCTGCCTTCCAGCCGGCTGTCTCCTTGTATGCCGGAGTGAGCGGAACATCGGGAGCTTTGTACTTAGGTCCAACCGTACAGCCGGCAAGTAGGCATGCCAGAACCGCGGCGAATACAGCTCCAGTGCGGGTCATTTGCCGGAACCTCCTGGAACTGCGGCGGCTTGGATGCCGATTCGCACCGGCGTTCCGCTCACCAGCGAGTCGGCGGGATCAAGTACGACGGCGTCGCTCGCGCTGGAGCCCTGAGATAACCTCGACAGTGCTGCCATAGTCCCGGCCAATTTTGACAGACTCCAGTTGTACGCGCCCATCCCGCACGAGCGCAACGCGCAGACCTTCTGACCGGAAAAGCAACGTGTTCGAAGGAACCACGACAGAGCGAACGGTCTGACGGAGCTTGAAATGAACAGAAACGTAAGCGCCCGGCAGCAGCTGGCTATCAGGATTCCGAACATCGACTTCGGTCATAAGCGTGTGCGACGCCTGGTCGATCGAATTTGACGTCCGCGCCAGCGTTCCCTGGAAAGAACGGCCGGGAAACTCGTCGAGCGTCAGGGACGCGATGGCGCCCGGCAGCGCGGCGCGGGAATATACTTCCGGAATCGCGACAAACACACGGAGACTGTCGATCGCTGCGAGATGGAACAGTTCCTTGCTCGCGGAGTTGGCCCCGGCATCGATCAAAGCTCCGACATCGGTGTTGCGGGCAGTTAGAACCCCATCGAATGGCGCGCAGACCTTTTGGAAGGACTGAAGATCCTCAAGCCTGTGGACATTGGAAGCATTGGAATCCACCGTGGCCTTCCTGGCGCTTAGGTCAGCAACCTTTTCGTCGGTTTCCTGCCTGGACACGGAGTCGGTTTGCAAGAGGAACTGCCAGCGGGCTGCCGTCGTCTCGGCCAGATGGTAATTGGCCTGTGCGGTCTCGAGATCGGCGCGCGCCTGTTGGAGCTGCTTGTCGATTTCCGGTGTTTCGATTTCAGCCAATAAGTCGCCACGTTTCACATGAGCACCGATATCGAAATACCAGCGTTTGAGATAACCGCCGGTTCGCGCGAAGATCGGTGTATCACTAAACGCCTGCGTATTTCCCGGCAATACCAGTTCTTCTAGAGATGCTCCATCGTTCGGATGGATCACATTGACGATCGGAATGGCTGCCTGTTCCGTGTTGCGAGCCAAACTGGATTCCGCCGCAACCCGAGTCGTAATCCCTCCGTGAATTGCGAAGACGAGCGTACCCGCGGCAGCTACAAGGGCCGCAACAAAAACCCTCACAGTGGACCGCGGAATGCGATTCGCATCTTTGCCTGCCTCTTGCGTACGATCCTCAGTGCTCATTCTATTCATGGTTGTCATTGCTTAGCTCCGTAAGTTGGAAACTACCGTCGTAGGGGCGCCGCGGGCTCCCGGCGGCGTGCCCACCGTGTAAAATGGCGAAAACCGAGGGTACAAAGAAAAGGGTTGCGACCGTGGCCGCCAACAGCCCACCGATAACGGCGCGCCCCAGCGGCGCATTTTGCTCTCCGCCATGGCCCGTCCCGAGCGCCATCGGAATCATGCCGATAATCATCGCCAGCGCGGTCATCAGAACCGGGCGAAACCGCGTGGAGCCCGCTTCGATGGCGGCTTCCACCGCCTCACCGTGGTGCACCAGGCGCTCTTTGGCGAACGCGACTACCAGGATGCTATTGGCAGTGGCGACTCCCATACACATGATGGCTCCCGTGAGCGCCGGCACACTCAGTGTTGTATGCGTGAGAAACAGAAAAAGTACAATGCCCGCCAGTGCCACCGGCAGAGCGGTGATGATGATGAAGGGATCCAGCCACGACTGAAAGTTCACCACAATCAAGAAGTAGACGAGCACGATGGCAAAACCCAGACCAGCCAGCAAACCCCGGTAAGAGGTTCGCATGGTTTCGAACTGGCCCTTAACTGTGACGAAGGTACCACGCGGAAACGATTGTCGATTCGAGTCTAGGATGCGGGCGACGTCCCGGCCGATCGCCCCGAGATCACGGCCGTCAACTGATCCGTAAATATCCACAACCCGGCGGATGTTGAAGTGCGATAGCACTGCGGGTTCGGTGGATCGTGTCAACGATCCGACATCGGCCAGGATTTCCGGACGGGTCATCGTAGGCGAGCTGATCGGCATGCTTTGGACATCCTGCAGCGATTGGATGGCGTACTGCGGCGTTTGAGCGACTAGGTTATACTCGACGCCGTTTTGCCGGTTCAGGAAGAAATTTGGCGTGGTTTGAAAGCTGCCGCTCAGCGAAACCAGCAGACTATTGGCGATGTCGCGCGGCGTGAAGCCGCCCTGCGCTGCCTTCGTTCGGTCGATCTCGACGTGAAATCGCGGGTAATCGAAATCCTGTTGAATGCGCACATCGGCCAGGCCTGGCACATGGCGAAGCTGCCCCAACAACTGGTCCGCGAGCTGGCGATTCCTGTCCAGGTTCGCTCCCTCGATTTGGATGTCGACGGGCGCCGGCGCGCCAAAGTTCAGAATCTGGGAGACCATATCGGCGGGAAGAAAGGAAAAAGTAGTGCCTGGAAACTCCTGGGCCAGTCTGAGGCGCAACGCGCGGACATGGTCGGTGACCGGCCGATGTTTTTCTTTCAGCGACACGAGGATATCCGCGTCGCCGGCGCCGATCAGCCCCGACCGGTTGTAAATGAAGTTGATGGTGCTGTAAGGCAGCCCTATGTTGTCGAGAATGTTCTCTACCTCTTCGTTCGGTATCTCCCGACGAATGGACGCCTCCACCAGATCGCAGAGTCTCGCGGTCTCCTCGATGCGTGTGCCCGCTTTGGCCCGTACATGGAGAAGCAATTGGCCGCTATCGATGGCCGGAAAGAAATCTTGGCCGAGCCATGGAACCAGCAGAAATGCAGATAGCGCTATCAGGAGAAACATTGGAATGAAGATACGACGGTGGTAAACGAAGCTGGTAAGTAGAAGTTCGTATGCCAGGCGAAGCCTCTCGAACGCTCGTTCGAACGCTTGTTGCAGGTGCGCAAGGGGATTACGCGACCGAGCGGAAGTGTGCTGTCCGGGTCGCAGCAAGTACATGGCAAGCGTGGGGACCAGCGTCCGCGAAAGGATATACGAAGCCATCATCGCGAACACGACCGCCTCGGCCAGCGGCACGAACAGGTAGCGCGCTACCCCGTTCAGGAAGAACATGGGAATAAAGACGATCGATATGCAAAGAGTAGAGACCAGGGCCGGCACGGCGATTTGCTGGGCGCCTTCCAGAATCGCCTCCCTGATTTCCTTCCCTTCATCGAGGATTCGATTGACGTTCTCGATCTCGACAGTGGCGTCATCCACAAGGATGCCAACGGCGAGTGCCAGGCCGCCGAGTGTCATCACGTTGATCGTTTCATGCAGGACACCAAGCACGATAATCGATGTAAGGATGGAAAGCGGAATCGAGACTGCGATGATCAACGTGCTGCGCCAGCTGCCCAGGAATAGCAGGATCATCAATCCGGTGAGACAGGCGGCGATAATGGCCTCACGAATCACTGATCCAACCGCGGCTCGAACGAACAGGGACTGGTCCGCCAGAGGTTGCATCTTTAACTCCGGCGGCAACGTTGCCGCGACCTGAGGCAGCAAGTTGCGAATTCCTTGCACCACATCCAGAGTGGACGCATTGCCCGACTTAAGAACCGTCACTAGCGTCCCGCGATGTCCGTCCTGGCGAACGATGTTGGTCTGCGGCGCAAATCCATCCCGGACGTTCGCCACATCCCGCAAGTATACAGTGGAATTGCCGATCACCTTGACGGGAACATCATTTAACTCGGGCACCGTTTTGGGGCTCGCATTAAGATCGAAGTCATACTCGGACGCGCCGATTTTGGCTGTCCCGGAAGGAAGCACCAGGTTCTGTTGGCTCAAGGAGGAAACCACGTCGGCGGCCGCCAGGCCCTTTGATTGCAGCAACCCTGGCTTGAGGTCCACCATCACCTGACGTTGCTTCCCCCCGTACGGGAACGGAACGACGGCCCCCGGGACCGTGACCAGTTGGGTTCGGAGGAAGTTGAGGCCGATATCGTTCAGTTGTTGTTCGGCCAGCCCTTGTCCGGAGAGGGCGAGTTGCAGGATGGGCACCGTCGAGGCGCTGTAATTGAGCATGAGCGGCGGCTGTGTCCCGGGAGGAAGAAAGCGGAGGATCGTTTGGGATCCGGCGGTAATCTGCGCCGTTGCGCGATCGACATTGGCGCCAGGTTGAAGGAATATCCGGACAATCGCCTGTCCATTGATCGTTGTCGATTCGATATGCTCAACGTCGTTCACAACCGTTGTCACGATACGTTCGAATACTGTCGTGATCCGGCCTTCCATCTCTTCCGGGTTCAATCCCGTGTAAGAGAAAGCCACAGCGATCACAGGGATGTCGACGTTGGGGAAGATGTCTGTCGGCGTACGAA
The DNA here is from genome assembly GCA_963817515.1 of Bryobacterales bacterium. Taxonomy (GTDB): domain Bacteria; phylum Acidobacteriota; class Terriglobia; order Bryobacterales; family Bryobacteraceae; genus DATMNI01. The sequence goes on along the minus strand of CAWFPJ010000014.1, from coordinate 225,403 downwards.
GAATCACTACCGGGCTAAGAATGAGGATCAACAATGCGACGACGACAAAGGTATACGGGCGCCGGAGGGCGACTCTGACAATCCACATACAGGATCGGATGTGTGTTGGTCATGGCGAGATTCCAGAAGTTTTGGTATGATAGAGACAGGTCTGTCTCATGAAATCATCGCTAAAGTCTGCCCGCGAACGCATTCTGGAAACCGCTGAGGACCTTTTCTATCGTGAGGGCATCCACGCAGTGGGCATCGATACCATCATCGAGAAATCCGGCGTCGCAAAAATGAGCCTGTACCGCAACTTTGCTTCAAAGGACGACCTCGTCGCCGCGTACTTGGAGGCGAGGGGTCGGCGTTATTGGCAGTGGTGGGACGGTGTGATGGCCCTGAATCCAAGCCAGCCGCGCCGGCAGTTGCCCGATCTATTTGAGGCAATCGCAGTTCGGACGCGGCAGCCGGAGTTCCGCGGCTGCGCGTTTCTGAAGGCGGCTGCGGAATTCCCGGAGGAAGATTCCCGCGCCAGAGTGGTCGCGTTGGCTCACAAAAACGAAATGAGAAGGAGATTGCTCAAGCTTTGTCGCGCCACTGGTGCGCGCCAGCCCGAGGTATTGAGCAACCAATTGCTCATGTTGATTGAAGGGGCGTACTCGACAGCCGGCATTCTAGGAAAGCGGGATGCCGTGAGAGCCGCGGCAAAGGCCGCCCAAGCCCTGATCGATGCAGCGGTCGCCTGATCGGGTAGATGAAGAGTGCGTACTTTGGCGGACAGCCGGCGGCTAGCAGGTCGAACCCGCAAGGATCGGCACCGTTCGTTCAAGGGGAGTCAGAAGGCGTATAACAATAACTTCTCTGAGTTCTGCGGCGAAGAGCCATGCTGGCGCCTGGGCCGCTCGCCGAGCCGAAGCACAACGCCGCCGTTCCACAAGTACGGGTTCACGTTGTACTCGAAATAGCCAGAGCCTCCGTTGCCCGTCCGCTGACGATCTTGATAGACGGAGTTCACGTGCAGCCAGGAATAGTTCGAGCCAACCTCATAATTCGGTGTTCCCTCCTGCGCGCACAGTACCGCGCCGGGCCAGAACACCTCCTAAGACGAACCTGCATCGCTTAATACCCACGATTCTGATCGGTAGTAGGGTAGCCAAAGTTTAGCGAGGTGGATTGAACTGGGAACAGAGCCCGAAAGTCTTCTCCAGATGCTCGATGAAGATACGTACTTTGGCGGACAGCCGGCGGTTAGCAGGTCGAACCGCAAGGATCCGCACTGTTCGTTCGAAGGGAGTTAGAAGGCGTATAACAATACTTTCTGTGGGTTCTGCGGCGAAGGGCCATGCTGGCGCCTGGGCAATCCCAGATGTTCGAGGACACCCATCCGCATCTGTTCGGTATCGCTGGTTCCAAACACTCCTGTGGGGATAACACGCTTTGCGTCTTGGCCCGAGCCAAAGCTTCACGGCCGTACCGAACCCCACTCGACCAAAACGACACATCGAAAGCGGTCGAGACCGTCCGGCGATGCTGCTGCGCCGTATCGTGTGTGGTACTGACGAGTGGCGACGAGAATAATCGTCCTCTGCGCGAATCTTCGCGCAACCAGAGTGGAGACTGGAAGATCACCTGAGTGGATCGCCACATCAAGGCCGTCCTCGATGATCATCGTCAGGCTCTCCGATGCCGCCAACTCAACTGCCATGTCGGGGGTAGGCATCAAAACACGCAGGCAGTTTTGACACCATGTGGAGGCGGGCAATTGTCGGAGGAACGGTCACACGAATGAGGCCTTTCGGCGCGGTTTGGCCTCGGCCAATTCGTGAAGTCGTGTTTTCGAAGTCGTCGGGAATGCGCAAAGCAGACTCGTAACATCGCGACTGGATCAGTCAGTGCAATAGAGCGCGAGGTGCGGTGAATCAGTTCTGTGCCGGGCTCGTCTTCAAGAGCGGGGATCTGCTTGCTGACGGCAGGTTGATTGTGGGTCAGACTCGCGGTTTATGCCAGAGCATCTCCGAACTGGAGAAAAACGACCGCGGTGGAGGGTTCGAAGCTGGAGGGCCACAAGGGCCCGTCGAGCATCAACGGCATCGGCAAGATCACGGAGGCGATTCTGTTGAGCGTGATTGGCGATGTCAATGACTTTGCCGATGAGGGCCACCTGGCGAGCTGCTTCGGCATCGTGCCGAGGGTGTCGAATTCTAACGAAACCGAGCACAGCGGGCGGATTCACAAACGCGGCACCAAGCTGGGACGGACGGCGCTGGTTGCCGAAGCGATAACTACGATTCGCGATGGCAGATCAGCGATCGAAGGCCGGCCCTTCGGCGGACTGGTGTTGGCTGGTTAGTCGGTGTCGGTTGATGAGTCATCTATTCTGCGCATCATAGTCCGTTGCTGGAACGCCAGGTTGCATCATACGGCAGCCCTCAACATGACCCATAGAGGTATGGATATGATCGAAGCAGCCGCTTGCCACAATCATCCTTGCTGCCCGACCGCGAGGTAAAAATCAGCCGACCGACTTCCGCGTTGAGAAAACTGCGATCCCGACATGCGCGGGGCAGGTGCTGTTTCGGGTCCAGTATCTTTCGCTCGACCCCTGCATGCGCGGTCAGATGGATGATCGGAAGTCGTATGCGACGCCGGTCCCGCTTGGTGGTGTCATGGGAGGCGAATCCGTTGCGACGGTGATCGCCTCGCAACATCCCGGATACTCGGAAGGCGACATCGTTCTTGCTCAGACGGGGTGGTGTACGCACGCGCTCGGATCGTGCGGACCTGCGCAAGCTCGTTCCGCCGTCGGGCCGATAACAACCAGGCTCGGCGTACTTGGGATGCCCGGATTCATCGCGTATGCGGGCCTGCGCGTGATCGGGAAGCCCGCGCCAGGGGAAACGGTGGTCGTCGCGGCAGCGAGTGGACTGGTCGGGTCGCTGGTTAGCCAGCTCGCCAAGATCGCTGGAGCGAGGGCGACCGGCATCGCGGCTAGCCCCGAGAAGTGCGCGTATGTAAAGGACGATCTCCGGTTCGACGCGGCCATCAATCACAGCGACTCCGATTTCTCCGCAAAGCTTACGGCAGCCTGCACGGACGGCATCGATGTTTACTTCGAGAACGTCGGCGGGGCGATCTGGCAGGCGGTCTTGCCGTTGCTCAACAACTCCCGTTCTTGCGTTCGCTCGGGGTTAGAGGGCGCTACGCCGGGCGCCGCGAAATCGCCACGTGCCTCCACCAGTTACGCAAACCCTATCCGGACCTCGCTTACGCTCCCAACGGCATCAATGTTCTCATCAAAACACCGGACAAGACGTTCGCCGACTATGTGACGCACATGACCGCCGCCTCGCGGCCCTTCTGTAGTACACGTCAATCCTGGAACGCTTGAACATTTCCGTAACGAACACGTTGAGCCCGGTCTTTACGTTCCGTTCGTGACGAAGGAAATCCGCTACGGTCGCTTCCTTTCGGAGCGAGAGATCCATGCCATGAGAGATTCACGCCATAGAGGTTGCGCGAGCGCCCGCCAGATAGCGTAAAAGCCGTCTCTCGTAGCGCTTTGCTCGGTGCAGTACCAGTGTTGACATTGGCACCACCGAGTTCGTGGGGGCCGTCGATGAGAGCCACTCTTCCCGAATCCAGCGGCAGTAGCCGCCCCGGTTATCCCCGCAGGGCCGCCACCGATCACAATCAGATCATAATTCTGGTCCATCGAGATCACCTCTAATTCTCCATGCCGAACACCAACACAAGCGCGAGAAATTGCCGCTGTTCCGGAGATTTCACATAAGAGACAGTAAATCTTTGCTTCCTGACTCCCTACTCATAGAGGGCGGCGCCGCGTCCGGATCAGGCAATCGCAGAGGCAATTCGATAGTGATCAACTCAGCGCGTCCTACAGGCTGTGTCTCAATCATCATGTGCGTCGTGCGAGCGCAGGGAGATCCGTTCACGAACGTTATTTCGCGTACGACGTTGATGACGCGGAAGGAAGCGGCAGGTATCTTCACAAGGCGCCCGGTCACCAGAACTGGGGCGCCTGTCACCGGCTCTATCCACAGTTCGCCTCGAATCAGGCCAGCACGCTTCGTTCTAGGAGTGATCCGAAATATGTACGCCGCACTATCTCCAGCCTTGACTGCGCCTGCATAACGGAATTTGTAGTTCCGCGGAGTAATGGTGACGGATGAAAGCGGCAGGTCTTCGGCCTGGCGTTGCGCGGCGAAGTAAGGAGCGATGACGCGGTCAAATACGAAAGAGTCTCCCTGGAGCTCGACTATTCCGTATTCGCTGCGCTCGGATTTGCCTACATCGCGGATCGCCAACAAGCGCCCCTGTTTGTCCAGGCCGGGTAGCGATGCCACAACTGCCAGCGCTACGGGACCCGACTCGGTAAACGGGCCGCGCGCATCTAGACGAGCGATATACCGGGCAAAGGCAAGGCTCTCATTGGTTGTGGCCTGAATAATCGCAGGAGACTGCGCTGGAGCCCTCGAGGAGGTCAGTAATAGTAGCAATCCAATAGTCGGAAGCACGTCTCGAAAGAACGACCGCGACGGTTCCTTCGCGTCTTCTGCGGCCAGGGCGCCGGTCAGTTCGATGCCAACAGCGGCAGGTCCGTCATGCGTGTAGTAACTGAATGATGGAGCTTTCATTTTCTCTCCCCATCGATTTAGTCAGCATGTTCACAACCACGGTTGGCTCCCCGAATGGGCAGGCAATGGTTAACCGTGAGGCTTGGCGATCGGGAATGGAACGTCAGTGGCCACCCTCGCGAAACCGTGGTGCTTTGGAAGAATCCGAATGACTTACGCGTGGTCAAATGTCAAGAGCTTCCCGCGTCAAGGTCGGGAACGCGCGCTTACCAAAGACAACCCACGGCACTGCGCGGCCGGCAATGGATCCAGCCACAGGCGCCCAGGGCCCGGCAAATACCGAATTGCGGGCGCCAAGGCTTAGCCTGCGGCCCGCGAAACTCGAATGCCGAGCCTCTGCATATGAGCCTGCAGCGTCGAGCGCTTCATCCCCAGCAGGGCGGCCGCTCCCTTCGGACCGGCGACGATCCAATTGGTTTGCTTGAGAGCAGTCAAGATCTGTTTTCGTTCGGTGTCCTCGAGCACGCCGCGCATCTTCCGGGCATCGTCGGACCCGCTGACGCCGTTTGAGGACTCCGCCGAACTCACACGCCTCCTCAAGTCGTCCAGCGGAACCTTAAGTATCGGTCCCGTGGAAACGATCACCGCCCGCTCGATCACGTTTTGCAATTCCCGAATATTGCCGGGCCAGTCGTAGCGGACCAGCGTATGCATTGTTTCCGACGGGATAGTTTCGACGCCACGATTCATGCGGCGGCTGAACTGCTGCGCGAAATGGCGGACGAGCAAAGGAATGTCCTCCCGCCGTTCGCGCAGCGCGGGCACCCGCACCGGGAAAACGTTCAACCGGTAGTAGAGGTCGGAGCGAAACTTCTGATCCTCCACCATGGCCCCCAGATCGCGATTCGTCGCGGCGATTAGACGCGCGTCGGTGCGGAGCGTGCGTGTGCTGCCCAGACGTTCGAATTCGCGCTCCTGCAAGACCCGCAACAGCTTCGGTTGCAGTTCCAGGGGAATCTCGCCGATTTCGTCGAGAAATACCGTGCCGCGACTCGCCAACTCGAACCTGCCAACACGTTGAGCGATCGCTCCGGTAAACGCGCCCTTTTCGTGGCCGAACAATTCGCTTTCGAGTAGCCCGGTTGGAATCGCCGCGCAGTTCAGTTTGACAAAAGCGTTCGACTTGCGCGAGCTGATGTTGTGGAGCGCCCGAGCGACTAGTTCTTTCCCAGTACCTGTCTCGCCGTAGATGAGCACCGTGGAATCGGTGTGTGCGACGGTTTCGACTTCCGCAAGCACGCGCCTGAGAGCATCGCTGTTGCCGACGATTTCTTCGAACTTCAGCTCGGTTCGAAGTTCGTCCTGTAGATAGATCACCTCCTGAGCAAGCTTATCTTTCAGGCCAGCAATCTCTCCGTAAGCGATCGCATTCTCCACCGCAAGCGCCATCTGATTCGCAACTTGAGCCAGGAACGCTGCGTCGCCCTCGGCAAAGGCATTCGCTGCGGAGTTGACCAGGCTGAGAACGCCAAGGACGCGCTCCCGGCTCATGAGAGGCAAGTGGTACAACGATTTGAGGCCTTCCGCAACAGCCAGAGGTTCCGCTGCAGTGTCCAGCGCTGCGACGCAGACGGGTTGGCCCGTTTGGAATGCCTTGAACAACGTCTGCGACGCCTCCGGCGCAATAATGTCCCCTTCGTGGACAATGTTCCTGCCCCCTGGATGATCGAACGCGCAAAGCCGCAACTGGTCGTCCGGACCGGAAAGGGTCACGCCGACGCCTTCGCATTGCATCACGGAACGAATGCTGGCACAAACCTCCCGAAGCAATTCCCGCAAGTCCAGCTTTGACACCACGCGATTTGTCAGATCAAGAAGGAGGTTCAATCGCTGCTGCGCGAGAGCGTCATCCATTGCCAGGGCGATCTGGTCTGCGACGAGCGATAGAAATCGCACTTCTTCCGGAGGGTAGGCGTCAGCGATCTGACTCGCGAAAACAAGGCTGCCGAGTTGCGAATGAGCAGTGCTCAATGGGAGCGCACATAGCGAACGGAGTCCTAGTTTATTGAGCGCTTCGATGCTCGTGCGGAAGCGCGTCTCCTGGTGGCCGACCTGGAGCACCATCGGTCGCTGATTCCGATCCACCCACCATGCGACGCCTTCTTCCCTTGGAATATGAGAAATTCCGCATTTCTCGAGATCGTACGCTTCGGAGAAATGCCAGTTGATCTTGTTGCCAGCATGGTCGCATTGAGCCATCAAATCGAATGGGACTACCTGGCGCAGCTCATCCGCGAGGAGCCGGAATAAGTCCTTCTGGTCGCGGTGAGACCGAATCGCCTCGGCCAGACGGATCAGTGATTCGTACCGAGGCGCAAGCGACTGTGTTGAACGCGCTCCCTCCAGCTCTGCCGTTACCCGCATCGTTGCCATCGCCTTGAACTGGGCTCCCTCCAGCCCCTCTGCCATTACACGCATAGTCTTGCTACGAGCAATTATCGCACCGACTGAAATGGCTTAGACCAAATGCCGTAGGTACGCATTTTCTTCGATTTACACATCGCTCCGGAAGAGCAGCCGATCAAGTGCTACCAGATGGCTGGCGTTATGCCGGAAATCGGGCACTGGCAGGCGGACTCCGAGAAGCCGGTTGCGCTTCAATCCGTTAGCACTCAAGCAATTACACGGGCTGTGATACTTGGCGTCGCACGTGCGCTTCACTGGGCGAATACGGGAAAACGAAATGTTGAGAATCACAATTCAGGGGGAAGGCGCCCCGTGGCGGTTGCATCTTGCAGGCAGGCTCGAGGGCGCCTGGGTTGCCGAGACGGAAAACACGTGGCGTTCCGCACCGGTCTCCGGGAGACGGGTCGAAGTCGATCTGAGGGAGGTTACGTGGATCGATGAGTCCGGGCGGCGTCTCCTCGACGAGATGTGTCGGGCCGGAGCGCGCTTTATCGCAAAGGGAGTAGCGATGAAGGCTCTGGTCGAGGAGATTACAGGGAAGCCCACGCACTGGATGCGGCCGGAATGAAGATCGGTCCGACAGGCGCTCTGCCGTGTTCTTAGTCATTCCGTAAGAGGACCAAACAGGAGACGAAGGTGACATCTGCATTCAATAAGATCAAGATCTGGGTAGCGCTCATTTTGATTCCCGCAGCCCTTGTTGCGACAGGTTGCACGAAGTCGAGTGCGTCCGCGAACACAGAACGGCCGCCCGAGGTTCAGGTGGTCCCGGTTGAGCAGAGAGACGTTCCGGTCTATCGCGAATGGATCGGCACGCTAGACGGAATGGTCAATGCGGCCATCCGGGCGCAAGTGAGCGGATATCTGGTCGCGCAGAGCTACTCGGAAGGCTCGTTTGTGAGAAAGGGCCAACTGCTGTTCCAAATCGATCCCCGGCCATTTCAGGCCGCTCTCGATCAGGCTCAGGGACAGCTCGCCATGGCAAGGGGGCAGCTTGCTCAGGCTAAGGCGCAGTTAGCCCAGGCCCAGGCCCAGCTGGCGCAATCGGCGGCGAATCAAAAACGAGCGCAAATGGACGTGGACAAATATACGCCGCTGGCCAAGCAGCAGGCAATCACGCAGCAGGAGCTCGACAACGCCGTGCAAAATAACATCGCCTACGGAGCCCAGATCGAAGCCTCTCAGGCTGGTGTCGAAACGGCCAAGGCGCAGATTGAGGCGAACAACGCGGCAGTGGAAGCCGCTCAGGCTGCGGTGGAAGCGGCCCAAGTGAATCTCAGTTTCACTCACCTGGCATCGCCCATCGATGGTGTTGTGGGTCAAGCTCAGGTGCAGGTGGGCAATCTGGTCGGTCCCAGCAGTGGGGTGATTACCACGGTTTCGACGCTCGATCCGATTAAGGCGAACTTCACGGTCGGGGAGCAGGAGTATCTGAACCTGACGCGCAGCGGAAAAGAGCTTTCGAAGTTGCAACTCGAGTTGATCCTTGCCGACGGAAGCGCCTATCCACAAAAGGGCAAGTTCTCCTTCGCGGATCGGCAGGTGAATCAGAACACTGGCGCGATTCAGTTGACGGGGCTGTTCCCCAATCCCGGGAACAGGCTGCGGCCAGGGCAATACGGCAAGGTCCGGGCAGCGGTCGGGACCAGCGCGGCCGCGCTGCTCATTCCGCAGCGCGCCGTAACGGAACTGCAAGGCGCCTATCAGGTCGCCGTCGTCAACAGCGCCAACACGGTCGGCATTCGGACGGTGAAACTCGGCGACCGGACCGGCTCAATGTGGATCGTTGCCGAAGGGCTAAGAGCGGGCGAGCGCGTGATAGCCGAGGGCGCCCAAAAGGCTCATCCCGGCATACAAGTCAGTCCGAAGCCGTTCCTGGAGGGTAAGTAAGATGTCTAAATTTTTCATCCGCCGGCCGATCGTAGCGATGGTCATCGCGATTCTGACGGTGATCGTGGGAGCCGTCACGATCGCAACTCTGCCGGTAGCCCAATTTCCGAATATCGTACCTCCGGAGATACAGCTTCAAGCCTCGTATGTCGGCGCCGATGCGCAGACACTGGAGCAATCCGTCGCCACCCCCATCGAACAGCAAATCAACGGCGTGGACAACATGAACTACATGTATTCCTTAAACGCCACGGGCAACTCGCAGACCACGCTGGTGGTAAACTTCGATGTCAAATCGGAGCCGAATACAGATCTGATTCTGACCCAGTCGCGCGAGAACCTGGCCACCGGCCAGCTTCCGCCTGACGTTAACAGTTTCGGGGTCACCATCAAAAAGTCACCGACGGCTCCGCTCATGTTGGTCTCCTTGTTTTCGCCACGCGGAACTCGCGATGCAAAATTCATGGCCAACTACGCCTATATTAGCCTTAACGATCCCATCGCACGCTCGTACGGTGTCGGCCAGACGACGGTTTTCGGCGCGGGGCAGTATGCCATGCGGCTTTGGGTGAAGCCCGACCAGTTGGCGAAGCTGGGCATCGCGGTCACCGATATCGTCAACGCCGTCCAGGCGCAGAACACGGTGAACCCCGCCGGTCAGGTTGGCGGTGAGCCCGCTCCCAACGACCAGCAATTCACCTATTCCGTTCTTGCTCAAGGCCGCCTCACCTCCCCGGAGCAATTCGGAAACGTCATAGTCCGCGAAACTCCCGACGGCGGAATCGTTCGCGTGAAAGACGTCGCGCGCATCGAGTTGGGCGCTCAGGACTATAGCATTGTCAGCCGCTTGAATGGTAAGAACGCCGCGATCGTCGCCGTCTACCAGTTACCCGGCTCTAATGCGGTCCAAACAGCAGCGGGCGTCCGGAAGCTGATGTCTCAAATCAAGCAGCGCTTCCCCGACGACATGGATTACACCATATCGCTTGACCAGACGGCCGCAGTGACTGAGGGCATGAGGGAAATTGTTGAAACTCTTTTGATCGCCATCCTGCTGGTGATCCTTGTGATCTACCTCTTCCTGCAGGACTGGCGCGCTACACTCATCCCGTTGCTGGCTGTGCCTGTTTCGCTGGTGGGCACGTTTGTCTTCTTCCCGCTGTTCGGTTTCTCTATCAACACGCTCTCGATGTTCGGGTTGGTGCTGGCCATCGGGCTGGTGGTGGATGATGCCATCGTTGTCGTCGAGGGTGTACAACGCCATATCGAGGAGGGTCTCGCTCCGAAAGATGCCGCTCGAAAAGCAATGGAAGAGCTCTCCAGTCCCGTCATCGGTATTGCCGTGGTCCTTTCGTCGGTCTTTGTACCCACGGCCCTCATACCCGGCATCACCGGAAGGCTCTACCAGCAATTCGCCGTGACAATTGCAATCTCGGTGGTCCTCTCTGCCTTTAACGCGCTCACGCTCAGCCCTGCTCTTGCCGGGCTGCTGCTGCGGCCAAAGAAAGAGAGCAGCGGGCTTCTCCGTAGGTTCTTTGACTGGTTCAATCGACTTTTCGGGCGCGGTACCGAGCTCTATGTCCGTCTTTGCGGTGGGTTTCTTCGGAAGAGTGCGCTGGCCTTGGCGGTCATTGCGGCCTTCGCCATGGGCGCGGGTTTCTTTGGCAGCCGTCTGCCCTCGAGCTTCCTGCCCGATGAAGACCAGGGCTATGTCTACGTCAACATGCAGCTCCCGAATGCGGCTTCGTTGGAGCGAACAGCGACAGCCTCGAGACAGGTTGAGGCGGTCCTCGCAAACACGCCCGGCGTCCAGTACACCACGAGCGTTGCCGGCTTCAGCTTGCTCAGCTTTGTTCGGACCAGTTACAACGCCTTCTATTTTGTCACTCTGAAGCCCTGGAGCGACCGCACAACAAGGGCGGAACAATATCAGGAGATCAAGGCGCACCTCAACAAGGAGCTTAACAAGCTTCCGCAGGGAACTGTCTTCAGTTTTTCACCGCCCGCGATCCCTGGAGTGGGCACTTCCGGAGGATTTACGTTCGTCCTTGAGGACCGGGCAGGACGGGATGTCCAGTTCCTGGCCGGCAACCTGGACAAGTTCCTGGCGGCCGCTCGAAAGCGTCCCGAAATTGGCTCGATCAGCACAACGTTTCAGCCGAGCGTGCCCCAGAAGTTCGTGGATGTAGACCGGGAAAAAGTGCTGAAGCAAGGTGTGGCCGTAAGCGATGTTTACAGGACCATTCAGGCTTTCATGGGAGGGCAGTTCATCAATTACTTCAACGATTTCGGCCGTACATGGCAAGTGTATGTAGAGGCGGAAGCGCCTTACCGGTCGAATCTGGAGAACGTGGGGCAGTTCTATGTGCGCAACAACAGAGGGGAGATGGCGCCGCTTTCGGCGCTGGTGAAGTTCGAGTCGCGTTTCGGACCCGAGTTCACCATGCGCTACAACGAGTATCGGTCGGCGCAAATCAACGGCAGCGCCGCGCCCGGTTATAGCTCAGACCAGGCGACGGCGGCACTGGAAGACGTTTTCAAGCAAACCATGCCAAGCGAAATGGGTTTTGACTATATGGGCATGTCCTATCAAGAGCAGAAGGCACGGGAGGGAGTCTCGGCTTCGGTCATCTTCGGGTTCTCGTTGCTATTCGTCTTTCTAGTCCTGGCGGCGCTCTACGAGAGCTGGTCGCTGCCGTTCAGTGTGCTCCTTGGCACGTCGGGAGCGGTGTTCGGAGCTTTTGGAGTCTTGTGGCTGCGCCGGGTGGTGGGCAGCGCTTTCTATCCGGCTTACATGGTGCAGCTCGAGAACGACGTTTATTCCCAGATCGGCTTAGTGATGTTGATCGGTCTGGCCGCCAAGAACGCGATTCTGATTGTCGAGTTTGCCAAGGAACGGTACGAAGGGGGGAAACCTCTGGTGGATGCGGCGCTCGAAGCGGCAAGGCTGCGCCTGCGTCCCGTTCTGATGACCTCGTTTGCGTTCATTCTCGGTTGTGTACCGTTGTGGACGGCGTCCGGAGCGGGCTCGGTGGCGCGCCAGATCATGGGCACGATCGTAATCGGCGGCATGCTGTTAGCGAGCTCCGTCGACATCCTGATCGTTCCGGCAATCTTCTATCTGGTGGAGAGGATCTCGGGCGCTGCGCGGCCGCAAGGCGATGCGCCCGAGATGCTTCCCTCACCTGGGGCGGGAGACTGAAATGAATTCTCGAACCTTAGCTGTCTTGACTGCCGCGGGTTGGATGACCGGTTGCATGGTCGGCCCGAATTATCACCGCCCAGCCGTGCAGGCGCCACAAACTTTCCGAGCTCCCGACCCCCTGCCGGCCCCGCAAGCGGAGTCTTTCGCGGACCTGAAGTGGTGGGAGGTTTTTAAAGATGCTGATTTACAGCAGTTGGTCAGGACGGCACTCCAGCAGAATTACGATCTCCGGGAGGCGGTTGCCAGAGTGGAAGCGGCGCGCGCGAATCTGGGGATTACACGGTCCGATCAATTCCCGCAAGTGGGCGTGAGCGGTGACCTACAGTTCACAAGGCTTTCCCGAGACGGGTCGTTTACGCTGCCCCGCTCGTTTGTGGCTTCTCAAAATCGCAATTGGGGCGAGGCGTTCCTAAACTTATTGTCCTTCGAGGTGGACATCTGGGGCCGTTTGCGCCGTGCGACTGAAGCCGCACGAGCAAATCTTCTGAGTACTGAAGAGAATCGTAAGGCTGTCGTCACCACGCTGGTGAGCGACGTCGTAACGGCATACATCACCCTGCGCGAGCTGGATTACGAACTGGAAATTGCCAGGCGGACGCTCGAGACGCGTCGGGCCTCGCTGCAGCTTGTTCAATCGCGCCAGGGCGGGGGTGTGGCGACAGTGCTGGATTTGCGGCAAGCGGAACAACTCGTTCACACCGCGGCGGAAACCATCCCGGTTCTTCAGCAGCAAGCGGAGCAGACGGAGAACCAGATCAGTCTTCTGCTAGGAGAGAATCCGCAGCAGGTGATCCGCCACGGACGGTTCGACGAGAATCTATTTCCGCCCGAAGTGCCAGCGGGCCTGCCTTCAGCATTACTGGAGCGGCGGCCCGATATTCGCGCCGCGGAACAGAATCTCATTGCGGCGAATGCCGAGATTGGGGTGGCTAAGGCCGCGTACTTCCCGCGGTTGAGCCTGAGCGGATTCCTGGGCGGTCAGAGCTCGCAACTATCGAGCCTGTTCAGCGGACCGCACAACACGTGGAGTTTTGTGCCACAGGTCACCCAGCCGATATTCACGGCCGGCCGGATCAAATCAGGTGTGAGATTAGCGGAAGCCCAAAAGGACAGCGCGCTGGTGCAATATGAAAGGACGATCCAGACTGCTTTCACGGAGGTATCAAACTCCCTGATCGCTCACCAGAGGGTGAGAGAAAGCCGTGTGGAGCAGGAAGCGCTGGTCACGGCGATTGAAGATCGCAAACGACTGGCGTATGCACGATACGTCGGCGGTGTGGATACACAGCTCAATGCGCTCGACGCCGATCGCGATCTGCTCCAGGCGGAATTGGACCTGAGACAGATCACATTGAACGAGCTGCTGAGTGTAGTCCAGTTATACAAGGCGCTCGGCGGTGGCTGGCAATAACTTCTAATAGGCCCGATCTACGCCTCATTCACGGGCGATCAGCTGAAAGCAGCCGAGGCAAACGATGGCAGCCGAACCTTAGGCTGAACGAGCCGTTCTGCTTTAGCCACTCCGAGTGCTGTCGGCGCAACTTCGCGAGGGTAAGTTCGCCAGCCTAACCGTCCAGCACCATGTTCTGCGCGTCTATGCGGAGCGACTATCTAACATCTCGTCATGACCGTGGAGGATAATTCGTCGACAACTTTCGATCTAACTGAACAGCGCCTGCCTCGACTATCGGGATGGACCTTCCGGAGTGGCCCTCGCAACGGCGGTGTTGCGGCGTCCTAAACGCCCGCTCCAGTCAGAACCGTTGGAACCACCCGGCAGGTGCGAGCGGCCCTTCACTCAACTCCGTCTTCGGGATGAAATCTTCCTTCCACCCTTTCCGGTACCGCGAGGCTGCGAAGCAAGATGGTTACGAGCTGATCCCCGATAGAAACAGGATCAAGGCCGGGATCGAACCAGCCCTGGAGGCAGGTTCCGTCCAGAGCACCAAGGAGCATCGCGGCGGCCTGTGAAGCGTCCGCCCTGCAGTCGAATTCGCCCTCTCGCTGGCCTTTGCGAATCTGGTCGGCGATGGACCTTCGGAATTTCGAATAGGCAAGGCGAAGCGAGGCGGCCACTCGCGCATGACGGTGCGGCGAGGCGGAGACCGACCAGAACTCTAAAATCAGAGGGAACAGGTCGGACGTGTCATTACGCAGCGCCAAGAGGGTATGGATACTTTGCCGGATCTGGGACGCGGCGGTCGGGGCTGTACATCCGTGTACCTGGGTCCGAATCCGTTCAATCGCGGCGATGTAGTCATCGCAAACACTGAAGAACAGCTCATATTTGTTGCGGAAGTAAAGGTAGACTGTTCCCTTAGCAATGCCGGCGCATTCTGCGATAGCGTCCATGCTTGCCGCCTGGTATCCATGCTCGGCGAAGATGTGGGCTGCGGCCCGAAGAATGGTGGTGGTCTTAGCTTTGGTAGCCATAACCGTTCGCTCGTGCATGGTGCCACTGCCGAAACAGGATTCGTCGTCGAGGTTCGCCACGCCGTTGGATTCTCCGGGTCTGTGACCATTCTTGCTGTGTGTCTTCATACGGATCTCGTTACGCTGATGGATCGTTCACCGCCCAGGTTCAGGAACTGGGCGGCTGGAGTCGCACCCAGCCGCTGCTGATTGACCGTCGACCGGACGGAACCATATAGCCATCTCTACTTTGCCTGCTATTCGCGTCTCTGCGGTGAGAAGCAAACGGAGGGGCTGGGAACAACCGCCAATGCGTTGATAGTCCTGTACAAGGCGAAAGCTCCGGACAAAAATCGACGGCGATTTGACGCAGTCGCCCCACAGTCGCAAGGGAGCGGCTGTGGTCGCCTCGAGCCACAACTCGCCTTTAAAAAGCCCCACGCGTTTCCGCAAGGGCTGCAGGCGGAACACGTATGCAGTGAGTCCGTTGTACGTTGACGCCCGATCATACGATGAATGAATAGTTCTGGCGTGTTACGTCGGTGCCCGCTTCTCGGTCTGGCCCTGTATCGTTTGCCAGAAAGCGCGCGATCACCGCAGTCTTCACGAGATTGTCTCCCGTGAATCGGAGACCGCGGTACACGGTCTGTCCCGTTCGCGAAATCACTTTCAGCCCGCTCATACTGCCCTGTTTTTTAAGCTTGGGCAGCGAGGCGTCGATTTGGACAGCAAAAGCCCAATCCGAACATTCAGATTGGCGGCTGCGGGATTCTGTCAGATACCGATCTATCGCCTCGTCCGGGGTTAAGGATTGACCGGACAGAGTCGACCAAGCAGGGCTAACAGTGCCAGTTTTCGAAACATATCACTGATGGCTGTCGCGCCGGGACGATATCTCCAATGGCGCCTGACGTAACAGCACTCTCCGCACCTCAGCGTTTTCCAGATCTCCAACATTCATCGCCTGGAAAAAGGCGTGTCGACGATTGACAAAAGCAGGCAAAGTGCGACGAGTATCGCGAGACACCACACCAGCCACATATCCAACCGCAAGTGAACGGTGCAGGCGGATATCCAAGATAACCTCCTATTTCCTTTCCCTTGCTGCTGGCGGTCTGGCATTTACCTACGCAACTGCCAGATTCCTGGCATCTGCAGAATCTCGTGCCATTCATTCTAGGCAGACGGACACGTAGAATTCTGCAAGTCCAAATGCTTCCCATCTCGCTGAGATCGCGCACGGCAGTGGGCGATAGACGGCGTGAAGACAACTTGGTGGGCTCACATTGATGATAGCTTCCGAGGGACTTCGCCGCACGTGTGGTCCAAACCGGCGCCGGGAACAAGGTGAATTTGCTATCTACGCGCTCGGATATCCTGCCCGCTTGGGGACGAGTTCTTCGCGGCAGCAGACCCCTGTTATCGATCGAGATTACAAGAGAATGCCCGCTTCGGTGTCCTGGCTGCTACGCATATGAGTCAGATCACGTGTCCCGCGGTATCGGCTTGCGGCAACTGGCGGATTATCGTGGACAAGAGTTGGTGGACCGCGTGCTCGAACTGGTCAGGCGATACCAGCCTCTGCATATCTCCATCGTGGGTGGCGAACCTCTGGTGCGATATCGGGAGCTTGACGCCTTGCTTCCGACACTCGACGCGATGGGAATTGAAGTCCAGTTGGTCACCAGCGCGGTTAGGCCAATTCCCAGTCGCTGGCGCAAGTTGACCGGGCTGCATATCGTAGTTTCAATCGACGGCCTTCAGCCCGATCATGACCGCAGGCGATCTCCTGCCACATACGCTCGGATTTTGGAAAACATTTCCGGTCACCAGATCATTACCCACTGCACGATTACCCGCCAGCTTCTTGCACGGCCCGGTTATCTGGCGCGAGTTTTGTGAGTTCTGGTCGGCGCGGTCTGAGGCACGAAAGATCTGGTTCAGCTTATTCACGCCCCAGGAAAATCAGTTGCGCCCGGAGCGGCTTTCGGCCGAGGATCGCGTCAGGGCCGTTTCGGAAATCGCACAACTTCGGACTCAGTATGCCAAGGTCGATATGCCCCAAGCGGTCCTCGATGGATTCTTGCGTCCTCCCGCGTCGCCGCGGGAGTGCATCTTTGCGCAGGTGACCGCTTGCATCTCAGCCGATCTGGCTACCACGATTTCGCCCTGTCAGTTCGGCGGCCGTCCCGTCTGCTCGGAATGCGGGTGCATCGCTTCTGCTGGGCTGGCCGCGATCGGAAGACACAAGCTTGCCGGACTCGTCCCGGTCTCGACTATTTTCGCTGTCTCTCAAGAACCATTGGGAGATCAGTGTCGGTGCGAGCAGTGCCGGCATCTCTCGCCCAGAGCGCTCCGCTCTGACGGCGGTGTGGCACAGAGCGTCATCGATTTTGAAGAGGGATTAAATCAATTGCAGTCAGAGACTCTCAGTAAGGGAAACAACAATGTCGGGAGAGACCTTCATGGGATTGTTGGCGCCGAATCTTCGGGCACTTCGAAGACTCTTGGAAGGACATCTCAGGATTCCTGGCCAGGCAGATGACGTCCTTCAGGAAGCCCTCCTCCACGCGTTCGCTCGTCGGCACCAGTTGCGTCTTCGCTCTAAGTTCAAGAGCTGGCTCTGGACGATCGTCCTCAACGAAATGCGGATGTTCTTTCGCGTTCAGCGACCGACGATCTCGCTCGAAGAGCTTCCGGGAATCGATCCGCAGCGATCGAGCGCCTTCACCCCTGGCAAGATTTGAGCGACTCGAGAAACTGGAATGGCTGCACGCTGGCCTCTCGAAACTCTCCGAGCGCGATCGCACAGCGATTCGATTGCGCGACCTGGACGGCCTCAGCATAGCCGAAACAGCTGACGCTCTTGCGATCTCGAAAGCCGCCGCAAAGTCAACCCACTTTCGGGCGCGGAAGCGCCTGGCATACGCGCTCCAGGATGCCAGCAGACCAGTTGTCGTCGATGGGTGTCGAGCCCCGGTCAGGAGCGGCAAACATAGCGTCAGAAATACGACAGCGGCGGCGATTTCAATCAACAGAGGGTATTGACTCCACTAGCGAAAGGAAGAGAAGAAACGAATGCCTACCAACTTGGCCCCGGTTGCCAAAGAACGCAATGCCGCCGGATCCCGGCTCGATGTCAAACTCCACGACCTGCTACAGGCACCCACAACGCCGGCTGCACGGCTGCGGACTGCCGAGCCCTTGTCACTGCCAACGCCCGTGTTCCCGCAGCATCCCGAATTACTCACGGATGACGTGCTACCCTCCGACGCTCATGGCGCGCCAGGCAACCCGTACGCACGGCATTGGACGGGTCCGCAAGTGTTGCGATACATGAAGGGATGGTTGTCCCCTTACGTCAAGTCGCGTGTCCTGCCGGGCGATTTCCATCCCCTCATTGCCTACCTGTTCACCGAATGGAAATGCAATTTGGACTGCCATTACTGCTGGGCCTTCGACAACAGCGTCAAGGGAATGACGGAGGATATGGCGCGCCGTTCCATTGATTGGCTGCACTCCACCAGTTGCCGCGTCCTCGCCTTGATGGGCGGCGAGCCTCTCCTACGGCCCGACTTCGCTCATAAGGTCGTCCACTACGCGGCCCAAAAGGGATTCTGGGTGTATGTTCCGACCAATGCCCGGCTTCTGCGTCCCGACGTAACTGATCGCCTCGCGGACGCTGGCGTCGCAACTTTCAATTTTGCGGTGGATGTCGTCGACGAGAAGCCGGGGCTTCCCAAGGCGCTGACACCGATCCGCCGCTATTTCGAGTATTTGGTGCGAAAACAGTACCGCTATGGCTATACGGTGTTCTTCAATATCAATATCTGCCGGACGAACATGGACGATGTCCGGCAATTGACGGAGATCGCGCACGAATACGGCATCGCCACCGACTACCACATCAATGAATCGCCAATGATCGAGCAGCCGCATTTCAAGCACCTCAATGAGAACAGCACATACATTACTCGCGACGATTGGCCCCAGGTGGACGAGCTCGTTGACTGGCTAATCGAGAAGAACCGGGCAGGATACAAGATGGTCAATTCGGTCAAACGTCTGAACGGCATGCGGGACTTCCTACGCGGCAGATTGGAACCGTGGAATTGCCGGGCGGGGCAGAACTCGCTGATTATCCGGGTGGATGGCACGCTTGCGCCGTGCTTTCCCCTGTATTCGGCGACCTACGATTGGGGTACGGTCGGCCATCACAAATTCGATGTCCCTCAGCTCAACGAAATGAAGCAGACCTGCCAGACCCATTGCTTCTCCACGCTGAACCACAACCTGGGCTACTGCTATGATGACGCGCGCGTCATCCGCTGGGTACTCAAGCAAGCTGCCCGCGGTTTCCAGGGTGTTAGCGGAAGCTTTGATTAGGAGGGGTAGGCGATGCGAAGACTCTCGCTGTTATTTGTCCTGGCAGCCTTGCTGCAGGCGGTTGATACCTCGACTACACTAATGCCGCTTACAGGAACCTCTCGCGAACCAGCCGCCGGAAGGCAGGCGAGAGCTTGTCACTGGCGATGGCAAGCCACTTGCACTCAGGCATAGTGTCATGATGACCCTGAGGAGACAATCGGGAGTCGAGAGAGGGAAAAAGAAATATGGGACGCCTTCACAAGCTGCTTGATCCGATGCAGACTGGCCAGAGGCCGGGAAGCCGCAATTCCACCTTTGCAAGCGCATCATCGGTCAAGACGACGCGGTTCAGCAAATAGTCGATGTCTACCGCGGCGGAGATCGGTGTATCACAATTGGCAATGTGCTCGACGGTAAGCGAGGGCGGGCAGCCTCTTGTTCGATCAGAAGGGTCGTTGTATCTGGACACTGAGAGTCGTGGAGGCGCGGAGGCATCTCGTTTGAACTGGGGACCAGCTCGAGATTCCGCCGTCACTGGAGGAGAGTTGCCCAAGGTTCGAATCCTCCTGTTTCTGGAGTCTCTTCTCTTGATCAGGTTGTCGGGTATCCAGCATTACAAGGCACGCAGATCCGCCGAGGCGCAATTGATCTCGTGTGCGAGCGCCTGCATGAAAGCGATGTGATATGTGAATGGGAATTGGTTTTCCATATAATTTTGTTTGCAAGAAGCGCCCGCATTCATTTGTATCGGAGGTGCGGTGCCTCGACACGCAGGTGGTCGGCGACCAAAGCCCTCTCCCTGAAGACCTCGTGGCCCCGGCGAAGAGATTCGACTGAGACCGGGAAACTGTTCTCTCTCTACGAAACAAACCCTCCAGCGCCCGTGCGGCGCTGCTTTTGAAGGGCGGCGCCGAAGCATGGAAAGGGTATTCCGCGGGTGCCGCGCAATTGATCCGGCGTCTGTCACGGAGATCCACTTCCACCTGGCCGCATACCCATTGATCGATCGACTGCCTCGTGGCGATTCCTGGTGCTGCCAAATCCTTCCGACAAATGACGAAAAACTGGCGGCATCGGCTCTGCACTGAACTACTCGGCGTTCGGTGACCCACTGATTTCAACGGCATGCAAATGACGGAGCGGTGGCATGCCAAATGCCTACGTCACGCATGGTTGGGAAATGGTGACAAAACATGAATAGTGCTAATCTCCTGGTTGGCGTCGCATTGGTGGTGCGGGCTCCTTTCCGGGGTTGTTGGCGTGCCGTCCAACTACAGATAGGCGCGGGGCAGGCAGGCCCTGGGATAACTAGGATTGTCTCGAGCAGCCGATTTGCGCATGCAGGCGCGACTGGGTCGGCCAGCGCCCATTCTTGTGGACAGACGAGTCTCCCGGATCGCAAACTGCGTATCCGTCGCGGTGAGATTCTGGTTGCGCCGGTTGTCGGACACGGAACACAGAATGTACCGGATGGGCTGATCCACGACTGGATCGGGGCGATATTCATTCCTAAAGCCACGGTCGAGAGCGTGTTTGCCGTTGTCCACGACTACGACAGGTACAAAGATATCTACAAACCGGTGGTTGCGGATTCCAAAGTGCTCGCTTGTACAGAGACGGATCAGGAATTTTCCATGACTTGGCAGCGCCGTGTCCTGTTCGTCAACGCCGCTATCGAGGGTCAATTCCAGGCTCACGATTTCGAGCTGGACGCGCGGCGGGGATACAACATCGCCGATACGAAACAAATGCAGGAAATCGAGGGCTACGGCCAGTCTGGCGAACACGTGCTGCCGCCCGGTCAAGGGAACGGTTTCATCTGGCGGCTCCATAGCATCGCAAGATCTGAAGAACGGGACGGGGGAGTGTATCTCGAGCTGCAGGCCATCGCCCTGACGCGCGATATCCCAGCTACGCTTCGATGGTTAGTGAATTCAGTAGTGAACCATCTGTCGATCAATTCCCTTATGACAACGCTCCGCCAGACCCGCGATGCGGTGAATTCATTAGCTGGACGCTCGGAACCACTCGCATCGTGCCCGAATCGAAACCGCGCGTACGCCAACGCGAAGCCCGGCGGCGAGGATCAGGGGAAAGCTTCGAATGCACGATGCACTCCTCGCATCGGACCTCAAGATATTGGAGCAGGATGCCCCCGCCCGAACCGGTTTAACATAGTACGCCGGCCGGAGTGGGTGGTCTCTCATTGCTGGTTTGCACCCAAGGGCCGCCTTCGTTTCGCCGTTTGACCATCCGACAAACGCAGCTGCAGTGCTGAACCTGCCGGCGATCTTTATCTGTCGGGTTTCTCATCTGGTTCGATTCCGCAAGACCCACGGAGCTGACCAGCGTGATCCGCGATCGGCTCGCCCCTCGCCTTTATGCTGCTGGCATATCGCGAGATGGGCTGGTTTGCGCTGTTCTATCGTACTTTCGCACTGAGTCGCACTGGGTGGTATAGGATCGCTTGATCTCGTTTGTCCTTCGGGTACCGCAGCGGCTTCGTCGCATCAGGGAGGCCGCCACCCTTCGACGACTGCACAGTTCTCGACACGAAGGACAGGGAAGGGACGGCCAAAGAGAGAGTCTCAATTTGATCTGTTTTTGTGGGGCCTTCGCCGGAGCTTCCGCTGTAAGTCTGGCCAGAACTCCTTGAGGATGTTACCGCACATGTCGACTCCGATTTGCGTGCCGAGCTTGGACGCGGCATTAGCGGCAGTACGGTTGCCCTGATAATACGCATTCGAGATTGCCACGGCCGTAGAGTTTCCGATGATCTCCGAATAGTTGAATTGTGTACCGCCGGAATCGCGATGGGTCCAGAAGATCTGACGAAGAGCGTAGGCTGCCCTTGACCATCCGGTTCCTGTGCCGCGCCGGAAGTAGCGAGGATCCTGATGCAGCAAGGCGGGGAAGATCGCCTCTGTCATGTAATCGCCAATTACCAGATCGCCGTACGACGCGCCAAAGTACCTTGCAAATCCCGCGCCGCCTTGCCCGAAAGCAGCGATTTGCATTGGTCCACTGGCCCTCTGCGCCGAACAGCGCCGCCATCGCGATGGTGCCGCGGTCGAGCGAATCTTCGGAGGCGATCTTGAATTTTTCCCTCGCTGTCAACGGCACGTAGTTCTGCAGGCTCGGGTAGGTGCGATAGTTCGGGATAATGCCAAGAATCCGTTTGTTTTGACGCGGTGCGGGAGTGCTGTCCTCAGTCGCCGCCACTTGGCACTGAGATAGCTGCGCACAAGAACCGAGGGCGAGGGCAGCGTACAGGATTCGGTAAAGCATAGATGAACTCCTCCACATAAAAGAGGAGTGCCATTCCAGGCAATTTGTTGATGAGGTTCGTAGTGCTACTCCGTTAAGCCTCGCTGCGGCGCGGCGTCAGACCGCGACGAACGGACACGACAAATGCCGAACCGTGGGCACTTGCCTGCCATATAGTCGATGTCCAACCGCCGGTGCTATCCGGCCAAGCGTCGCCAACTGATTCTGCTGGCGGCTGTTGGCCCCGGGAACGCCTAACGCACCGGAGATGGAATATGGACTGCTTAGACCCAGACAAAGGTTCACTCGGAAGATGTAATTTCGCGAGGTGGAGAATCATAGCAACCGCCGCCAAATTCCTTGTAGGCGTTGCCGTCCCTGACCTATGAACGAAAATCGAGCGCGGTCGTTAGAGCTGTGAGTGCAAACGGTAATGCATGAGCGAAACACTTTCGGTTGTCTATTTGGCACGACACGGTGAGACGGCGTGGACCCTCACCGGTCAGCACTCACCGACTTGCCCCTGACTGCGAACGGCGAGCGCAACGGGGGGCCTGAAGGGGTTGAGGTTCGGGAAGGTGTTCACCAGACCGCTGCAGGGTGCCGCGCGAACTTGCGAACTCGCCGGATTTGGTGTGGCCACGATAACGGATCCCGACCTTGTGGATTGGGACTACGGCCGATATGAAGGCTTGCGCTCGGCCGAGAATTTGGCGGATCGTCCGGGTTGGCAACTTTTTCGCGCTGGCTGCCCCGGCGGTGAATCGCCGGAGGAGGTAGGCGCACGGGCCGACCGAGTGGTCGAGCGAACCCGCGCAGCCGCGGGAGACGTGCTCCTCTTTTCCAGTGGGCACTTCATTCGCGCTCTGACCGCCCGATGGCTGGGGCTCACTCCGAAGTTGGCGGGGAAATATTTCCTCTTGAGCACCGCGAGTCTCAGCGTTTTAGGCTATGCACACGAAGTATCCCAGCCGGTGATTCGGCTTTGGAACGACGATCACCATGTGGCCGCATAACCGATTTCTAACGACAAAGAAAATTCAATGAGCCCCAAAAACCAGACACGCCCAAAAGCCGAGCCCGTCCAGGCAACCCCGACAGCCGCCGAGGTATCAAAGCTCCTCCAGCGGTACGGATGTGGTCCCCTCGTCGGGACCGAAAACGCGTTCTACGACCGGCATCTGCTTTTCGACACAGCGATCGACCCCGTGGCGGCCAGCGCCCGCGAGCGCTTTGAAGCGTTCTCCCACTCGGTCCGCGACATTCTGGCGGAGCGCTGGGTGCGGACTAAAAAAACGTATGAGCAGGAGAATCCGAAACGGGTTTACTACCTTTCGATGGAATTCCTCTCGGACGTTCGCTCGCCAATAACGTAACCAGCCTCCTGCTCGACCCCGTGGTCCAACAGGCGGCAAAGCAAAGAGTCCTCGATTGGCTGGAGTTGGTGGAGCAGGAGCCCGACGCCGGCTTGGGAAACGGAGGGCTGGGCCGGCTCGCCGCCTGCTTCCTCGATTCGATGGCCACGATGCAGATTGCCGCTACAGGTTACGGTTTGCGCTACGAGTATGGGATGTTCAGGCAGTCTATCGTGAATGGCTGGCAGAAGGAGAACGCCGACAACTGGATCCGCGACTCAGACCCTTGGGAGATTGCACGGCCGCACGAGAAAGTGGAGGTAGAGCTGAACTGCACGTTCCAGCTCAGAAGTGGCAACTTTCAGGTGATTCCGGACCGGCCATCGAGCCTGTTCGGATTTCCGTTCGACCGTCCCGTGGTGGGCTACGGCGGGAAGACCATCAACACTCTACGGCTTTGGGCCGCGGCAGCGCCGGACTCTTTCGATTTCCAAGAGTTCGGGACGGGCGATTTCGTCGGTGCGCTGGGCGAGACTCTCGAAGCGGAATCGCTCACGCGGGTGCTGTATCCGGACGACTCCACCACGATAGGCCAAGGGCTGCGTTTCCTGCAGGAGTACTTCCTCGTTGCCTGCTCGCTGGCGGATCTGGTCCGCCGCTTTCAGAGGCACAACACTGATTGGGGCAAACTGCCCGAGAAGGTCGCAATTCAATTCAACGACACTCACCCGTCCATGGCAGTCGCCGAGCTGTTGCGAATCCTGCTCGACGATGCGCATCTCGGATGGGATCAAGCCTGGGATCTCACAAAGAGGACCCTGGCGTATACCAACCACACGCTGCTGCCGGAAGCACTTGAGAAGTGGCCCGCCGCATGGTTTGACGTCCTGCTTCCGCTTCCCCGGTGACGAAGGACGCGTCGAACGCGTGAGCCTGGTCGAAGAGGGCGCGCAACGCAAGATTCGCATGGCCAACCTGGCCATCGTCGGCTCGCACAGCACCAACGGCGTGGCCGCTGTTCATTCGAACCTATTGCGCACAACCACGGTCAAGGATCTGGCCGAGATGTTTCCCGAGCGCTTCAACAATAAAACAAACGGGGTGCCACCCCGACGCTGGCTGCTGCAGGCCAATCCCGGCCTGGCTCGTGCGATTACGGATGTCATAGGCGAAGGTTGGATTACCGATCTGAGCCAGCTCAACAAACTGAAACCACTCGCAACGGACTCATCCCTCCGTCAAATATTCGGCGCATCGAAGCGACAGGCCAAAGCGCGTTTTGCTGATTGGCTGAAGTCGGCGTCCGGACGGGTCGTGGACCCGAACACGATATTCGACTGCCAGATCAAGCGCATCCATGAATATAAACGGCAAGTGCTGAACGCGCTGCGAATTGTGGTCGCTTATAACCGGCTGCGTCGGAATCCAAAGCTGGCCGTGGCTCCGCGCACATTTTTTTCGCCGGCAAGGCGGCGCCGGCCTACCACCTGGCCAAGTTGATCATCAAGTTCATCGCCGTTGGCTGGTAAACCGGCCCCGAAGGAGATCCTGCTGGATGTGGCGCGTCTGGAGCGCGACTACTTTGGGCGTCGGCCGGACCTGGACGATCCCAATCAGCTGGTCAGCTTCGACACCACCACCGAATTGACGGCGGAATTCGGCACGCCGTGTTACACGCGCATAGACGCGCCGCCGAGCCCCGAGCAGAAAGCGAGACTGCAGAAACTCTCGCCTGATGCGGTCCGGGAGTCCGGGCTGGCAGGTGAGCCGATCACCGCCAAGCTGACCATAGCTCCGGGTGATAGTTGATGGCGAGAACGTGGTTCCCAAGGTCCATGCGGTGCTCGATCGGATGGCTCATTTCTCCACACAAGTTCGCGGTGGCGAATGGAACGGACACACAGGCAAGCACATTCGGAACCTAGTGAACATCGGTATTGGTGGCTCCGACCTCGGGCCTGTCATGGCCTACGAGGCATTGAAACACTACTCGGACCGGGCCATGAGCACTCGATTCGTGTCCAACATACACAGCACCGACATCGCAGAGGTTGTGCGCGACCTCGACCCTCGGAGGCGCTTTTCATCGTGTCATCGAAAACGTTCACGACTCTGGAAACCATGACGAACGCCAACAGCGTGCGAGCATGGCTACTGGCGGGCTTTAGCAACGATGAGGCAGCGGTCGCGAAACACTTCGTCGCCGTGTCAACCAACGCTGCCGAGGTCACGAAGTTCGGCATCGATACCGCCAATATGTTCGAGTTCTGGGATTGGGTCGGCGGCCGGTACTCCATGTCTTCGGCGATCGGTCTCTCGACAATGATCGCCGTTGGCCCGGAGCATTTCCTCGCCATGCTGGGCCGCCTGCACCAAATGGACGAACAGTTCCGCACGGCTCCGGTGGAGAAAAATCTGCCAGTGCTGATGGGCTTGCTGGCTCTTTGGTACAACAATTTCTTCGACGCGCGACCGATCGCTGTTTTTTGCCGTACGGCAATACGTGAAGCGTTCCCCCACCTATCATTTTTGGCGATCGTGCGGAGATCGCGGAAGGCAAAAGCAG
Source organism: Bryobacterales bacterium (assembly GCA_963817515.1). GTDB lineage: Bacteria > Acidobacteriota > Terriglobia > Bryobacterales > Bryobacteraceae > DATMNI01. The sequence goes on along the minus strand of CAWFPJ010000014.1, from coordinate 199,294 downwards.
GTTGCGTAAGAGTATCGCCGGCGCCGTGCTGCCCGGTTAGAGGAGTTTTCTTAGAGGAGTTAGATATGCAACGTGGCATGATCGGTCTCGGAAGAATGGGCGCCAACATGGCGCAGCGGCTAATGAATAAAGGCCATAGATGCGTGGTCTTTAACATCTCGCCGAAAGCAGTCGACGAATTGACCAGGGAGAAGGCGGTTGGGGCTTCGTCGTCAATAGACCTGGTCAGGAAACTCGAGGCGCCGCGCGCGATCTGGCTGATGGTTCCGGCCGCGGTGGTCGACAAGACCATCGGTGATCTTGTGCCCCACCTGGATGAGGGAGACATCCTGATCGACGGGGGCAACTCCGACTACGTGGATGACATCCGCCGCGCCCGGGAGCTGGCTCCTCGGTCCGTTCATTATGTGGACGTGGGCACCAGCGGCGCTATATGGGGGCTGGAGCGGGGCTATTGCATGATGATCGGCGGCGAATAAGATGTGATCAAGGACTCGTCCCGATTTTCGCCGCTCTCGCTCCCGGAAAGGGCAACGTTCTGCGGACGCCTGGCCGTGAAGACATCGACGGAACCGCCGAACAAGGTTATCTGCGATGCGGCGCCAATGGCGCCGGTCATTTCGTCAAGATGGTCCACAACGGGATCGAGTGCGGAATCATGGCGGCGAACGGATGCGCACTGGCAATACCTTCCATTCGCCGTGCGCGTCGGGATCGAAACGCCGGGAGCCATCGACGAGAAAACTGGCGAGGAGCGGACATGAGGCATCGAGCCATCGAGGGTTTGACGGTCGTCGTGCTCGTGGGCTGTGCTGCCTGCGCCAGTTCGCCCGGGGCAGTCTGGGGCAGAATCGGAGACCCTTCCGCCCAGTCAGGTGTTCGCATTCAATCTTCTGTACGGGCAGAACTGCGCCGGACGTCATGGTGTTGGCGGCCACGGTGGTGCCGCCGTCGCGCTGTCCGATTCTGTTTTTCTCGGGATCGCCGATGACGCCGCGATTCGCCGCGCACTGACGAACGGCTGGCTGGGACGCCGATGCCCGCCTTTGCACAGAGTGCCGGAGGTTCCCGCGACCCGCTGCTCGTATTTGTGATCCCCGGCCTGCTGATTGCCTTTGTCGGAGTCCATCTGCTCATGGTTATGAAGCTAGGAATCAATGAATGGCCATGCCAGGACGCATCGTGCGCCGTGCCACGTACTTACAGAAGCACTGCGAACTGACACACACAGAAGGTGTGCCGTTCGTGCCGAATGCGGTGTGGAAAGACATCGTGTTCTCGGGTTTCATTCTGCTGTCGATCGTTGTGCGCGCAGCGTGTCTCGGGCCGTTCGGCCCCGCAGGCCAGCCGGATCCGACGATCATTCAGACAGCTCCGCGTCCCGACTTCTTTTTCCTCTGGCTATACGCGCTCTTGTCGTTCTTGCCGCCGTCCGCGGAAACGCCGATCCTGTTGTTTGGCCCCGCCATCGCGGTGATCGTGCTGCTGACGCGGCCTTTCTTCGCGGGTTGAGGTGAGAAGAGCTGGAAGCGGCGGCCCATCGCCGTTCTCGTAATCATGCTGCTCGCAGTTACGTTGGGGACGCTGAGGCATTTGGGCGGGTAGGTGCCATGGAGTCCGGTGATGAATGCCTGGATCGGCCTGCCGATTCCGGCGAAATATCTCCACGGCCGGACGGCTCTCGAGCACCGGGGCGCTCTGGGGTTCCAGGCGAAGCAATGTCACAACTGTCACTTGCTTGGCGAGCAAGGCGGCAAGCGTGGTCGCGCGCTCGACAGAGTGGCGCTGCGCCTCACTGAGGACCAGCTTATTCGCCAGGTGATCCAGTGTGAGGGCATAGCGTACGGAAAGAAATCTAAGTCCGGCGGAAACCACCGCGCTGGTGGCATTCCTGAAGACTTTGCATCCTGCCAGTCAGATGCCGGCGCGCGACGCCTCCCGTACGGCCGCGCTCGAGAACCCGTAAATGCACGAACAAACACAGCCCTGGTCCCTTCCTCTTCCAGTCACGCTGAGGCTGACGCTGGTGGCCCTGCTTTACTGGCACGGGCGGCGGCGACTTGGGATTCCGCGGCCGCGCGCTGTTGCGTTCCTGTGCGGCCCGCTCACTTTGTGGATTGCCATGGCGTCACGCTGGTCGCGCTCGATCATCGGATGCTGAGCCTCCACATGGTCAAGCACCTGCTGCTGATGGCCGTAGCTCCGCCGCTGCTTCTCCTGGGCCTCCACGCTCAGGTGTGTGGCCGTTGTTCCAGTAGTTCAGTATTCTGCTGGCTGGCCGCCACAGCCACTGTGATCGGCTGCCACGTTCCGGCAGTCTTCCAAGTGGCCCTGCGGTCGCAGGCGTGGCATCACGTGGAACCCGCCAGCTTCTTGCTGGCCGGCCTTATCTTTTGGTGGCCCGTCCTGCACCCCTCCTTAAAGCCGCCACTGTTTCACACCCTGATGGGTGCATTGCTGGTCGCCGGCGGCTACGTTGTACTCGAAATAGCCAGAGCCTCCGTTGCCCGTCCGCTGACGATCTTGATTGACGGAGTTCACGTGCAGCCAGGAATAGTTCAAGCCAACCTCATAATTCGGTGTTCCCTCCTGCGCGCACAGTACCGCGCCGGGCCAGAACACCTCCTAAGACGAACCTGAATCGCTTAATACCCACGATGCCGGGGATTTTGTTTGGGCCGGTTCAATAGTCGAGCGGGGTCGGGATTTGCGGTCACCGCAGGGACGATCCTATAGTCCGAGCGGTAGACCAAATTGTGGAGATCGCCGGATGCAATGGCCCGGAGAATGGATAGCTGGGCCGCCGCATCCTCGTCGCTGAACACGTTCAGCGGCCAGTCGTGAACTGTCGTCCCTCGAAGATGAGGGTGGTGAAAGCCGCCTCCGAAATAGGCTTGGAGCACGATTGGCTGGACCCCGGCTGCCCGCTGTTCAGGCCAACTCAAAGCCCAGGATGCGTTCAGCCCCCCGTCCGGTGTGCGTTGTACTCCCGTCTCGGTGACCTTCCCAGTGTCGAGCAGCAAGCTCGCGTCAATTTCGGCGAGAACCTGGCGGGCGACGGGAGCCAGCAACTGCACTGCCTTCTCAAAATGGGCTACCTTGTCCTTTCGACTTGCGGAGCCGCCGTGTGTACCGTCCCGAAGATCCTCAAAATGGCGGATTAGGCTGGTGATATATGTGGGTATCGCGTTTTCTGGCAATGCCTACCTCCTTACTGAATTCGTACGATTCCGCCGCGGACGGCTAACCTCCGTGAGTCGTGACCGCGCCGGGCTGGATCACTGTAGCAACCACTGTTCCAATCATCGCGTGGGACGACAAGAAATGGCTTTTCCAGAAAATCAGTGCTTATAGGGCCTACCCACTCTCGGAATAGCTGCCCACCGTGACGGCCGGCGGCCATCCTCAATACGCTCCGGCAGAAATACGCTCCGGCAGACCGGCGGTGTGGTGGGAGGGCGGAATGTCGCAGTCAGCTGTCTCGGACTGGCCCGCACGACTTTGCTCTATCGAATGCGCTACCGGATGGTGGCGGTTGATGCCGCTGCGGCATGCATTGGTGAGGACGCGGCTGGGCGAGGAACGCCGGATTGGCAGGAAGTGTCAAGTTTCCGTCAAGAGTGATCGTCACTTCGTCGTACTGGCCGACTTTCGGAGAACCGCTGCAATTCTCAAAAAAGGCAGCGGCCGCCATCATCCACATCGTCGGCCTCAATGCACCGCCGCTGCGCCTGCCCCTCGGCAGCGACGCCGTTCGTCTCGTAGAGCAGAATGAGCGCGCGCGTATCGAAGCCGACCGGAAATGGCGCGAATTGAGCATCTCCAGCGTAACTGCCAGCGGCTCGCACAAGCCGTATTTTGAGCTTGCAACGGATCGCCAGGACAGCGGCGTTTCAGTGGGGTGAGCGAGAGATCCTCAATTTCTGCATCTTGTAGGCAAGCGACGTTCTCTTGAGGCCCAGGCGGGCTGCCGCTCCATGAGCACCTCCGACAACCCAATTGCTTTCGCGGAGTGCTCGCACGATCTGCTCTCGCTCGGATCGCTCCAGCACGTTGCCTTCGCCAGCGGCGCTGAGGGCTGAGTCAGTAAGAATTTCAGCCAACGGGACTCGCAGCGATGGACCGGTAGATAGCAAGGCGGCTCGCTCCATAAGATTCTGCAATTCCCGGATATTGCCTGGCCATGCATATCGGGAGAGCGCGTCCATTGTCTCTTTGGGGATACTCTCGATTTGTTTTCCCATACGACGGGCGTACTTGTTGGCGAAGTAGCGGACGAGAAGCGGAATGTCCTCACGGCGGTCTCGCAGCGGTGGGACATCAATCGGAAACACCTTCAAGCGATAGTACAGGTCACTACGGAACTTCTTTTCGGCGACCATTTGGGTCAGGCTGGCATTTGTAGCCGCTAACACGCGAACATCGACGCGTTGGGTGCGAGTACTGCCCAACCGCTCAAACTCCTGCTCCTGCAGGACCCTCAGGAGCTTGGGTTGAAGTTCGAGCGGTATATCGCCGACTTCGTCCAGAAACAGCGTTCCCTTGTGCGCCAGTTCGAATCTTCCAATCCTTTGAGCTATAGCGCCGGTGAACGAACCTTTCTCGTGGCCAAACAACTCGCTTTCGAGAAGGCCCAGAGGAATGGCTGCGCAATTCACCTTTACAAACGCCTGACCCTTGCGAGAGCTCAGATTGTGAATTGCGCGGGCGATCACCTCTTTGCCGGTGCCGGTCTCGCCCTGGATGAGGACCGTCGAATCCGCCGGCGCAACGATACGAACGCTCTCGAGCACAGCTTTCAGCCTTGGACTATTTCCAATGATCTCCTCGGAATTGTGTTCAAGCCGAATTTCGTTTTCCAGGTAAAACGTTTGCTCCGCCAGCCGCTCCTTGGCTTGAGTTATCTGCCCATATTCCAAAGCGTTCTCTACTGCGATGGCGATCTGGCTCGCTACCCGCGTAAGGAATTCGATATCAGCCTGACTGAAGGCACTCTCGTCCCGTCTGCCGAGGCCTAGAAGACCGAGGATGCGGTTCCGGCTAACAAGTGGCAGCATGCAACCGGTTTTGAGACCCTCCGGGATGATCGGGTCATCCTTCACGCCCAACTGAAGTACGTCCGAGGCATTGCCTGTCCAGGGCTTTCCGGTGCGGAAGACAAAACCACCAAGCGACCCCTCCGTCGAACAATACTCCTCTCGAATAAATCCTTTGCTCTCCGGAAAATCGAGCACGAAGGTTTGCAACCTGTCCCCCTCCGAGTCCGGCAAGAAGACGCCCACCAGATCGCATTGCATGACGCGGCGGACGCTTGCGGAAATGGCCCGCAGGAGGTCGCGGAGCTGCAAATTTGAGACAACCTGATTGGTGACATCGAGGAGCAACTGCAACCGGTCTTCTGCTTGTTTGCGCTTGTCAATATCTGTATGCAGAACATACCAGCGGATGACACATCCTTCCGTGTCCCGCCAGGGGAGAGCGCGTACATGGAACCAACGGTATACGCCATCGGCGCGACGGAGACGGTACTCAGAGTCATATGGATGCCCGGTTTCGATCGAGCGTTTCCACCCGGCCAGCACGCGAGAAAGGTCATCAGGATGAGCAATGCCAGAGATGCCCCAACCTTTCAATTCGCCAAGCGTTTTGCCAAAATAGTCCAGAGTTTGCTGACCGACGAATTCGATTTCGCCTTCTGCCGTCCAGGTATTAACAAGGCCGGGAATGCTATCGACGATCAGGCGAAGACTTTCTTCACTCGCGCGCAGGGCATCGTTGGTCAATGCGTCGTCCACTGCCAGCGCCACTTGGTTGGCAACGAGCGAGAGAAAGCTGACTTCCTCACTGCTATAGGCATCGGCCTCCAGGCTGCCCACAGCTAGGCCCCCGAGGCGCCGGTGCGCTGTCGTCAAAGGAAGCGCGCATACCGAACGAACCCCGCGGTTCTTGAGCATCTCGGCTACCGCTGGGAATCGGGTCTCCGCGTCTAAGGATGGAATTATCAAGGGCTGCTGATGCTGGTACACCCACCAGCTGAAGGTTTCTTCCGGCGCGAATTTTGGAGCCTGGAGGGGAACACCCGGTTCGCCGTATGACGTGGTAACCATCTCGTGCGTCTTCTCGTTGTAGATGCCGACACCCATGACATAAAAGTTCACCACCGCGCGCAGTTCGCGTGCGAGGACGTTGAAGAGTTCTTCTGAAGAGCGAATTGAGATGAGGGTTTGCGAAACGTGGAAGAGCGCCTCGTATCGCTTGGTTACCGACGTTTCGGGCGCAGCTTGTTCGTCTGACGACATTTCACATCTGTTCGGACGGCAAAACAACGCTCGTCAAAGTTTCGCGAGTCCTGTCAAGAATATACCCCGGGCGCGCTCGACATCACCAGCAGCCCCCCAAGTGACGGACCTCTGGCACACGCGCCAAATCTCCGTCGCCGGATCGTTAGCCCCGCGACATTTGGTGCCACGAACCTTGGCTCCTAAAATCTTTTGGAGCAAGCACATAAACATCATTAAAATGCTCGTCGCCCTCTGGCTCTTCAAGTGCCGTATCCTTTCACGTCCGGCTGATTCGAAATACGAATTCTGTGGGTGCTGCGAACCTATTGTGCACACGTCCATCGGCGCAAAATCTGTTGACCGAGGTGAAGGTTGTGGGTGATGGAGCTTCAGACGGCTGCGGTTTCCGGCAAGCACTCGAGGGAGAGCAGTGCTGAAGATCACTATAACCGACTCATCTGATGAGCACAGGTGGTCTTTGCAGGGTCAGTTGGTCGGCCAGTGGGCGGATGAGCTCAAGTCGAGTTGGAGAGCAGCGCGCCACGTAGGGGACACGCGGAGGTGCATCGTTGAGCTGGTCGAGGTGATATCCATTGACCGAAATGGCGAAGCCGTTCTGGCGGAAATCATGAGTCAGGGCGTCAAGTTCATCGCCAGCGACGTGTACACAAAACATCTTCTACGGAACTTGCGCAGCGAGTTGAATCGAAGTCGCATGAAAGGAAAACAAGATGGCGGTGGCAATCATTGATAAAGTCGAGCACGCGGGAGCAGGCGCTGCTCCGGTCAACCACTAAAGCAGCGAAGCCGGGCTTGCAACTGTCTTTGACTGAGGTTTTTGAGCGGCCACGAACGGCGCAATCGATATGACCGAGTGGAGGCCTGCACGATTTCTTGACAAGCATCGTGTTGCGGGTGCGGGAAAAACCTCAATTGCGTAGATCTATTTTCCACGCTCTCGCCATCCTGACGATTTTTGTCCGTTGTGGGCTGGCGCTCGATCCCACCCAACCTGCAGGCAGTTATATCCGAACCGGCTTCACCGTCGAAGACGGGCTGCCATCCAATGTCATAAATGCAATCCTTCAAACCCGGAATGGATTCCTATGGATCGGAACCGATGCAGGACTCGCGCGTTTCAACGGTCGGCATTTTAAGATGATTGACTTTCGCGGGCCACGGTCGGCGGCACAAGGCGTCGTGCGTTCGTTGGCAGAGGGGCCGGACGGCGATCTGTGGGTGGGGACGCATTTCGGGCTGGCGCGCATCCCAACCACGGCGCCGGACGAGTCCGACAGGTGGCCATCTACGTTCTTCCATCATGGCGCAGGAGAGAGCGATGAGATCGCGGCCCTTAAGTTCACGCACGACGGCAAACTGTGGGTGGGGACCAGTGATGGGCTCTTTCGCTTCGACCGTGGTCAGTTTGCAGCCGTCTTATCGGGAATGGGCGTCGCTCAAATCGAGGAAGCCTCGGATGGCCATCTGCTCGTGGTCGCCGGACTAAAGTTCTTTGAATGGGACGGCGCACGGATGGTAGAACATACTGAGCTGGCCGCCCGGCTAGGGGTCGGCGGCCATGAATTCTTTCGAGTCATCCGGGATCACACCGGCGCCACATGGTTTTGTACCGGGGCGGGCGTGGCGCGCCTGTCTGGAAACTCTATCCACCGCTACAGTCCGTACGGCGCGCCCTACGCACAGGGCGCGCTTACGCTCATCGAAGACCGGCAGGGCAATGTTTGGGTGTTCACGAAGCGCGGACTGTTCCGATGCACGCCGACTAGTTTGGAGCCATTGGCGGCTGGCGTATCTGTAAGATCCCTCTTCTCCGATCGGGATGACAATCTTTGGGTGGGCACAAACGGCGATGGGCTCGTTCGGTTTAAGGACCGGCCCGTCCGGATGTTCACGACGGCCGAGGGGCTGCCCAACAATATACCCATGACTGTGCTGGCAAGACGGGATGGCAGCATCTGGGTGGGAAACAACTGCGGCGGGCTGTCTGTGTTCGATGGATGGCGTTTCAAGATATACGACGAGAGAGATGGTTTGTCGAATTCCTGCGTATGGGCACTGGCGGAAGACGACAAGAATGACCTATGGATTGGGACTTGGGGCGGCGGTCTCTTCCGTTTCAGGGAGGGTCATTTTACTCAATATTCGTTGCCGCAAGGGTTGCTGAGTAACGTTATACGGAGCATTATCACGGCGCGGGACGGCTCCTTGTGGATAGCAACCACCGAAGGTCTGAGCCATATGGTCAATGGGCGTTTCCACAACTACACGACGGCGGATGGGTTGTCCAGCAATCGCGTGGGCGCCGTGTACCAGGATCTCCGCGGAATCATCTGGGCCGGAACAAGCCGGGGCATTGATCGAATGACAGGCGACCGCTTTGAGGCCCTTTCGTCGCCACAGGAGATATTCGATCCTCGTTACATCAGTCTTGGAGAAGGGCCGTCCGGGAATCTCTACGCCTTCTCGGCGCCGAAAGGGATCAGCCGCATCGATGGCAATCAACTGGTTAGAGTGAACTCCGATCTCGATGTGCTGAGCTTCGCCGATTTCGAGGGCCGTGACCTGTGGTTTAGCGGCGGAAACGGCATTTTTCGATTAGCGGCATTCAGCGTCAGCCCGACGACGCAGGACACCGGAGCACCGCTCGATTATTTCTCGGTCGGCCGTGCCGACGGTTTGAACTCCACCCAATGCAGTATTGGTGCTCCTAACATGGCGATTACGCGCGATGGCCATCTCTGGGTGGCGACTGTCCAGGGTTTGGCCCTGCTTGACCTGCCGCGGCTGCCGCGTACGAACCGCAAAGCTGCGATCTTTATGGAAGAAGTCACAGTGGAGCGAGAGAAACAACCCATTCGTAAAGAACTGGTCTTACCCCCCGGGACGCACCATTTGGAGCTTAAGTTCGACTCCATAGAATTTGCGTCGCCGGAAAAGATCCGATTCCAATATCGGCTGGACGGCGTCGACCCGGTCTGGCTGGACGCCGACGCAACCCGTACCGCGGTATACACGAGCATTCCCCTGGGCGCCCATTCGTTCCATATTCGCGCATGCAACAGCGACGGAGCGTGGGATCGCGCCGGCATAGTCTACAAAGTCAGTCAACGACCGTACTACTACGAAACAACCTGGTTTCGACTCTTCGCATTGGCGGTTGCTGCTTCGCTTATCACAGGCATCTATCTTCTCCGGCTAAGGCGGATGGCGGGACAACTTCAGAGTCGCTTTGAGGAACGGCTGGCGGAACGTACACGCATAGCCCGAGAGCTGCATGACACGCTATTGCAGAGCTTTCATGGGCTGATTTTCCGTTTTCAAGCGGCTGTCAACCTGCTCCCGGCGCGTCCGACCGATGCCAAGCAAACACTTGAGAGCGCTCTCGATGACGCCGCCCAAGCGATCACTGAGGCACGGGACGCTGTCCACGAGTTACGCTCGTCCGCGGTGGTCACCAGCGACCTGGCGGCCGCGGTTACAGTTCTGGGTGAGGAGCTAGCAGTACATCATACGACCGCTGCCGCGAACCAAGATTCACCGACTTTCCTCGTGGAGGTGGAAGGCAAGCCACGGGACCTCCATCCGATCCTGCGGGACGAAATCTACCGCATTGCAGGGGAAGGGCTGCGCAATGCATTTCGCCACGCACGGGCGCGGCGGGTTGAAGTGGAAATCCGATATGACGAACGGCAGCTTCAGGTGCGGATCCGAGATGATGGAATCGGCATAGACCCGAGCCTGCTCAGTCACGAAGGGCGTGCCGGACATTGGGGCTTGACTGGGATGCGCGAGCGCGCCAAGCACATTGGCGGAGAAGTGGATGTCTGGAGCGAACTCGGAGCCGGCACGGAGATTGAATTGCGCATCCCGGCCTCCATCGCCTACCAGACATATACCGGCCGCGGCTTCCGGCTGTTTCGCAAGAAGACGGGGACGACCTCATGAGCATCGATCCCTCTCCAATTCGCATTCTCACAGTTGACGACCATCCGCTAATCCGCGTAGGGATCGCCACGCTCGTCGCTCCGGAATCGGATATGAAGGTGGTAGGCGAAGCCTCCAATGGCCGCGAAGGCATCGCGAAGTTCCGGGAATGCCTTCCGGACGTTACTCTGATGGACTTGCAGATGCCCGACATGAATGGTATCGATGCGCTGACGGCCATTCGTGACGAATTCCACGAAGCGCGAATCATCGTCCTAACGACTTACACCGGCGACGTGCAGGTTTTCCGCGCCATCAAAGCTGGCGCTCAGGCGTATATGTTAAAGAACCTCGTGCATAAGGAACTCTTACAGACGATTCGCGCGGTTCACGCCGGGCATAAGACTATGTCTCCCGAAATGGCCGCCCAAGTTGCCGCATATGCCGGCGATGAGGCTTTGACGTCACGAGAGATCGATGTGTTGCGGCTGATTGCCGCGGGCAGCGCCAACAAAGAGATTGCGGCTCAGCTTTCGATTACAGAGGAAACGGTCAAGAGCCGCGTTAAGAACATCCTTCTCAAACTCGCCGCGAACGACCGAACCCACGCGGTCACGATCGGGCTGAAGCGCGGAATCATCGAACTATGAGATCACTCACTCGAAAGAGTGACCCGGAAACCCCGTTCTGGGGTTTCGATCGCCCAATGGACCTCTTACCTTAAAAAGGGAGCTCTTCCTGCAGCGCTTGTTTTCAAGTTTCGCTAAGGGCTGGCCCGGGGTCGGCCTCCTCTGTCTACGGCTGGGTGCCGGGATCGCCTTATTCCACGACGGGGTCGTTGGATCGGTGGAATCTCCTAACCAACAACACTTGCTAAGGCTCCTGATCGAGGTCGCTGTTGGGCTGTTCCTATGTGCCGGCTTGTGGACACCCATCGCAGGCGGGGCAGCAGCGATTATTGGTTTGTGGGGCGCCCTTTGGCGTTACGGGAATCCCTGGAGCCAAATACTATTGGCAATATTGGGCGCCGGGCTGGCTATGCTCGGACCTGGCGCCTGGTCCGTCGATGCGCGCCTCTTCGGTAGACAACGCATCAATATTCCGGACCGGTAAACCCGCCCTCCATCACTCTAAGGAGTAGCCCAAGACTCCACTATCCAGTGAATAAGCAGGCTCGATTCGGGGTTGTTCGAAGGCGGAACTGGTTACACAATCAGTGAGAACAACAAGAGAACCTGGGGACAATGACCGCAGTCATGATCCGTTCCGTTAGGAATTTCCAGCCCGGCACCGACGTAAGACCAAGGGTCCGGTGTCTCACAAGTCTTGCGTCATCTGCCCATCCGAAATCACGGGAAAGCAATATGCATGCGCCCGTCAGGGGCCGTCGGGGCACCGTTCGCGAGGATATCCAGGAGGCACATGAATGCAAGGTTTGATCGTATCTCTCTATGAATCCTGGAGTGAAATTTGGCCGCTAACAATATGAATGTCATCCCGCTGAACCAGTGCAGAGCCAAACATGAACTCATTGGCTCCGACCAGGGGCTTCGGCACGTCTGGAACTCCTTACAGATGGTGGCTCGAACCGATTCGGCAGTTCTGATCCGCGGTGAAACCGGCACGGGGAAGGAAATCGTCGCAAGGGCCATCCACGAGGAAAGCCTGCGAAGACTTCGTCCATTTGTAACATTAAACTGCGCTGCCATGCCGGGCGGTCTCCTCGAAAGCGACCTGTTCGGTCACGAGCGTGGAGCCTATACCGGGGCTCTGACTCAAACGACCGGCCGCTTTGAACACGCGGACACAGGAACGCTCTTTCTGGATGAGATCGGCGATTTGCCGCTGGAACTGCAGCCCAAGCTCTTGCGAGTTCTCCAGGAACAGGAATTTGAAAGGCTCGGCAGCACGCGTACAATCCGCGTCGACGTCCGCATCGTGGCAGCCACGAACCAAAATCTACTGCAAATGGTGCGAGACCACCGGTTCCGAGCGGATCTGTTCTATCGGCTCAATGTGTTCCCGATTTCCCTTCCTCCTCTACGGGAGCGTGTGGAAGACATTCCGCTCCTTGTGCAGCACTTTGTTCACAAATTTGCATTTCGCATGCAAAAGGAGATTGGCCCGATTTCAAGTGAGGCCATGGAAATCCTTGAGCAACACGATTGGCCGGGCAACATACGCGAATTACAGAATGTCATCGAGCGTGGGGTCATCATGGCTACCGGGCCAGAGCTACACCTCCCGTCCAGCCAGTTCGAACACGAGAATAGGAGCGAGGCACCAATCTCCGTCCGCACCCTCGACGAAGCAGCGCGTGCGCACATCCTGAATGTGCTGCGGCGGACCAACGGGGTGGTGGGAGGGCGGAATGGCGCAGCCGCCCGCCTCGGCCTGGCCCGCACGACTTTGCTCTATCGGATGCGCAAGCTTGGAATTTCCCAGGAAAGGGTCGCAGCTGTGGGTGCCGCTGGGTGTGTTGGTGAAGACGCGGGCGGACGAGAAACGGCGCAGTGGCAGCAAGTGTCAAGCTTCCGTCAGGAATGACGATCAGTGCGTCCCACGGGTTGACACAGATTTCCGAGCGGCAAGAAAGGCTATGCCCGATAAAGAAAGGATTGCCGGGATGAGCACTCCAAGAATTCCCGCTTCGATCAGTATTTTATTGTTGCTCGTGGCGGCAGGAAACTACTCCAGGGCGCAGCCGGCGCCTCCTCCTGTTCTTACCATCGACGATGCCGTAGCGGCGGCCATGAAGAACAATCGACGGGTGCAGTCCAGCGCCCTTGATGTGAGCCGCGCCGGCGAGGGGACCGCCGACGTAAAGACGCAACGGTTGCCGCACTTTCAGATTTACTTCCTTGGCGGCGAAGCTCTCAATTCCATCAATTTCACGATTCCGCAAGGAACATTGGGTACCTATCCGGGAATTGGCCCGATTCCCGGACAAAATGCGAAGATCAAGACGCCGCAGAACTTTACCGGGCTTGGCCTCGGACAGGTGACTCAGCCACTTTCCCAACTCTGGAAGATTCACCTGGCAGTCCTCGAATCAAAACTCGGCGAGGAACTTGCGCAGGAAAGCCTCCGACAGCAGAGACAGAACACAGCGCATTCCGTCCGCGATTCTTATTATCAAATCGCACAAACGCAGAGTCAGGTCGCGAGCGCAGAAGCGAATGTTAAGTATCTGGCGGATCTACAGGCCGAGACAGACCGGAACCTGGCTGAACAGACGGCCCTAAAGGGGGACAGCCTGGCCGTTAAGGCGAAGTTGAGCCAGCAGCGTTACCAGCTCCTGACGTTGCGGGATTCACTGGAGAGCCAGAAGGAATCGCTGAATCAGTTACTCGGCCGCGACCTGGACACGGGGTTCTCCGTAGAGACGCAACCTGTGCCGGCCGGCGCAGAAGTCGACATCGCGGCCGCGCGGCAGGAAGCTCTACGTCAGCGCCCGGAGATTCGGGAGGCGCGCATCCAAACGAAGAAAGCGGAAGTCGAAGTGCGACGGCAACGCGCCGAGTACATCCCCGATTTCAGCGTGGGCTTCACGTATTTGTCGCTGCCCAATGTAAGCCTACTGCCACAGAATGTCTTGCAGGCCGGATTTGTTCTGCAGTGGCAGCCGTTTGACTGGGGGCAGAAGCGGCACAAAATCGAGGCGTTGAAGGATTCAGTCAAGCAGACCACGCTGACTCAGCAGGACGCTGAGCAGCAAGTGATGGTCGAGGTGAAGGCCAAGTTTCGGCAGTTGGCGCAGACACGAGCGCTCGTCGACACCAGTGCACTTGCGCAGGAAGCGGAACGGGAAAAACTGCGCGTGGTGACAAATCGGTACGGTCAAAAGGCTGCGTTGCTATCGGACGTCTTGCAGCAAGAGGCGGCGGTGGCTCAGGCCGATGCTGACTATCAGAAAGCCCTGGCGGCTTTCTGGAGCGCGAAGGCGAGCTTTGATTTCGCGTTGGGGAGGAACTGAAATGCGACGAAGATGTCTCAGCTCGACGTTCGCCACAGCCTTGTTGTTGGTGGTGGGCTGTCAGAAGCAACCCGTAATCGAGCCATCGGTGCAGACTGTGAGCGGAGGCACCGTGGACACGATTCAACCGGACACGTCACAACGCTATTCGGCGACGATCGCGCCGATCGCGCAGGTCGACCTCGCGTTCAAGTCCGCGGGGCTCATCGAGCGGATTCATCAGGTACGCGGCGCCGACGGCCGCATGCGCGACGTTCAAGCGGGAGATCCAGTCGGCAGGGACACCGAACTTGCCCTGGTGCGCACCATAGATTATCAACAGCGCGTCGACCAGGTAGCAGCACAGCTTGCGCAATCTGAGGCACAACGGGCACAGGTCGAGGCGCAACTAGGGCAGGCTGAGGCCCAGCTGGCACAGGCTCGGGCCAACTTCAACGAGGCGGAGATTGAATATACGCGCGCGACCAGCCTGTTCCAATCATCGAGCCTGGTGAAACCCCAGTTCGATCAGGCGAAAGGGCGCTACGAATCGACCGCAGCGGCGGTGAAAGCGGCGGAGGCCTCGGTGAAAGCGGCGGAGGCCTCGGTCAAAGGAGCAGAGGCGGCTGTGGCGCATGCGCGGGCCGCGCTAGATGAGACCAAACTCTCCCTGAGTGACACGTCTGTGCGGGCTCCGTTCGGCGGGTGGATCTCCGTTCGGAACGTCGATCGAGGAACTCTGGTGAGTAACGCAACCGTCGGCTTCAGCATGATGGATACACATTTGGTCAAGGCGGAATTCGCCGTGCCGGATTCCAGTCTCAAGATGGTGCGCCTGGGACAGAAATTACCCATATCATTCGATGTGGTAGAGCACCCACTGCAGGGTGTGGTGACGGCGATCTCACGCCAGGCAGACTCGAAGACCCGCGTCTTCGCGATCGAAGTAACACTCGACAATGCACACGACGATGTGAGACCCGGCATGATTGGCTCTCTAGTGCTCGGAGTCGTCCGCAATCCGACGTCGCGCCTCGTTGTTCCTCTGAGCGCGGTGGTGAAGGCTCCGTCGGATCCAAACGGTTTCGCAGTTTTTCGGCTGGTTCCCCGCGACGGGAAAACGTATGCGCAAGCGCAAGAAATCCAAATCGGCCAGACGCTCGGCAACTCGATCGAAGTGACCGGCGGCTTGGGAGCCGGCCAGCGCGTTATCGCCCTGGGCGGCTCGCTCGTGCGGGATGGCCAGGAAGTGCGCGTACTTCCTTAAAGGATCGAACCCATGCCGCACACATCCGATACAGAATTGATCGAGCACACGCATAACACCTCCCGCTATTTCGTCGAGCACCGCCAAATTGCCTGGGCCGCGCTGCTCGGCGCCGTCGCGTGGGGAGTTTATGGTTTCTTCTCTATGCCGCAGCGTAAGGACCCGGAGATACCGGTGCGCGTGGCAGTGGCTGCCTGCCAATGGCCAGGAGCAACCGCTCAGCAGGTCGAGCAACTGATCACGCGGCCCATCGAGCAGACGATTGCGCAGAACAAGACAATTCACCCAGCGGGGCCTGACGACTATGGGATTAAGTCGATCTCTCTCCCCGGCGCATCCTTCGTCTACGTCCAGCTTTCGGAAGACACTCACGACAGCCGCGAACAATTCAGTGACATCAACCTGAAGCTTCAGAGCCTGGGGCCGCAACTTCCGGCCGGCGCAACGGGCGTGCAATTCCAGAGCGACTTTGGCGATACGGCAGCGCTCATGATGACTGTGGCCAGCCCTCCCGTTGACGATCTTCAGATCGAGATGCGCGCCCGATCAGTAGAAGAAGCAATTCGCGCGGCGCGATCGGCCGCGGGCCGTTCTGAACTACAGCCGGTAAGCATCATCTATACATTCCCGTTGTCGCTTTCCGAAACTGCTATGACCCAGGCAACAGAAGGATTCCGGCGCAGTGCGGAACGCGACAACGTGATCGAGCAGGCGAAACTTGTGGCGGGGCGCGGGTTCATTGGAGTCGACGGCGTCACAAAGTACGATGACAAAACTCTCTCCGCCTACCTTGAACACTATATCGGGACGAACTTCCAAGAATCCGAATTTGATCCTGATATATCTGCGCGGGTAATCATCCGCGGCGTCGAGCAGACGCGTCAAAGGCTCGCGACGGCAGCGGGGTTGAAGTATTCCTACGCGCAACTCGACGATTACACAGACCTCATCTCGCGCTCGCTGCTCGGAGTCGCACAGACTTCGCGAGTTGAGCGAAGGGGTGTGCTGCCTCAGGCAGTGTACCTGGACTATTCTCAGGAGCGGCTGGCTTCCTACGGACTACAAGTGACGGATCTGGGCCGTGTGCTGCTTGCGCGGAACATCACGCTGCCAGGGGGCTCGATCGAAGCCGGTGGGCGTGAGATTCAAATCGACCCCTCCGGCCAGTTCGAGGATGCACGCTCCATCGGAAATGTTTTCGTGGCGTCGTCGACTGCGGGCTCGCCCATCTATCTGCGCGATATGGTTCAGATCAGCCGCGCGTATCAAAGCCCGGCGAACTACCTGAATTTCTATTCCTGGTTCGACAAGAAAGGCCAGCCTCACCGCAGCCGAGCCATCACGCTCGCCATTTACATGCGGTCCGGGGAGCAAATCCAGAAGTTCGGCGCCGCTGTCGACGAGAAGATGAAGCAGGTGCGCGCTGCATTGCCTCCGGATCTGGTCATCGCTCGCACCTCGGATCAGCCGCTGCAAGTGAAAGAGAATATCGATCTATTCATGGAAGCGCTATACGAAGCCATCGGACTGGTCGTCTTAATTGCGTTGATCGGGTTCTGGGAATGGCGCTCCGCGTTGCTAATGGCGCTGTCGATGCCGATTACCCTAGCGATGACGTTCGGTATGGCGAACCTGGTTCACATCGACTTGCAGCAAGTGTCGGTCGCAACGCTAATCATTGCGCTCGGTTTGCTGGTCGACAATCCCGTGGTTGCAAACGACGCGATCAAGCGCGCGCTCGCTGGAGGGATTCCGCGAATTCACGCTGCGTGGGTCGGGCCCACAAAACTAGCGCGCGCAATTCTCTATGCAACCGCGACGAATATCATTGCCTACCTTCCGTTCCTGATGCTCACGGGAAGCACAGGTGATTTCTTGTACAGCCTTCCCATCGTGATGACGGCCGCTCTGGTCTCATCGCGCCTTGTCTCGATGACTTTCATTCCGTTACTCGGCTATTACCTGCTTCGGCCGGCGAAGAACCCGGAGCCCACTATCGAAGACCGGCGCCAACGCGGGTTCTATGGAATGTACAACCGGCTGGCGGGAAGAGCGATTCAACACCGTTGGGCGGTACTAGCTCTCTCCATGCTGTTTCTTGCTGGCGGAGGACTGATAGCCACCAAACTGAAGAGCCAGTTCTTCCCGGAGGACGTCCAATATTGGTCGTATGTGGACGTATGGCTTCCCAACGACGCGCCGCTATCGCTCACCAACAACACTTCACAACGCGTTGAATCAGTTGTGCGGAAGGTGGTAAGCGAGTACGAGCAAGGCCATTCGCGGAAGGATTCACCGGCGCTGCTTGAATCCGTCACGACGTTCGTTGGTGGCGGTGGACCGAGATTCTGGTTTTCGGTCTCGCCTGAACAACAGCAACATAACTATGCACAGGTCCTGATTCAGTTATCGGACAAGGAAGCGACGCCCGGAGTAATCGCTCAATTGCAGTCCACTCTCTCTAGAGAAATTGCGGGCGCCTTCGTTACCGTTCGCCAACTGCAAACGAATCCTGTGGAGTTTCCTGTTGAGGTACAGGTCTCCGGGACATCCGATGCCGATCCGAAACAGGAATCGGCAGACAACGAGCAATTGCGAGTACTCGCCGGACGGGTACAAGATATTCTGCGGCCGATCCGCGGCGTTCAGGTTGTCCAGAACGACTGGTTCGAGGAAAGCCCCGAGGTGAAGTTGAAAATCAACCCGGACCGTGCGAACCTTGCCGGCATCACTAATCGCGACGTTGCGGCGTCTACGACAGCGGCAATGAGCGGCGTGGCCGTGACCACACTGCGCGAAGGCAACCAGCAAATCCCAGTGATCGCACGATTGCGGTCACAGGAGCGCGCCCAACTTTCGGATGTGGAGAACCTGTACGTTTACTCCTCACAAGGACCGCAGAAGGTCCCGCTGCGGACGGTTTCATCGGTCGCGAATGAGATGGTGACCGAGCGCATTCGCCGCCAGGAGCACTTCCGCACGATCGGCGTGCATGTTTTCCCGCAGCCGGGCGTTCTACCGTCAGAGGTGTTGAGCCGCGCGATGCCGCAACTTACCGCCTTCCAAAAGGCCTTGCCGGCTGGCTACCGCATGCAAATCGGCGGTGAGAAGGCTAAGCAGGACGCCGGTTTCTCAAATCTGTCGAGAGTTTTGCTCATTTCGATTGTCGGAATATATGCGGCGTTGTTACTGCAATTCGGCAACGCCGTGAAGCCGTTTCTGGTTCTCGCAGCGGCGCCTTACGGCGTAGTGGGAGCGTTAATATGCCTCGCGATCATGGGATCTCCTTTTGGATTCATGGCGTTCCTCGGAATCGCGAGCTTGATCGGCGTGATTGTCAGTCACGTGATTGTGCTATTTGATTTCATCGAAGAAATGCACGAGAAGGGCGAACCCTTCGAGCAGGCCATTCGCGACGCGGGAATCGAACGGCTGCGGCCAGTCCTGATCACGGTGTGCGCGACAATCCTTGCGCTGTTGCCGCTCACAAGTCACGGAGGGCCGCTGTGGCAGCCTTTGTGCTACGCGCAGATCGGAGGGCTGGCCGTTGCGACGTTTATCACGCTTCTGCTGGTTCCGGTGCTCTACAGCATCGCGGTATTGGACTTAAAGATCGTGAAATGGGAAACAAAGCCAGAGGAAACATCGTGACACGGAAGGAGAGGACAGGCGCAAGGATCTCGGGGTTGAGGGCAGAAGCAGCGCCGGGTTGCCAATAGCGTTGGCGAAGGCTCTATCGTGCTCTACTTTATTCGTCAGTACATGCGAAACCGATAGAATGAAATCCATGCCTGATCCTGATGCTCAACAGGTGACCGCGGCCGACTTGCAGCGGTTCCCGCTTTTTGACGACGAGAATCCGGAGTCCATTGAGTGGATCGCCAGCCAGATGAGGGTTCGCACCATCGAAGCCGGGGGCGTGCTCCTCCGAGAGGGTGACTCCGTAACGGAATTTGGGGTCATCCTGGAGGGAGAGATCCACTTTCGGAGGGAGTCGGACCCGTCGGCCGGCGTTATGGTGGCCTCCGCCGGGCAACCCGTCGGGGTGCTTCCGTTCTCGCGCCTCAAAACTTCCTTCGGACGGGCGTGGGCGGTGCGTTTCACCCGTATAGCAAACATGGACGCTTCGCACCTCCGCGAAGTGGTCTACCGGGCACCGATCCTGGCCCAACGCCTGATCTCGCAAATGACCGACCGGACTCGTGAAGCCACCCGCGTGGAGGAGCGTTCCAACCGCCTTCTCGCTCTGGGCAAACTCGCCGCCGGCCTCGCGCACGAACTTAACAATCCCGCGTCGGCCGCGGTCCGATCCTCCGCCCGGCTTCGTGAAGTGCTTAACGAACGACGGAAACATGCGCTCGCCCTCCGACGTGAACAGACTCCCGAAGCAGCTCTCCAAATCATGACCGACCTTTCCCACGGAATTGAGGAATGCGTTTCGATTCCGGGGGCGAGCCACGATCTGGAGCGCGCCGACCTCGAAAGCGGCCTCTCCGATTGGCTGGAAACTGTCGGCGCTCCTGGCGAGCTCGCCGCTGAGTTGGTCGATGCCGGAATCACTCCCAGCCAGATTGCTCCCATCGTGCCGCTGATCACCACGGCAGCACTAACTCTCGGACTCCGCATCCTGGCGGCCGACCACGAGATTCTCTGCTTAACACTGGAATTGGAGGAGTCCTCGCGACGAATCTCCGATCTGGTCGAGTCCATCAAATCGTATTCCTATATGGACCAGAGCCCGGTAGCCGAAATCGACGTAGAAAAGGGCATCGAGGTCACGCTGCGTATGTTTCAGCACCAACTGAAGCACGGCGTGCAGGTCTCACGAGAGTTCGCGAAGGACTTGCCCCGGATTCGGGCCAACGGCAGCGCCCTGAATCAGATCTGGACCAACCTCATCGATAACGCCTTGGACGCGATGGAGGGTCTGCCCTCTGATCAGCCCAAGGCACTACTTGTAAGGACCTGCATAGAACCTGACGGGATTCTCGTGGAGATCGGCGATAGTGGTCCCGGTATTCCGCCCGAGGTGCAGACCCGTATTTTCGACCCATTTTTCACCACCAAGCCGGTCGGCGAAGGCACCGGTCTGGGACTCGACATCGTGCAACGAATCGTGCGCAATCACAAGGGATCGATTCGGGTGGAGTCCAAACCGGGGCGAACCGTATTTCAAGTTCGCCTCCCCGCTAGAGACTAACAGTCAAACGGTGCTGAGGTAAGTTCTCCTGTATCGTGAAGGTTAGCCGCATTTGCGAATCCACGATTGTTCGAGCGCTTCAGCGTGGCCGAGAGCATCCGCCGCGCACGGAACAGCCTGGTCTTCACGGTGGGGACGGTCGATTGAAGCCTTTGGGCTGTTTCCTTTTCACTGAGTTCCTCAAGATCGCGAAGGACCAGAACTCGCCTGTACCTTATCGGAAGTTCCAGGACCGCACTGCGAACGGCCCGAATCTCTACCGAGCGAACGAAGGACTGGTGCGGTGAGTCGGCGGCCGAAGCGAGATCAGTAAAATCACAGCAGGCTGCGTAGCTTGGCTCACACCGGTCCTGGCGGTAAGCCTGCAGTACCTCGTTGATCGTTACGCGGGTAAGCCAAGTGCGAAAGCCAGATTCGAATCGAAATGTTGACAGCCGGCGCCAGACTTGCAGGATAACCTCCTGGGCGAGATCCTCTGCATCGGCTTCGTTCCGCACCATCGATCGGATGCGTATTTTAATCGTACCCAGGTGCCGGTCAATCAAGGCGGCAAAGCATTCGGCATCACCTTCCAGAGCCAGCTTGATCAGTCTGGTATCTTCGAGCACTGCAGGCGGTAGCGTCATTGTGGTCTCCGTCGTCCTTACTGGAAAGGATGCGACAAATCGTCAATCTGTTTGATGATGCGGTCATATTGCCGCAGTTCAGCTTGAAATATGAACCGCACTTTCGAAAGCTCTCGTCATGAATCGCCTGGGCCACAAGCTCCTTGCCCGTGCCAGCCTCACCATGTATAGCCGCGCTTTCGAACATGACATTGCGCCTATCCTTCGGTAGACCATCCCAGAGAGGAGTCTCAATCAGTCCAGGGGGACCCAGAGTTCACCCGCACGGGAGCAAGCTCAAGTGCGAGGCCTCGTGCCAGCGTGTCCAGCCCTGCATTGATTGCACCTTGCAAGACAGACAATGCCGACGGACGCTCGCTCAGAGATCCGGAGGTGAAGGTGAGCGAACCATTGTCCTTGAAGCGCACCACGCGAGCGATGCAGTAAGCGCCCCAAAACTTGCTTTCCAAGGAGCCTTCGCATCGTCGACATCGAGCCCCCTCACCTGTCCGCTCTTTGTTTCCGAGGCGGAGATGACAATATGGTTCCATGGCTCATCGTGAGCGAAGAACCGCTCGACGGCGGCATCTCCCTTGCGAGCGCGGGATGCTTTTCGACAGCCGCACCCACCATATGGGAGGTCACCTTTACTTTGTGGCGGTCGAACATGTCCAGCAGCCGAGGAAGACCTTCCTTAAATCCGTAGTCGTACCACTTGGTTGCGGCGATGTCCGGGTACTTGGGCTCAGTTTTCGGCAGTGGGCTCTCGGCTCCGCTCGCAAGCTGATCGCCGGCTTCCACCTGCATGGAGACGGAGATGACCAGGCGAGCGCTACCCGGCCAGAACACAGCGGCATGGTTTGCTTGCATAGCTCCTCTTTTAGCGGCCTTTGCGAGGACGGTGGTCATGGGTGTTGGGGCCCCCGCAAAGGCTCCTCCTGTTGTCAAGAAATCACGTCGGTCGATCATGCCACTTCCTTTGAGCGGGCGCTTGCGGCGGTTCATAGGAACCACTCAAAGTTGCCGTGCGTCTGGGTCGACCTGGATTCGCGTTGTATCCCCATGTCCGCCGGTGGAAAAGACATTACAGTTAAAGAGCCAAAAGGCCACCGAACATTTGAACGAGTCTATATGCTTGCATCAACGGCATCTAGGCGCAAGATTCTCGCGCCAGCAGATATCGCGAATTGAACGATCCAGAGTCGGAGATTTGACCCTAGTGTCGGTGGGCCATCACCAGAGCGGGTAAGCACGGAAACTGACGGTAGCTCAGGGGCAGTGCCATTCTAGGTTGTCAAGGACAAATCGACAATCTGAACCAGGGCCAATGGCGGTGGATGTTGACCGTTGCAGGCCCCACCGCGAGGGCCATGGATTCCAATTCCGAGCGACTGAAGGCGTCCTCCAGTGAAGCGCAACCATCATGTACAGCGAGTTCGCTCCAATGAAGAAGCATGCGGGGTGAGCACATCTCTCGTAGGAGAACGACTATCTCGCCGTGCGGAAAAGTGGTGCAGGAAAGAGGAGCACATCACACAATCGAAGCTGCATCTGCAAACGCCAGCGCGAACGCGGTCAGAGACCTAGGGCCGGCATCTTTTTCTGCAATTCTTGTGGCGCAATAAGCCGTACAGGACAGGCAGCAGGCAGATCACGGCCGCCGCGCCGTAAAACGCGACCTGGGGCACAGTGTCCAAGGTTTTATAGCGCTCGTAAAAGGCAAACGCGATTAGGGCGCAGCTTGTGCAAAAAGCAATGATGATGTTTGGGTTGAGTCGTTTGATCATGGTTCCTCCCGAAGAGATGGATCGCACTGCCGTTGTGGTCAGCCGTCAGTACTCTAGTCGCGCCATTAACGCAAATCTTACAGGTCGGCTGTAATCGATCTCAGCTTGTCGCCAAGTTCCTGAACCTGAAGGCGCCTTGAACGCGCCAGAATGACACCGGCCGCCATCATGATGATCAAAGCGGCGATACCGGCGCCCGTCTGAATCAGGTCAAGGTGCTGACTGACAGCTCTTGCCGAAGGGGACGCGCCGATGCCTGCAAGCTTCGTCAGCACATAGCCCGCCGCTGCGCCACAGGGCACGCCGGCGTAGAGGCATCGCGCCACAAACAGATCGCTCTTTGCCCGCGCAATCATCACTTTCAACAGGCTAATCGTATCCAAAGTCAGCGCATCGGAGCGGGTACATCGAGCACGCCGGCGCCAGATTGCCCCGATTACGAGACCAAGAATCCAGATCACGCTTAGGACGCCATGTGACGCGACCCGTCCGGTCGCTTCCTCGAAGATAATCAGGATGGCGATGCCACACACTATTGCCAACAGGGTTCGGTTAAGCCGCTGATGCAGGCGGTTCAGGCGTTCCAAATCCTGCAGAAGGTAGTGCGTGTCGGGCTTCGGCGCGGTTTGCCAAAGGGCGACTAGCGGATCATCTGGCGGCAGAGAAGTCATGAAGGATCTCCGAAACTGAGGCTGATAGCTGATTTGGCGCGGTGGAGCCGCACAGAAGCGTTGCTTTCGCTGATCCCCAGTGCAAGGGCAATGTCTTTTATCGGCACATCTTCGAGATAAAGACTTGCCACCGCCTTGAGATTTTCAGGCAGGTTGCGCACCGCCTCGATCAGACGGGCCAGGCGCATGGCATGGGCCCTTGCCTCATCAAGAGGTGGGGCTGGATCGGGCAGGGTGTCGCTCAGCGGCTGGGCCTGCCGCACCAGGGCTCGCCGGACATGGGTGACACATATGTTTTGCGTGATGCGGGCAATATAACTTTTTAGCGTCGCCTGGTTATTCAATCGTGGCAGGGCATGCCAGACGGCGATCCAGACATCTTGCACCAGATCATCGACCCTGTCGGGGTGGCGCTCATAAATGGTCGCGATGCGACGCACCATAGCGGCGTGGACTTCGACGATCCTCTCGAACTCGACCATCCCACTCATATCCCGCCTTTTCGCACTTCCCTAATAACAACAGTCGCTGATCAGGAGGCGATCTTACAAGTGGCGGCAGAGTAGCGTAAAATCTCTTGGCATGCGCAGAATAGCCACGTGCGATCAACCGGGCCGCGTGACAGCGATCATCAAGCCACCGGGCAGCGAGGGTGTCTCTAATGTTTTCTTTGCCGGTCCCAACATGCAGTGGCTGTATGTCACCGATGGCGACAAGGTTTACAGGCAGCCATTGAAGCGCCGGGGGGCGACAGCCTGGAATCCAGTGAAACCACCGCAGCCGCGGCTCTAGGATCAAGATCGCAGAACATCGGCGCAAGCCCGATGACGACGGCGTGGCTCTCGCATGGCGCCCCCGTCTTGGGCTAGAGTTAGAAACTGACCCGCAAGTCGAACTGGATGTGCCGCTCGTCGTAGTCGCGTCCCAGATTCTGCGTGGACGTGATTGAGGTATAGCCGCCCAGGTTCTTGATGGTGCCATCCGGGTTCAGGACCATGTTCGAAACGTTGGTGCTGGGAAGACCGAAGTGCGGCGTATTAGTGAGATTGAACGCTTCGAAGCGGAACTGGAGCTTGAACCGCTCCGTTACGCTAAAGTCGCGCGAAACCGAAAGGTCAGTGTTCACCACGCCGGGGCCGCGCAGCGAGAAGAATCCCGCGTTGCCAAAGCCCACCGCGGTGACCGGCGCAAAAGCCAACGGATCGAACCATGACTGCCCGTTGCCGATACCGCCCAGAATCTGGGCGTTCGGTTTGACCTGGTTGGCGCGTTGGGTAGCACTCGGCATATTCAGCGAAGTGGACGAAGCGGTAACCGAGAACGGCAAGCCCGTCATAAACGAAGCGATCGAATTCACGCGCCAGCCGCCCAGAATTGCCCCGCCCACACCTCGCGTAACCAGGGATTTGCCTTTTCCGAACGGCAGTTCCCACATTCCCTGAAGCGAAAGGCTCTGCGCGCGGCTGAAGGAAAGCACGGACCGGTTCAAGGACCAATACGCCGGGGCGGGTTCGCTGATCGTGCTGTCATTGTTGGGCGCCATACCGATGGCTTTCGACCACGTGTAGTTAGCCACAAAATGGAAGCCTTTAAGGAAGCGGCGCTCCAAGCGGGCCTGCAGCGCGTTGTACTGGTTGGTGCCCACCGGTTCATAAAGGGTGGTGGTCGTCGTGCGGCCATATAGAATATTCAGCGGCTCTCCGGCTGTGCCGGCGCCCGGAATTTGACCGGCATTGATATTGATCCCCAGGTCCATATCGGTGGACCGGGTGGCTACATAGCCTGCCTGCGCTGAGAATCCCCATCGCAACTCCTTCTGCATCGTGAAATTCCAGGATTGGATGTAGCCGCGCTTGTATGCCTGCTGGTTGATCGTCGAAGTGGCGTAAGTGCCCGGCAGCGGGATAACTCCGTTGCCATAGTTCGGAAGCACCGTAGCGGGAATGCCCTGCTGCAGAGTGGTGGCCCATGAATACGAATTGGCAGGGTTGTAAGTCGCAATCAGCAGGGTTGGGTAGTTATACTTGAACGGCCGGTCCAGAGAATAGGGATCGTTCGTGATTCCGTAGCCGGCGCGGACCACGAAGGTGTTGGACACACGATAGGCGATCCCGACGCGCGGGCCGAATTCCTTCTTGCTCATGCTGACATTGCAGCCCTTGGGAACCAGTCCGTAACCGCATACACTCACATTATTGGTGTCCGGATTATATAGGCCAATGCCCTCGTCGACTCGCTTGGGCAATGGGTAGTATTCCCAACGCAGGCCATAGGAGAGCGTCAACTTCGGCGTTACGTTCCAGCGGTCGCGGACATACAACCCATACCGCCATGCGCGCGTGGTCTCGGCTCCGCACAGGCCCCACGGGCAGCCCGAATTAGGCGCATAGATGGTGTTTTTGCCGGTCTGGTTGGCCAAGCCCAGCAGAAACGCCGCATAGCTGTTGAACTGGTTGGTGGAGGGGCCGCCGTTCAGCGCCGTAGGGCCGCCGGTGAATATGAATCCTCCCATCCCTGCGGCGACGCCGCCTTCGGCCTGAATCTCGTTCAGGGCCAACTGGGAAAAATCCAGTCCCCAGCGAATGTCGTGCGAGCCCTTAACCTTGTTGGCGTTGACAACGTAATTGGTGGAAGGGTCCTTGCGGAAATAGGGAAGGTATTCGCTGGTGGTGCCGATATCGTCATAGCTGTTGATCCCGAATTCCGGATAGCCGCCCTGATAATGCGCGGGTCCATTCGTGCCCGGAATACCTAACGCCAAGCCCGATTGCTGATCGAGACCCGGCGTTTCCACGCTGCTGCCCAGCAGCGTCCAGCCCACGTAGGCGTCCACAATAAAGCTCGGGCTGATGGTGTAGTTGGCCGCCGCAGTGACGCTATACGTATTGCCGTATCCATGGCCCGGGTTGCCGCCCGCGCTCGAGACTTGTGTGCCGCCGAGCGTACCGAAAATCGGCGGGTTTTCCATGTTGTAGTTCAGAAAACCGAAGCGGACGAAGGTGGTGAACTTGGAACTGGCATTCCAGTTGATCTTGGCATCCAGCCGCTTCCGGTCGAAGATGTAGCTGTTGGTGGCATAGTAGTTCTGGCTCAATAGATTGCCGGGCAGGTTCGGCAGCGGCGTCATAGCGGCCAGCTTGGCGGCGATCGGGTCCATGCGCGAAGTCGGAACAATCTGGTTGGGGAAGGGAGTTCGGTTGGCCCCGCTGGCAATGCCGGTCATAGGATCGTAAATCG
This sequence comes from Bryobacterales bacterium, assembly GCA_963817515.1. Lineage (GTDB taxonomy): Bacteria > Acidobacteriota > Terriglobia > Bryobacterales > Bryobacteraceae > DATMNI01. The sequence continues at coordinate 172,346 of CAWFPJ010000014.1, read as the reverse complement.
GATTGGTCGACCCTTGCATGTTGCCGCTCTTGATGTCGGCCGTGGGAACGGTGGCAAGATAAAAAGCGCCCTCGCGGTCATCGGTGGATTCGTAGCTCGTAAAGAAGAACAGCTTGTTCTTGCGAATCGGGCCGCCCACGGCCCCGCCGAAGTCGTTGTAGACGAACTTGGGCTTGGACTGGGTGGCCGGCAGGAAGAAGGGCCGGGCGTTCAGGTGCTGGTTGTCGTGCTCCTCAAATGCCGCGCCATGCACCGAGTTGGTGCCGCTCTTGGTTTGCACGTAGATGGCAGCGCCGCCGGCCAGTCCGGTCTCGGCTTCAAAACTGTTGGTGACCACGTTCACCACCTCAATCGCCTCAAGCGTGGGCACGTACGCGGACTCGTGCGGCAGCCACACGTTGATGGATTGCGCGCCATCGATTTTCGTATTGTTGATGTTGAAGCTGACCCCGTTGACGTTGAACACCAGGGCCTTGGAGGGGTTCGACGGCGTCGAGTTGTAGCTGGATTTGATACTGTCGAAGCCGGGCATAGTCACGAACAGGGATTGGTAGTTACGCCCGATCGAATTGGGAAGGTTCTCGAGTTGGTTCGTATCCACGCTCTGGCGGACTTCGGCCCGGTCGGTTTGCAGAACCTCGCCTGCGGCACTGACGGTCACGGTTTCACTCACAGCTCCGACGGTGAGCTGTAGATCCGCGCGCACGGTGCTATTGGCGGTAACCACAACACCACTCCTCACCGATGCCGCGAACCCCTCCTTGGCGGCCCTCACTTCATAAGTACCCGGCGGGACGGCCGCGAAATCATAACCTCCGGTGTCCGGTGTGACGGTCTCGCGCGCCTGCCGCGTCTCCATGTTGGTGAGCGTGACCCTGGCTCCGGCCATCGCGGCATCGCTCGAGTCTTTTACGTTGCCAACGACGGAACCGGCTAACGCCTGCGCGTGGCCGGACTGGACCGCGCCGAACGAGCCAAGCATTGCTAAACACAAAAAGGGCAAACTCCGTCTCATAGCACCTCCTAACTCCTCACAGTCGTATCCTCAAGTTTTCGCACTCCCTGAATGAAGTGTTGATTATTGAGAATTTTATATCTCCTCTCGCGCAAAACACAAGGACTTTCCTGTAAACAAGGCTCGTTTTTTGCCGCAAGCAGGATTTCCATTTGGGATCTCAGGCTTCCAGGTACTGAAGCTGACGCAACCGCAGAGACGCAGAGGCGCGGAGACAAGCGCAGAGGAAGAAGTCAAACCCGAACTGCCAGTTTCGGGCTTGCCACTTCGTCTTAGCCCTCTGCGCTTTACTCCGCGTCTCTGCGTCTCTGCGGTTAATCGAAGCCTAAGTACGTAGACTCAGCTTCAAATACCCGATAGCTTCTCTGAGTTTAGGAGCTTCCTGGCAACCCCCCGATAAAGGGATTCCAGAGCCTGCGGCGAGAGTTCCAACCCGTAGTACCGCCACCAGACGCGTCCCGGCATGTTCTCGTCTGCCGTTTCGAACAGCCGCCACCAGGCTTGATACATTCTGGTCTCGCGGCCCATATCGGTGCCGAACATCACACGGTTGCGGTACCTGGTAAGGAACTTGACCGCGGCCCTGGGAGCCCGGCCCACTTCGTAGTCTCGGGCCGAGATATCCAGGTACAGGTTAGGGTACTTGTCCAACTCTTTGCCGAGCGTGGCCAAGTCATTGCCCTGGTTGCCCAGGTGGCAGGCTACAAACGTCGTCTTCGGATGACGGGCTAGCGTTTTGTCGCGGATGTCGATCAGCTCCTGATACGAAGGCACGTCTTTGCCGAACTGGTTAAAGTTCTGGTAATCCGGCGTACGCTCTTGATAGACATCCAACGGCTTCCAGGAGGACGGGTGATCGGACACGTGAATGTTGGCCGGCATTTTCAGCTCCGCGGCCTTGTTCCAGAACAGGTCCAGTCGCGGGTCGTCCGGGTGCAGGCGCTTATCGCGCGGCGCGCCGGTGTCGCGGCCATAGCCCCAACCTTTGTCGCTTAGTTCACCAATGCCGCGGGCACCCTTCTTGTAGCAGCGCTCAAGCTCGGCGGCCGCCCGTTCCGGATAATCCGGCTTGTCGAAATCCGCGGTGGTCACGCCGCACCAGAGCTGGAACCGGGTGGGATACGGTTTGAGGTAGAGCTCCACCAAATGGTCGAACTGTGCACCGGTCGCGCCAGTCAGGACCACCGTCAGCTCAATGCCTACCTCGTCCATGGTCTTGACCCATGCCGCCACTTCCGCCGCGCTTCTGGCGTTGACGTGGGCATGCATGTCAATCGCGGGATACCTGGCTTTGGGAACGTTGGTCTCCGGCACCACGACCGACGTTTTGAAAGCGTAGTCTTTGAGCAGAAGCGAGTCCATCGGTCCAGGCAGGGCCGGTACTCCCGGTCCTCCCCACGCGCCGTACCGGGTTTCCACCCACTCGGGCTTGGCCTGCCAGCCGGTCGGCGGCGGCACTTCCCTGCCCTGCCTGTTTCCAGCAGGCGTCTGGCTCCTGCTGTGGGTCGCAGTCAGTACGGCAATCCCTGTCAGCGCCGCTACGAACATCGCAGTGCGGGTCTTTCGCATAGATCTTCCTTTCTGTTCTGGAATCTGTTTTATTGTATTCCGGCCACCTTACACATAGTAAGATTGGGGAGGCTCCCAAAGGAGAACCTTTTTAATGGAACGAAGATATTTCCTGAAAACTGCCACGGCCGCCGCCACCGCAATCAGCGCCAGCGCGTTACCCAGCCCCAACGACACTGTTCGCGTCTGCTGTGTGGGCGTTCACGGCCAGGGTCAGAGCCACTTAAGGGCCTATGCCAAGATGCCCAACGTGGAAATCGCTGCCATCTGCGACGTGGATGAGTCTGTGCTCGAACAGCGTTTGAGCGATACCGAGAAGCTGACCAAGAAGCGGCCGGCCGGGTTCACGGACCTGAGGAAAGTGCTGGAAGACAAGTCGATCGATGCCATCTCTATTGCCACGCCCAACCACAACCATGCTTTGCAGGCCATCTGGGGGTGCCAGGCGGGAAAAGATGTTTACGTCGAGAAGCCTTGCGCCTACAATATCTTCGAAGCCAAACAAGTGGTGGCCGCCGCCGCCAAATACAATCGCATGGTGCAACACGGCACCAACGGCCGCTCGTCGCCCGCTATGCAGGAAGCCGTCAAACTGATCCGCGATGGCGTGATCGGCGACGTGTACATGTCTCGCGGACTCTGCTTCAAGTGGCGGGACACCATTGGGCGCACTCCGGTGTCCGCAGTGCCTGCCGGGGTGCATTATGACCTGTGGCTTGGGCCGGCGCCCAAGCGCGAGTTCACTAAGAATCATTTCCACTACAACTTTCACTGGTTTTGGGAATACGGTAATGGCGACCTCGGCAACCAGGGCGTACATCAGATAGACGCGGCGCGCTGGCTGCTAGGCGTGAAATATCCAACCAAGATCAGCGCCATCGGCGGTCACTTCATGTTTGACGATGACCAGGAAACGCCGAACACCATCACCGCCAGCTTCGAGTTCGACGAAGGCGGCAAGAAGAAGATGCTGGTTTTCGAAGTGCGCCACTGGATGACCAATGGGGAAGCCGCCATTCAGGGACGCAGCGATTCAAGCGCCGTCGGCAATGTCGTCTATGGATCGAAGGGCTACCTCAGCACGGCGAACGGCTTCAAGATTTTCCTCGGGAAAGAGCAGCAGCCCGGGCCCGCTCCCAGCGCGACCGGCATGGGCGATAACTGGGCCAACTTCATCCAGGCTGTGCGCAGCCGCAAGCAGTCGGACCTAAACGCTCCCATGGAAGAGGGCGCTCCCTCAGTGACGCTGATTCACCTGGCGAACATTTCCTACCGCCTGGGCCGCACCCTGCACTTTGACGCCAATACCTTGACCTGCAAGGGTGATCCGGAAGCGAACAAGATGTTCACGCGCAATTACCGCGCCCCGTTCGTGGTTCCTGAAAAGGTCTAGCCGCAACCGGCAAAGCGATCAGCCGCACGACCGCTTCAGTTCGGTCCACAGCGTCTTGAAGTTGTGCATGTAGCGCTCCGTTTCTTTGCTCTCGGCGACTTCCGCCAGCGTATACCGGTTATACCCGGACTGCTGGAGCAAGGTGAAGAGTTCGCGGAACGGATAGGTCTCATCCGACAACTCGTGCACGTGCACATTGCGGATCCAATGCCCCAATAGTGCGAAGCTTTCCTTCACCGAACCGTTTTGAACGTCGGGCGGGTTACAGTTCCAGCAGGCGCCCACATTTTCGTGTCCCGCCGCCTTCAGCAGCGCGGCAGCCACCGGCGGATCCTGGGTGCCTTTCCCATGGACTTCCATCCAGATTTCCACTTTTTTGCCGGCGCCGTAATCGCCCAGCTCACGCATAGATGCGCCGAAGTATGCAATGCACTTTTCCTGCGCCACACCGGGTGGAAATCCCAGGGGCTGAAGCTTGATTCCCAGCGCGCCGGTGTCGTGCGCCAGATCCACAAATTGTTTGGCGATCTCAAGCTGCTTCTTGCGCTCCTCGGGGTCGGGAGATTGAAAGCGGCAAGTGGTGCCGTATGAGAGCAGCCGCACTTTACTGCTCTCGAAGCGGCGCCGGATGCGCATTCGCTCCGCCGCGTTGAGAGAGGGCTCCACACCATGCTTGTGCCCCGTCCGCAGTTCCACCGCCTCAAATCCCGTCGTCTCCAGGGTTTTGATGATGGTCTCCAGGTCGGAATTCTGGAACAGGTTGTAGGTGACGGAGCCCAGATGAAAGCTGCCCTTGCCAGAAGCCGGCTGGGCCTGTCCCGGAAGCGCGCTTGCGCCGGCGGCCACAGCGGCGGCGCTCAGAAAACCACGTCGATTAAGGTTGTTCATATATATTCCTGTTTCTGGTTAGTGGGTTTACTTTTCGGCGGAGTACCGTTTATACATCTCCGCCAGTTGAGCGGGGGTGAACTCTCCGTCGTAGAGCACTACGCGATAGCGGAAGGTGATAGTTTTTCGCTCGGGCACGGTCCAGCTTCCGTCCTGGTTGTCATCTTTGGTGAATTCGCGGGCGGCGAAGGGGTTGGCCGCCAGCAGACCGTAAGCGCGGGCGTGCCAGGTGGTGGGGTGACGGAAGCTGGAGGGATGATCGAATGCGACCACGCCCACCGTCTTGCCGGATACGGTTCCGGAGTAGTTCACCCAGTCGGCCGGCTTGCCCCAGATCGCCGGCTCTCCCACTGCGCCGCGCGAGTTGAGCATGTGATCGTGCGGTGTGCTCAGTTCTGCGTTCAGCCGCACGGCGAACGTGCCTTCCTTGGTGTCTCCGAAGACAATGGGATTTCCAAGTGCCGTAAAGACGTACTCGCAGTCGATGCTGCGCGTGCGCTCATCGCCGCGGAAAGTGTACGTCTGGGTCTCTTCACCCAGGATACGGTTGTTCGGATCCTCCAGGCTGAAGCGTGCGCGGATGGTTCCGGAATCGGGACCGTCTTTGGTCTCCTCCAGTTTCATCAGCGTCATGTGGCCGTGCGCGCGCACCGGTCTCGGGGTCGCCGCCTTCTTCGCATCGGGCCTGGCAGAGGCACCCTCAAACACCGACTCCGACCAGAAGTCCACACCATCAATGTCGCCGTGGTTAAAGTACAAGGGCCGCTGATGCGGCTCAAAGCCAGGGAGTTTGCGGTCGGCCATCGATACGTCGTTAAACACGGGAAACGGCCTTGACACGACAGCGCCGGAAGGCGTCCGCAGCGGCATCAGAAAGGCCTTTGCCACGTCCTTATGAAAATAGTACGTAGTGAACGGATGGCCGCCGACCGTCACCTCTATCTGGTCCTCACCGCGCTTCAACTCGACTGAGGCGGCCGTCATGGCCGCTGACGCCAGCCCCATCGCTACCACTATCCGCACCATGCGTTCGTACCTCTTGGCGCACTGCTTCCTAACCATCGCGACCATGCTCCCTTTTTGAAATAGCATACATAGTATAATCCGCCGCCTCTGGCCTCATCCGGAGAAATGCCTCTGCACCTGAGCCGGGCAGCCTGGCGCTGATCGGCGGCGGATTATTGCTTCCGGCTGCCGGGTTGAGCAAACGCCGGGTCTCAGGAAAATCGCGAAACAATCCAAAACGCGGCACAGATTGCAATTGCGTCTTCGAGAAGCGCGATTGGAAAATCCTTGCCGCCAGTGGCCTTGACCAGCCGGCTCCGAAACTCATAGCCGCCCAGCGTCCCCGCCACCCCGCCCAGCGCGCCCGCCAGCAGGCCGCCGATCAGCGCCTGCCCTGGTGCACCGAGGGCAGCTCCGCACAACGCCCCCATCAGAACCCGGACTGCGAATGGCACCGGCGCTTTTCGGCTGGGTGTTTTCGGCAGCTTGTCATTGATCAGCTCCCCAATGGCAGCCAGACTCAAAATGTACGGCGTAGCGGCGAACCCCAGAACAGCCAGCGGGGTATTCTCCAAATGCAGCCAGCCCAGGCGGGCAGCCCAACCCACGGCGGCCGGCGTTGTCATCGAACGAAGTCCTGTAACCACGCCAATCAGAAATGCCAGGATGTACGTGGACATGGGTCTAATATTACATCACTTCCCGGCACCGGCTAAGCCATCCTTTTGGGTCTTGGCAGCGCGGCATTCAACACGATAGACTCTCGGTACTGGAGCCAAATATGTCCCTTCGACCCGTTAAGCGACTCGTCAAGTCCAAGCCCACCATGGAAGGCGCCGGCGTCCACCTTCGCCGCGCTTTCGGATTCGGCAACACATCAGACTTCGACCCGTTTCTACTTCTGGATGACTTCCGCAACGACGTTCCCGAGGACTATCTGGCGGGCTTCCCGTGGCACCCCCACCGTGGAATTGAGACCATCACTTATGTCCTGGCGGGAACCGTGGAACACGGCGACAGCATGGGCAACCACGGCGCTATCGCGGCCGGCGACGTTCAGTGGATGACGGCCGGGAGCGGCATCATCCATCAGGAGATGCCGAAAGGCGATCAGTCGGGACGCATGCATGGCTTTCAGTTATGGGCCAACCTTCCGTCGTCCCTCAAAATGACGGCGCCGCGCTACCAGGAGGTAAAGGCTGCTGAGATCCCGGAGATCAAGGACGACGACGGCACCGGCGTTCGCATTGTGTGCGGAAGTTTCTGGGGGAAGACCGGCCCCGTGGATGGAATCGCGGCCGAGCCGGTTTATCTTGATGTGTCCGTTCCCCCGGGGCGGCGGAAGAAGCTCCCGGTGGAGACCACCCGCCACGCCTTTGCGTACGTGTTCGCAGGCGGCGGCAAGTTCTGCAACGCATCCTCTCCTCTGGCTGTACCGACCGAAGGCGTCGGATGGCTGGAGACGGCGCCTCCAGCCGAGGCGGACAATCGTTCGCTGGTAGTCTTCGATCGGGGCGATGAGGTGGAGGTACAAGCCGGCGCCGAAGGAATCCGCTTTCTCCTGGTTTCGGGCAAGCCGCTGGAGGAGCCCGTTGCCTGGTACGGACCAATCGTCATGAACACCCAGCAGCAGCTCCGCGAGGCGTTCGAGGAGCTGGAACGGGGGACATTCTTGAACCCGCGCGCATGAGCGCGCTGCCAAATTCACGTGTGTTTCGAGTAAAATAGAAGCAAGGCCAGAGGAGGAAAGCCCGGATGCCATTTGAGTCGCGCAACATAGTGGTTGCGGCGTCTGCAGCGGTGCTGATCCTCACAGTCGCGGCTTATTCGCAGGCTCCTCCGCAAGGCCCGACGGCCAGCGCGGCGGCCAGCCAAAGCGACGCGGCTTTTCAGAAAAATGTGTCGGCCTTGCTGACAAGCACCTGCACGCCCTGCCATAACAGCCAGCTTTCCTCGGGCGGCCTCAACATCGCCAACTTTCAAAAACGGAGTTCCGTGGCGGAGAATCGCGAGGCATGGGAAATCATCGTGCGCAAGATTCGTGGGAATGAAATGCCGCCCGCCGGAATCCCCCGCCCGCCGCAGCCGCAGATCGATGCGCTCTTACTGCAGGTCGAAGGCGAGTTCGCGAATGCCGACCGCAACATCAAGCCCGATCCCGGGCATGTCACAGCGCGCCGGCTGAATCGCAACGAATACACCAACACCATCCGCGACCTGCTCGCCATCGAGTTTCGGGCCGACCGCAGTTTTCCCACGGACGATTCGGGCGACGGCTTCGATAACATTGCGGATGTTCTGACCATCTCGCCTTTGTTGATGGAAAAATACCTGGCTGCCGCGGAACGAATTGCGGCCCGGGCCCTGGCCACCAACAAATTGCCCAAGCCCATGGAGATCGGTTACAGCGGAAAGAACAGCCTGAGCGGATCGCCCGCCGGCGCTTCTCAAACCGCGGGGACCTGGCGCCGCCTGGACGCCGATACCATCGAAGTGGTTCACCACTTTGATTTCGATGGCGAGTACAACATCCGCATCGGCCTGCCCGGGCAGCGCGGCGCCGATGCCAAGCCGGTAACCATGAACGTGTGGGTGGATGGAACGCTCGCCAAGTCTATTCCAGTCGAAACCAAGCCATCCAAGCTGGTCTACTTCGAGCCCTTCTCGGAAGAACAGTTTCGCCTGGTGATTCCCGAAGGCGATCATGTCGTTCGCGTTGGCTTTGTGAACGATGACTTCTTGAGTACCCTGCCGGAGAAGGACTATTTCAAACAGGCCAAGAACAAATTCCCGGATTCGATAACCTTCGTGGGGCCCTACCCTGCCAGTGTGGAACGCGCCAGCCGCAAGAAGATTCTGGTTTGCGATCCCAAAACCCCGGCATGTGTGGAGACGATCATCTCTACGCTGGCCCATCACGCCTATCGGCGGCCGGTTACCAAAACCGAGACAGCGGGATTGGTGCAGTTCGTCAATCGGGCCGTGGCGGGCGGCCAGGATCTGGACCACGGGCTTCAGTTAGCCATCGAAGCCATCCTGGTTTCGCCGAATTTCCTGTTTCGTATCGAGCGCGATTTGCACCCCACCGATCCGGCTCAGGTCCATCGCATCTCGGATGTCGAACTGGCTTCGCGGCTCAGCTACTTCCTCTGGCGCTCCATGCCGGATGACGAACTGCTCGGCTTGGGCGAATCCGGCAAACTCCATGAACCCGAGGTTTTGGACGCGCAGGTGAAGCGCTTGCTGGCCGACGCGCGGTCCGTGTCCATTGCCGATAACTTCGCCGGCCAGTGGCTGGAGCTTCGCAACCTCGACGTGGTCAAGCCCGACCCGGACCGTTTCCTTTACTGGGGCCCGGAACTGCGCGAATCCATGAAGACGGAAACGCGGCTCTTCTTCGACCACATCTTGCGTGAGAACCGGCCGCTGGCCGAGTTCCTGGACGCCCGCTACACGTTCCTCAACGAGCGCCTCGCGAAATTCTACGGAATCGATGGCGTGAAAGGACCGGAGTTTCGCCAGGTCGAGTTGACTAACGACCAGCGCGGCGGTCTTTTGAGCCAGGCAAGCGTCCTCACCGTTTCCAGTTACCCCACGCGAACTTCGGTTGTGATCCGCGGGAAATACATTCTGCAGAATATTCTGGGCACGCCGCCTCCGCCGCCCCCGGCGGACGTCCCGCCGCTGGACGAAACCGCGGTCGGCACCGCCTCTTCCCTGCGTCAGCAGATGGAGACAGCATCGCGCCAACGCTGCCTGCGCCACTTGCCACGCCAAAATGGACCCGCTGGGATTTGCGCTCGAGAACTACGACGGCATCGGAAAATGGCGCACCATGGATGGCAAGTTCCCAGTCGATTCCAGCGGAACGTTGCCCAACGGCAAGACCTTCCATGGGCCGTCCGAGATGCGTACCGCGCTGCTGGCCCAACTCCCCGAGTTCGCGCATTGCGTCATCGAGAAGATGTTGATCTACTCGCTGGGAAGAGGGCTCCAACCATACGACCGGAAGACGGTGGATGAGATCAGCCGCAAACTGGCCGCCCAGGGTTACCCTTTCCAGAGCGTGATTTACGAAGTGGTGCGCAGTTTTCCATTTCAGTCTCGCCGCGGCGAACCACTGGTTACTCAAAACGCCAGTCAGAACGCAACCAAATCCAAGGAGACGGCCAACCGATGATCACTCGAAAATCTCTATCCAGGCGAACGTTCTTGCGCGGCACGGGAACCGCCGTCGCGCTGCCCTTCCTGGATGCCATGGTGCCTGCCTTCGCCGCGGCCAGCGCGCTCCCCAAAAAGCCGGTCCGCATGGCCTTTGTCTATGTGCCGAATGGCATTATGATGGACGGCTGGAACCCGGATTACGAGGGAAAGCTTGGCGCGTTGCCGCGCATCCTCAAACCGCTTGAGCCGCTCAAAGACGATGTTCTGCTGCTGGGCAATCTCACCCACAACACCGGCCGGGCCCTGCTCGACGGCGCGGGCGATCACGGCCGCTGCTGCGGTTCGTATCTCACCGGCATCCAGGTGAAGAAGACCCTGGTGGACATTCGCGCCGGCCTTTCATGCGACCAGATCGTGGCCAACCAGGTGGGCAGGCAGACCCGGTTCCCCTCGCTCGAGATCGGTCTCGAAGATGCCCGGCAGGCGGGCGATTGCGACTCCGGCTACTCCTGCGCTTATACCAACAACCTGGCGTGGAAAAGCGCCACCCAGCCCTTGCCGCCGATTTTAGATCCGCGCGCTCTGTTTGAGCGCCTCTTCGGCGACGGCACGGTGATGAGCCCCGAGGCGCGCCTGGTCCAGGCCAAGGAGCGCCGCAGCATTCTGGACTTTGTGATGGGCGATGCCCAAAAACTCCAAACCAACCTGGGACCCACCGACCGCCGCAAATTGGATGAATATCTCTCATCCATACGCGAAGTGGAACGCCAGATTGAGAAGGCCTCCAGGGAGAACGCGCTCGATCCGCACATGGACAAGCCCTACGGCGTCCCGGCCGATTTCGCGCAGCATTTCAAGCTCATGACCGACATGGTCACCATCGCCTTCCAGGCCGACCTGACGCGCGTCCTGACTTTCCTGGTAACCCGTGAGGGCACCTCGCGGGCCTATCGCGAGATCGATATTCCGGACGGCCACCACCCGCTCACGCACCATCAGGGCAAGGCGGAACTCATGGAAAAGGTGCGCCAGATCAACTCGTATCACGTGCAGCAGTTTGCCGCCTGGATCACTCGGCTGAAGTCGATCAAAGAAGGCGATTCCACGCTGCTTGATAACAGCATGATCGTTTACGGCGCCGGTCTCTCCGATGGCAACCGCCACCTGCACGAAGACCTGCCGACACTGATCGCGGGACGCGGCGGAAGCCACTTCAAGCCCGGCCGCCGGATTGTCTTCCGCAAAGAAACCCCGATGTGCAATCTGTTCCTCACCATGATGGACAGGATGAACGTCCCGATGGAGCATTTCGGCGATTCCACCGGCCACCTTAAGGGAGTAGATCTGGCATGACGGTTCGCCGCTTACTTTTTCCCGCGGCGCTGCTGATGGTGGTTGCCGCCGCGCAGGCCCAGCGCCCCACTACGAACCTCACCGGTACGTGGAACGCCGAGACCGACACGGGCGGCGGCAAAACCCAAAGTAAGCTCCTGCTCAAAATGGAAGGCGACACAGTGACCGGGACCCTGAAAACCTCGTTCGGCGACTTCGCGCTTCAGGACGGAAGCGTGGAAGGCGCCGACGTCTTTTTCAACGTCGTCATTCGCCGCGACGCCTATGAACTGAAGACCACGTACCGCGGGCACGTATTTGGCGATGAGATTCAGTTCCGCGTCGAAGCCGGCGAACGCACGCTGCTGACTATCGCCAAGAGAGCCACGGCCAGCGAAAAGGAAAAGTGAACGAAGCCCCGAAAAAACCACTCGCTTACGTTCCGAGCCGCGACGGTAACGGAGCGGTGTTTCAACCGATAAGATCTTTGACGATCTCTCCGCGCACTTCCGTCAGGCGTTCCTTCCGGCCCAGATACATGTAGCTAAGCGCGTCCTGGTCGAGGCCCATCTGGTAGAGCATGGTGGCGTGCAGATCGCGGAAATGGACCGGCTTTTCCACCGCCTTCAGCCCGATGCCGTCGGTGGCTCCATACACCGTTCCGCCCTTGAATCCGCCGCCGGCCACCCACATACTGAAGCCGGTATTGTGGTGGTCGCGGCCCCGGCTTTTCTCGGATTCCGGAGAGCGGCCGAATTCCCCGCCCCATAGCACGATAGTCGAATCCAGCATGCCGCGCCGTTTCAGGTCCTTGATCAGCGCCGCCACCGGCTTGTCCGTCAGCGATGCCATGCGAAGATGGTTCTTCTCAATGTCGTCGTGCGCGTCCCACTCCGTGTTGGCGTTCCCGCCGCCGGCCACCACGCACACGAAACGCACGCCCTTCTCCACCATGCGGCGGGCCAGCAGGCATCGGCGGCCGTAGTCGTCGGTCTTCGGATCCCCAACGCCATACAGATCCAGCGTCTCCTTGGATTCTTTGGTGAGGTCGAAGACCTCGGGCGCTTCGGTCTGCATCTTGAAAGCCGTATCGTACGCCGACATGCGCGCGGCGAATTCGGCATCTTCTCCCGGCAGATTGCCTTCGTTCAACGCGCGAATCAGGTCGATGGTCTGCCGCCGCTCATTGAGCGAGACTCCCTTGGGCAGGTCCAGATTGAGAACCGGTTTGCTGCCCGGCCGGAGCATGGTGGGCTGGTACACCGACGGCAGAAAGCCGTTCTTGTACATCGGCAGGCCGGCCTCCTGAGCGCCGTTGGGATCGGGCATCACCACATAAGCCGGCAGCGACTCGGCTTCCGAACCCAGCCCGTATACAACCCAGCTCCCCATCGCCGGAAATCCCGGGACAACGCGCCCTGTCATCATCTGGTACTGCGCCGCCGAATGGACCACCATGTCGCCGTGCATGGAGCGAATCACGCAGAGATCGTCAATCACCTCTGCCTGGTATGGGAACAGATCCGAAACCTCTATGCCCGACTTGCCGTATTTCTGGAACGTCCGCTTGGTTCCCAGGATGCGCGATTGCGAGTTGACGTTCTGGTATTTCACGTCGCCGAATTCCGCCGGACGCTTCTGGCCGTCCAACTGGTTCAGCAGCGGCTTAGGGTCGAAGGTCTCCAGGTGCGAAGGCCCGCCCGCCATGTAGACGAAGATGAAAGCCTTGGCCTTCGCCTTATCGGGCATGTTCGGCGGCTTGGGAGCCAGCGGATTGTAACGCGCCGCGGCAGCCTGTTGCTGCGCCAGCATGGAGGCGAACGCCAGCGAACCCGCGCCGCAGAAACACTCGGTCAGAAACTCGCGGCGATTGCGGACAACTCGAATATGTTCGGCCATTTTAGTTCACGTATAGAAAGGCGTTGAGGTTGAAGAGAGCCAGGGCGAATTCCTTCATCCTGGCCGGATCGTCCGGATTGGCAGCCACAAACTTCAAGGACAGCGACTTTTCGGCCGCCGTTGGAAGCCGGCCCGCCGCCAAACGCCACGCATAATCCACGCGCTCCGGAGCCGTGGTTCGGTCCTTCAAGAGCCGCTGGGCGAACACCGCCGCCAACTCATTCGAAGTCTGGCCGTTTAACAGTTCCAGTGCCTGGGGAGCGTGCGTCGCCTGTTCGCGCCGGGCACACGATAGCAGCGTATCCGGGGCGTCGAACACTTCCTCGAACGGCAGGCGCAGGTTGCGCTTGTAGATCATGTAAATAGTGCGCCGGTCGTACTGCGACTTGTCCCGCGTCGCCACCCAATACTGTGGCCGCTTCAAACTGAGCACCAGATCCGGATCGATGGGCGGCATGAAACTCGGACCACCCTCCTTCAAATTCAATCGCCCGGCGATGGCCAGCATCGAATCGCGAATCTCCTCGGCTTCCAGGCGCCGGTGGCTATACTTCCAGAGCAGCGCATCGTCGGCATCCTTTTCCATGCCGGCTTTCTCAGTCGGCGAGATGCTGGATTGCTGGTAGGCGCTCGAAAGCAGGATCATCCGGTGCAGCGGCTTCATGGTCCATCCACCCGCGATGTACCGGTTGGCCAGCCAGTCCAACAGTTCGGGGTGCGACGGCTGGGTGCCCATGCGTCCGAAATCATTGGCTGTGGACACGATGCCGCGGCCGAAATGAAACTGCCAGATTCGATTCACCATGACGCGCGCGGTCAATGGATTGGCTGGATCCACGATCCACTCGGCCAGCTTGAGGCGCGGCTTGTCGGTATCAATAGGAGCTTCGGGTGTGCCGTCCGGCAGCAGCACACCCAGCGGCCGTACTCCGACCTGGGCAACGGGATTGAGATAGTCGCCGTGGAACAGCACGCGAATCGGACTGGCCGACTTGACGTCGTCGTTAACGGCATAGATCGACGCCAGGGGCTCCGGCAGCTTGTCGTCGAGCGCCTCCAGGTCCATTTCGATCTTGGCCTTCTCGCCGTCGGGCGCCCGGCGCAATTGGAATTGCAGTTGGCGTATCTGCTGCTGCACCGGCTGGGCCTTGGCTTTCCAGGACTCCTGTTCTTCCTTGCTGGCCAAAACTATGTCGTGGGGCTGGGTCTGCGCGAAATGCGCCTGCAGACGGTAATAGTCGGATTGGCGGAACGGATCGAATTTGTGGTCATGGCAGCGGGCACAGCCCACCGTAACGCCGAGAAATGCGGCGCCCACGATGTTGGTCATTTCCGTCAGCACTTCGTTATGCGAACTGGCCACATCCTGATTGCCCTGATTCTTGCGCAGCGGCCCCAGGCGATTGAAGCCGCTGGCCGCAAGATAAGTCTGGTTCTGGGGATCCATTTCGTCGCCGGCCAATTGCTCCTTGACGAACTGATCGAAAGGCTTATCCTGATTGAGGCTTTGGACCACGTAATCGCGATAGCGCCAGGCGTCCGGGCGATGCATATCGTACTCGTAGCCGTCCGACTCCGCAAAACGCACCACATCCAGCCAATGGTGCCCCCACTGCTCGCCATAATGGGATGACGCGAGTAAGCGATCCACTACCTTCGGCCACGCACCCGGCGACTGGTCGCGCACAAAGTCGTCGATCTCCCCCGGCGAAGGCGGAAGACCGAGCAGGTCATAGGTCACGCGCCGGATCAGGGTTGTCCGGTCCGCCGCGGGCGCCGGCTGGAGACCGGCCTTCTTGAGGCCATCCAGAATAAACGCGTCGACCGGACTCTTCACCCAGGCCTTATCGGCCGCCGCGGTGAAGGTTGGCGGCGCAGCGTTCTTCCGGGGCTGGAACGCCCAGTGACGCCGCTCGGCGGGTTTGTAAACTCCTAGCGGTGCGATGGGTTCATCGGCCGCAACCGCAAGACCCACCGCGGCTAGACTTACTAGGGCTATGGTTACAACGCTTGGCTTCATCGCGCCCTCAAAGTACCATTAAGAATTGTAACCTAAGCCCGCCGATCCGGCGCCGCCGCACGCTCCCGGTTAATGCCGGAAATCAGTTGACCTTGTAGGTTGCCGTTAATCCTAATCCCGTCAAGCGTGTAACTATTGCCTGTGTGGCGCAGCGGGTGTTGGTATCAAAACGCTCAGATGGTATGGCTTGGAACGAACAGTGGGCAAAGAAGTATTGGAACGTAACTTGCTACTCTGAATCGACGATGTCACGAACTATTTTGCCGGGGAAACCCTATCCGCAGGGCGCCACATGGGATGGCACCGGGGTAAATTTCTCCCTCTATTCCGAGAGGGCCACCGCAGTTGAATTGTGCCTTTTCGACGAAGCCGATTCCGCCCGGTCCGAAGTAATTCAACTGCGGGAATGCACCGCCTATGTCTGGCACTGTTACTTGCCGGGTGTGAAGCTGGGACAGTTATACGGGTATCGGGTACACGGTCCGCAGGAGCCCGAACGAGGCGACCGCTTCAACCCCTCCAAACTGCTGATCGATCCCTACGCCAAGGCCCTGGCCGGCGGATTGAATTGGGATGCGCCGGTCTTCGGGTACCAACTCGGCGACCCGGCCGAAGATCTCTCGTTTGATAGCAATGACGACGCGTGGGGTGTTCCAAAGGGTGTGGTCACCACCTCTCACTTCGATTGGGAGAACGACCGCCCTCCGCTGACTCCCCTGCACGATTCCGTTATTTACGAAATTCATGTCAAGGGTTTCACCGCGACCCACCCCGATATTCCCAGCGAATTGCGCGGCACTTATGCCGGCCTGGGATACTCGGGCGCGATCGATTATCTAAAGAAGCTGGGAATCACTGCGGTGGAACTGATGCCCGTACACGAATTCGTGGACGACAAACATCTGTTGGACAGAGGTCTTCGAAATTACTGGGGCTACAACTCGATCAACTTCTTTTCCCCGGAAGCCCGCTATTCTTCATCGGGGGACCGCGGAGACCAGATCGGCGAGTTCAAAGCCATGGTGAAATCCCTGCATCGGGCCGGCATCGAAGTCATTCTGGACGTGGTCTACAACCACACAGCGGAAGGCAATCAAATGGGGCCTACGCTTAGCTTCAGGGGTATCGACAACGCCACCTACTACCGCCTGGTGAACGATAAGCCGCGCTACTACATGGATTTCACCGGCACCGGAAATACTCTTAATGTGCGGCACCCGCAAGTGCTCAAGGTGGTGATGGACAGCCTGCGTTATTGGATAGAGGAAATGCATGTGGATGGATTCCGGTTTGACCTGGCGTCGGCGCTGGCGCGCGAACTGCATGAGGTGGACCGGCTATCGGCATTCTTCGACATCATCAACCAGGACCCCGTAATTTCTCAGGTCAAACTCATTGCCGAACCCTGGGACGTGGGCGAAGGCGGCTATCAGGTGGGCAAGTTTCCGCCTTTGTGGGCCGAATGGAATGGACGCTACCGCGACGTGGTGCGCCGGTATTGGAAGGCCGACGACGGCCAACTGGCGGAGTTGGGCTACCGCCTTACGGGCAGCAGCGATCTTTACCAGCACGACGGCCGCCACCCCACCGCCAGCATCAATTTCATCACGGCGCACGACGGATTTACGCTTGAAGATCTCGTAAGCTACAACGAAAAGCACAACCTGGACAACGGCGAGGATGGCCGCGATGGCTCGAATGACAATCACTCATACAATTACGGAGTGGAGGGACCAACCGACGACGCCGAAGTGCTGGACGTGCGCGAGCGGCAAAAGAGGAATTTGCTGGCAACCTTGCTGTTCTCCCAGGGCGTGCCCATGATCTGCGGAGGAGATGAGATCGGCCGCACCCAACGCGGCAACAACAACGGATACGCGCAGGACAATGAGACCAGCTGGTTCAACTGGAAGCTGGGCGTCCGCGAGAAGCTTCTTTTGGAGTTTACCCGCAAGCTGGTGGAGATTCGCCGCGCGCACCCCAACCTGCACCGCAGAAAATTCTTTCAGGATCGCGACATCAACCCCGGCACCGCGCAGCGCGAAGTGGATGGCCGAAACGAGAGCGATATTACATGGCTCAGACCCGACGGCGGCGAAATGACTCCGGAAGAGTGGACTGCCGGATGGGTGCGCTGTATCGGATTGCAGTTGAACGGCCTGACTCTGGACGACGTCAATGGCGCGGGTGAAATCATCCGCGACGACACGTTTATGATCCTGCTGAATCCTCACCACGAATCCATAAAGTTCTACATGCCAAGACGCACGGCATCGGCCTGGGAGCTGATCCTGGATTCTTGCTGCCCGGATCGGAGTGACAAGATCATTGTGGCGGCCGGCGAACCCTATGAGTTAATCCAACGGAGTGCGGCGCTGTTACGTGAGTTGACCGATTGAGAAATGTGGGGCAGACGATCGGTGTTCGTCGTCTGCCGAAATAACAATCAGATTCCGGCCAGCGCCAACAACGGAAAGTAGTCCCTGTACATGCCGTATGTAAGATAGAAAACGTTGGGGAAGCCAGTGCCCGTGGTGGCTTCCTCGGGCCAGGTACCGTCCGGCTTCTGGCGTTCCAGAAGGAACTGAATGCCGCGGCGAACGTGGCTGGAATCGCGATCGCCGGCCGCCAGCAAGCCAAGCACGGCCCAGGCGGTTTGCGACGGACAACTAGCCGCCGGAACAAATCGGTCGCGGCTGTAACTGGCGCACGATTCGCCCCATCCACCGTCTGTGTTCTGTATCGCGTGCAGCCAGCGCGCGGCCTTATCGATGGCCTCGCGAGTGTCGGGGCCTCCGGCGGCCGCCAATCCGCGCATCGCAAGAAACGACCCATAGATGTAGTTCACGCCCCAGCGTCCGTACCAGCTTCCATTGCGTTCCTGCGATTGCAGCAGGTAGGCAACTCCCCGGCGGACGGCATCATGCTCCGCCAGGCCGCGGCGGCTGAGCGATTCCACCACGCGGCCGGTAATGTCCGGACAGGTGGGGTCGAGCATGGCGTTGTGGTCGGCAAACGGCACGCGGTTGAGAATCGCCCAGTTGTTATCCACATCGAAGGCCGCCCATCCGCCGTCGCTCGATTGCATTGCCAGCAGCCAGTTGATGGCGCGCCGCTCGGCCGCCGCCTGTGCCGCGGGATTCGAACCCTTAGCGTGCAGCAGCGCCAGCAGGACCATTGCGGTGTCGTCGATATCCGGGTAGAACTCGTTGGCGAATTCAAAGGCCCAGCCGGATGGTTCGATATCGGAACGTTTGACGGACCAGTCGCCTTTGCGCCGCACCTCTTTGCTGATGAGCCAGTCGGCGGCCCGGGTCAGGCGCAGGTCGTTCGAGTGGCTTGCCTCACCCAGAGCGAAAGCGCAGATCGCGGTGTCCCAGATCGGGGAGACGCACGGCTGAAAAACAAAGCGGTCGCCGGTTTCGATCATCAGGGACTCGAAATGGCGGATGGCTTCCACACGGTCCGGGTGGTCGCCTGGATAGCCGAGGGCGTCCAGCGCCATGATGAAGTACATCATGGCCGGAAAGATGGCGCCCAGCCCCTCGGTATGGCGCGTGCGATCCAAAATCCAGCGCTCCGCCTCGCGGATGGCGGCGTTGCGGATGCGCTCGGAACCGCGGGTTTCCCAGACTTTGAACACGCGGTCCAGGTGATGGAATAGCACCGAGAGCCCCTTGCGCTTGGGCAGCGCGAGGCTGACACCGGGGCGCAGCAGTTCTTCCACCGTGAACCCGGCTGGAGCGCGGCGGTTGGACCCACGCGCCTGCACGATGGAAAGCGGCACCAGGATGGAGCGCGTCCATGAGGACATTTCGTAGAGCACGTTGCCCGGCAGCATTACGATTTCCGGAGGCACCGAAGGCACGTGCCGGCGCGGATACAGGCCGAAGAGGCTGAGGTTGATCTTGACGTAACTGTTCGCCGCCTGCAGACCGCCGAGCGATAGAATCCGTTCGCGCGCCCGGCACAGTGGGCCGCTTTCGGAGCCGATGCCGGCCAGCTTCAGCGCGCAATAAGCCTTGACCGTGGCGCTGACTTCGGCCGGTCCGCCGGCGTAGGTATTGAAGCCGCCATCCGGCAGCTGGCTTTCGAGTATGGATTGCGCAGCCCTCCCAATACGCAGGCGGGTGGGTGGATTCCAAACGGCGCCTTCGGGCTGGTGCAGCCAGAGCTGCAACAGAATGTAGTCCGATGCCAGCGTACTGTCGGCCGTCAGCTCACCGCACCAGAAGCCGTCAGCCGCCTGTTGCGCAAACAGGGCCTGCGATGAGCGTTGAAGCGCGGAAGCGAGTTGCTCGCGCCCGGCGCGTGTTGCCTTGGCCGGCTGGCGGCGCTGGCCGCGGCGCGTGGTCTCCGTCCATTCTAACGACATCGCTGAACCGTCATCGTAAACCATCATCGCAACAACATAGACTGCCATGGTAACAACGTAAACTGTAGGGATGGATTGGCAACTGGACGCCGCCGAGTTGCGTGTGCTGGGCGCGCTCATGGAAAAAGAGATCACCACACCGGACTACTATCCCCTTTCGCTGAACGCCCTGGTGAACGCCTGCAACCAGAAATCGAATCGCGAACCGGTGGTTTCTTACGACGAGGAAATTGTGGAGACCGCGCTCGACGGACTGCGTAACAAAGGGCTGACGTCACGGATCAGCGGCGCCGATAGCCGCGTCCCCAAGCATGAGCAGCGCTTCATGGAGAAGTGCAACCTGGGAAGACGCGAAGCCGCGGTGATGTGTGTGTTGATGCTGCGCGGCCCGCAGACGGTGGGCGAATTGCGCGGCCGCACCGAGCGCCTCTACACGTTTGACGACCTGGAAGCGGTGGAAAGCACGCTGCATCGGCTGGCGGAAATCGACTTCGTGAAAAAACTTCCGCGGCAGGCGGGGTACAAGGAGCAGCGGTGGGCGCAACTGCTGGCCGGAGACGTGGAGATTGGGGAGGAGTTGGCGGAAGCGGGCGCAGCGGGATCTCAGGAGCGAGGGCCGTCGGACCGGGAACGAATCGCGGCTCTGGAGTTGCAGGTAGCGGAGTTGAAGCGGGAGTTCGAGAATTTCCGGCGGAACTTCGAGTAGTTTGAATTACGCCTGCTTGGCTTCCAATTCCGCCCATCGCGCGTAGAGCGCCTGCACCGCGGCCTCGGCCGGCTGCAGCTTTTCGTAGCAGGCATGCAGACGCGGGCCGTCCGAAACCACCTCGGGCGATTGCATCTCCGCACGGATTGCCTCCAGTTCGGTCTCGGCCTGCAGAATGCGCTCTTCCATCTGTTCCCATTCGCGCGCTTCCATGTACGAAAGCTTCTTCTTGCCCTGCGCCGGCACGGGCTTCGACACGGCAGCCGGCTTCTCGATTTTGGACTGCTTCGGCGTGAACTGAGCCTGCTCCCACTGCCAGTAGTCGGCGAAGATTTGCGCGCCGCCCTGCCCGTCCAGGCCCATCACGGCAGTGGATACGCGGTCCAGAAGATAGCGGTCGTGCGTCACCAGCACCAGCGCCCCGGGAAACTCGGTGAGGCTGTCTTCCAACACTTCGAGCGTGGGGATGTCCAGATCGTTGGTCGGCTCATCCATCAGCAGCAGGTCGGCCGGCTGCAGCATCAGCCGCGCCATTAAGACGCGGGCCTGCTCGCCGCCGGAGAGGCTGGCAATCGGACGATCGAGCTGGCCCGAATCGAAAAGGAATCGCTTGGCCCACCCGGCGACATGGATGGGGCGGTCCTGGAAGATCACGTGATCGCCTTGCCCGCCCAGCCCCTGGCGCAAGGTTTGTGTGCGGTCCAATTGTTCGCGCGCCTGGTCGAAGTAAACGATGCGCAGAAGCGGAGCGCGCTCGATTGAGCCGGCGTCGGGCGCCAGTTCGTCCGACAGCATACGCAGCAGCGTGGTCTTTCCGGCGCCGTTGGGGCCCAGCAGTCCCAGGCGGGTGCCCGGCGTGAGCGTAAAGCTGAGGTCGCGAAACAGAGTGCGCCCGCCCAGGTCCTTCGAAACCTTTTCCACCGATACCAGGCGTTTGGTGCGGCGATCGCTGGCGGTGAAGTCGATCTGCGCCACACCCTTCACGGAGCGCGTCTCCAGATCGGACAACTCGCGCATCAGCCGGCCGGCCTGGTCAATCCGGGCTTTGGATTTTCCGGTGCGCGCCTTGGCTCCGCGGCGCAGCCACTCCACTTCGCGGCGAACCGTATTCACCAGCGACTCCTGCCGGCTGGACTGCGCCTGCAGAAACGCGGCCTTCTTTTCCAGGAAATCGCTGTAGCCGCCTTCCACGCGGAAGATGCCTTCCGGGTAGACGCGGTCAATCTCGGCCATATCGTTGACCACGTTGTCCAGAAAGTAGCGGTCATGGCTCACGACTACGCTGGCGAAGGACGCGGTGGAAAGCAGTTTCTCCAGCCAGAGGATGCCTTCCAGATCCAGATGGTTGGTAGGCTCGTCCAGGAACAGCAGGTCGGGCTGCAGCGCCAGTTCGCGGGCGATGGCCAACCGCCGCTGCCAGCCGCCGGAGAGCGACTCGGTGCGCACGCTTCCATCGGTGAAGCCGGCCCGGCCCAGGGTTTGGTTGACACGGGTGGCGCGTTCCAGATCGTCCAGGTGTTCGGCGTTGGCGCCGGCAATGGCTGCTTCGATGGCCTCTTCGATCACTTCGGCGGCAGTCTGGCTGCGCGGAAACTCGGCCTGCTGCGGCACGTACCCCACGCGCGTATTGCGGCGTATGGATACGGTGCCGGAATCCGGTTCGAGCTGGCGGGCGAGAATCTTCAGGAGCGTGGATTTTCCCGCGCCGTTGGGGCCGATCAAGCCCAGCCGTTCGCCTTCGGAGATGCCCAGCGAGATGTTCTCGAAGAGCAGGCGTGAGCCGAAGCTCTTGGAGATGGAGTTACAGCTTTCGACAAGGGACATTTAGGTAACGTGTCTACTCATAGCGCGGGGTTACTCATAGCGCAGCGCTTCCACCGGATCCAACTGCGCCGCTTTCACCGCCGGCCAGACGCCGAAGAAAACACCCACCGCAACCGAAACCGAGAACCCCGTCACCAGCGCCCAGGTGGGTACCTTCGAAGGCAGTGAGGGCACCAGCACTCCCACCAGCAGAGTAAGCAGAACGGCGATCACGATTCCCAGCATTCCTCCCACGCCGGTGAGGGTCATGGCTTCAACCAGAAACTGTCCGATGATGTCGCGCTTACGTGCGCCGACGGCTTTACGAACGCCGATTTCGCGCGTCCGTTCGGTGACGCTGACCAGCATAATGTTCATGACGCCAATGCCGCCCACCAGCAGGCCGAGCGCGGAAATCGCTATGGCCACCAACCCGATCAGCCCGGTAATGCGGTCGAACTGCTGGATGATCTGGTCGGGCGTGGAGATGGCGAAATCGTCCTTGGCACCGGTCGGCAGGCGGCGGATGCGCCGCATCGCGCCTTCCACTTCGTCGTAGGCTTCCTGGCGTTTGCCGGACTTGGCCTTGGCCGTGATCATGTAGCGGTCCACCTGCGGATAGCGGCTCTGCGCCGTGCGCAACGGGATGGTGATGGCGTTGTCCTGGCCATTCTCGCCGAAGAAACCGCCCTTGGCTTTAGCATATGACGCCGATAATCATGTATTCCGCGCCGTCCATCATGAAGGTGCGGTTCACGGCGTTCCCGGCGGGGAACAGAGACTCGGCCACGTTGTTCCCGATAACTGCCACGTGCGCGCCGCGCTGGTCTTCTTCGGCGCTGAAATAGCGGCCGGAGTCCAGGTCGCGCGGCTGGATTTCGGCCATGTTGGGAGACATGCCGGCAACGTTGATGGTGTCGGTTTCGTAGCCCGGCACGCGCGCCGTAATGGGCTTGTTCTCCACCACTGCCGGAATCAGCAGTTGCAAACCGACATCCTCAACCGAAGCGCACCAGCGCCGGATGAACTCCGCGTACTCCGGCTTCATGGGGCGGCGTTTGCGTTCTTTCATCGGCTCAAACGTGGGGTCGCCCGAGGTCTTGAAGACAAAAACATTGTCCGGCCCCAGTTCTTCAAAGAACACCACCACGCCCTGGCGCAGTCCGGTGAGCAGCGAGGCCACGGTGACCACGGTGGTGATCCCGATAACGATTCCCAGGATGGTGAGCAGCGAGCGGAAGCGATGGGTCCACACTCCCACCAGGGCCATCTGCACGTTTTCGATTGCGCTGATATTCACGGTCTATTCCGCCCGAAGCGCCACCACGGGGTCGAGTTTGGCCGCGCGCGATGCCGGGTACCAGCCCGAGGCAATGCCCACGATGCTTGAGACCGAGAGCGCCAGCGCCACGTAGCTCAACGTGATGTGCATCCCAATATCGAAGATGCGGCTCAGCAGCAAAGTAATCAGCGCGCCCAGGCCCGTGCCCAAAGCGCCGCCCACACTGGCCAGCACCACAGCCTCGATCAGGATCTGCATCATCACGTCGCCGTGGCGCGCGCCCAGCGCTTTGCGCACGCCGATTTCACGCGTACGCTCAGTGACGCTGACCAGCATGATGTTCATGATGACGATGCCGCCCACCACCAGCGAAATGCAGGTAACCGGCACCACCACGGCGGCGATCATGCCCAGCACCTGGTCGATGAAGCCGCGAATCGCATCCGGCGTAAGCACGTCGAAATTGTCCTCCTGGCCCGGCCGCGCATGGAAGCGGGTGCGCAGAACCACGCGGGTTTCATCCAGCGCGTCGTTGAGGGTAAGACCGCTGCCTTCCCGTGGGCGTCCGAACAGCGCGAAGCCGGTGCCGGGGCCGTACATGCGGTTAAAAGCGCTAACCGGAATATAGATTGAGTTGTCCTGATCGCGTCCGAAGGCCGAACCCAGCCGTTCCTGAACTCCGATCACGGTGAACTCCACGCCCTCGATGCGGATGATCTGATTGAGCGGCGACGCATCGCCCGGAAAAAGCGTGGTCCGAAGCGTATCGCCGATGACGGCCACGAAAGCGCGCGAGCGGTCCTCCTGGTCGGTGAAGAAGCGGCCGTCCACCACGCCGATATCGCGGATGCTGGCCATGGCAGCGGCCACCCCGATGATGGAAGTATCTTCGCAGATCAGGTTTTCACGCTTTACGTCGGAGATGTGCTGGCGGTATGGGCTGTAGAGCACGCGGTCGCCGGCCAGCGCTTCCACGAACCGCTCATCGTCTGTGCGAATGGGTTTGTTGCGCTTGATCTTCTCGAAAAACTCGCGGCGGCTCAAGCGCCCGGTAGCTGCGATCTGCGCCACCATGAATGATTCCGAGCCGAACGCCTTGGCGGTGCTTTGCTCGGCATACACGCCCAGCCCCTCAATTGCCGCCCCTACCATGATCACGCTGGCCACCCCGATGATGACGCCCAACAGGGTGAGAAAACTGCGCAGCTTATGGCTGCGGATTGAATCCACCGCCAGCAGGAACGCATTTACAAATTGCTGCCAGTTGCGGGAAAACCCTGGGCTGGATTGGGGCATTTGGCTTCTTTCTTTCAGGATAACGTAAGATGTAGGTTCGGCACCACGATGCCCATTCTTCGTCTCGCCTATACCACGCAATTCCTGATCGCCTTGATTGCGGTTTTTGTCCTCTGGGGTCAGATAGGCGGACAAAGCCACCTGGACTTGATGCCCTGGTATCTCAAACTGGGGCTAGGCACGGCAAGCGCTTTCGCGGCAGTGAAAGCCACGGCCGCGGCGGTAGACCGTGAGCGGGCCTGGAACGGCCAGAGCCTGAAATGGTTTGGCCTGATGCTGGCGCTGCTGCTGGGCTGCGCCCTGGCCAGCTACTATGCACACTTGAATGAGGACTCGGATCAGGGCGACCAGCCGGATGGCGAGGCTTTGACGTCGCGGGTCTGGCGCACCGGGCCGCCAGCAAACCTTGGTGTGGATGGCAGGTGTATACTTTCCTGAAAGCCTGAGGTCGGACGAAAACGTGCTCCGAGCCGAATACATCTGCGGAGGTATAGGACCATGAACAGAAGAGAGTTTATTTCCACACCACTCGTGACCGCTGCGATGACAGCTTCATCTGCCCTGGCGCAGGAACCTCCGCGATACGATACCGTCCTCAAGGGTGGGCACGTTATCGATATGGCCAACCGGATTAACCAGCCAATGGATGTCGCCGTTCAAAACGGGAAAATAGCTCGCGTGGACCGAAATATTCCGGGCTCCGAGGGAAAGACAACCGTTAATGTTGCGGGCTACTACGTTACGCCTGGCTTGATCGATCTGCACATCTGTTGTTATTACACCCGCCTTGATCTGACTCCGTCTGTCATTGCCGATCATGTTTGCCTGCCTTCGGGGGTCACTACATGCTGCGACGGCGGAACCGCAGGGGCCGATAACTTCGAAGACTTCAAGAAGATCATCGACCGCTCGAAAATGAGAATCCTTTCCTTTCTGAATATTGCGGCCCCTGGCGCGGAGTCTAACCGGGCGGAGCAGGATCCCTCTCAGTTTAAAGTACAGCTTGCGGCGGATACCGCCAAGAAATACCACAATCTTATCGTCGGATTCAAGACCGGCCACTATGGAGGGACATTTAGTGATGCGCGCCTTCCCTGGGCGTCGATGGACGCCGTCGTCGAGGCTGGCCGCTTGACCGGGCTGCCTGTATTGGCGGACTTCACTCCGATGCCGGCCCAGGGAAAATTCCCCGCCAGGAGCTACCGTGAATTCCTCCTCGAGAAAATGCGCCCGGGCGACATTGTGACTCACTGTCTGGCAGATCGCTATGCCTATCTGACGGATGACGGCAAGTTGAATCCTGATGTGACCAAAGCGAGAGCGCGAGGTGTAAAGTTCGACCTTGGACATGCCGCCGGAAGTTTCACGCTGAGGCGAGTGGTGCCTGCGGTTCAGCAGGGCTTTATTCCCGATTCCATTAGTGCAGACCTGTTTTCGGATACGCCATATACGGTAGGCATCAGTCTGGCCAATGTGATGTCAAAGTTC
This sequence comes from Bryobacterales bacterium, assembly GCA_963817515.1. GTDB lineage: Bacteria > Acidobacteriota > Terriglobia > Bryobacterales > Bryobacteraceae > DATMNI01. Next base: position 146,111 of record CAWFPJ010000014.1, on the reverse strand, counting down.
CTCTGTCTGGGAGTACCGTTGGAGGATATCATTCGGCGCACGACGGTGAATCCCGCTCAAATGATCCACCGGCCCGAGTTAGGTAACTTGAGTGTTGGATCGACGGCTGATATCGCCGTGCTTGAAATCGCTAAAGGGAAGTTCGCCTATCTCGGTTCCGGCGGCGGAAAGATAGAAGGCAATCAGAAACTCCAGTGTGTGATGACAATGTTCGGCGGTAAGATCCTGTATGATCACCCCTACGGTCTGAGTGTCCCTTTGTGGCAAGACATCCCGAAGGACTCGCGGTATTGGACCGACACAACGAGACAGAAGTTCTGATGGATAGGGGAGAATGTCTGGTGTATGCCCTGCCTTGGCCGTGCATCCGCACGAATGTTCCGATGAACCTGGGCATCCCGGCGCTCACTATCGGCGGCGGCTCAGGATCGGGAGCCCATTCGCTCAGCGAAAGTTTCAACATCAAAGATTCATGGCTGGGGACTCAGCGCGGGTTGCTGCTCGCCGTTGCGCTGGCGCGGTGAGACCTGTGCGCCTATGTGCAAATTCCCGGTAGTCCTGCTCTTGGGTTCGTGTTTGCCCGCGTTCGCCTGGGGGCCGGAAGGCCACAACCTGGTGGCGCGCCTTGCCGAAGCCCAATTGACGACAGCGGCACGCGCGCGCGTGGCTGAAATCCTCGGACCAGGTACGACACTGGCCTCGATTTCCAGTTGGGCCGATCAACTCCGCCGGTCGCGGCCGGAGACCGGTCCCTGGCACTACATCGACATCCCTATTAACCGCCCCCATCTGGACATGGCGCGCGATTGCCCCAAGGGCGATTGCGTGATTGCCAAGATATTGGACTTCGAGAAAGTGCTGGGAGACCCCGCCACGAACCCCGAGCAGCGGCGCGAGGCGCTGATGTTCATCGTGCATTTTGTGGGCGACATGCACCAGCCGCTGCATTGCGCCGACAACCAGGACAAAGGCGGCAACGACGTAAACACCCAGTTTTTCGGAAAGCCCATGAACCTGCACAGCATGTGGGATAGCGCCCTGCTGGGGCGGATGGGCGATGAAGACAAGCTGTTCGCTGAATTCTCGCGCGACATGACTCCGAAGCGGAAGAAGAACTGGGCCAAAGGAACCGTCGAGGATTGGGCCGAGGAGTCGCATAAGGCAGCGCAGAAAACGGTTTACGGGAAGCTGCCCAAAGTGCCGAAGGGCACGCCCGAACCCATCGCCGATGCCTACGAGCGTGCCGCCGACCCGTTGATCAAACAGCAGATTGAGAAAGCGGGCATCCGCCTGGCGCACGTGTTGAACACGCTGCTGCCCTGAAGGCCGCGCGTGAAAATCCACATTATAAGTGCAAGGAAACCATTTCTGGCGGCATTGCAATAACGCAGCCGGCACTTTAAGGCTGGCGCGGCAGTCTAACGATATGCTGCGGGCCCGTGGCTGGAATAGGAGACGATCATGAGATCCAAGAGGATGCGTGTGTTCGTAACCGGCGTTGCCGTTTTCATTGTCGGCATCTACGCTGAAATCGGTTTTTCCGGGGAGAAGAACCTCCCCAAGAACGATCCCGTGAACATGGCGGTCGCCAAGGGCTTGACGTGGCTGGTTTCCGTTCAGGGGAAGGACGGTGGATGGGGCCAGGATGGCGGCGAAACTTCCTACGTCCGTCAGGGGGAGAGGCTGGAATCGAAAGGCAACGATGTGGCCAACAGCGCCGTGGTGGTCGAAGCTCTTCTGCACGCCGGCAATTCCCCCACCAGGGGCGAGTACCGCGAACCATTGCGGCGCGCCGTGAGCTTCATCCTGAAGAACGTGGAGCAGAGTCCGGCCGGCGGTCTGGCGGTTACGGACCTGACGGGTACCCAGATCCAGCGAAAACTGGGGCCGTATATCGATACGTTTCTCACCTCCAAACTGCTGGCGGAATTGGACGGCAACATGGGAGATGCGCAAGCCAACGCGCGCGTCCGGCAAAGCCTTCAGAAGTGCGTTGCCAAAATTGAAAAGAACCAGCTCAAGGACGGAAGCTGGAACATCGCCGGCGGTTGGGCGCCTATTCTGGGAACGTCGATGGCTTCGCAGAGCCTGTTCATGGCGCAAAGAAAGGGTGTGGTGGTGCAAGAGGCAGCCATGAACAACATCGACCAATACACGAAGTTAAGCTACTCGGCTCCGGGTGCAGCGGCCGGTGTAGCCGGTGGGATGCCCGGTGGAGTTGTGGGTGGAGTGATGGCGGGCTCCGGTGGAACAGCTCGAGCCGCAAGTCTACCCGCCAGCGCCAGGATGGCCGAAGCATCGGCCGCATCCGCCGGTGTTCCTCTTTACAAGCGCGCTCAGGAACTGGAGCAGCTCAGCCGCACCGATAAAGACCGAAAGGAAAACGCGCCTCAGATCAAGGCCATCAAGGAGCAGCTCTCGGATTCGCGTTTCGTGACCGGGTTCGGGTCCATCGGCGGCGAGGAGTTTTTCTCATACCTGAACATCGGCGACAGCCTGCATCGCAGCGGCGGCCCGGAATGGGAAAAGTGGAACGGCGACATGAAGGCCAAGATCCTCAAGATACAAAACGAGGATGGCACCTGGGCCGGCCACCACTGCATCACCGGCCGCGTGGCGGTGACCAGTGCCGCCGTGCTGTTGTTGCTGGCCGACCGTGAACCGGTAATCGTCCGGACCACCAGTCTCAGGAAGAACTGAGTGCGGCGGCGCTGTTTCTTAACTCTGCTGCTCTCGCAGGCCGGCTGCCTTCGGGCCCGCAAGCCGGCCCTTGCGAGGGCAGCCGAATACCTGTGGAGCCAGCAGGCCGGCGACGGCGGTTGGCACAGCCGCACCTACGGACTGCTGCGATCGGGGCAGTCACTGACGCCCTTTGTTCTGGAGGCGCTGCTGCAGATTCCGGAAAATATCTGTGCGCTGCCCGTCGCGAAAGTCGATCGCGCCATCGCCTTCCTTCGAAGCAACACGCGGCGCGATGGAGCGCTGGGGATGGCGGACCCCGACATTCCGGACTACCCGAATTATTCGACTGCGCTGGCGGTGAGCGCGCTTTGCCGTGCACGCTGCGCCGGCTGGCAGGAACAGAGCCAGGCCATGGTCCGGTATTTGCGCGGACAGCAGTTCACAGAGCAGAATGGCTGGCGCCGTGAAGACGCGGCGTACGGCGCATGGGGTATGGGCGGCGGCCGGCGAACCCCTCCGGACACCGGACATGTGGATCTTTCCATGACGCGATATGTCATTGAAGCTCTCCGCGCCGCCGGCGTACCTGGCTCCGATCCGGTATTCGAATGCGCGCGCGTCTTCGTGGAGCGTTGCCAGAATTTCGATCCATCGCGCGGCGACAGCGCCGATGGCGGTTTCTTCTTTACCACTACCGAGTTCGACACCAACAAAGCCGGCCAGAACGGCCAGCGCTTTCGGAGCTACGGAACCACCACCGCCGACGGCATTCTGGCGCTTGCTGGCTACCGGCTGCGAGGCTGCAGACCAGCGCATGATCGCGGCCAAGCGGTGGTTAGGCAGCCATCATCACGGAATGGAGGCGCCGGGATTCGTCGGCGACGCCTACCAGCGCTGGCCTCGCGGGTTAGCCTTCTACTATTCGTCCGCCAGCGCACAGGCTTGCAAGATTTTGAAACTGGATGCCGCCGGCAGCCTGATTGAAAGCTTGAACCGAACGCAGCGGCCCGATGGATCCTGGGCGAATCCGGAAAACCTGGTAAAGGAAGACGACCCGCTGATCGCCACCCCCTTCGCCATTCGCGCGCTGGCAGCGGGCCAGCCCGAGTGACCGCCTCACACGGTCGCAGCCTACTGCTTCACGGCCTCATCCACTCTCAACCTCGCCAGCGACCCGCTCATGCGCATTTCCTTGCTGCCGTTGGTCAGCAGAATCACCAGGCGCCCATCCTGCTGGGTGGCGCCCCGGCCGGTATAGGTTTCGTCCTCGGTCCGCAGGCTCAGGCTTGTCAGCCGGAGGCGCGGCGCGCCTTGCCACCATGCCAGGCTGTAGGCGCCGGAGACGCTGCGGAGCGGCGCGAACGTACCCAGGTCCACAGCCGTGCCCATGAAGACGCCTTCGGAGGTAAGGTTCGTGAGCAACTGCGTGCCGGTGCCGAACGTCTCGACAGTGCCTTCGGCCTCCAGCTTGCCCGATTGCCAGGTAACTCCTCTTACCTTGGCGGTGAGCTTGTAGGATGGCCGCAGGCCGCGCAGCGTGATCTCGAGGTTGCCAGTGATAGCGGCCTGGTCCAACTTATCCTGGTCCAACTTATCCAGGTCCAACTTACCCAGGTCCAACTTACCCTGGTCCAGCTTATCCTGATACAACCTGGCTTGAATGCCCTCCAGTTGGACCCGCGCCGCATCCCACAGCAATCTGGCGCGAATGTTCTCCAGGCGCCAGCCCGCCAGCCGCAGATCGTCAACCTGCAATGTCCCCTCCACTTGCCGCTCCGTAAGCCAGTCGGGCAGCGGCGCGCGGCCCAGTGCTCGCGCAATCAGATTGCCGCCGGGCCGCAGTGTGGGCATCAACTCGGCTTCCAAATCAGCCGCATCCATTTCCGGTACGCGCAGGCGCAGTTTGTGAGGCCGCAAAACCCCGGGCTCATACCGGTATTCGCCGGTAAACGCCAACGAGCCCACCTGAGCCGTCAATGCGGTCCAGGCCCACGCGCGCGCCATCGATCTGCGCGCGGGCCGAGGAAAGCAGCAACGGGTCAGCCAGGCCGGGAACCTGGACTTGCGCGTCGCTGAGTTCCAGGCCTCCGGTCCATCCGCGCTTCACCGGGTCGCGATGGTAATGCAGCTCACCGCTCCATTGGCCCGACTTGATTTGCTCAAGCCAAGGCACGGCGCCAAGAGCCACCTGCGCGCGGAACGAGGCTACCCTCATGGCATCGGCGGAAATCGTGAGGTCCAGAGTTTCATCGTCCAGCGCGTAGTCGGCTTCAATCCGGGCCTGGTCCTGGTCGGCCGTCTTTACCAGCGTGGGAGGAAGGTGCGCGTGGCCGTGGTCGAAAACCAACTGGGCCTGTTCAAAGCGCACTGGCGGCGAATCGGGAATAGTCAACGCGGCATCGTGAAAGGCTAACTGGCCTTGAAAACTGCCCTGTCCGGAATATCCGATGGCGCCATCCATGCTGCCGCTGAGTTGCAGCTTGGGTGGAAATTGCATGCCCATATGCTGCGCCAGTTCCATGATCGGGGCCACCGGAAATCGGTTCCAATTGGCGCCCACGGCCCAGTGCGGCTGCGTCAGATAATCCGTCGCACGGAAGTGGACGGCCAGCGGCAGAGTAGTGTTGCCCGGGGTGCTGGAGTGCAGTTCGATCTGCTGCGCGATCAGGTCCAGGCGCCCGCGAATATCCAGCGGCCACCCCGAACCGGAGGTCGGCAGAAGGTCCCAGCGGTGCACGTCCTCGATGCTGAGCCGCCCGATGATGCCGATATTGTTGAGCGGGCCCGCCAGGTGAAGCCTCGAGGATAAAGTGCCATGCACTCCGCCCTCCTGGCCGCTCAGCAAAGCCGTCACTTCGCCCAGGCCGGTTCGATCCACCTGAAGGTCCAGATCCGCCCTCTCAAGAGCGCCGTACCAGCGGCCCTTGAGCGTGAATGACCCGAGGCCCTGCTGCGGCCTGTCCGTGCGCGCGGGCTTGGCCGAACAGACGATGCGCCAGTCGCGGCCTCCCGAACCCGTAGGCGAAATATCCAGATCCGTTTCCGTCAGGTAGAAGACCGACTTGGTGTCGCCGAATTTGAAGTGAATACGGCTGTTGCGAACGTGGATCGCGGGCGCGATGCGGATCGTCGACCGGCTGACGAAAGAGGCAAAGTTCCAGCGGCCCCACTCCGATGCCGGCCCGGACTTGGTGAGGTTGATGCTGGCGTTCTCCATGCGTATGGAAGCGATCACGAAACGGCCGCCCAGCAGCGACCAGATACCCGGCACCACTTCAAAGCTGCCGTCGCGCTCAATATACGCCACCGGCTCAATCCCAATCGCCGGATCTTCATGGATAACCACGGTGTCCACCGAAAAACGCGGGCCTTTGAAGACGCTGAAGCGCACTTTGCCGAGTTCCACACGCCGCCCCAGCGCACGTTCGAGCGATGCCTGCAGGCGCTTGCCGTACTGATCGGCAGTCAGGTAGGGTGCGCCGATGCCGGCGGCCAGCAGCAGCGCCACAGCCGCGCCGCTCAGTTTGAAGACCGTGCGAAACGGGGCTTTCATAGGCCGGCTCCAGTGAGCCTGCGGTAAGCCTCCGCGTCGTCGATATCCGCCAGAATGCCGGGGTCGTCCACGTCCAGGAATTCGGTTTCCGCCGCATGGCTGCGCACCACATCGCGCGCGGCCCCGGTTTCCGGCAGCGCCAGAAATTCCGGAATCAGCTCGCGTGAAAACCAGATGGGGTGGCCGCGGCGATTATCGAAGCGCGGCACGCGAATCAATGGGCGCTTGCCGTCCAGCAGGGCGTGAATGGTCGCCGGCGAAACTGCGGGATGGTCCACCAGCGTGAATAACACGCCTTCCGCATCGGCCGGAACGGCGCGCAGCCCGCATTGCATGGAAGTGGTCTGCCCTAAAGCCCAGCCCGGGTTCACAACGAACGTAGCCGGACGGCCCACGCGTGCGCGGATATCCCCGGCGCCGGCCCCCAACACCACCGTCACCGTCCGGCATGGGCCCGCGAACAGCCCGATCAGCGTATCCAGAAATGTTTCCCCGCGGTACTGTAACAAGGCCTTGGGGGAACCCATGCGCCGCGATTCGCCGGCACCAAGAATGAGCCCGGCGACGTTCACTTCAGCGTCACTTTCGCAGCGCGGCCGGCAGTTCATCGCCCGCGAATACCGACAGGGAAAGCGAACGCCAGTTGGACGCGGCGTTGCGGCGCACGGCGATCATTTCCGCCGTCACCGAAATGGCGATTTCCTCTGGAGAAATGGCCCCGATATCCAGGCCCATGGGTGCATGGATGCGCTCGAATTCGGCCCGCGGAATCCCCTCTTTCTCCAGTTCGCGAATGACGTTCAGCACCTTGCGCTTGCTGCCGATCATGGCGATATAGCGCGCCGGAGTCGCGATCGCAAGCTGCAGCACGCGCATATCGTCGCGATGGCCGCGCGTCACAATGATCACGTAGCTGGTTTCGTTGATCGGCAAATTCGGGAAGACTTCCTCATACTCCACCGCGTGCACGGACGCCGCCTCCGGAAAGCGTTCGCGGTTGGCGAAGGTCTCGCGGTTATCCACCACTACGGTGGCGAAACCAGCCAGCGTGGCCACTTTGGAAAGGCTCTTCGATATATGGCCGGCTCCGAAAATATACGCGTGCGGCACCGGCAGCACCGGTTCCACGAATACATCCAGCTGGCCGCCGCAGATCAGCCCGTTGTCGTAAGCCGCATCCTGCCCCAGGTTGAAAGTCAGGTGCCTGGGCTTTTCCGTTTCAATCACCTCTCGCGCGGCATTCCATACTTCGGCCTCCACGCAGCCGCCGCCGATGGTGCCCGCCATGGAGCCGTCCTCGCGCACCAGAAGCTTGGCGCTCTCATAGCTGGGGATCGAACCGCGCACTTCCACAATGGTAGCCAGAGCGCATTTCTGCCCCAGATTGCGCAGCCGCACCAGTTCCTCGTAAACGTCCATCCCGTTGACGATTATATCGTGTGATAGAGAGTGCTATCGGGCCGTCAGGCGGCGGAGTCGATTTCGATTCACCGGAGAGAACTCGACGGGAGGGGAATGGGCATGCCTTCCTCGCGCATGCCCGCTGAGGCGCGGAGACAAACGCAGAGCCCATCCCGACCTGGGTTGTTCTCTCTGCGTTTGTCTCCGCGGCTCTGCGTCTCTGCGGTGAAATTATTTCGGTGAAATTATTTCGGTCTAATCACTCGACGGCCGCACCTTCCGCAGTCGGCTGCTCCGGCAGCGCCAGCGTTAGCGCCATGGCGGCCCAGCTGGTCCGGCCCTAGCCATCCGACGGTGTTCTCTGCGTTTGTCTCGGCGGCTCTGCTCTCGCGGTGAATATTTCGGTGAATTTCGGCCTAATCACTCGACGCCCGACAGCTTGCAGTCGGCTGCTCCGGCGCGCCTGCGTTAGCGCCATGCCGGCCCAGCTGGTCCCCGTGGCCGAGATCCACTGATCCTTGCCGAACGGGAATCCACTGTCCTTCCAGAAGACCGCGCGCCGCTGCCCGAAGTTCCTCGGCAAACCGGTTGTGAATTTCGCCGCTCCCGAATTCCGCGATACCGTCAAAAACGTTGTCATGCCCCGCCTGGAACGATTGATTAGCGCGAGAATATCTACTTGCAAGAAGCGCTGGAAACCGAGCTGAACTTTGAGGAAATCGTCGGCGCTTCCCGGGCCATCCAGAAGGTCTTCAACAGTATCGAGATGGTGGCTCCCACCGATTCCACGGTTCTGCTGCTTGGCGAAACCGGCACCGGCAAGGAACTGATCGCCCGCGCTTTGCACAACCGCAGCCGCCGCAAGCAAAGCGTGATGGTGAAGGTGAACTGCGCCGCGCTGCCCGCCAGCCTGGTCGAAAGCGAACTCTTCGGGCACGAAAGAGGCGCTTTCACAGGCGCGATGACGCAGAAGAAGGGCCGCTTTGAGCTGGCCCATCGCGGCACCATCTTTCTCGACGAAGCCGGGGAGTTGCCTCTCGAAACGCAAACCAAGCTGTTGCGCGTTTTGCAGGAGCAGGAATTCGAAAGGGTGGGCGGATCTCAAACCCAGAAAGTGGATGTCCGCGTCATCGCCGCTACCAATCGCGACCTCGAGCAGGAAGTCCGCCGCGGCGCCTTCCGTGCGGACCTGTTCTATCGCCTGAACGTCTTCCCCATCGAGGTTCCGCCCTTGCGCGACCGCAAAGAGGACATCCCGCTCCTGGCCGCCTACTTTCTGCGCAAGTTTTCGCAGCGCATGGGCAAGCATGTCCATGGCATGCATCGCTCGGTCCATGAGCAGCTCAATCAATATGACTGGCCCGGCAACGTGCGCGAACTGGCAAATCTGTTGGAACGGGCGGTGATTCTCTGCCAGGGCGACGCGCTTCAGCCGCAACACCTTGCCGTCAGCCGCGCTCGCCCGGCCTCGGCGGCTCCGGAGCCCTTGCCGACCCTGGACGAAGGCGAGCGCCGTTTGATTCAGCGCGCGTTGGAGCAAACCGGAGGCGTCCTGGCCGGACCGAACGGAGCCGCGGAACTCCTGGGAATCAATCGTTCCACCTTGTGGTCGCGCATGCGTAAGCTCGGCATCGAGATGCCTAACAACCGGGCTACCGGCGCTCGCGCCTGACGGGGTGCCAACCCCGGATTACTGCACCACGTTCACACATCACGGTTACACTTGAAGTACTCTGTGAATTCCAAAAAGGTCATCATCATCGGCGGCGGCATCGTTGGGTTGGCCACCGCATACCGCCTGGGCGAGCGCTTTCCCGGCGCGAAAATTACGCTGCTCGAAAAAGAGGAAGGCGTGGGCCGGCACCAGACCGGCCACAACAGCGGCGTGCTGCATTGCGGGCTTTACTACAAACCCGGCACCGTCAAAGCCCGGCTGGCAGTTGCCGGCATCCGCCAGATGGTGGCCTTCTGCCAGGAAAACGGCATCTCTCACGAGATCTGCGGAAAGCTGGTGGTGGCGGCCGACGAAACCGAAGTGGAGCGCTTGCATGCCTTGCAGGAGCGTGGCGCCGCCAACGGACTGGAAGGGCTGCGCTGGCTCGACACCGCTGAAATGCGCGAGATCGAACCGCACGTGGGCGGCGTGGCTGCTCTGCGCGTGCCGCAAGAGGGCATCGTGGATTATCCGCAGGTCTGCGCCACCCTGGTCGAAAAACTGACCGCGCGCGGGGTGGAAATCATCACCGGGGCGCGCGTGGATCGCATCCGGAACCAGGGCGCCCACCAGGGAGACCACCAGGGTGGCCAATGGGTCGCCGAAACCGCCGTCGGTGAATTCGAAGCCGACTTCCTCATCACCTGCGCCGGCCTGTATTCCGACCGCGTGGCCGAACTCGCCGGCGAGCGCCGCGACATGCGGATTGTGCCCTTCCGCGGCGAGTATTACAAAATCCGCCCGGAGCGCCAAAGCCTGGTGCGCCATCTTATCTATCCGGTGCCCGATCCGCAATTCCCGTTTCTGGGCGTGCACTTCACGCGATTGATTCACGGCGGCATCGAAGCTGGTCCGAACGCCGTGCTGGCCTTCGCCCGCGAGGGCTACCGCAAAACCGATTTCAACCCGGCAGACCTGTACGACGCCCTCACCTACGGCGGCTTGTGGCGTTTCCTGCGGCGTTATCCTTCCATGTGCTGGTACGAATTGCGGCGATCTTTCAGCCGTGAATTGTTCTGCGAGTCGCTGCAGCGCCTGGTTCCCGAAATCCAGCCCGATGACCTCGAAACCGGAGGCTCCGGGGTCCGCGCCCAAGCCATTTCCCCCGAAGGCGAACTGGTGCAGGATTTCCGAATCATCGCCCACCCCAATGCCCTGCACGTTCTCAACGCCCCCAGCCCCGCGGCCACCGCATCGCTGGCGATTGGAGCGGAGATCGCGTCCATGGTGCCGGCAGGCGACTAAGAAGAAGGCAGGCCGGGAGGCTGGCCTACGGCCCAGGTCAGTGCTGCTCAGTGCGTCATCGAATAGACGACGTAATTGATGCCCACGCGAATGCCGAGGGCCGAGAATTTTTCGGGATACCGCGGGTCGTCGGCCCACTCCCAGGAATCGCCGATGTCGGAGTTGAAGGACATCGCCACCATCAACCGCTTATGGTCATCGTAAATGCCCAGCCAGTGCGCCTTGGTGCCTTCGGCCCGCTGCGACATGTACCCGCGGCGGTTCAGGGCCCATTGGCCCAGCACCTGGTAGCGGTCGTCCAGATCGTACACCGCGTGGAAGATGGCGTCGGCGTCTTCAATTTCCACCACGGGCCGGTCCGGAAACACGCGCTTCATGCTCTGGTCGAAGCGCGCGTATTCTTCCGGCCCCCAGAAGTCATCCATGTAGAGGAAGCCGCCGCGCAACAAATACTCGCGCACCGTTTTGGCTTGTGCGTCGGTCAACAGCCAATCGCCCATCTCGCCCGCAACCATCCACGGCCAGTTGTAAATGTCGTCGGTATCGTCCGGGTTCACGGGTTGCTCCACCGACCGCGCGTGAACCCGCGACAGGCGCCGCACGGCGGCCGCGAAGTGCCGGTCGGCGCGAGGGTAATCCTGCGTCCAGCTGGTGCCGCCTTCGCGCCAGTCCAGCCGGCCATAACGATAGCGGGAGAAGCGCGCATCCGGATGCTGCGGATACATCAAGCGGGCCTGCACCCATTCGGTCTGCTCGCGGTAGTCGGGCGGGAGGGGAATGTTGTCGTACGCTTCCATGCTGGGGTAGACACGGAAAGGCTTTTGGAAGGCGATACAACGCGCCGATCAATGCCAGCCCGCCTGCCAACAGCCCGAGCGTTCGTCCAGAAATCACGCAGCCGCCTTGCTTCGAAGAATACCAGATGGGAAGTTGTAAAAGAAACGCCGCGGCTTGCTTTGGTGGCGCAGGGCGGTTTCGCCTGCGATGAGCCTACTTCTCTTCGGAGGCGGCCTCTGCCTCGGCGGCGGCTTCCGGACCCGCGGCCTGCGCCTCTGCGATCAGCCTCTGCGCTTCCGTCAATCTGCCGCGCGGCACCTTGATTTCCGCGCCCAGGACGCCCGCGTATGGCGTGTCGCTCAGGATCGCAGGTATCCCGTTCGAATCCAGAATGCCGCGAATCATGTCGGCTTCCATCTCTCCGTCAACGCTCGAAGACCGGAACAGTGTGACCATGTCGAGGGCGTGGGATGTCAGGATACTGTCATCCTGGTTCTGGTTCTCATCTTCACGGTCGGGATCTTGCGCCATGACTCCAGGATATCGCAGAATGTTGATGAGGCGGCGCAAAACGCCGACCCAGGAGGCCAATCGATGTCCCAACCGCAAGACGAAATGGACGAAACTCCACAGGAGGGCAGCCACCCGCTGGCCTGGTTCTTGACCGGCGCAATCATCGGCGCCACGGTCGCCGTTCTCTATGCCCCCAAGAGCGGCAAAGACACGCGCCAGCTCATTTCCGACAAGACTCAGCAAGGCAAGGAAGCCGTGACCGAAACCAGCCAGGACATTGTGGGAGCCAGCCGCGACATGTTTGAACGCGGGCGCAAACTGGTGGACGATGCTGCCGATCTCTTCGACCGCGGCCGCAAACTGGTCAAAGGCTGACGCTGCCCGAAATGGCCAGCGCCGTACTGGGCGATTTCGAAATCACTCTGATCCGCGACACACCTTACTGGTGGGACGGCGGGGCCATGTTCGGCGTGGTGCCCAAAACTCTCTGGTCGCGCAAAATCCCGGCCGATGAACTCAACCGCATTCCCATGGCCTTCAACTGCTACGTCATTCGTACCGGCGATCGAACCATCCTGATCGAAACCGCCGGCGGGGACAAGATGGACGCCCGCGCCCGCGAACGAATGAAACTTTCGCCGGAGCCGGAACTGCTGCCCAGCGTAATTGCCCGGCATGGCGTGGACCCTGAATCCATCGACATCGTAATCAACAGCCATCTCCACTGGGACCATTGCAGCGGCAACACCATTCTGGACGGTGACGGCCGCGCCGCCCCTACGTTTCCGCGCGCGCAGTATTACGCCGGGCGCATGGAGTGGGAGCATGCGCATGAAGGCCAGCGCGACGCCGTCAGTTACATCAGCGCCAACTACGATCCACTGGTGGAATCCGGCCGGATGACGTTGGTGGAAGATGGTCATGAGGTAGTTCCCGGCGTGCGCATGCACATCGCGCCCGGCCACAACCACAGCATGATGGTGATCACCGCCGAAAGCCGCGGCCAGACTTTCTGCTTCCTGGCAGATCTGGTTCCGACCGCCGCCCACATTCAGCCGTCCTGGGTAGCGGCCTTCGATCTCTATCCGCTGGAATCCATCGAATCCAAGAAAAGATGGCTGACCGATGCCGCAAAGAACAACTGGCTGTGCGCTTTTGCGCACGACGCGGAGTTGGCTTTCGCGCGCATCGCTCCGCATCCGAAGACGCAGTTTACGGTTCTGTGACGGCTCCGCGGCGCAGCGAAGAGAACGCCGCCACGCCGGCCACAACCAGGTTGGCCACTACCACGGGGAACGCGTGAATGATGAGGCCGTAAGCCACCCAGAGCATCGCCGCCCCGGCCTGAACCCTGCGCAGCGCCATGGGCTGCTTGAAGAAGTAAGAACTGGCAAACAGCGCGGTGGCGATCCATCCAATCCATTCGAGTTTCATCGGGTGTCGGCTCCGGCGGCGCGCGCAGTGGCGGCCCTGGCGATGATCAGAGAGTCCGTCCGAACCTTGTCCCATTCCTGCAGCAACAATCCGTGGGATTCAAAGAGCGCGCGAATCTGCGTGGAATTCCAGCCCAGGATGTCCTCCAGAACCGGAATCAGCACACTCAACGCATCGTCACTCAGGATGGTGCGCCGCGCGATTTGCGTGATGTATTTGTTTTCCGATACCGCAATCGTCAGCCCCTCCAGCCGGTTCATGTGCAGCATTACGTGGACGTCGGAACTTCCGTCGCCGACGTAGACGATGCGGTCGTGGCTTACCGGCAGCCTGGAGCGAAGTTCCTCGAGCACCGCCACCTTGCCGTAACCGGCCGGCACGCGGACGATGGAAGCGATCTCGCCGGTGAAATCGTCATAGCAGAAGCGCGTCCCGAAGATGTGCTCCGGGGGCACGATGCCTTCGAGCGCCGATTGAATCACTTCTTCCGGCGCCGCCGACACTACGTAGAAAGAAAAATGGTGCCCGTCCAGGTCGCTCAGCAATCGCGAAAGCAGGCGAATATTCTGTTTCAGACGGATGCATTTCCCGGCGGCAATCAAATCATGCCGGCGCACACGTCGAAATTCCGGGTCATGCAACAGCAGGTAAGCCAACTCGCCGCCCTGCTGCACCAGATGGATTTTGGAGAGGCCGGCGATTTTCTCCTGAAAACCCGAAATGCCCAGCATTTCGCTGAGGACCAGTCCCGAATCGTTGAAGCTCAAAGTTTGGTCGAAGTCGCTGATTAAAAGGTACTCTTTAGACAATTGGCACGTCTCCTAAGAATTGAATAGCTATGGTTAGAGGGAGCGGCTGACTCGGCCGAACTGAAGAACGGACTCTACCTGTTTGATGCGCCCGAGGGTGAATGGGGTGCCGGAAAGCGTTGGTAAAGAATATCCCTTTTGGTTTCAATTGTTTGACCCCAAGTGATCTAAAGTGAACACTGTATTCCAACGATCCCTGATACAAGTTGGAGTGTTTGATACACTATGTGCTTGGGATGAAAAGACTCCTTCTGGTTCCTTGCCTGATTCTGGGCCTACTACAAAACGTTGAAACCATTACCGCCCAGCAGCCGGTGCGCAAGCCGGCCGCGCGCAGAACCAGAAAGCCAGTGGCCAGAAAACTGCCCCCGCCGGTTGACCCTACCAACGGGGACAACGTGGATGGCGACGACCTGACGGTTCGCCGGGCAGCCGCGGATGCATTGGGCACCATTCCGGGAAGCGTGGTTGTGGTGGAGCCCACCACGGGCCGCATCCTCACCATGGTCAATCAGAAATTGGCGCTCGCCAGCGGCTTCATTCCCTGCTCTACCGTCAAGCTGGTCACCGCGCTGGCGGCTCTCACCGAGAACGTGGTTTCGCGGGACACCAACGTCTACACCAGCCGCTATACCAGATATAACCTCACCCAGGCGCTGGCGCATTCGAACAATCAGTACTTCAACATCCTGGGCACACGGTTGGGCTTCGAGCGTGTTCGGCACTACGCGGCAATGTTGGGGCTGGGTGAGACGGCCGGCCTGCAGATTGCGGGCGAGCAACCCGGCGTGCTGCCGGGGGAGCCACCGAAGAACGGCGGCGTGGGCATGATGACCAGCTTCGGCACCGGCATTTCGATGACTCCGCTGGAAATGGCCGCGCTGCTTTCCGCGATTGCCAATGGCGGCACGCTCTACTACCTGCAATATCCCCACACACAGGAAGAGATGGATCAGTTCGCGCCCAAGGTCAAGCACCAGTTGGATCTGGCTCCTAACGGCATCGCCGATATCAAGATGGGGATGCGCGGCGCGGTCGATTTTGGCACTGCCCGCCGGGCCGGCTACGATCCGGCTGAGCCGATCCTTGGCAAGACCGGCACCTGCACGGATTACCAATCGGCCAACAAGATGGGATGGTTCGGTTCTTTCAATGAAGTGGACGCTCATCAGCTGGTAGTGGTGGTGATGCTGACCGGCAGCCGCGGCTACGTGAGCGGCCCCATTGCGTCGGGCGTCGCCGGAGCCATTTACAAAAAACTCTCCGCGCTACGGTATTTCGTTGCGGACAACGTGGTGCCAAAGATCAAGTCCGACCTTCCGGAAATTCTCACTACTTCCTGCTGCGCCATTACGGCTCGTCCGCACTAGACCAGACTGGCAGACCAGACTGAGTAGACCACCCGTTCGGGCAGTCGTCCTACTGGCCGATTTGCCGATGTGAGGCAGGCCCCCGCCGCGGCATCCTGGAGTCACAGGAGGCTTTTCCAATGGCAAACGAATTGGCCGCACTTTCCAATGAACTGGCGGCCGCAGTGGAGCGGGCAAGCAGCATGGTGGCGGCGGTGCATGCGCGCCCGCGATTTTCTTCGAGTGGTGTCTTCTGGAGGCCTGGCGTGATTGTCACGGCGCAGCACACCATACGGCGGGAGGAAGAAATTACAGTCACGCTCCCCGATGGGAGCAATACAGCGGCAACCCTGGTGGGAACGGATGCGGGGACGGATATTGCGGTGTTGAAAGTAGACTCGGCGGCCGTTCCCGCGGCGTCGCATGTGGTGCCGTCACCCGGGAATCTGGCGCTTTGCATCGGGCGGTCGGAGGATTCCGGCGTGAACGCAACCATGGGGATCATCAGCGCGGTGAGCGGAGCGTGGCGCACGTGGCGCGGCGGACGCCTGGACCATTACATCCGGCTCGATCTGACGCTTTACCCGGGCTCTTCGGGCGGCGCCGTGATCAATACGGCGGGGGAAACCATCGGCATAGCTACCTCGGCGCTCTCGCGCATCGCGGGCGTAGCCATTCCGGCGGCTACCATTAACCGCGTGGTGGATGAACTGCTGACGCGCGGCCACGTCTCGCGCGGCTACCTCGGGCTGGGTCTGCAACCGGTGGAGTTGCCCGATCATCACAAGGGTCTGATCGTGTTATCGATAGAACCCGAGGGCCCGGCGGCAAAGGCCGGCGTGCTGATCGGCGATATCGTAATGTCACTCGGGGGAACCGCGGCGGGCGATACGGACGATGTGCAGATTGCGCTCGAGGGCATCGCCGTGGGCCAGAACGTGGAGGCGGAGGTGCTGCGCGGCGGGGTTTCGCGGAAGGTTGCGATCACGGTAGGGGAAAGGCCCCGGAGGAACTGACATGCGCGGATTCGGCGAAATTGCGGAGGCCCTCAGGCGCTCCACCGTGCAGGTGTTTCCTCACGGGCGCGGCAGGGGCGGCGGCTCCGGCGTGGTGTGGAGCTCAGACGGCCTGATCGTCACAAACGCCCACGTGGCGCGCGCGGCGCAGGCCGAAGTGGAATTGTGGGACGGCCGGCATTTGCAGGCGCGCGTGGTTTCACGCGACCCGCGGCGCGACCTGGCCACGCTGCGCATCGCGGCCACTGGCCTGGACGCGGCCGGCCTGACCGCAGTTACACCGGCGATTCCGACAGCCTGCGGCCGGGCGAACTGGTGATCGCTATCGGCAATCCCCTGGGCTTTGCCGGCGCGCTCTCAACAGGGGTGATTCACTCCATCGGCAAACTTCCGGGCATGGGCAGCCAGAACTGGATTCGGGCGGCGGTGCAGTTGGCGCCCGGCAATTCCGGAGGGCCGCTGGCCGACGCGCAGGGCCGGGTGGTGGGCATCAACACGGCCATCGTCAACGGCCTGGGAGTGGCTGTTCCAGGGAATGCGGCGCTCGATTTTCTGCGGCGCGGGGCGCGCCCGTCGCTGGGAGTTTCGCTGCGTCCGGTGTCGCATGGACTGCTGATCCTGGAGGTGGATCCGGATGGCGCCGCGGCGGCCGCATCGCTACGGCCGGGAGACGTTCTGCTGGGCTCGTTCGACGCTTTGAATGAAGCGCTCGATTCCGGAAGCGAGGTGCTGCGCCTGCAGTTCTTCCGCGGGGATCGTGTAAAGGTGCGGGAAATTGCGGTGCGGCTGGCGGTGCGGGCGGAGGCGGCGTGATTCGCGTCCTGATCGCGGCACCGTCCGCGGTCGTTCGCGCGGGGTTGGAAGCGTTGATCGCCTCCAGCCCCGGCATTTCGCTGGTGGGCGCCGATCCGGATCTTTCGAGCCTGGAAGCCCTGCGGCCGGATGTGGTGCTGGCTTCGGTTGGCGTGGACGAACTGTCACCGCCCGCCGACGCCCGCGCGGCCATCGTGCTGCTGACCGGTGAGGCGCAGCCTGCCTGGACTACGGAGGCGCTGCGCCTGGGGGTGCGCGCTCTGCTATCGCGCGATGCCTCGGCGGTCGAGATCCTGGCGGCGGTGGAAGCCGCGGCCAGCGGCATGGCGGTGCTCGATCCACGCGAACTCGAGACCTTGCTTGCCGGGTCCGCGGTGCCTCAGGCATTCGGGTCGACCCCGGCATTCGGCGCAACCCCGGTTCTGACGGCGCGTGAACTGGAGGTGCTGCGCATGATGGCGGAGGGCGCTGCCAACAAGACCATTGCGTGGAAGCTGAATATTTCGGAGCACACCGCGAAGTTTCATGTGGCGTCCATTTTGACGAAGCTGAACGCCTCGACACGGACCGAAGCCGTGACTATGGGGATCAGGCGGGGGCTGATCCTTCTATAAGCTAACCGAAGACCACTCCCTCACGGTCGTGGCTCGGACGAGACGGCGCTCGGATGGGAGACTACGCCAGAGCGAGGTTGGCCTGGGCGGTGATGTCGAGGTCCGAGAACTCGCGCCGCTCCAGTTTGGGAAACGCCGCGGCCGCGATCATGGCGGCGTTGTCGGTGGAGAGACCGAACGAAGGAAAGTAAACCGGATAGCGCAGCCTGGCGGATTGGGCCGCGGCCCGCAATCCGGAGTTGCAGGCTACGCCGCCCGACACAATCAGGGTGCGGGCGCCGATGGCCTCGGCCGATGCGGCGGCGCGGGTGAGCAGTTCCGTAATTACCGCCTGCTGAAACGAAGCCAATAAGTCGAGCGTGCGCTGTGGCGTCACGGCCAGCCATTCGTTATTGCCGGGCTCGGGAGTAGCTCGCAAGAGCGCACGGCGCGCCGCAATCTCCGCAGCCATGTCGTGCGCTTCCACCCAGCGCAGCACAGCGGTCTTGAGCCCGCTGAAACTGAAATCAAGGGTGTTGCCCTTCATTTTGGCGAAGGTAAAGCGAACAGCGGATGGGTTGCCGAGCGGCGCCAGCCGATCGATCACGGGGCCGCCGGGATAGCCGAAGCCAAGCAGTTTGGCGACTTTATCGAATGCCTCACCGGCGGCGTCGTCGCGGGTCTTGCCCAGCAGGCGGTACTCAAATCCGGCGCGGACTTCGAACAGGTGTGTGTGGCCGCCGCTGACCACCAGCGCCAGGGCGGGATACTCCACCGGATGGCCGTCACGCCTGGATTCCATAATGACGGCGTGGATGTGGCCTTCGATATGGTTGACGCCGATCAGCGGCACACCGGTGGCAAAGCTCAGCGACTTGGCGTATGTAAGGCCCACGAGCAACGAACCCACGAGGCCCGGCCCCACGGTGACGGCGATCGCAGAGAGCTCATGAAGTTTCGAGCCGGACTGCGACAATGCCTCACGCACCACCGGCACAATGGCGCGCAAGTGTTCGCGCGAAGCCAGTTCGGGCACCACACCTCCGTACTTGCCGTGGGTGCTCATCTGCGACGCCACCACGGAGGAGAGGACGGCTTCGCCGTCTTCGACCACGGCAGCCGCGGTTTCGTCGCAGGAGGATTCAATGCCGAGGATGCGCACGGTTTCAGCTTAGCCCGATCTTGGATTGGCTGCCAGCAGGCGCTCCATGGAGGTGCTTACAGGGTGTACGCCGCTGCCGGGCACTGTAGTTCAGGAGGCCGGAGACTTTCCAGACGCACCGCTGGGTGGCGCTTTCGATGTCGGCCAGGTAGAGGCGAGCGGGGTGCCCGGGCTCCAGGGCCAGAATCGATTCTGAGGCGCTGTTAAGGATGATGGTGAACTCATCATTGAGCTCTTGGGCGGCTGCAGCTGCAACGGCGCAGGCCCGGTCGGCATTGGTAAGGCGTTCCACACCGCACAGTAACTCGACGGCAGGCCGGGCGGGAGGCGCCGGCGAAGGCAAGGTTCTTCAAATGATGGAGATAGGAGAAGCGAAAGGCTTGTGACTGGAAACGCAGGCGAAACCGCCCAATGTCACTTAGTTTCGGTAGCGCCGGCAATCTTGTTGCCGGTTCTTGCCCAATGCCGAATAACCCACCGGCAACAAGATTGCCGGCGCTACCGGTGTAACAGATCTCCTATTTGGCCGTAAACCTGGTCCAGGGCCGCGCGGGCATATCTCGCAGAATGTCCTTCTGCCAGGCGAACTCGGCGTGCTTGGCAAAAAGCTCCGCGGCCTTGAAGTCCCGTCCGCACGCATGGCCGAGCGCCGCCGTCATTGACATCTTCGCCGCGCCGGCCGCATCGGTCACCTTGTTCTGCACTGCGCCCGCCGGCGCGTACGGAAGCTGCCAGGTCCCCATCCCGCGGGGCGACGTTTCGACGTGTCCACACAGCGTGCGCTCGTCCATGTCCGTCTTGCCTTCAAACGAGTCCACATGGTCGGCCAGGAATCGCTGCCCCGCGGCTACGTCGATCTTGCCCTTGTTCTGCTCCATCAGGGTCAGCCAGCGCTCGTGCCGCGCGTTCTCGCTTTTGCTCCGGTCCTTAGGGTCGAAATCCGTCTCTTCCTTGATCAGCTTCGGGTTGACCGCAAAATTCGAGCCCACGAAAAATCCGTCCATCGTCCTCTGCAGGGTCACGTTCTTGAGGCCCAGTTCCAGACTCGCAATCTCATTGTTCTTGCGATCCGCCACCAGCCAGTTATTGGCATATCCGCCGCTGTTGCCGTCCTTCATAATCCGCGCGAAATCGTCGATCGACGCCGCGTACTGCATGGCTTTCCGCGCACGCACAAACTCCGGCACGCCGTTCGGATCGAACCCGCTGAACCCGCTGATGGTGGTCTCGACGATAATCATTCCGGCGGCGTTCACCCCAAAATCGTCGCCGCTGTGAATCAGACCCGGCATCCCGTCCATCAGGATATGGCTGCCGTTTGCCGGCACGATGTCGAAAATGATGTTCCACCGCTCGCCCGATGAGTAGCTGGTCCAGCTGTTGTGCCCGATTACGACGCGCCCGTCTTTGGTATAGCTGCCCGTGGCCACGAACGCGCTGCAATGATCGCCCGGACCAGCCGCGCCTCGAGCCCCGGAATTTTGAGCAAGACCACCGGTCGCGGCCGGAGTTCCGGCATCCTTCCACTTGTCGTAATACGGCAGCTCAAGCCACGCGTTCAGCGCCACCACGTCCCAGATGTCCAGCTTCACGCCGTGCGCCTTGAGGCCTTCCACAATACCGGTCAGCTCTTCGCGATATTCCTGCTCCACATGCGGCCAGAATACATCCTGCGCAGCTTTTCGAAAGAACGCCCAGTCCTTCTTCTCGTCGTGCGCAACCTCCACGGAAATGGCTTTGAAGGTGTCCTGGATCTCCGGCGCCAGGAGGTAACCATGCTGGAAACCGATCTCGCCAGGCTTGCCTTCCAGGTGCACCTGCACCCAACCGTTGTGGTCATTGGAGCGCGAGGCTTTTTTCAGGCGCGGGTCGGCTTGGGGCTCGCGGGAAACCAGCGTAATCGCCAATCCCACAAACAGGAGGGCGGACAAAACGGGCGTGGGTCTCATCCCGTTATTATAGTGAAGGGTTAGCATGGACGACACTACCGAATTCCAAACCACTCAGCTGCGCAAGTTAACAGCGCACGTAAAAGCCGGCGGCTGCGCATCCAAGCTGAGTCCAAAAATATTGGACCGAGTGCTGGCAACGGTGCCCCGATGGGCCAACGAGAATGTTCTGGTGGGGTTTGACACTGCCGACGATGCGGGCGTGTACAAACTGACGCCGGAGCTGGCGCTGGTGCAGACGGTGGACTTCTTCACCCCCGTCGTCGACGATCCTTATACCTTTGGCGCCATCGCCGCCGCTAATGCGCTGAGCGACGTCTATGCCATGGGCGGCCGCCCCATCTCCTCGCTCTCGATTCTGGCCTGGCCTCCGAAGCAGGAGATCGACGATCTGACTCAAATCCTTACGGGCGGCGCCGACAAGATGCGCGAGGCCGGCTGTTCTATTCTGGGTGGGCACAGCGTGGCCGACGACGAAATCAAGTTCGGGTACGCCGTCACCGGCACCATTCACCCGGCGCGGATCAAAGCCAATGCCGGCGCGGTCCCCGGAGACGCACTGGTCTTTACGAAGCGGCTGGGCACGGGCGTCATCTCGACTGCCCTCAAGCGCGGCATTGCCTCCGAAGAGCACGTGAGCGAGTCCATTCAGTCGATGCTCACCCTTAACCGCCGCACCTGCGAAGCCATGCTGCAGTACGACGTCCACGGCTGCACGGACGTGAGCGGTTTTGGGCTGATGGGGCACGGGCGCGAAATGGCGCTGGCAAGCAATGTCACACTTGAGATCGCCGTGGACCAAGTGCGCTTCCTGCCCGGAGCATTGGAATACGCGCGCCAGGGAGCGCTTTCCGGCGGCCTGCACAACAACCGCGAATTCGCGTCCTGCGTGGTGGAAACCGAGCGCGAACTGCCGCGCGAAGTGGAAGACCTGCTCTACGATCCGCAGACTTCCGGCGGGCTGCTGATCACGCTGTCCGAAGGTGAAGCCGCCGCGCTTGAGCGCACTTTTGAAGGCGCATATCGCATCGGGCGCGTGCTGCCGCGCGGGCAGAAGCCTATTCGCCTGGTGTAAACGCACTGATTCAACGCATGACACCCAAAGCCATCCACAACCCCATCATCGTGGCCCTTGACGTCGAATCGGCCGAAGAGGCCCGCGCGCTGGTCGGCCGCCTGGGCAGCCGCGTCAACTTCTATAAGGTCGGCATGGAGCTTTACGCCGCGGCCGGCATGGAATTCGTGCGTGAGCTGACAGGTGAAGGCAAGCAGGTCTTCCTCGATCTCAAGCTCTACGACATCCCGGAAACCGTGAAGCGCGCCGTGGCCCAGGTGGCCGCAACGGGCGTCCGCTTCCTTACCGTGCATGCGGTTGGCTCCGTGATGCGCGCCGCCGTTGAAGGAAAGAAGAACTCAAAGCTACAGATCCTGGGTGTGACGGTGCTCACCAGCTTCGGTTCGGAGGATCTGGACGATCTGAATTACGAGGGGACGATTGCCAGCCTGGTGGAGCGCCGCGCCCGCAAAGCTGTCGAATGCGGCGTGGATGGCATAGTAGCATCACCGCTTGAAGCGGCCGCCGTGCGCCGGATCGTGGGCCCCCAAACTATCGTGGTGACGCCGGGAGTCCGTTCCGCGGGCGTGGACGCGGGCGATCAGAAGCGCGTGGCTACTCCAGCCCAAGCCATCCGCGATGGCGCCGACTACCTGGTGATCGGCCGGCAGATCACGCGCGCTGCCGACCCGGCCGCGGAAGTTGGGCGGATCTTGATGGAAATAGCAGTTGCGTAAATTGGGTGGGGGTTCTTCACCGCAGAGACGCTGAGCAAAACGCAGAGACGAATTTTGAGATTGCGTGGCTCTCGGCGTTTGTCTCAGCGTCTCTGCGTCTCCGCGGTAAGCTCTTTCGGCTCCCTGGCTTTCAGATAAGGCCGCAGCTTCTCCATTGCTGCTTCCACGGTGATACCGTACTTGGCTCGCAACGCCTCCAGACGGCCGTGCTCGATGAACTGATCCGGCCAGCCGATCCGGACTACCGGTGTGGCAATGCCCAGGTTGTTCAGTTCTTCGAGCACCACGCTGCCGAAGCCGCCGCGCAGGACGTGGTCTTCCAGCGTGAGGATCACATCCACGCTGCGCGCGTAGAACTCTAGCATCTCTACGTCCATCGGCTTGGTGAACCGCGCATTGATCACCGCGGCCGAGGAACCGGCGCCTTCAATTTTGCGGGCGATCTCTTCCGCCATCGGCACCAGCGCCCCCAGGGCAAAGATGGCCACCTGATCATGATCGCTGTTTTGCAGCAGCTCGGCCTTGCCGATCGGAATCACCATGGGCACATCCTTGACCGGCGTGCCGGGCCCCACGCCGCGCGGATAGCGCACCGCAATGGGGCCATCCCACTGCATCGCCGTGAACAGCATATCGGCCAGCTCGTCTTCGTCTTTCGGCACCATGTGGACCAGGTTGGGGATGCCGCGCAGGTAGCTGATGTCGAAGAGGCCGTGATGCGTGGGCCCATCGTCGGGAGAAAGTCCCCCGCGGTCCATGCAGAAGACCACGGGCAGATTCTGCAAACAGACGTCGTGCACAATGGGGTCGAAGGCACGCTGCAGGAACGTGGAGTAAATGGCGCAGAACGGCTTGAAGCCCTTGGTGGCCATGCCGGCGGCGAACAGCACCGCATGCTCCTCGGCAATCCCGACGTCGAAGTACTTGTCCGGATGGTGCGGCTGGAACCGGTCCAGGCCCGTGCCATTGGGCATGGCCGCGGTGATGGCGACCACTTTCGGGTTGACGTTGGCGAGTTTCACCATGGTGTCGGCGAACACCTCGGAGTAAGTCCGCCGGCTGAGAGGCTTGGTCTCACCGGTCTCCGGATCGTACGGGCCAAGGCCGTGAAACTTCTTCTGCTTCTGTATGGCCGGTTCGAAGCCCTTCCCTTTTTGGGTGAGAACGTGCAGCAATACGGGCCGCTCCTGCTTCTTGAGAAACTCGAAAGTCTTGATCAGGGTGGAAATGTCGTGCCCGTCAATGGGTCCGAAATACTTGAGCCCCAGCTCCTCAAAGATCACGCTGGGCAATAGAATGCTCTTGGCAACTTCTTCGGCCCGGCGGGCCAGGAGCAGCGCCGTCTTGCCACCCAGTTTTTCCACGAACTTTCCGGCGCGCTCATGCAGGTAGTCATATCGCGGGCTGGTGACGATGCTGTTGAGATAGCTGGCGATGGCGCCTACATTCTTGTCGATGGACCATTCGTTGTCGTTCAGGACCACCAGCATTCGTTTGGTATGGTGCGCGATGTTGTTCAGGGCTTCGTAAGTAATCCCGCAAGTAAACGCGGCGTCCCCCGCCACGGCCACAATATGTTCCTTGCCTTGCGCCCTGTCGCGCGCCACAGCCATACCGAGCGCGGCCGAAAGAGCGGTGCCGGCGTGCCCCGCTCCGTAACAATCGTGCGGGCTTTCGGTGCGCAGCATGAATCCGTTCAGCCCGCCGGGAGTGCGAATCGTGTTGAACCGCTCGCGGCGGCCGGTCAGCAGCTTGTGCACGTAGGCCTGATGGCTCACGTCGAACAGGAAGTGGTCCTGCGGCGTGCGAAACACGTAATGCATGGCGATAGTCAGCTCCACCACGCCCAGGTTAGGGCCCAGGTGGCCGCCGGTATTGGCGAGGACGGCTACCAGCTCATCGCGTATCTCCGCGGCCAGCTTTTGGAGCTCGGGCAAGGTAAGTTGTTTTACGTGATCGGGAGAATCGATACCATCGAGGATTCGCGCCATTCGTTCCTTTCGGACATGCTTCTTCAGGACGAAGCAATGGGTGGGACATAACAATTCTCCCCCGGAATGGTCCGCCCGCGCAAATCGGCCGAGTTGGGGGTCATCGCCTGCCATGCCTGGCAATCATGCCCGACGCTTCGCACGGCGTCTCTTACAATGAAAGCAGCATGAAGCTTCCCGCCACCCTGCGTGCGCTCCAGTATCGCAATTTCCAGCTCTTCGCCGGGGGCCAGTTGATCTCGCTGGTGGGCACATGGATGCAGAACGTGGCGCAATCCTGGCTGGTTTACCGGCTCACCGGGTCATCGATACTGTTGGGCGCCGTGGGTTTCTCAAGCCAGATCCCCATTTTCCTGCTCTCGCCGCTGGCCGGCACAGTGGCCGACCGCTACAGCCGCCACCGCGTGGTGATCGCCACCCAGGCCACCTCTATGCTGCTGGCTTTCGTGCTGGCGGCCCTCACGCTGAGCGGCAGAATCCGCATCGGGCACATCTTTGTGTTGTCCGCGCTGCTGGGAGTGGTGAACGCTTTTGACATCCCCGCGCGCCAGTCGCTGTTTGTGGACATGGTGGAGCGCGCCGACCTCATGAATGCGATCGCGCTGAATTCCTCGATGTTCAATGCGTCGCGCATGATCGGACCGGCCATCGCGGGCGTCCTGGTAGCCAGCATCGGGGAAGGCTGGTGTTTCTTCGCCAACGCGGTCAGTTATATCGCGGTGCTGGTGGGTCTCTTCATGATGCGTGTTTCGCGGCATGAGCCAGTGGAACATCCGGGCTCGCCCATATCGCACATAGTGGAAGGCTTCCGATGGGTCTGGAAACATCCGCCGGTGCACGCGCTGCTGATTCTGGTGGGTGTCGCCAGCCTGACGGCGATGCCTTCCACCGTGCTGATGCCGATTTTCGCCGACCGCATTCTGCATGGCGGCGCGGCAGCGATGGGGTGGCTGATGGGCGCTTCGGGAATCGGCGCACTGGCCGGCGCCTTACTCCTGGCGAGCCGGCGGAGCCTCAAGGGCCTGGGGGTCTGGGTGGCCATTGCCGCCACGACTTTCGGCGTATCGCTGGCCGCCTTCGCGTGGTCGCGAAACTTCTGGCTTTCAGCCGCGCTGCTGGTTCCGGTCGGATTCTCGCTGATGATCCAGATGGGCTCTTCCAATACGCTGATCCAGAGCATGGTTCCGGACCGGCTGCGGGGGCGTGTGATCTCACTCTACTCAATGATGCTGATGGGAATGGCGCCGATCGGCTCACTGCTGGCGGGCACTGCCGCCGGCCGCATTGGCGCCCCGAAGACGGTTGCCGCCGGCGGCTTGATTTCGATCATCGCGGCCGCCCTGTTCTGGAAGTGGCTCCCGCTAATCCGCCAGGGAGCACGGCAGCTGATTGTGGAACAGCAGTTGTCGGGCGGGCCTGCCGCGGAGCCCGTAATCATGGCGCCGCCACCATCGCGGTAAGCGTCAGGTATCAATCGGCATTATCGCGGTAGCCGCTCCCAGACGCGGCGGGCCTGCTCGATGTGGCGCCGCTCATGCGCGGCGGCCTGGGCGAACGTCATACCGAGACTGATTTTTAGAAACCGCGAGATCGAGGTAACCACTTTGACGCGCCTGAGGTCCAGGCCATCGGCGCGCTCCAGTTGTTGAATGAACTGGCTCTGCACGTGCAGGAATGTGGGCAGCACCCCTGTAATGGGCTGGCCATGCAGGGGTTGGAAACGGCGCGGGGCGGGCAATTCGTGCCGCACCGGGGGAGCCGTTTCCCTCAGGATATATCGTTCAATGGCCGGATATTCGAAGGGTCCGGCGGCGGTCAGACCACGGGCCCTGGCCTCATCGATGGCGGTCTCGATCGCCTGGACCTGCGACTGCCCGGTCATGGTGAGATGCGCCAGACACTCCTCGACACTCCATTGCGCGGGGGCGGGACGCCAGTTGAATTGCGCCTCGCTCAGTCCCGCGGTCAACTGATTGGCATGGCCGGCAACCT
Organism: Bryobacterales bacterium; assembly: GCA_963817515.1. GTDB lineage: Bacteria > Acidobacteriota > Terriglobia > Bryobacterales > Bryobacteraceae > DATMNI01. The sequence continues at coordinate 119,327 of CAWFPJ010000014.1, read as the reverse complement.
CTTCGAATACCTGTCGATGTTCCTCGAGTTCCTGAAGCACTAGCTGGAATTATACCGAAGGCGTGTTGTGAAAAAGGGCGCGCGGCTTGACTGGGGGAAAGGCGTTGGGACGGAGAAAGGCACCGGCGGCACGACCGCCGGCGTTACCGGCAACTGCCGTGGGCTGCCGAACGTATATAGAATTGTGAAGATGCGGCTGGCGTGGGCTATTCCACTTGTGTGTTCCGCGGTGCTTGGCACAGCTTACTGCGATGCGGCCGATAGCGATTATGTTTCGGCCGTGAGGAAGATGGACTCGATTGAAAGCGACCAGTTGAAACCGGGCACGCGCGTGATATTCACACCGGCGGAGTTGAATGCCTTTGCCGAGAAGGAGGCTCCGGCGGGCGTACGAAACCCGAGGCTTCAACTGGCGGCGGCGGAAACAGTGACCGGTACCGCGCTGGTGGATTTCGGGAAAGTGCGGCGCGCGCAGGGCGGTTCACCGGGTTGGCTGATGTCCAAGCTGCTGGACGGCGAGCGCCAGGTGAGCGTGACTGCGCGCATCCGGTCAAGCGCCGGACAGGCGACGGTGGACGTGCTGCGCGTGGAGATATCCGGGATCACGATTGACGGCGGGACCCTGGAGTTTCTGATCCAAAACGTGCTGCTTCCCTTATATCCTTCCGCGGTGGTGTCACGGCCGTTCGAACTGGGGCACCGGATGGAGAGGCTGGACGTGGGAACGCGCAGTGTGGCCGTGGCGATTGGACGATAAGACTACGACTGCAGGCGCCGGTAGACTAGCCCGACCGGAAGCCCTACCACGTTGAAGTAGCAGCCTTCGATTCTGGGGATGAACTTTGAGGCTAAGCCCTGAATGGCATAGGCGCCGGCTTTGTCCATGGGCTCGCCACTGGCCACGTAGGCCTCTATTTCGCGGGACGTCATGGCGGCGAACCAGACGGCGGTTACGGCGTGATCGCAGAATGAGTCTTCCGGGCCGCGGCGCAGACAGATGCCGGTGATCACTTCGTGACGGCGGCCGGAGAGCAGGGCCAGCATGCGGGATGCGTCGGCGGCGTCTGCGGGCTTACCCAGCATTTGATTCCCTACGACCACGGTGGTGTCGGCGGCTAAGACGATCTCGCCGGGAGATTGGGGTATGGCCTGCGCCTTGAGGGCTGCCAGACGCCGGACGTAATCGACAGGCGATTCGCCCGCGCGGGGGGTTTCATCGACCGGGGCGGCACGGATGGTGAAAGGAATTCCGGCCTGGCGGAGAATTTCGCTGCGGCGCGGCGACTGCGAGGCAAGGATCAGCATTTTTTCAGTGTATGATGAGCCGGATGAAACATCTGGCAGGGGAACTGATAGTTCGCCCCGGATCCAGGATCAAGCTGGCCGATATCGATCCTGGGGACACCCACGGCGTGAAGAAGGACGAAGCCGCCGGGCAACTGGCGAAGAATCTGGATCGGCTTTCGGTGCTTCAATACATGCTGTATGCCGAAGCCCAACGTTCGCTGCTGGTGGTGCTGCAGGGCATCGACGCAGGGGGCAAGGACGGCACCATCCGGCACGTGATGAGCGGGCTTAACCCGCAAGGGGTCAAGGTTACCGCCTTCAAAGTGCCGGAGGGCGCCGAGAAGCGGCACGACTATCTGTGGCGCGTTCACCAGGCGGTACCGGAACGGGGGCAGCTGGGAATTTTCAACCGGTCGCATTATGAGGACGTGCTGGTGGCGCGGGTGCACAGCCTTGTGCCGAAGCCGGTGTGGCAGAGGCGGTATCTGCAGATCAACGATTTCGAGCGCATGCTCTGCCAGAACAAAGTGCGCGTCGTCAAATTCCTTTTGTATATCGACAAGAAGGAACAGGCCCGGCGATTCCGCGAACGGTTGGAAGACAAAGCCAAGCGTTGGAAGTTCTCTCAAGCGGATATCAAAGAACGGGAGTATTGGGACCAATACATCAGCGCCTTTGAGGACATGCTGCGTAAATGCAGCACGAAGGCGGCGCCGTGGTACGTAATTCCTGCCAACAAGAAATGGTTCCGGAACCTGGCGGTGTCGCAGATCATGCGGGAAGAGCTGGAGGATATGAAGCTGAGATATCCGGAGCCGGCGGCAGATGTTGCGGCGATAAGATTCGAGTGAGCAGGTCAACGCCGTGGTTCCTACCCCGGCAACATCAGCCACACAACCAAAGTTCACCCTCTCCGACGGCGGCCAGGTTTCCAATTGGCAATCGCCATAGATATTGCGGCTCTACTTTCCGCTCCAGCATGGCGCGCGCTTTCCGAGAAACGCCGAGATGCCTTCCTGCGCGTCCGCAGCCATGGCATTCAACGACATCACTTCCTTGGCGTACGCGTAGGCCTTCTGCTGGTCCAGATCGATCTGGGTATAAAAGGCCTGCTTGCCGATTCCGACTACCAGGGCACTGGCTTCGGCAACTTTGGCGGCCAGTTGGCGGGTGGCGGCGCGGAGTTCGGCGGCCGGGGTCACCTGGTTGATCAGGCCCCAATCGGCGGCGGTGGCGGCTGCCACCATCTCGCCCGAGAGCAGCATCTGCAGTGCGCGTTTGCGGCCAATGGCGCGGGTCAGCGCCACCATCGGGGTGGTGCAGAACAGGCCGATCTTGACACCTGGCGTTGCGAACGCAGCCTCCTCGGCGGCCACAGCCAGGTCGCAGGCGGCCACCAGCTGGCACCCGGCGGCGGTGGCAATGCCCTGCACTTCCGCGATCACCGGCTGGGGAATGGCCTGGAGCTTCAGCATCAGGTCGCAGCAGACGTCGAAGATGCGGCGGTATTCGTTGATGTCGCGGCCCGTCATTTCCGCCAAGTCATGACCGGAACAGAAGACCTTGCCGGCAGCCGCCAGAATAACGGCGCGTGTGCTCTGGCTGCGGCCGATTTCCTCTAAACAGCCGATCAGTTCCAGCATCAGGCCGAGGGAAAGCGCATTGCGGCGCTGCGGGCGGTTCAACGTGACTACGGTCACCGGCCCCTCATGGTCAACCAGAAGATTTTCGAAGTTCATATTCCCGTTCCCTCTTTCACCACGCGCTCCTTCAAATGGAACCGGGCGCGCAGTTCGTTCTTGCGGATCTTCCCCGTGGCGGTTCGCGGAAGCGGACCGAATTCCACGTGTTTCGGACACTTGAAGTGCGCCAGGCGCAGGCGGCACCAGGCGATCAACTCCTCGGCAGTGGCCACGCAGTCCGGCTTAAGCCCCACGTAGGCCTTGGGAACCTCTCCCCATTTTGCATCGGGCACCGCCACAATCGCCGCCTCAGCCACCGCGGGGTGATCGGCCAACACCTTCTCGACCTCGATGGATGAGATATTTTCGCCGCCCGAGATTACGATGTCCTTCTTGCGGTCACGCAATTCGATATAGCCATCCGGATGCACTACGGCCAGATCGCCTGAATGGAACCAACCGCCGGCGAAGGCCTCCGCGGTGGCTTCGGGATTGTCCCAGTAGCCCAGCATCACGTTGTTGCCGCGCATGACGGCTTCGCCCATGGTTTCGCCGTCCGCCTGAACGTCGCGCATCTGGTGATCCACCACCCTCAGGTCCATGCCGGCCACCAGGTAGGCCACTCCCTGGCGCGCCTTTATCTGCGCCCGTTCGGCGGCCGGCAGATCGTCCCAGGCCGGTTTCGAGGCGCAGATCGTGTGCGGACCATACGTTTCGGTAAGGCCGTACACGTGCGTGATTTCGGCACCGGTCTCTTCCGCGGCGCGGATCACAGCCGGTGGCGGAGGCGCGCCCGCGGTGACAATGCGCAGTCCATGAGCGAAGTGGACACCTTCGGCGACGCAGTGCTGCGCCAGGGCGCTCACCACCACGGGGGCGCCGCACAGGTGGGTTACGCCTTCGGCCCGGATGAGACCGAGCGCTGCGACCGGGTCGGGCTGGCGCAGACACACGTGGCGCCCGCCGGTGGCGGTGACGGCCCACGGGAAGCACCAGCCGTTGCAGTGAAACATGGGGAGAGTCCAGAGGTAGACGCTGCGCTGAGTGAGGCCATGCTCGGTGATTTCGCCGATGGCGTTGATCCAGGCGCCGCGATGCGTATACATCACCCCTTTGGGGAAGCCGGTGGTGCCGCTGGTGTAGTTGATGCTGACGCAGGCATTTTCATCGATGGGAGCCGGAGCCGGCCGGAAACCGGCGCCATTCCTGGCGCCATTCCTAAGGAAGCCCTCATAGTCGGAGATGATATGGGGTACGGCCGCGGATTCCACGAGTGGGCGCAATGGCGGGTCTACCAACAGCACCTTGGCGCCGCAGTGGTTGAGAATCCAGGAAAGCTCGCCGGACGCCAGACGCGTGTTGAGCATGACCAGGATGGCGCCGATCAGCATGGGCCCAAAGTGGGCTTCCAAAGTTAAGGCGCTGTTGGGCGCCAGCACCGCGACGCGCTCGCCGGGGAGCACTCCCAACTGGTGCAGCGCTCCGGCCAGGCGATGAACCCGCCGCTCGAATTCGGCGTAGGTGAAGCGCAGGTCCCCATCCACCACGGCTGTGAGATCGCCGTAAGTCAAAGCACTGCGAGCCAGGAAATCAAGTGGTGTAAGCGGCGAAATCATGGGCTTTGGGGACGATTGTACTGTAAGCCGGGCCTTTATAGCGGTGGGCCGGTTGGCACGATTGTCAATCGACCATTGTTGTACCAGTACCTGATAGCTGTTGCGCCCGGTTTTTACCGCGTACACTCGGCGAGGATGACATTCCGCCAGTTCGCAAGCCAGTTTGTATGGATGATGTTGTGGGCAGCCTTACCGCTTAGTGCTGGCTCAATCGATGTGTCCGGTGCTACCACAGCCTCGCTGGGTTCCGGCGACACGCTCGCATTCGGAATTCCAAGCTGGAACTATGGCATGAACGCCGCGCGCAATGGTTTGCCGGTCTATCCCACGGATGTCAGCTTTATTTTTGTGTCAGCCGCCGCCAATGCAGGGGCGCTTTTCGATGCCAGCCTGCAGACTGCCGACGGGTCCATCTCCGAGACGTTCGGCACAGGCCTGGCTTTCGGCCCTGGCGCATATTCGGGCTCTAATTATTCCGGCCCGGTATCCACGCTAGAGGCGTCCGTGCACCTCTCCGCCACTATGTCCCAACTGATTTTCGGCGGTTCGCAAGCGGCGTTGATTTTGCGGAACGCGGGTCCGGCGATTACTTTGGGGCTGCCTCCCAACACGCTGCAACAGGATTTGTTTGTTAGCCTTGCCGGCGGTGATAGCTCTGGAGGACAGATTTCCGGGGCACTCTTGAGTGTCGGAGCACTTCATGGTTCGGTCACGCTTCAGGAATTGGTGGCGCCAGAACCCCATTCGGGGATACTCCTGATGATTGGGGCTGCATTTCTATGCCTGTTGGCAAGGCGCCTCTCCCCAAAGCAATCCCAAATCAACCGTTTGCAATCGCGTTGGACACTCTGATACAATCTATAAGGCAGATCGGAATCCTCCCCTTTGAGTGCCGCAAATCCAACCAACGGAGTATAAGAACCAACTGAATGAGCTTTACCGTATTTCTTGGCAATCTCCCCGTCTGGGTCACCGCCGACGATATCAAGCAATGGCTGGCCGCCGAAGATCTGGTGGCCGATGCAGTTAAGGTGATCCGAAACCATGAAACGCAAGAATCGAAGGGGTTCGCTTTTGTCGAAGCGCCCACATCCGACGAGATGCAGTCTATCATTCGCCGGTTTGACCGCGCCCCTCTCGAAGACCGCCTGTTGCGAGCCAATCCAGCCCAGCCGCCCAAGGGTAAGGATGTGCCTCGCGGGCCACAGCAAGCTACTGCTACCCCTAGCACCGCCACGACTACTGCTACACTAGCAACGCCCAATGCTGTGCGAATCGAACAACGTCCCGATCGCAAGAAACGTGGTGGCCGGAACCGTGAGCAGTCTCCCCGCAGTGCGTTCGCAACCGAGCTGGCGAAGGTCCTGTAAGCCAGACCTCGCCTGCCCGGCCGGCGCGAATTTGCCCTCTTTAGCTCTCCACACCTGTGAAAGCAGGTCACATAAAGCTCTAATTTATCCTTTTTCCCATCAACAACTTGGAAATGGTATGCTGCGTGCTTTCACGGCAGCCATGAAATACGCCTGGCTTGGCTGCCTGTTCGTGGGCGGCCTGCTCTTCGCCGGAAACCAAGAGTCCGACCTGAACGTGAACAAGCGGTACACCGTGGATACGGTGATCGTTGCCGGCAAGGGCTGGAGAACTAATCTCTCTTCCGATCAAAACGAAAAGATCAGTCCCGGGCTCCGCAGACAACTGGCGGCGCTGATTGGTCAAAAGCTCAACCCTGGTATCCTGGACGATCTCGCCGGACGCCTTAAGAAAGAGTTCTCCGCCAGGGAAGTCAACCACCATCTCCTGCGCAGCGACACGCCCGACCACGTCCGCGTGGAATTCGAGGTCAAGCCGGCGCGCGGCAACGTAGACGCCATGATCACCAAGTTTGTCTACAGTTCGAAAGAGGGATGGAGCGGCGCCGGAGCGGTAGGCTTCACCACGCACCAGAACACTCTGCTCTTCGGCCTGGCAAGCGACGGCGATTCCCTGATGGAGCGCAACGCCGGCATCTCCGCCCGCTATGAAAATAAGCATCTGGGCACGGACCGGGTAAGCCTCCGCTTCCAGTTTGAAAGCTATCACGAGCAGTGGAACAGCAATACCCTCGACGCTCTGGCGGCCCACCCCAACGTTACGTCGGATGCCTACCGGACACGGCAGAATTTCCAGCCGACCGCCACCATCGTGCTGGCCAAACCGCTAACGCTTGAGATCGGAGCCAGCATTGAACGCCTGGAGAACCAATACCCGGCGTCGCATATCGAGGGCGCTAACGCGCTGGTCTCCGTGCTACGCTATCATACCCGGCTGGACGATTCGGACTACCCGCAGGACGTGGATGCGGCGTACACCGTGCGCGCCGCCACCAAACTTCTGGACAGCGATTTCATCTACGCTTCGCACTCCTGGGATTTACACTACCGGGTAACCCATGGCAAGCATCAGTTGCTGGACCAGGTGAGCGGCGGGGTCATCAGCGGGCGCGCTCCCCTCTACGAGCGCTTCGTGGCCGGGAATAGCAATTATCTGCGCGGTTGGAACAAATATGACCTGGACCCATTAGGTGGTAACCGGTTGGTGCACAACACCGTCGAGTATCGTTACGGCCCATTTCAGGCGTTTTACGACACTGGTGCGGTATGGGACAGCGGCCAGACGCCCATCCAGAGGCATTCGGTTGGGGTGGGAATCAAGGAGTCGCTGTTTTCGCTGGCGATCGCGTTTCCCATCAGGTCGGGCCACGTGGAACCGATAATTATGATGGGCATGATCTATTGATATGGGCATGATGGATTGAATGCAGGGGCCCTCACGGGATAACACTATTAGCCGCAGGAGCTGGCTTCTGGCCGGCCTTGCGACTCCTTTGTTCTCCCTGCGGGCGGCCGAACCCCTTGAAGTCAAATACGATGGCGACACTTTGCACGTGTCGGCGCCCAGCCTGCATTTCCTGATCGGGAAACCCCTGGCACGCCTGAAAGATGGGGCTTCGGTGGCCTATGTTGCGCAACTCACTTTGTTTAGCGACGACCACGTCACGGTGGTGCGCCGCCGCCCGGGCCGCTTCGTGGTGAGCTTCGCGCTGTGGGAGGAAAAGTTTTCCGTCACCCAGTTGGGATCGTCGCCGCGATCCGCCGAAGGGCTTTCGGCGGTGGCAGCCGAGGCATGGTGCCTGGACAGCCTGGTGATCGACACGGGGGGCCTGGCGCGCGACCGCCAGTTCTGGTTGCGATTCGAACTGGCCACCGCCGACCAGAGAGACCTCGCCAACATGCCGGACGAGCGCGGACTCAGTTTGAGTGCACTGGTGGAATTCTTAAGCCGGAAGCCCAAGGAAGGCGAACCGCACTGGCCTGCCCTGGAACGGCGTTTGCGTTTGTCCGACTTGCCGCGCATGAGCGGCCGCGGGCGATACGTGTGAATCGCCTTCGCAACAGATTGATATTGGTCTTCCTGGCCGCAACCCTGGTGCCGCTGGCGGCTACAGTGTGGATTACCACGTCGCTGTTGGAGCAGAGCATCGATTATTCCTCCACCAGCGAATTAGACACCATTTCCAAGTCCCTGCAGCGCACCGGAAAAGAATTTTACCAGCGGGCCTGTGACGATCTGAAGCAGCGGGCGCAATCGGGCCAGGCTTCTCCTTATAAGTATCTGCCGGCGGAGCGCGCCACGTGGCCCGAGGCTATCAAGGCATTCGCCAGTGAGAAGACGGAGGAAGCCGCCAGGTTCGTACGCGCCGGCCACGAAGGCGACCGCCTGGATTACCTGGTCCGTCACGGTGACGAAGTATGGTCCTACTCGGCCAGTCTGGGGGGCGTCGCCATGGACCGGCTCACCCGCGAGATTCGCGAAGCGCGCCGCATTGTGGAAGACGGCAAGGATCGCGACCTGGGGCGCGGCTTTAAGCTGGCATACGTTCTTCTCGCCGCTTCCATCTGGCTGGCTTCTCTCGCCTTGCTGGTCTTTCTGGCGCATCGCATCAGCCGGCCCATCCAGCAGTTGACGGCGGGGCTCAGCGAGTTGGCGGCCGGAGACTTGAATGCGCGCGTGAAGGCGGACCGTGACGACGAAGTGGGCCGCGCCATCCAGGCCTTCAACCACATGGCGGACAAGCTGCAAGAGAGCACGGAGCGGCTGGTCTATCTGCGGCAGCTCGCCAGTTGGCAGACGCTGGCGCGCAAAATGGCCCACGAAGTGAAGAATTCGCTGACGCCCATCCGCCTCACCGTAGAGGAAATGCTGGTTCGCTACGATGAAGCCGACCGGGCGTTCATCGAGCAGGCCACGCAGATCGTGGTGGACGAAATCGAAACCCTGGAACGGCGCATCCGGGCCTTCTCGCAGTTCGCCACCGAGCCGGCGGTCCGGCCCGCCGCGGTGGATGTCAACGGGCTGCTGCAGGAGCGCATCGCATTTCTGAAAACCGCGCACCCGGAAGTGGCTTACGATTGCCGCCTGGCGGATGAGGCGCCCAGAGTGGTGGCCGACCAGGATCTGATCAAGGGCATTCTCACCAACCTGTTGGAGAATGCGGCTGAGGCGGCGGGCGAGGGCGGAAAAATTCTCGGTGTGACCAGGGCCCAGAACGGCCGCATCGCGATCGAAGTACACGATTCCGGACCGGGGCTGAGCGAGCAGGCGCGCGCCTCGTTATTTCAGCCAACCATCTCTTTCAAGAGGCGAGGCATGGGGCTGGGGCTTTCCATCGCGCGCAAGAGTGCGCTGCTTTCCGGCGGGGACATTGTACTGGTGAAAGGAGAACTGGGCGGCGCAGGCTTCCGCGTGCTGCTGCCGGTTTCAACAAATGGCTTCCAAGCGCGTTCTGATCGTGGATGATGAAGAGAACATCGGCCGCTCGCTGCGCATGATTCTGGAGCGCGAAGGCTACTCCGTGAACGTCTGCAAGTCCGTGGCGGAGTTCAAAAAGCATCCGGACGCGCAGCGCGCCGATGCTTACCTGCTGGACATGAAGCTGCCGGACGGCAGCGGGATCGATCTGCTGAAGGCCGTGCGGCAGAACGGCGCCCCCTCGCCGGCCGTGATGATTTCGGGGCACGGCACCATCGCCGATGCGGTGGAAGCCACGCGCGCCGGCGCCTTCGATTTTCTCGAAAAGCCGCTGAGCCGCGACCGCGTGCTGCTGGCCGTCAAGAACGCCATGGAGCAATCCACGCTCCGGCAGGAAAATGAGCGCCTGCGCGAACTGGTGGGCGGAGCGCCCAAGATGATCGGCGCCAGCCCGGCGTGGACGCGCGCGGTGGAGCAGGCATCCATGGCGGCGCGCTCCGATGCGCGCGTGCTTCTGATCGGCGAATCGGGGACGGGAAAGGAACTGCTGGCGGCCCACATCCACAATTCGAGCCCCTTTTCCGCCGGTCCGTTCGTGAAGGTGAACTGCGCGGCCATCCCCACGGAGCTGATTGAAACCGAACTGTTCGGCCATGAGAAGGGCTCCTTTACCGGCGCCACCGCGCTGCGCCGCGGCAAATTTGAAATGGCTGATGGCGGCACCATCTTTCTGGACGAAGTGGGAGATCTGCACGGAGCGTCGCAGGCCAAGCTGCTGCGCGTGCTGCAGGAAGGCGAGTTCCATCGTGTGGGCGGGGAGCAGATCATCCGCGTCAGCGTTCGGGTGATCTCAGCTACCAATCGCGATCTGGCCGGGATGGTGGCCACCGACAAGTTCCGTGAAGACCTCTTCTACCGTTTGAGCGTGGTGCCCATCCGCGTTCCCGCATTGCGCGAGCGGCCGCACGACATCCGGCTGCTGGCCGTGTATTTTCTGGAAGAATTCTGCGCGCGCAACAATTTCAAGCCGAAAATGCTGGATGAAACGGTCTTCCCGCTGCTTGAGAGCTACATCTGGCCAGGCAACGCGCGCGAGTTGCGCAACGTGATTGAGCGCATGGCCATTCTGACGCAAGGCGAACGGTTGACGCGCGAGGCGATTCCGGTGGAGATCCGGGTGCAGCGCGAAGCCGGCCCGAGATCGACCATTCAGGAAGCCAGGGAATCCGCGGAACGCGAGCACATTCTGCGGGCGCTCGAGGAATCCAGCTGGAACGTCTCGGGAGCGGCGCGCGCACTGGGGATGGAGCGCACCAATTTGCACAAGCGGATCAGGGCCCTGGGCCTGACGCGGGGCAAGTAGGTTCGTTGACTGGCGGGAAGCTGGCTTGCCGCTTCAACGCAACGCGATGACGGCGGCGTCGCGGGCTGGCACCGTGACCGAGACTTTGCTGCCATCGAGCGTTACAGGCCGCTTGCCCCAGAGGTCTTCCGCCGATCGGAACGCGGGCGCCTGGCCAGCGAGCGAGACCGTTACGGTGGCTTCCTTTCTTGATGGATTGACTGCCCAGAGATAGGTCCCGCCCGCCCCGGCGTGCAGCCGCGCCTGAACGAGGGCATTGTCGGTTCGTAATTGCGGCTCGACATTTGCCAGTTTCAAGAGACCGGCAAAAAAAGCCCGGCCGCCTGGTGAGTGGTGCAGATAATAACCGGCCCCGGGAAAGGTGCCGATCAGCAACGTGCGTCCACCGCCTAAGCGATTCTCCACGGCTGCAATATGCCCGTTGGCATAATGCCCGGCCGGCCGGCCTCCTGTGGCTTCATACTCCTGCAGGAAGTAGCGGCCGTCAATACTCTGCCCGCCGACTTCGAGCGATAGATTGTCGAGTAAATCCGGAGTGAACTCAACATAGCTTTCACGGGCTCCGAATACCTGGTCCAGCCCGTAGTTCGGCTGCACCGCGCCGGCCCGGCCGTGGTCGCCGAAATAAGCCGGCAACCCTTCGCTAACCAGCGTGCCGCCCCGTTCCAGGTACTGGCGCAGTTTTTGGACCGTGTCGCTCTTGAGCATCACCGGATACGGCAGATAGACGATCTTGTATTTCTCGATGTCGTCCAACGCCACAAAATCGGCCTGAATATTGGAATCGAAGAATGCCTGATAGGCCCCGCGGATCGACTGAGCATAAAAGTCCGTCGAACCTTGTTGCACATAGTTGAACATTTCCGATTCCGGAACAAAGACCAGGCCGACATCTCCGCGCACCGGATGGGATGCCCAAACATCCGGATGTGCATTGGCCCATCGCGCCACCTTCCCGGCCATCTCGGCGCGTGAGGTGGCGGACCCGTCCATACCGAACGCTCCGAACGCTCCAAACAACGGCCCATCGAGCAAGGGCCGCCAGCGGGGATAGAGAATGCCGGTGGCGCCGCCCGCGCACGATACCAGGTTCCAGAGCCGGACATCCTTTTCATCCGGTATGCGGCCGTCGTCCCGCGGGCGGCCGGTGACTTGCGGCTGCATCCACAGCGGACCGCCTTCCGCCTCCGCGTGCCAGAAGGGCTTGCCTCCGGATCCGCCGCGAACCAGGTCGACGGCCTGAAACTGTTTCCAAGGCTCGTCGCCTTTGCGCGACGCGATAAACGTAAAGCCCCAGGTATCCACCTCGGCTGAAGAGCGCCATTCATTGTGGGCGCTCGAAGGCAGCGATTCAAGCGTCCCGGCCACGCCGTGAGCTGCGATCAGGTGCTTCGGGTCATGCTTCCTGAATAGCTCCGCGCGCCAGTGCTGCAACTCGAAGGCATTGTCGATTCGGAACTCGAGCCAGTCCAGGCTTTCGGGGTAGCCGCCCAAATTCGGCGGAGGTTCCACGTCGTCCCAGGTTGCATAGCTGTAGCGGTTCCAGACGCGGCCCACTTGCTCCGGCGTCTGGTAACGGTGGCCCAGCCATTCCCGCAGTTTTCGCTTGCTGGCGTCGCAATAACAGTACATCCGGTTGGGGCTTCCACCGTTATATGTGTTCTCGTTCCAGAGATCGTAACCGAGCAGCGCCGGATGATTCCGGTAATGCTCCACCAGGGCCACCAGAAACCTTTCGGCCGCGGCGCGCACTTCGGGATTGTCAAGACAGAGCCCTGGAAAGCCTCCGGTAGCGCTGCTCGGGCCGACGCTGCTGTTCAGAATGCTGCCGTCGCTTCCGCGGTAACGCGCGTAGGCATACTTGCGGAACGCCCACTCGGGTGCGCTCGAAGTCAACTCGGCGATCACAACCTTGATGCCGTTCTGGGCCGCGAGGTCCATCATCCGGTCGTAATCGCGCCAGTCGTATTTGCCGGGCGCGATCTCAATCGCTCCCCACATGAACCAATGACGGAATGTGTTCATGCCGATGCGCCGGGCAGCCTGATGATCGCGCGCCCAGTCCGGCTCGGGAGGGTTGGACTTGCGAAAGTAGACCGCGCCATACGGGAAGACAATACCGCTGTCGGCGCATTGGCCAAGCTCCGCGCACAGTGCCAGCGCGAAAATCATCGAACGCATACCGGTACAGTATCACGGGCAAAGCTGGCCTGCACGAAGACGCGCGAGATACGCAGAATCAATTTTCGGCATGCCTCGGTCATGTACAATTATAATTGTACATATACTTAGAAATAGACTGTGTTAAACTATAGTTGATCATGGCTGAAGCACTTTATGGGAACGTCTATTTTCGCGAAGCCTATGCCGGCATCCTGCGCGAAGAACCCGATGGACGTTACACATTCAACTACGATCCGGAGTACGTAGGGTCGGGCAATCCCGCCATTGCTTATACGCTGCCGCTTCAGCTTGGGCCTATTTACAGCACGGGCGGGCTACATTCGTACTTCGACAATCTGGTAGCGGAAGGCTGGCTCGCCAATGCGCAGATGCGCGCACTGGGCCTGCAACCGCACAATCGGTTCGCCCGATTGCTGGCGTTCGGACACGACTGCATCGGTGCGGTCTCGGTGCTCGACCCCCGGGCGCGAAAACAGCCCGACCTGCACACCGGCACAGCGGAGGAAATTGCGGCGCTTGCCAGCCGGGCGTCGATCTCCGGGGTTCAACCGAAAATGCTCGCGGTCCACACGGCGGCGGGCTACCGCCCGGCCACAGCACGCGAAGCCAGCACCCACATCGCCAAGCTGCCCTCGGGCCAACTTCATGGCATCGTCGAGCTCGAGTACCTCACCACAACGGCCGCGGTGGAGTTGTTGCCGGGGGATCGCACCGTGACGCTCGAAATTGCCGGGGTGGCCGGCGTGAGGCGCCCATGTCTGCTGGTGCGCCGTTTCGACCGGACTTCGAGCGGAGCCAAGATTCATTTCGAGGAGTTCAACCAACTGCTCGACCGCCCCTCCGAGGCGAAGTATGAAGGCTCTTACGGCGAGATGGCCGATTTCATGCGGGCCAACCCGCGGTGCGATGCCGCCGATCTGGACTTTCTGTTCCGCAGGATACTGGCCAGCATCCTCCTCGGGAACAACGCTGCACACCTCAAGAATTTCGGGTTGCTGTACGAGGGCACTCGAATGCGGCTCGCGCCGGTGTACGACTTCTTGGCTGCGGCAATGTATCCCGAATATAATTCCGCGCTGGCGCTGCGCCTCGGCTCCGGCGCCAACCCCAGAAAGCTGGGCGCGCTCACCGGGAAGCACGTCGAGGTACTGGCCAATTCGTTCGGTCTGGGCAGGGGCGCGCTTCTCCAGGCAGTGCACGACCTCGGCCTGCGCCTGGACGCCGCTGAACAAGCCGTGACTGATGCGGTTCATGGCACCCGGCGCCAGAAAAAAGATCTGATCGAGTTCATGAGGAAACGATGGAACGGGACGTTCAAAACAATCGGCAAAACGACTGGCAAAACGATCGGCAAATCGATTGGGCGGAAATAGTGAACGAGGCCCGGCGGCGCCGCAAGTCCCAAGGGCTGACGATGCGGCGGCTGGCCGCGGTGGCCAATGTCTCGCTGCCCACCGTGCTGCGTTTTGAGAAGAACCAGCGCGACATCCAGCTTTCCTCGGTTCTGGCTATCCTGAACGCGCTGGGGCTGGTGGCGCGGAAGGTGGATGGCACCCTTCTGCTCCGCGGGCCCGCCGATGGGCCGTATGAGGTGAGGTTCGCGCCATCAGCCGGAGCCGGCGGCCCACTCGAAGCCAGGAGCGTCGCAGCACGTCCGGAGTTGGAAGCGCTCTTCGATGAATTGGATATTGATACGGCGCGCCGACGCCTGGCATACGCGGACCTGGAGCGCGCTCAAGCCGCCAGCATCACCGGTCTGCGTCTGAGTCCGGGGCATGGCAGAGCGCTCTGGCGGGAGCAATTCAGCCGCCAATAATTTACAAGTGCCGGATGATGGCATCCGTGAATTCAGTGGTGGACGACTTGCCTCCCACGTCGCCGGTCAGATGATCGGCCTTGGCGTAAACCTCGTAAATTGCCTTCTGGAGCCGTGTGCTGGCGTCGCGCTCGCCCAGGTGAGCCAGCATCAGAACCGCCGATTGCATCAGCGCGGTGGGATTAGCCAAACCCTTGCCGGCGATATCCGGAGCGGTGCCGTGTACGGCTTCGAAGATGGCGTGGTGGTCCCCGATGTTGGCGCCAGGCACGATGCCGAGGCCGCCCACCAGACCGGCGGCGAGGTCGGAAATGATGTCGCCATAGAGGTTCGGCATTACCAGCAGATCGAACGTCTCCGGCCGCATGACCAGCTGCATGCAGGCGTTGTCGACGATCATCTCGCTGTATTGGATGTCCTGAAACTGCGAGGCCACTTCACGGCAGCACTTCAGGAACAGGCCGTCGCTCAATTTCATAATGTTGGCCTTGTGGATCGCGGTCACCTTGGCGCGGCCCTCGCGGCGCGCATACTTGAAGGCCGCGTTGGCGATCCGCATGGACGCATGCTGCGTGATGATCTTGAGGCTCTCCACAACGCCCGGAACCACTTCGTGTTCCAGCCCGGAATACAGGTCTTCGGTATTCTCGCGGAAGATCGCCAGATCGAGCGCCAGGTCGGAATAGCGGGTCTTCAGGCCGGGCAGCATACGAATCGGCCGAAAGTTGGTATAGAGGCCCAGTTTCTTGCGCAGTGCCACGTTGATGCTCTGGTGGCCGCCGGCGATAGGCGTGGCGGTCGGGCCTTTCAGGCCAACCCGCGTCACCTCCAGGGAAGCGAACACATCATCGGGAATCAACTGGCCCTGCTCCGCCAGCGCGCGGGCGCCGGCTTCCACATGCTCCCACTCGATTTCGATACCGGTGGCGTTGACCGCGCGAACGGTAGCTGCGGCGACTTCGGGTCCGATTCCGTCGCCTGGGATAAGAGTAATCTGGTGGGCCATCATAGCTATTATAAAGTTGGGGGCCGAGTTGATACCGGATTGGGCAGCCGAACGGCGTGAGATGGTAGACGCGCAGTTGCGCCGCCGCGGCATTCGAGACCAGCGTGTGCTGAACGCCATGCTACAAATTCCGCGCGAGGAGTTTGTTCCGGCCGAATCGCGTGTGGAGGCCTATGTGGACGGACCCACAGGCATCGGATGGGGGCAAACCATATCGCAGCCCTACATGACCGGGCTCATGGCGGAACTGCTGGAACTCAAAGGCACGGAAACGGTTCTCGAGGTCGGCACGGGTTGCGGTTACCACGCCGCAGTACTGGGAGCGCTGGCGGCGCGGGTCATCTCGGTCGAGATCATTCCCCGGTTGGTGCAGATGGCCCGCGCCAACCTGCGCCGAACCGGTTGGGGTCACAACGTGGTGGTTTTGCAGGCGGACGGTTCCACTGGTTTCGCCGAAAGCGCGCCTTACGATGCCATCTCCGTGGCGGCCGGCGCCCCGGCGATTCCCGCAGCTCTGTTGGAGCAACTCAACGATCCCGGGCGGCTGGTAATTCCGGTGGGCGATCGCGTGGATCAGGAACTGCGCGTGATATCCAAGCACGACGGCCGCATTGAGGATCGGGTGGCTACCCAATGCCGCTTCGTCCCGCTCCGCGGTGGAGAGGGCTGGAAGTAGATGCGCCTTCGTACGGCGAAGGACCGGCTCAAGATCGAGCACAGTATTATTGACGGCGTCCGCGAGATTCTGGAAGAACTGCTGGCTGCGAATCCTGGGATCCGTTCCGTGATTCCGGGGGTAATCCGTCCGGTTCGCGATGCCCGCGGGAAGGTTAAAGTGAGGGTGACGGTGCCTACGCAAAACGGCTGGAAGGCCATCGCCCTAAGCGCCGGCGCACGCCAGGAGCTGTTCATTAGCGCGGATATAACCCAGGAGGAGTTGGAAACGGCATTGAAGAAAGCCGGCGCGCTGGTCGCGTGATTCAGTGTATTTCTCAACTTCGGACACCGCCATCCTTATCAAATGTATGAGTCGCGCGTTTTTGCGGCCAAGTGGCCTGGCTGATCGCCAGAGGTTAAATTTCCGATATCGCCACATATCGGGAGCTTATCGGAAAGTGCGGTCGCGAGGTTTCGCTACCGCAACGCAATACTGGGTCAGGCGGCCAAATGGCTACTCGGAGGTGGATTGGGGCAGTTTGACTAACGCGGGTTCGGCAACTTGATCTCGACTTTGAAATTTTATCCACTCACTCGCACCCATGAGCCCGCCTATAAAATCGGACTCCCGCCACCCGCGGGCGTCTCCAGTGGGAGCAAGATCGACGCTTACGGCGAGGCCCGCGGGATGGGCAGAGGAGAGTAGAAGTTCGGTGAGTGCCGCTGCCGCATGCCTCAGAATGCGAGAGATCCTGCAGCTATGGACCTTCGGCTTGGGAGGTAAGCAGCCATTTGTAGCGCATGCTGAACGGCGGTGATCGCATTGCGGTCTTTGGGCTGAAGTAGGGTTGGCCCCCGCGAGTATCCCGCTGGAGCCGCCTATCGCGGTTAATTCGGGGGCACGCGCGGCTCATAGGAGTCAACGGACGCGCCTGGTTTTAGCTGCGTTTTCGTCCGGCCTTTCGGGTTAACTCGAGGGCGGCAGAGATTGAGATCACGATGTAGTTTTTCGGACTTGTAAAGAGTCTTTGTATTTGAGGTATTCCCCAAGCACAACCATTCTCTATGTCAAAGACTCTGCAGACTGCGCTGTTTCTGTTCCTCGCCTGTGCGGTCCCGCCCGCGCTCGCTCAATTTAGTAGTATGGCGACCGACTATGCCGGACAACGGCTGTTCTTCTCCACCGAGCTATCGCAAACGGGCACTTCCCAGCCGGCGTATGGAAAACTCTTCATTGCCGACTCCCGCGGTATTCAACCACAGCTGATCTACCCATACGAATTCACGCGAAATGACACATCAATTCCATTCGGATATCGCAGCAACTTCTACAATATCGATGGCGTGTCGTTCTCTTCGAATGGATCCTACATGTCGGTGATCGCTTTGCGCGAGTGCGGATATAGTGCTGGTCTGTGTGTATATGCAGACCAGAGTGTGATTTGGAACTCCTCTGGGAAGGTTGCGCTTACTGCGGATGGACGCCTTGCGCTGAGCCCGGGAGGAAAATGGGCATTGGGCACCGCAGGGCGGCTCACCGGACCCATAACCGAATTGACACTCTTTGACTTGGAGGGTCGGAAGAGTTACCTCATCGCGGGCGAGGACGATGCAAACGCTCGCGACTGGCTCGCACATGGAGTTGCGGACAATGGCACCGCTGTAGTGGCGACTGCTCGCGACGGTTTACTCATATTGCGGCCACCGAACACAAAGACGAAAGTGACCACCACGGGGATACAGTCAACCGCCGTTGATGCCGCCGGAGACATGGTCCTCTGGCGCCAGGTGGACGACGCAGTGTATGTCGCTTATATTTCCGACCCGCGCACCGCTGTAAATATCGGAAAAAGCATTGGAGCCTTCCGGCCAAACCTCAGTGATGACGGCCGTTCTGTTCTCCTCTTGCAACCTGCTGAAGACAGCACACCGCAGTTCTACATGGTTTCTGCGATAGGAACAGGGCGCAGGCAGATCACCAATGAGCCCGAAGGAATCGCAGACGGCGTGTTATCCGGCAATGGAAGTATTGTTTGGGCGTTGACCAGAACCGGGCGTCTTCTCCAATACGATGTTGCCGGTGGGCGGAGCTTGCAGTATACGCCGCCCCTGGCCGCATTTCTGCATCTTCAGGTATTTCCAAATACGGAAATTCATCCAACTCTACAGGGTAGTCCCGGCCAAGTTCTCTCAGCCGCGGCTTCAGTGATGCCAGGAGAGAGAGTTGAACTTTCACTGGAAGGCCAGTCCGTGTCTGTGCTCGAGGTGGGGCAACGAACGGTCATGTTTCAAATACCCTGGACCGCCTCGCTTAATACGCTTGGCTCGCCGTCAAAGCTCGAGATTAGGAAGCCGGATTCTCCGAGTTGGTCTGGGAACAACATGGATCTCGTGGTCTCGGCCTTCCAACCCGTCCTTTTTGACGCGGTTCACCAATCTTTTGATACGGTCGTCAGTCCCACGCAACCAGCGAAGCCCGGGGAAATCATTCACCTTTATGGGGCGGGTTTCGGACTCGTCAATCCGCCGGTCATGGAAAGTGTGCCAACACCGAATAGTCCGTTGTCGCGGACCTCCACCCCAGTTGGTTGCAACTTTTCGACAGCAGGCGGGCCGCCTTATTTGCCGCTAGATGTCCTATTTGCCGGTCTCGCTCCTGGCTTAACCGGGATATACCAGATCGATGTGCGACTGCCAAACACGTTAGCAGGTCTCATTGTAGTCGACTGCCTGCCGCAGGGTGCGATGCTAAGTCCCGCAGGAATCGCTGTGCCAATCGCAAACTAGACAGTTCGTCGTAGATCTCCAAGCGCCGCAATCCCGCAACCGGACCGCCTAGTACTACTGGGTCATAAAATAAATTACCGTGATAGCTGAGTATCCTGAGAGGTGTCTATGGCGAATTGCCAATTTGGCCTGAATACGGTCGCCTGTGAGGTATTGTTACCATTGCCGGGATGCGCGACTTCATCGTCCTGTTCGTTCATGTGATCGTCACCGTGCTGCGACTGGCGGGGCCGGGGGGACTCCGTTCCGTGATTGCCGAGTCCGCGCTGATCCGGCATCAACTGCTTATCCTCAATCGTGGGCGCAAGCGTGCGCCCAACCTGCGCGCCTCGGATCGCCTCACCGCCGGCTTGTTCACCCTTTTCATGAGCCCGGCACGCATCCTCCGTTCCGCCATCGTCCTGAAGCCCTCCACTTTGCTCCATCTGCACAGCCTGCTGAGGAAACGCAAGTACCGCCTGCTGTTTTCGCCCCAGCGCAGGCGTCGACCCGGCCCGAAGGGACCGAACCGAGAACTTATCGACGCCGTCGTGGCTATGAAGCGGCGGAATCCCAGTTGGGGCTGTCCTCGCATTGCCCAGCAGATCGCGTTGGCTTTCGGCGTCGAGATCGATAAGGATGTGGTTCGCCGTATTCTGAGCGCTCACTACCAGCCAGAATCGGATTCAGCAGGTCCATCCTGGCTGACGTTTCTCGGCCACATGAAGGATAGTCTGTGGAGCTGCGATTTATTCCGATGCGAGTCCGCCACCTTGAGAACCCATTGGGTCCTCGTTGTGATGGACCAATTCACGCGTCGCATCATTGGGTTTGGTGTCCACTGCGGGGGCATGAACGGCGCGGCGCTGTGCTGGATGTTCCAACGCGCGATTCGCGGGCAAGGTCTGCCCAAGTACCTCAGCTCGGACCATGATCCGCTGTTTCGGTTCCACCAATGGAAAGCCAATCTTCGAGTACTCGAGGTGACCGAGATCAAGACTGTTCCATACGTGCCGCTGTCGCATCCGTTCATAGAGCGGCTGATTGGGACGCTTCGGCGCGAGTGCCTCGACCGGACTCTATTCTGGACGAGCGTCGATCTCGCAGCCAAACTAACCGAGTTCCAACATTACTATAACGGCCATCGAACGCATTCCGGGTTGGAAGGAGGGCTGCCAGAGCCGGGTGCTAACGGACCGGCGTCACCAATCGATTTCGAGTCCTACCGGTGGCGTAGACATTGTCGAGGGTTGTATCAGACTCCAATCGCCGCATGATTTTTGAATTCGCCATGTATACGCCCACGATTCTGGCACAACCGCACCTGAGGAACGGGTTCCGATTGTGAAACGGCGTTTTTTCCGATAACGGACGTGAAACGGCGTTTCCGGAAACTGACCGTCCCCCCATTGAGGGTCACTTGGCCGTATCGTCCCCGACGCGGAGAATTGGCGCTTTCGGGCCGATGGCCCTGTGGCCAGTGAACATACTGCGGAGACCATTCACTAAACTCAGCGATAGGCTGCTTACCTGATTGCGTCCGTTGCTTCATTTCTTGACGCCGGTATGTAGAGCGACAATGCCGCCGGTCAGGTATTCGTATTCCACCTCTGCGAAACCGGCGCGCCGCATATCGTCCCTCAATTGGGGCGCTGACGGAAACTTTCTAACCGATTCCGGCAGGTAGGTATAGGCATCGCGGGAACCGGTCAGGAGACCGCCGATGCGAGGAAGAATCCGGCGGGAGTAAAAGTTGTAGATCGCGGCGAAGGCGGCGTTTGGCGGCTGCGAAAATTCCAGGATGGCAGCCATTCCGCCGGGGCGCAGGACGCGGTGAATCTCGCACAACCCGGCCCCGTAGTTTGCAAGATTGCGGAAGCCGAACGCCACGGTAAGCAGATCGAGTGAGCCATCGCGCACGGGCAGGCGGAGGGCGTCGGATTCAAAGACAACAGCATTGGCCGCGCGGCGGGTGATCTTTTCGCGCGCGGCGACCAGCATGGGGTGGCAGAAATCGGAACCTAAGACAGGGCCGCCGCGGCCGCCCCACGGCTTCTCCAAAGCCAGGATCAGGTCGCCGGTGCCGCAGCAGATGTCGAGCACATGCGCGCCGGGACGCTCCAGAATATGGCGCACACGATTGACGGTGTGGGTGCGCCACCAGCGGTCGATATTGAAGGAAAGCAGGTGATTGGCCAGGTCATACCGGTGTGCCACGCGGCCGAACATACTCCTGACCCAACGGGCGGCCTCCTGTTCGCTATGCGTACCGTCGGGCGCCGTGCCATGGGGCGTGGTCCCCTTCATGCCAGGGCGCGCCGTATGGCTTCGAGTACCAGGGTTTCGTCGATGCCCGATACCACGGTCACCTCGCCAATGCGTACCGGCAACACGAAATGCACTTTGCCCTGTACGGTTTTCTTATCGTGCACCAGGCGCGCGGCCAGGTTCCCGGCGGGGACGCCGTCAAGCGGCGGAATCGGGCCATAGGTCCGGATCATCTCCAGAATCTCGGCGCTGTCATCGGCCGAAAGATGTTCCGTACTTTCGCCCAGATACACGGCGGCGCGCATACCCCATGCAACCGCCTCACCGTGCAGAAAGCGTTTGTATTCGGTCTCGGCTTCGAGCGCGTGGCCAAAGGTGTGGCCGAAGTTGAGAATGCGGCGCTGGTCGCCTTCGCGCTCGTCGGAGGAGACCACTTCCGCCTTCATGCGCACGGAGTCGGCGATGATGCGGTCCACGGCTTCGGGTTTGCGCGCCAGGACATCGCCGGAGAATTCGGCCAGAAACCGGAACAGTCCGATCTCGCGAATAATCCCGGCCTTGATGATTTCCCAAAGCCCGGCGCGGTATTCGCGTTCGGAGCAGCGTGTCGAGGACCGCGGGATCGATCAATACAGCCAGCGGCTGGTGAAAACTGCCAATGAGATTCTTCCCGGACAAGAGGTTGACCCCGGTCTTGCCACCGATGGCGGCGTCCACCTGCGCCAACAAAGTGGTAGGCACCTGCAGAACCGGAATGCCGCGCATGAAGATTGCCGCCAGGAAGCCGGCCATATCGTTGACGATGCCGCCGCCGCAGGCGATCACCATGCTGGAACGGTCCGCGCCGCGCTGCACCATCTCTTCCGCCAGCGCTTCGACGGGTGCGAAGCGCTTCCGGTCCTCGCCGCCCGGCAGGTAGATTACTTCATGGTCGATACCGGCCAGGCCGCCGCCCAGCGCGCTCCCCAGATGACGCCACACGTCTTCGGCCGTGACCACAAATACCCTGCCGGTCTTGGCCGGAATATACCGCGCAACGTGGCCGATAATGCCGCGCTCAACAATGGCGGAATAGCACCGCTGCGGCGTTTCGACGCGAAAAGAGGGCATACGCTTTTTGTACCACGCGGGCGCGATCGCCCGGCTTTACGGAAAATCGGCCTATCTCATGGTCTCCAATTGCGAAAGCTCAACCGCCCGGCGCAACCCGACCAGGGGAAGCTCCGGCACGAAGTCGTCGAACAGGCGCTCCTGCTCGAAGAGCCGTCCAAATCCTCCGGTTCCGACGACAAGGGGCTGGTCCTTGGCGAAGTGGTCCTTCGTAACAGAAGCGACAAGAGATCGCACGGTCGCCAGAGTGCCGTAGTACAAGCCCGACTGGATGCTTTCGACAGTAGAACGTCCCAGAACCTCGGCGGGCCGGAGAATCTCCACCACAGGCAGGCGCGCGGTCTGCGATTCCAGCGCCGCCATTGATAGGTTTATCCCGGGCGTGATGATTCCGCCCAGATACTCCTTATCCTTGGTCACGGCGCAGAGCGTGGTCGCGGTGCCAAAATCAATGATCAGCAGATTCCGGCCGGGAAACCGGCTGAGCGCGCCGATTGCGTTTGCGATCTTGTCGGCGCCCACCTCCAGTGGATTGCGATAGCGGATTTTCAGGCCTGTTTTCACTCCCGGCTGAAGCAGGAACGGCTCAAAGCCGAAATACTTGCGGAAGCAATTTCGGAGCGAGTGCACGGCGTCGGGCGCCACTGAGCAGATTCCAGCCATATCGATCTCCGCCGGATCGACTCCGTTCTCACGAAGCGTGGCGCGAAAGAACGTGCCAAACTCGTCGGACGAGGCTCGAATGCTTGAGGTCCGCCGAAAAGTGGTCTTCAGCTCCTCGCCGTCATACACTCCGCAGAATATCTGACTGTTGCCAACGTCCAGGGTGAGAAGCATAATCCATGGCGCTCAAAAAATCACAGGCGTCTGTCTCCGCAACCGGCACGTTGTCGATGAGACGCACTCCATCGAGAAAGGCCGCGGCCAGCCGCCTTCCCCAGCGCTCCTCGACATAGTCCACCATGAAGCCTTGTGCTTCGAGAATTGCGCGCGCTTCAGCGGGGCCGGCTGCGGTGGTCAGCACCCGGAACAGAAGCGCCGCCTTTTCGCGGGCTTCGGGCGACAGCAGCATATTCCTGGAGCTCATGGCCAGCCCCGACTCCTCCCGCACCGTCGGGCAAGGGATGATCTGCGTGGGGAGGAAGAACTCCTGCGCCATCTCCGTGACGATCTTCAGCTGCTGATAATCCTTCTCTCCGAAGTAGGCGCGATCCGCACGAACGAGGTTTAAGAGCTTCAAGACGACAGTCATCACGCCGGGAAGGAACCCCGGCCGGTACGCTGCCTCCATCACCTGGACGGGGCTGTTCGGCTCCACCCGGAAACGATAGCCATGCGGATACAATTCCGACGCGCCGGGCATGATTACCTCGTCCGCGCCAAGGCTCTCCAGAAGCGCCAGATCCTCATCGAGCGTGCGCGGGTATCGGTCGAGATCCTTAGGATCGTTGAATTGCGATGGGTTTACGAAGATGCTGACAACGGCAATTTCATTCTCATCGCGACATCGCTTGACAAGCGAAGCATGTCCCCGGTGAAGCGCACCCATCGTGGGGACGAAACCAATACTGCGGCCAGCGAGGGTGCGCCGCCGCTCCAGCCAGTCAGCCATGGTATTCCAAACCTGGGTCACGAATAACTCTCCTCTCCAGCCGGGAAAGTCCCCGCCTTCACGGCTTCATCGAAGGCAGCGAGTGCGTCGAGGACGCTACGCGCGCCGTCGAGAAACGGGCGGGCAAACTTCGGACGAAAATCCGTGGTCATGCCCAGCAGATCCTGAAGCACCAGTATCTGTCCGTCGCATCCCGCGCCGGCGCCGATGCCGATCGTCGGAATGCGAAGAGCGTGAGTGATTTCCTGTGCCAGGTTCGCGGGAACGCACTCCAGCACGATCGCGAACGCGCCAAGCTCTTCGAGAGCGGCTGCCTGCCGGGAAATCTCCCGCGCCGAATCATCGCTTCGACCCTGGACTCGAAAGCCTCCGTAGGCGTGGACGGATTGAGGCTGAAGGCCAAGATGACCCATCACGGGTATCCCGCTGGTTACCATTCGTTGAATCACATCCTCATGCCCGTCTACACCTTCAAGTTTGACGGCATGTGCGCCGGCCGTCATCAAGACAGATGCCGAGTCGAGCGCCGCCGCCAGACCTTTCCGGAAGGAGAGAAACGGCATGTCCGCGACGACGAATTTGCCGGCCGCACCGCGCGCCACTGCTTCGGTGTGAAGACGCATCAATTCGACGCTGGCAGATAGCGTAGAGGGATGACCATGCATCACCATGGCGGCGCTATCGCCCACCAGGATTCCGTCAATCGCGCTTTTCGACAGTAAGCTTGCGAAGGTGTAGTCGTAGCAGGTAACCATGGAAAGCTTACGGCCTGCAATCTTCGCGCGGAGAAAATCCTGGCTGCACATCACGCACCTCCGTTGTCGAGGAAGCGAGCCGATAGGGCAGGATGTAGAAGGGGTGAAACGTCTGTCAGCATCGCCTTGGTACCTGTCAAATACGATCAAGTCCCGGACTTAAATGCAGCCCTCAAGGGCAGCAGTATTCGGTAGTCGCTGCAAATCGTCAGCGCTAATAAAATTATAACAGTTTCGGTTGAAGCCGCTTCAGCCCGCCAGTTCAGCCCGCCAATTCACGGCTCAGCGCGTCATTCCCGTACTGCCGCGCAATATCCGCCGGAGTCTTCCCATCGTTGGTCTTGCGTTGGGGATCCGCGCCCGCGGCCAGCAGTCTGGCAACCATCTCTCTCGACCCATGCCCGGCGGCCGAGTGCAGTGGTGTTGCGCCGGAGCCTTCCACCGGGTCTGGCAGTGCGCCGTGCGAAAGCAACAATTCCACCAATGGCAAACTGCCGGCCGCAACCGCGGAGTGCAGCGGCGCCACACTAAGACGATTGCGCGACGGACGGTTGGCGTCGGCGCCTGATTGCAGCAGAAGCCGCGCCAGTTCGACGTGCCCGAAGAACGCGGCGAATCCGAGGCCCGTGAAGCCATCGGCCGAATACGCAGTCACCAGCTGCGAATCCTGCGCCAGAAGCGTAGCTACGCGGTCCGGTTGTCCCAGCGCGCAGGCTTCAAAGAAATCCGGGGCGCGGCCTGCCAGCACCACCGGCGCCAGATCGGCATGGCGCGTATAGACGGCCCAAAGCGCCGGCGTGGCGCCATCCTGATTGCGGGCCTCGGCGAGTGTGGGATTTGCAGCAACCAGGGCTTGCACTTCGGCGGCATCACCGTGCAGAATGGCATCGAAGAACTGCGTGATGTTTTCCATGGATGTAAGTATGAAGCACTCCGGCCCCGCGGTCTTATCGAATCTTGCGTGATTTGCGAATCGCCGAGGGCGGCACGCCGAAACTCCGCCGGAACAGGCTGCTGAATGATGCGGCGCTTTCGAACCCCACGGCTCCGCAGATTTCCATAACGGTCATATCGCCGGCTTCTAGCAACCTTCGGGCCTCGGCCAATCGCAGTTCGTTCCGGTATTGATTCGGCGTCTTGCCAAAGGCTTGCGTGAATGCGCGATGGAAATGAAAAGGTGAGAGGCAGGCCTGCCGCGCCAGTGAGGCCAGGTCGAGTTGGCTGCAGGCATTGGCATGCAGGAATTCCTGCCCGCGGCGCGCGCGCCTGAAAAGTTCCTCGCGGGTGGCGTGCCGGCGTGCGGGCATCAGACGTACCCGCTGCTCGATTTCGTGGTTGAGCCGCAGCAGATCGCGCGCCAATTGGAGAAACTGCTCATCGATCCAAAGCCGGTCCGCCAGGCGCGTGCTAGCCAAGGTTTGCATGCGCGGAAGAATGCGACAGTCGCGGGAGTGCAGCCGCAAAAGGAAACGCGAGGGAGATTCGGCCTCCGGTTCAATTTCCGAATATGCCACTGACCGCGCCACGGATTCCACGAAGCCTTCCTGGAAAAACACGCACAGCGTGGCCACGGGCTTAGGCGATTCGATCTCCATGGAATATGGCTCGCCGTGGTTGAGCACCAGAAAGGAATCGCGGTCTACGGTGAGCTCCCGGCCGCCGGCTTTCCAGACGACGCTGCCGCTCGAAACCGACTTGATGGAGAGCGGCCCCGGAAAGTCTTTCACCAAATGTCTGCGTCCCCGCGCGCACAGTACCGCATTATGTGCGCGCAAAGGGGCTGACAAGCGGTTCAGCGGAAATGCCGGCGGCGCCACCATCGCTCTGAGTGTACAACGCTCTATGGGTTAAAATGAGGTTCACAAACAATGAGACAAAAGGTCCGTTCAACGACGGTGATCTGCGTCCGTCGAGACAATAAAGTTGTCATGGCGGGGGATGGGCAGGTCACGCTGGGTAATGAGGTTCTCAAATCTACCGCCAGAAAACTGCGCCGGCTTTACAACGATAAGGTTTTGGCGGGCTTCGCCGGTTCCACGGCTGACGCGTTTGCGCTGTTCGCCCGCTTCGAATCGAAGCTGGAGCAGTTCAACGGGAACCTCCCGCGGTCAGTGGTAGAGCTGGCCAAAGAGTGGCGTACCGACCGCATACTGCGTCATCTGGAGGCGCTGCTGCTGGTTGCCGACAGCAAGAATACTTACCTGGTGAGCGGCAACGGCGACGTAATTGAGCCCGACGAGGGCATTGTGGCTATCGGTTCGGGCGGCCCCTTCGCCACCGCGGCGGCTACCGCGCTGCTGCGCAATACCAAGCTTTCGGCGCGCCACATTGTGGAGCAGGCCATGGAGATCGCGGGCAAGATCTGCATCTACACCAATGATCAAGTCACTTACGAGGAGCTCGAATAACCATGGTGATCTATCTTCCAGGGCAGTCCGTGGATGAGGAGCCGTTGCTTGACGAGTTGACTCCTCGTGAAATCGTCCGCGAACTGGACAAGCACGTGGTGGGTCAGGCGGAAGCCAAACGCGCCGTGGCCATCGCGCTGCGCAACCGCATCCGGCGCCAGAAACTCCCGCCCGAAATGGCCGAGGAGGTGATGCCCAAGAACATCCTCATGATCGGCCCCACGGGCGTGGGTAAAACCGAGTTGGCGCGGCGCCTGGCGCGGCTGGCGAATTCGCCATTCCTGAAGGTGGAAGCCAGCAAGTTCACGGAAGTGGGCTATGTGGGCCGAGACGTGGAGTCGATGATCCGCGACCTGGTGGACATCGCCATCGACATGGTGCGTGAGGAACGGCTGGACGAAGTCGCCGACCGCGCCGAGCTTAACGCCGAAGACCGATTGCTGGACCTGCTGATGCCGCCCACCGCCGACCCCAGCGAAAGCGTGGAGCGCACGCGCGAAAAGCTCCGGGAGCGGCTGCGCGAAGGCAAACTGGACGAACGCCTGGTGGAGCTGGAAGTCAAGGACCGCGCCCCCACCTTCGAAATCACCACCAACGCCGGTATCGAAGAAATGGGCATCAACCTGAAGGACATGCTGCCCAGCCTTTTCGGCGCCAAGACGCGGCGGCGCAAAATGCGCGTGGCCGAGGCGCTGGACTATCTGGTGCAGGAAGAAGAGCAGAAGCTGATCGACATGGACCAGGTTACGCGCGCCGCGCTTGAGCGCGTGGAATCGAGCGGAATTATTTTCCTGGATGAAATCGACAAGATCGCGGGCCGCGAATCCGGGCACGGGCCGGACGTGAGCCGCGAGGGCGTGCAGCGCGACATTCTGCCCATTGTCGAAGGCACCACAGTCAACACCCGCTACGGTTTTGTGCGCACGGATCATATCTTGTTTATCGCCGCGGGCGCGTTTCATGTGTCCAAGCCGAGTGACATGATTCCCGAGTTGCAAGGCCGCTTTCCCATCCGCGTGGAGCTGAAATCGCTTTCCGTGGACGATTTCATCCGCATCCTGAAAGAACCGAAAAACGCGCTGGCCAAGCAGTACACGGCGCTGCTCGAGACTGAAGGAATCAAACTTATCCTGACCGACGATGCCCTGGAAGAAGTGGCGCGTTTTGCGGCGCAGGTGAATGAGTCGGCGGAGAATATCGGCGCGCGCCGGCTGCACACCATTATGGAGAAACTGCTGGAAGAGGTGTCGTTTGCCGGCCCGGATTTGAAGAAGAAGACGGTCAGAGTCGATGCCAATTACGTGCGCAAGCAGTTGGCGGATATTGTGAAAGATCAGGATCTGAGCCGATATATTCTGTGAGGTAGCGGCGCGATTCAAGACATGTCCGGATGAATCCGGACATGGCAGACTGAGAGTCTGCTCCACGGCGGCTACTGCGACAGAATGGTTTCGACCGCTTCCACTACGGTTTGGCAAGTGGAATCCGGGTCGCATTTTTGCTGCGCCCCATACCCGGTCAACACCTGTATGGTGTGCGTGCCCGCTCGGCGCCCGCACTCGATATCGATGGCTTTATCCCCGATGAAATACGATTCGGCAAGATCGATTCCGTAATCGGCGGCGGCTTCCAGCACCATGCCGGGCGCCGGCTTCCGCCGGGCGGATGGAACCCAGGGAGCGTCGGCGCAGTAATAGGTGGCGTCGATCAGCTCACCATCCACCTGGCGCAAAAACTCCGTATGCACAGCGCGGTACTGGTCTTCAGTAATGATGCCGCGCGCGATGCCTGCCTGGTTGGTGATGACGAAGATCGCGAAGCCGGCGGCCTTCAACCGCCGCAGAGCTTCCGGCACTCCCGGGAAAACACGGACCTGGGCCGGATCACGACAATAGCTGACCTCCTCCATGAGGGTTCCGTCGCGATCGAAAAAGACAGCGCGCATTTTCAAAGGAAGCTGGCTTCCAGTTCGGCCGGCGAAACAATTGCGGTGCCCAGTTTGCCCACCACAATCCCGCTGGCACGGTTGGCCAGTTCGGCAGCTTCCAGGGGTGTGGCGCCGGCCAGCAACCCCAGGGTGAATACGGCGATAGCAGTATCGCCGGCGCCCGATACGTCGAAGACTTCTTTGGCGCGCGTGGGTGTGTGGTACGGCGGCGCATCGCCATGCAGCAACAGCATGCCGTGTTCGCCCAGAGTGACCAGCAGACTGGCGGTCTCCCAGACGCGAAGCAGTTTGCGACCGGCGTCGAGCAGCATCCCATCGTCAGTTACCGGCTCTACCGGCGCGGACGGCGCCATGCCCGCGGCACTGAAGGCTTCCATACGGTTAGGCTTGATGGCGGTGGCGCCGCGCCAGGAGAGCGAGGTGCGCGGGTGCGGGTCTACGGTGAGAACCTTGCCGTGATCGCGCGCGCTGCGGCAGATGTAGTCGGCCAGTTCCTGATTCAAAAATCCCTTGCCGTAATCGGCCACCACGATGCCGTCCACCCGGCCGATGCCGCCGGCCAGATACTCTTTGGCCAGCGCCATCTGAGCTGGCGTCAACGGACCGGGCCGCTCACGGTCCACTCGCACCACCTGCTGGTTGCGCGCGATGATCCGGGTTTTGACGACGGTGGCCCAGGCGTCGTCCCGCTGTACGCCGGCGGTGTCGATTCCGGAAGCCCGCAGCAGGCCGCACAGCCGCTGGCCTTGCGGGTCATTCCCCGCCAGACCCATGAGGCTGGTGTGAGCGGTGAACTCGCGCAGGTTGCGCGCCACGTTGGCCGCACCGCCCGGATAGTATGATTCCCCAACTACGTCGACGACCGGCACCGGCGCTTCGGGGGAAATGCGGGACACCTTGCCCCAGATGAACTCGTCGAGCATGAGGTCGCCAATCACCAATACGCGCAGGTCGGAAAACCGGGCTATGAGGGAGGCGTAGCGCGATTGGCTGGAATCAGCTTGCATGCCGCGCCGTGGAGCCGCCGACCGCCTCGCGTGGCTGCCTGGAAGCCGCCGCCGGTGCGCTCTGGCGCGCGACCACCAGGAGCGACAGGCCCGGCCACGGCATCAATACGTCCAGCCTCCGCCAAATCCAAACTGACTTGTCGAATATCTTCAGCACCAGCTTGCTGATGTTGCCGGCGCCGAACATTTTGCTGTAAGCCCACCAGGGTACGGCGGCAACTTTGTTGAAGCTGCCGATGCTTTCCACCCAGAAGCCTTCAGACTCCAGCATTTGGCGTATCGCATCGGCGCTGTAGCGCCGTTTATGGCCAAGGCTGCGGTCGAGGCTGCCATAGAGGCCGGGCACGTTGGGAACCAGAATCACCATCACGCCGTTGGGTTTCAGCGTGCGGCGCAGCACATGGAGCACACTGGCGGGATCCTCCAAACGCTCCAGCACGTTCAGGCAGAGCACCGTATCGAAGCAGTTTTCCAAGCCCGCCAGGTCCTCGGCAACTTCGGGGTCGATGCGCTGCACCGCCACATTTGGCGTGCGCAGAAAACGGTTGCGCAGTGCGTGAAGGTGAAGCGGGTCGGTTTCGGCAGCGATGTACAGCGTACGCCGCGCCATCAGGCGGCCGGTGAGATTCCCAATTCCCGCGCCCACTTCCAGAATTTCATCGCCCACGGAGGGCCGCACCTTGAGCGCCAGCCAACTCAGATATTGCGGCGTTCCGGTAAGATTGTTGAGCACTCCGCGTCCATACGGCGCGGCATAGAGGTCATCGATCAGCCAAAACTTGAAGATCACGCCGAAGGCCTTCAGGCCATCCTTCCAGCCTATTTTTTTTCCCTCTTCGTAAGTGCGGCCGTGATAGCTGATGGGGACTTCGTAAATGCGGAACTTGCGCTTGGCGCTCTTCATGACAATCTCCGGCTCAAAGCCGAAGCGGTCCGAACGGATGGGGATGCTTTTCAGCAGATCAGTGCGAAAGACCTTGTAGCAGGTTTCCATGTCCGTGAGGTTCAGGTTGCAGAACATATTAGAAACCAGGGTGAGGCCCTTGTTGATCATGGAATGCCAGAAGGGAAGGACGCGCGACTGATCGCCCGCCAGGTACCGGGACCCGAAGACGGCATCGGCGTGGCCGTCCAGGAGCGGGCGCAGGAGCTTCGAGTATTCGTTGGGGTCGTATTCCAGATCGGCATCCTGGATGAGGGAAAAATCGCCCGAGGCCTTTTCGATGGCCGTGCGAACCGCCGCGCCCTTGCCCCGATTCTGCGCGTGCTGGTAGAGCTGAATCTGCGGGAACGCAGCGGCCAGGCGCTGGAGAATGGCGAACGTGCCATCGGTAGAACAATCGTCTACGATGACCAGTTCCCGCTCCATGTTTTCCGGAATCGGGGCCGTCAATACCAGCGAGATACATCTCTCCACAACAGTGCGTTCGTTGTAGACCGGCATCAGGATTGACAGCTTCATGAAACTACGCAGTTTAACAAATGGCGAGGTCTTGAATGGGTGAATCCTCGCAGTGCGCGTAAGCCACAAGCCTGACCACGGCGAGAAGCTACACTTAAATCAGAAATTATATGATGGCTGAGCACGCCGTTGCGGGCATGGAGAAGCACAAGTATTGGATCTTGCTTTTGCTCACCATTATCTATTCCGTGGGCGCCAAGGGCCATGCCGCCGGCAAACCGTTCTGGTACGACGAAGTCATCACGCTGATCGTGGCGCAGTCCCCCGACCTGGCGACCACCTGGAAGGCGGCGCTTCAGTGCGATGCCAATCCGCCTCTTCCGCACTTGCTGACCCATCTGGCTGTGCGCTGGTTCGGGACGGGAGAAGTGTCGGCCCGTCTGCCGGCCATCGCAGGTTTCTGGATTTTCTGTCTGTGCCTTTTCAGGTTCGTATATCGGCGCGCGGGCATCTGCTACGCCCTGAGCGCACTCCTGTTGCCGGTTGTCACGGAGGCATACTACCACACCGCCGAAGCGCGAGCCTACGGACCGGAGTTGGCCTTCTGTGGGCTGGCGCTGGTGGCATGGCAGGCGGCAACCGGTGACGCGAAACGCCTTGGTCCGGTACGGCTTGCCGCGTTGGCTGGCCTTTCCCTCAGCCTGGCGGCTGCGCTGCTTTGCCACTATTTCGCGATTCTGCTGTACCTGCCGTTGGGCGGAGCCGAGGCGTTCCGGTCATACCGCACCCGAAAAATCGATTGGGGTGTGTGCGCGGCTCTGGCGGCGGGAGCCACTCCAGTGATCTTGCGCGCGGCAACCATTGTCGGCGTGGTAAAGGGCTTTAGCCACACCTGGGCCCCGGCCTACCTGCGCCAGGCGTTTGAGTTCTGGGAAACCGGACTGCAGCACGGCGCCAGTTATTGGGCGCTCTTACTGGGGCTGCTGGCGCTGCTTTGCTTGCGGGCCAAGGGGGAAGATGGCGCCTCCATCGCGATCCGCATACCTGGCCACGAATTAGTAGCGGGCGTGCTCTTTCTGGCGATACCACTAGCAGCGGTGGTAGGCGGTCTGTTGGTTACCCACATGTTCAGCGCACGCTATGCGTTGATCGGGCTGACCGGAGTCTGCCTCCTGAGCCCCATGGTAGCGGCGGAATTCTTCGGCTCCCGGGCGCTGCCGGGCCTGCTGATGACCGCCGTACTGACATTTGGGTTGGCGCTCACGCTGATCGATTATACGGAGAACCCGAATCCCTATGACGACGATCCGATCCTGCGCGAAGCGCTCGAGCACGGCCCCGTGGTGATTCCCGACGGGCAACTGTTCCTGCAGATGTGGCACTATGCGCCGGAGCGCCTGAAACAGCGGCTGGTATTTCTTGTGGACCTGGATGCCGCCGTCAAGTACATGGGCTTCGACACCATCGATGGCGGCGTTGAAGCTCTTAAACAATTGTCTTCGGTGAACGTGGTGGCGTGGAAGGCATTCGCCGCGCCGGGACGGGAGTTCGTTGTGTATCAGAATCTGCTGCGTCCGGGCTGGGTGCTGCCGCGGGTGCTCGATGAAGGGGCGGCCGTGCAGGTCAAAAAATACAGGCTTTATCGAAGCCTTGTGAATGTGCGGCTGGGAGGCGCGGTCTGAGAGGGTGTCCGGGACGGTTGACACTGGCTGTTCGGCCTTGATATCTTCAATCCATCGTCACCAGGCCATCGTCAGCAGAGGGAAGGTTCATGAATACTATCCTGACCGAAGAGCAACAATGCGACTTAGTGAAACGCGGTTTTACGCGCCGGAGTTTTGGCCGGATTGCCGCCATGGTGGGCGCCGGTGCCGCGGCACTGCCGTTCTACAATGAGCCGGCCCTGGCGCAGCTTTCAAAAGTGAATGCGCCGGCCGATGCGGTGCTGATCAATGCCAATGAAAACCCTCTCGGCCCCTGCAAAGAGGCCCGGGAAGCGGCGCACAACATGATCGCTCTCGGAGGGCGCTACCGCTACAGCGAAGGCGACCGCGTGCAGAAAATCCTGGCTGAGCAAGAGGGCGTGAAGTTAGATTACGTGAGGATTCATGCGGGGTCGAGCGGTCCTTTGCATCAGGCGGTGCTGGCATTCACTTCGCCCACCAGGCCGTTCGTAACCGGCGATCCGGGCTACGAAGCCGGTGAGCGCGCGGCCGGGTTCATCGACGCCAAGGTGATCCGCGTGCCGCTGCTGAAGAACAAAGGCTATGCCCACGATGTCAAAGCGATGGCCGCGGCCAGTCCCGATGCCGGGCTGATTTATCTCTGCAACCCCAACAACCCCACCGGCACTTTGACGCCGCGGTCGGAAATCGAGTGGCTGGTGGCCAACAAGCCTAAAGGGACCGTGGTGATGATCGATGAAGCCTACACGCACATCGCCGGCGCGCCGTTTTGCAGCGACCTGGTGGCGGCCGATAAGGATGTCGTGATCCTGCGGACCTTCTCGAAGATATACGGCATGGCGGGCCTCCGCGCGGGAGCGGCCATCGCGCGTCCCGACCTGCTGCAGAAGTTGAACGGGTTCAGTGCCACCATGATGCCGATCACCGGCATGGCAGCGGCCAGCGCCAGCCTGGAAGCCAGGTATGTGGTTGCGGAGCGACGGAAACTGATTGGCAATGTTCGCGAGAACGTATTGGAGTTCCTGGAAAAGGGGAAATACAGCTACGTGCCCTCGGTTTCAAACTGTTTCATGGTGGATGTGAAGCGGCCGGGAGGCGAGATCGTCGAGGCCATGCGCAAGGAAAATGTCTACATAGGCCGCGTTTGGAAGAGTTGGCCCACGCACGTCCGCGTAACCGTTGGAACCCAGGAAGAGATGGACAAATTCAAGACCGCCTTCCGTAAAGTGATGGCCTGAAGGCTGCGGCCCGGCTTACCGAAGCTGGACCAATCTTTGCGGCTGGGCGTCGCCGGCGTGCGACGAGGTGAGGTCCTGCGGGTCGCGCCAGAAATCCACGTAGGAGATCTGGTGCACGCAGGAGACGGTGCACCGGGGGGCGCAACTCTTGGCCGTCCGGTATTCGCGGCGGATGTCTTCCACGGTGTACTCAAGCAGCGGTTTGCCGGGATAGCCGCGCTGCTGGGAGCAGTAGTGCACCAGGCCGTCCTCGCAGATGTACAGGTATCTCGCGCCGGCCCGGCAGCGCCACTGGTTTTCCTTGCCGTGCGCGATGTTGTCCTGGAAATAGTTGATCTGCGCGTAGCTGCTTTTTTCCATGGAGCGCATAGTCAGGTAGACCTCGCGCTCGGCGTTCTGCAGCGGATGTAACTGGCCGTCGCCGTCATGAATGATGCCGACGGTAGAGGTGAAGCCGAGTTCGAGCGCGCGCTTTCCGATGATAAGGGCGTCCTGCGGCGTGTGGATACCGCCGCCGACCACGGAATTAATGTTCACGTGAAATTCGGCGTGCCCGGCCAGAAGTTGCAGCTTCCGGTCAAGCACCTTCAGGCTCTTTTTCGAGACGTCATCGGGCATCACGTTGTCGATGGAGATCTGCAGGTGGTCCAGGCCGGCGCGATTGAGACGGCCGATACGGTCGGCGGTCAGCAGGTATCCGTTGGTGATCATGCCGGCGATGGCGCCGTTCCGGCGGATGCGCGCGACGATCAAATCGAGGTCCGGGTGAAGCAGCGGTTCGCCGCCGCTGATAGTGACGATGGTGGTCCCGAGCGCGGCCAGGCGGTCCAACCGCTGGTACATGACCTCGATGGCAACGGGCTTGGAAAAATCGTCGTATTCGTTGCAGTAGGTGCAGGCAAGATTGCACCGCCGCATGGGGATAATGTGCGCCAGGATGGGGTGGTCTTTTGAGGCCAGGCCTCTGGCAATCATCCGGATCTCACGGGCCCGGCGGTGAAAGCTGTTCCACGCCCTGATGAGATGTTTGGATGCGTG
This sequence comes from Bryobacterales bacterium, assembly GCA_963817515.1. GTDB lineage: Bacteria > Acidobacteriota > Terriglobia > Bryobacterales > Bryobacteraceae > DATMNI01. Next base: position 83,691 of record CAWFPJ010000014.1, on the reverse strand, counting down.
CATATGGCGCAAGGATATATTACAGCACGCGCCGGCCGGTTTGTTGAGGCAGATGGCTCGATTGGGGCTTAACGGGGGTTAAACGGTCGGGATTCAGCGCCGTTTGCGAGGCGCTGATTCAGGTGTTGTATAATTTGACTCTAATCGCCGCAAGTGATAAATGTAGGAGTCTTCACAAGGAACATGAATGGCTGATGAGCAGACGCCTGGGGGTTCGCAGGCGCCTCCGCCCGAACCCGTCAAGCCCGCCGCGCCACCGGCAAAACCGGCCGCAGCAGCGGGTCATGCAGCCCCACCGAAACCGCCGGCCACTATGGCAGCTATTCCGTGGGATAGCGATCTTACCCGTGAATTAAAGACCCGGTTCGGCGACAGGATCGGCGAAACTTCGAGCTACCTCGGACAGAATTTTATCGTTGCCAAACCCGAGGCTGCGATTTCTGTTTTGGAATTTCTGAAGCTCGAAGCCGACTTCGACTATCTGGTGGACATTACCGCCGTGGATTGGCCCAAACGCGCCGAGCGCTTTGACCTGGTCTATATTCTTTATAGCTTCTTGCGCAACGAGCGCATCCGCCTCAAGACCTTCATCGCCGATGGCTACAAGCCGGAGACCGCGGTGGACGTACACCTGACGGCCAACTGGCTGGAGCGCGAAGTGTTCGACATGTTCGGCATCGAGTTCGCGGGCCATCCGCACATGACGCGGATTCTGCTGCCCGAAGAATGGCAGGGCTACCCGCTGCGCAAGGACTACGGTATTCTTCAGCAAGACGATCGATGGGTTCAGGAAAACCTGGGCATAGAGAGTGGTCAGTAAAGCAGGTATGCCGGACCAAACTTTTCTAGACTCCACAGAATTAGTTCTCAACATGGGCCCGCAGCACCCTTCCACGCATGGGGTGCTCCGCGTGATCCTCAAGCTCGACGGCGAGAAGGTGCTGGGCACGGAATGCATCATCGGCTATCTGCACCGCGGCGTGGAGAAGATTGCCGAGAACCGGACGTACGCGCAGTTCAACCCGTACGTGGACCGCATGGACTATGTAGCGGCGGTCTCGAATGGGCTGGGCTACTGCCTGGCCGTGGAGAAGATGCTGAACGTGGAGGCGCCTCCCAGGGCGCAGGCCATCCGCGTGATCCTCACGGAGCTGAACCGCATTGCCAGCCACCTGCTTTGGCTGGGGACGCACGCCCTCGATATCGGCGCCATCACGCCGGTGTTTTATTGCCTGCGCGAACGCGAAGAGGCCCTGAAGATTTTCGAAAAGTACTGCGGCGCGCGGCTGACCACGCATGCCTTCCGCATCGGCGGGCTGCTCTACGAAACCTACGACGGCTTTGAGCGCGAGATCAATGAGTTCTGCGACATGTTCGTGCCCAAGGTGGACGAATACGAGGAACTGCTCACCAACAACCGCATCTGGGTGGGGCGCCTGAAAGATGTTGGAATTCTGAGCGCCGACGAGTGCAAGGAGTTCGGCGTAACCGGTCCGGTGTTGCGCGCTGCCGGCGTGAAGTGGGACTTGCGTAAGGCGCAGCCGTATTCGGGCTACGAAAAATACGAGTTCGACATTCCCACGCGGCAGAACGGCGATACCTATGACCGGTACGTGGTGCGCATGGAAGAGATGCGGCAATCGGTGCGCATCATGCGCCAGGCCGTCGCCGCGATCCCCGAAGGGCCCATCATGGGCAAGGTGGGGAAGGTGATCAAGCCGGCGGTGGGCGAGGCGTACGTTTCGATTGAAGCGCCCAAGGGTGAACTGGGATATTACGTGGTGAGCGACGGCTCCACGCAGCCCTATCGCGTGCGGGTGAGGCCGCCATCATTTGTGAACTTACAGGCGCTCGACCGCATGATCCGTGGTGGTCTGGTGGCCGATGTAGTGGCGGTGATCGGGACGTTGGATATTGTGCTGGGCGAGGTGGATCGGTGAGACCTGCTCTTTACCGCGGAGGCGCGGAGACGCGGAGGAAAACGCGGAGCGCACATTCAATAATGCTTCTCCATCATTTCTCGGCGTCTCCGCGTCTCTGCGGTAAAGAACTGGATGGTTAACCTATGATTGGGCTTCTTAAGAAAATCTTTCTGGTGGATCTGTTCCAGGGGCTGTGGGTAACCTTCCGGAACCAGCATCCGAAGTACATATACACGGAGCAATATCCGGCGGAGCGGCCCAAGGTGGCGGAGAGATATCGCGGGGCGCCGCGGCTCAACATCAATCCGGACAATGGAGAGACGCTTTGTATTTCGTGCAATCTGTGCGCGCTGGCCTGCCCCGAAGACCTGATCGTTGTGACCAGCATGCGCAATGAAGTAACCAAGCGCAAGGACCTCACCACGTTTACCTACGACACTTCCCGGTGCATGTTCTGCGGACTGTGCGAAGACGCCTGCCCGGTGGATGCGCTTGAGCTGACGCAGGATTTTGAAATGGCCACATACACGCGCGAGGGCCAGATCTGGGACCGCCAGATTCTGGAAGAGGGTCCCAAGCCTACTCAATACAAATGCTGACGGACACCATTCTGTTCTACATTTTCGCCGTGATGGTTCTGTTGGGCGGCATCCTGACCATTACCAGGCGGAACGCTATTCACAGCGCCATCTCGCTGATCGTATCTCTTCTCGGCGTGGCGGGCCTGTATCTGCTGCAGCAGGCTGAGTTCCTGTTCGCGGTACAGATTGTGCTTTATGTTGGCGGCATCATGGTGCTGTTTCTGTTCGTGATCATGCTGGTGAACCTGGACCAGGCGGCCAAGGAGCGGCAGTTCAACCGGCAGTGGCTGGTGGCGCTGACTGCGGTGGCGCTGGTGGGCGCGGAGGTCAGCTACTTCATCTATCGCGGCTCCGGAACCATTCACATTGCCGATGTGCCCGTGGCCGGATTGCCTGCCGGCTTGGGAAACACGGAAATAATTGCGGACTCGCTGTTCGGCGAATATCTGCTGCCCTTCGAGATTGCGTCCATCGTTTTGCTGGTGGCGGTGGTGGGTTCTGTAGTGATGGCCAAAAAGCGCATATGAAGATGCCGGCACGTATGATGGCGAGGATCTGACAATGGCTCCCATAACAACCGTTCACTATCTGGCTTTGAGCGCGGCCCTGCTGCTGATCGGCACCGTGGGCGTGCTCACGCGGCGGAACATCGTGATCATCCTGATGTCCATTGAGCTGATTTTGAACGCGGTCAATATTAACCTGATCGCGTTTTCGCATGTTTGGGGGAATCCCCGCGGGCAGGTCTTCGCCATTTTTGTGATTGTGGATGCGGTAGCGGAAGCAGCCGTGGGGTTGGGCATTCTGATCGCCTTGTTCCGTAACAAAGAAACTGTGCTGGCGGATGAGATCGACTTACTGAAGTGGTAGGAGACTCGTGAATTTCCTGGACCAAATCTGGCTGATCCCTTTGTTCCCGCTCCTGGGAGCGGCGCTGATGTTCTTCTTCGGCAAGAAGCTGGACCCGCAACCGGTGTCGAGCGTGGCAGTGGCCCCGGGAGTGGAACCGATCTACGACGAGCATGGGCACGGCCACTCGCACGACCATGCTCACGACCAGGGCCACTCGCATGACCATTCACATGGGCACGATCACGATCACACTCACGGCCACACCCATGATCATGAACATGACGGGCACGACGCACATGGGCATCATCACCATTCGCCGCTGAAGTTCCTCGTCAATCTCATTTGTCCGGGAATGCTGCTGCTCTCTTTCATCTTCTCGGTGGGTGCGGTCTGGCAACTGGCGCAGAAAACCCCGCGGATTTATGAGTTGATCCAGTTCACATGGATCGCCGGTCTGCCGTTCCACATGGCTAACGGCCAGATGGCCACGTTCCAGGCGGACTGGGGGTTTTTGCTGGATCCGCTGAGCTCGGTGATGATCCTGGTGGTGACCGGCATCGGTTTCCTGATTCACGTATACTCCATCGGCTACATGGCGCACGATAACGGCTACTACCGTTTCTTCGGCTACCTTAATTTGTTCGTCTTCTTCATGCTCATGCTGGTGCTGGCGAACAATTACACGCTGTTGTTTGTTGGTTGGGAAGGCGTGGGCTTGTGCAGCTACCTTCTGATCGGCTTCTACTTCCAGAAGAAGTCGGCGGGCGACGCCGGGAAGAAGGCGTTCATCGTAAACCGCGTGGGCGATGCGGGCTTCGTCATGGGCATGCTGCTCATGCTGTCGGTGCTGGGCACGGTGCGATTCACGGACGTGAACGCCGTATTGCGCAGCGGCCAATTTTCTCCGGAAGTGGCGGGCTTCGGCACACTGAGCATTATTTCGCTGCTGATGTTTTTCGGCGCCACCGGCAAGTCGGCGCAATTTCCGCTGTACGTCTGGCTGCCGGATGCCATGGAAGGCCCCACGCCGGTCTCCGCGCTGATCCATGCGGCCACCATGGTTACCGCGGGCGTGTACATGGTGGCGCGGTCGGCGGCGTTGTTCCAGTTGACTCCCAACACGTCCACCATCGTGGCTTCGGTGGGCGCATTCACGGCGATTCTGGCGGCGTCGATCGCATTGGTGCAAAACGATATTAAACGCGTCCTGGCATATTCCACTGTCAGCCAGCTTGGATACATGTTTCTGGCGCTGGGGGTCGGCGCATATTGGGTGGCTGTGTTTCATCTCTTCACGCACGCGTTTTTCAAGGCCCTGCTCTTCCTTGGCTCTGGCTCGGTGATCCATTCGCTGGGCGGGGAACAGGACATGCGCCGCATGGGCGGACTGAAGGACAAGATTCCGATCACGCACTGGACTATGTGGGTGGGGTCGGTGGCGATCGCGGGCATTCCGGGGCTGGCCGGCTTCTTCTCCAAGGATGAAATCCTCTGGCAGGCATACAGTTCGCCGCGGGGATCGACGCTCTTGTGGATTGTGGGTTTGGCGACGGCGGCGATGACGGCGTTCTACATGTGGCGGCTGATGAACATGACGTTCTATGGCAAGTCGCGCGTCTCGCCGGAAGTCGCCAGCCATATCCACGAGTCGCCCGCGGCCATGACGGTGCCTCTCACGGTTCTGGCCTTAGGAAGCATCCTGGCAGGCTGGCTGGGCGTGCCGAAGCTGTGGGCATTGTTTGGCGATAACTTCCGCGGCTTCGAACGGTGGCTCGAACCGGCGTTCGCTTCAGCCGCGGTGGAAGCGGCCAACGAGGGCGCGCACAACGCGTCGGTGGAGTGGACCCTGATGGGGCTTTCTGTCGCCATCGCCATCATCGGCATTGTGGTGGCCCGCTACTTCTATCACCACAAGCCGGAAATACCGGACACCATTGAGAAGTCCGTGAAGCCGCTGCACAACCTGCTCTACGCCAAGTGGTACGTGGATGAGATTTACGAATATGTGTTTGTGGACGGCCTGTGCAAACGCGGCGGCCTGCTGCTGGGCGCCTTCGACCGCAACGTGGTGGATGGCGGTGTCAACGGCGCGGGCTGGCTGACGCGCTTCAGCTCGCGGGTTTCGATGTGGTGGGACACCTGGATTATCGATGGCGCGGTGCGCTTCGGATCGTTCTTCGTGAAGATGCTTTCTTATCCGGCCTGCATTCTGCAGACCGGCCGCGTCCAGGCTTACGCGTTCTTTGTGGTGATTGGCGCTTTGGTGTTCTTCGGGTATTACGTCGTGCGGTAACCATATATGGACCAGCACTTACTCAGCATCATTCTGTTGACGCCACTGGCCGGCCTGGCGGTTCTGCTCTTCATTCCGGGAACCCAAAAGGACCTGATCCGGATATGGGCGAACCTGGTGGGCTTCGCGGGCTTTTTGATTTCTTTGCCGCTGGTGAAGAGCTTCGAAGTGGGGCGGCCCGGATTCCAGCTGGAAGAACGGGCGGATTGGATTCCCACTCTGGGCGCGCACTATCACATCGGTGTGGATGGCATCAGCCTGTTGCTGATCATGCTCACCACCCTGATGGGCTCGATCGCAATTCTATGCTCCTGGAACGCCATTCAGGAACGCGTGAAGGAATATTACGCCATGTTCCTGTTGCTGCAGACAGGCATGATCGGGGTCTTCCTTTCGCTCGACTTTTTCCTGTTCTACGTTTTCTGGGAGCTGGTGCTGGTTCCGATGTACTTCATCATCGGCGTGTGGGGCGGGCCGCGGAAACTATATGCGGCCATTAAGTTTTTCCTCTATACGCTGGCCGGTTCGGTGCTGATGCTGCTGGGCATTCTGACGCTTTACTTCCAGCACTTCAATCAGTTTGGTTTTTACACATTCGAAATTGCGGAATTGATGAAGCTTTCCCTGCCGCTGGGTTTGCAGCAGTGGGTCTTCTGGGCCTTCTTCATCGGCTTCGCCATCAAGGTGCCGATGTTTCCTTTCCACACCTGGCTGCCTGACGCGCACGTGGAAGCGCCCACCGCCGGCTCCGTAATTCTGGCCGCCGTCCTGCTGAAGATGGGGACTTATGGATTCCTGCGCTTTTCCCTGCCCCTGCTGCCGCAGGCGTCCACGGACCGCACCATCGTGCAGATTCTGGCCGTGCTTTCAATCATTGGCATCATCTACGGCGCGCTGGTAAGCCTGATGCAGGCGGATTGGAAGAAGCTGATCGCGTACTCGTCGGTGAGCCACCTGGGCTTCTGCACGCTGGGCATTTTCTCGATGACGCCCAACGGAATCGCGGGCAGCGTGCTGCAGCAGATCAACCATGGCATTTCAACCGGCATGCTCTTCCTGGTGATCGGAGTGATCTACGAGCGGCGTCATACGCGCGCGATCAGTGAATATGGGGGCCTGGCGCACGTGATGCCGAAGTTTGCCATCATCTTCGCCATCGCCATGCTGAGTTCGGCCGGGTTACCGCTGCTCAACGGATTCGTCGGCGAGTTCACCATTCTGCAAGGCGCGTTTGAAGCCAACTGGATATGGGCTGCCTTCGCAGTGACCGGCGTGATTCTGGGCGCGGCATATCTGTTGTGGTTGTACCAGCGGACCATGCTGGGCCAGGTGACCAACGGAAAGAATCTGACCATTCCGGATATGAGTTTGCGCGAGGTGGCGTTGTTCTTGCCGTTGATCGCGTGGGCCATCTGGATCGGAGTTTATCCGAAGCCGTACTTCGATATTTTGCGCCGGCCGGTGGCGGAGATTGTGGAACGCGTGAGGCCGGGATATTACGCAGGGGGCCGGATGCCAGGGGCCGGGGGCCAGATGGCCGTCACACAGCCCCTAGCTTCTGTGATGACCTCTAATCCCCGGCCACCGGCCCCCGACATCCGGCCCCCATTTTTCGATCCCCGGCATCCGGCATCCACCGGAGGTGTGCGGTGAACATGGGCCAGTTCTACACATCCACCGATCACTTCACGATCATTCCAGCCGTGATGCTGGCGTTGTTCGGCTGCGCGGTGCTGTTGTTTGACTTTGTGATTTTTCCGGACCCGCGGCAGCGCAAGTGGCTGTTGATTTTTGTGGTGCTGGCGGAGATCTTTACCGGCTACGGGCTCCGGCAGCAGAGCGTATTTCTGGCGAGCCAGGGAGCCACGGAACTGACGGGTTTTGGCGGCTCCATCACGGTGGATGGCTTCGGTATCTTTTTCAACTGGATCTTCCTGATTGCCGCGCTGGTGGTCGCAGTGGCGTCGTACAAGTACCTGGAAATCGCGGGCGAACACCACGGTGAATACTACGGGCTGATTCTGTTCGCGCAGTGCGGCATGTATTTCCTGGCCGCCGGAACGGATCTGGTGACGCTGTTCATCGGCCTCGAGCTGATGGCCCTGTGCTTCTACGTAATGGTTGGGTTCCTGCGCAGCGAGAAGCGCTCCAATGAGGCTGCCATCAAATATCTGTTGCTGGGTGCCTTCTCTACCGGCTTCCTGGTGTACGGCTTCTCGATCCTGTACGGCATAGCCGGTTCCACCAAGCTCTCCGATATTACCGCTGCCATCGCGCAGAGGCCGGCCTGGGATCCGGTGGTTTTCCTGGCCATGGCGACCACGGCGATCGGCCTGCTCTTCAAGATTTCCGCCGCGCCGTTTCACATGTGGGCGCCCGACGCTTATGAAGGCGCTCCCACCACCGTAACGGCATATCTTTCGGTGGCATCGAAAGCCGCTTCCATTGCGTTCCTGCTGCGGATCTTCGCCGGCCAGGGGCCGTTCGCGTCGCCTTCTTCGCGCGAAGTCTGGGAGCCGATTATGGCCGCGGTCGCGGTGGTCACGCTAACGCTGGGCAACCTGGCTGCCATAAACCAGACCAACATCAAACGCCTGCTGGCATATAGTTCCATCTCGCACGCCGGATACATGCTGCTGGGCCTGGTTGCCGGTAACGACACCGGAATTAAGGGAATCGCGGTCTATGTGATGGTGTACACCTTCATGAACCTGGGGGCCTTCCTGGTGATTGTGGCGCTGCGGCGGCAGAACATCATCGGCGAAGATCTGGACGACATTGCCGGGCTGATGCAGAGGAGCCCGGGCTACGCGATTCTGATGCTGATCTTTCTGCTGTCTCTGGCGGGCATTCCGCCGACTGCCGGGTTCCTCGGAAAGTATTATATTTTCCTGGCGCTTCTGCAGACCAGGCACTTCGGGCTGGCGGTGGTGGCCACGCTGTATGTGGCCGTGGCGATTTACTATTACTTCAAGATTGTGCGCAGTATGTTCGTGCGTGAGTCCACCGGCAAGGCGCCTATGGCGACTACATTCGGGCTGCGTCTGGCGCTGGGCGCGACCGGCCTGCTGACGCTTGTCATCGGTATCTATCCCGAGCCGTTCCTGCAGTGGGCGCAGACGAGTTCGCTGTTCCGGTAAGGACGATATGTTGCAGACGGTTCTTTCACATCCGCTGTTCGTGCCGATTGTGGTGACCCTGGTCATCATCGCGGCCTTCCCACTGGTGGCCGGCTATATTGTGCTTGTGGAGCGCAAGGTCCTGGCGGATTTTCAGGTTCGCCTGGGGCCCATGCGGGTGGGGCCCCACGGATTATTGCAGCCTATTGCCGATGCCCTGAAGCTGCTGTTGAAAGAGGACATCATACCGACCGATGCGGACCGGGCCATCTTCTGGTTTGCCCCTTGCATTTCCACGATTACGGCACTGGCTGGTTTTACGGTGCTGCCCTTCACCAGCACAATCTACGTGGCCGACGTGAACGTGGGGCTGCTGGTGATTTCCGCCATGTCAGCGGTGGGAATTCTGGGGATCATTCTGGGCGGCTGGTCATCCAACAGCCACTATCCCCTGTTGGGCGCGCTGCGCAGCGCGGCGCAATTGGTCAGCTATGAAGTGGCGCTGGCCTTCGGCCTCCTGTCAGGCGTGATGATGGCCGGAACGCTGAGTATGCGCGGCATCGTGCAGGCACAAGCCGACCGCGGACTCTGGTTCATCTTCGGCAATTACGGCTTCATGATCGTGCCGTTCGCGGTGTACATTATCGCCGCTACCGCCGAAACCAACCGCGCGCCCTTCGACCTGCCCGAAGCCGAATCGGAACTGGTGGCCGGCTTCCACACCGAGTACAGCGGGTTTCGCTGGGCGCTCTACTTCCTGGCGGAGTACGCCAATATTTTCGTGGTCTCGTCGGTAGCGGTGACGCTGTTCTGGGGCGGATGGCTGCGGCCCTTCCCCAATGTGGCGTGGCTGGCGGCGCCGCTAAACTATGGCGTGCCAGTGCTGATATTCGTGGGCTCCGGCCTGGCCACGTTTCCGCTGGTGAAGAAGCTGAAAGACCCGGTTCAACAGAAAGTGCTGATACTGGTGGCCGTGCTGCTGGTGCTGGTGGGCCTGATCTTTGTACTGCCTCCGGTAAACGCCGCGGTGATCGGGCTGTTCTGGTTCCTGGTAAAGGTGTCGGTCATCGTTTACCTGATGATCTGGTTCCGCGGGACGTTTCCAAGATATCGCTACGATCAGCTCATGAACATCGGCTGGAAGGTGGCGATTCCGGTAGGCATGGCGGCGGTGCTGGTCAACGCGGTGCTGGGGATGTTGGGGACCACGCACGGGTAGAGGGCGATGGTCCAAACACAATCCGATCTGACGGCCGCCGCGCTCGCCCCCAAAGTGCGCCGCCTCTTCGAACTTTCGGCCGGTAAAATCCGTTCCATCGAAAAACTCTGGCAGCCGTCGCAGGGCTCGCCGGTCTTCACCGTAAGCGGGAAATACACCAGCCGCGGATGGACCGAGTGGACCCAGGGCTTCCAGTTCGGCGGCGCGATTCTCCAGTTCGACGCCACCGGGGAACGCGAGTTTCTGGAGATCGGCCGCGAGCGTACGGTTTCGCTGATGGCGCCGCACGTCAGCCATATCGGGGTGCATGACCACGGCTTCAACAACGTCAGCACCTACGGCAATCTGCTGCGGCTCATGGCCGAGGGGCGCATTCCGGAAGACGCATGGGAGCGGCGCTTTTATGAGCTGGCGCTGAAGATATCGGGCGCCGTACAGGCCGCGCGCTGGTCGCGAACTTCGGATGGCGGTGGGTATATCTATTCCTTCAACGGGCCGCACTCCCTGTTCGTCGATACCATCCGTACCCTGCGCGCGCCGGCAATTGGCCACCTGTTGGGCCACGCCCTCATGGGCGAGGGCGACCGCAGGATTTCGCTGCTGGACCGCGTGATTGAGCATGCGCGGGCCACCGCAAAGTATGCCGTGTACTATGGCGAAGGGCGCGACCACTACGACGTCCGCGGACGCGTGGCCCACGAGAGCATCTTCAACACCAACGACGGCAATTACCGCTGCCCCAATTCCCAGCAGGGCTACTCCGGCTTCAGCACCTGGACGCGCGGGCTGGCCTGGGCGATCTGCGGTTTCGCTGAACAACTGGAGTTCTTCGATACCCTGGCCGGCCAGCAGGAAATCATCGCGGTAATGGAGAAGGCCGCCCGCGCCGCCTGCGATTTCTACATCGAGAACACGCCGCCCGACGGCATTCCGTACTGGGATACCGGCGCTCCCGGTCTGGCGCACCTGGGCGACTGGCGGAGCGCACCGGCCGATCCGTTTAACCCGCATGAGCCGGTCGACAGCTCGGCCGCAGCCATCGCCGCCCAGGGCCTGCTTCGGCTGGGCAAGCGTCTTCATGACGACCGGTATTGGAAGGCCGGCCTCAAGGTCTGCGAGACTTTGTTCTCGGAGCCGTATCTCAGCACCGGCACGAGTCATCAGGGCCTGATTCTGCACTCGGTGTATCACCGTCCGAACGGCTGGGACGCCGTTCCGTCCGGCGCCAGGGTTCCCGCCGGAGAGTCGTCCATGTGGGGCGACTACCATGCGCGCGAAGTGGCGCTGTATCTCTTGCGTGAGATCGAAGCCAAGCCGTACTTGAAGTTTTGGGTGTAAAGCGCAAGACGCTTGCTGACGCGCGCGGCTCGGATCGGAGCCGCGACCGTAAGCGGTTTTTTACACTTGTTACGCCGTGCCACCGCGCAACAACGATGCAGCCGTGGGCGTGGCTACTCCAGCCATCCCGGGGCTGGCCGCAAGCTCCGGTACCTTGTCCCCTTCGCCGGGCGCCAGGAACAGATTGGCGTCGATGCCGTGCTGGCGCGTGTACAAGTCATAGTAGCGACCCTTCTGCGCGTACAGCGAATCGTGCGCGCCGCGCTCCACAATGCGGCCATTTTCCACCACCAGAATCTGGTCGGCCCGGCGAATCGTGGAAAGCCGATGGGCGATTACAAACGTGGTGCGGCCCTTCATAAGGTAGGCCAGCCCTTCCTGGATGGCGGCTTCCGATTCCGAATCCAGGCTGGACGTGGCCTCATCCAGAATCAGGATCCGCGGATTGGCCAGAATGGCGCGTGCGATCGAAACCCGCTGGCGCTGTCCGCCGGAGAGCTTGACCCCGCGCTCGCCCACGATGGTGTCGTACTTCTTCTCGAATTTTTCGGCGAATTCGTCCACGCGCGCGATGCGGCAGGCCGCCATAATCCGCTCCTCGGCCGCGTCAGGGCGCGCGAAGGCCACGTTTTCACGAATGGTGCCGTCGAACAGGAACGTGTCTTGCAGCACCACGCCTAACTGCGTTCGGTAGGCGCGCAACTGCACCGTGCAGAGATCGACGCCGTCCAGCCGCACAGTCCCCGCCGTCGGTTCGTGGAACGCCGCGATCAGACTGATGATGGTCGATTTGCCGGAGCCTGAAGGGCCCACCAGCGCAGTCACGGTGCCGGGCTGCGATTCGAAACTGACCTCGTGCAGGACCGTCTTGCCGGCGTCGTATTCGAATGTGACCCGATCGAAAGCCACGTCGCCCCGAATCTCTCCAATGGCCTGGGTCCGCTGCGGATCTTCGTCTTCGGGCTTCTCGCGCAAGACCTCCTGCGTGCGGTCCAGGCCCGCCAGGGCCTCGGTTAACTGCGTGCCGATCCCCACAACCTGGAACATCGGCGCCACCAGAAAGGCCAGGAACATGGTGAACGACATAAAATCGCCCAGCGTCATACTGTGGGCCAGGATCTGTCGCGCGCCAATATACATGACAGTGCCGCCCACGACTCCCATCAGCACCGTAGCCGAAAGGCCCATCAGCGAAATGGCGGTAAGGCTCTTCAGCACGTTGTCCAACAGGCGTTCGACACCGGACGCGAACACGCTGGCTTCCTGCGCCTCGGCGTGGTATCCCTTCACCACGCGCACGCCGGCCAGCGATTCCGTGAGGCGTCCCGTTACTTCGGCGGTGATCTTGCCGCGTTCGCGGAATATCGGACGGATGCCTCCGAAAGCTTTTTGCAATCCCAGCGCAAAGGCCACGATGAACAGCAGTGCAATGCCCGTCAGCAGCGCGTTGAGTTTCAGCAGGATGATCAGGGAAAGCAGCGCGGTCAACAGGCCGCCGACAAAATCCACCAGGCCGGTGCCCACCAGGTTGCGCACACCCTCCACGTCGCTCATGATGCGCGAAACCAGGGCGCCCGATTTGTTGGCGTCGTAGTAGGCCACCGGCAGCCGGCCAATATGCTCCTGGACCTTGCGCCGCAGCTCCGCGATCAGGCGCTGCGCTTCTTTGGACAGCAACTGAGTGAGGCTGAACGAAGTCGTACCTTGAATGATGGTGGCCCCGAAGACGGCCAGCACCAGCGGCCCCAGGATTCCAATCTGGTGTTTGCCGATTACATTGTCCACCAGATACTTTGTGGAGCCCGGCAAAACCAGTCCCGCCACTTTGTTGATTACCATGAGCACGAAACCCAGGGCCAGTTTGCCGCGCCGCGGCCGCACCAGTTCTTTCAACAGCGGAAGCACACTGCGAAAATGATCAGCGGTTTTTCCCTTCGGTTTGGTTGGTGCCACGAGCGCCTCTAATTTTCAGGTTACACGGTATCGCCTGGGCCATGGACCGGCACTTCGGCCAGGGCCGCCCTAGCCGAACGGCTGGTTCACGTACGGTGGCAGGATTCTTGCTGGCATATTGGTCATGCGGCGCAGCGCAAACGAACCGAGCCGCGACCGTGAGGGAGCGCACGCCAACCGACTTTAAGCTGCCCTAAGATCGCCTGACAGCCGTTTCCGCAACAGTGCCGGCATCTCGGTTGGGTGCTTGACGTGCAGCACTTCAAAGCCGGCGGCGCGCCCGCTGGCAACGCCTGCCAGGGAATCTTCCACCACCAGCGCGGTCCGTGTCTGCATCTGCCGGGCGGCCAGCAGGTAGGGGTCTGGCGCGGGCTTATGATTGGTCACGTGTTCGCCGCCCACAATGGTTTGGAAATGATGCCGCAGCCCGCCGGCCACCAGCAACGGTTCAATTTCGACACAAGCGCTGGAACTGACCACCGCAAGCTTGTATTGCTCGCCCAGCTGGCCCAAGAGCTGATCGAGCGCCGGCTCAAAGGCAGGCTGAATCATACGCTCCCGGAATAGCTTTTTCTTGGCGGGATAGAGTGCCCAGAGACCGGTCCAATCGCGCGGCGGGTTGGCGGCGTCGGCTATGGCGCGGAGCATGTCCCGATCGTCGATGCCGATGCAATGGTCGCGATAATATTCCCAGGTCATGGTCAGACCCATACTTGCCAGGGGTTCGGCCCAGCAGGCCCAATGGACGGGTTCGCTGTCCAGCAGGACGCCGTCGAAATCGAAAAGGATGGCTTCAAACTCGGGCATGTTTGGGAAATTCCAGCGTAACATGGCCCCAGGTTGTGGTATGACTGTTGAAGACTTGGATTGAATAATATGGCATCCGACGAAGAAATGAAAGCAGAGCTGGAACGCCTGCGCGCAGAAAACGAAGCGTTGAAAAAGCCTTCTCGCGGGCAAATGTTCCTTAAGGTAAGCGAAAAGGGCGGGCTCTCCGTGTACGGATTGGGCCGCTTCCCTGTCACGCTATACCGCGAGCAGTGGGACAAGTTGCTGGGCATGGCGGACCAGATTCGCGAGTTTATCGCTGCCAACGATCAGGCGCTGAAGAAAAAGGAATAGGGCAGGCCGTAAGCCTGGAAATCGCGATGGAAGAAGTTTTCCAAGCGGGGGCGGTCCGCGGGTTCCTGCATCGGCCGGAACAGGCCGGCGCAGACGCCATCGTGTTGACGCACGGCGCCGGGTCGAACGCCAACGCTCCGCTGCTGGTGCGGCTGGCGCAGATGTTTGCGGAGGCCGGATACCTTGTGCTGCGGTACGATCTGCCTTTTCGCCAGCAGCAGTTAAAAGGGCCGCCGGTGGGCGCCGTGGCGGCGCGTGACCGCGAAGGAATAGAGCAAGCGGTTCAGGCTGTGAAGGGGATGGTTCCGGGGCGGGTTTTTGCCGGCGGACACTCTTACGGCGGCCGGCAGACCGCCATGGCTGCCGCGGAACGGCCCGGGCTTGCGGCGGCACTGCTGCTGCTGTCCTATCCCCTGCACCCGCCGTCCAAACCGGAACAAAAGCGAACCAGCTTTTTCCCCGAACTGCGGGTGCCGGCTTTGTTCGTGCACGGCACTAAAGATCCTTTCGGTTCGCTTGATGACCTGCGGGCGGCCATGCCATTGATCCCCGCGCGCACCAGTCTGTTGGTGGTCGAAGGCGCCGGTCATGATTTGAAACGGGCCGCTGGGTTGGGGCCGGAAATCCTGAGCCGGCTGACCATGTTATTCTGAACAAATAACTTCCCAAGGGACATGCCTATGCGCGAATACCGCTATACGACTACCCACGGGATCGAGGTTACCCGCACCGCTTCGAAGGGCAATTTCCGAAAGGGCTTGACGCACGTCCTGCGCGACCTCGATCGCCACCGTGGGATCTATCTTTCCTCGGGATACGAGTATCCCGGCAGGTACTCGCGTTGGGATATCGCCTCTACCTGTCCGCCGCTCGAAATCATTTCGTACGATCGCCGCATGGAGTTTCGTCCGCTCAACCAGCGCGGACAGGCGATCGCGGAACTGTTTCAGCCCATCCTGGCCGAACATCCCCACTGGGAAGAGTTCGGCTTCGAAGACGGCCTGTTGGCCGGGCGCCTGAAGCCGCTGCCGAAATTATTTCCCGAAGAAGAGCGCAGCAAGCAGCCGTCGGCATTTTCGATTCTCCGGCTTCTGGTGGAAGAGTTTCGCGGCGAAGAAGATTCGCGCCTCGGCCTGGTGGGCGCGTTCGGCTACGACCTGCTGTTTCAATTCGAGCCTGTCGAAAAGAAGCTGCCGCGTCCCGGCCACAAGGACCTGCACCTGTATCTTTGCGACGACATCTGGTTCATGGACCGCAAGAAGGAACAGGTGGAGCGCTACCAGTACGATTTCGCGCGCGGCGCCGTTTCCACCACGGGCCTGCCGCGCGATGGCGGGGAAGTGCCTCCGCCGCCTCATCGCGAGCCCGGCCCCATCGTCTCCGATCACACGCCCGAAGAGTACATGGCGAACGTGGAGAAGGTGCGCGAAGGCATGCGCCGCGGCGACTATTACGAAGTGGTGCTGCGCCAGACTTTCAGCACGCCTTATTCCGGCAAAGCCTCGGAGTTGTTCGGCCGGGTGCAGCGCGCCAGCCCCAGCCCGTATGAGTTCCTTCTGCAGTTCGGCGAGGAGCAGCTGGTGGGGGCGTCGCCCGAAATGTTCGTGCGCGTGGAAGGCCATCGTGTGGAGACCTGCCCGATTTCGGGAACCGCGCAAAGAACCGGCGATCCCTTGCGCGACGCCGACAATATCCGCGAACTGCTGGTTTCCACCAAGGAAGAATCCGAACTGACGATGTGCACGGACGTGGACCGCAACGACAAATCTCGCGTCTGCGACCCGGGCAGCGTGAAGGTGATTGGGCGGCGGCTCATCGAATCCTACGCCGGAGTTTTTCACACGGTAGACCACGTCGAGGGTTTCCTGCAGGAAGGCTTCGATGCGCTGGATGCGTTCCTCAGCCACATGTGGGCGGTCACGGTGATTGGCGCTCCGAAGAAGGCGGCGGCGCAAACCGTGGAGGCGCTGGAGAAGAACGCGCGCGGCTGGTATGGCGGCGCCGTGGGAATGATCTCGCTCAACGGCGATATCAACACCGGCATCCTGATCCGCACCACCTATTTGCGCGACGGCATGGCTTCCTACCCGGTGGGCGCCACCCTGCTCTACGATTCCGTGCCCGCCATGGAAGAGCGTGAGACGCGCCTCAAAGCCACTGGCTTCTTCCGAACCCTGGGAGCCGCCGAACCGATGAAGGCAACGGCCGGCGTGGAGCGTGAACCCATGGGCGCCGGCGCCAGGCTGCTGCTGGTGGATAACGACGATTGCTTCATCCACACACTGGCCAATTACGCGCGCCAGACGGGCGCCGAAGTGGTGACGTACCGCGCCGGCTTTCCGCCTGAGTTGATTGAGCAATTGGCGCCGAACCTGATTCTGATTTCGCCCGGGCCTGGCCGTCCGCGGGATTTCGGCGTTCCCGATTTGGTCAAGACTGCGGTTCGGTTGGGCGTGCCGGTATTTGGAGTGTGCCTGGGTCTGCAAGGAATTGTGGAGGCCTTCGGAGGCGAATTGGGCGTGCTGGACTATCCCATGCACGGCAAGCCTTCAACCGTGCGGCATCGCGGCGTGGGCGTGTTCGAAGGCCTGCCCGAGGAGTTTCAAGTGGGCCGTTATCACTCCCTGTTCGCGCTGCGTTCCGCCTTCCCGGCGTGTCTGGAAGTCACGGCCGAATCCACCGACGGCGTCATCATGGGAGTGCGCCACAGGGACCTGCCGATTGAAGCCGTGCAGTTCCACCCCGAATCGATTCTGACCGCCGCGGACGACCACGGCCTGAGGCTCATGGAAAACGCCATGCGCCTGGCGAAAGCGGCAATGCGGGTTCGGTAAGCCAAGGCACCGGCGGCATGGACCGCCGGCGTTACTTCTGCATGTTGTATGCAAAATTGAGTTGCAGCACCACGCGGTCGCCCTTGAACTCGGGCGGCAGCGGTGGAAACGGATTGGACGCGCTGATGGCGGCCACCGCTGCGCGGTCCAGCGCCTCTATGCCCGATTGCCCTGCCCAGGTGACCTTGCTGACGTTGCCATTCTGGGTAATGGCAAAGAGCAGCCCCACCTTTCCGCGGCGTCCCAGCTTCACGCTTTGGGGCATCACGGCGTACCAGTTCCGCCGGATGGTCTGCAGAATCTGGGCCAGGTAAGGTCGGAAATCCACTCCCATCGGGTCGCTCTTTAACTCGAGCGCGCTGCCCTGAACGCCGGGCGCCGGCGGAAGATTGATGCCGGCCCCGTATCCGCCCGCACCGGCGCCCGGGTCTCCCACCACAATGCCACCGGTCGATCCCGACCGCGCCATTTCGCGAATCGCATTGGACACCGAGGTGTTCGGCACGGCTATGACGCTCTGGCCCGAAGGTACTGGCGGCGGTGGGGCGCCCACGTTCTCCAATGCCAGCTTGGGCTTCTCAACGGGTTGAATCTGGGGCGGCGGCGCCGGCGCGGCTGCCGGCGGCAAGTCCAGCTTGGGCGCTTCCTTGTTGCTGGCCTCGAGTTTCGGCGGCTCCGGCAGCGCCGGCGTAGGCTGCGCCGCGGGAGTAACGGGGACGGGCGCCGGCCGGGAGGCCCGCGGACGGCTGGTCGAAAGCGCTTCCTGCGGGGCCTTGAGGCGCTCACGCGGCTGCAAGGCCGCCACATCCAGTTCCTTGGCGATTTTGCCCTTGTTGGGCGCTTTTTGTGTGAATTCGGTCAGCGGTTCGGTCAGCGGAGTGATGATGCGATGAATTTGCGGAGCTGCACGGCGCGGCGGCGGCCCATCCAGAAACCCCGCCGGCAGCGACATCAACAGCGTAATCGCGACGATATGCACCAGCACCGAAGCTACCGACGCTTCCCGCCACCGCAGGCGCGAATTGCCGTCGCCCCACTCGGTCAGAAGGTTAAGTTCAGCGTCAGCGGCAGGTTTTACTACGGTTTCCATCCATCGACCAAGGTCTGCGAGACCACTTCCGAGTGCTCCTTAATTTTATCAAGAATCGCCAGAGCAGCCGCTAATGTTAGACGCGCCGTCCGGCCGGAAGATTTCGGAGTAGTTCGGGTTTCCACGCTGTCCAGGAAGGCATCGAATTGCAATTTCAGGGGCTCACCCTGGGTCACCTTGGCCTGCTCGAAGCCGATCTGCCGGCCCTCGCCGACCGAAAAAATCGCCAGGTCCTGGCGCCCGTAGTCCAGCGAAAGATACTGGTGCGGCTGAAACAGGCGCAGCTTGCGGACGCGCTCGGTGGAGATGCGGCTGGCGGTTAAATTGGCCACGCAGCCGTTGGGGAACTGCAGGCGTACGTTGGCGATGTCCACTTTGTCCGAGAGAATCGAGATGCCGGCCGCACGGATTTCCTGCGGTTCGGCGTGGGCCAGATCGAGCACAATATCCACGTCGTGGATCATGAGATCCAGCACCACATCCACGTCCAGGCTGCGCGGGCTGAACAGGTTCATCCGGTGGATCTCGAAAAACAGGGGCAGCGAAGCCCGCTGCTTCAGTTCGATCACCGCCGGGTTGAAGCGCTCCAGGTGCCCTACCTGTAGAATGCGTCCGTTGCGTTCCGCCGCCGCAATCATCCGGTCTGCGGATTCCAGGTCCGGCGTGATGGGCTTTTCCACCAGTACGTCGATGCCCGCATCGAGCAGCATGCAGCCGATTTGTTCGTGCCGGGTAGTGGGCACGGCGACTATCGCCGCATCCACCTTCCCCGCCAATTCACGCGCGTCCGTCAACGCCTGCGCCCCATGGAGCGCCGCGGATTCGGCGGCGCGCGCGGCATCGCTGTCCACCACGAAGCAGAGTTCCGCCCGCGGCGATTCGTGCACCACCCGGCAATGGTTCTTGCCGAACTGGCCCGCGCCGATTACCGCCACTCGCATCTGTGCCATCAATCTTCCAGCCCCATGATCGCAATTCCTGCCTGATCCGCCGTCTGAATCATCTCCGCTTTGTCCAGCATCAGCGTTCGCCCGGCCTCCACCGCCAGCACGGTCGTCCCGGTCTCCTGCATCACCGGGATCGTGCTCAGCCCGACCACCGGCACGTCGAACAACAGATGCTCGCGCCCCCGGGCCACCTTCACCAGCGCCAGCGGCCGCCCGTTCGCCAGGCCGGCAGCACGGCGCAGCATGGCATCGGTGCCTTCCATGGCTTCTAGCGCCACGCAGGCGCGTTCGCAAATCGCCACGCTCTGGCCCACGTCGAATCCGGCCAGTGCATTGGCCACGCGCCGCCCGTACTCCACGCCGGCCATCTCATCTTTCCCGGGCTTGCGCCGCGTCATTACGCCCGCGCCGGCCAGCATGGGTTTGAGCAGCAGCGTGGAATCCCGAAGGTGAATGCCTTCGTCCTCCAACACCTTAATCACTCCGCCGATCAGCCCGTCGGTATTCTTCGAAGGCAGCGCCGCCAGCAGCTTGACCAGCCGCCAGTCCGGCCGGATCGACGAGAAGATTTTGGCGTGCTTTACCTGGCCGCACATCACCACCTCAGTGATGCCTTCCTGCTTCAGAATCTCGATCAGCCTGCTCAATTGGCCCAGCGAAATCCAGTGGCAGCGCGGGGCCAGGGCCTCAACTTCCCGGGACGCCTCTTCCTGTATGGCGATCACGGTCACGTCATGCCCCAGTTTCCGCGCGCTCTCAAGAGCCAGCATCGGGAACCGCCCGTTGCCGGCGATCAGTGCGTAGCGCATTCTATTTGATCACGCCGCGTTCTGAATGGCGGATGAATTCGATCAACTCGTCCACTTCACGGCATGCGGGAACTTCGGCCTGGATGCGCTCGAGCGCCTGCGAAGTATTGAGCTGCGAGCGCGTCAACAAGCGCATCGCGGTCTGCAGCGCCTCAATGCTTGCCGCCGGAAAACCGCGCCGCCCAAGGCCCACGCTGTTGGCGCCGAAGACCCCGATCTCCGGTTTGTTGCTGGTAAGGGAGTACGGCATCACGTCCTGTTTGATCACGCTGTAAGGGCCGATAAACGCGTGCCGCCCGATGCGGCAGAACTGGTGCACGCCGCTGAACGGGCTGACGTCGGCCCAGTCTTCGATTACCACGTGGCCGGCCAGACCCACGCTGTTGCCCAGGATGACGTGGTCGCCGATGCGGCAATCGTGCGCCACGTGCGAGTAGGTCATGAGCAGGCAATCGCTGCCTATGCCGGTGACCAGTCCGCCGCCCTCGGTGCCGCGATGAATGGTGACGAATTCGCGGATCCGGTTGCGGTGGCCAATGCGCGTCTCGGCGCGTTCGCCCTTGTACTTCATGTCCTGCGAAGCCACCCCCACGGTGCTGTACGGGTAGAAGAGATTATCTTCGCCGATCCATGTGGGGCCTTCCAGGTAGATATTGGCCATCAAGCGCGTGCGCGCGCCAATCTCCACCTCCGCGCCAATAATACAATAAGGTCCGATATCGGCGGTCTCCGCAATCCGTGCCTGTGCATCTACGATGGCGGTCGGGTGAATCGGCATTGGTCAGACGGTCACTTCGGCCGGCTGCTGAACTTCCTTATCCGCCAGTTTGCACATCACTTCGACTTCCGCCACCACCAGGCCATCCACCGTGGCCACGCCCGCCATCTTGGCCACGCTAACCTTCCGCTTGAGGAGCTTCATCTCCATGCGCAGCGTGTCGCCAGGAACCACCGGCCGCCGGAAGCGCGCGTTCTCCACCGCCACCAGAAGCACCAGCTTGTTCTCGCGGTCAGGAATACTTTTCAGTACCAAAACGCCCGCTGTCTGCGCCATGGCTTCCACAATCAGCACGCCCGGCATCACCGGGAAATCCGGAAAGTGGCCCTGAAAAAACGGTTCGTTGGCTGTAACCTGCTTGATCCCGACGATGCGTTCGGGTTCCATCTCCACGATGCGGTCCACCAGAAGAAACGGATAGCGATGGGGCAGAATAGCCCGAATCTCATTGATATCCAAAGTCGGCATGGAAGCCGCTATTATATCAGCCGTGGATTCTATTCTCTCTTTTGCCCGGGCGCGCGAGCCCGAAATTGTAGCGCTGATTCGCCAGTTCGTGGAATGCGAATCGCCGAGCGACGCCCCCGCCGCGGTAAACCGGTTCGTGGACCTGGTGTCCGACACGGTGGCGCCGTATGCCAAGGTGAAGACTCTTTCCGGCGGCAAGTTCGGCAAACTGCTGGTCTGCGAAATGGATTTGCCGGGCCGCCGGAAACGCGGCCAGGTGCTGGCCCTGGGCCATTCCGACACCGTCTGGCCTCTCGGCACGCTGCGCACCATGCCTTTCCGGCAGGCCGGCGGGCGCCTGTGGGGCCCCGGCGTGCTCGACATGAAATCCGGCATCGCCTTCTTCCTGTTCGCCGTGAAAGCCCTGCGTGAACTCAAGATTCCGGTGGCTTCGAAAGTATTGCTGCAGTTGAATCCCGATGAGGAAGTGGGCAGCGAGGCTTCCCGTTCGATCACCGAGAAGAACGCTTCCCGCAGCCAGGCGGTGCTGGTTCTGGAGCCGGGAACCGGCCTGGCGGGAAAACTCAAGACGGCCCGCAAAGGCGTCGGCGATTTTGCCGTGGCGGTGCGCGGCAAGGCGTCGCACGCGGGTGTGGACTTTGAATCGGGCGCCAGTGCGGTTTTGGAACTGGCCCGGCAAATCGGCCACATCGCGTCGTTCACGCAGATAAAGCGCGGCATCACCGTCAACCCCGGAGTGGTCTCGGGAGGAACGCGGTCGAACGTGGTGGCGGCTGAAGCCACGGCTGAGGTGGATATCCGCGTGTTGCGCCTGAAAGATGCCGCCGGACTGGCGAAGAAATTCCACGCGCTGAAGCCCTATGACAAACGGTGCACCATCGAAGTCACGGGCGGACTCAACCGCCCGCCCATGGAGCGCTCGGCCGGCATCGTGAAATTATTCCGCACCGCGCAGAACCTGGGCCGCGAAATCGGTGTGCAGTTGGAGGAATCGCTCACCGGCGGCGGCTCGGACGGCAACTTCACGGCCGCCCTGGGAATCCCCACGCTCGATGGTTTGGGAGGTGTCGGCGAAGGCGCCCACGCCGCCAACGAAAGCATCCTCACGAGCCGCATCGCAGATCGCACCGCGCTGCTGGCCAAACTGCTGGCCGCGCTATGATCGAAGAGAGGCGAGATATGAGTGTTCGGGAGAATGTTCATCAGATTGTGGACGCATTGCCTGAGGATCGTCTAGCGGACGTGCTCGATTACCTGGCCGACTTACAGGACACAAACGAGCAGTTCGGCACCGAGACGAAAGCCGCCATCGAGGAAGGACTTGCCGACCTCCGTGCCGGCCGCACGATGACGCTGGAAGAATATCGCCGTACGCGGGGTTTGTGAGTTTTCAAGTCCGACTCCTGTTCAAAATGCTACCCGGGCGTCCGCTCCGTCAGCGTTACGGGAGCCCGCAGCCTGAAACTGATCCGCGTTTCCGAAGGCAGCCTCGCCTCATCGCCGCGGGTCAGCAGCACACTGCCTGCACCCGCGCCTCCGCCCACACCTGCACCAATCGCCGCACCCTTGCCGCCGCCTGCGATACCGCCGATCACCGCGCCAATGGCCGCACCGGCGCCGACGGTCTCCGCATCCCGCCGCTGCGTCTGTTCCGAGCGCCTTTTGAAACTGTCGGTTTGAATCGCCACGTATTGTCCGTCCGACGTCCGCAGCCCCGTCAACTCTACCGCCAGCTCAGCCACGCCTCTCACTCTCCCACCGCGATCGGAAGCCACCACCCGGCCTTCCACCCGCGCGCCCCGTTCGGCGATCACAAAGCCGTCCACCACAAGCTCCTTGTCAAGCGTTGCAATGAACGTATCGCCCGGCAAATTCCGCTCGGAAGAGAGCCCGTCGACAAGGCGCACTGGGATCAGCATCCCAGCGTTCAGCGTAACCCTGTTGGGCTCGGGAGCGGGTGGCGGCGGAGTCGCATTCTCCGGCTCGGGACGCGCGGGTGAAATTGGTTGCGGCGCCGGCGCCTCTGGCACGGGCACGGGATCAGGCACTGGCTCGGGCACGGAAGCGGCCGCCGCAGCAGGCGCCGGCGAAGACGGTGCGCTCGCGCGATTCTGCGCTATCACCGGCCCTGTCACTGGTTGAGGGTTCCTGCGGTGCACGCGCGCAGGCTTTGGAGATTCCCTGGGAGGCTCGGGCGCCGCTACCGGCTGCTGCTTCGACCGGGGCGCCTGCTCCGTTGGAGGAGCCGCCTGGTCCGTTGGAGCGGGATCCGCCGGCCGGGTTTGCTGTACGGCTTGCACCGGAGCCTGTTGTTGCGCAACCACCTCGCCCGGCACCGCGTCAACTTGAGGCCGCTGCACTACTTTCATGATCACAGCGCCGCCCACAGCGCCCGCGGCCATCAGCAGAATAATGTGCAATGGCTTCATCTCAAGCGCCTCCTCAAACAAGATGGACGCCCGCGCTCTGGCTCCCGTTTCCGTTTCGCGCCCTTACCCGTTAGAATTGAAATATCGCCAGCTTCATGAATCCCTTTCCCACGCATTTCTCGATTGGACCGGTGAAGATCGCCCCAGCCACGGTGCTCGCCCCGATGGCCGGTGTGACAGACACCGTATTCCGCCGTTTCATTCGGAACCTGGGCGGGTGCGGCCTGATCATGACTGAGTTCACCAGCTCCCATGGCGTAAGCGCGTCATTAAGATCACGAAAGCCCAATAAGACGTTGAAGTATCTGGCCTTTGACCCCGCAGAGCATCCCATCTCCGCACAACTCTTCGGTGCCGACCCGGCCGTAATGGCCGACGCCGCGCGCGTTTGCCAGGATCTCGGCTTCGACGCCCTCGACATTAATTTCGGCTGCCCCGTCAACAAAGTGGTCAAGTGCAACGGCGGCTCCGGTCTGCTGCGCGATCTGCCGCTGGTGGAGCGCCTGTTGACCCAGGTGCGCCGCGCCATCACCATCCCCTTCACCATGAAGTGCCGCGCCGGCTGGAGCGATGAAGACCTGGTGGCCGTGGAGATGGCCAGGCTCGCCGAGAACTGCGGCCTGCAAGCCGTGGCGCTGCACCCGCGCACGCGTGAACAAGGCTATGCCGGCAAGGCCGATTGGAGCCGCATTGCCGAAGTGAAAGCCGCGGTGAAAATTCCCGTCATCGGCAACGGCGACATCGTAACGCCCGAAGACGCTCTCCGCATGGTGCGCGAAACCAACTGCGACGCCGTCATGATCGGCCGCGCCGCCAGTTCCAATCCCTGGATCTTTCGCCAGATTTCGCAGTACATCGCCACGGGCGCGTACGACGAACCCACGCAGCACGACCGCTACCAGATGATGCGCCAGTACTATTCCATGCTGATCGAGATCCGAGAGAGAGACAACGTCGGTAAGATGAAACAGTTCGCTACTTACTTCACGCACGGCGTGCGCCACGGCGCGCAACTTCGCGTCTCCATTTATAAGGCACAGGAGGCGTCGGAGATCCTGGCCCTGGTAGACGATTTCTTCCAGTCGGAACCGGTGCTGGCCCGGTGAAGAAAGTTCAACTGATCACTGATGGCGCCTGTCTCGGCAACCCCGGCCCCGGCGGGTGGGCCGCCATCCTTCGTTGCGGCGGCCTGCACAAGGAACTCTGGGGCTGCGAACTTCACACCACCAACAATCGCATGGAACTGACAGCCGCCATTGAAGGCCTGCGCGCTCTCAAGGAAGAATGCGAAGTTGAAGTGATCACCGATTCCGAATATCTGAAGAACGGCATCACCACCTGGATCCACGGCTGGAAGCGCAAGGGCTGGATCACGGCCGCCAAGAAGCCCGTGGTCAACCAGGACCTTTGGAAACTATTGGACCAGCAGAACAGCCGCCACAAAACCACCTGGACCTGGACCAAGGGTCACGCCAACCACGCCGACAACAATCGCTGCGACGAATTGGCTACCGGCGCGGCGCGTGACCAGTGCAAAAGCTTTACCGCAGAGACGCGGAGTCGCGGAGAAAGCGCCGAGTAGAATCTATCAACTGGTATGACTATCCGCGGAGTTTGCGGATCGAGTCTATCCTGGAATAGGAAAGCACAGCCGCCCGCAGGGCCACCTTTCCCTGGCCCCCGGCATCCGGCCCCAGTTTCTCTACTCAACGAACGCCGACGTCAGCTGGCTCCGCGTCTCCGCGGTTAATCGAAGCTATTAGCGTCCTGGCTGCTACAGCCCATCCAGATGCTGCTTCACGGCTTGCAAAATCTCCAGCCCGTGCCCGGCGCCCGAGCGGAACAATACCGGCCTCAACAGCACCAACTCGTCACCTCCGGCCAGCACCGAATAAGCGGTGGGGTGGATCAGCTTCAGGCAGACCTTGTTCATGTTGGCGTATTCGTCCGCCAGCCCGACCTCAGCCGACACGTATCGGGTGGACAAGGCTCTGACCGGCGCGCTGTCTTCTTGCGCCTTCAGCTCAATCAGCGAGTTCAATTCCGCATCCACGGCGGGCGTCACCAGCGACGGATCGTTCCGCGCCGCCCACGTCTTGAACGAATCGAAGATCTCGATCCCGTCGGCCAGCCGCTCTCCGGCCAACCGTTTGGCATTGGCTTCGGACTTCAAAACATACTGGACATAGATGTTGAGCTCCAGCAGATTGCGGCAGGCCCAGGCCAGCAATGCCGTGGATTTCCGCAAGCCCAGTTTCAAATGCTGGTATTCACGCAGCGTTGAGTTCAGCAGACCCACCAGCAGTTCGCGGAACCATTCCGCATCCGTCTGGCACTGCCGAACCCGAACACCCACTTCCCGCACTTCGGCGAATGCCTGGTCCACCAGCTCAAGGTCCGCTTCTGTAATCTCTTCCGGCATCTCGAATCGGGCTGTCAAACCCGCCGCCCCGTAGCGCGCGTATAACGGGCCAAATAGCCGACCCACCATTCCAGTTGACCGGGAGCGTCGAAAACATCATTCCAACGTTTGCGGAACTCCTGCGCTTCATGGGTAGCGCGCTCGTCCAGAAACTTCTGAACCCGCTGGCTTTGCGGAGATTTCGGATTCATCGCCTTCGCCAGCAGGCGGCGCGCGCTGGCGGCATCATTGACTTTTCCCAACACCTGTTGCAGCTCATGCAGGGCTTCGAGGCGCGCTTCCAGGCCAGGACCGTAACATTGGCGAAACAACTCCAGCGTGTACCGGACACGCTTCGAAGCCAGCCGCACCTGGTGCAGTTTGGGCGGAGCCGGATCGCCGGCCAGGAGTTCGCGCACCGCAACGAAGTAATCCGCCATCAGCCGCGGCAGGTGGTGGCGCGCGTTGGCTGCCGCGGTCGTCCGCTCGTCCCACGGAATGCGACGCGGCTTGGTCATGGCTGCAGCTCCAGTTGACTGCGCCATTTTCGGGAGAAGTTCCGTGTACGCCACCGGCGCAATTCCCGCAACAGTTCGCGGCTGGCATGCCGGCGCTCGGTTACCAGGCGCGTGACAATCGCCGAATGCGCCGGAATGCCGGCCTCCGCCAGCAATTCGAGCGCGATGTCCTGGTCACGGACGCCGCCGGCCGTATCCATCACTTGCACCAGTTGGCGGCGGACTTTCTTTCCCGATCCATCCGGAAAGAATTGCGCAAACGCGCGCAGAGCCCGGCTGAAGCGGCGAATGGCAACCCGCAGGTCATGGATGGCGTCGGCTTCTCCATTCTTGGCCGCGCGATTTACCTGAAAAGCCAGCCGCCGCAACAAGACCGCGGTCTGCAGCACGGCATATTCCCGCATGGTTGGTTCACTCATGATATTGGCGTAAGTCAATCGCGTGCCTTAAGCACGGTCACCGGCCGATTGTACACCTGCTTGAAAGCCGCGCCGGCCCGCTCGGCCGCCCACTCTTCCAGGTCGATATCGCCGCGCGAGCGCACCCGCAGCACTACGTCCCCATTTTGCAGGCTGCACTCCACTCCGCTGATGCGCTGCTCGCGGCTGCGGTCCAGGTTGTCCGCCAGCCTGAGAATGGGGATCATCAACAGCAGCATGCGCCGCTCATCCGCCGTCAACGCCTGGTACGCGCTGTGCACGGGATTGGGCAGCGACTTCCGATGGTAACGGCAAAGGCCCGCCACCAGCAGCCGCTCACGGTCCGTGAAGCCCGCCATATCCGAATTGGAAACCACATAGTAGGAGTGCTTGTGATGGTTCGCCCCGCTCACGAAGTGTCCCACATCGTGCAGGTAGGCCGCGGCATCCAGCAATTTGCCGCAACCCGGCGGCAACTGGTGCAGGGGCTGCAGCGCATGGAACAGCAGGTTCGCAATGTCCGCTACTTTGTGCGCGTGCTCCAGCGAGACTCCATAGCGGCGGCCCATGCCTTCCACTTCGCGGCGCTGTTCGCGGTTGAGCCGCGAGCGTTCGGCGCCCACGTTTCGCGCCGCCAGATCGGCGATGATGCCGTCGCGAACTCCGGCCCGCGAATAGTAGACCGCCGGCAAATGGAACTCCTGCAAAAACTCCAGCAGGACCGCCACGCCGGGCACGATAATTTCGGCGCGCCGCGGCCCGATGCCGGTAGTCTTGCGCCGGGCCGCCAGCCCCAGAGTGGCCAGCTTCGCATACAGTTGGCGGACCTGTGCGGTTGAAACACGCAGCCGGTCCACGTCATCGCGCTTGGACCGCGGCGTACGGCCCACGGCGCTCGCCACCGCCGCGGCCGTGGCCGAAGTTGCAATCACGCGGTCCCATCCCGTGTGGCCCAGGCGGCGCACCGCGGCATCCAGCTTGGCCTGAATGTACTCCCGCATCTGGTGCAACTGGAGGGGCGTTGGCGGGTCATCCTTCAAAAAAATTTCGCGCAGCCGGACCGCCCCCAGGGGCTTCGAAAAAGCTTCCTGCAGCCGCCCGTTTTCCGCCGCGATGATCTCCGCGCTGCCACCCCCGATATCGATGATCAGGACGCGCTTATCCAGCTGCGGCCAACTGCTCTCCACCCCCAGATGGATCAGGCGCGCCTCTTCACGCCCTGAGATGATTTCCACCGGCGCCCCTACGGCTTCAACCGCCCTGGGCAGAAACTCGCGCTGGTTGGCGGCGTCGCGGATGGCGCTGGTGGCCACCACCCGCACCCCTACCACCTCCAGCTTGCGATAGAGCGCCGCCATCCGCGCCAGCACCACGCAGGTGTTCCGTATCGCATCCTCGGTGACCGCGCCGGTGCGGAATACGCCTTCGCCCAACCGCGTGACTTCGCGGTCGGAAGCCAGAATCCGCGCCGGTTGCCCCGGTGTGACCTCCGCCGCCTCCATCCGGATGGAGTTGCTGCCGATGTCAATGGCTGCGTAGCGGGGCATGCTTCCAGCTTAACGTGGCATCGCCCTCCTGGCCGGTTTTGGATATTCGGCGCCCGCCGCCCGGGTGATATAGTTAACCACTATGACAGGCTCTGCTTGCGGCAATCGAGTCCATTCGGGGGGAGACGATATTCATGAAGCAAGTGTTCGTTAGCTACAGCCGGAATAACCTTGATATAGTCACTCAACTTATCCAGGATTTGCAGGCTGTCGGGGTCAACACCTGGCATGACCAGACCCTTACGGGCGGCCAGCGGTGGTGGGACAACATTCTCTCGAACATCCGTGGCTGCGACATTTTCATTTTTGCGCTTTCGCCGGAGTCATGGGACTCAGAGGCCTGCAGGAGCGAACTGGGTTACGTGGTTCAACTCGGCAAGACGATTCTTCCGGTGTTGGTCGCAGACGGCATCAACCTCAACCTGTTGCCGCCTCCGCTCAACGAAATACAGGTAACCGACTACAGGCGGCGGGACAAAGAAGCGGCCTTTGCGCTGGTTAAATCCATCAATACGGCGCTCCCCGCCCCGCCGCTGCCTGACCCGCTTCCAACTTCTCCCCACGTTCCCGTCTCTTATCTGAGCAACCTGCAGGAACGGATCGACTCCACCGACGCATTGAATTCCCAGGATCAAATTACTCTTCTTTTCGAACTCGAGCAGGGGCTGCGGGATGGCCGCTCTCCAACTGAAATCCGCGATTTGCTCCTGAGGCTAAAACGGCGGGACGACCTGCTGGCCAAAGTCGCGATCAAGATTGATGCTGCGCTGAAAAGCCTGGAAGACCCGGCGCCTCAGCCTCGCGACAAGGCCGGGCTTGGTTCCGCAGCTTCTCCCCCTCCGCACCGTGACGCGGCATTGAGCGAGCGCAGCCGGTCCGACGCGCCGAAACTTTGCCCGCGGTGCAGCCTGGCAGTTGATGCCGGGTCCAGGTTCTGCAGGGGGTGCGGCGCTTCGCTTCTCGATCAGCACGGTCCGAACGTTTCGCTTTCAATTCCGGAACAGCACAGTCAGGTCGCGAGATCGAAGAGCCGCAGGTACGCGTGCGCCGCAAGGGATGGTTCACAGTTGATCGCCGAAGTCAGCGGCTGGCTGGACACCCAGGGATTCGATTCCCAGCAGATGTCCACGGAAACACAGAGCGTACTGCTGCAGATTAAGAAGCGCGGCGGGTGGCGGGATTTTGTCGGGATGGCCACTTCCCTCAACATCGTATTTCATCAGTTGGACGATACTCTGACGGTTGAAATTGGCGCTGGAAAATGGATAGACAAGGCCGCCGTCGGCACGGTCAGCATGTTCATCTTGTGGCCGCTGGCCGTCACGGCCGGCTTTGGCGCCTGGGAACAAATGAAGATGCCCGAAAAGGTTTTCGACTACATTGCCAGCCGATTAGTCTCCAGGTAGAACCTCCTAAGCCGCCGGTTCGGAGTCAGGCGCAGCTAAGAGTGGATGAGTTATGTCTATGAGTGAGTTTCCGCGGTTCGATCTGAGCGGCCGTGTGGCCCTGGTTACAGGCGCGGCGCGCGGTCTGGGGCGAGCGATTTCATTGGCTCTGGCGCATGCCGGCGCGGACGTTGCTTTGGGGATGCGCGACGCCAAGGGCTCGGGCGGCGGCCTCTCAGCGGAGATCGAAGGCATGGGCCGGCGGGCGCTCCCGCTGCAGATGGATGTAACGAGCATTCCGCAGATTTTCCGCGCCGTGGATGAAACCGTCGCGCAGTTTGGCCGCCTCGACATTCTGGTGAACAATGCCGGCGTGGCGATCGGCAGCCCGGCTGAAGATGTTGGCGAGGACGACTACGACCGGATGCTCGCCCTGAACCTGAAAGGCCTGTTCTTCGCCAGCCAGGCCGCCGCGCGCGTGATGATCCGGCAGAACGGCGGCCGCATTATCAACCTGAGTTCACAGGCGGGCTTCGTGGCACTGCCGGGCGAGTCGATATATTGCGTGACCAAGGCTGCAATTGCGCACCTTACAAAGTGTCTGGCCGTGGAGTGGGGCAAGCACAACATCACAGTTAATGCGGTTGCCCCGACCTTCATCGCCACTCCAGGCAATCAGGCTGAACTGGCGGATCCCGTTTTCCGGGCGGACGTGGTCGAGCGAATCGCCGCTCTGCACCGTATCGGCGAGCCCATGGACGTTGCCGGGGCAGTGGTATTCCTGGCGTCGCCCGCGGCGTCGATGATCACCGGCCATACCATGCTGATCGACGGAGGCTGGACGGCCCGGTAGGCGGACAATCTTGGCCGCACGCGTCTTTCAAGCGGCCTGGCGTGCTCGTCAACTTTAGTTTTCGCCGGGGATAGCGGAATTCCCCAATTCTGCCGATTACTCCACTGAACTGATCCGATCCAACCGTCCGTTTTGAACCAAGCTCCGGAGACAGCAGTGAACAGTAGCATCCAAGATGCGGAAATTATCGGCGAATTCCTGGTCGAGAGTCATGAAAACCTCTCATGCCTGGATCAGGAACTCGTCGAACTCGAGAAGCGGCCGAAGGACGCGGCGCTGCTGGCAAGCATCTTCCGCACCATTCACACCATCAAGGGTACGTGCGGCTTCCTCGCGTTTTCGACGCTGGAAAAGATCACTCATCAGGCCGAGACCTTATTGAGCCAGTTGCGCGACGGTCAACGGGAACTCAGCCCATCGCTGGTATCCCTCATTCTGGAGACGGTTGACGCCACTCGAAAGGTGCTGGCCTCGATTGAAGCGAGTGGCGAGGAAGGCCTCGACCGCTTTGAGGACCTGACCGAACGTCTGCGCGCCGCCGCCCAATCGACGGCTCCGACGCCTGCTCCCGTTGTGGGACATCCGGCGGTGGAACATCCGGAGGGGGAACAACCGGAAGACGATCGCCCGTCTGAGGCCTCCTCCGCCGCCGCGGATGCCAACATCCGGGTGGGGGTGGGACTGCTGGACAAGCTCATGGATCTGGTGGGAGAACTGGTGCTCACCCGCAATCAGATTCTCCAGTTCAACGCCGAGCGCGAGGACGCCGCTCTCAACGCGACCTCACAGCGGCTGAACCTGATTACGACCGAGCTGCAAGAGGGCGTCATGAAG
This sequence comes from Bryobacterales bacterium, assembly GCA_963817515.1. GTDB lineage: Bacteria > Acidobacteriota > Terriglobia > Bryobacterales > Bryobacteraceae > DATMNI01. The sequence continues at coordinate 51,980 of CAWFPJ010000014.1, read as the reverse complement.
ACGCGCATGCAGCCGATCGGGATGGTCTGGAACAAGCTGCCGCGTGTGGTGCGCGATATGGCCGTGGCCCTCGGCAAGCAGATCCGGCTGGAGATGGATGGAGCGGAGACGGAACTCGACCGGACCATCATCGAGGCCATCAAGGACCCGCTGGTACACCTGGTTCGCAATTCCTGCGACCACGGCATCGAGCCGCCGGAGGTCCGCCTGCGATGCGGCAAACCAGCCACAGGGAAGACTGACTCTTCGCGCCTATCACGAAGGCGGGCAGGTCAACATCGAAATCGGCGACGACGGGGCGGGGATTGACGTCGCCCGTGTCAAACAGAAGGCCATCGACAAGGGGCTTCTACGGCCCGAACAGGCCGAGAAGCTGAGTGACCGCGAGGCGTTGAACCTGATCTTCCTGCCCGGCTTCTCAACGGCGGAAACCGTCACGCAACGTCTCGGGCCGCGGGGTAGGCATGGATGTGGTGAAGTCCCACATCGAGAAGATCGGCGGCATTGTCGACATCTTCAGCCGGCCCGGCGAAGGCGCCACGGTAAAGATCAAGATCCCACTCACGCTGGCCATCATTCCCGGCCTGGTGATCACAAGCGGCGGCGAACGGTTCGTGATTCCGCAGGTGAGCCTGCTCGAATTGATCCGCCTGGAGGGAGATTCGGCGGAGAAGCGCGATCGAGCATGTGCACGGTACACCGGTGTACCGCCGGCGCGGGAGTCTTCTGCCGATCGCCCACCTGAATCAGGTGCTCGGGCTGAAATCGACCGAACAGACTGAGGCGGTCAGCATAGTGGTCCTGCAGGCGGAAGACCGGCAGTTCGGCTTGGTGGTGGACGGCATCAACGACACGCAGGAAATCGTGGTCAAGCCCTTGGGCAAGCAGTTGAAGGGGCTCAGCGTCTATGCCGGGGCGACGATCATGGGCGACGGCCGCGTGGCCCTCATCCTGGACGTGCTGGGCATCGGCCAGCGCTCCGGAGTGCTGGCCGAATCCCGTGAGCAGGCGCGCGCGGCGGCCGAACAGCAGCCGCATTCGGCCAGCGAGACAGCAGCGGCTGCTTCTGTTCCGGGCCGGTTCGTTCCAGCGGCTGGCCGTTCCGCTGTCTCTGGTCGCCAGGCTGGAAGAGTTCCCGCGGTCGGCCATCGAGCATGCCGGCGGGGGCCAGGTGGTGCAATACCGGAACCGCATCCTCCCCCTGGTGCAGCTTCGGGCAGTCCTCGATTCCGGCGCGCGCGGAGGCCGCGGAACAGCAGGATACCGCCGATCCCAGTGCAGGTGATCGTTTTCAACGACGGCGAGCGCAGCCTGGGTGTGGTGGTCGACCAGATTCTCGATATCGCGGAAGACGCCGTCACGGTGCGCCGGCAGAGCAGCCGCAAGGGCCTCCTGGGCTCGGCGGTGGTGGGCCATGAAGTCGCGGATTTTCTCGATATCGAGTATGTCATTCGCGGGGCAGCGGCGGATTGGTTCCCGGCAACGGGCGAGTCCGCGGAGACAGCATTGGTTTGGGCCGGAAAGGTCTGCGCCGGAAAGGACTGTTGACCGATGGCGACCGATACCACAGCCAGAAAATCCGAACGGGCGCATACCAGCGCGCAGTTCTGCACGTTCCTGGTGGCCGATTTGTTTCTCGGCGTGGATGTTCTCCGCGTCCAGGAGGTGTTGCGCGTTCAGCAGACAACCCGCGTGCCCCAGGCGCCGGACGTCATCGATGGGCTGATTAACCTGCGCGGCCAGATCGTCACCTCCTTAGATATGCGGCGGCGGTTCCAGTTGCCTGCGCGCGCCGCGGACCAGACGGCGATGAACATAGTGGTACGCACCGATGAGGGTGCCGTGAGTTTGCTGGTGGATGAGATCGGAGACGTGCTGGATGTGGATGCAGCCGCGTACGAAGATCCGCCGGAGAACCTCGATCCCGTGGCGCGGGGACTCATCATCGGCGTCTACAAACTGAAAGACCGGCTGCTGCTGGTGCTCGACATCGAGCGAACTGTGGACATAGGGGTCGGGGAACCAGGCGCCGGCGGCGGCGCAGCAACGCAATAGGAATACAAAGGGAGTAAGACAATGGCAACACAAGCAAACGACGGCCGGCGAGTTCTTCGCGGGCGAAACCCATCCGGCCGCGCCGCCGTTTTAGATCTTCCGGCAGCCGATGATCGGCGCGCGCCAAAGAAGAAGCTCCTTCAGGAGGAAGTACTCCGCCTGGTGGAAGCCTCGCGCGCAGGCCGCCTCGGCGACCGCGGGAGGGCGGAGCAGTTTCACGGGAGCGACCGCAAACTGATCGAGGGCGTGAACGCCATGCTCGATGCCATCCTGCTGCCGATCGGTGAAGGCAATCGCATCCTGGCACAGATCAGCACGGGCAAAATCGACGAATTGATCACGCAGACTTACAGTGGCGACCACGAAAAGATGAAGCAGGCGGTCAACAATGTTGCCACCGTCCTTCAAGCGCTGGTGTCCGACGCGAGCATGCTGGCCCAGGCGGCCGCGGAGGGCCATGTGGGCACGCGCGCCGACGCCCCCAAGCACCAGGGCGCTTACCGCACCATCGTCGAGGGCGTCAACCAGACGCTCGAGGCGATCGTCGAGCCGCTCAAGGTCACGGCGCAAAATGCGACCACGCTGGCAGCTTCCTCGGAAGAACTGACGGCGGTAAGCCAGCAGATGGCGGGCAACGCCGAGGAGACCGCGACGCAGGCCAATGTCGTTTCCGCAGCCAGTGAGCAGGTGTCGAGGAACGTCGCCTCAGTCGCCTCGGCCTCCGAGCAGATGCAGGCGTCGATCCGCGAGATCTCGAAGAACGCCAACGAGTCGGCTCGCGTGGCCAAGAATGCCGTCAGCGTCGCGCAGTCGACCAATGAAACCGTGAAGAAGCTTGGCGAGTCCAGCCAGGAGATCGGCAATGTGATCAAGGTGATTACCTCGATCGCGCAGCAGACCAACCTGCTGGCTCTCAATGCCACCATCGAGGCCGCGCGCGCCGGCGAAGCGGGCAAGGGGTTCGCCGTGGTTGCCAACGAAGTGAAGGAACTCGCCAAGCAAACCGCCAAGGCCACCGAGGAGATCGGCCAGAAGATCGATGCCATCCAGGGCGATACCAAGGGCGCCGTCAAGGCCATCGAGGAGATCGGCGCCATCATCAACCAGATCAACGACATCTCGAACAGCATCGCCTCGGCGGTGGAAGAACAAACGGTGACCACCAACGAGATCGGCCGCAGCGTGACCGAGGCTTCGAAGGGGGTCGGCGACATCGCCAGGAACATCGGCGGCGTGGCCGTGGCGGCGAAGAATACCACGCAGGGCGCCAACGACACGCAGAAGGCATCCCAGGAATTGAGCCAGATGGCGGCCCGGCTCCAGACGGCTATCTCGAAGTTCACGTTCTGAGCTTGAGGCAGGCGCCTATGAGGTCGTCATGATTGCAGGAATCCACACTGGAAAAGGGAGTAGAACATGGCCGCGTTGAACAAGCGATTTCTCCAGCCTGGCGAGCGAATTCGTGTGCTGGTGGTGGACGACTCGGTGGTCATCCGGCGGCTGGTCACTCACGCCCTTGAGCAGGATCCGCTGCTCCATGTGGTGGGAACGGCGTCGAACGGCTTGATCGCACTGCAACGGATGCCGCAGTTTAACCCCGACGTCGTCACGCTGGACATCGAGATGCCTGAAATGGATGGCCTCGAAACGTTGCGGCGTATTCGGCGCGAGTATTCCCATCTCCGGGTCATCATGTTCAGCACGCTCACCGAGCGCGGTGCGGCGATAACTCTGGAGGCGCTGACCCTGGGGGCCGACGACTACGTGACCAAGGCCTCGAACGAAGGGTCGCTCGATCGGCTCGATGATGCGCCTGCGGGAAGAGCTGGTTCCGAAGATCAAACAGTTCTTCCACCTGCCGCGGCAAAACGGCGACGCATCCCCGGAACCGGCGCACGTCAAGCCAGCGCCACTGGTGCAGGGGGCTACGCCGTGTCCAGACTGTGCCCAGAACGGTGTGGCCCAAAGTCGTGGTGATCGGAGTCTCCACCGGTGGGCCGACCGCGCTGGGCGCGATCCTGCCGCAGTTGCCGGCCGGCTTTCCACTGCCGGTCCTGGTGGTGCAGCACATGCCGCCGCTCTTCACCCGGTTGCTGGCCGAGCGTCTTCACTCCACCTGCCGGCTGCCGGTCGAGGAAGCCAGGCAGGGCGCGCTGGTGGAGGCGGGCAAGATCCTGATTGCGCCCGGAGATTTTCATTTGAAGGTGGCCTCGAACGGCGGCGGAGTGCGCGTGTGTCTGGATCAATCGCCACCGCAGAATTCCTGCCGTCCCGCCGTCGATGCGCTGTTTACTTCGATCGGAGAAGTGTATGGCGGCGCCGTCATCGCCGTGATCCTGACCGGCATGGGGCAGGATGGGTTGCGCGGCGTGGAGATTCTCAAAGCGCAGGGGGCCAGCGTCCTCGCGCAGGATGAGGCTTCGAGCGTCGTTTGGGGAATGCCCGGGGCCGTAGTGAATGCGGGCCTTGCCGACCGCGTGCTGGCCCTCGATCAGGTGGTGCCGGAGATCCTGCGCATGGCAGGCCGAACCCAAGGAGAACGGAATGAATAGCCCAACATCAATCGCCGAGATCCACTCGGATAACTACCGGTTCCTTCAGGAGCAGGTGTATTCCCAGACGGGCATCGTGCTCGATGGAGACAAGCACTACCTGTTCGAAACCCGCCTCACGCCCATCGTCAGGCAACTCGGTCTCGGCTCCATCAACGACCTGTGCGCGCTCCTCCAGGCCACCACCCGTGAGACGGATGTCGGCCGCCAGGTGGTGGAGGCCATGACCACCAATGAAACCTACTTCTTCCGCGATCCCGCCCATTATGACGCCATACGGACTGTCCTGTTGCCCCGGTTGAAGGAAGACCGGCAGGATACGAAGAAGCTGCGGTTCTGGTCGGCTGCCGCATCCACCGGGCAGGAAGCTTATAGTCTGGCCATGCTTCTGCTGGAGAGCGGATTGAGTGACTGGAACCTTCAAATTCTGGGCACCGACTTTTCCTCCAAGGCCTTGGAGCGCGCCCGGTCCGGCAAGTACCAGCAGATTGAAGTGAACCGGGGCTTGCCGGCGGCCTTGCTGGTGAAACATTTCCGCCGTTCCGGCGTGGAGTGGCAGTTGAGCGAGCCAGTGCGCCGGATGGTCAGTTTTGAGACCATCGACCTGCGCCGGAGCATGCGTGCTCTCGGCCCCTTCGACCTTGTGTTCTGCCGCAACGTCATGATCTATTTCGACACCGAGACCAGGAAGAACATTTTGAAAGAACTCCACGGCACGCTGTTACCGAGGCGGCTGGCTGCTGCTGGGCGGTGCCGAGACGGCGTTCGGCGTCGAGGAGTGGTTTGAAATTAAGACCGTGGGAAGCGCGACCGTGTACGTTGCCCGTTGAGCAGCGCAAGCCCCGCAACCGGCGCCAACTGCCGGTAAGCTAAAATAGGCCCTGGCGACCTATGCCCCTATTCGTCCCCAACCGGTACCGGGGAAAACTGATTGTTGTGGAAGGTATCGACGGTTCCGGGAAATCAACCCAGATTTCGCTTCTCAGCCATTGGCTCCGGTCGCAAGGCTACGCCGTGGCCTTCAGCGAATGGAACTCTTCCCCGCTGGTGCGCCAGGCCACGCGCCGCGGCAAGAGGAAGGAGATGTTCACCCCCACCACCTTCAGCCTGATTCACGCCACGGATTTCGCCGACCGCATGGAAAGCTACATTCTCCCGCTGGTCAAGTCCGGCGCCATCGTCTGCGCCGATCGCTATGCCTATACCGCATTCGCGCGCGATGTGGCCCGGGGAGTCAGCCGGCGTTGGGTGCGCAATCTCTATCGCTTCGCCATTCATCCCAACCTGAGTTTCTATTTTCGCGTACCCCTGGATGTGGCCCTCGGCCGAATCCTGGGCGGCCGCGACGCCTTGAAGTATTATGAAGCCGGCATGGACCTGGGGCTGGCCCGCGACGTAGAGGAAAGTTTTCGCATCTTCCAGGGCCGCATTCTGGATGAGTATGAAGCCATGGCGCAGGAAATGGGGTTCCACATCATCGACGCCACCCTGTCGATTGAGGACCAGCAGAGGCGCATGCGTAAGATCGTGGTCTCTGAGCTCGGGGTCAATCGGAAAAACGGCAGCTTGAAGAGTGGCGTGCTGCGCCTGCCGGCCGGAGGAGAATTTGCCGCACAACCGTCAGCCTCTCCACTTCTATAGGGAACCGCTCCCGGGCGTGGACATCTCGGAACTGCAGGGCAAGCTGGTTGCGATCGAGGGGCCGGATGCGGTCGGCCGCAGCACGCAGATCGCGCTGCTGCGCCAATGGCTGGAACAGGAAGGCCACGCGGTCCTCGACACCGGCATGGCCCGTTCGGCTTTGGCCGGCAAGGGGATTCAGATGGCCAAGGAAGGCAATACCCTCGGCCCCATAACCATGACCCTGTTCTACACCACCGATTTTGCCGACCGCCTGGAGAACGAAATCATTCCCGCCCTGCGCGCCGGCTTTGTGGTGCTGATCGATCGCTACATTTTCTCCATCATGGCCCGCGCCATTGCCCGCGGCGAAGATCGCCGATGGATCGAACAGGTGGCCGGTTTCGCGCTGGCCCCGCATGCCGTCTACTATCTGCGCGCTGAAGTGGACCATCTGGTTTCGCGCGTGGTGCTGGGCCGCGGCGCCTTCGATTATTGGGAGAGCGGCATGGATCTGCGCTTCGGGCCCGACATGTATGAAAGTTTCGTGCGCTATCAAACGCGCCTGATCAAGGCCCTGGATAGCATGGTGGAGCCCTACGATTTTACGGTGATCGATGCCGGCCAGCCCATCGACCGGATCTTCCGCGAACTGCAGCGCCACATTTCCAAACTCCAGTTGGCGCGTGTAGCACGGCGGCCGGCGGCCAGGAAGACTCGAAGCTTGATTAGGAAAAAACCCTGATGCAGATTTACCTGTTGCGCCATGGCATCGCCGAAGATGCCCCGCCGGGCCGCCCCGATTCCGAGCGCGCCCTAACCAGCGAAGGCCGCGAAAAACTGCGCCACGTTCTGAAGCGCGCGCGCAGCGCGAATGTGTCGCCCAGCCTGATCCTGTCCAGCCCCTACGTGCGCGCCGTGGAAACCGCCGCTGTGGCGGTGGAAGTTTTGGGATACTCCGGCAAAGTGGTTCGCACCCAGGCCCTGGTGCCCGAAGCCTCACCTGGCGATGTTTGGGAAGAGATCCGGGCGCGCACCGGGGAGCGGGCAATTCTGTTGGCCGGCCATGAACCACTGATGAGTTCCCTGGCGGCCTTCCTTCTAACCAGCCCGGCGCTGCAGGTCGACATGAAAAAAGCCGCGCTGGTGCGCATCGATTGCGACGGCTTCGGCCGCGGTCCCAGAGGGGTTCTGAAGTGGATGCTGACCCCGGCTGTTTCCGACGAGTGAGTGGGCGGCTAACATGAAAATCACCCGGGCAACCGAAAAATACGAGGCATGGCTTTCGCGCCACCTGCGCCTCCTGCAGAAGGACCTGGACTTCAAACATCAGCAGATGCGCACCGCGCCCTTTCCCTTCCTGAGAGCCACCTACTACCGGTGGGCCCAGATTTGGGCGGAGATCTGCGAAGACGCCGCTCAGGCTCCCAAGGTGCTGGCGGTCGGCGACCTCCACGTGGAAAACTTCGGCACCTGGCGCGACGTCGAGGCCCGCCTCATCTGGGGTATCAACGATTTCGACGAAGCCTGGCAACTGCCCTATACCAACGACCTGGTCCGGCTCTCCACCAGCGCCTTAATGGCCGGCTTGACCTGCGGGTCGAAAATTGCCGTCGACGCAATTCTCCAAGGCTACCGCGCCGCAGTGGAAGCCGTGGGCCGCCCGTTCGCACTGGCGGAACACCACCCCGTGTTGCGCGCCATGGCCACCGCGCGCCTGCACCAGCCCGAGGTTTTCTGGGAGAAGCTGAACAAGCTTCCCGTGTTGCGGGAGGCGCCGCCGGCGGGCGCCATAAAGGCTATAGAAGGTATGATGCCGGAGCGCGGATTGAAATGGCGAATCTCCCATCGCGTGGCCGGGCTAGGCAGCCTGGGCCGCCAGCGCTATGTGGCCGTCGCAGAGTGGCGCGGCGGATCGGTGGCGCGCGAAGCCAAGGCGCTGGCGCCTTCCGCCTGCTTTTGGGCCGAGCAAGGCAAGGGCACTCCTCGCATCCACTACGAAGAGATTCTGCAGTCTTCCATTCGATGCCTTGACCCGTTCGTGCGCTTCCAGAAACGCTGGATCGTGCGCCGCCTGGCTCCCGACTGTTCACGCATTGAGCTTTACGCGCTGCCCAAGGAGCGCGACGAACTACGCCTGCTGCAGGCCATGGGATGGGAGACCGCCAACATCCATCTGGGCAGCGTCAAACCTAGAACGCTGCTGGCCGATCTCAATAAACGCCCGCAGGGCTGGCTGGTGCAAGCGGCGCGCAAAATGGAAAAGGCCGTCCTGGCCGATTTCAAGGATTACTCGACGCGGTAATTGGGCGCTTCTTTGGTGATGATCACGTCGTGGACGTGGCCCTCGCGCAGCCCGGCCGGCGAGATCCTCAGGAAGCGCGAGTCCCGTTGCAGTTCCCCGATGTCGTGCGCGCCGCAGTAGCCCATTCCGGATCGCAGTCCGCCCACCAACTGATATACCAGTTCCGCCAGCGGCCCCTTGGCTGACACGCGCCCTTCAATACCTTCGGGCACCAGCTTGTCATTGGAGCTCTGGGCATACCGGTCGGCATTGCCTTGCGACATGGCGCCCATTGAGCCCATCCCGCGGTAAGTCTTGAAAGTGCGGCCCTGGTAAAGAATGGTCTCGCCCGGGCTCTCGTCCGTGCCGGCCAGCAGGCTGCCGATCATCACCGCGTCCGCGCCCGCGGCAATCGCCTTGGTGATGTCGCCCGAATACTTGATGCCGCCATCGGCAATCAGCGGCACGCCGGCTTCCCGCGTGGCCCTGGAACATTCGGAAATCGCCGTGATCTGCGGCACGCCGGCCCCGGAAACCACGCGCGTGGTGCAGATGGAGCCGGGCCCGATGCCCACCTTGATGCCGTCCACCCCCAGCGAGATCAGTTCCTTCGCGCCTTCGTAGGTAGCCACGTTGCCCGTGATCAACTGGACTTCCGGCAGTTTGCTCTTGATGGTTTTCACGGCCGCCATCACCCGGCCGCTGTGGCCGTGCGCCGTGTCGATGGCCAGCACATCCACTTTGCGCGCCACTAATTCCTGCGCGCGTTCGAAGAAATCTCCGGTTGCCCCAATGGCTGCGCCCACTCGCAGGCGGCCCTGGCTGTCCTTCGCCGCGTTCGGGTACTTCAATTTCTTCTGGATGTCTTTTACAGTGATGAGCCCTTTGAGCACGTAATGGTCGTCCACCACCAGCAGTTTCTCAACGCGGTGCTTGTGCAGAATCGCCTCGGCCTGTTCGAGCGTGGTACCCACCGCAACCGTAACCAGGTTCTCCTTGGTCATCACTTCTGAGATGGGTGCGTCAAACCGGTTCTCGAAGCGCAGGTCGCGATTGGTGAGAATGCCCACCAGCTTGCCGTTCTTGGTGACCGGGACGCCTGAGATGCGATAGCGCGTCATCAGCGCCAGGGCCGCTGAGATCGGCTCTTCGGGACCAATGGTGATAGGGTCCACGATCATGCCGCTCTCACTGCGCTTGACGCGGTCCACCTCTTCCACCTGCCGCTCGATAGACATGTTGCGATGGACGATTCCGATGCCGCCCTGCTGCGCCAGAGCAATGGCCAGATGCGATTCCGTGACGGTGTCCATGGCCGCTGAAACGATCGGGATATTCAAACCGATCTGACGAGTGAGGCAGGTGCGGGCATCCACTTCGGCCGGAACCACTTCGCTACGGGCCGGCTGAAGAAGAACATCGTCAAAAGTCAGGCCCTCAGAAAGTTGTTCTTGAATCATGGTGATTCTCCCCATGATAGCCTACATGCCAGCCTACGCTGAGCAATCAGGACTGAAGGAACTGCGGCGAAGACCGCCGGCGCTACCAGTTAGCCGGCTTTCATGACTCGCAAGCCGGTCCACCCTTCGGCAATCACGATCGAGTTGGCCGGATTTCGCGGGTCGTACTTCACCGAAACCGCGCCCATGGCCGAAAGATCGGTGGGCACGCGCTGCGCCAGCCGCGAAACGTCCTGCGATGCGGTGTACTCCACGCCGCGCACCGCATATGAGTAGAAAACCAGGTCGTCGCGGATTTCCACCAGCGTGGCATCACCCATTTTGCCGGTGTTTACCAACCGCAAGCGCCGCTGCCGCTCGCGCTCTTCGGGCGTGATGCGCGATTCCTTCCACGCCCTGTAACCAATGAGCGCCACCAACACGGCCAGCACAAGCGCCAGGGCAACTGTAACCCATTCCGCGACTGTGAACGAGGAAGCCAAACTATACGGCGACGGGCGCTTCCGTGAAGGCCTTGTTCCAATCCTTCAGGAATTGTTCCAGCCCCTTGTCGGTCAGCGGATGATTGAAGAGCATGTCCAGCACTTTGAAAGGCATGGTGCCGATGTGCGAACCGGCGGCCGCGGCATCGATCACGTGCGTCGGCGAACGCAGAGACGCCGCCAACACCTGGGTCTTGAATCCGTAATTCTTGTAGATATGGGTAATGCTTTTGATCAGGTCCATGCCGGTCCAGCCGATGTCGTCCAGCCGGCCCACAAACGGGCTGATAATGTAGGCCCCGGCCTTGGCTGCAATCAGCGCCTGGCCGGCCGAAAAGCACAGCGTCACGTTGACCCGGATGCCCTGCTTGCTGAGGGCCGATGTGGCCTTGATGCCTTCGCGCGTCAGCGGGCACTTCACCACAATGTTCTTGTGGATCTTCGCCAGCCCCAGTCCTTCCTTGATCATCGCGCCCGATTCGGTGGAAACCACTTCGGCGCTGATGTCGCCATCCACGATGTCGCAGATCATGCGCACTTGCTCTTCGATGGGCCTGCCTTCCTTGGCGATGAGGGTCGGATTGGTTGTCACGCCATCGACAATGCCCCAGCTTGCGCTTTTCTTCAGCTCGTCGAGATTCGCGGTATCGAGGAAAAACTTCATGCCTCATTTTAGCACCGCGGCGGCAGTCCAGGAGTGCTGCGCCGCTGCATTACAATGGAACTAGAGTGCCTGCAAAAACCTTCTACATCGAGACATTTGGCTGCCAGATGAACGCGCACGATTCCGAAAAGGTCATCGGCACTCTCATGCATGAGGGCTATGCGCGTGTGGAGACTCCGGAAGATGCGCACCTGGTGTTGTACAACACCTGCAGCATCCGCGACAAAGCCGAGCAGAAGGTCTTCAACCGCCTGCAGAACTTCAAGCGGGAAGCCGGCAAAGGCAAGATTTTCGGCGTGCTGGGCTGCGTGGCGCAGCAGGAAGGCGAGAAGATTTTCGACCGCGCACCGCACGTCAGCCTGGTGGCCGGATCGGCCAGTTATACGCGGCTGGGCGAAATGCTGGTCCAGCTTGAAGCCGGCAACCGGCGGGTCACCGGGCTGAGCCTCAATACCGAAGAGGCCTTCGATACTCCGTTCACGCGCCGCGACAATCCGCACCGCGCGTATATCACCATCATTGAGGGCTGCGACAAGCATTGCGCCTACTGCGTAGTGCCCTTCACGCGCGGCCCCGAGCGCAGCCGTACCAGCGACAGCGTCATGGCCGAAGCCGGCCGGCTGGCCGCCCAGGGTTACAGCGAAATCCAGTTGCTGGGCCAGAACGTCAACAGCTACCGGGACCCCTCGCCCGCGGGTTGGGATTTCGCCCAACTGCTGGCCCGCGTGGCTGAGACTCCGGGCATCCGCCGCGTGCGCTACACCACCTCGCATCCGCGCGATTTCGTGAAGGGCATTATGGACGCCATGGATGGCAACGCCGCCATCTGCGACCACGTCCACCTGCCGGTGCAGTCCGGCTCCACCAGGCTGCTGGCGGCCATGGACCGGCTTTACACCCGCGACGATTACATGCGCCGCATCGACTGGATCAAGAGTGCCAGGCGCAAGTACGCCATCACCACCGATATCATTGTGGGCTTCCCCGGCGAGACGGAGCAGGATTTCGAAGAGACGCTGCGGCTGCTGGACGAGGTGCAGTACGCTTCGTTGTTCAGTTTCAAATACTCGCCGCGCCCCAACACCGCCGCCCTCGAAATGGGCGATAGGATTCCGGAAGAAGAGAAGCAGCGGCGCCTCATCATCGTGCAGGAAAGACAGCGCGCCATCCAGATCCGCAACAATGCCGAGCTGATCGGCAATATTCAGGAAGTGCTGGTGGAAGGCCGCCAACAGGCGCTGGGCCAGTGGATCGGCCGCACCTCCGACAACCGCACCCTCAACTTCACGCACCAGAACGGCGGTGACGATCTCACAGGCCGCTATCTCTCTGTGCTGGTAACACGCTCCGGCCCCAACTCCTTGGTGGGGGAGAGCGTAACTGTGGTGTAATCAAAAGTGGGAGGGTCGCATCGAATGGAAGTCGAAATGAAAATCCGCGGACTGATGATGGATCCGGTGACCAACATGCCCATCGTCATCCTGAAGGATGTCAACGGCAACACCGTGCTCCCCATCTGGGTAGGTGTCTACGAGGCCAATGCGATCGCCCTTGAGATCGAGAAGGTTTCGACTCCCAGGCCAATGACCCACGACCTCATCAAGAGCCTACTGCTGGGCCTGAGCACATGTTTGCGCAAAGTGGTAGTCAGCGAATTGAAGGACGACACGTTTTATGCCGTGATCTGGCTGGACCGCGAAGGCGAGTTGATCACGGTGGATTCGCGCCCCAGCGATGCCCTGGCGCTGGCGCTGCGTTTGGATTGCCCGATTTTCGTGGAAGACGCTGTGCTCAAGTCTTCCAAACTGGCGGCCACCGTTTCCGATAAGGTCAATAACGAAGAACTGCGGCGCTGGCTGGAGGGCCTCAACGACGAGGACCTGGGCCGATACAAAATGTGAATTCCGAAATCGAAGCGCGATTGGAAGGCTTCGGTATCAAGCTGGTCGCTGAATCCCCCGCGGTGTCAATATTCATGCGTGAAGGCTGTGTGGCGATGGTGGGACGCACCAGCGGCGGCGGCTTATCTTTGGGCAGCACCGGCATGATGACGGATAATGGTCTGGCCTACCTGGTATGGCGCGAGGGCCAGGCCAGCCTGGCAGCCAAAGGCGGCGAAGTGGCGGCCGGCGCGGACCAGGTGGAAGCCATTCGCAAGTTCTCCGAAGATTTGAAGGCCGCGCTGCAATTGAGCTGATCCGCGGAGTTCCTGAAGACGCATGACGCTTGACGAACAACTGACATACCTGCGCAAAGGCATGGCGGAGATCATCCGCGAAGAGGATCTGCGCGAGCGCTTGGCTGAGGCCGCCAGGACCAATCGCAAACTGCGCGTCAAGGCCGGCTTTGACCCCACCTCCCCCGACCTCCATCTGGGCCATACCGTGCTGCTGCGCAAGATGAAGCATTTTCAGGACCTGGGCCACACCGTAATTTTCCTGATCGGCGACATGACCGCGATGATCGGCGACCCTTCCGGCCGCAACGTGACGCGGCCGCCGATGACCCGCGAGGCCATCAATCAGAATGCCGAAACTTACAAGGCGCAGGTATTCAAAATCCTGGACCCCGAAAAGACCGAAGTCCGTTTTAACAGCGACTGGCTGGAGCCGCTGAAGTACCTGGACCTGATCCGGCTCTTTTCGAAGTACACGGTGGCCCGTATCCTTGAGCGCGACGATTTCGCCAAGCGGTACAAAGAGGGCGCGCCGATTTCCATGCATGAGCTGATGTACCCGCTGGCGCAGGCCTACGATTCGGTGGCCCTTAAATGCGACGTGGAGATGGGCGGCACGGACCAGAAGTTCAACCTGCTGGTGGGCCGCGAAATTCAGAAAGATTTCGGCCAGCCGCCGCAGATTGTGGCGATGGTGCCGATCCTCGAAGGCCTGGACGGTGTCAACAAGATGTCCAAGTCGTTGGGCAATTACATCGGGATCACCGAACCGCCTGAAGTGATGTTCCGCAAGATGATGCAGATTTCGGATGAGCTGATGTGGCGCTATTACGAACTGCTGACCGACAAGAGCCTCGCCGGGATCGCGCAGATGCGCGCCGACGTGCAGAATGGCCGGCTGCACCCCATGGACGTCAAGATCGCGCTGGGCAAGCAGATCGTCACCGACTATCATTCCGCCGCCGATGCCGCCCGCGCTGCCGAAGTATTCAACGCAGTGGTGCGGCGCAAGGAAGTGCCTGCGGATCTTCAGAACGTGGCCCTGCCTGAGGGCGTTCGCGTCGAGGGCGGAATCCGCGTAGACAAAATGCTTGCCAAAATCGGCCTGGCCGAATCCGTGAGCGACGCCGCGCGCAAGATCAAAGCCGGGGCCGTGGAAATCAACGGCCAGAAGATTAAGGACCTGGTGTTGGCGAACCCCGCCGCGGAGTTGATCGTGCAGGTGGGGAAGAACTGGCGCAAAGTTACGGTCGGCTGAGCCGCGCGTGTCAGCCACAAGCCGGAACCGAGCCGCGACCGTGAGGGAGCGAACGTCCACTAATCCTACATATTGGGCAGGACGCGCAGAGGTGTAGCTGCGCGGTCCGAATCCAACCCTGCTTCCCAGCCGTCCGGAAGGTCGCCATTGTCCGGCCGGAGGTATTTCCAGTGAGGCGGCTTGATGGTGGCCAGCAGTTCTTTGCGGCTCTTCACCGTGAGCGGCTGTCCGCGGTAGATCTTTCCCATCCACGCCATTAGCCATTCAGGAAGAGCGCTGGCAAACAACAGTAGCGGCCACGTGAAATTTGGCCCATTCATTTTCCGCAGTTTCCAGATCCAGGCCAATAGCGCCCCGGCCCGCCACGCCATCGGGCCCCACCAGCTATGCAGCGCGGGCTGGAGGCTTAGTTTCCAGCATTTCATCATGATCTGCCATTGGAGGCGCGTCAGTTCCCGGCTCTCCTGGACACCCTGCTTTGCCGCCAGCCGGGTGTCGTGCAATGGCGTGAAAATGGATGGCACGAAGAATGCGAACAGGCCCCGGCGCTCCACCTCGTAGAGCAGATCGAGCGTGGCCATGGAGTCCGAATCCGTTTCGCCTGGATTACCGACCATGAGGGTCATCACGGGGAACCAGTTGTGGCGGTTGAGAATGGTAAGCCCCTGGATGAGCACACTCGGCCATTCGTCAATCGGGAAGGGGACGGCTTTACCCGGCATAATCTGCCGGGCCATCCCTATCGACGCCGTTTCCATACCGATCAGCGGCGACAGGATGCGGCCCTCAGGATGAGTGCTCACGGCCGGCAGCTTCACCGGGCTCTTGTCAAGCAGCACCCCGGACAATTGCTCGATCAGTTTAGGATCCACCACCGAGGGCGCCATCGTGCAATGGCTCAGCAAATGATGCCGCACGCCCGGCGTGCCCACAACATCGCGATACAGATCGACCAGAGCTTCGCGGTTCGGGAAATAGAACGGGACGCCGGTGTGCACTTGTCCCCAGATGAACATGTCCTCGGTCGCAAGTGAGATCTGGCTGTTGCCTTCTCTGACATTGGCACTCACGGCTTCCATGATCTTCTCTTTCGGGAAGTCGATCTGGGGGTTCAGATCCGGCAGGCAGAAGTGGCAGCGCCGGCCGCATCCTGTCGTCATCTCCACTACACCGAAGGTGGTGCGCTTGTGCGGTGTCAGCAATTCGTTACGCACCGCAGGATGGCTGACCTGCACGAATCGCGGCAACTCATCACCGCGGATCGCCTTGCGGAATAGATCCAGCGTCTCCGCAGATTCGCTGCGGCCCTCCACCACGCAGTCGACGCTCAGATCTTCGAAGCTGTCCGTTTGCGAAATTTGCCAGCCGCCCGAACCACCCACGATGACCTTGAAATTTGACCGGTACGCGCTGTGTTTGAGCGTTTGAAACAACTGTCGGGCGTAGTGCGAATTAATCGGTTCCCGCGAGGAGCCGAAAATGGAAGCATACACGCCGGCCGCAAACGTCACTCCCAGCGGATTGTGCGTAGAGACACCGATGACACGCGTGCGTGCCCCGACGAATTTCGGCAGATCGTCGGGATAACAGCAGACCATGTCTTCCGCGGGAAACTCTCGCAGGATCGAGGCTTCCACCAATCGCACACCGGCGGGCATGTAACGCGCCGAGCCATCCTCATTGCGCTCTACGTCACGCCACTTCGGATACTTTTGGTTAATGATCCCTTCCATGCGCTTCGGCAGCGATGCCAAAGCCATTTGTATAAAGTAGCCGGCGTGGTCGATGGTCTCTGTCAGCGGGGCTGTGAGCACGATCAATTTGCCGTCCACGCAAACGCCCGCGTCACCCATCGCAGGCGCCCCATTTTCTGAAGTTCGGGACATAATCTCACTCTATCAGCAGGGGAAGGTGCCTCGTGATGTGCGAAATTGGATAGACGGTGAGAAAACTCTTCTTTTGGAAGTTGAAGCAGCGCGAGATCAAACTGGGGGAGCGCACCGTGCTGATGGGTGTGCTGAATGTAACGCCCGATTCATTCTCCGACGGCGGTAAATATTCCGACCCGGATCGGGCCTTCGCGCGCGCAGTGGAATTGGAAGAGCAGGGCGCGGACATAGTGGACATTGGCGCCGAATCGACCAAGCCCGGGTCGGCGCGCATCTCGGTGGCGGAGGAGATGCGGCGGCTCATCCCGGTTCTGAAGCGCCTCAAAGACACGCTGGGCGTGCCGATTTCGGTGGATACGTACAAGGCCGAAGTAGCCGAGCGCGCGCTTGAATTGGGCGCTGAAATTATCAACGACCCCTCAGGCCTCACGTTTGAGCCGCAACTTGCGCGCGCCGTCTCGAACCACAACGGTGGGCTCATTTTGAACCATATGCGGGGGCGCCCGGAAACCTGGGCCAAGCTGGGGCCGATGCCGGACCCTATCGGAAGTATCGCGCGCGACCTGGAAGCCACCATCAGCCGGGCGCGCCGCGTGGGCATCGATAAGACCAAGATTGTGATCGACCCCGGCCTGGGCTTCGGGAAGCGCAAGGAACAGAACGCGGTGATCCTGGGCAAACTCGGGCAGTTGGCCGGTCTGGACATGCCTATCATGGTGGGCCCTTCCCGCAAATCTTTCCTGGCCCACAGCGATGCCGAGGAGACTAAGTTCGCTACGGCGGCGGCGGTGGTGGCGGCGGTGCTGGCGGGGGCGCATCTGGTGCGCGTCCACGACGTGCGCGAAATGCGGGCGGCTACCGATGTAGCCGATGAAATTCTGCGTGCCAGGAGTGAGTAACGATGGCTAGGATTGGCTATAACCTCACCGTAAGCAAAACGTCTAAAGGATTGCCATGAAATCAGCAGCTCTGATATTGGTGGCGTTTACAGCGTTGGGCCAGACGCCCAGCCGCCTGGTGGATTACGCGTTGGTGCTGGAAGACATGCCGGTAGCTCGAAAGGCCCAGTCACGCACTGCCCTTCAATCGGCGGAGGCGCAAGCCCATCTTCAGAAGATTCGCACGGCGCAGAGCAGTGTGCTGGCGGAATTGGCGCGGCGCAAGGTGCCCGTTCGATCGTCTACACAGATTCTGGTGAACGCCGTGTTCGTGAGAGCGACTCGCGAGACCGCCGCCCAACTCAAAGACATTCCCGGCGTGGTTTACGTGCAGTATCTGCCGCCGGTGAAACGCGACCTCAATACGGCGTTGAGTCTGGAGAACGTGCAGGTGGCCTGGAATGCCGTGGGCGGAGCGTCGAATGCAGGCGCCGGAATCAAGATCGGCGTTATCGATTCCGGGATCGACCAGAACCATCCTGGCTTTCAGGACTCCTCACTGACGCCGCCGTCGGGCTTTCCCAAAGGCGATTCGAACTATACCAACAACAAAGTGATTGTGGCGCGCAGTTATGTGGCGACGCTGAGCGACTCCGATCCGCAATTCTCGTCGCCTGACGACGTGACGCCGCGCGACCGCGTAGGCCACGGCACAGCCATCGCGATGATCGCGGCGGGTGCGCAGAACACCGGCTCTGCGGGGACGATTCAAGGCGTGGCCCCTAAAGCCTTTCTCGGTAACTACAAGATTTTCGGTTCCCCGGGGGTGAACGATTTCACTCTTTTCGGTACGCAATCCGCTCCGTTGGCCGTGATTCAGGCGCTCACCGATGCCGTCAAAGATGGCATGGATATTGTGACGCTCTCGATCAACGAGGGCGACCCGCCATACGACGGGCCGCTGGACGTGGACCCCGATCCGAATTTCTGCGGCGGCCAGTGCGATGTTCGCGCACAGGCGGTGGAAAGCGCGGTGGCTATGGGGCTGGTGGTAGTGGCTTCGGCGGGCAATAGCGGCAATACCGGAATACTGCCCGCCACTCTTGGCTCCATCCACACGCCGGGCACCGCGCCTTCCGCCATTACGGTGGGCGCATCCACCAATTCCCACACCCTGTTTCAGGCCTTGCACGTGGTCAGCGCCAGTGGCGGCGCCGGCGTGCCGTCAAACCTGACCAGCATTCACGCGCTGTTTGGAGACGGCCCGCATATCGCCTCGCCGCTTACCGCGACGGTTCTCGACGTGACTTCTCTGCAGAACGATGGCCTGGCCTGTTCGGCTCTCCCGGCCGGGTCGCTCACCGGGGCCATTGCGCTGGTCGAGCGCGGCAACTGCTTCTTCAGCGACAAGATCAATAATGCGCAGGCCGCGGGCGCGGTTGGCGTAATCATCTACCAGCCGAGCGGCACGGA
The DNA here is from genome assembly GCA_963817515.1 of Bryobacterales bacterium. Taxonomy (GTDB): domain Bacteria; phylum Acidobacteriota; class Terriglobia; order Bryobacterales; family Bryobacteraceae; genus DATMNI01. Next base: position 33,189 of record CAWFPJ010000014.1, on the reverse strand, counting down.
TTCCATCTATAGCGGGTTGGGTGCGCAGAACACCGGCATTCCTGCCGTCATGATCGGCAACACCGACGGAGTCAGTCTGAAGAGTTTCCTGGCTTCCCACTCGGGTGTTACGGTCTCGATGGATCCGGTATTCACCGCGGTGGATTCTCCGGCTAACACGGTAGCGGCTTACTCGTCGCGCGGTCCGTCGATTGGATTGTTCGGGTCGGGTATGAGCGGTGCGGAGAATCGGCCGGTAGTGCTGGCGCTCAAGCCGGAACTGGTTGCGGTGGGCGACAACCTCTACACCGCCACCCAGAGACTGGATCCCAACGGCGACGTCTACAACGCTTCGGGCTACGCCATGGTTTCCGGCACCAGTTTCGCGGTGCCGATGGTGGCCGGCGCGGTGGCTCTGGTGAAGCAGAAGTATAGCGCTCTCAAGTTGACGCCGGCACAACTTAAATCGGCCGTGGTCAATTCCGCGTCGCAGGACGTCAGCGATGGTGGCGCTGTGGCGCGAGTGAACGCGGTGGGCGCCGGCAAATTGAAAGTCGATGACGCGGTCAACGTGGCAGCCGTTATGGAACCGTCCACGCTGACGTTCGGTGTGATTACACAGACCACGGTTTCGAGCAGTCTCACGCTTGAAAGTTACTAATGTGAGCGCCGCCCCAGCCACGTTCAACTTTGCAGTGAAGCAGCGCGATCAAGATTCGAAGGCAAGTGTGAAGGTGACCCCGGCCAGCTTGACGCTGCAACCTGGCGCGAACAACGGCAACAATGTAGTCGTATCGCTGTCGGGAAGCCGTCCGAATCCTGGGTCTTATGAGGGGTTCATTGAGGTGACAGGCGCGGGACCCACGTTACGCGTTCCCTACCTATACCTGGTGGGTAGCGGCACCGTCGCCGATATCGTGCGCATCCACAATGCCTCATTCGTCGCTCCCGCGAATGACACTGGTTGGACCATGATCCTGCGGGCCATGGATCAGTTTGGTGTGCCGGTCGTGGGCTATCCCGTGCAATTCAACGTCGTCAAGGGCGGAGGCACTATTGCATTCGGCGATCAGCAGACGTTCCTTTACGGCATCGCCGGCGCCGGCATGAACATAGGTGCGCCCGGGGACCAGATCTTTACGGCTACGCTGCCCGGATTCGCTCCGGTGGAGTTTGACGGCTTCGCGCGCGCGCTGCCGGTGATCAACAATGGCGGCGTTGTGAATGCTGCTCCATTTCAGGCGGGCCAGGGGCTGGCGCCCGGTTCCTACATTTCGATCTTCGGCAGTTTGCTCTCCGATGCCAACGCCATGGTCACCACCCCGTCGCTGCCGGTTTCACTGGCTTCGGTGAGCATCAGTTTCGACGGCGGCGGACTCAGCCTGCCCGGACATATCCATTTCGTCAGCCCGGGCCAGATCAACGTGCAGATCCCCTGGGAATTTCAGGGACAGTCATCGGTGCAGATGAAAGTAACGGCCGGCAGTTTTCTGTGGAGCAAGCTTTACACGGTGCCGCTGGCTACCTATTCGCCCGGCGTGTTCGCCATCACCGATACCGGCGGCGCGGTGATCAGCCAGGCCAACCCCGCCAAACGCGGGCAGTCGATTATTGTCTATGCGAATGGCCTGGGCCCGGTGGACCATCCAGTGGCTTCCGGAGATCCCACACCCGCACCACCGCAACCTTTGGCGAATACCCGGGTTACTCCTTCCGTTACTATCGGAGGAAGCACCGCGCAAGTTGGTTTCAGTGGTCTCACGCCAGGGTCGGTCGGGCTGTACCAGTTAAACGTGGCCATTCCGGCGGATGCCCAGACGGGGTCGCAGCAGATGAAGATCTCCATCGGCGGAATTGACTTGCTGATGAACTTGCAGGTGCAATAATGACAGACGGGCGGGCGGGTTCAGAAGGACCCGCCGCCGCCAAAGGCGATTGGCAGGCCAGGACGCCTGGCGAGGCCGCCTACCCTGCCAGGGTTCTCCGGTATAATGTGACCTTGGGAGCTGCTCCCTCAGCATGATAGATATTAAGAAAAAGCTTCAGGATGAAATTGCCACGCTCGAACATGAGTTGCATGTCGAGCTGCCAAGGGACATCCTGACGGCCCGGGCCCACGGCGACCTTAGCGAAAACGCCGAGTATCATGCCGCCAAAGACCGGCAAGGTTTTGTCAATGCCCGTCTGAACCAGCTCAAGAAACGGATGGGCGAGATTTCGATGATCGACTTCTCGAAGATTCCGCACGGCAAAGTCGGGATTGGCTCGACGGTGGTCGTGCTCGATATCAAGCGTGACGAAGAGATCACGTACAACCTGGTCACCAGCGAAGAGGCTGACGCTGCCAACGGCAAGATTTCCACTACGTCTCCGATTGGCCGCGCGCTGCTGGGCAAAGAAGTGGGTGATGAGGTCAAGGTAACCAGCCCCGGAGGCGTGAAGGACCTGGAAATCCTCAAACTGACCACCATCCACGATGTAGACGGCTGAGCTATGACTTATACCCGTGCGATCGGAATCGTGTTCGGCACGGCCATCAATCGCATCGTAGGCTGGCTGGCACTCTCTCAGATCCACCCCAACGTGCTTACGTTTCTGGGGCTGCTCATTAACATCTGGGCGGCATGGCTGTTCGCCCGCGGCAGCTTCACATGGGCCGGCGTGGTGGTGATCGGCGCCGGGCTGTTCGATATGGTGGACGGCCGAGTGGCCCGGGCCACCGACCAGGTGACGCGCTTCGGCGGCTTCTTCGATTCGGTGATCGATCGCTACTCCGACCTGGCTCTCTACTTTGGGCTGCTGGTCTACTACGCATCCATCAACCGGCCTTTCTATATTGTGCTGACGGCCATCGTGATGACGGGATCGGTGATGATCAGTTACACCCGGGCGCGCGCCGAAAACGCGATCCCGAAGTGCAAGGTGGGCTTTCTCGAACGGCCGGAACGAGTTGTGCTGATCATTCTGGGCGCGCTGTTGGACCGCATGCCCGCGGTGCTGTGGGTGATCGCGGTGCTTTCCAACCTGACTGTAATTCACCGGATGATCTACACCTACCAGGAGGCCAAGCGGCTGGAAGATGCGCAGCTCCACCTGGCCGGAGTAAAAGACTAGCGCCTTCGCCGCAGTCCGAAAGAACATCCTCACCGCAGAGACGCTGAGACGCGAAGGTAAGCGCAGAGTAAACCTTGATTTTCCGATTCTCTGCGTTTGTCTCAGCGGCTCTGCGTCTCTGCGGTAAAGCCAAAAGCCGCTAGCCTTCCAGGATCACATGGGCCATTCCCAATTCGGCTGTGTGGGTCAGCGATAGCGCGACGTTTTTGACGCCCAACTTTTCGGCGATAGTTGCGGCCACACCGTGTAAGCGCAGCGTGGGTTTTCCGGAGGGCAGGTTGGCGACTTCAAAATCCTGCCAGGTGACGCCACCGTGCCAACCGGTTCCGATGGCCTTCATGCCGGCCTCCTTGGCTGCAAAGCGCGCAGCGTAGCGCTCGTACTTATTGGCCTTGCGCTCTACGTAGGCGATCTCCGCCGCGGTGTAAACACGGTGGATGAACCTGGCGCCGAAGCGCTCGATGGAGGCTTTGATGCGCGGCACTTCGGCCAGGTCCACGCCGGTTCCGACGATCATTTCAACTCCGCGCCCGAAGTCGTAATGGTGAGCCGGCCGTGTTTCACGCCCTTGGTGCTGATGAGCGCATCGGCCACCTTGCGAACATCGCCGGACTTACCCCGTACGATCAGAACCTCCAGGCAATTGTCATGGTCCAGGTGTACGTGCAGCGTGGAAAGGATCGAATGATGGAAGTCGTGCTGGATGCCAATCAGCTTCTCATTCAGCAAGCGGACGTGATGGTCGTAGACCAGGGTCACCGTGCCCACCACCTGGCTGTCGGGTGATTCCCAGGCCTTCTCCACCAGTTCGTCGCGAATCAAATCGCGGAACGCCTCGGAGCGGTTGGTGTAACCGCGTTGGCCGATCAGGTGGTCGAACTTGTCCAGAAGATCGGAATCGATAGCGACGCCAATCCGGCTGAGCCCACTCATGCGTACACATAGTAGCACCTGGGAATTTGCGACCCGGTGGCACGATTTTAGAGATCGTGCTACTTTGGAGACGATCATGCACATACCCGACGGATTTCTGTCGACGCCCGTTTGGGCCACGCTGGACGTGGCCGCGGCGCCCGCTGTCGGTCTGATTGTGCGGCGCGCGCAACGCGGGTTCGATGAAGCCAAGGTTCCGCTGCTGGGCGTGATGGGGGCGTTTGTGTTCGCCGCCCAGATGATCAATTTTCCGGTAGGCGTGGGCACCAGCGGCCACCTGGTGGGCGGCGCGCTGCTGGCCTGCACCCTGGGGCCGGCGGCGGCGAGTGTGGTGATGACCGCGATTCTGGCGATTCAGGCGCTGGTGTTTCAGGACGGCGGTATCCTGGCGCTGGGCCCGAACGTTATGAACATGGCGGTGCTGGGCGTATTCGCGGGCTATCTGCCATTTCATCTCTGGGGCAACGGAAGGTGGCGCCGGCACGCCATTTTCGCCAGCGGCGCTCTCTCCCTGCTGGTGAGCGCGGTGCTGGCCCTGGCGGAATTGCTGATCTCGGGAGTTAAAATGCCCGGCTCAGTATTGACTGTTTCGCTGGCGCTGTTTGTGGTGTCGGCGATTCTCGAAGGCGCCATCACCCTGGCGGTGATCGAAGCGCTGGAGAACATTCAGCCCGGCTTCGTGCGCCAACCGTCCGCCGGGCGCGGACTGGCATTGGGCGCGGTGGGTCTGGTGGCTATTCTGCTGGCGGGCGTGGGTGTGTTGTTCGCGGCCACAGCCCCCGATGGCATCCAAAAGCTGAGTCTGCAGACGGGCATGGCTTCGCACGCGCGGACCTTGTTTTCGACACCGCTCAGCGGCTACGAGTTGTCCTTCCTGCAGCCCGGATGGCCGCGCAAAGCCGGCGCAGGCCTGGCCGGACTGGCCCTGATCTATGGTGTGTGCCTGCTGATGGGCCGCCGGCGCAGGAAAGTCGCCGGAAGTAGGAGCACCTGAATTGCACCACGTCGTTTTGGAACAGTGGAGCCGCGGCGCCAGCCCCATTCACCGCCGTGATCCGCGCGCCAAACTCGCCGCTCTGGCGGTTTTCCTGGTGGTGCTGGCCACCGCACACCAGTCGCTTCCACTGCTGGCGCTGGGCCTGTTCCTTTTGCTTTGCGGAGCCTTACTGTGGGCGCGCCTGCCGTTGGCCGGTGCACTTATGCGGGCCTGCATCGTGCTTCCATTTACGCTGGTTTTTGCGGGCATTTCATGGCTGTCGGGCGATCCGGCCCGCGGGTTGGCACTGGCGCTTAAGAGCTATCTCTCCGCGTTGGCCGTGCTGCTGGTGGTCTCCACAACAGCCCTGCCCGTCTTACTCCGAGGATTGGAGATGACCGGTGCGCCGCGCTTCCTGTTGATGGTAGCGCAGTTTCTCTACCGGTACCTGTTCGTGATTTCCGAAGAGGCTCAGCACATGAGCAAGGCCGCGGTTTCGCGCGGAGCTTCAGTTGGCGGCATGGTGGGCAGCGGCGCCCGTTTCCGCGCCGCGGCAGGCGCTCTGGCGGTGCTCTTCGCCCGCTCTTACGGGCGCGCCGAAGACATTCATCGGGCCATGCTGGCCAGGAGTTTCCTGGGCCATTTTCAGCCGCTGTTCGCGCTCCGGTTTCAGAAGAGCGATGCGGCCTTCGTCCTGTTGGCGTCGCTGGCGCCGGTGGCGCTGCGCATGGCCGTGGAGCACGGTGTCTGATGCTGCGTCCGTTAATCGAAGTACGCGATTTACGGTTTCAATACGAGGACGGGACAGCTGCGCTGCGAGGCGTCAACTTCCGCCTGGACCCGGGTGAGACCGTGGCATTGCTGGGGGCCAACGGCAGCGGCAAGACCACTTTCGTGCTTCACCTGAACGGATTGCTGGCGGGCAGCGGCAGCGTGGAAGTTTGCGGCCTGGCTGTGAAGCAGCAGAACCTGGCTGAGATCCGCAGGAAGATCGGCCTGGTGTTTCAGGATTCGGAAAGCCAGCTCTTCATGCCCACCGTGCTTGAAGACGTAGCCTTCGGGCCGCTCAACCACGGTCTGACTCCTCACGACGCGATTCACCGCGCCACCGCCGCTCTCGAGCGGGTTGGCATGTCCGCGGCGGCGAACAAGGCGCCATACCATTTGAGCGCGGGGGAGAAGAAGAAGGTCGCGATTGCCGGAATCCTGGCGACGGAGCCGGAGATTCTGGTCCTGGACGAACCCACGACATTTCTCGACCCTCCCGGACAGCGCGCGCTGGCGGAGTTGCTGGCCGGCTTACCACAGGCCAAGATTTTGGTGACGCATGACATTCCGTTCGCGCAGGCGATGTGCACCAGGGCTGTGTTTTTCCAGGACGGAGTCATTGCCGCCGACGGACCCGTAGAAGAATTAGTAATCCGTTTCGGATGGGACCTCGCGATCAAACGGGCGAAGTCTCATGTCACCAGTATTGGATGAGACTGCTGATACAGCGGGTGAGCGAAGCTACGGTTACCGTGGACGGCCGCGTTACCGGATCTATAGGCACCGGCTTACTGGCGTTTTTGGGAGTCGCCAGAAACGATACCAGTGCCGACGCGGACTACGTTGTCGATAAACTCCTGGGGCTCAGAGTCTTCCCCGATGAAGCCGGAAAGATGAATCGCAGCGTAATTGAAGCTTGCGGAAAGCTGCTCATAGTGTCTCAATTCACGCTCTACGGCGATTGCCGGAAAGGCCGCCGGCCAAGCTTTGACCAGGCCGCACCTCCCGACCTGGCCCAATCACTTTACGAGTACTTTGTGCAAGCCGCCAGAAGTGGTCCGGTGCCGGTGGAGACCGGCGTTTTTCAAGCGACCATGGAGGTCAGGTTACTGAACCAAGGGCCGGTAACTATTTTGATTGACTCCTCCGACCGCACAAAACGCGTGCCTGAGCCTGGCCCCTGATATCCGGACCTGTGATAACCGAGCGCTATTGCCGGCTCATGTACTTCTCATAGAGACGCGTCTGCTTATTCACCAGCGGGACTTCTCTGCCTTTGATAAACAGGTGCTTGACCTGCGTCTGAATTTCCAGCGGGTCGCCGTCAGTCACCATCAGATCGGCCCATTTCCCCTTCTCTACGGAGCCGAGTTCGTTTGATGCGCCCCAGATCCGGGCGGCGTTGATGGTGACGGCGCGCAGCGCTTCGTCGTAAGGCAATCCGAACGCCACGGCCGTGGCCGCCTGGTAGGGAAGGTTGCGGACGAACTCGTTAGTGAAGGTGCCGAAGGCGAATTTCAGGCCTGCTTTGTAGGCTTCGGCAGGCTGCGTGAAAGCCTCGTCGTATGCGTCGTCCTCGGCATCCGGCAGCGCCAGCACGCGGCCCAGGATCACCGGAATGTTCCTGGCTTTCAGTTCCGGCGCGATCTTGGCGATATCGCGCGGCTGCAGGATTACGATTTTGACGCGCTGCTTTTCGGAGAACGCGATGGCGTCATGGATGGCGCTGGCGCGGCTGGCCGAAACCGCCAGCGGGAGCTTGCCTTCGAGCACCGGGAGCATGGCTTCCATCTTCAGGTCGGGTTTGAAGCCGGCCCCGTGCGCGGTCTTCTCCTTCTGGTATTGCCGCGCCTGGTCGAAAAAGTCATTGAGCTTGGCGATCTGCTGTTCATAGGTGCGCCGCGCCTGCGCGTAGCCGCCTCCGGGCGCGCCGGGAATCATCTCAAGCGCGCTGTCCGGAACGGGTCCGCCGCGTCCACCGCGTCCGCCCGTGCTGGGAAAGATCAGGTGCATGGCCGCGGAACGGTTGACGGTCATTTCCTCCCAGGTCCAGCCGTCGGTGTGAATCAGGGCGGCTTGCCCCGAGATCACCTGCCGGTCGCCGCCGCCAAAACGGCCGCCGCCGGCGCCGCCCGAAGAGGGAAAGGTCATGGCGCTGGTGATGCCGTTGACGCGCACCACGCCGAAGTGTTCGCTCTCCGGGTTGACAGCCACCACGGCATGGAGTTGCGGCATGAATTCGCCCAGTTCGCCGGTGTCCACGCTTTCGCGGACGGATGAAATCTCGGCCAGGCCCAGTTCCGTGCCCGAATCGATCATGCCCGGGTAGACCCGCAGGCCCTTGCCTTCCACCACGCGCATACCTTTCGGCGCCACCAGTTTGGGGCCGATATCGGCTATCTTTCCGTCCTGCACCAGCACCGAAACGCCCTTCATCTCAGCGCTCGTCACGGGGTACACATCGGCGTTGCGAATCAGAAAAGTATTGTCGGAAGCGGCGGCCGCGGCCAATACAGGCAGGAGTGCCGCCAGCGGAATTCCGGCGATTCTCATTGTCCCTGCCTCCTGGTGGGCGCTGGCTGCGGCCGCTGCTGGTTCTGTTTCTCTTTGTCGATCAACCTCTGCCTCTCCGCTTGTTTGGCCGCACGGCCGCTGACTTCAGTGTCGCGATCGAAGTAGATATTGCCGTCGATCAGGACCTTCTGCACTTTGGCGTAATCCGAAAGCGGGAACTTGTCGTAGATCACCAGGTCGGCATCTTTGCCGGCTTCGATTGAGCCCACGCGATTGTCGATTCCCAACTGCTTCGCCGGGTTCAAGGTGACCATGGCGAGGGCTTCGGTCTCGGTCATGCCACCATACTTCATGGCCTTGCCGGCTTCGATGTTGAGGTGCCGCATCATTTCGGCATCGTCGCTGTTCAGACTGACGATCACGCCCTTCTTCTGCATGATGGCAGCGTTGTACGGAATGGCATCGAAGGCTTCCACTTTGTAAGACCACCAGTCGCTGAAGGTGGAAGCGCCGGCGCCGTGGGCCGCGATTTCCTTGGCCACCTTGTAGCCTTCGAGCACATGCTGCAAGGTGCGGATCTTGAAGCCGAACTCGTCGGCTACGCGCAGCAGCATCAGGATCTCATCGGCACGGTAGCAGTGCGCATGCACGTACCGCTTGCCTTCCAGCACTTCCTTGAGCGGTTCCAGTTTGAGATCTTTGCGCGGCGGAATGGGGTGCTCGCCTTTAGCCACCCTGGCGTCGTAGGCGTCCCATTCGGCCTTGTAAATCCTGGCTTCGTTGAAGGCTTCGCGGATGGTATCTTCCACGCCCATGCGGGTGGCGGGGTAGCGGGCTTGCACAGTGGCGGGGGCGCCGCGGCCTCCAGCGGGATTGCCGGCGCGCTTGGGATTCTCGCCCAGGGCAAATTTTATGCCGGGGGTTGCGCCCTCAAAGATCATTCCCTGCGCGTCTTTGCCCCAGCGCATCTTGAGTGGCAGCGTCTGCCCGCCGATCGAATTAGCCGAGCCGTGCAGGATGTTGGCCGTGGTCACGCCGCCGGCCAGCGCGCGGTAGATGGCGATGTCCTCGGGGTTGATGACGTCCCTGATATCGACCATCGACGATACCGACACGCTGCCTTCGTTGATGCCGCCATCGGCAGCGATATGCGAGTGGCAGTCGATGATGCCGGGAATGACATACTGACCTGCGGCGTCGATAATTTTCGCGCCGGAAGGCTCCATCACCTTTTCGCCGACCTCGGAAATCTTGCCGTCCTTCACCACGATTGAGCCCTTAAGCGTGCCCTTGCTGACGGTCATGATGGTGGCGTTGCGGATCACGTAAGTCTCGGCGTTTACGTACGCCTGGGCACTCAGATACGCCAGGAGTGCTGCCGGTAATAACGTTTTCATTGATTGACTCCGGGCTCAGGAATTGCGCCGCGGCCGCCCGTGGGGGCCGGTTCAGGCGCCGGCGTGTATTTTCTGCCATCCACCAGAATCATTTCCACCTTGGTGCGGTCGTCGAAAAGTTCGCCGCGAGTGACCACCAGATTTCCGATCTTGCCTTTTTCGATGCTGCCCAACCGATCCGCCACGCCGAAGATTTCGGCCGGGGAAAGGGTGAGGGCGCGAACGGCATCTTCGCGCGAGAGGCCGGCATCGATGGCCTTCTTCACGGCGCGCTGCAAATCCCGAGGCTGGTCCAGTCCGTCGGAATAGAGCGCATACTTGACGCCGGCGCCCTGCAGCACCGTGGGCGCGCTGGCGGCCTTGTCGCGTGTCTCAAGCGTGCGCGTGCTCTCCACATCTTCGGGATCGGCATCGCGCGATTTTTCGGGCCAGCGCATGCTCAACAGCACCGGAGCGTTGAATTTCTTCAGCAGGGCCGCGGCCTCGGGCCGGAAGGCTTCGCGCCCGCCATAGAGTACCGTGGGCTGCTTCAACTCCGCGGCGAAGCGCAGCATGCGATCCATTTCCACCAGGCGATTGGCCGGCAGCAGAATGCGTTTGGATTCCAGCACGCCTTCCAGCGCCCGGTCATATACGGGCCGCTCGATGCCGCGCGGGTCCTTGGCGTAAGCATCCTTCACCAACTGATAATGCGCCGCGTCCAGATAGATCTGGCGAATATATGAGATCACGCCCATCAGCGCGCTGGGGAACGCGCCGCCCATTCCACCCCCGCCCCCACCGCCGCGCGACAGAGAAATGTACTGGCCCGCGGCGGGAACCAGAACCATTTCGCCCGGTTTGGCATCGGAGAGCAGATCGATAACGGCGCCCTGGCCGGCGAAGATCCCACGTGTGGGGAACGTGACGGCGGTGGTGAAACCGGCGCTGCGCGCAGACTCGATGCGCCGGTCGGTGAAAGTGATTTCGTCGGCGATCTTCAACCAACTGGTAGTAGCCGGGCGATCCTCCGGTCCACGCGCAGGCGGAGCGGTGGGCGCCGCGGGCAGAGTAGTGGTGGTGGTCGTGGTAGCTCCGCGCGCGCCCCGGCCCGTGGTTACACTTGTTGCCCCGGCCGGACCGGCGTAGGGCTGGCCCCACAGGCTGAGGCCGTCGATCAAGCCCGGGTAGACCGTGAGACCCTCGCCCTCCACCAGCATCGCGTCGCCGGGAACCTGCACGTTTTCTCCAACGGATTCAATTAGTCCGTTGCGAACAACCACCGTACCTTTGGCGATCACGGGCCCGCTGACCGTGACAATTTTTGCGTTGCGTATGGCCACGGCCGGATGGGATTGGGCGGCGGCAAAAACGCAGCACAGAAGCAGCGCTGTCATCAGTTTTTTCATAAGGACACTAACCCGGTAGAGGCGTCGTCGCGGACGCCCTGGTTACTAAGCCGCAACCAAGCCGCGGCAATCAGGTTGTTTGAGCATTCTACGCCGTATACTAGGATTTGTCTACCCGAAAACCAATCCTCTACCGCGATGCCGGCGTGGATATCGATGAAGCCGATCGCGCGGTCTCGGCGATTAAAAAGCTGGCCCGCCACACGTTCACCCCGGGTGTGCTTACCGATATTGGCAGCTTCGGCGCCATGTACCGGCTCTCAGGTTTTCGCCAACCGGTGCTGGTGAGTTCGGCCGATGGCGTGGGCACCAAGCTGAAGGTCGCATTCCTGACGGGGCAGCACGGCACCGTGGGCGAAGACCTGGTCAACCACTGCGTCAACGATATTGCAGTGCAGGGGGCGGTTCCGCTTTTTTTCCTGGACTACTTCGCGGTGGGCCGGCTCGATGCCAGTGTGGCCGCAGCCGTGGTGTCGGGAATTGCGCGCGGCTGCCGCCACAACGGATGCGCGCTGATCGGTGGGGAAACCGCCGAGATGCCGGGCCTCTATGCCCCATCGGAGTACGACCTGGCGGGGTTTATCGTGGGCGCCGCCGAGCGCTCCGAACTTCTCACGGGCAAGAACATCCGGGCCGGAGATGTGCTGCTGGCGCTGCCTTCAACGGGGCTGCACACCAACGGCTACTCGCTGGCGCGCAAGCTGCTGTTCGACAGCGCGGGTTACAGTCCCAAAACGGTGCTGCCCGAAGTGGGCTCAAGTGTGGGGGCAACCCTGGGCGAGGCGCTGCTGGCGGTACACCGCAGCTACCTGAAACCTATTCGCGCTTTGATGGCCGCCGGCCTGTTGAAGGGTGCGGCGCACATCACCGGCGGCGGCATCACCGACAACACACCGCGCATGCTGCCGAAGAAATTCGGAGTGGTCATCGACACCGGTGCGTGGCGAATTCCGCCGCTGTTCGAAGTGCTGCGCCGCATCGGAAATATTCCCGATGACGACTACCGGCGGACGTTGAACCTGGGGGTTGGAATGATCCTGGCGGTGCCGGCTCGCGCCGCCGCCCGCGCCGAAGCGGTGCTCGGCAAGCTGGGCGAACGGCCGTTCCGCATCGGTGAGGTGGTGGCCGGCAAACGCGGACGCCCGCGCGTGGAGTACCGGTGACTGGAGTACCGGGGAGCGGAGTGGAGCACCGATGACGCGCATCGGGATCTTAATTTCCGGGCGCGGCTCGAACTTCGAGGCGATCGCGGACAACATTGCGGCCGGTACGATTGATGCGTCGCTGGCTGTGGTGATCTCCAACCGGCCGGAGGCGCGCGGTCTCGAAACCGCCCGCCTGCGGGGACTCAACGCGGTTTGCATTCCCTCCAAGGGGCTGGACCGCGAAATCTACGACCGCATGCTGGTGGACGAGTTGCGCCGGAACAGCGTGGAGCTGGTGTGCCTGGCCGGCTTCATGCGGTTACTGAGCGCCGGGTTTATCCGCCAGTTCCCGAACCGGATTCTGAATATTCATCCCTCTCTGCTGCCGGCGTTCCCGGGCCTGGATGCCCAGCGCCAGGCGCTGCAACATGGCGTCAAGATTACCGGGTGCACGGTGCACTTTGTGGATGAAGAGCTGGATGCCGGACCCATAGTGATTCAGGCGGCCGTGCCGGTGCTGGATGAGGACACGGTGGAGACTTTATCGGCGCGAATTCTAAACGAGGAGCACCGTATTTATTCGGAGGCGATCCGGATTGTGATCGGCGGAAAGTATCGGATTGAAGGGCGGCGGGTAATCGGTACGTTGTAGAGACAGTTGTGCCGAAAGAGTATGTAGAAGATGCGTTGCGGGCGGCCGGGCTTTTGGAGTTATGGTCCTCCTGACTCGGACTTATCGCCGTGCGTGTCGGCCGCCCAATGGTTTGGAAAGCACCTTCGATGACCGAGGCCCGCTGGATGGCGGACATCTCTTCCGATTCGGTGCTTTTCCTCTGATACCGGATGGGACGGCGATCAGCGCTATCCGCACACCACCCAGTGTTATGGGTTCGAACCCAAGAGCCCTCCGCCGACCCTGTACCGTAGTCAGACAGCCGTTAGGGTTTTAACACCCGACAGAGAGTTCAGTACCACCGTACGTGCAACGCTTCGCGGCCACGAAGAAAACTGTTAGAAGAGCCGCGGTGGGCAACTCCTCCTGATTCGACTGTAGCAGACGGTATTCGGGTATACAGGTTTGAAAGCCTGGAACTGGTTGACTTTAGAGCGGTAAAAATATTTTCGGCGGGCGTGACTGGCGTCCGCAGAAGGCCGATGGGTCAGTCGACGGTTGCCCATCCGTCCGGCAAATTGCGGACATTCCGAGATTAACTGGCGCCTGTATGAGCCTAGCGGACTGAGAGATCGTTTACGTATTGATCCGCAACACGTCGATTTCGGGATCTCTGTATACGTGACAATGGGATCGCGACAGGTATGGAGAATTCACGAAAAGGACTGAAGAAGAGCTGCAGTTCCGCATTGGCGCTCCTCAACGGGTTCTGCAGTCGAACCAGATCTCCTTCAGAAACGTAGCCGACGACGTAGCTCTCCCCGTTTGAGCCCTTATCAATCTCCATTACGCCGGTTCCCCCTGACGCCTCGTCAAGGGTTATGCGATCAACTCCAGTTCCACCTACAACACCGGTTGGATCTGTGTTGATGATCCAAGGCACAGTAAAGCCGTACACACCTGGGGGAAGCTCACTTAGGTGAAGGTCATTCTCCAACGGTCTGAGTACCCGAACACCAGTTTTCTCTCGAAGAGAGTGGACAGATTCGGCAGTTATAACCGCGGAAAGGCTGCCGGCTTGATAAGCAGGGACTTCCGGACCGAGGGTGTGGTGAAAACTGTGTAAACGTTCTCCGGTGATACTTGGGAGAGCGAAATGAAAAAGACGAAGCAGACCTCGCCGATCAGCGACGAGTTAATCGACGAGTGGTTGAAGCAGGGTCGAAAGCCGGAAGACGTCCAGGGGCTTTTGAAACAGTTCACCAAACAGGTGGTGGAACGTGCCATGCAGGGGGAGATGGCCGAGCATCTGGGGTATGAGAAGCACGATCCGGACGGAAACAACAGCGGTAATAGCCGGAATGGAACGACGCTTAAGACGCTGAAAGGCGACTTCGGTGAGGTGGAAATCGAGACACCGCGCGATCGCAACGGCGAGTTCGAACCGAGGATCGTCAAGAAGAATCAGACACGCTGGGCGGGCTTCGATGACAAGATCCTGTCGATGTACTCGCGTGGGATGAGCGTGCGCGACATTCAGGGACACCTGGAAGAGATGTACGGGGTGGAAGTCAGCCCCAGCCTGATCAGCGACGTGACGGACGGCGTGATGGAGCAGGCGCGAGCCTGGCAGAGCCGGCCGCTCGATACGTTTTACGCGATTGTGTTCCTGGATGCGCTGTACGTGAAGATGCGGCATGAAGGCCGCGTCGAAAACCGCGCTGTCTACGTGGCGATCGGCATCAACCTGGAAGGCAGGAAGGATGTTCTGGGGTTATGGACGGGCGCCTCGGAAGGGGCAAAGTTTTGGCTCAGCGTCCTGATGGAACTGCGCAACCGCGGGGTCAAAGATATCTATCTGGTGTGCGTGGACGGACTGAAGGGTTTTCCGCAGGCGATTGAATCGGTGTTTCCCAAAGCCCAGGTGCAGTTGTGCATCGTGCATATGCTCAGAGCCAGCCTCAACTATGTGACCTGGAAGGATCGCAAGGACGTGGTGACAGACCTGAAGCCGATCTACAAAGCGGCGACGACCGATGAAGCCGAACGGCAATTGAGCGAGTTCGAGGAGAAGTGGAAAAAGAAGTATCCGGCGATTAGCCGGCTTTGGCGTGAGCACTGGGAGCGGGTAATACCGTTCTTTGCCTTCCCAGAGGAGGTGCGAAAAATCGTCTACACCACCAACGCCGTGGAGTCGCTGCATATGAGCCTGCGCAAAATCATCAAAACGCGCGGGTCGTTTCCCAGCGAAGACGCTGCGTTTAAGCTGCTCTATCTGGCGCTGGTGCGCGTGGTGGCGAAATGGGATGCGGTACAGCACTGGAAGCAGATGCTGAACTATCTGGACACCATGTGCGGCGACCGAATCGCCGACAGCGGTGGCCTGAGGTAAACCCAAAAAACCGCTCAGAGCCCACCAGCAGGATGGGTCGCTCATCCCGCCAGGCCGCCCGTCGAAATTCCCCTGCATCACAGAACGGTGCTCGCACGCAAGGGTCCGCTCCGCCGCGCCGAAGCGGCGCCGCCCTTGCGCCCTCCGCGCCGTTCTGTCAGGATGGTTTCGCGACGGGCGGCTCCGGCGGGATGAGCTAAGGAGCTTTTCTCTACGACCGATTACCCGAAAGCAAATTCGCCGCGAAATCGTTTACACGGATTCGCCCACACCGCCTCCGGACCCGGTGGTTTGGGGCGAGAAGAGACATCATTATTCGTACCTGGTCTCGCGAGAACCAAACCGACCAACAAAGAAGCGGTAAACAATATCCAGAGACCGACAAGAACTTTGATCCATGCGGGATAGGGATCGAGGAACTGCAAGGCGCCAACCAGTTTGTCCAGGTATTCTTTCATCGGGTGCCTCAGTTACAGATTGGCTTTCCTCGGTGGCTTCCAACCTTCACAACGTCCGCCGGTTCAGGGCCTGCGGCGGGCATCTCTAACGCGAAGCAGTTTCTGATTATATCCGAAAGTATTGGGTGCACGGCTGGTCCCGTGCAATCGTAAGAAGCCCGCCCACCGGCATTCAACATCTACGAAGTTCAGCGAGATAGCTCAGGATCAGGCGCCGCACGCGGCCGGCGCCCGGACCCATCAGGAAATCATATCTATCACCAACGGCCCGTGTCGAGCTACACTACCGGCATGGCGAAAGATAGTGTAAGCCGGCGTTCCCTTCTGAAAGCGGCGGGATCGGCTGGGATCATGGGGCAATTGCCCGAGACGGCGCTTGCCTTCCAGACTGCGGGCCAGGCAACACACGAGGTGGCAACGGGCCCCACGCAGAAGCGCACGCCCGAACACACGATCAAGTTCGCGGTCATCGGGCTGGATCACACTCACATCAACGGCATTACGGATACGATGCGGCGCAGCGGCGGTGAACTGGTCTCGGTGCACTCAATTAATGGCCAGGCCCTGGCTGGATTTCAGAAGCGCTATGGCGCCGTGAAGGTGGCCCGCAGCGAGGATGAAATCCTGAATGATTCGTCCATCCAGCTGGTGTGTTCGGCCGCCATCCCGGATTTGCGGGCGCCGCTCGGGATACGGGCGATGCGCCACGGCAAAGACTTCCTGAGCGATAAGCCCGCCATCACCACGCTGGAGCAGCTTGCCGAGGTGCGGCGGACCGTCCAGGAAACCGGCCGGATTTTCGGAATCATGTACGGGCGCATGGAGTCAAGGGCTACAACGCACGCGGGTGCGCTGTTGAAAGAGGGCGCTATTGGCCGTGTGGTGCAGACGGTCCAACTGGCTCCTCATCGGGTCAACGAGAAGACGCGCCCCGACTGGTTCTGGGATCCGGCGCGCTACGGCGGCACCCTGTGCGACCTCGGCTCGCACCAAGCCGACGAGTTCGTTCACTTCACGGGATCCACCACGGCGGAGGTGACGATGTCGCAGGTGGCGAATATGAATTACCGCCATCGCCCGAAATTCCAGGACTTCGGCGACATGATGGTCCATGGCAATGGCGGTCTTGGATATTTTCGCGTGGATTGGTTCACTCCGGAAGGCCTGGGGCCGGCGTTTGGCGACGAACGGACCTTCATTCTGGGAACCGAGGGGTATATCGAAATGCGGAAGACTGTCGACATTACCGGACCGCCCGGTGGGGATCACGTGTTGATTGTCGACCGCAAGTCGGCCCGCTACATTGACTGCAAGAATCTGGCGCTGCCGTTCGGGCCGCAGTTCGTTGAAGACATTGTAAACCGCACGCACGTGGCCCAGAATCAGGCCGCCGCGCTGTTGGCCACAGAACTGGTTCTCAAGGGACAGAAGAACGCGCGGATACTGTAGCCGCCGTAACGCGCAGCCTGTGTCACGGGACACGGATGACGACAGAGGTATTTGACAGGTAGAATAAAAGCCCATGAAGCGAATCTCCATCCTTTCGGTGTTTGCCGCTTTGCTCGCGATCACCTACGTCAGTGCCAAGGAAGACACTGCCGTCAGCGGGCAGGGCAAGATGAAGTTCAAGGTACTCTACAAGTCCGACCATCTCCCGCCGGAAGCACAAAAAGTTCTCAAAGGCGCTCATGGCGGATTCACCGTGGATCTAGCGAAGGGCAAGGGAGAGACCTACTTCGCGCTGAAGGGCGCCGGCATCATCCAGATCAGTGCGGATCTGAAGTCCACCAGGATGGTCGACACGCCGGAAGAGATGAAGAACACGAATCTCCACAACACTACGATCTGGCATGCCCCGGATTCGAAATCCCATCTGATGTTTCCCGGGAATGAGGCCAACAAGGTTTTTGTGACGGGATTGGATGGTAAGCTCGATGCCGTCCTGGCGACCCCTGACGCCGGTGTGGACCTGGGCAACCCGGTCCCGAATGATTATTTCAAGGCGAACGGAAAGTTCGTGCCCACTGACGTTGAACAGTTAGATGGGAAGCTCTACATCACCACCGGGTATTCACCACTGGACTATGTGCTCACCGCCCGAATTCTCAACATCAATCCGGTGCAACTGGCCTGGAACAATTTGTCATTCGGCGGCAAGGGTAAGGGACCTGGTCAATTCGACACAGGCCACGGGATTACGGTACCGCCGAAATTAAAGCGTCTTGACATTGCCGATCGCGCGAATGGGGAAATCGACCGGTTTGGCCCGGATGGCAAGTACCTGTCCACTGTCAATATGCCGAAAGATTCCTTCCCCTGCGACACGTACTTTCTGGGGAAATATGTAGTGGTGGCTTCGCTGAACAATCCCGACAAGACGAAGGGTGCCGCGATCTACATACTGGAGAACGATAAAGTGATCTCCACCATCCTGCCGAAGGAGGAACTCGGCCTTACGAACTTCATGCACATCCACAATGCCGTGCTCCGCCAGATCGGCAAGAAGTACTACGTGATCGCGCAGGCCTGGAACCCCGGCGATTTCGCAATTCTGGAGCAGGTTTTATAGCGGCGCTCACGCCTGAGCCGTGGCCGACCAGAGGTTTCATCGCTAATCCGATCCAACCACGGCGCAGTGCGTCAGCGCCATTCTGTCTATTGCCGCTCGCCTGGGCGTTCCTCCTCTTCCGCAGCCACTCCCGAAATCGATCCCGTAAATTCGCCCGTAGAGGCAAAAAAGACGGGGCTCTTATAGGCGTCGGCCAACACCGGCAGTACCGTCTCGGTCAAAGTAAGGATGCCGGACGCATCCTTGAAACGGCCGGTTCCACCAGTGATTTGAAAAGTCATAGTACAGTGGGCCTGCCCGAGCAG
Organism: Bryobacterales bacterium; assembly: GCA_963817515.1. Classification (GTDB taxonomy): domain Bacteria; phylum Acidobacteriota; class Terriglobia; order Bryobacterales; family Bryobacteraceae; genus DATMNI01. The sequence continues at coordinate 14,638 of CAWFPJ010000014.1, read as the reverse complement.
CGAGATCAATGCAATCGGCTCCCTCCGTCAGATTGACCTTCAATAGACTTCCGTCCTGGAAGTGAAATACGCCCGCGCCGGCCACCCTTAAAAAATAAAGCTGAGTTGGGCCCGAGCAAGTGCTGGACGGCTGGGGAGAAGTTGTCTCGGCGTTTATATTACGAAAGGTGAATCGCCCCAGCGTACCGTTCCCGGCGAGATTATCTTCGCCGGTACTTGTGTTGGGCTGCTGTAGATTGATCGTGCTGGCCGCAGCAGTTCCCGAAAACGTCATCTTTACGGACTTCTGTTGTGCGTAGACGCCTGCGACACCGAGATTGAGCAGCAGTGCCACGGTTGCTATGTGTTTCATGTGTTGCCTCCTATCCTTTTGGAGGAGATCATTCTGAGAGCTTGTTCTCCTTCCGCTGGTACAGGCGGAAGCGGACGGCAAAAGCGGCCACGTTCTGGTATATTTTTGTCTCACGGGGAGAACGGGTTGTCCATCGGCGCATCCTCTGCAGAAATCACGAGTCTGTTGAAAGCCTGGAACAGCGGCGACCAGGCTGCTCTGGCCCGGCTGGCGGAGCGGGTATATCCCGAATTGCGCCTCATGGCGCGCCGGTATATGAAAAATGAACGCCAAGGCCGATACTCTCCAGACCACAGCATTGGTCCATGAGGTCTACCTCCGCCTGGTAGACGTGACCAAGGTCGAATGGCAGGAGCGGGCGCAGTTTTTTGCTATGGCGGCGCAGATGATGCGGCGCATCCTGGTGGACGCCGCGCGCGCCCGTGGCGCACACAAGCGCGGCGGCGGCGCCCTCAAAGTGAACATCGATGAAACGGCCGTCTTGTCCCCTGCGCCGGACCGGTCCATCCTGGCCCTGGACGAGGCCCTGACCGCGTTCTCGCAGTTGGCTCCGCGCCAGGCCAAGGTTGTCGAGTTGCGCTATTTCGGCGGATTGACCGAGGAGGAAATCGTCGCGGCTCTGAAAATCTCTCCGCGCACCGTCAGGCGCGACTGGGATCTCGCCAAGGCCTGGTTATTGCGAGAGTTAAGCCATACAATCGGGAAACCATCGGGAGCGCAGCCATGACTCCAGAGCGGTTCCGGCAAATTGAAGAGCTATACCATGCGGCTCGCGAGGGAACCGCCGAGGAGCGCGCGGCACTGCTGGTCCAGACAGATCCCGAATTGCGCCGCGAAGTAGAGTTGCTGCTGGCACAGCGCACCGGCGGCGAATTCCTGGATCGACCTGCCATCCAAAACGCCCGGAACTGCTGGAAGATGCCACTGTCACCAATCTGACCGCGGGCGCTGTGCCTGGGGCCATACCGTATCGAAGGCAAACTCGGCGAGGGCGGCATGGGCGAAGTCTTTCGGGCGGTAGACACGCGATTAGGCCGCGCCGTCGCCATCAAGACCACTCAGCGAGCAGTTTAGCGCCCGTTTCGAGCGCGAGGCGCGCGCGATTGCGTCGCTGAATCATCCCAACATCTGCACGCTCTACGACGTTGGGCCGAACTACCTGGTAATGGAACTGGTGGAGGGCGAAACCATCGCCGCCCGGCTGAAACAGCGGACCTCTTCCATCGAAGACGGTGCTGCTCTACGCTTCGCAGATTGCGGCTGCGCTGGTGGAGGCGCACGGCAAGGGCATCGTTCATCGCGATCTCAAGCCGGGTAACATCATGATCGCGAAATCCGGCGTTAAGGTTCTGGATTTCGGGCTGGCGAAATCGGGCCAGGATGAAACGATCACCGCCAGCCACATGGTGATGGGCACGCCCGCCTACATGGCGCCGGAGCAAAGGGAAGGCAAACCGGCCGATGCCCGCTCGGATATCTATTCGTTCGGCTGCGTTCTCTACGAGATGTTGACGGGCGCGCGAGTCGGGTCCCAGCGGCAAGCGTATCGCCGTCACGAAGCTGGAAAGAATCGTAAGCCGCTGTCTGGAAGAGGACCCTGGACGCCGGTGGCAATCCGCTGCCGAGCTGGAGCGGGAACTGGCAGCCGAAGCCGCCGCACAAGCCGCTGGAGATACATCGTTCCGGCTGCCGCGCTGATTCTGGCGCTGTTCGCCGCGGCATATTTCTATCTTCACCGCGCCCCGAGACTCACCGACAAGGACACCATCGTCCTGGCCGATTTCGAGAATAAGACTGGCGACCCGGTGTTTGACGGAACGCTTCGCCAGGGGTTGGCGGTGGCACTGGAACAGTCGCCTTTTCTCAGCATCATTTCGGAACAGCGGATTCAGTACATGCTGAAACTCATGGCTCGCCCGGCAGAGGCGCGGCTCACGCCGGAATTGGCCCACGAGATCTGCGAGCGCACCGGAAGTGCCGCGGTTCTGGAAGGCTCGATTGCCAACATCGGAAGCCAGTACATATTGGGACTCACGAGCTAAGAGCTGCCGCACCGGAGACGTCCTGGCTGAAGAACAGGCGCAGGCAGCGAAGAAAGAAGACGTACTGAATTCCCTCAGCGAAATTGCCAATAAATTCAGGAGGCAAATCGGCGAATCGCTGGCCACCATCGAAACGCACTCCACGCCGCTGGAGGAGGCCACCACGCCGTCGCTCGAAGCGCTGAAAGCGTATAGTGCCGGCTGGAGGGCCAATATTGCGAGTGGCCCCGCTTCCGCCGTTCCGCACGTGAAGCGCGCCATTGCCATCGACCCTCAGTTCGCCCTGGCGCACGGGTTCCTAGGGTTCATGTACAGCAACATGGGAGAAACCGACCTGGCCGCCGAGAGCACCCGCAGAGCCTATGAGCTGCGGGATCGCGCCAATGACCGGGAGAGGCTCTTCATCCTGGTTCTCTACGATCGGCAGTACACCGGAAACCTGCGGAAGGAGATGCAGACACTTGAGTTGTGGACGCAAACCTATCCTCGTGATGACTTACCCGTCGGATTGCTGGCGGGGTGGTGCGCTTACGGCACCGGCGAGTATGAAAGGGGGATCAAAGCGGCCCAGGAGGCCCTAAGGCTAAATCCGGACGCCACGTATGGGTATGGGGCTCTGGCTGGCCATAATCTCCACCTTTCCCGGTTCGCCGAAGCCGGGAAGGCGTTGCAGCGGGCCGCGGAACGAAAAATAGAAATCCCCAGCTTTATGGTCCTCCGTTACTACCTCGCGTTCTTCAAGGGCGACCAGGCGGGAATGGAACGCGAGATCGCTGTGTCCCGCGGAAAGCGGGGGGCGGAGGATTGGATATTGCACCAACAGGCTATGGTGCTGGCGCATTCCGGCCATATGCGAGAGGCGCGCGTGATGTGGCAGCGCGCGGCGGCATTGACGCAGCAAACCGGCGATCGCGCGAGAGCCGCCCTTTTCGAGGCTGCCGCAGCCGTGTGTGAAGCGCATCTCGGGAATGCCGCTGCGGCGAAACGGCGCGCCCTGGCAGCACTCGAGCTGGAAAAGGGCCGCGATGTGGAGTATGCGGCGGCGTTTGCGCTGCTCGCTCTCCGGCGATGCTTCCGGATCTCAAAGGCTGGCCGACGACCTGGAGAAACGCTTCCCGGAGGATACCGCGGTTCAATTCGGCTATCTTCCCACGCTGCGCGCGCTTTTTGCACTGTCGCGTCGGGATCCTTCGAGCGCACTCGAACGGCTGCAGGTGGCCCTTCCCTATGATCTGGCCCTGCCTGGCACGACGTTTTTTGCCAACTTCGGAGGACTGTATCCTGCGTATGTTCGCGGCGAGGCCTATCTGGAAGCTGGGCGGAGCGCGGAGGCCGCCCGGGAATTCCAGAAAATTCTGGATAATCCCGGCATCGTTTTCGCCGACCCCATAGGCGCACTGGCGCAGTTGAAACTGGGCAGAGCTTTGGCTTTATCGGGAGATAAGACCAAGGCCAAGACTGCCTACCAGGAATTCCTGACGCTGTGGAAGGACGCCGACTCCGACATCCCGATTTTCAAGCAAGCCAAGGCGGAATACGCCACGCTGCAGTGAGCGATTGGAAAGATAGCTTTGCGGCCGGCGCCGGCATTCGCTCCCTCACGGTCGCGGCTCGGTGGGCTCAATGTATTCGCTGGCAGCCAGTTTCAGGCGGCGGTCTCATCTCCGGCAATTGGCGTCCGCTGCGCGCGGATAACCAGGAAGTGCGACAGCCTCATGGGCGGCCCGGGCCCGGTTTCCATCTGGCGCTCTACGGCTCTCTGATATTGGCGCATGGTCTCGGTACGGCGCCGCGATTCCAAGGCGCAGTTTTGGATATCGATCAGAAGATCCACCTCCCAGGCAAAGAAGGTGTTGCGCGTAATCACGCCGCGCGCCAGCTCGCTCATCAGCCGGTTGAACCGGTTGAGCATGATTTCCAGTTGAACCAGATCGTCTGCCGTCGTCACATATAAGTAATCGACATTTTGGGGCAAAGCTTTAAGCGGCCCGAAGATGACGTTACTGCAGGAAGACGCCGGCTTTTTTGAAATCGCCGGCTTTGACAATGGTCAAGGCGGCCACGTCCACGTGGCGGCGGAAGGCGGCGGAAATCTGGTCGGGGGTCAAGGCCGCCACCTTGGATTCGAGAGCCTTGTCAAACTCCATGGTGCGGTCGAACCGGGTGCGGCCGGCAAGCAGACCCACCAGCGCGCCATCTTCGGAGCGGCCCACCATGCGTTCCTGCAGCCAGGATTTCTGGGCGGCGGCCACCTCTTCGGCGGTAAACCCATCTTTCAATGTGCGGGCCAGTTCATCCTTCATGCTGGCTTCCACCTTGGGAGTGTTGGTTGGATTGCTGAGAGCCACCATGATGAAGCTGGCGCCATCGTCCTTGGGAGGCGCACCGAACTGCGACTGGACGCCGTAGCTCAGGCCCTCTTTGTCGCGGATGCGGTGGAAGAGGCGCGAGCCGAGCGAACTGCCGCCCATCATATAATTCGCCAGAATCATGGCCGGGTAATCGGGATCTTCATCGGACATCTTGGTGAGTTGGCCGGCCACGAACATGGCGTTCTGCTTGTCCGGCGTTTCAATCTTGTTGTTTTCGGGCTCTACCTTGCGATACATGCTGGGGACGCGCTGGTACGTGCCCGGGCTCTTCCAGCTGCCGAAGAGCTCCGCCGCCAGCTTCCTGGTTTCGGCCGCATCGAATTGGCCGGACACCGCAAACTCGCCCACGGATGCGCCGTAGAACTGCGCGTAGAATTTGCGCACGTCGTCGAGCGTGACCTTCTTGAGGTCTTCGATTTGCTCCTCGGGAGTAGAAACATAGCGGACATCGCCGCGCGGATAGGGGTTGGTGTGACGCTGGAATTCCGAAATAGCCAGCATCTGGGGCTCGCTGCGGCCGGCTTCCACGGAGGCGATGCGCTGCTGGCGCACGGTTTCGAACTCGCTTTCGGGGAAAGCCGGTTCTTTCAATATCTCCGCGGCCAGGCGCAGCGCACCGGCGAAATTAGCTTCCACGGTTTGGAATTGAGCCGTAGCGCTGGTGGGGCCGCCGTTGACGGAGATGCTGGCCTTCAACTTGTCCATCGCGTCCTGGATCTGCTGGCGGGATTTATTTTTGGTTCCGCGCATCAAAAGCCCGCCGGCGATCTGCGACACGGCAGCCTTGCCCATCAGCGATTTTTCGTCGCCGTAACGCACCGTGATATTGGCTATCACCACGCCGCCGCGAGTCTTCTTGGGCAGCAGCACCACCTTCATGCCGCCGGGCAGTTTGTCGCGAACCACGCGGGACTCGATGTTAGCGGGGCTGGGGTCAAAGGCCTCGCCTTGAGTGATACCTTCGGTGCCCTTAAAATCCTTAAAAACAGAGGTGATTGCCGGAGCCTCGGGGATCACGGCCCGGTCCGGAGTCTTGGTCGGCATGAAGACCGCCAGGGTGCGGTTGGCTTCCTTCAGATAGGCCTTGCCGACGCGCAGCACATCTTCGGGCGTTACCTTCTTGATGGTGTCGCGCATGATGAACAGCAGCCGCCAATCGCCCTGGGACGCGTAATTGCTGAGATCCAGCGCCACCGATTGCGAGTCGGCCATTTCCTCGTCGAGTTCCTTGAGAAGCCGGGTCTTCACGCGATCCACTTCTTCTTTGGAGGGCGGCTCGCTGGTGAATCCCTCCACAGTTTTGAGCAGAGTCTGGCGGGCATCATCCAAAGACTGATCGGTCCGCAGCCGGGCGGAAGCGAACATGAAGCCGGGGTCGTGCAGTTCAAACATCCCCATGCCGGCGGAAACCGATTTTTTGTTGTCCACCATGGCCTTGTACAGGCGGCCGGAAGGTGTGTCGCCCAGCACTCCGGCCAGAACCTCAAGCACAGGCGCATCCGGATGCGATCCGGCGGGAACGTGATACAGCGCGATGATGCTCTGGGTATCGCCCACGCGGCGCAGCGTAACCTGGCGCTCGCCATCCTGGGTGGGCTCCTCCGTGTACGAAGCCTCCAGCGTGCGGGCCGGCTTGGGTATGGAGCCGAAGGCATCAACGATCAACGCCAGCGTCTTGGCATCGTCGAACTTGCCGGCGATGGTGAGCAGCGCATTGTCGGGCTGGTAGTACTTTTGGTAAAACGCCGCCAGGCGGCTTATGGGCACATGCTCGATATCGGAGCGGTTGCCAATGGCCATCTTGCCATAGTTATGCCAGGCGAATGAGGTTTCAAGAGCACGCTGCATCAGAATGCGATCGGGGCTGTTCTCGCCCTATCTCGAACTCATTGCGCACCACCGTCATTTCCGAATCGAGGATGGGTTTTTCCATCTTCGAATTAATCATGCGGTCGGCTTCCAGGTCGATCGCGAACTTCAGATTTTCATCGGTGGCGGTCAGGGTTTCGAAGTAGTTCGTGCGGTCCCAGGAAGTAGAGCCGTTCATCACCGCGCCGTGGTCCGTCAGTTCCTTTTTGACGTCCTTGCGGGTTTTGGTTTCCTTGAACAGCAGGTGTTCCAGCAGGTGCGCCATGCCGGTTTCGCCGTAGCCTTCCTGACGTGAGCCCACCATATAGGTGATGTTGACGGTGACCTTGGGCTTGGAGGCATCCGGGAAAAGCAGCACGTGAAGCCCGTTCGAGAGCGAGTACTCGGTGATGCCCTCCACGGAAGTGATCTTCTGTACGCCCTTCGGTAAAGTCTGGCCCAAGGCCGCGACAGACAATACCAAGGCTATGGAAACAATTGTAAATCCAGCATTTCGACGCATAAACGCACCTTATTTCGGAAATTTACCAGGATTATAGCAGGTGAGGCCGGCAACGGGCTTGAAAGATTCAATAGCAATCCTAAAGTAGTAGACGCGCCAGACGGCTTTTTGGGGTGCAATACTGCAAAGTATCCGATGAATCTACCAACCAGGGAAGCCATTGAGCAGGCCGCACAGATTGTCTATGAGGTTATGCAGCCCACGGCGCAATATACGTGGCCGCTGTTGAATGAGCGGGCCGGTGCCGAGGTTTGGATCAAGCACGAAAATCACGGGCCCATCGGGTCGTTCAAAATCCGGGGCGGGCTGGTGTATTTCCGCAACTTGCGGGAACAGAACCAGGCGGCGGGGGTGATCACAGCGACGCGCGGCAATCATGGCCAGGCGGTGGGATTCGCGGCGCGGCGCGAGGGCATTCCGGCCACTGTGTACGTGCCGCACGGCAACAGTCTTTCGAAGAACCGCGCCATGCGCAGCCTGGGCGTAACCCTGGTGGAGCACGGCCATGATTTCGAGGAGGCGCGGCAGGAAGCGCAGCGGCGGGCGGATGCCGAGGGGCTGCACTACGTTCCTTCCTTTCATGAGCGCATCGTGGCCGGAAATTCCACCTATTCCTATGAGTTGTTCCGGGCGGTGGATGACGTGGATGTGGCGTACATTCCGATCGGCATGGGGTCGGGAATCTGCGGGATGTGCGCGGCCCGCGAAGCCCTCGGGCGCAAGACTGAAATCGTGGGCGTGGTTTCGGCGGATGCGGCGGCTTACTACCACTCGTTCGTGGAGCGGAAGGCGGTTTCACGGCCGGCCGCGACGAAACTGGCGGATGGGATGGCCGTCCCGGTGCCTGACCAGGAGGCATTGGAGATTCTCTGGCAGCACGTGGCACGCGTGGTCACCGTGACCGATGAGCAAGTGGCGGCCGCCATGCGGGTGATTTTCGACGACACCAACAACGTAGCGGAAGGCGCCGGCGCCGCCGGGGTAGCGGCCATCCTGAAAGAGAAAGAGCAGCTTCGCGGAAAGCGCGTGGCGACAGTGATGTCCGGCGGCAACGTGGACCGCGAAGTGGCGGCCCGGGTGCTGGCGGGCGGCGTGTGAAGCGGCGATTCCGGGGAAACGTGCAAGGCCAAGGGGGCCCGGACCGGCGGCTGCGACCGCCGGCGCTACCCGGTCTGGCCGGACCGGCGGCTGCGACCGCCGGCGTTACTGAATCGAAAGTTCCACCCAGCCCGGCAGCGTGGCCGGCCGGTTGTTCATGAAGACGATGCGCCGCGTCTTGGGGAACGGCAGATTCGTGGCCAGGGCGCGGTTGTAAATCTGGAATTGCTCCAGGATCTGGCGGTAATCGGAATTGGTGGTATCGAGCCAGGAGATCTTCGCCGAAAGGCCGCCGCCCCAACCCATGCAGAGCAGGCAGGCGCCGCGCTCACGGGCGGTAGCCAGGCGCTGCTCCAATTCGTCCAGATTCTTGTCCAGCAAACCCATCCCGGCCATGGATGCGTAGTTGCGCTGCAACGCCAGCAGGCCCGCGGCATACACGTTGACGGCTTCGAAAATCCTGGCGCGGCTGAAGGATTCGGCCCAGCGCACCGAGCGGCGGACCTCGGGCTGCAGAAAAAACGCCTTCTCGTTCCAGTCGCCTTCAAAGGCTACGCCCGGGTTCGCCATTTCCGCGAAGACCGGAGTGCTGTCGTCAGGCCGCGCGCCATCCACGGAACCGCGCGGGCTCTGCTTCCAGCCGAGCGCGAAACTGCCGCCCCGCGGCATGAGTGTGGAGGTGCGCAGCAGATAGACTTTGAATTGTGAAGTTTCTAGCGGCGCTGAATCCCCCGCGCTCAGCAGGCGCATGCGGTTGGAGCCGGACGGGCCGAGCGCCTGTTCCTCGACGCTTTCCGCCGGGCGGCGCGGCGAGCGCTCGCTCTTCACGCGGCCCAGCACATCCTGCAGCATGCCGTCGCGCCAGTTGGCGAACACCATGCCGGTGCGCAGCGCGCCTTTGATAGCGGTGCCCGGCACATACGGGCCCGAGGCGCCGGCCGCGAATGTGGGGATATGCAGGCTCTCCCCCATGGCCCGATTCCAGTAAGTGGAATAGGCCGGATTCTCGAAGGGAATGCGGCGGCCGGCGAAGTTCTGCGCGAAGCCGCCCCACGATGCAAAGTCGAGCTTCTCGGCGTTCTTGAGCTGCGTGAGGTAGCTTTCCAGGCGCGGGCCTTTGGCCAGAAGCCGGAAGATGCGCCACTGGTCCAGGACGTTGACGTGGTCTTTCCAGACCATGTAATCGATGGGGCTAAGCTTGCGGCCGTCACCGACCAGCAGCGGGGTCAGGCATGTGAGGCGGTAGCGCATCAGCTCGGGGTGCCCTCCGGGCCTGGCAGCCGAATGGACAGCGCGAACCCGGCACGGAAGACGGGGTGCGCAAATCCGTCGGGCGCCACATTGGCGGCTGTTCCGTGGGGTGCGTCATCGGCAAAAAGCACCGAACCCTCCACCACCATCTGGACCTGTTTCTTGAGTTCGCCCGAGCCGGCCGGGCTGTCGACGCGGCCGCCGCGGGCCAGCACCGCGTAATTGCCGCGAGCCCAATCCACGGAATCGGCGGGCGCCGGGGTAAACAGAGAGAGCAGCCAGTGGGCTTGGACTGGGGGCGGAGACGGGGGCCGGATGCCGCTCCGCAACACGGAGCAAGGGGCCGGGGGCCGGTTCGGGCGGTACGTCGATGGCAGTGGCGATCACCGGCGATGGTTCGGGAAACGGAATCGGTTCCGGATCGGGCTCCGGGTCAGGAGTGGGAAGCTCCGGATCGGGGTCGGGATCTGGCAGCGGCGGCTCTTCTTGAGGCGGCGTGGGAATATGTGGGTCTTCGAGCGGCGGTTCGCCTGCGGCTTCGGGAGCAAAATGCAACTCTGGTATTTCAGTCGGCGTAGATGCCTCCCCAATCAGAGGCATCGGTCTTTCCGAACCGCTGACCTTCGCACTAAGGCTGACATCCCGGCCCCCCGCTCCGTGTTGCGGAGTGGCCCCCTGCTCCGTGTTGCGGAGTGACATCCGGCCCCCGTCTTCAGGTAGTATCATTTCCGGCAAGCTGCCCTCGATAAATTCGGGTTGTTCGGAGCGGCCCCATCCACGCGAACGCTTGCCTCCGAAACCGGTGTCGGCTAACAGGCGGAAGGCGGCTTTCACGGGTTCGCTCCAATGCGTGTGCGCGGCTTCGTCGTGGAATCCGACCACGCTCCACATCCCGCACCCCGGCCGGAACTCGATGCACGCGGTGGCATGGCGTTCGCTTGAGCCGGTAAGGCGATCGACGGCGGCACCCCAGCGGATTCCGGTGCGGAACGGGCCGGAGCGTCCGGTGGGCACCAGGCATTCGCTGGGGCCATCCACGCTCCACTGATCCTCGTCCAGAGGCTCACCCGCCAGAATTGCCCGCACGACGTCCAGCGGAACGAAGCGAGCGCTCTTCCAACGCACGCGAGCGGACATTAAGGAAGCAGCCTTGGGCGGCCACACCGTTCGCGGCGGCACCACAAGACTCATCTCATCCAGATACGGGAAGCAGGAACTGAAGCAGACCGCCGGCGCCTGGCCGGGTACGGTAGCTTGCAGCCACTCTTCCATCATGCCCAGGCGGGCCATGGCGGAGGTGACCGCCGAATACAGCGAATCGCTATGATAGATCGCGTCCACGCGGTTGCGGGCGCCCGAATCGGGTCCGATGCGCCAGGGGCCGGAGGGACGAAGTTTGACCACCAGTCCCGGGTTCATCACTCCTCGCGCATGAATGAGAAGGCCGACTCGGTCACGGCCTTCTGTATGGCCGCCAGAGTCGCGCCCGCGCTGATTTCCTTTTCGGCAGCGCCGGTGGCGTAGTAATCCTTGCCGCGCCAGGTCAGCTTCAGATTGCCGAAGCGGACACGGCCGCTGCCGCGCGAACCGCCGCCGCCCAGCGCGTCGTCTTCGAGCAGGCGCAGGCCCTGCACGAGCACGCGCAGAAGCAGGGGCGCGTCCTCTTCGCAGAGCATATCGAGCACCATGCGCACCTTGAAGCGGGCGCCGGCCGGCACGCGCTCCAGCGTGCGCGGATTGGCCTGCGAGGTGATGCGGTCGATGGCGTTCTCGCTCTTGACTTCGGTCAGCTCGTCGTCCAGGTTTTCGCGCATCTGCGGCGTGATGCTGTCCGGATCGAGCGGCGCATCGAACACGCCAGGCGCGCCGGCGTGGCGTGATTGCTGTCGAGGTCGTCGCCGCCGACCTTCTCCATGCGGCCCGGGCTGCGGCCGAACAGGATGCAGATCTCGTCGTCGGGACGGTCGCTCTGGTGGATGCGAACTTCCTGTCCTTTGCGCTTCGAGAGGTAGACCAGTTCGGAGGGCACGGCCATGCCGGTGGCCTGCTCGAGCAGCGCGCGGATGCGTGCCGCGCAGCGAGCTGCCGGGGACGTAGGGGCGGCCGTGCGCATCCTTCACGACCGGGTTATCGGCGCCGCCGATTTCGAGCGAGCCTTTGCCCGCGCCGACGTGCAGACCGGTCTCGCAGTGCATTTCGCCTTCGAGGATCAGCTTGCCGATCAGTTTCAATTCGGTTTGTGCGGTGTGCGCGCTCATGACTCGTTATTCGTTGTAGGCGCCTTACTCGTTATAGGCGACGATGGCTTCGAAGAGATCGCGGAACCGTTCGTAGCCGCGGGCTTCGTTCTTGCGGGTGACCTGCAGCAGCAAGCTTCTCGATCTGATCGAGGCTGCGCAGTCCATGGCGCGCGATGGTGTAGGCCAGGCGGGCGCGCAGCATGACGAACTCGTGCTGGCGCTCGTTCTCCGGCGCGCGGGTGGCGCGGCGCACGGCGTTGTAGAGACGGCGCAACTGGCTGCGGGTGCCGGAATCCATGTCGCGCATGCGGCTGACGATGGCGTGCGCCTGGTTGTCCAGATACAGGCTGTCGTTGATCAGCTTGTCGAGATCGATTTCGGGCGGACCTTCGATGCGGCCGCGATCGAAGCCGCGTTGTCCATAAGGCGGTCCGCCACGCTCGCCACCGGGCCGGTCTCCGCCCGGGCGGTCACCACGAGGTCCCCGTTCTCCCGAGGATGGTCCCCGATCTCCCGGCCCCCGGCCGCCTTCCCGAGGTGGGCGGCTTTCCTTGCGCTGCTGCTCCTGCTCTTGTGCCATGTGCTAAACCTCTGTCACCAATCTGGCCCATTCGAGGGCCACCAAGCCCGCGGGCCGCAGTTTCACTTCCGCCGATTTGCGCCCCACCATTTCACTGATCAGGTGGGTGCGCAGCTTTTGAAATTCGCGGTCGCGCGTGCCGCTGAGAATCCGGTTAAAGCGGCGCTGAAAGCGCCATGTGCGCTGAACCTCACTGGCTCCGCCTTCGCCATAAGCGTCGCGGCGATAGAAGCTCCGCAACTGATAAAGGAACTGTTTGGACATTCGGAAATCGTGAATCAGGCGCGTCACCGTATCCTTGAGTTCCGCGGCATCGCCCAAGTGGCGCCATTCGAGTATACGGCCCAACAGATAGATGCAATCCTTGTCGGCCGATTTTGCCAGGTCCAGATTGCGGCCGGCCTCTTCGTAAACCGATGCCAGCGGATAGTAAGTCTCGGGAGCCAGCGCGATGGCCATCGAAATGGTCTTGCCTTCGGCCCCAGGGTATTCCTTGAGGTTCTCTTCGGTGAACCGGTGGAAAAGCCGCTGCACTTCGCGCGCCAGCGCGATCAACGCGTCCCATGAGCCGTAAACCGCGAAATCGTCGCCCCCTGAATAGATCATGCTCACCTTGCGCCAGAACTCCGGCAGCGAGCACAGCACTTCCAGTTCGCCGGCAAAGAACTGCTTGTAGAGCACCGAAAGCGGCACGTGCTCTTCAATACTGTGGACGCGGCGCAGGCGCAAGCCGAAATTGTCTACATCGCCGCGCAGCACACCCCAGATGGAGCGGCCCTGTGCGCGGCGCGCCAGGGTCTGCACGGCGGCGGCAGACTTGCCGTCATCGGAAGGCGCGGCATGCCGGGCCAGCATGATGCCGTCGGGCGACAGGTTGGAAGTGAGAGCCCAGGTGTGTTTGCCTTCGCCCGGCATGATCTTCCCGGGCGCGTCGGGCGACCAGCCGATGCGCGAGGCTTCCCTGACCCTGGCGCCGAGTTCCTTGGCGAAATAGGTATCGGCGTCGGAGCGGACAGCCATTGAAAAGGGCTGGAACGCGGCCACGCCGGCAGCCGTACCCAACCCGCCAGCGGCGCCCACCGCTTGCTTTGCAACTCTTCGCTAATCCGTTTTCGAATGACGGCCCAATCACCCAAGTTGTCGGTGATGCCCCAGATCAGTTTGACGTGACCGGAACTGAGTTCGGCAATATGGCGGCCGGCCAGGGAGAGGAAATCTTCCGCAGCCTGGCGAACTTCGCCGGGCAGGACCACGAGAAACTGGCCGCCGCCGCTGGAACCAAGGAGGATACGCGCGAGCCCGAGTTCAGCCAGAAGCGCCCGCGGCAGAACTTCACCCAATAAGGTGATCCACTGCGACCTCCCGGCCAACAAATCTTCACCGGCGGAACGCACAGAACGTCCTTCGGCGGGTCCAGCCAAAAGGAACTCTTCCGTGCCCAGAATTTTGCCTTGCAGCAGGATCTGTTCGGGCATCGAACCTTGAGAAACCCTAACTCTAACACAGAATTCTGAGAACATTGGCGCTCTGAATCAACTGTATTCGATATGCCCAGCCTTCGAGTGATCGCGGCCGCTGCGCTGATGGCGGCAACAGGCCTGGACCGTCGCACCTCAGGCCACAGCCCTCCGCCCAAAGCCCGTCGGCGCCAAACCGGCGGCCCATGCGGGAAATCCCTGTCCGCATCCGATGCCAGACTGGAAGCCGTGATTCGCGCCAAGTTCGCCAAATCGAAAATAACGCCGACAAGTTCACGGTGCACGTACAGGGTGGCGTAGCCACCATCGAAGGCAAGACCGACGTGATGCAGCACAAAGGCACGGCAACCCGCATGGCCAAAACGGGGGGCGCGCTGGCGGTGAATAACCACGTCCAGATCAGCGACGCCGCCAGAGGAGAAAGCCGCCGGCAACCTGGAGAAGGGGCGCAGGCGTGCCCAGATAAAGCGCGGCGACGCGCGTTCCGATGCCGGTACGCAAAAAGTAAGCTGCCGGTGCTTGCCTGGTAGCGCTGGGCGCCCGTGCCACCGGTCCGGCTGCGGAAGAGCGAAGAACACCAGCGGCACGACCGCCGGCGCTACCCGGCCTGACGCTCTCCGGCGCCGGCTGCACCTGCTGGTAGCCCGGGCCTTGCATGGGGAACATCGTCGAATTGGTGGTGGCCCCGAAGTACACAAGACCATACTGCCCGATTAAACTGCCTGCTAAAACCTCGTGATAGACTGATAAGGCAGTATCCTGCCATGAAAGCTTTCATCCTTTTTGTATCCATTTGCCTGGGCTCTGCCTGGGCGCAGACCGCGCCGCCTGCCGCCCCAGCGCCCCCCATGCCC
>CAWFPJ010000013.1:0-149216 GCA_963817515.1 Bryobacterales bacterium | reverse complement strand
CTAGAATCATAGTTCTCTAACTACCGATACATTTGATCCGATTTATGTTGGGGCCATCACCAAACCCGGCAGGCCTGCTCACGCACCATCTTCTGCCCGGCCTTGCAGGAAAACGCCTTCCCGAACTCCGGCATGTTACTCACCACGCCGTTGATCCGGTATTCATTCGGTGAATGCGGATTCGTCACTGCATTCACCCGCTTGTTCTCCGGCCGCTCGTCACCGCAAGCCCACTGCGCCATGCCGATAAAAAATCGCTGATCCGGCGTGAACCCGCCCACCGGCCCTGATTCCTTGCTGCGGGTGGCATCCTTCCAGGCCATGTAAGCCAGAATCGTGCCGCCCAGGTCCGCCGTATCCTCGCCCAGCGTCAGCTTGCCGTTGATCTTGATATCGTCCACCACCGTGTACTGCGAATATTGGTTTGCAATGCAACTCGCCCGCTCCACGAATTCGTCCGCATCCTTCTTCGTCCACCAGTCGCGAAGGTTCCCCGTCGCGTCGAATTGCCGGCCCTCATCGTCGAAACCGTGTGTCAATTCGTGTCCGATGGTGGCCCCCGTGTTCCCGTAGTTCGGCGCGTCATCCATCTTGGGGTCAAACAAGGGAGGCTGCAGCACGCCGGCGGGAAAGTTGATGTCGTTCATCTGCGCATTGTAATAAGCGTCCACCGTGGGCGGCGTCATCTCCCACTCTTTGCGGTCCACCGGCTTGCCTATTTTGTTCAACTCACGCTTTGACTCGAATTCCACGGCCCGGTCCACGTTGCCGGCGAAATCACCTGGCGCCACCCGCAGCGAACTATAGTCCCGCCATTGATCCGGATAACCGATCTTGTTCACCACCCCATGCAGCTTCACCAGCGCCCGTTTCCTGGTTTCCTCGCCCATCCAGGAAAGCTGGGCCAGGTCGGCTTCCATAGCCTTCTCGATCTCCCTGGTCATGGCCAGCGCTTTGGCTTTGGTGTCGCCCTGAAATGTCTTGTCCACGAAGACCTGCCCCAGCGCTTCGCCCAGATCGCGGTCCACCAATCTCACGCAGCGCTTCCAGCGCGGCTGCATCTCCGCCACGCCGCGCAGATACTTGCTGTAGAAATCAAAATTAGCCTCCACAAAAGCCGGCGAAAGATACGCCGCCTCCTGATGCACCAGGTGCCAGCGCAGGTAGACTCGCCAATCCGCAATGCCGCGGCCCTTAAGCAGCCTCTCCACTTCCTGGAAGAACTCCGGTTCCGTCACGTTGATTTCGCCCGGCGGCGCCAGAGCGATCGCCTTCCAATAGGCGCCCCAACCGAACGAAGGCGTCAGCGCCACGAACTTGGCCCGCGTCACCTTGTGGAAGAGTTTGTACGGATCCCGCTTATCCACTTGCGTGAGCGACGCTTTGGCCAGCGCCGTTTCTATCTCCATCACGGTCTTGGCGCCGGTCCTGGCAGTTGGGGCAGCGTCGCCCAGCAGTTCCAACATCCGCGCCACATGCTCCAGATAGCGGGTCCGCGTCTGCTGCGATTTGTCATCTTCCTTCACGTAATAATCACGATCCGGCAGGCCCAATCCGCTGGCCGAAGCGAACGCGATCACGCGGCTCGAATCCGCAAAATCCTGCGCCGATCCGAATCCGAACAACGCGCTGGTATCGGTTGACTGCAGATGCAGTTTCCCCAGCAGCGCGGGCAGATCCGCGACGCTCTTCAACGCCGCGATTTCATCCAGCCGCTGGCGTAGCGGCGCAGCCCCGGCCTTCTTCACAGCCGCCTCATCCATGCACGCGCCGAAGAACTCTCCGATTTTCTGCTCCGACGCCGTGCGCGTCGCCGCCGGCTTCGAAGCAGCATCTTCCAGAATGCCCCACAGGAATCGCAGGTTGTCGGTTTGCAGCTTGGCGTATACGTCCCAGCGCGGCTGGTCGGCCGGAATCGGGTTCATCTTGATCCAGTTTCCGCAAGCGTAATGAAAGAAATCGTCACAGGGGTCCACCTGCTTGTCGATAAACGCCGGCTCAAGGCTTGGGGTATAGGGAAGGGCAGTGAGCGGCCGGTCCTGCGCGTGCGCAGAAATCAGCACGGCAAGCGAAATGAAGAAGCCGATTTTGCGGTCCACAAACCGCAGCGTATCATAATGCGGAGATCTGGCCTCAAAGCGACTCGCCGCGGAACTTGACCCGTTCAACCGGGCCGATTCCGAAGACGAATATGGCCGCGCCCGCCAGGACAAATCCGGCGGCCACCACAAAGGCCCAATAAAACTCCCCGGTCTTATCCACCACACGGCCGGTCAGCCAGGGCGCAGCGACGCCTGCCAGGTTGCCGAAGCCGTTCTGAAAACCAGTCCACTTCCCCGCTGCCCTGGGGCCGGCCAGCGTCTGCGTGATAGCAAACAGGTTCGAGGTGAAGATGCCAAACGAAATGCACGCCAGAATCAGCAGGGCCATGGCCGGCCCGGTCTCACGCGTCCACACCACCGGCAGAATGATGGTGGAAAACGTCAGCCCGATTCCCGCAAACGATTTGCGCACCTTCGTGGGCGTGCGTCCGCCGGCGATCAGGCGGTCCGAAATCCAGCCTGACAAGATACACGAAATAGCGATCGCGAGAAACGGGATGGACCCCAGCACCGCCATCTTCGATTTCGGGAAATGGCGCTCCTTTTCCATGTAGGCCGGCAGCCATGTGATCAGGAAATACCAATAGTAGTTGGTGCAGAACAGGCCGAAGGCGCTGAACCATGCCGAGCGCTGCCGTAGAATATCGCCGATGGACGCGATGTCCGTGCGGTCCTCGTTTCCCGACACGCCTTTGCCTTGCGGCATCCAAAAATACCAGGGAATCAGCCACAGCATGCTGCCCAGGCCCAGCACCAGAAAGAACGGCCGCCACCCAAGCTCGCTCACCAGCAGCCCGCCAACCAACGTGCCGATGGCCGGCCCGGTCTTAGTTCCGGCATCGATCAGCGCATTCGCAAAGCCCCGGTGATGCTCCGGATATTGGCTCGCCAGGATCCGTGAATACGACGGGTATGAGACCGATTCGCCCATCCCCAGCACCACCCGCATGGCCATGATAACCAGAAAGCTCTGCGCCAATCCGGTGTAGGCCGTGGCGCCCGACCAAATGAAGAAACCGATCCCCAGCACCCACCCGACGTGGAAGCGATCGGCCAGCCAGCCGGCCACGGAAAAAAGCTGGGATGCCGCGTAGACGCCGAAGAACGCCGAGTGGAGCATCCCGATCTGCTCGTTGCTGAGCCCCAGGTCCCGCTGAATATTGGTGGCCCCAACCGACAGCGTCGTGCGGTCAATGTAATTGATCAGGCCCGAGATGACGAGCAGCACCAACACCCGCCACTCTTTGCCGGACAACGCAGTCCGCGCCGCAACCGCCGAAGTAGTCACGGGCCCATTCTATCCTGAACACAGCTTTGTCCTGAACCCGGCTCTATCCTGAACCCAGCTCTGTCCTGGGCCGCCGCGCTAGAATCTTCTTGTGGCCGTGCCTGCCGCCATCGGCGCTCTCCTGTTCCTCGCGGCTCCCACTTTCTACGAACTCGCCGGCCAGATCCTGCCGGAGGCACACGCCGCCATCTCACTGCACGGTGTCGCCAGGCCCTTCACCACCGCCACCGAATCCGACAACACCGGCCGCTTCATTTTCAAGAAACTGGACCCCGGTACCTACACCCTCGCCATCTTCATCCCCTCGCGCGGCGAAGCCCGCCAGACGGTCGAGATCGGCCCCGCCTCCGCCGATCCGCACGGCCGCATCATCCTTAACTTGCGCCTCAACGATTCCGACTTCGTCACCGACTCTGTACGCCGCCGGCACGCCGTCTCCACCAGTCAGCTTGCGGTCACCGGCCAAGCCCTGCGCGATTATCAGGACGCGCAGAAAGATCTGGAAAAGCACGACGTCGCCGCCGCCACTAAACGCCTGGAACGCGCCGTCGGGTTGGCTCCGCAATTCGCCGCCGCCTGGAACAACCTGGGCACCATCGCCTACCAGACGGGCAAATTCCAGCGCGCCGAGGAATGTTTCCGCCATGCCCTGGAACAGGATCCGGCGTCCTTCGAACCGCTGGTCAATCTGGGCGGCGTTCTGGTCACCGCGCACAAGCTTGACGAGGCCCTCGATTACAACGTGCGCGCCGTGCTTACCCGTCCCAACGACGCACTGGCCAACTCGCAGCTCGGCATGGTCTACTTCGAACTCGGCCAATTCGACTCGGCCGTAAAGTATCTGGAACGCGCCCGCCAGATCGACCCGGCACACTTCTCGCATCCTCAACTCTTCCTCGCCGAAATCCATCTTCGCCGGGGTGAGAAGCGCGCGGCGGCTGAAGTCTTGGAAGATTTCCTAACCCGTCATCCCGACTATCCCCAAGCCCGAAAGATGCGGCAAAGTATCGAAGATCTGCGCGGAGCGAATGCGCCGGCCCGATAGGCGGCATGGCAGGCATGGAGAGCCTGCTCCACGTGCCACCATGTTAAGTTGGCACCGCTCCCCATCGATGCTTTGATTCCGGGCATCCTCGATCATCTCCGCACCGGCACCACGCTGGTGCTTGAGGCCCCGCCCGGTGCCGGCAAAACCACCCGCGTGCCCTCGGCGCTGCTCACCCTCGATCATCGCGAAGTTCTGGTGCTCGAACCTCGTCGCCTGGCTGCGCGCCTGGCCGCCCGCTTCGTGGCCGCCGAACGCCACGAACCGGTCGGCGCCAGTGTCGGCTACCAGGTCCGCTTCGAGGAAGTTGCCGGCCCGCACACCCGCCTTCGCTTTCTCACCGAAGGCGTTCTCACTCGCCGTCTGCTCTCCGATCCCCAACTCGCCCGCGTGGCCTGCGTGGTGCTGGACGAATTCCACGAGCGCCACCTTGAAGGCGATCTCGCCCTGGCCCTTCTCCGCCGCCTGCAGCGCACCAGCCGCCCCGACCTCCGCCTGGTGGTCATGTCGGCCACGCTTTGCGCCGCCCCTATCGCCGAATACCTGGGCGGCGCCCGCGTGATGCGCTCCGAAGGCCGCCAGTATCCGCTCGAGATCGAGTACACGCCGCACTCCCCCGCGCCGCTCGAAACTCAAATCGCAGCCGCCCTCGAACGCCTGCCCGATCTTCAAGGCCATGCGCTCGTCTTCCTCCCCGGCGCAGCCGAAATTCGCCGCGCGCAAACCGCCTGCGCGGCAGGTGCCCAACGCCGCGGTTGGCGCGTTCTGCCGCTCTACGGCGATCAATCGCCCGAAGAGCAGGACCGCGCTCTCTCCCCTTCCGCCCAGCCTAAAATCATCCTTTCTACTAATGTCGCCGAAAGCTCTATCACCATCGAAGGCGTCACCGCCGTTATCGATAGCGGCCTGGCGCGCATTGCCAGCCACTCCCCCTGGTCGGGCCTGCCCACGCTGCAAATCGGCCGGATCAGCCAGGCCTCCGCCAACCAACGCGCCGGCCGCGCCGGACGTACCGCCCCCGGCCGCGCCATCCGCCTCTATCCCCTTGAGGACTTCGTTCGCCGCCCGGCTCAAGACACGCCCGAAATCGCGCGCCTCGACCTGGCTCCCGCCGCGCTGTTGCTGCAAGCCCTTTCCACAAACCTCCGCGCGATTGACTGGCTGGATGCTCCGCCCCCTGCCGCCATCGAACACGCCGAGGACCTGCTGCGCCAACTGGGGGCCGCGGGCCCGGTGCTTACGGAAATGTCGCGCTACCCGCTCCACCCGCGCCTCTCGCGCCTGATTGTGGAAGCCCGCCGCCGCGGCGTCGCCGAAGACGGCTGCACCATCGCCGCCCTCCTCAGCGCCGGTGAGCGCCTGCCCGCCCACCGCGCGCATACCAGCCGCTCCGATCTCCTGGTCCTCATGGAAATGGAGCGCGAACCCCGCACCGCTCAACTGGTCCGCCAGATCCGCCGCATTGTGGCTCCGGCCCGCCAGCAGGCAGGCAAGGAAGAGGACCTCCTTATCTCCATCCTCGCCGCCTTTCCGGACCGTGTCGCCAGGCGCCGCAGTGGTACTGAACTCCAACTCGCCGCCGGCGGCCCCGCGCAGCTGGCTCCCTCCAGCACCGTCACCAGCGCCGAATTTCTGATCGCCGTCGAAGCCGAGGACCGCAAAGATCAAAAGACGCCGCTGGTGCGCATCGCCAGCGCCATCGAGCCGGAATGGCTGCTGGATCTCTTCCCGGGTCGTCTGCGCGAAACTTCCCAGGTGGAATGGAACCGCGCCGCCGAGCGCGTTGAAGCTGTCACCGCCCTTATGTTCGACCAGATCGCCATCGAAACCCGCCGCGGCGTTCCCGATCCCCAAGCGGCAGGCGTGCTGCTCGCGGGCAAAGCAGTCGAGGCCGGTCTGGACCGCTTCGCCGATCGCGAAGAAACCGATGCCTTTCTGGCCCGAGCCCATTTCGCCGCGCTGCACAGCGCTGTCCCGCCGCCTGGCCCGGATGCTCTTGAATCCGCCCTCCGCTCGCTGGCCTCAGGCCTCAAGAGTTTCGCCGAACTCGAAGCCGCCGCGCGGGACGGTGGCCTGCTTCGCGTCCTGGAACAGCAGATTCCGCCGCCGGCCCGCCGCCTGCTTCAAGAAGTCGCTCCTGAGCGTATCCGCTTGCCGGGCGGCCGCCAGGTCCGTGTGAACTATGAGCCCCAACAGCCGCCCTGGATCGCTTCCCGGCTGCAGGATTTTTTCGGCATGCGCGAAACCCCCACCGTGGCCCGCGGCGCCGTCCCCGTGGTGGTGCGCCTTCTGGCCCCCAACCAGCGCCCGGTCCAGATGACCAGCGACCTGGCCGGCTTCTGGCAGCGACTCTACCCGCAGGTCCGAAAAGAACTGGCGCGCCGCTATCCCAAGCACGCCTGGCCCGAAAATCCGCTCAAGTAGGTTCCGACGGATCCGCGACGTTCGAATGGGTCTATGGCGGCAAGAGATTCGGGCTAGCGAATTGGCGCGCAACCAGCCGTTTGCCGAGATCGATCCCTGGTTTCTCGATCAGGTGGTAGGCAGCAAAAGGAAACCCAAACATCGTGACTAAGAAAGCTAGCATCCGAAAAAATATTGGGTAGGTCGCCATCGAAACAACCGAGATTTGTAGAGCAAACCAGTGCATCAGGTAGATGCCATAAGAGTACTTTGCGATGATAGCGGCTCCCCGTCGGACTGACCCATCCGGGAGCTGCTGAAACTGGGGCAGCGCCAATCCGAGAATCAGGCAGACAAGCCAGCGCACCGTGGTCAGCGTCTTTGGATGGAAGACACGCACGGTGCCATCGAACAGGATCGCCAAAGTGATTATCAACATGGGCCAGAGTGGCGCCCGCCAGCGGTAGCGGGGCCGTGAGGACAATTGATAGGCCATAATTCCCGGAAGGAAACAACCTACGAACTTGACCAGATCAAAACGATCCGACCAACCACGCAGAAAAAACCCGAGAATCGCAAATGCCAGAATCAGGCTGCTGGTAGCCCATGCTGAGCGGAACCGAACAGCAAAAAGGAATAACACGGGCAAGAAAACATACATGTCTACCTCATAGGGCAGGCTCCAAAGCGGATCGATTGCGAAATTGCTTCCGGTAAAGTCCATCGTAAGGCTGATGTTCGACAACAGCTCGGCGGTGTTCAGTTTACAGAGCCCGAAAATGGCGGCACACAGGACGGTAACGATGGACAACGGGTAAATCCGGAAAACTCTTCGGATATAAAAGGGCAAAAAAGGTACTGATCCATCAGCCTTTTTCATCCGCTCAAGTGAGAGCATCAAGACCAAACTGGTGTGGACGAAAAAGATCAAAACACCGATATGTCCAAGATCACGTAGGGCATCGTACATGGATGGCGCAGCAAACAGCACGATATGGCTGATCAGAACGAAAAGAACAGCAAGCGCTCGAAGCAAATCGAGGTTGGGAGAATTTTGTTTGAATACGCGATGAGGGACCTTAGAATCTGGAGGATCGGGAGTGGTGGAGATTCGACTCATTATTGAGTTGTAGCTCCTAGATAACTAAGGCTATCACGTTCCGGGCGTAAGAAATGACAATGTGGTATCTGCGCAAAATAGAAATGCCCCGTTTTCAATATTGGGCGGGCGCTGTTCCCGGCACTTTTCAAGCTATTCCGGATCGACAATATATAACCGGTGATAAGAAATCGGGCTTTATGAGGGACCGCGGAAACCAGGTGATACCAGAACTTCCAGGGCTGCCAGGTTTAGTCAACTTCCGCGTTATCAATGAGTGTTAGTCTAGTTCCTGGCAATCATGGCGAACTTTTCCGTTAAGACCCACACCCCACGCACGCCTCTCCAACGGTACGAACCCAAACCCCGGCGCACCCCCAGCCACCAGCAGATTGCGCGCCTGGCCTATTCCTACTGGGAAGCTCGCGGCCGCTGCCACGGCTCCGCCGAAGAAGACTGGTATCGCGCCGAACGAGAACTTGCAGCCGGGTGACCGGGCATTCAAGCCTTCGCGGTCCTTAGGTGTCACCTATGATACAGTGAGCCCCATGGAAGCCGGCGGCGGCCCAGCGATATCCGATCATGGCGTCTACGTGGCCGCCATAACGCCGCGCGGCAACCATGGCGATGTGGATTTCGGCGCCGTCTTCGAACTCATCGACTTTCTCTGCGCCGCCAGTATTCGCGGCATTGTCTTTTTCGGTCCCTCGGGCGAATATCCCGCGCTCTCGGTGGATGAGCGCGCGCGTCTCCTGTACCTGGCAGTCAAGCGCAGCCGCATCCCGGTGTTCGCGGGCGTCGGCAGCGCCAGCCTGGGCGCATCGCTGGCCCTCGCCCGCCAGGCTCGCGATGCCGGCGTCGCGGGGCTTATCTTGCCGCCGCCTTTATTCTTCCGCTATCAACAGGACGACCTGTACGAGTTCTATCGCCAGTTCGCAGCCCAGGCCGGGAAAGGCGCCGTAACCTATATCTCGAACGCGCCTGATTTCACCTCCGCGATCCATGTCGATACCGCTCTGCGCCTTCTCGAAACCGGTGGTTTTGCCGGTATCGAAGAAGCCTCCGGAAACCTGGCCACGCTCGCCCGCCTGCAGTCCGCGGCTTCGAATGACTTGCCCTTCGCGCTCCTCTCCGGCTGCGACGCCACTTTCGCCCCTGCCCGATGCGCCGGCGCTCACGGCGCCATTTCGCCGGCTGCCTGCGCAGTCCCGGAGTTGTTCATGGCGCTCGATTCCGCCATCCGCGGCGGCGATCGCGACGGTGCGGCCCGGCTGGACGCGATGCTCCACTCGCTCCTCGACTGGTTTGACAAGTTTCCACATCTCACGGCTCTAAAGGTGGCCGCCACTCTCCGCGGCCTGAAAACCGGTCCGCTTTCCGTGCCCCTCACAGCGGAAAAACAGAAGAGACTCGATCAATTCCGCGAGTGGTTTCAGACATGGCTGTGCGAAATGAAAAAACTCTCTCAGATGTGATGCATGCCGAACCGTCTGGTTTACACGGTGCCGCTTGCCGCCGCCTTCCTGCTGGTGGCCCAAAGCGATGGCCCCGGCCCGCATATCGCCGGCTATCATTCCGCCGTGGACGATTCCGATCAGCCGTATGCCCTCTACCTTCCCAACTCCTTCAGGCCGGATAAACAATACCCGCTGGTCATCGCCCTTCACGAGGAAGACTCCAACCACATTTTTCAGTTGAAGCGGCTCTTCGGCTTCCCCACCCGCTTCGGCGAATCCGGCTTGCAGGCTCTCTCGCTACGAACCTTCACCGCTCCCGGCAATATCGATTTCATAGCCGCCTGCCCCTTCGCCCGCGGCACCATGGGCTACCAGGGAATTGCCGAACAGGATGTCTACGACGTCCTGGCCGACGTCAAGCGCCGCTTCCGCATCGACGAAGATCGCATCTATCTCACAGGCTCAGGCATGGGCGGCGGCGGTGCGCTCTGGCTGGCCCTCACCCGTCCCGGCGAATGGGCCGCCGTCGCCGCCGTCTGTCCCGACACCATCCCCGGCTCTGAGCAACTCGCCCCCAACGCATTTAATCTTCCCATCCGTCTTTTTCAGGGCGACCTCGATCCGCTGGTTCCCGTCGAATCCACCCGCGCCTGGCACCGCCGCCTGCTCAACGCCGGAGTTCGTGTCGAATATATCGAATACCCCGGCGTCCGTCACAACGCCTGGGACTTCGCCTACAAGAACGCCGCCATATTCGCATGGTTCTCGCAGTTCCGCCGCAACCCCGCGCCTACCCACATCCGTTTCGTAACGGGATCGCCGCGCTACAAAAATGCCTACGGCCTCCGCATCGATGCGTTTCAGCCGGGACAACTCGCCAGTATTGACGCCACCCCCACCGGCATCCAAACCCAAAACGTCACAGGCTTCACGCTCCCGGCGGGGTGGACCTCCGTGTCTCTCGAACCAAATCACCATCGACGCTACGCCGGTTCGCATCCCTCGCAACACCGCCCTGGCATTCACCAGGTCCGCCGCCGGTTGGACCCTGGCACACCCCACCGTCGCCCAGCGGCCCGTCCCCGCCATCGCTGACGCCGTCTCCGCGCGCCACATCTATGTCTACGCCACCCTCGGCACCCAAACCGCCGACGATCTTGCCGCCCGCCGCCGCGTCGCCGAACAAGCTGCCGCCTGGTCCAGCTCACGGGCGCGCCTGAGCCTCAGCCTCGCGGTCAAAGCCGACAGCGAGATCACCCAGGACGATATCGACACCGCCGATCTGGTCCTCTTCGGCACCCGTGAAACCAACACGGTGATCGCCCGCTTCGCGCCTTTCGCCCTCCCGATTGAGCTCAGCCCCGCGGCCGCCGATTACGGCCTCCTCTTCATCGCCTCCACCGGCAAACACTACGCGCTCATCAGCTCCGGCCTTCCCTGGTGGACCGGCGCCGGCGACGCCCGCCGCGGCGGCTACCGCTTCGCCCCCGAACCGTATCGCCTGCTGGCCACTTTCGGCGACTACATTTTGTTTAAAGGCTCCCTTGCCAGTGTGGTATCCGAAGGCCTCTATGATTCAAACTGGAGGGTTCCGCCCGACGCCGCCGCCAGAATGCTGGGCACCGGCACAGTCATTATTCACTGACACTGAATTCACTGACACGGTAATTGCCAAATGACACCTGAAGATTTTCGCCTTTACGGCCACCAGGCGATCGAATGGGTCGCCACTTACCTGGAGAACCCCGGCCGGTATCCGGTGCTCCCGAACGTAAAGCCCGGCGAACTCACCGACGCTCTTCCGGCCTCCGGCCCCGAGCACGGCGAGCCCATGTCCGCCATCCTGGCCGATTTCCGGCGCCTCATCGTCCCCGCCATGACGCACTGGAACCACCCCGGCTTCCTGGCCTACTTCGCCATCTCAGCCAGCGGCGAAGGCATCCTGGGCGAACTCTTGACCGCCGCGCTTAACGGCAACGGTATGTTGTGGAAGACCTCTCCGGCTGTCACCGAACTGGAGCAGGTGGTGCTGGGCTGGCTCCGTGAATGGAGCGGCCTTCCTGCCAACTGGTTCGGCCTGATCTACGACACTGCCTCAACCAGCAGCATGCACGCCATCGCTGCCGCCCGCGAATTCGCGGACCCCGAATCCCGTACGCGCGGCAACCGCCCGGGTCTGACTGTCTACACCTCCGAACAGGCCCACTCATCCATTGAAAAAGGAGCGATCGCCGTCGGTATCGGGCAGGAGAACGTGCGCAAGGTTCCCGTGGATGACCAGTTCCGGATGCGCCCCGAAGCCCTGCGCGAATTAATTCAGCGAGACCTTGCCGCAAGGCCTGCGCCCTTGCTGCGTGGCCGCCACCATCGGCACCACTTCCACCACCAGTGTCGACCCGGTTCCCGCTATCGCCGAAATCTGCCGTCAACACAACATCTGGCTTCACGTGGACGCCGCCTACGCCGGTTCCGCCGCCCTGGCGCCGGAGTTCCGCTGGGCTTTTGAAGGCTGCGGCCGCGCCGACAGCTTCGTCACCAATCCCCACAAGTGGCTGGCTACGCCGATCGATTGCAGCGTTTTTTACACCGCCCGGCCCGATGTTCTGCGCCGCGCTTTCTCGCTGATTCCCGAATACCTGCAAACCCGGGAAGACCCCCGCGCCATCAACCTGATGGATTACGGCGTGCCGCTGGGCCGGCGTTTTCGGGCACTGAAGCTCTGGTTCATCCTGCGCTCCTTCGGGCGTGAAGGCCTGGCCGAAATGATCCGCACCCACGTCCGCATGGCCCAGGACCTGGCCCGGGAAATCGCCGCCCACCCGCGTTTCGAAATTGCCGCGCCGCATCCCTTCTCAGTCGTCTGTTTCCGCTACCGGGGCACCGATGATGAAAACCGTCAGCTCCTGGAGCGCGTAAACGCCAGCGGCGAAGTTTTCCTTTCCGGCACCGTATTGAAGAGCCGCTTCACCCTGCACCTGGCGATAGGCAACTACAACACGACGGCTCAACACGTCGCCCGCGCCTGGGAGTTGGTCCAGCAGGCGCTCTGACTATTGGGAGTAAACTCGGCCGAAGCCGATTGCTACAATCAACGTCGTACATGTCCCTAATCGTCGTAGGATCCGTAGCATATGACGGCGTTGAAACGCCGCATGGCAAAGTTGACCGCATGTTGGGTGGCGCCGCCACCTATATCGCCCTCTCCGCCGGATATTTCACTCCGGTGAAAATCGTCGCCGTGGTGGGTGACGATTTCGCCCAGGAAGACACCGACCTTCTGGCCTCGCGCAACATCGACCTCAGCGGTCTCGAGCGCGTCTCCGGCGGCAAGACCTTCTTCTGGGAGGGCGTCTACTCGGCCGACATGAATGACCGCACAACCCTGCGCACCGATCTCAACGTGTTCGCCGATTTCAAGCCCAAGCTGCCCGACGCCTACCGCACCGAGCCCTATCTTTTTCTGGGCAACATCCAGCCCGACCTCCAGCGCAGCGTCCGCACGCAGATGAACGGCGTCAAGCTCACCGGCGGCGACACCATGAATTACTGGATCAACGATTTCCGCCCGGCGCTGCTTGAAACTCTCAAGCAGTGGGATTTCCTGCTGATCAACGATAGCGAGGCCCGCCTGCTCTCGGGCGAGCACAACCTGCTCCGCGCCGCCGCCCGCATCCTGGACATGGGGCCGCACACCCTGATCGTCAAGCGCGGTGAATACGGCGCTATCCTGTTCCGCCGGAATTGCCACTTCATGGTGCCCGGCTATCTGCTGCGATGAAGTCTTTGACCCCACCGGCGCCGGCGATTGCTTTGCGGGCGGCTTCATCGGCTACCTCGCAGGCAAGGGCGTCACGCCGCAGGATGGCGATCTCGATTTCGCGGAACTGCGGCACGCCGTGATTTACGGTTCCGTGATGGGCAGCTTCTGCTGCGAGAAATTCGGCGTGGACCGGTTCCGCACGCTCTCGCGCGACGAAATAGACGCGCGCTATCAGGAGTTCAAAACCTGCACCGCGTTCTGAGTAGCGTAGGCATCGTTGCCTGCCTGCTTGCGGCGCTCAGCCTCGCCGCCGTCCTGATCTCCTTCTCCCAAGGCTGGCTGCTCTACTATGGCGACGCCGAGGCGCACCTTGATACCGCCCGCCGCATCGTCGATTCGCGAACGCCCGGCTATGACCAGATCGGCACCGTCTGGCTTCCGCTGACGCACTGGCTCATGCTCCCCTTTGTCCGCGTCGACAAGTGGTGGTACAGCGGCATTGCCGGCGCCATCCCCTCGGCCGCATGTTTCATTCTGGCCGGCACCTTTCTGTTCGCCGCCGTCCGCCGATTGTTCGCGTCCACGCCCGCCGCCGTCGCGGCCACGGCCCTCTTCGCGCTCAATCCCAACCTGCTCTATCTGCAAACCACGCCCATGACGGAGCCGCCGTTCTTCGCCGCCCTCATGGCGCTGCTCTACTTCAGCGTCCGCTTTCGCGAAACCCAGGGTTGGGGCGCGCTTCTTGCGGCCGGCCTTGCAGCCTGCGCCGGTACGCTGGCGCGATACGAAGGCTGGTTCCTTCTGCCCTTCGCCGCCGCCTACTTTTTCTTCGCCGCCAGGCGTAGCCGGGTAGCCATGGCCGTGGTCTTCTGCGCCATCGCCGCGCTCGGCCCGCTGTATTGGCTGTTCCACCATTGGTGGCTCACCGGCGACCCGCTGGCCTTCTATCGCAATCAGTATTCCGCCCTCGCCATCCAGGGAGCCGCCGACTATCCAGGCAAAGGAGACTGGCCCAAGGCCTGGCTCTACTACCGCACGGCTGCGCAACTCTGCGCCGGTCCCGTGCTGCCGTTCACGGCGATCCTGGGCGCCGCGGCGGCTCTGGCGAAGCGCGCCTTTTGGCCCCTGGGTTTTCTCGCCCTGCCCGGAATCTTTTACATCTGGAGCATGCACTCCTCGGGCGGTAGCCCGATCTTCATCCCCACTCTGTTCCCCAACTCTTACTACAACGCCCGCTACGGCCTGGCCGTGCTGCCGCTGCTCGCCTTGGCCTCGTCGGCGCTGATTGTAGTTCTGCCGCCCCGATGGCAAACCGCCGCCGCCGCTCTTGCGATTGCCGCTGCCGTGGCTCCCTGGCTGGCGCATCCCGCGGCTGCCAACTGGGTGACCTGGGAAGAAGCGCGCGTAAACTCCGAAGCTCGCCGCGAATGGACCCGCCGGGCCGCGCAATATCTCGCACCCCGCTACGTGCGTGGTTCCGGCATCGTCAGCACCGCCGGCGTTATGATCGGGATCTACCGCGAAATGGGCATCCCCATCCGCGAAGTGTTCACCATCGACAACGGCCTGCCGTGGCAGGCAGCCATGCAGCGGCCGGAACTCTGGCTATGGCAGCAGTGGGCCGTGGCCGAAGGCGGCGACCCGGTGCACTCCGCGGTCAATCGCCTGGCGCCGCGCGGTCAGGTTCTGCAACAGGGCTGTTACCGGCTGGAAGAAAGCATTATCGTGAAGAATGCGCCCGTGATCGAAATCTACCGGCGCACAGGAGGCGCTTGTGGTACCCCATGAAAACGTCACCACCGCATTAGAACTACCCGGCTTCCGCGTGAAGCGCAACTTCGGCATCGTGCGCGGAATCGTCGTGCGCTCGCGCTCCATTCTGGGCACTCTCGGAGCGAGTCTGCAGACCATCGTCGGCGGCAACATCTCGCTCTTCAGCAACCTGTGCGAGCAGACCCGGCAGGACGCGTTCGAGCTCATGATTCAGCACGCCGGCCAGATGGGGGCCAACGCCATCATCTGCGCCCGCTATGACGCCACTGAGATCATGCAGGGCGTAACCGAGGTGCTGGCTTACGGAACCGCCGTACTGGTTGAACCGAGTGGCAGCCCTGAGCCGGAGCGCCGGTGAAGGTCCCATTCACCAAGGCCCACGGGGCCAGAAATGATTTTCTGCTGACCTGGCGCAAAGACGCTCCGGAGAACGGCCATGTCGCGCTGGCCCGCGCCATTTGCGACCGCCACACCGGCGTGGGCGCCGATGGCTGGATGCTGGTCGATCCCGCGAACGATGGCGAGGCCGACGCCGCCATTCAGCTCTATAATTCCGATGGCAGCGCGGCCGAGATCTCCGGCAACGGCACCCGCTGCGCCGCCGCGTTTCTGGTCCTGCACGACCGAGCCGGCGGTGTTCAAGCCAACCATGCCGTGCGAATCCGGACCGGAGCCGGAGTTAAGACGCTGCGCTTACTCAACCGCAACGGCCTCAACTTCGAGTTCGAGATGAACATGGGGCGGCCGGAAGTCACCGGCGCGCGGTTCGATCTTCTCGTGACGGGAGGTCCGCGCGACGTGACCCTGGTATGGGTGGGCAATCCGCAGTGCGCCGTGCCCGTGGAGGATTTCGATTTCGACTGGCGGGCGATGGGCGCCGAGATCGAATCTCATCCGCATTTTCCGAAGCGCACCAACGTCTCATTCATCAAGTTCGTGGATGAGCATACCATCGACGTGCGTTTCTACGAGCGCGGGGCGGGGGAGACTATGAGTTCTGGTACCGGCAGTACAGGCGCGGCCTTCACGGCAGTGCTGCGAGGGATGGCGAAGTCTCCCGTGCGCGTGCTGACGCCCGCCGGACCTTTGAATCTTCGACTTGAAGACGACGTGTATTTGACGGGGCCGGCGGAGATCGTGGCCGAAGGCGAATTCTTCGCGTAACTCCACGCTGCCGCGGCGTGCGCAATCCCCAAATTGATTGCCGGTTAATACAATTGAAACCTATTCCTGGTATCCTTATATTCAGAAGTTAGGGTCTCAAAAGGAAATCAAACCACATGAGGAAAGCAGTCGCTATAGGCATTTTTACGCTCGCCAGTTCCGTGGCAGCGTATGCGCAGGCCGTCGCCGGGCTGGGCGGCGTCTCGGGTACCGTTCGTGACGCATCGGGCTCCAGCATCCCCGACGCCACCGTCGTCGTGTCGAACGATTCCAGGGGCATCAAGCGCACGATGCAAACCACCGACGCCGGCGTTTTCTCGGCGCCCGCGCTGGTTCCGGCGGCAGGCTATAGCGTCAGCGTCAGCAAACCGGGCTTCAATACGCTGGGAGGTTAAAGACTTCACTGTCGCGGTTGGCCAGACGGTAGATTTCAAGATCGCACTTCAAGTGGGTACCGCCACCACTCAGGTTGATGTCACCGCTGAGGCTCCCATGGTGGAAGACACCAAGAGCGGCGTCACTTCCACCGTCAACCAGGACCAGATCGACAGCCTGCCCATCAACGGCCGCCGCGTCGATTCTTTCGTCCTGCTGACTCCCGCCGTCACCAACGACGGCGAATTCGGCCTGATTTCCTTTCGCGGCATCGCCATGGGCAACTCGTTCCTGACCGATGGCAACGACACCACCGAAAGCTTCTACAACGAAAACGCCGGCCGCACGCGCATCGGCAGCCAGATCTCGCAGGACGCGGTGCAGGAATTCCAGGTGCTCTCGAACGGTTTCTCGGCCGAGTTTGGCCGGGCCCTGGGCGGCGTGATCAACACCGTCACCAAGAGCGGCCAGAACACTACCCATGGCACCGGCTACTGGTTCTTCCGCAATCGCACTCTCGAGGCTACCGACCGCTATGCCAACGGCTATAATCTGCCGGAATGGCGGCACACCGCGGGCGCGTCGTTGGGTGGCGCACTGAAAAAAGACAAGCTCTTCTACTTTGTGAATTTCGATTTCACGGACCGCAGTTTCCCGGCTCTGAACCGCATCGTCAACAACTCCTTGTCCGATGCCACCGGCAACTTCATTCCGGCATCCAACTGCACCATTGGTGGAGCCACCGGCGCCACCGCTGCGCAGTGCACTGCGGCCATCAATTTCATCCAGAAGCAGATGAATGTGCTGGTGCCGCGCACTTACAAACAGGATATTGGTTTTGGCAAACTTGACTGGCATGTCAACGACCGCAACACCGTCAGCGTCGATATGAACGCGATGCACTGGCGCTCGCCGCACGGCATCCAGACTCAGGCCGTGCTCACCGGCGGCGCCGCCCTTGGCAACAATGGCAATTCCACGGTAGAGGACCGCTACGGCAAAGCATCCTGGACCGCGGTTCCCACCGCCGCTTCGGTCAACGAATTCCGCTTCGGCTGGTTTAAGGACCGTCTTTCCGATCCCAGCGCTTCCGATCTCTTTCCGACGGAAACCGGCGCCACCTACATCACGGTCGCCGGCTCCACCGTTGGCGCGGCGCAGGCTTATCCCCGCACCTATCCCAGCGAAAACCGCTTCCAGCTCGTGGACAACTATAGCTGGACCCACGGCGCACACTCAGCCAAGTTTGGCGTCGACTACTCGACAACCCAGGATTGGATGAACCAGCTCTTTAACCAGTTCGGCAGCTACAGCTACACCAACCTCACCGGCTTCGCCCGCGATTTCACCGACAACACCGCGGGGGTCAAGAGCTATTCCACTTTCAGCCAGCAGTTCGGAAATCCCATCCAGAACATCCGCACCACCGACATCAACTTCTACGCCCAGGATACCTGGAAGCTTAACCGGCACCTGACTTTCAACTACGGCCTCCGTTACGAGAAGACCTGGGTTCCGCAGCCTACCATTACTAATCCGGACTACCCGCTGACCGGCCATATCCCCTCCCCCAACAAAGATTTCGCTCCGCGCGCGAGCTTGTCTTATGGCTTTAACGATCGCACCGTGCTCCGTGTCGGCTACGGCATCTATTACGCGCGTCTGCATGGCAACATGCTGGACACGCTCTTCCTTGGCAACGGCAAGTATCAGACCGCCATTTCCATCAACAACACCCAAGCGGGGGCGCCAGTCTTCAACGGCGTTCTTCCCAGCGCCACCGGTTTGCCTACCGGCACCATCAATCTCAATGTTGCCGATCCGAACTTCCGTGCCCCGTACACTCAACAGGGCACCCTCGCCCTGGACCACCAGTTGACTCGCGATCTGGCCGTCACCGTGAGCTACATCTGGACCCGCGGTATCGGCCTCTATACCCAGCGCGACCTGAATCTCGGGCCGCCCACTTCGCAGTCCTACACTTACATCATTCAGGACGCCACGGGTAACAATGTGAGCACCTTCAGCACGCCGCTTTTCCTCTTCGCCAACCGTCCGGACACCCGCTACGGCAAGATCCTGTCGATCGAAAACGGCGGGCAATCCTGGTACAACGCCCTCGCCGTCCAGGTGCAAAAGCGCATGTCTCATGGCTTGAGCGCCCAGTTGAATTACACCTGGTCGCATGCCATCGACGATGGCAACGAACAAGGCGCAAGCAACAACATCTCCAATACGTTTAACAATGCTACGTTCAACGGCAACTACGCTCTGGACAAGGGATCTTCCACCCTGGACCAGCGCCACCGCCTGTCCTTGAATTGGCTGTGGAGACCCACGTTCACCACCAGCACTTCCACCTTCGCCAAGTACTTCGTGAACGGCTGGGAACTGTCCGCCATCACCACGCTGGCCTCCTCCCATCCGGCATCCGCCACCATCCTCGCTCCAAGTACCGCCGCCGGCGCCGAGTTCGCCGGCCTCGCCCTGGCCTACGGCACTCTGAACGGTTCCGGCGGCTGGAACCGCGTCCCCTTCCTGCCGGTCGACAGCCTTGATATCGACCGGATCTACAATGTGGACGCGCGCATCACCCGCAGCCTTCCTTTCGGCGAGCGTGTGAAGGCTAACCTGTCCTTCGAAGCTTTCAACGCCTTCAACACCATTCACAACACCAGCATTCAGACCGCCGCCTACAGCGTTACCGGCAATATTCTGAAGCCGGTGCTGACGGGCGGCGTGTCGCTACTCGGCACCGGTAGCGCTTCCCAGGGCTTCCCGGACGGCACCAACGCCCGGCGTATGCAGGTCGCCCTGCGCTTTATCTTCTAAGCCCCCAATACACGCGGAGCGCCACAGAGCCGCGACCGTGAGGGAGCGGTTTACAACCCGCCTGTGCTCTAATAGCAACGATGCGGAAGGCCGTTCTCTGGATCCTGCTGTCCCCGTGCATGGCGTGGCCAGCCGGAACCGGAGAACTCCTCTTCCGCACTCACTGCGCCCCCTGCCACGGCCCTGACGGCGATGGCGGCCGCGGATCGAACCTCGCCGTCCGCAAGTTGCCGCGCGCGCCCGATGATGCCGCCCTCTCCGCCATCATCACCCAAGGCATCCCCGGAACCCAGATGCCGGGCACGCGCATGACGGAGGAAGAAAACCGCCGGCTCGTGGCCTACGTCCGTGGTCTGGCCCGCTCCCTGCCGCCGCAGCTTGCCGGAGATCGCGCCAACGGAGAGCGGCTCTTCTGGTCCAAAGGCAACTGCGGCCAGTGCCATACGGTTGGCCCTCGCGGCGGACACATGGGCCCGGACCTCACCGAGATCGGCGCCCGCCGCAGTCCGGCGTACCTGCGGACTTCGCTGCTCGACCCCCAGGCAGACGTGCCGGAGACATTCGCCGTCTACCGCAGGGTCATCTTCATGCCCGATAATTTCCTGCAGGTGCGCGCCATCGCCAGTGACGGCCGCCAGATCACCGGCGTCCGCGTCAACGAGGACGCCTTCACCATCCAGATCCGCGACTATTCCGACCGCCTCTATTCCTTGAACAAGGACGAACTTCAGGAGTTGCATAAGGACTGGGGCAAGTCGCCCATGCCGGACTATCGGAGTATTTTATCTGAATCTGAAGTTCAGGACGTCGTCGCCTTCCTGAGTTCGTTGCAGGGTGGACCATGAGGCGCCTGCTGCTCTTCTGCGGATTGGCATGCGTCCTGCGCGGCCAGGTTGCCTACGAACGGATTGCCGCCGCTGCTTCCGAACCGGCCAGTTGGCTTACCTATTCCGGCAGTTATGCCGGCCACCGCTATTCCGCGCTGAAGGCCATCAACCGCGCCAACGTCGCGCGCCTGAGACCGGCGTGGATCTACCAGACCAACGACCTGAACCAGTTCGAAGCCACACCCATCGTGGCCGACGGCGTCATGTACATCTCGGAGCCGCCGAGCCATGCCGCCGCCCTGGACCTGCGCACCGGCCGCCCTCTCTGGATCTTCCGCCGCCCGGTGCCGAGCGATGTCAAAACCTGCTGCGGCCAGGTGAACCGCGGCTTGGCCATCCTGGGAGGCACCGTCTTCCTGGGCACGCTCGATGCGCACCTGCTTGCGCTCGACGCCAAGACCGGCCACCTGCTGTGGGATGTGACCGTGGCCGATTACAAGACCGGCTACTCCATCACGGGCGCGCCGTTGGCGCTGCGGGACAAAGTGGTCGTGGGAATCTCGGGCGGAGAATACGGAATTCGCGGTTTCCTCGATGCCTACAGCGCCGGCAGCGGCGCGCGGCTCTGGCGCTTCTGGACCGTACCAGCCGCGGGCGACCCCGGCCACCAGACCTGGGCCGGCGACTCCTGGAAAACCGGATCGGCCGGAACCTGGATGACCGGCTCCTATGACCCGGCCCTGAATCTTCTCTACTGGGGCACCGGCAACCCCGGACCGGATTACGACGGCGGCCCGCGCGCTGGCGACAACCTCTATTCCGCATCGCTTCTGGCGCTCGATGCTGACAGCGGCAAGCGGAAGTGGCACTTCCAGTTCACGCCGCACGATACCCACGATTGGGACGCCAATCATGTCCCCATCCTGCTCGACGCGCCCTTTGACGGCCAGTTGAGCCAGACGCCGCGCAAGCTGGTGATCGTCGCCAATCGCAACGGATTCTTCTACGTGCTGGACCGGCAAACCGGCGAGTTTCTTCTGGGCAAGCCCTACGCCAAACAGACGTGGGCCGCCGGTCTGGACGCCCATGGACGCCCCAGGCTGCTACCCGGCACGGAGCCCAAACCCGAAGGCACCCTGGTGTATCCCGGCATTCACGGCGCCACTAACTGGAACAGCCCGTCGTACAGTCCCGAGACGCGGCTGCTATACGTCGCCGCGCGCCACGAAGGGACCGTCTTTTATCGCGCCACGGCCGAATACATAGCCGGCAATTACTTCAGCGCCGGCGGCATGCGCGGTATCCCCGGCGTGGAGCCATCCGGTTCCATCAAGGCGCTCGATGCGCTGACCGGACGTGGAGCGATGGGAGTTTCCGCTGCACGGGCCACCGTGGGCCGGCGTGCTTTCCACCGCCGGAGGCCTGGTATTCGGCGGCGCCCCCGAAGGCAACATCTTTGCGTTGGACGCCGCCACCGGCAAACCGCTCTGGAATTTCCAGGCAGGCGCGCCGGTCTACGCGAATCCAATCAGTTATGAGTTCAACGGCAAGCAGTACATTGCGATTACGGCGGGCCGAAGCCTGTTGACCTTCACGCTGGAGTAAAATCCGGCGCGGCAATTGACGCTTGACATACGATAGTCTTCGTAGTAATGTCTTCGTATATGGTCCGGCGCACTGAATTACCCAGGCCCACAGACGCGGAACTGGAAATCCTCACGGTGCTTTGGAGCCGCGGGGCCAGCACCGTTCGCGATGTCCATGAGGCCATTCACCGGCGTAAGCCAACGCAATACACAACCATTCTGAAGATGCTGCAGATCATGACGGAGAAGGGATTGGTGCGCCGTAATGAGAAGCAGCGCGCACACGTTTATGAGGCCAGCCAGCCGCGCGAATGGACCCAGCGCCAACTGGCGGGAGATCTGCTGCAGCGCGCGTTTGGAGGCTCGGCCAAGAGCCTGATCCTGGGGGCGTTGTCGGCGCGTAAAGCGTCGAAAGAAGAGTTGGCGGAAGTCCGGAAACTGCTGGACGATTATGCGGAGGAGGGGCGATGAGTCTACCGCTGAACTGGATGCAAGCGCCGGTTGCAAAAGCGCTCGGATTGACCCTGGCGCACTTCGTGTGGGAGGGCGCCGCGATCGGGCTGGTGCTGCTGGCGGTTCTTCGCCGGTCCGCGCGGAAGTCTACCGCACGCTACGCTTTGGCTTGTTTGGCGATGGCCGCGATGGTGGTTGCGTTCGGCCTCACGCTGGCGCACTTCTGGCCCTCGGAGCCCGGGCCGGTGGTTGGATTGCGCAGCCTGTCCGCGTTCAGCGTGGCTAGTGGCGCGCTAACCGTACCGCCGCAACCCGCCGCAGGCCTCGCCGAGCGACTGGTTTGGGCTGTCCCGTTCTGGGCCGCCGGAGTCTTGGTTTTCTACCTGCGCGGAATTGGTGGCTGGATCCTGGCACAGCGCTTGCGGCGCACCGGGGTGGTGCCTGCGCCCGGCGAATGGCAGGCGCGGCTGGGCTGTCTTCGCCAACGGCTGCGGGTATCGCGGCCCGTGGCACTGATGGAATCCTGCCTGGCGGAGGTGCCCGTGGTCATCGGCTTTTTCCGGCCGGTGATTCTGCTGCCCCTCGGTCTGCTCACGGGGCTAAGCGCGCAGCAGGTGGAAGCTATTTTGATTCACGAATTAGCGCACGTCCGGCGCTGTGATTATCTGGTGAGCCTGCTGCAGAAGTTTGCGGAGGGGCTGTTGTTCTATCACCCGGCGGTCTGGTGGGTGTCGGACCTGATCCGGGCAGAGCGTGAGAATTGCTGTGACGACGTGGTAGTGGCGGTGATGGGCGATGCGCATGGATACGCCGCCACCCTGACCGCGCTGGAAGAAACCCGCTGGTCCGCGCGCGAACCTGCGCTGGCCGCAACAGGAGGAAATCTGATGAGACGAGTCCGCCGTTTGCTGAATCAACCTGAAGGGCCGCGCGCAAGCGTGGTACCGGTTATTTCAACCGCCGTCCTGCTGGTGGCCGCAGCTGCGATGCTTGGCGCCTGGCAGCCCGCGCCCGAACCGCGGCCGCAAGACGCTCCGAAGGAAATGACGGAGAAGGATAAGCAGAAGCGCGAGGAGATACTTCGCCGGGAAGTGGAGACGCCTTACCAGAAATGGCTGACCGAGGATGTCGCGTATATCATTACCGATGAGGAGCGCGCGGCGTACAAGCGCCTCCAGACCAATGAGGAGCGCGAGAAGTTCATCGAGCAATTCTGGCTGCGCCGCGACCCCACGCCGGGCACGGTCGAAAACGAAATGAAGGAAGAGCACTACCGCCGTATCGGATACGCCAACGGGGCTTATGCCGACGGTCCTGCGTCAAGGCTCGAAGGCTGGAAGACCGACCGTGGGCGCATCTACATCAGGTATGGGCCGCCGGATGAGAAAGAGACGCATCCAGCCCAGGGCTATGAGGAGTGGCTCTATCACTACATCGATGGCGTCGGTACCAACGTCATAGTGCGGTTTGTGAAGAGTCCCCAGGACGGCTTCTACCGCCAGGCTATGGACCCCAAAGCCCCCTTGCTTTGATAGCGTCCAGAAAGCCCCGTGCTTTCGATAGCGCTAAGATAGTTGGCGATGAAACCTGTATTTGCGCTCCTTTTCCCGGCAGTGGTTCTGATGCTGCCGGCCTCGGCCCAGGTGAAGATCACGCCCGGTCCCGAAAAGCTCTCGGTTGAGATCGACGGGAAGCTGTTCACCAGTTTCTACGTCGCCGGGACGCCCTTCGGTGCGGAGGTCACCAAGCCTTACCTGTGGCCGTTGCGCGCGCCCTCCGGAACCTATGTCACACGTATGTGGCCCATGGAGAGCGTGGCTGAGGAAGAGAAGACCCTCAAAGATCACCAGCATCAGCGGGGGCTCTGGTTTGCCCACGACACCGTCAACAAACTGGACTTCTGGAACAATGAGGCTTCCTATAAGACGCCCAATCGCGGCAAGATCACTTTGAAAAAGATGGGCGAAGTGAAGAGCGGCAAGGATAAGGGATCCATCACCGCCACCTTCGACTGGACCGATATGGACGGCGCCGCGAACCTGCTCACGGAACGGCGCGTCATGACCTTCTTTGCCGACAAGACCAACCGCGTTTTCGACATCGATATTACCTTAACGGCGAATCAGGCAGTAACCTTCGGCGACGGCAAGGACGGCGTGCTGGGGATTCGGATGCGCCCGGTGCTGCAGGAAGTCGCGCAGAAGATTCGCGGCGGCGGCGTGGAAGATGGCGTTCCCGGCACCGGGCACATTACCAATGCCGAAGGCCTGGTCGGTGAAAAGCTGGTCTGGGGCAAGCCCTCGAAGTGGTGCGACTATTCCGGCGAAGTGAACGGTGAAAAAGTGGGGATCGCGATTCTGGATCACCCCGATAATCCGCGCCACCCGGTGCGCTGGCACGCGCGGGGCTACGGCCTGTTTGCGGCGAATTCCTGGGGTCTCTCCGTTTTCACTAATGACAAATCGCAGAATGGTTCCATGACCATTGAGCCCGGCAAGAGCCTTCGATACCGGTACCGTGTGATTATTCACCCGGGAGATGCGAAGAGCGCGGATCTGGCGGCCCAGTGGAGCAAGTACACTGCGGCCAAATAACTGGAGGAGTACAGGCGCTACGCCTGCAGCTTTGGGAAAAAAGCGCGGTCCACAATGCGGCGGGTGAGTTCTTCCATGGTCAGGTATTTG
The DNA here is from genome assembly GCA_963817515.1 of Bryobacterales bacterium. Taxonomy (GTDB): domain Bacteria; phylum Acidobacteriota; class Terriglobia; order Bryobacterales; family Bryobacteraceae; genus DATMNI01. The sequence goes on along the minus strand of CAWFPJ010000013.1, from coordinate 124,368 downwards.
TCGTGCTCCCGATCGCGGTAGAAGACTTTCTCTCCGGGGAGCAATCCGACCTCGATCACCACCGAGACTTCACCGTGATCAATCTGATAACCGGGAATGCTGGGAATGAGGGAGACTTCCACTTTCGAAGCCTCATGCCAGCCGTCGTCGCGTTTTTCCTTTACCGTCACCACGATTTTCGCCGGCAGCAATACGATATCAGCGGCCTCGGCGCCGAAGACCAGTTTATAATCCTCGATGCAATCCATCAGAGCGCCGTGCAGGTCCTGCAGCGTCCGGGGAAGACGTTCCAGGATCTCCGCCTCGCGCTGGCGGCGGTCTTTTTCTTCTTGAATCCGCAATTGGAGCCACTCGAAACTCATGGGTTGGTAAAACCATGGTAGCAGCGGCGAGGAAGCGGTAGCTAACGCGAGTCCACTTTGTCGGCGAAAGTAACGCCGATGCTGTGCAGGAATCGGGCGTCTTCGGCGCTGGGATTAAGCGGCGCAGGTTGACCGGGAGCGGCAGAAGTGTCATAGGCAATGACCGGCGGGCACTCGCGCCAGCACTCGGTGAAAGGCTTGGAGACGCAGACCACCCGCCGGCACTCGGCGCACCAATAGTGGATCACCAATTCATGCTGCGCAGAGAAGCCGACTTCGAGTATCCTGGCCGGAGCCTCTCCGCATTTGCAAGTCAGTGGCAGGTGGCGATAGGTCATGTGAGAATTATGCGCTTTCACGGAGCTGTGATATAGGGCTAGTGCGCGCATTTTGTACTACCGGAGTTTCCGCGGAGCGGTACTGGACCCGCGCTTGCGAGCCGGGCCGTAACCGGAAGGAGCGGTCTTAATTCGACACAGCCACCGAGAGTATCGGCGGCAAATGTTCGGAGATCGCGCCCCACGTCTCGCCGGCGTCGGCCGTATGATAAAGCTGGCCGGTGCTGGTTCCGGCGTAAACGCCCGCGGGCGAAAGGGCGTCCGATGCCATGGCTTCGCGAAACACCAGCAGGTGCGCATCTTTCTGCGGCAGCCCGCGGTTCATCAGCTTCCAGGTCTTACCTCCATCGCGGCTGCGGGCCACGCGGAATTTTCCTTCCGGGTTGCAGCGGTATTCGGCCGATTGGATGGGCACCGTGAACAGCGTTTCCTCTTCCGCCGCCGGCACCGCCAGGCCGAAACCGAAGCGGCTCGGCAGGCCCCGGGAAATGTCGGTCCACTTCTTGGCGTTCAGCCTGGCTTTATAGATGCCGCAATGGTTCTGCTGATAGAGCGCTTCGGGATTGCGCGGGTGGGCCAGAAGTTTGTGCACGCATTGGCCCACCTCGGGATACTTGTCCGGCCGGAAATCGGCGCGGACCCCGGTGTTGAAGGGTTCCCATGTGGCGCCGGAGTCGAGACTGCGAAAAGCGCCGGCTGCTGAAATGGCGATCACCATGCGCCCTGCTCCCAGGCATTGAATGGAGTGGACCATCAGGCCGCCGGCGCCAGGTGACCAGAGGCCGCGCGTGGAATGGTTGTTCAACGACGTCACTTCTTCCCAGGTTTGACCCCAGTCGCCGCTGCGGAAAAGCACGCCAGGTTCGCCGCCGGCGTACACCACGCCCGGCTCATCGGCGGCGCCGGGCTCAATTCGCCAGATGCGCTTCAATGAAGTCTCGGGCAGGGACTTCACCTCCAGGCCGGCTTCTGCCAGCTTCCAGGTCTTGCCGCCGTCCGTACTGGCATGGATGTGCGGACCGAACCAGGCGCTGTTTACGGCCGCATACAGGCGCTCGGGTTGGCGGGGATCCTGCGCCACATGGTTGACTTCCCATCCGGAAAAAAACGGGCCCTCGATATCCCATCTCTTGCGGTTGCGTGAGCGAAAAACGAAGGCCCCCTTGCGGGTTCCGGCCCAGACGGCGACGGTGGAAGATCTTGCCATAGCGTCAATGATAATCCATCAAAGACAGCCATCGGGCGTATCTACGTGAACTGGTGCACTACGGCTGGAACGGAGGCACATCCACCCAGGCATGCTTCGCGTGGCTGTCGAGTTCGGACTGCAGGATCGTGAGCTGGCGCAGGCCATCCACGAACTGCGGGTACTCGGGCTCAGCGGACAGGTCTTCGATCGACTGATAGAAGCGGCGGAAGACCTGCTTGAAAGTGTCGTCGTAACCCTCGCTGTGGCCGCCGGGTAGATCGGCGTAAGACTTGGCTTTGGCCTTCAGCAGCGACGGATCTTTGAGCAGGATCTGGTTGTTGCTGTTGCGGTTTCCAATCCAGAGTTCATCCGGCCGTTCCTGGTCCCACGCCACCCCGCCTTTGGTGCCATAGATCTCGATGCTCAGACGGTTCTTGCGGCCGGCCGATACCTGGCTCGCCGTGAAAGAGCCGCGGGTCCGCTCGCCCATGCGGAATACCACGGCGCCGAAATCTTCGGTGTCGATGGCGGTCTCAATATAGTCCTCGGGCGCCAGGGTCTTGCCGGCGAAAGTTTCGATGGGGCCCTTGGGCTGCTTGCGCGTCTTGTGAAAGGTTTGCAGATCGGCGCACACCGAAGTGATGCGCTGCCCGGTGACATGCTCCGCCATGTCGCACCAGTGCGAACCAATGTCGGCGAGAGTGCGGGAAGGGCCGTTGAATTTGGAATCCAGGCGCCAGTTCCAATCGGTATCGTGGAGCAGCCAGTCCTGCGAATAGGTGCCTTGCACTATCAGAATGTCGCCCAGATCGCCATCCTCCCGCATGCGGCGCATATGCTGCACCATGGGGTAGAATCGCAGGTTGTGAAACGTGCAGTTGCGGCGTCCGGTTTCTTTGGCGACCTTCACCAGTTCCTGTGCTTCGGCCAGTGAGATGGCCAGAGGCTTCTCGCAAATCACGTGCTTGCCGGCCTGCAGGGCATCCTTGGCGATGGGGAAGTGGAAGGCGTTGGGGGTGCAGACGTGCACCGCATCCACAGCCGGGTCTTCCAGGATGCGGCGGTAGTCCGGATCGGTTTTCTCGGCTCCGAATTCGGCCGCCAGTTGCCTGGCCTTCTCGATTTGCGGCTCCCCGATGGCATAGAGCTGAACGTAGCCTAAACGCCGGATGCCTTCCAGATGAACACGGCCGACAAAGCCGGTTCCGAATAGTGCAGTTTTTAATTTTTTCATGATTTTGGCTCTTGGTTCCGAACGTATAATCTATCGCAAAAGCTGTTAGATTGGTATCCAATCGGCATGGTGGTCAGGATTAGATTTGGCAAAGGGCCCAAAGTTGCTTTAAAGCGCGGAAAGAACCATCGGGTTGCGCTGACCGTGGCCGCCTTGCTCACGCCGGCTGCGTTCACGGCTTCCATAATGGGCGTATGGAGCATCGCTGCCGGACTCAATTGGACCAATAGCTTCGCGTTTCCCACCGGTATTCTTTCCCATTGGCAAGTCTGGCTGGCGGCTGCTGCCGGGTTGCAATTGTGTGCGCGCACACTCAATCGCTACGGAAGAGGCGGAGAGCAGGCAGCCTCGGGAAACGCGAAAGCGTTCTGATATTCTAAGATTAGAGACCTGCCATGCGATCACCCCGGTACACCTACAGAAGGTCTTTCTTCCACGACAATTTTCCGGCGGGAGTCAAGTGGCTTCTGATCGCCAACACGGCGATGTTCATACTGACGGGGCTGCTGGGCAGCAGCTTCGCAGCCGACTTCAGCCTGCTCGCGCTGGCGCCGGTGGCGGTGGTTTTTCACTTTGCGATCTGGCAGCTGGCGACTTACCTGTTTCTGCACGGCGGCGTGTGGCACCTGGTTTTCAACATGCTTACGCTCTGGATGTTCGGCTCGCCTCTTGAGCGCGACTGGGGCACGCGGCGATTTCTCAAGTACTACTTCATTTGCGGGATCGGCGCCGGCCTGTGCGATGTCCTGCTGAATGCCGCCATAGGCAACTGGAATACCCGCACCATTGGCGCTTCGGGCGCCATCTACGGCCTGCTGTTGGCGTTCGGCGTCTGCTATCCCGAGCAGACCGTCTTGATGAATTTTCTGTTTCCCATCAAGGCCAAGTACATGGTGATGATCTACGCCGCCATTGAGTTGTGGATGTCGATCGGCGTAAACAGCGGGGTCAGCAACATAGCCCACCTGGGCGGCATGGCAGTCGGTTACGTATACCTGAAGGCGAGTTTGCCCAACCTGAAGCTGCCCGATTGGCGCGGTGCTTACCGGCAATGGCGTCTGCAGCGAGCCAAGAAAAAATTTCAGGTTTACATGAAGAAACACGGCGGCCCTGGTGGTTTCGTTAATTAAATCCGGCCCTGTTAATTAGGTATCCGGCGAAACGCCGACGCCACGCTATCCGTCCTTTGCTATAGTTACACCAGAAGTACGCCTATGCCACGCTCTAAACTTCTCGCTGTATTGCACTGCCGCCATACTGGTTCCGGCATTCCTCATGATCGGCCAGGACGGGCCGCTGAAAGACCCCGGTTCCACGGTCTCCCGGCCGAAGAAGCCGGCGGACGCCAACAACAATCCCGACACGGATCTTCCCAAGATCCCTTCGCGGCTCAAGAAAGACCCCGCTAAGGAAACCGGCGATCTGGCCAGTTTCAAGAGCGACGTGGATGTGGTGACGCTCGACGTGGCGGTGGTCGATAACAAAGGCAACTTCATTCCCGGCGTTCCCGGCGGCAATTTCCGCGTGCTCGAAGACAACGTCCCGCAGAAGATCAACAACGTAAACATGGGGGAGGCGCCCCTTACCATTGCGATGGTGATCGAGTTCAGCAATCTCTTCCAACAGTACTGGGGACCAGGCTGGTACCAGACTCTGCAATTGGCCTGGGGATTCGCCTCGAGCCTGAAGCCGGAAGACTACGTGGCGGTTGTGGCGTATGATATCCGCCCCGAAATCCTGACCGATTTCACTACCGACAAAGCCAAGGTTCGCGAGGGTCTGGATCGGCTCAAGATTGCGGCCTTCCGCGAAGCCAACCTGTTTGACGCCGTCACCGACACGGCCGACCGCATGTCGGGGATTGAAGGGCGCAAGGCGATCCTGCTGATTTCCTCGGGCATCGATACATTCAGCAAGATTACTTTCGACCAGACGCGCAAGAAGTTGCAGGAGGCCGGTGTTCCAATCTACGGCATCGGTTTGCTGCAAACGCTGCGCGAGTTGATCGACGCGCGCGGCGGCATGGGGCCGATTCAGCGAATGGATTTCCTGCAGGCCGATAATGAGATGCGGACGTTTGCCAAGGAAACCGGCGGAGCGGCTTTCTTCCCCAGATTCCAGGGCGAGTTCCCAGGGATTTTTCAGGCAGTCCATCAGGCGTTGCGGAACCAGTACGTACTCACCTACGTATCCAGCAACAAAAAACATGACGGAGCGTTTCGCAAGCTCAAAGTGGAACTGGTGAACCCCGCCACCAATGAACCTCTTCCCGTCAAGGACGAAAAGGGCAAGCCGATCAAGTATCAGATTGTGGCTAAGGCCGGATACAAGGCTCCCAGGGAAGTAGAGTAAGTCGGACCAACTGGTCTGTATCCAAAAACGCGGGCAGTAATGCCTGTGGTATCGAATTTGTCAAGAACTCAATCTGGCGAGTTTCCATCACGATGCAAAAGCGTTGACAGATTCGTTACGGCTCTGTTACGCTCACTCCGTTCCAAGCATGAAAACGCTCCCCTGCTCCAATCCGAAAATATTGCTGGTGGACGACAATCGAGACGGGCTCCTGGTACGGCGTTCGCTTCTTGAAGAACTCGGGTATAGCGTCCAAATCGCATCAAACGGAGAAGAGGGCCTCAAACTCTTTGAAGCGGTGAAGTTCGATGTCGTGATCACGGACCTGCGCATGCCGCTCATGGACGGCAAAGTGCTGATCGAGCGTATTCGCATGTTAGATCCGAACGCGCGCATCATTTTGCTGTCGGGCTTTGTGGACCATCTCGGTCTTACGGAGCAGAATACCGGCGCCGATGCCGTGATCGCCAAGAGCTTCCATGAGCCCGCGCACCTGGTGCGATCGGTCAAGCGGCTGGTGAATCGCGGGTTGCGCAAACCTCCGGCCTCGCAGGCGAACCCGCCCACGCGCGCCCGCGGGGCTACGCCCTGAAATCTGGCACACTGGAAACTGTGGCTGCTCTGACCAAGGTGGCTGCTTTTACGAAGGTGGCTGCTTTGACCAAGGTGGCTGCTCTGACCAAGGTAGGGTTGCGCTGACAGTGGCACTGCCTCCCCAACCGATTGCAGTGTCGCTTCTGTTGGTCGTGGCGGCCATGTCCGCACCGGCGCAGCGCCGCGCTGCAGTCGCCGCCAGTCCATCGACGCCTGTTAAAGCATCGCTCTCCGCTGTCAAGGCATCTCCTACAGTTCGCCGCTGGATGAGGACCATGACGTTGCGCGATGAAGTGGCGCAACTCATCTTCATTCCATTCCACGGCGCCGCACCCAATTCCCGGACACGCGAATACCGCACCTTCCTGAAGCATGTGCGGGATAACAAGGTGGGCGGCTTAATCCTGGTGAACTGGTCGAATGGCCGCGTGATTCAGAGGGCTGAGCCCTACGCTTTGGGCGCCTTCATCAACCGCATGCAGCGCATGGCGAGAATTCCCCTGATGGTGAGCGGTGATTTCGAGCGCGGCGCATCCATGCGCGTGGGCGGCACCACGGTGTTCCCGCATGCCATGGCGTTTGGCGCCACCGGCGAGCCGGCCTTGTCGCGCTACGAAGGCGAGGTCACGGCCCGGGAAGCTCGTGCCCTGGGAATCCAATGGGTCTTCTACCCGGTGGCCGATGTCAATAACAATCCCGATAACCCGATCATCAACATCCGGTCCTTCGGCGAGAACCCGGAGGCGGTGGCCGCCCACGTCAAGGCCTTCATCGAGGGTGCGCATGCGAGTAAGCAGAACTTCGTGCTGACTACCGCCAAGCACTTCCCGGGTCACGGCGACACCGCGGTCGACACGCACATGAATCTGGCCGCCATCCTGGCCGACAAGGAACGCCTGAACCACCTCGAACTGGTGCCGTTCAAAGCCGCTATCGAAGCCGGTGTGGATTCCGTGATGACGGCGCACATTGCGGTGCCGGCGCTGGCTCCTCCGGACCTGCCGGCCACGCTTTCGTCCGCCATCCTGACCGATCTGCTGCGCAAGGAACTGGGGTTCAAGGGGCTGGTGGTGACCGACGCGCTGGAGATGGCTTCGATTGCCAAAGGCTTCACGTCGGGCGAAGCCGCTGTGCGGGCGCTCGAAGCCGGCGCCGATGCGCTCCTGATGCCGACTGATCCGGATGCCGTGCTGAAGGCCGTGACCGCCGCCGTGCAGGGTGGCCGGCTGACGCGGCGCCGCATTCAGGAATCCGTCGTCAGGATTCTGGCGAACAAGGAGCGCGTGGGTTTGGACAAGAAGCGGTTCGTGGACCTGGAAGCCATCGGCGACGTAGTGGATTCGCCTGAAGCCAATGAGAAAGCCCAGGAGATCGCCGACCGCGCCGTGACGCTGGTGCGCAACGGCGGCAATATCATTCCCCTGGCGGCGCCCGATCGCACCTGCTACGTCATGATGCCCGAAGGCCGATTCTCTGCCGAAGGCCAGGTGTTCACGCAGGAAATCCGCAAGCGCGCGGCCAGGGCTTCCGTAACCGCGCTCGATTCCGGAATGACGCGCGACGCCGTGGATGCGGCCCTAGAGAAGCTCTCCGGCTGCCCGAACTATGTGGCGGCGACGTTCACTTCTTTTGCAGCGTACCGCGGCACGGTGGGAATGCTGGCGGGCGAACTGGGGCACGCCTTGGAGTCTCTGATCGCGACCGGTAAGCCGGTGGTGCTGGTGGCGTTGGGCAATCCATACGTGCTGCGCAATTACTCCAACGTGGCGGCTTACATCGCTACCTTCAGTAATGTTCCGCCGTCTGAAGTTGCGGCGGTGAAGGCGCTGCTTGGCGAGATCGGCACGCGGGGCCGCCTTCCGGTATCGATCCCCGGTCAGGCGAAATACGGCGATGGCATCCAGACCCAGGCCCTGCGAAACGAGGCGCGGTAATAGAACGTTCCGGTAGTCCTGGTACAATCTAACTATCCATGAGTTTCACTCTTCCGCCTCCCGGTGTGGAGGCGTTGCTGCTGGCCTTAGTGCTGGGTGCGGCGGTTTACGACGTGCGCTACCGGAGAATTCCCAACTGGCTTACGGTGCTGGGCGCTCTGTGTGGCTTGGCGATGAATACTTTTCTCTATCAGGGCTGGCCTGGATTGCGATTGTCCTTGGCCGGTTTGGGGCTGGCGTTCGGTATTTACCTTGGTCTGTACGCATTACGGGCCATGGGCGCCGGCGACGTGAAGTTAATGGCCGCGGTTGGCGCCATAGTCGGGTGGCAGAATTGGTTCGGCATCTTCGTGGTCACCGCGATCATCGGCGGAATGATGTCGTTGATCCTGATTACCATGAGCGGACGGGTGAGGAAGACGCTGTTCAACGTGGGATTCATTCTCACCGAAATGAAGAGCGGCCGGCCGGCCTATCTCGCAAATGAAGAGCTGGACGTGAAGAACAAGAAGGCCGTTGGGTTGCCGCACGGTGCCGTGATCGCGGTAGGGACTCTCTTTTTCCTGGTGGTCAGCGCGCATTTCGCAGGCTAGCACAGTAATCCCAACCTGTGAGATCGTAGACTGACATGAGAGCCGCATTCTTCGAAGGTAACCAGACCTTTCGCGTGGCCCCCTGCGTTCCCGTGGAACCCGGGCCCGGCCAGGTACAGATTCGCGTGGAGTATTGCGGAATCTGCGGCACAGATCTGCACTTGTTTCACGGAGCCATGGCGCACCGCCTGACGCTGCCGCACGTCATGGGGCATGAGATGTCGGGCACCATCGCGGCCCTTGGTGCCGGCGTGGCCGGTTACCAGCCAGGCGACCGCGTGACCGTGCGGCCTCTTGACCCTTGCGGCCAATGCCCCGCGTGCCAGGCTGGCCACAGTCATATCTGCCACAACCTGAAGTTCATCGGGATCGATACGCCAGGCGCATTGCAGGGCCTCTGGACGGTTCCAGCTCACACGCTGCACCGGCTTCCCGCCTCGCTCTCTCTGCGGTCGGGCGCCATGGTGGAACCCATCGCGGTGGCCTGTCACGATGTCCGTATGGGCGAGGTGCGGGCGGGTGAGCACGTAGTGGTAATCGGCGGCGGCCCTATCGGCGTGCTGATCGCCCTGGTGGCGCGAACACGCGGCGCCCGCGTCTTGATGGCCGAGGTCAACCCGTTTCGCATTCAGCTGGCGCGCCAATTGGGGATTGACGCCGTGAATCCCAAAGACACTGACCTGGTGGCGCTGGTCAACGAACGGACCGGTGCGGCGGGCGCGGACGTGGTCTTCGAAGTTTCGGGCTCAGCCGCCGGATCGGAAATGATGACGAAGCTGCCGCGAACGCGTGGCCGCATCGTGGTAGTGGCGATTTACGCGGAGCCGCCCAAGGTGGATTTGTTCCGGTTCTTCTGGCGCGAGCTGCGTCTGGCTGGTGCGCGCGTTTATGAGGCCGAAGATTTCGAAATGGCCATCCAGCTGGCGTCATCGGGCAAGCTGCCGCTGGATCAGCTCATCACCAACGTTGTTCCCCTGGATCGTCTGGAAGACGGCATGCGCCAGATGGAGACCGGCGGTGAGGTCATGAAGATTCTTATTTCCTGCGGAGAATAGTCGTGAGCATTCTTGATCGATTCAAACTAAATGGAAAAACCGCTCTCGTCACCGGTGCCCGCCGCGGCATCGGCAAGGCGATGGCCGTGGCCCTGGCCCAAGCCGGCGCCGATATCATAGCCACCAGCGCCAGTCTGGAACCGCAGGGCAGCGCGGTGGCTACAGAGATTGAAGCGTGCGGCCGCAAGTGCTGGACCTATGCCTGCGATCTGGCGGATCGAAGCGCGGTCTACGGCTTCATCGAAACCGTGAAGCGCGAGTGCCCGCCGGTCGACATCCTGATCAACAACGCGGGCGCCGTTCTGCGCAAGCCGGCCGCCGAACACCCGGACGAATATTGGGACAAGATCATGGAGATCAACTTGAACGCGCAATTTGTGCTGGCGCGCGAATTCGGCCGCGACATGCTGCAGCGCGGGGCGGGGAAGATCGTGTTTACGGCCTCCCTGCTGAGTTTCCAGGGCGGCATTACGGTGCCGGGCTATGCCGCGGCGAAGGGCGGAGTGGCTCAGTTGACCAAGGCGCTGGCCAACGAATGGGCCGGGCGCAACGTGCAGGTGAACGCCATCGCGCCAGGCTACATCACCACCGACAACACCACGGCGTTGCGGGCCGACCCGGTGCGTAATCCGGCCATTCTGGCGCGCATTCCAGCCGGCCGGTGGGGCGAAGCCGAAGACATGGCCGGCGCAGTGGTGTTCCTGGCGTCGGCAGCTTCGGACTATGTCAGCGGTGAAGTGCTCACCGTAGACGGCGGATGGATGGGGCGTTAAGCATCATTCGCCGGCTTCTAAGCCTGCGTTTCGTGGGCCCTCACTCCCACCTCATCCAAATGTGCCAGCAGGTCCGCCGGATCCTGATAAACCCGGTAAGCGCCCGCGCGCTGCAACTCCTCCTCCCCGTAGCCGCCTGACAGCAGGCCCACACCAAGCGCCCGCGCCCGCCGCGCAGCCAGAAGATCCCAAATGCTGTCCCCCACCACCACTGAATGTTCAATCGGCACGCCCAGGCGTTCTGCCGCCGCGATAAAAAGGTCGGGGTCGGGCTTGGCGCGCGCCACCTGGTCGCGCGTGATCAATGGAACCTCCGGGCCGATGCCGAGCGACTTCACCGTGGGTCCCGCCGTTTCCCGATATCCGCTGGTGGCAATCGCATGCGGCACCCCCGCCTGCGCCAGGTACGCCATCAATTCGCGCGCACCCGGCAGCGGGCGTACTTGCGCCGAGTATCCGTGAAAGGCTTTGGCATGCAACTGCTGCATGCGCGCCACCTCATCCGGCCCCAGGCTGCGGCCCGTCTCGCGAGCCAGCGCGTTTACAAACAAGCCGCCGCTCATGCCGATGCGCCGGTGGATGCGCCACACCGACAGCGGAAGCCCTGCCTCCTCCAGCGCATCCCTCCACGCGATTACGTGCTGGTAGACGCTATCCACCAGCGTGCCGTCCAGGTCGAATAAGAAAGCCGGAGTGCCCGAAGGCCGTTGCGGTAGGGACATTGAGCCTGATTCCTCATCCCATATTGTTACGCAACTTCTCCCGGCGTTTATTTAGAAATGGCGTTCTCCGGCGTGCCGGCTTCGCGGTTCATGGCACGCCCAGCTCCGCCAGTCCCTTCTTCCCCATCACGCTGTCCGGACGGCGGACCAGCAGCTGTTGCAAAACGTCCCGGGCCTTCACGCGGTCGCCCACTGCCACGTACACTCGCGCCAGGTTGAAATACAGCAGCTCCTCATCCGGGGCTACCTCGATACCATAGCGGAATACCGCGATGGCGTCTTGCGGCTTTTGCGTCTGCATATAGAGCACGCCCAGGTTGTTGATGGCTCCGGTATGATCGCGCGCGGCGGCAATGGCGTCCTGGAAAGACTTTCGAGCTTCTTCAGTTCTGTTCTGCTCGGAGAGTAGTATTCCCAGTTGGTTCGAGGCCTCGGCATTCTTCGGCTCGATTTCGAGCGCGCGGCGCAGCATCCGCTCGGCGGTCGACGCATGCCCCAGCTTACTGTTGGCGCGTCCGGCGCTCAGCAGAGCGAAGGCCGAGTCCGGAAGAATCGCCAGAGCCTTTTCAAAATCCTGCAGCCCGGCGGCATAGTCCTCGAGCGCCGTCTCCAGGCTTCCCAGATTGATCCAGGCATCAGCCGACGCGGGGCTCAGTTTAACGGCGCGCTCCAGGTGTTCACGGGCGGGTGCATAACGCCCCGCCTCCAAATGAATGTGCCCCACCGCCAGATGCGCCTTGCTGTTATCGGGAGTGCTGCGTAGCGTTTCCTCCATATAAATCAAAGCCTGATTCGGATAGCCGGCCCAATAGAAGGCGGCGCCCAGCCGAAAGTAATTGCGCTGCGGTGGAGCGTAATACTTTCCGGGGAACGGCAGCGCCAGACGGATTCGGTCTTTGTCCTGCATCTTCGCAAGATCCGCGCGCAGGCTGCCTGCCTCCGGGATTCCTTCATAGACTTTATGCGCCATCCCGCGCTCGTCCACCATCAGAAGCAACGGCAAAGTGAGGTCCACCCGATAGTCGAAAAGATACATCCGGAACAGCGCGTACCAGGCGCTCCGGTCCGACGCCTCGCCGCCGAGATCCACCATCTGAAAGGGCAGTCCCGGTGGCGCCGGGGGCTTCTGCCCCGAGAACAGGCAAAGAAATCCCCGGCCCTTCGGCGATTCGGGAAGCGGCACCGGCTCCAGCAGCCATGAGGGTTCAAAATGCGTGCGATTGTCCGCCGTAATCGTGGCCCGGGCGGCTGCCAAAGGCTTCCGCGGCAGGAACGCCACACGCTTCAGTTCGTCCGATCCCTCCACCATCTGATAACGAAACCCGGCGGCCAGTCCTTCGAACTCCTGCGCCAGCCCCGACGGCCAAAGAATGCGGACTTTCCCAGTGCTTGAGGCGTCTCCCAATCCGAAGTAGAGACGTTTGGTGTGCTGCGAAATATAGCCCGAACCTGCCTGCAGGATCCTTACCGTACGCTTATCGGAATGCTCCACCTCAACCCGTGCCCCGATGGCGTCCCGATTCGACCGCGTTCCCTGTAGCTCGATCGCGATGGAATGCCGGCTCTGACCCCAATCGTTCTGAAATGCCCGCACCTGCGGCCCCAGGCGGCTCTTCAGCACTAAATCGAGACTTCCGTCGCCGTCCAGATCCGTCACCGCGAAAGCCCTGCTGTCCTCAGCAAAATCCAGCCCTGAGACACCGGAAAAATCATAGAAATGGCCCAGGCGTCGGGCGTAAAACACGTTGGGCTCGCGGCCGTTCCAACTGTAATCTCCGCGAATCAGTTGATTCAACGCGTTCCACCCGTTTTCGTACGCAGGGGCGGCCACATTCGTGGCCGGAGAACGGGAAACCACTTGCCGCCAGAAAAAGCTCATCAGGTCTTGTTTAGAAGAATTCGTGAGCATTCCGCAGGTAATGTAGATCTCCGGCGTTCCGTCGTTATCGAAATCGATTCCGTCCGACGCCCATGCCCAGCGTCCCATCTCCACGCCTTCCGCCGCCTCCGTCGATTCAAAGGCGCCGCCGCCCTGGTTGCGATACAGCGAATTGCCTTTGCTGTGCCGCCGGTAAGCATTCCGCAGCGTCTCATCCGGCGCCGCTGCGAAGGCCTTGTCCTCCACCACGCGCTGGCCGGCCGCAGTCCACATGTTGCTCACGTAAAGGTCCTGGCGCCCGTCCCCGTCATAGTCGAACCACGCGGCGCTCATTCCGGGCCCCACATCCGCCACACCCGCTGCCGCCGCAATATCGTGAAACCGGCCGCGCTCGTTCTTGTACAGGTTGTTGCGCCCGAAATCGTTCGCCACATAGAGATCCGGCCAGCCGTCGCCATCGAAATCGCACCAGGCCGGCGCAAAACTGTAGCGATTGTTGTTCTCATTCATTCCAACGCGGGCAGTGACATCCTCAAAGAATCCTCCCTCCCCCGTCAGCTCGTTGTGGAACAGAAAATTGGGCGGCCCATTCTGAGAATCATGGTAAGGAACTGGATACCGGTACTGATCTTCGCTCTGGAAGTAAATGTATGTGCAGAGATAAAGATCCACGCGGCCATCCAGGTCATAATCGGCGGCGGCCATGCCGGTGAAAGTTCCCTGCGGCGGCGATGCGAATCGAAATGCGTCGGGCTTATAGAGAAACGGCAGGCGGCCCTGGTTGAGAAAAAGCAGCGGACCGTCTTTGGTCAGCACCACCAAATCCTGCCGGCCGGTGTTTCGAAAGTCGACAAACAGCGCGCTGGCGGTGTCGTCCAGAACTCCCACGCCCGCCTGCTCCGTGATGTCTTCCATGGCTCCGCCGCGGTTCTTATACAGGCGATTCGGCAATCCGCCCGGCTGGCAGACATAGACTTCGTCCCATCCATCTCCGTCGATGTCGCCTGCGGCAATGCCATTGTTCCCGTAGACATCGATTCCGCAAGCCGAATCGAGTCGCGCCCGCCAGTAAGGCACGCCGCGGCGCATCTGGGTTTGAAATGATTCCGCGCCTCCAAAAACCTGCGAAGTCACATCCTGAAACAACGTCCGCGGAGAACTGACCAACGTCTCCTCGATCGGCTCAAATCGCAGCAGCCTGCCGTCCGACCAGGTCTGCTTCCATAAGCCAACACGATACCGGAGTCCATCCGGCCCTGAGCTGGCGATTTCGTATCGGACGCGCTCCTTCGGCAGCACAAAAAAGCGTGCGCTACGTATCTGCCCCAGTGAATCCAGCCATTTGTTTAGTCCTTGCTCGAAGTCCCGTTCCCGCGGATCGAACTCCGCTTGCGCCACGCCCTCTGCCAGCGCCCGATAGCGCGCCGGCCGCGGTGAGGCTCCCTCAAAGTTGTTGCTGAGGGGCAAAGCGCGGGTCTTGAATATCGCATCCAGTTGAGCCGTGATTTGAGCCGCTTGCTTCTCGCCGGCAAACTCGTCGTGGCCGGCCTCAATGAATTCGAACAGGGATTCAAAGGGAAGCGGCTTGCGAAAGCGAACTGGAAACGGCTCCGCGAAAGGGCATTTCGGCAGGATCAAACCCAGCGCCGGCAGCCGCGGCGCTTTCAAAGAATCGGCGCCGCGTCAGCATGGAAAAACCAAACGTTCCCCGACCGTATTCATCTTGAGGCGGGCTTCAGCCCGGCTCTGAATCTGAGCCGCGACCGTGAGGGAGCGGTCATGCTCATATTCTCTCTAGGCCGCTAGAACAGAAGCTTCGCGGCAAATTGAATCTGTCTGGAGGTTGCCGCCGGTAGTCAATTCTCCCGGGTTGGAGCCGTCATAGGTAGTGCTGAGGCCCCGGAAATTCGGGTGATTGATCAGGTTGAAGAACTCGGTTCGGAACTGGATCCGGGCGCGGTCGTTGATCGGAAAATTCTTAAAAATCGACAAATCGATACTGACGTTGCTGGGACCGGTGAGCGTATTTCGACCCATGTTGCCGAATTGTCCGGACACAGGGTTTGAAAACGCAGCCGGATTAAACCACTGCTGCCGGGTACGTCCGCCCGCGGGTTCGTCGGAAACGCCTAAAACAGCGTTCGGACGCGCATCCCCGCCGGTGTTGGAAAAATCCGTCAGGGCGTGAATCGTGTATGGTGTACCGGTGGTGTACGAGTGGATGCCCACAAGCTGCCAGCCGTTGACCAGTTGCTTTGCTGGTCCCTTCAGATGTTCTCCAAAAGGTATCTCGTACGTGTAGCTGACCACAACCCTGTGAGCCTGATCGTAGTCGGAACGCCCCTTTTCCTGGCGATAGTTGTACTCACTTCGAACGCTGGTACTGTTGTCGAACCCTAATGAAGCCTGCGACTGCTCGTCAAGCGACTTGCCGAAGGTGTATGCGCCGAGGAAGCTGAGATGGTTTGTGAACCGCTTTTCGATCTTGGTTTGCAGCGAGTGATAGGTGGAACTGCCGCAGGAGCACCAGTACGTCAAGTCTCCGCCAAGGAACGGTCGCGGCCGCCTGGGATCCACGTCGGCATTGGGGTCAGTGGTTGGCAGAGGCTGGTTCGCGTTCCGGAATTCATACAGCTTCTTGCCCGCCGAGCCGGCATAGGAGATCTCCCAAACTGTGTTGAATCCAAGTTCCTGCTGTATGCCGAAGTTCCAATGTTGGACGTATGGATTGCGGAAGCCCGGATCGAGAGAGAACAACGACGGCGCGGCCGGATTGCTGAACGCATTCAAAGGGAGTCCGCGCGAGAGTTGATTCACAACCGGGTTCGGTGTTGAGAAGTTCACCGCCGGGAAGTTGGATTGGACGTAGAACGGCGGGTTGTTACCCGGATTCGGGATGCTGAGCGGCCCGGCCTCATAGGATGAATAGAAGACCCCGTAGCCAGAGCGAATTACGGTTTTGTTGGTCAACTTGTAGGCGAAGCCGACCCGGGGCGCCCAGTTGTTACGGTCCTGGGGAACCAGTTGCCTGGGTGCGTTGCGATTGATAGGAATCTGCGGAAAGAAGCTGGACGGTAATGGATCTGTCCGTCCATTGGCAATGTCCAGGGCTCCAGTGGCGAGATTATAGTTCGCCTCGGCGTCCCGCCGCTCTTTCGGCTCGGAGATGAACTCGTAGCGCACCCCGAGGTTAAAAGTGAGTCTGTTGTTGACTTTGAAATCGTCCTGGACGTAGAAGAAGTAGCCCGGCTGCTGGAAAGTGTCGTTGATAAACGAAGCGATCGACGCGTTGGAAGGTATGCCCAGAGCAAAATCGGCGAAGCCAAAGCCGCTGCCGCCACGATTGTTCGAGTCGCGCGTGGAATTCCCGTTGAATGTAAAGCCACCGCGCGGAGTGGGCGGTTGAAGAATGCTGAAGTTCACAATCGGTTTCCACTCGGCGCCTATCTTGATTGTGTGCCCGCCTTTGATCACGCTCACGTTTTCGATGAAGTGGAAGACATTCTCAAACTCGCGGGTCGGCTGGTAGGTCGCGCTGCCAAACGTGCTGACGCCGCTGACGCTGAAGCGCGGCAGGCCGCCATTGTTGGAAGTGAAGGGAATGCCGGGAATGCCGATTTGGGACGACAGATTGTCGTTGGCGTTGAATTGCAGCCGCTCCGTGCGCAGGCGGGTATAGCCCGCGCGGAATTCATTTATCACGCGCGGAGAAAAAATGTGGGTCTCGCTGAACATCGCCTGCCGCGTGTTGTTGGTCCAATTCCCCGAAGAGAATGCGGCCGCCGAAAGTGGAGGCGGAATCGCCGCCGGCGGCGACAGGTTCTGGTCCGCCATGCTGAAGCGGCTATACAGACTGTCTTTGTCGGAGATTCTGTGGTCGATCCGTATGTCGCCCTGATCGGTGGTATCCGGCTCAACGGGATTGCTGAGGTAGTTGTTGGCGACACCGGTTAACGAAACCGATCCAGGCACGTTGGGCGCGGGCATGAATGAAATCAGCTTGAGAGAAGCCGGATCAAATCGCTGTACCGGAATCTGATTGTTGGGAAACGGCGTTCGAACCGGCTGGCCGTTCTGCAATGATCGTCGTGTTCGGATCAAAAACCGGATTGAACCCGCTAAAATTGCCGGTTCTCCAGGCCAGCGGCGCCAGCGTCGCCTGGAAGGTGTGTGCAGTGCGGATCCGCGTTCCCTGATAGTCCACGAAGAAGAACGTGCGGTTCTTGCCGTTGTAATGCGGAAACTCCACCGGGCCGCCCACCGCTGCACCAAACTGGTTCTGCTTAAACGGCGGAGTGGGACCGGTGGGCGGGTCGAAGAAGTTCTTGGAGTCAAGAGCGCTGTTGCGCAGAAACTCGAACACGCTGCCGTGGGGTTGATTGGTTCCGGACTTGAATGTCACGTTCATAACCGCACCGCCCGAACGGCCGAACTCGGCGCTCATGGAGTTGGTTTGCACCTTAAACTCCGCGATGGCATCGGGCGACGGTCCCACAACGAAACTGGCTTCGTTGGTCAGGTCCTCGGAAAGACTATTGTTGTCGATGCCGTCCAGCAGATAGTTATTCTGGTACGGCCGCACGCCGTTGGCGCTGAAGCCCCCGGTTCTCTCATCGCGCGCGCCCGGGGCGGTAGGAGCGGCGCCGGCCGTCAGCACCGCCAGACGCGTGAAAAAGCGGCCGTTGAGCGGCAGGTCGACAATCTTCTGGCTGTCTACGACTTGGCCGAGGTATGACGTGTCGGTCTGCAACGCTGGCACGGTTTCCTTAACCTCCACGGTCTCCGTGATCGCGCCAATCTCGAGAACCACATTCACCGCCAGGCGGTCCTGAACGTTGAGCGTGATGCCGCCGCTCACCGATTTCTTGAAGCCCTGCGCCTCAACCGCAACCGAATAAGGACCACTCTGCAGAGGCGTTACGACATAGTTCCCAGACGAGTTGGTGGTTGTCTTCGTCGCGATGCCGGTGTCCACTCTGGTCACTGTCACCGACGCATTCGGTACGGCAGCACCCGTGGAATCCGTCACCAGGCCAACGATCGAACCAGTGGTAGTTTGAGCCATCGCAAACGGCACGATGAGCGAAAGATTCAGCGTAATTGATAAAACCCGAAGCAGAAAAGTTCTCAACACAGCCTCCCCGAGAATGGTTTGCTTAATTCTGGCTCATCACGCAGCCGTTTTCAAGTACTTTCTCGCCCTCAAGAAAATATCTGCCGAGAGCATACATGCAGAACGGGCGATCATCACGAGGGTGCCGTCCCTCCTTCGAAAGGCGCAACACGGTTCTAGAAATCGATTCGTCCCCGCAACTCAATCTGTCTCGATTCGCCTCCCGGGGCCAGCCCGCTGATCACGCCCACAGTGCCCGGCGACGAGATGTTTCCCGCGGGAAGACTAAAGTTCGGGTGGTTCAGCACGTTGGCCGCGGCCGCCGTTAGCGTGAACTTCAGCCGCTCGGTGAAGCTGAAGGTCTTGGCGATGGAAAGGTGCTGCATGTTGTATCCCGGGCCTTCGAGCACAAACGCGCCGGAGTTGCCTAGCGTGCCCGGGGTGGGAGCCGTAAAACAGGCCGGGTCGAACCAATGCGTGACGCTGCGCTGGTCCGAAGGCAGATTGCCGTTGCAGATCCGATTCGGCAGGCCGCCCACCGTGTTCGTGTTGGAGGGGTCCGATCCCGAGTACGTCGGCGAAAAGAACATGCCGGTCTGGAGGTACCCGATCCAGTACAATTGCCAGCCGCCGAGGACGCCGTTTACAAACGGATGTGCATTGCTCAGGTAACGCCGCCCCCGGCCCACCGGAATCTCCCAGCTCAGGTTCATCACGAACCGCTGCCGCGGAGTGAACTGGTCGCGGGAGTAGACCGGCGAAGCATACGGGCTCTCCAGGTCGGCGCCGCTCTGGAAATTGGAGTAG
The DNA here is from genome assembly GCA_963817515.1 of Bryobacterales bacterium. Lineage (GTDB taxonomy): Bacteria > Acidobacteriota > Terriglobia > Bryobacterales > Bryobacteraceae > DATMNI01. The sequence continues at coordinate 105,423 of CAWFPJ010000013.1, read as the reverse complement.
CTCGATGCCAGTGACCAGTGTGCATCCAGCGTCACGTGCCCCACCTTACGAATCACTTCTACGGTCATGGCGTTGAACTTCGATTCGCCGTTGGTCCGGACCAGAGTAGCACCGACATACTGGGGGTAGGGGCGCCGCGATGCCGTGAACGGAATCAGGCTGGGCATCGGCTTGTCGACGCTGACTGTATAGTGCATACCGTAGTCGTGCGAGCCGACATAGGAAATGCGGAAGCCCATGTCTTTGAACTGCCGCTCGATGGTCGCGTTGTATTGATGAATCTTGCCGTTGGTGGCGCTTACCGGATATCCAGTTACGCTCTGCGATGGCACGTTCGCGTTGCTCAGCGAAGCCGGAAATGGATTCGGGAATGAGAACAACGGCTGCCCGTTCGTGACCGTGTTCTGGTAAGTTTCGCTGATCTGGAACGGTCCGGTGCCCTGCACGTATGCATATCGCCCCATCGTTTCGTTGAAAATTCCGTAGCCGCCGCGGATCACCGTCTTATCGTGGATCCGGTACGCGGCGCCGATGCGCGGCACGAAGTTGGTATTGCTCGGCTGCATCCTTACGTCGCCGGTTACCAACGTTATGCTCGACGGATAGAGCGGGCTGATGGCGCCGGTGGTGCCCTGCGGGATGATCACATTGCCGCTGGTCGGATCCCAATTGTACATCAGGTTGTCGCCGTAGTAAGGCGGTCCGAACCGGTCCCAGCGCAGGCCCAGATCCAGCGTCAGCCGGTCGTTCACCTTGTAGGAGTCCTGGATGAACAGTCCCAACTCGGTGTCGTGTAGCGTCCGGTTGGTCAGCGGATCCAGCCGCGTGCTGGTGAACGGCAACCCCAGCAGGAAGTCCGCGTAACCGTAGCCGGCGAGCGACCCGTTGAAACTGAAGTTGCCGTAGTTGCCGTCCGGAATATAGCCCGAATAGCGCGATTGCGGCTTGTACTCGCCGCCGAATTTGAAAACGTGGCGGCCCTTGTTCCACGTGACATTGTCGGCAAAACCCCAGTCGTGATCGTTCTGCCGTTCGCCGCCGGGCTGCGTGCTCATCGTCGGATAGCCGGTGATGGCCAGATCGGGGAAGCCCTCGGCGCTATAGTTTTTCGGGTTGACGCCCTGTAGGCCGATTTGCTTCACCGCCTGATCGCCCTTGAAAGGAGTCACTCCATAGACCGTCTCTCCGTCGGTATATTTCTCTTTGTAGAAGCCGACCCGCACAGTGTTCACCAGCGTCGGAGTGAAGATATGCGTATCTTCCACCACCGTGTGGATATTGAAGCGCACGCGCGTCCAGGAGAACGCCGGGAAATTCGTCGGCAGCACATACAGATCCCAATTCTCGATCACCCGTCCCATAATGCGGTTCTTGCTGGTGATCTGGTGGTCCACGCGCTGAGTGAAATCTTTGCGCAGCGTGTAGTCGTCCGCGAACGGAAACGTGAAGCCATAGTTGTTGGACAGTTGATTCGGACCGCCCAGGTTAGGCGCCGGCAGGTAGGACGTGTTGACGGCCTGCGACACCGAGCTGATGCGGCTGGTCGGAATCGTGTTGTTAGGGAAGGGAAGTCCGTTGAGCGGGTCTTTGACCACCACCGGGCTGCTCAGCGACAGCAATTGTGAGAAGTCGCCGCTCCGCATCTGGCTGGTGGGCACGCTTTCCAGGTAGAAGGTATGGCTCGGGACTTTTAGAACATTCGCGGACGCAAAGAAGAACGTCTTGTTCTTGATGATAGGCCCGGAAGCGCTCAAGCTGGCCGTGTGGATCAACTGCCTGGCTTTGGCGGTGTCGAAAAACTGGCGTGCGCCCAATGCCGAGCTCTGGTTCCAGTAGGAAGCTCGCGCATGGAACTCATTGCTGCCGGATTTGGTGACCAGGTTCATGTAACCCACCCGCGCGAATTCGGCGGTATTGTTCACGGCGACCACCGTGACTTCCTGGGCGTCCAGAATATCGTTCAACTGGTTCACGGGCTGATCGTTGGTGTGGCCGTCCTGGCCTTCCTGTACCTGGTTGGAATTTTGTCCCGCCCACTGAGAGCTCCATAGTCCGTTGGTCAGGTTCACCAGCGGCGACACCGTGATGTACAGGCTCTGGTCCAGGCCGGCGTCTCCGCCCACCCATGGCGTGTCGAAATGCTTGGTCGTATCCACCGCCGTCTGGATTTTGGCGGAGTCGGTCTGGATCAAAGCGGCGTTCTCCACCACCGTGACTTGCGTCCCTACCGCGCCCAGCTCGAATGCCACATTGATGCGCCTGATCTGGCTGCCCTCGAGGATGATTTTGTCCGCCACGAAGGTCTTGAAGCCGGCGTGCGTAACCGTCATTCGGTAGGTCCCGCGCTGAAGATCGGGAATCTCGAAATCCCCGCTGTCGCCGCTCTTGACCTGGCGTTTGGCGTTCGTTTCCAGGTTGGTAATTTGAATGTCGGCGCCGGGGACAACACCCCCGGATGGGTCGGACGTAGTGCCGCGCACCGTCGACAGAGTGACCTGGCCAAGCAGCGTCGCGCATACCGCGAGCGATGCCAGGAACAGGCGGGAATGGAATTTCATCAACGTTTCCATGTTCCTCCTTGCAGTTCCGGATGGAGTCCTGTGATTGGGATTTTGATTTTGGCTCCCCAGCTTTTGGGCTATTATACGCTAACTGCGTCGCTTTGCGCGCCCAGGTTTAACCGGATTGTTTAACCGGATAGTGTTTAGGATCTTGTGCCTCTCGGTCACAATAAAGTGCTTCGCAGTGATGTTTGTGGAAGACAGGACGGTCCGCGTCGTGTACGATGTCCGTATGCGAAGCATTGTTACGCTGTTGCTGGCCCTGCCCCTGCTGGCTCAAACTCCGGGGACCGCCATCGCGCCCAAGGAAAAGATCGCGCTGTTCAACGGAAAGGATCTGGGCGGCTGGTACACCTGGCTGCAGGAAAGCAAATACCAGGATCCGAAACACGTCTTCACCGTGCAGGACGGAGTGATCCGGGTGTCAGGCGAAGAGTGGGGCGGACTGACCACCAAGAATGTCTATCGCGATTACCACCTGATCGTCGAATGGAAATGGGGAGGCCCCAACCTCGGAAAGAGAGCAGGCCACGCCCGGGACAGCGGAATCCTGGTGCACGGTGTTGGCGAGGATGGCGCGCATGACGGCACCTGGCTTCAATCCATCGAATCCCAGGTGATCGAAGGCGGCACCGGCGACTTCATCATGGTTAACGGCAAAGAGACCCCTACCATGACGGCGAAGGTGCGGGAATTCAAGGGACAGTTTTACTGGGACGAGAATGGCACGGAGAAGACACTGGAGCGCGGCCGTTTTGACTGGTTTGGCCGCGATCCGGAATGGAAAGATCAACTCGGTTATCGGGGCCCTAAGGACATCGACAAGCCAGTGGGAGAGTGGAACCGGCAGGAAGTTATCGCCGACCGCGACACCCTCACCAACATCGTGAATGGTGTGGTTGTGAACAAAGGCTATCGCGTGTATCCCACCGCTGGAAAGATTCAGCTTCAGTCAGAAGGAGCCGAGATCTACTACCGTCGCGTGGAGATGCTTCCTGTCGAAGGCGCGAAATGAGCCTCAGGCAGGTCGTCCAGTCCAGACGCGCTCAATCGGAGTACCGCCGAAATCGGTGAGTTTTTCCTGGCGGCCGTTGTTCAGGTACCACACCCGGTTCTGGTCCAGGCCAAGTAAGTGCAAAATGGTCGCGTGGAAATCGCGCATGTGATAGCGTTCGCCAACGGCGCGCACGCCTAGTTCGTCGGTGTCGCCGAATGTCTGTCCACCCTTCACGCCCCCGCCGGCAAACCACATCGTGAATCCGTGCGGATTGTGGTCGCGGCCCGTACCGCTCTGCGTCATCGGCAGACGGCCGAACTCGCTTCCCCAAATCACCAGCGTCGAATCCAGCAGCCCGCGCTGTTTCAGATCCTGGAGCAGCGCGGCGATAGGCTGATCCGTGAAGCCGCACATTTTTTCGTGGTTCGGCTTGAGGTCGGTATGCGCGTCCCACTGCATCGAAACCGGACCGCCGCCCGAATAGAGCTGCACGAACCGCACGCCGCGCTCCACCAGCCGGCGCGCCAGCAAACAGCGGGCGCCGAACTCCGCGGTGGGCTTCTGGTCAAGCCCGTAGAGCCGCCGCGTGGCTTCATTCTCCTTGGAAATGTCGATCGCCTCAGGCGCGGCGGACTGCATGCGATAGGCCAGCTCGTAACTCGAAATGCGCGCCGCCATTTCCGAATCACCGCCGGCGGCGTCAAACTCGTTCATTTCGCGCAGCAGGTCGAGCATGTCGCGCTGGCGCTTGGGCGTCATACTCTCAGGAGGTCGAAGATTCAGAATCGGCTTCGGACCGGGACGGAACAACGTTCCCTGATACACGGCGGGCAGGAAAGCTGAGCTCCAGCACGGCGTGCCGCCTTCCGGGGTTCCCTCCGGCTGCGGCATCACAACGTAGGCGGGAAGATTGTCGGACTCGCTGCCCAAGCCGTAGGTCACCCAGGACCCGAGGCTGGGAAACCCGGTCAGGATGCGGCCGGTGTGGACCTGGTACATCGCCGGCGCATGCACCACGCTCTCGGTGTAGAACGAACGCACGAAGCAGATATCGTCCACACACTCGGCCAGATGTGGCATGAGCGAGGACACCCAGGCGCCGCACTCGCCGCGCCGCCGGAATTCCCATGGCGAGCTCATCAGCGGTGTGTCGCCCTTCGTGAACTGGCTTATGACTGTGCCGTAACTGGCGGGGAGCGGCTGGCCATCGAACTTCTTCAGCTCAGGCTTAGGGTCGAAGAGGTCGATCTGGCTCGGTCCGCCGACCATGTACAGAAAAATCACGGATTTCGCTTTGGCGGGGAAATTCTGCGGCTTTGGCGCCAGCGGATTGGAGGCTACGGCGGCACGGGCATCGCGCGCCAGCAGCCATTGCAGAGCGATGGCGCCGAAGCCGTTGGCCGAAGCCCGGAGCACGTCGCGGCGCGTGCCGGACCTGCGCGACAGATCAGGCGATAAATCGCTCGATAAATTAAGGGATGTAGGCAAAGTCATTGCGGTTCAACATCGCGAGGCAGAAATCGGAAAGCGGCCGGTCCTTGGTGAAGAACCGCCGCGCCATTTGCAACTCCTGCGGCTTGGGCGCCCGGGCCAGCGCCAGTTGATATGCTAAACGAACCTCGCAGGCTTGATTGCGGCGGCACTCACGCCCCAGACGCGCCGCGAATGCCTGCGACTGGTCCTGCATAAAACTGCCGTTCATCAGCGAAAGCGCCTGCAGCGAATGCGTGCTCACCGAACGCACAGGACAGGATGTCATATCGTCGGGCTGATCGAAATTGGCCAGCAGCGGAAGACGCACCGAACGCTTGTTCAGCAGATACAAACTCCGTCGATAATGTTCCGATTCGTCCGGTGTCACGGGCCAAAGATTATCCGGCTCGCCCTCGGTGAATACCAGCGCCGCGACTTCAGGCTCCACCGGAATCCGCACCGGCTTGCCGCCGATCTTCGGATTCAGCACACCGCTCACTTCAAGCACCGAGTCGCGGAGCGATTCCGCATTCAGGCGGCGGCGGTTCATGCGCCAGTAGAACTTGTTGTCCGGATCGATTTTTGCCTTGGCGGTGTCTAGCGCGGCGCTCTGCTGATAGGTAGCCGAGAGCAGGATCAAGCGGTCGATGTATTTGACGCTCCAGCCGTGCGAGACGAATTCCACCGCCAGCCAGTCGAGAAGCTGGCGATTCGAGGGGTTGCCTCCCAGAAGCCCGAAATCGTTTGGTGTTTTCACCAGGCCTGAGCCCATCCGCAGCTCCCAGATGCGATTCACTATGACGCGCGCAGTCAAGGGATTGTCGGGCGAGGCGATCCACTTCGCCAGTGCCGCCCGGCGTCCCGCCGCTCCGGCAGGCGCTTGCTCGGCCCATGGCGCGAGCACTTTCAGGAAGCCCGGCTCCACTGGATCCAGCCGGTTGTGATAATCGCCGACTTTCAAAACGTACGTCGTTGGCGGATCCTTCGGCGTATCGGAAACCGCGAACGCGGCGGGCAATGGATCCGGCTTGCCGAGCTCGACGCGGTGCATCTCACGCCGCAATTCGGCGCGCCGCTCGCGATCCCCGGAGTTCAGGGCTCGCACCATCTCATCCCATGCGACCTTGATCTGGTCCTGGGACTCTTTGGCCAGCGTCTGCTGCTCGGGAGTGCGCTTGTCTTTGGGCGTATTCAACGCGGCGGCGTGCGGCCCGTCGAGTTGCGCCCGCTTCTCTGCCTCAATCTGCTCGCGATAGGGTTTTTCAATCTCGGCGATCTTGTCCGTGATGGGCTTCAGCCGCGCTTCGTATTCCTTCTCGCGCTCTTTATGGGCAGCCTTCTCCGCCTCGGCGGAAGTGTCGATATCCTTGATCTCCGTACCGGCGAAGATCGCCTGAATGCGGTAATAATCGGCTTGAAGAATTGGATCGAATTTATGGTTGTGGCATCGCGCGCAGCCGATGGTTACGCCCAGAAACGTGGATCCGACGGATCCCGCCATTTCGACCAGTTGCTCCTGGCGCAACATTTCGGGATCCACATTGCCGCCCACCACGTGGCGCGGGCCGCAGCGGAGGAATCCAAGCCCCAGGAGCGCATCCGTATCGCCGGGATATAGCTCATCGCCCGCCAGCTGTTCCTGGATAAACCGGTCGTACGGTTTGTCGGTGTTAAACGCGCGCACCACGTAGTCGCGGTACCGCCAGGCATTGGGACGCTCGCCATCCCCCTCGAAGCCATTTGTATCGGCGTAGCGCACCACGTCCAGCCACTTCAGGCCGATGCGCTCGCCGTAATGCGGCGATGCCATCAGGCCGTCGATCAGGTTCGTATAAGCGTCCGCCGAACGGTTGTCGAGGAAGCTCTTGATTTCTTCACGCGTAGGCGGAAGACCCAGGACGTCGAGGTATGCCCGGCGCAGCAACTGCTCGCGTTCGGCGCGCGGCGACGGCTCCAGGTGGTGTGCCTGCAGGTTTTGAAAGATGAAAGCGTCGATCGGATTGCGGACCCAGTTGCCATTTGCGGACGGGACATCGGGCCGAACCGGCTTGCGGAAAGCCCAGTAGTTGCGGCGCGTGCCGATGAAGGTTTCGTCTTTGTCGGCCGGCCCGGCGGCGAGCACAATCACGACTGTGCAGCCCAGTGCGAGAATCGCGGCGGTGCGTTTGCGATGACCGCTGCGCGCTGCTAAGTCCCTTTCCCGCAACATCTTATAACAATTAGTACCATGTTATCTGCTGGCGAGTCAAGCCGAAGTCTGCGGTGCCGGGCGTCACTGCCGCAGCAAATCGCCGATACCCTATTGAAGCGCGATGGGAAAGAAACTAACATAGGCGAGGGTGTTCAAATGAGTCGACTTATGGAACGAAATGGGTTCGTTCCGCAAATTCTGCTTCGGTGCGCGTGTGTCCTTCTTCTCGGTCTGATAGCCGTCTTTGTTTTGACCAGTCATCCGGTTCCCTCGGGACCATTGGCAACCGGTCTCGCCGCTATCCACGTTCCTCGCGGCTTCAAAATTGAAAAAGTGGCCGGGTCGGATCTCGGCTCGTATCCGATGATGGGTACCATCGACGACCGTGGACGCCTCTTCCTTTGTGAGTCTTCGGGCAATACTCTCACCACCGCTCAGATGGCGGCAAAGCCGGATTACCATGTCCGGATGTTGGAAGACACCAACGGCGACGGAGTCTACGACCGCAGCACAATCTTCGCGGACCATCTTACGCTTCCCGCGGGTGCGGTTTGGTATCGCGGCAGCCTCTATGTAGCGTCCCCGCCCGATCTGCTTCGCTTCGAGGACACCGACAACGACGGCGTGGCCGACCATCGCGAAGTCATCGTTCATGGCTGGACTCTCTCTGCCAACGCCGCCAGTTTGCACGGCCCATTCATGGGTCCGGACGGCTGGCTCTATTTAACCGATGGCCGCCACGGCTTCGATATCACATCAAAGGAAGGCAAGGTCTACAAGGGCCTGGCTTCACGCATTTGGCGCGTGCGCCCGGATGGCAGCGGTTTGGAGTGGGTAGCCGGCGGCGGTTTCGACAACCCGGTAGAGCTGATATTCCAACCCACCGGGGAGACGATCGGCACCATGACCTATTTCCAGGACCCCCGCGACGGACAACGGGACGCGCTCCTGCATTATGTCTACGGCGGCGTTTATCCCAAGTGGTTCTCCGTCATCAGCGAGTTCAAGCAAACCGGTGACCTGATGCCCGTCATGACCAAGTTCGCGCGCATCGCTCCGGCCGGCCTGGTCCGCTACCGTGGCTCCTCCTTCGGCCCGGGGTATGAGGGGAATCTTTTCAGCGCGCAGTTCAATCCTCACCGCGTGCAGCGCCATGTCGTGCATCGTGAAGGCGCGACGTTCCGCACTGAGGACGAAGACTTCCTGTCTTCGTCCGATCCCGACTTCCATCCCACCGATGTCATGGAAGATGCCGACGGCAGTCTGCTGGTAGTCGATACTGGTGCGTGGTTCATTAACGGCTGCCCCATTTCGCGCGTTGCAAAGCCGGAAATCAGGGGTTCGATTTATCGGATTCGCCGCATCGGCGCGCCGGTTGTGAAAGATCCACGCGGCGAAGCGCTGCAACTGGATTCGAAGGCGCCCGCCGACCTGGCGCACTTCCTAGAAGATAAGCGGACCTTCGTCCAGGACCGCGCACTCGAGTTGCTGGTGGCAGCGGGTCCGGCCGCGGTTCCTTCTTTGGCCGGAGTCCGCCAGCACTCATTATCGGAGGATGTCCGGAGCAATGCTGTGTGGGGCCTGTTCCGCATCGGTGCGCCGGAGGCGGAGACTCAAGTCCGGGCGGCTTTGAGCGACGCGAGTTTCACTGTGCGAACCGCTGCCGCGACCGCCGTAGGGATGGCCAAGGATCATGAGGCTGTTGACCGCCTGATGGAGATGGTCAAACAAGATCAGCCCGCGGCCCGGCGCCAGGCTGCCACGGCGCTGGGGCAAATCGGCGATGATCGCGCAATACCTGCGTTGATGGCGGCTGCGGTCCGCGCCGACGAGCGCTTCATCGAGCACTCCGTGATTTATTCGCTCATTCAGCTTGGCAATGCGGAGGCGCTCGCTCCGGGGCTGAAGAACTCCAACTTCCGCGTGCGCAAGGCCGCGCTGATCGCGCTGGATCAGATGGATGGCAGTCCGCTGACCGCTCACCAGTTCGCTCCATTTCTGGATGAGCCGAACCAGGAGCTTCGGACCGCGGCGCTGTGGGTGGTCTCGCATCATCCGGCCTGGTCCGGCGAAGTTCTCAATTCCCTGGACGCGCGCCTGCGAGCGCCCGAATTGAGGCCGGCGGAGGTCGGACCGGTGCAGGACGTGCTGCTCTCGTTCTGCGCCGACCCCGGGGTGCAGAAGCTTGTCGCCGACCGCCTGGGCGATCCGGCCGCGAGTGCGGCGCGGCAGATGTTTCTCCTGGATACCATCGACCGCTGCTCGCTTAAGGAAATGCCGCAGGTTTGGGCCGGCCGCCTCGGTGAGTTGCTCGATCATTCCGGAGCCGCCGTGCGGCTTCGCGTCGTGGGTCTGATCCGCTCCCGGCAGCTCGACGGCCTGGATGACAAACTCAAAGGAATCGCCACGAACCCCGCAGCCTCATCCGAACTACGCGTGGCCGCGATGGCCGCGCTGCTGTCCCGGCACCCTTCGCTTGACACCGCCGCCATTCAGTTCCTGCTGGACCACCTGAACGAAAAAACCGATGCTGCCCTCCGTCTCTCCTGCGCCCAGGCGCTTTCGCGGTCGCACATGACCGACGCTCAGCTCATTCTCGTTGCCCAGCGGTATCTGCCGCAGGTTGATGCGCTGGTGCTGGCAAGCCTGCTGGATGGTTTCCGGGCCGCCAAGAGCGAAGCGGTTGGGCAGGCGATGATCGCGGGACTGTTAAAGTCGCAGGTCTCGATTGGTGAACCCGATGCCCGCCGGCTCCAGGAGATCTTAGGGAACTATCCGGAAAGCGTCCGCGCAGCGGCCAAACCGCTTCTGGCGCGTCTCGAAGAACTGCAGCGCACTCGCATCAAACGGCTACAGAAGATGGAGCCGCTGCTTCACGCCGGCGGCGACGTGGGCCGCGGCCGTCGAGTCTTTTTCGGAGAAAAGGTGGCCTGCTACAAGTGCCATACGATTGGCAACCAAGGGGGCCATGTGGGGCCGGACTTGACCGGCGTCGGCGCCATCCGCTCCGGCCCCGATCTGCTCGAGGCCATCGTTTTTCCGAGCGCTAGTTTCGTGCCCGGCCATGAGGTCTACATCGTGGAGACAGCCACGGAGCGCTATTCCGGTGTCAGAGGCGAAGGAGATGCGAACTCACTCACGCTGATTACCGGTCCGGGCGCCGAGGGGACGGTTCGCATTCCCCGGCAGAAGGTTCTGTCGATTCGGCCGTCGACGGTTTCACTGATGCCCGAGGGCCTGGACGAGAGCCTCACGCGCAACGAGTTCGTCGACCTGCTCGCATTTCTGCAGCAGCAGACGTCGCGGGAGACCGCGCAAAATCAGCCGCACTGAGATATCTCGGGCTAGTAAGTATTGAAATGCCCCAACGCTTATAAGTGGCTCCGGCTTCATATCTCCTCGACTATGTATTATTGAACCCGTCACGGTTCACGAACCTATAGTACGAAGCGCCGATGTGTGTTATATTTGCGGCAATTTGTAACTCGACCTGAGTCGGGTTCCCCACAGGAGGCACAACATGTTAGGAATCTCGAAGTCTTTGTTTTGGCTGCCCTTGGTAGCGACTCTGTTGCCCCTCGCACTGGTGGCCGATACCACTGGAACGATTCTCGGCCTGGTGACAGATCCCTCGTCAGCCGTTATCCAAGGTGTCAAGGTGAAAGTGACGAATGTGGACACCAATCAGTCCTCGGAGGCGACGAGCGATGCAGCGGGGCAATACCGCATTCTGTCGCTTTCGGTGGGTCGATACAAGATGCAAGCCACTTTCTCCGGATTTCAGACATTCGTCGAAACCGGTATCGTGCTGTCCGTCGACCAGCAGCGCCGCATAGATATTGTTCTAAAGGTCGGCACTGCCACGACGGAAGTCAGTGTGAATTCGGAATCCGTTCAGGTCGAAACCACAAGTACTCAGTTAGGCGAAGTAATCGACCAAAAGAAAATCCTGGAACTGCCACTGAACGGCCGCAGCTTTATCGATTTGCTTGGGCTGCAGACCGGCGTGGCGCCGGCGGGTACGCGCGGCGAGGGACCTGGCACCATCTCCGTGAACGGCCAGCGGGAAAACGGCAACGGATTCCTGGTGAACGGCGGGGATGTATCGGGCGCGGCAAATTTCGAGGCCGGCGTTCAGCCGAATCTGGACTCGATTCAAGAGTTCCGGTTGATCACCAACAGTTTCGATGCAGAATACGGACGATTCAGCGGCGCCCTGATGAACACGATCACCAAGAGCGGCAACAACCGCGTCCATGGAACGGCGTTCGAGTTTCTTCGGAATGACGCCATGGACGCCAGGGGCTTTTTCGACACCGGCAAGGGTGAATTGAGGAGAAACCAATTCGGGTACGCGGTGGGCGGGCCGGCTATTAAGGACAAGCTATTCTGGTTTACGGACTTTCAAGGCGACAGGTTGGTAAACGGTGGAACCGCATCCGCGGTACAAGTGTTCTCAAACGCGCAACGGCAGGGGAACATTGGCGTAGACAATCTGACCGGCATGGTAACCGGCTCGTATTGGGCTCAGGTGTTGTCACAACGCCTGGGACGCACCGTTCAGGCCGGAGAAGCTTACTCCGCGGTTTTTCCGAACGGAATTATTCCGTCCAGCGCGTTCTCTCCAGCCGCCAAGGGAACCATCGGCTTCATCCCTCTACCAAACGTGGGAAGCAACACTTACGCCTCCGCTGCCATCTCAACCCACTCCTCGGACAACAAGGCTGGGCAACGGATGGATTTTCTGAACAAACTAACCGGAAACTGGTCCGGTTACTACTACCTTGACGATTTCAACTCGGTGAATCCCTACGGAGGCAGCAGCTTTCCCATCGGCTTCGCATCCGGCGCCCGAAACAGAAACCAACTGTTCACTCTCAGCAATACCTATGTCGTCAGCCCCACGGCGGTGAACGATTTTCACCTGAGCTACACTCGCATTGTCGTTCGAAGCGTACCTGCCGGCGGCGTTGCGCCGAGTTTGCAGAGCTTGGGCTTCGTGACCGGCGCCGGTACCCTTGGCATCAATAACGCAGGACCCACGGGCTACAGCGCGATCCCCGATATCAGTTTGAACAACTTCAGTTTCGGCGATCCAGGCACAGGCAACGGCATTCAAAATACGTATCAAATGGGGGATAACTTCTCCAAGGTCTACGGCCGGCACGCGATTAAGTTCGGCGGAGAAGCCCGCTACTACCAAATGAACAACCGCAACGGCGGCGGCTTCCTCGGGCAGTTCAATTTCAGCGGTGGCGAAACCGGCTCCGATGTCGCGGACTATCTCCTTGGCGCGCCGTCAGGCTACTCGCAGTCCAGCCCGCAAGTCCTAGACGGCCGAAGCCGATACGCCGGGGCCTTCGTACAGGATTCGTTCCGCATCCGTTCCAACCTGACTCTGAACTTCGGGTTGCGTTGGGAATTCAGCTCGCCGTGGTATGACACCCAGAACAAGATTGTCACCCTGGTTCCCGGCGAGCAGTCCGTCCAATACCCCACCGCGCCCAAAGGGCTGGTGTATCCGGGCGACCCCGGGATTCCGAACACTCTGGGCCCAACCAGATATAACAACTTTGCCCCTCGCGTAGGTTTCGCCTATTCCCCCAACAGCACCGATGGCTTTCTAGGAAAGCTCTTCGGAGGACCGGGCAAGACTAGTATCCGGGTTGGTTCGGGTATGTTCTACACAGCCATTCAAGACCAGACGCTGTATTGGATTCTTGGAACCGTTCCTTTCGGCGAATACTGGGGGTCGCCTGCGCCCCCTCTGTTTGAAGAACCTTTCAGGACCAGGGCCACTGGCGAGTCTCAAGGGCAGCCGTTCCCCTACACCATTCCGGCTCCCGGAAGTGCCGCCGCCAAGAACTTCGATTTCTCTCCGTACCTGCCTCTTGTCAGCACGCTCGGTTACGAGATCCACAACAAGCTCCCGTATGCGATACATTACAACTTCACGATCCAGCGGCAGCTCACCGGATCGATGATCCTGAGTGCCGGTTACGTGGGAACACTGGGCCGTCATCTGCTCTCAATCGTTGAGGCCAACCCAGCCGATAGCAATTTGTGTCTGAGCCTGCGGGGCGCCGGAGTGAAGCCGGGGACGCTGCAGTGCGGCCCGAACCTGGAAGATCAAACGTTCACGCGGCCGGACGGCTCCAAAGTCATTGGAACCCGCCCTATTTTCGGTTCCCAAAACTTCGGGTATTCCTACTACGAAGCTAACTGGGCCAATTCCGACTACAACTCACTGCAGGTGAGCCTGGAGAGACACACCGGCAATTCGTCTTTCCTATTCGCTTACACATGGTCCAAGTCCCTGGATAACGGCTCGTTCTTTAACGACCGTATAAACTACGCGAACCACGCGCTCAGCCGGTCGCTTTCAAACTTCGATATCGCCCACAACTTCGTCGGCAGCTACACTTACACCATACCTTTTGAGAAAGCGTTCTCCGGCCTTCCCAAACGTCTGGTAAGAGGGTGGGAGATCGCCGGGATCACACGTCTCTCCACCGGATTTCCGACTGGCACTACCGGTGCCTTCGATCAGTCGCTGCGCGGCACGCAGGGGCTCGACCCGCCGAACTTTACCGGCGGGCTGCAGTTCGCTGGGGACCCCCGCTCGGACGGACACATCTGGATGACCCGCCAAGGTTTCAGTATCCCGCAGCTAGGAAACTTCGGCACGGCCAATCGCCGCTTCTTCCATGGGCCGGGATTGAATAATTGGAACCTTGCGCTACACAAAGACACTACCATCCGCGAGGGTATGACGCTGCAAATCCGGGCCGAGTTCTTCAACGCTTTCAACCACGCCCAGTTCAGCAATCCTAACGGGTTGCTTTCCGGCAGCACATTCGGGTTAATCACCTCTGTGCAAGCGCCTCCGCGTATCGGTCAGGTAGCGGCGAAGTTTATTTTCTAGATGAGTCACGATTGAAACTCGCGCAGCGCCTGGCCAGTGCCGCGGTCCCAGGCATCGATCAGCTTGTCCCAACGGGCGTCGGCGGCGGTATCGATCTGCTGCCGGGCAGGGTTGGCGTCAAACCACGCGATGGTCCGCCGGATGCCCTCGCGGAACGGAACGGTGGCGCAAAAGCCGGCAACGAAGCTCTTGATCTTAGTATTGTCGAAGACTACGCTGACAGCCTTGTCGCCCACCAGGCTGCCCAGTTTTTCGGGCATGCAGGCGGCCAGAAAATCAGACGGTATGTGGACCAATTGAGCCTCCGTGCCAGCCGCTTCAGCGGTCAGGCGGTAGAACTGGTCCCAGCACATCACTTCGTCGCTGGTGATGTGAAAGGCATTCCCGATGGTCTGCCGGTGGCCCAGCAGGCCGACAAGTCCCTTGGCGAAATCGCTGCTGTGAGTGATGACCCAAAGCGAGGTGCCGTCTCCCGGCACGATCACCTTCTTTCCGCGGCGCATGCGGTGGACCGCCGTGTATGACTTGTCCCAGCTATTCACGGCCAGAGTGACCTGTGTCTCGCTGTAAGTCAGCGAGGGCCGTACGATGGTGACCGGAAAGCCTTCATCCCGATAGGCCTGCATTAAGAGCTCCTCGCAAGCGATCTTGTCCCGCGAATACTGCCAAAACGGGTTCGCTAACGGCGTGGATTCCGTAATCAGGTAGTGCTCGGGCGGCTTCTGGTAGGCGCTGGCGGAACTGATGAAGACATACTGCCCGGTTCTTCCGCGGAACAGAGCCAGGTCGCGTTCGACGTGTGCCGGGGTGTAGGCGATCCAGTCGACTACGGCATCGAACGAGGCATTTTCCAATGTGCGCGCCGCCGAAGCGGGGTCGTCGATATCCGCAGTCAAGGTGCGCACGCCAGCCGGCAGTTCGGCGAGGTGTTGGCCGCGGTTCAACAAGGTGACTTCGACGCCGCGCTGGGCGGCAAGATGCGTGGACGCGGTGCTGATGATGCCGGTGCCGCCGATGAAGAGGACTCTCATGCAGAACTTTGTAGCAGATTTCTAGGGCATGCCCGAGACTTGCCTACGGTCGCGAAGCTTCCCGGGCACGCTGCCGGTACAATGCCTTGCCTTGTTCGAAAGCTTCGATGGAAGACTTCTTATCCTCTGCGCTGGCGAAACGCGCTTCCTGTTTCAGCCAGTCCATGGCCTGGTCCAGGTAGCGTATATAGAACTGCGCATCATCCCAACTCCGGATTGGCTTTCCGTCCACGATGGCATAGACCGGGGAGGTGTGGGCGAAGACGTTTTCCGGCCGCCGGGTGCCGTAAAGGCTGCTGAACAGCGTGCCTTCCGCGCTATGGACCCGATCGAACTCGACGCCCGGGTAACGATGCAGATCCTCCAGGGCCCGCGCCGCAATCCAACCACTGCCGCTAACCTTATACTCCAGGTGAATCTCGGCATGGTGCCGCAGGCCGGTGGGAGTAGTGGAGGCAATTACCTCTCCGTTGCGCACGATTTCCAGCCGGTCGTAAGGCAGTTGCGATTCGGCCCTGGCATAAATCTGCAAGACGCGGTCCTTGCCCGAACGGAGCGCCAGCGCGGAGCCCGCTTCATGACCGTTCACCGTGAACGTCAGCAGCGGATTGTTGCTGACGAAAGTGCGGCCCGCCTTCAGGGCGTCAATCCAGCTCTGATAGGTGAACTCGCCGGCGACGTGCGCATAAACCCGGTTGGCGCCCACCGTGACAAATGTCGTCATCTTGTCGGTGCCCGCGGTTGCCGTCAGCGGAAAGCCGCAGTTCAGATACCGGTACCACATGTGCAAACCGGTGTTGGCCGACATCTGGGGCACCAGTTTCTTGACGAAGACCGGCAGCTCTCGCGGCTCCAGCACGCACAGAATCTCCAGGCCGTCCAGCTTCTCCAAAGCCACATCCAGCGGGCTCTCCAGGCAGGGCATGCTGGGAAAATGCGCCCAGGTGACATAGCCGCCCTGGGCGTGGGCGCGATCGCAGACCGGCGCATGCAGCGGGTAGCAGTTGGGCTGCATCGTTTCCACCGGCGGGATCAGCTCCTTCAGATTCAACAGGCAGATGTGACCCAGGTGATTGTTGCGGAATTCCTGGTTGACGTAGATAAGGCTGTGGCTGCCGGAATACTTATTCAACCTGCCTTCAAACTCCCGCTGGTCGAGGGTGAAATCGGAAGTGAGGATGTTGGCAACGTTCAGATCTTCGGCATCCATCTCCAGCCGGCAGGTCTTGGGCGAGATGTGGTGGATGTGGTTGTCGCCGGCGTACCAGCCCTGGCCGGCAATGGCGGACCAGCGGGAGAGCGGGATAGTGAACGCTCCGCCGCGCACGGCCGCTGCGTCCAACTCGCCGCCGGCGATCGAGTACTCATACCCCTTTATGACCTGGTATTGGATTGGCAGCCAGCGCGGGTCCACCCGGAACTCGCCGTCCACGTAAGCATAACGGCGAGACTGGAAACGTACGTCGCCTTCCTGAGCGTCATCCGCCAATGTCGCGCGAGTGACCGAGAGGAACGAGCTCATTGCCGCGCGCATCCACGAGGCGTACACGCGCTGGAACCGGCCGCCCTGTTCCGGAATCGATCACGCGGCAGACTATCGGCTGAGCCGGGTTTGCGCTCTGTGCCGGGGCGGGCCGGGCGATGCCAGCGCTGGCCGCGGCGCCTAAGAAGCCACGGCGGGTCCAATCGACTGTTCCCATAGAGTCCTCACCTTATTCGAAAATGTACCGCGGCTACGAACGAAGCAGGCGCCGGGCGTTATCCTCCAGGATGGCCTTCTCGTCGGCAGCGCTGAACCCTGCCTCCCTGATCTTTAGCGCAGCCGATTGAAAATGGAAAAGGGGAAAGTGCGAGCCGAAGACCACGCGCTGCGCGGACACCTCCGAGGCTAACACTCCTACGCCGCCGACGCCTTCCACCATAGCGATGTCGAAGTAGACGTTTCCCGCAGCAGCGATTTTCTTGCGCAGCGGATCGCGGGCCGCATTCAGAACAACCAGCCGCAGCGACGGTATACCGGCCATAATTCCAGCCAATGGGGCAAGATCCACTCGAGGGATGCGCATCAGCGGGTACTGCGTACGATCGTCTTCCATTTGGGTGGCGAGCTGCACGATCATGCCGGCCTCCGCCGCACGGCGAAGCACTTCCGCAAACGCAGGATCGGCCAGCGTATAACCGTGATAGTTCGGGTGCAGGCGGACTCCCGGCATGCGATAGGTCTGGTGGCATCTCCGCAGGTCTTCCTGCCAGTCCGGCAGCTTCGGATTCACCGTTCCGAAAGGAATCAGCAGGCCGTCCCCATGTTCCTTGCAGTCCGCCGCGAGCCTGGCATTGACTCCGCCGACGTCGCGGTGCAGCAGGCCGTCGAAACTGGCGACCCACGACTGGGTGACGCCGGCCCTGCGCATGCGCGCCACAAAGTCCGCCGGGTCGTCGCCAGCGAGCCGCCGGAACGGCCACCGCGATAGATTGGCGTTGGTATCAATCATGCTTTACCCATCGCAATCCAGTGCTCAGTGTTAATCTTAACCGATGTATACTGCTGCGGCTACCGGCCCCCGGACCGCAATGAGGTTACCTATGTTGAATCGGCGGACGTTGCTGAATGCGTTTTGCGCGAGTGGCGGCGCGGCCCTGCTTGGGTCCGCACTGTCTGAAGCTCAACAGACGGGTCTGCGGATTTGGGATATTCACAGCCATCTACATGGAGCGCCCGGCGATACTCCCGAACAGCGAATGGAGTTCCTCATACGATGTGCGGATCGTGTGGGAATCGAGCGGCTGATCCTTTCACAAGGTTACTCTGCCGACCTGCACCCAACTTCCGACCAACTCCGCCAGGAAAATGATCGGGTGTTGCGTGCCGTGCGGCGTTTCCCCGACCGGGCCTATGGATCCGTCTATTTGAGCCCCAGCTATGTTGCCTTCAGTCTGCAAGAGTTCGATCGCTGTGTCCGGGACGGTCCGATGATCGGCGTCGGGGAACTGGAGATAGACAAGCGATGCAACGCTCCGGAGCTTGACCCGATCGTCGAGCGCGCGGTCTCAATGAAGGCGCCCATTCTACAGCATTGCTGGCTGAAAGCCGGCGGTAATGAGCCGGGTGAATCCAGCCCGTATGACTTAGTTGAGCTGGCAAAGCGGCATCCCGATGCAAACTTCATTTGCGCCCATACGGGAGGAGATTGGGAGCGCGGGATTCGAATCATTCGCGACACGAAGAATATCTGCGCGGAAATCGCCGGATCCGATCCCACGTCGGGCTTTGTGGAGATGGCGGTGCGGGAACTGGGGCCGGAAAGGGTAGTCTACGGCAGTGATGTCGGAGGTCGAAGCTTCGCTTCACAGCTCAGTAAGGTAATGGGGGCCGACATCCCGGAGTCGGCGAAAGCACTGGTGCTCGGTGGGAATCTGCGCCGCTTATTCACGCCTATTCTCAAGGCCAAAGGATACAAGTCATGACACTCCCGATTTCCACTGACACACTCCGAAGGAAACAGATGGTGGCTTCGTGCGCAATACTCCTCCTCCATGGCGCATGTCTTTCCGCGCAGAATCCCACCAAGAGCGACCCCCTGCTTGATTGGATGGATAAGATCGCGCAAAAGGAACTGGACGCGCGGGAAGCCACGATCGCCGGTATCCGGACGGTTGCCGATGCCGAGAAGCGAAAGACCGTGGTACGCAAGAAACTCATGGATATAATGGGTGGCCTTCCGGCGTACAACGGACCACTCAATGCCAGAGTCACCGGCAAGATCCAGGCAGACGGCTTTGTCATCGAAAAAATAATCTACGAGAGTCTGCCGGGGTATTTCGTCACTGCCCATCTTTATCGACCAGCCCAGCCCGGCCGATACCCGGGAGTGCTTCTACAATCGGGCCATACGCAGGAAGGCAAGACGGAGCCGCAAAGACTGGCAGCTAATCTGGCGTTGAAAGGTTTCGTCTCGCTGTCCTTCGATCCGGTGGGGCAGGGCGAACGCGAGCAGACCTACGATCCTCAACTCAAGGCGCCCGCGGCCGGGTGGTCCGTGAATGAGCACATCCATGCCGAAGCGCAGAGCAATCTGGTTGGAGAGGGCGTCGCTCGCTACTTTATATGGGACGCCAAGCGATCTCTTGATTATTTGGCGAGCCGGCCGGATGTGGACCCTACGCGCCTGGGGGCCGCCGGCTGCTCGGGCGGTGGGGCATTGACAACCTTCATCGGGGCCCTGGACCCGCGGCTCAAAGTAGTAATCCCCGCATGTTTTCCGAATTCGTACCGGCTGCTGTTCACCGGCAGCGCACCCGGATCTGAGATGAGCTTTCCGGATTTTCTGGCGCAGGGTTTGGACATTGCGGATCTTGTGGAATTGTCGGCCCCCACGCCCTGGCTTATCCAGGCGACGGAGCAGGACTACTTTACGCCTCCCGGCGCCCGGATGCTTTATGACGAGGCCAAGCGTTGGTACCGTCTTTATGGAGCCGAAGATAAGCTCGGGATTTTCATTGGTCCGGGTCCGCATGGCACTCCGCTGGTGAGCCGTGAAGCGGTGTACCAGTGGATGATTCGCTGGCTAAAAGACGGTCACGGCGATTTTCATGAGCAGCCGGTAAAGCTCTACACCGACCACGAACTGTTAGTCACTCCCACCGGCCGCGTTGAGGACGAACCAGGAAGTCGAAAACTATATCAACTGATACTGGACGATTACCAGGCCAAGAAACACAAAGGCACAACGGCCGAGTTGGTGGCGATGCTGCGGGGTTTGAATATTCCCACAGATGGCTCGGCGCCGGCGGTCAAGATTCGGAGCGAGTCGGGTGGAGAGGGAATTCGGATCAGTGAAATTCAGTTCGAGAGTGAGCCTGGAATTGTAATCACTGGTAAGTTGTATGCCCCGGTCTCTTCCGGCAGAAAGCCCGCGATGCTTTTAGTGGCCGGCAAGCTTTCAGACTGGCTGGCGGAAAGAACTGCTAAGTCCGGTCGGGTGGTTCTGAAGCTTGAACCACGCCTGTCCTTTAGCCAGGAAGGCCGCCGTCCCTATGTCGGGGATTACCTTGCTGACGAACGTGCGACCCTGATCGGGCGCAACTTGCCGGCGATGCGGGCGCACGATATACTGCGCGGCGTCGATGTTCTGGCCGCTCGTGACGATGTGGATCCTCGCTCGATTCACGCCGCCGCCCAGGGTGTGAAGGGAATCTGGCTGTTGCTGGCGGCCGCCACGGATGCGCGAATCTCCAAAGTCTGGTTAGACAAGACTCCCCACAGTCTGTTAGAGGCGCTTCACAATACGTTGAATACGGATTTGAGCGACGCCGTGATTCCCGGCTTTGCACTGCACTGGGATCTGGACGATCTGACAAAGGCGATGGGGGCCCGGCCAGTCCTGTGGACGGACCCGACGAACTGGATGGGACGCGTTGTGTTCGCAGGCCCTCGCTTCCGCTATCGATATGTTCTTGGAGACATCACAGATATGAGTGACACGCAGGACGAGGAGTACTTGCGGGAGGTCCTTCAATAAGTCTTGTCGGGCACTACTTGCGAGTGATCCAGTCGAAGATCCGCTCCTGTCTTTGTTTTGGAAAACGGTTAAAGTCGAGCGGTATTTCCAGTTCCCGTGCTTACCGTTGGCGCTATTCCGCGCTTTGTGGTAGCTTGGCTGCGATGCGTCGCTGGCCCTTCCCGATCGTGCTGATGGTGGCGGCAGGAGTGATGGCGCAGCCTCCGCGCCCGGCTGCGAATTTTTTGCAACAAGGGTTCGGAGTGCAGCCGCTGAGCAGGAATCCGCTGCTGAGCCCGCAGTTCCCGTGGGTCTCACTCTTGTTCGGGAACCGCGCCGCGGAAGTTCAATCGCCGCAGGGCGGCGGCGAGGTGGTTCTTCGCGCGCCTGGCTCGGAAGCGATACTGATCGCGCGCCTCGAACATCAAGGCATCTTCGATTTCTGTCGAATCCGTCATCGGGCAGGTTCGGCGATTCCTCCGGACGAGCTGAAAATCATATGGGCGTTTCCGATGGAGTTCAACGAGTCGATGACGGTGGACGCAGGCGCTCTCGCCGGTCATCCCTTGTATCTTCCCGACGGGACGGTGCCACCGGCCCACTATGTGAATTGGGGAACTCTGTTCTACAACCGTGCCAGCAACCTCGCACTGGGAACAGTCCTAGAGGGCGCTCAACCCGCCGTCACTCACTATGGCCAACGCGGCGGCCCGACCGGTCCGACCCAACTTCATTTTTGGACCAGCATGGGCCGGCGGGACCTGGAGCTGACGATCTTCGCTTACCGCCCGCGCGACCAGCGATTGTGGTGGGCCGAATGGGTTCAGGAACAGGAGAGGCGCGCGCCGGGTAAGTATCCGCATCTGTTTCCGGTGCTGAGCCCGCTCGAACTCAGTTGGGCGCCGGGGGAGCGGGAAGAGATTGAGATAACGCCAGGTCCGGCCGATGCCGGCAAGGCGATGGAGTTTGTGTTGATCGACGACGTGGCCGATCGCATCGTGGCCCGCAAGCGATTCAAGTATGAAATGCCAGTCACCCATCTGACCGTCGAGGTGGGAGATTGGCCGAGCGGTCTCTATCGCGGGATCGTTGTGACGGCTGGAACGCCGGTGGATCCCAAGGTTCGCAATTTTAGCGACAAGATCCTGACCCTGATCCTGCGGCCAGTCCGGCCCGGCGGAACGGTGTTGTTTGTCGCCCCCACCGACATGTGGCGCGCTTATGCCAGCAATGGCGGCCACGCGATGACGTCATGGCGCAACCGGGACGACTACGATAGTGTCGGTTACTCGCCAACGGTTTTGAACACGCGCTTCCGGCGGACGAACCACTACTACTACGGGCTGTACGAGCGGCATTCCGACATCAAGCACTATCGGTTTCTGCGCGAACTGTCCGAAAAGGACGGCTTCCGGATCGACTACTGTACGCAGGACGATATTGCGCGCGGCCGGGTCCACTTAGCCGACTACCGCCTGGTGCTGATCGGGAGCCACGCCGAGTTCACCACCGCCGAATGCTATTTCCGCTTCCGGGATTATATGGCCAACGGAGGCGCGGTGATGATCCACGGAGGCGATTCCTTCGCGGTCATGGTGCAGTACTTGCCCGACCTCGAACACCCGCGATATATCTGGCAGAGGGATCACTTCTGGTGTCTTCTGGAGGACCAGCCGGACAGTTTCCTACCGCCGCGCCTGCTTCCTAATCCTGAGGCCGGCGGCGCCATCGATTATTTGAACTTGTTCCACGGGACTGTCACTTATTGGCCGCACGAGAGCGCCGTAGTGATTTCGAACACCAGCCACCCCGTAATGCGCGGCCTCGGTCTACAGTCAGGCGACGTCATGCCGGGCACATGGGGAGGAGAGGCCGACATCGCCTACGAGCCGCGCGCCTGGGACATTCTGCTGCGCTCCGAAAAGGCCGCGACCGACGTGATGTCGAGCGGCCTGGAGCGTGTTACGCAGCTCGCGTTTCATCGGCCCGTGCTGATGATTCACAAGAACCTGCGTCTGGCTGAAGTATCCGGGGAAGCGTTTACGGGCGTTCTGGCGGATCCGCAGGGCACTTTGTTTCGGACTCTTTACGCCAGGACGCTGCACTACCTGTTGGACTCGGCCGTCGAACTCCGCGGCGGCGAGCGCGTTCAAACGAATGAGCGCGATTCGGGAGTCGAATTCGGTTGGGCGTCGCCGGTTGCGCTACGCGCCATCCGGTACACGCTGCCGGACTTCATCGACTATCAGAACCCGCTGTGGTTCCAAAAGCGCGCGCCCTATGCACATTACGTCATCGAAGGATCGGACGACGGAAAAAACTGGACCCTGCTCGCCGATCGGACGCACGGTCCCTGGCGTGGAACGCAGACCGAGTTCCTGCCCCAGGTAATCGTGCGAAGGGTGCGCTTCCGCGGCAGTTTTTCGAATGGCGAACCGTTCCGGCTGAGAGAAATAATGGCTTTTCCGCGCTGAACAAGCGCGCCGCGAAATGCCGTGAAACAAAGTAACAAGCTCTCCCTTGACACGGACAGTTTTGCGGAGTACTTTCGTTCCATCCGCGATTCATACTGTGAGTCTCGGAGGCTTTGGAAAACCGGGCATTGTAAGGAGGGGTATGACACAGCGTCTGTCTCGTACACTTAGAGTTTGCCTTCTTTTCGTTGCTTCCCTCGTGGCTATTCCGGCCTTCTGCCAACTCATCACTGCCGACATTGTAGGTACGGTTACCGACGCCGCGGGCGCCGTGCTGGCCGGTGCTAAAGTCACGGTTTTGAATACCGCCACCTCCGAAACGCGAACCACGCTCACGACCGGAACGGGCGATTTTGTTGTCAACCTGCTACCACCCGGTTCGTACACGGTGACCATCGAAGCACCGGCATTTAAGAAGTCTGTGACCAGTCTGACTCTGGTCGCCGGTGACCGCGCGCGCACCGACGTCCAACTGCAAGTGGGCGACACCACTCAGACCGTGGAAGTGATCGCCATCACTCCGGCGCTACAGACTGACAGTTCGACTCTGCGGGATATCGTATCGGCGCAGGCCGTGCAGGACCTTCCGCTGAACGGCCGCAACTTCATTACACTTGTCGAGACCACGGTGGGCGCCGCGGCCGGACCGTCAAATTCAATTATCAGCGGCACACGGCCGGACGAACGGCGCCAGACGGCCGCGGTTGTGGCTAACGGCCAGAACGAGACCTTCAACAACCACCTCGTAGATGGCATGGACAACAACGAGCGCGAGCAGTTCACGATACTATTCCGGCCGTCGATTGACTCGATCGAGGAAGTGAAGGTGGACACCAACAGCTACCCGGCCGAAGTGGGAAGGGCGGGCGGCGCGGTGGTCAACCTGATCACTAAGTCAGGCGCCAACGCGTACCACGGCGGACTTTACGAGTATTTCCGAAACGACAAGCTGAATGCCAATGACTTCTTTGCGAACACCGCCGGCATACACCGTGCGGAGTTCCGCCAAAATCAGTTCGGCGGCAGCATCGGCGGCCACATCGTCAAGGACAAGACTTTCTTCTTCGGCGATATCGAGATATTGCGGCAGATTCAGGGAAAAAATACGGGCTTGCTGGCCACGGCCACGGCTTATGAACTGGCGCACCCTGGCGATTTTTCGGATATCAAGGGACCCGTGATCGCCCCCTCCCTGCTTGACCCCGTCGCGGTGAAGTACCTCGGGCTCCTGCCGGCGGCGAACATCCCGGGAGCACCCGCCACCGCCAACTATTCGGGCAATGTGAACAATCAGTATTTCGCCAAGACGGCCGACGTGCGCGTGGATCACCGTTTCTCAGAGTCGGACAGCATGTTTGCCCGCTTCACTTACAACCCGACGACCACGGTATATCCAACCCTGTATCCCAAGGTGGGCAACATTAATCCGGGCAACGGAATCTATCCGGGGAACTCTACCGAAGACGCGAATGCGTATATGCTCGATTACATTCACATCTTCAATCCAACGCTGGTCATGGAATTGAAGAGCGGATTCACACGGTTGAACATTGCGACGCTTTCGGCGAATCAAGGCACAAACCTGTCCGATCAGTTCGGCATTCCCGGAGCTGACGTAAACAAGTATGTCTCGGGCTTGTTGAATGTCTCGATCAACGGGTACACAGGGCAGGGAAGTTGTAACTCCCTGGGAGACTGCACCTCGGTTCCAATTTATGACATTAACAACGTGTTCCAGGAAGAGGGCGTGCTCACGTGGACGCACAACGCCCACAACGTCAAGGTAGGCGGAGGCGTGATCCGGCGCCAGATGAACTATTACCAGGCCCAGAATGGCACCGGCCAGTTCACATGGGCATCGGCAACGGCAGGTGCGCCGCCGAACAGCCTCGCCAACTTCTTGATGGGCGTTCCCACCACAATCACGCGGCAGTTGGGCCTCTACTACCAGTACTATCGCACCTGGGAGCCTCACGTTTTTGTGCAGGACGATTGGCATGCCACCCGCAAGCTGACGCTCAACCTCGGGCTGCGCTGGGATCATATCGGACAACTTCAGAGCGCCACTGGCCAGCGCTCCAATTATCAGCTTGACTCGAACTCGTTTTGCATTGGGGCCGATGCCTGCGTGCAGCCTAACTGGAAGCAGTTCGCCCCGCGTGTGGGCTACGCTTACAGCGCGGGTAAAGGCTTTGTGTTTCGTGGGGGATTCGGCATGAGCTACTTCGCCCAGGACTATGCCTCGGGCTCGCTAAACCTTGCCAACCCGCCTTTCGTGACGGTGAACTTCACCTGTTCTCCGGCGGCGTTAACCGGATCGACGGTATGCCCGGCGGGCATCGGCCACCTGAAGGACGGTCCGCCGCCAATTCTGCCGCCCAATGTTCCTCAATTGCTGGGACCGGTTGCCGGGGGTCTGCAATCGGCTTTGGCCGCGCACTCGGATTACTATCCGGGGGCTAAAGTCATGGAATGGAATTTCACGATGCAGAAGCAACTCGGCGCCAACGTCGTGACCGTGGCTTACGTCGGGTCGCTCGGGCGTCACCTGCAATATAGCTATAACGCAAATCTGCCTACTCCTGGAGGAACCGCCGTGACGCCGTCATATCTTCGTGCGGCGACACTGCCCAACATAACCGGGATCACGCTCTACGGTACGGGCGGGGCCAGCGAATACAACGCGGCGCAGGTGGTCTTTGAACGGCGCTATTCGAAAGGTTTGACCTTGAACGCCAACTACGTCTTCGCCCGCAACCTGACCAGTCTGACCGACGTCGCCGAGCCCATTGGAACCGTCGTCGACAATCGCGGTTACGATTGGGGCAACTCAAACATTGGATTCAAACATAAGTTCACCATCCGCCTCACCTATGAACTTCCGTTCGGTAAGTCCGCTAAGGGCTTCACCAGGGCGGTCATCGGCGGGTGGCAGGTGAACACGATCTCTTTCTGGCAGTCGGGTGAGCCGTTCACGGTGATCGACGGGCAGAACTTAATTAACTTGCCAAATATCACTTCGGACCGTCCCAATCAAATCTCGGGCCAGTCCTGTCAGGCTGCGAACCCCTCGATTTTCGACTGGATCAACTATAATGCCTTCCAGCAGCAGCCCATCGGCGGTCCCGGTAATGAAGGACGCGGCCAATGCTACGGCCCGAGCTGGAGAGCAGTGGACTTCTCGGCCTTCAAGGAGTTCCACGTCACCGAAAAGTACAAGCTGTCATTCCGCGCCGAGGCCTACAATATCACGAACACGGCCAACTTCGCGCTTCCAGGAACCACGATTTCCAGTTGGACCGTCAGCCGTAACCCGGCCGGCATACCCACGAGTGCGGGGGCGTTCGGCCAGATCACTGCCACCAACATCGGCTTTACGCCGCGTGTGATACAGTTAGCGCTGAAGATGACGTTTTAGGTGGTAGTGTTGCCCATGCTTGAAAGATTCCGAACGCTTTTTCGCCCGGTTCTCCTGGGCTTGACGTGCATACTAGCCGGGACCACGATGTTGTGGGGACAGCCCGCGCCCCGGATGCGTACGCGATACTTCACGAGTCTGACGAACCCGGAGGTAGAGGCATATCTGAAGCGGAACGACGTCATCTTTATTCCGGTGGGCACGTCGGAATCGTTCGGCACCATGCCCAACGATCTCGAATACACCATGGCGGAGGCGTACGCGCTGAAAATGGCGGAAGAAGGCGACGGCCTGGTGCTGCCGCACGTGATCTACTTCTACCCCGGCGTGACCGTCACCGGTGTCGGATCGGTTTACGTTCCTCAGGATCTGGGAGAAGCCTACCTGAAGGCAATCGCGCATTCGCTGCTGCGGCAAGGCTTCCGCAGACAGATTTATCTTTCCGCGCACGGGCCCTCGGATCAGTTCGTCGCGGGGATGGTGCGGGAGTTCTTCGAGGAGACTAAGGACCCGATCCTCTACATTCACGTCCCGCTGTTCAACCGGAATGCCAGGGCGGCTGGCGTGCCCCGGCCGGTACCGGGACAGGGCGGTTTTCGCGAAACCGGCTATGGAGCCTATCAGATCGTCGGTCGCCTGGCAGATGTGCCCCTGAATCTGGATGTGCCCAAATCAACTGAGCCTGCCCTGCCCAAGGCGCCGGACTCAATCCGAACTCTTCTGGGACCGCTGGCTGAAAACAGCGCTGTGGGCAGCTATGACCCGGATGCCGAGCACAACGGTGGCAGGCCCCTCGAAAGCATTCACATGACCGCGGAGCAACGGGACCTGTTGGGCAAGCAGGGCGCGGCCCAGATCGAAGCTACTGTCAAGGCGCTCGACATCAAGAAAGTGATCCAGTCGCTCCGGGATCAGGACAAGTATGTTCACGATGTCATCGTTCCGAGATACAAAGATATCTTGCCCAAAGACCGCTAATCAGAAGTAACACAGCCCCCGCACTGCCGCTGTTCAAAAACCGCTGGGCTTCACCCAAAAGCTTTCCTGCCACGTTTCGCCCGGCGGGATGCTTTGCAGTTCTTTGTACAAGCCGCGGTGCGCAAGGTTCAACGCGTCGGTGATGCCGGTCATGGGCTCAAAGCAGATGAAGTCGCGGCCGGCGCCACCGGGAGAATAGGCCACCACCGAACGATAATTCGGACCGAACGCCACTTCGATCTTTTCGGACTTGCCCCGCACCCACATGACGGCCTTGCCGGATGCGTCCCGCGTCAGGTCGCCGAAAACGTTGTCCAGGACCACGCCTTTCAAAGCGCCGCCTTGGGGGGCTGGCAGGAACTGCTCAATGGGGCGCGTTTCGCCGGTGGGTATCAGTTCCTTGCTGAGCACCCACTCAGTCCGGGCCGCGATGCCGAACGTCCATTCATCGCGGGGCGCATCGTTCACCTGAAAGTAGGGATGAAATCCGATAGCTACCGGCATGGATTCGGTGCTCAAGTTGTGTAACCGCGTCAGCACTTCGAGGGTTCCGTCCTTCAGCCGGTAGGTCATCTCAATGGTGTGTGCAAACGGAAACTGGGCCATCCATTGCGGCTGGCGGTAGAACTCCAGACGGCTGGTCACCCAGGCCGAATTTGCGTCGGACCTGGCTTCCACCACTTCCCACTCCGAAGCGTTGGTCAGAAAGCCGTGGATGGGGTGGTTCTGCGCACCCGGACGAACATTCCCCAGATCCAAATTGAACAAATACTTCTTGCCGTTGGCGTAGAATGCGGGCTCATCCAGGCGGTTGGCCCAGGGCGCCAGGAACGGAATGCCGCTCATCCCCCTGCCCGCTTTGTATTCTTGCAGGCTGGAATAAGGGAATTGAAGCACCTTCTTGCCCTTGACTCGCATATCGAACGCGCTATTGCCGTGGGACGGCATCACGGACACGATGGTCTTGCTCCTCGTGTCTTCCAGGCGGATGACGTCAGCATCACGATGAACCAAATACTTTGCGGCGGCCGGCAGGGTGGCGAGTAGCAGTAAGCCGATGAGCTTCATGGTTAATTTTTCTTGCCTTCCCCTAAGAAACTGGGATATATTTCTACAAGTTTTATCACAACCGTAAGGGGATTTGATGAATGTCTGAAGTTTCCAGCAATACCCGCCGTTCGTTTTTACGGCACATTACAGGATTGAGCGCCGCCGCCGGATTCGGGAGCGCGGGTCTATTCGGAGTAGAACCGCAGAGCTGCGCCGGCCCAAAAACGCCAGCGACTGCGATTAAGTGGACTCCGGATAATAACCCTGTCCTGCCGCGATTGTCCGCATCGACGTTAGGCGCGGCGGACGTTACCAAACTCAGAAGCGCTTACGCGGCGCTGCGAAATCTCACCACCACGCAGCCCGATGATCCGCGCGGCTGGCTGCAGCAGGGCGACAAGCATTGCTGGAACTGCGGCGGCGGTCTGGATAATCAGGCCGGTGAAGAGATTCACGGAAGCTGGCTGTTTCTGCCCTGGCACCGGGCATTCCTCTACTTCCATGAACGGATATTGGGAAGCCTGATCAACGACAAGAGCCTGCGCCTGGCCTATTGGGATTGGGACAACGCCGCGCACCGCGGTGTGCCCCCAGCCTGGTTAACGCCGAACAACGCCACGAATTCGCTGTTTGACGCCAACCGCAGCGCCGTGACCGGAAACCAGTTGCCCACCTCTCTGGTAGGTCCGCAGATCATCAACCCCATCGTCGGCGCTCCTGCATTCGCGCAGTTTGGCGGGTCGGCCAGTGGCCCCGGCAATCTGGAAAACGGCCCTCACGGCGGCGTTCACATCTGGTGCGGAAACACGGCGTTGAATTCGTCGAAGGCTAATATGGGGTTATTGGATACAGCCGCGCAAGATCCGCTCTTTTGGGCGCATCATGCCAACATTGACCGGCTCTGGACCGTCTGGCTGTCCGCCGCGACCACCCATAAGAACCCCACCAGCTCGACCTGGCTGCAGCACAAATTCACTTTCTGGGACGAGCAGAAGCGTTGGGTTTCGATTACCGTGGCCGATGTGATCAACCTGTCGAACAACCTGCGGTACAACTACGGAACCTCCCCTGCCGCTGACTTCCCCGTCGGAGCCCCCACGGCGAAGGTGATGCAGTTGAAACTCGATGCCAGCAAAGCCATCATTCTGCCGGACGACGTAAAGCAGCGAATGACGGCAGCGCGCTTGCCGTCTCAACCGCAGAGGCTTACAACGCTCCGGGTGGATGGAGTCAGCCTGCCGACCGGGGCCAGCGGCATTTACCGAATCGTCGCCAACAAACTCTCCACCACCGCGGCGGAGGTCGCCGGAACTCCTAACGACCTCGGATACATTGCCATCGTGCCGCGAACTTCGAATGACACGGGCGGGCACATGCACGGCTCCATCAGCGTCGACCTGAATGTCACCGATCAGCTTTCCGAACTGCTCAAGGAAAATGGAAAGTTGAACCTGTCTTATGTTCCGATGAACCAAGTCGCGAAAAGTACCCAATTGAGCTATCAGAACGTCTATCTAGTAGAGCGGTGATCCGGTTTCTTCGATTCCGGCGCCGTCCGGGAGGTTGGAGATGCCGGGATCTCACGTGTCGAAACTGATTCAAATTCTATTGAGTGGCGTAGTTTTTGTCACATTGCACGCGGCTCCCGCTACCGTAAAAGTGACGCTTCCCGCTTCAAAACCCGGTGGGAAGCTTGTGCTGCACGTGGAGAATCTGAAACTGCCGCCGAACTCGAGCGGAATTGTTCGCGTTTTCGCAGATGCGCCGAATGCCAATGCCGAGACCAGCACCGAAGACGAGCATTTTCTCGGCTATTTCACGATGCTGGCGAAGAACTCAGCCGAGGCAGCCCAGGGCATCGGGCGAAGCAGCGCGACACTGGACCTGAGCCACAAACAACAGCTACTGGCAGGTAAGAGACAGGTGACGTTGACGCTGGTGCCTCTCGGCACTGAGTCCGCACCGGAACAGAAGCCGACGTTCGCTCGCGCGTATATCGCAAGGAACTAGCCACTGTGGGGGCAGCCTTTAGTTTCTCAGCGCCTGCGTGATGGCGCTCTCGGCCAGGGTTGCCATCACAGCGTAGCCGGCATCATTCGGAAGCAGCCCATCCACGGTCAATTCCTTCTTGAAATCCCGTCCATCGGCCAAAGCAGAATAGTAGTTGAGATAGACTGAGCCGCTGCGTTGCGCGTAACCGCGGATCCACCCATTCAAGCTTATGATTTTGCCCTGAGGCCGCAGGCCGGTCTGCTTCGTGAAGCAGTCGCAAACCGGAGTCACCGAAGCCAGCACCACGCGGATAGCGTTGGCCTTGGCCAGTTCCACCATCGACATGAAATTCTCCGCCATGGTGCCTTCGGTGGCTGGCGCCAAGACACTGGCCAGGTCGTTCGTGCCCGCGAGAATCACCACCACTTTCGGTTTCAGCGAAATCACATCCTGGCGGAAGCGCACCAGCATTTGGGGCGTTGTCTGTCCGGCGATGCCGCGGTTGAGATAGGGTTTGCCGGGGAAAAATCCGGCGCCGCCCTGGCCCCATCGTTCGGTAATCTGGTCTCCCAGAAATACGACTCGATCTTCGCCGTGGGCCGGCGGGCGAAGCTCGGTGTTCTCGCTGCCATACCGCGTCAGGCCCGCCCAATCGGCAAGTTGATGCCTCAGCGCCTGAATGGTTTGTGCCGGGTCAGGCGTCTGCGCCAAGACCGGGAAGCCCAACGCCACCAGGCACAAACACCAACTACTTCTTAATGCCATAGCAGTAGAGATTGCTGTCGAAGGTGCCGATGTAGACGCGGCCGTTGGCGACGGAAAGCCCGCTCCAGTGGTTCCATGAGGCGATCTGATCGCCGCTCGACCAGAGTTCCTTTCCGGTGAGCGCATCCAGGGCGTACAAAACCGCGTGGGTCGATCCCGGAATGCGCCGGTCCGCGGTGTCTGCGAGGCCGACGTCAGCGTACGCCTGGTCGGTGTCTTCGCCGTTGCCGTACGTGAACACAATTCCGTTGGCGATCACCGGCGGTTCGGCCCGATTCATATCGCGTGAGATCCAGGCCGGAGTCAATTGCAGATTGCCGTTCTTCTCCTCCACTTTGAAGGCGACGACGGCGCCGTACTTTACTTCACCGTATTCCACGGGTGCCTTGAAAGCCGAATGTTTCGCGCCCCAAATGGGAGTCAGCACCCAGCGCGTGCCCTTTGAGTCTTCCCAGCTTGCGAGCGAGCCCCAGATGCCCGCCGACGCGAAGTTGACGTCTTCATTGCAAAGCAGCGGGCTCCGGTACAAGGGCGTGCGATGATCGTCGCCGCCGATGGACTTAGTGTCCATCAGGTACATGCGGCACTCCTTGCCGGCATCCACCATCAACTCGCGGCCCTTGTAGTTGAAAATCACGGGAGTCACCTGCATATCGAGGTCGCGTTTGACCAGCCACTCGGCATTGGAAGGTCCGTAGTAGTCGTCCAGCACCAGGGCTTTGGTTTGCGGATCCTGTTTCACTCCGATGATGCCGTTGCCATAGATGCCGTTCTCGGGATCCCATCGGCCGTCGCCGGTGCCGGTGTACATGGTGCCGGTCGAGCTGATGGCGGGACCGGTGCGGCCCCACATGCCGCCGCCCGCGGGCCCCCACGATCCGGCCTTATTAGTAGCGAGATCGTACGCATACACCACGTTGGGGTTGCCGCCGCAGCCCTGCGCCGTGTGCGTGTAGATCACATTCTTCCAGAGGTTCAGCGCGTAAGGCTTGCCGTTGGGCGGCATCCATTTTGACGGCGGGCGCACGTCTTCGCCGTCGGCCGCGTTCAACTGGTGGAGCATGCCGTCCCAGGATGCGGCGTAGATCGTGTACTTGCCCGGCGTTCCCGTGGGCGCGATGACTGGCGTGGCGGTTTGACCGCCGGGGCAAAGGATGCCGGCGCCTCTGCCGCCGTTGGGGGGCGGCGTCCACGAACTCTGGAAATGCTTGGTCCAGAGGACTTCGCCCTTCTCCACGTCGATGGCGTAAATGTTGTCCGAGGAACCCGCCTCGATGGCAACCTGTTTGGGGCCGCCGGGCGTGTTCAGACGGCCAATGATCAGCGGCGGAAACAGCGAGTGCATCACTCTGGGCTGGTTATCCAGCTTGAGTTTCCACAGAAGCTTCATGTCCTTGACGTTGGCGGTGGTGAGAATCTTTTCGTCCCTCTGCCAGGCGGTGCGCTGAGGGTTGCCGCCGTCAGTGAGCCAGTCGGCGCCATAGGCCGTTATGCCGGGCAGCGTCAGCAATCCAGATATCCACACGACGCCAAGCAGGGTTTTTCGCACTGTGGCTACTATACAACGAATGCCCGTGCCGTGGAAGGTGAAACGATTCAAGATCCGCCAGGGGTGAAGTTGATATATGATCTAAGTTCGTTCCGGCCGAAAGGAGTTCCTGCGATGCGAAGGTTTGCTGGTCTGGCCGCCATGTGGTTCGGCTGCGCCTTCCTATGGACAACCGGAGCGGGCGCCCAGGGTGGTCGGGGAGGTGCTGAATGGACCACCAGCGGCGGCGATGCGCAGCGTTCGTCCTGGGTCAGGACGGACCCGAAGATTTCTGCGGACAGTATGCAGAAGCCGGGCTTCGGGATCGCCTGGAAGATCAAACTTGGGGCCCCTCTGACGCCTGCGGTCCTGCTGGAGCGCTACATCGGGTACCGCGGGTTTCGGTCGCTGGCATTCGTGGGCGGCAGTTCGGACAAAGCCATTGCAATCGATACCGACCTGGGCCGTGTGGAGTGGCAAAAGCCGCTCTCGGCATCTTCCGCCAACGCTTCACCTCCTCAAGGTAGCTCGCTCGGTTGCCCCGCTGGGATGACCGCCGGTTTGACGCGGCCTACTGGAGTCGCGCTGCCTGCAGCCATGCCGGGCCGCGGCGGTGGAGGCGGGCGCGGCGCGGCCAAGAGTGGCGTCGGTCAACCTGGTGAGGGCGCGGTGACTCTGGCGGAAGCCCAACCTCGTGGCGGCGTGGACTTTTCCCGCCTTCTGCCCGGTTCTCCACCCGGTGCTCCGGACCCTGCCGGACGGGGCGCGGCGCCTGCTGCCCGGGGTGGCGGCGCTGCCCGTACGGCGAATTTTGTATACGCCCTATCGAGCGATGGGATGCTGCACTCGATGTATGTTTCGAATGGCGACGAACCACAACCTCCGGTGCGATTTCTTCCGGCGGCCTCCGGAGCTCATGGCCTGATAGTTGTGGACAACATGGCCTACGCCGTGACTACATACGGATGTGGCGGTGCCGCTAATGGTGTGTGGGCACTGGACATGGCATCGAAGCAAGTATCGACGTGGAAGTCGAACGGTGGAACCTTGGGACCGGCATTCGGTCCCGATGGCATGCTTTATGTGACCACTCTTGCGACTGCCGGCGAGGGAGAATCTTCGCTGGTGGCTCTTGACCCGAAGACGCTGCAGGTGAAAGACTCCTACACACCGGGAGGGCAGCCCTTCACTTCGTCACCGGTTGTTTTCGAATACAAAGGAAAGATCCTGGCCGCCGCAACCACTAAAGATGGGCGCGTGCATCTGCTCGACACTGCCTCGCTCGGGGGAGCCGATCACAAGACGCCGCTTTTTAAAACACCGCCTGATACGCATGCGGCGGACCTGGTTTCGGGGGCCCTGGCGAGTTGGCAGGATTTGGGCGGCATGCGCTGGATACTGGCCCCAACCAGCAGCGCCATTGTGGCATGGAGAGTAGTGGACCAGAACGGCGCTGCCGTTTTGCAGCCTGGATGGGTGTCGCGCGACATAGCCTCACCCCTGACTCCGATGGTGGTCAACGGCGTTATTTTCGCGGTATCCGGCGGGCCGCCGCATGCGGTCCTGTACGCTCTCAATTCCGCCAGCGGCAAGGAACTCTGGAACAGCGGCAGCACGATCGAATCGCCGGCGTATGGTGGAGGGCTGTCCGGCGGGGGGAGCCAGTTGTATTTGGGGACCAGGGATGGCACGCTATACGCTTTCGGTTTCCCGATCGAGCATTGATGCCTCCGCGAAGACTAGCTCACGGACTCTGGATCACGGATACTGGATAGAGTATGACGCGATGGCACACTGCCGTTTTCGTGATCTTCACGAGTAGCATATGGGCGCAACTCCCGGACGGTCCCGGAAAAGAAGAGACCCAACGTGTCTGCAAGGGCTGCCACGAACTGGAACGGTCGCTCTCTCCACGCCAGGACCGCGACGGCTGGCAGCAAACCGTGGATAAGATGGTGGCACTGGGCGCGCAAGTCACCGAGAAGGAATACTACGCGATCCTCGATTATCTGGCGAAGAACTATCCCGGCGAGGAAATCCCCAAGCTCAACGTAAACAAAGCTACCGCCATCGAACTGGAAAGCCGCCTGACGCTGCCGCGCTCGCAAGCGGCGGCGATCATCGAGTACCGCACCAAGAACGGTGCGTTCAAGTCCATCGACGACCTGAAAAAAGTGCCGGGCGTGGACACTGCCAGGATCGAAGCCAAAAAAGATCGCATTACCTTCGAGTAAGTTCGGATGCAACTGTTGGAAAAGCGAATTTGAAGTTAGCCGAGTAGCCAGACCCGAAGTTCCAGGAAATCGCGTATCATGATCGCATGGCACGATTGCAAGATGACCCGGAAGTGCTGCGGGCAGCCTTGGCCGGCTACCAGCACGAGCTGTCCATGATTGAGCAGAAGATGGAAGAGATCCGACGGGAGCTTGGGGGCCGCGCTTCCGTGGCGCCGCGGACCTCCACTGGGCCGGGCAAGAAGCGCGTCCTGAGCTCAGCCGCACGGCGACGCATTGCCGCGGCGCAAAAAAAGCGATGGGCAGCATACAAGAAGGCGGAGGCGGCGCCGGCAAAGAAGACGCCCGCGAAGGGGCGGAAAATGAGTGCGGCCGGCCGCAAGCGAATTGCCGAGGCCACCAAGAAACGGTGGGCGGCGTTCAGAGCCGCGAAGGCCGCTGCTGCCGCGGCCTGATGGCCGGCCGGGAAGCGCTACGGCATCTCAGGTATTTCGACGCCCCGCGAAATCTATGGGCAGCGCCCAACTGTGTCCCTGGTGCGCCAGCAGGCCCTGGGCATCGTCCGGCCCCCAAGTGCCGGCGGCATAGTTCGGAAAATCGCTCGGCACGCTGGTTTTCCAGACGTCAAGCACCGGCATTAGCAGGCGCCAGGCCGCGTCCACCTGGTCGGCCCGCATGAACAAAGTGGCGTCGTTGTTCATCACGTCCCACAGCAATGTTTCGTAAGCGTCGGGCGATTGACGCGCGAAACTTTCGCGATAACTGAACCGCATATCCACGGGCCGCAGCAGCATCTTTTCTCCGGGCTGTTTGGCCTGAAAGCGCAACACGATTCCCTCGTCCGGATTGATAGCCAAAACCAACCGGCACGGCTGCCAATCTAGCGTTGCCTCGGTGGGAAAGGATTGATGCGGCACCGCGCGGAACTGGATGGCGATTTCGGAAACCTGCCGGTTGAGGCGCTTGCCGGTTCGAAGATAGAACGGCACGCCATGCCAGCGCCAGTTGTCCACGAACAAGGTCAAAGCCACAAAGGTCTCGGTTATCGAATCGGGCGGGACTCCCTCTTCCTCCCGATATCCGCATACGGCTTTCTCCCCGATCCAACCCTTTCCGTATTGCCCGCGCACCGCAAACTGATGGACGGCCTCGTAGCCAATCGGGCGAATGGCATGGAGCACGTCGACTTTCTTGTTGCGAATTTCGTCGGCGTCGAAAGAGACCATCGGTTCCATCGCCATCAGGCAGAGCAGTTGCATCAGGTGATTCTGAACCATGTCGCGCAGCGCTCCCGCCCCATCGTAGTAGCCGCCGCGATGTTCGACGCCCACGTTTTCGGCCACGGTGATGGCCACATAGTCCACATAGCGGCGATCCCAGATTGGTTCGAACAACGGATTGGCAAAACGAAACGCCAGAATGTTCTGCACGGTCTCCTTGCCCAGGTAATGGTCTATTCGGAAGATCTGCGATTCGTCGAAGCTCGCGGTCAGCATGCGGTTCAGCGCTTGGGCGGATTCCAGGTCATAGCCGATAGGTTTCTCGATGACCAGCCGCGCGTGTTCCAAGTCGCGAGTTAATCCGGCCTGAGCCAGACATTTCGGAATTTCGCCGAACAGCGACGGGGGTGTTGCCATGTAAAAGACGCGGTTGGCTTTGACATCCCATTCCTTTTCAAGTGCCGCGCATCGGTCAGACAGCGCTGTGTAGGTTTCGGGCCCCTTGAAATCGCCCCTCAGGTAGAAGATATTCCCGGCAAAGGCGTTCCATTCCTGGTCCTCGACCTTGCCGCTGCGGGAGAACTGGTTTACTCCATCGTGCAGATGATCACGCAGCGCGTCTTCACTCATTTCGACGCGGTCCACGGCGACAATGGAAAAATGAGCCGGCATGCCGGTGTTCTGGGAAAGATCAAACAGGGCGGGCACCAGTTTCCGCCAGGTCAGATCGCCCGCGCCGCCGAAGATCACAAATATCGAGGGTGGGAGTTGCTTGTTCGTCTTCACAATTCCCAATCTACTCCCATTCCAGGTACTTCCGGTTTCAGGCTGAAATGCCCTTGATGTCATAACGCAGGTACAAGTGGCTCCCCTGCTGCCTGGCGCTGACGAGATCCAGCCATGGAGCTGTCTCGGGAAGAAATTCCACCCCTGCGATAAATCCCGGGCGCTGCCCGTGCGCGTTTCTACCGGCCACTTGAGGTGCAACGGTGAGAAAGAGTTCGTCGACGCAGCCATCGGCCACGAACTGACCAAAGAGCGTCGGGCCGCCTTCGTGGAGCAGCAGCGATACGCCGAACTCGGCACGCAGAAGTTCGAGAATGGAAGCCGGCGCAATGTTGGGACCTTCGAGCGGCCGAACCACCGTTGACTTAAGCGACCCGGCCCCGCTGGCTGCAAGAAGCTCTTCACCTGGTTTTGTGGTAATGATCACAGTTTGTATGCCGGGTGTCTGGAAAACGGCTCTCGTCAGATCCACCCGGCCGCTTCCGCTAACCACCACATGGAGCGGCGGCGCCTCCTTCAGCAGGACCTCCGAGCGATAGCGCGCATACAACTCCCGCGCTTCCGGATAAACCCGGCCGCCAACGAATAGATGCTCCGGAACGGTCTGGTGAAGTGTACCCGATCCCATCATGACGGCGTCCGCCGTGGCCCGAAGGAGTCCCATAATGAAGCGGTCCGACCGGTCAAATCCGCTGATCTCGCCGCCCCCGGATTTGCCGGCGATTTCGTAGCTGACCACACCGTCCAGCGTGCTCACGAAGTTCGAGATTACATAAGGCCGTTGCGCGCCGGCCGGCGGAAACCAGAGATCGCCGCCGTAAGCGACTCTCAATTCCTTGGGCAGAACGGAATGCGCCGGTGCTTCCCGGCGGTCGATCAACGTGTGGACAATTGGGTCAGTGATGCCATTACCTCCGGGGCCGCGGCTTCGTAAACGACGTCGCCTCTTCAGGTATACATTAATACGCTGCTCGCTTTCAGTCGCGATCCAGAGGCTTCTTCCATTGTGCACTAGTGAACAGACATCGTTGGTTGTGGCTGTTATGTTTGTGTTAATGACGCCAGTGCGGGCCATCCGTCTTCACAATAATCTTGGCGGGAGTTAGTGCTTAAGAAGAAGAAAAGGGGATCCACAAATGTTGTTACTGATTATCGTTTTGATATTGCTTCTGGGCGGCGGAGGAGGATACTACGGCCATAGCCGCTGGGGTTATGGCGGCGGCGCGGGCATGGGGCTCGGCACTATATTGCTGATTCTCCTGATAGCATACATGTTGGGTTTGTTTCGCTGACTCGGAAGCCCGCTACTCATGAGTACTATGACAGCCTCGCCGGGCACACTCGCCAAACTCGTGAGCAGGCATGAAGTCGCCGAGAGCACCATGGCGTTTCGCTTTGAAAGGCCTCAAAAATGGACCTTCAAGGCGGGCCAGACTCTCGACATGACGCTGCTTGATCCGCCCGAGACGGATGCCGAAGGCAACACCCGCACCTTTTCAATCGCGAGCAGTCCCCACGAAGAAACTCTGATGGTGGCCACCCGTCTGCGCGATACGGCATTCAAGCGAGTGTTAAAGAGTATGCCGCCTGGCACCGCGGTTAAGGTCGAAGGACCGTCTGGTGACCTGACGCTGCATAACAACATCAAGCGAACGGCCGTGCTCCTGGCAGGCGGTATCGGGATCACGCCGTTCCGCAGTATGGTGTTTCGCGCGTCAACAGAAAAGCTCCCTCACCAAATCTTTCTTTTCTACTCGAACCACAGACCGGAGGATGCTCCGTTCCTGGATGAGCTTCACGCGCTTGAAAAGGAAAATCCACACTACAAGCTCATCGCCACCATGACTGACATGGCGAAATCGCATCGGCCGTGGGATGGCGAAACCGGTCAGATCGACCAGACTATGCTATCCAAGTATCTGAAGGACGCAATCTCGCCGATTTACTACATCGCTGGACCGCCGGAGATGGTGAAGGGCCTCCACGCGACCATCAATCAGGCCGGTGTCGACGATGACGACATCCGTGCGGAAGAGTTTGCAGGCTATTAGTGAGAACCATCTCGAGGAAGGCCCTTAAGATTCTGGTGATCGACGTGGGAGGGACGCACGTCAAGGTACGAGTCACCGGACAAAGCGAAGAGCGTAGGATTCCGTCTGGCATCACAATGACGGCAAGCGCAATGGTGCGCGGCGTGAAGCGTATCGTCAAAGGCTGGCAATATGACGTGGTCTCAATCGGTTATCCGGGTCCCGTGATTCACGGGCGCCCCCTGCACGAACCGCACAATCTGGCCGGCGGTTGGGTCGGATTTGATTTCGCCAAGGCATTCGGGAGGCCGGTTCAGATCATCAATGACGCTGCCATGCAGGCGCTCGGCAGCTACCACGGAGGCCGGATGCTGTTTCTGGGGCTCGGCGCCGGGCTCGGGTCGGCCATGATCGTCGATGGGATTCTGGAACCCATGGAGCTGGCACATCTTCCCTACAAGAACCACGGGACGTACGAGGATTACGTTGGTGTCCTGGCTCTGCAGCGGTTGGGCAAAAAGAAGTGGCGGCGCTACGTCACCGACGTCGTGACTCGCCTCAAGGATGCGTTAGGCGCCGAGTATGTGGTTCTGGGCGGAGGCAATTCCAAGAGCATCAAGAAGCTGCCTCCGGACACACAACTGGGCGACAACCAAAACGCATTCGTTGGGGGCGCCCGCTTGTGGACAGTCAAGAAATACAGCAACCAATAGGCCTTGGCGATCACAGCCCGGTGACGACACGGGCCGACAAGCGCGAACCTCTGGGGCCGACGCCGGCTTCCACTGGTAGACAGGACCACCGGCAAGAAGATACGCTTGATCGAGCGGCGTTCGCGAAAGGACGAGTGCCGGTCGCTCTGAACCTAACCTATGATCGAACACACCCTTCAGTCGATCGCATTCCCTACCCTGGACGAGACGCAAATCGATCAACTGGGACGTTGCACCCATGCCTCACCCATGGTCTACCGGGACAAGCAAACGCTGTTTGCGGTGGGCGAGCACGACATGAAATTCTTCATCGTCAAGTCGGGCGAAGTGGAGATTATAGATTACTCTGGTGACAAACCGAAGACGATTGCCATCCACCACAAGGGTGAGTTCACCGGCGACATCTCGCACATCACCGGCCTGCCGGCCATCGTCAGCGCCGTCGCCCGAGGCGACTGCGAAGTATACGCGATCACCGGGGAGGCACTGCGGCGTGCTCTGAACCAATGCCCGGCTATCAGCGATATCGTTCTGCAGGCGTTCATTGCACGGCGGCAGCTTCTGCGCGAGTCTCCGGATTTCACCGGCCTGCGGGTGATCGGATCACGCTACTCCCCGGACACATTCCGGGTTCGCGATTTCCTGTCCAAAAATCGCGTCCTCTTCACGTGGGTGGACGTGGAGACCGATCCGAATGTAGACCGGCTGCTTAAGCAGTTTGGAGTGACCGGGAAAGATACGCCAGTGGTCGCGTGCGGCAAGTTGCTGCTTCTGCGCAACCCCACCAACCGGCAGCTCGCCGATGCCGTCGGCATACGGCAGCCGCTGGAGGCCAGAGTGTACGATCTGGTGGTTGTAGGCGGCGGTCCGGCGGGGCTGGCGGCGGCCGTCTACGGCTCATCCGAAGGGCTGCGGACGGTGGTGCTCGAAACCACGGCGCCCGGCGGACAAGCGGGCAGCAGCATGCGAATCGAAAACTACCTTGGCTTTCCCACGGGCTTGACGGGTAGCGAACTGGCCGGCCGCGCCATCCTGCAAGCCAACAAATTCGGAGCCCATCTGTCGGTTCCCACTCCCGTGAACCGATTGACTTTCGAAAACGGCTACACGATCGTGCACCTGGACGGAGAGGAGACCGTGACCGCCAAGTGCCTGCTGATTGCAACCGGGGCCGACTACCGCAGGTTGGGCGTGGAAGGGTCCGACCGATTTGCGGGGGCGGGTGTCT
This sequence comes from Bryobacterales bacterium, assembly GCA_963817515.1. Taxonomy (GTDB): domain Bacteria; phylum Acidobacteriota; class Terriglobia; order Bryobacterales; family Bryobacteraceae; genus DATMNI01. Next base: position 64,331 of record CAWFPJ010000013.1, on the reverse strand, counting down.
ACTACGCCGCGACCCTGGCCGAGGCCCAGTTGTGCCAGGGGTCGCAAGCGGTAGTGGTGGGCGGCGGCAATTCCGCCGGCCAAGCCGCGGTATTTCTCGCCGGACACGCCCGCCGCGTGCTGCTTCTGATCCGGGGTGATGACCTGTATAAGAATATGTCCAGCTACCTGGCGCTGCGAATCGAGCAGACACCCAACATCGATCTGGTTTGCAATACGACGATCCGCCGGATGAATGGCGACACGCATCTTGGCTCGGTGGAAACGTTCAACAGCAAGACCGGTGAGGAGCGGACGGTGGAGACTCCGGGTGTGTTCAGCTTTATTGGGGCGGACCCGAGAACCAATTGGCTACCCGCGGAAATCGAGAGAGACGCCAAGGGGTTCGTCCAGACCGGCTCGTCTTTGACGCATTCCCAACACTGGACGTCCGCGCGCCAGCCGTTTCTGCTGGAGACCAGCCGGCCTTGCGTGTTTGCGGCCGGGGACGTACGGTCCGGCTCAGTCAAGCGCGTGGCTTCGGCCGTGGGCGAAGGCGCGATGGCGGTTCAGTTCGTGCATGAATGCCTCAAGCAGATGTGAAGCGCATGCAAGCCGCCCGAAACGCGGCTGCTGCCAAGATTGACCGCCCCCACAAGCTAGCGCGAGTAGTATCCGGTCTTCGCTCTCACTTCAAGCCCGGGCTGTCTGGTGCGGATCGAAATCTTGTGGAAGGTCTTGTCACCCGATGGATTTGACGTGTGATAAGCCAGTTCATAGGAATTGCGCAATTGGTCGCCGATCAAGCGAAAGCCTTCCTCCAATCCTTTTTGCCGCGCGTCGAAATCGAGCCCCCCGGTTTCGCGCGCAATCCGCTCCATTACGCCGATCCCGTATTTGTTCCGCGCATCCAGCCGCCCGTTCCTGGTTTCGGTATAGCGCAAGCAAAAGAGGGCAACATCGTTGCTCTGCGCAGCCTCGATCGCGTCCAGCATGTGATGCGCACTGGAGTTGTCCTCGCCGTCGCTGAAGATGATCAAGGCCCGCCTGCCGCGCTGAGTTCCCGAGAACATCAGGTTCGACGGATGGTATATGGCATCGTAAAAAGCAGTTCCCTGTCTTCGGACCTCGAGCGGCCCTACCAGCGGGTAGTCATCAATGCCCTTGGACTTCTGAAACTCGCGCAACGCGCCGACCAGCACTCTACCGGACGAAGAGTAATCGCTTACTAGCCGCAAACGGTTCGCGAAACAGAGAAGAAAGGCGCGATCCTTTGGACCCAGTACGTTCTTGAGAAACGATTCCAGGTCCTTGTAATGAGGCTTGACGAAAGATTCCTGACTGCCGCTGACATCCAGAATCAGGCCCAGGTTTAGCGGGACGTCGGCGCTCCGCCCGAAGAAGGCGATCTTCTGGACTACACCATCCTCGGTCACTTCAAAGTCATCCTGGGTGAGAGCCGTGACCAGATTCCCGCCGGTGTCGCGTACCGCAAAACCTACGTTCACCAGTCCCACCTCCACTCGGATTGAGACTTGCGCCCGCGCCGCTTCAGGCAGTGCCGCAGACGCCAGCAGGCAGGCAAGGCACACTCCGGCAAACCGCTTCATAATTCCTTATAACGCTGCGGCATGCTGTCAGGATGCGGAAAGCCGCACCTTTCCGTACGAAGAGACTTATTGTGGAGTCAGTCGCCGGATGCCGCTTCTGCCTTCGCAGGCTTTGGCCGGCGCAGTTTGCCGTAGCCCAAGGCGCCAATGGTCATCAGCATGGCGGCACTGCCCAGGTACAGATTGCGCTTGCCATGGCAGGGGACCTCGCACTGAAGATTCGTCATAGCAGTTACCCTGCGGGCGTTCGGCCCGAAGACGGGGTATCTTGGTTTCGATGGCTTCCGAGGAATCGAAAAATCATAACCACGAGCGCGCCCTGGGCATGCACCGGCGTATTTCGCGGCGCGACTACCTGAACTCGACCCTGCTTGCGTCCGGGAGCGCACTGCTCAACGCAGCGTCTCCACTTAGCCTGCTGGGTGCGGAGGATTGGGACGGATACAGCGGGGTGGGCGATTATCAAGGATGCAACGGCAATACCTGGCAGGTGGTGTCGGAAGGCCACAAGATCCGCGATCATGCGTACGATACCAGCGCCGCAGTTGTGGATACACGCGAAGTTTACGACTGCGTAGTGGTAGGAGGCGGAATCAGCGGGCTGGCTGCGGCGTTGTTTTTCGACCGGCAGGCAGGGCCGAAGGGCACTTGCCTGGTTCTGGATAACCATGCCATTTTCGGCGGCGAAGCCAAGCGCAATGAATTCCTTGTCGACAAGCAGCGGCTCATCGCGCACCAGGGTTCGGCCATGTGGTTTCCTCCTCTGCCGGGCACATTCCTTGAGGAGTTCTACAATTCCATTCACATACGCACCGATGGCTTTCAATACCAGGAGTGGACCGGCGCGCAGCCTCCCATGCGGCTGGGGCGCACGCCGTATACTTCGGGCGGGAAAGCATCGGCATTCTTTTTCGGCCCGCAGTTCGGGGAAGCTGGCGGCCTGCTGTTGGTCGATCCGTGGGGGAAAAGCCTGCAGGGCGCACCTATCCCGGAAGGGGCTCGTGCCGAACTGTTAAAGATGCGCGCCTCGAATTCCGGCAGGCTGCCCGCGGGGCTTTCGCAGCACGGGGACGCCGTCTCGCGAAAGCTGGACAGCATCACCATGGAACAGCACTTGATGGAGCGGCACGGCCTCAGCCGCGATACCGTGCGGAAGTTCGAGTCTCCCCTGGCGGGCGGGGGCTCCGGGCTGGGCGCAGATGCGCTCTCGGGCTATGCGGATTACGCGGCCGACGTGTTGCTGCCGTGGGATTACCCCAAGGGCTCTCAAATGTTCCCCGGTGGAAACGCCGGGGTGGCGCGGCACATCGTCAAATCGTTGATGCCTGAGGTGCTGCCGGGCGCGGCCGACATGGCGTCTATTTGCCGCGCCAAGGTTCAATTCGCCATGCTGGACCGGCCCTCTCACCCGCGGCGCATCAGACTGAACGCGACCACGGTGAGCGTCCGCCATGAAGGCCCGCCGCAGAACGCCAAATTCGTTCGGATTATCTATGCGAAGTCGGGCAAACTTTACAGCGTGAGGGCGCGCGCGGCCATCATGGCAGGCGGAAGCTGGACCGCCAAGTACATAGTGACCGACCTTCCCGCGGAGCACCGGGCGGCTTACGCTCAGTTCTATCGCGCCCCCTGCCTGATGGCCAACGTGGCGCTGCGGAACTGGCGATTCCTCTATGACCTGGGAATCAGCGAGTGCCGATGGTTTGAGGGCATCGGAAACTATTTTGCGATCCGCAAAACTGCGACCGTCGGCGATGTCTCATCGGGCATCTCGCCGGATTCGCCGGTTGTACTGACGCTGAAGATTTTGTTTTCGTCGCCCGGGCTTCCTATTGGAGAACAGGTAAGCCGTGGGCGTGCGGAACTGTTCTCCACTCCGTTCCGAGTCTACGAACGGAAGATCCGTGAACAGTTGGCAATGATGTTCGGGCGGACGGGTTTTGATCCACAGCGCGACATTGCCGGACTGATTCTGAATCGATGGGGGCACGCGTACCTGAGTCCGCAGCCGGGGTTCTTCTTCGGCGCCGCCGGAAACGCGGGGCCTGGTGAAATTCTGCGCAATCAGCCGCACGGACTAATCGCCTTCGCCAACTCCGACCTGACGGGGATTATGGACCATCGGACGTCCATACTCGAAGCCCATCGCGCCGTGGGCCAGGTAGTCGCACGGCGGAAGACTGCCGGCTGAGTCTCCGCAAACGCGGAACCCGTTTTTCTTGACAGCCGTGTGAGGCACCAATATACTCTATACACTCTTGTATCTTTGGTCTTTTTTGGCAGGTCTCAAATGCGGAGCTCGCGACATTTAGCTAAGACTAACTTGATCAAATTGTTAGGCCGGGGAGCGCTGCTCACCATAGCGGGCGCCCTGATTAATCTTCCCGCACCGGCGCAGGAGTTTCGGGCGCTGGTCTCAGGCAGAGTTGTGGATCCCACGGGTGCGGCGATTGCCAATGCCAGCGTCGCCGTTGTCAACGTTGCGACGCAGGCCCGTTCGACGACCAACACCGGGAGCGATGGAAACTTCGCTGTGCCGCAACTGGTCCCAGGGACTTACGAGATCTCTGCGCAAGCTCCAGGATTCCGCAGATACGTCCGCCAGGGGATCACGCTGGCGGTCGGCGACAAGGCGAACCTTGACATCCGGATGGAAGTGGGCGAGTTGAATTCGGAAGTGACCGTCAAGGAAGATCTCACCGGTATCGAAGCCAACCAGGACATTACCGGCCAGCTGATGGATAACAAGAACGTCTCCGAGCTGCCCCTGAACGGCCGCAATGTCTTCATGCTGGTTCAGCTATCGGCCGGAGTGGTGTTCACCCAGCAGAATTTCGCGCCGGGCGGCTCCTCGGGAACGCGCGGCTACGACCTGTACGGCCAGTTCAGCGTTCACGGCAGCCTGCCGAACACCAGCGCGTTTCTGCTGGATGGCGTCCCGATTGAAGCCAACGGCCAGTCCGACTACGTCCCGCTGGTGGATGCCGTCGAAGAATTCAAAGTTTCAACGCCCACCAACGACGCCTCGCAAGGTCTCACCAGCAGTGGCGTGGTGAATATGACGATGAAATCCGGCGGCAACCAGATTCACGGAACGCTGAGCCATTTTCTGCGCAACCAACTGTTTGACGCCGTCCGCACCCAGGAGAAATATACGGCTGCCGCCAATCCCACCCTGGCCCACTTTCAGCATCAGTTTAACGATGCCAGCGCGATGGTGAGCGGCCCCATTATCAAGAACAAATTTTTCTTCTTGGGGAGCTATGAGGGTTTTTGGGACCGCGTGCCGCGAGCCATCACACAGACTGTACCCACCCTGCTGCAGCGCACCGGCGATTTTTCGCAGACATACAATTCGGCAGGCCAACTGGTGGTTCTCTACGACCCACTCTCGACCGTGCAGTCGGGAACTAATTTCGTGCGCACTCCATTCGCCGGTAACGTTCTTCCGTCAAACCGCATCGCGCAGGTCTCGCGAAATATTATCGACAACTACATTCCCACCCCCAACGTCAGCACGCTCCCGCTCACCGGCTTCAACAACCTGGGCGTAGCGCCCAACGTGGGCAAGTTTGCCTACAATTCCTGGTTCATGAAGTTCAATTACGAATGGAGCGTCAAGAACCGGACCTTCTTCAGCGAGACGCAGAATTACGGGTCGAACAACAGCAGCACCAACGGGCTGCCCAGCGGGAACCCGGCCAAGCTGGGCTCAGACCCGGCGCGGCGGAATCACTACGGCGCCACTCTGGACCACGTCTACACGGCCAACAGCACCACCGTGCTTGACGTCCGCCTGGCCTGGGACCGCTTCCTGGCTTATCTTTTTGAGACCTCCGCCGACAACGCGGACGGCTCCCAACTGGGTTTCCAGGGTCCGACGGGTTCCTATCCGCTGCCGCGGTTTCCTTCTCTGACATTCACCAATTACCTCCCCTTGGGCAACACCGGCGACAATTACCTGCCCATCGACACGTATACGATTGTTGCGGACGTCTCGAAACAGGTGAACCGCCATCTGTTGAAGTTCGGAACACGCCTGGGCCAGGTGCGCTCCACCGTGATCAATACCGGCTTATGGTTTGGCGCGTTCAATTTCACTCCGGCATGGACACAACGGAATCCTCAGCAGGCCGATACGACTTCCGGCAACGATCTGGCCAGTTTCATGTTGGGCTACCCCGCCACCGGGTCCACCAATTCCAACGCCCAGGGCTCGGTCCAGAACAAGTTCGCCGGCCTGTACATTCAAGACGACTTCAAGCTGACTCCGAAGTTGACGGTTAACGTGGGGCTGCGGTGGGATGTGCAGACCGCGCCCACAGAGCGCTACAATCGCGACATCTACACGTTTAATCCGGCCGCCACGTATCAGCTTGGCAGCGCCCAGGCCACCGGCCAACTCCAATTCGCCGACGCCAGCCATCGCCAGCCTTGGGACACTAAATACACAGGTTTCCAGCCGCGCACCGGCGTCGCCTGGCAAATGACCAAGAAGATGGTTTGGAGGGCCGGCTACGGGCTTACGTATATGCCGCTGAACGGCGGGGCCACCTGCACGCTGTGCCTGTCGGGAGGCAACGGCGGCGTGGACCAGACGGGCTACTCGGTCTCCACCCCGTTTGTGGCAACGCTGGGCGGAGGCGTGAACTCGTACATTCCCGGCCTGCCTGGCACCGGCGTTCTGGCCAAGCCGTTCCCCAATGGAATCCTGCTGCCGCAACTTCCGTTCGTCCCCTTCGGCCAGGGAATCAGTTTCCAGGACCGCGACTATGAGATCCCGCGCGTGCACCTGTTCAATGCGGGTTTCAGCTATGACCTGCCCTGGAAGAGTTCGCTTGAGGTGGCGTATGTCGGCAGCCGCACGCGCAAGTACCCGGTGGCCAAGTCGCTCAGCGCAATCCCGGTTTCGGCCCGCCTGCAAGGCATCGTCAACCCCAACTATTTGAACGCGGCTGTTCCGAACCCGTTCGCCGGCGCGCCGCAACTGGCGGGCACCAGCCTGGCGGGGGCCACCATTACCCAGTCGCAGGCGCTTAGTCCGTTCCCCCAGTTCACTTCGGTGACGGAAAACGGCATACCCCTCGGCAACACTTCCTATAACGCGCTTGAGTTGAGGTTGAACAAGCGTGTGACCGACGGCGTTTCCATTACGACGGCCTACAGCTTTTCGAAGACCATGGAATCCGCAGCCTACCTCGAACCGCAGTATACGGCCCTTGAGCACGTTCTGGCCGATTTCGACCGCACCCACCACCTGACCGTCTCCGCGCTTCTGGAACTGCCCTTCGGACGCGGCAAACACTTCGGCGCCCATTGGAGCAAACCGCTCAACCTGGTGGCCGGCAACTGGCAATACAACATTATTTACGACTACATGAACGGTACCCCCACTCCCATGCCGAACGCCATTGCGGTTCGGAACCCAGAGCTGCCCAGCGGCCAGCAGACCTATCAGCAGTGGTTCGACACCTGTACGCTGCTGACCAACGGCACGCGCAGCGGCTGCGCTTCAGCCAGCGCGCCCATCACCTGGATGCAGCTGGCGCCTAACCAGTTTCGTAACTCCTCCAGTTATTTCCCCAACATCCGGAACGACTGGAAGCCCAATATCAATATGTCGATCTTCAAAGAGTTTTCGGTCAAAGAGCGCGTAAAGATTGAGTTTCGCGGGGAGTCCTTCAACGTCACCAACTCACCGATTTACGCGGCGCCCAACAACACGGTGACCAGCCCGCTGTTCGGCTCGGTCACGATTTCGCAGCAGAACTTTCCGCGTAACATGCAATTCGCGCTGCGGGTGAGATTCTAGGTTTACTATACAATTTGACGAGGAGAGGTTCATGATCCAAAAAGGCACTCGCCGGGATTTCTTTTGGCGGACCGGGTCGATAGCCGGCGCCAGTCTGATGGCTTCCGTTATGCCGCGGCGCGCACAGGGGGTTACCACCAAGGGCCCGCACGATTTCGTCATCGTGGAAGGCCACCGCGATATTTGGGAACAGAGCGGCCGCACGCGGATCAAAGAAGAGGCTCAGCATTGGCCCATAGCCAATTTCATTGCGCCGCGGCTCATTGAAGGCGGCGTCAGCGTGGTAATCATGCCGGCCGGCGGCGACTCCCTGGATGAGCGCGATGAACGGGACGACTTGTTCGAGGGATCCATGCGGGTGCTCGACCTGATCCTCAGCGACATCGACAAAGCCGGCAGCAAGGCATCCATCATCCGGACGAAGGCCGACGTCCCCAGCAAGCCGAACAGCGGGAAAGTACAGTTTTTTCTGGATATCGAAGGCGGCGGCTCGATACAGGCCAACGCTCCTGAACCGGGCTTCATGCCCGAGCGGAGCATGGCGCTGCTGCGTCAGTTCTTCCGGCTGGGCGTGCGCGGCGTGCAACTGACGCATAACGGCCGCAATCAGCTCGGCGACGGTCGGGGCATCGATAAATTGGGAAGCAAGTTGACGCCCTTCGGCGTCGGCGTGATCCAGGAGATGAACCGGCTCGGCATGATGGTCGGTGTCTCGCACCTCTCCGCCAACGGGCTTTTCCATGCGGCGGAAGTTTCCAGGCAGCCGATCGTCTCTACCCACCAGAATCTCGAACGCTTCGTAAAGAGCAGACCGCTGGTAGAGATTATGGACGAAGAGGCGCAGGCCATCGCCAAGACCGGCGGAATTGTAGGAATCCGCTACATTGTCAACGTCACCACGTACAAGCAGTTGGCCGACGAGGTCGAGTACCTGGCCAAACTGATCGGCGTGGAGCACATCGGAGTTGGCTGGCTGGGCCATGACAAAGCCAATCCCAGCAGCCGTGAAGTAGAGGGGCACACCACCAGGACCTATAGCGGCGTTGAAGCGCAGACCATGCACGATCACTGGGATAACTTCATCAAGATGCTTTCCGAGCGCGGGCTCACCGACGATCAGATCGGCTTGATCCTGGGCGGGAACTACCTTCGGGTTTGGAAGCAGATTCTGCCGTCCGCGTAGACGGAGCGTGATCCTGTAACCACCTGTTCGCCAAGCCGGATTCAGCTCGCCGGGCCGTAGTCGACGTCATCCGGCAACTCGTTCTTGTCGCTGACGGGGTGGGATGGGAAATACTTGGCCAGGTTCTCGCCGACGGCTTCGATTCCGGCGACAATGCCGCCCGTAAAATCACCTTGCCTGAACTTCTCGGACACGGTGCGGACGATATGCTGCCAAAACTCCTGGCCGACTTTCTCGTGGATGCCGCTGTCGCCTAACACGACGAACCTGCGGCGTGCCGGCACGACGAAGAATAACACGGCATTGTGATCCTTCGTAGCGGTCATGCCCAGCCGCTCGAAAGCCTTCTCGGCGGCTTTTCGAACATCGCCCCAGAATAGCGGCGACACGGAAACGCGAATCTCGCCGGAGGTCCGCCGCTCGGCCTTCTCAATGGCTCTCTTGATCCGAACCTTGTCGATGGTTACCATGATCCGCTTGCTCCTCCACCGCCGGACCGGCCACCGCCCCCGCTAAATCCGCCACCGCCGCCTCCTCCTCCGCCACCCCCACCGCCGCCGGACATGATGCTGGCCAGGAAGTAGAAGGCTAGTGCGGGATGCGTAATCACGAGGCCCAGAATCAGGATCCCGATGATGCCATAAAAGATCCATTGAAACAGGGTCAATGGCTTGGACTGCGGCGGCGTCCGTGCGGGCGCAGGCGCATCGGCCTGCCCGCCGATGGTTCCGGTCAGCGAGTCGATTGCCGCCGTTACCGCGTCATCGGGATGGCCGGCCTGAATGCGAGGCACCATCACATCGTTAATCACACGGGAGGCAATCGCATCGGGGACTACGGCTTCGAGTCCGTAGCCGACCTCGATCCTCATTTTATGATCCTGGGCCATGATGAAAAGGGCCAGCCCGTCATCAAGCCCCTTCCGGCCCACCTTCCATTTCGCAAAGGCCCGGACGGCCCAATCCGCAATCGGCGCATCGCCCGTCGTGGGCGCGATGTACACAATCAGTTCATGGCCTGTGGCCTGCTGATAGGCCTCGAGGCGTGCGTCCAGTGAGCGCACCGCTTCCGGCGACATGAAGTTCGCGGTGTCCGTGACCCAACGGGTGGGCGGCGGAGGGATGGGCGTTTCAGCCCCGTATAGAAGCGCGGCCGAAACCACGACGAAATGGACAAGCAACCGACGGCGCAGAAGCAACTTAGAACTTCACCTCAGGCGCCTTTTCGCTTCCGGGTTGGGCCTGGAAGTAGGGTTTGGTTGCGAATTTATCGCCGAAGAAGCCCGCGATCAGCACTGTTGGAAAACTGCTCCGGCGGGTATTGAAGGCCTGCGCCGCCTCATTGAATCGCTGCCGCTCAACCGTAATCCGATTCTCAGTGCCCTCGAGTTGCGCTTGCAGGTCGCGGAAATTGGCGGTCGCTTTGAGCTGCGGATAGCTTTCGGAGACCGCCAGCAAGTGAGACAGCGCCGAAGACAATCCCTGCTGCGCCTGCTGGTACCGCTGGAAGGCTGCCGGATCTTTGACGATGTCTGCCATGGCGGCAGGCGTGACCTGGCCGACCTTGGCGCGCGCCTCCGTGACCGCCGTCATGGTGCTCTGCTCAAAGTTTGCAGCGCCTTTGACGGTAGCCACCAGGTTGGGTACCAGGTCGGCGCGCCGTTGATATGCGTTTTGGACCTGGGCCCACTGCGCTTGCGTGGCCTGATCGAGTTGCACAAGTGAATTGTAGGTTCCGCTGATTGAAACTCCCACAATCAGCGCGAAGACGAGTGTCACGCCGACACAGCCGATGGCTATCTTTTTTCCCATTTATGCTCCATTCTTCGCTTCAATTGTAAGTTCGCTGCTGGCACGGTGGATATACTCGCCACGGTATCATGAAGCATGAGGCCGCACCGGAAGACTCTGCTGGCACTCATCCCAGTGGTAGCGGCCTGGGCGCAGGATCCCCGCGAGCTGGTGCGCCGTTCGATCGCGCAAAACCAACTCGACTGGGTGCGTATGAAAGATTACACCTGGCAGGCAAACTCTGTGGAGCGGCACTTCGACTCCCATGGCAAGGTAGAGTCCACCAAGCGCGAAAACTGGGAAACGCTGATTCTGGATGGGCAGCCGCATCGCCGCATGTTGGAGCGGGACGGCAAGCCGCTCAGCGAGGAGGAACAGCGCATCGAGCGCAAGAAACTCGATCAGGCCGTCAGTAAACTGAGTTCCGAAACCCCGGCCGAAAAACAACGCCGGCTGGAGGAAACTGAGAGGCAGCGCAAACGCGAGTTCGCCTTTCTTTCCGAAATACCCGATCTGTTCGACCTGCGGCTGGAGGGCGATTCCACCGTGGACGGACGGCCCGTGTGGGTGGTTTCCGGCACGCCGCGGCCCGGCGCCAGGCCTAAGAGCCACGACGCCAAAGTGCTGCTCAAGGTTCGCGGCCGCATGTGGATCGACAGGGCAACTTATCAATGGGCGAAAGTGGAAGTGGAAACCACCGACACCATCTCATGGGGTCTGTTCCTGGCTCGCCTCAATCCTGGCGCCCGGCTAACTTTCGAACAGACAGAAGTGAATTCCGAACTCTGGCTTCCGAAGCGCCTCTTCCTCTCCGGCAGCGGCCGCGTGGCCTTACTCAAACGGCTGGTCGAGGATCAGGAAATCCAATGGAGCAACTACAAGAAGTTTTCGGTGGACTCCAAGGTAGTGACGGAGCCGTCGGGCCCCAGGAACTGAGACCAAGCCACGATCAGAATGGCGGCCAGAAGCCTCGTCCGCTTGCAAGGGGCGGTAGTTGCCTGAAAGGTGCGTTGATCGCAAGGTGCGATAGGGCGTCTCCAGCTGATGCCGTTAGCTTGCGCGGCTGTGGGCTTGATCTTGTCTCGTTTCCTGCGCGATCTTAAAGAACATAAGCTTTCGCCTGGGCATAAATGCGCCAGCGGAGATTGGGCTTCAAAATGGACCACTCGAGCCACACTAATCACAAACAGGTGTCCGATCCGCGCGCCGGCCACGGAGTGTCGGACACTCACGGGAGCCATGACCGTCACGCCGGGCACTCCGTGGCCATGTTTCGGGACAAATTTTGGCTGAGTCTCGCTCTCACAATTCCCGTCGTCTTCTGGTCAACCGACGTTCAACACTGGCTTGGCTACACAGCGCCTTCCTTCCCCGGCTCGAAGTTTATCCCCGCCATCCTCGGTTCGGTCGTTTTCGTTTATGGCGGCCTGGTCTTCGTACGCGGGGCATGGAGCGAACTTGGCGATCGCCAGCCGGGCATGATGACGCTTATCAGCCTGGCGATCATAGTCGCTTTTGGAACTTCGCTCGCGGCGACATTCGGCCTCTTCGAGATTGACGTCTGGTGGGAACTCGCGTCACTGATTACAATCATGGTCCTCGGCCACTGGCTCGAAATGCGGGCCATTTCCCAGGCCCATGGCGCGCTGAATGCACTCGCCGCCCTGCTCCCGGATACGGCTGAACGCGTAAAGGGCACAGACACTCAATCCGTTCCACTCTCTGAGTTGCGCATTGGCGACATCGTTCTTGTCAGGCCCGGAGCCCGGGTTCCTGCGGACGGAACTGTCGTTGAGGGCGCTGCCGATGTTGACGAGTCCATGATCACCGGAGAGTCCAAAACGTTGCCGAAGGTGGCAGCCTCAAGAGTGGTTGCGGGAACAGTTGTCAGCGGCGGAAGCCTCCGCGTCAGCGTTACGGCAATCGGGGACCAGACCGCTCTCTCCGGGATTATGCGTCTCGTCGCCGCCGCGCAAGCTTCCGGTTCTCGCACGCAGGCACTTGCCGACCGTGCAGCTGCGATCCTTTTTTACGTCGCGGTCGCCTCGGGCGCGATTACTTTCGCCTATTGGTGGTTTTCAGGCGACAAGGAACACGCTCTGATTCGAACGGCAACAGTCCTCGTCATTGCCTGTCCGCATGCCCTGGGTCTGGCGATTCCACTCGTAGTCGCAATCTCGACATCATTGGGGGCTCAGAACGGGCTCCTGGTTAAGGACAGACTCGCACTCGAACAGGCCCGCAATCTGGATCTGGTGATTTTCGACAAGACCGGAACCCTTACACGCGGTTCTCCTGCCGTGTCGGGAGTCGCGGCGGCTCCTGGCGCGACGGAAGACGATCTGGTTGCGTGCGCCGCCGCTGTCGAATCGAACTCCGAACACCCTCTCGCTAAAGCCATCGTTGTCGAAGCCCGGCGCCGCAACCTGACCCGGTTGGCAGCCACGAATTTCGAGGCGCTTCCTGGTCGAGGAGCGAAGGCGCTGGTGGAAGGCACGAGAGTCGAAATCGGCGGACTCCGCCTGATGACTGAGGCCGGGGTAATGGTGCCGCCGGAAGTTGAAAAACTGACAAACGCATGGGCATCTGACGGGAAGACGGTTCTTTATGCTGCCGCCCAAGGCCGACTACTCGGAGCTTTCGCGGTGGAAGACGAGATTCGGCCCGAATCCAGTGAAGCCGTCGCTGAACTTCATCGGCTTGGTGTCCGCGTCGCGATGATCACCGGCGATTCGAAAACGGTTGCCGATTCGGTCGCCCGACGTATCGGAATCGATGAGGTCGCCGCCGAGGTTCTCCCCGCCGACAAGGCAGCTGCAGTGAAGAACTTTCAGGCAGGCGGCAATCGGGTAGCGATGGTTGGCGACGGCGTTAACGACGCACCCGCTCTGGCAACGGCAAATGTGGGAATCGCCATCGGGGCGGGAACCGATGTGGCGATTGAGTCCGCGGGAATCGTACTCGTGCGTAGCGATCCGCGCGATGTCGTGGGTGCGATCGAACTATCCCGCGCTACCTATCGAAAAATGATCCAGAACCTGGTATGGGCGACGGCCTACAACCTTGTCGCTATTCCGGTCGCTGCCGGCCTTTTCGTCCACTGGGGATTCGATCTCCCCATGAGTGTGGGGGCGGTCGCGATGAGCCTGTCCACCATAATTGTAGCCGCCAACGCTCAGTTGCTTCGCCGCCTTAAGTTGCGATACTGATTGGTCGGATTTCTATCTACCGCCGACACTGCGACCTGCGTACCGCTCTACTGCAATTTCCAGGATTCGTCGAACAGGCCGGCGTACAGGGCCTCCGGGTCATCGGAGCCTTCCTTGACATGGAAGACCGCGTAGTCTCCAAGAATACCCAGCTGGTTCAGTCGATTATCTCTCGAACTCTTATCGGCGCCAGAGTGCCCTTGTCCGCCTCTACGGCATCACTACCCGGTAGACTATCGACTGGAGTACACTGGTACCGATGCCGAAACGCGAATCCCCGATTCAGCACGAGATGCTTCCCGGAACCCTCGACATGCTGGTCCTGCAGACTTTGGTGCTCGGTCCGGCGCATGGACATACCATCGCCCACGCCATCGAGCGCGGCTCCGACGACGTCCTGCAGATTGAGCACGGGTCTTTGTACCCGGCTTTGCACAGGCTGGAGGATCGCGGCTGGATCGCGTCGTTCTGGGGAACTTCGGAGAACAATCGCCGGGCGAGGTATTACCGGCTGACTCGCGCGGGGCGCAAACAGTTGCTGGCACAGACCACGCGCTGGGGGCAGTTGGTCCGGGCCATCGCCGGCATCCTGGAGCCGGCTGTTCGGTGAAAGACGATGAGCTGGCGGCGCTTTTTAATGCGGGCGCAATGGGATCGGGAACGGCTCGAAGAGATCGAGTCGTACGTCCGGATTGAAACAGACGAAAACATTGCCCGCGGCATGCCCTACGCCGAGGCCGTCGCAGCCGCCCGCCGGAAATTCGGCAACCATACCCTGATTAGAGAGGAGATTTACCGCATGAACACCATCGCCTGGCTGGATACGCTGGCCCGCGACGTCCGCTACGGGCTGCGGCTCCTTCGCCTCAATCCAGTCTTCGCCTGCGTGACGCTGTTGACGCTCGCGATCGGAATCGGCGCCAATACGGCCATCTTCAGCATTGTGAACAGCGTCCTGCTCAAGCCTCTGCCATATCCCGACGCGGAGCAGTTGGTGGCCGTCTGGAACAAGGCTCCGGGAGCGGCCGGCCTCGCCACCATTTCCGGCGACCTGCACCTCTCCGCGTCGATGTACTTCACCTACGCCGAGGAGAACCGGACCTTGCAAGCGACCGGGCTCTGGACCGCCAGCACGGCGAACGTCACGGGCCTGGCGGAGCCGGAAAAACTCCCCGCAATTTACCTCACCGATGGCGCGCTCCAGGCGCTCAATGTGCCGCCGGCGCTGGGGCGCTGGCTCGGACCCGCTGACCAGAAGCCCAACGGCGCCGCCACCGTATTACTCGGCTACGGTTACTGGCAGCGGCGCTTCGGAGGAGACCGTTCGGTGATCGGGCGCAACATCACCATCGATTCCCGCCCCACCGAAATCGTCGGGGTTATGCCCAGGGGCTTCCGCTTCGTCAATCAGGATTTCGATCTGATCGAACCCCTGGCCTTCGATCGCGCTACGCTCAGATTGCCTGGCTTCGGCTTCGATTGTGTCGCGCGGCTCAAGCCCGGAGTAAGCATTGCACAAGCGGACGCCGATATCGCGCGACTGGTGCCGGTATGGATGCGCTCATGGCCCGCCGCACCCGGTATCAATCCCCGGGTGTATGAAACGTGGCGCATCACGCCGTCGCTGCGTCCCTTGAAACAAGAGGTCGTGGGAAATGTGGGCAGCGTGCTTTGGGTCGTGATGGGAACCCTCGGGATCGTGCTGCTGATCGCCTGTGCGAACGTGGCTAATCTCCTGCTGGTGCGGGCTGAGGCGCGCCAGCAGGAACTGGCCGTGCGCGCTGCGCTGGGCGCCGGATGGGGTACCATTGCGCGGGAGTTACTGGTAGAAAGCATTTTGCTGGCACTCATAGGTGGCGTTCTTGGATCAGGCCTTGCGTATGCCGCGCTGCACCTGGTAGTGGCTCTGGGACCGGGAAGCTTGCCGCGACTGAGTGAGATTTCGATGGACGGGCGGGCCCTCGCCTTCACTTTCGGACTCTCGCTGTTCTCGGGAATCTTATTCGGTTCGGTAACAGCCCTGAAATATGCCGGGCCGCGAACCTCTTTAGCTCTCCGCGCCGGCCGCACGATGAGCGGCACCCGCGAGCGGCACCAACTGCGCAACATCCTGGTGATTGGACAGGTCGCCCTCGCCCTGGTGCTGCTAATCGGTTCCGGGCTGATGATCCGCACGGTCCAAAAACTTGGCATGGTGCAGCCGGGCTTTACCCATCCCGAAACGATCCAGACGATGCGCGTCTTCATTCCTGCTTCCCTGGTCCGCGACCCGGAGCGCGTGGCCCGCAGGCAGAACGAGATTCTGGATAAGCTGGCGGCAATCCCGGGCGTCGAAGCCGTGGGCTTCGCGAGCCAGATGCCAATGGACGGAATTCCGGGCGACTGGGACGCCATTCGCGCAGAAGGCAGAACCGACGACGCTGCCGGCATCCCGCCGCTGCGGACCTTCAAGACGGTTTCACCAGGTTTGTTTCGAGCCCTGGGAACCAGGCTGATCGCAGGCCGCGACTACACATGGACCGATCTGTACGACCGCCGGCCCGTCGCCATACTCTCCGAGAATCTGGCGCGAGAGCTATGGGGTTCGGCTGCGGCGGCGGTCGGCAAGCGGATCAGCGCATCGCTGCCCAACTCGCCGTGGCGCGAAGTGATCGGAGTGGTCGAAGACGTCCACGAGCACGGTGTCCAGGAACCAGCGCCGGCCATTGTGTACTGGCCTTCCTTTGGAGACAACAAATATGTAGCCGGACGGTTGCAGGTGGAGCGCGCCGTGACCTTCGCCATCCGCAGCAAGCGGGCCGGCAGCCCGGGCCTTCTCAATCCGATGCAGCAGGCGATGTGGTCTGTCGATGCCAGCCTGCCGGTGGCCGCAGTGCGCACTATGCGGGAAATCTACAACCAGTCGCTGGCGCGCACTTCGTTTACTCTCGTCATGCTGGCAATCGCCGGCATCATGGCGCTGGTGCTCGGAGTGATTGGAATCTACGGCGTGATCTCGTACGCGGTTTCGCAGCGAACCCGGGAGATCGGCATCCGCCTGGCGCTCGGCGCGCCGCCCGGCGACTTGAGCCGGATGTTCCTGCGCTATGGCCTGATGCTGGCGGGCACTGGTGCCGCGATCGGTATCGGCGCGGCTAGTGGACTGTCCCAGGTAATGAAGGCGCTCCTGTTCGGGGTGGGTCCGCTCGATCCACTGACATATATCGCCGTTCCGTTGGTTTTGGTGATCGCGGCCGGATCTGCAGCTTACCTGCCCGCACGGCGGGCGGCGGCGGTGGATCCGGTGGAAGCTCTGCGAGCAGATTGACGAATGGTAGTGTTGCAAATCTTTGACAGTACAGGAAGTATCGCGGCAAATCGATCATCATCATTAGACCCGGTCCAGGTACGGCGAACCGTCGTCTCGCGTGAACACGACATACGTTGCCTCTCGTCCGGGGACCAGGATGAGGGGCAGCGCTGGTTTACTGCGGACCGGCGTCAGGTCGAAGCGCCCGTTCGAATAGCGCAGAAGGCGTTTGCCACTGAGTTGGACAAGTGCGGTCACTTGAACCGAGCCCGCCACGGCTCGCATGTGGAGTGCTGCGGCGGTGACGGTCCGTTCCAGTGGAGGCCATCGCGCAATGGAAGCAACGGAGCCCGCGCGATCAGGCGGGAAATTCATTTCCACGTACGCGGGGCTTTCGGAACGGATAGTCATCACCATCGTTCCGACGGAGGCGGAGCCATCCTCCTTCGGCTGGATCGCCACCACGCCGACGCTGTCCGGAGAAGCGTTCAGCGGCCGGGAACCGGGGATCGTCACGGTATTGAAAGCGTCTGGGATTCGAGAGCCGGAGTAGCGGACATGGTGAATCGTCACGCCCTCCGATCCGGACGAAATCGCTGCGATGTGGCCTTCGCCGGGACGGGAAGGGTTCAGTTGAGCGGTCGCGGTATGAACCGGCGCGGATAACGGCAGGTCCCAGGCGGGCTGAACGGCCGACCCGCGGCCCGGCGGAAGGAATGCGAACGCGACGGAGTTCTGTCCCGGGGACAGCGCCCCAAACTGTAGTGAGCCGTCTGGGGTTTGTAGTATGGGGCGGATCAGGCTGCCGATGCTGCCGTTCTGCCACTGTTTGGTAAGCCCGAGGGTGGATGCCAAGTGGATTTGGTCCTGTTCGCGCCAGGCGACCCACTGTTCGGGTCGTTGGAAATAAGGCCCGGCTGAATAGGTCGGGGTCAATTCGGTCGCACCTGGTCCGGCGATGTGAATCAGCATCGGGCCGTCCGTCCTGGCTTCACCGATACCCGGCCGGTGTTCGATGAAGTTGGAGAGGTAGATATATTTCTGGCCGTCGCCGCTGTGGAGAAGGGCAATGTGACCCTCGCCGTAGTAATCGGGACCGAGAGAAAAGCCGCCCGCGTAGGCTTCTGGCTGGAGCGGATCGACTTCGAAACGGCAAGGCTCCGCGCGGATAGTTGAGCCGTTCTCCGTCAGTTGTGAGGAGAATTGGTATGCTCCGGATCCCGTGATACCGGTCTGCTCCGTTAGATAAAGTGCTCCGCTCCATTGACCATTTCGGCCGACCGCAATTCGCGGCGGAATCGCCCGCACCTTGAACACGCCGCGGTTGAGATCGGCTGCGGTGAATGACCGTTTCTGATCCGGCCCCGGGCCGGTAACTTCGAACGACGGCTGATCGCCCGCTCCCGTCGGATTCAGCAGATCCACGGCAGACCTGCCTGTATTCCGGATGGTCACGTTGAGGCAAACCGGTTCCTGGGGCGCAAACCGGGCACGGGCGGGTCGGATGAGATATTCGATCATTTCCTGTTAGCTATTTTTTCGTGTTGCCGGCGTCGTCCTTTTTCAGGTTGACGCTCGACCAGCCACGCAGGCGCAACTGGCAGAGTCCACAGAAGCTTCTAGTCGGGTCGTTATACGACATCGTGCACTTATCGTCATCGTCGTCATGACGGTCGGGAAGCGCGCCGCCGGGCACGCTGTTAGTCGGATATCGCGCGTGCGGCAGAAAGAGATGATGGCCGGCTTCATGGATGAAAGTCACCATGGGGTCACCACAGAGGATCAGGGCGCACTTGTAGCGGTTGGCGTCGGGGACATGTTCGGAGGCGCCGAGAAACTCGCGCTTCGTCCCTTCCTGGTCATGGATGCCGTCGAAGTGGATGACGGTCATGCCCTCCGGCGCCGCCGCGGTCTTGCCCCCATCGATCGGCATGAAGCCGGCTTGTCCCAGGATTTTGGGCAGCTTCATCGCCAGGTCGGTGCTGTATTTTTGGGCATCCTGAAAATTATTTTTTTGGAGCCAGTTCTGGGTAGCGCGAAGGCGCGGCGTAACCTGATCGTCCTCCTTAGTGACGGTCCCGCCCCCGCTCACCATGTCGGCAAGGACTTCTTTGTACTCGAATGCGGTCGGGGATGTTACGCCCGCCGCAATGACCCTGGTCAGCTTGTTGAAATAGTTGTCGGCGACGCCGCTGAAGACAAAAACATCTCCGTCATTCAGACCGTGAGGGGCCAGGGTGTTCACAGTGACCATATTTCCTGTGCGCTCGATTCCGGGCGTTGCCACAACCGGACCGATAGGGATCTTAAACGTCTTGACGATCCGTCCGTCGTAGGGCGTCTGTAGCGAATCGGTTCCTGCGCTATCGATCGTAAAGGAGGTGGCTGATGCGGTTTTGACGGTAAAATCCCCGCTAAAGGGTTGGTCCAGGAGCTTGACTGAATCGCCGGGTTGGAGACCGGTGGCTGCCGTCGTCGTAAACGTGGCCACGTTGGATGCACGGGCGGCAGCTGAGATTCGAGCACGTAACATTGCCAGGTAACTGCAAAATCCCCCGCCGGAATGCCCAAAAGGTCCAGGATTCGGAATGGAAAAGGAAGTGGTTGACTCAACGTCGGTAACCTTCGCGGCGAGGTTGAAGCTGTTATCTGCCACCCCGGAGACAGTGACGGAGTCGCCCTTTGCGAATCCATGCGGTTGTGTTGTGAAGACAACCGTAAAACCTCCCGCTCGCGCCACCCCGGGAGCCGGCGCAATCTGGACCGGTTGGCTGGTAGGCGGAGGAGGGATGACCCTGGTCGCAAGGTTGTCGAGTTGATCGGCGACTGGACCGGCTGTCGTTACTAAATCGGGAAAATCCAAGGAAGCGCCGAAGAGGGTCAAGTCGCCTCCGGCGCCATTAGAATTAGCTGGGGCTTTCCCACCGCGCACCGTAACATGGGACGGGGTACGCGATCGGACGAGAGTCGGCGCGCGGTCAAAGCCGCCGGAATTTTGGACCATGATCACGGCCATCTCGGGCATGAGATGGTCAGATACGCCGCCCAGCGCAGCCAAGTCCACCTCATAAGTTGTATCGCTGGCTCCGCGTGAAGAACCCACGAGTGTTGCTGGAATCGTGTTCCAGTCGTGGAGCATGGCATGCGCCATGGCGACCATGTCCTGATAGGGCCTGATGCTGAAAGCTGCAGGAACGGCGGCGTGGTCCGCCAGATCGTCCACCACCACGCGGTCTGAGTATATAAAGGTGCGGGCATTCTGGAGGGCCTGGTCCATGACTCCGTTATAATCGATCGGGGTCGTAGCGTTTACGGGGTTCTTGTGTTCGGCGATGAGGTATTTATTATCGCCGGGCATGGTGTGACGAAGGTCGATGTAGGCCTGTTTGTAAATATCGGCTGCCTGGCCCCACTGAGCAGTCAAGTCGGGCACGGCTGCGGTTTTTCTTATGTATCGGGCGATATCGACGCCACGCCAGAGCTGGAATAAACCAGTGGTGGCCTTGATGGCGTCAGGAGCGGTTAAAGGCTGCGAGTCCACATCCAGGGTCAGCTTATCCTTAGCAGTACGATCGTAAGCCAGATAGATCGATAGTTTGTAATCGTCACCGGCAATGCGGCTTGGCTCAAACACGACGCCGGTGCAGCCTTTCAGCTTGCCGCGCGTCCAGGCCTGGCTGAATGCGGCCCAGTTGCGTCCGGCGCTGGCGGTGACGGGAAAGGGAAACGTCGCGGGTTGAAGGTTATCGGCAGGATCGTAACCGGCCTGTGGCGGAAAGATCGCGTCGGCGCCGGCGCCGCGCTTACCGCCGTGGTCTTTGTGGCAGTTGTCGCCTTTGGGGCCGGTGGTGGCTTTGTAATAGTCAATCGCCGCCGAGATAAAGGCTTTCGGCTTTTCCGAGTGGGTGAAGGTTTCGTCGGGATCTTCCCAGTCCCAAAGGAACTTAGCGCGTCCGAGGGCGACGGCGCCCTTGCCGGCTTCCTCGAGTTTCACGGCGGTATCGTCGGAGGAGGCCAACCGGATCTTGGCGATGACCGGGATTTTGGGTCCGTTTTGCCAGGCTTTCTGATACTCGACGAACGCGGTATCGTTTGTACGCTCATTATCGTTGACCGAAAAGATATTGCTGGTCAGAACCACCTTGCGAACCGCATTCGGCGCTGGAACGCCGCCGTCGGTTTCGATTTGCTTACGAACCGCTTTGTCGCGGTCGGCGCCGCCGGGGATGATCAATTCCTCGCCAAGTACGAACTCGTAGCCTTTGATCAGTAAGTGGAAGTAAGTCCAGGCTTCGGCCGGCCGGCCTGCCAACTCCGGCGTGGAGTCCGCAGTTAGCGTAATTCGTAACTCATAGGGAGTGTGCTCGAGAGTGATGTAACCGTCAGGGAATGCCGGATGAACCGTCTTATCGGGGGAAAAGCGATTGAGGTCGTGGCTGATACCCTCGCCCTCCGCCGTTCCTTCCTGCTTTGCAGACGGGTTTACTATGCGGCCATCCCACTTCACCACGTGTTTGCCGTGTGTCAGCCAGTCGTCCCCGAGGGCGGCCAGATCCAGGGACCAGAGCGGCTTGTCCTCGAAGCGGGTGAACAGTTCGAGTTTGCCGTGGTCGGCGATCACAAACGGATCGTCGATCTGATAATGGATCTCGATCGTTTCCATTTCCGGGAGGAAGTGGAAGTCGTCGGATCCGCCGCCGTCACCTGCTTGAGGGGCAGTGGTGTACGACTTACTGGTTTTCGCGCCGGCCTTGAGGAAAAGACTGACTAACTGAAAAGCAGGGAAGCGTAAGTGATTGACGTGATCGAGGTCGTGCGCTGTTCGGGCGATTCGTGCGGTGCGCGGCATCGGTTTTGTTTAAGGCCGATCGTGGCGTTTTTCCAGATCGGACTGAATGTCCTGATAGGTCCCGGAAGGGGCCGTTTGGTTCAGGAACGTTCGTTGGTAGGCCTTAACGGTCCGGATCAAAGATTCTTTCCTGTCGGGGTCGCAGGCAGCGCCCAGGTTATGAAGGCGGGCCAACACGCCCAGTTCATGGGCCGCCGGGGGCAGGCTGCCGATTTTCAGGGACCACTCGATGATGGCTGAGTCTCCTGAAGCACGGCCGGCGTGCATGAATTCCCCGGGCTTGACTGGCGGCGGGTAAGCGGCGGAGCTGCCCCCGGATTGTTGCGGCGATGGGTCCGTTTTTGCAGGTGTGGGTGGTGTAATCTGCAGCGTAGCGGTCTTGGCCGCCGGCGGAAAATCCGGGATCTCGATCTTGCCGCTACCTCCGGTTTCACCCGACGCCTTGACGGGGTCGGTCATTTCCCACTTTGCTCCGGGCAGTGGTTTGCCGTCCGCGCCGAGGAGGATCAGCTTCAAGGAAGCCGGCTTACGTTTAGGGACGACGTAGGTCCAGCGTTTGCCGTGCGCCTTGTTTTCCACCTTGGTAGCAATTGCCGGCGTATACTCTTTGCCGGACAAGAGCATGTTCGGATTGGGGCAATCCTTCTTTAACGCCTCGTTGGCTTTCCAAAGGGTCTGGTAATCGCGGCAGCCGGTTTCGGCCGCCAGGCTCACCATGCAATCTCCGTCGTTGATTGTCGGCATGGGTCTCCTGGTGACCTACTTTGCTTTCCACTCAGCGTCGGGAAAGCCCGCAATGGAGACCTGGCATTCCCCGGGTACGATTTCGCCGACGTAGTAAGCACCTTCCTTTAAATCCGATTTCGACAGTGTCCTGGATTGATCGTCGGGGAACACCACGTTGATCGTCAGGTCCTCCACAAGCGTTCCCTCTTCGTCTTCGACCCGGATCTCAATCCACGTCGGAACG
Source organism: Bryobacterales bacterium (assembly GCA_963817515.1). Lineage (GTDB taxonomy): Bacteria > Acidobacteriota > Terriglobia > Bryobacterales > Bryobacteraceae > DATMNI01. The sequence goes on along the minus strand of CAWFPJ010000013.1, from coordinate 41,641 downwards.
TGAAACTCGATCAAAGAAGTTTGTCCCTTCGTCACCGAGACACTTCCGGAGTGTTGCTGCGGCATGTAGAACTCCCGCTTCTTGCCGCCGAGGTCAACGATCTTGACCGTCTTGGATCCCTCATCGAGCGATGGGAACTCGGCCAATCCCATGTCGTCGGTATCCTTTTCCGTCACCTTGTCGCCGTCTTTCAAGGAGACCTTGATTCCCGCGATACCGCCGCCGTCCAAGTCGGTGACATATACCCACACGGTGCCTTTTAGCGGGCAAGGCACAACTGTCTTGCCGGCAGACGATCCGCTGCAGGTGTGCTCGACTTCTTTGCCGCACCTCCGGCACAGGTATTTCATTCTGCCGTCCCGGACGCACTTCTCGCGCTGGGCTTTATGCCGGCTGCGCGCACCAGGCGGCGTCCACCGCAGCGCTTCGCAAACCGATCGTCGATGAGAGTGACTTTCAGGTGGTCAGGCAGGGTAGGATGCTCGAGAACCTTCCGCGCCCAGGCGCCATCGGGCGAGAGCTGGAACTGCTCCCCATATTCGAACATCAGGTCCATCAGTTTTGCCAAGGGACCCGGGCCTTCAATGCGGTATTGCAACGCGAGTTCTTTCACGCGGTTGAGGTAGTCGCGCACGCCCTGTTCGCCCATAGCGGCAAACGTTTCGGGATGATTATCAGAGAGGTCGTGAAGGACAAGGTTGTCTAATTCCCGCGCGTGCCTGCGCTGGAGGGCTTCTCCAATTGCTTCCAGTTGGGATTGGCGAATGATGAGCATTGGTCTTATCGGGTCCCCGTGCAACTTCGCATTATAACGCCACGGTCCGCGGGCGGCGGCCTCAAGCAACGACTTCCTCACTTAGGAAGGTCTTTGGGCTCGTAGATATGCACTTCTCCCGGTCCTTTGCCGAAGATGACCTTGGCGAGATCGGCGCTGGGCGCTACGACCGCTATGGGCGTAAACCATTCCGCAACTCCCGATGTGTCCGCCGTTTCCGTTCTTTTGCACACAGCGGAGTGGGGGTAGACGGGGGTGACCGGTTTTTTTGATCCTATCTCGTTATAGTAAAAGTACGGTGATGGGCCGTCTAAGTGAACCTCGATATTCTTGCCCCCTTGTTCCAATTTCGTGCTCCAACCGTCGCAATTAATGAGAAACCCGTTGTGCCGCGCCGCGAGATACTGCGGCTTCATTCCGGCAGAGGGCACCATGTGAATGTCAATTTCGATAGCGGCCGTCCCCGTGTTGATGTTTTTGATGCGCTGATCGGCGTGATCTGCGCAGATCTCGAGGCCGAACACCAACCGCTTACAGGCATCCACCGGTCTTGCTTCGTCGAGTTTCGAATACCAGGGTGCAGCTTTACGGGGCGCCGCGAAGCAGTAATCCGAGAGGCTCATGCTGAATTTGTCTACATCCATTTTGAAGGCCTGGGCCTTGCTCTCCGCGTAGAATTCGAGCAGTTTTTTCCAGAGGGGAAAGATCTCGGGTATGAATGAGATATTGTCCAGTTCCGCGGGAACAAAGCCCTTAGCGGCTGGGTCATCGCCTTTCAGCCGACCGATCTCATTCGCGATTTGCGTCTGTTGATAGCTCAGCCGGAATCCGCACCGGACGGCCACGCCTTTCGCGGTGGTCACGAGCTCATCGAGAACCGCGTTCCTGCGGACGTCTTTCGCCAGCCACTGTTCCTGGCTGAACGGGTCCTGCTGTGTTTGGGTGGAGTTTTGAACGGCCTGTTCTTCCTGCCGGTCCCACTCCTTTCTCAGGACCACTAAGACAGCCTGTTGGAGCGTCGGCAGGACGGTGAGGTTGCTTTTCGCGGACTCCCTGGACGCAAAGGTCCACTTATCGTATTCAATCACGGGAACCTTCGAATCGACGGACGTACTTGGCTTTTCCAACTTACCGCTGTTGGCTACCCGTATTGCGCGAATGAGCCGGGCCATTCCCCACTCCTTCAACACCACCTTCAATTCCTGGAATAGCCCATGGAATCCAGAGGCGGAATCCTTCCACCACCCGGTCGGCAATCCTCTAGAGATAAAAAGCACCCCTGGACTGCCGTCGCTCTCCTCCTTCCGCCACAGTTCGGTTAGCATCTTGATCCATTGGTTATCGTTTACCGTATCACCGAACTGTAGCGTCGCGTTTACGGCCTGTGTGCGCGTCGCTGTGGGATCGCGGATTAGATCATCCGCCAACTCGGCCGAGTTCACGAGCTTTTGGATCATGCGCGCCGCCGGGCCTGGCTCACCCAAGCCCCCACGGATCACGATGGCGTGATTGTTCATATCCAAGACGTCTTCGGGTTTTGTGGGTGAACTGCTGGGGTCGTGGTCGGGCAGCAGCTTGTAGGGTACGTTGACGGGAAAGGCGGTGTTCACAGTGCCAAAACCGAAAACCCAGTCCCTCCACTCTTCTCCCCCGACCGCCTTCTGAAGTTCCGTGACCAGGTAGCCTGTGTCTTCAAACAGGTAGGCTCCGTACAAGCCCTGGAAGAAGCATTCCGGAAGCTGGAAGACCTTGAGAATCCTGGGATCCTTCTCGGTCTGGGCGTGGGCGATGGTTAAGGCGTCCTTCACGAAGCTTACGCGTGCGTCGATGTCCACCTTATCAACCGGGTCGCCGTGATATTTACCTTTCCAATTCCCGCTGAGTTCGGTGGGCTCACAAGGAACCTCTTTGAAACTATCTTTGTAAATCACTTTGTAGTACCCGGGCTTGGTGACGATGGCCTCTATAGTGCATATACCCTTCCAAAGATGCTCTAGCTCCTCGATTGACCACTTGGCGTTGAGGTCGCTGGGATCCTTGGGGGCCATATTGAACGGTGTTCCAAAATATAACTTTGGAGGGCCTGCCGCCCCGAAGGTGCCGAGACTCTTATTGAGATCGTCTCGGTTAGCTTTACCGGCCGGAACCTGCTTAGTCTTGTACGTGAACTCTTTCTTCCCGGTACTTCCAGTCGTAATCTTCAACTTATCTGAATCCTGCGGGGTTTCTTCATAGACCTGATCGGGGATCGCCAAGAGACAGTGGGCGACGAATTGGACCTTCTGATAGATGGGTTCGACTTCAAATATGAGGGTTTCGTTGTCGCTGGACTGGAGAGTTACTTCCTTCGTCTCAGGCGTCCACTCGTATTTGCACGCCTCTAATGGCGAATAATCCGGTGTGACTTTGTACTTGCCGGGCTTGAGCCAACCGAAATCGGCGATTCCTTTGGCGGTGTCCCTCTTTTCTTCCTTCCCACTCTCCGGCTCCAACTTGATGTTGACAGTCGCGTCGTCCAGATACCATTTCGGGAGCATCGTTGCGGGCGGCCGCTTGCAGATGATTTCGACCTTGAGCTGAGCCTTTTGCTGGATATGGAATTTGGTCGTTTTCACCTCAGCCGGATTCAGATCGACGGTCTGCGGCTCCTCCTCGACATCGAACTGCTCGCGCTTATCCAGGGCGCTGTAGTCGGGTGTGAGCTTGTACTTACCGGCGCTGACCGGGCCGAAACTGGCGAGGCCTTTATCGCTTTCAGCGGCCGTTTTCAACAGGGGACTGGGTGTCGCGGCGTCGGACCATGGGGCCAGGAGTTCCGCATTCATTTTGATCGTGGAGCCTGCGAAGCGCGTCTTGTCATCCGAGCGAAGGACAAACTCGGCTTCCAGCGTGGCTTTGCGGTAGAGGACGCAATCGAGGTGGGCGATTGTACCGTCCTGGACGGTGACGTCGTACTTCAAGACGGCAGGAAGGTCGTATTTATCGGTGTTGGTACTCGATAGCGGCGCGAGTTCGACGGGATACGTTTTGGGCTTCAGCGGATCGCGGATGGCGAGTCCCTTGGCATTCGTGGCCTTAAAGCCTTTGTTAACGCTCAGGCCCGGGATATTGGCCCCGGCATCGTCGGTGACATGGACCCAGATCGCGCCGGGCTTCTTCTCGAGGGCGCTGGTTCCGTTCGAGTCGCCCTTCGCGCAACCACAATCGAGCGTCAGGAGGCATTTCGCGCAACGAACCATAGAGGCTCTATTTTACCCGGCGAACTGAGCCGCTGGGGGCTTCGTTGCACTCCTCGGGGAGGCTATCGGCTTGCTTGGGCCAAATCCAATGGAGTACGGCTGGAAACCAGCTTCCCGCCTTCTAACCGGAACTCGATGATCTCCTTCCCGCCAACATCTTCCACAAGGTAGGAGTCTACCGGTCCAAACACCGTCTCAAGTTCGGAAGGCCGGCAGGTCGGAAGATAATCGCATAACACCTGGGGATCATAGTAACGGAAGATCAACCGCCGGTTGCTTTCGTCCTGAACACGCAGAAACCCACGCAGATGCCGACGCAGTTTGTCCATGCCGACTTCTGTGCGCACGAAGATTCCCCAACCGTTTCCCCAACCCTCACGGAGGAGTGTGCGGGCGAAACGGTCGTCACGCATGAGGTGCACAAGGTAGGGGGCATTCATCTCTAATTGGCGTGGAAGATCGCCCGCGTAGAGGCAGACTTTCTCTAGGCACCAGCCGACTTCGACATAGATACGAACGTCGCGCGCACCATCGACAATCGCGAAGAGGCTCTGCCTCGCACTTACATGCGAAGGCAAAGAATCGGGCCATAGCACGTCGACGAGCTGCCGCGGAGAGTTCAACATTAATGACCTCCTGCGAACCGCGCCTGGAGGCACACTTCGCAGACGGGAGTACGCAGCCGGCGGGCGGCTGCGTCGACAATCGGTCGACGCGCTTTCAGCCTGCCCGCACTCAACCAGCAAGAAATCTGCTCTGGGAGCTCACTATGGTGGATCCATTTCAGCACCGAGTCCTGGGTAAATCGTATGTCCCCGTCCTTCGAATCGTAACGCTCACCGCCATCGCACAGGTGCCAACCACTCTGCCTAAGAGGAATGCACATCTTGTTCTCTCAACCCGGATTCTCAGGATATCTAATTGACCGGCCAAGATCCAGGGGCAGTCTTGTCACATACCAGCTACGGCGAGATGGGTGTACTAGATAATCAAATTGAGATGCGGAAACCGGGGACACTTTTCATTGAAGGGAGGACAAGCGCCTGGGGGATGTGGCGTCTTCTGTAGGATTAACGTGAAGAGCATGGTGGACCGGGCGGATGGTTTCGCGGATGCGTTGAGCGTAGCGATTGAGTCGCGGTGATCGACGGGCTGGCGAGCGCGCTAACCTGTGATTCTATTGGGGTGGAGGCGGGGGAGTTGGGCTGCCCTAGGGGGGGTTGAAAAGAGGTAGGTTATTGATTTTGCTTTGTGCTGACAACGCTAAAAACGCCGTAATCGCGTTTCCCAAAGCTCATGGACCACGAGGAATTCAAGTTTCTCCAACGCTTCGAACGTCAGCCTCAAGTTCGGCGTCGTCACCGCAGGGTTCTGGCGGTACTCCCGATTCCGTTTTTCTTGGAGTCATCCATGAATCGTTCCCCTCATCTGGCGGACAGAATCACACCGTCAGCCGAGAGCACTGCTCCGTCCCCAGTATTGACGGCCTCCAGGTGAAATGATTCCAATGTCTGCCTTAGGATTTACTCTTTCTTTCCCTTATCTGACGGACGGGAAAAGGCTCACCACGGACAAGCAGTCACAGGGGTTGATGTTGCCATGACGTCGAGACCGGCCGTTGCACCTATAATAAGATACGATGACAATATGGTTTGACCGTCTGAAGAATCCGGCATTGGCATGGCTCTTCTGCGCGCTGTTCACCGCCGGAGCGGCAAGGCCGGCGGAGGTTCTCACTGGCTTTCGGCCTACGGTTCAGACGGATTACGGCCAGGCCAGCGAGGTCCATTTCTCCACCGGACCAGTTGAACTCGAACCGGGCATGCTGGCGCATCACCTTCCCCAGGCGATGAAGGATTTTGGGTTTGCCGAGCCCGTTTGGGTGATTGGCTACAAGACCGATCTGCTCGACGCGCACGGCAATAGCCCCAAGGAGAATTATCTGTGTCATACGTTTTTCGGCGACCAGAGGGTGGACCAACAGCCGGATAACGAGCTGAAAGGAATTTATTCGGACGCGTTCACACCCGAGGTGCGCCTTCCTGAGGGGTTCGGCATTCCCGTGCTCGCCGAGGAGCGACTCCATTGGATGCCGATGTTCAACAACCGGGGGGATGATCCGGCGCGGGTGGAAATGCGGGTAGCCATCACGGTGATCCGCAGCCGGGACCTGAAGAAACCGCTTCGGCCGCTGTACGCAAGCCTGCGGAGCGTCGAGACACCGCACCTGTTTTTCGTTCCTTCGGGGCATGATGAAAGGCAGGCGACCTTCAGGCTGCCGTTCGATGGCCGGATTCATTTTCTGGGGACTCACATTCACCCTCATGGTGTCTCGATCGAGCTGTACAACGTATCCCGGAAGGAACAGGTTTGGAAAGGCGGCCGCAGAAGCGATTCGCTTGGGTCGATGGAAATTTATTCGAGCGTGGACGGCTATAAGGTTCGCGCCGGAGAAACCTACAGGATCACCTCGGTCTACGACAATCCTGGCGCCGAAAAGATCGACGCCATGGCGGGGCTGTTTATGCTCTATTCGCGCGACTAGTGCTCTGACCGCGTGGTTTGGTGTTTCTTAAGTAACCCCTCACTTACGTTCCACTCTGATCGGAGCCGCTAACGTCAGCGAGCGCTGTTTCCTCCGCAGTTTTTCCTCACGGTCACGACACCAGATAGTCCGTGTAAGATTTTTCTTGTTGACTCCTGGCCTCAGAGGGTCTATAAGGACTATAAGCTACTTCGCCGTTGCGTCGCACAGGGGTGTGTGTCGCAAAGGGTATGTCGTAAAGGGTGATAATGTCACACAAACTACTAGTAGTACCCGTTTGCCTTTTTGCTTTTCTGATTGCCCAGCCGCAGCCTGCGTTTTCGCAGGCGCGCGATACGGCGTCACTATTTGGAGCCATTGCGGATGCGCAGGGGGCTGTAATCCCTGGCGCTCGTGTCACAATCACCAACACAGCCACCGGTCTGTCTCGCAGCGCGGCGACCGATAGCAGTGGTGGGTTTGTGTTTCCGCTGCTGCCGGTTGGCTCCTACAACCTGAGCGTCGAGCATACGGGATTCCGTAAGTACGAACGGCGCAACATCCTGCTGCAAGCCAATGAGAACGTGAACGTTGCGGCGGCTCTCGAACTGGGCAATGTGCAGGAAACAGTGACTGTGGAGGCTTCGGCTGCTCAAGTCGATACCCGGTCGGCCACGCTGCAAAATACCGTGGACTCGAAGCGAATGGTGGAGTTGCCTCTGAACGGACGCAATCCCGCGGACCTGGCGCTGCTGTCGCCGGGCGTAGCTTCTGGAGCGGGAAACAACAGCGGCGACGTCGGAAGCAGCAACTGGCGTCCCAGGGGCCAGAAGGAAATCACCATCAACGGCTCGCGAAATAATAACCTGCGCTACACCCTGGACGGCGGGACCAACATGGACGACCTGGTGAACAATAACCTGGACTTCCCCTTCCCGGACGCCGTCCAGGAGTTCAGCGCACAAACCAGCAACATGGGTGTGGAACTGGGTGGCCTATCCGGCGGCGCTTTGAACGTGGTCACCAAGTCTGGCACCAATCAAATTCACGGCGACGCATTCTGGTTTATCCGCAACACCGCCCTGAACGCCACGAACTTCTTTTCGCGCCAGCAGGACCTGCTCAAACGGAACCAGTTCGGCGCCACGCTGGGCGGTCCCTTTCTCAAGAACAAGCTGTTCGGGTTCGCGGGCTTCCAAAAACTGCTGATCCGCCAGGCCGCGGGCAACAGCCGCGACCTGACGTTCACGGCTGCCGAGCGGCGCGGAGATTTTTCGAGCAATCCCATCAAGCTGCACGACCCTCTTTCCGCGAGCGGCGCGCTATTTCCGAACAACACCATTCCGACCAGCCGGTTCTCGCCGGCGGCGGTGAAAGCTGCTGTCCCTGTCGCCCCTGCCCGACGCCGACGGTTTCGTCCGCTACACCATTTCCCAACCCGACGACGGGCTGCAGGGTATCGGCAAGCTTGATTACGTCATGAATGCGAAGAACAACTTCGTGTTCCGCGCTTTTGAGAGTGACGCGGACCAGCCGTTCCACTCGCCGCCGGACAACATCCACGCGGCACGGTACGGCGGGATCAAGGAATCGCGCAACGGGACGCTCGGCCACACGTTCATCCTGAATTCGAACACCGTGGCGCATACGCAGTTTACCGTCGCCCACCAGCTTGCCAACATCTCCACAGATTTCCCACTCACCACGGCCGGCCTGGGGGTCCAGCTCACTCCGAACGGCAACCACATCGACATCAGCATGGCTAATAGCGGCGTCTCGTTTAGCGCCCCGCTGCACGCGATTCGTTTTGGCCGCGGCAGCCTCGAGCTCCAGCACGACTGGTCTATGAACAGGGGCAATCACAGCCTGGTGTTTGGCATGAACGTGGTCAGGAAGCGCTTCAACAACAACACGCTGTTCCATAGCTCGGGCCAGTTCCAGTTTGACGGCCACGTCACCTCGTTCGGCGATGACCAGGGCTTTGACCGCGCCGACTTCATGCTGGGCGGCTTCTCCTTCTTCACCCAGAACAGCGGCGAGTTGGAGCAGCGGCGCGGCACCCAGACCGGCTGGTACGCCGGCGACACCTGGCGCGTGCACCGAAATCTCACCCTGAACTTCGGAATCCGCTACGAGCCGTACGGGTTGTTCAAGGACAAACTGGACCGCAATCAAACCTTCGACCTGGCTGCAAACAAGGCGGGCATTCATTCCAAGATTTACAAGAATGCGCTGCCGGGCCTGTTCTATCATGGCGACGCCAAACCTGCCGGCTATGGCGGCGGAGATACGTTCGGCGATGTGGTCTCGGATCCTGACAACAACAACCTGGCCCCCCGATTCGGGTTCGCCTGGACTCCGATGAACAAGACCAGTATTCGCGGCGGCTACGCTATTTTCTATGACGAGCCCTCGCTCAACGCCCAAAACGACGCCAACAACGTCACACCGTTCAGCTACAACGTGGAGTATCACGACGGGTCGTTCGACAAGCCCTTTCTGGGGCGCGAGAAGGAGAACATTTTCCCCGTCAGCGCGGCCAATCACGACGTGCCGTTTCCCACGCCGCTGTTCGTGATCGTGCTGGATAAGAAATTCATCACGCCCTACACCCAGAACTGGAGCCTGACTTTCGAGCGCGAGATCGTCGGCAATACCATCCTTCGGCTGGGCTATGTCGGCACCAAGGCGACGCATCTTAAAACCGAGTACGATCAGAATCCGCCGATTTACGATCCCAAGCTGACGCTGGCGCAGAACCGGGCGAACATTGACGACCGGCGTCCCGTCAAAGACTTTCTAACCATCTCACGGTGGATGCTCGGTCAGAACTCCTCATACAATTCGCTGCAGGCTTCCGTGGACAAACGCTATAGTCACGGGGTCACGATCAACGCCTCCTACACCTGGGCCAAGAACCTGGATTACAGCTCGCGCAATGGGTTCGGAGGCAGCCGGGGCATCAACAATCCGTTCAACTTCTTTTTCTCCCGCGGACCGTCTGACCTAACCCGGGAACATCGCTTCATCAACTCCTTCGTGTGGGACCTGCCGGCGATGAAAAAGGGAGTCGCGTCGTCTGTGCTGGGAAATTGGCGGTTCAGTGCGATCACATCATTGCAGTCGGGCCGGCCGTTCAGCATAGGAGCTTCGAACAATTCAATCGCCGGCGCCGGGTCGGCACGCGTGGACCTGATCGGGGCCGGCTATCCGGTGCTTGACACGGGCCGATCGAAAGGCCAGAAGCTGAACGCTTACTTCGATACGGCCCGCTTTGCCAATCCGGCTCCCAACACTTATGGAACACTGGGCAGAAATGTGCTGTTCGGCCCCGGCTATGCCAACATCGACATATCTCTTGCCAAGGGCTGGCGTCTTCCGTTCCTGCGTGAAAATGGCAAGATCGAATACCGCTTCGAAGCCTTCAATCTGGCCAACGCAACCCACCTGAGCAATCCGGTCACTGGCCTAACGAACCCGAATTTTGGGAAAATCACAAGTACAGACGGTGACGCGCGTATTTTACAGATGGCTCTCAAAGTGGCCTGGTGACGGCGGGTATCTTCTGCTGACCCGCCGGATGTTGCTTGTCTCAGCCGTTGCGTCGGCCCTCCGGGCGCAGAAACCGGAGGTCAGCGGTTTTGATTTGTCGCTGCTTGAAGAGGGAACCACGCCGGTCGATTTGTTCTTTGTGCGCGAGCACTTTCCCGCGCCGGTCCTCTCTTCCGCCGGGTGGAAGTTGTCTGTCGGCGGCGCGGTCGCCACGCCCTTCGAGATTTCCTTCGACGACCTGGCCGCCCAGGCGCGCCAGACGCTGCCGGTAACGCTCGAATGCGCGGAGAACCCTGTTGCGGGCGGCCTGGTCAGCCATGCCGAGTGGTCCGGCGTGAGCCTCGCCGAATTGCTCGCTAAGGCGCAGCCCGCCGCAGGATCGCGCTCGGTCACACTTTCCGGCGCAGACAGTTTCTCGCGCAGCATTCCGCTGGCGAAGGCGTTGCATCCGGACACTCTGATCGCTCATAGAATGAATGGTGAAAAGCTTCCAGCGAGCCACGGCTTTCCGCTCCGGGCCGTGATTCCCGGATGGTACGGCATGGATTCGGTCAAATGGCTGCGCTCGGTGGAGGTCTTGATGGGCGACGTTCCAACCCAGGGCTACTCGAGGCAGGTTCGGTCTCTGTTGACCGGAGTGCGTCCCGACGGACCAGTGACGGCGATGAACGTGAAGGCGGTTTTTTCGCGGCCGCTGGACGGCGCGACGCTGCAGGGACGTCGCTTCGTTGTGCGCGGGGCAGCGTGGGCCGGCGAAAATCGTGTGCAGTTGGTCGAGGTCAGCGTGGATGGCGGCCGGTCTTGGCGGCCTGCCCGACTGTCCACCGATCCCAAGCCCTACGCCTGGGTCCACTGGTCTTATGACTGGACCATCCAGGGCGCAGGTTCGTATGCGCTGGCGGTGCGGGCCGTCGATGACAAAGGCCGCCGGCAACCTGAAGAGCGGAAGGCGGAACGCGTTGACGAGTACGAGTGGAACGCGATCCAACGGGTTCAGGTGACGGTAACATGAAGCGCGTCTTGATCCCGATTTTCCTGGCGGTCTCGCTTCTGGCGCAAACCGAAACTCTCCTGGAGAGGGCCGACGCGGCGTTCCGCCAGGGCAACCTCGATGCGGCGGCGGCGCTGGCCCGGCAGGCCCTGGCGCAAGAACCCGGCGCATTGCACGGCCACATGATCCTGGGAGTCATTGCCGCCCAGAAGAATCAGTGGGACATATCGAACCGGCATTTTGAAGCTGTGATTCGGCTGGAGCCGGCCAATCCATTCGGTTATTTCTACCTCGGGCAGGCGAGGCTCTACCAGCGGCAATGGGAAAAAGCTATCCAATATTTCACCAAGGCGCTTGAGCGCAACTACCCCGAACGCGAGCGTCTGCTGATCGAGATGGCTCTGGCTCAAAACGAGGCGGGCCGTCCGGAACAGGCCTTGTCGAGCCTGAGTGGGATCGAACCGCCGGCCGACTCACGGCTGACCGCGCAGTATTACGCCGTCACTGCTTTCGCGCAAGACAAACTGAACCAGTCGGCTGCGGCGATCGAGGCCATCCGCCGGGCGCTGCAGCGTGGACGAATCGAGCGCCCACTATTGGGACTTCCTGATCAGCGAGCTGATCAAGACGGATCAAAGCCCGCAGGCGCTGGCCGAAGCGATTCGCGCTCAGCGAAAATTTCCCGATAATCCCGACATCCAGTTTCTGTTCGCCCTCGCCAGTTACTACGTTTCAGAGAGTCCTCTCAGCGGGCTGGCTCTTCGAAATCTACGCGAAGCGGATCCGAAGGACGCGCGCGTACCGCTTGCGGAAGGACTGCTTTATCGAAAGCAGGGAAAAACCGCGGAAGCCACCGACGCATTCAAGCGGGCAGCGGAGCGCGGGGCGCCTGATGCCAACCTGCTGCTCGGAATCGTCTACCGGGAGAATGGTGAGTACGACGCCGCTGCCCGTGAGTATCGGGAAGCCGAGCGCCTTAACCCGCAGAATGGCCAGTTGATGCTCGAGATGGGCAAGTTGCTTGTAGCGCGCGGCGAGCTCGAGGAGGCTCGCATCCGACTGGAGAAGGCTGCCCAGTACATGCCGGACGCGTCCGCCGTGCACTACCAGCTAGGCATACTCTACCGGCGGCTCGGCCAATTGGATAAAGCGCAAGAGCACCTGCGGCTCTCCAAACAACAGTGAAGAATAGCGCGCCAGAGAGAAGCTGGAGCTGCCGGTGGGAAATCTCCGCCGCCTGGCGAAACTGAGCGTCCCCGCTCTTACCTCGTTGTAACTATCTCCGTTGGAGCCGTTGAGCGGCGCGCCGAGTCAGTGCAAGAGCGTTAAGATGGATCCATGAGAAAGCCACTTGTGTTCGCAGCCAGCCTTTTCCTGGCGAATCTCTTCGCCCAGAACATCCAGCCGCCCCATACCATGCTGAAGGAAGGCGACAATGCGCCCGACTTCACTTTGCCTTCCACCCAAGGCGGAAAGGTGACTCTTTCCAGCTTCCGCGGAAAAAATACAGTAGTACTGGCATTTTTTCCGGCCGCCTTTACCGGTGGTTGAACGCGCGAAATCACCGCATACCAGGCTGGTATTGCGAAATTTGAAAGCAACGACACCAAGGTTTTTGGCATCAGTACCGACAACACTCCCTCCCAAAAAGAATTCGCCGCCAAGGTTGGCGCTTCATTCCCGCTGCTGAGCGATTTCTTCGACCGCAAAGTTGTCGCCGCTTACGGCATTCTCATACCCCAAGCCGGGGTTGCCAATCGCGCCACTTTCGTAATCGATAAGGAAGGGAAGATAGTCTATATAGAGGAAGGCAGCACCGCGATCGACCCCACGGGCGCCGATACCGCCTGCAGCCGTGCGGCGCACAAGCAGCAGTAGATAATTGGAGCAACCGGTCCGTCGATCTCAAGGATGCTTCAAAAGGCGGCCAGCGCGCGGCGACTGTCGGCTTCCGCCCCCGCGCTTGACCGCCCTTTGCAATTCGCGAATCGGAGATGACGACCCATAACCTTATAGAACTACGGGCCTGGAGCTAGGACCGCTTCCTGCGCCGAAGAAGTGCAATCCCCGCCAGGGCGCTCCCGATCAGCAGAAACGTAGCAGGTTCGGGAATTGCGGAAGTTGCCTCGAAGTTCACACTGCTGAATTCTCCATCGGTCAGAGTGATCCCAAGACCGTCCACCAGACCCCTGAAGTCGCCAGCCCCCGAGTCGGTCTGGAGGCTGAAATACTTGATGGTTTCGTTCCCATAGTCCCGGGATATGTGGGAGTCTGTCCAAGTCACTGGGCCGCCAGTTATGTCTGCCCAGGTAATATTCGTGGTGTAGTTTCCGTTGTTGCGAGACGGATCGCTAAAGTCCAAAGTCGCCGTGGTCCAATCGACCCAACCCGGACCGGTTGCAGTTGGCGTCGCAACCAGCCGCGACTTGTACCAGCTGGCGGAGTTGTCGCTCGCCGTGGGAGCGGTGTAAAGGTAGAGACCCCAATTGCTATCGAAGCCGCTGAACTGGTCTGTCCAATAACTCATCGATGCAATCTGGTCCACCGTAACGCTATGGCCGAATAACTCTTCCGGAGTGATATAAAAGTTGGACTTGACACCGGTCGCTTGCCAGGAACTTGAGCCAAAGCCCGGCGCGGAGGCCGTGGTAAAGCCAACGACACTCCCTTGTGTATCCGCCAGGTCCCCGGTATTGGGATCGACAGTCAGTGTAGTCGCGGTTGCCGGATTATTCGCCAGCACAAAGCCTACCGCTGCCATCAGCCAAATTTCTCGCCATTGAATCATCACGCTAATCTAAGAGATTAGAGCTTGCAAATCAATGATATCCGCGGGTCGTAATGGTAATGGTACTGGCTAAGGCGTTGCGCTAAGTCCGGTGGGCCGATGTCGCTCCATCTGGCCGTAACCTTGGCGCTGTCGCCGCCGCGATTGAACAGGCCTACCGCGTGACCGCCATCGGCCAACGGCTTCGACCAGACTTCCAGGTCGCCATTCTTCGAAATCCGCACGCCCTGCTTTCCCAGTTTGTCCTGGTCCACCGCAATGGCTTCCTTGTTAGTGAGGATCTCCTGGATGCCGGGCTTCATGTCGCGCAGGTCATTGCCCGCCAGCAGCGGGGCGGCCAGAATACACCAGAGGCTCATGTGCGTTTTGTATTCGGTCTCGCTCATGCCGCCGTTGCCGATTTCCAGCATGTCGGGGTCGTTCCAGTGGCCCGGTCCGGCGAACTTCTCGCGGCCCGGCTGGCGGTCGAAGCCGATGTTCGACATGGACTGCCAGGCATCGCGGATATCGCCGGTGGTGCGCCACAGGTTGCCGCCTACCTTCGCACCCCATTCGCCCACGTCCTCAAGCCCATACTGGCACAGGCTGTAAACAATCTGCCGCCCGGAATTCAGCAGCGCCGACCCCATCTTGGCGTAGGCCGCCGGCATTGCCGCCGGATCGTACACGCGGGCCGCGCTGCACCAGTCGTACTTTAAATAATCGATACCCCAGGCCGCGTAGGTCTTGGCGTCCTGCTCCTCGTGTTGGAAGCTGCCCTCATATCCCGCGCAGGTCTTGGGTCCGGGCGAAGAGTAGATTCCCAGCTTCAGCCCTTTGCTGTGGACGTAATTCGCCAGCGCCTTCATGTCGGGGAATTTCGAATTCGTGCGAATGTTTCCCTTCTCATCGCGCGTGCCCTCCCAGGTGTCGTCGATGTTGATGTAGATGTAGCCGGCGGCTTTCATGCCGCTCTTCACCATGGCATCGGCCATGCCGCGCACGGCCTCGTCGCTCACCTTGCCCCGGAACTTGTTCCAACTGTTCCAGCCCATGGGCGGGGTCTTGGCCAGCCCGTTATAGCGCACCGGCGCGTATTCCGCGGCGGTGATCTTGGGCGGAGCGGGCGGCAGCGGCTTCGGCGGTTCCGTTGAGACGCGGGTAAACTCCATGACGTTGGTCTGGGCGCCGCGGCCGGGCATGGTCAGCTTCAACTTGCCGCCCTCCATCACAGCGCTGTAGCTGCGCTTCTGCCGGGTATTGTTGTTGGCTTCGCGTTCGCCCACGAAGGTCATATTGTTGCCATCGGCTTTTCCTTCGATGATCTGTTCTTCGTACTGCGGTGCCTGAATGTAGCCTGTCACCCTGCCATCGCTTTCCACCTTTAGCGCCACCACAATCTCCCGGACTTCGTCGTCCGAGGACATCTTTGCCACCCAGCGCCCCGTGAGGCTCTGCGCATTCGCCGCTGCCATGCAGACCAGCAAAGCGGCGCACAGACGGAGATATTTCATGTTGGTTAGACCTCCAGCTTGATTCTATTCTGCTTCACCGCGAACGCTCTGTCATCCCATTCGAGCGTCGCATTGTGGCGCAAGGCGAGATTGGCCAGCAGACGGGTGGCTGTTGAACGCACGCAGGTTTCGATGTCGCCGATGGGTCTGGCGCGCGTCTTGATGCACTCGAGGAAATTATCCCAGTGCGCCACCTGCATGCCGGACACTTCGCTGCCAAGCGTGAGGCAGCCATACCGATTGCTCATGTGCGCAGCTCCGTTCGGAGCCGCCACCGTCAGGGAATGGCCATAATCGCCGCGCTTCACCATAAGGGTCGCTCTGTCGCCATGAAACGCCGTGCTATTGCCCATGGCGCGCCGGCTTTCGAAAGAACCGATGAAGCCTGGATAACGGTACGTCACCAGCATGATGTCAGCCGCGGCCTGCGCGGTGACTGAAGTGGGCATGGCTTCGTCGAATGCAAACTGCACCGTGTCGATCAAGTGTGCGCAATTCCCCCAGCCGTGAAAAAAGCTGCGGCAGTACGTGATGTCTCCCAGATCGCCGCTTTTGATGATCTCGCGCGCCCTCTGGAACACGGCTCCCGAGCGCTGTATGGTGCCGGCTTGAACCACGCGTTGGTATTTGCGCGCAGCCTGCACCATCTTCGGTCCTTCGTCGATAGATGCGAACGCCGGCGTCTCCAGGTAAACGTCTTTGCCGGCTTGGCAGGCTTCGATCGTAATGTGAGAGCGCCAATATGACGGGGTGGAGATGCAAACCGCGTCCACCGATTTGTCCGCCAGAATCTCGCGAAAATCTTTCCGCGCCGTCACTCCGTCAAAGCCAAGCCGCAGGGATTGAGCCCTGGCGTGCTTGAGCGCGGATGAACAAACATCGCAGACCGCTGTGATCTGAAAGCCGGCCTGGGCTGCACAAGCCATGTTCTCCAAGCCCGTCCGGCCCACCCCGATGAATGCCGTATTGACCTTCCCATTCGCGCTCTTGGCATTGCGCCCAGAGAGCGGAGCCGTTAGTGAAGCCGCGCCCGCCGCCCTGAGAAACTCGCGGCGGGTTGGGGAGTCGCTTGGCATGCACTCTTGTTGTATCAGTTTTGGGTGTACTGGAGGATACGAGGACGGCCGCATGCCGTCCGCGTTTCACCTTTATAATGGAATAGGCGGGGTGTCCCGCAGGATGCGGAATGCCGACCACGCCCAAACAACCCGCCGCCCCTCCTGCCACCATCCTGGCGGTCGATGACGATCGTCAAATCCTGCAGTTTCTGGATCAGGCTCTCAGTTCCGCCGGCTATCGCGTCCTGCTCGCGGATAACGGTTGGAACGCCATTGATGCCTATGAAAAATCCCAGGAGCCCATCCATTTGCTGCTCACCGACGTCATCATGCCGGACCTGACCGGTCCTGTTTTGGCGGAGCGGCTTTGCGCCAAACAGCCCGATCTGCAAGTCCTCTTCACTTCCGGATTTCACGACGCCGATCTGGTGCAGCGATTCGTCATTCGCAAGGGCTTCGCACTGCTGCCAAAACCGTTCACTATGGACGGGCTTCTGCGCGTAGTTCAGGAATCGCTCGCTGCTGTTTGGAAAGACTAGCTGAGCCATTGCGCTGGTGGTAAGATGTCACCCAGGACCAAGTTGTTAACAACCAGGAGGCCCGGGGTGTATATGGTTTCGAATGCGATGCTGCCGCGCCTGGGCGCGATTGCCATAGCGCGATCTTGTTGACTGCCGCATATCACCGAATCAACCCGGCTTCGGTCATGACCGAGGCTGCCAACCGGTTTCTGGCTTCCCTGACCCCCGAACAACGGGCTCAGGCTACCTTCAAGTTCGAAGATGACGAGCGCGTAAACTGGCACTTCATTCCAAAGCCGCGGAAGGGATTGCCGCTGCTCGATATGGCGTCATACCAGAAGCAGTTGGCTACCGCACTGCTGAGCGCCGGACTCAGCCAGCAGGGATTCATGAAGGCCGTGACCATCATGAGTCTGGACGACGTGCTGAAGGTCATGGAGAACGACAACGGGCAGCGCCGAAACCCGGAGAAATATTACTTTTCGATTTTTGGCACGCCCTCCGATCAGGGCGTCTGGGGCTATCGTGTGGAAGGCCATCATCTCAGCCAGAATTACACCGTGGTCAACGGGCACGTGGTGGACGCTCCCAGCTTCTTTGGCTCAAATCCAGCTGAAGTGAAGCAGGGGCCGCGCAAGGGTTTGCGGACACTGGCGCAGGAAGACGACTTGGGGCATGAGGTGATTGCTTCCCTTGACGCCGAGCAGAAGAAGGTTGCGATTGTGGACCAGGTGGCCTATAAGGACATCATCACGTTCGCCAACCGGACGGCCGCGCTCAAAGGACAACCCTCCGGGCTCTTGGCTTCGAAGATGAATTCGAAGCAGTTCGATGCGCTGATGGCGCTGCTGGAAGTTTACGCGCGGAACATGCCGGACCAGATGGCCGAAGCGCGCGAAGAACAGATCAAGCAGGCCGGGAAGAACATCTACTTCGCCTGGGCCGGGGGGGTTAACCCAGGCGAACCTCACTACTACCGCGTGCAGACGCCGGCCTTTCTGATTGAGTTCGACGACACGCAGGATGGCGCCAACCACATCCATTCGGTATGGCGCGATTTCACTGGTGATTTCGGGGACGACCTGCTGAAGAACCATTACCAGGAAAGCCACAAGAAGTAGGCTGCGGTGTGTCGCGTCGTCGTTTTACCGCCGTCTGAACCAAGCTCGCTTTGTCCGTATTGTATGCCGGCGGGCGTCCGTGAGCTCTGAGATTACCTCCCCAGGACCCGCAGATTCTCCTGCGTCGAATCGCTGCGCACCAAGAGGACATACTCATTTGGCGCCGGCACGTGAAACAAAACCCTTGACAGGACATTTTGAAACGCCTATATTTTCGTTTATAAGGTTAGTCCTAGGAACACTAAGTGAGCTGTTCCCAAGACCATCTTCAGCAAAGTGCACCGGTTGCGTTGTTCGCGCGGAGGTTCTCGAAGGAGAGCTGATGAGAAGTCCGAACGGTCGCCCATTTCATTCTTACTTCAAGGGAGAACAATCAGCGTCGGTGGGAGTACTGCCGGCAACTACCAGGAGAGCCGGAACGGGCAAGTCCGGACTGAAGAGTGAGGTTTCGGATATGACACTGAAGGTCTGCGTTTTGATAACGGTCTTGGTTTTGACCGCGACAGGTCTGCGGGCGCAAGGCGACCGCGGAATCATTACCGGCACTGTGAAAGACTCGACCGGGGCCGTCGTGCCCGGCGTGGAGGTGACGGCAATTCACCTTGCTACCAACACCAGCTATAAAGCCAGCACGACGGCATCGGGAGATTTCACGGTGCCGGCGCTGCCTGTGGGCAACTACCAGGTGCGGGTGGAACACACGGGCTTTAAAATCGCAATCACAAACGACATTGTGGTGGCGGCCGGAGCGACAGTGCGTCTGGATGTGGCGCTGGAATTGGGCACCACCCAACAAACCATCGAAGTTGCCACCAATGCACAGATCCTGCAGGCCGACACGGCCCGGGTGTCCACGGAAGTGTCCAGCAAGCTGGTGGACGAGCTGCCGCTGCTCGTGAACGGCGCAGTGCGCAGCCCCTTTGATCTGGCAACCATCACGCCGGAAGTGGCCGGCAACGGGGACAGCAACCTGCGGATCGGCGGAGGCCGGATTGGCGGTTTCGGCATGACTCTGGACGGCACCGCGATCACGGTCGCACGCCCCGATGCGCAAGTGAGCTGGTCGCAAATCAACTCCCCCTCGGTGGAGGCCCTTACGGAATTCAGCGTGGAGGCCGGCGGTTTCAAAGCCGAGACCGGCCACGCCTCCGGTGGCACCGTGAGCTTCGTTTCCAAATCGGGAACCAACAGTTTTCACGGGGACGCTTACGAGTTCCTGCGCAACCAGGACCTGGACGCGCGGGGGTTTTTCGCGGCCACGAAGGCGGTGTACAAACAGAACGACTTCGGCGCTACCGTGGGCGGGCCGGTTTGGCTTCCCAAAATATACAACGGCCGCAACAAGACGTTCTTCTTCTTCTCCTACGAGGGCTTCCGTAATCGCGTGGGGGCCTCTGCCACACCCTATACCGTGCCGCCGCCGGAATTCTTCACGGGCGACCTGCACAATTGGGTGAACGCGAGCGGCAAGATGATCCCGATCTACGATCCGGCGTCCACGCAACTGGTGAACGGCACCTACGTGCGGACGCCGTTTTTGAACAACCAGATTCCGCAGTCGGAATTCGATCCTGTGGCGAAAGCGATTATGGGGTACGTGCAGCCGCTGGCGCGTGCCGAACCTTCCGGGTCTGGTCCCCGGCACCTCGGCGTACGTCCGCAACAACGCCGTTTCCTACGGCACTTCGCAGTTTCCGAACAACAAGTACAGCATCAAGGCCGATCAGATGATGACGTCGAAGCAGAGAATCGGGTTCCTTTTCAGCCGCACGCGGGAACAGGATCTGGGGGGCGGCAACTCCACTCCCACGCTGCCTTATCCGCTGTCGGGCAATCCGGGCTACAACCGCGCGGACGTTTATCGCCTGAGTTACGACTACACGCTCTCCCCGACCTGGCTGAACCGCGTCTACGCGGGCGGCAACAACTGGCGGCAGAACCACGGATCGTATACCACCGTTAGCGGTTCTCCGCAGAGCGACGGAATTCCCACCACCTCGGTAGGGTGGAAGAGCAAGGGGATTTGCGTACCCAACTGGCCCGACTGCAACGTCGCCTTTCCCGTAGAGAATTTTTCCGACGAGAGCACCTGGGGCGTGGGTGCCCCGAACGGTTCGGACAATATCGTCGTCGAATTCAGGGACGATATGACCAAGGTTGTCGGCAAGCACACCTTCAAGGGCGGCTACTATTACAACAACACCCACTACAACGGCTTCGGACTGACCAACATTGCCGGGAACGAGACCTTCTCCTATCTCAACACTGCGATCCCGCTCGACACCAGCCAGCAAACCGGAAGCGCCTTTGCGTCATTCCTGCTGGGCCAGGCGTCCGGCTACAGCCTCGATACCGTACGATATATTGCCGGCCAGTATCGTACACACCAGATGTATTTTCAGGACGACTGGCGCGTGTCGTCGCGCCTGACAATCAACCTGGGCCTGCGGTATGAGATCAACCTGGCGCCGATCTACGGAAACGACATACTCAGCAATTTCGATCCGAGCTTGCCGAACCCCGGCGCGGACGGACGTCTGGGCGCGCTGGTCTTCGCGGGCTTCGGTCCGGGAAGGCAGAATACCCATAGCCTGGCGCAGAACTGGTATGGCGGCTATCGGACCGCGGCTTGGTTTCGCTTATGCCCTGAACAACAAGACCACGCTGCGGGGCGCGGCTACGCGCAGCTATGGACCGGTAATCAATCCTCTCGGCTCCACGCATTACACCGGTTTCGTGCAGCAGATTACGGCCAGCGACACCAGCCAGGGTCTGAACCCGCTGTTCACGCTGCAGGGCGGCGCGCCCTATTGGGCGCCGGTGCCGAATATCGACCCCTCGGTCGCCAACGGCAACACGAATGTACCTTATTACAACGGAAAGACCGCTACTCGAGGGTCGGGTGAGCTGACCTACGCGTTTAACGTCCAACGCCAACTGGGCAGCCAGCATGGTCGCGGAAATCGGCTACCTGGGTGTCCTGGCCAGCGACATTCAGTCCTCGTTGCTGGCGAACGACCAGATCGCTTACCGCAGTCTGCCGGCCAATCTCAATCCCTTCACCGCCGCGGGCCGTACTTTGTTGAACTCGCAAATCACTTCGGCGGCCGCCGTTGCCGCTGGGATCACCACGCCTTTTGCGGCATTTGCCAACGTCTTCGGGAGCGGGGCAACCGTGGCCCAGGCCATGCGGCCTTATCCGCAGTACGCGCGGATCGACACGATTAGCGGCGGCGGCGACCGGCTTGGCCACTCCACCTACCACTCCATGGAGATGAAGCTCTCGAGGCGATATTCCGCGGGCCTCACCTTGCAGGCGTCCTATGTCCTGTCGAAGGCGCTGACGGACTCGGACAACTACAATTCGACGCCAAGCTCGATGGATGCCTATAACCTCAGGCTGGAAAAGTCGATCGCGGGTTTCGACCAGACGCACAACGTGAAGCTGTCGTACGTGTACGACCTGCCCTTCGGGAAAGGGAAAAAGTATCTGAGCAGCAATGGGGTGGCTTCCGCGGTGCTGGGCGGCTGGCGCGTCGCCGGAATTCAGCAATACTCTAGCGGGACGCCGCTCTCGGTGGGAACGACCGTCAGCTTCCCCATTTTCAACGGAACCAACCGGGCCACGGTGCCGACCTACGACGACTGGCGCGCGCCTGTCCAAGGGAGTAAGTTCGATCCGAATGTAGACAGCTTCCTCCAGCCCGTGTCGTTCTTCGGCCCGCAGCCCACCACCGGGTTCGGCAACGAGACCAGGTACAATCCCAAACTGCGCAATTGGCCGAATTTCAACGAGAACCTGTCGCTGGCCCGGAGCATCAACCTCAAGGGAGAACAGAAGCGCCTGGACTTCCGCTGGGAGACGTTCAACCTTCTGAACCGGACCCAGTTTGGCCCCTTGAGCGGCGCCACGACGCTTCAGAACAACAACTGGGGCCTGTGGCGCACGCAGGTGAACAGCCAACGCCGCATGCAGGTCTCGCTGAAGCTTTACTGGTAATCTTGTCGGTGTTCCCGAAGATGATAGATTGGAGAATCAGCATGGAACGACGTAAGTTCCTTCGGCGATCAATGGCGGGAGGGATGGCAGTTGGCTTCGCTGGAGCCCTGAAGCCTGCCAACGGCGCGGAGGCGGGCAACGGGCGCCACTCCGATCTGCCATCGAAGTTCACACCCACTGCCTACTCGCTGCCCAGCTCCAAGTACAGCCCGTTCACCACGCCGGACTACTACACCTACGCCGACGATCTGGTCATCGAGCGGAACCAACCCGGCAAGCCGCACCAGGGGAAGGTGCTGGCCGCCGTCGAGGCTCATTCGGATGATATTCCGCTGTTCGCTGGAGGCACGGTCGCCAAGCTCATCGACGAGGGGTACACCGGCTATCTCATCCGCGTTTCGAATGACGAGGCCGCAGGCAAGACGCTGGGATATGGCGTGGTGCAGAACGAGAAAGATATTCAGGGCGCAGCGAAGGCGCTCGGCTGCAAGAAGGCGTTCTCTTTCTACTACCGGAACCACCGCATGGACGACAACGCGGCGATCGAAATCCGGGCCCGGTTGATCTTTTTATTCCGCTTTCTTCAGGTGAACACCGTCTTCGCCATGGATCCGTATGACCACTACGATGAAAACCCGGATCACCTGGTTGTCGGTAAAGCCGTGGAGGGGGCATGCTGGATGTCGGGCAGCGGCAAGGATTATCCCGAGCACTATAAAGCCGGGCTCAAGCCGGCAAGCGTTCGCGAGAAGTATTATCACGCCCGTTCGCCGCAAGGGCATAACCTTGTGAATCGCATCGTGGACATCAATTCCTACATCGATCACAAAGTGCGGACCAACGTCGCCAATACCGGGAAAGGACCCGCCGGCACGGCCGGATCGCGGCTCAGGAATGAGTTGGCGAAGCAGGGCAAGAAACTCCCTTTTCTGGGTGACGATGACGAAACCGCAAATTTCGAGTACGTGAAGCGTTTCCTTATGGATGATTTCCGTCTCATGGGACAGCAGTTCGGCCTGGAGTACGCCGAAGCGTTCCGTTACATAGGTCCGCAACCGAACTACCGTGAGAATATTCAGAGGTTCGTCGATGAGCACGCGGTTCCACTGTGATTGCCGGCGGCTCCAAAATGGTAATTGAGAAAGATCAGCATGATCAATTGAGAAAGATCAGTATGATCGTTGAGAAAGATCAGCCCGGGCAGCCGCACCAAGGCAAAGTCTTTGTCGCCGTGCATGCCCGTTTGGACGATGTGCCCTATTTCGCAGGCGGCCTCTGCGCCAAGCTGATGCAAGAGGGCTACACCGGTTATCTGGTCCGCACCTGCAACGACGAGAAATACGGCGGCCGCACTATCGCGGAGAACATCCTGAGCAACGAGCAGGAGCATCTCAAGATGGCGGCTGTCCTGGGCTTCAAGGATGTCTTCGATTTGTACTACCGGAACCGCCGCATGAATGAGATTTCCCCCATCGAGATTCGCGGCCGGCTCACATTCATCCTTCGCGCATTGAAGGCCGACACGGTCCTTTCGTTCGATCCATCGGCGGGCGGGGAGAAAGATGGCGACCACGAGGAAACCGCTCGCGCGGTGGAGGACGCCTGCGTGATGTGCGGCAGCGAAAGCGATTTTGCCGAGCATCTGGAAGCCGGATTCCCGGCACATTCCGTCGGCGAACGCTATTACTTCTGGACGCGGCCGGACCAGGGGTTCAACAGGGTGGTCGATATTAGCCGGCACATCGAAAGGAAGATCGATGCCATTGTCGAGTGTAAATCGCAGGGCGGCGGCGCTCGCGGCTCAGAACTTCGCGCGCGGCTGGCGAAGCAGGGCCGGCGGCTTCCCCTTCTCGGCTCTGACGAACAGAGCGCGAACCGTGCGTACGTGCGGCAATTCCTTCTGGACGACTACCGCGAGTACGGGAAGCAGCACGGTCTGCAATTTGCCGAGCGCTTCTACTACGTCGATGAGCGCCCGCACACACCAACCAAAGTGGACCAATACGTAGAAAAGAACTCCGTGCGGTTATAGATGCAACGCAAACCGATAAGCCGAAGGGAACTTTTGAAGGCGACTGCCGCGGCCGGAATCGGCGCGTGGACGCAGCAGGCGCAGGCAGCGGCGGAAGCCGTGGGCCCGATGAAAATCACCAAAATCGAGGCGGTGCGTTTCCGCAACAACCTGCGCCTGGTGGAGGGAATCGAGCCCAACTGGATGTGGGTTCGGCTGCACACCGACCAAGGCATCGTCGGCCTCGGTGAGTCGTACCCCGGCTACGAAGCGCACCGCGGCGCGCTGAAAGAACTGGCCGGCCTGGTGATTGGGAAGGACCCGACAAAGATTGAGCGCCTTTGGCAGGATCTCTTTTATCACATTTCCTACCAGCCCTGGGGCGGGGCCGACACGCGGATGCTGACCGCCATCAACATCGCTCAATGGGACATTCTCGGCAAGGCGGCCGGCCTCCCGGTCTACAAACTGCTGGGCGGCAAGGCGCAGGAGAAACTGCTTGTCTACAACACCATGAACGGATGGCCGATCAACGGCATGCGGGAACATACGGCGCCGGAAAAGCTCAGTGAGTTCCTGCTCGGCCGGGGTATCAAGGGGATCAAGATCTATCCTTACGACCGCGGTCCTGTCAACGCATTCGGCAAACACGGCGGCACGTTCATCACCCGGGCGGAACTGAGGCAGTCTCTCGATCCGATCGAGCGGATCCGCAAGGCGGCGGGCGATGAGATGGAAATCGCACTCGACTTGAGCAGTAAGTGGAACCTGCCCTGTTCGATGCAGATCGCCCATTCGCTCGAGCCCTACGGGATCATGTGGATCGAAGACGCCATGCTGCCTGACGACCTGGTGGCGTATGCGTCGCTCGCCCAGCGCCACATCCATACCGATCTGCATCAGCGAGCGCCTGGCCACCCGGTTCCGGTTCCGGGAAATGTTCGAGCTGCGGGCCGTTGGCGTGGTGATGTATGACGTAACCTGGTGCGGCGGCATTTCCGAGGCCAAGAAGATTTCCGATATGGCCGATACCTACAAGATCCCCACCGCGCCCCACACCGGCGGCGGGCCCATCCTGTGGTTCTCCTCCATCCACACGGCCACCTCTCTTACGAACTTCTACATCATGGAGAGCGTGTATCATCTGTACAACGATCTCTATCCGCACTTCATCAAGAATGTCCCGGTTCCGATCAATGGCTACGTGACAGCGCCGGACGGGCCGGGTCTGGGAATCGAGCTTCGCGAAGAGCCGTTCCGCAACGGCGACGCCGTCGTCGAGACTATTGCCGAACTCTGAACGAAGTAGGGGTTGATCTAGAATCGCCGCGATTTCCTGCTGCAAGGCGTCCGTCCGTTCGGGGCCGTTGGTGATCCCCTGGTCGATGCGGCTACGGGCCTCGTGTCAAGGCTACCGGACCTCGCAAGAGCGGGCGTCCACGGTGATATCATCAATCTCACTTGAGAAAGGGGGAACCTGACCCGTGAAAAAGAATCGGCTCCTCCTTATAATGGCGGCCGCGTTTGAGAGGCGGTTTCGAGATGCGCGGAGACCTCTGCGCTCCGGCTACCCTGACAGGAGTCACCTATGAAACGGAATCCATCGATCCTGGCGATCGCCGGTCTGGCGCTCTGGACTTTCCACCAGCCCGGTCCGGCCCAAACCTTGGGCGCCTCGCGCCCCGTCAAGAAGCTCATGGCGGAGATCTTCGACTCCGGATTCGCCCTGTCGCACTCGACCTTCAACGGCATGTTGGCCGCCAGCGACGGAAAGATCTACTACGTGCTCTGCGCGGATTCGATCGACACTGGCGCGCAGATGTATTCCTACGACCCCGCGACGAACCGGATCCGCCACCTGGGCGATCTCACGGAAGCATCCGGAGAAAAAGACCTGAAGGCCATCCCGCAAGGCAAGAGCCACGTGAACTTCGTCGAGTGGCAGGGTAAGCTCTACTTTGCAACCCACGTCGGCTACTACTCCATCCAGAACGGCCAGGAGAAAATGGGGATCCCCAAACCCGGCTACAAGCCTTATCCCGGCGGCCATTTCCTGGCGTACGACATGGCTTCGGGCAAGTTCGAGAACCTGGCGAATGCGCCGGCCGGGCAGGGAATTCTAGCCCTGAGCATGGATCCGAAACGCGGCCGCCTGTACGGGTTGACGTGGCCCTCCGGCTACTTCCTGCGCCTCGATATGAAGACTGGGAACCTGAAGAATCTCGGCCCGGTTTCCAAGGAAGGAGAAGCCGGCGAGGGGCCGGCCTACCGGATATTGTGCCGGTCGCTGCCGGTTGATCCGGATGACGGCTCGGTTTACCTCACCACCGCGGATGGAGACATTCTGCGTTACCGGCACGATCACGATGCCATTGAGACCGTCCAAGGCGACAACATGCGCAAGGACTACTTCGGTAAGTACGATGCCGCTACCGGCCTGAGCATGGGTTACAACTGGAGACAGACGTTCTGGTACGCGCCCGACAAAGCTATCTATGGGCTTCACGGCAAATCCGGCTACCTGTTCCGGTTCGATCCGCGGACGCCGCGCGTAGAGGTGATTGAGCGCGTCACCTCGGAGCCCTCGAAGCGAAGCGGCATGTACGACGAATTCGCCTATGGCTATCTCGGCTTCGCGCTTGCTCCGGACGGGCGCACCGTACACTATCTGACGACCGGCCCTCTTCAGGAGGGCGGACCGCCCGTCGCCGAAACCAAGACAGGAAGGCGCAGCCCCCGTGAGGATCTCCGCCTGGTTACTTACGATATCCCCGCGGCGAAGTACGAGGATCACGGCGCGATCTATCTGCCGGACGGGCAGCGGCCCACCTTGGTGCACTCGATCGCATTAGCCAAAGATGGCTCGGTTTATGCGTTGGCGAGCTTCAGTAGAAACGGCCGCAGGATTTCGGACCTCATCCGGGTTCGCGTAAAGTAGCCTGCACTTCAGGCTATCTTGCGTGAGGGTTTGGCCAGGCTGCTCATGCCTTTCTGCTTGGCTGCGGCCCAGCGCTTCTTGGCTGCGACCGAAAGTCGTTTTCGAGCGGCGTTCGATAGCTTGCGCGCTCGAGTCCGGTCAGCTTTGGACGGTCCCTTCTTGGCTGGCAATACAGAGAGAGCCCGGCTGGCACTAGCCACGTTCGATCTTGCTTCGTCGAGCCAATCGCGCACTTCGCCGGCACCCGCATCATACCGATCAATCACGCTCCTGAGTAGCGTCTCGGCGCGATGTAAACGCTTAATGGCTCTTTTTGCTTTCATTGGTTGCTCCTAAGTCTTCGTTATACCACGGCGGGCGCGTAATCCTACAAATCGGTTACAGTGCTCGAAATCTTCACTCCTGTTCGGAGGAGCGGCCGTTCTTGTGAGCGCTGGATGAAACGCTTCGCTGCCTAAACTACTTGTATATATGGCCCATGACTTTTACTGGCATTCGCGGGAATGGCCGTAATTGCTTTATATTATTGATCCCTAGACCCCGGTACCGTATACTCCGGGGGGCTATGCCGTCTATACTCGCTTTGTTATTCCTCGCTGTCGCCGCTATGGCACAGAGCAATTTCGCTACGATTAGCGGAAGGATTGAAGATCCCTCTCACCGGCCGCTTGATCAGGCGCGAGTGACAATCACGGCTAAGGATACAGGGGCGGTTCGCACACTCAACTCGAACAGCGAGGGGTTGTTCGAGGCAGTGAACCTGATGCCCGGGGATTATTCCGTTGAGATTGGCGCTCCGGGTTTCCTGACGCTCTCGCGTCGCGTGACGCTCGAAGTGAACCAGCGAATGGGGATCGACTTCGCTATGGAAATGGGCCAGCGGCGAGAGTCTGTTGCGATCACGGCTTCGGCCGAAACGCTCAAGACACAGGATGCGAGTCTCGGTGAGGTGATCGAGCCGAGGTCCATCCGGGACCTGCCGCTTAATGGGCGCATGCTACTCGACCTCGCCCTCACGGTGCCTGGTGCGCATCAGGGCCACGGAGCACAGACGGGTACGATTAACCCGCTGTACTGGCGCCCGGGACAGGCCTCGGCAATTACGATCGGCGGCAACCGTCCGAATGCGAACTATTTCCTGCTGGATGGCGCGGTCAACACTGATCCGACGTTTAACACGCAGAACTTCAGCCCTTCACCCGACGCGGTTCAGGAGTTTCAGGTGCAGACCGGCAGCTACCGCGCCGAGATGGGCGGGGCCGGGGGCGGGCAAGTGAACATCATCACGAAAGCGGGTACCAGTCAGTTCCACGGGACCATGTACGAATACCTGCGCAACAGCGCGCTCGATGCGCGCACCTGGAACGAGATGCCTGGAACTACGTTCCTGGTCCAGCACAATTTCGGCGGCTCACTGGGTGGTCCGGTTTACGGGAAGAAGACTTTCTTCTTCGCGAATTATGAGGGTTACCGCCAGACACAGGCCCAGACCTCAATCGACACGGTTCCCACTGCCGCTGAAGGTGGAGGAGATTTCAGCCAGAGCGGAACGAATATTTTCGATCCTTCCGGCTCTGTCGCAAACCCTGCCTACAATCCGGCGCTGCCGGCGAGCGCTGCGAACCCCCAAGTGATTCGCAGCGCGTTTCCAGGCAACGTGATTCCGGCGAGCCGGCTGTATCCGGCGGCTTTCAAGATGCTGCAGAATTACACGCCGCTGCCTAACATGGACAACGGCATGATGGGTGCCATGACCATGATGGGGACGCCCACCGTTCTCGGCAACAGCGGCGGCCAGGATTCTAATAACCTGCTGGACCTGCGCGACTCGCGACTGACTACTAATCAGGGCACCATCCGCGTAGACCGGATTTTCAATGGCGGAGACTTTCTGAACGCGCGCTACTCGCTGAGCAGCGAGCACGGCTTCTTTCCCCAGAACCTGCCGGGCTACGGCTTCTATCACAACAATAGGGGGCAGAACGGGTCGATCAGCTGGACGCGAGTTATCTCGCCCACTCTGGTGAACACAGCGTCGGTCACGCTGTCGCGGCTGAGCATGTTTCACTACACCGAAAATAACGGGGTCAACGACGTCGTAGATGCGCTTGGAATTACCGGCGTCAATTTTGGCGGCCAGGGCGCCTGGGGCGCGCCATCCTTCAACGTACAGGGCTACTCGCCCTTCGGCGATGCCTGGCTGGCCACGCCGATGCACATGTGGGACACCATGCTTGAAGGCCGCGACACGCTGAGCTGGCAGCGGGGCGCTCACAGCCTGAAGTTCGGCGGAAGCTATCGCTGGTACATCTGGCCCATGTGGGCATTGGTGCAGAGCCGCGGCTACTACACATTTACCAACGGATTTACGACGCAGACCGCGACCAACGACGGTACGGGCGATGCGCTGGCGAGCTTTCTGCTGGGCCTGCCCGCCACGCGGCAGGTGCAGAACGGAGTGCCCACAATGGACTTGCGGCAGTGGTCGGCAGACGCGTTCGTGCAGGACACCTGGCGCGTCACGCCGCATACCACCATTGATGTGGGCGTCCGGTATGAATTTATGGCGCCGCTGGTGGATACTTCGCGTCATTGGAGCAATCTCTATCAGACCAGCACCGGCCTGGTAGCGTTCATCGGAGGCGAAAGCGGAACGCCGCGCGGGCTGATGTACCCGAACAAGCTGCGCTTCGCGCCACGGCTTGGGATAGCGCACCACGTTGAGAGCGCGGGCCTCGTAGTGCGTGCCGCATATGGGATTTTCTATACGCCGGTAGATTTGAACACCTGGTGCAACCAGTTGCACAACGTCCCGCTGGTTTTTCCGATAACCCAGCAAAGCGATAACTTCACGCCCTCCATCAATGGCTTCAACTTTCCGCAGCCGGTGCTGGGGAGCACGGTGGTAAGCTTCACAGCGTTCGATCCCCACGCGCCGGCGCAGTACATTCAGCAGTGGAGCGCATCCGTTCAGAAGAGCTTGAAACACGATACCACGGTAGAGATTGGATATCACGGTGAACGTGGCTTCCATCTGCAGCGATCAGACCTGATCAACAACGATCTGCCCGGGCCGGGCACGCTGCAGCCGCGGCGGCCTTATCCGACGGCGACGTTCCTGCCGGGCACGGTGATACCCGCAACCGTGGCGTCGACGGGTCTCACCTTTCCGGTAAGCACCGTGAACATGCTCGAAGACACAGCGAGAAGCTGGTATGACGCGGGATACGTCAACCTGCGGCGGCGCTATTCCAGCGGGCTGACCTTGCTGGCGAATTACACCTACTCCAAGAACCTGAGCAATGCGCCGGATTTCCGCTCGCCCATGTTCGAATCGGCGGTTCCGCAGAACAGCCACGATCTGAACGCCGAAAAAGGCCCGGCGTGCGACGTGCGCCACCGCTTTGTAGTGAGCGCGGTATATGATATTCCGGCGTTCGGGCCGGGCCGCGCCGGTCGGGCGCTAACGCGCAACTGGAGGTTTTCCACTCTGTACCAGGTGCAGAGCGGTTTTCCTTTCACCGTCTCGGTGTACGGTGACACAGCTAACGCCGGCACGGTGGTAGGCGAGAATCCAATTCGCGCCAACTACACCGGCCAGCCGGTATCCGGACCCGGAACGGGCAGCACGGACGCATGGTTCAACCCCGCCGCATTTGCGACGCCCGCGGCATACACATTCGGCAACGTGGGGCGCAACACGCTGTATGGGCCGGGGATGCAAACCCTGGACGTCGCGATGACGCGATCGTTTGCCGTTTGGGAACGAATGCGCCTGGAGATGCGGGCCGAAGCCTACAACGCTCTCAATCATTCCAACTGGGGAACGCCCAATCGCTTCGTGAACACGCCGCAGTTCGGAAGTATCACGGAAGCCACTACGCCAGGGCGTGAGTTTCAGCTAAGCGCGCGGTTGTCATTCTAGTTAGTTTG
Source organism: Bryobacterales bacterium (assembly GCA_963817515.1). GTDB lineage: Bacteria > Acidobacteriota > Terriglobia > Bryobacterales > Bryobacteraceae > DATMNI01. The sequence continues at coordinate 10,697 of CAWFPJ010000013.1, read as the reverse complement.
AGGATGCGTTATCGACCGCGAATCCCAATCGGCTCGGCGTGGCAGGATCTATGCCCAGGAGCCGGATCACAGTGGGACCCTGTAACGGCGATCCTCTGCAGATGCCGGCTTCTGAATCATCCGCTACGAGGCGAGTGTCCGCTTCGGGGGTTTGAGGAGTAGCATAAGCAGGCCGGCGACGGCCGCCGAGCCGATTAGATAGTACGTGCCGGCCGCATACGTGCCGGTTCGGTCCGTCAGGAATCCGACGATGTACGGCCCGGCAAAGCCTCCCAGTTGGCCAAAGGAACTGATCACGGCGATCGCCACAGCCGACGATGTTCCCGCCAGCAGGGAACTCGACACTGACCAGAAGGGAGCCTGGCGGGCACTCAGGCCCATGGCCGCCAGCGTCAGGGCAAAAATGCCAATCGGAATACTGGCCGTCGCACGTGACAGCGTGAGCCCTCCGGCCGCTAGAAAGATGCACCCGGCGGTATGCCAGCGTCGTTCGCCCGTGCGGTCCGAATTCCAACCCACCAGCAGTGTGAACGGCAACGCGGCCAGAAACGGAATGGCCGATACGAGTGTTGTTACCACCGGACCATAGCCCGACATCCTCTGAACGACCTTGGGCAGCCACAGGCTGAATGCGTTGCCGACACTAATGCTGAAAAACCAGATCGCCGTCAACAGCAGCACCTGGGGTTGGACAATTACACGCCAGACGCTGACCTGCTGCCTCGCGATCAAGCCCCGCTTCTCCTCTTCGAGTTCATTTGTGATCCAGTCCTGCTCCTCCACCGTCAGCCACCTGGCGTTTTTTGGGCGATCCGTCAAATAAAAAAGAACCCAGACGCCGGCGATGATTGCAGGTACTCCCTCCAGGATGAGAAGCCACCGCCATCCTCTCCACCCGAGCCAGTGAATGTTCATCAGAGTCGCCGAAAGCGGTGCGCCCACGATCTGCGATACGGGATAACCGATCAGTAATCCGGCCAGCGCTTTGGCGCGATCGGCTGCGCGGAACCAGTGGGTCAGGTACACGACTACTCCCGGGAAAAAGCCAGCCTCTGCAACGCCGAGAAGAAATCGCGCCGAATAAAATTCGCTTCGCGTGTGGATCAGGCCGGTGAATGCGGCCGCCAGGCCCCAACTGAGCATGATTCGCGAAATCCACTTGCGCGCGCTCCACCGCTCGACAAGTATTGCGCCTGGAATCTCCAGGAGCCAGTAGCCCAGGAAGAAAATCCCAGCTCCGAGCCCGTATACCTCATTCGAAAAATGTAGCTCCTTCGTCATCTCCAGGCTGGCATAGCTGAGGTTTGCCCGGTCCAGATAAGCAATGGTGTAGAGCATGAAGAGGAACGGCACCAGCCTGCGGTTGATTTTGCGCCAGGTCCGTTCCGCGAACTCAGTGGTTGCTGCTGGCGGCATCGCCGGACTCATGGGTGCCGCAAGTATACCCTAAACGAAGAGTGTGGGCGGTAGATTGGCGCCGACAGTAGATTCGCCGACAGTAGATTCGCGCCGCGGGCGGTCAAACAACTGTGCTTCGCATGATCCGCACGGCAACGGCTGGGTGTATGATATTCGCAAACCGGGGAGCCGAAATGGGGATTCCGGTTTGGAGGGTGAGATGGACTCTGGAATCTGGAACGCCAGGTTAGCGTTCAAATGCACGCTGTTGCCCGGAGTAGCAGCGGTCGCACTTATGGTCGTTGCCAAGCCTGCAGCGGCCCAAACGTCCTATGGTTCCGTCGTCGGGACGGTCACGGATGCCACCTCGAGCAACATCCCCGGCGCGGCCGTGGCGCTGATCAATCTGGGAACGGCAGAGCGCCGGTCCGCCGAGACCGATGGCGGTGGGAACTATCAGGTTGTCAACCTGGTCCCGGGAAACTACAGACTGGAAATCCAAAAGAGCGGCTTCAAGCACCTCACCCGCGATAGCGTCAGAGTGGAGACCCAGAATACGGTCCGCATAGACGCCATCATGGAGGTGGGCACTGTCGACCAGCAGTTGGAAGTCACGGCGCAGACGCCGCTGCTGCAAACCGAAAACGCAACACAGGGCCAGGTGGTGGAGGGCCGCATCGTCACCGATATGCCGCTCAACGGGCGCAACGTATTCGCCCTAATCGCACTGGCGCCGGGGGTGATACCGCAGAACGGAGCGCTTAACGGTTCGATGAACTACCAGATCTCCGGCGGCCTGGCGAACCAGGGCGTCACCTGGTTCGACGGCGCACCGTTCATGAACGTGAAGCTCAACACCGCCGCATTCCAACCCATCCAGGACCTGGTCCTGGAATTCCAGGTCATGTCGCATAGCGTCGGTCCGGAATACGGCGGCACGCTGAACGGCGTCATCAACCTATCCAGCAAATCCGGGACCAATGAGTTTCACGGCGCCGCCTACGAGTACTTCCGCAACAAGGTGCTCAACGCCAGCACGTTCTTCAGCAACAAGGCGGGCCTGCCACGGCCGGCTTACAGCCAGAACCAGTTTGGCGCCACCCTGGGCGGGCCGATCATTAAGAACAAGACGTTCGTGTTCCTGGCTTTCGAAGGCAACCGGATTCGCTCGGGTGTAACCAGTACACTGACCATGCCGACCGTCGCTCAACGTGGCGGAAACTTTTCCGGTGTGAGCAACGTGATCTACGACCCGGCGACGACCACCTGCGGGGGCCAGGGTCTTCCCTCATGCCCTTCCGGAGTGACCTCCGGCCGTACGCCCTTCCCGGGTAATATCATCCCAACCGCCCGTCTGGACCCGACGTCGGTGCTGCTCAATAAGTATTGGAACTTTCCGAATCAGCCCGCCTTGACCAACAATTTCACTCTCAACTACAGCACCGGTTCGGACTCCAACCAGTCGAGCGCCCGCGTGGATCAGAACATCAGCGACAAGCAGCACCTGTTCCTCCGATTCACCGCGGTCAATCCCTGGACCAAGCCGGCTGACACCTATGGAACCGGCGGCATCATGCAGACCAGGAGCGTCGCGCAAACCGATCAGGGAGTGATCGCCGATACCTACGCGCTGAATCCGACTACCATGCTGGATGTGAACCTCTCGGTCCTGCGAAACTACTCCGTGCGTACGGCGTGGAACATGGGGCTCGATCTCACGAAAGAAATCGGTTGGCCTGCTGACACCACTGCGCAGTTGGTGCACAGGGAACTGCCGCAGACCCAGGTGACCGGCTACAGTCCGGGCGGAAATCGCACCGTTGCCCTGTTCTTACAGCAGATTTCGAATAGCGAAGCGATTAACGGGGGCGTGACTAAAACCCTCCGCCGCCACACGCTGCATTTCGGCGGCGAGTGGAGGCGTGAGATTGCAGCGTACGGGCAGGAAGCCGGCAACGCCAATGTCTTCAGCTTCACCAGCGCATTCACGGCGGCCAACCCGCTGGCGGCCGGCAACACCGGCAACGCCTATGCGTCTTACATGTTGGGTCTGGGCCAGGCAGGGAATATGGTTAACGCCGATACGCCGTACGGCATACAGCACTACGCCGGCGCCTACATCAACGATACGTTCCGGGCCAACAACAAGCTCACACTGACCCTTGGGTTGCGTTGGGAATACACAGGGTACTGGTCCGAGAGACACGACTGGAACACGGTCTGGCTGCCCGGTGCCATCAACCCGGCACTGAAAGCCGCGGGCCTGAACTATGCCGGCGACATGGTGCTGGTGAACTCCGAGCGGTACCCTAGCCGGCTTAGCCAGTCGCCTCACTGGAGGCTGTTCTCGCCGCGTCTCGGCGCGGCGTGGCGCCCCAACGACAAGACCGTGATCCGGTCCGGATTTGGCGTTTTCTACACACCCGGAACCACCGTGCAGAACGGGAATCCTTACGCCAGCCCCGTCAACAATTCGGCTACTCCATGGGTGCCCACGCTGGACGGCGGCTTCACACCGGTCGCGACATTCAGCAATCCGTTTCCCAATGGTCTGATCCCGCTGCCGCTACGGGACCCGAACTACGAGTCGCTCATTCTGGGGCAGCTCGTAGTAAGCAACATCCCCAGCGACCGCACGCCCTACATGATGAACTGGAATTTCGACGTCCAGCGGGATTTGGGCAGCGGGTTCACGCTGGAGGTGGCCTACGTAGGCAACCGCGGCGTTCACCTGTACGCTCCCGGCGGCCTGGTCTGCAACGGCATGGGCTTCGACCAGATCCCCTACGCCGATCTCTCCCTCGGTACCCAGTTGCTCCAACAAGTCAAGAATCCGTTCTACGGGATTGTGAAGGCCGGTCCGTTGTCGCTGCCGACCGTTCAATATGGCCAGCTTCTGCTGCCTTACCCGCAATACACTGGCGCCTACTCCGCTACTACGGCGGGCGTTCGACACCGTGTACCACGCTCTCCAGTCGAGGGTGCAGAGGCGCTTCAGCTCCGGAGGCACCCTGCTGGTCTCCTTCGAATATGCCAAGAACATTGGCAACGCCGACACCATGACCGGTTACAGCGAGTATTACCAGCCGGGCGAAATCCAGGATTATTACAACCTCCGCGGGGAGCGCTCGGAACTCAGTTATAACGCGCCTTTCCGGGGCGTGGCAGCTTACGTGATGCCCCTGCCTTTTGGAAAGGGAAAGAAATTCCTGTCCGGCGCGACAGGAGCCCTGGACAAGATTGTTTCCGGCTGGGGAGTCAGCGGCATCACGACCTTCCAATCGGGCTTCCCGATTCCGATGCTGGCCCAGCCGACCTCCATCAGCACGTACTTTAACGGCGGACCGCCGAGGCCGAATATCACCGCCGGCTGCAATCCGGCTATCGGTGGCGCCGCACAGGCCAAGTTGAGCCAGTGGTTCAACACCTCCTGCTACTCGCAGCCTTCGTCGTTCGGTTTCGGCAATGAGCCCCGGGCCGATTCGCATGCGCGCACCCAGGGAATCAACAACTGGGACTTTTCGCTCACCAAGGACACCAAGATCACGGAGCGTTTTTCACTTTCCTACCGGGCGGAAGTCTTCAACCTGTTCAACCGCGTGCAGTTTAGTCCCCCGGGCAACCAATTGGGCAGTTCGCTGTTTGGTGTGGTTAGCGGGCAACTGAATAATCCCCGCCTGATCCAGATGGCATTGCGGCTGACCTTCTGAGCCAAATGCCCTCAGTGCAGCCACGAAAGGAGCGATTTGCGGCGTCAAACATTGAAGCTGCATTTGCCCGTGTAGAAGCCGGCTCACTGGGAAAGGTGGTTGTAGAGATCAGGAGTTAACTATGAGAAAGCTCGGCAAAGTTAGTCTCGCAGGTGCCGCCGCATTTCTATTGTTGCAGGCGGTCCGGCCCGGTATTCCTACTAGAGTTGCTACGGCTGAACTACAAGCTCCTCCCGACATCAAGCGCATCCTTGAAAGGGACTGCTACAGCTGCCACTCCGACCAATTGAAGCTCTCGTGGTTCGATCAGGTCGTACCCGCCTACTGGCTGGTACGCCGTGACATTCTGACGGCGCGTGAACACCTGAACTTCTCGACACTGGGCTCCAAGCCTCCAGCTGCTCAAAAGGCCGCACTGTTTGAGGCCGTGAACATGATCCAGTTTGGCGCTATGCCTCTTCCGCAATTCACGTTGTTGCATCCGGAGGCGAAAGTGACCGCCGGCGAACTAATGCGGTTGAAGACCTTTCTTTCGCCCTGGACGCCACTTTCAGCCGCGACGCCAGCGCCGAGTGATCCCGATCATTCTCAGCAACCCGACGGCAGGGTGAGCCCGGAGCTTAATGGACTGCCATTTGATTCCGACTTCGAGAGTTGGAAGCCGATCAGCACTACCGACCGCGGCGACAACGATACGTTCCGTTTCATACTCGGCAATGAAGTTGCCGTGAAGGCGGCCCAATCCGGTAACATCTCTCCCTGGCCCGATGGATCGCGCTTCGCGAAAATCGCGTGGCAGCAGGAACTGGGTTCGGATGGCTTGGTTCACCCTGGCAAATTCATACAGGTCGAGTTCATGATCAAGGACGCTCGCGGTCACAGAGACACCGAAGGATGGGCATGGGGTCGTTGGCGGGGTTTGGATCTGAAGCCTTACGGTTCGGACGCCCAGTTCGTAAGGGAGTGCACCGGATGTCATCGTCCCATGCGCGCCAACGACTACGTCTATACGCTACCGATTACCAGAGCGCTTGCCAGACGCAATGATGTGGTGAACAACAGTGCCGCTGCACTCCCGGAAAGCCTTCCCTATCAGCCTCTCTCGTGGAATGCGATCACGATGTACGTCGCCCCGGCAACCCACTTTACCGCGGTGCTCTATGGAAACGACGCGGCGATCGGCTCCATACGGGCGCATAGAGGAACCACGCATGTCCCAGCCTATGCGGCCGGCGCAGTCCTCGCGCTCGTGACGTGGGCGCAACGAGAAGACCCGCACTGGTTCGGTGCGCGTATCCCATCCGAGCCTCAATCGGTGGAATTTGTGCAGGTCCAAGCGGCGCAGAAAAACGAGTATCGCCGATTTGCAGGCCCGGGTCTTACTGAGGACCGTCCGTCACCTGACATCTCAGCACAGCGCACTAACCACTTGCTGGACCTGGCTCCTGCACTTCTGCCCTGATCCTTTCGCCATCGCGCGAATCCGTCGGCTTCGATGCAAGACGTCAGTCAGAGGACAGCCTCGCGCACGTTTTAGCGCCTGGTGGCACCGTTACTTTCTGGCGTTGCCTGGATTGAACCGGGGGCGGTCCGGCTTACCGAGACCGATGCCAAGCGTGCCGTCCTCCATCTCTTCTGCGGAGCGGCCGATGACGATGTCCCAGTTTGCGGTGGACTCTTTCAGCTTCGACCCCGCGATGGGCTTGAAATCCACCATGACGGATTCCAGCATCTCACCCTTAGCGCGATTGCTCTTGACGATGCCGTCGCGGTCATTAGCTGGGTGCCCCTTGATTAACATCTGGGTGGCGATGAGCCGGTGGCCGGATTTGCTGATCGCGAAGTGAATATGTGGGCAGCGGAACGTTCCCTGGAGTGTGTACTCGACAGGCTTAATGGTGCGGAAGAAGTACTGGCCTTTGGAGTCAGTTACAAAGCGGCCGTAGCCCTGAAAGTTGGAATCGTATCCACCGGTGTTGCGGCCGCCAGAGTGAAGATAGGAGCCGTTGGTGTCGGTCTGCCAGATTTCGACATAGCCGTTGCGAAGCGGTTCGCCCGATTTCGTCAGCACGCGGCCGGAAACGTAGGCGATTTCGCCGACCGCCGGCGTGATGCCTTCATTCACCACCAGCAGGTCGTTATCGGTATCGAGCGGCATCTTGTCCGGATAGAACGGACCCTCTCCCAGGCTGACGGTTGTCTTGAGAGCTTCGGCAAACAGACCAGGAACGGTATAGGCGGCGGTACCTGCAGCCAAAGCCTGCAGTAACCGGCGGCGCGATTGAATGGTCATAGGATCTCCTGTCGGGTGTGAGTTCTTGCCGCCGTTTCTTGCCGAGGCTGGCGGAAAGGCGGCAAGGATATTCAGTTGCGCAAGGTTGGCCGTTTGCCAATCGGCCCACGAATCCTGGCAGGTCGCCAGGCGCTCAATCATCTCCCGTCATCCGCGGCCGAGGCTGGGCTCATCGGCGATCAGCGTGATCAGGGCCGTCGCCGCTGCGGTGACTTTCATGAGGTCCCTTTCCAGCCTGGAATCGCATTGGTGGTCGACGATACGATCGGCAGAGCGGGAAGGAACAAGAGAAAGTTTTCCGCCGACGGGACACAATGTTCGCCCGACCTCCGCATCGAATACCGTGGTTCTTCCGACGTCCGGGGAGTGCCAGTGTCGCCTCAATCGGAGGAAGCATGAAACCATATCTCGGCGGCTTTGGGCGGGCTATTTGCGCTTTGCTGCTGGGGAGCACTGGCGCAAGGCAAGGTGTCTCTTCCTGATCCGTATGGTCCGCCACAGCGTCACTGGGCCTCGTTGCCGGGCGGCAAGCCCTGGGGGACAAGCGCCGGAATCGAAATCGGCCCACATGGTCGGAATCTGGCCATCGACCGCTGCGCCGCCAACAGCTGCGACGGTTCCAACCTTGCGGCGGTTCACACAATTGACCCGGCAACCGGCAAAGCGGTTCGCAGTATCGGCGCGAAACTCTCGGCCGTTTCCACACGGGTTGCATGTCGACCGCGATGGGAATGTCTGGGTCACAGACGCGGTGGTCAGCAAGGATCACACCAAGGGCGAACAAGTCGGTCAAGCTGAGTCCCGATGGCCGGGTGCTGATGGGCTGGGCACGGTGGGGGTGTCAGGCGGCGGACCCACCGCACTTCCACGATCCCTCCGATGTCGTCACGGCGCCCAATGGCGACATCTTTGTCGCCGACGGACATGGCACCGTCGCACTGGACCTTCCGCCCGATACCATCACGCGCATCATCGGGTTTTCCAGCCGCGGAAAATTCATCACCCAATGGGGGAGCCTCGAATCAGGCCCGAGACAGTCTCCGCAATCCCCATGCGCTGGCCTTCGATTTCCGCGGCCGACTGCTTTCTCTCGCCGACCGCGTCAACGCACGGATCCAGATATTCGACCAGAATGGCAGATATCTCACTGAGTACAGGCAGTTCGGCAGTCCCAGCGGGCTCTATATTGACAGCAGGGAGAAAAACGCTATGCCGTTGACTACAACACCAAAGGCCGCAAAGGCGTATGGATCGGCAGCGCGCGAACCGGCCAGGCCACGGCCTTTGTCCCGGACGACGAGGCGGGCGAAGGTATCGTAGTCGCCGCTGACGGCACCATGCTGGGGCAAAGCGCAGCGGCATTCCCCGCTTTGTTAAAAAACAGAAAGACCCCCTAGAAGCAACTGCAGGAAAAGTGTGTAGCGGTTTTCCGTCCGGCTGGCAACGAACTCGAAGAGCTAGCGCAACCGACCGTCGCTACCTGACAGTCGATGGCCGGAAGAAACCGATCCACCGCGAAATTCGGTTCCGGTCGTAAGAAGATATCAGTGATTTTCCACCGGGACGGTGGCGGCCTCGTCTGGACGCTGCGGCCTGCTGCGCAGCCGCTTTAGAAATCGCGTATCGTAGCCATTGATAAGGTGGCCGAGCAGGCCCGCGGTCAAGATCGGACGTTCCGAACAGCCAGTCGGCGATGGGAAAAGTCAGGTTCATGTTGACCTCCATCATCAGCCGCCCGTTATGGTGCGCCGTGTGATGCCGGCGCAGCGTGTTCACAAACGGACAGTGGCGGACAAACGGGTTCTCCTCGACGTGACAGCAGAAATGCATGAACTCATATACGAGATACATGCCGGTCGTGACGCACATGAAGAGCCAGCCGACATTCGGCGTGAAGATTCGGCCAAGGATGTACGCCAGTGGCAGCGACATCAGGATGAACACCCCCAGCGCGTAGGGTGGGAACACGGTCACCCGCCAGTCCCTGTGATCGCGGGAAGCGCATGTTCCCATCGAGTGGAAGCTGATGGTGATTGAGCGTGTGCCGCTCATAAGAGACCGCGCGCAGCCCCGGACGCTCACCGGGCGATGCATCACAAATCGATGAATTGCCCACTCGAACATATTGGTGAACAGAAAAGTGAGCGGTATGGCAAGCCAATCGATCGGACGCACGTCGTGCAGATGGCCGATATAGACATAGAACGCGGCCACTTCCATCGCATAGATTAGAACGATGTGGAGATAGCCGTTATACCAGCCGACGATCCGGGCGCGGTACTGCTGGCGAAAGTTGATCTGGCGCTGACTTATCATGCTGTCTCCTTTCCGGGGGCGGCCGCGAGGCAGCCGGCAGCCTGCCGTGGATCGATGGCCTGAAGTGCGGCAGCGACGTCATCACTGGTGGTCTGTAGCCAGTCCTGGTCAAAATTGGCAGCGACCACCATTCATGAATACGTCCGACAGCGCCGCGGCCCGCGCCGCATCGTTCAGATGATCCATCGAATCGCAAGCGCCAGTTGTCGCGGGCTGCCGCCCTCATAAGTCCATTCGAAGCCGAATCGCGTTGAAGCGCCTGACGTCATACCGCTCGTCGAAGCCGATTTCCATCCACCGTGACGAGTCCATCAATGGTGCGCTTTCCAGCATCAGCTTCTTCATGGTCCACCAGATGCGTGGCGAGGAGGGGCTCCCCGCCGGACATTATTGCGCAGGACGGACGATGTATAAACCCCTTGAAAGTTGTAGACAGCCCTCCCCCGATTGGATCGCTCCGATTTTATGAACGCCAAGCGACTTGCTCTCGGCCTGACATTGATCTGAAGCTGCAAATAGACGATTTTCCTGCCGCGAACGCTTTTCAACAGAAGCGGCGGCGATGCGGGAATTGATGGTGCCCTATCTTGAGGCGAGACAGCAGATAGGCAGCGGAGTGGAAGTGATGGGACGAAGATACAGGATCAGGACGTGAAAAAGAATGTGGAGGACGACGCGAAGGGCAGAATTCAGTTGTCGTTCGTGGCTTTCATCATTTTCCTTCTATTGGTCGCGATAGCTGTGTTGCTTTACGCCAGCCATCGGCTTTGATTGTGACCAAAGGGAAAAACGCCGACAGTTTCAGCCGAAGGCGCGCGATTGTCGGATTTTTTCGTCACGGCTTTGAGATGCCTGGTGGCGAAAGCGGCGGCGGTTTCGGCAACTTGCGGATGATTTGTCATCTGTGCCACGCGAACCAATTCGTCAGGCCTTGCGCGTCTTGCGGTGCGCGACCGCGTTCTCCTGTACCAGGACCGAAA
>CAWFPJ010000012.1:0-445571 GCA_963817515.1 Bryobacterales bacterium | reverse complement strand
CAGTGACAAGTGTTACAGCTGCCACCAGATTTCGTATCGGGATCATCAGCGGCCATCCATATCCAGTTGACCGGGATAGCAGGGGAAATATTCCCGGTTCAATTCGACGTCAACTCTCGAAAAGCACAAACGTCAGGGAATAAACCGCGCCGTATTCGAGTCTGGAACTCCGGAACGCACCACACCGAATTTACGCGAGGTACACTTGTCCAAAATAATCACTCACAACCACAACAACGATGGCGTTGACCGCCGCGGTTTCTTGAACTGCATGGCTTGGGCCGGCTCTGGCGTTCTCTGGACGCTCGCCGGCGGAACTCTGACTTCAGCAAGCGTTTGGCCAGGAGAAGATGAAAGAGCGTCGAAGGGAGAGCTCCATTTCGTCCAGATCAGCGACAGCCACATGGGCTTCAATAAGCCCGCGAATGCCGACGTCACCGGCCACCCTGCAGGCGACGATCGACAAGATCAATGGACTCCCGCAGCAGCCTGACTTCATCATCCATACCGGCGATTTGAGTCACACGTCTAAACCTGCCGAATTCGATACCCTCGATCAAGTGCTGAAAGGCGCCAAACCGAAGCAAGTTTTCTTTGTCCCTGGCGAGCACGACACGTCCATTGACGACGGCAAGATGTACCTGGAGCGCTACGGCTAAGCAAGCGAAAGGGCGCGGCTGGTACAGCTTCAACCATAAGGACGTCCACTTCGTCGGCCTGTCCAATGTCGCGGCACTCGAAGGCCTTGGTAAGCTCGGCCCGGAGCAGATCCAGTGGCTCGAGGCGGACCTTAAGAGCCAGCCCGCCAGCCGCCCTGTCGTGGTGTTTGCCCACATTCCGCTGTGGTCGGTTTATCCGGACTGGGGTTGGGGGACAGAAGACAGCGCCCAGGCACTTGGATATCTCAAACGGTTTGGATCGGTCACGGTGCTCAATGGGCATATCCATCAGGTGATGCAAAAGGTAGAGGGCAACGTCACGTTCCACACGGCGATGTCAACGGCCTTTCCGCAACCCGCGCCGGGCACAGCCAAGGGACCGGGCCCAATGAAGGTAGCGGACGACAAACTGCGCAGCGTCCTCGGCATCACCGACGTAAAGTCAGTCATGAAGCCGCACAGCCTCGCTGTGGTGGACTCGACCCTGGCAGCAGAATAATCTCCTCGAACCGCGGGCTGACCGTACTGTCAAAACAAAGGATCCGAGAATGCTACTGAATTGGAGCGGCGGAAGCGCGTCCCGCTGGAGCGGCCGGCTGCTGGAGCCGGAGTGGTTGGAGTGTGCCGGGCCGGCCCATGCGGATCGCAATCTGTGCGAACTGGCCCGTATCAATCGGTGGTTCGGCGGGCATCGAGCTTTGCTTCGGATGATGAAGGACCTGGTAGATCCGGCGGAGCATTTCTCCGTGCTGGATGTGGGCGCCGGTTCCGGAGATATGGGCAAGTGTCTCACCCGCCACTTTCGGAACGCAAAAGTGGTCTCGCTCGACCATCGGCCAGTACACCTGCGAAACGCCCCTTCACCGCGGGTGGTAGCGGATGCGCTCCGGCTTCCATTCGCAAAGCATGCCTTCGATTTTGTGCTTTGCTCGTCGGTGTTGCATCATTTCCCCGACTGCCAAGTGGTCGACATGATCTCCACGCTGCGCCATTTCGCGCGGCGGGCATTGCTCTTGCTCGATCTGGAACGCCATCCTCTTGCCTACCATTTTCTCCCCCTGACGCGGAGAATCCTTGGATGGGGTCCTTTGACGGTCCATGATGGGCCGGTCTCAGTTGCCGCGGCGTTCCGGCTGGAGGAGCTTGTCTCTCTCGCTCGGGCCGCAGGCGCCGAGGTAGCCATCGGCCGAAGGCACCGGCGGTGGTTTCGCGTGTCCGTGGTGGTTCCCGCTGGTTCACCAGATTCCGCGGACCGGCAGATGGCTTCGGTAGCAAATGATTCCTATTTGGCGCTCCGCTAAATTTGCGGAATACTTGCCACGCGTAATCGGTAGATATATCGAACGCACTTGTAATGCGGCAGGAGGTTGATTGTGAAGCGAAGAACTGAAGGACGTCAGCGGCTGATCGTGATTTCGAGCCGCAATTCTATGCGACGTGCCTTGGGCGCCGAGGCGGCAGTTCCGAAGTTTGGGCGGCTTCTCTCCATAGCCGCCCGGCCGCGCAGCCGAAGAACTCCGGAGAACGAACTCCCTCCGGCGGCCTGACCACTCGGCTGCAGCCATTGCTTTGTGCGCTGTCCGAAAGATCTCTTTGGAGGATGCACCCACTGCGGTGCGAGGCAGTTACTAGACCAGTCCATTCCTCCGCTTGACGCCCGGCTTCGTCCCCGTCCCCCGGCACTCTCGACGCTAACCAAGTTGAACGCTCAATTCGCTGACCGGCCAGGTCTTCGCCCCGCGGTAGCAACCGCGGGACTCTTCTCTTCTGTCTTGGATGAAGTTTAGCCGGACCTGGCGCTCACGCGTCCAGCTTTATTCCACCCTCGGCCCGCCCTACGCACGTGAGGACAAACCCCTGCGCTCGCGATTCGGAATCGAGTCCGGCCTCCGCGTCCATTCGCACGTTGCCCGCCAGCAGCTTCGTCTTGCAAGTCCCACATTGCCCCTGACGGCAGGAAAACGGAATGGCCACTCCAGTCTCCTCGGCCGCCTCCAACAGAGTCTGGCCGCTTCGCACGGTACAGGCTTTGCCTGTGCGGACGAACTGGATCACTGCGCTCGCCTCGGGAGGCGCTGACGAAACAATTGCAGGCGGCGGTGCGCCGAAACTCTCCTGCATAATTCGTTCCGAAGTCACCCCCAAGCCAAGCAGGATGCCGCGGCTGGTGTCCATGAACGAGGGAGGGCCGCAAATAAAGAAGTGCTGCGCGGGCAGGTCGCGGACGGTGCTTTCGATGAGTTCCCGGCAGACATGGCCACGCAGACCGGCCCAATCAGAATGCGGCCGCGATAACGTGACATGATACCGAAAACTCTTGAGCCGGGATTGCAGCTCCTCCAGTTCACTTCCGAAAATGATGTCGCGCTCGGTGCGGACGCAGTACAGCAGAAGTAGCGGATGTCTCGAGGCAAAGGTCGTCAATATACCGAAGCATCGACATCATTGGCGTGATGCCGCTCCCCGCCGCCAGTAGCACGACATTGTGGTGCTGATGGTCGTCCAGGCAAAACTGCCCATATGGGCCGGCGGCCTCCACCGTCATTCCAACTGACGCGCGATCATTGAGGAATACCGACACGCATCCCTGCGTCATCCGCTTGGGTGTAATCTCGACGTATCCCGATCTTGCCGCCGATGAACAGATGGAGTAGGACCTGACCACCTTTCTCCCATCGAACAGAAAGGAGAACGTCAGAAACTGTCCGGGACGTGAGCTGATTGTCCGGCCTTTCGGCAAAATAAAGCGTAAAGTTTTTGAGTCGGGTGTCTGCTGTGTGATGCTTGCCAATCGCAGGATCAGCGGATCGGCGAATGAGGAAACCGTGGCGTCGAGGGCCTGGGGCGGGATTGTCCCCGCCGGTGTTCCCGCTCGGGCAATGGAAATCGTGCCCTTTCCGGGCCGCCGAACGATCAGTGTGAGCACGCCCAAACACACCAACGCGAGAAAGCCGACGGTCCCTGCGGCGCCCCGGCTGGATGGCGCGGGCTCTTCGGGAACAGCCGCCTTTTCCGTGACCAGGCTGCGTCCGGCGGACGAAGCTGCCGCCGCCTGGGCCTTGCGATCGTTCAGGACCTCGGGGGTTTGTGTAGCAGACAGGTAGGCGATGATCTGCTCGTCCTCACCGGACTGAATCGCGTTTCCGCTGCCCGCAGCGAAAGCGACCATCCGCCCCACCGTGGCCCGCCACTCCTCGGGAACTTCAGCAGTCTTATAGACGCGATCCAGACTGTGACACCGTCCACACCTCTGGTCGACAAGAGCCCGTCCGACTTCCAGGTTCACTGCGGTGGGCGATCCTTTGGGTCCCATCTGGGATGCCAGGTACGAAATGATGATCTGGGCGTCGGCGGCTGAGATTCCCGAATCGGGCAAGGCGCGCATGCGGTTTACCGTGCTGAGCCAGCCTCGCGCGTCCTTATGCGCTCCGGCGATTCTGTCCAGGTTGTGGCACTTGGAACACCGCTCCTCCATCTTTTTGGCCGCCATGTTCATATCGATGGAGGTAGTCGGGAGGTCGATAGAAGCAAGCGAGACGGTCTCCATCCTGGCGTGGTGCGCCAGCGCCGGGCCGGCGGTTATGCCGATCAGCACGAATGACAGAACGAATATCACCAGGCCGATCGGCATCAGAAGAGAATAGTGGTTCTTGTAATAGCGGGCCACCAACACCTTCACGAACAGAAGAGGACTCAACACCATCGCGATGGTCAGGTGGACGATCGTGGCTGGCGCAGCGCCTCCGGAGGCATCGCCCAACCGGGAAATCATGAAATACGCCATCACGCAGAAGACGGTGATGAAGATATAGCCGCCGATCCGATGTGCCGCGATCAGGCGCCCACTGGCTTTTGTGCTGGTAAGCCTGGCGGAAGACTGCAGGATCAGCCACACATTGATCGCGCCGATCAGAACAAAGGCAATGCCTAGCCACTCGCTGAGTAAAGTGTTCATCGTTTTTTGACCGAAGATTAGTCGGCGGTTGGAACCAATTGCTGATTTGAAGGATTAAAAGTGCGTCCCTTTGCTTCTACCGTTGACACGAGGCGCTTTATTCCATACCCAGCCGGTTTTCTCTTCCGCCAGATCGCGGCTCCACGGAACATTTCCGGCGCCGAGCGTCTGCCGCCGCGGAATAGCGGGAGCCGCTTTCCCGTCTAGAGAGTTGGAAGCTGAAGTGGCGCGGGAGAGAGGAGTGGTGCTTATGAGACTCGGTGTGCTGTTAATGTTAGCTGCTGCAACGGCCGCTGGCGACTCCGGAGGCCGTTTGGAGCCGGCCCCCCGTCTTCAGTACGAGGATATGGCAGCACTCGCAGCTCGCGAGCCGCGCGCAGAGCTTTCATGCCCGGTCACACCCGACAAGGCCGCCCTGGGATTCGATCTACGCTTCCATTCCTATTACCACCTTGGCCTTCCCGTGAAGGTGCTGTCGGATGCGGGAGGTTGGTTGCAAGTGGCCATGCGCGTTACTCCCGTGGCAGTGACGGAAAACTCTGTTTACCTGGCGCATCGGTTTCCGATCTCAGGTGTGCCCATGAACGGCAAAGGAGAGGTCATACTCACCGGTGGGTTCGATCACGGCCCTGGGCGCTACCGCGTCGACTGGATTATGCGCGACGCTCGCGAACGCGTCTGCACCTCGCACTGGGAGCTTGAGGCCAGGGCTGGCACTGCCAAACAGGATGTGCCGCTGACGCTCGGTCCAAATCAGATCTTCGACGTGGATAGAAAACTCTTCAGCAATGGACCACAGATTAAGCAGGACCTCGCGCAACCGCTACGAATCAAGTTCCTGCTTAACCTTTCGCCGGCCAAGCCGCAGGACAGCATTTTGAGGTCGGCCGATGCCGCCGTGCTCCTTTCGACGTTGCACGGCGTTGCCGACCAACCGGGCATTGCGGTATCCGCGTTGGTAGCTTTCAATCTGCGGGGCCAGAAGATCATATATCGACAGGAAAAGGTCGATCAGGTCGATTTCCTCGCGCTGGAAAGAGCCATGCAATCGCCCGCCGCGGGGACAATCGATATCAGTCTTTTGCGCGACCCGCAAAGCGAAACGCACTTTGTGACAAGATTGCTCACCGATCAGCTCGGCGCGCAGACGGACCCGCCGGATGCGATCGTCATCGTGGGCGCCAAAGTCTCGCTCGACCGAAAAATACCGCTCGATTCCTTGAAAGCCAAGGGATCCGCCATGTGCCCTGTCTTCTACCTGAATTACAATTCCAACCCCAATGAACCTTGGCCCGATACGATCGGCGCCGCGCTGAAAGCATACAAGAGTGCTGCGACATACAACATCATACTTCCCCGCGATGTGGGGGTTGCAATGAAGGAACTGCTCGCACGGATCGTAAAGCGTCCGAGTACGAAGTCCCTTGATAGTTTGTTTTAGAGATACATGCTCCCCAACAGTGAAGCCTGGGCATCTTTTTCGAAAAGCGTTACTGGCGCTTGCCCCAAAACCAGCCCAGTTGCACCCGCATGCCAAGCTCCGGCGTCCGGGCATTTAGTCCCAGCTGCAATCCTGCCTTCAATTCCACGTTCGGACCGGCCCGGAAAATTACCTCTGGCAGTCCTGCCAGTTGCGTTCGACCCGCGATGGTGTTGGTGCTCCCGGCAAATTCGAAAGCCGGCACGAAATGGCTCGTCGCTCTCCAGGTTATGGCGGTCTGATATTCAAGAAAGGCCACGCTCGGCCCCGTGCCTCCGATGGAACGGTCGAAGGTGAGATTCGAATAAACGAACACCTGGCCGATGGGGCGCCAATACCAGAGGAGTGTCGGCATCACTTGTGTAGCATTTCCGACCAGACGCGAGTCTCCGGTAGGAGCTTCTACGATCCCCTGGACCGCAAGACCATATGGCCGGTCTGCGCCGCCAGTCAGCAGGTACCGTGCTCCCATTGCGAGCTGCCCTCCGCCGACCACGGTATCGTGTAGTGCACCCAGGTTCACGCGAAGCAGTGGAAACCGCGCCAGCATCTCCAGTCCGTCGCGTACGCCTACCTCCAGCGTGCCTTCTGGTATTACCTGGGAACTGCCTCCTTCCGGTCCGATGCCGCCGGCATAATCGAGTTTCACGCCCCCGGCGCCCGTCCCAAAAGGAATCGCTGACTTAGTCAGAATGGGCTCTGCCACCTGAGCTTGAAGAGAAAAACTGGCTACCGCCAGGCACATATATCGGATCCCGCGCATTCCCGATGAACCTCCTTAATCGAAACCATCGAGCGCTACGGAATATTCCAGCCTCGAGATTACAGTCGTTAAATCGGGCCTTCGTGAGTCGCAAAATATACAGAGGGGATGCACATTACGGTATTGCTCAGGGAAAGTCCTCAATCCGCGGGGATGCTTTACCGTCGCCGGAGTGCTCTAGATTCTGAGGCCCGCGCCCTGAATGCTGTCAAAAGGATTGTTGGGGTTGTCGCCAAGATTATAGCTGCCATTGAAGTTCCCGAAGGAGCTCATGCGCTTCCCCAATCCATTGTGGTGCGGCCGCGCACTAACCTAAGGGACAGCACGAGTCACCTAGTTGGGAGCATGTCGCTCCGCCGAGTTATTTTGAGGCGACGTGGCAACTAATCCCCGAGGGATGTTCGAGCCAAGAGCCATCTATCCCTTGACTTGGCAGCGGCTCGGGCAAGCCTTTGACGAGCCCTGAACAATTTCACCTTGATGGCGTTCTCGTTTAATCCGGTCATTTCACATAATTCTTTTAGTGAGAGTCCCTCGACTTCCTTCCAGACGAGTAAAACGCGCTCATCCTCCGAGACTTGGGTAAGCAGTTTGTTGATAAAGTCCCTCTGCATGACAACAAGATCCGGTCCGGGCTGCCGGTCGGCGGTACTCTGCATGAGTGCTGACGGCGCACCGTCTCTGGAATCGCTTTCGTAGATCGGCCGTTTCTTTCGCAGATGTGTGTAACACTTGTTGATGACGATCCGAGAGACCCATGAGTATAGCGAGCTGCGCGCTTGGAACCTGTTGATCGAGAAGTAGACTGTAGCGAATACCTCCTGTGCGATATCCTCGGCGTCGTCACGGTTACGCAAGATCCCGTAGGCTAAGCGGTAAATCCTGGGGCCGTAGCGGTCGATGAACATCCGAAAAGTCGTCTCCTTGCCTCCCTGGAGTAGTCGGACCAGTTCAGCCTCGGCGGTGTCGGGCTGTTTCACCGGCATTTCGCACGGACTAACGCAAAGGCTCATGGAGTCCGGGCTCTCAGTCGTCGCTGCGTACATGTGTGCTACCTCCAGTTCCCAAAGGACAACCTGCGGGCCGAAGCGCTCGTCTTGGCATTGCGGGTCCTTCTCGTCATACGTCTGCAACTAGTGACCCACGCAAGACGTGAAATATTCCACTCTATGTGTCTTTCTGTCTGGTGGCACCGCCGCCCGGACCGGGTACTCGAGACGGCAGAGCTCTTGCGAAGTCTTCGGTAATCCAGTTCGCCCACTAAGGCGCAGTTCAGAGCCCCCCAGAGCCAGCTTGGCGCGGAGATCTTCACCCGAGTCCGCGAAACCGGGGCGGCAAGAGCGCGGAAGCTTCGTCCCGAAACTCGGTCTCTCGGTCCCCCTGTAGAATCTTTCATGACGTTATGCGCGGCACAGAAAAAGATCGGCTGGCTTTAACGGTGGCAGATCGGCACTCTGAGTTTGAAGAGGCGCTCACTGGGAATCAAAGGAAGTACTCGATCCGTGAGTTCCGGTTATTTGCCGAAGCCGTCCGACACTATATCGAAAAGACGCGAAGCGACGAGATGATGCACCGCGAAGTTGTTGGAGCCGTTCACGGGTTCGGCGATTATCTACGGGTCGAACAAAAGCGCTACCCACTGATGGATTTCGTCCTCAATGGCCGGCCGTTCCATCTGAAGAAGGTATCGGGCCAATCGAAGCCATTCTCAGTTAGCGGGATGGCGGGCATCGCGGAACGGGCTTCCGCCCGTGTAGAGCGCCATTCGTCCCTCCAGCACTTGCACCTGTTGCCGATTGTCCTGTTTCCTGGCCAGCTCCAAGGTCTGGCTCGTCGTCTGTACCGCTTCGGGAAAGCGTCCCGCCTCGGCATAAGCGGCAGCCAGAGTATCCAGGATCGCCGGCTCCCGTCCGCCCGTCAGACGGACCGCCCGCTCCGCAAGTATCACTGCCTGAAC
Source organism: Bryobacterales bacterium (assembly GCA_963817515.1). Lineage (GTDB taxonomy): Bacteria > Acidobacteriota > Terriglobia > Bryobacterales > Bryobacteraceae > DATMNI01. Next base: position 436,757 of record CAWFPJ010000012.1, on the reverse strand, counting down.
GCCATCCCGCAAGCCTGCCTCGGGACTGGTCGCCAGCACCCAGGCCGTCTGGTTCAACACCGGCACGTGATTGGGTTCGATTCGCAAAACGCTCCGCCAGGCCGCCAGCGCCTCCGGCACCTTGCCCTCCAGGTAGTAGAGCGTATCGCCCAGATTGAAGTGGGCCTCGGCAAACTCGGGGTTGATCGCCACGGCCCTCTCGAGGTGCGCGATGGCTTCGTCCGGCCGCCCCTTTTTAACCAAGGCAACCGCCAGGCCGTTATGGGCCTCGGCGGAGTCCGGCGTGGCTTCGAGCGACTTCTCGAACTGGACGATGGCTTCGTCGAACCTGCCATTCAACGCCAGGAGTTTTCCCTGTTTGGCGAGGGCCAGCCCATAATTGTTGCGGACCGGAGCGGAGCCGGGCGCCACTTCCAGTGCCTTCTGGAAATGGACGATCGCTTCGTCCAGGTTGCCCGTACGAGTCAGGGCGCGCCCCAGGTTGTTGTTGGCTTCGGCGGAATCCGGATCCACAGTCACGGCCTTTTTGAATTCGGCCATCGCATCGTCGAATTTCCCGATGCCGGCCAGGGCCGCCCCCAGATTGCTGTGGGCCGCGGGGTACTCGGGGTTGACCTTCAGGGTCTTTTCGAAATGCGGGATGGCCTCCTCAAACCTTCCCACACCGACCAGAAGCAGCCCGACATTATTGTGCGCCTTATCGCTTTCAGGGCTCAGTTTCAGAGCCTCATTCCACGCGGCGATGGCTTCCTCAGACCGGCCCTTTTTGGACAGGTCCCAGGCGGCGTCGGATAACCGGTAGAAATCGGTGGCCGGGGTGTTGATTTTCAACAGCCCGTCCGGAGCGATGTTCACGAACTCGGGAAGGTTGACCGCGCGATTGGCTGCGGTCGTATTATCAATCAGAATGGGAGGACTATCGCGGCCCTCCTTATCCAGGTGGGTAAGGTACATCTGGGTGTAAGGAGACCGGCTCTTCGAGGAAAACACCAGCCACCGGCCGTTGGGGGAGAAACTGTGCCAGGAGTTCATGAGCGCCGCGTTGCATTGCATCCGCCGCGCCGTGCCGCCCTGGGCCGGTACGATGTAAAGCTGGCTGTCGGGACGCATCAGGAGGCCATTGCGAGCCTGAACGAAAACGATCCATCGACCGTCGGGCGAGACCTTGGGAAACGTGTTGCTCATGCCGTTCTGCGAGGCGCCGGCGATCGGTTCGGGCCGCCCTCCCTTACCACCGTTGAAGGGTATCCGGTAGAGGTCGTATTGAATCGGAGTCTCGTTCGGGTCATTGGCAAACTCAGCCAGTTTCCGATCCTTTGGATAAGGTGCCCGCGCCTCCGCCCGGGCAAACACGAGGTACTTGCCGTCCGGACTCCAGACCGCGTTGGTCTGGACAAAGCGCGGATCATCGGCTCCGGGCAATGGCTGGAGCCGGCCGGTTTCCCGGCTGTACCAGGCCAGGATTCCGCGCGTGGGATAGAACACCTGCAGGAAATTGTAGTTCTTGAAATTGGCGACGTAGTAATTGCCTTCGAGATCCTTGTCGAGCTTCGGATTGCCACTGGTCGCGGAAACCGAAGCCGACGAAGCCGACTGCCGGCCGGCCTCCGAACCGTTGATCATGGTGACCACATACTGTCCGTCGGGCGAGACCTGAGACATGAAACCGACGCGGATCTTGCCGCCCAGTTTGCCGCGGAAGGAACTCCATTCGATGACATTTTCGTCGCGGATGGACATCTCCTTCGAAATCGGAACCAGGGCGTACATGCCCTTGTCGTTCTGCGGACCGTCCATGTCCATACCCAGGGTCTTGCCGTCGCGCGAAAAGGAATGGCAGTTGGCGCAGGTGTGCAGCCCCTCCATCATGAGCCGGCTGCGGGGCTCGCCGACGTTTCGCAGCCTCCAGGCGATTAGCGGGATAGCGGCTGGCGCCAGCGGCTTGATGACCCCTTTTTCCACTTCCGACGGCATCAGCGGTACGTCGCGATAGAAGATGGGCGCGCCCACCGGGTCCTTGGATGTCTCGAAGGTGACCTGGCCGCGGGACCGCGGCCGATGCGGGTCTTCCCGCCGGATACCGGTGATCGTCACCGTTGCCGCACGCCCCATCGACCGCTCCCGGATCGCTTGCCAGGTTCCGGCGTCGGGGGTCCAGGTTCGCGCCGCTGCCTGATGCTCCGTCAGTTTGGGCAGTTGGTTTGTGGGCGCCACGCAGCGGGGGTCGATCTCCCCAATGCTCATCCGCTCACCTTGTGATGTTGCGTGAATTGCGGGTGAGCCGCCGGCAAAGGCGACATCGATCAGCCATAAGGTGTTATCTTCCGCCGGATCGCGCCAGAGGAAAGTCGGAGGCGTGATCTCGGGCGGAAAAATCGATTTCGCGGCCGGATAGTCAACCGTGATCGGAGCAAGCTGCGATCTGGTTTGAGCGGCTAGCCGTTCAGTGTCAACTCCCCATAGGAGGATTAAGGCAACGGCCGCAAGCCGCTCCAGCACCGCGCCGAACTAGAATTCCAACCGAAGCCCGAGTTGCAGGCGGCGGCCGAAATCCTGCGGATAGATATCCGTGGATTTTCCGAACTGACTACTGGTGACACTCATGTTCGGATTGTTAAAGTTCATGTTGTTCAGGGCGTTGAAAGCATCCATGTGCAACTGGAACCGGATCTTGTCGGTAACCGCGAAATCCTTATTCAAAGTGCCGTCAATGTTGAAAAACTTGGGGCCCCTGATGTCGGAGTAGTACCACGGGTTCGTGCGCCTGGTGTAGGCGGGCAACTGACTGAACACCGAGGTATTGAACCAGCCGCTGGGTCCGGGGTTGGAAATTGCCGGGTTGCCGTTCACCAGCATTCCGCCGAAGTTCAGCAGGGTGCCGGAGTGGAAAGTACCCGTGCCTGCCAGGTTCCAGCCGCCGATCAAAGCGTCGAGCAACCGGGAAGCTCCGGGCATGAACTTGCGGCCCTTGCCAACGGGAATCATCCAGGTACCGGATGCCGTCAATCGGTGGCGGGGTGTGCCCGAGTCTTCTGAAGTCCATTTCTTCAGGTAAGTGTCCACGTTGTCGTAGAACTGTTGATTGGCCTGGACGTGGTAGTTATAAGCAACCAACAGCGTGTAACCGTTGCTGAAAGACTTCACTCCCTTAATCTGAAGGGAGTGATAGGTCATGTCTCCGCCGTTGACGCCGTCGATCACAGTCAAGGCGCCGGAGTACTGTGGATACGGCCGCGCCAGTGTCAGGACGGAGACCGTTGGCTGGTTCCACAACGCGCCTGGGGATTGGTTGGGGATCGGCAGTTGATAGAACGGATTGGCTACCTGCACATTGGTGGCGGCTCCGTATTGTAATGCGATCCGTGGATCGACCTGATTGATATCGTAATTGACTGTGCTGATGTGATTCGACAGATTCAGGAAGTAAGTCACGTCCAGGATGATACTCTGAGGCAGCTGACGCTGAATGGAGACGTTCAGACGGTTACTGTAAGCGTGGGGACGATCCCCCAGGAAGTAAGTCAGGCCGCCCCCAAGCCCGGTATAGGTTCCGTACGATTTACCGTAAGAGGGAACTATCGGGAAGGCAGATGTGAAGGGATTCGACAGCTGCATCTGGGGAAGGCCCTGAACCGTGGGAGCGGCATCTGTATAGTTTGAGAACCCGGTCAAGGGAGCGCTGAACTGATCGGCCGCGGCCGCATTCATGTTCCACGGAGTGACGTAGCGGCCGTATCCGGCGCGTAGAGACGTCCTGTCGTTCAGGCGATACGCCAAGCCCAAGCGCGGCGACAGCGTGCCCAAGCCGGCATTCCAGGCCCCTGGGTGGCCGCTGGTGGTGAACTGGAACGCTCCGTTCATGATCCACGAGCCGGGGTAAAACTGCTTTAACGCGGCGGGCATCTGGACGTTCTGGAGCTCGGGTATGGGCTTGGTGAGGTCGAGGGGAGCGGTGAGCCGGTTCTGCGCTTCCGAGTACGGCTGCTCGAACTCGTAGCGAAGGCCCAGGTTCAATGTCAGATCTTTGTTGACCTTGAAATCGTCATTCACATACCCACCGAAGAAGCGGGTGGAGGTGTTCGGAGTAATCAGGCTGGGCATGGAGGTTTCGTTGCTGTCCCAGCCGCTGGCGCTGGCGCCGATGGGCACGACGGCGCCGAGCAGGAACGAAGCGTAGGGATTGCCAGCCACCGCCTGATTGGGGTTGACATACGTGGAGTTGGTGATATCTCCGTTGAATCCGAAGCCCGGATTGGATTGCTGGAGCAGACTCGGCGCATGCGTGCCGAGAGTCTCGAAGCCCGCCTTCAAGTAGTGCGATCCCTGCTGCCGCGCGATCTTGATGTCCAGGCCGTTGCCGCTGGGTTTTTGATTCCAGTATCCTCCACCCGGTCCCATATTGACCCACCGGCCGCCATCGCCACTGATAGACATGCGCACATCCAACTTCGGGATGGTCTGATCCGCGTATAACGCCTTATAGAAATCGGAGTTCGGAAACACCGAGGGAAATGTCCAGGCCGGGTCCTGAGTGGCGAACCGCGAAGCATCGGTAAAGTCGTGATAATCGACGCTTCCGCTAATCACCGTCCTCGGGTTAATCGTGTAGGTCACAGTACCTGAATAAGTGTTGCCATCACGTTCGCTACCCCGGTCATTGTCGAAGAGCGGAGAGCCAGTCGGATTCCCGACCGACGCTGGAGTCCGGAAGATTTGCGCGCGGAAGCCCACAGTGAGCTTGTCATTGACATGGAAATCTACGCGATCGGCAAAATTCTTGTACGGATAGTTGACGGGCAAGGAGGTGACGTAATTCAAGAGATGGTCGTAGCCTTGGCCCGGCCCATTGGGTTTCCACAACGCCCCCATATACTTCACCGCAACCGGATCCTGACGGTTGGCGGGAATGATGTTGCCGGCGAAGGGCGTGCGCGTGATGGTGCTGCCGTTGGCAGACGTCTGCGTCGTCGCCGGGTCATAGATGACATTTAGCGCGCCCGCGGCGTTAATCGACTGTGAGAAATTCCCCTGGCGTTCGAGATCCGTCGGAAGGGTAGCGGTATACGGAGCGGCAGCCTGCGCCCATTTCCAGCCCTCATAGGACACGAAGTTGAACAGCCGGTTCTTCAGAATCCGGTGCCCCACCGTGCCCCCGTACATCTGTTGCCGGTCCTGGTTGACGGTGCGGAACTGACGATCGGAGACGGCGGCAGCCCACGGATAGCGGCCGTAGTAATAAGCGCTCCCGTGGATCTGGTTGGTTCCCCCTTTGGTGACAATGGAGATGGCCGAACCGGAGCCATGACCGAACTCGGCATCCACCGTGTTCTGTGAGACGGTAACTTCCTGGACCATGTCTGGCGTAGGAACATAGCCGGTCTTGACGCTGATGCCGACCCGGCTGCCATCCACCTGCAGGTCATTCGAGAAGTTAGCACCGCCGCCGACACTCATGCGTCCGGGCCCCCAACTGTTGAACGGGTTGTATTCGGTTTGGGTATCGTCCTTGAGCACTGAGGGGTCGAGCGTCGCCAGTACGAACGGGCTGCGATAAAGCTGCGGTATCTGCTGCGCAAGGTTGGCCTCGACGGTGGTTTCCAGTTTGCTCGTGGTGAACTGTACCTGGCTTGCCTCGCCCGCAACAGTTACGGTTTCACGGACGTCGCCGGTCCTCAGCGTAGCGTCCACAGTGATGTCTCCGCGCGCAGCCAGGGGCACGGTTCCCTGCACGAACTTGGTGAAGCCCGGGTTCTCCACCGTGACACTGTAGGAGCCAGGCTCAACCAGGTCGAAAATATAATGGCCCGTCTCGTTGCTTTGGCGAACCGCGAATATACCGGTATTGAGGTTGAGCAACGTGACAGTCGCACCTGCAATTACCGCCTGGCTGGAATCGCGAACAACGCCCTGGATTCGTCCGCGGTAGTCCTGAGCAGATAATACTGCGGTAAGAGTGAGCGCAATCAGCGCACCTACTATAGTTCGAGCTGCGGCGCGCAAGCAGCGGACCCCTCTTGCGATCTGTCCGGCATGACAAGATACCGGTTGACCCATGGATGTCACCTCCCCGTTTGTGACGATCGATCAAATCGTAAACGCTTTCACTTTCGGTGTCAAGGTAAATACTTGAAACAGACACTCAGGTGAATACCTGTACACGACTTACTCTGTAGCATCGAGTGTGAGCGGCTCAGTGCGGCTCTTCTTTATTTCCACCCAACGGCTCTTCTACGTACAAGAGTCGATCGCCGGCGACGTCCTTGAGGGTCTGTACCGCTCCGCCCGGCCACCGAATCTCGATTGCCGCGGCCCGGGTTTCCGGCCCCAGTCCGAAATGCAATCGCAGGTCACTGGTCGACAGGAAGCCGACGGAACCGGTCACATGATTGTAGAGCGTGCGGCCCGAAGGAGTAGTGACTTGAACCGCGGCGCCAATAGCATCGCGGTTACTTTTGTGGCCGACCAGCTTCAATAACAGCCAGTGATTGCCATTGTCGGCGGAGTTGAGAAGGATGCGCGGCTTTTGGTTCAGCGATGTGACTACCAGGTCCATGAAACCGTCGTTGTTGAGGTCCACAAACGCTGAGCCGCGCTGGTACCCTGTTCGCAGGAAGTCCCCGCCCATGTCTGAGGATACGTCAGTGAACTCCTTGCCTCCCTGGTTCTCAAACATTGTGTCGTGTTGGGGAGAGGCGGGAGTGAGGTCATCGATATCGCCGTTGGCCGAGAAAATGTCCTTCCAACCGTCGTTGTCGTAATCGATGAAGCCGTTGCTCCAGCCCGAAAACCGTTGGCTCAACTGGACGATCTTCGCGGCCGGCGAGGAATACCGGAAATACTTTCCCCGCTGGTTGCGAAAGAGGGCCCAGGTTTGCCCCATCAGATTGTTATAGAAGATGTCTACGAAACCGTCGTTGTCATAGTCCTTGGCATCGGCGCCCATCGCCGAAACAGTCGCGCCGTTTTCGTTGTAGGCTACGCCCAATTCCAGTCCCACTTCCTGGAAGGTACCGTTCCGCCGGTTCAGGAAGAGGAAATTGCGCTCGGTGTCGTTGGCGATAAAAACATCCATCCAGCCATCATTATTAAAATCGGCGATGCCGATCCCCATGCCTTTGCCCGAAACTTTTCCGAAACCTGACTTATCCGTCACGTCTTCAAATCTGCCGTTGCCAAGATTGTGATACATGCGGTTGGGCACGGTCGTGTACATCTTCGGGTGGCAGTATGACTCCGCCCCCCGGACGGTGCAGCGCCGGTCCTCCTGCGGAGTCCACAAAGTGTAGTTAGAGACAACCAGATCGAGAAGCCCATCGTTGTCATAGTCAAACCACGCTGCCTGAACACTAAGCGTCTTGGGGGGCTTGGCTCCTAACCCGGACACGCCGGTCACATCGGTGAAGGTTCCATTCCCGTTGTTGTGATACAACGTATTCTTGCCCGTGTTGGCGATGAACAGGTCCGGCCAGCCATCGTTGTCATAGTCACCCACTGCGACGCCATAGCTGAAATCGAGGTTCTCACCGGTAACGCCGGCTTTGACAGTGACATCCTCGAACGTGCCGTCTCCCTTGTTACGCCAGAGGGAGTTATAGAACGACGAGTCAGTCTTTTTCAGCTCCGGCAACCGGGCGCCGTTGCTGAAGAAGATGTCCATCTTGCCGTCGTTGTCGTAATCCAGAATGCCGATTCCGCCGCACATGGTCTGTGGGAAGTATTTTCGGCCGGTGTAGTTGTTGTTCGTGATGTACGAGATTTTGGAACGCGAGGCTATGTCGGTGAAGTGTGGACGCCTGGCCGCGGCCCGCACTCCTCCCCCCAGAGACAGCCAGAGCGCGGCGCCGGCTCCGATGATTGCGCAAATCGAACGGAAAAGCAGACGCAACACCGGGCTCATATCGTCCGAACCAGTCAATCGGCCAAAGCATCCCAGTGTATAATACTGGCGACAAATGGTCCAAGAACGTGGCCGCCTCCCTTACGGTCGGGGCTCGGATCGGAGCCGCGAGCGTCGGGGTTCGCAAATCCCGAGACCGTTTGGGCACACGGGCTTCATTCTGTTTTTGCTCGTATACTTCGCATCGAATGCGGCGGCGCAGGATAGTGCCCTCCGGCAGGCCGCCCGGTTGGATGAGGCACACCAGTGCAGCGAAGCGGAGCGCTTCTATCAGCAAGCGCTGGCGCAGGGCACGCCTTCGCCGGCGCTCTTGAATAACCTGGGCAACCACTACGTTTTGTGCGGGGATGCGGAAAAGGCCGGCTCGTATTTCGAGCGTGTTCTCAAGCTTAACCCGCAACACGCGAATGCCAACCTTCAACTGGCCCGCATCGCCACGGACCGGCATCAAGGAACGCGGGCGCTTGCGTATTTGGCCCGGGTGAGCGATGCGCAGCCGGCCACCGGGATGCTGCACGCCGAGGCTCTCTATTGGGCAGGAAAGCAAAGTGCGGCAATGACAATCCTGGACGGCTTGAAGAAGGAGATCGGCGGCGACCAGCGGCTGGGTTTCCTTTACGGACTGACCTGCGCCAGAATCGGAGCTTACGATCGAGCTGAGGCGGAATTCAACAGGCTTCTGGTGGAACGCCCCGAGGATTTCGACGTTCTGTTCAACCTGGGCCGCGCCGCCGCGCGCGCCAAGCACTACGACCGCGCCCTCCATGTATTGGAAATTGCGGTCAAGCTTCAGCCCGGCAATGTGGACGCGCTGCTGGAACTGGCGGAAGTCAACGCCGGCTTGAAGGACTACGCCCGGGCCATTTATCTTTTGGTCCAAGCCAAACAGCTGGATCCCCGCCGCCCCGAGATTCCGCTGGCGCTCGCGCATGCTGCCCAGAGCGGCGAATACTACGGGGATGCGGCCCTCGCTTACGATGACTATCTCCGGCTCCGGCCCACCGACGATGCGGCGCGCCGCGATCGCGCCCTGATCTGTGGATACACAGATGCCCGGCAGGCGGAAGGTTTGAAAGAGCTGGCCTGGTACATCCAAAAGCACCCGGGCGATCCATTGGGCCATTACGATCTGTCGCAGCTCTCGTGGCGCGATCATCCGCAAGAGGCCCTGGACCAGTTGGCGACGGCGCTGCGCCTGAATCCGGAATTCGCGGCGGCTCACGTTGACCGTGGCTGGCTGCTCAACCGCCTCGGCCGGACGGCGGAAGCCATCCCCCACTTTCAGAAGGCACTCGACGTCAATCCCCGGGATTTCCGCGCACTGGATCAACTCGGATCGGCCTATCTTTCTCTCGACCGGCCCGCGGACGCCGAGAAAGTCCTGCGTCAGGCTGTGTCGATCTCGCCCGACGATCCCGAAATTCTGATGCACCTGGGCCGCGCTCTGATGGAGTTGGGCCATGAAGAGGAAGCCGGGCAATACCTGAGCAAATTCCAGAGCATCCGGCCGGCCGAGGGTCCGCGGGCCCTGGAAACAGGCTGGAATGATCGAATCCGCCGGCCTTTCCGCGGCCGAACGCAGCAAGCGCGAGATCGAGCGCCTTCGTCAGGATGCGCATACCCATCCGGATGACCCCGAGCTGCAATTGCATTTGGCCAGTCTGCTTCTGACGGAGGGCAGAGTGGATGAGGCTTCCTCCGAATTCCGCGTCCTGCTCACACGGAATGCGGAGACCCGCATCTGGCAGGATGCCGGGAGCTTCCTGCTGGGCTTCGAGCAATATGCGCTGGCGCGGGAATTCCTGGAGCGCGCCGCAGCCGCGGCACCGGCCGCCAATCTGGACCTGGCCATCGCACTCTTCTTCCTGGAAGGGCCGGCCACGGCGCTGCGCACGCTCGAACAGGTGCCGGGCAAGGAACATTCTGGAGACTACCTGGTCTTAAAGGCCAGCATTCTTGATGCGGCCGGGCAGGGTGACGAAGCGGTAAGAGTTCTGGAGCGGGGACTCAGGCTTTCGATCTCCCGTCCTCAGCTTACCCAGCAGGCCGCTCTCTTGTTGGTGCGCCACGACCGCAAGGAACTGGCGCTCGATCTGCTTGCCAAGGCCGACCGCGCCAGTCCGGATCTGCTGCTTACTAACGCGATGGTGCTGGCTTTGATGGAACGGAATTCCGCCGCGGAGAAAGTACTGAAGGATATTGAAACCCAGTGGCCCGAATGGGATCGGCCATACCTGGTCCACGGCCTGCTGCTGGAGCGTGGCCAGCCCCGCGAAGCCAGGCAGAAGCTGCAAACCGCCATGGCACTCGGTTCGCACGATCTGGCGGTGCGCTGCGCCGTGGCGCGGCTGACACCCTCCGCTTCCCCCGACCGGCTGTGCGCCTGCGCGAACGGGTTGTACGAAATGCTGTTTCCGAAATGTCTGCCTTGACCCTCAACCCGGTCTGGACCCCTCAACCTACGACCTGTCGAGGTCCGCAACATATGTTACGTTTGGCTGACGGTGATTTCTAAGCGTAGTATTCAAAATATCTATTCAAACGATCTCTGGCTCCAGGAAATTATGAATCATTTGATTTAAGGGGGGAGAACCGGAAATGGCATCAAGAGGGATCTGGAAAACCGCCATTTGCGCGGCAGTATTGTGGATGAGTTGCGCCGTTCAACTACGGAGCCAGGCAATTCAGGGCGGTATCGTGGGGACGGTTGTCGATCCCACCGGAGGCGCTGTCCCGAATGCCAGTGTTACGGTCACGAATGAAGGCACCAGGTTCGAGCGCGTCGCGACCACCGAAGCGAGCGGTGACTACCATGTGTCCGGCCTGGAGGCCGGCAGTTACTCGGTGACGGTCACGGCGCCTGGGTTTAAGAAGTTCGTCCAGACCAAGGTGGATCTGACACTGGGGCAGAACAAGCGTGTGGACTCCGCGCTGCAGGTGGGAGATGTGAGCGCTACGGTGGTGGTGGTTGGCGGCACGTCGCAAATAGAGACCGAGGCCGCGACGCTGTCAAACCTCAAGACCCCGCGTGACTTTGCGCAGCTGCCGCTGAGTGTCTTTGGCCGCGGTTGGGCCAATGTGACCAACGTGACGGCCGGCCTTCAGACGACGAGCGGCTTTGAGACCAATGGCGCGCCCGACATGGGGAACAATTTCACGACCGACGGCATTTCAGTCAACGACATTGTCGGGAGCCGCCAGACCTCGAACGGCTTTTCGGGCGATATCGAGATGATCGAGGAAGTCAAAGTGATGACCGCCAATAACTCGGCAGAGTACGCGCAGGTGGCGCAGTTTGCGGCGGTCACTAAGTCCGGAACCAATGGGCTGCACGGCGCGCTCTTATGGGAAGACTATAACTCCTTTTTGTCGGCGCGTAATTTCTTTGACACCAAACCTCCTTCGTTCACCAACAGCAATGAGTTCGCAATTACCAACGGCGGGCCGGTGTACATCCCTAAGGTCTACAACGGCAAGAACAAGACGTTTTATTTTTTCTCGTACGGGGGACAGCGCTACCGCATAGGGAACCGGCAGTTTATCACCGTTCCCACTCCGGCTTTCCGCCAGGGAGACTTTTCCGCACTGCTGGGCAAGATCACAATACTCGATCCGTTGACCGGCCAGCCTTTCCCCGGCAACCAGATCCCGGCGTCGCGCATTAGCCCGGTAGCCACCACCTTGCAGAACCTGGTCTACCCGAATCCGAGCCTGCCCGGCCAAGGCGCCTACGGCTTGCTCAATAACTTTTCCACCGACCCTGGAGGCAAGTTCGACAACGATGTTTATTCCGTGCGTCTGGACCACAAGATCAGTGCAAGGAACACGATTTTCACCCGCGTCGGCCTCACCATCAACAACAAGGACACCTATCCCGGTCCGCTGCTGCAGGGTTACGACGGCGGATATTACGACAACTTTCCGGGCCGCAGCCTGGTGATTTCCGACACTCATACGTTCAGCCCCACGCTGGTCAATGAGGCCAAGTTAGGCTTCAACCGCAGTTTCACGTTTTCTTACGACACCAATTACGGGACCGACGTGCAATCCAAACTGGGGATCAACGGCATCAGCAATCCCGGGCACGATCCGGCTGTCTCCGGAATGCCCGCCTTCAATTTCAACGGCGCCACCGGCTTTGCAGGAACCAACAACGGATCGAACGGCAACTCCCAGGCCCAAAACGAATATCAGGCGATCGACCATGTGTCGTGGTTTAAGGGAAGGCATGGATTGAAGTTCGGCGCCGAACTGCACCGGTACCAGGTGAACAGCCAGGCCAAGCCCATTTCGATGCGCGGATCGTACTCCTTCGATGATCAGTTGAGCGGACTCGATTATGCCAACTTCCTGCTTGGTTTCCCGAGTTCCGCTTCGCTTGCCGTTCCGCGTCCGAACGCCTACGTGCGCAGCAATCTGCTGGCATTCTTTGCGCAGGACGAGTTCAGACTGAGCCGCCGGATGACGCTCACCTACGGGCTGCGCTACGAATACCAGACGCCATGGGTGGACAAGTTTGACCGCTTATTCACCTTCGATTCGGCCAGCGGCAGCCTGGTCACGGCGGGCAACACCATTCCCACCGACCTGGTGCCGGCGATCGCCTCCGCCCTTCCGATTGTGCCGGCAGCGAAGCTAGGGCTTCCAACGCGAAGTCTGGTCAAGTCAGATTGGAAAAACTTCGACCCGCGCGTGGGCCTGGCCATCCGTCCCTTCGCTAACGCTTATACCGTTCTCCGCCTGGGCTACGGGATTTACACCGAGATGCTGCCGGGGCTGCGCGCCCTCAACGCCACGGGCGGCCCCTGGCAATCCACCGAGAGCTGGACGATCCAGAACAACCAACCCTCTATTGCGTTTCCCAACCCGTTCGCGGCTACCTCCAAGTTCTCCGGGTTGCAGAGCATCAGCGCCTTGAACCCCGACTTCCCCAACGAACGCGTTCAGCAGTGGAATGCCTCCGTGGGAAAGCAGATCTGGGGCATCGCGCTGGATGTGGCCTACGTGGGTACGAAGGGCGAAAATCTGCCGTATGCGAATAATCTGGACCTGCTGCCGCCGAGCACCATCCCGTACAGTTTCTCGCGGCTTCCCTACCAGCTCTTCAGCGCCGTCAACATTACCCAGACCGGAGGTTCTTCCATCTATCACGGCCTCTCGATCCAGGCCGACCGGAGAGTAGCCACGGGCCTTTTCTTCAACGTAAACTATACCCTGGCAAAGTCGCTGAGCGACGTGGATCTGCGCAGCACGGCCGCCACGCTTCAACAAAACCAGTATCAGCGTTACCTGGAGCGCGCCGATGACCCCAACATCCGCCGCCAGCAACTCCGCTTTAGTTATGTCTACCATCTGCCATTCGGCCGCAACCAGAAGTTCCTGAATCGCCTTCCGAAAGCGGGGGATCTGATCCTCGGCGGGTGGCAACTTTCCGGCATCACCACCATGCTTACCGGACCGCTGCAGAGCCCCGGCTTCTCCGGTACGGACCCAGCCGATACCAACCAGCTCAGCGGACGTCCGGACCGCATCGGCGACGGCAACTTCGATTCGAGCTCCATGCGCGATTTAATCAAAGCACGCCAGCCCATTTACGATATGACGGCGTTCGTGCGGCCGAATACAGGGCGCGGCTACTACGGCAATTCGGCCCGCGACATCCTGACCGGGCCGGGCACGGAAACCTGGAATGTAAGCGCCGCGAAGAATATCTCATTCGGGGAGCGGGTGCGTTTCCAATTCCGGTGTGAGGCGTTCAACCTTTTCAACCGTGCGGTCTTCTCCACTCCAAGCACCAATATCAACGGCGGCAGTTTTGGATTGGTTGCCGGTGCCAGCGGCAGCCGCGCCATGATGCTGGGGCTGCGGCTGGAATATTGATCCGTGATATGCCGGCGCCCGTCTATCGAACTACAAGCCCGCCTATCGGAACTACAATTCAACCGTCGGCGGGCGCGTCCCGCCGTGCCCAAGAAAGGGGCTCCGATGTTAGCCAGATATCCGCTGCTGGTCTTCTCATTTGGAATGGCGACTTTGTGCGCCCAGCAACTCCACTCACCCGTCCAGCGCTACCAGATGTTTCAGGATTACATTAAGCAGCGCGCCGCCGAGGTCACACGCAACAATCTTGCCGACGTGAAGGACCTGGCGGACTGGGAGCGGAAGAGGCCCGAGGTTCTGAAGCGCTATCTCTACATCATGGGCCTGGACCCGATGCCGAAGAAGACGCCGCTGAACGCGCGGGTCACCGGATCGTTCGAACGCGAGACCTATCGCGTCGAGAAAATCGTCTTCGAGAGCATGCCCAGGTTATACGTCACTGGAAATCTCTATATTCCGAAGGCCCCGAAAGAGCGCTTGCCGACGGTCCTGTACGTCTGCGGACACGCGCCGGGTCCGTGGGGCGCGAAGGTGGAGTATCAGCATCATGGGATATGGCTTGCGAAGCACGGCTACGTGGCATTTCTGATCGACACGGTGGAATTCGGCGAAGTTCCGGGCATCCACCACGGCACCCATGACCTCGGCATGTGGTACTGGCATTCGCTGGGCTATACGCCGGCGGGACCGGAAGTTTGGAACGCGATTCGCGCCCTGGATTATTTGCTGACCCGTCCGGAAGTGGATGGCGAACGCGTGGGCATTACGGGCATATCGGGCGGAGGCGCCGTGACGTGGTATGCGGCTGCCGCGGACCAGCGTTTCAAGGTTGCGGCTTCCGTTTGCGGCAGTTGGACTGTGGGGCAGCACGCGGCCCTCGAGTGTGTGCGCGAGAACTGTGACTGCATTTATTTTCCGAACATGTACTTGATGGACCTCCCCTCAGTAGGAGCGCTCATCGCGCCGCGGCCATTTAAAATGCTGAGCGCGCGGCGGGATGTTTCCTTTCCCACGCCCGGCTATCGCGAGGCATACCAGAAGACGCGGCCGATCTATGATCTGTACGGTGCCTCCCGCAACCTGGTGGAGTTCGATTACGACAGCCCGCACCAGGACGTGCCGGCATTCCGCAAAGAAGCCGACGAGTGGCTCAATCTCTGGCTCAAGAAAGACACCACACCGTTCGACGAAGGCGACATTAAGCGCGAGGCGGCCGAGGTGCTGACGGTTTTGGACCGTCCTCCGGTGGACCCGCTCAACGGCAGCATACACAAGACGTTTATCCCGGCTTACCGGCTTCGGCCCTGGAAAACTCTGGCAGCCTGGAACGCTCGCCGGCCGGAACTTTTCCGGGAGATGAACGAAACCGTGTTTCGCGCGTTTCCGAAGACGAAGGTACCTTTCGATATCGCCAAGACCAAAGAAGGCGGATGGACCAGCCGCTACGCCGACTCCTTTCACGTAGAGTTTACTTCCGAGGCAGGGATTCGCGTGAACGGTGAACTGTACATCCCGAAGACCAAGAAAGCTTCGTATCCCGCGCTCATCTACGTGAAGGGAGCGGAGGATGTTATCGAACAGGTAGACCACGATCCGTTGCTGCCCGCGTTCACGAGCAGGATCATACTGGTTCTCCGTCCGCGCGCTGTGGACTATCCGGGAGTGACCAACACCAAGATGGCGGCCATTCGCATGACGACGGCTTTAATAGGAGCGACCGTGGAATCGATGGAACTTTGGGACATCCTGCGGTCGGTGGATTATTTGGTGGAGGGCGAAGGCTTGAAGCTCGACGGAATTTCGGTGTACGGCCGCAGGCAGATGGGCGCGCTGGGCCTTTACGCCGCGGCGTTCGACAAACGCATCACACGTGTGATCCTGGACAACCCGCCGCCATCTCACTGGCAGGCGCCATCGCTGCTGAGTATTCTGCGCATCACCGATCTTCCCGAAGTGGCAGCCCTGGTGGCCCCGCGCGAGATCGTATCGCTGTCGAAACTGCCGGCCGAGTACGCTTACACATCGTCGATCTATGCCCTCTATGGAAAGCAAGGCTCCCTTCCGCGAGGCGGGCGATCTGGGCCAGGCGCTGGAGGTTTGGAAGTAAATGAGAGCCGCCTGGTGGTCGCTCCCTGCCATCCTCGGCTGTGGCGTCTGGTTCGCCTACTCGACGCCGAGCGCGAGCCGGGTTCTGGTGCTGGAGGATTTCGAAACCCCCGGTGCTGCCGCACGATGGGAAGGCCCTGTAGAGGTTTCCACGGAACACGCCTCTCACGGGCGCCATTCCTTGAAAGTCCGGATGGAGGGCGGGCACAGCCAGTTCAGTTCGGCGAAACTGGCTTCGGACTGGAGCGGCCACGACCGGCTGCGCTTTGACATTTATTCCGAGCAGCCCGGAGTCCTGACAGCCACGCTGCGTGTCTATGATGCCGTCGGCGGGGACATGGACCAGGCCCGCAAGGACGATTACGCCGACGCTGCCAACAAGATTCTCATCGAGAAAGGCTGGACCCACGTGGAGGTCGCGCTCGACCCGCTTAAAGCTGCTTCCTACCAGCGCGACATGGCGCTCGACAAGATCCGCCGACTGGTGATTTCATGCGACCGGAACCCGCTGCCGTTGACGCTCTGGGTGGACAACTTCCGCGTTACGGCGGGCGCGGAAGGGCCCGATACGGCTTCGCGCACCGAACCGCAGGATGCGGTGAGCACGATCGACAACCGCTGGGTTGCGGCGCGCCAGGTAGCCCGTCCGGAAGATGTGCCGGAGTCCGCGGAGGTAAAGTCTCTGCGGGCTGAAGCGGCGCGCGAGACGGAACTGCTCCGGAAAATTATCCAGGCGGCGCGGGTCCAGGGCATCGATACCATTTACGCGGAGCGCCACCTGGTGACGGCGGAGATCGGCCTGGCAGTCCGGCCGTTGCTGCCCTGGTTCAACAACGACGAGAAGAAGCGGGAGATGTTCGCTTTCGTGGCCCGTAGTTGCCGCGAAGGCCGGCACGAAATCGAAGATCTGCTGCGAGGCACCACACCGCGCGCCGAGGTGGATGACACGCAGATGGAGGACGCGTCCATCAGGCCATTTCCCCACCTGAAAGGCCGGCCGGCGCAGGGTTCCTTCTTTCGCGACGAGCGCGGTGAGCCCATGATGATCTTGTCGCTGCATTCGCCGAGCCAGGAATTGCAGCGCTTTTTCTCGACGCCTCTGCAGCACATCGAGAGCTATTCTGTGGGCGGCGGTTCGCGATGGACCATCGATACTTCACCGGTCTACAAAGTCTGGCAGGAGGATCCCGAGAGCCACCGCGTGGGGTGGGACGGCTGGTGTGGCCACCTGATCCGCGATTTGAGTTCCATGGGCGGCACGAAGAAGGAAAACACGGTCATCTGCCTGGAAGATCCGCGCATCCAGGAGGCCGTGCGGGAGTATATCCGAATCAATATCCCGAAGTTTTACCAGAACCCTGAACTGCTCTACAACATCATGGGGTACGAGCTGATGTACATCTGCTATTGCGATCGCAGCCGTACGGCCTTTCATACGTGGCTCGAAAAGAAACACGGCAGCGTCGAAAACGCCAACCGGCTCTGGCACACATCCTATAGCAGCTTTAAAGATGTGATCCCGCCTCCGGTAAAGAACTCCGCTCCCCTTCCTGGGACCAATCGGGCCGTCTGGTACGAATGGGCGCGCTTCAATCAGGACCGCTTCACGGACTATCTCATCTCGATTCGCGACACTATCCGCCGGATCGACTCAAGTGTTCCTCTCGCCGCCGGGGGCAGTTCCAGCATGCTGGCCGGGCGCACCGGCACTACGGGCATCGACGAGGAGCGCATTGTCAACGAAGTGGACGACGTGATCATCCATGAAGGTGGTGGATCGACCGTGGGGATGGACCTGCAGTTGGCGCTGGCGGAGAAGAGGAAGCCGCTGGCCGATCCGGAAATGGGCCTGGGCAGCGTGGAGTACTTGCTGCCGCACTTTCTGCATGGCAAGTCGGTAGCTCAGTTGTATCACTGGCCTGCGCAGCCGGCTAATGAATTCTACAGTAACAATCGCTCCTCGCTGGCTCACAGCTGGAGTTACTCGCTGGCGGACGTGAACGAAGTGCTGCGGGTCGCGATCGACGTCCGGCGGCTGAATAAAGAGATTGCCGCCTTTGTCGAGACTCCCGCGGAAGTCGCGATCCTCTATTCGCAGACGTCCACGCTGCAATTGCCGCCCGAGATGCTGACATGGCAAACCACTCCTTACCTTGCCGAGTTATACAAGACCTATGAGGCTAGTCAGTATCTGGACGCCAAAGTCACTTTCGTTACCGAGCGGCAGGCGATGAAGGGCTGGCTCGATCGTTACAAGCTGCTGTTGATTCCCGGAGTGAGAAACATTCCGTCCGGAACCGTGGAAGCTATCTGGAACTATGCCTCCAGGGGCGGACACGTGTTGATCGTCCCCGAATCGCTGCTGGGCGACGAGTACAATCACCCGCAAGACTACCTGGCGCGGCTGGGCATTTCGATCGGTGCGACGCGGCGCCCGAAGCCGTCCGGCAGGGGACGTATGGTGCAGGGCTATGATCAGAGTTTCTCGCAGGATGTGGTCTTCGCCAACGATGCGCCGGAGAAGCTAAAGGATGTGGGGAGCGGTTCCATCGGCGACCTGGAGACGAGTGGCGTCCGGCAAGTCCTGGGCGGCGCTGGCAATGCCGGGGTCCGTTTCCAGTATTCCGATGCCAGCCCGGCGGTTGTGTCCGTGCCCCTTGGCAGGGGCGTGGTGGTCTATGCGGCGAGTTCGCTCGAACCGCGGAGTTATGCGCGCCTGCTGGAGGCGCTGTTCGGCGAGGCCAACGTAAACCGGCCATTGCGGCTGCGGGCCGCGGCCGGCGGCGACACCTGGAAAATCGAGGCCCGGTTTGTACACGCCGGGTCCCGGCGTTTGCTCTACGTCGTAAACTTCAATCCGGAAGCGAAGGCCCTCAAGGTGGACACCGGGGCCGAATCCTTCGAATCCCTCCGCGAGCTTCGCGATAACAAGCTGAACCGGGGAAACCAGATTACAGTGCCCGGGCGACAGACTAGTATTTATGAGCTTTTCTGATGCTGCACTTTCGGTTACAGGTGCCGCGGGCGGGCGGGTTCGCGCGGACATAAATAGTTCGCTTTGGACGTCATAGTACAATAGAGGCAACTGGAGCCGTTGACCCCATGAACATCCGAAATGCCGCGATCTTTATTGGCTTCGCGGCCGGTTTAGCCCCCGCTCTTGCGAGCGAAGCGCCTCTCTCCCGTCCCAAAGCAGGACCCGTGGAAATCATGCGGCTGAGCGACGTGAAGCCGGGCATGAAGGGCACGGCCTGGACCGTCTTCCAGGGTTCCGAACCCGAGCCAGTGCCCATAGAAATCATTGGCTTGGCCAAGAATATGTGGGGCCCGAAACAGGACATAATTCTGGCCAAAATGGGCGGCAAAGCCATTCGGACCAATGTGGCGGCGGGTATGAGCGGGAGCCCGGTTTATATCAACGGCAAGCTGGCTGGTGCGATAGCGCTGCGGCTGAGCGTCTTCTCTCCAGATGCCATCTGCGGCATCACTCCCATCGAATTAATGCTCGAGATTAACGATTTCGACAAGTCGCGCCCCGATGACGCGCGTACGCCGGAGAAGCTTCAGGCGCGCAGCCAGGCCGCGGCGCAGGGAGTGCAGGTTTCGGGTGCCGGCATAGCTTCCCAGACCTCTGATTTCCAGACCATGGTCCCGATCGATTCGCCCCTGGCTCTTTCCGGAATTACCGAAGGCGCTCTGCGCGAGTTCGGCCCCATGTTTCAAGGCATGGGCATCCACGCCGTGCAGGCGGGCGGCGGCGGCACCGGCGTCCACACCAACAAACCAGCCGCCGGGTGGGAGCACTCGCTCAACCCCGGCGATTCGGTGGCGGGCATTCTGGTGGATGGCGATATGAGCGCCACGGTGTTCGGCACGGTAACTTACAACGACGGGAAGCGTGTGCTGGCTTTCGGCCACCCCATGTTCAACCTGGGCCCGATCAACATGCCGATGAGCAAGAGCGAAGTGGTGACGGTGCTGGCCTCGTCTTACCAGCCGAGCAAGATGGCCAATGCCACCGACATCGTAGGGTCGCTGCGGCAGGACCGGCACAGCGGCATCATGGGGGTGCTGGGCACCACGTCCGAAATGATTCCGGTCACCATGAAGGTGCGGTCGCTCGATGGAAAGGAAGCGGTGCGCGGCGAGAAGAATTTCCACTTCAACGTCTTTGTACACCAGAAGTGGACGCCATACCTGATGATGCTGGCGCTCTACAATTCCGTCTCCGGCCTCAATGAGTTCGTGGATGAAGCCACCTACCGGCTCAACGGCAAAGTGGAACTGAACGGCACGCACAACATTTCGCTTTCGACCATGGCGGCTTCGGGCGATATGCCGATGCCGGCGCCGATGGCTCTGGCCGGCTGGTTCGGCGACAAGTTCAACCGGCTGTACCTGAACAACATCAACACGCCCGATGTGAAGAGCGTCAACGTCACGGTGGACTTGATTCCGGACCGGCGCGTGGCCACCATCGAGAACGCCTGGGCGGCGAACAACGAAGTGCAGGCCGGTCGAGGAAGTGCCCGTGAAGGTCTTCCTGCGGCCGTATCGCGGCGAACTGATCCAGCGCGATTTCAAGGTGAAGCTTCCGGATGGGCTGGCCAAGGGCGATCACCGGATTGTGCTGAGCGATGCCGATACCGTCAACCGCCTGCAGAATATGGCGGGGTTCGCCAACCGGTACATGGATCTGCCGGAGACGGTTTCGCTGATCAACCAGGAGCGCACCAACAACAAACTCTACGTGTCGCTGGTGCAGGCCAGCCCCACGGCCTACTACGACGACAAGACGCTGCCCAGCCTGCCCTCCTCCGTGCTCAACGTGATGCAGGCCGGGCGGGCGGCCAACCGCGGGCTGATCACTTCTCCGGAAACGGCAACCGAGCAAATGGCTTTGCCGTTCGACTACGTGGTAACCGGGAGTTATTCGCTGCGGATACACGTGAAGTAGAATGAAAAGCCTTCTGAGTATTTGTGGGGCGGGCCTCGTGGCCTGCCTGGT
The DNA here is from genome assembly GCA_963817515.1 of Bryobacterales bacterium. GTDB lineage: Bacteria > Acidobacteriota > Terriglobia > Bryobacterales > Bryobacteraceae > DATMNI01. The sequence goes on along the minus strand of CAWFPJ010000012.1, from coordinate 415,866 downwards.
CTACGCGGGGCAGACGCGAACGTGGTCGCAGGGCGATTTCCAGGATTTTGAGAAAGGCATCGTCAAGAACCTTTCGCTGCGCAGCGACGGGCGCATCACCCTGGCGCCTCACTTGCGCGAACTGTTCGACACCTCCTCCCCGTACCTTTGGGCGCTGGCGCAGGATTCCAAGGGCAATCTTTATGCGGGCGGCGGCACCAATGCCAAGCTTTTTCGCATCCCTCCCGACGGCAAGGGCAAACTGCTGGCGGAACTGGACGCTCTCGAAATCCACGCTATCGCGGTGGATACCCGGGACCGCGTGTACGCAGCCACATCGCCCGACGGCAAGGTGTATCGCATTACCGGCAACAGCAAGCCGGAAGTTTTCTATGACCCCAAGGCCAAGTACATCTGGGCGCTGGCCTTCAACAGCAAGGGCGAACTCCTGGTGGCCACCGGCGACCAGGGCGAAATCCACCGTGTGACACCGGATGGCAAAGGCAAAGTCATCTTCAAGTGCGATGAGACGCATGTGCGGTCGATGGCCATCGACGCGGCGGACAACGTAATTGTTGGTACGGACCCCGGCGGAGTGGTGCTGCGGGTCTCGCCGGCGGGTGAAGGTTTCGTGCTCTACCAAATGCCCAAGAAGGAAGTGACGGCGGTGGCTGTGGCCGGCAACGGCGTAGTATACGCGGCAGGCGCCGGTGTTAAGCAGGCCGGATCTGCCGCGCCCGCGCCACCTTCCACCGCGCCGCTGACAGTGGCGCCGGTAACTGCTCCCGGGGCGCCTGCCGTAGCTGTGCGGCCCGCGCCGCCGCCTCCTGCGTCGCTGGCTCCGAACGCCGTTACGGGCGGCAGCGAGATTTATCGCATCGACCCGGATACGGGCCCACGGCGTGTTTGGACGCATGGGCAGGATGTGGTGTACGCCCTGGCGATCGATTCGGCCGGCTATGTGGTGGTGGGGGCGGGCAACCGCGGCTCGGTATACCGTATTGAATCTCCAACAGTGTATACTTCGGTGCTGACTCTGCCGGCTTCCCAGGTGACTGCCCTGCTTAAAGGCCGCGACGGGCATCTGTATGCGGCCACGGGCAATGTGGGCAAAGTCTACGAAATTGGCCCGGCGGTTGAGCCGGAGGGTTCCTTTGAGAGCGAAGTGTTCGATGCCGGGATGCATTCCCTGTGGGGCAGGCTGAGCTTCGAGGGCTACCCCAACGGAGGGCAGGTTGCGATCAGCGCACGCAGCGGCAATCTGGACCAGCCGCAGAAGAATTGGAGCCCGTGGTCGCCGCCAATCACCGTCACCAAGGGCGGGCGCCTGAGTTCGCCGGCGTCGCGGTTCGTGCAGTGGAAGGCCGTACTGACGGCGGGCGCCGATGGCCGTTCGCCGGAACTGGATTCCGTGGATGTGGCGTATCTGCCGAAGAACCTGGAACCGCACATCGATCAGGTTGAAGCCACGCCGCCGAATTACAAATTCCCGGCGCCCGTGCCGATGGCTGCCGTGACGCCGCAGTCATCGCTGTCATTGCAGCCGTTGGGCAAACGGCCCACCGGCGGCCCGGCGGCGGCTGCGCTGGTTGCGACCGACGCGGGCAATACTCCGGCCATGCAATTTGCCCGGGGCTTCGTGGGCGCGCGCTGGCTGGCTTCGGACCCCAACGGCGACCCCCTCATCTTCACCGTGGAAATCAAGGGCGCCAATGAAACCGAATGGAAATTGCTGCGGGAGAAGTTGGCGGAGCGATATTACTCATGGGATTCAACGGCCTTTCCGGACGGCGAATACCGGCTTCGCATCACCGCCTCAGACGCCCCCGGCAACCCTCCGGCGGAAGCGCTCACGGCGCAGGCGATCAGCGACCCGTTCGTGATCGACAACACGCCGCCCAGAATCACCGGCCTCGCGGCCACCCGCAACGGCGCCAAACTGCAGGTGCGCTGGCACGCGGCCGACGCGCTGAACAATGTCACCAAAGCCGAGTACTCGCTGGATGGCGGCGATTGGAAGGTGGTGTCGCCGGCGACCAAACTCTCCGACTCGCTGGAGTTGGATTACGATCTGGCGATGGATGCCGCCGCGGGCGAACACACCGTAGCTATCCGGGTTCAGGATGAATTCGAGAACCAGGCTACGGACAAAGTAGTTGTGCGGCCCTGACCAGGAAGCGCCAAGTGCGTCTCGAAAGTGTGCACAATTGATCAGACTCAATGGGCCACATCCGATAGACTGAAGAGCACGTCGGGCTTGTCCTCCTGGGAAATCCCGTCGCTCTGAGGCGTCACCATGACTAAGTCGGAACTTCGCACAGTATCAAACAGCCTCCAAGCTCGACTGGCGGCAATCACCAACAATGCATCGAAGCGGGAAGAGATCGTGATTCAACAGGCTTCCGACACCTTTGATGAGGTACAACTGAATTCGGAGCGCGACCTCACGATCACTCTTCTGAACCATGAGACCCTGCTGTTGCAGAATCTCAAGGCTGCCTTGAGCCGCATCGACGACGGATCCTATGGCACCTGCGTGCAGTGCGAAGAGGGGATTAGCCCGAAACGCCTTGCAGCCGTGCCATGGGCGGAACGTTGTATCAAGTGCCAGGAAGCCGCCGACCGCGACCGGCAGCATAACAAGGAAAATGCCGGCGATCTGGTCAGCGCCTGAACGGGCCTCGCTTAATACAGCCTTTCGGAGTTTCGTGGTGTATGGCCGGCCCCGGGGGTCGGAGGATCACCCGAGACCGGCCGCCTGTTAGGTTCCGCTTAGACAGTAAGGTAGATGGTACTGCCGTGCCGGTTGACCAACAGGAGAGTATCCTCTTTCGAGCCGGCGACAGCGTGCTCGAAATCGGAAGTATTCTTGACAGGCTTGCGGTTGACTTCCTGAATCACGTCTCCGCGGCGCAGTCCCGCTTCGGAGGCCGCGCTGGAGGGGCCAACCTGGGTCACCACCACGCCTTGGGCGCTGGCGGGAAGGCCGAGCTCTTTGGCATACTGGGCGTTCAGATCCTCGACTGAGACGCCGGACAGTGCACTGCTGGAACCCCCCTTGCCTTCGTGTTCGATGGAAGCTTCGGTGGTGGGCAGTTCACCCAGTTTCACCGTGAAGTTGCGTTCCGATCCGTTCCGCAAAACGGTCAACTTTACAGCCGAGTCCGGCGCCATCATCGAGATGGTCATACGCAGGTCGTTGCTGTTGGCAACGGGCTTGCCGTCGATACCCAGAATGATGTCGCCCTTTTCCAGGCCGCTCTTCGCCGCCGGGCTATTGGCGCTGACGTCGCCCACCAGGGCGCCGCGAGTCTCCTTCTGCCCGAAGGCTTTGGCAAGGGCCGGGGTCACGTCCTGCGGGACGATTCCCAGATAGGCGCGAGTGACCTTACCGTGCTCCACAATCTGTTCCATGACCTTGCGCGCCATATTTGCGGGGATGGCGAAGCCGATGCCCTGATTGCCTTCCGAGCCATGGGCGATGATCGCCGTATTGATGCCGACCAGATCGCCGCGATCGTTCACCAGCGCCCCGCCGGAGTTGCCGGGGTTGATGGGAGCGTCGGTCTGGATAAAGTCTTCGTAGTCTTCGATCCCCAGGTGGCTGCGGCCGGTCGCACTCACGATTCCCATCGTGACCGTCTGGCCGACGCCGAAGGGATTGCCGATGGCCAGCGCATAGTCGCCGACCTGGACCTTGGAAGAATCACCCACGGTGATCAACGGAAGGTTGGTGGCGTCGATTTTCAAAACCCCAACATCGGTCTTGGGATCGGTCCCGATCACCTTGGCTTTGAACTCGCGCTTGTCGCCCAGGGTGACCCGGACGTCGGTGGCGCCGTCCACCACGTGGCTGTTGGTCAGGATATACCCGTCCCGGGTCATGATGACGCCCGAGCCCAGAGCCTTTTCGCGCTGTTGCGGCATTTCGCGCGGCGTGCGGAATTGCCGGTTGGCGTTGTCGCCGAAGAACTGGCGGAACAACGGATCATCGGGCATTTGTTCGAAGCCCGTTGGTATCTTGGATACTCTTGACGATGAGATATTTACCACTGAGGGCAGCGCCTTCTTTACGACTGGCGCAAATCCGCTGCGGCTGGAGCCCTGGTCCGGACTGGCCAGGTTCAAGTCCATCGCGGCATGCTGCGTACCAGGTGGTCGACGCTGGCGTAACCGGCGCCTCCAATCCCTATTGCCAGCGCCAGGGCGATTAACGAAGCCTGCGGGCGCCTCCCAAAAATCTGTTTGTACATGTAGCCTCCAATTTGAATTCGACCGGCCACGGCAGCTTGGTGAGTCCCGATGGCCTCAACTGATTGGACGGGACAGTTCCGAATGTGGGATTCCCTGTGAGTCGGTATAGGAGGCGCCTGCGATCTGGTATGGCCTGGTAGGGCAGACGATCGGTTTTCGTCGTCTGCCGGGCACGGTGCGGCTCTGGCGGTTGGCAGACCACAAAAAACGATGATCTGCCCCACGCTTACGAAATGATGCCTTTGCGCACGGCGTAGAGAATGAGTTCGGGAATTCCGCGAAGATTGAGTTTTTGCATCACCCTGGCGCGATGGGTCTCCACCGTATATACGCTGAGGCTGAGAAGGTTCGCGATGTCCTTGCTGGACTTTCCTTCGGCCACGAGCTGCAGGATTTCGCGCTCGCGGGGCGAAAGCAGTTCGTAGGAATCTTCGGCGCCAGTGCGCTGCAGTCTCCGCATGTAGTCCTGCAGCAGCACCTGGCCGACCGCGGGACTGAAGAACGACTTCCCGGCTGTAGCGGCGCGGATGGCGCGCGCCAGATCGGCTTCGGCGGAGTCCTTCAGCAGATAGGCCTTGGCGCCCGCCTTGAGGGCCCGCAGCACGTATCCTTCGTCGGAGTGCATACTGAGCATGACCACTTGCGTGTCCGGCAGCGCCGCGCGAATCTGGCGGCACGCATCAATGCCATTCAAGCTCGGCATGCCGATATCCATCACCACCACGTCAGGTTTGAGTTTCCCGGCCATCGCCACCGCCTCGCGCCCGTCGCTCGATTCCCCGACAACCGTAAGGTCGGGTTGGGCATCCACCACCATGCGCAGACCCGCGCGAATCAGGGTGTGGTCGTCGGCCAGCAGCACGCGGATCTTCACGCGTTACCACCGGCGCCGGCAGGAATGGGAAGTTCCGCGGTCACGGTGGCGCCCTTTCCGATTTGAGATTCAACCTTCAACGTTCCGCCCAGCCGTTTTACCCGTTCCTCCATTCCCAATATTCCCATTCCGCGTGAACGCCCCGGATCGAAACCACGGCCGTCATCGGTAACCCGCACCACGATGGATTTTGCCAGCCGCTCCACCACCACCTTCGCGTTGCCGGCGCCGGAGTGGCGCACCGCGTTGTTCAGGGCTTCCTGTACCAGCCTGTAAATGCAAATCTTGAATTCGTCAGGCAGGCCTTCGGGGACGTTCTCCGATTCCACGGTGACTTCGATTTCACTGCGCCGCGATACCTCCCTCCCCTGCCATTCCAGGGCCGCCGCCAATCCAAGATCGTCCAGCATCGAAGGCCGCAGCAGGAGCGCGATATTTCTGACGGACTGGAACGTTCGCTCGGCTACGGACTTCAGGTTGTCCAGTTGGGCCTTCACTTCGGGGTGGTCGCCGGAGAACCTGGTCGAGAGACGCCCGATATCCATCAGCAGGGCTCCCAACGCCTGGCCGACTTCGTCATGCAGCTCACGGGAGATGGCGCGCCGTTCGGTCTCCTGCGCATCCACCAGGCGCGCCGAGAGTTGCTGCAGTTCGTGCTGGCTTCGCGCCAGTTCGACATAGCGGGCGCGGGCCTGCCGATCGAGCCGCGCGATGTATGCCATGCTTCCCAGCACCAGCAACAGACCACTTCCGAAACCGATGGCGAGCACCCGGGACAGGCTGGCTTGAAGGTTCGCGAACTGGGTGGTGAGCGCCCGATCCGCCTGCTGAAGTCGCTCTCCATTCCAAAGCTGGAGTTTCCCGGACCAGTCCAGGATCTGCTTTTGAACCGGCACGATGTTTTCGGCGAGCATGCTTTCCGCCTGGCGCCGGCGTTCCGTGGGCCTCGCCCGGAGAATGGCAATGTAAAGGGTCCGCTGTTGTGAGAAGACGCCCCGCATGCCGTTTAGCAGCGCGTCCTCCTCGGCGTCCCTGGCACCGGGATAGCGCTCGAAACCGGCGTCGATTTCCAGGGTGAGCTGATCCATGCGGCGGAGCGCCGCGGGATCCCGCTCGGCGGCGCTCTGCGCCACAAATTGCTGCACGGCCTGGTCGTAACTCTGTATGGAGAGCCAAAGTCCGGAGAGCGTGTGCGTACGCTCCGCCAGCGCCCGCGTAACCGCCAGTTCTTGAACGTGCATCTCCGAAAGGAAATGAACCGCCAGAACGCCGGATACAAGCAAAAACGCCAGCAGCAATGCCGAAACGAATACCAGCAACCAGCGGAGTTTGCTGGAGGGCGGGTCGGGTTCCCGCCATACGCCGCTCGCATTCGATGTCGCCATTAGGTCCGTCCGCGCTAGTTCAAACGTTCGGCAGTTGGATACGAGTCTACACGCGGACACCTTGCAGGGGAACGAATCGGGCTAGGCTGCTGTCAGGGCCTTACGTACCGCTGCCGGCTGTCAAACGCGCCACATGTTCGGAGGCAGCACCGGCGCTCTTACGCCGCGGGTTGGCAAGCTTGCTGTAAAGACTCCTGCAGCACGCGCTGCTTCTCCGTTCCCAACTTCTTTCCCCCTACCGTCACGTAAAACACGTCGATGGCTTTATGCGCCTGCGTGTCGATCAGGACCACTTCGATATTTCCGCCATTCGAAGAAATCGCCGATGCCAGATCGTACAGCAGCCCCGGACGGTCTTCCGCCACAATCTCTACCAGCGTCGCCGTATCGCTGGCTTCCGAATCGAACCTGACGCTGGCCGGAATGCGCGCCTTGCGGCTGGGCAGAGTGGGCTTGGGACGGTTTTTCAGCAGCTCCCGCACATCGGCTTTCCCTGTAATCACGCGCTCCACGGTGGTGCGGTAGCGATCGATCTCAGAGGGGTTGAGCTCCAACTGCCGGCCGAGGTCGGCGAACGTGAAGGTATCAAGCACCAGGCCGCGCCGGTTCGAAAAGGCTTCGGCCTTCAGGATGTTCATACCGAAGCTCGAAAGGGTTCCCGCCGCCAAAGCGAAAAGGCCGGGCCGGTCGGGGGCCACCAATGTCAGCTGCCACGCCGAGTCCGGCTTGCGGAGGTCCACGGCTACTCCACGCTTGCGGCTCTTTTCCTCCAACGCCATGTGCTCGTCGATCTCGGTCTCGGTGTGGGTGCGCAGATAGCGCATCGGGAAGCCTTGCAGGAATTCGACTCGCGCCGGCGGCCCGGCCGGAATCGTGTCAATGCGTTCGTTTGCCAACTCGCGCGTCAGCTCGTTGTAGGCCATCAGGTAAAGCTGATAGAGCTGCTCGGCGCGCCAGGGCGTCATAGCGGTGGGGTTCACGGCGCTGATGTCGGCCCAGGTCAGCAGCGTAAGCAATTTGAGCCGCTCCACGGTCTCCACCTGGTGGGCCACGTCACGAATGGTTTGCGGGTCGAACATATCGCGCGACTGCATGGCGGCGGAGAGCTCCAGGTGCGTGCGGATCAGAAAGCACACGGTTTCGCGGTCCTGCGGCGGCATCTGAATTCGCGCCATGGCGGGCTGCGCCAACTTCAACGACGCGTCCACATGGCCTTCGCCTGGCTTTCCCTTGCCCACGTCATGGAACAGCAGCGCAAACATCAGCACGCCCGGCTCCTTGATCTCGGCCAGCAGGTTCGCGTATGCGCTGTTCGGAGGATCCTCGGAGCCGTGCAGGCTGCAAATGTTTTGCAGCGTGACCAGGGTGTGCTCATCCACGGTGTAGCGGTGATAGAAATCGCGCGTCACCAGGCACTCGATCCCTTCCATCTCCGGAAAGATGGCGGTGAGCAGCCCGCTTTCATGCATGGAGCGCACGGCAAGCGGTGTGTGGGGCAGCGAAAGAATCCGGTTAATCGCCGGCCACAAGGGCTGGGTTGCTCGGAAATGTTCCCGCAGGGCCGGAAGGCGGGATTCGATGCGCTGGTCGGTCTCAAAGGCGGCGCGGATGCCGTGGCGGCCGATGAATTCATAGAGCCTCAGCACCATTTCGGGTTCCACCTCAAGGCGCTGTGGACTGCGGAATTGGATGCGCTCGCGAAGCACGCTGAAATCGGCGTTAGAGAGTCTGGACCGCCAGTCGCGGAACTGCGAGAACAGAGAGCTGGATTGCGCCTCACTAGCTTCCAGTGCCCGTATGGCGGCGCGGTAGATAGTGCGCGCATGGCGGTAATACTCGCGCATCCAGTGGGCGGCATCGATATGCTCCCAGAGCTCGGCGATGGCGTCCTGGGCATCGAACGAAAGCCCGTTGTTGTCGCGGTTGGACTGGCAGTGTAGATAGCAGCGCAACCTTGCCAGGAATTTAAACCCCTGCTGCAATTCGGGGGCGGGGTCTGCCATGCCCAGGCGGTTGGCCTCGGTTCCGTGGAGCTGCTCCAGCCAGCAGACCAACTGGAAATCGCGCAGGCCGCCCGGTGTTTCCTTTACGTTCGGCTCCAGGTGATAGAACGTGTCAGCGTACTTCGAATGGCGGTCGCGTGTGAGCTTGGCCAGATTGCGGCTCAAAGAATCGCGGTTGCCCTGGATGAAGCGGGGCAGTTTGTCCGCAAGGCCGGCGTAGAGTGCGCGGTCGCCGGTAAGATATCGCTGGTCCAGCAGGCTGACGTTCAGCTCCACGTTCTGGTCGTGGACCTCGACGCACTCGGCCGGCGTTCGCACCGAATGGCTCATTCGCAAACCAGCATCCCAGAGGCGTTGGAGAAAGGCCGCGATGGCCTCCTTCTTGGCCATTGCCAGGGCCTCGGATTGAAACAGCAGCAACAGGTCGATATCTGAATAGGGAAATAACTGCCTCCGTCCGTAGCCTCCTACGGAGAGCAGCGCCAGGCCGGTGGGCGCCGCCGGGAACAGTAGTTCGGCGGCGGCTTCCAGCACCACGCGGTCCACCTGCGCCGTGCGTTCGGCTAACGCGGTGAGCGCGTCGCCGGTAGCAAGGAATTCCTGCTGGATCGGTCTTGGGTCGGCGTTAGAGGGCCGATTCTCCGCGGTCATCATTTCGAATCCGAATGGCTTCGGCCACTTCGTAAACAAAAATCTTTCCGTCACCGATTTTTCCGGTGCGTGCCGCCGCTACGAGAGTCTTAAGCACCTCTTCGGAACGGCTATCCGATACCACCATTTCCACCTTGGCCTTGGGCAGCAGGTCCACATTATATTCCTGGCCCCGGTAGACTTCCTTGTGGCCTTTCTGGCGCCCGTGGCCCCGAACCTCGGTGATGGTCATGCCATCGATCCCGATGCTTTTCAGGGCTTCTTTGACTTCGTCCAGTTTGAAGGGCTGGATGATGGCTTCAATTTTCTTCATGTCCTAATCGTACACGGGACTGGGCTGGTTCGAATATCTCCTTTTCTTGCCGATTAAACCATTGTCCTTCATTGATTTGTAAGTCGCAGATGGAACTTTCTATAGGTGGGATTGGAAATATTTATGCCGACGATGGTAGCACCGTCGCCACGCCATGTACAATGCTAGGAACACAATCGCAATGGGCACGGTCCTGATCAAATCCCCGGCAATCGACCCGCGCTTCACCAGCTTCCGCCTGGTGATTCGTGGTTCCCGGATCCACCGGCGCGGCGTCTACGCCGATGAGTCTATTCCGGCGCGCCGGAAGGTGATTGAGTATACGGGTGAAAGAATCAGCCGCCGCGAAACCAAGCGCCGCGGCGACGGCGACGTGACCTATCTGTTCACGCTGGACGACTACTGGACGCTTGATGGGGCATTCGGCGGTTCGGGTGCGGAGATCATCAATCACAGTTGCGAGCCGAACCTGCGAGCGTGGAATTTCAAGGGACACATTCTCTACATGAGCAGGCGCGCCATTAAGCCCGGCGAAGAGCTGACCGTGGACTACCGCTTCGGAAAGGATATCGAGAGAGTTCCGTGCCGCTGCGGCGCCAAAACCTGCCGCGGCATTATTAACCTGATATAGCTAGGTTATGATGGAGCCACATGGACCGCAGGGTTTACGCCTCCACGGCGGTCGCCGTATTTTTGGCTGCAGGCGGCTTTTTTCTAGCCGGCGATGGGTTTTTTCCGGCTGGCCGCGCGTTCGCTCAGTTATCACCGGCCGCCCCCCAAGTTGCCGTACGAGTTACCGCCAACAGCCTGAAGGCCGACGTTTCCTTTCTGGCGTCAGACGCTTTGCAGGGCCGCGGCACGCCATCGCCCGGTCTGGATATTGCGGCCGAGTATATCGCCGCGCAGTTCCGGCGCGCCGGCCTGGAGCCCGTGGGCGATGACGGTTATTTTCAGACTGCCGCGTATGAGTCGGTAATCCCAAACCTGGACGGACTGCAACTGACGTTGGAATCCGGCGAAACCAGTCTGAATGCCGACCCCGCGGCCCTGACACTGCAGGAACCAGTGGCAGCCGATCTCAGCCGCACGCCGGTGGTCAAAGTGACGCTCACGGACGCCGCTGCATTGGACGCTCTGACCCTGGAACAGGTGCGCGGCAAGGCGCTGCTGATTGAGATTCCCGACGGCGCCAGAATTGGATTCCAGGTGATGCGCCGCATTCCTGCGGTAGCCGGCAAGCTGCAGCCGGCGCTGGTGATGATCGTACGGGCGGGCCCGCCGCAGGGAATGAACCCGGGAATGACGCCCGCCGCACGCTTGCGGGAAGCCGACCCGAAGGCCGCGTCGAGGGTGCCCATCCTGGTGGTCAGCGATCCTGCGATTCGCAGTTTGGTTGCGGGACTGAAGGACCCGGGAATGAAAGAAGAGAGTAGCAAAGAAACCAGCGTTTCCGTGCACATTGCGGCGCCCGCGGTGCAGGCCGTCAAACTCCGCAACGTGGCCGGCGTGTTGCGCGGCAGCGACCCGGCATTGAAAGATACCTACGTGGTGATCACCGCCCACTACGACCACCTGGGCATTCGCGGCGTGGGGGAAGGCGACCACCTCTACAACGGCGCCAACGACGACGCCAGCGGCACGTCGTCGGTAATTGAGATCGCCGGTGCGCTGGCAGAGCTGCCCGAACGGCCCAGACGCAGCATTGTCTTTATGACCCTGTTCGGCGAGGAAGTGGGTGGCCTGGGCTCGCGCTACTATTGCCGGCACCCGATTTTCCCCATCGCCAACACGGTAGCCGATATCAACCTGGAACAACTGGGCCGCACCGACGACACCGAGGGTACCAGGCTGCTGCAGTTTAATCTGACCGGTTTCGATTACACCGATATCGCAGCGACCTTCAGCTCCGCCGGCGAGGAAAACGGTATTAAGGTAGTGAAGCACGAGAAGAATAGCGACGCCTTCTTCAACCGCAGCGACAACGCCGCCTTCGCGGAGGTGGGTATCCCTTCCACTACCCTTTCCGTCAGCTACGTTTTCCCGGACTATCACAAGCCCGGCGACGAATGGCAGAAGCTGGACTATGACAATATGGCAAAGGTGGATATGGCCGTGGCGGTGGGTATTCTGAAGATTGCGGAAAGCGCGCAAGCTCCGCAATGGAACAAGGAAAACCCGAAAGCCGCGCGTTACATCAGGTAATGCCGCACTCGTTTATAATTGCGGGTAGTTGACAGCCTCCACCGCAGCTCCTGTTTTTTCGCGAGCCGTGTCTTCGCCAGCCGTGCCTTGGTACGTCTGGTGCGGCGTGGCTGCCGTGACGTGCGCCATGGTGGGAACGCACTGGGACATTTCCTGGCACCGCTCCATCGGGCGCGATTCGTTCTGGACGCCTGCCCACGTCGCCATCTACATGTGCGGCGTGATGGCCGGCCTTTCGTGCGGGTACCTGATTCTTTCCACCACGCTGAATCGCCGTTCCCCGCTGCGCGAGTGTTCCGTCCGGATCTGGGGCTTTCGTGGTCCGCTGGGTGCATTTCTTTCGGCCTGGGGCGGAATCGCCATGATCGCATCCGCGCCCTTCGATGACTGGTGGCACAAGGCGTATGGCCTGGACGTCAAAATCCTCAGCCCTCCCCATATGGTGCTGGCCGCCGGCATAATGGCCGTGCACGCGGGCGCGCTGATCCTGATCCTGGGCCAGATGAATCGCGCTTGGGGAGCTCAACGGGCACGCCTGCATGCGCTGTTCCTCTACGTGGGGGGTATGATACTGGTCAGCCTCACCGTGGTCCAGTTGGAGATCACGCATCGCGGCACAATGCACACGGCGCATTTCTATGGCGTGGTGGCCCTGGTGGCGCCGCTGGTGCTGGCCGCGGTGGCGCGTGGCAGCGGATACCGCTGGGCGGCAACCGTGGTGGCCGGCACCTACTTCCTGTTTGTATTGCTGATGAGCTGGATTCTGCCGCTATTTCCGGCCGAACCCAAACTCGGTCCGGTGTACCACAGCGTCACACAGTTTATACCGCCGGAATTCCCCCTGTTGTTAATCGTGCCGGCCCTGGCGCTGGACCTGTTGTGGCATCGCACGGCGGCGTGGGGCGGCTGGCGCCAGGCGCTCGTGTCGGGCCTGGTGTTCCTGGCGGCTTTTGCGGCCGTGCAGTGGCCTTTTGCTGATTTCCTGATGTCGCCGGCGGCGCGCAACGCGTTTTTCGGCGCCAAATACTACGGCTATTACGTCCCCGACTCTTCGTTGTACGCGCGCCACGAGTTCTACCCAATTGAGCCCGGCATTGAATTCTGGAGGCAAGCGGCCCTGGCGGTGGCGACGGCGGTGGCGGGTATGCGGCTGGGCCTGGCCTGGGGCAACTGGATGCGATGCCTCCGAAGATGATGAACATACAATGCCCGTGAACCACACACTGAGGGACAAGAGCGTTCTGATTACCGGCGCGGGACGCGGCATCGGGAAGCGCCTGGCGATGGGTTTCGCGGAGGCGGGTGCCAAGGTCGGATTGCTGGCGCGCAGCCAGGGCGAACTGGACCTGGCAAAACTCGAAATCGACCAGGCTGGCGGCATCGCGATTCGGCTGCGCGCCGACGTGCGCAATCTGGAGGAAATGGCCCACGCCGTGGAGCGCCTGCGGGCCACGTTCAACAGTCTGGATATTCTGATCGCCGCCGCCGGAATGCAGGGGCCCATCGGTCCGTTTCTTTCGAGCAAGCCCAAGGCGTGGAATGAGACCTTGGAAACCAACCTGATCGGCGTCGCCAATGCCTGCCGCGTGGCGCTGCCGCCGATGATCGAAAAGCGTTCCGGAAAGATTATCCTGATCGGCGGTGGTGGGTCGGCGTACTCGCGCCCGCATTTCACGGCTTACGCAGCCTCGAAATCCGCGGTGGTGCGGTTCGGCGAGTGCCTGGCTGACGAGGTCCGCGAGCACAACGTGCAGGTCAACACAATCGCGCCAGGCGGCTCTTACACCACCATGACTGACGAGATTCTGCTGGCCGGTGAGGAGAAGGCGGGCCGCAAGGAAATCGAAGATGCCGAAAAAGTGCGGATTACCGGCGGCGTCCCTCCTGAAAAGCAGACGCAGCTGGCGATGTTTCTGGCCTCGGAAAAATCCAATCACATCAGCGGCAAGCTGATCCACGTCAACGACGATTGGAAACGCTTCGAGCAGGACAGCATGAAGCCTGAGCTGTTCACGCTGCGAAGAGTGCAGAAGATGTGAGCAGTTGCCCCGTGGAGCAGGTTCTCCAACCTGCCATGCCCTCAATCCTGCCGGCACGGCAGTGGCGAAAATTGCATAAGCTGAAGTGATTATGATTTCGCGAATGCTTGCCGGTCTGCTGCTGCTCATGCTGGCGGCGCCTGCACAACAGCCGTTACAACTGCCCAGTCACGCGCCCGATTCCCTCAAGAACAAGAACGACCCTGTGGAGGTGGAGAAATTTCGCAATCGCGGGTTTGGCCAGTTCATTCACTGGGGCGTGGATGGTTCGCTGGCCGGCGTGATTTCCCATTCCCTGGTTGGCGCGTCGCCCGATTATGTGGAAAGGTTTTTCCGGATTCTGCCGGACCACTTCAACCCCGACCGGTATCAGCCGGAAAAATGGGCGGCGCTGGCAAAGCTCGCGGGCTTTGAGTACGTCATGTTCACTACCAAGCACCATGCCGGCTTTTGCATGTGGAACACGGCGACTACGAATTTCGGCGTGATGCACACGCCTTACGGCAAGGACATCACGCGGCAACTGGTAGATGCCTATCGGAAACAGGGAATTGCGATCGGGTTTTACTTTTCGCCGGATGATTTTCACTGGCTGCACGAACACGGCATCACCATCAACCGCGACGTGAAGGGCGTTTACCCGCAAGAGATTCCGGAGTTCATGGAATACACCAGGCGGCAGCTAAAGGAACTGCTGACGAATTACGGACCGATCGACTACTTTTTCTTCGACGGCCCAGCCACCGAACTTGTGGATTACGCGTGGCAACTGCAGCCCAAGCTGGTGATCACGCGCGGCGCCATGGAAACGCCGGAGCAGTACACTCCGGGCGTGGCGCTCAAGGGCGCCTGGGAAGGCAACCTGACCATGGGTACCGAGTGGCCCTGGAAAGCCACCAATGAGGACTACAAATCCGGCACACAGTTGATCGAAATTCTGATTGAGACGCGGGCCAAAGGTGGAAATTTGTTGCTGAACGTGGGTCCCAAGCCGGATGGAGAAATTGCCATCGAGCAGGAAGAGCGGCTTCGTGAGATTGCGCTTTGGAATTTTGTGAATGGCGAAGCCATCAAGGATGTCCGCCCGTGGGTGATCACCAACGAGAATGATATCTGGTTCACCAGGAGCGCCAATTCCAACACGGTTTACGCGTTTCTTACACGCATGAGCCCGTGGAAACTGGGCGAGCCGAAAACCGTGGCGCTGCGCTCCGTCAAGTCGACCGCCGCAACGCAAGTCACGGTGTTGGGCCAGTCGGACCAGATTGTGGAATATCGCCCCGGGCTGTTGCCGAAGACCACGTGGAAGCAAGATGCCGAGGGCTTGCACATCACGGCATACCGCGCCCAAAGGCTCTACACGGATCGGCGCTGGCCGAATCCGGTGGTGCTCAAGATGACTAATGTGGAGCCCGCGTTAACGCCCCCGGAAGTCATGACCGCGGGCGCGCAGTGGCAGGCCGGGACAGGTACCGCAATATTGAGCGGAAAGTTGCTCAGCTTGGGCAAGGTGGATCGCGTGGACGTGGGATTCCAATACCGGGAAAAGAAGGGCGGCACGGATCTTTCCGAGAAGACCGAACCCTGGACGGATCTCCCCGGCACCGTGCAATCGGCGGCGGGGGACTTCCGGTTTTCGCTCCACGGCCTCGGCGCGAACAAAATTTACGAGTATCGCGCCCGTGTCCGGCATCCTCTGATTACGATGTACGGAGAAGAGAAGTCATTCGCGGCAGCTCAGTAAACTTTAGCCAAGAGCTTAGCGCTGCTGCCAGCGCAGGAACCCGATCATGGTCTTGGCGTCATCAATCTTGCCGGCCTTGATCATTTCCGACAGTTCCTTTTTCGTGAACCACCGGACGTCGATCCGTTCGTCATCCATCGGAGTCGCTTCGCCCGATGTCAAATCCTCGGCCAGAAAGATGGTCATACGCTCCTGCACGAAGCCCGGGCTCGCGAAAAAGCTGGCCAGCTTAGTCCACTTGCGCGCGCGATACCCGGTCTCTTCGATCAACTCGCGCTTGGCTGCCTGCAACGGTTTTTCGCCCGCGTCGAGCCGGCCGGCGGGGAGTTCCCACATATATTTCTCGGCGGGCAAGCGATACTGCCTCACCAGCAGCACGCGCTTCTTTTCGTCCACGGCCATCATCACAGCGGAGCCGATATGGCGGACCACGGAACGCTTGATCTCAAAGCCGGTCTTGGGATCAACGGCCCGGTCTTCGGTAACGCGGAACAGACTGCATTTGTAGACTTCTTTGGAAGATATGATTTTCATGGTTTCGCTTGAAGTTCACTTTTTCGATGCCAGAGCCGCAGCGAACTGTTCCGCCGGCAATGTATTCATGATATCGGTCGGACCGAGCCATCCGCGGCGCGCGGTGACCACGCCGTATTTCATACTCTCGAGGTGCTTGGGATGGTGGGCGTCGGTGGAAATGGTAAACCTCGCGCCCTTGGCCCTGGCGGTGCGGATCAATGTGCCGTGCAAATCCAGGCGCTCGGGGCTGGCGTTGATTTCGAGCCACACTCCCCGGCGCACGGCCTCCGCCACCACGCGGTCGAAATCGAAGGGAAACGGGTCGCGCTGCAGCAGGAGGCGGCCGGTGGGATGGCCCATCACGCGCAGGTGTGGGCATTCCAGCGCGCGCAGCAGGCGGTCCGTCATCTCGGCGGACTCCAGATTCATATGGCTGTGAACGCTGCCGATCACCAGGTCAAGCTCGGCCAGCGCGTCGTCAGCCACGTCCATGGCACCATCCTTAAGGATGTCGCACTCCAGGCCGGAGAATATCCGAATGCCTAGCCCATTGCGATTGATCTCGCGAACCTGACTGGCAAATGCCACCACGCGCTTTTCGTCCAGGCCGTTGGCCATGGCCAGCGCTTTCGAGTGATCGGTGATGGCGATATATTCGTAGCCGCGCTCGCGGGCGGCCTGGGCCATTTCTTCGAGCGTGGCGCGGCCGTCGGTCTCGGTGGTATGCATGTGGATGTCGCCGCGGATCTGCTTCAGCTCCACCAGTTCCGGGAGGCGGCCGTCCTCGGCGGCTTCAATTTCGCCGGTGTTCTCGCGCAGTTCCGGCGGGATCCACGGTAATCCGAGCGCCTGGTAAACACCCTCTTCGGTATCGCCCGCGACTTTGACATCGTCCGCCACGCGCAAAAGTCCGTACTCGCTCAGCTTGAGACCCATCTTGACGGCGCGCGTGCGGATGGCCACGTTGTGATCTTTGCTGCCCGTGAAGTATTGCATGGCGGCTCCGAAGCTATGGGGCGGCAAGGCGCGCACGTCCACCTGCAAACCCTCGCGGCCCACCGTGGCGCTGGCCTTGTTTTCACCGCGAGCCAGCACTTCCTGCACGCGCGGATAAGCCACGAAACGGTCGAGCACGGCGGTGGCGGCGGGACCGGTGACCAGCAGGTCCAGATCGCCCACGGTTTCGCGCCCGCGCCGCAGGCTGCCCGCGGGGGTGATAGCTTCTACGCCCGGAACCTGGCGCAGGTCGGCGATCAATTCCGCGGCCATGTTCTCCGCATAGCTCAGCAAGTAGCGGCCGCTGCGCATGCGGTACTGCGCGATGGAACGTAGCACTTTCTCTTCCAGCTTGGCGCCCATGCGCGGCAGGTCGCGCAATTTTTGCTCCTGGCAGAGCCGCTCCAGTTCGTCGATGGTGCCGATCCGGAAATGCTCGAAAATCAGCGCAATACTCTTGGGGCCGAGGCCTTGGATTTTTAGGAATTCCAGAGCGCCGGGCGGGAACCTTTCGAGCAGCACGTCGCGGCGTTCGCAGGAACCGCGCTCCACAATTTCGGCCAGCACTTGCGACAGCCCTTTGCCGATTCCCGGAATGTCGGTGACCTTGCGCTCGGGGTCGCGCAAGATGTCGAGGATGCGTTCGGGATAACCCTCCACCGCCGTGGCGCCATTGCGGTAGCTGCGGATACGAAACCCGTCATCGGCCGCGATCTCCATCAGATCGGCCGTTTCCCACAGCAGGCGCGCGATTTCCTTATTCTCCAAACTTGTTCTCCAAGGAGGTCCCTCGATTTTAATTGTAACCAGTCCGGTTCGCTATCCTGAAAGTTCCAATGTCCGACGGCTCCTACCTGTTTTGCGATGTCAGCCTGCCGGTGCCCTTGGATCAGCCGTTCACTTATTCGCTGCCCGAAACGCTGCGTCATCGTGTGCGTGTGGGCAGCCGCCTGGTGGTGCCGTTCGGCCCGCGCAAGTTGACCGGCGTGATCCTTCGGTGCCACAGTGAGCCGCCGTCCCTGGCTACGGGCGCCGGGATGCGCGATGCGTTGCGCCTGATCGATTCCGAGCCAGTGCTGAGCGCGGAGCTGCTGGCTTTGGGAAAGTGGATTTCCGGTTACTACTGCGCCCCGTTGGGCGATGTGTTGCGCGGCATGCTGCCGCTGGCATCGGAAATCCGGCGAGGAAAGATTTGGTCGTTGACCGATTCCGGGCGCGATGCCGCGCGGCAACTGCTGCTCAACTCCGCGCCTGACGATCCTGTGACCCAGATTCTGGGCATGCTCGAAAAGCGTCCGCTCTCGGCGGCTTACCTGAGCAGGTCCCTGCCGCTGGCCGACAAAGCGGTACGCGCCCTGGAACGTAAGGGATTCATCGTGGCCGAACAGGTGCAAACAGAGCGCGACCCGCTGCGCGCGCCTTCGGACCGTCTGCGCGTGGAATTGGCCGGCGCCGGCAGCGATGCCAAGCTGAATAAACCGGAACGCGAACTGCGGGCCTTTCTCGAACTGCACCCCGGCTCCCACAACCTGAAGGATCTGGAAGATGCCATCAGGAATGTGAGCCCGGCTGCCCGCTCCCTGGCGCGCAAGGGATTGGTGGCGTTGACGCCGGAGACGATAGCGATCACGGCCGGAGCAGTGCGCGTCAGGCACGCCTTGAATCCCGCACAGCAGGCGGCTTTCGAACCCGTTCGGGATGCTATTCATGGAAAACGGTTCCAGACATTCCTGCTGCACGGCGTAACCGGCTCAGGCAAAACCGAGGTCTACCTCACGGCTATCGAAACGGTGCTGGCCGAAGGGCGAAGCGCGCTGCTGCTGGTTCCCGAAATCGCGCTGACTCCGGCCATGGCGGGCCAGTTCTTTTCGCGGTTCGGCGACCGGGTGGCGATTCTGCACTCGGCCTTCACCGATGTGGAGCGCACCGACCAGTGGCGGCGGATTCGCTCCGGCGCGGCCTCGGTGGTGGTGGGAACACGATCGGGCGTGTTCGCGCCGGTGCGCAATCTGGGGCTGATCGTGGTCGACGAAGAGCATGACGGCAGCTACAAGCAGGAGGAAAACCCGCGCTACAACGGGCGGGATGTGGCCATAGTCCGGGCACAGAATGCGGGCGCCTGTGTGGTGCTGGGGTCGGCGACGCCGAGTCTCGAGAGCCGCTATAACGCCGAGCGCGGCAAGTATACACTGCTGGAATTGCCCGGGCGCGTGGAGCAGCGGCCGATGCCCCGTGTGGAACTGGTCGACATGCGGCAGGAGTTCCTGGAAACGCGCAAGCAGGACACTTTTTCAAGGAAGCTGTTGGAGGCGCTGGGGCTGCGCCTGGAAAATGGCGAGCAGACCATTGTGCTGCTGAACCGCAGAGGCTTTTCGAGCT
Organism: Bryobacterales bacterium; assembly: GCA_963817515.1. Lineage (GTDB taxonomy): Bacteria > Acidobacteriota > Terriglobia > Bryobacterales > Bryobacteraceae > DATMNI01. Next base: position 396,531 of record CAWFPJ010000012.1, on the reverse strand, counting down.
TTGTGGCGTGCCGCTCATGCGGCGAGCGGGTGCAGTGCATCAACTGCTCGCTCACGCTCACCTTCCACAAGCGCGACCGGCGGCTGCTGTGCCATTACTGCGGCTACGCGGAAAAGGTGCCGGAGATCTGCCCGAAGTGTTCGAGCCAGCATATCTACTTCCTGGGGATGGGCTCAGAGCGCGTGGAGGAAGAGCTGCACCGCGCCTTCCCAACCGCCCGCATCGCCCGCCTGGACCGCGATACCGTTACCGGCAAGCGCCAGTACGAGACCATTCTCAACGACTTTCGCGAAGGCAATTACGACATGCTGGTGGGCACCCAGATGATCGCCAAGGGCCACGACATTCCCAACGTGACGCTGGTGGGTGTGGTGTCGGCCGATATCGGCCTCGGAATGCCGGATTTCCGAGCCGCCGAGCGCACCTTTCAACTGCTCACCCAGGTGGCCGGGCGCGCCGGGCGCGGCAATGTGCCGGGCATCGTGCTGGTCCAGACCATCAACCCCGATCACTATGCCGTCCGCCTGGCTGCGGCGCAGGATTACCAGGCATTCTATGAGAAAGAGCTGAACTTTCGCCGCATGATGCATTACCCGCCCTTCAGCGCCATGGCGAACATACTGGTGCGCAGCGAGAAGAAGGAAATGGCGATGCGCATGAGTTCCGAACTGGGAATGCTGCTGACGCCGCCTCCTGAAAAGCTGCGCGTGATGGGTCCGGCCGAGGCCCCGGTTCCGCGGCTCAAGAACGAATACCGCTACCAGTTCCTGATCAAAGCGGCCAGCCGCAAGATCTCTGAACGAGTTGCTACAACGAGTGCGTTCCTTCGCCATCGACCACAAGTGGGGCGCTACGGCGCTGGTCATCGATGTTGATCCGCTGACTTTGATGTAACTTTACCGCAGAGACGCTGAGACGCTGAGATAAGCGCAGAGTAAGGCCAACACACATACACACACATTCGCGTTCTGAATAAATTGGGGCCTTCTCTGCGTTTTGCTCTGCGTCTCAGCGGCTCTGCGGTGAATCGGAGCTACGCCGATCCCGTCAGAAACTTCCGCACGCGTTCCAGAGTTCGTTCTGCCGGTTCCTTCGCCAGGCTGTCGGCAATTCCAACGCTCACCTGCAGTGAGGGCCGGACGGTCTTGCCCGCCTGCAGGCAGGTATAGGCTCCAGAAAGGTTGTCTGTGACCCACCGGCCGGAGGCTGTGTTCCGGTCTCTGACCTCGGGAACCATGGCAATGAATTCCTCGGTGCTCCATCGGCCAAGGGTGACATTCTGTGGAAGGCTGTTTTTAAGGCGTTTGATGAAGGCGCCGGACAGCTCATCGCAGGCGTGGGGGCCAAATTGCACCGCCGCGCGCCTTAACCCGCGAACCTGGAGGAGCAACAGATGATAACCGCCGGACGGGGCCGAGCGGATGCGTTCCTCCATTTCAGCCCGGTTGAAAATCCCGGTTGTCATGTCAACCGTCGCGGCCGCCTCTAGAGCAACAATGCGCGTATGCAGCATACGAATCTCTACCAGGAATTGAGAAACCGCGAGTTGATGCTCCTTGCGGATCTGGTCCACGCTAACCTCTATGGAGTCCGCCGACGCCTGCATTTTGGCGCGCAAGACGCTGCTGTCGTCGGTTTCCGGGATCTCCCGCAGTCCGAGAACTGTCTTCCGGAGCCGTGTGGCGTGGTTACCGTCGGACTGCGCCAGGGAATCCAGAGTTTCCTGGAGTGCGCGCGCCATCCCGGCCAATTCGTCGCGCAGTTGTTGCAGGTACCGCGCCGCCTTATCGCGGTAATCCCGCATCAGGCCGCGAAATGTGGCTCGGCTTTCAATCAGAGCCTCGGCCTGCCCCGAAGCGGCGTCCGCGGCAACGGCCTCAAGATATCGGCGGTGCGGTCCGGTGATCTCGTCATCCAGTTCGACCGAATAGTGAGCAGCGGTTTTGATGGCCTGGAGATAGCTATCGAGCAGGATGGTCTGCAGTTCGTGTGCCCGGTCCAACTCTGATACTGAATTTAGAATTGAGATCATATGCCGACGCTTACTATACACATCGGTCGAAAGGAGCCATTCTTTAGGCTCCGTCGTGCTTACAGATGGGCTGCGATTACGCGCGGAATTCCGGCCAGGTCGGGCTGGACCGTGAGATCCGCCCAGCCGTCCAGAAGATGCCGCACGTGGTCCGCGCTACAGAAACCCAGCTCCATGATGAGCCAGCCGCCGGGTCGGAGTACCCTGGGCGCGTCGGCAACTATGCGGCCATAGAGTTCGAAGCCGGTAGCGCCGCCAAAGAGGGCCACGTGCGGCTCCCAGTCCCGAACTTCCCGCTGTAGGCCCTCGCGTTGATTTTCGGGCACGTAGGGCGGATTGGAGACGATCAGATCTATGGAGGCCGGCGCGATTGCGTCCATCAGGTCGGAGACCACGAACTGCACCGGCGCTCCCAGTCGGCGGGCGTTGTCGGCGGCGACGGCGGCGGCGGCGAGTGAAATATCAGTGGCCCAGGCCGCGGCTCCGGTTTCAAGCTGCAGCGTGACGGCCAGCGCGCCCGAACCGGTGCCGATATCGAGGATGCGGCGCAGGCCCGGCCCGGGCTGGAGTGCGGCGTGGCGCGCCACCTGCAGCGCGACTTCCACAACGTGCTCGGTCTCCGGCCTCGGGATCAGGACATCCGGGCTGACGCGAAATTCGCGCCCGTAAAACTCCTGGCGCCGGGTGATGTATTGCGTGGGTTTGCCCTGGAGGCGCTCATGCAGGTAGCGGCCGTAGTGGATCCATTCCACCTCTTCGAGTTCCCGCTCCGGGTGGGCGTAGAGGTAGACCCGCTCACAATGCAGCGCGTGCGAAAGAAGGACTTCCGCGGTGAGCCGCGGGACCGCAACTCCGGCATCCTCCAGCAGGCGTGTGCCCTGGAGCAGCGCCGTCTGCAGCGTCATCGCTAGTCGGCGGCGTCCTGCCCGCCCTCATCACCCTCAAGCTTTTTGGACTGGTAATACGTGGTGAGCGCTTCGAAAATCGCATCCATCTTGCCTTCCATTACGAAGTCCAGTTGGTGCAGCGTCAAGCCGATGCGGTGATCGCTGACGCGGTTCTGCGGGAAGTTGTAGGTGCGGATCTTTTCGCTTCGGTCGCCCGTGCCCACCTGGGTGCGTCGCTCCGCGCCCAGCGTCGCCTGCTGCTTCGCCACTTCGATCTCATAGAGACGCGAACGGAGCACGCGTTCCGCCTTGGCGCGGTTCTTGATCTGGGATTTTTCGTCCTGGCATGAGACGATCAGGCCGGTAGGCAGGTGGGTGAGTCGCACCGCCGAATACGTAGTGTTCACGGATTGGCCGCCGGGGCCGGAAGAGCAGAAAGTATCGATGCGTACATCCTTGGCCTCCAGCTTGACCTCGACTTCGTCGGCTTCGGGCAGCACCGCCACCGTAATGGCGGATGTGTGGACCCGGCCCTGCTGCTCAGTCACGGGAACGCGCTGCACCCGGTGCACGCCGCTTTCGTACTTGAGCTTGCTGTAGACCTTGTTGCCGCTGACCAGCGCGATCACTTCTTTAAGCCCGCCCACCGCGGATTCACTGCTGGAGGTCACTTCAAACTTCCAGCCCTGCGTTTCGCCGTAGCGCGTGTACATCCGGAAAATCTCGGCCGCGAACAGGGTTGCCTCGTCCCCGCCGGTTCCGGCGCGAATTTCGAGCACCACGTTCCTTTCGTCGTTCGGATCCTTGGGCAGCAGCAGAACCTTGAGCTGATCTTCGATCTTGCGCTTTTCGGGCTCCAGCTGCGCCACCTCCTGCTGGGCCATGGCCCGCAGTTCGGCATCCGGCTCCTGGAGCATGGCACCGGCCTGCTGGAGGCTGTCCTCCAGCTTTTTCCACTCACGGAATTTGGCGACAGCTTCCTCGATCTCGCTTCGCGCCTTGGTGATCTTGCGGTATTCACCGGCATCGCTGATCACGGCCGGATCGGCCGTCTGGCTGGTTAGCTCGTCAAAGCGTTTTTCGAGCTGTTCAAGCTTAGGAACGAATTGCATGATCTGTCACAAGAGCCTGTTACAACGGCTTATTACGCGATAACCAGTTGCCCGCCCTGGGATTCTTCCATCGCCATGGCGCCTTCAAGCGCGTGGATGGCCACCGCAGTCTGGTCGTCGGCTGGCGGCTTGGTGGTGATGCGCTGCAGCCACAGGCCGGGGGCCGTCATCGTAGCCAGCACGGAGCCGCGCCGCTTGGCAGCAAAGCGGATCAGTTCATAACTCACGCCCGCGATGACCGGTAGCAGCACAATTCGCGACAGCAGCTTGGCCAGGAAACCATCGAACGGGATGAAAGTGTAGAAAACGATGGAAACGATAATCACGACAAACAGGAAACTGGTGCCGCAGCGCGGGTGGAACGTCGTAAACCGCTGAGCGTTCGGTACCGTGACCGGTTGGCCGGATTCGAAATTGAAGACCACCTTGTGTTCCGCGCCATGAAACTCAAAGACCCGGTGAATGTCTTTCATCAACGACAGCGCGTACATGAACACCAGAAACATCAGCATGCGGATTACGCCATCGGTGAGGTTGAAAGCGATGCGTCCGTCGAGGACCGGATATACTGCCCTTGAGCTTGGTGGCCAGGAACAACGGAATGAACTTGTACATGAAAATGAACATTCCCACCGAGACGATCAGGTTCGCGGCCAGCACCCACGAGGGCATGTCTTTGGTGCGTTCCTTGGTTTTTGCTTTCACTTCGGCTGTTTTGAGGCTGGCCGGCTTAGTATCGGCTGCCTTGATTTCGGCTTGCTTAATATCCTGCAACCCAACGTCGGCCGAGAACTTTAAAGCCTGCATGCCTAACTTCATCGCCTGGTAAAGCGTTCCCATCCCGCGCAGGATCGGGTATTTGAAGATCTTGTACTGCTCGGACATCCTGGGAAGCGGCTTCTGTTCGGTGACGATTTCGCCATTGGCCTTACGCACCGCCACGCAATAGCTGTGGGGCGCTCGCATCATCACGCCTTCCATCACAGCCTGGCCTCCGACGAGGGTGGTCTCCTCGCCATTCTCCAGGACCGGCATCAGGAGGGTATGGGTGAAAAACTTAATATAAGTACGTAGGGACACAAATCCTCTCAAGTATTACTCTTCATTATACCTTGAACTCAGCCGCGAAGGACTTCGGCCAGCGCCGGAGCCAGTTGGGGGAAACGGAATGGGAACCCGGCAGCCTCCGCGGCGGCCGGCGCCACTCGCTGGCTGGCCAGCAGGATCTCCGACATCTCGCCGAATAGGGCTTTCAGGGCGAACGCGGGGACGGGGAAGATCGCGGGCCGATGCAAGGCCTGGGCCAGGGTACGCGTGAACTCGGAATTGATCACCGGATAGGGCGCCACGCCGTTCAGCGCGCCCGCCACCGGGTGATCCAATGCGAACTGGAACATGCCCGCAAGGTCCTCCAGATGGATCCACGACATCCACTGTTTGCCGGAGGCCAACTTTCCGCCAACCCCCATGCGGAAGGGCGGAAGCATGCGTTGAAGAGCGCCGCCGCGCGCGTCCAGTACCACGCCGGTGCGCACGCGGACTACGCGAACGCCCAATGCTTCGGCGGCTTGCGCCTCTTTCTCCCAAGCCTGGCAAACGTCAGCCAGGTAAGTGTTGGATGGGGCGGAAGACTCCTTGAGGATTTCATCCCCGCGCGACCCGTAGTACCCGACCGCCGATGCGCAAATCAACGCCTCAGGCTTGCGCGGCAGCTTGGAAAGCGCCTGCACCAGGTTACGCGTTCCCGCCACGCGGCTATCGCGGATACGCTGCTTGGAGTCGGCCGTCCAGCGCTGAGCCACCGGTTCGCCGGCCAGGTGGATCACGGCGTCAGCCTCGCGCAGACTCTCCTCGGGCGGTTGGCCTTTGAGGGGATCCCACACCGACAGCTTGACGCCCGGGGGCAGGTTGGTTCCCGCATGCCGGCTCAGCACGTGCATCGCATGGCCGGCCGCCGTGAGATTCTTCATAAGGCGCCGCCCGATCAGCCCCGAAGCGCCCGAAATAGTGATTTTCACCTACCCAGCTCCTTAACCTGCCCACACTCCAGACCTGTACGCTCCAGGTTTTCGATCTCTCGAATATACGCAGCCACGCCTGTCTTTCGTTCCAACCCCACCCTTCCCATTGACCGTACCATACCGTAAATCGGCCTTTATGTAAGACGACGTTCTTCGCTCCGCGGCTACAATAAGAATAAGCATGAGGGCCTGGAACCGCGCAAAGCTGCTGTGGGGGTATCTCGCGCGCCGGACCATGCTCAGGGCGCTGCCGGTGGAATACATCGTGGAAACCACCGCCAAGTGTAATCTCTACTGCCCCATGTGCCCCCGGGAAACGCATCCGCAGCCCAAGGCCGATATGACGGACGAAGTCTTCGAGCGTCTTGTCGGCGAAGCGGGCGCTTCGGCCGAACACATGATGCTGATCGGCCTCGGCGAGCCTTTCATGGACCCGCACATTTTCGACCGCATCGAATTCTGCCACGATCACAGCATTTCCACGCTGCTATCCACCAACGGCACATTTCTCGACGAGCGTAATTCCGCACGGATTCTGGATTCCTCCCTGGAGCAGATGACTCTGAGTTTCGACGGCTACAAGAAGGAAACGTTTGAGTTTTTCCGCAAGGGCGCCAAGTTCGAAAAGGTGCGCGACAATTTCGTCCGCTTCGCACGCATGAAGCGCGAGCGCTGTTCCAAGCTGCAGATTGTAGTGCAGATGGTGAAAATGGACGGCAACGCCTCCGAAGTTGACGACTTCATCAAGTTCTGGAGCGCCGTGCCGGGCGTGGACCAGCTTCGCATCAAAGCCGATGAAACCAACCTGATGCACCCCGATTCAGGCCATGCTTCGGGCGATTGGAAGCATCCCTGCCATTACCTTTGGCGCGGCCCCATGTATGTCAAGCAGAACGGCGACGTCTATCCGTGCTGCCAGAGTTACATGCTGGATGGCGCGCCGGTGGGCAAAATTGGGGAACAACCGCTCTTCGCCATTTGGAATTCCGAGCCCATGCAGGAAATGCGCCGCCTGCATGCCGCGGGCCGTGGAGGCGAAGTGGACATCTGTTCGCGCTGCTGCACCACCATTCCGCACCCGCTTCTGGTGACCGGAAGCCTGCTGCTGCATGGCCGCACGGTGCGGCGCCTGCTGCCTGTGGTGGAGCGGTTGACGTATCTTTCCAAGCTGCCGAAAAAGCTGCTGCGGCCGTCGGGATCAAAATAGGCGATCATTTAGTAAGATGCCACAAGTTCAAATCATGGTCGGCGGCCACCGCCAGCCAGTTACTGTCGGGACTTAGAGCTAAGTGACCACGGGTTTGCCGCACAGGCTTCCCCAGTTGGCGGCCAGTCGCAACGTCCCACGTGTATATTCCGGGGTTGTTGGAGGAAATCAAGAGCTTGCCATCATGCGTGAACACAACGTCGTAAAATGTCGGAGCGTTATCCCCAGGGATGTGAATGAGGCTGCCGGAGCGGCCTGTGGAAACCTCCCACAGTTGGACATAGCCGCTGGTAAGTACAGCCAGCCAGCGACTATCATCACTGAACACTAACCTGGTAACTCCGTATAAACCCTCAGACCTCGTGGGGAGTTCCCGGACCTTCTTGCCTGTCGATACAGCCCAGAGTGCCGCACCAGAGCGTCCAGTCGCGATCCAATGGTTATCGGGGCTGTAGGCCAGCGTCCGGATCGAGGGGTCACGCCACGTCTGTAAGCGTTTGTTGCCCTCCAGGTCCCAGAACTCGGCCGTTCCTTCCTCGCGCGTCTCTGAAGGAGGATTGACAATCGCTACGCGCTTCGAATCGGGACTAAAGGCTTCGGGGGCGCCCTGTATCTTTGGAGTGAGTTTAACGCCGCCAAGGCTGTCCCACATCTTTTGCGCCGCGGCCGTTTCGAGAAACGCCGCAAGGTTGCTATTTGTGTTTGAGTAATAGTAGGCAAATGTTAGCCAGCGCAGGTCATGGCTGACCAGGAAAAAGTGCTGGGAGTCTATCTGAATGGTTCGCAGTTGACGGCCGCTGGCTGGATCCCACAGGATGATGCTCCCGGACCAGGAGACCAGCTGGCCTCCGGGCTGAAAGAAGACACCCCGAATATCAGACCAGTCGTCAGCATGCCCCATTAGTCTGCGCTGCAACACGAAAGTCGGACCAGTTATGGGTGGACTGTTCTGGTTTATCTCAATGCGATTCAAGTCGATAGTGACCGAGGTGACCACATCCGGCTCCAGCTTGATTCGCCGCTCTTCCGGATCGTATCCCGTACGGCTGGCCCGAACCTTATATTCAAGAGCCTTGATTCTCCGGATAAGCAATTGTCCGGCGAGGTCGGCCTTTCCCGCCGCTGTTCCATTCAGGAAGACTTCAGCTTCGGGGACGGTCAACACTTCGAGATCGCCGGTTCGTAAGGTAACACTTCGATTCGATTGCGAATTCCACCAAAATATTGCCGCAGTTGCAATCACTGCCAGTACGATTGAAGCCAGCACAACGACTAACGCGATCTTGCGGGGCCGGCTTGGCCGGGAGGGGCCAACCAGCCGCAGCGGTTCCGTCTTCGGCGCCTGGCCTTCCGCCGCGCGGTCGCGATCGGCTACGTGTGCCAGCAGGCTACGCCGCAGAAGTTCATAACCATCTTCGGCGAAAAGGTCGGCGTATTGCCATCTGCTGAGCCGCACGGGCACCGGACACTCTTCAAGCCGGACCGGGATGACGAAGATCCGACCCTCGGGCTGGTACTCCGCAACATCGAGCACGCCTTTCAGTTCTTTTTGTAGATACCCGACCTTATGCACGGAAGACTTGGAGAGGCAGACAATGATGGCGTCCGAATCTCTAACGGCAGCACTGATCTCGAAATCCCAATCCTGGCCGGGGAGCAGCTTTTCTTCGTCCAGCCAGGGCTCGATGCCGTCTTCCCGCAGCCGCTGGCAGAGTTGCCGGGCTCGTGGTTTGTCTTCAGACGCATGGCAGACGAAGACCCGCACGTTTCCAGTATAGTGGGCTGCTCGGCGAGCCTGGAACTGCGCGGCAGATCGTTTAGTGCATGCCCCTGACCGTGATTCCCACCAGCGCCAGCGTCAGCCCGATCATCACTACAACCGTAGCCCATGACACCAGATTGAAGGTGCGCGAATTGGTCCACTCGTTCATTAGGTCCTGCTTGTTAATCAGCAGGATCATGAAAATCAGCACGAACGGCAGCAGCACGCCGTTCAGCACCTGCGACAGCAGGATCATCTGGATCAGCGGGAACCCGGGGATCAGGATCACGCCCGCGCCGACCACGATCAGCAGCGTGTACAAGCCAGTAGAAAATCGGGGCTTCGCGCAGCCGCTTGTTGACGCCGGCTTCGAAGCCCAGGCCTTCGCACACCGAGTACGCCGTCGAGAGCGGCAGAATACAGGCGGCGAAAATCGAGGCATTGAACAGCCCCGCGCTGAACAGAAAGAACGCGTACTCGCCGAATGGCTTCAGCCCGAGCGCAGCTTCCTTGGCGTCCTGAATTTCGCGCGGCTGCACGCTGTAAATCGCGCCGGCGCAGGCCACGATGATGAAGAACGCGATTACCGAAGTCATCATGCAGCCCACGATCACTTCGATACGGCGATTGCGCGTATTCCTTGGCCGTGATGCCCTTCTCCACCACCGCCGCCTGCAGGTAGAACTGCATCCAGGGCGCGATGGTGGTGCCCACCATGCCGATCAGCATGTAGATATACCCCGGCTCCAGCAGCAGCACCGGCTTTACGCTGTAAAGGGCAGCTTCCTTCCAATCCGGCTTCACCAGAAAACCAGAGATAACGTAGCGTAACGTAGAGCACGCAGGCGAACAGAAAGACTTTCTCGACGCTCTGGTAGTTCCCCTTTACCACCAGGAACCACACCGCCGCCGCGGCCATCGGAACCGAGACGTACTTGCTGATGTGAAAACAGCTCGAGCGAACTGGCGATCCCCGCGAATTCCGCCATCACGTTGGTCAGGTTGGCCAGCACCAGCAAGGTCATCATGAGGAAGGTCATGCGCAGCCCGAACTCTTCGCGGATCAGGTCCGACAGACCTTTGCCCGTGACCGCGCCCATGCGCGAACACATTTCCTGAGTGATGATCAGGACCACGGTGATGGGCAGCAGGGTCCACAGCGGAAGATAGCCGTAACGCGCGCCCGCCGGCCGAATAGGTGAAAATGCCGCCCGAATCGTTATCCACCACCGCGGTGATGAATCCCGGCCCGACCACCGCGAAGAAAACCGCGATGTGGTAGCGGAAGCGGCTCAGCAGTTTCCGCATCCGCTATTTCTGCCTTAGAACGGAAATAACGTCATCGGCCGTGATCACACCGGCGAGTTTGCCGTCTTCGTCCACCACCGGCAAAGTCAGCAGGTTGTACTTGTCGAACAGTTCGGTGACGCGGTCCTGCTTTTCGTCCACCGTGACCTGAATCAGCGTCTCCGAGGCCAGGTCTTTGAGCCGCGCGTTGCCCGGCGCGTTAAACAGGCGGGCCAGCGGAATCGACGCCGAAAGCCGCTCGTCGGCATCGATCAGAAACAGGGTGTTCAAGACCTCCAGCAGATCCTCATTGCCCTTGAGCGCGGCCATGGCGTCGGCCAGCGTAGCGTTCTCGTGCAGCACCACGTATTCGGTGTTCATCAGCCCGCCCGCCGTGTCCTCTTTGAATTCCAGCAGCTCGCGCACTTCGCTCTTGGGCGCCGAATCCATTTCGTCCAGGATCTCTTCGGAGGTTTCCTCCTCCAGTTCCGAAAGAACGTCGGCGGCCTCGTCCGGCGACATTTCCTCCACGATGTCCGCGGCCTTCTCCGGCTCCAGAGACTCGAGGATGCTCGCCTGCATCTTGGGATCGACTTCCGAAAGCGCATCGGCCGCCGCTTCGCTGTCGATGGTTTCGAAAATGGCTTCGCGCTCGGCCGGACTCAACTCCTCCACAATGTCGGCCAGGTCGGCCGGGTGCATGTCTTCCAGCTTCTGGTACGAGATGTTCAACCGCAGGCGCCGCAGCGGATCCGGCTCCAGCACGTTGGCAAATTCCCACCGGATCGAGTTCGGCGGAATCGGCTGCTGCAAGCGCCGGATCCATCGCGGAGGCAGGACGCCCTGAAACAGCCGGCGCACGATACTGCGCACCCCGATGTCGACCTCGATCACCGTGAGCATGTCGCGGCTTCCATCGTGATGAACCGCCATGGTGACATCGTTCACGCGCACCACCTTGCGGCCGGTCACGTCGATGATCTGCTGGTCCAGCAGGTCGCGGGCGATCCGCAGCATGTACTCATCGTCGTGGTATGGGACCAGTTGCTCCTCACTGAGCGAAATGCCCTTGCCGAGGGTAATGGAGCGGATCTGGTCGAACCGCACGGTGAGCCAGGTATCGCCGCCGCCCACCAGGAGGCGATCGATACGGGAGGCATGGACAACCGGAACCAGGGCGGCGTCTTTCACGCGCCCGATGCGCCGGCCCTTGAGATCGAGCACCGGCATCGACACGAGTTCCGTGAAATATAGAAAGTTGTCCACCACCGAACGACGCCCCTGCGCCAGACAACCCGAGCGCCTGATCGGGACGGCTTCGACGGTGTTCCAACGGTGCGCTCTACACGGGATTCCGACGCCATACCCAATATGGCGCATCCACTTGCAAACCCGCAAGCGAAAAAGTACTCACTCGCGCAAGTTTCAGAATGATATCAGTAGGCTTCACCACGGTTGTTGATTCCGGTAACGACACCACGTCCGACTGATCCTGTCGGAAGAAAACCCGCACCGGACGGCAAGGGTCAGCACCGTTAAACTCGACGACGCCCAGGCCCCTGGCATCCGGCCCCCGGTATCCGGCCCCAACCACCTACCCGATCTTCACTTCCTTCCCCCCATTGCGCACTGATTCCCGCGCCGCTTCGATCACCCGCTCGTTATATGCGCTATTGGCCGGTGTCGCCACAATCCCCGCCGCGTCGATCTCCTCCAGCACCCCCACCGCATCCCCGCCATTGACCCGGATCGCCGCCTTCACGATATGCTCGATCGAGCGGTACCCGTATCCAGTCGGTACCAACCCGGGCCCTCCCAGGTCCACGTACTGAAAATAATCCGGACTCGGTTCGGCATACTGCGTGGCCCCCGGCCCACCCGGCTTTTCCGTGTACGAATACTTCAGCCCGCGATACTGGTCGGAGTGAGACAGCAGCGTGCCATCATCCGCCCCTTTGCAATACATCGTCAGCCCCTGGGTGTTGGTCCCCGGCGCGGCATCCGGAAACCCCAGCGCGTTCTGCACGTTCAGGCAGGCGCCGTTGTTCCAGATCACGCGGCCGTCGGTCCACAGGTAGCCTTCACTGCCGTTGGGAAAACGGTCCAGCACGCCATAGACGCTCACCGAAACCGGCAGCAGCCCCGTGATGAAGTGAACCAGGTCCACATAATGGCAGCCGATGTATGTGAAGGCGTCGGAGTTCTCGGCCGTCATCCAGTTCTGGAAATTCGAGTGGCGGTAGTACCACTTCTCAAGCAGGCATGCCGTGCCCAGCCGGAATTCGCCGAACATTCCTTCGCGGTAGCGCCGGCGCGCCATCAGGCTACGGTCATCGAACCGCTTGTGGTACTCCACCGCCACCAGCAATCCCCGCTTGCGCGATTCCGCGGCAATCTCCACGGCCTGCCGGTGTTCCAATACCAGCGGCTTCACGCACAGCACGTGCTGGTCGCGCCGCAGTGCCTCCATCACCACGCTATAGTGCAGTTGGTCCGGCACCGCCGCTACCACCAGGTTGCGGGGCGGCAGGCGCCCCAGCATTTCGCGGAACAGTTCGGGCTGGCGGCCCGCCGAATCCGATTCCGGATACATCCGGAACCGCTGCCCTGGAAACGCACGCAACAGTTCGCCGGCTTCCGCCAGCGTGCGCACCGTCTCATGTCGCGAAGCACACACTGCAATCTCCCCCACTACACCTTCCCGCTGCAAATGATACAGCGATGGCAGGATCTGATCGTGCACGATCATACCGCCGCCCACAATCAAAACCTCGGGCCGCTGATTTAACGTAAATTCTTTAGCCATTTTCTTCGCTTGTGACTCAACATCCGTATATCATTTTGAGTATGGCACGCGTCGGAGTCTCGGGGTGTCAACGGCGCTAACAGAGCCACTGCTGTCAGGGAGTTCCCGGGCACGTACCCGCAACCAGGGTGACTCGGACTGAATCATGCGCATATTATTGCTGTTGTTATTGACCAATATCGCTCTAGCCCAAAACGCGCCATCCGGTTTCGTGGGGAACAACGCCTGCAAGACCTGCCACGCGGATGTCTGGCTTAACTTTTATAAGAACCCCCATTTCAAGAGCATTGCTTCCGGCAAGGAACCACCGGAGCGGACCGGCTGCGAAGGCTGTCACGGGGGCGCCAAAGCCCACGTGGAAGCGCGCGGCGGTAAGGCCACCATACCGCACGCCTTCTCACTCATGCAACCCAGGGAGGTGCTGCAAGATTGCCTCGGCTGCCATGCCCGCGACCTGAGCCGTTCCAACATCCGCCGCTCAGAGCACACGCTGAACGATGTGGCCTGCACCAGCTGCCACTCCATCCACCATTCCCCCACTCCCAAATTTCTGCTCGCCAAGAAACAGAGCGATCTCTGTTACACATGCCACGCGACCATCCGCGCCCAGTTCGAAATGCCTTCCAAGCATCGTGTGAATGAAGGCTTCATGCAGTGTACGGACTGCCACAACCCGCACGGCGCATTTGCCGCCACATGGCGCATGTCGCAGCGGCCCCGCATGGTGGAGCAGGCACTGGGCAGCGAGACTCCCTGCCTGAAGTGCCACGTGGACAAACGCGGGCCCTTCGCCTTTGAGCATCCGCCGGTTCGCATTGAGGGCTGCGAAACCTGTCACAACCCGCACGGCTCCATGAATGCCAAGCTGCTGAAGCGGCCCGTAGTTTTCACGGTCTGCCTGGAGTGCCACAACGGCGGTGGTGGCGGAACTCGCAATATGGGCGTGGATATTCAGACATCCAGACATAACCTGTTAGATCCCAAGTTTCAGAAATGCACCATCTGCCACGTGCGCATACACGGGTCCAACAGCAGCCAGTATTTCCTGAGGTAACCGCCATGCCTATGCGATTCTGCTTACTCCTCGCATTCTTCGCAGCTTTCTTCGCAGGCCATGGTGCGCTTGAAGCGCAGCAGGTGGCGGCCCCCACGCCTGAGCAGGTCGGCCCCGCGCGCGGAGAAAATACCGGAAATTACAACATCACCCAATCGTTTGAGATCGGCTACCGTTGGAGCCTGGTCAGCGGCAACCTGGGCGAATACCGCAGCGACGTCAACTATGGCAACGGCCTCCGCCTTTTGGGCAGTAACTTCACCATGAATTCGAAGGACGGTCACGGCCACTATTTCGATTCGATTCTGATCAATACTATCGGGCTGGGGAATGACCCTTACCAGGCCGCTACACTGCGCGTTGAGAAGAACGGGCTCTACCGCTACGACATGCTCTGGCGCCTCAACGACTACTACAACCCCGGTCTCACCGTGGCCGCCGGCACGCACCTGATGGACACCAGCCGCCGGCAGCAGGACCACGATCTCACGCTGCTGCCGCTATCGCCGGTCCGCTTCCGTGTGGGATACAGCCGCGACACGCAAGACGGCCCCGCGCTTTCCACCGCGCAGGAATTCGACGCTAACGGATCGGGCCTTCCGATATTCAGCAATGTGCGCCGCCAGTGGAACGAGTACCGGCTGGGTGCCGATGTCGATTTTGCCGGCTTCAAATTTACGATTCTGCGGCGCTGGACTTTCTTCAAGGACGACACGCCCTTTAGCGCCCTTGGCGTGGTGGCGGCCGGCACCTCCACCGATCAGACCGTGCTTCAAACGTTCAACCGCTCGGAACCGGTTCATGGCCGCAACCCCGGTTGGTTGGGCAATCTCTTCACCAGCCGCAAACACTGGGCCGTCAACGCCCGCATCAGTTACATCACAGGCAAGAACAACTTCGCCCAGGACGAATCGGCCACCGGAATCGGCACTTTTGGCGCCGCGGCTAATCGCCAGATTCTGGTTAGCGGGAATGCCGAGCGCCCCATGCTGGCCGCGGATTTGAACCTCAGCATCTTCCCCACCAACCGCCTGAGCATCGTCAATAATACCTCCGTGAGCAGCCTTCGGATCACCGGGCCATCCAGCTATTCTGAGGTCAACACCGGCATCGACTTGGGCACTACTATCTACTTTCAATACCTGAGCGACCGCCTGGTCACCAACTCGACTGACGTGAATTACCGCGTCAAGGACTGGATTGGTTTCTTTGCTGGATACGGCTATACCAGCCGCCTCGTGCGTACCATTGAAGATTTCTCCAGTCCGGCTTTCAATTCATCGTCCAATGCGCTTTACGAAACCACCAATCACCTGCATACAGGCCGCATCGGCACGCGCATCCGGCCGATCAAGCCGCTGACCATCGCCCTGAACGGCGAAATCAGCCGCGCCGACAACCCGCTGACTCCCATCAGCGAAGGCAACCTCCACACCCTGGGCGGCCGCGTCGATTATCGCGCTAAGAAGCTGCAGCTCTCTACTTCTTACGGCCAGAATTACAACGTAGGCGCGCCCGGGTCGGTCACGACGTTCAGCTCGCATTCCCGCAATTACTCCGCCAATGCGTCATTCGCGCCGAACAACTGGTTCTCCATCGATGCCAGCTACATGAAGCTGCACCTCGACACGGTAACCGGCTTGCAGTTCTTCGCCGGCGTCAACCGCTCGGAGTTACAGAACACTTACTCCTCGTTCTACATCAGCAATGTGCACGCGGCCAACCTGGGAGCGCGCTTCGCCATCGCCAAGCGTGCTGACTTGTACCTCGGTTACACCATTACTAAGGACACCGGCGATGGCCGGGCATCCGCCATACAGTCAGGCACCACCGACCCGATCCAGTCAGTGCTGAGCAGCGTGCAGACTTTTCCGCTAAGTTATCAATCGCCGCTGGCGCGCGTCTCATTCCGGATCTCATCCAAGGTCCGCTGGAACGCCGCCTGGCAGTTCTACAACTACGGCGAAATGTTCCACCTGTTCGCCTACAATCAGAATTTCCACGCCAACACTGGTTACACCAGCATCCTGTGGGCATTCTGATCTGCGCCACCGTGGGGCGGCGGTAGCTCTCGAACTAGGCCAAGGCTCAGCTTGTCTTTCGTTTTCTTCGATTGAGCAGCCCTGCCAGCGCAGCGAGTCCCAGAGCGAACAACGCTACGCCGCCAGGTTCCGGTACTGTTGACGCGGCGGGCGAGAAGGCGGTCAGAACGCGGACGTAATCTCCGGGCGAACTCGCGGTGGTGGTGAAAAGGATCTGCCGCGGACCGCTGATGGTCACGGAGTCTCCCACCTCCAGGCCCCTCAAAGTCGGGTCAAGGTAGTTAACGCCGGTGGACGCCAGGAAATCGCTGTTCGCAAGATCGACAGTGTTGGTGAGGATCGCCACGATATCGGAGTCGAAATTAACTGTACCGATGATATTTTGGGTTGGGCCGGGATCAAAGAAGATGTAGTGGCTCGCCACCGTCGATCCTGCCGGTATCGGGTTCAAACCGACATCCGTTGTCAGGGGCGCGGTCAAAAGGATATTTTGATTCTCATCGAACCCGAATAGGTTTGGACTTTGAAAGGTGTCGTTGCCGACGCTGTTAACTGGTCCAAACGGATTAGAAAGAGGGAGGCTGAGTTTTACGAATGTTCCGCCGGCGGTGAACGCGGTTCCGCCCGTCACCTGTCCGGAAATAATGGTTGCACCGGCAGGAACGGACATCGCACATATCAACAGCGTGGCTATCGGCAGGCCGAAGTTGAAGAACGTATTGCGAAGAGACGGGCTGTCAGGCCGGCTCAAAACTGTCATGGGGTTTCTCCCTTCTTGAGAGGCGTGCCGGGCGGGTATTTGAGCCCCGGCATGCGCCTGCAGGATGAAATGATACCATGGCCGCGAGCGCCTTTTGAGCCCTACATCACCCTACATCAGCATCTTCGGTGCATTCTGATGTAAACTCACGCGCCACACCCAGACCAACGCAATCCCGATCAGAATAAGCGCCAGGCTCAACCCCGCCCAAATTCCCGAGGCCCCCCACGCATACGGGTAACACAGCACGTAAGCCACGGGCATTCCGATCGCCCAGTAACCCACCAGGTGCGCCAGCATGGGCGACCGCGTGTCCCCCAACCCGCGGAGCGCGCCCGTGGCCACCACTTGAAATCCGTCGAACAGTTGAAACAGCGCTGCAATTTGCAGCATTACCGATCCCAGCTGGATTACCGCCGCGTCCCGCGTATAGATGCGTACGATCCAGCCCGGCGCTGCCGCCAATGCCAATCCCGCGCCGCCCATGAATAGTCCACTTAACAGCAGCGCCGTCCAGCCCGCGATGGCCACACCATGCTCGGTCCCTGCGCCCGAATGCCTGCCCCACCCGCACCGCCGCCGCGGAACTAATACCCAGGGGCACCATGTACGTGGTGGATACCACGTTGACCGCAATGCTGTGGGCCGCCAGCGACGCTTCGTCCAACCGCGCCGCCAGCACGGTCACCACGCCGAACACCGCGCCTTCGATCAGAATCTGCATAGCCGAAGGTAGCCCCAGCCCAACCAACCGCCGCAAACGGTGGAAATCCGGCTTCCAGCTTATGTGGAACAGCGGATTCCCGGCTTTGCGCTCGTGCCACACAATGGCGCACCCCAGCACCGCGGCGATATAACCACGGGCGATGGACGTGGACCAGGCCGACCCCGCCAGCCCCATGGCCCGCGCCCCCAGGTGGCCGTACATCAGCGCCCAATCCCCCGCGATGTTTACGAAATTGGCGCTGATGGCCGCGAAAGTCACCGGCCTTACGATGTTCATCGCCTGCAGATAACGGCGGAAGGCCGTATAGAACATCAGTGGAAGAATGCCCCAAAGCAGAGCTTTAAGATATGGAGCCAGCAAGACTAACACCCGTGGATTCGTGCCCACCGACCGTAGCAACGGAATCATCAGCCAGAGCACTATCGCCAACACCGGCGCCAGCCCCACTCCCAGCCACATGCCGTTGACCAGAGTTCGCCGGCAATCCCGCAGGTCCTTCGCCCCGAACGCCTGTGCCACCAGGGTGTCCATGCCCAGCAGCATGCCGGTTCCGCAAATGACAATCGGAAAGAACAGCATGTTCCCCAAGCTGCCCGCGCCAATTGCCGCCGGCCCTAAAGGCCCCGCCATGACGATGTCCACGAACCCCATCGCCATCCAGCCCAGTTCCGCCAGTGCCAGCGGCGTTGCCAGGCGCAGCATGGGCCGCAACTCCCGCCGTATGTTTGCCGTCAGGCTCAAACCAATCCCTCACGACGGAGGTAAGCTGAAACCGAGCCGCGACCGTGAGGGAGCGCACTCCGAGCCCACTTACAGGGGAGCGGCGTTACGTTAGGCCTTGGGGTGCGCCTTGTCATACACCGCCATCAGGTCCGTGAGCGAAACTTGCGTGTACTTCTGGGTAGTGGAAAGCCGCGCGTGGCCCAGCAGTTCCTGGATCGCGCGCAGGTCGGCGCCATCGGCCAGCAGGTGCGTAGCGTAAGCATGGCGGAAACTGTGCGGATGAATGGACGGGTCGCCGGTTAAATAGGTGGCATAGAGCTTGACGATCCCGCTGATGCCGCGCGTGGTCAGGCGCTTTCGGCGATGGTTCAGAAAGACCGCGTGCTCGTCTCTCACCACCGGCCGCTCGCCAATGTAGCGTTCCAGCGCCTGTGCGGCCTGCCCCGGCAAAGGTACCTGCCGCTCCTTCTTCCCCTTGCCGCGCACCAGCAGCCATCCTTCGGACCGGTCGATATCTTCCAGATTCAGCCCCGCCAGTTCGCTCACGCGCACACCGCAGCCGTAAAGCAGTTCGAAGATCGCGCGGTCCCGCAATGGAAATGGGCGCTCCAGTTCGCCCGCGCCCACGCCGTCGATCAGGTTGTTCGTCTGTTCCGCCGTCATCACGTCCGGCAGTTTCTGCGGGGCCTTCGGCGTTCGCGCCAGGCGCGCCACGTTGACCCGTACCAGACCCTCGCGCACCATGAACCGGAACAGCCCGCGCACCGCCGCCAGTTTCCGCCGGATGGTTACGGCCGTGAGTTTGCGTCCGTAAAGCGCTACCAGCCACTCGCGAATAATCAGCAGGTCGATGGCGGTCGGCGCCGGCGGCTCCGTCTCGGGCGGAGAAAGATATTCCAAAAACTCCCGCAGATCCGATTCGTACGCGCGGACGCTGTGCTCTGACGCTCCACCTCGCGCCAGATCCTCCAGGTAGCGGCCGGTTTGCACCGCCAACTCAGACGCAGGCATACTCTTCCAGCGCCGCCAGCGCCCGCCGGCACACCTCCGCATGCCGTGCCTGCTTGTCTTTGCGCAGTTTGAGCCGCGTCGGTTCGTCCAGTTGCGGCAGCAGGTCGAAAGTGATGTTCGCCGGCTGGTAGTTCGACGGGTCCGCTCCGCTTACGTAGTGGCACAGCGACCCCAATGCCGTTTCACGCGCGACCGGCCTTGGCTTCTCGCCCACGGCCAGCGCGGCCGCATGCATGCCCGCTATCAATCCGGTGGCAATCGACTCCACATAGCCTTCCACACCTGAAATCTGGCCGGCGAAAAACACCTCAGGCCGGCCGCGCAACTGCAGCGTCGGCGTCAGCAGGGCCGGCGCATTGATGTAGGTGTTGCGGTGAATCTGGCCGAAGCGCAGAAACTCCGCCTTCTCCAAACCCGGAATCAGCCGCAGCACCCGCGCCTGGTCGCCGAATTTCATGTGGTTCTGAAAGCCCACCAGGTTGAAGCTCTGGGCGCGCAGGTTTTCCTGACGAAGCTGCACCACGGCATATGGCCGCCTGCCGGTGCGCGGATCGCTCAACCCCATCGGCTTCATCGGCCCGAACCGCAGCGTATCCCGGCCGCGCCGCGCAATTTCTTCAATCGGCAGGCAGGCTTCAAAATACCGGGTATCGTCCTCCGGAATGTGAGCCGATGCGGCCTGCGCCTTCAGTAGCTCATCGACGAAGCGGTCGTACTGTTCCCGGTCGAAAGGGCAGTTGAGGTAATCGTCGGTGCCATCGGTCGATTTGCCATAGCGCGACGCCCAGAAGGCAATGCCCGTATCCACCGTCTCCGCATCCACGATCGGGCTGATGCTGTCGTAGAAAAACAGCCGGTCTGCCCCCGTGATCCTGGCGATCTCCTCAGCCAGCGGGCCGCTGGTCAGGGGGCCGCTGGCAATGATCGCGATGCCGTCCTCCGGAATTGCGGCCACCTCGCCGCGCCGCAATTCGATCAGGGGCTCGGCGCCGATGGCCGCGGTCACACCTGCTGCAAATACATCGCGGTCCACGGTCAGCGCATGGCCCCCGGGCACCCGCGCCGCCTGAGCCACACGCAGCAGCAGGGAATCCAGCCGCCGCAATTCTTCCTTCAACAGCCACGGCGCGGTGGATTCGGATTCGGATTTCAGCGAATTGCTGCACACCAGTTCCGCCAGCCGGTCCGTCTGGTGCGCGGCAGTCGGCCGCACCGGGCGCATTTCGTGCAGCACGCACGGCAGGCCGCGTCGCGCGATCTGCCACGCCGCCTCGGACCCCGCCAGCCCACCGCCGATGATGTGAATGTTTGGCCGCAAGGATACCCTGTTCATTCAGCATAGCTGACGCTATACACTCAAAACATGCACGAGCTTTTTCTGGACTACTCAACCAAGAAGCTGCAGCAACTTGGTTCGCGAATTGAGACCTGCCTGGGCAGCCTGAACCAGGACCAGGTTTGGGCGCGCGGCGGCGATAACGAAAACGCCGTAGGCAACCTGGTGCTGCACCTGTGCGGCAACCTGCGGCAGTGGATTGTGTCGAGTGTTGGCGGGCAGCCGGACATCCGGGATCGCGATGCCGAGTTTTCAGCTCAAGGCGGAGCGTCGGTTGAGGATCTGGCGCAGCGGCTGCACGCCACCGTGGAAGAGGCCGTAGCGGTGGTGAGCGCCGTGCCGGCGGAACGGCTCGCCGAGCGGATTGTGGTGCAGAAGTACGATGTGACGGTGCTCGAAGCCATCTATCACGTGGTGGAGCATTTCTCCATGCACACCGGGCAGATCATTTTCGCCACCAAGATGTTGACCGGTTCGGATTTGGGCTTCCACCGTCACCTGCGGACCACGGCCGCGCACCAGCAGACTACGCCGTGAGAAGGCCGCTCAAGCCGGCGGCAGGAACGCGCACGCCCACATAGAAGGTGCCGAAAAGCGCATAAACGGCGCTCACATGGTCGAAGCGCATTTCGTAGATCAGCTTCTTGAAGACCAGCGGGTCTTCGGCGAAGAGATCCACACCCCACTCCCAGTCGTCGAAACCGATTGAGCCGGTGATGATCTGGCGGACCTCGCCGGCGTAGCGGCGGCCGATCATGCCGTGCTCCTCCATCATGTGTTTGCGGTCCGCCATCGGCTCCTGATACCAGTTCTTTGACTCGCCGCGGCGCCGGTCCATGGGATAAAAGCAAACATACTTCGCGCCGGGGATTTCCGGCCAGAGGCGCGGCGCCATAGCCTTGCGCTGGCGTTCGAGGACGGCTTCGATCTCCTTCTTCCAATCCTCCGAGTGCGCCTGAATGCCCTTCGCGGCCAGATCGCCGTAGACTCTGGACGTGGATTCGTACAGGCCCAGCTCAATCACCGAAAGGTAGGAGGAGGTGGGCTCAAGGTAGTCGCTCAGGCGCAGCCGGGCCAGTTCCAGCTCAGCCTGGTTGAGTTCTTCGAAGCTGCGGCGGAAGTGCATGAAGAGCAGGTCGCCTTTGTGGCCGATGAGGGAAAAGACAGCGCTCTGGCGGCCGTCCGCGGGTTTCTCCATGGTCTCCAATACCGGCCGTGCCTCGGCCAGCACGTCACTGCGCTCCTCCGGCGGAAAGAGAGCGCCAGGAGGGCCAGCGGAAGCGCATCATCTGGTGCAGGACACTGGCGCCTTCCACCGTCAATGGCACGGGGGGGAGGGCAGTTTCGGTCAGGGTTTGGGGAGTCATCAGTTTTATTATAAGGAGCACGCAGGGCCCTGGCTTCGCCTGCACACTCTACCTGACAGTCTAGCGGCCCCACTTGGACAGGAACGACTCGGAGGCCAGTTCATCCAGTTCGTGGTCGCGGGCGGATGTCCAATCGGCCAGGCGGCGCTCTTTGAGCCGCTCCAGAAGGCGGCAGCGGCGGCGGGCTTCCAGCATGATGGCCTGTTGCGCTTCGTAAGTCTTCTGACACTCCACGCGGCGGATGGCGATTTCGCTTTCCCTTTGCTTCACGTTCAGGCGAAAACTGCCCAGCGCGGCAAGATCGCAGCCGGCCATTGGGCTCCAGCCGCGCACTTGGGTTTCAGCCTTGATACCGGTAGCTTCCAACTCCGCGCGAGCGCGGTCCAGATCCGCCAGCGCCGCTATTTGCTGCTTGAAGCGGACCTCTTCCAGTTCCAGTTGCGTTTGCCGCCAGTCGAGAACTTTTTGGAGTGGGAATCGGAAGGAGGTCATCTGGCTTTAACCATAGCCAGGGCCGGAGCAAGGTCTAGTTTCGAAGCCAGACTCTCCATTCGGGAAAGAGTCTCCTGCAAGGTGGATGTCGCCATGTGGTCCTGGCGCAGAAATTCCATCAGCTCGGGCCGGAGCCGGATGCTGGCGTCGAGTACCGGGTTCGACCCTGCCAAATATGCGCCCAACTGAATCAGGTCTTCGGAATCGCGGTAAGCCGAAAGCGCTCCCCGAAACTTGCGCATAGCCTCTTTCTGGGCTGGGGTGGCGATGGCCGAAGTCAGTCGGCTCACCGAGTGCAGTATGTCGATGGCCGGGTAATGGCCCTGGTTGCCGAGTTGCCGCGACAGAATAAAGTGGCCGTCCAGAATGCCGCGAACGGCGTCGCAGATGGGCTCGTTGAAATCGTCGCCTTCCACCAGCACGGTGAAAAATCCGGTGATGGATCCACGCTTGAAGTTGCCGGCGCGTTCGAGGACCTTGGGCAGCAGGTTGAAGACCGACGGCGTATAGCCTTTCTGGCTGGGCGGTTCGCCGGCGGCCAGACCGATTTCACGCTGCGCCATCGCCAGGCGCGTTACCGAATCCATCACCAGCAGGACATTGGCGCCCTGATCGCGGAAGTATTCGGCCACGGCCAGCGCCACAAAACAGGCGCGGACGCGCAGCGGGGCGGGCCGTTCCGAGGTAGCGCAGACCACTACCGAGCGTTTGCGGCCTTCCGGGCCAAGTTCGTTTTCGAGGAACGCGCGCACTTCGCGATTACGCTCCCCGATCATGCCGATCACGGTGACGTCGGCCGAGTTGTGCCTCGACATGGAGCCGAGCAGGGTACTCTTGCCGACACCGCTGCCGCCGAAAATTCCGATGCGCTGGCCCTTTCCACACGGCAAAAGGCCGTCGATCGCGCGGATCCCGGTGATCAGTGGCTGCGTGATGTGCTCGCGTTCGAGCGGGTTGGTCGGGGTACCGTAAAGGCTGTAGGCATCGTGCGCTTCGATCGGCGGGCCTCCGTCCATGGGTTTGCCGAAACCGTCGATGACCCTGCCCAAAAGCCCCGGCCCCACTTCCACGCGAGAGTCATCGCTGCGTGCCGATACCATGTCGCCCAACTGCAGGCCTTCGATCTCCTCGAGCGGCATGGCCAGCACACGGCCGTCGCGGAACCCGATCACCTGCGTACGGATCGGGCGCCCGGTGGAAGTCATCACCTCGCAAAAGTCTCCGATGGCGGCGCTCGGGCCGCGGGATTCGATCAGGAGCCCGACCACCTCGGTAACCTGTCCGGTCCAACGGAAGGGCGAGATCCGGTCGAGGTCGGCCATATAAGGAGTAAGCGAAATTTTTTCGGTCATCAATGCCTCTTCAGGCGGTCGGCAAGGCCCCGCTCGATTTCCTGGAGTTGCGATTCCACGGAAGCGTCCAGGTTGCCTCGCGCGGTTTCAAAGACGATGGCGCCGGGTTCACGCGACGGGTCCGGCACAATTTCCACGTTGGACCCGGTCGCGATCTGCCGCAAACAGGCGGTCACCATCGCCGCATGCGAGGGGTGCACTTTCACGCGGCAGATTTCCTGGCCCTGCAGTTTCTCAAGAGCGCCTAACACCAACCCGTGCAGCGCCTCCGGATCGATCGCCAACTCGCGGCGCAGCACCCGGCGGGCGATGGCCAGCGAAAGTTTAACCAGATCGGCTTCGGCTTCGCTGCGCAGCCGCGCGCGCAGACCGGCAAGTTCCTCAATCGAACGCGTCAGGCGGTCGATCACGGGTTGAAGCTCAGAGGCAGCCCGGCCCCGGCCGGCGGCTTCACCCTCACGCATTCCCGCGGCGTGGGCTTCCCGGATTCGCTGTTCGCTCTCGCGCTGGAGTTGCCCGAGTTGCAAACTGAAGTCGGGTTGCGGTTCGGACGCAGTAGCTGCGGCTGCGCCCGCGCCCACCTGGCGCCATTTGAAGGAAGTTGCGACTCGCGGGTCGTCAGGCAGCATTACTCTAGACGACATACTGCTCCCCGACCGCTCCCTTCAAGTTCACCACGCCCTGAGTCTCCAGCTCGCGGACCAGCGCGATGATGGTTTGCTGGGATTGTTCCACGTCCTTGATCTTCACCGGACCCAGCGCTTCCATGTCTTCCCGCAGCATGTCGGCGCCGCGCTGCGACATACAGCTCAGCATGTGATTGCGTAGCTGCTCGCTGGTCCCCTTGAGCGCGATGGTGAGGATCTTGCGGTCCACTTTGGCCAGCACTTCCTTCAATCCCAACGGATCGATCAACAGCAGATCCTCGAACACGAACATCAGGTGGCGAAT
The DNA here is from genome assembly GCA_963817515.1 of Bryobacterales bacterium. GTDB lineage: Bacteria > Acidobacteriota > Terriglobia > Bryobacterales > Bryobacteraceae > DATMNI01. Next base: position 371,602 of record CAWFPJ010000012.1, on the reverse strand, counting down.
GGTTTCGGCCAGATTCGTATCCTGCTGTTCGATGTGCTCCAGAATTCCGCGGCTGGAGCCGGAATCCAGGCGATTGAGCATTTCTGCGACAGCGCGCACACCACCGTAGGATTCGCGGCTGAATTCACCCAGCGTCTTAAGCTTCTTGCTGATCACACCCGCGATCTTGAGGATGACATCGGGCGAGATCTGGTCCAGGCTCGCCATCCGCTGTGCCACATCGGCCCGTATGGCCGCCGGCAGCGACGTCAGCAGCGCAGCCGCCTGCGCATAGTTGAGGTGCGAGAGCACCAGCGCGATGGTCTGCGGATGCTCGCTGTGGATGAACTTCGCAAGCTGCTGCGGGTCGGCTTTCTGCAGTGCATCGAAAGAAGCAGCGTCAGACCCCAGCGCCTTGGTCAGGCGGTCCAGCAGCCTTTTGGCCACCTCGGGTTCGAAAGCCCGCATCAGCAGTTTGCGGGCATAGTCGACGCCGCCGCGCGCCACGTGATCGCCGGCGGTCGAGATGTTGTGAAACTCCTCCAGAACGGCCTCGGCCTGTTCGGGCGAGATGGCGACGATTCTGGCCACCTCGCGGCTGACCTTCTGTACGTCCTCTTCAGAGAGTTGTTGCAGCAACTCCGCGCTCGAGTGTTCGCCCAGTACGATCAGAAGCATGGCTGCTTTCTGAACATTGGGTAAAGATTCTTCCTTTACGGTATTGACGATCATTGGACCCGTTCCCGGAGAGGCATTAGTTATCTTCCTCGCGTATCCAGCCGCGCAGGACCCGGGCCGACAGTTCAGGTTCGGAACTGATCTTCTCGCGCAGGTGCTTGGCCAGCACTTCAGCCTTCTTGGTGATCACGGGTGTGAGCTTCAGTGAGGCCAGTGCCTTGGCATCCATCTTGTGCTGAAGGGCCTCGCGGTCCGCCAGCTGCGACTCAATCTCGCTGTCAGCCTCAGCAGCGGCAGAAACTGCGGTCGTGCCGTGGCGCCCCGCTGGCGCAGGCAACTCTTTCGGACCGGTCACCGAGCCGGCCGTGGACTTCTTCCGGCGGCGCAGGAACATGGCCCCGGCGAACCCCAGCACGATGACTCCGGCCAGCGCGCCGCCGCCTATCATAAGCGTCTTGCGATCTAATTGGAAAGGCGATCCGGGTAGGCCCGGCTTCTGGGACCCGCCGGCGGGCTGCTGCGGGGGCTCCAACATCAAAGTAGTCTCAAACGGGAGGGTCTCGATCACCAGTTGATCGCCGCGCTCAGCATTGTAGCCGGTGACTCCGGCCACCAGGTCGTGGATGATTTTCAGTTTTTCGGGTGATGGAGGCACCAGCACGCGCTGAAACCCGGTCTTGTCCTTCTCCCACTTCACTTCCTGGTCCACCAGCACGGCCAGCGACATCTTTCGAAGGGCTCCCGCGGGCTGCCGGGTCTTCTTCACGGTGCGGCTGGATTGATAAACGGTGTTCTCCGTCACGCGCGAGATTTTTCCGGAGCCGCCGCCCGGCCGCGAGGTGGGGCGCGGCAAGGTGGACGCCGTTCCTGGCACTCCGGCGGGGCTGCTGGCCGCACCGCTGCTATCCTCCGTGCGCTGCGAACTGACAATAACGGAACGCGCCGGATCGAAGATTTCCTCGCTCTGTTCGCCTCCCGAGAAATCGCATTCCACCGAAACGCCCGCCTTGAACTTGTTGGCGCCAAGCAGGGGTTCCAGCGTGCCGTTGATCTTGGTCAGAAGGTCGCTCTCCATGCTGTGCCGGTATTCCAGGCCCGCTCCCGAAGCCTCCTGGCCATCCGGGGTTGCCGGAGCCTTGGGGCGTCCCAGCAGATTGCCGTTCATGTCCAGCACCGACACCGCGTCGGGCGAGAGGCCTTCCACGGCGCTCGCTACCAGATGGTTGATGGCCTGCACATTCTGCGGAGCCAGATGCGCGCCCGGCTTCAACCTCACTAGAACACTGGCTTTAGCGGGCTGCTGGGACTCGAGGAAAACCGAATCCTTCGGGAAGGTCAGATGGACGCGCGCCTGGTCCACCTCGGTCAGGGCCATGACGGTCCGTTCCAGTTCGCCCTCCAGCGCCCGCCGGTAGTTGATGTGTTCAGTGAACTCGGTCGCGCCCAGGTTGACTTTGTCGAAGAGTTCGAAGCCAATGCGTCCGGACTTCGGCAGCCCGATGGCAGCCATACTCAGCCGGACATCGGCCAGCCTCGCGGAGGGCACCAGAACCGAACCGCCGCTTTCGGGCAGCCTGTATTCCACGCCTGCCTCTTTGAGCTTCTGGACAATCCCAGCGGCGTCTTCGGGTGCAATTCCGGTAAACAAAGGGCGAAAATCGGATTCGCGCTGGTGCTGTACCAGCGCATAGAGACCCACGCCGACTGCTAAAGCCACCACCGCTATGGTGATTCGTTGCCGTACTGAGAGGTTGGCCAGGACCTTGTTCATGGATTCGTTGCGGCCACTTGGCCGCCAGGAGTTTAATCGGCAGATCCAGTCGAAAACCTGAGCCTCACACCTGCATTCGCATGATTTCCTGGTAGGCGCTGATCACTTTATTCCGCACCTGGAGGAACATTTCAAAGGAAAGGTCCGCCTTTTGAGTCGCCAGGATCGTCGTGTGGAGTTCCTCGCCCTCTCCGGAAAGGAAGCGTTCCACGGATGCCGATGCATTGTTGCCGGAGGTTTCCACGGTTTGAATAGCGGTGGACAGCACATCCTGGAAAGCTCCTCCGCTGGACCCGCCGGCGGGGCGGATCGGATCTGTCAGGACGATGCTGGAAACGGGAAGTATAGGAGCCGTCATGGTTTAGGCCTCAGGTCAACAGCCCAATGGAGCGCTGGATCATGTCCTTGACCGCCGAAATCGCGGACACGTTGGCCTCATAGCCGCGCGACGCGCCCATAAGGTCTACCATGTCCTCCGCGGAATTCATCTTCGGAAACGCCACGTAGCCGTCCTTGTCCGCATCCGGATGGCCGGGCTGGTAGCGCATCTCGGGTGCGCTGTCATCGGTAATGATCTCGGATACCGCAACCCCGCCGGACCCGTGGATCTGCGAATCGAAAATGGACGCGAAGGGCGACGACACCGAGGCGCTTTCAAACACCGCATCCTTTCGCCGGTATGGGCCGCCTCCAGGCGTGCGGGTGGTCTCGGCGTTGGCCATATTCTCCACCAGCAGTTCGGCGCGCGTGCGCTGCGCCTGCATACCCGAGGCCCCGATGGACAGGACTGAAAACAAACTCATGCGCTTTTCTCCTCTATAGCGGAACGGACTGACCGAATCTGCGACCTGAGTAGTTGGGCGGCCAACTGGAAGCGAAGTGCGTTCTCCGCCAGCAGGCGCGATTCGCGGTCGAGACTCACATTGTTGCCATCGTTCTTGACCTGCAAGCCGTCTACTTCGAGCGGCCGCGAGATGCCCGCCGCATTCTGGAATTCAGATTGAAAATCGATGTCTTGCGTGTGGTAGCCGGGAGTATCCGCATTGGCAATATTGGTTGCTACCAGATTCTGCCTGGCACTCAGCAAATCCATATAATGTTCCAATCGTCCGGCAATTTGAGTCAACATTGCAGTTACATAAAGCATTTGGTCGGCCACTCGCAAGTGCCTTAGAATCAAATGCCGGGGTCCGGAACTCGCGGCATTTTTTTGACGCGCGGCAGGTTTTCGACAGCCAGGCGGATCTTAGTTCAATGTCGGATCGTATAGTAAGGTATGAAAGCCATGCCCACGGTTATTCTAGCGATTCTTGCGTGCGGCGCGATATTCGGCCAGACTTCGCCGGCGCGGCCGGAATTCGAGGTGGCATCGATCAAACCATCGGCCGCCACCCACCGGACAGGTCCACGTCGGTGTGCAGATCGATGGCGCGCAGGTCCACTTCTCTTACGTCTCGTTGAAGGAGTGCATACAAATAGCGTATCGGGTGAAGGGCCACCAGGTGGTGGGGCCGGATTGGCTGAAGTGCTAGTGATCGATCATGTGGAGAAGACGCCCACGGCGAACTAGCCGGTCAAGTTATCCATCTTCGGGCGTATCAGTTTTCGGATGGCTGGGACGCAGGGATTCGAACCCCGATACGCAGCTCCAGAGGCTGCAGTCCTACCGTTGGACGACGTCCCAACACTATGTGCATTCTACCAAAGGTGGCCCGGCGGAATCCATTGCGCGCGCGTAGTACACTGAAAAATCAACATGCGCAAGTGGTTGCGGCTAGGCCTCATACTGGGCTGGAGTGTCTCTGCCGCCGGAGCGATGGATTGGCAAGCGCTCAAGCCGAAGGGCTACGTCAGCGATTTTGCGAACGTTATCGACCCCGCCGCCGGGAACCAATTGCAGGCTTATTGCGCAGCCGTGGAAGGGTCAACCGGCGGGCAAATCGCGCTGGTGGTGGTCCCGTCGCTCGAGGGTGAGCCGGTTGCGGATGTCGCCAACACCATCTATCGCGGTTGGGGCGTGGGACTCAAAGGGAAACAGGAGGGGATACTGTTGCTGCTGGCGATAGGGGACCAGCGCAGCCGCCTTGAAATCGGGCCCGGGTTGAAAGCAATTATGCCCGGCGGCCTGGACGGCAGCGTTCGCCGCGAGATGCGGCCGGCGCTCCTGGCGCGGCAATACGGCGAGGCGCTGATGGCCGCTGCGGAAACCATCGGACGCAGCATCGCGCAAGCGAAGAAGACCACGCCGATTGCCAGTCTGCCGCGGAGCATGCGTCCGGGCGCCTTCGAATGGATTCCGTGGCCGATGGTAATCGGCGGCGTTCTGCTGCTTCTCTGGCTGCTGCGCGCGGGCAGGCGGCGCCGTTATGGCGTTGGCGGCAGCGGCGGATTTGGCGGCGGCGATTCGGGAGACGGCGGATTTGGCGGACGCGATAGCGCGGCCGGCAGCTGGTAGGGATGAGCGGGCATCCCAGGAACCATCATCCGATGAACAAGGTACTGAACCAACTGGTGGAGAAGCTGCTGAAGACTTACGGCGAACGCCTGGTCTCCGTGGTGCTTTACGGTTCGGCGGCGGAGGAGGACCACCAGGCGAAGTTTTCCGACTTCAATGTTCTATGTATGCTGAGCGAGGTCACGCCGCGCGAACTTGGCGCCGCCGAAGAGACGTTCCGCTGGTGGCGGGAACAGGGCAATCCCTCGCCGCTGCTGCTAACCGAGCAGGAGATGGCTGCTTCGGCCGGCTGCTTCGCCATCGAATTCCATGACATCAAGCGCCAGCACCGGGTGCTCCATGGCAAAGACGTGGTGACGCCGCTCGAACTCGACGATTCGTTCTACCGCGCGCAAGTAGAGCACGACCTTCGCGCCAGGCTACTGCGGCTGCGGCAGAAGGCTTGTGGCATGCTCTCCGATTCCGGGCTGCTGCGCCGGCTGCTGCTCAATTCGGTCTCCACCTTCTGTGTATTGTTCCGGCACGCGCTGGTCTTGCATGGGGCGGATGCGCCCGGCAGGAAGCGCGAGGTGATTGAACGCGCCCAGGAGGCTTTCGGGATCGATCCGCAACCGTTTCTAAAGCTGCTGGATGTACGCGAGGATCGGATCAAGCCCGGGGAGCTGGATCCGGTTCCGCTCCTGGTTTCGTATCTGCAAGGGATTTCCCTTGTGATTGCCGCGATGGAGCGCTTGAAGGAAGACGCGTTGAAGAGCGTGGATGGGGTTCAGTGAAGACTGCTCTCATCGCGATTGCCCTGTTGCTGATATTGGCCATAGGGGCAGGCCGTAAGTACAACAGCGTTCGCGCTGAACTGGTGAGCCAGCGCGAGGCGATAGGCGAGGCCTGGGTGCAGGTGGAGTCCGCTCTCGAAAAACGCGGCGAGCTGGTTCCCACTATGTTAGAGGCCGTACGGACGGTCTCGAACGGCCGCAACCCGGTGTTTCAAGACGTTGAGGATGCGCGGGCGGCTCTGCTCAACGGACGCTCACCGGAGGAAAAGATTCAGGCCAACGAAAGGCTCAACGACGCGCTGTCAAGGTTATTGGCATTGTCCGGAGACTATCGGCGATTGAAGTCGAGCCGGAATTTTGCGCTCCTGGAGGCCGAGATGGCGGACGCGGAGAGCGGCATCGCCCTGCCCCGCCGTAAGTACAACGAAGCGCTGCAGCATTACAATGCAAAGATACAGCATTTTCCCGAAAATGTAGTGGCGTCCATCGCCGGGTTTGTGCGCAACGACGCTTATTTGAAGACTGAACCAGGGCGTGCTCCAATGAAGGCGCAGTAGGTCGGGTCCTTCGGACTAAAATCCGTTTTTTGGAAATCGTTGTACACTGTGCTGTTAAACTTATGTCCCAAACTTATCCTAATTACATCAACGGCGAATGGGCCGGCAGCGGCCCTTTGTTTGAGAACCGGAATCCCGCGAACACCGACGAGCTGGTAGGCAGTTTCGTGAAAGGTACGGCCCGCGATGTCGAGAGTGCCGCCTCGGCTGCGGCCGCGGCCTTTCCCGCCTGGTCGGGGATGAGTGGTCCGGCGCGAGGCAACATCCTGTATCGTGCCGCGGACATTCTCGACAAAAACTTCGAGCAGGTGTCGGCCGACATGACGCACGAAGAGGGCAAGACTTTGCCCGAAGCCAAGGGCGAAGTGCGCCGGTCGATCAACATTCTGCGCTACTTTGCGGGCGAAGGTTCGCGCATGCCGGGCATGCTGGTACCCTCAGAACGCGATCGCGTTCATATGTTTGCGCTGCGCAAGCCGGTGGGCGTGGTGGGGCTGATTACGCCCTGGAATTTCCCCAGCGCTATTCCCGCGTGGAAACTGGCTCCGGCGCTGATTTGCGGGAACACCGTGATTCTGAAGCCGGCTTCGGCGGCGCCGTTGAGCGCGTGGCGAATCGTGGAAGCGCTGCACCAGGCAGGCGCTCCGAAGGGCGTGGTCAACTTCGTGGCCGGCTCCGGCGGCGAACTCGGGCAGGCGCTGGTGAATGCGGCCCCGCTCAAGGCGGTCTCGTTCACCGGCTCTTGCGGCATCGGCGAATGGCTGCATGCGGAGGCGTCGAAGCGGCGGCTGCGGATCCAACTGGAAATGGGCGGCAAGAACCCCACCATCGTTTTAGCCGACGCCGATTTCAACTCCGCGGTGGAGAATGTGGTCAACGCCGCCTTCTTTTCTACGGGACAGAAATGTACCGCGACCAGCCGTGCGATTGTGGAGGACGCAATCTACGACCGGTTCGTGGCCGCGGTGACGGAGCGAGCCAGGAAGCTGAAGGTTGGAAACGGCATGGAGCCCGGGATCGAAATCGGGCCCTGCGTGGACCAGGCGCAGATGGATACGGTGCTGCGCTATATCGAGATCGGGCGCAAGGAAGCGGGTGAGCCCAAGTGCGGCGGGGGCAGGCTTACGGGCGGAGCCTTGGCCAAGGGCTATTTTGTGGAGCCCACGGTGTTCGCGGATGTGACGGAGGAGCACACCATCGCGCGCGAAGAGATTTTTGGACCGGTGCTGGCCATCATGCGCGCCAAGGATTTCGAAGATGCCATGCGGATTGCCAACAATATTCCGTTTGGGCTTTCGTCGTCGATCCAGACCACCAACCTGTCGCGGACGTTCGAGTTTATCTATCGCGCCGAGGCCGGCCTGCTGACCGTCAACCTGCCCAGCGCAGGCGTGGAATACCAGCTTCCGTTCGGCGGCACCAAGGATTCCAGCTTCGGGCCAAAAGAACAGGGTCCGGCTGCGCTCGAGTTCTACAGCGACTATAAGACCATTTATTTGAAATACTGAGCGATCAAGCCATGCATCTGGGACAAGTAGAGATCAACGGCGCGGTGAATGCCGCGATATTCGAGAACGGGCCAGGTGGGAACGCCCGGCGGATTCCAGGCCTGAGCCTGCTGGACCTGATGCACCGCGCCGAATCCGAGGGCGTTGCGCTTGGGACGCTGGCTGCGCAACTGGCCCAAACTCAGCCTGAACCACTGCGGCCGGTGTTGCCGATCCATCCGCCGGAAGTATGGGGCTGCGGATGCACGTATGAGACCAGCGCATCGTTCCGCGATGCCGAGCATGGCACGCGCGAAGGCATGTATGCCTATGTTTACCGCGAAGCCCGCCCGGAGGTTTTCTTCAAGGGCACGGCGCGGATGTGCGTCGGGCCGGGGCAGGGGATCGGTATCCGGGTGGATTCCCGGTTTACGGCGCCCGAGCCGGAATTGGCAGTGGTGCTGGGAAGCGGCGGGCGCATCGCCGGATTTACGCTGGCCAATGACGTCTCGGCCTGGGATATAGAGCGCGAGAACGCGCTGTACCTGACGCAATCCAAAGTGTTCGACCGCTGCTGTGCGCTGGGCCCGATGATCGTGACGGCGGACAGCCTGCCGGACCCGTACAGCCTCGAAATGACCTGCACGATTACGCGCGGCGGCAAGGAGCTGTTTTCCGGCAGCATCTCCACCGCCCGGCTGCACCGGCGTTTGGAAACCCTGGTGGAGTATCTGACACGCGCCAACCAGGTTCCATGCGGCACCGTATTGCTGACTGGCACCGGGATTATTGTCACGCACGAGTCCGCGCTGGCGCCGGGCGACGTGGTGAGCATACGGGTGCCGGAGATTGGCGAACTTTCGAATCCCGCTGTGATGGTGGAATAGCGCGTGGCCGATATCGAACGACTCACGCAAATCGCCGAGGGTCTGAACATCCCACGTATCCGGCGTCACATTTTTCTCTGCTCCGATCAGACCAAGCCGAAGTGCTGTTCCAAAGAAGCGGGCCTGGAATCCTGGGATTTCCTGAAACACCGGCTGAAGGAACTGGGCCTGGACCATGTCTACCGCACCAAGGCCAACTGCCTGCGCGTTTGTGAACAAGGGCCGATTGCGGTGGTTTATCCGGAGGGCGTCTGGTATCACTCGGCCACGCCGGAAGTGCTGGAGCAGATTATTCAGGAGCACCTGATTGGCGGGCGGGTGGTGGAGGAGTTCGTGTTCGCCAGGATAGAGTAGGCCTCCCTGCCGCCGCTACTCTTCCAAAGGCTCTGATCACTCCTCCAAGGGCTCTTCCGGGGGCTCGAAGCTGTCCAGCAATTCCGGATTCTTGGCGAAGCGCTTGAGCACCTTGATGATTTCGCCGGTACGGAATCCGCCGCGCAGCAAACGGCGATATGCGGAGGCCAGATCCTTTTCCTTTTCGAACAGACCTTCGCGCGGCGCCATGCGATACTTGCGGCGGATCCAGTCTTCGATCAGAGCTTCTTCATCGACATCCTGATAGACCTTTTGCACCGTGCTTTCCGCCATCGCCGGGGCGACGCGGCGATGCCGGAGGTCCTGAATAACGCGGGTGCGGCCGAATTTCTCGCCGGAAAGGCGAGCGTTGGCGAAGCTCTCGGCGAAGCGGCGATCGTCCAGATAACCAATTTCCTTTAGTCGCGTCAGCACATGATCCACGTCGCCGGCGAGGGTGGCGCGGCGGCGCAGTTTCTCTCGAAGTTCGCCGATGGAGTGCGCCCGCCCGCCAAGAACTCTTAGTGCGTATGTCCACAGTTGCTCTGCGTCCAGGTGACGCACTTTACGTTCCTGCATATGTTAAGTTTCCCATGCGGAGTATACTGGAGTTTGGCATGGGCCGAACGGCTTACAAATGATTTTGAGAGCCGTGGAAGGGAGCAAACGTGGACAAGAACGGTCTATCGAGCTTTTTAGTGGGACTTGGAGTGGGTGTTGGCATCGGCATGTTATTTGCGCCAAAGTCCGGACAGGAAACTCGCGACATCATCAAGAACAAAGCTGGCGAAAGTTCGGAGTTTCTAAAGAATAAAGCCGGCGAGAGCACCGATTATCTCCGGCAGCGCGGTACCGAAGCCAAGCAGACAGCCGCCGAGTGGGTGGACAAGGGCAAGGATGCTCTAGGCCGCCAGAAGGACACACTGAACGAGGCAGTGGAAGCAGGCAAGCAGGCTTACCGGGATGCTGTAAGTTAAAAGTCTCAACACGTGCATGAGTGAGGAAGCCTTTCGAATCGTGGTGGCCGCGGCCGTGATGTTGGCCGCGGTGGCTTTTCTTGTTCAGGCAGGCGTAGTGATCGCGCTGTATCTCGGCTCCAAGAAAGCCCAGGAAAAATTGGGCCAGTTCGTTGAGAAGGCCGAGCCGATGCTTGCGAAGTTTGAGCCACTGATCGAAGACGTAGGGCCGATTTTGAAACGGATCGGGCCGGCGATTGACAAGATTGGTCCCGCCGTCGACAAGATTGGTCCGGCCGTGGAGAAGATAGGGCCGGTGGCTGACAAAATCGGTGTGATGGTGGATAACGTCACCACTGTAATTAGCACCTCAAACCGGATTTTGGAAGATAGCCGTCCGCGGATTGCCGACATAACGGGTGAAGCAGCCGCCATCGCCAAGTTAGGACGGGAGCACGCCGAGCGTTTTGGCAGCCTGTTGGAGGATGCCGGTGAGCGCGCGCAAACCCGGTTGGCGCAGATCGATCATGCAGTGGAAAGCACGGTCGAGCAACTCGAACACGTAGGCGATTCCGTCAAACGCTCCATGCTGAAGCCGGTGAAGGGAGTCAACGGCTTCGCCGCCGGCATCTCTGCCGCGGTGGCCACCCTGGTGCACGGTTCCCGCAAGTCTTCCGTCGATTCGGCGACCCAGGACGAAGAGATGTTTATCTAAGCTTTCGTCAGAAGAGATTTACACCCATTCCAGCGATGAAGTGGATCCCCGGAATTAGCAACGATAGCAACATTATTCAGCTACTCCGCGTTCATCTGCCGAACCACTGCGGCCGGAGCCCCATGCAGCATTTCGCGAACGGTGAGGCGTGTTATTGGGTGCCGCAGATCCGGCACAAGGTCGGCCAGGGGCGCCAGCACGAAGCGGCGTTGAGCCATGCGCGGATGCGGAATTTCGAGCGTTGCACTATCGACTATCGCATTTCCATATAGGAGGATGTCGATGTCAATCGTGCGCGGGCCCTTTGGAAGGGTTCGCGTGCGGCCGAGTTCCCGCTCGATTTTGCCAATGCGCGAGAGCAGTTGCATGGGAAAGAGCTCGGTTTCGGCTTCGGCTACCTGGTTGAGAAACCAGCGCTGCAAGGTGTAATCGACGGGCTCCGTTTCGTAGATTGGAGAGGTGCGGAGGATGCGCAATCTGGAGGCGGCGAGGCGTTCCATGGCCGTCTTCAGGTTGGATTGGCGGTCGCCGATGTTGGAGCCGAGACTGAGGTAGACAGTCTTCATGGCCGCGGCTCAAAACAGGGCCGGTTGATCGTCGTTGCGTAGTTTTCGCTTCACGTTGAAATACTCATAGGCCGATTCCGTGGCCACGCGGCCCCGCGGCGTGCGGTTCAGAAAGCCGAGTTGGATCAGATAGGGCTCGTACATTTCCTCAATGGTCTCAGCCTCCTCGGAAATGGAAGCCGCGATGGTATTCACGCCCACCGGACCACCGCGATACTTCTCGAGAATCGTCATCATGATCTTCTGGTCGATCTCATCCAGGCCGTAGCGGTCCACATCCAGCAGGTTGAGGGCGGTCTGGGCGACAGGCTGCGTAATGCGGCCGTCGGCCCGCACCTGGGCGTAATCGCGCACGCGCCGCAGCAGACGGTTGGCTATGCGCGGAGTTCCCCGGCAGCGGCGCGCGATTTCCTCGGCTGCGCCATCCTCGGTGGCCACGTTGAGCAGATGTGCGGAGCGTTTCACGATGGCTTGCAATTCGTCCACAGTGTAAGGATCCAGGCGCAGCACCAGGCCGAAGCGGCCGCGCAGGGGCGCGCTCACCAGGCCTTGCCGGGTAGTGGCGCCGATAGCGGTGAACTTGGGCATGGGCAGCGAATGCGTGCGCGCGCCGGGACCCACGCCCACCAGAATGTCCACGCGAAAATCTTCCAGCGCGGAGTAAAGCATTTCTTCTACGTCCGGCAGCAGGCGGTGAATTTCGTCGATGAAGAACACCTGGTGCAGCCGAATGTTGCTGAGGATGCCGGTGAGGTCGAGCTTCTTCTGCAGCACCGGGCCCGAGGTAGTGGTGAACTGGACTTGCAATTCCTCTGCGATGATGGACGCGAGCGTAGTCTTGCCCAAACCGGGAGGGCCGTAGAGCAGCACGTGGTCCATGGCCTCGCCGCGCATGCGGGCGGCCTGAATCGCGATCGAGAGATTCTCTTTGAGCTTGCTTTGTCCGGTAAAATCAGCCAGGCGGCGCGGGCGCAGACCGGCTTCAAACTGCAAGTCTTCGGCCTGGGGATTCCCGGAAATCAGTTCCCGGTCGGGCATGTGCTTACCAGCTTACCGTACCAGTTCTAGCGCCCGGCGGAAGAGCGGCTCAAACTCCGGGTAGACGCCGCCGGCCTTGGCTTTGCGGACCGCGGCTTCGGCCTGCGGACGCGCGCACCCCAGGTTGAGCAGCGCGGAAAGCACATCCTGATCGATAGGCGAGAGGGCATCCGCGGCGGGCGCGGCCGGTTCGCCACCAGAGGGAGCGGGCAGTTTGTCGCGAAGTTCCAGCACCATGCGCTCGGCGGTTTTCTTGCCGACGCCCGGAACCTTGACCAGGCGATCGACTTCGCCGCGCCGGATGGCAAGGATGAGATCGGCGGCCGCCAGACCGGAGAGGACCTTTACGGCCAGCGTGGGCCCGATTCCGCTCACCGAAATCAGCTTCTCAAACAAGGCCTTTTCATCTTGTGTAAGGAAGCCGTACAGCGAAAGAGCGTCCTCGCGCACGTGAGTGTGGATGCGGAGCCGCACCTCGGCGCCGGCTTCGGGCAAGTGCGTGAAGGTGGATACCGGGATGGTTACGTCATAGCCCACGCCGCCGGCTTCCACGATGGCCTGGTTCGGATGCTTTTCGAGCAATACGCCGCGCAGCAAAGCGATCATCACCTGTATTGTATCGGGCGGCGTCTACAATGGTTTCTTGGCCAGACGAAGGTTCTTTGTGGATGCTGTGCATGCCGGCGTGGCGGAACTGCGCGGCGATGAAGCGCGCCACCTGACGCGGGTACTGCGCGTGGAAGTGGGGCAGCAGTTCGAAATCTCGGACAATCAATCCGCATTCCTTGCCGAGATTACCGAAGCGCGCGGAGATCGCGTGGTCTTACGGGTGATCGAGCCGCTGGATGCGCCGGCGCCGATGGTCTACATCACGTTGTGCGCGGCCCTGATCAAGTTCGACCGTTTTGAGTGGATGATCGAAAAGGCTACCGAACTGGGGGTGGAGCGGATCATGCCCGTGGAGGCGGCGCGCAGCGAGAGAGGATTGTTCGAGGCTTCGCGGAAGCGGAGCGAGCGATGGATACGGATCGCGCGCGAAAGCAGCCAGCAATCGCGCCGCTGGCATATTCCCGAAATCTTGCCGGCAGTACGGTTCGAGAAAAGCCTGGCTGAGGAGGCGGACCACCGCTACTTCCTGGACGAAGGCGCGGCGCCGCCGTTGTTACGCATAGTGCTGCCGGTAGTGCCAGCCGAGCGGCCCGGCGTCAACCGGATCGCAGCGCTGATCGGTCCGGAAGGCGGATGGACCGCCTCAGAGCGCCAGCTTGCCATTAGCGCCGGATGGCAACCGGTATCGCTCGGCCCGCAGGTGCTTCGCGCGGAAACCGCCGCCTCCGCCGCCATCGCCATCCTGGTTAATGCATGGACCGCGTGAATGGATGCGCAAATTCGCCATGATTCGCGAAGCCACTACAATAGAATGAAGGAACCGAACTCCTAGTGGGACTACCGTTAGACATTCTCTTGATTGTCGTTTTTGTTTTTGTCCAGTGGAGAATCACTGGAGTTTTACTGGCCTTCGTAGATCGCCACATCCGAGGCGCCGGCCGCCGTGCCGCGCGTACGGCCATCTTCCTGTTTGACGGCTTGGTCGCCGTCAGCTATTCATTTACGTTTTCGTGGCTGCTGGGCCGGTTGGGAATTCCCGGACACATTGGACTGGTGATGGGCGCCAGCGCACTGGCGTACCTGATGACCGCCACAGCCGTAATCGGTTTGCGTCAGTTCCTGAGCGTCGTCCGGAAATACCTGACGGCGGATGTAAACCCGGGACGGCGCCGCGTGCTCAACGCAGCCGGCAATGTGCTGATGGCATCGCCATTCGCCGTGATGGGATACGGGGCGCTGGTGCAACGCACGGATTTCCGCGTGCGCGAAGTGGATGTGGCGGTGCCTGGCCTGCCTCACGATCTGGAAGGACTGCGCGTGCTGCAACTCAGCGACATCCACCTCAGCGCCTTTCTCAGTGAATCTGAATTGGCGCGAGTGATTGATGAATGCAACCAGCTACGGCCGCACCTGGCGGTAGTCACCGGCGACCTGATTTCTTCCCATACGGATCCGCTGGACGCCTGCATCCGGCAGTTGGCGCGAATCAAGACTGACGCCGGCGTTCTGGGTTGCCTGGGTAACCACGAGGTGTATGCCAAGGTGGAAAAACGCACCGTGGAATTGGGCGCGCGCGCCGGTGTGCAGTTCCTCCGCGGAGAGTCGCGGCAGCTTCGCTTCGGAGACTCCGTGCTCAACGTGGCCGGCGTGGACTTCCAGTCTTATCGCGAAAAACATCGATACCTGGACGGCGCGGAGCATCTGTTGGTGCCCGGCGCGATGAACCTGCTGCTGGCTCATAATCCCGATGTGTTCCCAGCGGCGGCCCGTCATGGATATAATCTGCTGCTTGCGGGGCATACGCACGGCGGGCAGGTCACGATTGAAATCCTGGATCAATCTATCACTCCCGCGCGTTTCTTCACTCCTTATGTCTATGGGCTCTATCGTTCGGGAGCGGCGGCCGCATACGTTACCCGCGGTATCGGAACCATCGGGATTCCGGCTCGTATCGGAGCGCCGCCTGAAATATCCGTTTTGCGACTTAGAAAGGCATAATCCTTCGTCCCCGTGCGCTACCTCATACTGAGTGACCTGCATGCCAACCGCGAAGCCCTGGACGCAGTGGTTCGCGAAGCCGCGGGCCGGCACGATCGCGCCATTTGCTGCGGAGACCTGGTAGGCTACGGCGCCGATCCCAACTACGTGGCCGATTGGGCGCGTGAGAACTGCTTCGTAGTGGTCCGGGGAAACCATGATCGCGCCTCCACAGGGCAGGATGATCTGGAGTGGTTCAACCCGATAGCCCGTGCGGCGGCGATCTGGACCATTGAAAACCTTTCCGCCGACAATGCCGGTTACATTCGGGACCTGCCCCAGGGGCCTGTACTGGTGGATGGGTTTGAGGTGGTGCACGGCTCGCCTTTCGATGAGGACGAATACGTGTTGGCCGCCGGAGAAGCGGGCCAGGCGTTCAGTTATCTGGAGAGCCGCCTGGCCTTCTTTGGCCACACCCACGTGCAGGGCGGCTTCATTTGGAACCAGTCGCGGGTGGAAACCATCGCCCGGACGTCTATGCGAAACGACCGGCAGTTAATGGAAATCGACCCGGAATGCGCCTACCTGATTAACCCTGGCTCCGTGGGCCAGCCCCGCGATGGAGACCCGCGCGCGGCATACGCGATCTATGATTCGGGCGCCCAAATGCTGACGTTTTACCGCGCGGCGTATGACGTGGCGTCAGCGCAGAAGAGAATTCGGGAGGTTGGGTTGCCGCCGATTCTGGCGGACAGGCTGTCGGTCGGACGATAGCCGCGAGGGATTGCCTTGATCGAAGCGCGCATCCCTGCGCCTATGCCCCAAGGATTCCGAGTTGAACGCACCGCCGAACTTCGTGCCAGTCATACTCTGCCAGCCTTCCGACGATACGCACATCACGTTGTAGCAATGTGACCAGATAAAGCCGAAAACGGGAAGGGGCGTGTAGACCGGCTCCTTTCCAGTCCCTGATCTCGCAATCAGTAGGGCACAGAGTATCTGCTGACTTCGTAGTAATAAGACCCAGGATGACGTCCGGGCGGTGGCGTTGATAGACAGGGGTAGACAGAACCACGGCGGGTCTAGTCTTAGTTATCTGGGCACCTGGAAAGGCCGCGATTACGATGTCCCCTGCCGTCAAGACTCTTCGCGCTCCCGCTCATCAAATCTGGACCAGGATGCGCGCTGCGCGTCCGCGAGATCTTCCTCGGTCCATGTGTCGGACCAGTCCACGTTCTTGCCATCCGCCAGATCGCGGAGCCGGGTAGTCCAAGTAATCACCTGATCGGCAGCGTCGGGCGGCAATCCGCGAAGTGCCTCCACCAAACGTTCCTCACTTTCGCTGAGCGTGATCACAGGGCCATTATACCGCCGCCTCAGTGTTTATCCCGTAAAATGGTACCTGCGAATTGCATGTTTATTGCGGCCCCTCGGCCGATTCCTTGTATACAAAATCGCGAATCCGGAGATACCGCTCGGCGCCCAGAAGCCGCGAGCCCGCCAGAGTGCTCCATCGCTCCTTCATTCTGTCCGGCCCAGCCTTGTTGCGGTTCAACAGCGCGGCAAGCGCCATGTCCTGAACCGCATTTCGCCGGATGATGCCGCGTACCGTCACCGGATGATCATCGGGAATCGCCGCTTCACCAGCTACCCCACCGGCGATGTACTGTGCCAGTGCCGCCGCCGCGGCGGAATCCGCGGGTTCTTCGATGCCCGGCAAACTCGTCGGCGCGCCGCGCTTCATAGCCGCCGCAGGATCCGGAATGCGGGCGTCGAGTACTCGGATCTCCAGCGGCTTCACGATGAAATAGCCCACCTTCAATTGGACCTCCAGGCGGAACCGGCCGGCCGCGGTTTCCGGAGGAATCCAGATGTCTAACAAATATACGCGCGTATTCTGCCCTGGAATCTGCTCGTCCGGGTCTGGTACGGCGCCGAAATCCGGCAGGCGCCGCAATTCGGACAGTGGGTCGGGCACCCAGCCGTCCTTGGTCTTGACGAAGTGTTCCCTGTAGAGCGCGACCCGGCAGGCGTTTACCGGATTCGTAACGACATAGAGAAAGTAATTGTTTTGCGGCGGAACCGAGACTACCAGGTGGAAAGAAGCGAAGCCGTTGCGCGCCACAGCGGGCGAGAGGATTTCGCGCGGGGTTTCGGCGCGGTCGGTAGCCACGATCCTGCCGAATGGATCCACGCGTTGGAACTCGGAATAGATCTCAAGCGATTGTGCGGGCAGCAGGCTCGCGGCCCATGCCAGCAGGATGACGCGGACGGGAAACATCCACTTCTGATCCTACAACGATCGCGGATACGCCAGCGGTCTACGGTCGCGGCCCGGCACGGAGCCGTGCGTTCCGCCGGTAGAGAATCCACCCCGTTCCAATCACCGCCAGCGTGCCCAGCCAGATCTTGGCCTCGAACAGCCAAACGTTGTTCACTTCGGCCGTGGGCACTACCGAGCAGACAATTGCCAGCAGAGTGATTCCCCAGCCGGACAACGCGCTCCAGCGTTTCCCGGCTCTCCATGCGCTGCCGAAGATGTAGAGAAACGGAAGAAACCCAGTCACGACCATCAGCGACACCAGCGCCTGATAAGCGGCGCGCAGGGTGTCGCCCAACTGGATCGCTATCAGCAGAAACGATGCCACGCCGCCGAGCACGAGGATCGAGATATGCGGCGTGCCCCAGCGCGGATGCACCCTGGCGAAAGCCGCCGGCAGCAGATGATCCACCCCCACGGCGAACGGCAGCCGGGAGACGGAGGTGCCCAGTCCGCCGAACTGTCCCACGGCGCTGAACACCACCAGCACGGCGATCGCCGGCATGAGCCAGACCGTTCCCAGCGCGCGCGCGGCAGCCTGGCCAGTCTCGGCCAGCCCGTTCATCTCGCTGACTCTCTCCGGCCGCAATACCACCAGCAAGGCCACGGTGGTTGAGGCATAGAACACCGTTGTGAACGCCGAGGCGATCCACCCGGCCCGCGGCAGCGTGCGCTCCGGATCGCGAATCTCGCCGCCCATCAAGGCGACCATTTCCAGGCCGCTCATGGCGTACGCAATGGTCGACCAGAAACTCACGGTGTCCCAACTCCACACCGGCGCGATATGCAGCGGCGTCGCACTGCCGCGTTTGCTCCACACCAGCGCCGCCACGGCGATCAACAGCACTCCCAGCGTCCAGGTGGCCGCGGCCCCGATGTTCTCTGTCCACTTGCCGATCCGGAGGCCAACCAGGTTCGTGCCCAGCGCGATCCAGATGGCCAGCAGCGACGCCGCCACCAGGTAGAGGCGGCTGTCAGCAAGATGCGCGTACGATGGCCCCAGCGTATACGCACCCGCGCTCATGTAGAACATGGCGGCACTCGGGAACCAGAACGCAATGCCGGCCCAGTACATCCAGAAACAGAGGAAGGCGTGCCAGGCGCCGAAATCCCCGCGCGTCCACAGGTATAGCCCGCCGGCTCCCGGATACTTCGCCGTGAGCGCGGCCACGGCGATTGCCAGCGGCACCACGAAGAGCACCGCCGCCAGCAGCCACAGAGTCACCGATCCCGGTCCGGCATGTGCCGCCGCGGGAATCCAGCGCGTGCCCACGATGCAGGTGATCGCGAACAGAGTCACATCGCGCAGGCCCAGTTCCCGTCTGAGTATTGGCGCGGACGCAGGTTCAGATACCGGTTCAGGCATGCCCGGCTTCCGTCCGCTGCTCTTTGTGCAACTCGTCGCCGATGCGGCGCAAACCCTCGGTGAGAAACTCCGGTTTGCCCCCCAGCCACACTCGAATGAAGCCCTCCAGACCCAGATGAGCGCCGGGCACAATCAGGACGCTCTGGTTGACGCGAATGCGCTCGCAGAGTTGGTAGCTGGGCGTGGCCGAGTGGTAGCGCATCAGGCAAAGGGCGCCGGCCTGCGGTTCGCGAAACGTCAGGAAGCCGCCGAAACCCTCCGCCCACCGGTGCATGATCGGCAGGTTGTGCTGCAGAATCTCGCGGGTGCGCGCGTAGAGCTTCTCGCGGTTTTCGGCCTTCACGGCTATTTGCGCCATCGCGTCGGAAAGTTTGTTGGGCCCGATGGTGATGTAGTCGTGCTGGCTCCAGCAGCCCGCCACCACATCCTTCGGCCCCACAATCCAGCCGATGCGAATGCCCGGAATTCCGTAAGCCTTCGAAAGACCGCTGGTGACGATCACGCGGTCGCTCATGCCCCAGAAACTGCGCGTACGCTGGCAATGGATCTCGGCGCCGAGGTAGACCTCGTCGGCCAGGAGATATGCGCCGGTAGCATCGCAGCGCGCGACGATGCGCCGCATGGCCTCATCCGAAAGCACTGAGCCGCTGGGATTGTTGGGATTGGAAAGGTAGACCAGCCGCGTCTTCTGCGTTACGGCGCGCTCGAATTCCTCCCAGTCCGGCTCCCAATCCTGGTCGATCCGCAGGCGGAAGCGATTCACTTTCGCACCCAGGCTCCTGGGCACACCGCCGAACTGCATGTAGTTGGGGACCTCAAGAGCCACTTCGTCTCCGTCCCGCAGCAGCGCCAGCGCCAGCAGGTAGTTCGCCTCTGAGGTGCCGTTGGTGACCTCAATCTGGTCTGGACCGGCCCCCGGGTAGATCTGCGCCAGGCTATGGCGCAACTGGAGGGTGCCGTTGGACTGGCTGTAACCGAGCGGCATGTCCAGCGCGGCGTCCAGGTCGAACCCCATCTCCATGAGTTCGCGCAGCGTAACCGGCCTTACACCGCTTTCGCTCAGGTCCATTTCGACGACGTTTTCCCACGTCGACTGCATGCGCTCCATTTCGAACGGATCGATTCTCAAATTAACCTTTCACAGTTCGGGAGCTTGGCCTGAGTCACGCGTTCAATTATACTTGGCTCAAAAGCTTTGGAAACCAATCATACAAGTATCGATGGCAAGGACGGCCTTGTCCGCGGTTTTGGACTGCTGCAAGCCACGGCCCTGAACATGAGCAACATGGTCGGGGTGGGGCCGTTCATCACGATTCCCCTGATCATCGCATCCATGGGCGGACCGCAGTGCATGCTGGGCTGGCTGCTTGGCGCAGTTCTCGCGCTGTGCGATGGTCTGGTGTGGAGTGAACTGGCGGCGGCCATGCCCGGGACCGGCGGGTCCTATCTATATTTGCGCGAGGCGTTCCGCAAAACCAGGCTGGGCGGCCTGCTGCCATTCCTTTTCATCTGGCAGTTTGTGTTTAGCGGGCCGCTTGAAATCGGCTCCGGGTATATTGGCTTCGTTCAGTATGTGGGCTATTTCTGGCGCGGAATGGGTCCGAATGCGGGCCGTATGGTCGGCGCCGGCGTAGGGCTGCTGGTGATCCTGCTGCTCTATCGCAGAATCACCGCCATAGGGCGGTTGACGGTAGTGCTGTGGATTGGAATGCTGGGCACCGTGGCGTGGATCATCGTGAGTGGGATAGCCAACTTTAATGCCAGCGTGGCCTTCGATTTTCCGCCCAACGCTTTTACATTCTCGCGCGGCTTTGCAGCCGGTCTCGGTTCGGCGATGCTGATCGCCATGTACGATTTCATGGGCTACTACGACATTTGCTATGTGGGCGGCGAAGTGCGCAACCCGGAGCGCGTCATCCCCCGTTCCATCATCTATTCGGTGATCGCGGTAGCCGTAATTTATACGCTCTGCAATCTGAGCATTATCGCGGTGGTGCCCTGGCGCGAAGCCGTGCGTTCGAGGTTCATCGCATCGGAGTTCATCGAGAGGCTGTACGGAACGCGCGCGGCCTCGGCGGTCACGGTGCTGGTGTTGTGGACGGCCTTCGCGTCGGTGTTTGCGCTGCTCCTGGGATACAGCCGCATCCCGTACGCGGCGGCGGTGGATGGACACTTTTTTAAGGTCTTCGCGCGGCTGCATCCCACCGGGAAGTTCCCGCATATATCGCTCCTGGTGATGGGCTTGCTGTCGATCATAGCGAGCTTCTGGAGTTTGGATGCGGTGATTTCGGCGCTGCTGACTTCCAGGATCTTGATTCAGTTTATAGGCCAGATCTTTGCGGTGCACTACTTGCGCCAGGACCGGTCCCACGCCAGACCATTCCGGATGTGGATGTACCCGGTTCCGAGCGTGATTGCGTTGATTGGATGGTCGTACATCTTCTTGACTTCCGGATGGAATTACGCGGGATTTGGATTGCTGACTCTGTTAGCCGGGGTCGCGGCTTACTGGTTGTGGAGGCGGTTATCGCCAGCCCGCGAGCCGGGCCGCGGCATTTGACGTCTGGACCCGACAGGGCCTGCTAAGCTTGCATTTCGGGCCATGGAGAAATCAACCGTGAAAGTAGTTGCCGGAGTCGACCTTGGCGGGACCGCCATTAACTATACAATCGTCAACGCGCAGGAGCAGTTCCTCATTGAAGGACTATGTGAGCACCCCGCGCTATCCACGCAAGGGCCGGAAGTTTGCCTCCGGCAGATCGAAGAGGGACTGGCAATCGCCGTCGAAAAAGCCGGCATGCAGTTGGACGACGTGGCCGCCGTTGGCCTGGACACGCCCGGTCCGGCGAGTTCTTCCGGCGTCCTCAGTGCGCGCGGCTCCACCAACTTCGTCCATGCCGACTGGGCCGGATTCGATATCCGCAAGAAGCTCGAAGCGCGGCTTGGCCGCCCCGTCACCTACCTCAACGATGGCAACGCGGGGGCCCTTTGGGGACACTTCACTCTCTTCGGCGTACATAGCCGGGAGACTTCGATCTCCGCCGTGATCGGCACCGGTCTGGGCGGCGGCGTCATCGTGGACGGCAATGTAGTCAAGGGCAAAATGGGTTTCGGCGGAGAACTGGGCCACGTTCTGATTCCTTACCAAAGCATCGCCGGTACCGAAGGTTTGAAGCCGCAATGCAACTGCGGCCGCATTGGCGACCTGGAGTCGCTCTGCTCGCTCACCGCCATCGCCAACACGCTCCTGCCCTATTTTCTGGTTCGTTATCCTGGCCACGAGCTTTCCAAACTCGATGTGAACAAGGCGGCGAAACTCGTGCGCGGGATGGCCGAGAAGGGCGATCCCCTCTGCCGCGATATCTTTCGCGTACAGGCCCACGCGCTGGGGCTGTTCTTCGATGAGATGGTGAATACTTTCGATCCCGATGTCTTGATCGTCGGCGGCGGAGCTCTCGAGACCGGTGCGGACTTCCAGCGCTGGTTCATCGCCGAAACCCGTGCCGGCATGCCCGGTCAGCGCGAGGAGCAGGCGGCCATACCAATTCACGTGATGCCCAACGGCGATACTGCTGGTGCGCGCGGTGCGGCCATCGAAGCCCTCAAGTTCGCGCGCCTGTTGTGACGCAACTACTCAAACAGCGCGAAGCTGATGATGTTCGGGCCCGATGCGACAGCCACGTACTGCTTGTCGTCGAACGAGTACGTCATCGGTGAAGCCTTCCAGACCTGGCTGCCGCGGAAGTGCCAAAGTGGTTTCCCCGTAGCCGCGTCGGCGGCCGCGAAGGCGCCGCTATCGTCGCCAAAGAAAACCAGACCCGATGCCGTCGAAAGCACTCCACCCCAGGAGTTGCCTGGTCCCGTCTCCGGCAATTCCCAAACCACCTTGCCGGTCTGGATGTCGATTGCCCGCAGGATCTTTTGAGGCGTGTCGCTGGGGTCATTGCTCGTCCCGCCCCCCATATAGCCCCTACCCGCCTGCCACGGAATGGTGCTCTTGGTGAAAACCCCGCACTTCTCCAGCGTCTGAACATAGTACAAACCAGTGGCCGGATTAAACGACGTGGAAAACCAATTGGTAGCGCCTTCGATTGGTGGACAGACGGTGGTCCCCGCCGTCGTGGGCGCCAGATCGCCATTGAGAACGGGACGGCCGTCGGGCCCAATCTCCTTCGCCCAGGTTAACTTTTTGACGAACGGTTTGCTTAGCAGCAGCCGGCCGTTGGTGCGGTCCAGGATGTAGAAGAAGCCGTTACGATTGGCATGCAGTAAGAGCTTGCGGGGCTGCCCGTGCCAGATGGCGTCCACCAGGACTTCGGGTTGCGCCGCGTCCCAGTCCCAAACGTCGTGGGGCGTGTATTGAAAGTACCATTTCGGCTTCCCGGTCTTGGCGTCGAGCGCCACCGTGGAATCCGAATAGAGATTATCACCTCCGCGATCGTCACCGTTGAAGTCCGGGCCGGGGTTCCCGGTTGGCCAGTAAATGAGATCAAGCTGCGGGTCATAGCTGCCGGTGAACCAAGCTGACGCGCTGGGATGGTCGATGCCGTCGCCCTTCCATGTTTCCGATCCAGGCTCGCCTCGCTTGGGAACGGTCCAGAAGCGCCATGCCTCCGTGCCGGTGGCCTGGTCAAAAGCCGCCACAAAGCCGCGGACGCCTTCATCGCCGCCCGATGTTCCGGAGATCACCAGATTGCCCACAACCAGCGGCGCGGAAGTGGCGTTGTAGTTCAGCCGCCAATTGGCCATCTCGGTATCCCACAACTGCGCGCCGGTGGACCGGTTGAGCGCCGTCAGATGCGCGTTGTCCATTACCATGAAGACGCGCTCACCGGCTATTGCCACTCCACGGTTGATGCCGCCCGCGGCATTGCCCACCAGGCCGCGAGTCCGCGGACGCTGGTAGTGCCAAACCTGCCGCCCGGAGCCCGCGTCCAATGCATAGCATTCGTTCGCAGTCGTGACGTACATAATGCCATCCATCACCACCGGCGTCACCTGCAGGCTGGACGTATTTGGCAAGCTGAAGATCCAGCTAGGAACCAGGCGGCTCACATTGCCCTTGTTGATCTTTACCAGTGGGCTGTGGCGGTTGCCGCTGAAATGTCCGTGGTAAGTGGGCCAGCCCGATTGCGAAGTAACCGGCCGGTAGCGTGTGCCCGCCTTTCGCAGCAGGTGGATGCGCTGGTCGTCAGTGAGCAATTGCAGGTCATCGTAACCCTCGCCCAGCAGCGTCCCCTCGAGTACTTTGCCATCGGTGGTTTCAACCCGCCGGTGGACCGGTGGTTCGTCGTGAGGCTGAAGTGTGCGCAGGTAACTCACCAGCTGCCCCATCTCTGCATCGCTCAAAGTGAAGGCAGGCATGCCGCTGGCAGGAAACCCCTGGCGGATAATCCCCGCCAGTTCCGCATCAGTGTGGCCGGCGAGCCGGGCAGCAATGGCAGGGCCGTGCTCGCCTCCATTGGCATCGATGCCGTGGCACGTGGTGCAGCGGCTTTCAAACTGGCGCTGCCCGGCGTCGGTGGGTTGTGCGAAGCCGTTGGCAAGTGCGAGAAGAAGAGGACAGATTAGCTGGACCGGTACGCGCAAGAATTCATCTCCTTGGAACCAGGTTCAAGTGTAAGCCAACCGGTGAATGCAATCCTGGCTTCATTGAAACAGAAGCGGTGCGAGTTCGTTCAGATACCGGCGCCAAACTATCCAGGTATGCGCGCCGGTGCTTTCCTTAAAGGTGTGCTTGATCTTGTGTTGGCTCAGGAATTCGGAAAAGCTTTTGGCCGGGGCGAACAGGCTGTCTTCAGTCCCGCAGCCGACCCACAACAGGCGCAGTTTCTGATTGGCGGCTTGAGGATCGGCCACCAGAGCGCCAAAAGTCTTCTGAAATTCAGCCGGCCGCAGCGCCGCGCTGAAACCGGCCACCCGGCTGAACAACTCCAGGTGGTTCAGACCAATGCCCAGCGATTCACCTCCGCCCATGGACAAGCCCGCGACGGCGCGATGATCGCGGTCCGTGTAGACATGGTACTGGGATTCGACAAATGGGATCACATCCTCCATCAGGTCGCGGCCGAAGAGAGTGGTGTTGTCGCCGGCTGCGCCGGCAGGCGGAGTCGAGCCTGGCGGTATACCGTAGCCAAATGGCATTACCACCACAAAAGGCCTGGCCTTGCCGGCCGCGAGCAAATTGTCCAGGATCAGGTTGGCGTGGCCCAAGCGGATCCACGCGGTTTCGTCGGCGTTGGCGCCGTGAAACAGATAGAGGACGGGGTAACGAGCTTGAGCGTTGCGGCCGTAATCGGGCGGCGTGTAGACAGTGAGACGCCTTAGGGCTTTCAATGATTTCGAGGGATACCAGTGAGTGTGAACCTCGCCATGCGGCACCGGCTGGCCATCATAGAACGCCGCGCGATCGCCCGGCACCTCCAGAATGCTGGAAATGGTGCTGGGAGTAGATCCGGTCTTGACGTTGGGATTACCAGGGTCGATGGTACGGACGCCATCGATGGTGAAATTGTAGTTGTAGATTTCGGGATCGAGCGGTCCGATGGTAATTTTCCAAACGCCGCTGTCGTCCCTTTCGAGACTCTTGCCGCCGTCCATGAATTCGCCCGTCAGGATCGCTTCCGTGGCTTTCGGCGCCACCAACCGGAAGGTCACCCGGCGGTCGGAAGCAACCTCCGGCGAGCGGGGCGCCGCTACTCGCTGCGGCCACGCCGGCATCGCCAAGAAACCGAGAATCACCAGTGTCTTCATAACCTGCAAGTATACATCCGCTTCCTACGCAAGCGGCATTGCCTGTGCACTAGGATCGCTCCGAATGAGAGGTCTCGTGGCAATGCCTCTGACACGGCACTGTAAGTACCCTCAAGTTCAGTTAGTCGGTTACGGTTCGAGTACTAATCCGGCCCGAAAGCAAGGCCGTTCGATGAATTGCCCGACGTAGCTACCGTTAGGAATACGCGTGGTTTCAGTAGCCCTTTATTTTCATCACGATTCACCTACGTTAAGTCTTCGGCCAAACGTTGTCTGAGATCCGAAACTGGTATACCTTCGCTGCAGGGTAATTGGGTGCGGGCTTGGATCCTTACTTCCTTCACATGATTCCATTCGCCTGACTAGACGTCTTGGCCTGTTTTCCCAGGCATACATTCGGTGGAGACAGTTGCATTCCTGGGAGCAAGCACGGAAATCTCAACTGGCGGGATCACGAACAGGACGGAAAGAAAATGCTATGGCAAGGGGACTCTCGATGACACAAGACAGAATTATGCGGTTCTTATCCTGGGCAACTGAGTGCCGGGCAGCGGTCGTTTTCACATTTCGCGCGGTTCTGACTCTGATAGTTGCTGCAGCAGCGGCGGTGGCCCAGACCGGTGGCGGCGCCACACTGGTGGGCACCGTCAGGGACGTCAGCGGATCGGTTGTTGCGCGAGCCAAAGTAACGGTAGTAAACACGGAAACATCCTTCGTCACGGAAACCCCGACGACGGCCGATGGCGGCTACTACGTTCCCTATCTGACCCCCGGTAATTACCGCGTGACAGTGAGTGCGCCGGGCTTTAAGGAATTTGTACGTGAGGGCCTCACACTCCGGTCAGCCGAAGTGCCGCGCATTGATATCGTGCTGGAGGTAGGCGCCGTAAACGAGAGTGTCACCGTGAGCGGATCGGCCTCCCTGCTGAACACAGAGAACGTGGTCAGTTCCTATGTCCTCCCCGCGGATGTTCTCAAGGATGTTCCAGGGGTCATGAAGCGCACGGTATACCTGATGCAGTATATGCCCGGAATAATCGCCGTCCAGAGCCAGGCCGGCGACCACATCGTGGGACAGGCTCAGAACGATATCGGCGCCACCATGGATGGAATCACCGCCAAGTCGCCATACACCGGCGTTGTGAACCAGGTAGACGGTGTGGTCCAAGGCAGCACGGACGCCATGGAAGAGGTCAAAGTGCTCACCACCGGTGTTTCCGCCGAATACGGGCACACGGCCGGCGGATCGATGAAGATGGTGTACAAGTCGGGCACCAACTCTCCGCATGTGTCTTTTGAAGATCGCTACCTTAACGGCAATTGGGTCCATCGAGGCTATCTCACGCAAAACCCGCTACCGCCGGACGCTCCGTGGTATTACGAGACGTTCGACCTTGTGGCCAGCGGCCCGCTGGTGATTCCGAAAATCTACAATGGCAGGAACAAGACCTTCTGGCTGTCCGACTACGCGATCAATCACGAGCACACGATCAACCAGACGGTAGGGACTGTGCCGACGCCGGCGATGCTCAACGGCGACTTCTCATTTCCCGACGCGCCCGGCGGCGGACTACCGATCTACAATCCGTTCTCAACCCGGCTTGTCGGCAATACGTGGACCAGCGACCCGATGCCGGGCAATATCGTTCCCAAGAGCATGTTCGACCCCGTGGCCAGTAAGTTCCTGGCTTTGGGTATCTGGAACCAACCGAACCAGCCGGGCTCCCCAAGCAGGACGGGACCCTCGAACAATTTGCTGTTCAATAATACCTGCAGGTGCCTCCACAGGGACCGCTGGGACGAGAAGGTCGACCACCAGTTCTCTTCGAACCAAAAGATTTTCTTCCGCTATTCCCAGTATCACAACCGCGGCCAGAACGGCGATAATTTCGCGCAGGCGCAATTCAACGCCAGCAGAGAAATCAATCCGGTGGATGATATCAACGGGGTCGTGAATCACACCTCCATCTTCTCGCCTGTGATGTTCAACGAGTTTCGGCTCGGCTATAATCGCCGTGCCAATTCCAATCCGGCGCGCCCCGACGCAAGTCAGTACAACCTGGGCATTCCCGGCGTTGGTACGGAGACCATCCCGTACTTCAACATTGGCTACAGCATTGCCGCACTGGGCTACTCGCGCGAGGTCGGTGAGGACAAAGTGCTCCAGGACAACCTGACGCGCATCGCGGGACACCACAGCCTCAAGATGGGCTACGAAATGATCTGGACGCTGTACAGCAACAAGACTACCTCTCTGCCTTCCGGACAGTACAACTTCACCGGTGGCACAGCTCTTCCGTTTACCCCGAACACCGGCAACGATTTCGCCGCCTTTGAGATGGGGGTAGTGACCAGTGCCACGTTCACTAAGCCGTTGGCCATTTTTCTGCCGCGCCAGTGGGACCATGAACTGTACATTCAGGATGACTGGAAAGCGACCCCCACCCTGTCATTGAACTTGGGTCTGCGCTGGTCATACTCCTCCCCGTTTAAGACCAAGTACGGGCAGCAGTCGCAGTTTGATCCGACGGTAAAAGATCCTGTGACAGGTTTGATGGGAGCGATCACGCACCCGACCGGGGTGATCGGCAAGCGCGATTTGAACAACTTCCAACCGCGTCTGGGCGTGGCCTGGAACTTTAGGCCGAAGTGGGTCTTCCGGTCCTCGTTTGGCGTCATGACAGTGGATAGCGCGGGAGCCGGCGGTTTCGACGAGTATGCCGGCAACTTCAATATTCTGCAGCCGACAGGCGACCCGCGGTACATGTTCCTGCTAAAGAACGGGCCCGGGCCGATACAATACACCGTGAACCCCGACGGCACGGTTCCTTACACCGGGGCCAGTTATTCCGGCCGCACGGCTACCTGGCGCGACCCCAATTTGCGGAGCCCCTATGTAATGAACTGGTCCGCCGGCTTCCAGTA
Organism: Bryobacterales bacterium; assembly: GCA_963817515.1. Taxonomy (GTDB): domain Bacteria; phylum Acidobacteriota; class Terriglobia; order Bryobacterales; family Bryobacteraceae; genus DATMNI01. Next base: position 343,436 of record CAWFPJ010000012.1, on the reverse strand, counting down.
TCAGATGGGCAGCACGTGGGTAATGAACGTTACTTACCAAGGGACCGCGGGCGTGGGACTGGAGCGAAGCTGGAACATCAACCAGATTCCTTTATCGATCGCGCTGGGCGGGAACCGGGCCTTGCAGGATACGGTCTTTCAGGCGCAGCAGAATTATTTGCTTTACCCGCAGTTCGGGAACATCAACCTGCTGTCCAACTTCAACCACAACACCTGGCACAGCGGAAACATTACGGTGGAGAAACGCTATGGCAGAGGGCTCACGTTGAACGCCAGCTTCAACTGGTCCAAGTCGCTGAGCAATGACGATGGGCTCGCGTACTATGATCGGGAAGGAAAGGCCCGGACCGCTTATGACCAGGAAAAAGCATTCGGAGCGTTTGTGACTTACGAACTGCCTGTAGGCAAAGGCCAGCGATGGCTCAATCGAGGCGGGATTGTGAACGCCCTGCTGGGTGGCTGGAAGGTAGACGTGAGCGAAAACATTCTTTCCGGCATTCCGCTTACGGTGGGTTACAGCGGCAGCCCCAACAAGTACCTGACTACCGCCCGGGTCAACGCCGTAGTGCCGATTGAACAGGCAAAGGTTCAGGATTGGGAGATGGGCAACCGTTTTCCAACCGCGGCGCAGACCCCTTACTTCAACCTGAGCGCCTTCGCGTATCCGGACTCGTATACGATCGGCTCTCTGGCCTCCAGGGTTTTGCAGGCTCCGGGGATTTTGTGGATGCAGTGTTTCGCCACCAAGAGCTGGAAGGTCTTCGATGAGCGACTTAAGCTCAGTCTGCGATTGGACGGGCACAATCTGCCGTGGAAAAGGCCAAATCTTGCCGCGCCGAATACCACTTACAATCTGAATAGCACCTCCTCATGGGCCCGGTTTACCGGTGTTCTGGGGGACTTTTCAAACTTCGGCACCGGGCAGGCCAACGTTCAGATGTCGGTCCGCGCCGAGTTTTAGCGGAGAGGGTTTTATATATGGAAGATCAGAAGTTGAACGTAGGAAGAAGATATTTCGCCAAGACATTGGCCGGTGCGGCGGTTCTGTCCTCGGTACGCGCCGGCCGTGCCACAGTGCACCCGAATCCTCCTGGAATCAAGATCGCGACCTCAGCCTCGGGCAACCCGTCCGATGAAGACCTGCTCTTTCTCCAGCAGGCGGGCGTGGAGTATGTCAGTCTGGGTGCAACACCGGAAACCGCCAACGCCGAGAGCTTCATCAAGATGCGCGAGCGATACGAATCGGCAGGCATCAAGGTCTACAACATTGGCAGCGGTGTCGGCCCCAGCGGCAGCTTGCATAATATGCCCGAGGTCACTCTGAATCTGCCCGGGCGCGATCAAAAGATCGAAGAATATAAACAGTACCTGCGTTACCTGGGCCAGGCTGGAATCCACTACACCACTTATGCTCACATGGGCAATGGGATCTGGAGCAGCGGACGGGCCACTATACGCGGGTCATCGGCCCGGGAGTTAGACCTGTCGAGCCCCAACCGGCGCGGTAACTGGGCGCGGCAAGAGTTACTCGGAGCCTCTCTCCCACGGCCGCGTTTTCACCAAAGAAGAAATTTGGGAGAACTACACCTACTTCATCAAGCAGGTGGCGCCTGTCGCCGAAGAGGCGGGTGTGCGGATTGGTATTCATCCGGATGATCCGCCGGCGCCGGTATTGGCCGGAGTCCCCCGGTGTATCTTCGGCAATTTCGAGGGCTACAAGCGGGCAATGGAAATCGCCAACAGTCCGAACGTGGGCATCTGCTTATGCTGCGGAACGTGGCTGGAGGGCGGGAAAGAGTTGACCGGCAAAGACCCGGAAGAAATGATCCGCTACTTCGGCCCGGCCAAGATCTGGAAGATCCATTTTCGCAACGTTAGCGCGCCGCTGCCGCATTTCGTGGAAACGTTCATGGACAACGGCTACTACGACATGTACAAGATCATGAAGGCGCTGCGCGATGTTAACTATGACGGAATAGTGATCCCCGATCATATTCCAGCGATGGCCGGAGCCCGAAGCGGGCTGGCTTACAGCATCGCCTACATGCGTGCGCTGCGTGACCGGGCCAACCGCGAAGCCAAAGGCTGACGGGCTAACTTTCGGCTTCCCCAGGACTTGAGCCATTGCGAAACCTTGTCGTGGCTGACTTCGCGTCCGCGGTGTCCAAACAAGCTGCAGGGGTCGCTAACGTCGCCACGGTCCGTCCTCGACACATGTATAAGCAGCCGCGCGACGCCCCACCGCGTGGGAGTATACTATTCCCACTGCCTCTTGGGGGCTTCCATATATGACAACAATTCGTAGGCCGCAAACGTTCAACCGCTGCCTGTTCACCATGGCTGTGATGCTTGTTGTTTCTCGCGGATCGCAGGCGCAGGTTCTCTACGGCTCGCTGACCGGAAATGTGACGGACGCAAGCGGGGGAGCGGTTTCCACCGCTAAGGTCGAGGCCCGCAACGTCGGCACCGGCATTACCAAGCAGGTCCAGTGCGATGACCGCGGTAGTTACGTAATCAATGATCTGCAAGCCGGGACGTATCGCGTAACAATTTCCGCTCCCTCGCTCAGCACGTACGTCGCGGAGAACGTGCAGTTGGACGCCAACGCGGTCCGGCGCGTGGATGCGCAGATGCAGGTAGCGCAAGTGAACCAGACCGTCACGGTAGATGCCTCGGCGGCGGGCCTCCAAACCGAGCGCGCCGATGTCAGCTCGCAGATCCAAGCCGCGCAAGTCGCCAATCTGCCGCTCGGCGGAAATCGCAATTTCCAGACTCTGCTCAGGCTCGTGCCCGGTTCAAGCCCTCCGGCGCCGTCCCACTCCTCGGCCGGCAATCCGACCGGCGCCCTGCAGAGTTACGTCAATGGCGGCGCCGACACTTCCAACTCCACGCGTATCGATGGTACGGCTGTGCTGAACTTCTGGGAGGGCAATATCATCGCTTATGTGCCGCCGGCGGAAGCCATCGAGGCCGTGAACATCGTCACCGCCAGTTTCGACGCTGAACAGGGCCAGGCGGGCGGATCGGTAGTCAACATTTCCATCAAGTCGGGCACCAACAGCTTCCATGGAGCCGCGTGGGAATACAACACGAACAGCGATCTCAAGGCGCGCAATTTCTTTTATTACGGCGCCAACAATCCGAAAAACATTCTGAACCAGTTCGGGCTGTCGATGGGAGGCCCAATCGTCAAGAACAAACTCTTCTTCTTCGTGGACTGGGAGCGATACATGCTTCGGCAGAGCGTCTCCGGGCTGCAATCGGTCCCCACCGATGCGCTGCGCCAGGGGAATTTCGCCGGCACCGGAACCACTATCTACAGTCCGTTGACAGGGAATCCGGATGGCACCGGACGCACGCCGTTCCCCAACAACCAAATCCCGACTGCCCTGCTCAGCTCGGCTGCCATGAAGATGGCCGCCCTGCTGCCGGAGCCGAACATGGGATTGGGAATAGCCAATAATTATTTCGGCTCGGCCAGTCTGCAATACACGCGCGACAACGTGGACATCAAGATCAACTACAACCCTAACGACAGGAGCACCATGTTCGGGCGATACAGCGTCATGCCGGCACACATCTTCGATCCCCAGGCGCTGGGACCGGCCGGCGGCAACACGTTCGACGGCGGTCAACCCGGTACTGCGCCCAGCCTGACGCAAGTGGCAGCAATCGGCGCGACTTACAACCTGACCCCGCACGTGCTGCTGGATGCGAATATCGGCTTTGTGCGCGAGCCGCTGGCGGCCAATAACGTCGACCTGACGAAGAATTACGGTTCGGACGTATTGGGAATCCCCGGCACCAACGGCCCCAACCCTTTGCAAGGTGGATATCCTAACTTCGTCATCAATGGCTTTTCTTCGCTGGGCAATCCGAACGTGTCCAATCCTTTCCAGTTCCGCGACAATAACTACCTCTATGCCGCCAACGTTAGCTGGATGAAGGGTGCACACTCGCTTCGTTTCGGGGGTGAATTCGACCGGTACCAGATCAATCATTTCCAAGCGCAGTTGAAATACGGCGTACGCGGCGGATTCAACTTCACCGGCGGCCTTACGGCCCTCAACGGAGGCGCGGCGCCGAACGCGTACAACGGTTGGGCCGATTTCATGCTGGGCCTGCCGCAAGCTATGGGCAAGGACAATCAATACATCAACCCGGCCACAGTGCGCGAGAACACCTATTCGTTCTACGTGCGCGACCAGTGGCAGGTGACGCGGAAGCTGACCATAGACTACGGTGCGCGCTATGAATTCTATCCGTTTGCCACGCGCGACCACTTCGGCGGCAACCGTTACGACCCGGGCACCAATCTGGCACTGCTGGGCGGCGTCAATGGTGTACCCAATGACACCGGCGTGGACGTTGGCCGCGGACAACTGGAGCCGCGCGTGGGAGTGGCCTATCGTCTGAATGACCGCACCGTGGTGCGCGCCGGCTTCGGCATGAGCAGCGACCCGTACTACTTCACCAACATGCGCGACGCCTATCCCGCCGTAATTTCGCAGCAATACGCAGGCGCGAATTCGTACACGGCCGCAGGCAGCCTGGCAACAGGCATCCCGGTGCTGGTTGGCCCGGATATCAGCCAGGGCAGTTTCCCGCTCCCGGCGAATGTGGGCACGCTGACGTTCCCGCAGAACTTCAACCGCGGCTACATCGAATCCTACAATTTCACGGTGCAGCGGGACGTGGGTCATGGTTTCAATGCGCAGGCAGCGTATGTAGGGACCCGCACCGTGCGCCCGGTTGCTGAAGTCAATGTCAACGCGGCGGGTCCGGGCGGGGGTAATGCCGGCACGCCGCTGTTTCAAAAATTCGGAAACGCAAACACCATCAACGACCAGATTCCCTTCCTGGGCGGCCGCTACAATTCCTTGCAAAGCCAGGTGACCCGGCGCATCAAGGGTAACGTGCTGGGCGTGGTTTACACTTACTCCCGGGCGATCGACTATTTCGATACAGAGAACGCGTCGCTCACCTGGGCCTGGGAACCGATGTGGAGCCGGAACAAGGCTCTGGCGGGTTATGACCGCACGCATAATTTCCAGACCTATGCGGTATACGAAGTGCCCTTCGGCAAGGCCCATCGAATGGCGAATCACGGCATTGCCGCGGCCATCGCCGGCGGCTGGACAATTAACACGGTGCTGAGCAGAATGAGCGGCACGCCGTTCAGCGTCACGTCATCGGGCACATCGGTCAACGCCCCGGGAAATACGCAAACCGCCGACCTGGTCCTGCCGGATGTGCAGATCCTGGGAGGCCACGGCCCGAACTCGCCCTACTTTAATCCGTTGGCTTTTGCGCCGGTCACTGCCGTCCGGTTCGGCAACAGTGGCAGGGATATTGTGCGCGGACCGGGCTCCTTCAACCTGGACGCGAGCCTGTTCCGCGATTTCAATGTCCGCGAAGGATGGAAACTGCAATTTCGCGCAGAAGCTTACGGCCTGACGAATTCTCCGGTCTTCGCCAATCCCGGGGCGACAGCTTCGAACGCGACCTTCAGCAACGGCGCGATCACCAACTACAACGGCTACGACATCATCAGCTCGTCAACGGGCGAACGGCAGATCCGGTTTGCGCTGAAACTGCTGTTCTGATGTCGTGACTTCCCCTGGTTGTATTGACTTCTGCGGGCGGCTAACGGTAGAATTTCGCGCATATGCACAAAGCAGCCATCGGGCTCCCGCTACTGGTTTTTGCACTGACAGGCGCGACGATCCCGGAGCAGGACTCTCGCAACACTTCGATCCCAGACATGGACACGCATTTCAGAATGCCGGTCTTTGCCACTCGCGAAGCCTGGCTGCAAAAGGCTGCGTTTCTGCGAAAGCAGATTCTCTCTAGTGCCGGTTTGCTTCCGATGCCGGAAAAAACGCCTCTGCACGCACAAGTCTTCGGCAAGCTTGAGCGCGGAACTTACACAATCGAGAAAGTGCTGCTCGAAACCTATCCGGGCTTCTACCTGGGTGGCAACCTATACCGGCCCCTGGGCAAATCAGGGCCGTTTCCCGCGGTGGTTTCGCCGCACGGCCATTGGGCATATGGGCGCCTCGAAAACACCAGCCAGGTCTCAGTTCCGGCCCGTTGTATCAACTTAGCGCGGCAGGGATTTGTAGTGTTCAGTTATGACATGGTCGGCTATAACGACACCGATCAGTTCCCGCATGGCGACAGCGGACCGCGTTTGGGAGGTCCGCGCGAGGACTTATGGAGCATCAACACCATGGGGCTGCAATTGTGGAACAGCATTCGCGCAGTGGACTTCGTCAGTTCGCTGCCGGAAGTGGATGCCAGTCGAATCGGCGCGACCGGCGCGTCAGGCGGAGGAACGCAGACCTTCCTGCTGATGGCCACCGACGACCGCATCAAGGCGGCAGCGCCCGTGAATATGATTTCGGCGATCATGCAAGGCAATGATTGCGAGGAGGCGCCGAATCTCAGGGTCGGAGCGTTCAATGTGATGTTTGGCGCGATGATGGCGCCAAGGCCGCTGTTAATGGTTTCGGCAACCGGCGACTGGACCCGCAATACGCCCAAAGAGGAGTTCCCGGCCGTGCAGGGAATCTACCGGCTGCTCAATGTCGAACAGAATGTGGAGAGTGTTCAGGTCGATGCGGGGCACAACTACAATAAGGAAAGCCGGGAAGCCGTTTATACTTTCTTCAACGCCAGGCTGCTTGGCGGAAAGGGACCGGTCACAGAGCAGCGGTATCGAGTGGAGCAGGTGCAGGACCTGCTTGCCCGATTTGGAAACCCGCGGCCTGCGAACGCGGTAACCATGGAACGCTATACCGCCGATCGTATCGGCGAGGCCACGCACGGTATCCAGCAGTTGCTGCCGCACGACCGGGCCACGCTTGAAAAGGCCCGCACCGCGTTTTTCGAGCGGCTGACGTATTCGTTGTTGGACGTGAAGCCCACACCTGCCGACGTCATCTCTGAGAAGGTCATCTCTGAGAAGAAAGAGACCCTGCCGAATGGCGAAACTCTGCTACTGGGCCGGGCGGGCAAAGGCGACCGCATTCCGGTGCTGTGGCTGGCTCCCCAGAAGGCCGACCCGCAAATAGCGCCGACGTTAATCGTGCATCCGGACGGCGTTGCGTGGACACGGTCCTCTTCCCAGAAGCCTGGGGGACTGGTCCGGAGTATTCTCGACCGGGGCGGCGCGGTGCTGGCCATCGACGCATTTCAGACCGGCGCAGCGAAGGCCTCTAGAAACCGAAAGAAGCGCGCCTTCACTGTATTCAACCAGACTGACGAAGCCAACCGGGTGCAGGATATCCTCACCGCGCTGACATATCTGCAGAGCCGGTCCAACGCCAGGGTAGTGAATCTTGTGGGTCTGGAAATGGGTGGCGTCTGGAGTTGGTTTGCACGTGCGCTGGCGGGGCCGGGTGTGAATCTGGCCGCGGATCTGGTGCAATTCCGTGCCGGCACCGACCAGGAATACCTCGACAAGTTCTCCGCTCCCGGGTTGCGAAAGGCCGGTGACTTCCGCGCTGCCGCGGTGCTCGCCACGCAGGACAAGCTCTTTGTGCATAATGCAGGTCCGGAGTTTCCAGCCGAATGGGTGCAGCAGAGCGCGAAGGCGGGAAATTCGGCGGCCACCATCCGCACCGCTCGCGCCACCGACGCGGAACTGCTCGCCTGGTTGGCTCTGGGGACCAACTGATAACAGCGAGACGTTCGAGCCGATATAATAAAAGACCATGCCAACTAGTGCGCGATCAATCGTGTTTTCCCTGCTGTTGACTCTCCAGTTGAGTGGGCAGGTAAAAATTGCCCGTGACGGAGATCGCATCGTGATCGACATCCAGGGGAAACCCTTTACGGCGCTCTACGTTACCGGCGCTGAGACGACTAAGCCGTACTTCCATCCGGTCCGCGCAGCTTCGGGAACCATCGTGACCCGCCGCTATCCCATGGAAGCGCTAGAGGGCGAATTGCACAATGAAAAGCACCAGCGCGGGCTCTGGTTCAGCCACGGAGACGTTAACGGCCTGGATTTCTGGGACAACGAGGCGAGCTATACGACGCCCAATCGCGGTTTCATCGTTCTGGATCGGGTAATTGCTCTCACGGGCGGCGACAAAACCGGATCGATCGACGTCTCTTTTAAGTGGGTGGACCCGAAGCAGAAGCCGCTGATCGAGGAGACCCGAAAGATGGTCTTCTATTCCGACTCCGCGCTGCGCACCATCGACTTCGATATCACCCTGCGGGCCATTGAGAAGGTGACCTTTAACGATAGTAAGGAGGGCACCTTCGGAATGCGCCTGGCGTCGGGTCTGGAAGCGCCCTCGCCGAAAGCGCCCGCGCAGCCCAAGCGAACCGGCACGATGGTGAACTCAAATGGGCAGGAGGGCGAAGCCAATTGTTGGGGGAAGCGCGCCAACTGGGTGGACATGTTCGGCGACGTGGAAGGAGAAAAACTGGGAGTCGCTATCTTCGACAACGCCGCAAATCCGGGCCATCCCACTTATTGGCACGTGCGCGGCTACGGGCTTTTTGCGGCCAACATCTTCGGCGTAAGCGCGTTTGAACGCAATCCGGCACAGAACGGTTCGCGCACTCTGCAACCCGGCGAAACAATGCGCTTCCGGTACCGGGTCGTAGTGCACTCCGGCGATTATCGGACGGCGAACATTGCGGCGCTTTATGACGCGTACGCAAAGATGAAGTAGCCGCCGCCTGGCTCTTCGAAGCGACGGCTCCCTAACGGTCGCGGCTCTGATCGTAGCCGCGCTACACCTTGTCAGGCACCACAAACGGTTTGCGGTACGTTCGCTTGAACATCCGGTTGGCTTCGGCGTCTCCCACGCAGGAGTAGCTGGCGGCATCGAAGTGCAACGTGCGGCCCAGCCGGTATGAGATGTTCGCCAGGTGTACCAGCGTGGTGGAAATGGCGCCTTCCTCGATGGGGCCATTCAAATCCGCGTGCTTGCGGCTGCGCACCACGTCGATGAAGTTACCAAAGTGATTCCCCAGATCGGACCCGGTAGGTCCCGGCTCCTGTTTGGGGCCCAGGAAGCTGGTGTATTTGCCGAAATCCTCGCTCCACACGGTCAGATATCCCTTTGATCCGTAGAAAATGGCCCCCACCGTACCGGCGTCGGTTTCCGTCACGCCCGCTTCGTGGTTCGTGATCCAATGGCGAACCTCAAACGTCATCATCTTCTTCACACCGCCATCGTTGAATTCAAAGCTGGCAGTCAGATCGTTGGGTGTCTCCTGGTCGTCATCGAACATGAAGTGACCGCCGATGGCGCTGACCTTGGTGGGATACTTCACGCCCAGGCCCCAGCGCGCCATGTCCACCTGGTGAATACCCTGGTTGCCGATGTCGCCGTTGCCGTAATCCCAAAACCAATGCCAGTTGTAATGGAACCGGTTGGCTGTGAATTCGTGCTCCGGCGCGGGCCCCAGCCACGTGTCGTAGTGAACGCCGTCCGGCACCGGCGAGACGGGTTTGCGGCCGATGGTGTCGCGGCGTTTATAGCACAAGCCGCGCGCCATGTAGACGTCGCCGATCAGCCCGTCGCGCATCTGGCGGACAGCTTCGCGGCCGATGGCCGAACGCTGCTGGGTTCCATGCTGGACAATGCGGTTGTACTTCTGCGCGGCGGCCACCACCTGGCGGGCCTCGAACATATCGTGCGCGCACGGCTTTTCGACGTAGACGTCCTTGCCGGCCTGGCAAGCCCAGATCGTCTGCAAGGTGTGATGATGGTTGGGAGTGGCGATTGAGATCGCGTCGATGGATTTGTCCTCAAGCAGCTTGCGCAGGTCCGTGAAGCCCGCGGGACGCTTGCCCTTGGCTTTCTCGATCTCGCCCAAACGGGCGTTGAGGATCGACTCGTCGATATCGCAGATAGCGGCAATCTCGACGTTCGGCATCTGGCTGTAAGCACGAATGTGGCTGCGCCCTCGCCCGCGCACACCCACGCAGGCTACCCGAACCGTGTCGTTGGGACTTGCGACGGCTCTGGGCTGGAGCGCAGTGCTTGCTGCCAATGAGCCCATTAGAAAATGTCTTCGATCCATTTCGCCTCCTTGCGGCCAAATGCCGCATCAGGTCCACTATACTACTCCCCCAATTCAGCCGTCACTCTTCTAACGTTCGGGCGGGTTTGCGGTTTGCTTCAAGTGCTGCATCCGATTCAGGATCTGGCGCGCCAGATCGGTTTGGCCGAGTTTGCGATAAGTCAGCCCAAGCTGATAATACGGGCCCGGGTCCATGGGAGCCAGCGCGATGGCGCGCCGCAGAGCAGTGACGGCTTCCTGGTAGCGATTCATGGCGATATAAGCTTTGCCCCGCGTGTAGAAAATGTCCGCGTCGCCAGGCGTGCTCTTTTCGGCTTGCGTGAGCTCGGCCAGAACGGCAGGGTAATCCACCGGCTCCATCGTCATCATGGCTCGCGCGGTGAGGATGCGCACCATCGGATAATCCGCGTGGACGCGCGCCAGCCGGCGAAGCGTTTGCGTCTCCAGTTCCGGGCGGCCCGTGTTGCGGTATGCTTCGGCCAGGCGCAAATACGCTTCCGGGGCGTCGGGCACCTTGCCAATGAGCTGGTTCAGTACATCGATGCCGGCCTGGTATTGCTCGGCCCAGACCAGATTGTTGCCGAGCGGCAAAAGGAAACTAAGCGAACCGGGGATCTGCGACCGCCCCCGCTGCAGGACCTCCGCGGCCTCCTTAAAATTCCGGCCCTTCTCGTACAGAAAGGCGAGTGCCAGATACGAATTCTCCTGCGCAGGCGCAAGTTGAATCGCAAGTTTCAAATGTTCCACCGCTTCCTCGCGTCGGCCCAGGCTTTCGTAGCTGAGCCCGGCGACTCCGGCTGCCGACGCCTTTACGGAGTCTGGCGCGCCTGCCTGTTTCTCGATATCCGTGGCACTCCGGACCGCATCGCCGTACGCTCCGACAGAGTTTTCGAGCACCGACAGCGCCACAGCCGATGCCGTATCGCTCGACCCGGTCTGCTCAAATCGCAGCGACTCAGCCAGCGCCAGATCAAGGAGTTGGCTTTCCGCCAGGAAACGGGCCAGGCCGGAATGGAGTTCGGCATCTTTGGGAAAGCGCTGTGCCGCGGTGCGCAATACTGCTTTCACCTGATCGACATCTTTCATGGCGACATTGACCCGCACCAGCATTGCCAGCGGCATCATGTTATCCGGCAGGATTGCGTAGGCCGATTCCAGAGCCTTCCGGGCGGCTGCGAAATTGCCCGCCGCGGCTTCGGCCAGTCCCAGCCCGTAGAACGCGCGAGCGCTCTTGGGGACCAGGCAAGCCGCTTCACGATATTGTTGGGCGGCCGGTCCGTATTGGCCTCTGTCGAATGCGGCTTGAGCTGCGCGGTCCAGTTCCTGAAACCGGGCGAGTGTCTCCTTCTCACCCAGGTGCGACGGCAGGCAGTCGCTGGCGCGCAGTCCGCCGCTCAGCAACAGGATTGCCGCCAGGGTTTTCATTTCACCGCGCACGGCTTTCATCGGACTGCGCACCGTACGGGCGCGCAATAACTCAGCTCGTAGCCGTCCTTGCGCATGGCGTCTCTCTTGATTGGCTGCTGGCGCCCGGCATCGTCCACGGCGCGGCTCATCAGCACGTGATCGCCCGCGGTCGCGTTCCAGGAGTAATTCCACCGCACCCAACTGAAGGCCTTCGGGCGGAATTCGAGCTTGGCCGGGGCCCACGTATCGCCTCCATCGGTGGTGATTTCAACGCTGCGAACCAGGCCCGATCCAGTCCATGCGAAGCCCCGAATCACGTGCCGGGCGGCCGGAAGCTTCATATCGTTGGCGGGCCACGCAATAGCCGATTTCACCTGAAGCTCGGTCAGGCGCGTGATTTTCCGGTTGCCGGGCGAAACTTCAACAATCCTGTTATAAACCTTGTTCATGCCGCTTTGTTGAAAGCCGGACGGCTCATCGGCCGGGCCGAGCACAATAATTCGCTGCAGCCATTTTACCGAGTCCATGGCATACCATCCGGGAAACAACGCGCGCGCCGGAAAGCCGTTCTTGCGCGGCAGGAAGCGGTCGTTCAGCTTGAACGCGACCAGGCTTTCGGGTTGCATGCACTTCTCCATCGGCACAATCTGGCAGTACGGCAGATTGGGCGAATCCTGCATGAGCCGCCCGGAATCGGCGCCTTCCAGCATCACGCTCGCTGCCCCATCGTCAGCGCCGGCTTGGTGCAGCAGATGAGCCAGTGGAACGCCTTCCCAGACCGCGTTACTAGCCGCCGAACCGCCCGCGGCATTGCCCGCGCATTCCAGCACTGCTTCCAGTTTCTTTGTCGGCGACTCCAGAATATCAGCCAGCGTCAGCTCCAATGGATGCTTAACCCGGCCTTCGATTTTGAGTCTCCAGGAAGTCAGCGAAAGCTCGGGCTCGCTGAAATGGTCGCGTACAAAGAAGAGGTCCGGCGGAGTGATCGCGCTTGAAATGCTCTCCAGGGGAAACGAAAGGTTTTGTGGCTCGGACGGCGCGGGCGCCTGCGCTAGCAGCGAACAGGCGCCCGGAAGCAAAACGAATTCCCTGCGGGTCATAAAATACCGACGTCGCGCGGGAGCGCTGCGTCAAAAAATCATTTTCAAAGCCATCTGCACAATACGCGGTGAGCGGGCGCCGGTTATGCGGCCGAAGGTGCTGTCGATCACGCCGGTATCCGGATTGTTCAACTGCGTATGGTTCAGGCCGTTAAAGAATTCGGCGCGGTACTGCAACCTCCACCGCTCGCGAATTATGAATACCTTGTGCGCCGAGAAATCGATGTTGAATGTTCCCGGACCAGTAAGGATGTTCCTGCCGGCATTGCCAAAAGTCCCGAGCCTCGCCGATGTGAACGACGAAGTAGTGAACCATTGCGCGATACGCGCACCGAGCGGCCCGCTGGTGTAGCTGCGCGGCCCGATCTCATCCGCTAAATCACCGCCGACCGCGGTCAGGGATCGATCGTCGGCGGAAGTAATACTCAGCGGGAATCCGCTCTGCCAGTTCCAAATCCCCGAGGTCTCCCAGCCTCCCAAGAGCGCCTTCATCACACCTCCCTTGGGTGAGGGCAGCTGCCACAGGTAGTTGAGCACGAAGCGCTGCGGGACATTGAAATCCGACACGGCACGATACGCGCCAACATTGTAAGGATTGATCACATTGAGGCCGCAGAGATCGGTCAGATAAGAGACCTGGTCGATGCTCTTGGCATACGTGTAATTGGCGCTCACCGTGAAACCGTGATCAAAGCGCTTCTCGAGCGAAACCTGCAAGGCGTTATAGATGGAATTGCCGCCCGAGACATCTTCCACTACTTCCAGGAAATTCTGATTGGGGCGGCGCTGGCTCTCGTTATCCGCCGTAGCGCCAGGTCCGGGAAGCGGCGCATTTACGTCGGTGTTATAGCCCAGGTGCGTGCCCTTGGACCCAACATATCCGGCGCGGATCAGCAGGTTGTTGCGTAGCTGGTGTTCGACCGTGAGGTTCCAGCTCATGGTTCGTCCCGGTTTCCAGTCCGGCGAATACGATACGGCCAGGCTGGGAGGTTTAATGAACTGGACATTGGACGGCGGCAGAACGGGTGCGAATTGGGCCGGGAACGGGTTGGGATAGGCCTTGTACGGGTTGTCGAATGGAACGTTCAGGATCTGTACCTGCGGGCTCCACGGCGCACTGTCCACCATGTTGTTGTAAGCTTCCACAAACGGCGGCTGATAGAAAACTCCGAATCCGGAGCGAATGGTGGTCTTTCCCTTGCCGCCGATGTTGTATGCCAAACCCACGCGCGGGGCAAACTGCCAATACGCGGCATCGCTTCCGCCGGACGGGCAGCCGGGATCGCCCTCATACAGGTAACCCAGGGGCGCGTTCGGGAACCGCTTTGAGATCAGTCCCGGACGGTAGCACTCGGTCCGGCCCTGCGTATCGCCATAGGGATGGAACGGATCCCAGCGCAGCCCGAGATTGAGCGACAGTCTGGAGCTGGCTCGATAATTGTCCTGAATAAACATGCTGCCCAGCGTGCCGCGCCTGGCTGCATATTCGCCTCCACCCTGAATGAAGCGATCGACGATGCCTAGCATGTAATCGGACCGCGGATCGCCGCTATAGCCTGCCCCCCGGAAGCGGAAGTTGCCGTTCTGCCGATAAGTATTGATCAGATCCACCTGCATCTTCATCAGGTCGCCGCCGATGGCGATTTCGTGCTGCCCCTTGATCCAGTGCAGGCTGTCAGTGAAATGGTAATTCTGACGATTGAAGTGCCCGGGGTGTCCGGTGCCGATGCTGAAATATCCGGTCACGGTGAGCGCCATCTCGGGCGGAGTGGATGCCGCGATGGGAATACCGATGCTGGGAAAACTGAAAGGCGCGCCGCTCACAATGGTGCCATTGATCCGGTTGAAGGAAAAGATGGCGCTATTCAACAGAGTGGGGCTGACATTGTAGGTATCGCTCACCGAAACGCTCTGGTCGCGGTCGCTGTACCCATTTCTGGCCGCAATCAGGTTCGTGGTGCCGATCACCGGATCATGCGTGTAGGCGGAGTAAAGATAGCGCCCGTAGATGCGCTGCTTGTTCAGGTTGTAATCCACCCGCCCCATGGTCTGCTGCTCGGCATCGCGCTGCGGAAGATCATAAGAGATCAACGAGTCGGAACGAGTCGATGAGGGGATGTACTGCAGTAGCTTTGCGGCCACAGGATCGATCCGGCTGGCAGGAATAATATTACCGGGGATGGGCACGCCCGTAAGCGGATCGATCAACTGTTTCAAGCCGGAAAAATTACCGGCTCGCTGCGCATCGCTCAAAACGGTTGTTGTGTTGGCCAGCGATACATTCCGTATCACCGTACCCTGATAGGTGCCGAAGAAGAACAGCCGATCCTTCTTGATGGGCCCGCCCAGGCTGCCGCCGAACTGGTTGCGCTTGAGCAGGTCATGAGTGGCAGCGAAGAAATTGCGCGCGTTCAGATCGCCGTTGCGCAAAAACTCGAACGCGCTGCCGTGCAACTGGTTAGTGCCGGATTTGGTTACCACGTTCACGATCGCGCCCGCACCCCGGCCGTACTCGGCACTGTAGCTGTTGGTCTGCACACTGAACTCTTCCACCGCATCCGGGTTGGGAAATGGATTGTTGACGTTCGTGTAATGGTCCTGATTGCTGCCGCCGTCAAGGTTGTAGTTGATGTCGTCCGCGCGTGCACCATTGGAAGAAATGGATTGCGCGCCGGGATAGGTGGCAGTCTGCTGCGTATCGCCGCTGCCGCGCGCGTTGCCGGCCGTAAGGTCCGAGGTTCCGGGAGCCAGCAGCACCAGGGCGGCGGCGTTGCGGCCGTTCAGAGGCAGTTCAATGATGCTCTGCTGCGTCACTACCTTGCTCAGCGTGCCGGTACGCGTCTCGACTAATTCGGCATTCGATTCCACGGAGACGGTATCGGTGGTTGAGCCTAGTTCGAGAGTGAACGGAAGCGTTGCCGATTGGTCGGCCTGTACCTGAATTCCCCTTTGCTCGGACCGCCGGAAACCGTTGGATTCAACGGAAACCGAGTAAAGGCCTACGGGCAGTAAAGGAAATACATAATAGCCATCGGCCGCGCTTGTGGTTGTGCGCGTGAGTTTTGTGGCCAGCGCCGTGGCCGTGATCTTGGCGCCCGGCACAACGGCTCCGCTGGGATCGAGCACGGTTCCGGAAATCGTTCCGGTAGGGTCTGCCCCATATGCGACCAGCCCTAAAAGCAAAAATGAAGAAAGCCTAAGGACCCAATTTTTGAGTTGCATTTCCCCTCCTTGGCAATAGCGAACGAAGCTTTAGGACAGTTTCGTCGGAAAGCAAACTAAATGTCAAGGGGAAAGTGCCCTAATGTTTTCAACCAGCCATGTCCTGGAGACCTTCGTTGATAACGAAAAAATCAGGTGTTTGGCCGGGTCGGCCCCAGAGAATCACCCACCCTATAAAGGGGTTAACTTCGGTTATCTTCGAAAAGATACGGTACTCTAATGCCTGTGAAACTACCCGGAACCATGCGAAACTCCTTTCATGTCGAAACACAGTGCAGCCTGGGGTTGAGTCTGGGGTCTTCTACGAATCTCCCGTATGGGGCGCCAGGCAGGCATTTGCCGTAGCGCCCGCACGGCTTGGTAACGCCGGCGGTCCTTGCCGCCGGTCTCTGATTCTGTTTATTTCAACGACGCGCTGATCCTGGCACGATACTCCGCGGCTTTGAGCAGGATTTGCGCCTGATTCAGGGTGAGTATCTTGCCGTCGCCAACTACCGGCTTACCGTTCACCATCACGTCGCGAACGTCGTCGGCTTTCAGGGCGTAGACCATCTGTGAAACCGGATCGTACATGGGAACGCCATTCGGGCGATCGGTCCGCACCATGATCATGTCGGCGCGCTTGCCGGCTTCGAGCGAGCCGATTTCCTTCTCCATACCCAAAGCCCGTGCGCCGCGAATGGTGGCCATTTCGAGCGCCGTGGCCGCCGGAAGCGCTTGCGGGTCGCCGGTGCTGACCTTCTGCAGTTTGGCGGCGAGGTCCATCTCCTCGAACAGGTTGAAATCGTTATTGCTGCCGGCCGGGCCATCGGGGCCCAACCCCACCGAAAGGCCCAGGGCCAACATGCGGACCACAGGAGCTACGCCGCTGGCCAGTTTCATATTGCTCGACGGACAATGTGCCACGCCCACGCCGCGGGCTTTCAGGATGGCCATGTCAGGCTCGTCCAGCCAGACACCGTGCGCCGCCAGCGAACGGCCGTTCCACACACCCAGGGAATCCAGCACTTTGGTGGGAGACATGTGGCGCTTGGCCACGGCGTCGTCATTCTCTTTTTTGGTTTCCGAAAGGTGAATAATGAGCGGCGCGTGGTATTTGTTGGCCAGCGCGCGCGAGGCCTTCAGCGTCTCGTCGGAATTCGTGTAGAGGGCGTGCGGCGCCACGGCCGCCACCACCAGCGGGTCATTGCGGAAGCGCGTCAGGTAGCGCTCGGTAAACTTGAGCGCATCGGCGGGCGTTTTGTTGTCGGCAACCGGGAAGCCAATGATGGTTTCGCCGAGCACGCCGCGCATGCCGGCCTCTTTGGCAACCTCTGCCACCACGTCTTCGAAGTAATACATGTCGGTAAACGTGGTGGTGCCGCCCAGCAGCATTTCCAGGCAGCCCAGGCGCGTGCCCCAGCGCACGAAGTCGGGCGTGACGTTCTTGGCTTCGGCGGGGAAAATGAATTTCGATAGCCAGTCCTGCAGCCGCAAATCATCGGCGATGCCGCGGAATAGCGACATGGCGGCATGGGTGTGGGTGTCGATCAGGCCCGGCGTGAGAATGGCGTCGGGACGGTCCAGACGCTGCCTGGCCTGGAAGCGCGCGTCGATCTCGGCCCTGGCACCCACGCCGATTATGCGGTCGCCGCGGATGGCGACGGCTCCGTTTTCGATTACGCGGTGCTGTCCGTCCTCCGTGATCACATAGCGGGCGCTCCAGATCCAATCGGCTGGCTCAGCGCCGATCGCTGATACAAAGACGCCGGATACAAAGAGCAGGAAGCTACAAATACGAAACATCGAATGGCTTTGGGAAGAGATCTTTCAAACGAAACGTTTCGGTTTTGCCGTGCAGGTTGACCAGCACGATCTCCACGTCGCCGCAGAATTCCCAGAGGATCTGGCGGCACGCGCCGCACGGCGGAGTAAGCACATCGGTATCGGCCGCAACCGCCGCGCGGCGGAATTTGCGGACACCTTCGGAGATAGCTTTGAACAGCGCTACGCGCTCGGCGCAAAGAGTGAGGCCGTAGGTGGCGTTTTCGACGTTGCAGCCGGTGTGGATGCGGCCATCGGCGTCTTCGATGGCGGCGCCCACTTTAAATTTGGAATAGGGGGCGAAGGCGTGGGCGCGGGCGGCCAGGGCGCCAGTAAGCAGAGCGTCAGGCATCTAACCTCGGCAGCAGAACTTTCAGAAAACGCACCAGGGTGTCACGAATCATAGCTCCCGTTTCAAGCACTTCTTCGTGGTTGATTTTGGTTTGCGGCAGCACGCCCGCCGCCATGTTAGTCACACACGAAATGCCCAGAACCTTCATGCCCATGTGGTTGGCCACGATCACTTCGGGCACTGTGGACATCCCCACCAGGTCTGCCCCGATAGTTCGCAGGAAGCGGATCTCAGCCGGCGTTTCGTAGCTGGGCCCCAGCAGGGCGGCGTACACGCCCTCGCCGATCGGGAGGCATAACTCCGCCGCTACCGCCTTGGCGCGCTCGCGGTATTGCTGCGAATAGGCCTCCGACATATCCGGGAATCGCGGACCGAGCGAGTCGTCATTCGGCCCCACCAGGGGGTTCGAGCCCTGCAGGTTGATGTGGTCGGAAATCAGCACCAGGCCACCGCGCCCGAGTGTCAGGTTGATGCCGCCCGCGGCATTGGTGAGCACCATGGCGCGCACACCGATGGAATGCAGCACGCGTACTCCGAAGGTAACCTGCTGAGTCCCGTAGCCTTCGTAAAGGTGAGCGCGCCCGGCCATCACGGCTACGTTCACACCGCCGATTCCGCCGATCACAAGTTTCCCGGCATGCCCTACGGCAGTCGATCCCGGCCAGCCGGGAATCTGATGATAGGGGATCTCGATGCGGTCGCTGAGTTCATCCGCAAAGGCTCCCAGTCCGCTGCCCAGCACCACGCCGATGGCGGGCCGCACGTCCGTGTGGCCTTCGATATAACGCCTGGCGTCCTCAATCACAGCAACATTCCCGCGATGCAGGCCGACATGAAGTTAGCCATGGTCCCGGCGGCTACGGCGCGGAGCCCGAGCCGCGCCAGGTCCGACTTGCGGGTGGGCGCCAGCGCGCCGATGCCGCCGATTTGAATCGCGATGGAACTGAAGTTCGCAAAGCCGCACAGCGCATAGGTGGCGATGGTGAAGGATTTCGGATCGAGCGTCGCCTTCAGGGGCCCGAGTTTCAGAAATGCCACGAATTCATTGAGCACCAGCCGGGTGCCCAGCAGATCGCCAATGGTACGAGCGTCTTTCCACGGCACGCCCATGATCCAGGCAACCGGAGCGAAGATAATGCCGAACAGGTTTTCGAGCGACGCCGGCAGCCAACCCATCAAGGGAAGCCCGTGTATCCAGCCCAAAATCCCGTTGCACATGGCGATCAGCGCCAGAAATGCGATCAGCATGCCGCCGATGTTCAGCGCCAGGTGCAAGCCATCGCCCGCGCCCTGCGCCGCGGCATCAATCACGTTGACCGCGGTCTTTTCCACTTGGATGTCCACCCTGCCCGCGGTGGCCGGCTTGCCGGTTTCGGGAATAAAGATCTTGGCCAGCATGATGGTGGCCGGCGCCGTCATAATCACGGCGGTGAGCAGGTGAGTGATGGATACGCCCGCTATCTTTACATACGCCGCCATCACGGCGCCCGAAACATGCGCCATGCCCGCGGTCATAATGGTGAAGAGTTCGGATTCGGTCAGGCCCGCCAGGAACGGCTTGATTGTAAGGGGAGCCTCGGTTTGGCCCATGAAGATGCTGGCAGCCACGTTCAGCGATTCGGCGCCGCTCACCCCCATGACTTTTTGCATCCCGATCGCCATGGCTTTCACCACGGCCTGCATCACGCCGAGATAATAAAGGATGGAAAAGAATGACGCGATGAAGATGACAATGGGCAGCACCTGGAAGGCGAAGATCACGCCAAACGGCCCACCCTTGGTTCCCAGCGGCCCGAAGAGGAACTGGCTGCCGACTTCGGCAAACTCGAGCATGGCGTTCACACCATCGCCGATTCTCTTGAAGACCAGTCCGAAATCCGTCTTCAGCACGAGCACCGCGAACAGGATCTGCAGGCCCATTCCCCAAACGATAAGACGCCCTTTAATTTGCCGTTTGTGGGTGGAAAAAAGCCAGGCGACCGCCAGGATGACAACCAAGCCCAGCAGCCCCGTGAACCGCTGCATTACCCGACTACTTCCAGAATGAGCTCGCGCTCATCCGGCTTTTGCGACGAGATGCGGAAGGCATCCTCCACCATGTCCGCGGCATCGTCCACGCGGTCTTCCTTGGTGTAATAGAGGCGGCAAAGCACTGAGCCCGCGTCTACCTTTTCGCCGGTCTTGACCTCCAGAATAATACCCACCGCCGGGTCGATGGTGTCTTCCTTCCTGTCTCGTCCGGCGCCGATCATGTTGGATGCCGTCCCGATATCCTCGGCGTCGATCGAACTCACATACCCGGCGCGCGGCGAATTGATCTCGCGCATGCCGGTGGCATTGGGCAGAAGCTCGAACTTGTCCAGCGCCTGCGGGTTCCCGCCCTGCGCCGCCACCACGGCCTTGAACTTCTTGTAGGCGGAGCCGTCCACCAGGTGCTGTTCGGCGATGCGGCGGGCTTCGTCAAGCGAACCAGCCTTCTTACCCAGATGGATCATGCGCGCGGCCAGTTCCAGCGACAGCTTGGTCAGGTCGGCAGGTCCGGCGTTCTGCAGGGTCTGCGACGCTTCCATAATTTCGAGCGCGTTGCCCACCGCATAGCCTAGAGGCTGGTTCATGTCCGTAATCAGCGCCTGCACCTTCTTGTCCATGCGGCGGCCAATGCCCACCATGGCCTGGGCCAGGCGCCGCGCGTCCACCTGTTTTTTCATGAAGGCGCCGCTGCCCACTTTGACATCCAGCACCAGCGCGTCCAGGCCCTCGGCCAGTTTCTTCGACATGATCGAAGACGAAATCAGCGGAATCGATTCGACCGTCGCGGTGACGTCGCGCAGTGCGTACAACTTGCGGTCGGCGGGCACCAGATGGTCGGTCTGGCCAATGAAGCACAGTCCCAGTTCCGCCAGCTGTTTCTGGAATTCCTCAGTTGAAAGATCCGTGCGGAATCCTGGAATGGATTCGAGTTTGTCCAGCGTGCCGCCGGTGTGCCCCAGCGCGCGGCCCGACATCATCGGCACCACCACCCCGGCGGCAGCCGCCAGCGGGGCCACGATGAAACTCGTCTTATCGCCCACGCCGCCGGTGGAGTGTTTGTCCACCTTCACGCCAGGGATGTGCGACAGATCGACTGTGTCGCCGGAACGCAGCATGCACTCCGTCAAACGGCTGACTTCGCGGTCGGACATGCCCGAGAAGAAAACGGCCATCAGGAAAGACGACATCTGATAGTCGGGAATTTCGCCGCTGGTGTAGCCGTTCACCAGGAACTCGATCTCCTCTGGAGCGAGTTCTTCACCATCGCGTTTCCGCTGGATCAAGTCAACTGTGCGCATTATAAGACACTTAGCCTAACATCCGACGAGGGACAAAGTAAAGGAAGGGTTTAGTGTGGGTGTGCTGTTACGATAGAGTTTGATGACCCCTAACCAGCCTGGCCAAGCCCCCAAGTTGCCTATTCCCGGCGTCAAGAATCTAGTTGCCGTCGGCAGCGGGAAAGGCGGAGTTGGTAAGACCACGGTATCGGTGAATCTCGCGGTCGGCCTGGCTTCGCTGGGATACAAAGTTGGATTGCTCGATGCCGACGTTTATGGCCCCAACGTGCCTCTGATGATGGGGATCAACAAGACGCCCGTGGCCCTCGGTGACCGCATCCAGCCGCTGGAGCAATTCGGCGTCAAAATCATGTCCATGGGCTTCCTCAGCCCCGGCGATAAACCGCTGGTCTGGCGCGGCCCCATGCTGCACAGTGTGATCCAGCAGTTTCTGCGCGGCGTGGACTGGGGCGAACTGGATTACCTGGTGATAGACCTGCCGCCCGGCACCGGCGACGTGCAGCTATCGCTCATTCAAACTGCTCCGGTGACAGGCGCCATCGTGGTGACCACGCCTTCGGACGTTTCGCTCGAGGACGCCCGCAAAGCCATCCACATGTTCCACCAGGTGAAGGTGCCGATTTTGGGCATCGTGGAGAATATGAGCTATCTGACCTGCCCGCACTGCAGCGAGCGCATCGATGTGTTCAGCCATGGCGGCGGCCTGCGGACAGCGAAGCAGATGGATGTGCACTTCCTGGGGGAACTGCCGCTTGACCCGCAAATCCGCATTGGCGGCGACAGCGGCCAGCCCATTGTGCAGCACAAGGGTGGAGGCGAGGCCTTTCTTACTCTGGCGCGTAACGCGGTAGCAAGGCTGGACGAAGTGGGCCAGCAGCAGGGGCCCAAAATCGAGATCAGCGATTAGGATAGTTGCGGTTCGGATCAGAGCCGCGCGCGTGAGCAAGCGGTTGACCCTGGAGACGTTATAATCGGCTCTGCATGCTGCTGGAACTGGTGGTGGAGAACTATGCGGTGGTGGAACGGCTGCGCGTCCATTTCCACGCAGGCTTAAATCTTCTGACCGGGGAAACGGGCAGCGGCAAGTCGATTGTGGTGGATGCGCTGGGGCTGCTGTTGGGCGGGCGCGCGTCGGCCGACATGATCCGTACCGGAGAATCGCGGGCGCACGTGGCCGGCATCTTCGATGTGCACGAAGGCGTTCGGGAAAATGGGGCCATCCGGCGGTTGCTCGAACCGGCCGGCCTCGAAATCGAAGACGGCGAACTGCTCATCGAACGCGAGATCCTGGCCGGCGGCAAGTCGAGGGCGTTTGTCGGCAGCCGGCCGGTCTCGGTGGCATTGCTCAAGGAACTGGCGCCGCTATTGGCGGATATCCACGGACAACACGATCAGCAGCTTCTGTTTTCCGCCGATGCGCAGCGCGACATGCTGGATGCCTTCGGGAGCCATCGCGAACTGCTGGAGCGCGTTGCGGGCGTGTACCGGCAATGGCGCGCATCGGCGGCGGAACTGGAAGAATTGGAACGGAGCGAACAGGAGAAGCTGCGGCTGCTGGATCTCTGGTTGTTCCAGCGCAAGGAGATCCAAAGCGCGGCACTTGAGGCGGATGAGGACGCGGCGCTCGAGAACGAACGCCGCGTGCTGCAAAACGTGCAACGTCTGCAGGAATCCGCCGGCACCGCCTACGAAGCCGTGTACGATAGCCCTGAGTCCGCACTGTCGCTGACCCGCATCGCCATTAAGCGGGTGGACGAACTGTGCCGCATCGATTCGTCGCTCGAAGCGCTGCGCGAGAATCTGAAAGCCGCCGACCTGAGTTTGCAGGAAGTCGGCTACGCGCTGCGCGACTACCTTTCGCGATTGGAAGCCAATCCGGGGCGCCTTGAAGAGGTGGAAACGCGGCTGGCAGCCATTGATAAACTCAAGCGTAAGTACGGGCAGTCGATCGCGGAAATCCTGACGTTCCTGGCCGATGTCGGAAAACAGATTGCGGCCGTGGAACAAACCGGCGAGCGCATGGACCAACTGCGAAAGGAACAGAAGCGGCTGGCGGAGGAGTTCGGGAAACTAGCGGCCGACCTGACCGGGCTGCGCCAGGCCGAGGCGCGGAAGCTGGAAAAGCGGGTGGAGGCCGAACTGGCGCAGTTGGCCATGGAGCGCACGGTTTTCCGCGTGACCGTGGCCCAGGCTCCGTGGTCGGCACAGGGGGCGGACCGCGTGGAGTTCCTGGTTTCGCCGAATCTAGGCGAAGAACCGCGGGCACTGGAGAAAGTGGCGTCGGGCGGCGAGATCTCGCGCATCGCGCTGGCGCTGAAGACCTGTTTGAGCGGTCCCGTTAGCAGCCGGACACCGGCTGTGGTGCGCACACTGGTGTTTGACGAAGTGGACGCGGGCGTGGGAGGCAGCGCCGCGGAAGGCGTCGGCCGGCGGCTAAAGCGGCTGGCGGCGGCCAGCCAGGTACTGTGCGTAACTCACCTGCCGCAGATTGCCTCGTTTGCCGACCATCATTACCGCGTGGAAAAGCAGGAAACCGGTGGGCGTACGGTGGCGGTAATCGAAGAACTGGACGCGGCCGCGCGCACGCGAGAAGTTGGGCGCATGCTCTCCGGGCAGAAGCTGACTCCCGAAGCGCTCAAGAACGCGGAGCAGTTGATCCGCATGAGCGTAGCATAAGAACAGCGTTACCAGCGCAGGCAGCCGCTACCAGGAAACTGGAAACTCGCGGTTGCACTGGCGGCAGCGATAATGGCCGTGGATGGGCCACGTGGTGGCCCGGTGCATTGCGGCGCACCACGCCGCACTCAGGCGCGACAGACGTTCTCGGACGATCATCATACCAACCTCTCACTACATCTGCTTAGATGCAGACGTGCGGCCCTAAGTTGCATTATGACGAGCCCAGGACACGGTTTTCGTGGGCGGCCTCGGGATTCGAGATGGCGGGACGGGCCGGAGTGGGCCGGCCCGGAAGGTGGGGATTTGGCAGGAATCGGGAGAGAGTTTGGAAATGAACCTTGCTTTGGGTCAATGATCTGTATATGTAGTTAGATATGGACATCAATCGTTTCACGGAGAAATTGCAAGAGGCGATTCGGTCAGCCCAGAGTATTGCTACCCGGCACGGGCACCAGCAGGTTGACGTGGAGCATCTGTTGTCTGCCTTGCTTACGCAGGAAGGCGGCCTTGCCGGCTCCATTCTGACGAAGGGCGGAGTCAATGTCGAGCCGCTGGCACGCAGGCTGGAGAGCGAACTGGAGCGGCTGCCGAAGGTCTCCGGAGCGTCAGGCGCGGCCGATCAATTGTATGTCACAGCACGGTTAAACAAGCTTCTGACGAAGGCCGATGACGAAGCTAAAAAGCTCAAGGACGAGTACATTTCGGTGGAGCACGTCCTGCTGGCGGCCCTTGATGACCGCGGGGCGGCGGGGAAGCTGCTGAAAGAGTTTGGGCTGACCGAAGAGCGGCTGATGCAGGCGCTGCGCGAGGTTCGCGGCAACCAGCGCGTGACAACGCAGAACCCGGAAGCCACCTACGAAGCGCTGGAGCGTTATGGGCGCGATCTGACCAAACTGGCGTCGCAGGGGAAACTCGACCCCGTGATTGGGCGCGACGAGGAGATCCGGCGCGTGATTCAAGTGCTTTCGCGCCGCACGAAGAATAACCCGGTGCTGATTGGGGAGCCCGGCGTGGGCAAGACGGCCATCGTGGAAGGCCTGGCGCTGCGCATTGTGCGCGGCGATGTTCCGGAAGGGCTCAAGAACAAGCGCATCGTGTCGCTCGATATGGGCGCGCTGATCGCCGGGGCCAAGTTCCGCGGCGAGTTCGAAGAGCGGCTGAAGGCGGTGCTGAAGGAAGTGCAGGAATCGGCGGGTGAGATCATTCTTTTCATCGATGAGCTGCACACGGTGGTGGGCGCGGGCAAGGCCGAAGGGTCTATGGATGCGGGCAATCTGCTGAAGCCCATGCTGGCGCGCGGCGAATTGCACTGCATTGGGGCCACCACGCTGGACGAATACCGCAAGTACATCGAAAAGGATGCCGCGCTCGAGCGGCGATTCCAGCCGGTGCAGGTGGACCAGCCTTCGGTGGAGGATACGGTTTCGATTTTGCGGGGCCTCAAGGAGCGCTACGAAGTGCATCACGGCGTTCGCATCAAAGATGCGGCGCTGGTGGCGGCGGCGGTGTTTTCCAATCGCTATATCACGGACCGGTTTCTGCCGGACAAGGCGATCGACCTGATGGATGAAGCAGCGGCGCGGCTGCGTACTGAAATCGATTCCATGCCGGCGGAGATGGACGAATCCCGGCGGCGCATCATGCAGCTGGAGATCGAGCGCGAGGCGTTGCGCAAGGAGTCGGACGCGGCTTCCAAGGAGCGGCTCAAGAAACTGGAAAAGGAACTGGCGGATCTGAAGGCGGGGTTCGATGCCATCTCGGCCCGGTGGCAGAGCGAGAAGAACGCCGTTCAGAAGCTGCGCGAACTCCGGCAGCAGGTGGAGCAGACCAAGCTCGAGATCGAGCAGGCGGAGCGGCAGTACGATCTCAACCGAGCGGCGGAATTGAAATACGGAAAGTTGACGGCGCTCGAACGCCAGCTGGCGGGAGAGATGGAGAAGTTCGGTCAGGCGCAGTCGCGGCTCATCAAGGAGGAGGTGGACGAAGAAGACATCGCCGAGGTAGTGAGCCGGTGGACCGGCGTTCCGGTGACCAAGCTGCTGGAAGGCGAAATGCAAAAACTGCTGCATCTGGAGGAGGAACTGCACCAGCGCGTAGTAGGACAGGATGAGGCAGTGAGCGCGGTTTCCGAGGCGGTGATCCGCGCGCGCTCGGGGCTGAACGATCCCAACCGGCCGATCGGGAGCTTCATCTTCCTGGGTCCGACCGGCGTGGGGAAGACGGAACTGGCGCGGGCGCTGGCGGAGTTCCTGTTCGACGATGAGCACGCCATGATCCGGATCGACATGTCGGAATACCAGGAGAAGCATACGGTGGCGCGGCTGATTGGGGCGCCGCCGGGATATGTGGGTTTCGAGGAAGGCGGACAACTCACCGAGACGGTGCGCCGGCGGCCGTATGCCGTGGTGCTGTTCGACGAAATTGAGAAGGCCCACCACGACGTGTTCAACGTGATGCTGCAGGTGCTGGACGACGGACGGCTGACCGACGGGCAGGGCCGCACGGTGGATTTCAAGAACACCATCGTGATCATGACTTCGAACGTGGGGAGCCAACGGATTCTGGAATATCGCGGGGGCTTTGAGGGCGCGGGGTATGAGCGCATGAAGGAGACCGTGCTGGAGGAGATGCGGCATCATTTCCGGCCGGAGTTTTTAAATCGCGTGGACGAGTTGATCGTCTTCCACTCGCTGTCCGAAGAACACCTGAAGCAGATTGCGGAAATTCAGTTAGGCAGACTGAGGGGGCGCCTGGCAGACCGGCATATTACGCTGCAGTTGACGGACGCGGCGCGGGCCAATCTGGTGAGGACCGGCTATGACCCGAACTATGGGGCCAGGCCGCTGAAACGCGCCATTCAGAAAAAGATTGAGACGCCGCTGGGCAAGCTGCTGCTGAAGGGCGACGTGCGGGACGGTCAGAGAGTGGTGGTAGATGCAGCCGGGGAAAGTGGAGATCTCACATTCCGGGCGGAGGCCTCGGTGGCGGCGGCATAGGCCAATAGTACGGAGCCGCGACCGTGAGCCAGCGGTGTCTTCTCTAATGCATGGTTTCGAGATAGTTGCCGATGGAGGCGTCCACAAAGACTGAGAAGCTTGAGGTGCCCGTGGATTCGCCCCAGAGGATGCGCCAGGCCGGGTCAGGGTACTTGCTGGTTTTCTCGAGCACGATCGTGATCGGCTTGCCCGGGTTCTTTTTATCGTAATCGGCGGCCCTGGTCTTGGGATCCGACATGACGGTCTTGTAGGCCTCGTCGCTATCTTTCTTGACGGCGATGATGGGGAAGGGCGTGGCCACTCCGCGCGGACCGGACCAGGCCTCTTCCAAGCCGGCGAAAGGGCCCTTGTGCAGGTTGCCCGACGATTCGACAATGGAGAATGTATAGGAGCGGGCGCGTGCTTTGGATGGGGATACGAAGGTGGCTTGCCAGGCAGCGGCTTTTCCGGGGACTTCCTGCGGGTATTCGCTGATGTGCATGCTGAGCAACTGTTGAACCTGCGCGTCAAGCGCCCATGACCGTGCCATCTGGTACATCCTGTAAAGCGCAGTTTGTCCGGTGACCGGCTCCGGTTTGTCGGGCTCCTTTTTGGCCGTGGTGGTCGGGGTTTCCGAACAGGCCGCCAGCATTAGGAAGAGAGCGCCACCTAAGATCAATGAGAGCTGTCGCATAAGCACCTAGCGTGCCTATTCTACCAGCGGGCGGGGAAGTCCGGCAGGTAGTTTTTCGGCGGTAGCGCCGGCGGTCGTGCCGCCGGTGTCCCCTCCAGGCGCATCTTGTAGAGATAAGACTTTAACAACTGCCCGGGCACATTTGGTGGGATAATAATCGGCAGCAACGGGAGGGTGCGTATGTTCCCGAATGTGTACGTGCGGGTGATCGTAGTAGCGGCAGCGGCATGGCTGCTTCAACCAGGACTTGTTCAACAGACCTTCGGCCAGAACAGAGGCGGAGTGACTCCACCATCCACGAGTCCGCCGGGGGGCGGCACTACCGGACCGGCTACTCCCACCACCACTACTCCCGGCCGGACGCCAAGCACGATTCCAAATAACAATAACAATAACAATAACAATCAAAACAACTCGACGGCGCCGCCTCCGCAGCCCATTTTTATAACGGGCCGGGTGATGATTGACGACGGTACGCCGCTGCCTAACTCCGTGGTGATTGAGCGCGTGTGCGGCGGCTCCAAGCACGCGGAAGGTTATTCGGACAGCAAGGGATTCTTTGGAATCGAACTGGGAAACCGAAATAACGGCGTCTTGCAAGACGCCAGCGAGTTCGGCTCCGGAACGGGTTTCGGATCCATGAACCGGGGGTCGGGCCAATCGCAATCGGGGCTGGGTTCGGGATCGTCGAACAGTTTTCCCGATCGCAGATATATGAATTGTGAGCTGCAGGCCAATCTTGCGGGGTACCGGTCGCAGGTGATCAACCTGGCAAACCGGCGTGCCCTGGACGACCCGAATGTGGGCACGATCCTGCTGCATCGCGTGGGAGCCACCGAAGGGAATACGGTGAGCGCGGTTTCGCTGGCGGCCCCTAAAGACGCCCGCAAGGCGTACGAACGCGGCATGGATGCGCTCAAGAAGAAAAAAACCGACGACGCCGTGAAGAATTTCGAAAAGGCGGTGGAACTGTATCCCGCCTACGCTGCGGCGTGGCATGAGTTAGGTAAGCTTCAGGAAACGGCGAATCCGGACGCGGCACGAAAATCGTTCGGCGCCGCCATCCAGGCGGATCCCAAGTTCACGGGCCCGTATTTGGAGCTTGCTGTTATGGCCCTGCACGAGAAGCAATGGCAGGAGGTTTCGGAGATTACGGACCGCATCGTCAAGTTGGACCCCTTCGATTACCCGCAAGCCTTTTTCTTCAACGCGGTGGCTAATTACAACTTGAAGAACCTGGAAGCGTCGGAGAAAAGCGCGGTGCAGGCCGAGAAACTGGATACCCAGCATATGCTGCCGCAAGTAAACCAGTTGCTTGGGATTCTTATGGCCCAGCGGAAGGATTACACGGCGGCGGCGGCCCAGTTCCGGAACTACCTGAAAGTGGCGCCGGATGGGCCGCAGGCAGCCACCGTGCGGTCGCAACTGGTGGAAGTGGAGAAGATCGTGGCCGGCGTGGCGACGATAAATCAGCAAGATCAGTAGGTTCCTATTAACCGCAGAGCCGCTGAGACGCGGAGCAACCGCAGAGACAGCCACTAAGGCTTGGCCTTGCGGAGCGATGGACACGGAATTTCCGCCAAGCGACTCCAACCAAAAAATGCTTACTATTTGGGGTCGGCCTTCTCTGCGCTTGCCTCTGCGTCTCAGCGGCTCTGCGGTAAAGAGTTACCTTCTCACTTCCCCGGAACCCCGATCCACCCGCGAGTAGCGAAATCGCTCAAAGTCAGCACCAGCATGATGCCGAGCCACATCAGGCCGCCCAATACCACCAACTTCGTGAGCTGATTACTGTGGCGGAGGTGCATAAAGAAGAGCGCCACGAACAGCATCTTGATTACCGCGATAGACAGGGCAACCACAACGCTGAAAGGGCCCAGATCGACATAGGCCACGGCTGTCGTCAAACCCGTGAGGACCAGGAGCGTGAGCAGCACGCCCACGTAAGTTTTGATGGAATCGACGTGTCCGGTCATAACGATTTCCCCAAGTGGCGGTCAATCAGGTAGAGCAGAGGGAACAGGAAAATCCAGATCACGTCGACGAAGTGCCAGTAGAGGCCGGCCACATCGACGGGAGTGAAGTACGTGGCGGAGTAGGTCCCTTTCCTGGCATGCCAGACCAGGAACAAAAGAAGTCCGACGCCGATCACCATGTGAAGGGCGTGCAGGCCGGTCATGGCGAAGTAGAGCGAGAAGAATAACTGCGCGTGGCCCTGTTGACTGGGCGCCAGGCCTTCCAGATGAAAGGCTGCCTGTCCGGGGATGTGATGCTCCTGGAACTTCTCATTCCATTCGTAGGCCTTCACGCCCAGGAAAATGCCGCCGAACAAAAGAGTCAGGATCAGGAAAAGAACGATCATCTTGCGCTGGCCCAGTTGCGCGGCGCGCACGGCCATCACCATGGTGAAACTGGAAAGCAGCAGGACACCGGTGTTGACGGCGCCGATGACGGCGTTGAGGCTGGTGCTGGCAATCGCAAAGACGTCCGGGTAGGTGCTGCGGTAGATCGTATAGGCCAGGAACATGCCGCCGAAGAACATGATTTCAGTGATCAGGAAAATCCACATCCCCAGCGTGGAGGCATCCTTCTGCTGTTCAGCGGTATCGAATTGCTCGCGCAGTTCCAGGGTTTCAACGTGGCCGTGATGGTTCAACTGGCCGCCCATTTCGCCACTCAACTCGCTAGCCAACTTCGATCTCCTCTTGGATGACGGTGCTGTAATCGTAGGCCTCATGTGTGATCACCGGAGGCTCATCGAAATTGTGAACGGGCGGCGGAGAGGCCGTCTTCCATTCCAGACCGGTTGCGCCCCATGGGTTGGCCGGCGCCAGGGGGCCGTAGCGCAGGGACCACATGAAGTAGATCATGGGCATGAGATAGCCCGCGGCCAGCACGGAAGCGCCGGCGGTGGAAAGCACGTGCAACACCTGGAACTCATCGGGATAGACATGATAGCGGCGCGGCATTCCGAGATAGCCCAGGATGAATTGCGGGAAGAAGGTCAAATTGAAACCCAGGAAGATGACCACCGCGGAAAGCTTGGCCCAGCCTTCGGGATACATTCGGCCCGTCATCTTGGGCCAGAAGTAGTGCATGCCGCCGAGATAGGCCATGAGCGTTCCACCGACCATGATGTAGTGGAAGTGGGCTATCACGAAATAGGTGTCGGTAACGTGCACATCGATGCCGAGCGCCGCCACAAACAAACCCGTGAGGCCGCCGATGGTGAACAGGCCGATGAAGCCAAACGCATACAGCATCGGGGTGTCGTAGGAAATGGAGCCTTTATACAGGGTGGCGGTCCAGTTGAAAACCTTGATGGCCGAAGGGATGGCTACGAAGTAGCTGAGAAATGAAAACACCAGGCCGGCGTAAAGCGACTGGCCGCTGACGAACAGGTGATGGCCCCAGACCAGGAAGCCCAATACCGCGATGGCCACGCTTGAGAAGGCGACGAATTTGTAGCCGAACACCGGTTTGCGCGAGTACACGGATATCACTTCGCTGATCACGCCCATGCCGGGGAGCACCATGATGTAGACGGCCGGGTGCGAGTAGAACCAGAACAGGTGTTGGAACAGAACCGGGTCGCCGCCCAGGGCAGGGTCGAAGATTCCGATGTGGAAGACGCGCTCGCAGAACAGCAGCAATATGGTCACGGCCAACACCGGAGTGCCCAGAACCAGGATCAGGCTGGTGGCGTAGTTGGACCACACGAAGAGCGGCAGGCGGAACCAGGTCATGCCCGGGGCGCGCATCCGGTGGACCGTCACGATGAAGTTGAGGCCGGTGAGAATGGATGAGAAACCGGCGATGAAGATGCCCACCGCGGTCGCAATCACCCACGAGTTCGAGTAAGTGGTGCTGTAGGGTGTGTAGAAGGTCCAGCCCGGTATCCACGCCGCCCGCCAGCATGGCGAAGAGAGCGAACAGGCCGCCGATCACCAGCAGGTACCAGCTCAGCAGGTTGAGCCTGGGAAACGCGAGATCGCGCGCGCCGATCATAATCGGCATGAAAAAGTTTCCGAGCGTGGCCGGGATGGACGGCACCAGGAAGAAGAAAACCATCGTCACCCCGTGCATCGTGAAGAGCCTGTTGTAAGTCTCGGAACTGACGATGCCGCCCGTGGGGGTAAGCAGTTCGACGCGGATCAACGTGGCGAAGGCGCCGCCCAGGAAGAAGAAAAAGGTGATGGTGCCGAGATAGAGCAGAGCGATGCGCTTGTGGTCCTTGGTAAGGAGCCACGACTTGAGGCCGTAGCTGGCGTTTAAGTAATGCTCTCGTTCTTGTACCGCTGTCGTAATCATGGTGTCTTAACGATTGGCGGGCGCGGTGCCCGCTGCACTCTTCTTTGCCGCCGGAACTCTACTGGTCGGCGCCGGACCGGCCCCCGGCTTCGGACCTAATGACCTGACGTACTCTACCAGTTGCAACACCTGGTCTTCGGTGACCAGACCCTGGAACGTGGGCATGACGGGCTCGTAGCCCTTGACGATTTTGGCCTGCGGCTGCAGGATGGATTCGCGGATATAGGCTTCGTCCACCTTCACGGTTCCACCGCCTGCAAGCTCCACGGTACTGCCGAAGACGCCCACCAGGTTGGGGCCGCGGCCTTTGTTATCGGCCTTGTGGCAGTTATCGCAGGCCAGTTGGGTGAACAACTTCTGGCCGTTTTCGGCGAGAGAGCCTTCGGACGCGCCGCCGCTCAACCACGTCTGGTAATCCTGCGGCTCCATCACGTAGACCCAGCCGATCATTCCGGAATGCCGGTTGCCGCAGTATTCGGCGCAAAAAAGATGATACCGGCCGGGTTTGGTGGGCTTGAACCAGGTAGTGGTGTAGCGGCCCGGGACCACGTCCTGCTTGGTGCGGAAGGCCGGCACGAAGAATGCGTGGATCGCATCTTCGGACGTCATGGTGAGCCTTATCGCGCGCCCCATCGGGATGTGCAGTTCGTTGATTTCGCGCTGGCCTCCCAGGTGTTCCAGCTTCCACATCCACTGCTTGCCGACGGCGTAGATCTGGAGCGCGTCATCGGGCGGCCGGCTTTCGTTGAAAAACACCGCGGCTCCCCAGGTGAACATCACCATGGTGAGGCCGAACGGGATGACGGTCCAGAGGATTTCGAGCGTCATGCCGCCTTCCACAACATGCGGCAATTCGTGTTCCGATCGCCGGCGGTAGCGGATCGCGAAATAGAAGATGGCGCCGAAAATCAGCAGCGTAAAGAAAACCGAAACCGCCAGCAGAAAGTACAGAAGATGATCCACCTCGGGTGCGAAGGTGGAAGCCTGCTCCGGAAAAAGAGGTAATGATCCCATGGCGACTATCCAACCCGCCTGAGAATGCGCCGGTCGGCCAGCAGATCGTGACGCCAGACAAAGAACAGAAACGCGCCGCAGATCAGCGCGAATAGAGCGCCGGCGACCCGTATCATATTCATAACCACGGCTCCGTACTTGCCGGTGGCCGGGTCGTAATGAAAACAGAAGAGCAGCACCTGATCCACCGGGCTGCCGATCTTGGTTGCGCGAAGCCTCCACCAGGCCCAGGCGGATATCGCGCGGGGCGTATTCCACGCCATAGAAGTAGCGCGAAATGCGGCCCTCCGGCGTGAGCAGCATGATGCCGCTGGCGTGTGCGAACTGACCGGTGGCGGTATCGAACTTGTAGTGATAACCCAGGGCGTCAGTTAAGGCTTTGATGTTGGCTTCGTCGCCCGTGAGCAGGTGCCACCCGTTGGCTGTGCCGGCGCGGCCGAAGCGCTTGAGATAAACCTGCTTCTTGGCGGCGGCGGTTTCAGGCGTATCCTTGGGATCGAAACTGAAGGCGACGATTTCGAAATCCTGAGCCGGCGACAGGGAAACTGCCTTGAGGCTGCTGGCCACGCCGTTCAGAATCTGCGTACACAGCATGGGGCAGCGGTAATAGACCGGGGCCAGCAGCACGGGCTTGCCGGCGTGGAAGAAAGTGGAGAGCGGAACTTCCCTGCCGGCTTCATCGCGGAAGACCAGGCCGAGCGGGATTTGCTGGTCGAGTTTCTGGTCGATGCCCACGCCCTGCAGGGCGCCGGGAAGAGCCGGCTTGAGGTTGCCGTCCTGCATGCTGAGCGAGGGCTGCACAGGCGCGGGTTGGCCGGGTTGGGCCAGGGCCGCGGCGGCGGCCAATGTGAAGATGACGATGGGCGGATACATCATTGCTTGGCGGACCTCCGCTCCAGCCGGCCGGGACGGCAGTCCCTTTTTGGCCAGTGCGTCGATGGCCATATCGATCGGGATGCGCACTACGCCGCGTTTCGGATCAACCCAGCCATAGCCGTTTAGAATGCGGTCTTCCGTCGGCGCGAACGGCTTTCAGGTCGGGGATGGGCGTGCGCTGCAGCCGCGGTTCCGGGAAGAACTGGTTGGGGTCTTCGGAATAGACCACCGGGTTAGCCTGGTCGCGGGTCTGGAAATACTTGAACAGGCCGATCAGAAGGGTGAGCGAAAGGGCAATGATGGCGATCAGCGCGACTCCGAACTTTCCGACCGCCCAGGCGTTGACGTCGCCGGTTTCGTGACCGGGTCCAATGGCGGGAACGTTGCCGGGTTCTAGAGGGAGGTGCGGATTATTCTCTGCCATGTTCCAAGGCCTCCTCCAGATGCGGATCGTTGAGCGGCATCAACGCGCGCTTCTCCAACTGTGTCAGGAAGTATGCCAGCCAGATTCCCACCAGGCCGATGGGCGCTGTGATATCCATCCAGCTTACGTGGAATGAGCTCGTGCTGAAATTGGGCGCCACCAGCCAGTAGAGGTCCACGGTACGCATGAACAGGATGAAGACCGCGATGCCGGCCAGCAGTTTGAAATTGCGTTTCAAATCGCGCGAGAGCAGCAGGGCGAAGGGCAATGCGAAATGGCCGAACACCAACGCCAGCGCGACGTATTCCCAGCCGCCATTCAGCCGCGTCAGATACCAGGGAATTTCTTCGGGCAGGTTGCCCGCCCAGATAATCAGGAACTGCGAAAACGAAAAGTACGCCCACACCATGACCAGCGCCAGCAGGAACTTGCCCAGATCGTGCAGGTGGCGCGCCGTAAGGATCTCCGACATCGGCCGGCGATAAGAGAGCAAAACCATCAGGGCGATCAGAAACGCCATCGAAGTCAGGGCCTGGTTGGCGATGAAGAGCATGCCGAAGATGGTAGAGAACCATTTCGGATCGAGTGAGAGAATCCAATCAATCACCATGAACGTGACGCTGAAGCCCCAGAAAAGCAGGCCCGGGCCGGCCAGCGCAGCCATCATTCGATGGGCTTTCCCATTGCCCTCACGGTTCTCGGCGTCCTCGGCCAGCGACCAGCGGTTGAAGTACCAGGAGAGAAACATCCAGCCGGCGAAGTAGCAAACCGCGCGAATCAGGAAAAACGGCAGGTTCAAGTATGGTTGCTTATGCTGAAGACCCGGGTCGGCTGCCACCAGCTTGGCCTGCGCCCACGGATACAGATTATTAATGCCGATCACTACCGGCAGAAACATCACCGCCAACAGCGGTATGGTGCGCGCCGCCGCTTCACAGGGGCGCCGGATCACCAGGCCCCAGGCGCCGCCGGTCACGTATTGCAGCATCAGCCAGGCGAGCGGGCCCAGGCCAAGCCCAACCACAAAAATGTATGACCACAGATACGTGCGATAGAACTGGTTCGGCGATGTAAGGAAGAAGCCGGCAGCGGTCAGCAACGCGCCCCCGATGCCTGCAAGTTGGGCGCGGCTCCGCCACTGCTTCAGGTCGGCCCGCAACTCCGAAGGGATGCTGAAATCCACTGTGCGGGCCATCATTTCGCGCCTCCCTGGGTAGGTCTGTCCGTGGCCGAGCTGGCCGGCCTTTGCTCAATGATGATGCCGTATGGCGGCGGGCCGAGTTGGCCGCGAGCTTCCGCGGGAACGTCGTTGATGGACGCGTCCTGGCTCAGTTGAAGGGCGCGCACGTAGGACACAATGGCCCAGCGGTCGCGCGGTTGAATCTGAGCGGCGTAGTCCGGCATGGCGCCGAATCCGCTGGTGATCACGTCGTAGATATATCCGTTGGGGACTTGCCGCAGCCGGTCGCTGTGAAACGTCGGCGGCCGGCGGTAGCCCCGGCGCACGATCATGCCGTTGCCCGATCCGGTGCGGTCATGGCAGGGAGTGCAATAGATGTTGAAGCGCTGCTGGCCGCGCAGAATCACGTCCTTGGTCACGGGGAATGGGAACGTGTCGACCGGCTTGCCGTCCTGGCCTTTGCCGGTGTAAAAGAGGGTGTCCTCGTTCAGATGCCCGCGGGCCACTGTGCCTTCGGGCAGAGGCCGGGCAGAGCGGCCGTCGGTGAAGAATTCGCTGGGCCGGAGCGGAATATACTTGGGCTGGTCGTGCATGTCCTGGCGGCAGGCTGTGGACGCTAAAAGGGCCAGCATGATCGCGCCGAATTTGAGCGGACCAACCGCTCCCTCACGGTCGCGGCTCTGCGGGCGCTTTCCGAGCCGCGCGCGTGAGCAAGCGGTCAAGCCGAATCTGAAATTAGAGCGCGGCATTTTGAAATTAATGCGCAACTTCAGATACCTCTCGGGGCTCCAGCGTCTCCAGAAAATCGCTGGTCCGGTCGTGGTCGAACATTGGGTCCGTGGATTCGATGCACAGGAAAAACCGGTTGCGCGAAGCCAGCGCGAATCGCGGCACATTGAAGACCGGATGGTAGGGCATGGGCAGGCCGCACAGGCCCAGCAGCCCAAGCACCGCGGAAATCGAAGCGATCAGAATCGTCATCTCGAACGTAATCACGATGTAGGAAGGCCAGCTATGCAGCGGCCTGCCGGCGATGTTGATTGGGAAATAAATTACGGTCACGTAATACTGCAGCAGGTAGCCGCCGATGCCGCCCAGAATGCCGCCCAGAAGCACCAGAAGCGGGAGTTTGTTGTGGTGCAGATGCAGGGCGTCGGTCAATTCCTCAATGGGAAACGGCGAATACGCGTCCAGCTTTCGATAGCCTTTTTCACGCGCCGCGCGGGCGGCAGTGACCAGCGCCGTGGGATTATCGAACTCGGCGATTAAGCCGTAAATCGGTTTGGTCAAGGCGCCATGCCTGGTCAACGGTTCACCTCCTCTCCTCGATCTTCGCCTGCGGAAGCAAGGTCCGGACTTCAAAGATCGAAATCATCGGAAGCAGTCGAATAAAGAGGAAGAACAGGAACAGGAACAACCCGATGGTGCCCAGATACGTGGCCCAGTCCCAGCGCGTGCCGTGGAAGATGCCCCACGACGAAGGCAGATAATCCTGGGCCAGGCTGCTGACAATGATCATGAAGCGCTCCATCCACATGCCCACCAGTACGACAATAGACGAGCAAAACAGCAGAGCCGGGTTGGAGCGAATCTTCTTGAACCAGAGCAGATTCGGCGAAACGATATTGCAGAAAACCAGCGTCCAGTACGTGAGGGCGTAGGGGCCGGTCAGGCGGTGCCAGAATGCGGCGGCCTCATAAACATTGCCCGTATACCAGGCGGTAAATAATTCGAGGATGTAAGAGTAAGCCACAATCAGGCCCGTGGCCAGCATCACCTTGGCGGAATTGTCCAGGTGCTTGTCGGTGATCAGCCCTTCCAGGCCGTACATGCGGCGCAACGGAATGGCCAGCGCCAGCACCATGGCAAAGCCCGAGTAAATGGCGCCCGCCACAAAGTAAGGTGGAAAGAACGTGCTATGCCAACCGGGTACGATGGCGATGGTGAAGTCGAAACTGACCACCGTATGGACCGAAAGCACCAGAGGAGTCGCCAGGCCGGCCAGCAGCAGTGACGCGGTTTCATAAATGCTCCAGTGCCGGGCCGAACCGCGCCAGCCCATGGCCATGATTCCGTAAGTGAACCTCGCGAAACGGCTGTGGGTGCGGTCGCGCAGCGTGGCCAGGTCAGGCATCAGGCCCACGTACCAGAACAACAGCGACACCGTGGCGTAAGTGGAAACCGCGAACACGTCCCACACCAGCGGGCTCCGGAAATTCGGCTGAACGCCCATGGTATTGGGGTAGGGGAACAGCCAGTAGAACAGCCAGGGCCGGCCCAGGTGGAGCAGCGGGTACATGCCGGCGCAGGCCACCGCGAACAATGTCATGGCCTCAGCGAAGCGGTTGATGGAATTGCGCCATCGCTGGTTGAGCAGCAGCAGAATCGCGGAAATCAGCGTGCCGGCGTGGCCGATACCGATCCACCACACAAAGTTCGTGATGGCAAAACCCCACATCACCGGCGACCGGATACCCCAGATGCCCACGCCTTTCGCCAGCAGCATCGCCACCGCATACAGGAACAAAAGCAGCAGCGAGAAGCCCACGCCGAAGGCGACAAACCAGAAGACCGGTGTCTTCTTCGTCAGCACCACCGTCGCAATCTGATCGGTGACAGTGGCGAACGTGTAGCCGGGAGCGATGATCTTCTGCGCTTCCGGTTGATCGATTACTTGTGGTTCATCCGCCATGGCTATTGTTCAAAGGTGCTCACCATCCGGCCCCCGGCCCCCGACATCCGGCCCCCGTTCTTCCTCATGATTCAATCTCCGGATTGGGATTACGCAGCGTCGCCAGGTACGTGGTCCGCGGCCGGGTGTTCACTTCGGCCAGCAGCGAGTAATTGCGCTCCTGGGCTTTCAGTTTCGATACGCGGCTCTCCTTATCGTTGATGTCGCCGAACACGATAGCCTGCGTAGGGCAGGTGGCCTGGCAGGCGGTCTGGATCTCGCCATCGCGCACCGGGCGATCCTGTTTTTCGGCCTCGATCTTGGCGGAATTGATTCGCTGCACGCAGTACGTGCACTTTTCCATCACGCCGCGGCTGCGCACCGTGACGTCGGGATTGTGAAGCAGTTTCAAGCTCGGAGTTTCGTAATCCGAGAAGAGATAAAAATTGAACCGCCTCACTTTGTACGGGCAGTTGTTGGCGCAGTACCGCGTGCCCACGCAGCGGTTGTAGACCATGTCGTTCAGGCCTTCGGAGCTGTGGCTGGTGGCCTGCACCGGGCAGACCAGTTCGCACGGTGCATCCTCGCAATGCATGCAGGGCACCGGCTGATTGTAGATAGCCGGATTGTCCACTTCGCCCTGGTAGTAGGAATCCACGCGGATCCAGTGCATGGCGCGGCCGCGGCGCACCTGATCCTTGCCGACCACCGCGATGTTGTTCTCCGCCTGGCAGGCCACCACGCAAGCGCCGCAGCCCGTGCAGGAATTCAGGTCGATGGCCATGCCCCAGGCGTGGCCATCGTACTTCCACTCAGGGTAAATGGTGAGGTCGCGCGGCGGGGCTTCGGCGCCGGCGTGAACCGATTCCGGCTGCTTGCGGAATTCCGCGATGTCGCCTTTGTGAATGATGTGCCGGCGGTCCGGTGTTTCGAGCGTATGGAAATCCTGCGTGGAGGCGAACACGTACTTGCCGGAAATCTTTTCCACAGCGAGCCCGGTATCGCTCCACAGGGCCTGGCCGGTCCGCAGCCCATACGGGTTGAAGCCAATGCCGGAACCGGTGTGCCCGGCGTGAGTGCGGCCGTATCCAAGATGCAACGTGACGGCGCCCGACACATGGCCCGGCTGGACGAATACCGGAGCGTTCAACCAGCGGCCCTGGTAAGTCAGCTTCACCATGTCGCCGGTTTCTACGCCCAGGCCATGCGCGGTGGCGGGGCTCATGAACGCCGCGTTGTCCCACGTCAGCTTGGTGATGGGCTTGGGCAGTTCCTGAAGCCAGCCATTGTTAGCGAAGCGGCCATCGTAAATGGTGGGGTCGGGCCGGAAGATCACCTCCAGATTTCCGGAGGCCATCTTTCCGCCGCCGGCAGCGGCGACGGCCTCGCCGCGAAGGGCCGGAGTCTTGGTAGGCAGCGCGCTGTTGGGCACAACGCCGTCATGCACGGCTCGGCGCCACCAGGCTTCGAAATCGGCGCCTGTGTGCTGTTGGGCCCAATAAGCCTTCACCACATCGTAAGCGCTGGTCTCGGGCTGCTCCGTCAACATCTGGAGAAGTTGGAGCGCGGAGCGGCCGTTGTAGAGCGGCTGAATCAGCGGCTGCTGAATGGTGACGCTGCCATCGAAAGCGCGCGCGTCGCCCCAGGTTTCAAGATAGTGCGCCTCCGGCAAATGCCATTGGCAGATCTCAGAAGTTTCGTCGGCGTACAAGCCCAGACGCACGCGAAGCCTGGCTTTTTTGAGGCGGTCGCGCATCCCCAATTCCACGGGCGCCGTGAATGCGGGGTTGCCGCCCAGGATCAAGACAATATCCACCCCGCCGCCGTCCAGGTCCTTCACCAAGTCTTGCAGCGAAGCCAGTTGGTCCACCGGAGTTGCTTCAATCGGGTCGGTGTAGAAAACCGTCTTGCCCACGTTGCCCAGTTTTCCGTTGATGCTGTGGACCAGCGCGTGGACCGCGGGGGGCTGGCACTCGCCGGCAATTACCAGGCAGGCGCCCTGGTTGGACTGCAAGTCCCGCACGATGCCGCCGATCCATTTGTGGATGACGTCCGTGTTTTCCCCTTTCGATAGAGTCGCTGTGGTCCCATCGCCTGCGCCCAGGCCCGCGGCCAGCGCCCGCGCGAACTCTTCGATATCGGCGGCCCGCAGCGCCAGCCGATGGTCGGCCTTAGTGCCCGTCGGCGTAGGCATGGGTTCCACCACGTACAGCCGGTTCATGGCGGCCGTCTCATCATTCAAGCGGCGACGCGAAGCGAACTGGCGGGCATAACGGAGACTGCCGGCGCCCGCGGCCAGGAAATCGGAATCCAGCGAAACAATAACGTTGGCGTTGGCCAGATTGTAATAGGTGTTCGTAGGCTGGCCAAACGCCCGGCCGGCCGCGGCACGAGCGCTGTGCGGACCTGCAGGCTCCCACTGATGCCACTTGGCGGCTGGATATAACTTTTGGATATTGCGAAGCTGTCCCGCCATCGAGGGCGAAGTGACGGTCTCGGTGAGAATCCGGATGCCTGCGCCGTTCTTGCCCTTTTGCGCGCCCAGCGCATCGCGCAATGTGCCGAGGAATGCGCCCCACGATTGGATCTCGCCTTTGAGCGTGACAGCCCGCGCGCGGTCCGGATCGTAGAGTTGCAAGACCGAGGCCTGGGAAAAAGCATCGCAGGCGCCCAGGCTGGCGGGATGCTCGGGGTTGCCCTCGATTTTGGTCGGCCGCCCCTCATGGCTTTCAGCCAGCACGCCGGTGGCAACGCCGCCCACCGTCATGGCGGTTGCATAAAACAACGGCCGGCCCGGAATCAACTCTTCCGGCTGCCGCACGTAGGGCATAATGTGTTCGGCGGGCTGGCGGGTGCAGGCGGTCATCCCGGCCAGCGCCAGAGACGCGCTCATCAGCTTTAGAAAATTGCGGCGGCCTTCAGCCGGGTCTTCGTCATCGCTCCAGCCCAGGGCTTGCCGCGGGAATTCGCGAGCCAGATGATCCTGGAATTCGGGCGTGGAAGCCAGATCTTCCAGACTGCGCCAATACTCGTTCGTGTTTGAGTCAGGCATGTTGCGTCAGCGATGGCAAGTGGAACAACTCGTAAGCGTGCGCGGGTTCTGAATCTTGTATTCTTCCACCAGCTTGCGGCCAATCTCGTCCTGATCGCCGGCCGGCTGATAACCCATGGTGGTGATGAATTCCCGTGGCCTGACGTACTTTTCGGGATGGCGGTGGCAGTTCAGGCACCACTCCATTTGGAGCGAGTTCTCCTGCCAGGTGAGAGGCATGTGATCCACCCGGCCATGGCAAGTCTCGCAGCCAACTCCCTTGTTGACGTGGATGCTGTGATTGAAATAAACAAAATCCGGCAGATCGTGCACGCGCGTCCATGGAATCGACGTGTTATCGCGGAAACTGGCGCGCACCGGTTCCAGTGTCGGGCTGGTGAGCCAGATCTGCGAATGGCAGTTCATGCAAGTCTTGGTTGGCGGAATGTTGGCGAAGCTCGAGGTTTCCACCGTGGTGTGGCAGTAACGGCAGTCCAGGCCAATGCCGCCCACATGGTGAGCATGGCTGAACGGCACGGGTTGTTCCCGCGCCTGGGTGGCGCCGGTAGCGTAATTGGAGCTGTCCAGTTCGGCGAATACCCACGTCAGGAAACCCAAAATGAATACCGCGCCGAATATGGTGATCCGCGCAAACGTGTTCGTGCTGTGATGAAAAATCTGGGACATGGCTTAACTACGTCCCGATTCCAGTGCCAAATTTGTATCGCTTCGCATCCCGAAAAAAGCAACTCTCAACGCACTAACCCGAGGATTTATCACACTTACCGGGTTCCGCGATCCGCTCACATGTCTGAGATGCGGAATCGGGAACTTTGTTTCATTTAGCGGCCAACTATGCCTTACGTTCGAACAGAAAAACACAAGTCTCGTGATGACTCTCGCGGTCGCCGGTACAAACTGCGAACTGCGCACCGCCCTGCCTGGGGCCCCACAAAGAGGCGCCCGCATATTCTCCATCCTTGCGAAGCGCATAAAAGTTCAAATCAACCAGCGCCAGGCGCTCCATATCGTTATCAAAATTTCGCGCCACGCGCTTGAGTGCATCAAGCGCGGCCTCTTTTGGCCGCATACCATGGCGCATGTTCTCGACGATGGTATGCGCGCCGCAGGATCGGATATTCTCTTCGCCGCGGCCCGTGGAACCGGCTCCGCCGACGTCCTGATCCAGCCACATTCCGCCGCCCAGGATGGGTGAATCGCCCACGCGGCCCGCAAGTTTCCAGGCCATGCCGCTGGTGCTGGTAACGGCCGACATCTCGCCTTTTTCGTTCAACGCGATGCAGTTGATGGTGCCGTGCGGCGGGTTGATCGCGTAGTCCCACGCCTGTGCCAGCATCGCCTGGTCGGCATGCGGAAACTGTTCCTTCAGCTGTCTCAAGTTGAGTTCGGCGGATTTCTTGGCCGGCGGCGAATCGAGACCGGGTCCCCAATTATTATGATTGCTGCGGTCCCTGAGCGACTTCTTCCAGACCAGCCAGGCCAGCCGCGATTCTTCGGTCAGCAGCTCCTCTTCTTTGAAGCCCATGGCTTTGGCGAACTTGAGCGCGCCGGCGCCCACCAGCATCATGTGGTCGGTCTCTTCCATTACCAGCCGGGCAATTTTCGAAGGTGTCTTGATGCCCTGGATCGCCGCCACCGCGCCGCCGCGCCGCGTAGGTCCGTGCATGCAACTGGCGTCCAGTTCCACCACGCCGTCTTCATTGGGCAGGCCGCCGTACCCCACACTGTTATCCCGCGGATCCATTTCCACGATGTTGACGCCGGTAATCACGGCGTCCAGGGTATCGCCGCCGGCCTTGATAATCTCCATGGCCTTGGCGCAGCAGTTGATCCCGCCGTTGTTGCGGTTGGCGCTCGAGATCACAATATTCTTGATATGTGACGGCGTCATAACCTGCGATGCCATCGGGAGCGCGGCCGCACCCAGCATGATGGACCGCCTGCTGACTGTAATGTCGTTCATAATTTGTCTCCTTCCCGCTGGAGTGGGTTCGGAGGCGAAGCTTAGACGGATTTCACATTATGTCATAGACGGACCGGTAGGCACTAGTCCGGTTTATTCAGCTCGGGATAACGCGGCACTTATTGCGCCTAACCTCAAATTCCACACCTGATAAACTGGCGGCTATGAAGTTGCTTACCATCAGTCTGGTGCTGGCGTCGCTGGTTGTCTCCGCGCCGCAGAAAGCCAAGAGAGCGACGGACGTTCAGGTGATGGAGAGCAAGGCGCGGCGGGAGGAAGGAAAGATCACCGTCGATGGCAAAGTCAAAGTCACCAGCGACAAACCGCTGCATGGGCTCGTGGTCGTGTTTGATTTCCGTTCGCCCGAAAAGGAAGTGGTGACCACGCAAAACACCACCGTCGATGAGGATACTCTCGAAGCCGGCCATGAAGGTTCATATCATGTTGAAATGGCAGATGCTGCACGCGCCGTTACGTACACCATGCGGGCTTTTGACATCCGCGAAAAAGAGCTGCGCGTGCAAAACATCGGACCATTTTCCATCGAATAGGCAAGCCCCTTCCCCTTGTTTTTACAATGTTTTTACATCTCCGCCATCACCTTAACTCCGCGCAAACGTAG
The DNA here is from genome assembly GCA_963817515.1 of Bryobacterales bacterium. GTDB lineage: Bacteria > Acidobacteriota > Terriglobia > Bryobacterales > Bryobacteraceae > DATMNI01. The sequence goes on along the minus strand of CAWFPJ010000012.1, from coordinate 299,709 downwards.
GATTAACCATAGGCGCAAATAAACAGGTATGAGTTCAGAGGAGGACTCAATGGGACCGATTCCGGCAAGCAAAAACCTTCATGCATTACCGTATCGTGATGAACATCTTTCATTGGATTTCGACCAACAAGCCGCGGCGCTTGATGCCGAGCGCATGACATTGACGCGCAAGGAGTATGACCTGCTTGCGTTATTGGTTCAACATGCGGGCGAAATTATACCCCGCGAGGCGCTGTTGATGCAGGTGTGGGGCTATGGCGCGGAAATCCGGACTCGCACGCTGGACGTCCACGTGCGGCGTCTTCGCAAAAAACTGGGTGGGTATGCCGACCAGTACATCGAAACCATTTTCGGCATCGGATACCGTTTTCAACCGTTCGGGGCTTCGCGTTTTTTTCAAACGTCCGTGATCAAGCCGCCGATTGCTATCTCGGCCTGATCCAGGTTTAATCCAAGTTCTTCAGTGGGGGCGGCGGAGGCTGCCCCGTTTCCGCTCCCCGTTTCCCCTTCAGGTTCCCCTCCAGGTTTGACTCCTCTATTACGTCCTGTTAGCCTGAATTTTCATGTCTGCAGCGCAGTCCCTCCGCGTCACTCCCTTGAATTCTGTCCATCGCGCACTGGGTGCCAAGATGGTAGATTTCGGAGGATGGGACATGCCTGTCCAATATTCCGGAATCATCGATGAACACAACGCGGTCCGGCGCGCCGTGGGACTCTTCGATGTCAGCCACATGGGAGAGATCGAAATCCGCGGTCCGGAGGCGGGCAAACTGGTGGATTTCGTCACCACTAACGCGGTTCAAAAACTGAAGACCGGGCAGGCGCATTATTCCGGTCTGCTCTATGAGCACGGCGGCTTTGTGGACGACATCCTGGTCCATAAGGTGGCCGGCGATCATTATTTCCTCTGCGTGAACGCCTCCAACCAGGACAAGGATTTCGAGCACATTGCATCGCACAACCGGTTCGATGCGCAAGTAGAGAACGCAGGGCCTCGCTACGCGCAATTGGCCGTCCAGGGCCCGAAGGCGCTGCCGACCTTGCAGAAGTTGACCGGCGTGGACCTGGCGGCGATTCGCTATTACTGGTTCACGGATGGCGAGGTATGCGGGACGCCGGCGCGGATCGCGCATACCGGATATACCGGTGAGGATGGCTATGAGATTTACGTGCCGCCCGCTGAAGCCGAACGCATCTGGAATGAGATCCTGCGGGCCGGGGCCGAGTTCGGCATCAAGCCGGCCGGATTGGGCGCGCGCAACACGCTGCGTCTCGAAGCCAAGATGGCACTCTATGGCCACGAGATCGACGCTTCCATTTCCCCGCTCGAAGCCGACCTGGCATGGATCGTCAAACTGGACAAGGGCGAATTCGTAGGGCGCGACACGCTGTTGAAGCAGAAAGAGAGCGGCGTGAAGCGCAAGTTGATCGGTTTTGAAATGTGCGGCCGGGGCATCGGCCGTGACGGTTACGAAGTCTTTCTCGATGGAGTTGCCGCCGGCTGGGTGACCAGCGGTTCACCGTCGCCCTCATTGAACAAGAACATCGGACTGTGCTACCTGCCCACGGAACAATCGCAGCCGGGCAAGAGCATTCAGATCATGATCCGCAGCCAACCCGTGGATGCGCTAACGGTAGAGACGCCTTTCTACAAACGAGCCAAATGAAAATGTATCCAGAAAACTTCCGGTATACGAAGGAACATGAGTGGGTCCTCGCGGAAGGGGACGCCGGTACGGTCGGGATTACCGACCACGCGCAGGAAGAATTGGGCGACATTGTGTATGTCGACCTGCCCAAGGTGGGCACCAGGGTCGAGGCGGGGAAGTCGCTCGGTTCGGTCGAGTCCGTGAAAGCGGTTTCCGACATTTACTCGCCGGTGTCGGGCGAAGTGACGGAGATCAACGAATCTCTGGCCGACGCACCGGAGAAGCTGAACACCGATCCCCACGGAGCCGCGTGGCTGGTAAAGATCCGGCTTAGCGCGCCGGCGGAGGTTCAGAATCTAATGTCCTCCACGGACTATCAAAGTTATATAGGAGCCGAAAAATAGTTGCGCTATCTTCCGAAATCTGATTCCGAACGCCGCCAGATGCTGGACGTCTGCGGCGTGAGTTCCACCGAGGAACTGTTCGCGCATTTGCCTGAGGCGGCACGGCTGCAGCGGCCGCTCAATCTGGCGCCGGGAATTTCCGAATACGAAATCGTCGAATACTTTCGCGCCCGCGCGGCGGAAAACGCCAACGGCTACGCCTGTTTCCTGGGTGCCGGAGTCTACAATCATTACCGCCCGGTGCTGGTGGATACGGTGGTTTCGCGCGGCGAGTTCCTGACTGCTTACACGCCCTATCAGGCCGAGATCTCTCAGGGAACTCTTACCCAGATTTTCGAATTCCAGACCATGATCTGCCAGCTTACCGGTATGGATGTGGCGAATGCGTCCATGTACGATGGGTCCACGGCGGTGCCGGAAGCGGCCATGATGGCGGTGCGCGCCACCGGCAAGGGCCGCGTGCTGGTGGCTAAGTCTGTGCATCCCGAATATCGCGAAGTGCTGCAGACGTATGCCAGGCATCAGGGGATGCCGGTGGAGGAATTCGGCTATCTGGCCGATGCCGGAACCATTGACCTGGAAGATCTGGAACGTAAGATGGATGGTCTGACCGGCGCCGTGATCGTGCAGTCGCCGAACTTCTTCGGGATTGTGGATCAGGTGAATGCGGCGGCTGAGATTGCGCACAAACACGGAACGCTGCTGGTGGTGGTGTTCACCGAAGCGGTTTCCCTGGGCTTGCTTGAGCCGACGCACAAGGCCGATATTGTGGCCGGCGAATTACAATCGTTCGCTATCTCTCCGAGCTATGGCGGGCCGTTCGCGGGCATCATCGCCACCAAAGAGAAGTTCATCCGGCAGATGCCGGGAAGGCTGGTGGGGCAGACCACGGACTCGCGCGGCAATCGCGCCTTCTGCCTGACGCTTTCCACGCGCGAGCAGCACATCCGTCGCGAGAAGGCCACGTCGAACATCTGCACCAACCAGGCCCTGATTGCGCTGATGGCCACTGTCTATATGACGGTTTACGGCAAGCAGGGGCTGCGCGAACTGGCGCAGCAGAACCTGGCCAAGGCGCACTACCTGGCCGGCAAACTGACGCCGCGATTCAGCGGAAAGTTCTTCAATGAGTTTGTGGCGCGGGTAGAAGGAAAGTCGCCCGAGGATGTCAACAAGGCGTTACTGAAACGGAAAATTATCGGCGGGTTGCCGCTGGGGCGTTTTTATCCCGAGCTGGCCGATTCCGTGCTGCTGTGCGCCACGGAGATGTCGCGGCGCGCGGACATGGACGCCGTAGGGGAAGCCATGAGCATTCCCACCACGGCGAATGCGGAGGTGTTGGCATGATCGACAAGGTCCGCAGCCATCTTTCGCAGAATGAGGCTCTGCTGTTTGAACGCAGCTCGCCAGGCAAGAAAGGGTATCAGCTTCCGGAGTTGGATGTGCCCGCGGTGGACGCCGAAGAAGCGCTGGGCGCGGAGAACGTGCGCGCGGAAATCGAAGGCTTCCCCGAAGTGAGTGAGGTGGAAGCTATCCGCCACTTCACGCGGCTCTCCACGTGGAACTACGCCATAGACTACGGGATGTATCCGCTGGGCTCCTGCACCATGAAGTACAACCCGCGGATCAACGAACTGGTCGCGCGCATTGAGGGTCTGGCCTGGGCCCATCCGTATGCGCCGGAATTACTGGCGCAGGGTTCCATGGAAGTGATGGCTCGCGTGGAAGCGGCGCTGGCCGAGATTACCGGCATGGATGCGGTGACGCTGCAGCCGGCGGCGGGCGCGCACGGCGAGTTGACGGGCATTCTGCTGATTCGCGCGCTGCTCGAAAAGAAGGGCAACCCGCGCAAGAAGATTTTGATTCCGGATTCGGCGCACGGGACCAACCCGGCCACTGCCGCCATCGCGGGATACGCGGTGGAGAATATCAAGTCAAGCGCCACCGGCGTGTTGGATGTGGGCGCGCTTGAGAAGATGGTGGACAAGGATGTGGCGGCGCTGATGGTGACCAACCCGAATACGCTGGGCGTGTTCGAAGAAAACATCATGCACGTGGCTGATATCCTGCACCAGAAGGGCGCCATGCTGTACATGGATGGCGCCAACATGAATGCTCTGGTGGGAATGGCGCGGCCGGGCGATTTCGGCGTGGACGTGCTGCACCTCAACCTGCACAAGACGTTCTCCACCCCGCATGGCGGCGGCGGACCGGGCGCTGGTCCGGTGGCGGTGAAGAAGGCCCTGGAGCCCTTTCTGCCGGCTCCGCGATTAAAACGCTCGGGCAAGAAACTGACTTGGGACTACAAACGCAAGCACGCTATCGGCCGCGTGAAGGCGTTCTATGGCAATTTCGGCGTGCTGGTGCGGGCGCTGGCTTACATCCTGGCTCACGGCGGTCCGGGATTGCGCAACGCCACCATGGATGCGGTTTTGAACGCGGTTTATATCCGCAAGCAACTGGAGCCGTATTTCGATCTGCCGTATTCCGCGCCCAACATGCATGAAGTGGTGTTCAGCGATGACCGCCAGGCGAAACTCGGAGTGCGCACAGGCGACCTGGCGAAGCGTTTGATCGATTACGGATTCCATCCTTACACCGTCAGCTTCCCATTGATTGTCCACGGTGCGCTGATGATTGAGCCCACTGAGACCGAAGGCAAAGTCGAGATCGACCAGTTTATTGAGGCCATGATCTCGATTGCCAAAGAGGTCGAGACCGATCCGCAAATGGTGAAGGGTGCGCCCTACAATACCCGCACCAGCAAGGTGGACGAAGTAACCGCCGCGCGCAAGCCGGTGCTGCGATGGAAGCCGGCGTAGGAGCGCGTGGGTTCGGGCTTTGGATTGCGCTCGGGCTGGTGCTGTTGATTCGCGTTCCATTTCTAAATCAGGCGATTCAAGGCGACGATCACATTTACCTCACTGAGGCGGCGCACGCGCTCATCGATCCGCTGCATCCCAACAACGTGAAATATGTATTCCTGGGGGATGAGGTGGATTTGCGGGGCCATTCGCATCCGCCCGGGAATGCCTGGCCGCTGGCCGCGCTGATCGCGGTGTTTGGGGGCGTGAAGGAGGTCCCATTTCACGCTGCCTACATCGCGTTTTCGCTGATTGCCGTTTGGGCTATGTGGTCGCTGGCGGTGCGCTTTTCACCGCGGCCGCTTTGGGCGACGCTGCTGTTTTTGGCGGTGCCGGCATTCGTAGTGAACGGCGGATCGCTCGAGGCGGATCTGCCGTTTCTGGCATTTTGGATGGCCGGGGTGGCGTTGTTCGTGGTAGCGCCGGCGGTCTTTGCCGCCGGTCCTTCACTGGTGCTGTCCGCGGTTTGCATGTCTGTCGCCGCGATGATGGCTTACCAGGCAGTATTCCTGGTGCCCGTTCTGGCGGTCTACGTGTGGCTGCGCCATCCCCGCGGGCAGCGTGTGAAGTTTGCCTGGCCCTTGCTGGCGCCGCTCCTGACCGCCGCGGCGTGGCAGGTCTTCACGCGAATAACCACCGGGGCGATGCCGGCGGCTCAGCTCACGGGATATTTTTCAAGCTACGGGTTTCAACAGCTTCAACACAAGTTGGACAATGCGCTGATGCTGTTCATCCATTCCTGGTTCATCGTGTGTCCGCTGCTGGTGCCCGCTACGTTTCTGCTGGCATGGCGCAAGCGCCGCGAACCGGACACGCTGTTCCTGTTGGCCTGGATCGGAATTTTCTTCAGTGGCACACTGGCGGTCTTCTTTTCCGGGTCGGCGCGATACCTGCTGCCCATGGCGGCGCCCATGGCATTGCTGGCTTCGCGTCTGCAGCCGAAGTGGTTGGCCATCGGCTTCTCCGCGCAGCTGTCCCTGGCACTCGGCATGGCGATAGTCAACTATCAGCATTGGGATGGGTACCGCGAGTTTGCTGCCGCCGTGTATCAACCCACGGCCGGCCATCGCGTCTGGGTCGATAACGATTGGGGGCTGCGATACTACCTCGAAGCCGACCATGGTCTTCCGGCTCGCAAAGGCCAACAGGTGCGGCCCGGGGACATCATCGTTTCAACCGAACTAGGTTCCAACGTACAGTTCACAGTCCCGCTTTCGCCGATCGCCAAGCAAATCATTCAGCCGGCGATTCCACTCCGGCTGATCGGCCTGGAATCGCACTCCGGATACTCCACCGTGGCCAAGGGTTACTGGCCTTTCGGCGTCTCCGCCGGGATGATCGACCGCGTGAGCGCCTCCCAGGTGATGGAGCGTCATCCCACGCTTGAGTACCTGACTCTAGGTGCGCCGGGCGCCGCGGAGCAGATTGTGAGCGGCATCGATCCGCAGGACCACTGGATGTTCAAGAGCGCCGTCGTGGTGCTGAAGAATCCGGCCGCGCCGGCCAAACTGCGGGTGGCTTTCTATATCTCGCACAAGACGCCGGCCAGACGTATTGTTCTCTCGCTGGATGGCCGGGAAGTGGCCGCGCAAACCTATCCGGGGCCGGGCAGTTACACGCTGGAATCCGCGCAGGCGGTGGCGGGATCGGGCGAATCGGCGCCGGTGCAGATTGATGTGGACCGCACGTTTTCCGCGCCCGGCGACAAACGCGAACTTGGCGTGGTGCTGATAGGTGTGGGTTTCGCGCAGTAGTAGTATTCTGAACTAGGGGGCATCGAAAATGGGATGTGGCAGCGGCGGAAGCGGGATCAATCAGATTAGCAATGCCATCAAGCCGGGTGGACGCAAAGTGTTTTGCGTGAAGTTCCAGCGCGACATGGAGGGGCTGGATGAAATCCCGTTCGAGGGCCATCCGCTCGGCCAGAAAATCTACGACAGCGTTTCCAAGGAAGCCTGGAAAATGTGGGTGGAGCACATGAAGATGCTCATGAATGAGTACCGTCTCAACCTGGGCACCAAGGAAGCTCAGGAATTCATGCTGCAACAGATGGACAGTTACTTCTTCGGCGAAGGCGCGCAACTGCCGCCGGATTTCGTGCCGCCCCGAGCGAAGGCGTAAAGCTAAGCCGAAGGCAGGAAGGTCTTCAGCGCGGTGGCAATCCGGAAGCGCAATTCCGCAGTGAGCCAGCCGCAGCGCGGCATCCACCCCTTCAGCCGAGTCTCCTCTCGCGAAAATGAATCCCAGGTAGCTTGACCCTTCGGGCAGCGGCAACAGGCGCTGCCCTTCCTTCGCTGTGATAACCACGTCCTCGATAAAGGCAACAGCCGCGGCACGCTCCGTTCCTTCCACCGATTCGTAAATGCCGTCCTTCGGGATGGGGATCATCATGACCCCGGACGCCGGGCTTTCCAGGCGGGCCTGGGAAACGTCTTCGCCCAGTGCGTGGCGCAGGATGAGTTCTTCGAGTGGCGTGTCCGAACGGAATCGCAGCGCGCGTGCACACAAGCCGCCAATCGGGCGCGCTGCGGCCTCCAGCATCCATGCTCCCTGCGTGTTGTAACGCAGTTCGGCATGCACCGGGCCGTGGCGCAGTCCAAGCGCTTTCACCGCGCGCGCAGTGGTCTCGATCAGGGTCCGTTGCACCTCCGCCGGTTCACGGGAGGGCGTCACGTAGATAGTTTCTTCGAAGAACGGGCCTTCCATGGGGTCGGGCTTGTCGAAGATAGCAAGCGGCTGGAGTTGGCCTTCCGTGACCAGGCCCTCGATAGCGAACTCGCGTCCTGGAATATAGCCTTCTACTTGCAGATTATGTTCGCCGATATTCCTGATGCGATGAAACGCCGCGACGAATTCCGTTTTGTCGTTCGCCCGGATCACGCCCCGGCTGCCGCTGAGGCCGAGCGGTTTGAGTACGCACGGGTACGGCGCGCGCTCCGCCAGTGCCTCCGGATCGTCAGCCGAGATCGCGCGGAAGAACCGAGGCACAAGCAAACCAGCGGCCTGGTAAAGTTGGCGTGCCAGGTACTTGTCGCGGCAAGCGCGCGCGGCAGCCGGCGGATGGAATGGAGTGCCGAGCATCTGCGCAGCTTCCGCGGCCAGCAGGGCGGGATGATCGCCCACCGCGGCCACTCCATCGAAATGCTTGCCGCGGAGAATTTCGAGAGACTCCGGGATGCGGTCGAATTTCACCGCGATGGCGCGGTCTCCCCAGGGATCGTCCAGCACGTGGCAGCGGTCCGTCGCCAGGGTGAGGTCGACGCCCAGGCGCCGCGCGGCATCGGCAAAAACGCGAATCTGGTATCCCGTGGTGGCGGCAAAAAGAAGCAGATGTTTCGGCACTGATTCCATTTTCTCGCGCTTCAGCACACTACGTTATCGTAGAAGGGTGAAAGCACTGGTGAAGAGCAAGCGCGAGCCTGGCCTGTGGCTCGACGACGTGGAAGTCCCCCCGATCGGCATCAACGACGTGCTGATCAAGGTGCTGAAGACGGGCATCTGCGGCACCGACGTTCACATCTACAAGTGGGACGATTGGGCGCAACAGACCATCCCGGTGCCAATGGCGATCGGGCATGAATTCGTAGGACGGATCGTCGAGGTCGGTTCGAACGTGGCCGACTTTTTCCTCGGCGATATCGTCAGTGGGGAGGGTCACGTAGTCTGCGGGCGCTGCCGGAACTGCTTTGCGGGCCGCCGCCATCTGTGCGCGCACACCATGGGGGTCGGGGTGAACCGTGCCGGCGCATTTGCTGAATACATCGCGCTGCCCATGACCAACATCTGGCGGCACCATGAGGGCATTGATCTGGATGTCGCCGCGATTTTCGACCCCTTCGGCAACGCGGTGCACACCGCCCTTTCTTTTCCGGTGCTGGGCGAAGACGTGCTGATCACCGGCGCCGGTCCCATCGGCATCATGGCCGCTGCCGTGGTGCGGCACGCGGCGGCGCGCTACACCGTGATCACTGACATCAATCCCTACCGCCTGGAACTGGCAAAGAAACTGGGAGTGACGCTGGCGGTGGATGTGCGCGAGCAGAAACTGCCTGACGTCCAGAAGCAACTCGGAATGTCCGAGGGCTTCGACGTTGGCCTTGAGATGTCGGGCAACCCTTCCGGGTTTCGCGACATGCTTGCCAACATGAGCCACGGAGCCAGGATCGCGATGTTGGGCATCCCCGCGCAAGACATGTCGATCGATTGGCGCACCGTGATCTTCAACATGCTCACCATCAAGGGTATCTATGGGCGCGAGATGTATGAGACCTGGTACAAGATGTCCGTGATGCTGCAATCGGGCCTGGACATCAGCCCGGTAATTACGCACCGGTATCACTACACCGAATTTGAGAAGGCTTTCGAAGTAATGAGTTCCGGGAATTCCGGCAAGGTCATTCTGAACTGGGACTGAAGTGGGACTGAACTGGGACGAAGCGGGCTCGCCGGTGCGACGGCTAACCCGGTAATTGTTTCGCCAGGTCTGGAAATACTGCCTGCGCGAACTCCACCGCGGACTTGGTGGCCGTACGCGGTATCGCCGTTGCGCACCGGCACTATAATTCTTACCAGCGAACTGTCGCTTCGGCGATACCGGATAGAATCCGTCACCAGCCAGAACTTGGCCGAAAACTCGCTGGCGATGATGCGGTTGTGGCTCTGGTACCAGTAAAGCACCACGCTCTTTTCGTCGCCGTGCGCCACCAGGTACCGGTTCGACCGGATGGGCTCGCTGCGGCCGGGTACCGCGAAAACGATCGGATCGGACTCGATCGGCTCCCATCCGGAACCGGGAAGACAATTCTTGGGGGAGTGCGGCGCCTGGCCATAACGCTGCGTCTTGAAATAGGCAACGAAGAGATAGGCGCCGGCGTTGGCGGCCCGGTTGATATAGCTGCGGTCCAAGGTGTCGTCAGCCTTCAGAATTTCCAGCATCTCCGGCTCAATCTTCACATCCTGTTCCATCCGCCATCCTCCCACCTGCGTCGGAAATGCCGATAGCGGGGCCACCGGCGGCACGTTTTCGGCGCGGAACGCAGTAGCGTAAAAAGCCGATCCTTGCAGCAGCAGGACGATGGTCAGGATGCGGGCGTACTTATTTCTCAGAAAACTCATTGACTCCTCCGCGCTTCCACTAAGTTCAGAATCCTGATTACTACCTGGTGGAAGATAAGCAGGATGGCCAGCGCAACCATGAAAATAACCCATCCCTGAGCCTCATGGAAAAAACCTTCGGCCAGTTCCGGGTTCACCTGGGTCATGATTCCGGTTACGGTCACGCGGCTGCCATTGGCGATGATGGCAATGGGGATGGTGGAAAAGAACAGAACCACGCGGAGCCAGGCCCTCTTCTCGAAAAAGTACCCGTACACCAGCGAGAGAAACGTCAGCGAAAGCAGCGACCGGATTCCGCTGCAGGCCTCCACCACGGAAAGACGCTGGTTCGGCAGGTCCAGGATATTGCCTTCACGAAACACCGGAATGGCAAGGAGCGTGAGTGCCTCATCGGCCATTTTGCTGGCCAGGATTTGAAGCGGGAACGTGATGCGAGTGTAGATAATCTCCGGAATCGAGATCATGAAAAACAAAAGAAAAAGTGGAAAAGCCGTCTTCCTCAGCATCTCGCTGCCGCCAAGGAACCACACCACACCGATGAGCGTGATGACGAAGGATGTGCGGGCCGTGAAGATCTCCGCGCCCAGCGTACCCAGCATAAGCTGGAAACCGCCAAAGACCACCACCGCCAAGCCCCACCAGTTGGGCTTCGGTGTGATGGCCGCCAATTCGTCGCGCCGCTGCCAGACGATGAATCCCGCGATCAGCGGAACGAAGAAGCCGTGGCCCATGTCGGGATCGTTATTCCACTTGTGGATCAAGGCCTTGAGAATGGGCGCGTAGCACACGACCAGGATCACTCCGAACCACGCAAGCTTAGTCCAGGGCAACTGTACTTTCGAGGGATGTTCCAAGACAGGAGTCATACTACGCTACAGTTATCATACCAATCCATTCGCCCGGTAATATATCACTTGTCAAGTTAGACTGGAGTTAATGGAAGAAGAGGTACTTGGCAAAGCATACGATTCCCGGTTGATGCGCCGGCTCCTGGGCTATATGCGCCCCTACCGGTTGCTGGTCGGCATCTCCCTGATTTTCCTTCTAATTCAATCCGGCCTGCAGGTTGTGGGCCCGCTCCTTACCCGCATCGCCGTCGACCGCTACCTCCAGCCGGACCTGCATCGCCTCCCCACCTTCCTCGACCGCCTGCTGCCGCCCGACGCATACCGCGGCCTGACCACCATCGGCATGCTTTACCTCGGCGTTCTGGCCGGAACTTTCGTCTCCGAGTTCGTACAGATGTACACCATGCAGTACACCGGGCAGCTTGCCATGTTCGACCTGCGCAAGCAGCTCATGGAACATCTGCAGCACTTGGACCTGGCATTCTTCGACCGCAATCCCGTAGGCCGCCTGGTGACGCGCGTCACTACCGACGTGGATGTACTCAACGACCTGTTCGCTTCTGGACTGGTCACCATTCTGGGCGACCTTCTGGCCCTGTTCTTTATTCTGGCCATCATGTTCGATCTCAGCCCGCTGCTGACCGGAATCATGCTGGCGGCCATGCCGTTTGTCATTCTCACCACTGTGGTATTTCGCCGCAGCGTGACCGAGAGCTACCGGCGGATCCGCATCGCCATCGCCAAGATCAATTCCTACCTGCAGGAGCACATCACCGGCATCGTAGTGCTGCAACTCTTCAATCGCGAACGGCGTAGCGCCCAGGAATTCGACGGCGTCAACCGCGAGCACATGAACGCATTCAAAGACGCCATCACGGCTTACGGCTGGTTTTATCCGGTGGTGGAATTCATTTCCATGCTGGCACTGGCGGCCATTTTGACCTATGGCGGCCTGCGCGTTCAGGCCGGCCGCCTGACGCTGGGAGTGGTAGTGGCGTTTCTGCAATACGGATTGCGTTTCTTCCGGCCCATCCAGGATCTGAGCGAGAAGTACAACATTCTGCAATCCGCCATGGCCTCCTCCGAGCGGGTTTTCAAACTGCTGGATACCGAAGCCGAGGTTCTGCCGCCTTCGGCCCCGCGCACCGCGCCCAACGCCATTGCCGAGATTCAGTTCGACCACGTCTGGTTCGCCTACAAAGAGGACGATTGGGTGCTGCGCGACGTGAGCTTCACGATTGCGCCGGGCGAGACCATCGCGGTGGTGGGCCATACCGGAGCGGGGAAGACCACGCTGATCAGTCTGCTGCTGCGGTTCTACGATGTGCAGAAGGGCAGCATCCGAATCGGCGGCGTGGATATCCGGGAATTCGAACCGCGGGACCTGCGCCGCCAGTTCGGCGTGGTGCTGCAAGACCCGTACCTGTTCACCGGAACGCTGGAGGACAACATCCGGCTGGGGACCGAAACCATCCGCCGCGAAGAGGTGGAGGCCGCCGCCGGGCAGGTCAACCTGCTGGACTTTATCCGCACTCTGCCGGAGGGCTTCGGCCATCCCATTCGCGAGCGCGGTAGCGGCCTTTCCACCGGCCAGAAGCAGTTGATCAGCTTCGCCCGCGCCTTGGCCCACAACCCGCGATACCTGATTCTGGATGAAGCCACGTCAAGCGTCGACACCGAAACCGAACTCCGCGTGCGCCAGGCCCTCAGCCGTATGGTGGAAGGCAGAACGTCGATCGTAATCGCGCACCGGCTTTCCACCATCCAGCGCGCCGACCGCATTCTGGTGATGCACAAAGGCAAGCTGCGCGAATCCGGCACGCACCAGGAGTTGCTGGCCGCAGCGCGGCATTTACTGGAAGCTATACCAGCTGCAGTACAAAGACCAGGAGTTTCGGGCAGTTGTAACGCCGGCGGTCTCGCCGCCGGTGCCTTTGAACTTATAACAAACCACCGGCGACAAGAGATCGCCGGCGTTACGCGTTCTTATACGCCAGGTCCAGTATCTCCACCACGTGCATCACGCGCTGCTTGGAACCGTGCATCCTCACGCCCGCTTGAAGCTGCAGCAGGCATCCCGGATTGGCCGTGGCGATGATGTTGGCGCCGGTGGAATTCACAGACTCCATCTTCCCAGCCAGAATCTGCATCGACATCTGGTTCTGCACCACGTTATAAATGCCGGCGCTGCCGCAGCAGAGATCCGCGCCCGGCATTTCGCGAAACACCAACCCCGGTACCGTCGCAAGCAACTGGCGCGGCGGCTTGCGAATGCGCTGCCCATGCGCCAGGTGGCACGAATCCTGATACGTTACAGTTGCGTCCACGCGCCCCATCTTAGAGTTCAACTCGACAGCGCCCAGGAACTCCGTCACGTCCCGCATCAGGCTTGAGAACTCCTTGGCTTTGGCGGCATACTCGGGCAGATCTGCCAGCAGTTCGCCGTACTCCTTGAGCGTGGTACCGCAGCCGGCGGCGTTGGTAATGATAGCGTCGAAGCCGCCGCCCAACACCGCATCGATGTTGCGGCAGGCCAGTTTGCGGGCATCGCCGCGCAGGCCCGAATGCAGATGCAGTGCACCGCAGCAACCCTGTCCGCCGGGCACCACCACCTCGCAGCCGTTCTTCTGCAGCACCCGCACGGTGGCCTCATTCAGGCGCGCAAATGAGATGTTGGCAACGCAGCCGGACAGGAACGCTACGCGGTGGCGCCGCGGCCCTTCCGGCAAGAACGTGCGGCCGATCTGGCTGAAGAAAAACGGCGGCTCCGCGGAGGGCGCCAGTTGCACCAGGTCGCCCAACCGGCCCAGCAGCCGCACTGAGCCCATGGCGCGCAGCAGAGCTTTCAGCCCGCTGGCTTCGAACAAATACAGCAGCGTTCCGGCCGTACCCAGAGCTGCGCGAGAGACCAGCAGGCGCTCAAAAATCACGCTGCGAACTTTCCCGGCCAGCCAGCCTCGCGTTGCATGCGCTTCCAGTTCGGCGCGCGCAGCCTCCACCATCCGGCCATACGGCACCCCCGACGGGCAGGCCGATTCGCACCCTCTGCACGCCAGGCAGAGATCGATATGCTCCCGGTAGGAATCCGTGATGGGCGCGCCGTTTGCAACCTGCACCATCTGGTAAACCCGGCCCCGCGGAGAATCCATTTCGAGCCCGAGCTCTCGATAGGTGGGGCAGGCGTTCAGACACAGGCCGCAGTGGACGCAGCGGTCCAGATCGAACTGCGTAGGCCCCAGACCGGTTTGTTCAGATGCGGCGATAGAGTCTTCCACGGTTTAAGAGATTCGACGGATCAAACAAATTCTTGATGCGCTGCATAATCACAAAGTCGTTGCCCGGCAGGGGCCAGAGCTCCAGAGATTGCCTGCGAGAGTCTGGAGCAAATTCGATAACGGCCTTCCAGCCGCGCTTTACCGCATCGCCAAGCCACGCCACGGCAGCGTCGGTTTGCTCGAAGCAGCCATAGCACACGCCCGAACCCGCGCGTGCCACAGCCGGGCCTTCGAACGATGCCATCACAACTTCCAACCCTTTCAGCGTACACGAGGCGCGCACCACTGCGCCATCGGTATGGTGAGCCAAGAACTGCGGAATGAAATTTTCCAGGTGAGCCCAAAGCGTCTGTTGGCGATGGTTCTCGTAAGCCACTCCGTCGGCCAGTTGCGCAAATTCGTGTTCATATCGATCTGCCGCGGCTGCGTTGCCGCCGGTGCGCAGTGCCAGCAGCCAGGCGCGATTGCCCACGGTGGCGCCGGCCGGTGGATTCAGCAGGTCGATGGCTGCGGGCTGTAGCTGGCTCTTCAGGATCCGGTTGCGCGCGGCCATGGCAGCCGCAATTGAATCGAACGGCAGAAGGAAACTTCGCTCCACTTCCGGCACCGGCATCAGTTTGAAATTGACCACGGCAATAGCGGCCAGCGTCCCGAACGAACCGATCATCAGTTTCGCCATATCCAGGCCCGCCACGTTCTTGACCACCATGCCGCCCGAATGCGCCAGCTTACCCTCAAGCGTGGCGAACTGCATCCCGATCACCAGATCGCGCGCGGTGCCGTAAAGCCGGCGCCGCGGGCCGCTGGTGTTGGCCGCTATCACTCCGCCCACCGTGGCACTTTCCCCATACGGAGGGTCCAGGGGAACCATCTGCCGGTTCTCCGCCAGAATTCTGCTCAGTTCGCGCCAGCTCAGTCCGGCATCCACACTAATGGTCAGATCGCGCGGCTCGTATTCAATCACGCGCCGCATCGAGAGCGTCGAAATCTCAACCTCCGCGGGCTCCACCGGTCCGGCCATGCGCCGCTTGGTGCCATTCCCGCTAAGCATGATGGTGCGGCCGCCGGCTGCTGCATCGCGAAGGGCCTCCGAAAGTTCCGCGGGATTGGATGGGGCGTACACGTCTAGATCACGCCTATACGGAGGTCCACGATGGGCCTGGGGAGAAAACGATATGGCGCAGAATGGAATTGAGAATGGTAAGGACCAGCGAGCCGATCACCGCGGAAAAGAAACCGTGGACCGCAAAGCCCGGTGTAAACATCGATGAGAGTTTCAGCAGAAAGCCATTCACCACCAGCAGAAAAAGACCGAGCGTCAGCAGCGTGAACGGCAGGGCCAGAAAGTGGAGCACCGGCCCCACGAAGAAATTGACGAGTGCGATTACGATGCTGGCCACCAGCGCCGAGCCGAAGTCCCGAACCTGAATTCCCGGAATGATCTGTGCCACGATCCAGAGCGCCAGGGCGCTCACAAACCAGCTTACGACGATATGTATCATTTTGGACCTCCAGCCAGAGATAATGATAAGCCATGGCGACGCTTTACGCCGGTACCTCCGGCTTCGCATATCCGGCCTGGAAACCAGGCTTCTATCCGGCCAAGCTTCCGGCTGCGCAGTTTCTGAAGCATTACGCCGAACGGCTGAACTGTGTGGAGATCAACTACACGTTCCGCCGCCTGCCCTCGGCCAAGACGCTTGAGAGCTGGGTAGAGGCCACGCGGCCGGGCTTCGTGTTCGCGGTCAAGGCGAACATGCGGATCACCCACATTCTGCGCTTGAAAAATGCCGCGGAGGCCACCGAGTTGTTCCTGAAGATGATTGACCCGCTGCGCACCGCGCGCCGGCTGGGCCCCATTCTCTTTCAGTTGCCGCCGGCGTTGAAGTGCGACCTGGGCCTGTTGCAAAGTTACCTGGACCTGCTGCCCGCCGGCATGCGCTACGCCTTCGAGTTCCGCCACCAGAGCTGGCTGGTGGATGAGGTGTACGGGCTGCTGCGCCAGCGCAACGTGTCGCTGTGCGTGGCCGAGTCGGAGAAGTTGGAGGTGCCCGAAGTGATCACCGCCGATTTCGTTTATTACCGCCTGCGCAAGCCCGATTACACTGAGGCCGACGTGGACGGCTTCGTCGAGCGATCGCGCGAACTGCTGGCCGGCGGCCGGGACTTGTACCTGATGTTCAAACACGAAGAGAGCCCGGAAGGTGCGCTGAATGCCGAGTTGGTGCTGAAGAAAGCGCAGTCATGAACATAGGCCAACCGTTTGCCGATGCGTGCGGCTCTGATCGGAGCCGCGACCGTGAGGGAGCGGTGTGCTCACGTTGTCTCTGCGACAGGCCGATCTAGCCGACCCGCATCTGCGTTATTCATCATCGCCCGGCCTGCGCCGGTGATCGCCCCGTAATCCCGCGAGCTTCATCGATCGCCAGAAACTGGTCAACCGCCACGTTGCCGATCTGCTGCTTGGTTCCGCTGGGCCACTCCACCTGGATGGACGCTGCGGTGTCCTTACCCAGCCCGAAAGTCAAAGCCAGGTCGCTCTGCGAGCAGTAGCTCGATCCGCTGCGAACAGTGTTCCATTGCTTGCCTCCGGCGCTCTGCACCCGCACCACAGCCCCGATGCCGTTGCGGTTTGACTTGGTCCCGGTCAGCCTCACGCTCAGCCAGTGATTGCGGTTGCCGCCGTCATTGCGGAACAGGTAGGCCGGGCCGTGGTTGGTGGAAATCAATAGGTCCAGGTCGCCGTCATGGTCGAAATCCGCATAGGCGGCGCCTCGGGCGACAATCGGCCGGCTGAAGGCCGCACCCATCTGCGCGGATACGTTTTCGAATTTGTGATTTCCCAAATTGCGGAAGAGCAGCGGCGCCTCCCGGTAACTCACCTTGGGCTGCACCTTGCCGATTTCTTCTTCGATGTGCCCGTTGCCGGCGAAAATATCGGGGTAGCCATCCAGATCGTAATCGAAGAAGAAGACGCCGAACGCCAGCGAGAGCAGGCTGGCCCGGCCCACCGCGGAAGAGGGCGCTTCGTCCACGAACAGGCCATTGCCTTCGTTGTGGTACAGCCCCAGCATCTGGTTGGAAAAGTTCCCCACCAGCAGGTGCGGCCGGCCGCTGCGATCGTAATCGGCTGAGTCGGCCCCCATGGCTCCGCGGGCCACGCCGTCCTCGCCGTAAGCCACCCCCGCGGTCATGCCTTCTTCGGTGAATGTGCCGTTCCCGTTATTGCGGTAGAGTTTGTTGGGCTGCGTATCGTTGGCGACGAATATATCCGGCCAGCCGTCGCTGTTGTAATCGAGGACCGTGACGCCCAGCGACTTGCTGGTGGGGTCGCCCACCCCGGCCTTTTCCGCCACGTCTTCGAACCGGCCGCCGCCCAAATTATGGAACAGCCGGCTGCGCGTGCCCTTGTAGGATTCGGGCGTGCAGTAGGATTTGGCGGCGCCGTCGAGCGAGCAGAAGAGATCGATCTTCGGATTCCACTGCACGTAATTGGCGACGAAGAGGTCCAGCTTGCCGTCGTGGTCGTAATCCAGCCACGCGGCGCTGGTGCCGAAACTGGCGTTCTGAATGCCTGCCGCCTTTGTCACGTCGCGAAACTTGCCGCTGCCTTCGTTGTGAAACAGGCGGTCGCCTTCGAGCGCGGTGATGTAGACGTCGTCGCGTCCATCGTTGTCGTAATCGGCAATGGCCACGCCCATGCCATACATCTCCACGTCCAGGCCGCTGCCCGCCGTGATATCCGTAAACGTGCCGTTGTGGTTATTGCGATAAAGCGCGGGCAGCGATTTTCGCCCGCGCGGAGTCCAGTCCTTGCTGTTGACGATCAGGATATCCTGCCAGCCGTCGCCATCGGCATCGAAGAAAGCGCAGCCGGAACCCAGCGTTTCCGGAAGATACTTCTTGCCCGCGCGTCCGCTGTTGTGGGTGAAATGGATGCCGGCCTGCGCGGTCACATCGGTGAACACGGGGCCCGCTGCCGGAGGTGCCGCTGCGAATCCAGCGAGAAACGCCGCGAAAATTATGGCCGCCGCGCAGAGCTTCAAGGCAACAATCCTTTCACCGCGCTTTCGTGATCGTGGATGGTCTGGCGCTCGTTATTGTCCTCGGGGCTGAATGCCCGGCGCCTGGCGGTAATGGATTGCGATGCTTCTTCGGCCTTAAATCGCCGGAAGAGCTTTTCTTCGCGCTCCGCGGTGGCCTGATCGTGCAAACCGCGGGCGCACAGCATCCACGTATAGTGCATCTGGACGTCCTCCGGATCCACGCTGCAGACTTGCTGCAACGCACGGACCGCGCCCGCGTAATCGCGCTTCAAAAACAGGATGCGCGCGATCTGATTCAGCACCACGCGGTCGCGCGGATACTGCGCGCGAACCCTTTCCAGCGATTGCAGTGCGCCATCGTAATCGCCCTCGGCTTTCTGAATCGCGGCCCGGAAAAACCATGTCCGGCCAAAACCGGGCGCCAGTTCCAGAGCCTTGGCGATGTACGGTTTGGCCGCTTCGGTTTCGCCTTCCTGAATCAGCGCGCGCGCCACGTTCAGCCAGCCATCGGCATAGCCAGGCTCAGCTTCTGTGACGTGTTTGAAGGCGTATTCGGCGCCCTTCAGGTCGCCTTGCAGCAGCAATCCGATGCCCCAATCGTTCCATCGCTCCCGGTCCTGTTTGCGCACCACAGGCGACCACGCGGTCGCTCCCAGCGCCAGCGTGGCATCGGCATGCGCCAGAGTGATCACCGGCAAGTCCGGGACGCGGTCGCGAATGTTTCCCGAAACATTGGCCGGAATAAACTGAGGGCCGAATTCGTAATCCAGTCCATTGTGATTGAGCCCCAGCAGCGACGGGTCCTGCCCCGGCTTGGGCTTCGCGCCATAAGAGAACTGCGTGTAATACCAGGAAAACTTGCGGTAGTTCAGCCTGGCCGAGAATTGAATGGGCCCGCGCGCGTCCTTCGGCACCTTCACCAGATAGTGCGCCACATCGGCCGCTCCCGGAGGAATCAGGCGCACATAGAGCAGGCTGCGGGCCTGCCAGGCATTGCGTTTGTTGATGGGGTTGCTCTCGCCATCCAGTTGATAAGAGCGATAGAAGTGCGCGCCGGGCTCCACCGGACCTTTGCCGCCTTCGGTCACGTTGCCGCTCCAGAAGATGGTGCGTCCATCGCCGTCCTTGGCCTGAAGCTCGAGCCAGGTATCGAACGCATCCACGGTGCCGCCCGGAAAGAAGTGCCCGATCTTCCTTGTCCGCACCACCACGTCCACGCGGGCGGTGCTTCCCGGTTCCAGTTTGGCGCGGGCGGCGTCAATAGGCGCGACCACTTTTCCGACATCGCGAATCACCGCTGTCCCAGCCTGCTCGGCTTCTTCGCCCACCGCGAAGGTGGAACTTGCCTGCACAGCATCGGTGCGGCGGACCATCATCCCCTGGCCGGTATCGGCGGCAGCCGGCGTGATCGCGAAAATGTCCACCGTAATGAAGCCCGATTTCAAAAACTCTTCGGTCGCCCGCAGTTGCGCATCGTCTCCGTTGGCATAAGCCACGGCGGTGTTGGCGGCCGGGAAGCGGTGCGAGTGCACTTTGCCGTCGCGGTTCCCCGGATCCTGGGAAGCAGTCAGCGGCATGTGGCAATCGGAGCAAACCTGGGATTTCGGCGGATAGTAGAACGATCGCGCGCCCTGCCCCGAAACGCCGCTTGCCTGCCAGTTGTCATAGTCGTTGAAGCCGCGCACCCAGCGGTAATTGTTCACCGGAACGTCCAGGTGCACCTTGTGGCAGGCGGCGCAGAATTCCGAGGACTGGTCCCGCATGAACGGTTTCAAGAAAGTCCGCTTGTGGGGCTTCGGGTTCAGGTATGTCAGAAAATAATCCAGTGCCAGGATGTAGCGGTTGTGGCTCGAAGCTAGCTCATGCAGCGGTGGATACTCCACCTGGAAATCGGCGTTGCCCATGGAGCTACCCACATGCACGATGGCGTGGCACGACATACAGCCCAGGCCCGCCTGCGCTTCGGGCGTGTCAATCTGTTCACGGATGGGGCGGTCGAATCGGCCATTGAAGAACACCGCGTGATCATGGCACCCCGCGCACCACTTGCTGGGCCGGGTTCCCGCGACGTCCTGAAAGTATTCAATCGACTTGCGATAGAACTGGTTGTTGAACGATGCAAAGTGGTGCATCGAGCTCTTCCACTGCTGGTAGATATCCTTATGGCACTGGCCGCAGGCTTCGGAATCCATGAAGAAGTTCGATGGGATAATCTTCCCGGTGTTGGTCTGCGCCGAAGAAGGCGCAAACGGCGAAGCGGCGCCGGCGCCCTCATCGTTCATGGATAACGGCGCCGTCGGAGGGTTCTGAATGCGATCGTTGGCGTTGGGGCGCAGGCTGCGGTAGATCGCAGCCGAGCCCGGAATGAATATCAGCAGGCATATGGAGATGGCAAAAGCGGTGGCGTAGCCGGATGGATCCGCGCGCTGCTTAAACAATCGCAGGCCGATCAGCGCCAGCGCCGTCAGCGCCAGCCCGATATGCAGCCACAATACCCAGCGGTGTTGAAACGTGTTGCCGCGAATTACGATGTAGATGGCCGGAATCGCCGAAAGCAGAAACGCTCCGCACTGCTGCGGGTACCGGCGCGCCCACCGAACGGCGGCCGCGGCCAGCACCAGACCGAGGCCCAAATGCAGCAGCACATTGGCTTCGTAGAAGATGCTGGCGTGCGCGAATGCCGCCAGGTAGGCGCTGTTGACAATCAGCAGCGCCAGGCCCCACGCGGCAATTTGCGGCAAGGTCAAACGGCGCATCTTACTCCCCGGTTCCCGGCTTCATCACTTCTTGCTGCAACGGCCGGATCAGCCGCAGCGCGGGTCGCGTGTTGTACTCCCGCAAATAATCCTGGTGCGCCTGATCTTGCGGATAGCGTTCGCCTGTGGCGTACGGATAGCTGCTCATGGCATGGAACGGGAGCGGCAGCACAGTCTGCGAAAACGCCGTATTGGCGTCCGCATCCTTGGCCCATCCGTCTACCAGCAGCAGAAAATCCCGCTTCCAACCGGCAGGCAGCGGCGGCAATTCCCTCGTGCTGAAGCGAAGCCGGATCTCATCGCCAGACCCGATGATCGCCATCCGGTCATCGGGTTCCTGCAGCAGATTCCCAACGGCGCCGTACCGTGTGTACTTTCCGGAAGTTGGGTTCCACATCGAAGTGTCACTCACGGTCTGATAGTCGAACTGCTCGGGCTGCTTGTGTTGCGGGTCAATGGTGGGCTTGGAGAAGCCGCGAAAATGCAGGTCCGCCGAAAGCATTGGCGCCGTTGTCAGCCGCACGGTTGGGGGCGCATCGTTTTCGATGAGGAAGATTTCGTCCCAGTAGACGCACAGGTTGGTCACAATTCGCACCTCGCGCGAAGATGACAGAAACTTGCCGCTCAAATCGACTGCCATGGTCTTCGGCTTGCCCGACGGAATGCCCATGTCGTCCACCACAGTCTTCCAGTTGCCTGCCGTCATCCTTCACCTGCAAGTAGGGGAACGTGAGGTCCTTGTGCTCCTGCACGGCGGAGAGGAACGTACTGCCATCGGCCCAGTCCACCCATCCGTGCAAAATCAGCGCGGCGCGATTCGATGGCGCGGCCTTGCCGAAGTCCAGATCCAGGTGATGCATCTCCGCCACGCCCGCAGAGTCGCGCCGGAAGGTTTCGGGCAGCCCCGACCCACGCTTCGCCAACGGATAGATGCGCCGGTCGACTCCGAACAAACGGAACTCCGGAAAGGGCGGCGACTTGAACTTCTCGTTGGAGACGATATCGGTGCCCGCCGGGTGATCCACCGCCTGCAGCGTGATCTGATCCAGGTACGACACCTCGTGCAGTTCCTCGGTGACGCGGACCTCGTACGCTCCATCGCGCTCCTTCATCCGCTCGCCGGGAATCGATACATATTCGTCGTGGTCCACCGGGAAAAACCGGCCATCGCCCGAACTGGCCCCCAGCGGCGCCACGCCCGAGCACATCCGTGATGAACACGAACCGCTCGCCGTTCCATGTGAAGATCATGGGGCACGAGCCCGAGAGCCGCTGCGCCTCCTTAACCGCTGCCAGCTTGTTGACGGGCTGGTTCAGCTCGTTCTGGATCAGGCCATTGGGCCATGTGATCCTGACGGTTTCAACCTCCTTCTGCGCGCCCAGGCGAAAGACCAGTGGCACGCCTTCATAGGTTTGCTTCGCGTACCTGGTTCCGGCTTTCACTTCGACCTTGGCCCCCACTGCCGATTTCAGATTCTTGACGCCGGTCAGCGCGACTTCGATCCAATTGCCGTACTGCGGCGTCGCTTCGTGCTCCAAGAGCAGAGTTCCGTCCTTCGCGATCGATGCGCGGCTCAGCCGTCCGTTGCCATCGAAATCGGCGAGCGCGGAAGGCCCCGCATCCGTCGTCGCCGCGTTTGTATGTTGAAGTTTGCCGTTGCGGTTCAGTAGTAGAAGTGCCGGCTGCGCGGCGAGATCTGTCCGGCCATCGTGATTGAAATCGGAAGCGATCAGACTGGTGGAGCCGGCCGGCAGTTCGGCGATGTCGACCGCTTCGTACGCGCCGGCCAACCTGTCGCGATAGAGGACGCCCGGCCGATCCTGGTACGCGACCACCAGATCGAAGCCGGGCGTATCCGGCTCCAGGTCAAACCGCGCCGCGCTCAGCGCATGGCCCGCCACAAAGGGGAAGCGCCGGGTCTCATCGCTGAAGCCCGCCTGGCCGTTATTGCGCAGCAGTTTGGATTCGTCGCCGATTAGAAAAAGATCCAGATCGTAGTCGTGATCGTAGTCCATCCAGACAGCCTGCCGGAATGATCCAGCAGCCAGGTCCGCGTGCTTGCGGAATTTCCCGTTCACGTTGCGATAGAGTGCAGCGCCCTGGGAAGTGACCACGCACAGATCGGGCAGCCCGTCATTGTCGAAATCCCCGGGCGCAATGAACACCACGTCGCGCAGCGCCTCCAGACCCGAATCCGGCACAGGCGTTTTGCCGTTTCGGAAAAGCGCTACGCGGCCGGCCGACCATGCCAGCGTGCTGGGACGCGCTCCGCCGTCCAAGGCGATGGCGGCGACGCCCGGATTGCCTGCGTCGAAGCCGCCCGCAATGCGTTCGCTGCGAAAGACCGGCGGCGCAAGCGGCGGGGCCGCGGGCAAGTCGATGGGGTCATAAATCTCGGCGTAGTAACTCCATTCCATGTCCTCCGGAACGGCCGCGCCTTCCTGTTGCTTCTTGAGGTCCTGGAAAATGCGAAGCTCCCCCGCGGCATCTTCGGGCCGGTTCAATTGCCGGTACAACCCATAGAGTTGGAAATGCGGCGCCGCCAGCCGCGGGTCTATGCCGCGCGCCGTTTCGAATTCCTTGACGGCCGCTGCCTGGTCGCCCTTGGCCTTGAGAATCGAACCAATCTGATAATGCGTGACAGGCTCATTTGGAACCAGCCGCACCATGCCTTCGAACTGCGTCAATGCGGCTTCCAGCTCTCCTTGCTTTTTGAGCGCGATCGCCAGGTTGAACCATGTATGCGGAATCTTGGGATCGGACTTCTGCGCCTTTTGCAATTCGGCGGCGCCCGTCGTCAAGTCGCCCTCGCGCAGCAGTGCCAGCCCGTAGTTGATGCGCTCGCGAACCGAATCCGGCGCCAGCGCCAGAGCCTTGCGAAACTCGTCCACCGCCTGCCGCTGGGTGGTCGGGTTCTCATAGAAGGCTTTGCCGAGGTTTCGATGGTGCCACAATTGGGGTGTGTCCGTCCGGGTGGCTTGCGCTACCAGCATCCATGCCAAACCGCTAGCTGTCAGCGCGAGAGTCAAGCTGAGACTGCCCCGGATACGAGTTGGGTGCATAACCCTTTGAGTATGCGCCAGCCACACACTACTTCTCAAACCGCCAGCGCAGTGTGCCGCCAGCATATAATGCCGGCCGCGGCAATCGCAATAGTAGGAAGATACTAGTGGTCAAGATGGTGCCATCTCACCGAAGGTCGCCTACAGTTCGCTTGTTGGCGGGTCTCGCCGTTACACTTACGGCTGTGGCTCTTTACTCGGGCTACACCGTCATGCAACTCCGCGGACTGGAGCACCTTCAAACTGGAATCATCGACCGCAATCGCACCGATTCGCTGCTTCTGCTGCGCATCCAGAACAACCTGAACTCGCTCGCCCTGGCAATGCGCGACATGCTGGATTCCAGCGAACCCTATCCATTGACCGCGTGGCAGGGCCAGTTCCGGAGGATTCGCACGGATCTGGAAGATGCCATGGCACGCGAAGCCCGATACTCGCCTCTCGATCGCGATGCCGAGCAGAAGAAGTACCTGTCCGCATCGCTCGAACAGTTCTGGGATGCCCTGGACCGCATATTCGCCCTGGCGCAGAACGGGCAGCAGGCCGAAGCGCGGACCCTCATACGCCTGTCGCTTCAGGCACGCCAGGAAGCTCTCAGCACGGCGGTGGCGCGGCTTCTGGTGCAGAACAACGAAACGGAACAGCAGGCGGCGGTCCGCATCCGCGAAGTTTACGCCGGCGTGGAGCGCAACGTTTACCTGTTCGTGGCGGCGATGCTGGTGCTGATTCTCTTCACCAGCCTTTACCTGGTGCACTACAACCGCCGGCTGTTCGAAGAGACGGCCGTCCTTTCCGCGCAGCGCAGTGAACTGGCGCAGCAACTGATTTCCATGCAGGAGAATACATTCCGCTCGATCTCCCGCGAACTTCATGACGATTTCGGCCAGATCCTGACAGCGGTCGGAACCATGCTGCAGCGCACTCAAAAGCGTCTGGCGCAGGATCCGGATTCGGTGCGCGCCGATCTGCGCGAGGTGCAGGAGATCGTGCAGACCACGCTCGACAAAGTTCGTGCGCTGTCCCACGCGCTGCACCCAGTGATCCTGGATGAGATCGGCTTCGAGAGCGCGCTCGATCAGTACTTGCCGGGTTTCCAAAAGCAGACTGGCATTGCGGTACAGTACGAGAAATCCGGCACCGGCCGGGAACTGGATCGCGGTGTCGCAATCCACCTCTATCGTGTGATGCAGGAAGCGCTCAACAACATCGCCAAGCATTCCCAATCCAAGCAGGCGGCGGTTCGCCTGCGGTACCTGTCTGAAGTTGTGGTGCTCGAAGTGGAAGATAATGGTGTCGGTTTCGGAAGTTCGCAGGGCCACGGAATGGGCATGGTTTCCATGCGTGAGCGAGCGCAACTGGTGAACGGCCGTTTGGAATTCGAGAACTGCAGTTCGGGCGGCGCCCTGGTACGGCTTACCGTGCCGGCGCTGCCTGAGCCAACTCAGCCTGAGGAGGCGCATGCCTGAGCCGGAAATTTCCGTGCTGCTGGTGGATGACCATAGCCTGGTGCGGCGCGGCTTTCGGCGCATGTTGGAAGACGACCCTGACATTCGCGTGGTCGGCGAAGCCGAGGATGGCCACCAGGCCGTGGTACTCGCGGCGGAACTGCGGCCGCGCGTGGTGGTGATGGATTTCGCGCTGCCCAGCATGAACGGCGCCGTGGCCTCGCGCCATATCCTGCGCACCGCTCCCGAAACCGCCATCCTGATTCTGAGCATGCACTCCGAGGCCACCTACGTCCGCACCTGCCTGGACGCCGGGGTGCGCGGATATCTGCTCAAGAACGCCATGGATTTGGAAATGGTGGCCGCGGTGAAGCAGGTGGCGGCCGGGAAGCAGGTGCTGGACCCCCGCCTGGGGGCGCTCGCCGAACCGCCTGCCGGGGCGCCGCCGCAATTGACCACGCGCGAACTCGAGGTGTTGCAGTTGATCGTGCACGGCAAATCCAACAAGGAAATCGCCGCGGTCCTGGGGCTGAGCGCCAACACCATCGCCGTGCACCGCGCCAATATCATGCAGGCGTTCGGCATCCACAATACCGCCGAACTGGTGGTGTACGCGATTCGCCAGGGCCTCGTGAGCATCGCGTGACGCGCCGGACTTTTCTGCTGGGGGCCGCCATCGCCAATGCCGCCGCGCCGGCCTCGCCGGACTTTCGCCTGACCGACGTTACGGCGTCGGCCGGCATCCAGTTTCGCCATAACAGCGGCGCGTTCGGAGCCAAGTACCTGCCCGAAACCATGGGCCCGGGCTGCGCGTTTCTAGACTACGATGGCGACGGCTGGCTGGACATTCTGCTGGTCAACGGCACCAACTGGCCCGATCATCGCGGTGAGCGCGGCGCCACGCCCAGCACGATGCGGCTATACCGCAACAATCGCAACGGCACGTTCGCGGATGTCACCGAGCGCGCCGGCCTGGCGGTGGAGATGTACGGGATGGGGGTGGCCGTGGGGGACTATAACAACGACGGCTTTCCAGACCTGCTGGTGACGGCGGTGGGACAGAACCGCCTCTTCCAGAACAACGGGCGCGGACGCTTCGTCGACGTCACCGAAAAGGCCGGCCTGGGCGGCCGCAGCGCGTTCAGCACGTCCGCCATGTGGTTTGACTTCGACCGCGACGGTCTGCTGGATCTGCTGGTCTGCAACTACGTCAAGTGGTCGCCGGCGCACGACGTCTTCTGTAGCGTGGACGGCAAGCGCAAATCATACTGCACGCCCGAAGCCTTTCACGGCGAGACCTGCTGGCTCTTCCGGAACCGCGGGAACGGCACCTTTGAAGATGTCACGGCGCGGAGCGGTATCTTCGACAGCTCCTCCAAATCGCTGGGTGTGGCGTTGCTCGATTACGACCGCGACGGCTGGCCCGACCTGATGATCGCTAACGATACGCAGCCCAACAAGCTCTACCGCAATCTACGCAACGGAACTTTCGAGGATGTCGCGGTGCGCGCCGGCGTGGCGTTCAGCGAGGATGGCAAAGCGCGCGCCGGCATGGGCGTGGACGCCGCCGATTTCGACAACTCCGGCATGGAAGGCATCGCCATCACCAACTTCGACAACGAAATGATGGCGCTCTTTCGCCCCACTCGTGAAGGCATCTACAGAGACATCGCGCAGGGGGCGGGCGTAGGCCAGGCGTCCCGATCCAGCCTCGGATTCGGCTGCGCTTTCCTCGACATCAACCTGGACGGGTATCTGGACCTGGTCGCCGTGAATGGACATATCGACGAAACCGTTCGCCGGATCCACGGCAACGTGGGGTACGCGCAGCCTCCCCACCTGTTCCTCAACGACGGCATTCTCAACCACGGCCAGGCGGGCTTTCGGGACGTGGCCGCGGCGGTGGGCTTCGCAACCGCTAAGGTGGCGCGCGGCCTGGCGTACGGCGACTTCGACCGCGACGGCGACCTGGATCTTCTGATCACGACCAACCAGGGCGGGGCGTTTCTCTACCGCAGCGATCTGACATCCGGAAACCGTGGCTTGAGGCTGCGGCTGACCGGCACCAAATCGAATCGCGACGCGATCGGAGCCCTGGTGCGCGTCTTCGGGCCCGACGGGGCGCAATCCAGGCGCGTGAAATCCGGCTCCAGCTACCTTTCGCAATCCGAGCTCACCCTGACCTTCGGCCTGGGCAAGCGAGAGGCGGCCGGCCGGGTGGTGATCGAATGGCCGAGCGGCGCGGTGCAGGAATTCAAGAACGTGCGCGCGGGTTCGTACCGATGCACCGAAGGGCAGCCACTAACTCCGTAGAATTCATCCGATTTGCTCCAGGTAGCTGGCGTAGATTGCGCCCATGGCCTGCGCCGCCGTTTCGCGGCTAAAGCTGTTCCGCATCAGGTGCGCGGCGTTCTCACCAAGACGGCGGCGCCGCGGGACATCGCCGAGCACCCTCCGAAGACATGCGGCTAGCGCCAGGGCATCGCCCGCTGGAAACAGCAGGCCCGTTTCGCCGTCTCGAACCAGTTCGGGATTGCCTCCCGTATCGGATGCGATGGCGCAACAGCCGCAGGCCATCGCCTCCATCAGGGAGTTCGACAGGGCTTCGGAGAGCGAAGGCAGAACGAAGATATCCATGACTCTCAACCACTCCGCCACGTTCGCGGCCGCACTTTGAAAGTGGCAAGCGCCGCCCAGGTTCAGCGCCGCTGCCCGGGCTTCCATTTCCGGCAGCATGGGCCCGCTTCCCACAATCAGCAACCGCGCGCCCGGCCAGGCGGCCCTTACTTGTGCGAAGGCATCCAGCAGCAGGTGCAAACCTTTTTCGGGGCGCAGCGCGCATACCACGCCGATCACGCACTCCGCATCAGGCCAGGGTAGTTCCGCCGCATTGCCCTGTGGACAAAAAATGCCGGTATCGATTCCGTTGTAGGCCAGGTGAAGTAGCGACTGCGGCACGCCGTCATGTGCAACCAGTTCCCGCGCCACCGACTGGCTGTTCACCACGATGCCATCCACCATGCGGTCGGTCAAGCGCAGCAAGTGACGCGTGGCGCCGGGCGTAAGAGCGCGGTGGGCGCGTTGGCTGGACAGAACCACGGGAGTTCGGAACAGGCGCGCCACGGGTACGCCGAAGAGGTCGGCCGGCACGTCGAAGGTATGCACCAGCCGGATGCCGTGATCGGCAAGGTACCGGCCCATGTGGCCGGCTCCGGTGAGAGCCGAGAGAGAGATCAGCGAGCGAACCGGGAACTCCGCAATCGGAATGCCCGCTTGGCGCAGTTCGCGCTCCCGAAAGCCGCCGGAGTGAAAGCAGCCCACGTGCGGATCAAACCGATTGCGGTCCAGGGACATCGCGGTCTCTGCCAGTTGGCGTTCCGTACCCCCCAGGCCCAGTTCGCGGGCCATCAACAGGACGGGCCAGCGGCGGGTCGCGTTCCCGGGGTTTTCAAAGCTGAGGTACGACTCCGTCAAATTGTCATGATGGCACAGAGGCGGTGCCTGTCCAGCGCTTCATCGTATCGCCATGGCTTAATACCCCGCATAATACCCTGCTTTAATACCCGGCGATCCGCGCCATCTTGTAGGAGGGATCTCGTGACAGCATGTCCGCACCCAGGACTGCAAACTCCCGCTGAACCTCGGCAGGCGACAGCGCGCGGTTCCAGATCAAGACGTTCGAAAGATGGCCATGCAATGACGTGGTGCCGCTGCCGATAGAAAGCGTTCCCGCTGCCGCGGCGGTCGCCGCCGTGCCCGTCAAGGATGGCGTGCCGTACGCATCGTCACTGCGATAGACCGCCACCCCGTTGGCGCCGGTTCCCGTTGACACGATCATGACGCAGCCGAAAGAACCTTCTGGAATTGTGATGGCCCCGATGGTCGTGCCCCGCACCACCACGTCCCAGGTGGAGTTGGCCAGGTGGCGCACGATGCTAAACGTGTTGCTGTAATTGGCGACCACTTCCCCGCTGACAATCGGGTTCACCGTCACCGGGCCTTGCCCGAAGACACTCACGGTGTATGGCGCATGGCCGAAGCAGACCACCGCTGAGAAGGCCGCGCCGATGTTGGACGTGAGGCCGGTGGTGAGGAGGTAGTTTTCCGTGCCGGTCCAGGTGATTCCGTCCGTCGTGTTGGGAGTTTCCCCCTGCGGTCCTAAGATCATGCCGTACTGATCCATGATCGGCTTACCCGAGGCTAGTGTGGTCGGAAAATTCCCCATCTGATCTTTGAGTCCGAGGCCGAATGCGGGGTCTTTGAGGTTCGCGAAATACTGCAGGCCGTTGGCAATGTGCGTTCGTCCGCCGCCGCTGAAAGAGATCAGGGAGCGGGCCACTCTCGGAATCGAAGCGTCCACGTAGGGAACCTGGAAGGTCCAGATCGTATAGCCGGATTTATCACCGCCGGTTTGCGGTCCTTTGTTCGGACCACCAGAAGCAACGCAGGTCTGATGCCCTGTGAGCGGAGAGACTGAATCCTGCACCCACGTGCCAGCGATGCAATTGGGGAAGCTGGGAGTCATGCCGGGGTTTCTGAACAAGTCCGGCCGGATGTGCCCTACCGGCACTGCCGGGATCGCGCCGATGGGTGTATCGCCGATATCCCAGTAAGGATTCCCGTTCCCCATCGAACCGGAAGGGCTACTCGCCTGGTCCCAATACGCCGAGAGCTGGAAGCGGTTGAAGGATGGAACAAAGTCGATGTGCTGTTTATACCAGCCGGTCACGTTATTAAACGGGCCGCCGGTGGGATTGGTGCATGGGGCGGCATTAACAGCAAGGATACCGATAGGCCCCGCAAAGGGAAGCGTGAACCATTTCGTATCGTCCAGCCAATCGGCATTCGTGCCCGGTGTGCCTCCAAAGCATTGGTAGCTGGCGTGAGTCTGAAGCGGCATATTCTCCCGGCGAACCCGCACCCAAGCGGCTGGCCACCGGTCATGAGGCGACAGGTAATACTGATACGCATCCATCCCTTGCACGGGCGGGCAGCCGGTTGTGCCAGGGCAGCGGATTCCGGACAAGACATAGTTCACATCCCACATGAACGGAAACCAGGAAACCACGGAGGCCACGCAGGTGGTGGTAACAGCAGAAAGAAAAGTAACGTGCGTGGCATCGCTCGATGCCGTGATCCAGCGCCCGCTACAGTTTCCGCCGACGATGGAGAGCAGGCGGTTGACTGGGGGCGGAAAGCCGCCCCAGCCGCCCGACATGGTAAGCGACATGGTGGTACCGTCACCCGACGAAGCGGTGATGGCCGCCGTGTGCTTAGTCAGGTCGAGCCCGGCAACCGGTGGCGCGTTCGGCCCGATATTGGTATTGCTCCACGTCGACGTGATCCAGTGATCGCAGCTCTTGATCTGGCCCGTGCCCAGAATGACCCGGGCCAGCAAGGCAATGTACATGCAGCCGTCGCGGGCGGTCATGTCCAAGGCATCCGCGACGAAAGACTGGTCATTAAAAGCCGTATTCACACCGAGCGGCTGCGTGGCCGTGAGGATCTTGCCGTCTTGCCAGTTGAACACTCCAGGGCCGCCGGTATTGAGGGAGAGGTTCTTCACTCCGCCGTTGTCTGTGGACTTGCCGTAGAACAGCCCATCGTCGCCCATCGTGATGTACTGGGTGTCGCCGTCAACCCAGAAGCCGTTATTCGGCATGCCCTCGCTGCCGTCGTACTGAGAGTTCGGGCGGGTGTAGGGGATCTGGCCGGTATTATTGAACCGGAATGGTGTCGTGACAGTCGCCGCGAGGGTGGCCACCGACTGCTGCGTAGAGTTGGTGGGTCCGCCGAAAGCGTTGGTTGCCTGAACCATACAGAACAGTGGTAGGCCATGGGAGGCGTTCGGTCCGCCGATCACGACGGCGGCATTCTTGAGATGCACCCGGCCCCAGTTTCCCGCGCTGGCCGCGCCGTCCGCCGTGCTGCTCAAAGGCCAGAGCGTGCCGGTGGTCCATGTGTTGCCGGTGGGCGTGGCCGTGCCGCCGCCGTTGGTGTTCGTTCCGCAGAACACCGCGAACTGGGAAACCGTGTCGCTGGTGGCGCTGCATTGAACCGAGTCCGAAAACGGCGTGCAGGAAACCGCGCTCAGAACCGGGTTAGAGCCAGTGGCGGCGATGGCGTTTACCACCACGCTGAAGGTCGCCTGACTGCAGCCGGCCGTGTTGCATACCGTATACGAGTAGAACGTATTGAAGTCCGGCGTGAAGGTGCCGGAGGTTGACGCCGAGGAATCGCCGCCGCCCGCGATCAGGTTGGTGGTTCCGTTGACCTGAGTTCCCGTGCAGGTCGTGCTGGTAAGCATGGTGACTGTCGCAGGCGAGCAGGCAAAGTTCGTAATGATCGGCTTGGCAGTTGCCGCCCCGAGAGTCACTACGGTGGCCGCGTTGAGGGTCTGATACGCTTCGAGCTTCATCCAGTCGGCGGATAATGCCTGGCTGCTCTCGAAGTTCTGAAATGTGCCGTTGTAAAACGACGACGTGCCGCAATCTTTCCCTAGTTCTGCGGCGACGGATTCGGCCGCTGGAGGGCCACCGGCCGCGCCCGTTCCTTGAGCCACACCATCGACGAATGGCAGGGTGCTGGTGCTGCCGGTAAACTGGCAGCCCAGCACGTGAGCCGCGCCGCGCACGTCTGTCGTCCCAACGGCAATGTTGGTGCCGTTCTTGCATTGAAGAAATCCGGTGGTAGCCGCGATGTTCATCCAGGCAGCGTTGCCGCCGCACCCGATGGGCCTGCCGTCCCAAATGATATTCGAGGCTGCCTGGACAGCCGGAGTTGCAAGAATCTGTACGGTTTGTGAGCCACTGCCAATAGTGGCCTTGAGCGCGATCCATTGGCTGCTGGCAGGAGCAAAGGACTGGGCCTTGCCAATCAGGCCGGTTACCTGGGTCGGGTTGGTGCCGCCGGTGCTGTTGGCGGCGTTGGAGGTCGAATCCTTATACACCCCTGTGCCCGCGCCGTTCGGTGTTCCAGTCTCTTGCAGCAACATCACGCGGCTGTAATTCCCAGCCCACACCGCCGTCGTGCTGGGATTCGTCGCCGTGACTTTGCCCACCCACAGGTGGTAAGTGACCGCCGTCGTCAACGTCGTGGTGGGACGGAAATAGAACCACAGCGTGCCAGCGGTACCGTCGTATTTCTCGATTTGAAACGGCCAACTGGTCACGTCGTCGACACTCGAAACGCACGTGTCGAAGGCGCTGGCATTGGCGATGTTTCCGCCGTTCACCGCGCTCTTCAGCTTCGCATCCGTGACGTAAAACATCTGCGGGAAGCCGGTGAGTGCGCCGCTCAGTGCCGCCCCGCTGGGATTGTAGGTGAACGGGATCACGTTCGCGTAGCCCTGGCAGGCAGGGTATGCCGCGCCGAAGGCGGAGGAGCAGAGCGCCAAGGCTGCGATGCAGTGCAACGCCCCACGGAAGACGCGCGCGGCCACGGGCTCAAGAACATTCGTCATCGTGCCACCACGCCATTGAGGGTCAACGTAAGAGATCCAGCAGTAAGTGTGCTCAAGAAGCCTGGCGCCGAATTGGTGACGCTCAGCGTAATCCCCACCGCCTGGCTACCGTTAATGGTGGTCGCCAGTGTGACCCCTGAGCAGGGCCACTCCTGTAAAGGCGGCGTGGGCATCGGCAGCACCGCGTACGACGAGCCATAGCCGGTCGGTGAAGCCGCCGTACCCAATGCCGCCGTCATGGCTGTGATATTTCCGCTGCTGGTGAATCCGCTTCCTACCTCGATGAGGCAGGAGCGAACGGAGAAATGGGCAGGCAAAGTGAAGAACGCGACGAAGCCCGTGGATGACCCTGTGAACCCGGTGAACTTCGTGTAGGGAATGGCGCAGGACTCACTCGGCTCGGGCTGTGCGAGATACGTGCAGCCGCCATCGACCGCAGTGAAGGGAGTGGCCGGCGCCGGCCCGGTTGGTCCGGTTGCGCCCGTCAGCCCAGTGGGGCCCGTGGCGCCCACCGTCACAGCTACTCCGTTCTGGTATTGCCGCGTCACATGCAGATCCGTCCGGTACCAGGTATCGCCTTCCGCCAATGTTGACGGATCTGAAGCCACTCCGCCAAAATTCATTCCCGCCGTGGAGGCGCTAGCTTGAAACGTCTGCTTCGCGCCGGCGGCGTAAGAGTTAGCTATGGTCTTATCCACAAATGCTGGAACGCCTGTGATCTTCGCGAAAATCAGAGAGGTAATCCATACCGGGTTCGAGTAGCTGCCGGTGAGCGAAGCCGCGTTTTGCAGGCTGGTGTTGAGGTCAGTTCGAAAGGCTGCCGAGGGTTCATTTGGAATCGTGGGTACCTGTGCCGCCAGCAGGGCAGCACAGAGGATCAGCAGGACCGGTACTTGGATAAACATTTAGATCGTCCCTTTCTAGTGCAAATCGAATAAGCCAGGAATGCTGTCAAACAGACCCGCCTGAGAATCAAACAGCAGACCGCTTCCCGCGGAGGCGACAATCGTAAGGCCGCGCTGCGCCATGTCACTGCGAATGACGGCTGTCTCCAGGCACAACTCGCAGGGTCCCACAACATTCAAGCCATCGGACAATCCGCGCGGCCAGATCAGCAATTCCGACATGATGCCCGTAAGTGTCGCCCCGATGTTGAGCGGGTTTGCGGCCGATAAGGTACCGGCGTAAGTCCCGGTCGCTAAGACAGTAAGCGGCGCCGATCCGATACCTGCCGAAGAGTACACGTTGACTGTGGATCCAATCCGCCTGATGAATAAAGCCGGCCAGGTAGTGCCGCCGGCCGCAACGTCCGTGGTAAGCGCGAAAGGGCCGATGGTGGTGGTTCCCACCGTCACCTTCCATGAATTCGCGGTAGTGCCGTTGCGGAACAACTGCAGGTCCGTTTTGTCCAGGACCAGTTCGCCGCTAACCGCGGGCAGAGAAGACGGATAGTGCGCGAACACCAATGCCACAGTGAAGTCGTTCAGGCCGGCGCTGTATGACGTCGGAAGCGTGTAATTGACCGGCGAGGCACAGGCAGGCGAGCAGTTATTGGCGAGGCCGCTCCAGAAACCGAAATTAATCATCCCGAACTGATCCAGGATGGCGGGTGTTGCGCGGGTGAGGGAAATCGAGTATTTCCCACGCGGAGAGCGGTCCGGAACCGTGAAAGCGAAACTCAGCCCCTGAAAATCGTAAAAGAGATCGAGTCCCGAGGCAAGATGCAGGTTCCGCCCACTACTCGAAATCACCGGGCGGCGAAGCGGCCCTCTACCGGACGGGTCTTGCGGCACCAGCCTGGCGGTGAACCAGTGCGGTGAATATTCATCCACCGCTGGATTCGCCGCGCTCTGACCGTTGGTCTGCCCCGTAGTCATTATGACGATAGACGAAGTTAGCGGGCTGCTGGAGATCCTGGAGTAAGTGCTTGCCAAGGGGGCCGTAAACGCTGGAGCGTAATTCAGATATGCCTGCGCGCGGGGTAAAGCCGCTACCAGAGTGAACGTTGGCCCCCATGGATAGGGAGCGTCGAATATCTGCACTGTGGCGCTAATTCCGGTACCGGAGGGGCCTCCACCGCAGGTGAACATCCACCGGTTGAAGTCGGGAATGAACTCCACGCCCTGAATGCAGACGCCGTTCCCGGCACCGGTCGATTGAACTCCGGTGGCGACGGCCGAAGCGATATTACTTGACCAGTTCACATCCAGCAGACCGTCGCCGCCGGTGTAGTACTGATACTTAGCCGCGTCGAGGAGCAGGAAATCCTCCACCCGCACCCTGGCTACATAGGCGAATCCCAGATCGCCTCTAGAACACATCAGATAGACGAAGGCATCGGTGTTGCCGTAATTGAAAAACGAGGAGCCTGTGAATCCGTAGTCTTGCCCATGCTGCGGGATGGTGGCATTGGCGCAGTTGTTACCTGCCCCGTAACCGGTCCACATTCCCGTCCCGCCGGGCGGCGGATCTCCGTTCGCCTTGGGCGCGCCGCCGGGATAATTTTGCGGGGCAAGCCAGGTTGCGCCATGGTCGGAGGAGACGATCAGAGAGGCGTCTCCCCAGAGTCCGCCGCCGCCGTTCTGCCGCATCACGTGCTGGACAAGTCTGCCGTTGAAACTGATTCCATTGCCGGTTTTCCAGGTTGCGCCATCAACCCAGCATCCGGGTCCGGATGTGGTGCCATCGGTGCAGGTGTTGCCCGCGCCGGCAATCCCAAAGTTACTCAATGGATTCACCAGAGCTATCGTCAGGAGAGAGGCAGACGCCGCCGATGCGGTGCCGCCGGCCGGGTTGGTACCAAAAATGGCGAGGCTCGAACCATTCCCAAAGCCGCTATAAGAGCCATGGCCGGTTGCCAGCCAACTGGTGTCGTTCCCGACGCCGTATAGCTTGCCATCATCCGCCCACATGGTCGGGTAGTATGCTCCCATGTTGGCCGCGATGCCCCGATTTGCCAGTCCCCGTACGCCGTTGTACTGGTCGTTGTAGCGCGTTACCGGCGAGAGTATGGCGGTGAAGGGCGTGGAGACGACTGGTGCAAAGGTGCCGGTGGGGACCGCGGCGCTCACGGCGGAGCCCTGGGAATTTCCGGATAACACCTGGCAGTAGTATGCCGTCTGGCTGACGTTATTGGGCAGGCCGGGAATCACCATCGAATGCGCAGTCACTCCGCTTGAACCGGCGTATACGGTAGTCGTTTGATAGGTTGTGAACGGCCCCCCGCTTGAAGTTCCGCAGCGCACCTGCGACCCGGATGCTACATCGGTAGTCCAAGTGCATCTGGCCGATGAAGGGGAGTTCGGCGCGCAAGACATATTGCTGATCGCGGGTCCGCTGCCAGGCGAGTTATTTATGATGGAGAGAAAGGTGGAGGGCGAAGAAATGTTATTGTATTCGGCTGTTATCCAGTCGGGAGATCTGGCGATATCGGAGACCCGTACTTCATCGATGGTTCCGTTAAAGGGGCTTATCTCCGAACCGGTGTTAGCATCTCCGATTCTGACCAGGTTGGCTAAGGCATAAGATGGCGCGGGGCGAGGGATAGCCGCTCCGCTTGCCGCGCCGTCAAGAAACAGGTTCTGAGCAGCCCCATCCCACGTCCCTGCAATGTGATGCCAGTTCGTATCACCAAGGGTGGCCGCGCTGAACCTGGGCACAAAGGAACTGGTCCCGATTCCATTCACGAGCCTGACCTGAAAATTACTCCCGGTATAATTCCCCAAACTTAAGAGCACGCCAAAAAAATTGGATGTCTGTGACCAGTTAGCATAAAGTACTTGCTCGCCGGTAGCACTCAGGTTGCTCATTTTTTCCCAAGCTTCCAGGGTGTAGCCAGAGGTGAGTTGCAGCGCGCCAGGATTTCCAAATCCGATATAATTCCCATTCCCTATCAAGGCCCCGCCGTCGATTATCCCGGCAGCCGCCGTGGCTCCGGTAACGGTGCCGTTGATTCCATTGGCGCCGGTGTCGGCCGCGGTCAGCGTAGTGCCGTTTGGGAAGTGTTGGACGAACTTGGAATGGCTGTCCCAGGCGGTTCCGGCACTGCCCCCCTGAAATGTGGTGACGCCCGGGTTCCCGTACCAGAGCTTGATCTGAGTGTCAGACGCGGATGTGTTTCCATTAATCGTAGCTATTGGACCAACCCATACGGCGATTTGTCCAGTGGTATTGATATAGGTCTCAAAAGGATCGTAAGAATACTTGACGAAATTGGCGGAGTCAGAGAAGCAAATATCAAATCCGCTGGGATTGGCGACGAACCCACCCGAACCGGTGTTTGCCAGAAAACTCCAGGTGCCGGAGATGAGGATAGTGAAGTTACTCTGCGTGGATGGAACTTTAAGCCTGGCGATGTCAACTGTCTTCGAGTTAGCGTATCCCGTGCACTGCGCCAGCGCAGGCATGGCGAACAGAAGCAGGAGGATCAGCCGTTTCATGGAAGAGTCACTTTGCAGGGCTTACGAAGGCTGCTGGTTAAAGACAGCCGGAAGCGGCCGACGTCAACCCACTGCATAGATTCCGCTATCATCGATGATTCTCCTTCGAGCCGCCGGGCACTGGCGCTACTCGGAAACCAGTTACCTTCCCGAGCATCTCTCTCAAGATCAGGCTAGCAAGCGAAGAATCGCGCTTACGAAGATGAGGGCTGTAAGTGATTGACCAGTCGATGAAAAAAATTTGCTAAGGCGCGCTACTGTTGTGGCGGGCTGGATGGCTATTGTTCCGGATCAGGGGCGCGTCAATGAGGTACCTCATTTTCGGAACGAAGCCAATCGGCGTGTAAGTCAGGGCCGTCGCAGACAATCTTGATTGCGGCGGGGTGCCCGGATGAATCCGGACATGGCAGGCTGAAGCCTGGCTCCACGGCGGCTAATCGACTGAGTGAGCGTTTGGGCCCGTCATTGCGAATTGAGATCGTAAACGCGGTATGAAGAGCCCACATAATCCGTTGCCCGCAGGTTATTTAGCCATTGATAGCGGCGTTCGCCTCCACCGTCGAATGCGAATTGTGTATTACTCATTATCACCACGCAACCCGTTCGGCGCGCTTCTTCCAGGGTGGGTGGAACCGCGCGCGACTTAATCCCAAAATACTCCGGCGGAGCAGCACCGAAGTATGCCAGGCAAACATTGGAAACGTTGTGGGTAGAAAGGTACCGTTTCAAGTGTAATAAATCCTGACCCCAGTCAAGGTTGGAATCCACAACATATCTTTGTCCCATTCGGGGGCCGCCGCTCGGAGTGTTGAAAAAACCCAAATAGTTGGGGAAAGCCACGGCTGTCTCCACCGCTACCATCGCCATGCAAGCTACTGCAACCCGTCCCAAGAGAAGGGGAACTTTTAGCCTCCGCGAAAAAAGAACGGCCGCAATCCATATAAAGATAAACGGATAAATCGGAAGCTGGTGCCGGATACCGATACTGATGTGGCTGCGTACGCTGACCACGAAATAGAACAGCGGAGGCACCAGCAAGACATACCAGTCCTGGTTTAACGTCTTCAGCTTGCGAATCGCCCGGCTGAATCCTTCATGAAACAAGGCCCGCGCGGCTACTATTACAGCCAACAAAAAGAGCAACTGCAGCCCCACGGGTGACTTGACCGCGATCACGACCGGGAAATAATACCACCATCCAGTGGACGAATACTGGCCAAGTAAATAAGTGGGGTGCCCAACGGCGCTGTGATGGAGGACCACGAACAGCCCGCGGAAGAATGAGGCGGCCGGGATGGGCGTGCGCTGCAGCACCGTTTCCAACAACTGCCACCTTTCAGGGTGTCCGAGCACCCATGGAGCGAGCCGCCCCAGGAGTTCCGGACGCCTCATGATCTTGGCGGAGATGGGCTCAGGATTCTCCATCATTTCCGTGGGAACCAGCGGGCGTGTCTCAAAGTTGAAGA
This sequence comes from Bryobacterales bacterium, assembly GCA_963817515.1. Lineage (GTDB taxonomy): Bacteria > Acidobacteriota > Terriglobia > Bryobacterales > Bryobacteraceae > DATMNI01. The sequence continues at coordinate 260,877 of CAWFPJ010000012.1, read as the reverse complement.
TGGCGAATACCACCAGGAACATGCATGCAACCAGTGCGAGCATGCTCTTGGTGAGATGCCCGAGCGAACAGCGGTAACCGGAACCGCCTGGAATTCCCGACTGTTGCCACCAGTGCACCAGGTAAAGCAGAACGTATATGGGGAACAGCAGAATTGCCGAATACTTGGTAGACATCGCAACGCCGCTGAGCGCGCCACAAAGTATAGCAGCGCTCAGGCGCCCGGTGGATAGAAACGCGTTCCAGCTCAGGGCTCCGGCCAGAAAACATAACGCCACTGGAACATCGTTGTCGGTGTAATGCCCATGCGCCAGAAAGTTTGGATCGAAGGCCAGTAGCAACAGCGCAGCCAGCGCCGGGACGGCGCCGAAATGTCTTCGCGTCCACCAGGCCAGCACGAGCGCGAGCAACAGAGTGATCGCAATGTCGGCCGATCTTGCCGTCATTAGAATCGTCTGGGCCGGATATCGATTGGCGTAAAGAAACTCCTGCTCTCGGGCATACTGCTGATAATCCCCCGCCTCGAGATGGCGTCCTGGAAGCCGCAGTTTAAGAGGAAGCAGCGGCAAAGCCGCGATCAATTGCGCAAGCGGCGGATGTTCGACGCCGAGCGGTAATACTCCCGTCTTGAGATAGCTGTACCCGGCCAGCAGGTGGAAACTCTCATCATTCGCCTGACTTTCTCCCTGCATCACGGCAAACTGCACGAGTGCCATCGTAAGCAAAAGGATGGCGGCCAGCACCCGGAAATGCCGCTCAAGAAAATAATGAACGTCAGAGGTCCGGCGCGCTGCGACGGATGGAAGGCTGGTCGCGGAAGGCTGCCTGTAATCCATCATGGCCGGTTTAATCGGCGAGTATACCACCCTCCAGCTTGCCAGCAGGTTGGTTCTCACCACTAACGTTGGCAATGACACAATGTCAGCTTTCGGGACGGCATTTGGCCGGTCTTTTGGTGGACGTCTGCTGCGAAATGGGCGATCAAAGGTGATAAAATTGCGCTTGGACGTCACAGGCCTCTTGAGAGTTACCAACCACTTCGTATGACGGCAGCCCCCGTTAACCCGCAGCCCGTCATAATCCGCCGATATGCGGCGCCTGTATGGGTCAATTCTCCCGGCGAAGTTTCTGGTTTTCAGCGGCTTGGATTTTTCATTCTTGTCATCTACCTCTTTCTGATCTACAGCCGCATTTTCGACGTTAAGTTTTCCGCATTGCATGTCCCAGGCATCAGCTATCGCGTGATGCTGGTGATGGTGGTCTTGAGCCAGAGCTTCATTACGGCTCTCAAGACCAATATCGGCAAGGCGATGCTAGGCTTCACCGCCTGGTTTATATTGGCGGTGCCTTCCAGCCATTGGAAAGGCGGCAGCGTCGCGCTTTTTACGACGATGTGGGTGCCGAGCTTTGTGATCTTCCTTGCTACCGCGGGGTTGATCGCTAACTTTTCTCAGTGCAAGCGCGCTGTTTCCTCGGTAACGTGGGCCTTTTTCGTTCTGACACTTATCGCCATCTTTTGGGGGAGCACCGTGGAAACCGGACGCCTCTTCCTACCCCACGGAAAGTTTTCCAACCCCAATGAGATGGGGCAGGCCCTGTTGCTGGGGCTACCGCTCTGGGGGCTTGTCGTGCTCAATGCAACGTCGGCGCCGGTCAAGGTATTTGCGAGCTGTGTGATGGTGGCGATGCTGTATACGACCAGCAAGACCGGGTCCCGCGGTGCGTTGATTGGGTTTGGCGTGACGGTGATTTGTGTTTTCCTGCGGTCCTCGATGGCGGGAAAACTCAAAATCGTCATCGGAGGCACGGTCTTAGTGCTGTTGATCGCCGGCACTATGCCTAAGAAGCTTTTGAGCCGATACGCAACGCTGACGGAAGAAAACCAAGGACCAGTGGTCTACGGCGAGGACGACATGCTGGATGCCAGCGCCATCGCTTCCACCGACGCTCGCATGCACCTGCTCAGAAAGAGCCTAAAGTTTACGCTTTATCATCCCTTGTTCGGTGTTGGCCCTGGGATGTTCGCGGTTGCCGAGGACGAGGACGCGCGCGCGACGGGGCTTCGCCACGGCACCTGGCAGGGAACGCACAATAGCTACACTCAGGTCTCTTCCGAGCTGGGCATTCCGGGCTGCATTTTTTACGTTCTCATTATCTTCTGGTCGTTGAGGACGACTTCCCGCATATACAAGAAGACCGAGGGTGATCCCCGTCTGCAAGACATCGCGAATCTTGCCGTCTGTCTGAATTACGTACTGATTGTCTACGCCGTCACCGTGTTCTTCGACTATATCGCGTACAGTTCGATGTTGTCCGTCTTCAGCGGGCTGGCTGCCGCGCTGGGCCGGACCGTCGAGGCTGAAATCGACCGCCGCACCGCCCCAGCTCCCGAGCCGGTGCCGACTCAGGCCGCTTTGCGAGGATTCCGGCCGGTCGCGGCGGGCCAGTTCTAGGAGCTCTCATGAAAGTGGTCGTTTTGTGCGGTGGAACGGGTACCCGCCTTCGAGAAGAAACTGAATTTCGTCCTAAACCCATGGTTGAGATCGGCGGACGGCCGATCCTGTGGCACATCATGAAATCTTATGCGCACTATGGGTTCTCCGATTTCGTGCTGTGCCTGGGATACCGCGGCAACGTCATCAAAGAATACTTCCTGAACTACGAGGCTATGAACAACGACTTTTCCATTTGCCTCGGAGAAAAATCCCAGATCCAGTACCACGGGCTGCACACCGAGCAAGGCTTCAGCGTAACGCTGGCCGATACCGGCCCTGAATCCATGACCGGAGGCCGCATCCAAAAGATTCGAAGGTATGTCGATGGCGACACCTTTATGCTGACCTATGGCGATGGTGTGAGCGACGTGGACATTCGCCGCGTGTTGGAGTTTCACAAGAGCCATGGGAAGATTGCCACCGTCACCTCCGTGCCGCCCATCTCCCGTTTCGGCGTGATTGAGCTGACCGACCAAAGCCGCGTCCGCAGCTTCAACGAAAAACCCAAGACCGATGCCTGGATCAATGCCGGCTTTTTCGTGTTGAACGCCGGGGTATTCGATTTCCTGGGCGGAGACGACTGCATCTTCGAGCGCGAGCCCCTGGAGCGCCTGGCGGCTGCCGGCCAGCTCATGGCGTATCGCCACGAGGGTTTTTTTTACGCCATGGACACATTCCGGGAATACCAGCACCTGAATGAGCTTTGGAATCGCCGCGAGGCTCCCTGGAAAGTATGGGCATGAATGGATTCTGGGCAGGCCGTCCGGTTCTGGTAACCGGCGCCACTGGTCTGTTAGGCTCCTGGGTCACCCTCCGACTGGTGGAAACGGGCGCAGATGTGGTCTGCCTGGTCCGCGACGGCCGCACCATTGAGCGAGTCAAAGTAGTGCGCGGCGACCTAAGCGACCGTGAGGTTTTGGAGCGCGCGATCAGGGAATTCGAAACCGACACCGTGATCCATCTGGCGGCCCAGGCCATCGTTGGAATCGCCAACAGCAATCCGATCTCGACCTTCGAAACCAATATTCAGGGAACCTGGAATCTGCTGGAGGCGTGCCGGCGTTCGCCGTGCGTCAAGTCCATCGTGATGGCCTCCTCCGACAAAGCGTACGGCGATCATGAAGCCCTGCCCTATACGGAGGACACGCCGCTTCAGGGCCGCCACCCATACGATGTCAGCAAGTCATGCGCGGACCTGATTTCTCAGGCCTACGCGAACAGCTACAGGCTGCCGGTGGCGGTGACGCGCTGCGGAAATTTTTATGGCGGGGGCGATCTCAACTGGCAGCGCATCGTGCCCAGCACCATCCGTTCGGTGCTGCGCGGCGAACGCCCCGTGATCCGCTCAGACGGCCATTACGTTCGCGATTACTTCTACGTGGAAGATGGCGCCGCAGCTCACATCCTGCTGGCGGAAAAACTGCATAGCAGGCCCGACCTGCATGGGCGGGCGTTCAATTTCTCGAACGAAATCGAAGTCACGGTTCTCGGTCTTGTGAATCGCATCCTCAAAGCCATGGGTTCCGACCTGGAGCCGGTGGTGCTCAACGAAGTGTCCAACGAAATCCGGCGCCAGTTCTTGAGCGCCGCGCGCGCCCGCCAGATGCTGCAGTGGTCGCCGCTCTTCACACTGGACCAGGGAATCGAGCGAACGATTCCGTGGTATCGGGAGTTTCTGACATGAGGTCTCCGAAATGACAGCCAGGGCAAAGGAGTTACGCGAGCAGATTCTGGATCTGGTGGGCGAGTACTGCGGCGAAGCCTTCGCGCCGCGCCCATTCGCGCCCGGAGAATCGGCCGTGCCGGTATCGGGGAAGGTCTTCGATTCCGACGAAATGCGGGAACTGGTGGATTCGGCGCTCGATTTCTGGCTTACCACGGGCCGCTTTGCCGACCAGTTCGAACGCGAGTTCGCGCGCTTCATGGGAGTCCGCGATTGCGTCCTGGTGAATTCCGGCTCCTCGGCCGACCTGGTGGCGGTGGCGGCGCTCACCTCACCCAAGCTCGGCGACCGCCGCCTGGTGCCGGGCGACGAAGTGATTACCGTGGCCGCCGGTTTCCCCACCACCGTCAACTCGATTTTGCAGAACAACCTGGTGCCGGTTTTCATCGACGTCACCATACCCACTTACAACCCGGACATGTCGCAGTTGGAAGCCGCGCTTTCGCCGCGCACGCGCGCCATGATCTTCGCCCACACACTGGGCAACCCATTCGACCTGGATGCGGCCGGCGAATTCGCGCGGCGGCACGGGCTCTGGCTCATTGAAGATTGCTGCGACGCTGTCGGCTCCATCTATAAGGGCCGCAAGGCAGGCACGTTTGGCGACCTGGCAACTACCAGCTTCTATCCGGCACACCACATCACCATGGGCGAGGGCGGCAGCGTGCTCACCAACCAGCCCCTGCTGCGCACTCTGGCCGAATCTTTCCGCGACTGGGGCCGGGATTGCTGGTGCGACCCGGGCAAAGAGAACACCTGCGGCAAGCGCTTCGAATGGCAGCTGGGCGACCTGCCCTGCGGCTACGACCACAAGTATATTTACTCGCACATCGGCTACAACCTGAAGCTGACCGATATGCAGGCCGCCGTGGGCGTGGCGCAATTGAAAAAACTTCCCGGCTTCATTGAGGCGCGCCGCCGCAATTTCGAAGCCCTTCGCGAGGGGCTGCGGCCGCTGGAGGAATTTTTAATTCTGCCCGAAGCGACCCCCGGATCGGAACCCAGTTGGTTCGGCTTCCCCATCGCCGTGCGGCCGGATGCCCCGTTTTCACGTAACCAGGTCACGCGGCATCTGGAAGAACACAAGATTGCGACGCGCCTGCTGTTCGGAGGCAACCTGGTGCACCAGCCGGCCTACAAGGACCGCGAATTCCGCGTAGTGGGAGAAATGACCAACGCCGATTTCGTCATGAATCAGGTGTTTTGGATTGGCGTCTTTCCGGGGATCGGGCCGAAGATGGTGGATTACATCCTGGAGACGTTCCACGCCCTGCCGCGACTGGTTGGACTAGCGGTGCGCTGAGCCCGGGAGATGGAAAACGCCATCGCGCGGGATCTGGATCATGTCCTGGCGCACACTGAAACGCTCTGGCAGGACGCGCGGGGCGAGCGCTTTTTCATTACCGGCGGCACCGGCTTCGTCGGCGTGTGGCTGGTGGAAAGCCTGCTTGTGGGCCAACCGCCGCCTGAATCTGGGGATTTCCGCCGTCTTGCTTACGCGTAACCCGGCGGCGTTCCGTTCGCGCTCCCCTCACCTGGCGGATGACGGCGCGGTGACGCTTCACGTGGGCGACGCCGCCGGCTTCGAGTTTCCGGACGGCAGCTTTCCCCTGGTGGTGCATGCGGCCACGGAGCGTTATGTTGCGCCATCCGCCGAAATGCCGGCGTCCACGCTGGACCGCGATCTGGCTGCCACCCGCCGCGTGCTGGAACTGGCGCGCTCACGGGGCGCCCGTCATTTTCTGTTCACCAGTTCCGGTGCGGTGTATGGGCGGCAGCCCGCGACATTGACCCACATCCCTGAGGATTACGCCGGCGCGCCGGCGGCCACCGACACGGCTTCCGCCTATGGCCAGGGGAAGCGGATTTCGGAATTCCTCTGCTCCACCTATTCGCAGGTCTATGGCTTCAGCGCCGCCATGGCGCGGATGTTCGCTTTCGTGGGTCCCTACTTTCCGCTGGATCGGAATTTCGCCGCAGGCAACTTCATTCGCGATGCCATGGCCGGCGGCCCGGTGGAGATCGCGGGCGATGGCACTCCGTACCGCTCGTATCTGTATGCCGCGGATCTGGCAATCTGGCTGTGGACCATTTTGTTTCGCGGCCAGCCGGGGCGCGCTTACAACGTAGGCTCGGCCGATGCGGTGACCATCGCCGACCTGGCGCGCCGCGTGGTGTCCGTGATCGCTCCCGCCGCGCCTATACGGATTGCACGCCAGCCCGAGCCTGGCGCACCGGCTTTGCGCTACGTCCCGGCAACCGAACGGGCGGAGAAGGAACTCGGCCTGCGGTCCTTAATTCCACTGGAGGAAGGTATCAGGCGTACCTGGGAATGGCATAAGCCGAGGCGTTACAATAGCGGAACGTGACCAAATACATTCGCTATCGCTCGGCCTCCGGCGTTTCCTACGGCATTCTGGACGGTGACACCGTCCGCGAGGTGGGCGGAGGCCTGCTGGACGGCGGCGCCGCAACCGGCGTCATCCGCAAACTCTCTGACGTGAGCCTGCTCTGCCCCTGCCAGCCGGGCAAGATCATGGCGGTGGGGCTGAACTACAAGAGCCACCTGGGCAGCCGCCCGCAACCGGCGCACCCGGAAATGTTCTACAAACCGATCACGGCGCTGCAGGACCCCGAGGGCCCGATTGTCATTCCGCGCGATGCCTCAGACACGCATTCCGAGGGAGAGCTGGTGGCGGTGATCGGCAAGCAGGTGAAGAATGCTTCGAAGGAGCAGGCGCGCGATGCTATTTTCGGCGTCACCTGCGGCAACGACGTGAGCGATCGCAACTGGCAGAACGGCGAAAAGAAGGACCTGCAATGGTGGCGGGCAAAGGGCTCGGATACGTTCGCGCCCCTGGGTCCGGCGGTAGTCACGGGCCTCGATTACGGCAACCTGCTGTTGCAGACGCGCATGAACGGCGAGGTGATCCAGAAGCAATACACCTCAGACCTGATCTTCGATTGCGCCAGCGTGGTGAGCTGGGTCAGCGGCTGGGTCACGCTGATGCCGGGCGACCTCATCTATACCGGGACCCCGGGCAACACGCGCAAGATGGCGCCCGGAGATGTGATGGAAGTGGAGATCGAGGGAATCGGCATTCTGCGGAACCCCGTGGTCTGAGGTGCCCGGATTAATCCGGGCATGGCAGGCTGAAGCCTGGCTCCACGGCGGCTGGACCCGCTGGAAAGCGGGTCCGCGGGCTGAATAGCCCGCCCCCCAAAGGCTAATGGGGGAACAGATCCGGTTCGATGGGCGGGTATGTGACACGTTCCGACACAACCTGCGCAAATGAGGTGAGCCGGTGCGGGTCCGCCCTGGCCGCGCTCATGATGTGGCGGACGTTCAAGCCGCGCGCCGTTAGAGCATCGGCAATCAGCGACCGGTGGCAGCGCCATGGGACCGATTCCGCGCACATCACCGCGGCGCGCCGCCCGTTGGCCAGCCGCAGCAATTCCTCGAGGTTCCGCTCGAACTCAGCAGTCTGCATGTAGTCCGCGTAACCACGGAAGCTGAGATTCTTCCAGCCTGTATTCCGGGAATCCTGGCGAGGGTGCCGCAGACCGCCCAAGCCGGGCATGTGGAGGTACTCGATGCCCGCCAGGGCCAGCGGTTCCGGCAGGGCTTCCCGGTTGAACTGCGGGTTGTGTCTGGAGCGCGGGATGGTCCGAACGTCCACCAGAAAATCCACTTCGTGGGCCTTCAACATTTCGAGTAAGCTCTTCGAAGGGCCGGTTGGAATGGCCGATGGTCATCAAAGTCCAGGCGCTGTCCATCGAATTCAGCGTGGCACGGAAGTGCTTGTCAGATTGATGGGCTACTTGAATCGGTTAGCAACCCGAATTAGAATGGAACGTCGTCGTCAGTGATTCCCTGGTTGAATTCCTCAGGAGCGGACGCCGGCGCGGCAGGTTGCGGGCGCTGCGCGGAGCGGGGCATTGAGACGGGAGCGCGATCGGAATCGCCGGGGCCACCGCCATCACCGCGACCGCCGCCACCGAGGAGGATCAGCTCTTCGCAGACCACTTCGGTGATGTACTTCTTCTGCCCGTCTTTGTCATCCCAACTGCGGCTCTCCAGGCGGCCCTCCACATACACTTGCTTGCCCTTCTGAAGGTAGTTCGCCAGATTTTCGGACCGCCACAGAACCACGTTGTGCCAGTCGGTTACATCTTTCCATTCGCCGGATTGCTGGTCTTTCCAGCGCCGGTTGGTGGCGATGGTGAAGTTGGAGCGGGAAACGCCACTCGGCGTGAATTTGGTTTCGGCATCCTTACCCAGATGCCCAATCAATATGACTTTGTTGACGCTTCGAGATGCCATCTTATCCTGAACTGTAACACACACCACCGCACGCGGCTGCCGGTCATTTCGCTGTATCGCGGACTACTGAGTTGGCCGTGGTGGTGCTGCAGGATGCCACGATAGCGCGTGCCTCGGCTTTGGGAAAGTACGGCGAAACGTCGGCCAGCGACCGCGCCAGGAATTCGCGCTCAGTTGCACAGGAGCCGCCCGCCACCGCCGCCAAATGCCTCCAGGCCACGGCATCGGAGCGTATGGCGGCCGGGACTTCGAAATTCAAGGCGCTCGAAAATTCGTCTTCCGCCCGTGCATAATCCTTCCGGCGGTACAGCAAGATTCCACGGTAGAGGTGGGCCTCTCCCGAAGCCAGGTCTTTGGCGTTGGCGAACGCGGTCCGGCTGGCCAAATTGTAATCGCTGAGTGCCAGGTCTGGCTGGCCCGCCAATTCGTGGGCGCGGCCCCTCAGGAATAATGCGCGCGCATCGGAGGGGTCGGCCTTGATGACTTCGTCCAGGGTGGCGATGGCCGATTTGGTATTCCCGGCCAGCAACTCAGCACTACCCCGTTCCCTAAGGGCGGTGGCCATATCCGGCCGCGGCCCCAACGCCTTCAGGAACCTTGGGCCGGGGGCCACCCAAAGCGATTTCCAAACTTGAATCGCCTGATTATATTGGACGACTGTGTCGGCATAGTTGCCGCTATCGAATGCCTTGCGGCCGGCCACCCATGCAGTCCAACCCGACTCGGCGGACCCGGAGAAATCGGTGGCAGCCTGATCGAGATTCCCTGCGCGCAAAGCCATCCATCCCAGCCATTGGCGGCCGGTAGCCAGGATGTCCCGGCAGAAATCACCCGGCATAATAGTCGAGACGCATGCCGCGGATTGGATTGCCGCATCGATTTCCCGCTGCGCCCGTGCCATCGCAGGAGCGTCCACGCCGGCCCGGAGACGGGCGATGGCAGCTAACGCCTGTAAGCCTGAAGAGACCGGCGCCGGCGGCGGGCCTTTCTTCCCGTTATTCCGAAACCGCAAAGGCCAGCTCTCCACGGCCTTGTCGAACTCCGCCGCCGCCACCAGGTAACCGCTTGGATCGTTTGAGATGGTAGCGCTGACCAAAGTACAGTATCCTTTGCGGTAATGGAGGAGCGTCAGTTCTTCCGGCGCAGTCACAGGAAGCAATCCGGCCTGCGACTGTACACAGGCTCCGGCTTCCCGCAATTGTGGGGTGGAAGACAATTCTACCCGGTCGAAATCGGTCTGGGCTTTCAATACCAGCGCGAGCTGCTGGTCATCTGCGGCAAACAGCGAAGTTACGGCCAACAAAGAGAGCGCCCAGATAATCATCACACTTAGAGGAGCATCCGCCGAGCCGTTGTGAGAACAATCACGGTTCTTAAGAACTGGAGTCACTTGGTAAAGATTGTAGCATCGACGTTCATTCCCGGCCTCAACACCAGACCATCCGTCCGATCAACCAGAATCTTTACCGGGATGCGTTGTACAACTTTGACGAAGTTGCCGGTAGCGTTTTCCGCGGGCAACATGCTTAAGCGCGAGCCGGTAGCCCCGGAGATGGAGTCCACGTGGCCGCGCACCTTCCTGCCGCCGTACATGTCAACGGAGATCTCGGCCGGTTGGCCGGGCCGCACGCGGGCGAGTTGCGTCTCCTTAAAATTAGCGGTTACCCAGAGGTCATGAAGCGGAATGATCATCATGAGTCCCTGGCCGGGCTGCACGATCTGGCCGGGCTCCACGCTTTTGTGCGTGACCATGCCATCGGTCGGCGCGACGATTGTGGTGTAGCTCAGTTGAAGTTCCGCGGCCTCCAGGTTGGCGCGCGCGGCGGCGACGGCGGCTCCGGCCGTGCCCGCGTCGGCTTTCCGCACGTCCACCTGCTTGCGGTTGGCCAGCGAGTTCTCCACCTGCGCCTGCGCCTGGGTGACTCGCGACTGCGCGACATCGATGGCCGACTTGCGGATTCCGGCATCCTTCCGCACCGAGGACAGTTTCTCCTGGGCCGCCTTCCATTCGCTTTCCGCCACGCGCGCCGCCGCCACGTAGGAGTCGTACTGTTGTTGAGAAATTTCGGCCTTATCCAGAAGCGGTTTCATGCGGGCCAGGTCGGCCTGCGCGCGTTCGCTGCTAGCCTGTTTGGCGCGCATGTTGGCTTCCGCATAGGAAATGTCCGAGCTGGAGGCCTGTTCGTATTCAAGACGCGCGCTTTCCAGTTGCGCCATGGCATCCGCCAACTGCGCGGAAGCGCCGGAGCTGCCGGATTGCGTGGTTTCGTTGACCCACGGAACCGAGACCTGCGCGGAACGCAATTGGCTCTCGGACTGCAGCAAGGCTGCCTTGGCGAGATCGACTTTGACCTGGTAATCGCGAGGATCGATGCGCAACAGAACCTGTCCGGCTTTCACCTCCAAATTCTCTACCACCATCACTTCCAGCACGTTGCCGCCGACCTTCGGCGCCACTGCCGTGATGTGCCCGTCTACCTGGGCGTCGTCGGATGATACCCGATCCTCAAAATGCACGTACACCCAGATGCCGGCGGCCACCACAAGCAGGACCAACCCGACCAGGACGAACTTCATGCGGGAATTTTTACGCGGCTGGGCGGGCTGAGGGGGAGCCTGCGGCTTGGACAATTCGTCGACTACGTCTGCCATAGAATTCCGCCCCCTCTACAGTTAGGTATAGCAAGAATCTGGGATTCCCGGACGTCGCCAACTTCTTCTTTATCCGTCACTTGATAATGGCGGCTGTGGCAGTATGCCCATATTTCGGCAGCCGCACGTTCACCTGGCATACAACGCCTCCATCTGCCCTACCGACCGCGCCAGGTCCGCGCGCGCCTGGTTGTATCGATAGAACGCCGAGATCTGGTTGTCGTTGGCGCGCGCCAGTTCATCCTGGGCCGTAACCACTTCGATGTTGTTGGCCACGCCGGCCTGGAACCGGTCGCGCGCCTGTTCCACTTCCTGCTGCGCCAGTTCCACGCCCAGCTTCGCCACGTCTACTTCACTGCGTGCCGACGCGATCTGTGCCAGGGCAGTTTTCACTTCCAGCGCGATCCGGCTGCGCGCGTCCTGCTCCTGCTGGCGCAACTGGCGGATTACGAGATCGGCCTTGGCGCGTTCGGCTTCGATGCGGCCACCCGTAAATACAGGAACCTCCAGGTTGACCTGGTATTGATATACCGGAATCGCATTGCTGCCGCTGACGCCCTGTTCGGTCCAGAAGCCGGAGGCTGAAACCTTGGGGAGCCGCGCATCGCCCGCCGCTTTCAAATCCAGTGCCGCACGCTGCTCCTGGGAGAGAATTTGGCGCAACTCCGGGCGTGCGCTGTAAGCCCGCTCCAGCGTCTGATCGGCGGAGAATTCCGGGGTGTCGAAGAAACTCACCCGGTCCGCCAGTTCGATCTTCTTCTGCGGGTCCAGGTTCAACAGACGGGCCAGGCCGTAAAGCGACGTTTGCTCCTGGGTGCGCGCCACAATCAGCCTTTGCTTTTCATTCTGGAGCTGAACGTTGGAGCGCAAGGTATCGATGCCGGTGCCTACGCCGTTCTTCTGCAGATCGGCGGCCTGATTGTAAAGCGCCTGCGCCAGATCCACGCGAGATTGCGCGGCTTGAACGTCGGCCGCGGCCCGCTGGCTGCCCAGATATTGCGAGACCACCAGCAGGACGCTCTCCTCGCGCACACCGGTTTCCTGCGCTCGAACGGAATCCACGCCAAGCTGGGACGCCCGGTAGCGCCGCCACAACGTCAGGTCGAATACCGGCGCGTTGAAGCCGACGCCGGCTTGATTCACCCAATAAGGTCCAATGTGCTGGGCGAAGCCGGGGAAGCGAAAACCGATGGACGCTTCCAGGTTGACGCGGTTGACCGACTCCGAAGCCCTGGCGTCCACTTGCGGCAAAAGGCTGGAGCGGGCGATGGCACGGTCCTGCTGGCTCTGCGCCACTCCGAGGTTTGCCAGAATCACCTGGGGATTCTGTTTCAGGGCGAGGCCAATGGCGTCGCGCAAGGTGAGCTTTAGGGAGGGCGCTTCCTGTGCCAGAGCAGTGACGGCGATTGAGAGTAGCAGCAGAATCCTGACGCGCATAAAGGTATTTTCTCGCTCTGCGTAATATTGCGGTGTTCTGCCTAATACGGTGGCGCTTCGCCTAATATAGCGGCGCTTTGCCTAATATAGCGGCGCTTTGCTTATTGCACTTCGGAGGCCAGTCAGGAACTCTTGGTGTCGATTCCAAGTTTCCGCATCTTCGCCTGAAGAGTCGTGCGTTTCATCCCCAGCCTTGCAGCCGCCCCTTGTTCGCCGCCAACCTTGCCACCGGCTTCGCGCAATGCCCGCAAGATGGCCTCATGTTCGGCTTCGCGCAGCGTGACCGCACCGGCGCCGGCCGGGCCGCGCTTCAATTCCCGCACCGGAGCCTGGAGCGTGGGCCCCGGCGAGACGATGACCGCGCGCTCGATGAAATTCTGCAATTCCCGAATGTTGCCGGGCCAGTGATAGCGCGCCAGAGCGTTCATCGACTCGCTGGGAATGGTGGTGATGCGCCGGTTCATGCGGCGGGCAAACTGCTGCACGAAGTATCGCACCAGCAGCGGAATATCCTCTCGCCGGTCGCGCAGCGGCGGCACCGTCATGGGAAAGACATTGAGGCGGTAATAGAGATCGGCGCGAAACTGGCGCTGCTCCACCATTTCGGAGAGATTGCGGTTGGTTGCGGCCACCAGACGGGCGTCGGTCTTGACGGTGCGGGAACTGCCCAATCGCTCGAATTCGCGCTCCTGCAATACCCTCAGCAGCTTGGTCTGCAGTTCCAGCGGAATCTCTCCCACCTCATCCATGAACATGGTTCCGCGGTGGGCCAGTTCGAACCGCCCGATGCGCTGCGCAATGGCGCCCGTGAAGGCGCCTCTCTCATGCCCGAACATCTCGCTTTCCAGAAGGCCGGTGGGGATGGCGGCGCAATTCAACTTCACGAAGGTGCCCTGCTTACGCGAGCTGAGGTCGTGGATGGCACGCGCCAGCAGTTCCTTGCCGGTCCCGGTTTCGCCGTAGATCATCACCGTGGAATCGGTGGGAGCCACGGTTTCCACCTGTTTCAGGATGGCTCTTCAGCGCACGGCTCTGACCGATGATTTCTTCGAAGCGGTTGTCGGTGCGAATTTCGTCTTCGAGATAGACCTTCTCTTCCGCCAGCCGCGCATTCAGCTCTTCAATGCGGTCGTAAGAGAGCGCGTTATCGAGCGCGATGGCTACCTGCCCGGCCACCTGGGAGCAGAACTGCAAGTCTTCGGCCGTGAAAAAGCCTGGCTGCCGGGAGCCCAGGTTGAGGGTGCCCAATACGTTGCCGCGGGAAATCAATGGCATGCAGCATAAAGACATCAGGCCTTCGCGCTGCATGATGTCACCGGTGGTTTTCGATATCGCCCGCGCCTCTTCCAGGCTGAAGAGCCGGCCCTGGCGTGTGCGGAAGACGTAGCCGGCCAGCGTATCGTCGAGCGGAACCACGGCGTCCTCCCGAATCAGCCCAGAGCCGTCCGGAAAATCCAGCATCTGCAGCCGCAGGGCGCCGATCTCGGCATCGTGAATCAGCAGGCTTACATAATCCAGCTCAAACGTCCGGCGCAGCGACGCCGAGATAGCCTGGAATAGCTGCTTGCTGGCGAGGCAGCTTACCACCGCGTTGTTGACTTCCAGCAGCGTGCGCAGCCGGTCCCGTTCGTGCGCCAGTTGCCGTTCATAGGCCTTGGCAGCTTCATAGTTCAGCGCGTTGTCCACGGCGACGGCAACCTGGCGCGCCACCTGCTGCATGAATTCGATGTCCCCGGCCGGGTAGGCGTTCTTCTCGAAGGACCCAAAGTGCAGTCCTCCCAGTTCTCTTTGCGCGGTGAGCAGAGGGAGGATGCACGACGACTGGATCCCGTTGGCCAGCAGCAACTCGCGCAGAGCCGGAAACCGCTGCTCCGCCGCGATATCCGGCATGTAATAGGGCTGACGGGATTCGAGAGCCACCATCGTCGGCGTCTGTTCAAACGGAGTGGCCTGCGGAGTAGTGCCCACAACCGGCCGATCGGTTTCCAGAATGTGAAGGCGCACCACCCGCTCCTTGGCGTCGACCAGCGTCAGGCTGATGAACTCAAAAGAGACCAGACGCTTGAGCAGGCGGCTAAGATCGGCAAAAAGAGTAGAGAGGTGCCGGTGGGCCGCGATCGATTCCGCAACCTCCAGAAGCGTTTCATATCGCGCGTCTACTGGGTCCGGTCGGATGGTTGCGAACGAAGGCGTCATCGTGATTTTCGGCCAGGTTTTCTTCAACCGTACCACAACCAGGATCGCCGCAAACTTCCTCGATTACCGCCCGCATCAATGGCGTCACGGCCAATAACTGAACGCCCGCGCGATGCATTTCCACCAGCAGAGACTGGCCCGCCGCGTCGACGAAATCCACGTCGGACAGGTCGGTCACAGTTTTTCGGTGTTGAGTGGTAGAGGCGGCGGTCTTCCAACACTGGTGCAATTCCAGAACCCAGGGGCCGGACAGCCTGCCCTCAAGCTTGAATCGGAATTCCGGAGCGCTGTCGTGAAGCGTGATTTTTAGCATTGCTTACAAAAAATCAGGGCACGCATATTGCCAGAACGTACCCGACGGGTCAAACCACGCGTCAAGGCACACAGGTATAGAGGAGTCATGAGGGCGGAGTTGTCCGAACCGGCACATTGCCCAAATATCGGCAGGCTTCAAAGAAAGGCCAGAACGTTTGGCCTACTGCTCTTGCTGGCCTTGGCGGCCCTGGCGGCATATGCGCCGTCACGCGCCATCCCGCTGATTGCCGACGACTATCCGAATCTGACGCTGGCGCAAACGTACGGTGCGGCAACCGGCTTGCCCATCCTGCTGGGAGATGCACAGTTCCGCCTGCGCGCCACAAGCTATTGGACGATGTTTGCGCTTTGGCGGATGGGGCATATTGCTCCGGCCATCTACCATGCCGCCAGCCTGTCGCTTCACATTATTAATACGTGGCTGGTGTTTCTGGTGGGCGTCTTATGGCCTCGGATGCGCGCCGCGGCCTTCTGGGCGGCCTTAATGTTCGCCGTTCAAGAAGGCCATCAGGAAGCCGTGATGTGGTTCTCTGCGATCAACGAATTGCTGATGTTCTTTTTCGGCATGGCTTCACTGGTATGTTGGCTGAAAGCCGCAAATGGCAAGCCCGCATGGCGCGTGGAACTGGCCGGAACGATGCTGTTTGCGTTGGCCCTTTTGTCCAAAGAGTCGGCCGTCTGCCTGCTGCCATTGTTCCTGCTAGCCACACCTCTTTCGGATTGGAGGAAGATGCTATGGCGCCTGCTTCCGCGTGCCGCGCTGACGGCGGCTGCCCTGGTATCCATTGGCATCAGCCGTTACAACTCTTTCCGCTTCTCTGACGGCAGCTTCTCAGTGGCCGCCCCATTTTGGATTACGCTGCCGCACAGCTTCGGCAGAATCCTCTGGATCTGGGGATGGGCGGCCGTAATCGCGGTTCTGATTTCCGGGGATCGGCGGCTGCGCAGCTCTGCGCTGGTGGCGCTGGCGTGGATCGGGATGGCGCTGGCGCCGTACAGTTTTCTCACGTACTCAACCGAAATTCCCAGCCGCCAGACATACCTGGCCAGCGCCGGCCTGGCGTTCCTGTTTGGCCTGGCACTGGCAGAGATGGCCCGCGACCGGCCGCGGCGAACGCGAATCGTGGCCGCGGTGGTCACACTGATGCTGGTTCATAATGTCGCGTACCTTTGGACCAAGAAGAGGGCGCAATTCCTGGAACGTGCCGCGCCCACCGAACAGCTCATCGCCTTCGCGCACCACACTTCCCGTCCGATATGGGTGCGCTGCTTCCCTCAACCGGAACTGGTGGCGGAGGAAGCGGTTCATCTGGCCTGCGGGCGCCCCCCATCGAGTCTGGTCTGGAACGGGGCGGCGGCGGCACGGACCTCGGCGGCTGCCTTCTGCTTTCGCGCGCCGTAAGAACTCCCGGAACTCTGCGCCGCGAGCTGGGTTCTGGTCTGGTATGGGAGATGCGGCGAATATCCATGCCTGACGTGAATCGGGTGCCCACGGAGAGTCAGACGAGCTCCTAGCGCACGATGCTCATTCTCCCGTTCCTGTGGTTTTGGATTAACCCGAACATGGTCCGGCAGGCGCCGGCCGGAACGCCAGTCCACATCCGGCTGACAACCGCAGTCGGTTCATACGCAAGCAAGGCAGGCACTGCTGTGAGGGCGGTCCTGATCGCTCCGGTAGTGGTGGACGGCGAGATCGTCCTGCCAGAGGCAAGCGTGTTGTCCGGAAGCGTGAGAAGGGCCGCGCGGGTGGGGCTGGGCATCCGCCACGAAACCGCCGCACTCGACCTGGAATTCAACCAGGTGGCCTTTCCGGGCGGCGATCCGGTGGCGCTTGGGGCGCGCGTTGCAGAAGTGGATAATGCCCGGGAGCACGTGACCCGCGATGGCAGGATACACGGCGTGCGTGCGACCGGCAGTGGTTCCTACCGCGTTAGCGGCTACGTCAGGGATTTGCTTTTTCGCTGCGACCTACATGCTGCGATCGCCGAATGGATCGTCAAGGCGGCCATCATCCACCTTCCGGAGCCGGAGATCTATTTGCCAGCGGGCGCCGAACTCACGCTGATACTGACCGAACCTTTGTTTCTCGGCTCCTCTGTTGAAGAGCCGGCCAGCCGCGCATTGCCCGACGATGAGCGCGAAGACCTCTACCGCCTGGTTGCTTCCCTGCCGACCCGGACGAACACCACCGCAAGCCAGCGTCCGTCGGATTTTACGAACGTGCTGCTGATTGGATCTCGCGATCGGATTGCCGCCGCGTTCGCTGCTGCCGGCTGGTCCGCGGCACGCCCGTTATCCTTTCGCCGACGCGTGCAGTGGATCCGCGCGATTGGCGAGAGACGCGGATTCGATTCGGCGCCCATGTCTTCTTTGTCGCTCAATGGGGCGGAGGCGGATATGTCCTGGGAAAAGGGCCTGAACGACGTTTCCAAGCGCCACCATATCCGTCTGTGGAAGCAGGCGGGGGCGTGGGAAGGCCAGGATCTGTGGATTGGGGCCGCCACGCGCGACGTGGATTTCGGCTTCTTGCGGCCAGGCCGGCCCTTCACGCACAAGATCGCGGCCGAGGTGGATCAGGAGCGCGACAAAGTGGTTTACGATCTGGTATTTACAGGGTGTACGAACAGGCTGGAGTGGGCCGCGCGCACGAACATTCCCAGAGTTACCGAGAACGGCACGGGCGACGCGATGACGACCGATACCAGGATCGCGGTGGTCGAACTCAATGACTGCGGCGCGCCACGGGTTTCAAGCGGAACGGCCGATATGGCGCCAGTGCCAATGCACGGCGGCAAAATCGCGCTCTTCGCGCGCCGCGAGATCCTCAGCGCCCGAAGCGATCTTCTCCGCAATAACTGGTATTGGCGCGGCTATGAGGCCACGCGCTGGATGGTTGGAGTTGTTCGCACACACGTACGTACCAGTTCCGGGCCCCGATCGTTCTTGAGCAGTTTCCGTCATTCGAATCTTCCAACGCCACCCATTCAGACCGTGTCCATCGCTCACTGAGGCATCCGACCAATGCGGCGGAGTTTACAGGTCTGCGCGGCCTATTAATACCTAGGTACTCAGTCAGTACCCCTGGGCCTACGAAATTAGCTCAGGGCGTGCGAAAGTTAAGCAGACAGAACAACGACTGGGGGCCCGGGAGGCGTTCGCGCTACCCCCAGCGACGAAAGGTCGCTTCTATGAACGCTGCTAATCGGAACATTGACGAAAATATAACGTTGGAACGGCTAGACCCGCCCGTCTACCAGGGCAGGACGTTGCGGTGGAGTGGTGAGAGCGACGAGACGGGACGGCCAGGGCGCATCCCAGAACCAGGTGAGGAAGTGCTTTGGGAGAAGGGGCCATTCGCCGTGGTCGAGGCGTACTTTCAGGCGCACGGGTTTCTGGGCGTAAAAGTCAGGCTAGACAGCACAGGCGAAGTGGTTTCATTGTTTGGATTTGAAATTGAAGTGGCTCAGGGCTCGCCCAACAAACCGTCAAATGGCCGCGCCGAGGTCCAACGGATATTGAGATGGGTCAACTAACGCTTTGATCGCTTAGATTGGCGCCTTTAAGCAACCCCTTGCTTAAGGCAGGGCGGCTGATCGGAGCCGGTAAGTAGACTCTCAACACCCATGTTTAGCCGCATGAACCCGGATCTGCCGCATTAGGCCTACCGCAACGTTCCGCCATTCCACTAATCCCTGCTTCGAAAGCCAGCGAACCAAAGGCGCACCTGAATTTCTCCGCAACTTCTTGACTATGTGACTACCGAAGGGTAACTCTTCGGAGGCATTCTTGCGCTTCGCAGGGTTGCCTTGAACTCGCAGATCGGGAATGCGAAATACGGTGGGTGCTCTTACTCGTGCGGCAAAAGAGGGGATCTGTGGAAGAGGGCTCTGTGGAAGTTATCGCAAACCAGCAGGAGGCCGGTTTAGGGGGCCGTGGCTGAGGCGGCCGCGCTATGAGTGGATTTCGATGATACTCACCACAGCGCGAGCTGCCGTCACGTGCCTAGCGGGTTGGGCGCCGCCGTTTTAGAAGACCAGCGGCAATCAGGAAGACCCCAGCCAGCAGGCAGATACCTGTGCCCGGCTCCGGGACGGCATCGGTTGCCGTACCGCTATATAGCAGCCCAAAGGGATTGTTAGTGGTGTCAGTCCCCGTGCCAGTCTGGTACAGCACAAACGCCAAGGTGTGATCACCCGCAGACAGAGCGGCACTGATGACGCCCACATCCTGCGGTCTGCATCCAATGGGCTGGCCGGAGCACGTGCTCTGCGTAAAAGCGGCATGCGTGAGGTAGGCTCCATCCAGCAGAACGTCCGCTGAGTCATCTGCCCAGACGTTGAGATTCAGTAATCCGGCCCCGGATGTGAAGGAATCGAAAATGCTCACGACGGGCGTCGTGCCCTCGAAAGGCTGAAAATGCGACCCTCCGAAGCCTGTGTCAGCGTAAGAAATCCATACGGCTGTGGTGTCGGTGGGGTCGCCGGGGTTCACAGGATTGGATGCTTCCCACAAAGGGTGCGCGGTAATATTCACGGTTGTGCCCGGCGCATCGGTTAATAGCCCCGCTCGGGAATCGAGTAAGATAACGCTGGCGGACGCAAGGCCGCTAAAACAGGCGGCTACAAATATGGCAGCGCTAAAAACTGTAAAAGATTTCAATTCTAATTCCTCCGTTGGCCCGCTAACTGGCAGCCATGTGAATGAGTATGCTGGATCGATAATTGAAATGGAAGATACGGCGGTACCTGGGTCGATTAGGCTAAAGTTTTTGTAATTTACTATTTTTTAATAAGTACCGAATTTCTTAGTACTCGCCCTGTGCAGGTCAGGCTCTTCTGATGTAACCCACGCACTATTGCAGTGGACCGGTGCCCGTGTGCACCGCGATATTCCGGGTGATTCCTACGCTCGCCGATGGCATTGGGATGCGCCGCGATTCTTGGCTAAGAATCGCGCGAAGCCCAACCCGTAGCTATGGTATTGCCGGGCCAAGCAGAGCCGGGCAGGAGCTGAGCGCACCCGCCTGCCGGTCCAGAATCCACTCGCCCGAGAAATCAGGCTTTCTGAGGCGCCCCCTGAGCTGTGTGGGCGTTGGCGACACGCCGACAGCGACACCATTGTGGCCCTATTTTCCGGCGTCTTTCTCCACGTGGCCGCCAAAGCCGTAGCGCATGGCGGATAACAGTTTGTCCTGATAATCAGCCTCGCCGCGCGAGCTAAAGCGCTGGTACAGGGCGGCCGAAAGAACCGGCGCCGGGACGGCCTCATCCACAGCGGCCATGACGGTCCACCGGCCTTCACCGGAATCCGAGACCCGTCCCGAGAACTGCGAAAGCGCGGGATCTTTTACGAGGCAGGCGGCCGTGAGATCCAACAGCCACGATGCGATCACACTGCCGCGCCGCCATACCTCGGTGATATCGGGCAAATTGAGATCGTACTGGTAATGCTCGGGATGGCGAAGGGGCGTGGTTTCGGCATCGGCGGTGCGATTCTGCTTCCCCGCATTCGCATCGCGCAGGATGCCGAGTCCTTCCGCGTAAGCCGCCATGAGTCCGTACTCGATACCGTTGTGGACCATCTTGACGAAATGGCCGGCGCCGTTGGAACCGCAGTGCAGGTAGCCCTGTTCGGCGGTGCCGTCGGGATGCTCGGCGCGGCCCGGCGTGCGGGGAATCGTGCCTATGCCCGGCGCCAGCGTCGCAAAAATCGGGTCGAGGCGCTTGACCACCTCCGTCTCGCCCCCGATCATCATGCAGTAACCTCGCTCCAGGCCCCAGACACCGCCGCTGGTTCCCACATCCACGTAGTGGAGCTTCCTCGCGGCGAGCTCTTTGGCGCGCCTGATGTCATCCACGTAATAGGAATTGCCGCCGTCGATGAGGATGTCTCCCGGCTCAAGATGAGGCAGGAGATCCGCAATGGTGTTGTCCACGACTGCTGCGGGCACCATCAACCATAGGGCGCGGGGCTTCTCGAGTTTCGTCACGAAATCCTGAACCCCGGAACTCCCGACGGCCTTTTCCTGAACCAGCTCGTCTACGGCTTTCGGCGAAACATCGAAGACGACGCACTGGTGCCCTCCTTTCAAGAGGCGCCGCACCATGTTTGCGCCCATGCGTCCAAGGCCCACCATTCCGAGTTGCATCAGTTACTCCTTAACCTGCCGGTGTCGGCGAATCAGTTCGTTCGTCGAGCTCTTGTGGCCGAGCGCGGGCTCTGCCTGACTCTCCAGTTGATCTTCCGATTTTAACCCGCTCTATCGGCGTAAAGCGCGAGCATCCGATCGTCACGGACTCAACCCTGCGCAGTGGGACGAACGATAATCTCGCCCACGTCAACATTGGACGGCTGCTCAATCGCGAACGCAATGGCGCGGGCGATTGCATCCGGTGGAATCGCAAAGCTGTCCATCGACGCGGCGATCTGGGCCTTTACCTCCACATTGCTTACAGATTCCGCAAAGTTCGTTTGGACGAAGCCAGGCGATATGATCGTCACTCGCAGTTTGTCGCCCGCCTCCTGGCGGAGGCCCTCCGAAATGGCGCGCACGGCGAATTTCGTGCCTGAATAGACCGCCATATTCGGTTTAGTGATAAGTCCTGCTGTAGAGGCGGTGTTGACGAAGTGTCCAAAACCCTGCTTGCGGAAGACGGGCAGCGCTGCGGCGATGCCGTACAGAACGCCTTTGATGTTGACGTCGATCATGTCCTCCCACTCTTCAACGCGCAGATCGTCAAGGGGGGCGATCGGCCCGATGCCGGCGTTGTTGACCAGAACGTCAAGTTTCCCGTAGCGTTCACAGGCCAGCTTGATGAGGGCCGAAACGTCGGCGCGCCGTCTCACGTCTGTGGGCGCATGGGAAGCTTCACCGCCTGCATCCGCGATGCGAGCCGCCAAAGCCTGAAGGCGGTCCGATCCGCGCGCCCCGAGTACGACCTTCGCGCCGCGCTCAGCGAGCAGGAGTGCGGTCGCCTGGCCAATACCGCTGCTTGCGCCGGTGATGGCGACTACTTTGCCTTGGATTCCTGATGAAGTCTGCATATTCGTTTTTCTCCCGGTGTATTTTTCTTCTAAGATAAGTTTATGAACAATCCTTCAGATTTGGAATTCGCATTGTGAGGACAGCAGCCGCGCATGCGTTTCACCCAAGAAAGACACCGGTCCAGAAGCGGTCAACCGTGACTGTGGAGGCGATTGCGGAGGCGACCATTCAGGTTTTGCTGGCGGTGGGATCGGATCGGTTGACGACGACGCGGGTAGCGGAGCGAGCGGGAGTTTCGGTGGGAACGCTGTATCAGTACTATC
Source organism: Bryobacterales bacterium (assembly GCA_963817515.1). Taxonomy (GTDB): domain Bacteria; phylum Acidobacteriota; class Terriglobia; order Bryobacterales; family Bryobacteraceae; genus DATMNI01. The sequence goes on along the minus strand of CAWFPJ010000012.1, from coordinate 238,428 downwards.
CGAACAAGCAGGCGCTTCTCTACGCGGTGCTGGAAGTACATGGGACCAAGGTGGCCGAAGCGGTAGAGAGCGCTTGTCGCGCGTGTCGGGGTGCTGGGGTCAAGGCGCTGGTTGCAGCAGTGGTGGACGCGTTTGTGAATGCGAAGCTCGAACGTACGGATATATCGACAGCGCTGTATGCGGCGGCCTCGGAACCGGAAGGTGCGGCCGTGGTGCGTAGGGTGTCGAAACGTGGACAGCGAGCGCTCACCGCGGCCCTGGCGGAGGCTGCGGGCGCAACGGTGGGTGACACGGAGTTCATCGCCCTGATGTTGTATTCGGCGATGGCGGGGGCGACGCGCGCGGTGTTGGAGGCCGGTGCGCCGGCGAAAATGGTGGTTCGGCTGCGCGAGGAGCTGCTGGTGCTTTGCCAGGGGTATGCGGCGAAGTCGGTGCGGTAGTTGAAATCATTCATTGTCAAGCACCCGCCGGTAGCCCTGAAAACCGGTTGAAGCGGCGTGCCCGGATGGGATGTATCAGAAGTTGTACTTGAGCGCGAACTGAATCTGGCGCATGCTAGCCGCGGTACTTCGGATCTGGCCGTAGCTCGCCGGCGCCGCCACATTCGAACTGCCCCAGGACGCGCTCGGGCTGCCCCACTCCACGTGGTTCGGAGCGTTGAACATTTCCATGCGGAATTGGAGCGCCTGTTTCTCCGTTATCCGGAAGTCCTTGATGGTCGAGAAGTCGAAGTTCACTTGTTTAGGCGCGATCAGATTGTTGCGTGCGCAAGTGCCATACTGCCCGGCGACCGTGTTGGTAAAGGCCGCGGGATTTAAGTAGGCGTTGGCGGTGGGATTCGGCAGAACCTGATTCGCGCCCGCAACGCAGTTGAGCCGGGTGCTGGGCGGGTTGAAGGAAGTTCCCGCCGAATCCCATGAGGTCGTGTCGATCGGCAGCCCGCTTTGAAGCGTGGCGATGGTGCTCACCTGCCAGCCGCCCAATATCTGGTTGACGGCTCCGCCGCGGTTGAGAAATCTCTGGCCTTTCCCAAAGGGTAGTGCGTACAGGATAGACGTCACAAAGTGCTGGGGAACGTTGAAGCTGGAGATGCCGTATTCGCACGACCGGCAGCGCATATCCTGGGGCGCGAAATCGTTAGCCACACCGCGGATGGCGCTGCCGTCGTCCAGGGATTTGGACCAGGTGTAGCTGAACAGCGTGGTCAGGTTCGCCCCAAAGCGCTGACTCAGTTTAACGCCCAGGCCATTGTAGTTCGCGATGCCTTCAGCCCTCAGGTACTGGATTCCCGCGAACTCGGGATAGGGCGCGCGGGTAGCGAAGGCAGTGATTCCGGGAATGGGCGCGTTTTCATTCGTCAGGTTGTCCACGTGGCGGCTTTGGGAGCCGTTGTAGCCGGCTTCCAAAGTGGTTGATCTACCGAGCGAGCGCTGCACATTGAACACGTATTGCATGGTGTAGGTGGTCGGCAGATTCGGGCTCGCCCCCCACGTGAGGCCAGTGACCACATTGACCGGAAGCGCGGCCACATTGATGAAATTCGTGTAGTTCGTGGTCGGCACCTTGGTCGTATCCGGCAGAATCGACGTACGGCCTCCCAGGCCGCGATTGAGGTCGAAGATGGAGTTCTTGCTTTCCTGCGAGTAGAAGATTCCGAGACCGGTGCGAACCGACCATTTATCAGACGGGCTCCAGGCGATTCCGAACCGCGGCGCGAAGTTGTTGTAATCGGTATTGATCAACCGGGCGCCCAGCCGGCCATCCCGCGCAACCTGGACAGCCGGGGCGGAAGAGCCTCCGGCGGGAACATAACGGAAGTCGACGCCATCGTAAAAATTCCCAGAGCCGGCGCGGACAAAAACCGGATGCAAATTCAGATTGGGCACATTCGCGATCGAAGGAAGCGACTCGTTAAGCTGGATACCCACCTCATGGCCGGACGCGTCCAGCATCGGCTGTGCGACCTCCCAGCGCAAACCGGCCGTGATGGTCAGGTGCGGCGTGACCTTCCACGTATCGTCTATATAGGCCGCCCATTCGTGATTGCGGAAATCGTCGGAAGCCAGCGCCACGGCCATATCGACGCGCTGCGTGGCGCCCAGCAGCCAGTCCGCTCCCGAGTAGCCGCCGCTCTGCGTATTGGCATTGGAAGTGAATGCGCCAGTGAAAAAGAACTGGCCGCGAGGGAATTCATTTCCGATTTGCGGGAACTGGTTGTACCGATACTCTCCACCCATGCGCAGCGAATGCTTCCCGATGACCCAGGAGAAGTTGTCGACGCCCTGGAAAACTTTGTCGTTGATGGCGAATGGGCTGCTGGTCGGGTTGCCGGGAGAACTCAGATTGTTGCTCAGCGCGATGTTGGGGACGCCCCAGGAATTCTTGTCCGTAATCTTCAGCGGCACGCCAATCTCCGCATCCACATCCTCGATGCCCGCCAACTGTTGACCAATAATGTTGTACAGCGAGTTGTAGCCGAAACGAGCTTCATTCACTTTGTTGGCCGAGAAGACACGGGTGTTGGAGAGCACCCACTGGCTGGCCCTGGTGTATAACGTTTGGCCGTCCACCGTGATCCCCGGCGTGACGGTTAATTCGTCGGTCCAACTGTAGCGGCCGAACCATTGCGATTTCGCGCTCTCGCTGAAGTCGATGCGCTCGGTGACCTGGTTCTTGTCCACCGGAGTCTTGGAGAGGTACTGGTAGTTGTTCAGCGGCAGGGCGGTGGGGCTTGCCGGAACATTCGGCAACGGATCGAACCTGCTCATCAGGAGCAATGAGTTTTGGTCGAAGCGGTTGGCGGGAATCTGATTCCCGGGGAAAGGCGAAGAGGTGACGTTGGGGGCCGAACCACTGCGTGTGAGCGGATCCTGCAGGGCGGTGGTGACGGCGGAAAAGTCGCCGCTTCGCATGGCCGGTGTCAGCGTTGTGGCGAACGAAACTCTGGAGGTGCGGGATTTGAATCCTTCAAAATTCGACATGAAGAAGAGCCGGTTCTTGCCGTTGAACAGCTTCGGAATCCGGATCGGGCCGCCCAAAGTGTAGCCATATTGATTCTGGCGGTAGGGCGACTTGGCCGGCCGGGTATTGAGGAAATCGTAATTCCTGGCGTCCAAGGCATCATTGCGAAGATAGTCGAAGGCCGTTCCGTGGTACTGGTTGGTGCCGCCTTTGGTTGAGACGTTGACCTGCCCGGCCTCGCGGCCAAACTCGGCGGGATAGATCCCGGACTGGACCTTGAATTCCTGCAGGGCGTCGACCGACGGCAGCACGATGTACAGGTTGAAATCGACATCCGTGTTGGTGATGCCGTCCAGAGTATAGTTGCTCCACGTAGCGCGCCCTCCGGAGAGCGACATGGTGACCGTGGATCGTGTGCCGCCCTCTCGGTTGGCCGCCTGCGCCGCGGGCGTGAATCCGAACGTGACGTTCGGGCTCAGCGCGACCAGGCTGAAAAAGTTGCGTCCATTCAGCGGTAAATCCGTGATCCGCTTTTCTTCGATAACCGTGCCGATGGTCGCAGTTTCGGTGGTCAGCAGCGCGCTCAAAGCGCTAACCTCGACCGTCTGCGTGGATGTTCCCACTTTGAGGTCGAAATCCACTCGGGCGGTTTGCTGAACCTGGAGCTCGATTCCAGTCTTTACCACTGTGTCGAAGCCCGGGGCCGCAACCTTAACCTGATAGGTTCCGGGCACCAGATCGGGGAAGCTATACACTCCCGAAGTGTTCGTCACCGTGGACCGCCCGACGTTGGTGGCGGCGTTGGCGACCGTAACGGATACGTTCGGAGTCACCGCGCCGCTCGGATCTGTCACCTGACCGGTGATTTCCCCAAAAGTTTGTGCCGGCGCTACGCCGAATGGCACGCACAATAATCCCAGGAGCAGAAGTAACCGTCTCATGCTCACCCCTCTCACAAAACCGAGTTGAAAGTGGCATGAAAATTATCACAAAAGAAACTGGCGCACAAGGGGGTGGCGTATCCCGCGACCCCTACCCCACGCCCACTCTGTGCAGCTTCATCAGATTCGTGGTGCCGGGCCGGCCGACCGGCTGGCCAGCCAGAAAAACCACCAGCTCGCCCTTTTTCAGGAAGCCGCCTTCGGTCATGACGCGGTCCATCTGGGTCAGCATTTCATCCGTGCTCGAGCAGTCCGGAGCCAGCAGTGCGATCACCCCGTAGCTCACCGAAAGCTGGCGCGCCGTGGTGTCGTGCGGAGTGATGGCGAAGACTTCAACCGGCGGGCGGTAGCGGCTGACCAGGCGTGCGCTTGAGCCGCGCGAAGTGAAGACCACGATGGCGGCGGCGCCGGAGTCGCGGGCGGCATGATGGGCCGCATCGGCCAGAATTTCGGCGTTGGAGGGATGCGGCGCGTGGGGCGGATCCTGATAGCCTCTCTTGCGGATGGAATCGTCGGCTTCGGCGGCGATCCGCGCCATGAACCGCACGGCCTCCACCGGGTATTTGCCGATGGAGGTTTCGGCCGAGAGCATCACGGCGTCGGTGCCGTCGTAAATGGCGTTGGCCACGTCGCTCACTTCGGCGCGCGTGGGAGTAGGGTTCTCGATCATCGATTCCAGCATCTGGGTGGCGGTGATCACGAAGCGGCCCTTGCGGCGCGCCCGCCGGATAATCGACTTCTGAATGCGCGGAACCTTTTCGAGCGCGGTTTCCACTCCCAGGTCGCCGCGGGCCACCATGACCCCGTCGGTCACATCCAGAATGGATTCGATATTCTCCCACCCTTCCGGCTTTTCGATCTTGGCGACGATGGAAACGGGGCGGCCTCCCAGCCGGTCGCGCAACTGCTGCACGTCGTTGGCGGTGCGCACGAAGGAGAGCGCGATCAGGTCAACCCCGGCGTTGAGGCCGAAGTGCAGGTCGGCCAGGTCCTTCTCAGTGAGCGAAGGGAGGCTTACCTGAACGCCCGGAAGGTTGATGCCTTTGTTGTCGCTGATGGGGCCGCCGCGGACTACCTCAGTGCGCACCGAGATGCCGTCGCTTTCCACGGCGCGCAGTTCGATTGAGCCATCGGCCAACAGAACACGGTCGCCGGGCTTCACATCGCGGGCGAACTTGGAGTAACCGGTGGAAGCGCGCTCCGCGGTGCCCAGTATAGTTTCCGTGGTGATGGTGAAATGGCTGCCGGTTTCGAGCAGGCAGCCGCCGTTTTCGAAACGCCCGAGGCGGATTTTCGGACCTTGAAGATCCAGCAGTATGCCGGCGTGGACTTTGGCCTTGCGGGCCGCGGCACGCACGGCGTCGATGCGTGCGGCTTGTTCGTCCTGCGCGCCGTGCGAGGCGTTGAGGCGGAAGACATCCACGCCGGTCTCGATCAGATCATCCAGTAGGCCGGGTGCGTCAGTAGACGGCCCCAGCGTGGCTACAATTTTGGTGTTAGGCATCCTTCAGTGGCGCAGCGTAGGAGTGTGGAGCAGAGTGGAAGCCGGCGGCGGGGCGGGCATCGTTTGGCGGACCTCATCTTGAGCGGCCTGAAAGCCTTCGTTTGTTGTATAAGTCCGCAACCAATAGCCAAAGGCATGAACGCATGGCAGCCTCCTTCCCAGGATAGCGCGGGTGCTGCCCGCTTAACCTGGGATATAATTTCCGCCAAAGCGCCTCGCGCTTTCGAAAAGGAGATGGGAATGACGGCCCAGGGTTTTCGCCGGATCGCTTTGAGTATGCCCGAGGCTTTGGAAAGCGCCCACATGGACCATCCGGATTTTCGTGTGCGCGGCAAGATCTTTGCGACGCTTGCGTATCCCGATAAAGGTTGGGGCATGGTCAAGCTGTCTCCGGAGCAACAGCAGGAATTTGTTCAGGACCACCCTCTGGCTTTTGTGCCGGTAAAGGGAGCCTGGGGCCGCAAGGGAGCTACCAGCGTGCGGCTGACCAAAGCCGACGCGATAACTCTGCGGCGCGCCATGGTAGCGGCATGGTGCGGCACAGCGCCAAAGGCGCTCGCTGCCCAATTCGAAGCGGGCGCCTGAATGACTCGCTAACCGTTGGCGGCTCCAATCAGAGCCCGCCTTGTTTAGTGGATATCGATCCTGAGCAGGGAGTCGGAATGGTCGTGACGCCAGCCCCAGTATGCCTGTTGATCGTTCTGTTTGAGCTTGGAGAAGTTGCTATATTTGCGGTGGTTCTGCTTGGCATATATGCGATATGCCTTGTCTTCATGGTTGTTCCACTGATGATCGTCGTTGTGTTGGCTGTCGTGATAGGACCTGTGATCTTCGGCACGCAGCGCGGTTGGCGCAATGGCTATGGGGGCTACAAGGGCGGCACAAAACAAGGCCGCATTCAATAAACGGGACATGATTAGATTGGTTCTCCTTCCCAGCGATGGAGCAATTGTCGTGCCAGGCATTCGCTGACCGCTCTGGCGAGCGCAACGATCAGAATACAAAGGCCATCTCGATGCTGAATGAATGTTTTCTCTGCGGGCTTGGCATCGCTGAAGTGCAGTTCTCCCCTGCCTGCGTCAGTTCTTGCCGTCGGGAAATCCTGGGGACTCGAGGTGGTCTTGCCCGGCACGCTATCATGAGGAGGTAAAGAGTTCCTTCCACAATGCCATCGAAATCCGACGCGGAAATAGGCGTAAATAGCTGGCTCGAAGACGAGCTGTATCAACAGTATTTGCATGACCGTTCGACGGTCGACGAAAGCTGGAAGCAGCTATTCCAGGAGCCGCGCGCGGTTGACGGCAGCGTTCCGGCGGTTCCACCTCCCGCCGTCGCCCAAGCGCCGAAAGACACCGCGCAGAAAGACACAGTTCAGCCCCAACCCCAAACCGGTCCCCAGTTCCAGCCCCTGCGCGGCGCCGCCGCCCGCATCGCCGAAAATATGGCCGCCAGCGTGACGATCCCTCTGGCCACCTCGCAGCGCACTATCGCCGTAAAGGTGATGGACGAGAACCGGCGCATCATTAACCAGCACCGCACGCTGATCGGCCGCAGCAAGGTTTCTTACACGCACCTTATCGGCTGGGCCGTAATCAAAGCGCTCGAAGAAGTGCCGGGCCTCAATCACGCCTACGCGGAAAAGGACGGCCAGCCTTTCCGTGTGATCCACGCCCAGATCAACCTCGGCATTGCCGTGGATGTGGCCGGCAAAGACGGTGCGCGCGTGCTCATGGTACCCAGCATCAAGAACTCCGGCTCCCTGAATTTTCAGGAGTACGTAACGGCCTTCGATGACCTGGTGTCGCGCGCGCGAAAAGGCAAGCTGACGCCCGCCGATTTCGAAGGCACCACCATTTCGCTCACCAATCCAGGAACCGTCGGCACCATGTCCTCCAACCCGCGGCTCATGGCCGGCCAGGGCGCCATCATTGCTGCCGGGGCCATCGACTATCCGGCCGAATATCAGGGCACCGCCGATGAGACGCGGGCCACTTTGGGGATCAGTAAGGTGATGACCCTCAACTGCACCTACGATCACCGCATCATCCAGGGCGCCGAATCGGGCATGTTCCTGGGCAAGGTGCAAGGGCTGCTGGATGGCAAGGATGGCTTCTATGAGGAGGTCTTCGCCCACCTGCGGATGCCGCACCAGCCGGTGAAGTGGGGAGCCGACCGTACGCCGCTGCTCCCGGGAGTGACCTCGGCGCGCTATGCCGAAATCGCTAAAGAAGCGGGGATCATCCAGATGATCAACGCCTATCGCGTGCGCGGCCACCTGATCGCCGATCTCGATCCACTGGGCACTGAGCCCAGCTACCATCCTGAACTCGACCCCGAGACGTATGGCCTCACCATTTGGGATCTGGACCGCGAATTCCTGACCGGCAGCTTGGGCGAAGCCATCGGCGAAGGCGCCCCCAAGGCCGTGGCCACGCTGCGCGAGATTCTGGAAACCCTGCGCCAGACCTACTGCGGCAAGATCGGCTGCGAGTACATGAATATCCAGGTGCCCGAGCAGAAGCGATGGCTGCAGCAGCGCATGGAACATGAGGCCAACAACTGGCCGCTTGACCGCGAAACCCGGCTGCGCATTCTGCAGAGCGTGCTCAACGGCGAAGAGTTCGAGCACTTCCTGCATGCGCGGTTCGTGGGCCAAAAGCGATTTGCGCTGGAAGGCGGCGAAACCGCGCTGGCCATCATGGACGAATTTCTGGAGCGCGCCGCGGCCAACGACGTTCACGAAATCGTGGTTGGGATGGCGCATCGCGGACGTCTGAATATTCTGGCCAACACCGTGGGCAAGGACGTCAAACAGATTTTCTCCGAGTTCGAAGGCGAGATCGATCCTTCCAGCACGCAGGGCTCGGGCGACGTGAAATATCATCTGGGCGCCACCGGAATTCGCAAGACTTCCGCCGGCCGCGAAATCGTGGTTTCGGTTTCCCCGAATCCCAGCCATCTGGAAGCTGTGGATCCGGTGGTGGAAGGCATCGTGCGTCCCAAGCAGGACCGGCTGGGCGACAAACAGCGCGAGCGCGTCATCCCGGTGCTGATCCACGGCGACGCGGCTTTCGCCGGCCAGGGGGTGGTGTCGGAGACGCTCAACCTTTCGCAGCTGGATGGCTATTCCACCGGCGGCACCCTGCATCTGATCATCGACAACCAGATCGGCTTCACCACGCTGCCCGATGAGCTGCGCTCCACGCCTTATTCCACGGATGTGGCGCGCGCCGTGCAAGCCCCCATTTTCCACGTTAACGGCGACGACCCCGAAGCCGCCATCCGCGTGGTGCAGATCGCCTTCGATTACCGGCAGCAGTTCAAGAAGGACGTGGTGATCGACATGATCTGCTATCGCCGCCACGGCCACAATGAAGGCGACGACCCCAGTTATACGCAGCCCATCCTTTACCGCAAGATTAAGGAGCATCCGCCCGTGGGCGTGCTTTACGCCGAACGGCTGGTGCGCGAAGGCGTGCTGGCGGAGGAAGAAGCGCAGGCCATGCGGAAGGCCGTGGCCGACCGCCTCTCAGCGGCGTACGATGCCGTGCAGGAGCGCGCCGAGCGGTTTGAAGTGCAGGAACTGAGCGCGGTAGCAGGCGAGGAGATCGGCAGCTTTTGCCCGCGGACCGCGGTGAACCAGCAGGTGCTGGAGCGCGTGATTCGAGGCATGACGCAGTTCCCTGAAAACTTCCACCTGCATCCCAAGCTGCGCGGCTTCGTGGACAAACGCCGCGACGTGATCGCCAAGGGCGGCAACGTCGACTGGGCTTTCGGCGAATCGCTGGCCTTCGGCACGCTGGCTCTGGAAGGCACGGCGGTCCGGCTCAGCGGCCAGGATTCCGGCCGCGGCACCTTCAGCCAGCGCCACCTGGCGTTTTACGATTCCGAACTCGGCAAGCGCTACGTGCCATTGCAGCATCTGGCGCCAGACCAGGGACGCTTCGATGTGTATGACAGTTCGCTGAGTGAGTATGCCGTGCTGGGCTTCGAATTCGGATACAGCGTGGCCGACCCGCTTACGCTGGTGATGTGGGAGGCGCAGTTCGGCGATTTCGCCAACGGCGCCCAGATCATGATCGACCAGTTCATCTCGTGCTGCGAGCAAAAGTGGGGGCAGCCCAGCGGTCTGGTAATGCTGCTGCCGCACGGGTTCGAAGGCCAGGGCCCGGAACATTCAAGCGCACGCATCGAACGCTACCTCACTCTGTGCGCCGAAAACAACATGCTGGTCTGCAACGTCACCACGCCGGCGCAATATTTCCACGTGCTGCGCCGCCAGATGTACGGCGGCCACGATCGGCGGGGCACCCGCAAGCCCCTCATCATCTTTACGCCCAAGAGCCTGCTGCGCCACCCCAGGGCCATATCCACGCTGCACGATTTCACCAGCGGCGGCTTCACCGAAATCCTGGGCGATGCCGAAGCCACGGACCCCAACCGCATTTCCCGCGTGGTCTTCTGCTCCGGCAAGATCTACTACGATCTGCTGGCCGCCAGGGACGAAAGTAAAGACAAGCCCAGGGCCGATCACGTCGCCCTGGTGCGTGTGGAGCAACTCTACCCCTTCGCCACGGATCAGGCCCGCGACATTCTGGCGCGTTATCCGCTAACGGCCGAAGTGGTGTGGGCCCAGGAGGAACCGCGCAACATGGGTCCGTGGCACACCCTGCGCGAATGCATTCAGCCGCTGCTGGTGGACACCCGCCGCGAAATCCGCTACGTCGGCCGTCCGGAAAGCGCCAGCCCCGCCACCGGCTCCGGCAAACGCCACCAGCAGGAACAAGCCGAGATCGTAAACGACGCTCTCACCGCCGGCGCCATCTCGCAAACCAAGCGCGTCCGCCTGGTGGCTCGGCGCAAGAAATAGGCACCGCTGCTCCGAATGTGCCATAATTATGGCATGAGCGTCCGAACTACGATCGACATTCCCGAGGACCTTTATGAGCCGCTCCGCCGTCGGGCCGCGAGCGAAAAGTCCTCGATCCGTTCGCTGGTGATCGGCGCCATCGAAGGCAAGTTTGGCGCCGGACGTCAGCGCACTCCAGTGCTGGGTCCGCCCGTTCCCGGAAAGAGCAAACCCGGTCCGTTGTGTCCTGACAGGGAAAATCCGTACGACCTCCTATTTAGCTGACATCAACGTCTGGCTCGCGCTGAGTTGGGGCAGCCACCCGCATTCCGCAGCGGCCTGGAAATGGTTCCGGTCCCTGGATCACAACGAAGCTGGCGAAGTTCTGTATTGTCGTTTCACCCAGATTGGGCTCCTGCGGCTGCTGACAACCAGCGCTGTCATGGGAGGCGATTGCCTCACTGTCAGGAAGGCATGGGCCGTTTACGACCGCTGGCTGCGCGACCCGAGAGTCGAGTTCCGCCACGAACCGGCGGGTGCGGATGAGTGGTTTCGGCTCGCCACGTCGGCCTTCTCTTCAACATCCGCACCCAAAGCATTAGGTGACTGCTATCTGCTGGCGTTGAGTCAAGCCGCGCCCGCTACCCTGGTGACTTTCGACAAGGGCCTGTCCCAGCTTGCTGCCAGGCGCAACCATCGACCGGTGCTTCTGGCATAACCCCCCAATCGCTTTACGCAGTTCCTTACGCCGCGGCTGCTTTCTGACTAATGACTGCGGCGAAGGCCTCCTCCAGCACCGACACGCTTTCCAGAATCGCAGTCTGGTTGATGACCAACGGGGGCGAGATCTTGACCGTGGCGCCGCCAGCGCCGACAGGGCTGAACATCAGCACGCCGTTTTCGACGCAGTGTTGAACCACTTCCCATGCCAGGTCTCCGTCCGGTGTCGTGGTGCCCGGCGTCACGCAGGCCACGCCCGCAACCAGGCCCTTGCCGTCCACGCGTCCGATCTGCGGGAACCGCGACTGAAGCGCCCCCAGCCGCTCCTGCAAAATGGCGCCCATTCGGCGGGCATTGCCTGCAAGGTCTTCGGTTATCACCAGCTCGATAGATGCCAGCGCCGCCGCGCAGCATACCGGATTCCCGGTGTGGGTAGATGTCATGCTGCCTGCCGGCTGCAGGTCCATAATATCGGGCCGGCCGGCCACGGCCGCGATCGGAAGCGAACTGGAAATGCCTTTTCCGAACAGCGCCAGGTCCGGAACAATGCCGTAGTGCTCGAATCCCCAAAGCGTTCCGGTGCGGCCAAAGCCCGCCTGCACTTCGTCGCAGACCAGAAGCACGTTATGACGCGTACACCACTGCCGCAGCGCCTGCATGTATTCCGGGGGGGCGAAAGCCGCGCTACCGCCCTGGTAGGTTTCGAGGATTACGCCGGCCACACTCTGCGGTTCAACGTTGTGCGCATGCAGGGCAGACTCGAAGCCTGCAAACGAACTGTCGGCAGTTCGAAAACCATCCGGAAAAGGAATCTGGACGAAACCTGGATCGGGATTCACGATCCACTGCTTAAGCGCCGGAATTCCACCGGCCTGCTGCGACCCCAGTGTGCGGCCGTGGAACGCATTGTCGTAGGAGACGATTACGTGCTTGGCGCGTCCACCCACCTTCACGCCATGAGTGCGGCACAGTTTGATCGCGCACTCGATGGTTTCCGAGCCCGTGGTCAGCAGGAAGACTTTCTTCAACGGCTCGGGCAGCAGCGCCGCCAGTCTCGCGACCAGCCGCGACCGGATGTCGCTCGGGAAGCAGTAATTGGTGAGCAGTTTTGAAGACGCCTGCCGTATGATGGCGTCCACTATCTCCTTCCGGCCGTGGCCGGCGTTGGCGATCAGCACGCCGGACGACCAGTCAATCCATTGGTTTCCCCAGGCGTCGTAAACCTGGAAACCTTCGGCATGGTCCCAGACAACCGGCGGCTGTCCACGCATGGCCACCGGCTCATAGGTCTGCAGCGTCTGGAGAATCGGGATGGATTCGGGAACGGGAAATTCAGTAACGATCCGGCGGTACTGCGTCTCCACTCGGGGGACGCGCTTGGGTGTGAGGTCGTATTCTCTAGCCATAATCTTCTATTGTGCCCATAAATCAGGCTCGCTTCTTCTCGCGGATCAGCAGGAATACCAGGGCGGTGGCCACTAACGGGACCAGGCTGGCTCCCACCAGGATCGGCGCGAAAGAATACTTGTCCGAAAAATGACCGATTAAAAATGTGGAAATGATCGTCCCCACGCCCGCGCCCGTACCGCTCAACCCGCTGACGGATGCCACCGATGCGCTGGGATACAAGTCCGAAGGCAGTGCCAGTGCCATGGTAGACCAGGCCGAATAGGAAAATGTCGAGATGGCAAATAGCGCGATAATCACCGGGAACGACGACACGGCGATGGAGGGAATGAGAAGGGTCATGCCGAGACCGCAGATCAAGATCACGAATTTGCGAGCCTTCAAGACCGGCCAGCCGCGCTCGATGAGATAGCTCGAGAGGCCGCCGCCGAAAAAGTTGCCGAGGTCTGCCGACAGGAACGGAACCCAGAAACCCAGCACCGTGTTTTCGATCGTGAAGCCCTTGGAAACCAGATAAATCGCGAACCAGTCGGTGATAAAAAACCAGACCGGGTCGGTGAGCGCCTTCCCAAGCACGATACCCCAGGTTTCCTTCAGCTTCAGAAGTTGACTGAAGGAGGCGGTCCGCGCTCCGTCGGAAGGCAGTGCGTGAGCCTCAACCCGCTGCTCTTCCTCGCGGCCTTCCAGGATCATCGCGCGTTCTTTCGGACCCAGGTTGGGATGGGTCTCGGGCGGCTGGTAAAATGCCTTCCACACCAACACCCAGACCAGCCCCAGCAGTGCCGTTAGAAGGAATGCGGGCCGCCAGCTTCCGAAGGCCTTATAGATCCAAAACACCAGGAACGGTGCGATGGCGCCGCCAACGGCCGATCCGCTATCGAATAACGCCACGGCCCAGCCGCGCTCAGACTTGGGGAACCACTCGGAAACGGTCTTGGTCGCTCCCGGCCAGTTGGCCGCTTCCCCCGTGCCCAACAGAAAACGAAAGGCCATAAAACTCTTGATGCCGACCGCCAGGGAAGTTATGGCAGCGGCAACAGAATACCAGGTCACGGACAGCAGCAGGCCCCGTCGGCTTCCTAACCGGTCCAACACGCGGCCTGCGACCGTTTGCATAAACGCGTAGGCGATGCGGAAAGAGATGACGATGAGGGCCCAATCCGAGTTGTTCCAGGAAAACTCCGTCTTCAGATGCGGAGCCAGCACGCTGAGCGTCTGCCGGTCAATATAGTTGATGACCGTGGAGGCGAACAGCAGTCCGCCGATCCACCAGCGCAGATTTGGAATGATCCGGCGTTGCACGACAGTCGCAGTGGGCACTTGACCAGGATACCTTTCTGGAGGATTCTGAGAGTGATTATTGGATGCGGACCATTTTCAGCCTCGTCGTCCTTATGAGCGGACCGCCCGTTTTGGGACAGATGAACACCGGGGAGATCTCTGGAAATGTGCAGGACCTTTCGCGCACCGTCCTGCCCGGCGCCTTTTCCCCATCGGCCCATCCAAATTTCAATATTCCAAACCGGACCGCATTCACTGCAAACTTCGGCACCATCTCAAGCGCGCAGGATTCCCGCCAGTTACAGTTCGCGCTAAAACTGGCATTCTAGGATCTGGGAACTGGGGGCATCGACACAATTTGACTCATCGAGACTCCTCGCCGTTGGACATCAGGGCCATGGCTGCGGAAGACATTGCGGCCGGAATGCGCCTGTGCCGCGCCAGCAATTGGAACCAGTTGGAGGATGACTGGCGGGTATTCCTGAACACCAGCGGCAGCGGAGGTTTTCTAGCCGGGAAGGCCGGGAATGAAGGGGAAGACCGGCGCGTTGTGGGTACCGTGACTTTTCTGCGCTACGACTCTTTCGCCTGGATTGCCATGATGCTGGTGGACCCGCAAGAGCGCGGCGCTGGAATCGGAGCGCGCCTGATGGCGGAAGCGCTGTCCGCCTTGAAGGACGTCGATTGCGTTGGCCTGGACGCCACTCCGATGGGAGAGCCGCTGTATCGCCGTTTCGGTTTCATAAACGATTTCGCCCTGGTTCGCACGAAGGCCGTGATCGATCCGGCCATGCTCGAAGCTGTGACGATCGAGCCAGTGACGATCGAACTGGCGCGCCGGCAATCGCCACCGCCGGTCGTGAGGAAAATGCGGCGTGAAGACCTTTCCGATGTGCTGCGTCGCGACCGCGAAGTCTTTGGCGCCGATCGCGGCGAACTGCTGGCGTCGCTTCTGGCGCGCGCCCCGGAATGCGCCTGGATTGCAAAGGACGGCGCCGCGGTGTGCGGATATACTTTCGGGCGCCCAGGGTGGCTGTACCACCAGGTGGGACCTGTCGTGGCGGAGGACAGCGCCACCGCGCGGGCCCTGGTGGCGCGTTGTTTATCGGAGCTTAATGGCAAACGGGTCGCGATAGATGCGCCGCGCCTCGACGGCGAGTGGCTGAACTGGCTGGAGTCCATTGGGTTTGTGGTGGAGCGGCCGTTTGTGCGAATGTTTCGCTATTCCAAAGCGCCTCATCCTCACGCGCACCCGGGAGTACCCGCGCGCCAGTATGCCATCGCCGGGCCGGAGTTCGGATGAAACCGGAGTCCCAACCGGAGTGCACACGTAATGGAGCAACCTGTCATGACGAATTTCACACGACGTAATTTCACGCGGGCGGCGGCACTCACCACGGCTCTCAGCTACTCGCGGATCTTTGGCGCCAATGAGCGCATTCGCATGGGCTACATCGGGCTCGGCAACCGCGGCGACCAGGTGCATGATGCGTTCCTCGAGCACGGGGACCAGCAGACCGCCGCCGTCTGCGACCTGCGCGACGATTACATGGATTTCGCCATCAAGAAGTCGCGGGCGGCGCCAACGAAATACAAAGATTATCACGCGCTGCTGGAAGACAAGAATGTCGATGCCGTGGTGGTCGCCACGCCCGACCATTGGCACGCGCTGATGTTTATCGACGCCTGCAACGCGGGAAAAGACGTGTACGTCGAGAAGCCGCTATCGTTGACCGTCGTGGAGGGGCGGAAGATGGTAGAGGCAGCCGAGCGCACGCGGCGCGTGTCGCAGGTGGGCACGCAACGGCGCTCCACGGCGTCGCTGCAAGAGGCCGCGGAGTTCGTGCGCTCCGGTGGAATCGGCCACGTCACCATAGCCAAGTCGTATCACATGGGAAACGAGTGGCCCAACGGTATCGGCAACCCGCCGGACATCGATCCGCCTAGCCCCAAGGAATGGGATCAATGGCTGGGCCCGGCCCCTAAAGTGCCCTACAACCAGAACCGGGCATATTACAAGTTCCGCTGGTTTTACAACTATTCGGGAGGCCAGCTCACGAATTTCGGAGTGCACAACGTCGATATGATGCGCTGGTGCCTGGGTGTGGAGTATCCGCGCCGCGTAACTGCCATGGGCGGCAAGTACGTGATGAAGGACAACCGGGAAATCCCCGACACGCTGGAGGTGATTTGGGAATATGACAAGACGCTGGTGACGTTCTCGCAGTACGATGCCAACGCGGCGCGGTCCAATCCTCCGGGCGCCGAAATCGAACTGCGCGGCACCAAGGGAACCATGTACCTTACGGGCGGGCGATGGGAGGTTGTTCCGGAGCAGTTGACCGATTTGGATTTCTTCGCGCGCACGCCGCTCGATCGGGTGAGCGAGCGCGCTTATAGAACATCGCGGAAAGCGCTGATCGAGCCCAAGTCAAACGGCAAAGGGGCGGAGAGCACAGAGGCCCACGCGCGGAACTTTCTGGATTGCGTGAAGAGTCGCGCCAAATGCAACGCCGACGTTCTGATCGGCCACGTATCCACCGCGACCACGCTGCTGGGCAACATCGCTCACAAGACCGGCAGCCTGCTGGAATGGGACGGGCGCGCTGAGCGCTTCACCAACAACGAAGCCGCCAACCGCCTTCTGTCGTACAAATATCGCGCGCCGTACAAGCTGGGCTGAGTTGGTCCGTGCCGAGCGCTACGATGCGGTCCGGCCCACCAGTCCGAAATGCGGAGCGGCCGCCAACATGTGGCGGTCGCTGGTCCAAACCTCATGCTCGCCGGCGACTTGGGCCGACATCAGTTGAACTGCGTCGCCCGCCCGGAGGTAGATGTCGGACGGCAGAGTGCTCATGCTTCCGCTTACACGCCGCAGCAGGCGATCGCCGGCGGGGACCAGAGTCCAAAGTCCGCTGTCGCAATGTTTAAGGAAGACCCGCAAGAGATCTTGAAACTGCCGGGCGCTCAGTTCGCCCTGACGCATGTGGCGATGAAATGCGCAGGCGACTTCCACCATGGACCACTCCGATGAAGTGAGCGAGTCGGCACCGCGAATGACCGCCCGCACCGCGCGCGAATCCCATTCGTTCAGGTAATACTTGGCGACGTAAGCGGAATCCAGGTACACTTTACCCGCGGTCTTCTTCGATGAACTTGCTGCTGTCGCCGGAAAGTTGAGGAAATGTCTTCCAGAACCGGGTCATGTCCGGCAGTTTAGGCTTTCGCCGGACCTTCGAGATGGGCCGCAGTTCCGCCACCGGCTCACCGCGGCGTTCGATGATGATGACAGAGCCAGCGGCGGCATCGCGAACCAGTTCCGAAGTCCGGATGTGCAAGTCCCGAATCGAAGCCTTCATGTGCTACATGGTAGCACAAATCCCCACCTCGCGGTCCGACGGCCCAATCAGCGCCCCGTCGCGCGAAATTCCAGCGTGCTCTTGGCCTGCACGTTGCGAAACTGCATGGGAAAACTGCGCGCGTTGTAATATGCGTCCCACTGGTCTTTGTAGTGGCCGGAAAAAATCTGGCCCGATTGACCGATTGGGATATTGAGCAGCGAGCGGTCCCAATCGCCCAGGTCGGCACTCATGCGCATGGAGGGGGCCAGAGCGCGCGTAGTCTGCTTGACCGTGGTGGGGCCGCCGCTCATGGGCACTGGACCGATATCGAAATACTTGCCGATGACGGGAAGCTGGTGGACTATGGGGTTGTCGATCTCCACTCTCAGCCAGGCTCCGTACTGCCAGCGTTTGACATCACGGCCCTGGATGCGGCGGCCCTCCTCCACCGCATCGATCAGTGCGCGCAGCAGCATCTCGTCGTAATCGCGGAACCATCCCGCCGGCCGCTCGCGGAGCAATCGCTCCACCACAACATGCGCCATCTGGGGCTGATATGCGGCTGCGCTCGACGGGGCGGCGCTTTCGGCGACGGAGGTTCGCACATGTTGGAAGGCCAGCGTAATCAGGAAAGGCGTGGATTGGTCTCTATGCATCTGGCCGTTCCAGCCGCGAAGCAGCGCGACGGCGTCCTCCAGATCCGGACTGCGCTGGTTGCGGCGGTCATAGGCAGCTACGATCTGTCCGGCCAGAAACTTGTGAAAGGCCGAATAGATATCCTTCTGCACGGTGAGCATTTCGGCCGCGCGCCAGCCGTTGCGCGACGAGAGCAGATCGCGAATCTGGCGGAAGCGATAGGGCGGCGCAAAGTTGCCGTTAATGGGGTACGGATAGTCTTGCGGAAAAGGATTCTGATTGGCGGTGGCAATGATTCCACCGGGAGGATTGAAGACCGAGGGGAGTTGGTCGAAGGGAATAAACCCGTCCCACTCAAAATCGCCGGACGATCCATCCACCGGCACGTCGCCCCGATAGCCGCGGCGCTTGGGCAGCTGGCCCACAGCCTGGTATCCGATGTTTCCGTCCACATCCGCGTAAACCAGATTCGATCCCGGACCAGGATAGCGGGAAAGAGCGGTTCGGAACTGCTGCCAGTTCTGCGCGCGATCGATGTCGAGAAATGGGAACTGCATCAGGCCGGGTTCGGCTACGGTCCACCGCAAAGTGATGCGCTCTTTACCTTCGCTGACTATGACGGGGCCGTGCCGGGTAACCCAGTTGTCGAGTTCCTCCGGCGGCCGTCCCTTAATTTTGATGATCTCGTGCTCCCGCCGGGCCTGCTCCACCTGGCCGCGGAACAGATAGCGGCCCGTGTTGTCAATCTTCTCCAGGTAGAGATCCTGCACGTCAAACTGCAGATTGGTGATGCCCCAGGCGATGCGCTGATTGTGGCCGACGATGACGCCGGGCGCGCCGGGCAGGGTCACTCCGGCAACGTCGAGCCCGGGCGCTTGCAGGTGCGCCATGTACCAGATGCCCGGTAGCGAATACTCCAGGTGCATGTCGTTCGACAGGATCGGCTTTCCGGATGCAGTGTGGCTGCCCGCTATGGCCCAGGCGTTAGATCCGGGATTGCCGTCCACCAGGCCTCCCATGGGGAACAGGAAGTCCACCTTCCGCCGATCGCCCTGCGCCAGCATGCTCTGCTTGGCCACCTCGTCGCGCCACGTGGTGGTGAGGCTGCGAAACATGTGGATACATAGAAGCAGGGAGTCCACCACGCTCCACGGGCGGGGCTGATAGTTGAGCAGCGCAAACTCCACAGGAAGATTGTGAAGGTGGGTTCCGATAAAGTGGTTCACGCCGCGCGCATAGGCCGCGAACGCGTTGCGATCACCGGGGGGCAGCCTGGTGTATGCCTCTTCGGCGATGCGGCGCAGCCGAAACCTCCGTGCGTCGCGGTCGGCCTCGAGGCCAGAGGGGCCGAGGATCTCCGCCAGATTGCCGCCTGCAAAACGGCGCAGGCCATCCATCTGCCAGAGGCGGTCCTGGGCCGTCACGTAGCCTTGAATGAAAAGAGCGTCCTCCAGGTTGGCGGCGCGAATGTGGGGCTCACCCAGCGTATCGAACAACACAGAAGCTGGGGCGGTCAGCGGCGCTTGAACGGATCCGGATTGCTGGGGAAGCGGCCGCCAGGCGAACCAATACGCCGCACACGCATGCCGCAGCCAGCAGAATCGCGATGGCGATATTTACAGTTTTGACGATTCGCGCCACGGCGGATTGTGTCATTTAGGGGATCAAATACTGATGATAGCGGTTTGAATGATTCCTTGCGGGTCCCTTTTTGGAATACAATGAACCAATAAAAAAAGGGCGCCCTCCCGGGATACTGTTGGAGAGCGCCCACCTACGTAACGGAGTTAGTTGGTTACCAAATATGACGAATGGGCTCCGATTTGGTTATGAAAGTCCGGTAGAATTATTTCGGAGAGCGTGACCGATTCGCCCATTCGTCTTCTCTTGGTCGTTCTGCTGATCGCAGTCAACGGCTTCTTCGCAAGCGCCGAAGTGTCATTGCTTTCGGTGCGGCATTCGCGCCTGCGCCAAATGGCGGAAGAAGGCCACGCTGGAGCGCAAGCGGCTCTCAATCTGCTATCCAACCCCGGACGGCTGCTTTCGGTAACCCAGTTCGGTGTGACGCTGGCCAGCCTCGGCCTGGGCTGGGCGGGCGAAGATACCGTGTACGGAATCCTGGTGAATCTATTTCATCCGTTAATCACTCCGTTTACGGCTAAGTTTCTGCACGCTCTAAGTTTCGGCCTCTCGTTCTTGATCATCAGCTACTTTCACGTGGTGCTGGGAGAGGTTGTGCCGAAGAATCTGGCCATCGCCAAGGCGGACCGCGCCGCCGCGCTAACAGCGCCGCCGCTGCTGGTCTTCTACAGGCTCTCGACCGCTTTCGTGGTGGTGATCGAGCGGTCAGCGGCGGCCATTACCCGCGCGCTGGGGATCACAACGGCCGCTCACGGCGGGGTCCACACCGCTGAGGAGTTGAAGCTCATCGTCAGCAGCAGCCGGGGACTTGGGTACCTGCCCGAGGCCGAAGAGGACATGATTCACCGGGTGCTGGACCTGAGCGCGATTTCGGTGCGCGAAATCATGGTGCCGCGCAATGACATCGTTTCGATCGGCGCCGATGCGACGCTCGATGAAGTGCTTCGCGTCCTGATTAAGGCACAGCATTCCAGATTGCCGGTTTATGAACAAGCTAGCCAAAAGATAATCGGCATCCTGCACTACAAAGACCTCCTGCCGGTCTGGGAGGAAAGGCGCAGCGCCATTCGCTCCAGCCAGCCGAGCCGGTCTTTTCGCATCAGGCGCCTGATTCGCCCTCACATGGTGGTGCCGGAGACGAAACCGGTTTCGCAGATGCTGGAACAGTTTCGGCACGAACGGTCGCACATGGCACTCGTGGTGGACGAATTCGGGACCATTGTCGGATTGCTGACGGTGGAAGATGTATTGGAACAGATTGTCGGCAGCATCGAAGACGAGCATGATGAGAGGACCGAGCGGCGGACCATTGAGGCGCACGATGTTGAGCTCGAAGGAACCACGCGCATCCGCGATCTGGAAAGCGAATACGGCATTGAGATTCCCACCGACGCCGGTTTCGAAACGCTGGCCGGCTTCCTGCTCTTCCGCCTCGGCCAGATACCCGAGGTAGGCCAGTCGGTGGAGTACGACGGCCGGCGGTACAAAGTGCTGGAAATGGACCGCAACCGGATCGCAAAAGTGCGCGTTGAAAAACTGCCGGAACAGCCCGTAACTGCGGCCGTATGATAATTAACGGATGTAAACTGGATCACAACATCCAAAGTTGCGGGCCGATTCGTATCTGGAGTATATTCGTTCCTGAGTTTAGTAGTAATGTAACTAGAGGAGGCATCAAGTGAAAAAGCTGGCTGTAGTGTTTGCTTTGGCATCCATCTCCGCGATGGCTGCAGATTACGCGGGGACTATCATGGATGAGAAGTGCTCCGGTAACAAGGCCATGAGGGACAATGCGGCATGCTCTGCCAAGTGCGTTAAGGGTGGAAGCGCAGCGGTCCTGGTCACCGATGAGGGGAAAGTCTACAAGATTGCAGATCAGGATAAGGTAGTTGCTCATGCCGGTCACAAGGTGACGATTAGCGGCACCGCGGACGGCGATACCATCAAAGTCGACAGCGTCAAGATGTAAGTTTTCGGGGCAGGCACCGGACGGAAGCGCCACGCGAAAGCGGGCTTCCGTGCTCGTGCTCGCCTGCCCTTCATTACCTTTCCCCTCAGCGGCTCGTTTGAACACGTGAAGTCCGCGCCCGGCCTATAATCTAAAGTAAGGCCAATCCCCAATGAAAAAGCGCCTGCTTTACGGATTCGCTAGCGTGCTGCTGGTCCTTTCGGTGCTGGTCGTAGTATGGCAGGGCTCTTTCCGCCTGCAGCAGTTCGGTCCGGCTAATCCCCAACAAACGTTTATCTTCTGGGCTATCTCCAGCTTGATTTTGATTCTGATGCTGGTCCTGGGATGGGTCCTGGTCCGCGAAGGAGTCAAACTCTATGTCGCGCGGCAAAGCCATCGCCTGGGATCGCACATACGCACCAAGCTGGTCCTGGGGGCCATGGCACTTAGTTTCGTGCCGGTTTTTTTCCTGGTCTTCTGGAGTTACGAAGTACTCAATCTCAATTTGAAGGTCTGGTTCACGAACCCGGTAGAAAACCAGATCGGGCTTTTCGTAAACCTGACCAGATCGCTCGATCAGGAGATGCAGAACCGGCTCAATTCGCAGGCCGAACTCCTGGCCGGTACACCCGAGATTCGCCGCGTACTGGCGGATGGCACGCGGACGCCGGGCTTTCTCGACGGTTTCTGCAAAGCCCGCTACCTGGAAACCGCCGCCATCCTGCCTCCTTCAGGCGGCACGCCGCTCGATGCCTATGGCGCTTACCCCGCGCCGGTGGAAGAAGGCCTCACCTTGACCGCGCTCCTTCCCATACAGGACGGCGGCCGGACGCTGGGCTATGTGTCTCTCTCTTCGCGCAAGCCTGTCGACGCAGCCAGACAAACCGCCGAAGTCAAGAAGTACAACGACCAATGGGCCCAGACTGTAGGCAACCGGAGAACTTTCCGTATCTACTACACCATGCTGATGGCCCTTATCACGCTGTTCGTGCTGTTCTTCGCGCAGTGGATTGCCCGCATCCTGGCCAACCGGATCAGCGTGCCGATCACGGCTTTGCTGGATGCCGCCAGCGAAGTGCGGCGCGGCAACCTGAAACATCGTGTGACCGTGCGCGCGGACGACGAGATGGCGTCGCTGGTCCGCGGTTTCAACCAGATGACGGAAGAGCTGGAATCGAGCGCCGAGGAACTGGACCGCCGCCGCCGGTTCACGGAGGCCATTCTCGAAAGCATCCCGACGGGCGTGATTTCGGTTGGCGCGGACGGCTCTATACAGCGTGTCAACCAGGCGCTTTCGAAGATCTTTCCGGCCCAGCAGGCGGCCAAGGCAACGCGCCTGGAAGACCTCTTCTCGCGCGATGACACCACCGAGATCAAGTACCTCATGAAGCGCGCGCGCCGCACCGGCGTGGCTTCACGGCAACTCGAGCTGCGCACCCCGAACCGCAAGCTGCACCTGGCCGTAACCGTGGCGGCGCTGGAGGATAAACTGACGTCCGGCTTTGTGGTGGTGCTGGAAGATACCAGCGAGCTGCTGCGCGCGCAAAAGTCGGCCGCGTGGCATGAGGTAGCGCGGCGCGTGGCCCACGAAATCAAGAACCCGTTGACCCCCATCGCGCTCTCGGCGGAGCGCATCACCCGGCAGCTGGACCGGCTGGATCTGCCGCCTGGAACCGCGCGCATCGTATACGAGTGCGCGGCCACGATTTCGAAATCCGTAGACTCGGTGAAGACTTTGGTGGACGAGTTTTCGCAGTTCGCCCGATTTCCTTCGGCGCAGCCGGTGCGCTCCGATCTGAACGAAGTGGTGGCGGAAGCGCTGGCCGTTTTTCAAGGCCGGCTGGAAGGCATCGCCATCCGCACCAGTTTTGCGCCCGGGCCTGGCGCCGGTCAATCTGGACCGTGAGCAGTTCCAACGCGCGGTCGTGAACCTGGTGGACAACGCCGCCGAAGCCATGCAGGATTCGCTGGTGAAGAATCTCTTCATCGCCACCCAGCCTGGACCCGCGGAAACCGTCGAGCTGGTGGTGGCCGATTCCGGCTGCGGCGTGAGCCCGGATGACAAGGAGAAGCTCTTCCTGCCCTATTTTTCGACTAAGAATCGAGGTACCGGTTTGGGACTGGCGATCGTGAGCCATATCGTCGCCGAGCACAACGCGCAGATCCGGGTGGAGGATAACCAGCCGGTGGGCGCGCGCTTTACCGTGGAGCTGCCGGTGCTGGTGGAGAGTGACGCGCCGGAGCCCGTCACGCGTCCCGTCACAACCCAGGTATGAAGCAGCGGCGAATCCTGGTGGTGGATGATGAGCCGGGTATCCGGCAGTCTTTGAGCGGCGTTCTCGAAGATGAAGGCTACGTCGTAGAGGCGGCGGAGAGCGGCGAGGCGGCGCTTGCCGCGCTGCCCCAGGCCGGTTTTGAGCTGGTGCTGCTGGATATCTGGCTGCCGGGAATAGACGGCATGGAAGTGCTGGCGCGGATCCAGGAGATTCCGTTCGGCGAGCGGCCCCTGGTGGTGGTAATTTCCGGCCACGGCAGCATTGAGGCCGCGGTGAAGGCCACCAAGCTGGGCGCCTTCGATTTCCTGGAAAAGCCGCTCTCTATCGGGAAAGTTTCAGTGGTGGTGAAGAACGCGCTGGCGCACCGCAGCCTGGAGCTGGAGAACAGCCGCCTGAAGACCGATACCAGTTCGCGGTATCGGATTATCGGCGAGAGCGTTCCCATGAAGGCGCTGCGGCAGCAACTCGGCCTGATGGCCGGCACCAACGGCCGCGTGCTGATTTACGGCGAAAGCGGCACCGGCAAGGAGCTGGTGGCACACGCCATGCATGCGCTCAGCCGGCGCTCCGGCGAACCGTTCGTGGAAGTGAATTGCGCGGCCATTCCCGAAGAGCTCATCGAAAGCGAGATGTTCGGCCATAACAAGGGCAGCTTCACCAGCGCGCACGAAAACAAGATCGGCAAATTCCAGAAGGCCGATGGCGGCACGCTCTTCCTGGATGAAGTGGGCGACATGAGCCTGCGGACCCAGGCCAAGGTGCTGCGCGCGCTTGAGGAGCAGCGCTTCGAACCGGTGGGCGCGGCGGAATTCGTGCAGGTGGATGTGCGCGTGGTGGCGGCCACCAACAAGAATCTGGAGGAAGAGATCGAGCACGGCAATTTCCGCGAAGACCTGTTCTACCGGCTCAATGTGATTCCGTTTTTCGTGCCTCCGCTGCGCGACCGGCGCGAGGACATCCCTCTGCTGGGCGACCACTTCCTGAACGAGTTCACCACGGCTTACGGGCGCAAGCCTAAGGAGTTGACCCCGGAAGCCTACAACCTGCTATCGGAACATCACTGGCCCGGCAACGTGCGGGAGTTGAAGAACCTGATCGAGCGCATCGTAATCCTGAACCCCCAGGTGCGTGTGGACGCGCGGCACATCCCGCTGCAGGCCGCGCGCCGGCAGCCCGACCGGCCGCTGGACCGCTTCGGCAGCCTGCAGGAAGTGCGCGAGGCGGCTGAGCGCGAGTACATTCTCAAGAAGCTCGAAGAGACCAATGGGAATGTCACGCGCACGGCGGAACTGCTGGGCCTGGAGCGAAGCAATCTGTACCGCAAAATGAAGACGCTGGGGATCGGTCCAAAAGAGTAATATCTAACCGCAGAGCCGCTGAGCCGCAGAGACAAACGCAGAGCAAGACCAACTCCTCTGATCTGACCTTTTTTGTGCTCTCTGCTTTTTGCTCCGCGTCTCAGCGGCTCTGCGGTGAAAAACACCCCCTACCCGCGCCAATTCACACCCACATTCAGCTTCTTCCTGGCGTACTCAAAGCTGCGTTCCAGATCGATCCGCTGCTGCTCCTTCAAGGCTTCCTGCATTACAGGCGCGGTCAACTTTTGCCCCGGGATATCTTCAATCACCATGGCGCCCATGAATGGCCGGCCGCTCCTGGCCAGCGCCACGAAGCGCGCGAATTCCCAACCGGGCATTTTCGGGAAGGCCTTCCAGAAATCGGCTTCCAGATAAGGAAGCTCCCGAGGCGGGCGGCCCGGTGATGATCTCAAGCTGCATGGAAGATTTCGGGCACAGCTTTCGAAACTGCTGCACGAATCTCGCCAGGTCCACACTGCCGTCGCCCAAGGCCACCCACTGGAAGGCGGCGCCGCGCGGGGTTTCGAACACTATCGAATCCCGGACATGCGTGGTGACTACGTAGGGCGCCAGCGTTTCCAGCGTGACGAACGGATCCTCGATGCACCAGACCGGGTTGCCGGTATCGAGGCAGGCCGCCACATAATCCTTGCCGGCTTCCTCGATGATGGTCTTCACCTCGCGAGCCTGCATGTCCCCGGCATGGTTTTCGAGCGCGATCTTCACGCCCAGGTCCAGAGCCTCGGAGCGCACGGAGCGGAAGGCCTTGATGGTGTTTTCCATGTGCGCCTCAATGGGCAGCGGCCCCAGGCGGTCTTCGCTGCTGCCCATGTAGCAGCGCATGGCCGTGGAACCGACGGCCTTGGTGACGCGCAGGCCTTCGAGCAACTGCTCTCGCACCGGCCGGCCATGCGAGTTGAAAGACTTGCTCGACTCGCAGATGCAGCCCATGCCGCTATCGATGCTGATGCCGTGGCGCGCCGCTGAGTCCTTCACCTTTTGCAGGTTCTGCGCGTCCAGGCCGCCGTAATCTTCGAGCGCGGAAAATTGAATCGTATCCAGCTTCAGGTTGGCGGCGTAGTCCAGCAGTTGCACGCCCTTCCACTTGAAGGCGCGGAGTGAATAGGTATCGAAGCCAAGCTTCACCGGAACCTCCTCGGCGGACGCGGCGGCCATTGCCGCAGCGGCGGCAGGCAGGGTTTGCAGGAATTTGCGGCGCAGCATGTTGCTACTGTAACGCAATTTCCACGCCGGGACCCACGGAAACGGCACTCTCCTTGCACTAGTCCTCGCCGTGCTCCGCCAATTCCCAGATGTGCTTATTCCTCATCGCGTTCCCGGACTGCGACCGTGCCGATTCCTCACAAGGGTGTGGCGGCGCGGCATCACTGGAAAAGGGGGAATGGCGTGGGCAGCGCTTGCTATAATTGATTGTTAGATCCACATCGTTACGCCCATCGACATTAAGCATGAAGTGCATTTCGGTTCTCTTACTCTGTGCGGCGGCTGCTTGCGCCGACGATTTTACTACCGGACAGGCCGCCAGGCTTGTGATTGGGCAGGTGACATTCACCCAGCAGGACTCCAATTCGAGCGACACCATTGTCGGCGGAATCAGCGGTTTGGCCTACGCGGCGGATACTCTTTTCGTGGCCGATTCCAATCGCGTGGGCGCCTCCCCTACCAACCATCGGGTGCTGCTCTTCCAGAATGCTTCGGGACAGTTTCCCAGCCCTACGGCAGAGCTCCAGTACAACCGTAAATGCCCGGTCTGTTTAGGCCAGGCGAACGTGGTGCTGGGGCAGCCGGATTTCACCACCACCACCGAAAACCTTACTGCCAACCAGAGTTCGCTGCGCACGCCGACCGCGGTGGCGTCCGATGGTGTGCATGTGGTGGTGGCGGACACAGACCACAACCGGGTTCTGATCTGGAACCGGATCCCTACCTCCAACAACGCGCCTGCCGACGTGGTAGTCGGCCAGCCGGATTTCACCCATACCAGCATCCCCGGCAACCTTCCCAATGCTAAAGCCATGCGCGGCCCGCAGGGCGTGTGGATCCAGAACGGCAGACTGTACGTGGCGGATACGCAGTACAACCGAGTCCTGATCTTCAACCACATCCCCACTTCGAACGGTGCTACCGCGGACGTGGTTTTGGGGCAGCCGAACATGACTACCTTCGTGGAACCGGATCTGACCCAGCAAACCACCAGCGCCACTGCCAGCAACCTGCTCAATCCGGTGGCGGTGACTTCCGATGGCACGCGGTTGATCATCACCGACCTCGGCTATAACCGCATCCTGATATGGAACACGATTCCCACCACCAACGGTCAACCTGCGGATGTGGAGATCGGGCAGCCGAATTTTAACACCTCGGTCGCCAACAACGCCTTCTCGACGGACCCGAACGACACCACCCAAAAGCAGACTCCGGTTCTTTGCCCGGTGTCCAACGGCGTCGACACCAACAATAACCCAACCTATCCGGCCTATTGCAACGCGACCATAAGTTTCCCGCGCTTCGCGCTATCCACCGGAAACCGGCTTTTCGTTGCCGATGGGGGCAACGACCGCGTCATGGTGTACAACACGATTCCGACCCAGAATGCGGTATCGGCCGATTACATCATCGGGCAGATCGGTGGCTCTGTAAACCAGGCGTCCGACGCCGCGGACTCGCTCCGTACTCCCATGTCACTGGCCTGGGACGGCACCAACCTGTATGTGAGCGACGCTTACAATCGCCGCATCACGGTGTATTCGATCGGGCAGAATACCATCCCTTACACGGGCGTTCGCAATGCGGCGAGCATCGATATCAAGGCTAGTGGAAACGTGGCGATTGGCGGGACCATCACCGCGGGCGATTCCATCGACATCAATATCGGCGGCACCAGCAGCACGGATACGACTGGCGCCACCACCGTCACGGGCGGCGCGGATTACAAGTACACCATTGTAGCGACCGACACCATCAACACCATCATTATGGCCCTGGTAGGGGAGATGCAGAGCGCTAATAGCGGCGCCGGCGATCCCAATGTGGATGCCTTTCCGGATTTGACCACCGGCCTTCTGGTATTGACTGCCAAGGCTTCCGGCGCCGACGGCAACAACGTGGCCTATTTCGCAACGGTTGCGGCCGCCTCCACCAGCGCCACGGCCACCATTACGGCAACCGCCGCCGGCGCGACCCTGGCGGGAGGCGGTGATGCCGCCTCGATTGCGCCGGGCACTATCGTTTCGGTGAATGGCAGCAACCTGACGTTCGGAAGCGCCTCGGCGGATCTGACGCAGAATAGTCTGCCGACCCAACTGGCTGGGACCGAGGTCTATATCAACGGCATTCGTGCTCCGCTGGTATTCGTCTCCCCCACGCAGATCAATGCGCAGATCCCGTGGGAGGTAAACGATACCACCAGCGTGAATGCCTACGTTCGTTCGCAGCGTTCCGACGGTAGCGTGATGGTGACCACGCCCGTAGCCGTGACCATTGTGGTAGCCAATCCCGGTATTTACACGCAGCCCGGCACCAACCCGCCGGTGGGAGTGGTTCTGCACGCTTCGAGCAATGCCACCGGCATCGTTTCGGTGGATGGCACCGCCACTGCCAACGATACGGCTACCGTGACAGTTGAGGACCGCACTTACACCTACACGGTCCAGACCGGCGACACTCTGGACACCATTCGAAACGGTCTGGTAGCGCTTGATCAACCAGGATCCCAAGGTCAGCGCCAGTCCTTCAGGCGTGTTTGACCGAATCCTGCTGCAAGCTCGCGTACAGGGGCCGGAAGGCAACGGCATTGTTTACGGAGCCAGCGCCAGCGCCACCGCGACGGTGGTGATGACCGCAATCGGCACTCAACTTTGCTGCGCCAACATCGCCAACAGCCCGGTAACGCCGAGTAACCCGGCGGTATCGGGGGAAATGCTGATCGTCTACGCCACCGGGCTGGGTTTGCCGGTACTGACCGGGGACAATCAAGGGTTCATCGTGACGGGCGTAAAATACCCCCTGGACGGCCCTGTCACTGAGCCGGTCAGTTCCGTCAACGCGATCGCCGGCGGCAAGACGGCCGACGTGATTTCGGCGACCCTGCTTCCCGGCACAGTAGGCAACTTCCAGGTGCTGGTGCATCTAAATCCGGATGCCTCCACCGATCCGTTTACGCAGCTCACCATCGCGCAGGACGTGTATGTCAGCAATATCGTCACGGTGCCAGTGGTGAATCCGAATCAGTAAGAGAGGCGGCTCCCTTATCCATAGATTTCCCTTACCCTCTGGCGAATGGCGGCTGGAACCAGGTGTTCCCAGGCTTCGCCGCGCGCAATCATTCCACGGACTTCTGTTGCGGAGATTTGGTCGAACAACTCCGCAAGGTCCATGGACCGGATGGCCGTACGGAATTCCGCTGGTGGTTCATATGCACCGCCGCGGGCGGCTACCAGCAGGTCAAACTGGCGCAGCATCTCGCCCAGGGCTTCGGGCCGGCCGTAGTCCCAGTTGACGATTCTCTCGGCGGCATCGCGGCCGCACAAGAACGTGAAGGCGACATCGCTTCCGTACGCGGCACGG
The DNA here is from genome assembly GCA_963817515.1 of Bryobacterales bacterium. Taxonomy (GTDB): domain Bacteria; phylum Acidobacteriota; class Terriglobia; order Bryobacterales; family Bryobacteraceae; genus DATMNI01. The sequence goes on along the minus strand of CAWFPJ010000012.1, from coordinate 208,978 downwards.
CACTCCGCCGCGATTTCCACGAACAGGCCGCCATCGGCTGCGGCGACGGAAAAGCCCGTGTCTTCGCCGGTTGCCGCGCAGATCAATTCCACCCGGTGTGCAAACGATGCACGCGAGTACGGTTTATGGGGAAAGACACGCGGCAGGATGTAGACCACTTCATCCACGTGGGAAAGCGCGGCGCGCGCCAAGCCCACGTGAGCCACCGTGATTGGATTGAACGTGCCTGGAAGGATGCCCAGACGAGAAGGCCTTCCCTCAGCGCGCCGGAAGAACTGCATACGGGTTAGAGAAGCAACACCAGGTCTGGAAACACTGAGGGCGCGAGACTGGTCCCGCGCCCTTGGTGGATGGCCGTATTAAGCGGCGTGCGGCAGCAATTCGTCAACGGATTCGCCGGTCTCGGTTTCGAATTCGTGTCGATCGGCCGCTTCCTGGCACTTGATGCAGTACTTAGTCCACGGCACCGCATCCAGGCGCTTGGGTTTGATTTCCTCATCGCAGTGCAGGCAAACGCCGTAACTGCCGTCGGCCACGCGGGCTAATGCGCCCTTGACATTGCGAAGGGCGATCGAGTCCCGGTCCAGATTTCGAATGGCAAGCTCGCGTTCTCCGGCGAGCTGCACCTCATCCAAGGCGTCCGGGGTTTTCTCAATGGCGATGTCTTCCCGGTTACGGAGCCCGGCGGATACTTCCGCCTGCCTGGCTTCCAGCATCGCTTTGTATTTGTTCAAGTCGGTCTTGGTCATAAGTCCATCTCCTAAATTAGCCGGAGCTTTTGTTTTTTGTTCTGTTCTCTTTAGCTCAATTCCTGGCGCAACAATATAGACGAAAAATCAACCCAAAGGTTTCAGCCTCCGCGCTTCCCTTGCATGGTCCCTTGGAGCCATCGGTCCGTCGCATTGTTTCCCAGGACTGGCTTTCACGAGTCATACGAGCAACTCTATGTAGCAATTCACTTGCCAAAATCCAAGCGTTAGCAAAGTGCTATTAACCATCGTCCAAAATGCTACTATCACAGTTCGATCGGCATTGTCGATCGCTCTCAATACGTACGTGAATTCTCTGCTCACCAGACTCAGGTCCAGCTACTGCGCCCTGGCCGCCTGTATCTTTTTCTTCTGCGCCGGCCGGTGTTTCCTGCCGCACCTGGGCATTCAGAATGACGAAGCGCTGTTCGCCTCCGCCATATTTGAACCGCGCGCCGGCTTCATGATCAAGTTCGCGCATTCCAGGCTGCCGATCATGCTGATGGGCTACCTCGGCACCCTCAAATCGTGGATTTATGCGCCTATATTCAGCGTCTTCGGCACCGGAGCGTCGGCCCTGCGCGACCCGGTGCTGCTGGCGGGCGTGGCCAGTGTCTGGCTCTTCTACCTGCTTCTGCGAAGGATAGCCGGGGAACGCGCAGCCGTTATTGGATGCGGACTGCTGGCGGTGGATTCACTTTACCTTCTTACGATCTGCTTCGACTGGGGGCCGGTCGCCCTCCAGCATTTGCTTATGATCGGAGGACTGCTTCTGCTGGTTAAATTCTACCAGGAGCGTGCAGCACTTGCCCTGGCGGGGGCCTGGTTCCTGTGGGGGCTGGCCATGTGGGATAAAGCACTCGCAATATGGATGTTAAGCGGCATAGGAATAGCTGGGATTTTGACGTTTCCGCGCCAAATTATTGCCGTGACTACGTTTCGGCGGCTGGTCATTTCGGTGCTGGCTTTCCTCTTGGGAGCGCTTCCACTGATCATTTACAATGTGAAACAGCCCCTGGCGACTTTCCGCGGCTATGTCAGTTACGACACCGCCGAGATCCCAACCAAGGCGCGGCTCCTGATGGCTACGGTCGACGGCCGCGGTCTCTTCAGCTGGCTGACTAACGAGGACTGGCAGACCAAAAACCAGCATCAGCCGAAGGGGCTCATTCAGACGGCATCTGTCGAGATTTCGGCACTGTCGGCACGCCCTCGGCACAACCTGATGCTTTGGGCCTTCTATCTGGCCCTGCTGCTGACCCCGTTGGCCGGCGGCAACGCGAAACGCACCATCCTGTTCGCGCTGATCGCCATGTCGATTGGATGGTGGCAGATGGCCGTCACAGCGAATGCCGGAGGCAGCGTCCACCACGCCATACTTCTATGGCCATTTCCACAGATCGTCATCGGCGTTTCGTTTGCGGCTGCTTCGCGCCGTTTACGCAGTGCCGGCATTTCGGCAGCGGCGGCGGCTTTGATCATTCTGATGGTCTCGGGCGCCCTGGTTACCAATGAGTATTTCACGCTGATGATCCGCAACGGCGGCGGCCAGAACTGGACCGAAGCCATCTTCCGGCTATCGGATTACATGAAGGGAGTTTCATCCGGCGACGTCTTTTGCGTGGACTGGGGTATTCTTGACAGCCTGCGGCTGCTCAACCAGGGGAAACTGAAGCTGCGTGAAGGAACGAACCCAATTTCGAAGCGTGAATGGACCGCCGATGACCGGGAATACCTGCAGCGGATGATCGGCGACCCCGAGCATATCTTCATCAACCACGCCAAGGACTTTGAGTTCTTCGAAGGTGTAAACGCGAAGCTGGTAAAATATGCCGCCGACCAGGGGTTCAGGCGCGAAATCCTGGCGGCGATTCCGGATTCATACGGGCGCCAAGTGTACGAGGTGTACCATTTTGCCAGAGCCCGGGACGTTTTGGCACAGTGAAGGGACTACAGGTCGCTCAGATGTTCGACCTTGCCCTGGCTGTCTCCGATCTTCTCGGGGTGGACGCCCACCATGTCCAGCATGCTCAGGTAGAGGTTCGTCATGGGCGTGCCGGGTTTGTAGCGAACGTGGCGGCCGCCGCGGAGTTTGCCCGACGCACCGCCGGCCAGCAGCGCGGGCAGGTGGTCATGCTGGTGGCGGTTGCCGTCGCTCAGGCTGCTGCCGTAGACGACCATCGAGTGATCGAGCAGCGTGCCGTCGCCGTCTTTGGCGCTCTGTAATTTGCCCAGGAAGTAGGCCAGCATCTCGACGTGATGCTGATCGATCTTCTGGAGCTTCTCAATCTTGGCAGCGTCGTTGAAGTGGTGCGAGAGGCCGTGGTGCGCATCGGGAACGCCGATGGAACGGTAGGTCCGGTTGCCGCCTTCGCGGCCGATCATTAAGGTGACCACGCGCGTCAGATCGGCCTGGAACGCCACCGTCATGAGGTCGAACATCAACTGGATGTGTTCTTCGAAAGTCGGCGGAATGCCGGCCGGCCGGTCGATGGAGGGCAGGGGGCCGGCCTCGGCGCTCTGCTTCTCGGCCATCTGAATGCGCCGCTCGATCTCGCGCACCGAATCCAGATACTCGCTCAGTTTTCGCTTGTCGCCCCGGCCCAGGTTGAGCCCCAGACGGGCGGCATCTTCGCCCACGAAATCGAGAATGCTGCGGTCCTGCCGGGCTTCGCGCGCCAGCACCACCGGGTCCGTGGTATCGCCATCGCCGAACATCCGTTCGAACACGGCGCGCGGATTCATCTCGGGCGGCAGGGGAGTGCCGGGCGAACTCCAGGACAGTGTGTTGCTGTAAGCGCAGCTATAGCCGGAATCGCAGTTGCCCACGAGTTTGTTGTCTTCAAGGCCCAGTTCGAGCGACGGCAAGGTGGTCTGCTTGCCGAACTCGCGAGCCAGGATCTGGTCCACGGAGATACCGGCCTGGATGTCGGCGCCCTGGGTCTTCTTGGGATGTACGCCGGTGAGCCAGGTAGCCCCCGCGCGGGCGTGGTCCCCGGCGCCGTCGCCCAGCGAAAAGCCGTTATTGTGAGCCAGATCCGAGAGCACCAAAAGATTCTCGCGGAAGGCTTCGACGGGCTTGAGCGTGCGCGTGAACTCGAAGCCGGCGCCCTCGGTGGCCGGAGTCCAATCCTTCATGATGATGCCGTTGGGCACATAGAGGAAGGCCGCGCGGGTGGCCGATGCAGCGGCATTGCGCGCCGGGGAGGCAAAGGCCGGGACCATCGAATCGAGCAGCGGCAGCGCCACGGCGGCGCCCAGCCCACGCAAAAACGTGCGGCGATGCAGAGACTTCCTGGTGATGATCATTTATCCGGTGTCCTCCTCATCTGAAATGGCTGGCTGTTGACGGCAGCCAGCACCAGGGACGAAAAACGGTAATCGCTGGCGGCGGTCACGCGCCTGATCTGGCGGACCGCCGGCATATCGTAATACTCCAGGCCGCGGCCCAAAGCATAGGTTAAAAGTTTGTCGCCAAGAGACTCGACGAACTGGTCCTTGCGCAGCATCAGAACTTTCTTCAGCCCGTCCGGCCCCTGGACGTTGATGCCGCCGGGGAGCGCGCCCGAGGCGTCGATTTCGGCGCCGCCTTCGCTGGTGCGGTACTTGCCGATGGGGTCGTAATTTTCGAGCGCGAAGCCCAACGGGTCCATGCGCACGTGACAGGTGGCGCAGGCGGCATTGGCGCGGTGTTTTTCCAATTGCTCGCGAAGATTCTTAGGCGAGCCGGCGGTACTTTCCTCAAGCGCCGGGACGTCGGGCGGAGGGGGCGGCGGCGGAGCGCCCAGCAGACTGTCCAGTATCCATTTGCCGCGCAGCACCGGCGAAGTGCGCGTGGGATAGGCGGTGACCATCAGAATGCCGGCCTGGGTGAGAATGCCGCCGCGCTCGCGCCCATGCTCCATTCCGGGGGTTCCGCTCAAATCGACGCGGCGGAAATAGCTGCCGTGGACGCCGGGAATTCCGTAGTGGCGGGCCAGGCGTTCGTTCAGAAATGTGTAGTCGGCGTCGATGAAATCGAGCACGCTGCGATCTTCGCGGATGATGTAGTCGAAGAACATCTCGGACTCGCGCCGCATGGCGGTGCGCAGGGCTTCATCAAACTGCGGGAACTTATCCGGATCGGGATGCCATTCGCTTACGTTGCGCAGGCGCAGCCACTGGCCTGCGAAATTATCCACCAGCGCTTTGGATTTCGGGTCGGCCAGCATGCGGCGCACCTGCTGGGTGAGCACCGCAGGGTCGCCCAGCTTGCCCTTGGCCGCGAGTTGCAATAACTCTTCATCGGGAATGCTGCTCCAAAGGAAGAAGGAGAGGCGCGAAGCCAGTTCGAAATCGCCGATGCGGTGCACCGTGCCGGGCGCGCTGCCGGCGGGGTCGCGCTCCACGCGGAACAGGAAATCCGGAGAGACCAGAATCGCGCGCAGGGCCGTCTCAATTCCGGTATCGAAATTTCCGCCATCCCCGCGGCCGGCGGCGTAGAGCTTCATCAGCGGCGCCAGATCCGCCGGCCCCACCGGGCGGCGATAGGCTTGCCGGGCCAGAGAAGTCAGAATCTTGTTGGCACACGGCTCCTCGGGTTGGCCCGCAGACGGGCGGCACAGGAAAATCCGCTGGCGGCTCTGGGTATCGCCGGGGCCCAGGGAATTGAAGGGGCCGCCGATCTGAACGTAATCCACCGCGGCCGGCGTGACTTGGGGAGCAGGGGCGCCTCGGCGTACAGGCACCGGGCCGCTTTCGATTTTCCAGGATTCGCTGAGGAAGGCTGCTCCAACTGTGCGCATCCCGGCTTTGACCGGCAGGCGGACCTCGAAGTTGCGGGTGCCCTGGGCGGTCTCCGCAGTGTCGACGCTCACGTCGAAAAGCTTGACCCGTTGGCCGTCGAGCCGGAGATCAAGTTCGGCCGGCGGCGCATTGGGCGCGGGGTTGCCGCGTACGCGCACCAGAATGGAATAATCGGCGTCCACCGGGAAATATCGGCGAAACAGAGTTCCATTGCGTTCACCCAAAGGCAGGCCGTCGGTATCGGCGCTGCCTGCGCGCGGAGCGTTGAAGCGCTCAATGGCGGGGCTGGGCTTCACGGTTCCCACGGCCAGGCGGCTGACCCGCCGCGCCGTGCTCATGTACTTTTCCATGTGCAGCGGAGAGACCGTGAGAGCGTCGCCGATATTGTCGAAGCCGTAGCCGGAATCGTCGGCCGGCAGGCTGGCGGAATGGTCCATGTCGAGCGCGAGAAGATCGCGGACCGCGTTGCTGTATTCGGCGCGGTTCAGGCGATGAATACCGGGCGCGCCGGGGTTAGGTTTGGCGGCCGCGGCATGGTCGAGCTGGGTCTCGAGGAACTTCACGAATTCGGCGCTCACCGGGGCATCGGGCCTGGGCAATCCGAGCGGAGGCATTTCGCCGGTCCGCACTTTACGCAGAACCTTTTCCAATGTGGCGGCGTTGGACGCGGCGTCGGCAGTGTGAATGCCGCTCAGCGAGACGCCGGCGGTCTTCAGTTTGTCGTTGTGGCAACCCTGGCAGTAGCGGCCGATCATGGCATCGGCGGCGGAGGATTCGGACGGTAATGGCGGCTGGGTGGACGCGAAACTCTGGCCATATAGTCCTAGAGCCGCAAGCCCGCATAGTGCCAGACGAAGCATTTAGAGTGAGTCGGTTCCCAGTACCTAACTGCTTAGTATATCATACAGATATGCCCCCTGCGCGTTGGATTGCCGCCTGCTTTGCGAGTTTATGGGCTGCCGGTTCAGCCGTTTCGGCGGCGGACTCGGGTTTGTTGGAAGCCGTACAGAACCGCGACCACAAAGCCGTGCTGTCGCTGCTCAAGAACGGGGCGGATGTAAACGCCGCCGGGGCCGATGGCTCCGCGCCGCTGGCCTGGGCCGTGAGCCGCGATGACGACGAAATTGTTTCCGCGCTGATTCAGGCGGGCGCCAACGTCAATGCCACCGACGAGAACGGCGAAAGTCCGTTGACGCTGGCCTGCAGCGCCGGCAACCTGAGCGTGGCGCGGCTGCTGCTCAATGCCAAGGCGGACCCCAACCGGGCGCGCTGGAACGGCGAGACGGCATTGATGGGCGCGGTGAATTCGAACAACCTGGAACTGGTAAAACTGCTGCTGGATCGCGGCTCCAAGATCAATGCGGCGGAAGCGCGGATGGGCCAGACCGCGCTGATGTGGGCGGTGGCCGAGGGACACGCGGAGATGGCGACGCTGCTTATCGAACGGGGTGCGGATGTTAACGCCGCCTCGAAGAACGGCTACAACGCCTTGCTGTTCGCGGCGCAGAAGGGCGATGCCAAGGGCGTGAAAATGCTTCTGGATGCCAAGGCCGACGCGAAATACAAAGCCCCGGACGGGAGCACTGCCTTTCTTATTGCACTGAACCGCGGGAACGAAGCAGTGGCCCGGTTGATGCTTGACAACGGCGCCGATATCAATTCCCGGGACGCCAGCGGCAGCACGCCTATCCACGAGGCCGTCCGGCAGGGCAAGATCGACCTGGTGAAGGACCTGGTGGCGCGCGGCGCCGACATGCATGCCCGCACCGAAGCGGCCCCCGGCCCGGCCAGTCCGTTCCGCGCGACCAGCGGGATGACGCCTTTTCTGGTGGCGGCGCAGAGTGGCAATATCGCCATGATGAAGGAGTTGATCGCGCTGGGAGCGGACCCTAAGGAGAAAACGCCCGATGGCACCGGCGCCCTGCTGCTGGCGGCCGGCGGGCGGCGCCTGGACGCGGTGAAGTTCGTGGTGGAACTGGGCGCCGATGTTAACGAAACCGCCAAGGGGCGCGGCGGTGCTTTGCATACCGCGATACGGTTTGGATCGAACGATATTATTCAGTACCTGGCCGACCATGGCGCGGATTTCAACGTGCGCGATGGCTTCGGGCGAACGCCCCTGGAAGAAGCTGAGTTTGAAGCGCCTAAGCCGACGATTGCATTGATGAAAAAGCTGACGGCGGAGCGTCAGAAAGCGGCGGAGGAGAAGTAGGGGAGGGCTGATTAGAGGCTCATGGCTGGGCTGATTGCCAATCAGCCGCCGGTTGGCAACCGGCCCCACAGGCAGGGCCCCACAGTTTAGCCCTTAGCTAAGAGTTCCAGGGCTTTTTTGACGACTACGTCGTTCTCCAGCTTCTTTTGCTGGGTGGGCTGCGCATCCGCAGGATCGGAGATGGGCTCGCCATTGTCATCGTAATCCACTTGGGACTCCGGCTCGGCGACTACGGCCGCGGGTGTGACGCCGACGTCCTGTATGGCTTTGTTGCCTTCGGGTGAATAATACTTGGCCACGGAAAGAATGATAGCGGCGCCATCGTCCATGGTGATGGCTTTGCGCAGGGCGGCGTCGCCGTAAGTGCGTTCGCCCACCAAATGCGCGCGCTTGTTATCCCCCAGAGCAGATGCCATGACTTCGGCCGCGCCCGCCGTGCCGCGATTCGTCAGCACCGCTACAGGCAAGGTGGTGATGGCCTTGGCCGGGTCGGCTTCAAAGTTCTGCCGGGGTACGCGCTGGCCCATGAGATACGTGATGCGGCCCTTATTGAGGAAGAGGTTGGCAGCGGCGATTCCATCCTCCGGCGCGCCGATGGCGCAGTTCCGGACATCCACCACCAGCTTTTGTGCGCCGTCTTTCTGCAGCTTCTGAATGGCGGCCGCTACTTCCTTTACCTGCGGAGCCGACAGCGCGTCAACGTTGATGTAGCCCACCTGGCCGTCCAGCATCTTGCTGTCTACCGGCGGCAGCGGGAAAGTGGCGCGGGTGAGGGTCATGGTCTGCGGCTCAGGCCGGCGCACGCGCACCACGCTGAGTTTCACGGTGGTGCCGGATTCGCCCTGCAACAGCATGCTGGCGTAGGCTAGCGGCATGTCCCGCGTGGCCACGTCGCCAATGGTTTCCACCATATCGCCGGTGGAAAAACCGGCTTTGGCGGCCGGAGAGCCTTCGATGGTGCCAACCACACCCACAAAACCGAACTTCCTGGATAGGATCAGCCCGACATCGGCGCGCTTGACGCCCTTGTTCTTGAGGTAGTCCTTATATTGCTCGGCATTCAGGTAGCTGGCAAAAGGGTCGATCGCCTCAAGCATGCCATTGAGAGCGCCGAGCGTGACACTCTTCATGTCGGGCTCTTCGACATACTCGCCCTTGATGCGCGAAACCACATCGCTGAAGACGCCGATATGCTTATAGGTGTCGTCAGGCGACGCGCTCCTACCCAGTACACTTCCGATCAGGAGCAAAATGGTGAGGCACGTTGAGGTGCTCACGACGAAGTATTTAGTACGGCTACTCATATTTGTTTCACAGCTCCGAGGATATTGGCAGCTCTGGCCCTTCAGCCATTATACTGCGTTGGACGCGCAGGGGGCCGATTCGGTTCTATCGGGATTCCGTGGCGAATCGACAGCGACTCAATCGGCGAACTGGCGCGTGGGCAGTTGGGATTTGCCCTGTTGCTTGTGGCGCATTGGCGCCAGCAGAAACTTTGCCAGCAAGCCAGACAGCATGCTGAAGACGGCGGCCACCAGCAGCACGCTCATCCAGGTGCCGGTTGCCATTGCCAGAACATTTGCCAGAGGTACTACCAGGGCGGATGTTCCTTTCGCCGTGTAGAGCAGGCCGTTATTGGCGGTTGCGTGCTTGACGCCGAAGGTGTCTCCGCAGATCGCCGGGAAAATCGAGAAGACTTCGCCCCAGAATAGAAAGATCAGGGCGGCGAAGAGCACGAAGAGCAAGGGCGTGTGTCCGAAAATTGCCATGCCGACGAAAGCCAATGATTCCGCACTGAAGATCAGCAGCATGGCGTTCTCGCGGCCGATCCGGTCGGAGATCAATCCGCACAACGGCCGGGTGATGCCATTGGCGAAATTGTCGACGGTTACGGCCAGAGTCAAAACCGGAATCGAGTAGCCCAGAAACCGCACCAACTGGTTCTCCACGCCGAAATCATGCGCGATGGGCCCCAGTTGCGCGGTGATGACCATTCCGCCCGACGCGATCAGGACATAAACCAGATAGATCAACCAGAAGGTTCCCGTGCGCAGCGTTTCGGATGGGGCGAAATCGGCTCCGCGAAATCCCACGCGTGCCGCCGCTTGAGACCAGGACTTGGGAACGATCGGCCGCACCAGAAATGCGCCCAGAACGAAAATCACTGCCCCCTGGATCACACCGAAGACGAAGAACGTGTGTCGATAGCCGCTGGACTTGATCATGGCGGCGACCGGAATCACGGTCAGGGCGGCCCCGAGTGCCAAACCTGCGGCGATCAATCCTGTGGCAAGACCGCGGCGGTCGGGGAACCACTTGAGCGCCAGCCCCATGCACGTGGCGAAGACGCTGCCGACGCCGATGCCGCCGGCTATGGCCGCCAGATAGAGGGCCTGCAGGGATTCCGCGCGCGAGTTTAAGACCCAGGAGAGGCCGACCATCAAGCCGCCGAACATGACGACCGGGCGGGGGCCATAGCGGTCCACAAGCCAGCCCTCAACCGGCGAAAGCCAGGTGTTCACAAAGATCATGATGGTGAAGGCGACCTGAATGCCAGCCCTCTCCCAGTGGGTGGCGGCCTGCATCGGATTGACGAAGAGGGTCCATCCGTACTGCAGGTTGGAGAGCGTGACTGTGCACAGCACCGCGAAAGTGAGTTGCACCCAGCGGTTCTTTAAGCCGGTGGGCTCGGCGAACGTCTGCGGCATGGGCTACACCTTTACCTTGGCTTGCTCCGTGAGAAATTCAAGGGCCGCATTGATGCCGCCCTTGCGGTGTGGGACGCCGGCCAACTCCAGTCCCATTTCCACGCCGGCCAGGGTGCCGGCCAGCATCAGCTCATTGAAACTACCCAAATGGCCAATGCGGAAAACCCGTCCGCTTAGTTTTCCGAGGCCGGCGCCGAGCGACATATTGAGCCTGTCCATAATTATCCGGCGCAGCTCAACTTCGCTCGAGCCTTCGGGCAAGAGGACGGCGGTGACTGTGCTGCTATACTCCGCGGGGTTTTTCGCAAAGATTTCCAGGCCCCAGGCGAGGACGGCGCGGCGGGTGGCCTCGGCCAGGCGAGAGTGGCGGCGGAACACATTCTCCAGACCCTCTTCGCGCAGCATAGTGAGCGATTCACGCAAGCCGAAAAGCAAGTTGGTGGCCGGCGTGTAAGGAAAGAAGCCACGCGAATTGTGCTCCAGCATGTCCTGCCAGCGCCAGAAACTTTTGGGCAGGTTTGAATTCCTGCCGGCCGCGATGGCTTTCGGGCTGATGGCGTTGAAACCCAGGCCGGGAGGCAGCATGAGGCCTTTTTGCGAGCCGGCGATGGAAACGTCGACGCCCCATTCTTCATGGCGGTAGTCAATGGAACTCAGGGAAGACACGGTATCCACCATCAGCAGCGCGGGGTGCCGGGCCTCATCGATGGCGCGGCGAATTGCCGGCACGTTGCTGGTGACACCAGTGGAGGTCTCATTGTGGACGGCCATCACGGCCTTGATTTCGTGCTGGGGATCTGCCGCCAGCCTGGCGCCGATGGCGTCGGCATCCACGCCGTGGCGCCAATCGCCTGGGATGGGGTCCACGCAGAGGCCGAGATTGCGCGCCACTTTTTCCCAGAGGCTGGCAAATTGGCCATTTTCGAACGTCAAGACGCGGTCGCCCGCGCTCAGGGTGTTGACCAGGGCGGCCTCCCATGCGCCGGTGCCGGAGGCCGGGTAAATCAGGACGGGGCTGGTGGACTGGAAAATCTCTTTCATGCCTTCCAGGCAAAACTTGCCCAGCTCTGCAAACTCGGCGCTGCGGTGATCGATGGTCGGATGATCGATGGCGCGCAACACGCGGTCCGGTACGTTGGTGGGGCCCGGGATCTGAAGAAAATGTCGACCTGGTTTGTACATAGGTTTGTACCTGAATTTTACGCAGCCGCGCGCACCCTGATTTTTGTGAAGGCCTCCACTGATTTTCCACAATAGCAATTTTCAAGGCGGGCCCGACAATCCGGTGTAGAATCTTGGGGAGGCCGGCGAGATGCACATAGCGTACCTGGTGGTAACCCTGGTGTTCGCGCTGATGGTGTCGTTTTCGGGAATAGGCAAGATCCGGCGCGATCCGCATCAGGTTAAGGTGGTACACGAAACGGTCGGCCTGCCGTTGCAGTATTTTCCCCTGCTGGCGGCGTGCGAGTTTGCCGGGGCAGCGGGACTCGTGGTTGGAATCTGGTGGCCGCTAATCGGGATGGCGGCGGGAGTCGGCCTGATCCTCTATTTCGTGGGCGCCGTTGTGGCGCACCTGCGCGTGGGCGATATCAAAGGCGTTGGGCCGGCAGCGTTCATGCTGACGCTGGCGGCGGCAGAATTCATCCTTCGCGTGCAGGCTTAGAAGCCCGCTTTAGAAACCCGCTTTAGAAACCGGGGGTATAGAATCATAAATAGTTGCCGGCGGGTGCATACTCGCTCAGGAGCCATCTTGAAACGCCGTCACGCCATTCAGAGCATACTTGCGATGCCTGCCGCGGCAGCGCTACCGCTACCCGCGGCGGCACAAACGCTGCCCGCCAACTCCACGCCTCCGGATGAGCTGCCCAAAACCCCGGTTGCCTCGGCAAACATTGTCGGCCCGGGCACGCCCCGATTTTTTACCGCTCAACAGCTTTCTGCATTGCGCCGCCTGGCGGAAATCATCTCACCCGCGGCGGAAGGAACGCCGGGCGCCGGACAGGCGGGCGCGGCTGAATTCCTCGATTTTCTGATCAGCAGCTCTCCACAGGACCGGAGCAAATTATATCGCAGCGGCCTCGACCGCCTGAACGCGGATGCGAACGGGAAGTATCATAAGGCCTTCGCCGAGTTAAGCACGGAACAGGCCGATGTTATTCTGGCGCCGCTGCGCGAGCCGTGGAGCTATGCAGGACCTTCCGATCCTTTCGCACAATTCCTACTGGCCGCCAAGCAGGACGTTCTGGCTGCGACCGTCAACTCGCGGGAGTGGATTCAAGCCACTTCGGCCCGAAGACGCAGCGCCGGAGGAATGGGTCTGTACTGGTTCCCAATTGAGTAAATGGCCATGTCAATCGACCACGACGTTCTGATCATTGGTTCCGGCGCCTCCGGCGGGATGGTTGCGCATGAGCTTACGCGACGCGGCATCAAGTGCCTGATGCTGGATGCCGGGCCGGCTGTCGATTTTCAGAAGGATCGCGCACTGAAGCCGGTTTATGAGCTGCCCTATCGCGGCTTCGGCCGGCCCGGCCGCTTTCCGCACGTTACGCAAGCCAACGAATTCAATGCCAATGTTTGGGCCGATGAGAAATTGCATCCTTATACCTACGATCCCAACGACCCTTATTATTGGGTGCGGGTGCGTCTGGTGGGCGGCAGAACGCTGGTGTGGGGCCGGGCTTCCTGGCGTCTCAGCGACTATGAGTTCAAGTGCCACGATCACGATGGATCGAGCGATAACTGGCCGCTCAGTTATAAAGACCTGGCGCCTTATTACGACCGCGTGGAGCCGATCTTCCGGGTTGCCGGACGTAAGGAAGGGCTGCCCCAGTTGCCCGACGGAGTTTTTATCGAGGACAATTCTTCCGATAGCCAGGCGTTGAAGCGGTTCATCGATTCCGCCAGGCGGATGAAAATCCCAACCACCAAGCAGCGGCGGGCGACTGGGGAAATGGCGAGTTCGGTGAACCTGCTGCTGCCGGCGGCGATCGCAACGGGCAATCTGACAATCGTGTCGAATGCCATTGCGCGCGAAATCACCACTGACAAGAACACCGGATTAGTCAACGGCGTTAATTTCCTGGATCGCCGGTCGAAGCAGGAATACCATGTGGATGCGCGCGTAGTGGCGGTGGGGGCAGGGACGCTCGAAAGCACGCGCCTGCTGTTAAATTCGGGCATCGCGAATTCGAGCGGAGTTCTGGGGCATTATCTGTTCGACCAGATTTACGTGAAGAACATTGTCACCGCGATCGTGCCGGAGGCGCGCGGCGGAAACGCTCCGCGGGGGCTCATGGGGGGCAGCGGCTACATCGTGCGATTCCGCAATCTAAAGACCCGCGAGAAGAAGTTCGTACGCGGCTATTCGTATGATTTCTCTTGCGGCGGCACTCCTCATCCCAGCTACTTCCCGCTCTATGGCGAGGCGCTGCGTAAAGCCATCGCCGACACGACGGGCGCCGCATTTTCCATGACTGCGATGGGAGAAGTGCTGCCGCGCCGGGAACACTTCGTGCGCATAGACAAAGACGTGAAAGATGCCTGGGGCATTCCCGCGCTGCATATCCACCAGCGGTACACGGACAACGAACACGAGATGGCCAAGGACGCCAGTGAGGTGGCCGCTGAGGTTTGCCGCGGTGCAGGATTCGAGATACTGGCGAAGCATGCGCAGATGGTGCCTCCCGGCGAAAGCATCCATGAACTGGGCACCTGCCGCATGGGGAGCGACCCGAGGACTTCGGTGCTCAACTCATTCAACCAGTCGCACGACATCAAGAATTTGTTCGTGGTGGACGGCAGCGCCTTTGTTTCGGGTGGCTGCCAGAATCCGACTCTGACTATCGCCTCGCTGGCCATGCGCGCTTCGGAGTACATTGCGGAGCAGATGCGGACGAGGGCAATTTAGTGTGGTGCAGGCTGGCCTGCCTGGTTCTGATTCTGGCGGGCGCCGCAGGTTTTTCGCAGCAGTCGGCCCAACCGGCATCAGGCCCGCAGCAGCCGATTCCTTACAGCCATAAGCAGCACGTCGCGTTGGGGCTGCAGTGCAAGGAATGCCACAGCATGCCTGATCCAGGTGAATCGATGGGCATTCCGGCGGCCTCGAAGTGCATGGCGTGCCACCAGTCGATCAAGAAGGAAAGCCCGGCGATTAAAGAGATCGCCTCCTACGCCGGGCAGAAGAAGGCGATTCCCTGGGTGCGGGTGTACCAGATTCCCAGCTATGTGGTTTTCAGCCACAAAGACCACCTGGCGGCGGGGGCCAAATGCGAAACCTGTCACGGCGAGGTGGCGCAGCGCGAGCGCCTCTTCCGCGAAACTGACTTGTCGATGGCCGGCTGCGTGAACTGCCACCGCGCTAAAAAGGCCAGCGTGGATTGCGCGCTTTGCCACGAACTCAAGCAGTGAAGGCGCAACCTAAACTACGCGCTACTGGCAATTCCCGGCGCTGAATAAACCCTGAAACCGGCGCTGCTCGATCTGGCCCTGCAACGCGGGGTTTCCAGATGAAATGCGATGCAGAACAGGGTCGAGGAAACGCCTGTAGAGTGCAATCGTCGGCCGGTCGCCCTTGGCAATGGCTTGTTCCACCGCGCGCTGCGTCTCGGGAGTAATCAACTCGATCCGCCCCACGAATACGCGCGTGGTCGCGGAAGGAGCGGGCTCGACCTGCAGCGGAAGAAACTCATCAATGGCGTGCGAAGGAACCAGGTAGATCAGGCGTGAGCCCTCCTCGAACCAGGAACCCCGCCATGTCTCGACCATGGCTTGAGCCTCTTTTGGAAACAGGCCTTGCGCGACCAGCGCGGTCTCAAGATCGTAACGGAGTTGTGAGAAGCCGGCGTCGAGCAAGGGGCGATCAAGGGTAACAGCATCCGCGAGGGCGCCTACGCTGCGATATCCAATGTGTCCTCCGCGATTCTCGAACAGGATCACGCTGGGGACGGACTGGTTGCTGCGATTTTCCACTACGATCTTTCCGTCGCCGGAAACGCGCGCCGAAAGAGGAACCGGAAAGCGCCCCACGCCGCGATAGAACAGGAATTTCTCATGCTGACCGGCGACCGTGATGGGAGCGGCATCGGTGGCGCGCGCAGCGTAATAGCGGCTGGGACCGCTCTCGACCGGCAGCGCGGGAGTGGTGCGCGGCTGAACCTTGATGTCTCTCCATTCGATGGCGCCGGTGAGGCTTCTCAGAGATGTGTCGATCCCATTCAGGTTGGCTTGCAACGGTTGCAGGGAACCATCGGCCCTGCTCTTCTGATAGACCTGATAGTCGGCCCGGGGATACCATTCGGTGATGAGCCCCTGGGGGAATACGACCCTCACGTGCGCACTCAATTCGTGGGAACTGTAGAAGTACAGCACCGGCGTCTCCATGCGCACGGTTGCCGGCACCCTCCACTTGAAGCCGCGAAATCCGAAGTCGTTGACGAACTTGGGAAGATCGTCGTTGCAACCCAGCGCGTCCCATTCGATGGCGGAACCGTCCTCACCCGCGACGGACGTAAACGTTCCCCACTCATGGACAGTCAGGCCGTCGGGCAGCCCGAGGTTGATTTCGGCGGCCAGCAAAATTCCAGCGGCGGAGACAACCAGCGCCACGGCAAGCAGCGGCGCAACACGGATTGTGGATTTCATTTGTTCTCTCCTTGAGTGAGCGATTTTAGGGAGGTGTCGATCTCCGCGTCAGTAGCCGGGCGCGGGAAAAATTTCGAAGACTCTCTGATAAAGCCCTTGGGGCCTACCGGGATCACGGCGCCGGATGTGGCGTTGGCGCAGGCGCCTTTGAGATTCACGACCCACGCGCCTTCGGCCGGCCAGTTCTGATACACGGCGTAGATACCTGGTCTCGAGGTAGCAACCACCTTGAGAGGAACCGACCGCCGCGCTCCCTTCACGAGCCCTTCGGCAGTACCGCCCACTTGTGGCTTCGCAGGCTCAGCGCAGCCTTCGGTGCGGAAGACAAATGCGGCCGTTTTCGACTGAAAATCCTGGGATGCCACGGGGCTGCCGATGGTGAAGGTAAAGCCTTCGGCGAGCGCTAACGCGGCAGCGGTGTATGCCGCCATACCAAGTCGCAACATCAAGAACTCCTTTCGGCACCGTTAGACGCAGGATCGCAGGTTTTTCTTCCCGGTTCACCATGTCCAGGCCAATTCTTCTTTCCAACGTTTGAGGGTTTCCGGGTCCAGCTTCAGCGCCTGCCGGCGCGAGACTGCGGCGGGGACGGGTGTGAGCGCGGCGATGCGGTCGTACACCCGCTCCCGATCGGCGCCTTCAACGCGCGACAGCAGATGCCAGAGCGTGAGCGTATCGCGGACGCGACATTCGGAAAGAATGACGGCCAGTGCGTTGTCGCCGGCCTTTTCGATGCCGAACATATCGAGCGCCTGTTTTACGCTCTCGGGCGCGTCGTCGAAGTACGGAATGCCCGGTCCAACATGCGGCCGGGTCCGGCAACTGGCTCCCGCCGGCACCAGGGACTCGAGGTTCTTCCACTGAAACGATACCCAGCCCCTGGTGACGCGAAGCAACCCGGAGCCGTCTTCGTCGGTGTTCAGCACGTATTCGCAGCCAAGATCCACGGCGGTGCCGGACGCAGTTTCCACGAAGAACAGTTTTGGCGGCGCGGAGATCGTGGCCCGGATTTCTCCACGCGCCAACGCCAGCCTGTGTTCGCCCGGCAGCACCGTCACCACACGCACGCGGGTGTTCGGCGCCACTTCCACCGAGCCGATCTCGCCGACCTTGACCGTGGCGCGCGAGCCCGAATCCGTTTCGATCCATTCACCGGCCCCAATCTGACCGGCTCCATGGATGTGTTGCGCGCCCACGGCCGGCGAACCATCGAGCCGTACTACTTGCCACCGGGTAGCGGACTGATGCGCGACTGGCCAGTACGCAGCGCCGGCTAATGCCAACACAGCGGCTACGGCGAAGGCAGGGCGCCACCGCATAAGTAGGCGCCACCGCGTAAATATCGGTGTCTTGCGCGATTGATTCTCCTGAAACGCGGTTTCGATCGCCGTCCATATTGCCTGGGGCGCCTCGACCAGCGGAAGATGTTCGACTATCGACATGCCCAAGCGGACTTGCTCGCACTCGGCCCGGCAAAGCGGGCACTGCCCCATGTGGAGTTCGGCTTGCTGCGCTCTTGACGGCGAGAGTTCCCCGTTGATGTAAGCCGCAAGCTGCCGCGAAACATGCCTCGTAAACATCGTCATCGCTTAGTGCCGGTCACCTTAGTGCCGGTCACCTTAGTGCCGGTCAGTCCCTTCAGCCGCTCCGCTAACATCTTGTGGCCCCGGCTCAGCCTGGAAGCCACGGTCCCCATGGAACAGTGCAGGGCCTTGGCCATCTGCTCATAAGAGAGATCTTCGAAATACCGCAACAAGACGGCGATTCGAAACCTGGGGGGCAGAGCCGAGACCGCCGCCCGCACCGAGTTCGCCATCTGTGCGCGCGCGTAGTCCTCCTCCTGCGAGCCTGGTCCGGCGACCGCTTCCATTCGGGCCCGATTGGAAATCATAGCTTCCGACTTGCGGCGCCTGGCCGAGTCCAGGCACACGTTTACAACCAGCCGGTAAAGCCAGGTGGAGAATTCGGCGTCCCCGCGAAACTGGTGAATGGAAGTCATCAATCGAAGAAAGACCAACTGGGTAACGTCGCTGGCCACAGCCGGATCGCCATGAAAAAAATAGAGGGCGATGGAGTATACCCGGTCCTTATACAAGTCGTAGAGCGCACGAAAAGCGTCCCGGTCGCCCGAGCGGCAAGATTCGAGGATCTCCCGGCTGAGCTCGCGACCGCTCAGATTAACCACCAGCGATTGAGACGGTGCATCGAAGAGTTTTCTTCCATTTTCTCCGGATGTTCGTCACATTCTGCCTCGAAACCGGTCGAGGTCGCGGCGATTGCGTTTCGATGGTCTGCCTTCGCGCACCGCCTCGAAATAGGGCATGGCTTTACGCTCTTCCGCCAACTTCAGCCGCAACTCGCGGCTGGCTTCGGTCTCACGGTAGAGGGTTTGTGCAACCGCCGCCGGGCCGCGCATCTCACTGAGCAGCAGGACCTCCACCTGGAAGTCGCCACTGTCGTTTTTCACTTTCAACAGGTCGCCGGCGTGGACCTCGCGCGAAGGTTTAGCCGGCTGTCCGTTAGACTCAATCCTGCCGAGTTCACATGCCCGCGAAGCGAGTGCGCGCGTCTTGAAGAACCGGGCGGCCCAAAGCCACTTGTCAATTCTCACGCGGGCCATGATGCCATTCTCGCAAGTTAGTGCGACGGCGCCGCCGCTACTTCCATCACAATTTTGCGCAACAAAATGGCGCCGGAACGCAGATTGTCGAGCGACATCCGCTCATCGTTTCCGTGCATCCGGAGTTCGCCGTCCTTGCGGAAAATCGGCACGCCGTACACCGCCATGCCTTTCTCGCGCAGGTACGCGCCGTCGGTGGCGCCGCGCATCAGGAACGGAACGACCATCGCGTTTGAGGCCGATTGGTGGAAGACTTTCTCCATGGCTTTGTAGAGCACCGAAGTCAATGAACTCGGCTCCGTGGACGGTTTCTCGGATTCGTTTGGCACTTCGATCGATATGGCTGGATCGTCGATGATTTTCCGCACCCGGGCAAAGACTTCCTCGTGGGTTTCGGTGGGCAGGCGGCGGCCGTCCACCTGAACCTCCGCGCTGTTGGGAATCACGTTGATCTTCGTGCCGGCGCTCAGCATGGTGGGCGAAAGGGTGGTCCGCAGCATGGCATTGATCTCGGGGTCGCGCTTCCGGATTTCATCGGCGATGCCGGAAGACGTAGCTGGGTTTTCGAGTTTCGGCACCAGCGGGGCCAGCCAGGCATACTCCGGCAGTTTGCAAATCGCATTCAAGTAGGCACGAGTGGTGGCGTTCAGTTGAACCGGCTGATCGGCTTCGCTCAGCCGATAGACCGCCCGCGCCAGGTGAACCACCGGGTTGTCATCGCGCGGAAGCGATCCATGTCCGGCCGTGCCATGCGCCGTCAATTTGAATCGCGTGGGAACCTTTTCCGCGGTCTGGATCTGGAAGACGGGAACACCCGATTTCGTCGGCAGGATGTACGTATACTCATTCAGCGCGAACTCCGCGTCGATCTTCGGCCAGGCATGCTTCACCACCCAGATTGCCCCCAGCGATCCGGACTCTTCGTCGGCCTCGGAGAGCAAAATGATGTCGCGATCCAACACGACTTTACTGCGATGCAGATCGACCATCACGGCCAATTCGGCCGCCAGCAGTGGTTTGTCATCCTCCGCGCCGCGACCGTAGATGTAGCCGTTCTTCGTGATGCCGCCAAAGGGATCCACCGACCATTGCGAACGGTCGGCCGGCACGACGTCGCTATGCGCAATCAACAGAAGCGGCCGCTGCTTGCCGGAGCCCCGCAGCCGCGCCACAAAGTTGAGCCGCTGCGGATTGTCGCCGAGCAACTCTGCCGAGATACCCTCGCGGTCGGCCACCTGCTTCAGGTATTGGGCTACGCGGGTTTCGTTCCCGGGCGGATTGGTGGTGTCCAGGCGAATCAACTCCGGCAGGTATCGCGCCGCGAGATCGGCGGCCCCTTGATCGGTTTGAGCTATGGCTAAGGCCGAGAATGCGAGCGTGAGGAGGAGGCGGCTTTTCATACTTCGAATCTACCGCAACCAGGTGGAACAAGGCAGGCGGACGAGGCAGGCGAAACCGTCTCACCGCTGCTCACGGTAAGTTTCCACTGACAGGTGGCGGCCATCGGTGCGGATGGTGATCAGGCCCTGCTGGTCGGTGCGGAGGACGTCGGCGTGATGCTGCTGCAGGCGCTCGATGACGGTGGGGTGCGGGTGGCCGTAGCTGTTCTCAAAACCATCGGAGATGACGGCGAAGGCCGGGCTGACGGCGCTGAGGAACTCCTCCGTGCTGGAGGTCCGGCTGCCGTGGTGGGCCACTTTGAGGACGTCGGCATGCCGGACTTCGTTGGCATCCAGCATCGTACGCTCGACGGGGCGCTCCACGTCGCCAGTGAGTAAGAAGCTGCGGCGGCCATAGCTGATGCGCAGAACCAGCGAGTCGTTGTTCTTAGGCGTGTCGTTGGGAATGTAATCCGGGAGAGGGGCGAGCACTTCGATTTCGGCGCCTCCGAAAGGGAAGCAGCGGGGGGATTGCAAGGGAACGATCCGGGCGTGCACGGCTGCGGCTTCCTGGCGGACGGCCAGCCAGGTGGGGCTTTCGGGGGTGGCGCCGGTCCAGATTTCCTTGGGAGAGAAATCGCCAATCAGGGCGGGGAGGCCGCCAATGTGGTCGTCGTGGGCGTGGGAAACGGCGATGATGTCCAGGCTGCGGAAGCCGCGGTTCCAGAGATAGGGCGCGACAACATCTTCGCCGATATCAAGCTGGGTGGTGGAGCGGCCGCCAAAGGCGGGGATGCCGCCGCCATCGAGGAGCATGCGTTTTCCATTCGGGAATACCACCAGCAGGCTATCGCCCTGGCCGACGTCGATGGCGGTCATCTCCAATTCACCGGCGTGGATTTCGGGCGGGAAGGGGTGCCACAACAGCAGCGTCAGTGCGGCGGCTAAGACTACGCCGCATGCGGTGCGCCACCGGCGGCCGCGCGCCAGGGCACAGGCGATGAGCGCGGCGGAGAAGGCGATGGCCACCCAGAGCGGCGGCGTAGGGATGCGCCAGTTGGGTTCGAGATTGGCATGCCACGTCACCACCTTCTGGGAGAGCCACAACAAGGCGCCTCCAATCCGCGCGACCCATGCCCAGCCGGTAAAGAGGGCCACGAATCCGACGGGCACGGCGAGCCCCATGATGGGGACTACCAGTGCGTTGGCGGTGATGCCGGAAAGGCCGATGCGGTGGAAGTAAACCACCATGGGGAGCGCCAGACCGGCCTGCAGCACGGCCGAGACCAGCGCCATTTCGCAGAAAAAGATGAAGACCCGCGCCGGGATGGTGACGGCCCGGGTGGCGGCGCGCAGCGGAAGGTGAGCCGTGCGGCGCAGGGTATCGGCCAGCAGACGCATTTCGATGCGGAACTGCGCCACGCGCGGCGGAATGTTGATGTCGCGTCCGGTATCCTCAAGGTCTTCCAGGCCGCGGCCGAGCGGGCCGAAAGTGGCCGCGATCAGAGGCGTGGCAAAGGCGCCCAGGAAGGCGACGCCGAGAAACGTGAGTTGGAAGCTGATGGCGAATAGCTGGTCGGGATCGAAAATGAGGAAGCCCAGGGCAACGGCGGCCAGCAGATTGAGAGGGCGGCTCTGGCGGAAGAAATAGTTGCCGATCATGAAGAGCGTCAGGCCGGCCGCGGACCGGGTGCAGGGCGCCTGCCAACCGGTGACCACGGCGTAGAGCCAGGCGGCCAAAACGGTGAGAAGCAGCGCCAGGTTTTGAGGAACGAAGCAGATGCGCAGGACGAAGAGAAAGAAGGCGGCCAGGACCGCCACGTGAAAGCCGGAAATCACCAGGGCGTGGAAGGTGCCGGTGGAGCGGTAGTCCCGGGTCCAGACGCGCTGCAGTTGGTATGACTGGCCGATGAGGATGGCCTGCATGATGCCGGTCTGGTAGGGGTCGCCGTGATAGAGACTTTCGATGCGGTGGAGGGCGGCGGCGCGCAGGTCCATCACGGCCTTCTGGAAAGGCGAGCCGCAGTGGCCGGGCAGAATGCGCAAGGTGCCGGCGGCGCCGGATGCGGTCCAATAGATTTCCTGGCGCGTGAGGAGGTGGGTGTAGTCGAATGCGCCGGGGTTGCCGAAATTACGGGGCTTGCGCACGCGGGCGTCGAGTTCGATGTTCTGGCCGTAGCGGAGCAGGGGAAGGGTCTCGTCCTTTTTGGTGTAGAGCGTAACCTGCGCGCGGGCGTGGGGTTCGAGTTCCAGGATGAAGCGCTCGCGTTCGCCGGAGACTGCGGGCGGCTCAACCACGCAGCCGGCCAGGATGACGATTTCGCGGCCTTCGGCATCCAGTTCAGGCGGCGGCCCCGGAGTGTGTAGCAGGGCGGTGAGGGCGCCGGCGAAGAACAGGCTAAGCCAGCAGCAGACTACGGCCAGCGTGGTAGCGACGAGTGCGGAAGGCGCAGCAGGCTCAGCAGCAGGAAGGCTGCGATGGCGGCCAAAGTTCGAATTGGTGGAAGGTTACGAAGCGGGCAACCAGGATCCCGGAGGCAAAGGCGGCCACGGGTCCGATGAGCGGGTGCTTCACCGGGAAAGCCGATTGTAGCAGCTAGTGCAGTGGGTTCGAAGAGAACGGCTGGGTGCCCGGATGAATCCGGGCATGGCAGGCTGAAGCCTGGCTCCACGGTGGCTAGTGGCCGTACTTCTTTTCGCCGGCTTCGACTCTTATCGGCAACCGGTTTTCGGATGGCGGCAACGGGCAGGTAGCGTAAGGCGTAAAGGCGCAGGGGGGATTGTAGGCCTTGTTGAAGTCCAGAACCACTTTGCCGTCCTTCGGCAGATCTGTGTAGAAGAAGCGGCCGGCGCCGTAGGTTTCCTTGGCGCTGGTTTGATCGCGAAAGATAAAAAAGAGCTGCCTGGCGTTCGGCTCTTCAAACACCGGACGCAGCCGCAATTCCTGGCCGTTCAATTGGAACGCGACATAGCCGGGGCTCTCCATCGGCTCGGTCTGGCCCAGGATATTGAGTATCGGGATCTTGGTGGGCTGAGCCACAAACTTCGCCGTCACGCGATATTCTTCCTTGGCCGGATAGTACTCAATGCCGTGAAATCCGCGGCGGTATTGGCTGTCCGGGATCCTTCAACCGGATGCCATATTTGTCGGAGCGCTTGATCACGAAAAGGCTCAGCCGTCCGGCTTTGGCAACGTCGAGAGAATCCGGCCACAACTCGCGCGTGGCGCCATCCATCGTCACCGTCACCTTGCCCTCATGCAGCTCGAAAACGCCGGCGTGGGCGGGTCCATCGGGCAGCACGATATCGTTTGACTGGTCTTTGCCGAAACGGTTCGGCCCATCGTGCAGCCAGAACAGGCCCGCCACGGTCAGCCAGCCGCCATCGCGTTTCAAAGCATCCTCGCGCTGGCGCCGCCACTCCGCCATTTCCGACTGGTAGGAGGAAGCCGCCAGCAGCCCAAATCCAGCAACGATAACCAACATGATCCGGCCGGTCATCAGTGATCCCCCGCTTCTTCTATGAGTTGTTCCAGCATCCCTGCGAACTCTTCGGATTTGCGGTCCACGCGTTGCTTCAGGTTGCCGAGTTCGCGCTCAAGGGTTCGCAATTTGTCCGCCATGTGCAGGCAGGCCAGTACCGCAATGTGCGTGGAATCGGAATTAGGAGACCGCGCCGCGATGCTGAGCATCAAGTCATTGACGGCCGCCGCCGCCTGCTCCAGTTCACCGGGATCGCCCGCTGTGCGCAGCACGTATGGCCGGCTCAGGATGGTAACGCGAACCGGCTGTTTTTCGGGCTGCTTATCAGAAATGCTGCTCTCCATCCGGGATGCTCCGGCCCGAGGCTCCGGGAGGTTACCGCGCCGGTTCAACCAACGCTCAGTTGATCGATCTGGTCCAGCAGTTTTTCGATCCGGCTGCGGACCTGCTTGCGCTCCGCATGGAGCGTCTTCACTTCATCGCTAAGACGCGTCGTTTCAGCCTTGGCTTCGGCGGCCTCGGCAAGAGCGGCTTCCTTTTCCTTGCGCAGCCGCGCCACCAGTTGCACGGCAAGCGTGATGCGCTCTTCCAGGCTGTTAAGGGAATCGCTTTCCTGCGGTACCGGGCTCATGGCGTGGCTCACTCCTTTTCCAGTGCGGCGCGTGCCGATTCCTTTACTGCCAGCGCAGACTTGGAAAGTTCCGCCAGGTTGCGGAAGGCCGCCTCATCATGCAACGCCACATCCGCCAGTACGTTGCGGTTCAGATCTATGCCGGCCGCCTTCAGCCCGTGCATGAACTTGCTGTAGGAAATGCCGGCCGCGCGACAAGCGGCGTTAATGCGCACGATCCACAGCGACCGGTACTCGCGCTTCTTGTTCTTGCGGCCGACGTAGGCGAATTTCAGGCCGCGTTCTACGGCTTCCTGAGCGGCGCGGTTGAGTTTGCTTTTGGTGAGAAAATATCCGGAAGCCAGTTTAAGGGTTTTCTTCCGGGCTGCCCTGCGATGGGTACCACGTTTAACTCTGGGCACGTTTCGTCTCCTTATTAATGTTGCAATGGATTGGCGGATCGGGCACGTGCCACGCGCACCGTCCGCGCAAATCGCTCCACCCTGTTAATAGGGGAGCATCCGCTTCAGAACGGGTTGATCGGCCTTATCGGCCACCACGGTCTTGTGCAGTTTCTTCTTGCGTTTGTGCGGTTTCGAAGTCAGAATATGACGGCCAAAGGCATGGCTGCGAACCACTTTACCTGTACCGGTCTTCTTGAACCGTTTAGACGCACCTTTGTGTGTCTTGAGCTTCGGCATAATTATTCCCTGGATCGTTACGGGAAAGGACGAATGAATTATAGCACGTAGGCGGGGGGTGATTTTTTACACCCCTCTGTCACACCGACGCCGGGCTTACTACGACCAGCGCCCAGTTGCCCTTTCCCGCGGATTTCCTGCGCGGGCGGAAACCTGGCGCGTACCAGCTCCACTTCCTGGCTTTCGAAACCACTGGCCAATATCACGCCGCCGGGACGGCGCAGCACGCGGAGCATTTCGGGCGCCAGGTGCATGACCGCTTCCGGGCTGATATTGGCGACCACCAGATCGGCCGAAGCGCCGGCGACCGCATCCACCGACCCGACGAAACCGTTGCCCGCTATCTTGACGGCCACCGGATCGGTATCGCAGGCGTAGACCAAACCCGCGCCCAGCAAACGCGCGCCTTCAGCCAGGATGCCGGAGCCGGTGCCGACATCGAGCACGCTCATGCCGGGACTGAGATGCTTTTCGAGCGCCTCCAGGCAGAGCTGTGTGGTCTCGTGGACACCGGTGCCGAAGGCCATGCCGGGGTTGACGGTAATGCGAAAGCGGCCGGCGGGCGTAGGGTCGTCGCGCCAGAAGGGCGCCAGGAAAAACCGCTCCCCCACCGCCATCGGCTGGAGCAGGTCGCGCGCCGATTGCACCCAGTCGCACTGCTCTTCCACGCGAGCCCTGGCTCCGGGGAACAGGCGAAGCAGTTCGGAGCGGTCGGCTTCGTCTTCAAAGAAGGCACGCACGCTGGACACGCTGAGCTCGACCATGCCCGCCGAGCCGTGCTCCCACAGTTCGGCAATCAGCAGATCGCGGTCGTCCGGGTCGCATTCGATTTCGAGAGAAAACATGGTCCAACTATTCCCGTTGTCCACAGCCCTGTTGTCCACAGATGCTATCGTGGAATTTCTCAGACAATGAAGCTACAAGGTATTTTCCCACCAATTGCAACTCCGTTTGATTACAACGGAGACATTTACATCACTAAGGTGCAGCACAATGTGGAGAAGTGGAACCTGACGTCACTGGCCGGCTACGTGGTGATGGGGTCGACGGGCGAGAGCGTGATGCTGACGCCGGAAGAGAAATACACCATGTGGGAGCAGGTGGCCAAGCACGCGGCGCCTGACAAATTGCTGATTGCCGGCACGGGCATGGAAAGCGTGCGCGAGACCGTGGCGCTGACCAATCGTGCGGCCGGCATGGGCTATAAGGCGGCCATGGTGCGGACCCCGCATTATTACAAGAACCTGGTGAACCGTGCCGACGCGCAGACGCTGTACTTTCGTACGGTGGCCGACCAGACGAAGATTCCGCTAATCATCTACAACTGGCCGCAAGCCACGGGTGTGGATATTCCGGTGGAAGCGGTGGTGGCGATTTCCGAGCATCCCAACGTGATCGCGATTAAGGAAAGCTCGGGCAATCTGGAAAAAGTGATGCAGATGATCCGCGAGGTGAAGCACGGTTTTCAAGTGCTGGTGGGCTCCGCGCCTACGCTGTGGCCTTCGCTGCTGATGGGTGCTTGCGGGGCCATTCTGGCCTACGCCAATGCCGCGCCATATTCGGTGATCGCAATTTGGGAAGCGTACCGCACGCGCGAGGAGGCCGCCGGATTGGATTGGCAGAACCGCATTGGGCGCGCGGCGGCGCTGGTGACGACGAAGTACGGAGTGCCCGGGCTTGAAGTACGCGATGGACTTGAACGGGTATTATGGTGGACCGCCGCGGTTGCCGCTGACGGTGCCGGGGGCGGAGGCGAAGAGAGAGATTGAAGAGGCGTTCAGGGATTTGAAGGGCTAGCGGGCTGCTCGAGAGACTGAAGTAATTTATTTACCGCAGAGCCGCTGAGACGCGGAGCAAAGCGCAGAGAAAGATCGAACCAACTAATAGGGCAATCTATGTGGGCCTTCGGTCGCTTTGGCTGCGTTTACCTCTGCGTCTCAGCGTCTGCGGTAAATCGACAACCGCCGGAACAGACCGGCGCACTCTTCCACCTTCAGCGCGTAGGTCACGGCGAAATACAGCACGCCGTACGTCCCTAGAATTAGTATGCCTGCGACGGTTGAGTGAGCCAGGCCAATGGCGAATTTCACGCCCCACGCCGCCGCGGCCGCGACGGCTGCCGACCCCCACAGCCTGGCCACCAATGGGACCGGCAAGCCTGTGGTGCCGATCCGCTGGTTCAAAGATCTGCGTAGCAGCGTGAACTCCACCCAACCGGCCACGCCCGCCGAAGCGGTAAGCCCCGCGGCGCCCCACTGCGGTTCAAGCCCCATCCACCGGCGCAGAGGAAACGCGCACAAATATCCGAGCACGATCGTGAGGCCCACTCGCAATATCGCAAACCGCAGCGGCGTTCGGGTGTCGCGCAAGGCGTAATACGTCGAAGCGTAGAGGCGGCCCATGGTGGAAGCCAGCAGCCCGATGGCGGAGCCGGCCACGATTCCCCAGACATAAACCGCGTCCGTGAGTTTAAATCTTCCCCCAACGTAGAGCATCGCCGCGATCACATCGCCCAATGCCAGGAACGCCATGGCGGAGGGCACGATGAAGAATGCGATCTGCCGCAAACCTGCGTTGAGGCGCTGCCGAAGCACCGCTGCCACCTCTGCCTGGCTGCCGAGTGTGCCCGACATGCCGGGAAGTTCCGCCGCCGAAACCGCCATCCCAAAAAGGCTCACGGGCAGAGTGTAGAGCGACTGCGCCGTGGTCATGCCCGACATCGCGCCGGTGCCCAGCAGGGTGGCCAGCGCCTGGTCCACATACGCGCTGATCTGCACCACCCCGCGGCTGAAAGCTACCGGGACGAAGTTGCGGATCACTTCACGAACGTTGGCCCGCTGTGTATCCAGATGCAGCCGCAGTTTCCGCACCAACCGCAGCACGGTAGGCATCTGTATGCCGAACTGGAGGGCGCTCCCCGCCAGGGTGCCCCATGCCAGGTGTACCGCCAGCGAGCTTTGGTCCAGGCGGCGAAACGCGATCATGGTGGCGATCATGGCGGCATTCCAGATTACCGGCGCCGCATACGACAGGAAGAACTTCCGGTGGCTGTTGAGAATGCCGAGGCACCAGGCCGAACACACCAACAGGCCCGCGCCCGGGAACAAAATGCGCACCAGCAGGATGGTGAGCTCGCGCTTTTCACCGTGGTAACCCGGGCCGATCGCCCACATCAGGTAGGGTGTGGCCAGCACGCCCAGCAGCACGATGACCGACGTGGTGAGCGCCAGGATGGCGGCAATCGCGCCCGCTACGCGCCCGGACTCTTCCTCATCCCCTTCGGCCACCAGCCTCGCATAAACCGGAATGAAGGAGGCTGAGAGTGCGCCTTCCCCGAAGAGATTCTGCAGGAAATTAGGTACGCGGAGCGCCGCGTTGAAGGCATCCGCGGTATCGGAGAAGATTCCAAAGTAGTGCGAGAAGACGCGCTGCCGGACCAGGCCCATAATGCGGCTGACCAGAATTCCGGCGCCTACCAGAAATGCATGCCGGCCTGTGGTTTCGGCGTGGGAAGGCTGGGCCACTAACCCAGTTTCTCCAGCACCGCGTCGGTCACTTCCTCGGTGCTGTTCTTGCCTTCCAGGTCGGGCGTGCGCACTTTGCCGTCGGCCAGCAAAGCGGCCACCGCGCCTTCCACATCGCGCGCGGCGCCGGTCATTTGAAGGTGGTCCAGCATCATGGCTGCGCTGAGAATGGTGGCCAGCGGATTCACCACGCCCTTGCCGGCGATGTCCGGTGCGGAACCGTGCACCGGCTCGAACATCGAAGGAAAACGGCGCAGCGGATCCAGATTCGCGCTGGCGGCCAGCCCCATGCTGCCGACAATGATGGCGGAGATATCGCTGAGAATGTCGCAGAAAAGGTTGGAGCCAACCACCACATCGAAGCTCTCCGGCCGCCGGATGAAGTTCATGGCGGCGGCATCCACCAGCAGCGATTCGGTCTGGACGTCCGGATATTTCGCGGCCACATCTTCGAACGTGCGGTCCCACAGAGTCATGCTGTAGCCCTGCGCGTTGGACTTGGTGATTGAGCTCACCCGCTTCTTCTTGTTGCGCTTCACCGCGAGTTCGAAAGCGAAGCGCACGATGCGCTCGATGCCGCGCCGCGTGAAGACCGAGGTCTGTATGGCGACTTCTTCCGGCTGGTTCTGATATACGAAGCCGCCCACCTGCGCGTACTCGCCCTCGGTGTTCTCGCGGACCACCACGAAATCGATGTCGCCGCCTTTGGGCCGCGCCAGCGGCGACTTTACGCCGGGATAGAGATACGCCGGCCGCACGTTGGCATATTGATCGAAGGCGCGCCGGATGGGCAGCAGCAGCCCGTTCAGCGTAGTGTGATCGGGGATGTCGGGATGGCCCACGGCGCCCAGGAAAATGGCGTCACAGGGCTGCAGCAGGTCGATGGCGCCGGCGGGCATCATGCTGCCCCAGCGGAAAAAATGCTGCGCGCCCCAATCGAACTCCTGAAACACGAAGCTAACGTCGTGTTTTTTCGCTACCTTCTCCAGAACGCGCTTGCCTTGGGGGATGACTTCGGCGCCCACTCCGTCACCGGCGATCACTGCAATCGTGAATGTCTTCATTTGGCTGAAGACAATTCTAACGCGCCGCTCAGGACATCCTGTCCACGGCCTGAATAAGAGCGCGAATGTAGCCGTAGCAATAGGCGAACGACTGCAGACCGGCCGGGTCGCTGGCCGCCTGGGGCACGTGGTCGGGCATCAACAGGTAGGGATAGCCGATTTCCTTGTAGACCTGGATAGCCTTGACGAAGTCGATGTCGCCCTCGTCCGGATAGACCTCCACGAAATCGTCGCGATGCCCGCGGATGTTGCGAAAATGCACGTTGAAAATCTTCTGGCGCGATCCAAAATACCGGATCACATCATAGATTTCCTTCCCGGGGTCGGCCAGCATTTCTGAAACCGTACCCTGGCAGAAGTTGAGACCGTGATACGGATTTTCCTTGATGGTGATGAATCTCTTCATGCCGTCAACCGTCCCCAGCACGCA
Source organism: Bryobacterales bacterium (assembly GCA_963817515.1). Lineage (GTDB taxonomy): Bacteria > Acidobacteriota > Terriglobia > Bryobacterales > Bryobacteraceae > DATMNI01. The sequence goes on along the minus strand of CAWFPJ010000012.1, from coordinate 179,071 downwards.
GTCCACGCCCTGGTAACCCTCCGGCGGCACGCCCGGATCAAGCGGGTGCAGCGCCATGCGGATCTTGTATTCCGCGGCCACCGGAATTACACGCTCCAGAAAATATGTGATGCGCTCCCAGTACGCGTCGGCATCCACCCGGCCGGCGCGCGTCAGGGGCGTACTGGGATGCGCATCTTTGAAGCGCCAGGTGCTGTACGTGGAATCGCCGCGGCCCGGAGACCGCCCGGTGCGCAGGTCGCCCACGATGCACAGGTTATATTTGATGGCCGGAATACCCGTGGCGGCGCAGTTGCGGATCAGGGTCTGCAGGTCTTCGATATCGCGATCGCGCTGCGGACTCTGCGCCAGCATGATGGCGGGGTGCTTTTCACGATCGATGTGGCTCGACGCCAGAAACGGGGGCGCAATGCAGTCGACGCTGATATGGTACTTTTCAGCCATGTCGCGCATGCGCTTCAGTACATCGACAGTGGCATAGACATGCCCATCGGCGGCTTCGGGAAAGCCGCAAATACCCTGGACGCCATAGCGCGCCAGGTATTGAATGTGCTGTTCGTTGGTGGGCGCGCTCTGGCACCCCAGCCTCATCAGCGCGCGTTGCGGTGGCGCCGCACTGGCGGGTCCGGACGGAATCGCCGCCAACGCCGCGGCCGCTGCTCCCGAAGACGATACGAATTCTCTGCGATTCATGCTGTGCCTCCTGCCGGCGAAACTTCCGGATGCCGCCGGGAAGGCCGCCGCTATGGGTGATGATACGACGCTATGGGGTGATGAGTACGATGCTTGATTCCTGCCCCGCCTTACCGTTTGTGTACAGGAACAGGATACCTTTTTGCGAAGGTGATTTGCCGTTGTATGGACTGGTCATGAACGGGTTCGCGGCGTTGTTCGGAATGATTGAGATCGACCCGGAAGAACCTGCCGCAACAGCAAAAGTCGACGTTGTATACTCCTGCGGCATGTCGAGTTCGTATTGCATTCCGGTAATGAGATCGGTCAGGTTGTTGCCGGGGTTGTAATTGTCGAAAGCCAGGACGGAGAAGGTGAATGGATGGTTGATTGTCAGGCTGACGGCGGCCGAAGTGCTCGTCGCCGCATGAGTGAGGGCGGTCAGTGGAACCGTCAGGACCGCATTCGCGGAGTCAAGGTCCGCCGTAATGAAGAAGAACGGACCCGAAAAGACACCTGTCGCGGCGTCGACCACAAATACGCCATTCTGCCCGCTAAAGTTGCCCGTAGTTACCGACCCGATGTCGGCATTAAACGCGATAAAGTCAGGTCGGCCATCGTTGTTTGCGTCTATATAAATGTCGAACTCGGCCGGAACGTCGGGATGGGATCTCTGACCAAATGTGGTTACCGCGAACTGCACGCCATAAACCGGGGCGGTGGTGCAGGCGGCGATACACACCAGTCGCACGCCGGTGGACTGCAGGTTGATGACCGCGAAATCGGCGCCTGGCGCTGGTAACACCGAAGGCGGAAATTGCACTCCGATGCCGGTCAGTGAGAAAGCATCCGTCTGGCCGCTGATCGGCGCCGAGAGGTTGGAAATCGGGAGCGGAGTAACGTGCCCGTTCAAGGCCAGCGAGTTAACGCCGGTCTGCACGTTGGCAGACTTGTGGGGCAGTATGTGCCACGGCAGGTGAACCGTGTCGTTCAGATCGGTAAAGGTCAGGTAACCGGCATACTCGACGGTATTGAGCAGTTCGCCATTGCCTCCGTCAGGGCCCCCATCAAGCGTCCAGTTCGGAAGCAAAGCGGCGTTCAAGGTGGCTGAGACGGTGAAGTTCGCGCTGTCGTTCGGCCCCACGAAGATAGTCGGTGGAAAGCTCAGCGTAAAGCCGGTAGTGTTGGGCGCGTCGCGGTATGTATTGCTTATGGTATATGTCCGGCTGGTGCTGCTGTAGTTACGAATCGCCACCTTTTTCTTGTATGTCTGGTTCGAACTGACCCGGTAGGTGCCGAACGACATGCTGACCGACAGCGGATTACTCGCATCCCAAACGGAAGTAGTCGACGACACTGCCCGGTTGACGCGTAACTCGCCCGCCCCGGCACGGCTCATAGGGGCGAGCATCCCTGGTTGAGTGAGGACGTTGCTGAAGACCCCGGGCTCGGAGTTCTCCATCAGAAGCGCTTTCACGTCGAGCGGACTCAGGTTGTGGTTTTTCGAGAGAAGCACCGCGGCCGATCCAGCCGTGATGGGGCACGAGAACGAGGTTCCGCTCTCGGTGGTCTGGCCAGTGCCGGTGCCCACCAGGGCGCCCATAATGGTCCCGGGTGCGCTCATATCCGGCTTCAGCATGTTGTAGCTGTAGTTCGGGCCGCGCGACGAAAAGCTGGCGACGTTGCCCGACGGTGCTGATCGCATTATTCGGGCTCAGCGTCGCGTTGACGCCAGACGCGCTTTTGAGAATGTTGCTGGTGGCCTGCGTAATGACCAGCGTCGGCACGAAATCCGTCCCGCCGCCGTTTGAGAACGGAACCGCGTCGCCAGGCGCGACCAGTCCGATCAACACCCCGAGCGCGCCGGCTCTAGCCGCCCGATCGACTTTCAGACTCACCGCGCAGCCCCCGCGGTCGATGAGAGCGATGGCGCCCGCCGGGCTGGCCAGGAATGCGTCGGCGGGGCTCCCGGTCGAGATCGAGTTGGCCGGGCACCCCCGCCCCACATAGACTACGTTGCCCGTGACAGTGGTGTTGACCGGGGCCCAGTCGAGCAGAGCCGTGTTGCCGTACGAGCCCGCGATGCTGGCAGGCGAATTGACTATCAGGGGAATCCCGAACGACACAACGCTGTTAGTCGCCCCAAGCGAAACTACCTCTGGCGTGGATGCCGGTGCCCCCAGGACATACGGAATATTGCCATCGTTGCCGGCCGATATGACGCTTACCACGCCGAAGTTCACCACGTCTGTGAACATCTCGCTCACGTCGTCTTCGCGCTGCCCGAAAGGGCCGCCGATCGACATGCTGATGATGTCCACCGCGTTGTTCAGAGTGCCCGTGTTGTTGGGGTCGAGAGCAAAATCGACGCCCTCGGCCATGGCGACGGTGCTACAGGCGGCTGACACGGAACTGCAGACCTTAACCGCGTATAACTGCGAGCTTGGCGCCGCGCCGAAATGAATTCCGTCCAGACTGTGGCCGCCGGCGGTATCGGCCGTGAGTGTGCCGTGCCCGGCAAGGTCGATTGGATTCGGATCAGGGGCGAGGGGGCCATTGGGCCATATCTCGCCAGTGAAATCGAAACCGCCAATCACCTTGCTGGTCGGAAAGAGCCGCGCCGGCGGCATACCCCCGGCGACGGCCTTCGCCGCATTGTAGTCGGCTACGTTTCCAGAACCACCCAGGTTGTGATGGGTGTAGTCGATGCCGGTGTCCAGCATCGCGATGCGAACGCCCTGGCCCTTGAATCCGTTGTTTTGAGCCGTGACGCCGCCCACGTAGGCCAGCGTGGTCGCAAGGTCGGGTTGACCGGTTGTAACAGCGCTGAAGGAGACCTTGTAGTTGGGCATTCCACGCACGGCGGTTACGCCGCTGATACCACGGAGTGCCTGAAGCTGGCGGGCGTCAATCGACACCATGACGCGCGTTGTGGCCCTTGCTGACGCGCCCCAGCTCCACCCCGCCGAGTGCCTGTACCTGCGACATGACCGCATCCTGCTTCTGCTTCAACTGGGCCAGGTAGGCACGCTGCTGGTCGGCGGTCATCCTGATGCCGTTTTGCTTGGCGTTGGCCCCGACAGCAACCACCAGCGGCGGGTCTGTCAGCTTGATCGCCAGTTGCACCTGCCCCGTTGAAGCGCTCTGGGAGGGCGGCGAATACGGCGCCGTGATAGTGATTCCTCTGTAAGCGGATGAAGATACATCAGGTACCGCTGCGGGACGGATCTGGGCGATAGCAGAACTGCAAATCAAAAGTATGGTGGTTAAGATCCGAAACAGAGTCATGACGGCAATACTCCTTTGCGGAATCGGCGAGTATTGATCTAATCCCAATATCGGCGAAATGTCAAGTAGCGCCTGTCGCTATTGCTTTTTGCTGCCAGTGTAGTTAGACTAGCTCGGTAACAAGTTACGAGGAGGTTCAAGTTGAGGCAAAAACTGCTAAGCACCTGCGTCTTACTGCTGAGTCTGTATATAGTCGATAGCGCCTTGCTCCGCGTCTCTCGTAACAGCCAGCGGTGCTGGTTCAACGCTCGCCACCGCCGAGGATCTTACAGGTCAATACCCGTCTGAGATTGTCGGAACGCTGAGCGGCACAGACCTGAACGATGTCAGCATGTTCAAGATCTTCAACCGTGCGGCTCTGAACTTCTCGGCGATCACCGTGCTGCCGGGCGCCTTCGGCATACCGGACACGGTCTTGACCTTGTTTAACTCGACCGGTGTAGGGATTTACCTGAACGATGACATTTCCGGCGCTAACACGCTGTCGTGCCTGCCCTCGGCAGGGATTGGGAATCCCTGCCCTACAAGTGGGCATGGCGCTGGCTGCTGGATTTTATTATCTTGCGATTTCGCGTTCTGCCAACTACCCCGTCGATGCCTCAAACCATGAGATTTTCATACCGGGATTGTCGACTGACCTCGTTGGACCTTCTTCAACCAACCCGGTCGCCGGATGGGACGGTGGCGCCTTTACATCGCCGGACTTTGATTTGATCAACTTCGACATCGTACTTACAGGAACTGTTCCGGAACCGGCTACCTGGCTGTTAACTGCGGGCGCGGGCCTGTTCTTCGGGTTACTTCGACGGCGTCGATAAGCGGCCTCGCTAAGGTCGCGACTTAGTCACTCGTCTCACCCACTTAAGGAGTTGCCGCCTTGCCCTCCTGGCGTAGCGCGGCCAGGCGGTTCTGCAAGGTTCGCAGGCTAATCCCCAACATCTCGGCGGCTAGTTTGCGGCTGCCGCCCACATGCTCGAGAGTGAGTTTTATGTAAGCCGCGTCGATGCTTGTCAGAGGCTGGCCAGGCTGAAACACCGCCGGGCCCTCATAGCCCGCCGGCTGCCGGGCATTCCGGCCAACTCTCGCGCCAAAGGCAGGGGATGCCAGGTCCGTCAGCCGAATCATACCCGAGCCTGCCATAATGGCAGCCCGCTCCAGAGTGTTACGCAGTTCGCGCACATTGCCAGGCCACTCGTACCGATGGAGAAGCTCCAGCACTTCGGGCTCAAGGCCAATAATACGTGTGCCGTGTTTCTTGTTTAGATTTTGCAGCATGACATCCGCAATCAGCGGAATATCTTCTTTGTGCTCACGAAGCGGCGGTACCACGATTTGAAATACGCTAAGCCGGTAATAAAGCTCCTCGCGCAAATGCGTTCCGATTTCCTGGCTGGTGGCCGCAAGCACCCGGACGTCGACCGCGATTTCGCTCTTGCCGCCAAGGCGCCGCACTCGCAGGTCCTCCAGGACGCGCAGCAGCTTTGGCTGCGCGGCCACCGGCATCTCGCCGATTTCGTCCAGAAACAACGTGCCCCCGTGAGCCTGTTCAAAGCAGCCGGCCGAACGCTCCGCCGCCCCAGTGAACGCGCCTTTCTCATGCCCGAACAACTCACTCTCAACCAAAGTCTCGGGTAAGGCGGCTGCATTGATCGCAATGAAGGGGGCATCGCCGCGCGGGCTGCACCGATGGATCTCCCTGGCGACTAACTCCTTCCCGGTTCCGCTCTCTCCGTAAATCAACACCGGAGCGGAAGTAGGCGCCACCTGCCGGATAATCGAGAATATCTCCTGCATTACCGGAGACGTCCCCACCATGTCCCCCAGAATGCCGTGGAGCCTTAACTCGCGTTGCAGCACGTTAGTCTTCTGCAGCACCCGGTTGTGACGGATGGCCCGTTCGACAAGAATCTTGAACGCGCTCGGTTCCACGGGCTTCTCCAGGAACCAGAATGCCTTGAGATCATGAACCGCCGACAGCGCCTTTTCCATGCTGCCGAACCCGGTAAGCACAATAGCCGGGGTAAGATCGCCGTGGTCTTTCAAATGCCGGAGCAGTTCAAAACCGTCCATGCGCGGCATGACCAGATCACAGACGATTACGTCCGCGTTGAAGGTAGTCAGTCGTTCCAGCGCACTGACTCCGTCTGACGCAACTTGCGTCTCGAAATTCGGATCGGTCAGCAAAGATGCCAAGGCATTCCGCTGGCGTTCGTCGTCATCGACGATTAGGACCCGTCCGGAAGTAATGGGCTGCCCTGGCATGTCGCTTATTGTATCAACGTTCGCATTTTTGCAGTTGTGGGACGGCAAACTTTGCACTTTAAGTACGAATTCTCACCAACTATGCCGGCTTCTGATTTTGGCACTACCCGTGCTCTCAGTCCCGAGACCATAGGTGTTGGTCCGTGGGGTGTCTACCTCACATAGGCTGGTAACATCGACTGTGAAACGATTCTTGATTTCGCGAACGGAGGGAGATTGAAACAGGCTTTGCCGGTCCCTGCAGCCCGGCTGGTTGTCATTGAAGATAACGGCGGGGACGTTTTCCTTCTCGACCGGGCTCTGAAACAGCAGGATTTCCGATTTGAATTGGTTCATCTGTTGGACGGAGGCGAGGCCTTGGCTTTCATTCGCAGGGAGGGAGCCTATGCGGTTGCGGCAATTCCAAACCTGATCCTGGTGGACTTGAATCTGTCCAAGTACAGCGGCGAAGACCTCTTGCGTGAGATCCGAGGTGCCAAACACCTCGCCGGAGTTCCAGTGTGCGTCTGGAGTTCTTCACAGTCCCGGCGAGACCAGGCTCTCCTTTCGGACCTCGGAATTGCCAGATTCATCACCAAGCCTTCGGGCCTCGATCAATTTATGGAGATCGGCAAAATCATCAAGGATCTGGTTGCCATGAAGAAGGTTGCGTGAAGAAGGCTCGTAAAGAACGTCGTAAACGGAAAGACGTCCAAACCATCGGCAGTGAAACGCGCCTCCGCGGCGGCTGTCGCCAGGCCATCTGAGGGTGCGCGCACGGAAGACGGCTCAATCCCCATTGCAGGGATAGGCGCATCCGCCGGCGGCCTCGAGGCATTCACGGAGTTGCTCAGCCATTTGCCGGACGATACCGGCATGGCGTTCGTGCTGATTCAGCACCTGGATCCGACGCACGAAAGCCATCTGACCGCGTTGCTTTCGAGAGCCAGCAAAATGCCGGTGGCCGAAGTGAAAGACGAGACTCGCATCAAGGCCAATCATGTGTACGTCATTGGGCCGCGATGCAATTTGAGCATTTCGGGTGGAGTGCTTCAGACCCTGCCGCGGCCAAACGGCGGCCGCAACATGCCCATCGACTCGTTTCTCTGCGCTCTGGCGGCGGACCGCGGCGGCAAAGCCCTGGGCGTTGTTCTGTCGGGAACCGCGTCGGATGGGACGCTGGGCCTGCAGGCGATCAAGGCCGAAGGCGGCATCACTTTCGCTCAAGAGAGGCGAACCGCGAAGTTCGACGGCATGCCGGCCAGCGCCATTGCAGCCGGTGCGGCGGACTTTGTGCTGCCGCCGGCCGGAATCGCCCGGCAACTGGTGGCCATCGCGCGCGATTCCGGCGTCGCAATTCATTCTGGAGCGGTCGTTGAACCGTCCGGAGATGCCCAACTGGGAAAGATATTCCGCCTCTTGCGCAGCGCCACCGGAGTAGATTTCACGCACTACAAGCACAGCACGCTCCAGCGGCGCATCAGCCGGCGCATGATCATTCGGGGATTCGAAAAGCTGGAAGACTATATCCGTGATCTGGAGCAGAACCGCGAGGAAACAGGCGAGTTGTGCGAGAGCTTTTTTATCACCGTCACGGCATTCTTTCGGGAACCGGCGGTCTTCGCGGAACTGAAGAAGAACGTGTTCCCCGCGCTGGTCAGGAATAGAGAGCCCGGGGACAAGCTCCGGATCTGGGTGCCTGGGTGCGCTACCGGCGAGGAAGCTTATTCCATCGCCATCTGCCTGGTCGAATTTCTGGACCATGCGGCATTGAGCATTCCGTTCGAGGTTTTCGCCACCGATATCAGCGAAACGGCGATCGAAAAAGCCCGCTCGGGCACATATACGGGCAGCGCGTTGGCCAACATGTCGCCCCAGCGACTGGCGCGCTTCTTCACCCGGTCGGAACGCGGTTACCAGATCGCGAAGGTGGTCCGCGACGCATGCGTTTTTGCCAGGCACAATGTGGCGCAGGACCCTCCCTTTTCCAAGCTGGACCTCATCAGTTGCTGTAACGTGCTGATTTATCTCGGCCCCGTTTTACAGCGCAAGGTGCTGTCGATCATTCAATTTGCCCTCAAGCCGGCGGGCTTTCTGGTACTCGGTCCATCGGAAAGCATCGGCGCGCTTTCCGAGGCATTTCAGCAAGTGGAGAAGACCCACAAGATCTATCGCATAACGCCGTCCGGGGAAAAGGCGCTTTCACCCCCAAGGGAGGGCCGCCGCGCCGAAGGCCGGATGGTTCTCCGCGAGAGAATTGCCGAGGGCAGCGTGGGGCCGGACCTGCAGCGAGAAGCCGACCGGTTGGTGCTGGCCGAACATGGGCCGCCCGGCGTCATTATTGACGATGCTATGGACATTGTTCAGGTACGGGGCCGTACAGCTCCGTACCTTGAGCTTTCGCCGGGCGAGCCCACCCAGAACATTCTGACAATGGCGCGGGAGGGCCTGATTGCGGGCCTGGGAAAGGCCATCCAAACTGCCAGCCAAACCAACGCCGCAGCCAAGGAAGACGGTTTTCGGATCGCAAGCAGCGGCCAGTTAAGGGAGGTTGCAATCAAAGTAATTCCTTTACGGGTGTCGTCGTCTTCCGAGCCGCGCCATTTCCTGGTTTTGTTCGAGGAGCCCCCGCTTGATCAATCGATGTTCGCTCGGCCCGAGCCGGATGGCGGCACGGCAGCGATGCCCAAGCCCGCAACACACGACAACCGGGACAGCGTCCGCCTGCGGCGTGAACTGGCCGCAACCAAAGCATTTCTGCAATCCATCCTCGAAGACAAGGCAGCCACGCTAGAAGAGCTCAGGTCGGTGAACGAAGAGGCACAGGCCGGCAACGAGGAGCTGGAAACCGCGCAGGAAGAGCTGGAATCGGCCAACGAAGAATTGAACACGCTCAACGAAGATTTGAAGATCAGCAACGTGGAATTCAGCCACGTCAATCGGGATCTGACCAATCTTCTGGAGAGCATCAGCATACCGCTGGTCATGGTGGGGCGAAACCTGCGCATTCGCCGCTTCACCCGCGCCATGGAACCCATGTTGAATCTGATGGCCTCTGATGTGGGCCGGTCCATAACCGATCTTCAGCCTCAAATGGAACTGCCCGATTTGAGGCGATTGCTGCTGGATGCAATGGATGGCGGCGACCGGAAACCGCGTAATGTCCGCGACTCTTACGGCCGCTGGTATTCGCTCCGCATCCTGCCGTCGGTGGGGCCGGACGGGAAAGTCGATGGCGCCGTAGTGATGTTCATCGATATCGATGCGGCAAAGCGTGGTCTTGACTTCGCTGAGGCTATCGTAGAAACGGTGCGTGAGCCCCTGGTGATTCTGAACCAGAACCTGCAAGTCATACAAGCCAACAAGTCGTTCTACGAAACGTTTCAGGCCACCCGTGAGGAGACCGAACAGCGTCTCATTTATGAGTTGGGAAACGGACAATGGAACATACCCAGACTGAGGGAACTGCTGGAAAACATTCTTCCCGCGCGCTCCACGCTCCGCGACTTTGAAGTGATACACGAATTCGAACATGTCGGACGGAAAGTGATGCTGCTCAACGCCAGCGAGATCTTCGATCCGAATGCGCAGGCGCGAACCATCCTGCTGGCGATCGAAGACGCCACAGACCGCAGGCGGGCCGAGGAAGCACTCAAAGCGACCAATGCCGAACTGGAGCATTTTGCTTATGCGCTTACGCATGACTTGCGGGAACCTCTACGGATGGTGGTGAACTTTACCGAACTCCTGGCGAGGGAGTATGCAGGAAAGCTGGGCGAAGAAGCCGACAAATTCATCTCCTATTCGGTTGAGGGGGCTCTAAGGATCGAGTCTTTGCTGAAGGCCCTGCTGGCGTATTGGGAGGTTACGGGACGGGAACAGGATAGCGTCGCTCCGATCGATTGCGGCGTTGTGCTGGCCAAATCGCTGCTCAATCTCGAGGCGGCCATCGCGCAGAGCGGCGCCACCATAACCTCCGATGCGTTGCCAACCGTGATGGCTGAAGAAGTTGTGCTAACGCAGCTTTTCCAAAATCTCATTTCCAATTCGATCAAGTATAGAGGCGGGGACGCGCCTAAGATCCACATCGCGGCCGAGAGAAACGCGGAAGGATGGCTGTTCTCGGTGCGGGACAACGGAATCGGTATCGATCCGCGCGACTCCGACCGGGTGTTCGGCATGTTCAAGCGGCTGCATGGAGGTGAGATTCCTGGAACTGGAATCGGCCTGGCGCTTTGCCGGAAAATCGTCGAGCGCCAGGGTGGGCGCATCTGGGTGGAATCGGAAGATGGACGGGGCGCGACGTTCAAGTTCACGATTACCGGCCGCCACAAGGCCCCCCCAGCACTCCGGTAAAGTGGAGTTAATGGGCAAGCCCGGAGTGAACCGAGCGCAGAACGAAGCCGAACGTCTGCGTCAGGCGCTGGACGCGGAAACCCGGGCCTGCCTGGATGCGAAGAGGCAGTTGGACAGAGCCAACGCGGAATTTGAGGAGTTCGTCTCCATGACGGCTCACAACTTGCGTGAGTCTCTTCGTGAAGTGGCTTCGTTCAGCCAACTGATGGCCGAGAGCTATACCGGCCGCCTGGACTCTGCCGCCGATCAATACCTCGCCCACATTCAGGACGGGGCCGCCAGAATGCAGTCGCTGCTATCGAGCGTAGTGGATTACTGGGCTAACTGGGCTGCTAAGACCGGCGGCCGCGAACGCTCCAGCATTGACATGGAAGCGGTCCTTTGCCAGGCGCTCCTGGGCGCGGACAAGCAGATCCGGGAAACCCGTGCGGTGGTCACGCACGACGTGTTGCCGGCCGTGACGGGGAACTTCGAAATGCTGACGAAGGTGCTGCGCCACCTCATCGGAAATGCCATCGAATACTGCGGCGCCCCGCCGGCGCGGGTTCACATTTCATCCAAACAAGAGGATGCCGGCTGGGTATTCTCCGTGCAAGACCACGGTCCGGGAATTGACCCGGCGCATGGCCAGCGCATTTTCGGCGCGTTTAAACGACTCCACGGAAAGGAATTCCCCGGGAACGGACTTGGGCTCGCATTCTGCAAGAAGGCCATTGAGTGGCACGGCGGTCGAATCTGGATGGAATCCATGCCCGGGCAGGGATCGACATTCTATTTCACGCTGCCTCCGGCCGATTGACAAAAACTGCACCTGTATTGACAAATCCTGCACCTCTACGCACCGCAAACAGGTGATTTGTTTGGCGGCACGGGCTGTTTAGCCTCCGAAATCGAGCCTATGCCACAGCTTCAGAAAAACGGGCATTTTGGCGCTGCCCGTGCATTGTCACACACAACAGATGAAATTGGACAAGCCCATATTCGATCTCAAAGTCTTTCTGGGGCGGCCCGGTGAGGGAAGAATCCTTGCGGAATACGAAAGGAACGAAGTCGTTTTCTCACAAGGCGCCCCAGCCAACGCCGTTTTCTATATCCACCAAGGCAAGGTCAAACTTACGGTTACGTCCAGCCAGGGCAAGGAAGCGGTAGTTGCCATTCTGGCGGCAGGCGACTTCTTTGGCGAAGGATGCCTGGCAAGCCAGACGCAGCGCATGGCGACCGCCAGCACGATGGTGGAGTGCACCATCATGCGGCTGGAGAAAACGCGAATGATGCGCGCGCTGCATGAAGAGCATGCCTTTGCCGAATTGATGGTGGCGCACCTGCTTTCGCGCACCTTGCGCATTGAGGAGGACCTGATCGATCAGCTCTTTAACTCGAGTGAGAAGAGACTGGCGCGGGTGCTTCTCATGCTGGCCAACTTCGGCAAGGAAGGCAAACTGGAACCCGTAGTTGCCAAGATAAGCCAGCAGACGCTGGCGGAGATCGTCGGCACCACCCGGTCGCGCATCAGTTTCTTCATGAACAAATTTCGCAAACTGGGGTTTATCGACTACAAAGATCATCTGGAAGTGCACAGCTCGCTGCTGACTGTCGTCCTGCGCGACTATCCGGACAGCACGGCTCCGTGACCAGGAAGCCGGAAAGTAAGATCGTTTCGTCCGGGGCCGGTGATCAATATTGAACAGACGTCATCGGAATCGCCTCTTATCCTTGGAAGTGCGTTATAACCCCGCCGATAAGCGGCAACATTTCGAAAACACTTCTGGAGAATACAAATGGCATCGAGTAATATGGCGTCGGCATTAAATGCGCCGCTTGAGGATGTATTAGCGCATCTTCCGGTATCGAGCACCCTGGACTACCGAAAAGGTCAGGTGATCTATAGTGCGGATCGTCCTTCGAAGAATATCTATCTGGTGTCTACCGGTAAGGTGGGGATGTCCCGGATAGCTGAAGACGGCCGTGAAGTATTGCTGGAAATCGTTCGGACCGACGAATTGTTCGGCGAGTCGGCTTTCCTTGATGTTTCCAGGCGATCGGAAAAGGCCACGGCCCTGGAAAATGCCACGTTGATGACCTGGACCGCTGCCCACATTGAAGAACTCGTCATGAAGCGGCCGCGGCTTGCGGTGGCGCTGCTCCAGATTTTCGCGCTGCGCAACCACGAGTTCACGCACCGGATCGAAAGCTTCTCGATCGATAACATTGAGCGGCGCCTGGCTCGTTCGCTCATCCGGTTCTCCGAACGGCTGGGCACGCCGGAGGAAGACGGCTCCATAAAGATGATGCCATTCACCCACGAATTGCTATCGCGCTATGTCGGTACCTCGCGCGAAGTTGTTACTCAGTATATGAACCGGTTCCGGAAACAAGGTTATGTGAGTTATTCGAGGCACGGTATCCGCCTCTACCGCGACGCTTTAAAGGCGTCGATCGATGGCGGGATGATGAATGGCAACATGGTGAGCTGAATGCCTGCCCGGAATCGGCAATTCGCCTGCCGGTGAACCTCTTCCAAGTCTTTCTTTGCGCCCGTTCTCCCTGCGGCAGTTGAGACATCGCACTACCTGTGTCAGCATGGAATTGTTTGGGCGTGATGGGGGCGCATCGATATAAAAAGCGCATTTCACACGGACTGGAAGAAGGATTGAGCGTCTTAACCATCAACGGCGGCTCGTCCAGCATCAAGTTCGCGGTGTATGAAACAGGCGGCCTGCCGGCGCCCTCATTGAAGCGAACCCTGCATGGGAATGTTGACCGCATCGGCATGTCCGGCACTAAGCTGACTTTCAACGGCCCAGCCGGGAATCAGGCGGAGAGCCGCGGCATCCAGGCCTCCGATCACAACTCGGCGGCGGCTTTCCTGATCCAGTGGCTCCACGAGAAAATTGGCTTCGATTCGCTAAAGGCGGTGGGGCACCGCGTGGTCCACGGCATGAACTATACCCAGCCCCAGCGTGTCACTCAGGGTTTGCTGGATGAACTGCATCGCATCGCATCGTGCGATCCGGACCATATGCCGCAAGCCATTGAACTAATCGAGGCGTTCCAACGGCATGGTCCCAAACTGCCTCAGGTGGCCTGTTTTGACACCGCGTTTCACCGCAGCATGCCGCGCGTAGCCCGGCTATTGCCCATCCCGCGCCGCTTCGATGCGTTAGGGGTACAGCGATACGGTTTTCACGGACTGTCGTATGCCTATCTTATGGACGAGCTCGGCCGCGTGGCCGGCGCGAAGGCAGCCCAGGGGCGTGTGATCCTGGCCCACCTGGGTAACGGGGCGAGCCTGGCGGCGGTCCGCGACGGTAAGAGCATCGATACCAGCATGGGGTTCACGCCGGCCGCCGGGTTGCCGATGGGCACGCGGCCGGGTGACATGGACCCCGGTGTAGCGTGGTACATGATGCGTTCCGAGAATCTGACCATCGAACAATTCAACCACCTCATCAATCATGACTGCGGCCTGCTGGGCGTTTCCGAGACCAGTTCCGACATGCGAGATCTGATCGATCGTCAGGCCAGCGATATCCGCGCCGCCGAGGCCGTCGACCTGTTCTGCTACCAGACCCGCAAATGGATCGGGGCCTTCGCGGCTGCGCTGGGCGGCCTTGAGACGCTGGTCTTCGCCGGTGGAATCGGCGAGAACGCCGGTGAAGTCCGGGGGCGCATCTGCAGCGGTTTGGAGTTTCTCGGCATCCAGCTGGACGAGGCCCGCAATGCCGTCAATGCCCCGATAATTTCCACTGAAGCCAGCAAGGCTACGGTTCGCGTGATGCGCACCGACGAAGAACTGATGATTGCACGGGCTGTGTCCCAGCTGCTAAGCGAGGAAGACCAGACCGGTTCGCATTCCCCTTGTATTCCATCTGGGGCTTGAGTATAATCCCTTCCGATAAGCTTCGGTAAAACCGGAGCGCCGGAGAAGTTGGTAGTTGGTAGTTGGTACTGGGGCCCTGTTGCTTCGAAGAGGGGATACGCCATGTGGGATCTCTGCCGATCAGCATTTTGCTGCCTCGTTTTATTATTTCTGCCCGCAACGTCTTTCGGGCAAGCTGTCTCTGGGAGCATCGTGGGCACGGTCATGGATTCGTCCAATGCCGCCATTCCCCATGCCAAGGTTGTGGTTCGTGACGTCGGCAAAGGCGTCTCCTACACTACCTACACGAATGAAACCGGAAACTACAGCCAGACGCATCTGATCCTCGGCGTGTATGAAGTCCGCATCGAGGCTACAGGATTCGATACCTATGTTCAGCAGAACGTCAACGTGGAAGTCGATGCGAACACGCAGGTGAACGCCAGACTGCATCCCGGCCAGGTAGGCGAGGTGGTCAATGTGACGGGGGAAGCGCCGCTGCTCAAGACTGAGCGGAGTGACGTTTCAGACACGATGACCCAAAAGGCCGCCATGGAATTACCGGTCTTTTCCCGTGACATAAGCCGGCTGTACTTTCTGGTTCCGGGCGTCCAGGCAACCGGCACCACGGCCGCCAGCGAACAGCCGCAGGACATCTACAGGCCCAGTATTGGCGGACAATACTGGGGCGGCATCTCGTTCCAGTTGGATGGCACGGATAACCGCGATTCTGTTTTAGGCGAACCTGTCATCACCCCGAACCTTGACGCTGTGTCGGAATTGAAAATCACCACCACCGCTTACGACGCCGAGTTCGGGCAAGCCAGCCAGGCTGTGATTTCCGCGCAGACCAAGTCCGGCACCAACGCGCTTCATGGCGGCGGATTCTGGTACCGGCGCGACCAGCATGGCGCCGCACGCGACCCATTCGCGCAGGCCCAACCCATCGTGGGCACTAATGGCAAGTTCATTCCTCCCACCTTGTGGAACCAGTTCGGCGGCTCAGTGGGCGGGCCGATTCAAAAGGACAAGACCTTCTTTTTCGGCGATTACCAGGGCACCGGGCAGAAGAATGGCGGCTCGCTGCTGACGCGCGTTCCCACCGCCGCCGAGCGGGCCGGCAACTTGAGCGATCTGGGCACTCCGATCTTCAACCCGTGCAACGGCCCGAACACCTCAATCTGCAACGTCGATCCCTCTGCCCGGCAGCAGTTCGCGGGCGGCATCATCCCCGGCAATTTACTGTCTCCGCAAGCGGAGGCGCTTCTCAATTACATCCCGATGCCGAACATCCCCACGGCAACCGGCGCCAATCCGAACTACGCCGCATCGGGAGCCGGCATTGCGAACTGGAACGGTTTCGACGTTCGCGTGGACCGGTATCAAACCCAGAAGCTGCACATGTTCGGCCGCTACAGTTACCTGCAAGTCACGCAGACGAACCCCGGCGCTTTTGGACTTGAGGCGGGCGGCCCCACTTACTCCACTACTGCCTTCTCGGGCGCGGCCGCGCTCCGCGATCAGAGCTTGTCGTACGGCCTGGATTACGTTATCAGCCCCGCGTGGCTCACCGATTTCCGCTTCGGCTTCTTCCGCTATCGGGTGTTCGTGAACCCCAACGGCCTCGGCACATCGCCCGCCAAGGACGCGGGTGCTCCAGGGTTGAACCTCGACAACTTCTACACCTCCGGCATGCCGGCTTTTTATCTGCAAGGAACGGGTGGCTTCAATTTCGGGTATGCGCTGAACGTGAATTCCTGCAACTGCCCGCTCAACGAGCAGGAAAACGAGTTCCAATGGGTGAGCAACACCACCCACAATTTCGGGAACCATGCCGTCAAGTTCGGCGTCGATGTCCGTTTCCAGCAGAACCTGCGAGTGCCCAGCGATTCGCACCGCTCGGGCGAGATCACGTTCAGCGCTACAACCACGGAGGGTCCAAATGGCGGTGGGCTGGGCCTGGCTTCATTCCTGTTAGGCGATGTGGGAACGTTCGGGCGCTACGTGAGCAACTCGACCAATGCCGCCGAACGCCAGAAGCGGCTCTTCAGCTACATTCAGGACACGTGGCGCATCACCCCAAAGCTGACCCTGAACTACGGCTTGCGCTGGGAGGTTTACTTCCCGCAATACGTGAACGGCAAAGACGACGGAGGCTTCCAGAACCTGGCCACGGGCGAGGTTTTGATCACGGGCGAAAACGGCATCGGCCTGAATGGCAATGTCAAGACGGACATGAAGCACTTTGCGCCCCGCATGGGAATCGCCTATCAGTTGGATCCTAAGACCGTGATCCGGGCCGGCTATGGGAGATCCTACGATGTCGGCGTATTCGGCGTGTCGTTCGGACACAACGTTACCCAGAACGTGCCGGTGCTGGCCAACCAATCGCTCAACCCCGCCAATCCGTGGCTTCCGGTCTTCACTTTGAATCAGGGCCCTCCGTCTCTGGACCCGACTACGATTCTGGCGACGCAGCCTAAAGGCCCGACGGGCAATCCGATTCTGCCGAACGGCATCGCGCCCAATGTCCTGCCGTTGACCAGCAGCAACACGATGCGTTTGCCGACGGTCGATGCCTGGAATTTCACCGTGGAGCATCAGTTCACACCCAGCCTCGTCCTTTCCGTCGCCTATGTGGGCAACCATGGATATCACGTTACAGCCGGAGGGACCAACTACAACATTAACCAACCCAGTATTGTCGGCTTCGGGACGCTGAACACGAATCAACGGCGGCTGTTCTACAACCAGTTCGGCTGGACCCAGTCGATCAAGTACTTCGCCGACGACTCCAGTGTAAAGTTCAACTCCTTGCAGGTTCGCGGCGAAAAGCGCTTTACCAGCGGATTGATGTTCTCGGGGAACTTCACCTTCGCGAGCGCGTTCGACTATGCCAACGACTACTTCTTCTGGAATCACAACATCGATTACGGCCGCGAAGGCGGCATCCGGAGATTTGTCTTCAACTTCAACCAGGTCTATGAGCTCCCGTTCGGCAAGAACAAGAAGTTCCTTAACAATGCGTCGCGCGCCCTAGACTATCTGGTGGGCGGGTGGCAACTCTCCGGTATCTGGGTGTATGAATCCGGCGCACCGTTCACGCCGGGGTACCTGGATTGCGGGAAAGACGAAGACACGGGCCCATGCCGCGCCACTTTGGTTGGCAGCGCCAGTGTCTCTAATCCGGGCCCGCAAGGCTGGTATGCCGTGGCGACACCGGGAACCAGCGGCGCCGGTTGCATCGCCACCGCTACGCCAACGGCGGAGCTGAATGCCAACGGTTGTACGCGCGGTCCCTGGACCCGCCCGCAGCCCGGAACATTCGGATATGTGGCCCGCGACTCCTTCTTTGGGCCGCATCTCTTCAATGCCGATATGAACCTGACCAAGAACTTCCGTATCACGGAGAAGGTGAGCGGCCAATTCCGAGCCGAATCGTTCAACACGTTTAATCACGTAAATCTGGGTCAGCCTAACGCCACCGTGGACTCTCCCACCGCCGGACAGATTACGGCCATCGCGGGCTTGACGCAGATGCGCAAATGGCAGTTCGGGTTGCGAGTCAATTTCTGAGCGATTCGCCTACGGTGACAGATCCGGGCCGAACGCTCCCTAATGGTCGCGGCTCTGATCAGGGCCGCGAGCGTCAGCAAGCGGTCTTTCGGTGCATAACCAAACTTCCTAAGATATCGATTCCGTTGCTGGCCGCTGCCATCGGGCTGGCAAGTCCGGCGTCCAAGCCGGCGGCCGTCACGTTTCACAAGCAAGTCGCGCCGATTCTGTTTGCGTACTGCGCGCCGTGCCATCGTCCCGGTGAGCCTGGGCCGTTCTCTCTTCTGACTTACGAAGAGGCAAGAAAACACGCGCGCCAGATCGCCGACGTCACCCGGAGACGCTACATGCCTCCCTGGCTGCCGGCCAGGGGCTTCGGCGAATTTTCGGGGGAGCGGAGACTCACCGGCGCGCAGATCGAGACCATCGAACAGTGGGTGCGGGCGGGTGCTCCCGAAGGCCCGGCCGCGGACTCGCCGTCGGCTCCCGTCTTCACGCCGGGCTGGCAGCTCGGTCCGCCGGATCTCGTCATCACGGCCGACAAACCGTTCTCTCTGCCTGCCGACGGCCCGGATGTCTTCTGGAATTTCATCCTCGCCGCGCCTGTGGGCGAAACGCGCCAGGTGAAAGCGATCGAGATTCGCCCGGGCAATGCCCGCACCGTGCATCATGCGAATCTGTTGATTGACCGCTCGCGATCCCTCCGGTACCGCGAGAAGGTTC
The DNA here is from genome assembly GCA_963817515.1 of Bryobacterales bacterium. Lineage (GTDB taxonomy): Bacteria > Acidobacteriota > Terriglobia > Bryobacterales > Bryobacteraceae > DATMNI01. The sequence goes on along the minus strand of CAWFPJ010000012.1, from coordinate 160,377 downwards.
GCGGCGGGGGCTTCGCCGGAATGGATCTTACGATCCCGTCCGATACCTTCGACCCCGACAGCCACTTCCTGTTCTGGAAGCCTGGCGCCGTGCCGTGGGAAGAGCCGGCCGGCATGGCCTGGCATCTCGACCCAGGCAACGATCTGATCCTCAACGTGCACTTGCGGCCCACCGGCAAACCCGAACTGGTGCAGCCCTCAATCGGACTCTATTTCACCCGCGAGCCGCAGACGAAGTATCCGATGCTGCTTCAACTGGAGCACGATGGCGCGCTCGACATTCCGCCGGGCGACCCGGATTTCCAGGTTGCGGACGACTTTCGCCTGCCGCTTGACGCCGATGTGCTGGCCGTCTACCCGCACGCGCATTATCTCGGCAAGCTGCTTGAGGGCTTCGCGACCCTGCCCGATGGAACGCGCCGTTGGCTCATCCGGATTCCGGACTGGGACCTGAACTGGCAAGCCGTGTACCGCTATCGCGAGCCTCTGTTCCTGCCCAGGGGGACGGTAATTTCGATGCGCTTCCACTATGACAACTCGGCCGGCAATCCGCGCAATCCTAATTCACCGCCGAAACGGGTGCGCGGCGGCAATCAGTCCACCGACGAAATGGCACACCTGTGGCTTCAAGTGCTGCCGCGCGGATCGGGGGACCAGCGCGCCGTGTTGCAGGAAGCGATCATGAATCGCCGCCTGGAGAAATATCCGGCCGATTTTTCGGCGCACTTCAATCTCGGCGCGCTCTTCCTCAGCCGCCAGGATATTCCGCCACGCCATCGCTCATCTGGGCGCTGCCCTCCGCGCCGAGCCCGACCAGCCGGCAGCGCTCAATACCTTCGGCGCTGCGCTTGAGTCCGATGGCAAGCTCGACCAGGCCATCGAACAGTTCCGGCACGCCCTTCGCATTCGGCCCGACGACAGCAGCGCCCGATACAATCTGGCCAACACTCTTGCCGCCCAGGGCCGGCTCGAGGACGCCGCGGCCGGCTTCCGCGAACTGCTTGCCGGCGATCCGAAAGATCCTGCCGCGCACCAGCATCTGGTTCAAATACTGACGGAGCTGGGCGACTCGGCCGCGTCGGCGGGACGCCTTCAACAAGCATCCGGCTACTATCGCGAACTCGTGGCCCTGGAGCCCGCCAATCCCGATCTCCGAAACAACCTGGGCATCCTCCTGGCCCGATCCGGCGACCTGGCTCCCGCTCTCGCGCAGTTTGAGGCTGCCTTGAAACTCGACCCTTCGCACGCGGCCGCCCGCCGCAACCTGGAACTTACCAGGGAAAAGATGCCACACTGAGAGGCCGGGATGGGAATACGAATGATGATGCGCTCTTGCCGGCCGCTCACGTTCTGGTTCTTCCTGGCCGCGGTCCCGCTTCGGCTCCAATGGGCAGGAGACGCTGGAGCAACTGGAAGCCCGCGCTCGCCAGTTGAAGTCCCGAGGGGATGCCGCCGGCTCGCTGGCGGTCTGGCAGAAGGCAGCCGCTCTCGATCCTAAATCCGGCCGCATTGAGGACGAGATCGGATTTCTACTGGCGGTGTTGAATCGTCGCCAGGAGGCCATCCCGCACTTCGAGCGCGCGATCCAGATGGACCCGCAATTGGCACTGGCCCATTACCATCTCGGAGTAGCCTATTGGCTTGAGCAGAATCCCAGTCAAAGTATTCCGCAGCTTCAGACGGCAGTGGCGCTCGATCCCCATAACTTCGATTACCGGTTTCATCTGGGCCACGCTCTGAACGCGACTTCTCATTTCGCAGAGGCGCTGGGGCAGCTTCAAGCAGCCACCGACGCTTAATGCCAGGCATTCGGAGGCGTGGAATCAGCTTGGGCTGGCACGGCAGAATACCGGCGACGCGGCGGGCGCGGTCGATGCCTACCAGCGCGCCGTTAACCTCGATCCAGCCAATCTGGACGCCCGCAACAACTTTGGCTTCATGCTCGTCAATACCGGCCGCGCCGCGGAAGGCGTCGCCCAGTTCGGGGCCATTCTCAAGGCCGATCCTTCGAATGTAATGGCGCGCGTCAACATCGGATTCGCTCATCTGCAGAAAGCCGAACTCGACCAGGCCGAGGCGGACTTCCGCGAAGTAATCCGGCGCGATCCGAACTCAGCCATCGCGCACTACGATCTTGGGGTGGCGCTGAAACAGAGGGATCAACTGGATGCCGCGAAAGCCGAATTAGTGCGCGCGCTGGGGCTCGATCCGCGTCTGTCGGAGGCGCACTACACGCTTGGCATCATCCACTGGCAGAGCGGAGATTTCGCCGAAGCCGCTAAGGAACTGCAGGCCGCTCTTTCGATCCGGCCCGATTACGCGGATGCGCAGTTCATGCTGGGCACCGCTCTGAAGCAGAACGGCGACCTTGAAGGAGCCGAGCGGGCATTGCGCGCCGCGATCCGGATCGATCCCGGTGACCCCGGTCCTTATAATACTCTCGGCCAGGTCTTGCGCCAGAAAGGCGAAGTGGAAGCCAGCCGCCAGGCTTTCGCGGAAGGCGCCCGCGCCAAACAGAAAAAGGAGGCGGAATTGGGTAAGATGCTTCAAGGGAGCAATAGCCCGGGCGCCGCCTCTTCCGTCAGGTAATTTGTAATCCCATGCGTCCGCAGCCGCGACCCACTTCCCGCCGTGCCTTCGTCCGGTCGCTGTGCGCCACGGTTCCGGTTTTCTCTTTTGATCAACTGGTTTCCGCGCTGCCGCTCGGCGTCGAGTTTGTCAACGTGGCGCGGGAAGCCGGTCTGCGCGCAAAGACCGTCTTTGGGAGTGAGCGCAAGAACAAATACCTGCTTGAGACCACCGGCTGCGGTTGCGCCTTTACCGACTACGACAACGACGGCTGGCTGGATATTTTTCTGGTCAACGGCTCGCGCTTCGATGCCAAGTGGGCGCCGGACCAGGCGCCGGTCAGCCGGCTATACAAGAACAACCGCGACGGTACATTTACGGATGTCACGCTTCACGCCGGGGTGGCGCGCCACGGCTGGGGCCAGGGCGTCTGCGCCGGAGACTACGACAATGACGGTTGGGTGGACCTGTTCGTCACGTACTGGGGCGACTGCGCTCTGTGGCACAACGAAGGCAACGGCAAGTTTACGGATGTCGCGAAGAAGGCCGGCGTCACCACCGATCGCGGCGATGGCACGCGCCGCTGGAACACCGGTTGTGCGTTCCTTGATTACGATAAGGACGGCCTGCTCGACTTGTTTGTTGCCAACTATATCGATTTCGACCCTAAGACCGCTCCCCTGCCGGAATCCGTCCCCTGTCTATATAAGGGTCTGGTTGTAGCCTGCGGTCCGCCGGGCCTGAACGGCGGCAAGAATATCCTGTTTCACAACAACGGCGATCAGACCTTCACGGATGTTTCGCGGAAGGCCGGTATCCTGAAAACCCCGGGCACTTACAGCCTGGGAGTGCTGGTCTCGGATTTCGACAACGACGGCTGGCCCGATATTTACGTTGCCAACGACTCGACATCCTCGGCGCTTTACCAGAACAACCACGACGGCACGTTCACCGATATCGCCACCGAGGCTGGAGTTGCGTACAGCCCCGATGGCAAGCCACAAGCGGGCATGGGTGTCTCCGCTATCGATTACGATTGCGACGGTAATCTCGACATCGTGAAGACAAACTTCGCCGGCGATACGGTAAGCCTCTACCGGAATCTGGGAAAAATGAACTTTGACGATCAAACATTTCAGGCAGGCCTCGGTAAGAACACCCGATTCCTGGGCTGGGGCGTTGGCTTCGCGGACTTTGACAACGACGGCTGGCCCGACATTTTCGTTTGTAACGGCCATGTCTATCCCGAGGTGGGCGAGACGGAGTCGGAATCCGGGTATCGCGAGCGCAAGGTACTCTATCGCAATCTTGGCAACCGCAAATTCGCCGATGTGTCCACCCAGGCCGGATCCGGGGTAGTCGAACAAGTGCCCGGGCGGGGCTGCGCATTCGGCGATTTCGACAATGACGGCGACATCGATGTGCTCGTGAATTGCATCAATGACGTGCCGCAGTTGCTGCGTTGCGATCAGCCCTCGAAAACTAACTGGCTCAAGGTGAAGACGGTCGGAGTGAAGTCGAATCGTTCCGGGATCGGCGCGCGGATTTATTGCGTCACCGAGGATGGGCACCGCCAGATGGACGAAGTCCGGAGCGGCGGCAGCTACATTTCTCAAAGCGATTTTCGCATTCACTTTGGCTTGGGCCGTTACACCCGGGCGGAATTGGAAATCATCTGGCCAAGCGGGACGATCGATCGTTTGAGCGCCCAGGCGAACCAGGTGATTACCGTCGTCGAAGGCAAGTGATGTCTTGAGAACTACCGGCTACTTCGGATTTTCGGCGGGAGCGGGGACCGGTGTGAAGGCAATTCGATCTTTCTGGTCCTCGAGCTTCTTGAGATCGATACCGGGAACCTTGCGGAGCTCAGGCCAGTCCTTAAAGGCGCCTTTCTCTTTGCGGTACTGAACGATCGCGTCCGAGTCACTGCTCGAAAGGCTCAGAACATCGGTGAGTTCACGCGTGGTCGCAGTGTTCACATTGATCTTCTTCGCGGCCTGGGCTTTGGAATCGCTGTCGGGTTTAGCCTCACCGAAGTGGGCTGCCAGATACTTGACGATCAGTTCGAACTCGGCGTCCGTGCCCTCGGCGCCCTGGTTGACCATATCCTCTATTGTGGCGCTCCACTGGTCTTCGGACTGCTTGAGCCTCGTCGCGATGTCCACCCGGTGGCACATGCTGCAAATCCGCTCGAACTCTGCGCGGCCTTTCCCATCCGGTAATGATTGCCCGCCCACCTGTCCGATGAAGGTCAAACCCAATAAACAACCCCAGCTCAGCCGATGAATCACAAGGGCCACGTTAACCTTGCCTGCTGCGATTTGTCAAGCCTGCCAATCGGAAGCACGAAAACCCAGACCACAGCCGGACGTGTGAGCCGGACGCCTGTCAAGCCATTTATCTACATGACCGAAATGGGTGTCGGCTGGGTCATTTAAGAACATGACCAGACGCGCGAGTCCTTTTCTCGTTGTCGTAAGGTGAAGTCGATCCGCGCCCGAGCGGAGATCCGAGGCCGATGCGACGGGGCTGGCTCCGAAGAAATCGGCACTGAACCCTCTGATGGCTATCGCTGTCAGAGGGTTTGGTTTTTGTGGTTTGCTTCGCCCACATTTCTTTGGTGGAGTCTCGGAGCGGAGGCCTTGGATAAATAAACGCGAAGTCGCCGGGCCACTTTTGCCCGGCTTCCTTATTGACTGTCCGTCTGCCTCCTCCGCTGCGCCGACCGTGGCGCAACTCCGACCACATGGATGCCGCGACCCCGGCGCCTGGCTCGTGCCGGCTCCGGCGAGTTTTTTGCCTCGGTCGCCGCGAACAGCCGATTTCTTAACTCCTCAATGCGTCTGTGGAGCGCCGCCACATTCAGTGATTCGTACTGGGCTTCGAGACGCTTCCGCGCCGCCTGTGAGATCTGCCCCGACTCCATCACCCGCTGGTAGGGGGTTCGCGGTTCGTCATATGTGCGATGGATCTTGCCCCCCACCCGGATCTTTTCCACCAGCTTGATCGTCGGCTGGAAGAAGTTCTTGTACCATCTCACCGACTGATACAACTCACGCAGGATCGCCAATTCGCCGGCCGTGTCCAGACGCCGGTACCCCGCCACCTTCCGGACATGCGTCCAGTTCCGCTGCTCCACCCAGCAGTTGTCGTTCTTTTGGTACGGCCGCGAACGCGACATCTTGATCTTGGCATCCTGGCAGTACCCCCACAGCAGGTCGTTGATCATGCCGCTGTCATTGTCCGGATGGATCTCCCGGATCCGAAACGGCACCTGTTGCCGGATATTTTCCATCCCCGCTTTCGTGGCCGCCTGGGATCGCCCCATGATCGCCTCCCCTTCCCACCACCCGCTGGCAATATCCGCTGCTGAGAGCGTATGCACATACTCACCCGCCGTCGAGCGGCCGCAATGGAACACATAATCCAATTGCAGATTGCCCAGTTCCGTGGTATCCCACTCCGAAGCCACTTTCACCGGCACCTTTTGGTAGAGCAGCGGATGCACACTCGGATTCCGGTTTTGGCGCAGGTGGCGCAAATCCTTTTCTCGATCCAACAGCCGGTCGATGCTACGCGGCGAGATCGCTTCCAACTTAGCTGCCACCGCATCGCTGCAAATTAGTTCCTGGGCTCGGCGCAACCGCGCGACTTCTTTTCGCAGTCCTGGCGCCAGGCGCTGTCCACAGGGGTAATCGAACAACTCCCAGACCTGAATCAATGCCGCCTGTACATCTCTGGCGTAGACCCGCTTGCGTGGTCCTCGTTTCTTCTTCTGGCGGATGGTGGCTGGATGAGCCAGCTTGCCGATCAGCACTTTCCGATTCAGCCGCGTGCGCTTACGCGCTTCATTCAACAGCCGGGTCTTGGTCTTCTTATCCGCGTTCCGGTATTCGTCCCGAACACGTTCGAGGTATTGCTCCCGTGAGTGCATGTCCATCCTTGGGCCAAAAATGGCCATAATGCACTCGCGCTTTCGGTCATATTCCTAAATGGCCCAACCGATAGCCTCATGGTCATATTTTAAGTGGCAGAATTCGGGACGTTGACACCGCGCACGCGTGGATATATGCTCTCTGAGGCGAAGCCTCATAATGAAAACCATGTTGAATTCCCAGATAATGAGGGTCGCTACGGCGGGCGTTCTTGCGCTGGCCGCGTCGCAATTGTTTGCCCAGAACGGCGATGCCGCCAAGGGCAGGGCATTGGTGACATCCAGCGGCTGTCTGAATTGCCACCGCATCGGAGACACTGGCTCACGCGTGGGGCCGGACCTTTCCGATATCGGAGACCGCCGGACACCGGAACGATTGCAGCGCTCCCTTGTGGCGCCCGACGAAGAAGTACTTCCGGAGAACCGGTCTGTCAGCGTTATCCTGAAGGACGGAACCACAGTAAGAGGCAGACTCCTTAACCACGACGCAATGAGTGTGCAGTTGATCGACGCGAAGGAGCAACTCAGGTCGTTTCAGACCAAGGATATGCGTGGCTACACGATTCTCACGCAGGGCCTGATGCCGTCGTTCGAGAAGAAGTTGTCGGCTCAGGATTTGGCGGATGTTGTCGCGTATCTCAGTTCGCTCAAGGGGCCTCAATGATTTTGGGGAATAGAAGCAAGACTCGGGGTGCGCGTGTTCGCAGATTGCTGCCGCTCGCTCTGGTAACGGCGTTTCTGCCGGCGCAGGTCACGCAAGATCGCATGCTCAACGCCAGCCGCGAACCGCAGAACTGGCTCACGTACGGCGGGGGCTACGCCAGCATGCGCTACAGTATGCTGACTCAGCTGAATCATGACAACGTCAAGAATCTCAAACTGAAGTGGGTGTGGCGCCCTAAGTATTTCGAAAAAATGGAGGCCACTCCGATTGTGGTGGATGGCGTCCTCTATAGCGTGCAAAACAGCGAAGTGGCGGCCATGGATGCGGCCACTGGGCGCATCTTCTGGACATTTCACTATACGGTGCCGCCTGAGTCGAATCAATACGTCCTGGTGGTCAAGGGACTGGCGATCTCCGGCGACTCACTCTTCTGGGCCACCTATGACGGACATCTGATTTCCATTGACGCCAGGACAGGGATTGCCAACTGGAACAAGAAGATAGTCGACTGGCATAAAGGTTATCAGCTCAACGTGGCCCCACTGGTTGTGAAGGGTAAGGTGATTCTGGGCCCGGCCACCAATGAGGAAGGTGCGAACTGCTGGGTGGCTGCCTATGATGTCAAGACCGGTGAAGAAGCATGGCGTTTCTACACCGCGCCGATGTCGGCCGACGAACCCATCGCCAAGACCTGGGCCGGAGAATCGTGGAAGCATGGCGGCAGTCCGATCTGGGTGACCGGTTCGTACGATCCCGAGACCAACCTGACTTTCTGGGGAACCGGCAATCCCAACGCCGGTTGGAATGGCGACAATCGCGCCGGTGACGACCTGTATTCGGACTCTGTGGTCGCCCTGGATGCCGACACGGGAAAGCTGAAATGGTATTACCAGTTCACGCCGCACGACGAGTTTGACTGGGACTCCGTGCAGGTTCCCGTGCTCGCCAACATCGAATGGCAAGGCAAGCCTCGTAAGGTAATGCTGTGGGCCAACCGGAACGGATTTTTCTACGTTCTCGATCGCACCAGCGGACAGTTTCTGCTCGGTAAAGCATTTGTGAAGCAGAACTGGAACGTCGGGCTTGACGAATCCGGCCGTCCTATCAGGTCGCCTGCCCTCAACCCGAAGCCCATGGGCGGACCGTATGTGGAGCCGGGTACACAGGGAGGCACGAATTGGTACTCGCCTTCCTTCAGTCCGAGGACCGGGCTCTTTTACGTTTCCACCTGGGACAACTACGGCGGCCCTTCCGGCAAGGGTCCGATCCAGGAATGGAAAGAAGGCGGAAAATATTCAGGGAACGCGTCGCGGCGTCCGGCGGGTGCGGCGGCGGGAGGCCGCGGTGGTGGTGGCCGGGCCGGCGGTGGCGGCCGGGGCGCCGCGATCGGTTTTCGAACGGAGGAGGAAGGCTACGGTGCAGTGCGCGCGATCGATCCGCAAACCGGCAATAAAAAGTGGGATTTCAAGATGGTCGATTACACCGAGAGCGGTATTCTGACCACCGCTTCGGATCTGCTTTTCTCCGGGGGGAAAGAAGGGAACTTCTTTGCCCTGGATGCCCGCACCGGAGAGTTGCTCTGGAAGACGAATCTGGCCGGGACCGTCGCCAGTGGTCCCATCACCTATCAGGCGAACGGCCACCAGTACGTTGCCGCGAGCGCCGACAACGCGCTGTACGCTTTTGGTTTGCCGGATTAGTCTGAGGACGGCGCTAACTGACCGTGACGATTATTTCTTCTTCGGCTGAGTCAACCGCGTCAACACCAGATTGCGGAACTGAACCGCGCCATGATCGCCCTGCAGTTCGAGCGCTCCCGGTTCGCCTTCATACGGGTCGAACGCAATTCCGGTTAAGCCCTCAATCACTCCTTTTTCATACAGCTTCTGGCCATTGAGCGTCCCCGTAACTTCCATGCCTACCAGGCGGACATCAAGCGTCTGCCACTCGCCCGCGGGCTTGCCATAGTTGGCCGGCGGCACAATGCGCGTGTAAAGGGCGCCGGTGCCATGCATGCCGGGAGGCCGGCCGAAGTCGTCGATGATCTGCACCTCATACCTGCCGCGCAACCCGACCCCGCTGTTACTTTGTGCCGCGACGTTGTACTCCAGGTGCAGCTCGAAATTCCAGTACTTGTCCTTCGTGAGCAGATCGTCGGCATGACCGGTGCTGGTCAGGACGCCGTCCACCACGCTCCAGCCTTTCGCGTCGCCGGTTTTAAGGCCGGTCCAGCCCGTGAGATCCTTGCCGTTAAACAAAGTGATTGGCTTGCCCTTCACCCAACTGCCATCGTCGTGCTCGTTGATGACGGGCGCACGATGTCCCGTAAACTTCAGCGGCTCGGCTCCGCCGGTCATCTGCCCTTCGAGGACTCCGTTGACGTAGTGGATCTCGTAGTCCAGATGATTCCTCGCGTCCACCCACGTGAAACGAAGCACGCCGTTCTCTATCTTCGGGCTGGGCAGATCATTCAGGCTGCCGCCGGGAAATCCTACGAACCTGCCCTTGATTTCAGGCGTACCCGCGCTGATAACCTCCAGCCACCAGGCCTTGTCTGCGGGCGTCTTGTGAACTACAAGATCCCACCTGCCGTTGAAATCCTTGTCGGCGGCGTGCGCAGCCGGCATAAGCGCCGCTAGCGCCAGCAGAGTAAACAGCGATACGATAGGCCGCATTCGTTCTCCTCCATTTCCATTCACAATACCTGAAAGCATACCTCAATCCGGCCCGGCCAGCCTCGGTCCTGAAGTGCGGAACCTCTATGCGTGTCCCGTTTCTTGCGCCTGGACGATTGAAGTATACTAGCCGGGACGAAGGATCATGAAATCCGACAGGATCTCCGGAGGCCATCTATGAAGATATGCCAGAAGAGTTGTTTTATCGTGGCTCTGTTGTCGGCCGCATCCGGCTTCGCCCAAGCGCCGGCAGGACCGCAGAATCTGTCTCCGGCTGCGCTCGCCGCACGCGCCAAGGTGCAGAACGTGCCCGAAATTCCCTACGAATCGGCCCCGAACTTTCTGAAGTTTCCCCCCAACCTGTATCTTGGCGAAGGCATCGGCATCGCGACCAATTCCAAGGGACACATCTTCGTCTACACGCGCAGCCAGAGGACGCGCCTGTTCGAGTTCGATCCGAATGGGACCTTCATCCGCGAGATCGGCGAGGGCCTCTACGGCCTGGTATTCGCTCACGCCGTAAGGGTGGACGCGCACGACAACATCTGGGTCGTAGACGAAGGCTCGAACATGGTCATCAAGTTTAATCCCGAAGGCCGGGTTGTGATGACCATGGGCAGAAGGCCGGAACCGGCCGACGCCGTGGCTGTGGTGCCGCCCGCTCCGGACGGGACCAACCCCGGAAAGTATGTCTTCAATCGGCCGACCGACGTAGGCTGGGACGCGGACGGCAATATCTTTGTCACCGACGGCTATGGCAACTCGCGCATTGTGAAGTACGACAAGAACGGAAAATTCGTTACCCAGGCGGGCACGAAAGGGTCCGAGCCGGGCCAGCTCAACCTTCCTCACTCCATGGCCATGGATGCCAAAGGCAACGCCTACGTGGCGGACCGGAGCAATCGGCGGATTGAGGTTTTCGACAACGACCTGAAATTCAAAACCATTTACGACAACGTCGGCACGCCATGGGAACTCTGTATTTCGCCCGGACCGCATCAGTATCTTTACTCCTCCAATACCTTCCCGGACAACAACGATTACACGCTTGCCACCGTGACAGGCGAGGTCTACAAGATGGAACTCGACGGAACTGTCATCGGAAAATTCGGCAAAGCCGGGAAGCAGTTGGGCGAGTTCAGCGGATTGCATGAGATCGATTGCCGCAATCCCGACGTGCTCTACATCTCTGAAATCCAGTTGTGGCGGGCGCAGAAACTGACTCTGCATCCGAACAAGAAATAGAGGCCTCCATGAAGAGATTCGTTTGTGTTGCGATTTCCCTGCTGTCGAGTGGGTGGCTCTCTGCCCAGGTTCCGGAAATTCCCTTCGACGGGAATGTCGGTCTTCTGAAGTTGCCGTCCAACATCCATTTGGGTGAAGCGGCCGGTGTGGCCACGGATTCGAAGGGGAACATACTTGTCTACACCCGGACCGGAGAAAGCGCGGCCATGGGCGCATCCCGTTTTTTTACGCACGGCGGCTCGCGTTTGCTCGTGTTCGACGCCACGGGAAAGTACGTTCGCGAGATCGGCACGGGAATTTACGGGTTCCTTTTTGCGCAGTCTGTGCGGGTTGACGCGCACGACAATATCTGGGCCGTGGATCGCGGGTCGAATAATGTCATCAAGTTCGATTCCGCCGGCCGGTTCCTGCAGGTCTTGAGCCGCAAGCCGGAGTCGGTCAACCCTCTCGGAGAAGGACGTGGCGGCGGAGGTGGTGGCGGACGCGGCCGCGGCGGAGTGCCCGGTCAGGGCGTCCAGGGCGACAACTTCAATCGCCCAACCGACATCGCCTGGGATGCCCAGGGGAATATGTTCGTCTCCGATGCCTACGCCAACGCGCGTATCGTGAAGCTCGACAAAACCGGCAGGTTCATCAAGACCTGGGGCTCCAAGGGTTCCGAACCGGGGCAGTTCGATATGCCCAATTCCGTGGCCGTGGACTCTCAGGGCAATGTGTACGTGGCGGATCTCGGAAACAAGCGGATTCAGGTTTTCGACAACGACGGCAATGTGAAGAGCCAGATCGCCGATGTGGGCGCTCCGTGGGCCATCTGCATTTCACCCGGCTCTCACCAATACCTGTACAGTTCGAACTCCAATCCGCCTGACTCGATGGATAACGGCGAGATCTACAAGATGGAGTTGGACGGCAAGGTTCTGGGCAAGTTCGGCACCGCGGGCAAACTGGTAAAGGAATTCGGCACCGTGAACGAGATCGATTGCCGGAATCCGAACACACTCTATCTTGGCGAACTAACCAACTGGCGAGTCCAGAAGCTTATGCTGCATCCGGCTAAGTAGCCAGGAACTGCGCGCAAACCGGCACCGGCAGCTTCAGCACAGCTCCGGCCGCCGCCAGCTTTCCGGTTTCCAAGTCGATCCGCAAAGGAATGATGGTTCCGTTGCGCTGCATCATGGCGATGAGGAATGCTCCGGTGGGGTCGATCGCGAAGCTGCGCGGAGTCTCGCCCCCCGGCAGAAATGATTCCACCAGCGTCAACCCGCCGTCGCCCTGATCCACCCGGAAAACCGTGATCGAGTTCGGTCCGCGATTCGATTCGTAGACGAACCGGCCCGACGGGTGGACCACGCATTCGGCCGGCGATGTGCGGCCCTTATAGTCCGCTGCAACGCTGGCCGCAACCGGGCCTTCTTCCAGAACGCCGCGCGCCGCATCGAACCGCAGCATAGTGCAGCCGCCGGGGTTGATCTCGTTCGCGACGTACGCCCATTTGGCGTTCCGATGCAGCGCCAGATGCCGGGGATTAGTGGGCTTCTGCAGTCCCAGAAACGGCGGATCGTGCGGCGTGAAAGCCGCTTTCGCCGGGTCCAGGCGGTACACGTAAACCTTATTCAGGCCCGTGTCCGTCGAAAGCAGAAATCGGTTGTCATGCGTGACCACAACCGAGTGGCAGTGGATCTGCGGCGCGGCACCCTGCGGGCCCGGCGCCGCCTCACCTGACCGCGGCCCTTCGTGCTGCGAAAATGCCGTGGACTCGCCGAGTTCACCGTGGCGGCCAATGGGAAATGCGGCGGTGCTGCCGGTGGACCAGTTGGCCACCATCGCCATTTTCCCGGTCCTGTCCGTGCAGATGTGGCAAGGCTGGCCGCCGCGCGACGGGACGCGATTCAGGCTGGTAAGCTTGCCTGTCTTATGATCGATCGAGAACGCGCTCACCTCACCCGGCAGCGCCTTGCCGCCCGCTTCCATGCGCTCATTCACCGCGTACAAATAGCGGCGATTGGGGTGGATCACCAGCCATGAGGGATTGGGAGTCTCGGCGGCCAACTCCGGACTGGTGAGCTTGCCGGTGCCGGCATCCATCCGGGAAAAGTAGATGCCCTTGCTGTCGCCGTTACCGAACTGGCCGCCGCCTTCAGTGTAAGTGCCCCAGTAAACCAGGAAGGATTTGGCGCTGGCCCGCAGACTGAGCGGTAATGACAACGGCGCTATGGCCGCCATTCGAAGCAGGTCGCGCCGTCCGAAATTGCGATTCATCATTCACACACCAGAATACAACCAGTCGTGATACATCCACCGGTGGTGCCCGCTAGTCCGGAAGGCCGAAAGCAAACATCGCACCCTCACCGGTTCCTACGATGTACTGCTTCCCGTTCACTTCGTAACTGATGGGGCCGCTCGCATTGGGGCCGCCCAGGGCAACGTGCCAGAGTAACTCGCCGGTCCGGGCATCCAGGGCCACGAAATTCCCTTCCATCCCGCCTCCGAACACCAGATCGCCGGCGGTCGACAGGACTCCGCTTTCGGTGAAATTGACCATCTTGAAATCCCACTTCTTCTCGCCCGTCTTGGGATCGAGTGCGCGGATCGCGCCGAACCCCTCCGCTTCGGTCCGGAATCCGACGCCGGCCCGGCCTGCTCCCAGGCCGCCGTGTCCCGCGCCCGTCGTTCCCGCGCCGGTCATTCCTCGTGGCGCCGTGTTCCCTGTATACTTTTGGCCTTCTTTCCATGGGCCCGGGTCGAACTTAGCCGACATTCCGGAATAGTTGTCCCACACCGAAAGATAGAAGAGCCCCGTGCGCGGGCTGAACGAGGGCGCGTACCAGTTCGTTCCACCCTGCGAGCCCGGCTCCACTTGCGTGCGCCCGATCTTTTTGGGGTAGATCGCCGGAGATTTGAGCGGCCGCCCCTTTTCGTCGAATCCAACGTTCCAGTTCTGTTTGACGAAAGCCTTCGCCATCAGAAACTCACCGGTCGTCCGGTCCAGCACGTAGAAGAACCCGTTGCGGTTGGCCCAGAGCATCACCTTCCGCGGCTGGCCTTTCCAGTCGATAGTGGTCAGCACGGGAACCTGCGTGGCATCCCAATCGTATTCATCGCCGGGCGTGAACTGGTAATACCATTTGAGCTTCCCTGTGCCGGCGTCGAGAGCCACCACGGAATCGGAATAGAGATTGTCGCCGGGGCTGCGCGGATCGCCATTCCAGCCCGGATTGGGGTTGCCCGTTCCCCAGTAAGTCAGGTTGGTTTCCGGGTCATAGCTCCCCGCATTCCACACGGGGCTGCCGCCGTGCTTCCAGGACTCGCCCATCCAGGTTTTGGCCTCAGGCGCGTCCGCCGAATTCGGCGCCGTGTCGAACCGCCAGAGTTCCTTTCCCGTCTTGGCATCGTATGCCGCCACCCAGCAATTCGCCCCGGTTTCATTCGTCGCCGGACCCAGGATGACCATGTTCCTGACCACCAGCGGCGGCACGTTATACTGGTAGCCTTTTTTCCAATCCGCCATCACCTTGTCCCAGATCAGGCGGCCCGTCTTCGCGTCGATGGCCAGAAGATGGCAGTCCACCGTGGCCCAGTAGAGCGTGTCCCCCGCAATCGCCACGCCCTTGTTCACTTCGTAGGCGTTGTAGCGCGCGTTGGAATCGAGCGGATGCCGCAGCGTCCAGTAGGTCCGTCCCGTGATCGCGTCCAGCGCAACCACCTCGAGCGCCGTCCCCGTGTACAGCACGCCGTCCACCACCAGCGGCGTATTCTCCATCTTCGATTGGTTGTTTCCGAACTTGGCGTACCGCGGATGGTACACCCACTTCAGCTCCAGATCCTTCACATTGTCCCGGTTGATTTTAGTCAGCGCGCTATAGCGCATACCCGAATAGCTTCCGGAATAGGTGAGCCAGTTCTGGGGCTCGCGATCGGCGTTAAGAATACGTTCGTACGTCACCTGCGCGGCCAGCGCCGCAGCGAGTAGAACCAATGACAGGGGCAAGCGGGTGTACATGGCTGGACGCTTCCTTTCACGGCGCACTCTGCTAAATATCGCGCAGCAGCTCGTCCAGAATGGTTTGCACCGCGGCGTAGGGATCGGGGCCATTGTTGCCGCCGGCTTCGATCGAATAGAGTCCTTTGTACCCGACCTCTTTGGAAATCTTGATCGCATTAGCTTCGTTATACCGCTCGGGGTTGTAATGGCAATGGCTGCTGCCCGACGACAGTGGATACATCACACGCAATCCCGCCGCCCGCGCCTCTTCGTCCGGGAAGTTACCGACATCGGGATTGGCCCAAATTCCGGAGGCTTTGATTACTTCTACCACCACTTCCCAGGGAGGGGAAACCGGCCGCGGAGGGGCGGCGGCCGCGCCATCAGCCGGTGCAGCGGTTGCGCCCGCGCGGCCCCCTCGGCCGCCACCGCCGCCTCCGCCGCGATTTTCCATGGTTATGAATACCTTCTTGGTTTTTCCGTAGGCGTTCATGGCCTTCAACGTATCGATCGCGCTTTGACGCACCTCAGGCGCGAGTGTGCCTTGATTGACCATGACCCGCGGACACCCCAGGATTACGGCGTGGTCGATCCATTTCTTGGTCAGGTCGATCGTCTCCAATCGCAGCACCGGATCCGGCGACGAAATGTTCAGCGTGCCGAATTCCACGTTGATCTGATTCATCTGCGATTTTGCCTTCTTCAGCCGGCTTCGGAACTCTTCCAGATATCCGGTCTCGGTCGACGCAAAGTGGGAATGCTGCATCTCCACATGGTGAATGCCGTAGCGTTCGGCGATCGTGTCGGGAAGGTCCAGGATCTCCAGGGTCCTTTTCGGATCGTCCGGATGAGCAGCGCTCTTGATAACAGAATTGAAACAGAGGCTCATGACCGCGACGCGATCCAGTTTGGCTTGATCCACTTTGGCATGATCCACTTTGGCCTGATCCGCGCGCTGTCCCCACAATCTGCCCGCGCCGGCGGCCACGGCAGAACCGATAAGAAACTCTCGTCGTTTCATCATACGTACCTCGCACCTTGATGTGGACCGAAATGGTGTGAATCCAAGCGGCGTGGACTCCAAGGCAGTTGTGTAGTATACACCCGATGGCATGAGCCAAATCCGGCCAAAGGCCGGCTGCGGTCGTATAAAATAAAACGACTCATGGTCGTTAAGGAGGCTGGAATGTCGGCAGTTTCAGGAGAAGAGGTATTGACGAAGACGGCGGCGGAGTTTCTCGCCAATCCGCTGGGGATCCCCATTGGATGCCAGACGTATCCCGTCCGTAGCATGATCGCCGAGAACTTTCCCGCGACCATTCAGCAGCTTGCCGATGCCGGATACCAGACCATCGAGTTGTGCTCGCCGGTCGGTTACGCGGATTCCGGTTTCAGCGTGATCGCCAAATACAAGGGGACCGAACTGCGGAAACTCCTGGGTGATATGGGTCTGAAATGCGAGAGCTCTCACTTCAAGATAAATGAACTCAGGCAGAATCTCGCTGACAGAATTGCATGGGCGAAGGATGTCGGTCTTACGCAAATGATCGTGCCTACCCTCGAAGGACCGCCGAACCCGACCCTTGACGATGTGAAGCGTGCCGCCGACGAATTCAACCGTTTCGGCGAGGAGACGGCCAAGACCGGCATCCAGGCGGGACTGCATAACGAAGATTTTGAGCTTTCGACAGTGGACGGCCAGCGCACCTACGATGTGCTCTTCGAGCTTCTCGATCCGAAGCTGGTTCAGTTTCAGTTCCAGGTCTCCACCATCAGCCGTGGCTTCGACGCAGCCGAATACTTCACGAAATACCCGGGCCGCTTCAACTCAATGCACGTGCAAGACTGGTCGGCGCAGACCAAGAAGATCATGGCTGTGGGGCAGGGAACGCTGGACTGGAAGAAAATCTTCATCGCCGCGAAAGCAGCCGGCGTCAAAAATTACTTTGTCGAGATGAGTCTCGACCTGATGAAAGCCAGCGTGCCGTATCTTCGCGATCTCAAAGTCTGACCCTTTTCCTGAGCGCGTTCCTCAGCGCTTTCCTCCGCGTCTCAGCGGCTCAGCGTTAAAAATAAACGTCACCGATCTTCGAGCAAGATCCAAATGCAAAAAGCCCCGCCAGCCCATTGAAGGCTGGCGGGGCTTTCTGGACAACCCAATTCAGTTACTTCTTGGCGTCGGACGCAGCGGCGGGCGTGCTGCCCGTGGTGCTCTTTGCAGCCGGTTTGGCGGCATGCTTTTTGTGGGTCTTCTTCGCCTTCGGAGTAGTGGCCGCAGCCGGCGGATTGGCACCGCTGGCGGGCGGCGTAGCCGGCGTCTGCGCGAACGTCAGAGGCATAGAGGCGACCGCCAGAGCGATCGTAAATAAAGTCGTTTTCATTTTCTTTTTTCTCCCTGCGGGCCTTTGCCGCCCGCTCACAATCCCATCATGCGGCCAATCCGCCGGAAACACGATAGCCTGCGCAGGCTACTCCGGGCGCCGAATTCGGGTCTAAGCCGGTTAATGTTCTTTAGTATTTGAAATTAGCCCGCGGTAGTATTTGAAATTAGCCCGTGGTGGGGATGTGGGCAGCGCTGCCGTGGCGCGATACTGAAGACGCGATGTTGCCGCGCCTTATCACTCAGCAGAGCATCTTCCGGGTCCTGATCGCCGGCTTCAGCCTGGTTATCGTGCTGCTTCTGGCCGCCGCCATCGTGGGCGTTCGCAATATCCAGTCCATTCAACAGAATGCCGCCAGCATCGTCAAAGAGCAATCCGTCACCAGCCGCCTGATCGATGAACTTCACAGCCAGCAAACCAGCCTCAGCGACGTCTTCTCGGTGCTGGCCCGGGACCCGGATTCGGTTGACTACGATCACATCATGGCCCAGTTGGAGCAAGCCGACCGCGACATCGACCGCATCTCCGCGGAAGGCTCCCAAACCGCCGAGCATGATCTCTGGACGCGCCTTCAGCGGTCCTCCACCGATTTCTCGCGCGAAGCCCGCCGTCTGCTTTCCGCGGACTACCCGGAAACATTCTCTTCCATCGACCTCTTCCGTTATCACGGCGCCTTCACAGACGTGGTGGCGCGTCTCCTCGAAGCCGAATACCGCAAAGTGAACGCCGCCCAGGAACAGATCGACCAGCGGACGTCTCATCTGCTCCAGATTTCGGTGGTCTTCGCCGCTGCGGCCGTGATTCTGGCTCTGATTTTCGCCGTGGTAACGGTCCGCATGGTGGCGCAGCTTATCCGCCAGTTGGAGTGGCAGACCGCCGAATTGAGCCGCGTGTCATGGCACATGCTGGAAGACCAGGAGGCCACCGCCCGCCGCTTCTCTCACGAATTGCACGATGAACTCGGGCAGTCGCTCACTGCCGTGAAGACCAATCTCACGGCGCTCCAGCTCCACGGCGATGAAACCAGCGCCCGTCTTGTCGATTCCGTCCATCTGGTGGACGAGGCCATCGGAAATGTTCGCCAGATGTCGCAGTTGCTGCGTCCCACCATCCTGGACGATTTCGGATTGGAAGCCGGCCTCCGCTGGCTGGCCGAGGGATTCTCAGCGCGCACCGGAGTGGAAGTGGAGGTGGATTCCCACTACGCGGGCCGGTTGGCCGACGAAACTGAAACCCACCTGTTCCGTATCGCGCAGGAAGCGCTCACCAATGTGGCGCGCCACTCGGGCGCCAGGCACGTCCGGATTGCGCTCAATTCCACCGGCGGCCAGATCTGTCTTTCGGTGCAGGATGACGGCTGCGGCCTGCCCGCCACAGCGCCCAGGAGCCGGGGCCTCGGCATGATCGGGATGCGGGCGCGCGCCCGCAGCGCCGGCGGCGACGTTACGGTCCGTGGAGATGCCGGCCCTGGTGGTAAAGGGCATGGTGTTCTAATTGAAGTGCGGGTTCCTCTTGGCAACCAAACCACTGAAACGCATTCGCATCCTCCTGGTTGACGACCACGCCGTGGTTCGGCAGGGCTTCAAAATGATTTTGAGTGCGCAGGCCGACATGGAAATCGTCGGCGAGGGCGGCAACGGCCGCGAAGCTGTCGAATTGGCCGAACAACTGCGCCCCGATATCGTGGTCATGGATGTGGCAATGCCGGAACTGAACGGCATCGAAGCCACGCGCCGCCTGCTGGCCTCCACGCCGCACGCTCGTGTGATCGCGCTCAGCATGCACAAAGATTCGGTTTACGTGCGCGAGATTCTTCGCGCCGGTGCGCGCGGCTACCTGCTTAAGGATTCGGGCGCCGGCGATCTGGTCACCGCCATCCGCGCCGTGGCTTCCGGCGAGAGCTACCTGAGCCCCGCGGTTTCGAATGCCGTGCTGGACGATTACCGCAAGCACGTCACCAACCCCATCGACCTGTTGAGCAGCCGCGAGCGCGAAGTCCTGCAGATGCTGGCCGAGGGCAAAACCAATAAAGAGATCGCGGTGGCGCTGAACCTGAGTGTCTACACTGTGGATGCGCACCGCGGCCGCATCATGGAAAAATTGAACGTGCACAGCATCACAGACCTGGTCCGCTTCGCAGTAAGAAACGGACTAATTGACTAGGTAACGCCGGCGGTCCCTGCCGCCGGTGCTTTTGCCGTTACCACAACCTCATCTGCTCGTCGAACTCGGTGGCACGGTGGTACTCCAGCCGCTCCGCCTCTTCCGTGCGCCCCCAACCTTCCAGAATCCAAACCATCTCACGCGCTGACTCGCTCAGCACCGCCCGGTCGTCTTCGCTTTCAGCCGCAGCATGCCACTGCTGCATCATTTCGAAGCACTCCGCGATCCGCCCCTGCTCATGAGCCAGGCGGCGTCCCTGCCGGGCCAAACTGCAGATCTCCGCCCAGCCAGCCGCTGGATCGACGCGCGCCAATGCCTGTTGCGCCAACCGCAGCGGGTCGCTGCCGATCTCGGGCCCGGCCTCAGTAGCAATCAGCACGGAGCAGCGGCCGCCGAACATAAGTGGATGAGGCGGCGGCCCGCTAATCCCGTCAAGCAGCAGCAGGAAACGGCGTTCGGAGCACAAGCCTCGCAGGCGTTCGAGGTTGGATTGCAGGTCGCCCTCCAGGCGCATGCCCAGTTGCGCGGATAAGTCGCCGGCCAGCGCCGCCAGAGTACGGCCCGCCGATTCCAGCCTGAAGACTTCATCGAAATCCTCGCGATAGGCATGCACAAACTCAAAGGCCAGCTCCGCGCTCGCCACTGTCTCCGTTCCGGGGCGGTCGGCAATCGCAATCCCCAGAATTTCCAAATCGGCGGCGTTGCCAAGATCTGGATTGTCAATATCTGGGTGGCGAAGATCCGGTGGCATGTACGTTGCCGCGCGGTCGCGAACCCAGCGCTTCAACTTCCGCAACCCGCGCAGATTCAGTCCTTCGCATTCGAACAGCGGAGCCAGCACGCGCGGCGGGACGCAATCGTCGCACCTGACGAAACCGATGCGCACACCTTCGGCGGCCGGCTCCGTCACCAAAGGCCCTTCCCACTGCGCGCGCGGCCAGCGCGACGGCATTCCACTGCGCGAGAAAAGAACCAGCACCACATCCGCTATGCGGCCCTCGCGCGCCTTGGCAGCCAGGTCTTCGCCCGGCTGCATCTCGCCTTCCTCCAGGAAGACGCGCACATCGGCCCCCCGCTCCAGGAAAGCGGCGATGCCGGCGGCCAGTTCGCGGTCAGCCGCCGCGTACGCGAGAAAAACCGCGGGGTTCAGAGCTTGCACGCCAGCGTCAATCCGTCGCCCAAAGGCACCAGGCTCAGGGCGACCCGTTCATCGGCGTACCGTTCGCGGTTGAATGCGCGAATGGCCTCGGTATCGGCCTCGTGGTCAGAGGCATCGATCACGCTCCCATCCCACAGCACGTTGTCCACGGCGATCAGGCCGCCGGGTCGCAGCAGCACCAGCGCGCGCTCGTAGTAATTCGCGTAATTGCCCTTGTCGGCGTCAATGAACGCGAAATCGAAGCTGCCCGCCTGCCCTTCGGCAATCAAGCCGTCCAGAGTATCGATGGCGGGCCCCAGGCGCAGATCGATCTTCTCCTCCACGCCGCTTTCGCGCCAGGTGCGGCGCGCCCGCGAAGTATATTCCGCGCTCAGGTCGCAGGCCACAATCTTTCCGGCGGCAGGCAGCGCCAGCGCCACCCAGGTGGAGCTGTAGCCCATGAAAACTCCTACCTCCAGGGTTTTCTTCGCGCCTAGAACCCGCGCCAGCAAGTGCAGAAACTGGCCCTGTTCGGGCGCGGTCTGCATGGAAGCTCGCGGGTGATTCCCAGTCTCTTCGCGCAATCGCTTCAGCGGCTCCGGCTCGCGGAGCGTCACCTGGCGAATATAGGCGGCCAGTTCATCAGTAACAGGGGTATGGGTTCTGGACATGCGACCAGTCAATTTTAACTCGCCGCGGCTGCTATTTCCGCCGGCGTATCTCGGACGTCGTTGGTTGGCTTTAGCTGGCTTTGGTTGGCTTTAGCTGGCGATGAACATGGCCACCGCCGCGGCCGTCATCACCACCGCCGTGGTCCATCCCAGCCACTTCAACAATGGCGGCGTGACACAATCCCCCATCACCTTACGATCCGTGGACAGCAGCACCACCAGCACAATCAGGGGCGGCGCCAGCACTCCGTTGAGGACGGCCGACCAGAAAAGCATCTTCACCGCGTCCAGTCCCAGACTGTCCAGAACCACGCCCAGCACCATGGCCAGCGCCAGGACACTATAGAATTTGGGCGCCAGCTTCGGCTTCCGGTCGAGCGAAGCGCCCCACGCCATCGCCTCCGAAATAGCATAGGCGCTGGACCCCGCCAGCACCGGAACGCCCAGCATCCCGGTGCCGATCAGCCCCACCGTGAACAGCCAGTACGCCCCGCTTCCCGCCAGCGGCCGCAGCGCCTCGGCAGCCTGGCTGGCTGTCCCGATATGCGTAATGCCGTGCGCATGCAGTGTGGCCCCGGTGGTCAAAATAATGAAGTACATCACGAAGTTGGAAAAGAACATGCCCGTCATTACGTCGTTGCGGGCGCGCCGCAATTCCGCGGTGGTTGCCCCCTGGCGTTGGGCCACGGTAGTTTTTCCTTCCGCCCGCTCCTCCTCCACCTCTTGTGCGGCCTGCCAGAAGAACAGATAGGGTGAGATGCTGGTCCCCAGAATTCCCACCAGCACCGATAGGTATTCGCTTGTAAAGCGAACGTCCGGCACGAAAGTGGCGTGCAGCACCTGGCTCCAGTTCGGGCTCACGATAAAGGCCGTCAGCACGTAGGCAAACAGCACCAGCGTCAGCCACTTGAATATGCGCGCCATCTGCCGGTAAGAAGTCCGGAACAGCATCACCATGATGAGGCCCGCAAAAACCGGCGTCCACCATAGTGAACTGATGCCGGTGACCATGTGGGTGGCATCCGCCATGCCGCCCAGGTCGGCCCCAATGTTGAAGACGTTGGCCACGGTCAGCAGCAGGCAGGCGCCCCACAGCACCCATCGCGAATAACGCCGCCGCACCACCGCCGCCAGGCCCCTTCCGGTGACCATGCCCAGGCGCGCACACATCAGTTGCACCGCGGCCATCAGGGGAAAAGCAAACAGAGCGGTCCAGAGCAGGCCGTATCCAAAAGCCGCACCGCTTACGGAGTAAGTCGCAATACCGGAAGGGTCGTCATCCGCGGCTCCGGTAATCAGCCCAGGTCCGAGTTGCGAGAAAAACCCATGCAGCGGCCGCGGTTCCGAAATCTGCTGGCGTGGTTCCGCATTTCGCTCCGTCATTCGTAAACAGTCTAGCAGGGCAGACCATCAGGCCTGCCCCCCGGGGCGGAATCACAGCGAGCGAAGGAAATTCAGAATATCCTGCTGTGACGACGTTGATAACTGTTGGAACGTATTGATTACGGCATTGGCTTCGGAGCCGTTGCCGGAGTGCTGTTGGATCGCCACCATCAAGTCGCTCGTGCGGCCGTCGTGCAGAAAAAAGATTCGTTGGCCCAGGCCCCACAGCGGTGCGGAGCGGAATTCATTGGGTCCGGCCACGCCTTGGGTGACGCCATCGGCAAGGTTTGAGCCCATTGTGTGAAGCGCCAGATCGGAGTATAGGTTCACAGCTTTGTACCTCAATGCCGCCACCGACGGAATTGCCTGTAGTGAGTGTGGGTGTATGACACAGTGCGCACCCGACCGTGATGAATTGGCTGCGGCCATTGTTCGTCGAAGTGGTAGAAGGCGCCGGTGTAGGTTGATCTAGAAATCGCATGAAGTTAGCGAACTCGACCACGTCGGTGATAGTGCTCAGGGGGAAAGCGTCTTCCGGCGTGGCGTTCTTGGCGCAGGTGGGCTCCTCTTCGCGCTCCTGACTGAAGAGCATGTTAGTGACGCCTTGCTCTACGTTGTACGCCTCGCCTGCAAAGACTGTAAGAGACTTGTTTTGCGCCTTCCAGCCGAATCGGGTCACAGTGCCATCGTTGCCGCTGGTATTGAGGCGCCCCGAGATACCCATCTGTGACTTCGTCCTGCTATTGGCTTGAATATTGGCCTTTATCACGGAATCCGGAATCGCTTCAATCAGGCCGGCGCCGAAATTCGGGGTCGGGATCCGAAAGATCACGTTAGAAGTGTTGGAGAAATCCGGCTGAACGATGTTGCTGCACGCCCCGGCGTCGGATCGGCCGCGTATGGTGAACAAAGCGTGTACTCCGCCGTCGGCTGTTCTGTCGGGATTCATTTTGAATCGAACTTCCCGGATCGGTCCAGTCGCCGTGATGAACGACGGTAGTACGTTTCTGGCGCCCCACTTGTTTGCGACAGCGACTTGGGGATTGATAAGCGGACTTGCCCCGCCAGTGGCCGGATAGGCATGACAACCGGCACAACTGTCCAGGTTGAACCGCGGGCCCAGACCGTTGGCTACATTATCAACCTCCTCGAACGTCGTCTGTCCGGCGTGGAACGCGGTTAGTTCGGTGCCGGATAGTCCCGGCAGCGGACCACCCGCTCCAGGGGCACCGCCTCGAACGCCGGGATCGTGCGCCCCGGGATTACGCAGCCCGGAGTCGGTTACCTGCGCACTACATATTGCTACAGCTATAAAAACCAACGTGCATACCCATGTCATACTCTTGTGCGCCGGGTTCGACTTACAGTTGAGTGGAGATACTGTCTTCTCTGACAATGTAAAAAAGGAGAAACTAATACGGGAGTTACACTAGCAAAAAATTACGCATATAACTAAGGTAGATATGTAAAAAAGGGCCGTTCAGGAAGTTGCAACCAGGGTTGGGTAGTCATTCACGTGAACTTTAAAAGATTCTCTCGAATCTCCTCAACCACTTACCGGCAATCCGCCCATTCAGCCGCAAGTCTCGCGCTTACCCTGAACGTAGGAGCAGTCGCAGGGGTCCGCTTAAGAGAAGGTCCGCCCAAAAGAAATGTCCACACTTAGTCAGATCGACTCTAACCGCCGCGGCAGTCGCGCGCTCTCCGTCGAAGACCGCGACACGCTTGGAGCCGCCCCTAAGAACATCCGTCAAAGAACGATCCGTCAAAGAACGATCCGTCAAAGAATTGGACCGCACCCGGGCCGCACGCCCCCAGCCTGACCCGCCAATTGGCTTCGTTCCGCAAACCCAACCGGGGAGCAGTGCTCCTGTGGCGATCTGCTATCTTGAATTGTAGACCTGCTGCTGGTATGCCATTTCACATTCAGCCCCTGAGGGAATTTCTGGTTCGCCCTACCCTCCCCGCACCGTTGTCGCGCATGACTGAGTTGGCATACAACATCCTCTGGAGCTGGGAGCCCACCATTCGTTCGGTGTTTCGCCGCCTCGACCCGATTCTCTGGCGGGATTGCGGATACAACCCGGTGTTGATGCTGGGCCGCGTCTCCCAAGCCACCCTGGCCAAGGCCGCTTCCGACGCGCGCTACCTTGCGCACTACCGCTCGGCGTGCGATACCTACGACGCAGGCACCCGCAAAACGGCGCCGTCCACCGATGACAAGCTCATCGCGTATTTTTCCGCCGAATATGGTCTTACCGAATGTCTGCCGGTTTATTCGGGTGGCCTCGGTATCCTCGCGGGCGATCATTTGAAAGGGTGTAGTGACTGGGATTACCCGCTGATCGGTATAGGGCTCCTGTACCAGCAAGGATACTTTCGCCAGTTTCTCAACCCCGACGGATGGCAGCAGGAACGCTATCCTGTGAACGACTTTTATACCCTGCCGCTGACTCCCGTCAAGACCGCCGACGAACGGGACCTGAAGGTCAGCGTCAAACTGCCCACCGGCAATGTTTTCATCCAGGTCTGGAAGATCGACGTCGGGCGCATCACGCTTTACCTCCTGGATACCAACATCCCCGAGAACGTGCTCCCGCAAGATCGCGATATCACGGACTCGCTCTACGGCGGCGATATCGATACGCGCATCCGCCAGGAGATCGTGCTGGGAATCGGCGGAATGCGGGCCTTGGAGGCCATGGGGCTGAAGCCCTCCGTCTTCCACATGAACGAGGGCCACTCCGCCTTTCTGGTGCTGGAGCAGATCCGCCTCTTCATGCGCGACCGGAAGCTCAGCTTCGAAGAGGCCATGGATGCCGCCCGCGTCAGCAACGTTTTCACTACCCACACGCCGGTGCCTGCCGGAATCGATTTGTTCGATCCCGGCCTCATGTATCACTATTTTTCGGATTACTGCGGCGAAATCGGCGTGGATTTCCAACAGTTGATGGCCGTCGGACGGCGCAACGCCTACAACCGCGATGAGCGCTTCTCGATGGCGGTTCTGGCGTTGAACACCTCTTCCTACCGCAACGCGGTCAGCCGGTTGCACCGCGAGATATCGCAGGAAATGTTTCACGACCTGTGGCCGCAGTTGCCGCTCTGGGAGGTGCCAATCACCTCCATCACCAACGGGGTTCACCTTCCCAGTTGGCTCAACGGAGACCTGGCCTCGCTCTACGACCAGTACCTGCAGCCCGACTGGCGGGAGCGTTTCAACGATCCCACCGTCTGGGAGCAGGTGAAAGAAATCCCCGACGAAGAACTCCTGGAAGTTCACCGCCGCCGCAAGCGCCGCCTGATCAATTTCGTGCGCACCCGCCAGCACTCCTCGGCGGTCCGCCGCCAGGCCTCAGCCGCTGAGATCCGGCGCGCCGGCCAGGTGCTCGATCCCAACGCCATCACCATCGGGTTCGCGCGCCGTTTCGCTACCTACAAGCGCGCCACTCTGTTGTTCCGCGACGTTGACCGGTTGAAGAATATTCTGCTGAACAAGGATATGCCGGTGCAGATCCTCATCGCCGGTAAGGCCCATCCCAAGGACCAGCCCGGCAAGAGCTACATTCGCGAGGTGGTGCAGCTTTCGCGCGATCCGGACCTGTGGAAGCATGTGGTCTTCCTTGAAGACTACGACATGAAGGTGGGGCGCGAAATGGTCCAGTGCGTCGATATCTGGCTGAACAATCCGCGGCGCGGCGAGGAGGCTTGCGGCACCAGCGGCATGAAAGCCGCCATCAACGGCGTCCTCAATCTCAGTATTCTGGATGGTTGGTTCGACGAAGCCTACGAGCATTCCGGTGGCTGGGCCATCGGCGACCGCGAGCCATATTCGGAGGACCAGGATGCGCTGCACGCCAGCGCCATTTACTATCTTCTCGAAAACGAGATTGTCCCCATGTTTTACGAGCACCGCGAACAGACCCCGCGGGAGTGGATGCGCCGCATGAAAGAGGCGCTCACCTGCATCAGCCCTCAGTTCGATTGCCGACGTATGGTGCGTGAGTATATGACCGAATTGTACGAGCCGGCGCACTCCCAGTACGTACGCCTGCTGAAGGCGGACTATCTCCCGGTCCGTGAGCAGGCCGAATGGAAATCGCGCATCCGCGAGGTTTGGGACCGCGTCCGGTTTGTAGAAGACGGCCCTGGACTTTCCGGAACCGTGACCAACGGCCAAGCGGTCGCCATGCGCGCCGCCATAGATTTGGCGGGCTTAAGCCCAAGCGACGTCCGGGTCGAAGCCGTGATTGGGCGCGTGGATAGCAACGGCCACCTGGAAGAGACCGAGGTCATGGTGCTGCCCGCCGTGGATCAGCAGGGCTCGATAGCTATATTTAGTAAGGAGATGGTCCCGGAGCGTACCGGCCGCCTGGGCTATGCGCTGCGCATCAGCCCCAATCATTTCGATGACCCCCTGACGCGGCCCTGCAGCAATTTGCTCAAGTGGAGTTCGGTCGGTTGACATAGCAATGGTACTGCAGGTGCCAGATAGTGAGTGCAAAAGGCTTCGATCCGTGGTAAATATGTATTTGCAGCATTGGCGGGTTTCCGAAAACCTGTTTTTGCATCGCGACTTGTTTTTTGCATCGCGCCTTTCGGGAATTCCCGCAAGCCCCTCCGGCAACCCACGCCGACCGTTCCCGGATTAGGAACACGGTTTCGTGGCGAGTGATCAGCGTATTGATCGCCCCGGCGCATTGATTTCTTGACCGTTTGGTGAGAAACATTCATTCGTCCCGCGAGTTTACGGAGCAACCTTTCCCCATGGACAGCGATCGCAAGTACAGACAAAACGGGTATATGGACTCGGGCCACGATAGTAAGGCCTTTCGCGAAGATCGCCCCAAACAGCAGGGTCCTCGTCCTCCCCTGGATATCACCGGCCCCCGGCTTCCCCGCCTGGTGCAACACGTGGCCGCGTCCCGGTGCTACAACTGCTCAACGGCTATTCCCCCCGGCACAGACTTCAGCGGTACCTGTCCGAAGTGCAATGCCGAGCTGCACTGCTGCAAGCAGTGCTCCCACTTCGAGCCCTCCACTCGTTTCCAGTGCCTCAAGCCCATCCCGGTGCGGATTCCGTTGAAGGACAAGACTAACGATTGCACGCTGTTCACCGCGCGTGTGACCGTTGCCCGCGAAGGCACCACCACACAGTCAGCCCCACCGCCGTCTCCGTCGATGAATGTAGGGCCTCCAGCCCCCCGCAATGCAGACGACGCCCGCAACGCCTTCGACAAACTTTTCAAAAAACTCTAAACCGAGGGCCAAACCCTAGGGTCAAACGCTAGCGCATCACCGCTGCCAGGTCTTCGTACTGATCGCTGGCAATCAGGTTCACGCCCGCCGCCATCGCCGCCTTCCAACGCGCCAGCACGGCCTCGCGCGATCCGAAGTTGTACGCGTTGCCCCAGCCCTTGTCCTCGCCGGCGCCGAAGCCATCAAGCGTGTAAAAGCGGATCCAGTAACCCATCCGGTGCGCATGGTCCACCAGCGCCCGCAGGCGCCGGTCGTCGTCCGCGGTCCACTCCCCAGCCTTGTGCTGGCCCCCCTCTTCCACCTCAAACCAGGAATTGTTCCACCAGCGCCGGTAGTTGGTGGGCGGATCCGCCAGCAGCTGCTCCGGCGGCAGGGTCGCCAGCAGGTGGTCGTGTTCCGCCGCCGGTTTCGACGGAATCGCCTTGGTGTGCGCTGAGCCGAACAGCCGCAGTTTGGCGCCCACCGGCACCTGTTTGAAGAAGACCTCCTCCTGCACGTCTGAGTCCTCGGTGAGCACCAGCAGGGGCTTCGGGTCGAACGGGGCAAGCTGGCGCGGGTCGGCGGTCTTGATGGCAGTGGTGATCCAGTCCTGGTATTCGCCGAGCAGATCCCACACCGCGTGCAGCAGCGGCGGTTGCACGCTCTTGAAATCGAAGTGCAGTACGATTAACGGCCAGTGCGACCGATCGTTTTCCGCCAGCGCCTTTTCTATGACGGGCCGGACGCGCTCGAAGAAGTAATCGCGCAGCAGGGGTTCGGCACCCTTGGGTTGGTCGTCATGGGAAACCACGGCGCGTCCCTTGCCGGTTGCCGGATCGACATACCAGGTCATATCCTGCTCGATGCCCACGGGAAAGCCGGTCTTCAGCGCGCGGTCTACTCTGTCTGTCCAGCGGCCTTCGTAGGGGTAGCAGTTGTGCGCGTCCGGAACCGGGCGATTGTGATTTAGAAAGTCGAGGGGATGGCTTTGAGCGCAGAGGGAAGCGGCCAGAAGCAGCAAACTCAGGACTAATCGCATACACCAGCAGAATAGCCCACCTGCGTTACGAATTGATAAGCTCCGGTCTAGGCTGCTTTCTGTTGGGATAAAGCTTCGGGTAAAGCGCTGTTGACCGTCACCGCCTGAACGGACTTCGCTACGCCGAGGAACTTCAGAATCCGGATCTGAATCCAGGATGGGTCAAACTCATACCAGGCCAGCCCATGACGCGCCGAAGTAGGATGCGCATGATGGTTGTTGTGCCAGCCCTCGCCAAAGGTAAGCAGGGCCACCCACCAGATGTTGCGCGAATCGTCACGCGTGGCGAAGCGCCGCCCGCCCCACATGTGGGTTGCCGAATTCACCAGCCATGTGGAATGCAGGCCGAACACGATACGGAAAGCGATGGCCCACAACACCAGCGAGACTCCGCCAAAAACCAGCATCAGCACGGACAACACCGCCAGGGGAACCCAGTGATAATCGTTTAGCCACACGTAAAAGCGATGCTTGGAGAGGTCCCGCGCATACCTCGATACCATTTTGTTTTCGGCGGTGTTTCGCTCGCTGAAAACAATCCAGCCCATGTGAGACCACCAGGCGCCGTCCTGCGGCGAGTGAGGATCGCCCGGCAGATCGGACTTTTGGTGGTGCAAGCGGTGAGTGGCGGCCCAGTAAATCGGCCCGCCTTCCAGCGTCAACGTGCCGCACAGTGCGAAGAAATATTCGAGCGCCAGCGGCACCTTATACGAACGGTGCGTATGCAGGCGATGGTACCCCATGCTGATTCCGAGGCCAGTCGCAATCCAGTGCAGGAAAACCGCAATCGCGAAATCACGCCAGTGAAACGTAAACAGCGCGGCGATGGCTGCGATATGAAGAAGACCGAGAGTAATTCCCGCGGACCAGTTCAGAGGCTGGCGATCATAGACCGTATTTTTGATGCCGGTTGTAGGTTGGATGCTCACTGCTTCTCCGCCGTTCGCCATAACCTTACGGCTGCACACCAGAAGCCCAGTAAGCCCTCAAGGCCTGCTTGATTCCCAGATGTCCGAAGTATATCAGACGAGTTGCGGAAACCTGCTTCAGCGACAAAAACCTTACAAAACTCCCATTAAACTAACCTTAGTCTATGGCTTTCGAGCCGGCCGGAAGGCCTCCGGCAACGAAGCTGGAAAAGTAAGAGCAGCTCGTCTATGGTGAAACGGGGGGACGAAGTGGACAGGCTATCCGATCGTATTGCACTGGTGACTGGAGCCGACCGCGGGATCGGCCGGGAGATAGCCATCGCGCTCGCCGCCGCCGGCGCCGATGTGGCCGTCAACTACAGGTCTCACGCCAGTGAGGCGGAGGAGACGTGCGTCAGTATTAGAAATCACCAACGGCGATGTTTGGCAGTGAGCGCCGATGTCTCGATTCGGGAGGATGTAGCGAGGCTGGTGGAAACTGTCGAGAGCCAACTGGGCGTGGTATCGATCCTGGTGAACAATGCGGGCATCACCCGTCCCCAACCCTTCGGCGAGATTACCGAGGCCGATTGGGACGACGTAATCCGCGGCAATCTCAAGCCGGTCTTTCTGGTCACACAAGCCGTGGTGCCCGGCATGCGCGAGCGCCGCTGGGGGCGCATCATCAATCTCTCTTCAGTGGCGGCGCAGACGGGCGGCGTGGTCGGTCCTCACTACGCAGCGTCTAAGGCCGGGATACTCGGCCTGACACATTCATACGCGTCACTGCTGGCCGGAGACGGGATCACGGTCAACGCGATCGCACCGGCGCTGATTGAGACGGCTATGCTCAAAGCCTTGCCGAAGGCCCGCCCCGAGTCGATCCCGGTCGGCCGTTTCGGGAGGCCGGAGGAAGTCGCGGATGCGGCTGTGATGCTGGCGCGCAACGGCTACATTACAGGTCAGACGATCAACGTCAACGGCGGCTGGTACATGAGCTAGGTGATAGCGTAAAAGGTGAATCTCCAGGAGAATAAAATGGACTACAGAGTATTGGGAAGCTCAGGGCTGAAGGTCTCGTCTCTATGTCTCGGCACGGGCACATTCGGCGGAGGAAATGAGTTTTTTAAGGCGTGGGGTTCGACCGGCGTCGAGGAGGGGAAACGCCTGATTGGCCTTTGTCTGGACGCCGGCATCAATCTCTTCGACACCGCGGATGTGTACTCGGAAGGCTTGTCAGAGGAGATCTTCGGCCAGGCCATTCAAGGCAGGCGCAACGAGCTATTGATATCCACCAAGGCGACCTTCCGCTTCGGCAAAGGTCCGAACGACGTCGGCTCGTCCCGCCATCACCTGGTCCAGGCTTGCGAAGGCAGCCTGAAGCGGCTGGGGACGGATCACATCGACATCTATCACATGCACGGCTTCGATGCGCTCACGCCGGTGGATGAAGTGCTGTATACGCTGGATGGCCTGGTGCGCAGCGGCAAGGTCCGCTACATCGCCTGCTCCAACTTTTCCGGCTGGCACCTGATGAAGTCGCTCTCCACATCGGAACGGAATGGCTGGGTGAAATATGCCGCGCATCAGGTCTACTACTCACTGGTGGGCCGCGATTACGAGAACGAGCTGATGCCGCTGGGGCTCGATCAGAAAGTGGGGGCCCTGGTCTGGAGCCCATTGGGATGGGGACGGCTGACCGGCAAGATCCGGCGCGGCCAGCCTTGGCCGAAAGAAAGCCGTCTGCATAAAACCGCGGAGGTCGGCCCCCTGGTTCCTGAGGATTACCTCTACAAAGTGGTCGACGCGATCGATCTGGTAGCCAAGGAAACGGGAAAGACCGTAGCGCAGATTGCGTTAAACTGGCTGCTGCGCAAGCCTACGGTTTCAAGCCTTGTGATTGGCGCGCGCAACGAAGAACAACTGAAACAGAACATCGACGCGGAGGGGTGGCGGTTAACGCCGGACCAGGTGGCGAAACTGGATGAGGCCAGCGCAACGGTGGTTCCATATCCTTACTGGCACCAGCGCCAATTCACAGACCGGAACCCGTTGCCGCCGTCTGTCAGCCAATAGACGCAAGAACGAGACGACCCAGCCGACCGATCTCAATTCACCGGAATCACGACGCTGGCGGCGGTGGAGCCGTCAATCGAAATGCTCAATTGCATGCTGGTGGTACCCGTCCGGATATCCGTCGCATAGGTTCCCGGGATATCTCCAATCCGGTAAGAGGAGCGAATGCTCCCGGGGCCGCTGGTGATCGAGATCTGCGGTCTGACCGTTCCCGTGTACGGCAGCCCCGCGACATCCACCACGCGAAACACCACAGCCTGCGTGGACAACGTTTGCACGGGATCTTGAAGGTCCTGGTAGAGCACGGAAACTCCCGCCGGCGTGGAGCCCGGAACTGCGAACCAGTACGGAACGGTGATGGTGTTCGAGTTCGCCGTTCCCTGGACCGTCAGGTAGCCCTGGTATTCGCCGGGGCCAAGGCCGGAAGCACTCAACGTTACGGGAATCTGCTGCGAGCCATTGGCATCCAGTTGGAGGCTGGTGGTGGAAAGCGCCCCTGAAAAGGATAGCCCCGGGCTGTTGCCGGTGGGCACAGCCTGGATCGAAAAAGTGTCGCCCGCGGCCCCCACGTTCCACAGCGTCAATTGCTGCGTAGCGTTGACCGCGCCCGTGCCCGTGCCGAAATTGAGCGACGTGGGATACGCCGCAACCGTGCCGCTCACCGCCGCCGCCAGGTTGAGTACGCCGGCGCCCGCTTGCTGAACCGTAGCGGCCACCCCCGGCGCCGAAGTTGCACGGCCGGCGCCGTTGATCAGAAGCGACCGGTACTGCTGCACGGTGAGCCCGGGCCGCGCGGCCTTCAGAACCGCAGCCGCGCCCGCCGCCAGCGGCGCCGAGAAACTGGTTCCCGCTGTGTCGATGAATCCCGACGCGCTATAGCTCTCGCCGCTCGAAAAGGAATTCTGCGCGCCCGTCACAATCTCTTCGCCCACCGCCACCATGTCCGGCTTCATGGCGCTGCCGAGGCTGGGGCCGCGGCTGGTAAAAATTGTCAGGTCCGTGCGCGCCGGAAAGGGTTGGGCGCCGGTGAAATCCATAGCCACAGAGACGCCCGGATTAGCCGCGACCTGGGCCTGCAAATCGGCCCCTTGCGACTGGTCCACGAACATGGCCGGCAGAGTCGCCGCGCCCACGCTCGCCAGAATGGTCTGGAAAGAAGCGCCCCCTGGGTTGTTGTAAACGATTGCCGCCAGCGCGCCGCCCGCCGCAACGTTGTTCAGCTTGTCTTCGAAGGGGCAGGTGCCGCGCAGCACCAGCACCACCATGCCGGCCACCGATCCGGAAGCCAGCGGCGAACAGGCCAGGCCACTGGCATCCACACTCATCACGTCAAACATCGTGCCGCTAACTACCTGGCCGGGATTCGGCCCGCTGCCCACAAAAGCCATTTCGGGAGCCGCGCCGCTGGCTGTTACCGCATAGCCGAGCGCCCGGTCATTCATGATGGCGCCCATCGAAATGGCATCCGGCGCGCTGGCCAAATCGCTGATGCTTCCGGCGCCCGGGCCCGAGTTGCCGGCGGCCACCGTCACCAGGACACCGGCCTGCGCCGCGGCTTCAATCGCCGCTATTCCAATCTCGGTTGGAGCGACATCCGAGTACGATGTCACATATGCGCCCAGACTGAGATTGATGACATCCATTCCGTCGGCGACTGCGTCATCAATGGCTTTGGTGACCACATCGGACGTGGTGCCGTTTGCGTCCAACACCTTGTAACTCCCAATGTAGGCCTTGGGCGCGACTCCGGTAACTACGCCGTAAGGACTGGTCGCCGTGCCGCCCGCCGCCGCCACTGCCGTGCCCGTGCCGTGGCCATCGCGGTCATTGGCGTCCACGTCGCCGCCATCGGGAAGCAGTGTCGTATAGTTCTTGGCCACGATGATCTTGGCGTTGGTGAATTGCCGATCGCCGGCCGCCAGCACTTTCGGAAAGCCATCAACGGGCGGCAGAGGATCACTGAAGGCCGCATTATTGACGTCAACTCCGGTGTCAATCATTCCGATCTTGATGCCCACGCCCGCGCCGTTCTGGCCCAGGGGCAGCATGCCCCAGGCGTCCGGCACTTTATGGATGGGCAGCGCGTGGTTCAGTAATGGCATCAGGCGGCGCACCGCATGCAACCTGACTGCGCCGGGGATTTGCAACAACTCGCTGGCCCGTGCGTCGGGAATGTTGACGATCAACGCGTTGACCACGGTGTCCATGCTTTCCACCACCACACCGCCGCGCGCCGCCACCGCTGCCCGCGCCGCCAACTGTCCCTGACGCACGCTGGTGCGGCGGACGGCGAACTCCGCCCGCCTGGCTGTGGTTGTACCTGGGGATGCGGCGCGGGATGCGGAGGGCGCGGCCGGTGCGCCGGAAAGTTCCAAAACATATCGGCCTGGAACCACCTGGCCAAAAGTAGCGGCGGCTGAAAAGAGAAGCGCTAAGACCGTTTTCATCGCAGAGACACTCCACAGCGGCACCCTGCCGCCCACGAAATCGGCACAAAGCGACACACTGCCACCTATTATCACGCTAAGTTGTTGATTGCTGCTGCAAGAGCCTATTTCAGGCTCTTAGTGGGCAATTCCATGGCCCATCTTCGACTGGGTTCTGCCACACCAGATTCAGCCACACCAGATTCAGCGACACCAGATTCAGCGACACCAGATTCAGCCACCGCAGGCGCCGGGGCCAGCGGTGAGAGCACAACGAAGCTGAACAGGATCAAACCCAGCGAGTGCCCATACGCATAGTCCGTGATCCCGGCCAGCAGGAAGGCGACTATACCCATCAACCCGGCGGAACAGAGGAAGCGGGTTTCCCGATCAGATGTGCGCCGCAGCATGCGCAACAGGTCGCGCAGAAGCATGGCGAGACAGAGGATCGCGGCGCAGAGGACCGGGAGTCCAAATTGTGCGGCCAGTTGGACGGCATCGTTGTGCAGGTGCCCGTGATATGCAGGGACCGGCTCGCCGGGAGCCAGATAGCTGCTGTACAAGGCTTCCACACGTCCGGGGCCTACGCCGAAAACCGGCTGTTCACGGATCATCTGCCACCCGACACGCCACATTTGCAGGCGTTCGGCGTTGGAGTAATAGTCGGGTTGAAACGATTCGTTGATCCGATAACGCACCGGACCCGGAGCCAGCAGGAACGCGAGGACAGGCAGGGCAGGCGCGGCCCAGAGCAATCGCGAGCGGCGCCATGCAAGGTGAATGGCCAGCAGGATCAGACATCCGAGCCAGAGCGCGCGTGTGAGGCTGAAGAAGATCGCGATAGCGTTGATCGCGATAGCCGGCGCTACCCACCAGCGCTCCTCCGGGTAGGCCGCATTGAACTCCAGCATGGCCGCGATCACCAGCATTTCGACCACGGCATAGATCATCCAGTGGTGCAGGAAGCCGCCAGTTCGAAGATAGAGCGATGGGTCGCCCGCGGCAGCCACTTCACGGTGGTAACGAAGCATCCGGGTAACAAAACCCACAATCAGGGCAACCGAGCCGGCGGAAGCAGTTACGAAGATTCCGCGCCAGACGGCTAACCTGCAGCCCGGCCGCGCCAGCATAGGCATCAACACAAACAGAGCGCAAATTAAGAACAGGTGGCGGATCTCGCCTCTGCCGCCGGCGGGACGTGCGGAATGCAGCCAGCTCACGATTTCCAAAGCTGCCCAGAGGAGCCAGAAGTAAAAGACCCGCGGCAATTCCGGAAAACTGCGCGAGCGTATGCTAACCGCGAGGCGGATCACCAGAGCGATGGCCAGCAAGGATTCGGCCACCGCAATCGATATTGGAACGGCGCACAATGCGGCGCCAAGCACCAGCGTGCCGAGCCCCCGGATCTGATAGCGTGAGCGGCGGAAGTCCCTGAGGAGCGATTGTGGGAACACCTTCTCCCGATAGGATGCAACTGGTTCTACCGGCGGTTGCAGTACCCCATTCCAGGCTGGTTCCCTTTAAGACAAACAGCCCAAGACGTGCAGCCGGAATGACAAATGTTTAGTAGTGTTAAATCCGCGCGACGCACGCCACTAACGTCTTTCAGGCTCTCACGACGTGGTTCCGCGCCGGTATCTCAACACTTCCACCAGGAACGCATCGCGCCCGGCGCGCACGGCGTCCGCGCTCTTCACCGACCAGTCGTAAAATCCGCGGCCCGTCTTGGCTCCCAAATTACCGTGGCGCACCAACTCACGCATGTATTCCGGAGCGCGCGGTTCATTGTAGAGGTCTTTGGCGACGTAATCCAATATTGAGATCCCCATGTCCAACCCGGTCACATCCATGTGCTCGAGAATTCCGTAAGCCGGCATGCGCAGGCCGAATCCGTTCCGGGCCACGGTGTCCACGTCGTCCGCGCTGGCGATTCCCTCGGCCACGATGTTGGCGGCCTCCCGCATCAGCGCCATCTGCAGCCGGTTGCCCAACTGCCCCGGACGGTCCTGCTGCACTACCACCGCCGCCTTTCCGCAGGTCCGGAGCAGATCGCGCACGTCGTCGGCCACCTCCGGCGAGGTCTTATTACCCTTGACCAATTCCACCAGCGGCATCAGGTGCGGCGGATTCCAAAAATGCGTGGTCAGTGCACGTTCCGGCCGGCCGCAGCGCGAAGCGATGGCCGTGATGCTCAGCCCCGAGGTATTGGATGCCAGCACCGCCCGCGGATTCAAAGCATCCATCCGTGCGAAAATTTCCTGCTTGTACGCCATGTCCTCGGGTCCGGACTCCACCACCACGTCGGCGCCGCTGACGGTTTCGTCGAAAGCTGTCGACGCAGTCACCAAACTGGCGGCCCCGCTCGCCTGCGCGGCGTCAATCAGCTGGTTGCCGGCCAGAAACCGGGCGAGCTCCCGGGCCTTCTCCAAACCAGCTTGCGATCCCTGCGCGGTGCGGCTGAGAACGGTAGTCCGCAAGCCACCCAGGGCGAGCGTCAAAGCGATTCCCGGCCCCATCATTCCCGTGCCGATCACCGCCGCCGAAGTAAATCTGGTCCCTGACATGCTGACTATTCTACCGGCAAGCCTTTCTGTAACAAAGTTTACGCTTGCCATGGGACACATTCGCCTGAAACAATGTGCTAACGACTATGCGCATACGCGTGTTGGGAATCGTACTGGCCGGCGGTAAGGGAAGCCGGCTTTCTCCGCTGACGAAGGAACGGGCCAAACCGGCCGTGCCGTTCGGAGGCAAGTATCGAATCATCGATTTCGTCCTGAGTAATTTCATCAACTCGGGAATCTACTCGATCTACGTACTGACGCAGTTCAAGAGCCAGTCGCTGCTGCAGCACCTCAGCGAGGGCTGGCAGTTTGGCAGCCTGCTCAAGTCGCAGTTCCTGATTCCGGTGCCGGCTCAAATGCGCTCCGAGGACGAGTCCTGGTATCAGGGCACCGCCGATGCCATCTACCAGAACCTCAACCTGGTGGAGCAGGCCGATCCGGACCTGGTGGCGATCTTCGGCGGCGATCATATTTACCGCATGAACATCACCAGCATGGTCGAATACCATACATCGAAGAGGGCCGAGGTTACAGTGGCGGCCATTCCTACTCCGCGCAAGCATGCCGTCGAGTTTGGCGTGATCGAAGTTTCGGCGGACGGCCACATCCTGGGATTTCACGAGAAGAACCCCGACGCGCCCACCATGCCGGGAGACCCGAAACAAGTCTATGCCTCGATGGGCAACTACATTTTCGAGACTAAGTCGCTATTGAAACTGCTCAGGGCCGACGCTGAGAATCCGCACAGCGACCACGATTTCGGCAAGAACATTCTGCCTCAACTGGCCGGCAAGGCCGAGATTTACGCTTATGACTTCCAGACCAATCGGATTCCCGGAGAGCCCGATACCTCGGCCCCTTACTGGCGCGATGTGGGGACTATCGACGCTTACTATGAGGCCAACATGGACCTGCGCGCGGTAACCCCGGCGCTCAATCTCTACAATCGCTCATGGCCTCTGCGCAGCAGCGGTTTCTCGGACCCGCCTGCCAAATTTGCATTCGAT
Organism: Bryobacterales bacterium; assembly: GCA_963817515.1. Taxonomy (GTDB): domain Bacteria; phylum Acidobacteriota; class Terriglobia; order Bryobacterales; family Bryobacteraceae; genus DATMNI01. Next base: position 122,316 of record CAWFPJ010000012.1, on the reverse strand, counting down.
GAAGAAGACCGCCGCGGCCAGGCCATCGACAGCATCGTCTCGGGCGGCTGCATTCTTTCCGGCGGCGTAGTGAAAAACTCGATCCTCGGCCGGGGCGTCCGCGTACACACCGGCGCCCTGGTGGAGGATTGCGTGATCCTGGACAATTGCGACATCGGCCGCCGGGCCAAGATTCGCCGCGCCATCCTGGACAAGAATGTGAAGGTGAAAGAAGACGCCGAAATCGGCTACGACCTGGAGGCCGACCGGGCCAGGTATTACGTTACCGACAGTGGTCTGGTGGTGATTGCCGGCGAACGCAGCCCCGTCGAAATCAGCGGCCTGGTAGTGTAGGCTAGACCCCGGGGTATAGGCCACGGGGTGTAGGCCACGGACCTGCCGGTCTGTCTGAAGCATGGAACAACACGTTTTAGCCTGGATCACTGAGTACGGCTATATCGCCATCTTCTCGCTGTTGGTGCTGGGCATCGTGGGTCTGCCTGTTCCCGACGAAACCCTGCTCACATTTACGGGTTACCTGGTTTTCACCGGGCATCTCTCGGTGGTGGGCGCTTTCCTCGCGGCCTTTGCCGGCAGCGCCTACTGGAATTACCATCAGCTACACGCTGGGCCGCACCTTCGGCCTCAGGCTGATCCACCGCTACGGCAAATATCTGCGCATCACCGAAGAGCACATCAACAAGGCGCATACCTGGTTCGCACGCGTGGGCCACTGGGGGCTCACGTTCGGATATTTCATTCCCGGCGTGCGCCACTTCACTGCTTATGCCGCGGGCATGAGCGAAGTGGAAACGCCCCAGTTTGCCCTCTTCGCCTATAGCGGCGCCATCCTGTGGACCGTCAGTTTTATCAGCCTGGGTTACTTCCTGGGGGAGCGCTGGCACTCCGTACAGCAGAACGTGGAGCGCTACCTGGCGGGCGTGGCCATCGCACTGCTCATTGGGGCACTGGCATATCTGGTCTGGCGGAAGTGGCTCCGGGCCGAGTAAGTGATAGCCAGCGCCGTCACCACCACCACCACGCAGCCGATCACGTTGTACCAGAGCCAGGAGACATCCGTGAATACGGCCGTTGCCAGAATGGCGGCTTCCCCTGCCAGCATCCCGGTGAAGGCGGCTGTGCCGCGCACCTGCCGGAACAGAAAGGCCAGCACGAAGCAGCCCAGGAGCGAACCGTAAAACAGCGAACCGACTTTGTTCACCGCCACAATCAACGACCCCAGCCGATTCGCCCAACCGGCGAAGACTACCGCGTAAATACCCCAGAACAGGGTGGCCCATCGCGAAGCCATAAGGTAATGATGGTCGCTGCCGGTGCGGTGCATGTACCGCTTGTAGATGTCGATCACGGCCACGGTAGCCAGCGAATTGATCTCTCCCGAACTGGCCGACATGGTGGCCGCGAAAATTACGGCGATCACCAGGCCCACGATCCCCGCCGGCAGGTAGCGCGTCACAAACGAGAGAAAAATGTAATTGGTATCGGTGAACCCCTGCTCGCCGCCGGCCTGTCCCACCATCCGGGAAGCTTGCGCGCGCACGCTGTCGATTTGTTCCTGGGCCGCGCGATACTCATCCCGGGTGCGCTTTTCCGCTGCCCCGTCGCCGGCGTGATGCGCCTGCACCAGTGCCAGGGCTGCCTGCTGCCGGTGCTCGAAAGCGCGCTGGTAGCGTTCCGTCATCGGCCGGAATTCGCTCATCCCCTGGATGCGCAGCCAACTCCGCCTTCTGGAAGAGCAGAGGCGGCTGCACGAACAGGTAGAAGACAAATACCATGGCGCCGATAAACAAGATAAAAAACTGCATGGGGATCTTGGCCACGGCATTGAACAGCAGGCTCAGCCGGCTCTGTGACACGGAGCGGCCGGTCAGGTAGCGCTGCACCTGCGACTGGTCGCAGCCGAAATACGCCAGAAACAGGAACGTGCCGCCGATCAATCCGCTCCAGATATTGAACCGGTCGTTCCAGTCGAAATTCGTAGTCACGGCGTTCAGCCGGCCAGCCGCGCCGGCCAGGAACACGGCATCGCGGAAGGAGACCGAAGGCGGCAGCAGAACGATCACGGTGACCAGCGAAATCAAGAGCCCGGCGAAGATGATGAACATCTGCTGCACGTCCGACCACGTCACGGCTTTGATTCCGCCCAACACCGTATAGGTGACCACCGTCACCCCCATCATCATGGTGGTGTTGCGTTCCGGCCAGCCCAGAATCACCGACAGCACCAGCGCCGGCGCGTAAATAGTGAGCCCGGCGGAAAGCCCGCGCTGGCAGAGGAAGATGATGCTTCCCAGGGCCCGCGTCTTGCCGTCGAACCGCTGCTCCAGGTATTCGTATGCGGTGTAAACCTTGGCGTGGTGAAACACCGGAACCACGGTGGCGCAGATCACCACCATGGCGATGGGCAGCCCGAAATAAAACTGGACGAACCGCATTCCATCCACATATGACTGGCCCGTGGTGGAGATGAAAGTGATGGCGCTGGCCTGCGTGGCCATGATCGACAGCGCCATGGCATACCACGGCATTGACTTGCCCGCCAACAGGTAGCGATCCACCGTGTCGCTGCCGCGGCTGCGGTAGAGTCCGTAAGCCACGATGGAAACCAGGGCCGTGACCAGGACGATCCAGTCCAGAGGCCTCACAGAGGTACGCCCGCGTAAAGATAGGCTCGGGTGAACAGATAGAACACGATAATGACTATCGCCAGATACAACAGTATGGCTTTGTAGACGCGCGGCCACGTGCGCAGAAATGGCGGCGGATCATCGGGAACATCGTGAGTGTGGAGTTCAGTTGCATTGGGCAGAGCCATCAGCAATTCAACTCCCCGGTCATCACCGTTACCGCCTGCCCTCCCAACATCACACGCTCGCCCTTCAAGCGGACGCGCACCACTCCGCCCCGCGCCGACGCCTGGAAAGCCGTGAATTCACTTTTCCCCAAGCGGGGCGCCCAGTACGGCCCCAATGCGGTATGCGCTGAGCCGGTCACGGGATCTTCGTCTATTCCCGAACCGGGGGCGAAAAATCGCGAGACGAAATCAAATTCCGGCGAGGCCGAGCGCGACGTCACAATGATGCCGCGCACCGGCAGCTTGCGCAGTGTGGAGTGGTCCGGGGCCAGGCCGCGCAGGGTCTCTTCGGAATCCACCTCCACCAGGAAATCGAACGCGTTCTTTCCTACGAATTGCGCCTGTTTCACTCCCAGCGCGGCCAGCAGTTCGGGCGGCGCCTCCACGGCGGCGGCGATCTTCGCCGGGAAGTCCAATTCGATCCAGTCTCCCAGCCGGTCAGCCGTCAGCAAACCGCTGCGCGTGTGGAACCGCGCCTGCCGGCCGGGCGGCAGATGGCCGTCTTCCCACAGCACGTGCGCGCTGGCCACGGTGGCGTGGCCGCACAAATCCACCTCTACCACGGGCGTGAACCAACGCAGATCGTACCCGTCATTCTGCGGGACCAGGAAAGCTGTTTCGGCGAGGTTCATTTCGCGAGCGACGCTGCTCATCCAACGTTCGGCCGGCGCCGCGGGTAGTATACACACCGCCGCCGGGTTGCCGGCAAATGGCTGGTTGGTGAAGGCGTCAACCTGAACGATTCGAATAGGCATATGATTGAAGATTAGCGCATACTGAAACTAAATCCGTGTTGTCAGAGTCAAATTAAATCTGGAGTCAGATTAAAGAATGCTGGTTCGTTTCGCCAAGCTCCTCCTGGCGGTGGGTCTGCTGGTGGCCATGTGGGGCTTGAGCGCCCTGCGATGGCAAGACCCGCGAATCTGGGTCCACCCAGCCAATGCCAGGCCCGGCCCCGTGCGAATTCTCCAGTTTTACGCCAGCGTTGGAACTCTGGTGCCAGGCGAGAAAGCGCTGCTGTGTTACGGCGTGGAAAATGCCAAGGCCGTTCACATTTCACCGATGCTGCAGGGGGTTTACCCGACGCACCGCCACTGCCTGGAAATCGTTCCGGAACATACCACTCACTACACCCTGCAAGCGGTCGGCTATGACGGCACGGTGGCCATTCGATCCTTCACGCTGGCCGTGCAGGAAAAGCCGTTGAACATACCCGGATTTCTCAACTACGCATCAGAATCACCAGCCGCACCCAAAGCCGCAATAACTGGCTAAACGTTCCGGCCAGCGAACGCAGGCGGAAGAACTGCGAAGTTCCGTACAGCCGCGGATAGTGATGGACGCCTACTTCCACCACCTCGCACTGGCTCAGTTCGAGACTCCGCACCAGCTCCACGCAGATGGTTCCGCTGGTGGATGTCAGATGGATCTGGTCGAGTAGCGCCCGGCGGATCAACCGGTAGTCGCAATCGATGTCGCGTATGCGGATGCGAAACAGCAGCCTGGCGCAAAGGTTGTAGATTTTCCCGATCCAGATGCGATGCGCCGGGTCGTGCCGCTCCAGCTTGTACCCGTTCACCAGTCCCGTGGCCGGTTCCACGCGTTCGATGAGCCGCGGCAGCTCGCCTATGTCGTACTGCCCGTCGCCGTCCGTGTAGAAGACGAATTCCTTTTGTGCCGCGGCGAATCCGCTGCGCAGCGCCGCTCCATACCCGCGATTCTGCTGGTGCGTCACCACGCGCATTCGCGGACCGTACTTTTGCCCGAGCCCTTCGAGCACCTTGGCGGTATCGTCCTGGCTGCCGTCGTTCACCACGATGACTTCGTAATCCGCCACGTTCTGTTCCAACACTTCGAACGTCCTGACGATTAGCCCCGGCAGCGAATGAGCGTCATTATAGGCCGGAAAAAAGACGCTCAGCGATGGAAACGCGCGACCCCCCACAATCACAACATCTTCTCACCAATCAGCAGGAGAGATTGTCCCACCGGGAAGCCGTGTCCGGAGCCGATCCAGGCCGCTTCGAGGCCCAGGGGCGCGTACAAGGCCCGGTCGAGCCACGGGGCCACCGGCTTCACTCCGCTGGTTATGGGCGACCTCATCAGCGGCTCCCACAAGCGAAACCTGGCCAGCGCGGCCGGCAGCAGCAGGGAGTTGGCATACGTGCAGCGCAGCACGCGCACGCCCGCGCCAGAGACCAGTCCCATCAACCGGCGCCGCGTGAAGCGCTGGCTCTCATGGGCGAATTCGGAATGGCGGCTGCGCAGAATATCGAGCGCCGCCGTTCGCACCACCAGCAGGCCGCCCGGCGCCAGCACGCGCGACAGTTCGCGGGCCGCGTCGTGCTCATGGCCGCGCGGCAGGTGCGCCAGAACGTCGATGGAAATTACCAGATCGAAGGCGCCGCCGGGAAACGGAAGCGCCCGAATATCGCCCTGGACCGGTTGCTGCACGCCCATTTCGCGGGCATAACGCAGGCCGTCCCAACTGAGCTCCAGGGGCACGATGGGCCAGCCGCGTTCCAGTTGTAAAATCTGCGATAAATAGCCGGTGCCGCATCCGGCCTCCAGCGCGCGCCTGATTTTCCGGCCGGCCAGGTAGGGCTCCAGCATGCGAAACAGGATGGCCCGCATACCCCGATACCACCAGAAAGCCTTCTCCGATTTTCGGATATTGGCGAATTCCGCCGGATTCATGAAGCCGCTCATGACGCGGTTACGGCTGGGAGCCGGCTTCTTCTGAGATTGGCTCTTTGATCAACAGGCGCTCATAGACACCGCGCGCCGCGCGCTGCGCCGCCACCTTCTTGGTGCGGCCCTCGGCTTGCCCGTTCCAGTCTTTGCCCACCCGCACTTCCACCGTAAACGTCTTGGAATGTTCCGGCCCTTTTTCGCGCACGATGCTGTAACGCGGCTGCGGCAGCCTGCGCGACTGCGCCAGTTCCTGCAGCGCGCTCTTGAAATTGGTGATGGCCGGCTGGATGTCCGTGCCCGCTTCCACGTCGCTGAAGTAGGGCGCGTCCAGCACGTGCCCGGCAACGAAGCTTCGCGCCGGCTCCACTCCTCCATCCAGGTAAATGGCCGCGATGAGCGCTTCGAGCGCATCCACCAGCAGCGTCTTCTTGGCGCGGCCGCCGCTCATTTCCTCGCTGCGGCCCAACTCCAGATAGCTGCCCACATCCAACCGGCGCGCCACGCCGTGCAGGTGGGCGGCGCTCACCAGGTGCGCCTTCAATCGCGAAAGCTCGCCTTCGTGGCACTCCGGGAAGCGGCCAACCAGCGCGTCCGCAATCAGAAACCCCAGTATCGAATCGCCCAGGAACTCCAGTTGTTCGTTGTCGTTCAGCGGAGAGTTGGGCCCTACGTGGCATTCGTTGGCCAGAGAACTATGGGTGAGCGCGCGGCGCAACAATTCCGGATTAGAGAACCGGTAATTCAGTTTCAATTCCAGCGTTGCCGGCTCGGCGCGCATGAATTACAATCTTGCCGCTGCTTACTTCCCGTCGCCCGCGGGTTTGCCGCCGGCCTTGACGGCTGTGGCGCGCACGCCCTGCGCCACCTGTTTGATCTGCGGATGGAGCTGCGGATCGGCCAGAACCTTGTCGCAGAGGGCGATGGCGTCGTCATTCTTGCCGGCGGCCTGCAGCGCCGAAGCCTGCCGGACCAGATAGGCCGGCTGCGGATCAAGTTCCGAGGCGGTTTTGAACTCGGCAATAGCGGCGTCGTTCTTCTTGCGGGTCATCGCGACCAGCCCGAGCGCGCTATGCGCCTCCGCTGTCATTTGCTTCCGGGCGTCGTCCCAATCCTTGTCGGTCATTTGTGGATTCGGCTTGGTGGCGGTCTTTAAATTCTCGATGGTAGCGTTCAGGTCCTTGTCAGCCTTGGTCAGCTTCTCTTCCTTGTCCAGGTCGTTCTCGCGAGTGGTCTGCGCCAGCACCTCCCCCAGCAAGAGGGTGGCCTGATAATTCTTGGGATTGACTTCGAGCACGCGCTCCGCGTACACCTGCGCCTTCACCAGATCGCCTTTCTGCTGGTAAGCGCGGGCTTCGAAAAACAATGCCAGCTCTTTGAAATCGGTGTCGGCAAAGCCGGTGATCAGGGCTTCGGCGGCGGCGATCGTCTGGTCCGGACTCGCCTGCGCCGCGGCGAACATCGCCTTCACCGCATCCAGTTCCTTTTGTGATTTGATGGCCGGCTGTTTGGCTTGCGCCATCAGGCTTGAGGCGCCGGAAGCCACTGCCAGGATGCCGGCGAGTATGATTCGTTTCATGCGTAAAGACTCCTTATATTTTCGATTACTGGCGTTTTCATTACTTCTTGGTACTCTGGTGCACGCCTTGTTGAGCCTGCTCAAGCGCCGTCTTGGACGCTCCCTCCACCTTCACGGCGTCCTCAAAATACTTTAACGCCTGCTCCTGCTCTCCCGCAGCTTGCGAGAGTTTCCCTAAGTACACTAACGCCCAGGCCCTGACAGGCGGCTCAGGTTCCAATTCCAGCACTTTTTGAAACAGCCGCTCCGCCGTTTCCGGATCTTTTTGCAAAGCGGCGATTCGAGCCAGCCCGTAATAAGCCGCGGCATGTACTGGCTTCTTGTCGGTCTGCTGCAAAGCGGCCGAATACAGTTTCTTGGCCTTCTCCACGTTGCTCGCATCCTGGCTGCGGGAGGCGAAAAGCTCGTCCGCATCGGCCAGCGTCTTAGCCGCGCCGGTCAAAGGCGGAGGTGCCGGGGCCGGTACAACTACCGTTCGCGACGCTCGCTGGGCCGGCTGCTTATCGAACTCCACGCCGGTGAGCCGCTTGTCTTCCTTCACCAGGTCGATCGCCTGTATCATCTCGGTGTAGTAGAGCATCATGGATTGCTCCTGCTTTTCATACACCGGCAGGGCCTCGGCAAAGTACGGCGCCAGAATGTGGCCTTCGCGCAGGGCGCTCTGCACCATGGCCGGCTTGTGATCGAGCCGCGCCTCCACCGCCTTGATCAGGGATTCGGTGGCCAGCAGCAGAAAGTCTTCCTTATAGGAGTCGCTCAACCCCTGCGCGCGCACGGCATGGTCCACCAGGCTCTTCTTGCGGTTCAGGATTTCCAGGTTGCGGGTAGCCAGCGGATCCAGCAGGTAATGCAGATAAGCGTGCCGCAAATCGAAGATTCGCGGCTCTGGCGAGGGCGTCACCACGATGGTATATTCATTTCCGTAGCTGCGCGTCTGAATTTGGTTCGGCCCGGCCTGCAGTTCGACGAAAATCTGGAACCGCCGCCCCTTAAAGCCCGAGGTTGGCTGCCGCAGGTAGCCGTTGACACTCAGCACGGATTCCGTAACCGGCTCATGGTACAGCGTGAGATATTGTTCGATCGCCGGCTGCGACCGCTTCCACAGATCCTCTATGCCGGCCTCTTTATAGAACGCCGCCAGCAGCCCTGAAAGCTCCTGCATGCCGGACACGTCCGGCGGAATCTCCACGTCCCGCTGCGTAAAGGCGAAGGTGGGCGGCCCGGAGCAGGAAAGCGCGAACGAAATGTACTGGCTCAATTCCAGCGTGTCGTTCTTCATCCGGTGCCTGTCGAAAAAGTCCTTGATCGCGGCCAGCGAGGGGATGTTCCGCTTGGCGAGTGCCGCGCGAATCGCGCCGCGCAGCGGATGGTTGGTGGGCGAGGAGAGGTCGGCACTATAGCCGGCGGCGTTGATTGCCGCCATGACGGTGAAGAGGCTCGGGCTGGCGTCCAGTTGCCCGGTTTCGGCCGGGAACGCCGCGGTCGAAACGGCCAAAAGGAGGAAAAGTGTAAGTACGAACCTATACAAATGGATACGCCTTGTCCTCCAGTTTACCCCAGCAGAGCCGGAACCGGTACTAAGGCAAGAAGCGCCTCAAGAGAGTGCCTTCCGGGTCGATGCGTATCTTGAGTATGAAGCTAGCGACTTTTCGTACAGACCGTTCAGGCGGCCGAACCGCTCACTCCGCCGGTATTCGCGCGGCGCTGGCGCTGGCTCTCTGGTGCAGTGGGCTGCAGGCTGCCAGTTTGCTGACCGCGACTCCGGGTACGGTTGCGCTCACCTGCAACACTATCACCGGTCCCGGCCCGGCAGTCACAATCGTCGTAAAGCCGGTGGCGACCCTGACCACCAACACGATGACTGTGACGCTGGTTGCCGTTAACGCGGGACTGATTGTGATGCCTCCTTCTTCGGTGATCCTGAATTCCGCGAACCAGTCCCAGGGGCTCACTTTCACCGTCAATCTGGCTGCCGGCTGCGCCGGGGCAACCAGCGGCTCCACTACCGTCCGGTTCTATGCCGGCAATGTCGCGGATGTGCCGGTAACGGTCACCAGGGCCGTTTCCGCCGCAGCGTCCGCACTGGTGGCCTCAGGGGTCACGCTGACTTGCGTCAGGAACGCCGGGTCCCCGGTGAGCTACACGCCCGGACCGGCCCAAACGGCATTGATCACATCGGCGGCCGCGGGAGGCACTCCGTTTACTGTGGATACTTCTACGAATCCAGCCTGGCTCGTGGTAACTCCGAGTACGGGCGGTATGGCCGGCCCGGCCGGTATTCCCGTCACCGTATCTGCGGTTTTGGCGTGCGGCAACTTTCTTCCGGGAAGCAGCAACTCCGCCTCGATTCATCTGCGCAACCTGCCGGCGCCCGATGGCCTGATACCGGTCACCCTCCAGATCGCCGGCCAATCCCCATTGATCGCGACGCCGGGGAGCGCTTCACTCTCCTACACGAAGGGTTCCGGCAAGCCGGCCTTTGCGGACATCGCATTGAGCTCGGCCGCCATGAATTCAACGGCCTTGAACTCAACTGGCAGCGGAGCGACGCAATTCGCCGTGGATACCACCAGCCTGCCGGCATGGCTCTCCGTGGATATCATCAGCGGCGCCGTGCCCAAAAGCCTTCACTTCACCACCACCAGCGTGGCCGACGCGATTGCTCAAGGCACCTACGTTGCCACGGTCCGTGTGCGGGTTTCCGGGTTTGGGGATCTGGCCTTGCCGCTGGTCTTGACGGTCAGCAATCCGGCTCCGAAGCTCACGTTCCCCGAAGGATCCGCACGGGATATTTTCTGGAGCGTGGGGCAGCCCTTGCCCATACCCTATATCACCCTGGCCTCCACCGGTTCCGCGATTCCCTATGTCATCGTCACCGGCGGTCCTTTAGCTCCCATCATCAGCAAGAGCTTCTTGAAAGGCTTCGCCTATAGTTACGACACCCCTATACCGGTGACCTTCGACCCGAGTGTCCTAGCGGCGGCGCAACCGGGAAGCGTTCTCACCGGAACGGTGGCCATTACCTGGGGCACCCCGGCTTCGACGACGGTAATTACTATCAACATCACCGTTCAACCTGCCGCCGCCACGCTGCTCAGAGCGACCCCGCCCAGCCTGCCGACCGCCGCGCCGGGCCAGACCTTCACCGTGGCCCTCACCGGCGCGGGATTCGTCGCGAGTTTGGATCCGGCGCAGGGGACGATGGTGGGAATCGTATCCGGTGGATTGCTGGTGGCGGACGCCAATATCGTTTCAACCGTGGTCAACCCCTCGAACATAATTCTGACCATCACGGTTCCGGCAGCCACGGACCCGTTTCTGCCGTTTGCCCCGACCGGCTCGGGCGGCACCGTAAACCTGGGGGTCTGCAATCCGCTGGGAGTCTCCTGCAGCACACCCACCGGGACGGCCACGCTCACCTTGGGCGCCAATCCGGTGATCCAGGCGGTCACCAGCGCCTCCGCGTTCCTTCAGGTATCGCCACCCGCGCTGCCGACGGTGGCCCCGTACGACATGATCAGCCTGTTCGGCACCAGCTTTTGCATCTCCGGCGGTACGGGCTGTACCAGCAGCCAGGTGCTTTACGGAACGCCGGACCCGTTGACTTTGCGCTATCCGGTCTCCCTGAGTCCGGACGCCTCAGGCGGGGTCCCAAGGCTCCTGACGGTCGTCTTCCAGACTCACACGACTCCCCCGGTGCCGATCGCCAGCGCCCCTTTGCTGTTTGCCACCAACGGTCAGATCAATCTGCTGGTTCCGTCCGCGGTCTCCGCCTACGTGGGCAAGTCCATCGACATCGTGGTGAACTTCGGTTATCCTCCCGCGGCGACGATGATGAGCAGCGCGCCATTTCCGGTGAATGTGGCGGCCGTAGACCCCGGGATTTTCACTGTCGAAACCGATGGCCAGGGCGAGGGCGCGATCCTGGGTCTGGACTGGTCAATCATTACAAGCGGCAACGAAGCTGCGATGCGGCAAAATGCGGCCGATTCGGACACGGTCCAGATCTATATGACGGGTCTGGGCGCGCCTGACAGCGTTGCGGACAATGCCGGCGCCGGCAAGGGACAATGGCCGGCGGACTGCGTTGCGGTCGGCAGCTACCTGTCGGCGCTCAACCTTCAGATATCCGGGCAGACATCCGGGCAAACATCCGGTTCCTCGGCTTCGGTGGATGGCGCCTTGATCGCAGGCAGCCTTTTGAACAACAACCGGCTGGCTCCGTGCCTGCGTTCCGCTGTCGCGATTCCTACGGTCACCATCGGCGGTCAACCGGCGGTAGTCACATACGCCGGATGGGTGGCCGATTCGGTGGCCGGCCAGTACCAGGTGAACGTGAGGCTCCCGGGCAGTTCGGCGGGAACCTTCGCTTCCGCGGCCGGCGTTCCAATTCCTGCACCCCTTACGGCGCCGGTGAAACTGCCGGTGGTGGTCACGGTCCGCAACCGCGCAAGCCAGCCTGGCGTAACGATCTGGGTGGCGCCGCGCCTGAAAGTGACGGGGCCTGGCGGCGCCGGCCTGCACGGTGCGGCGGGTGTTCCGTGGTCCGGAGCGGACAATCTAGTAACCGCTAACGGCTACGGAGGGGACTGGTCCCTACCAATACGCAGTCAGCGGGGGTTCACTGCCGGGTGGCGTGACGCTAAATGCCACCACCGGAGCGATTTCCGGAACTCCGGCAGCGGCAGCCAAAGGGCCATACATCCTCAGCGTGACCGCTACCGATTCGGCGGCTAACCCAATCACCGGCAGCGTGACCCTCACTTTCACCGTTGACTGAACGATTTCTAAGGTGAAATACCTCAATCTCTGGGACCCCCACGGCCGATAAGTGGTTTAAGCGACTAGTGAGACGGCCGCCCGCGGCAAGATGCCCGTTGCGAAACCTAAAAGGAAGAACCTCTTGAAACGACCAATATTAAGAAATCACCAGACGACCCTGTTTTCACTGCTCGCGTTGGCTATCTCCACGGGCACCATGCACGCAGCAATATTGACTGTGACACCCGCCAGTATTGCGCTGAATTGCAATACCATCACCGGTGCCGGCGCCGCCGTAACGGTTAACGTCAAACCGGTAGCCGCGCCGATTGGGACTGCGACCATACCTGTCACGTTGAATGCGGCCCCCACGGGAGTCAGCATCACGCCTCCGGGTATCACGAGCTTCAGCGTTGCGAACGCAAACTCTGTCGCGGGTATCAACTACACCTTCAGCGCGGCTTCGGTCTGCGCCGCATTCACCACTTCGGCCACGCCGATTACGTTCAAGTTCAAAGCCTCGGCAGTGGACGATGCTTCCCTCACCATTAGCAACACGCTTAACCCCGCGTCCAACCTCACGGTCTCACCGAGTCCGGTTGTGGTGACGTGTGTTTACAACGGCCCCGGTTCGTACACCCTGGGAGCCGCGCAGACCGTTTCAGTGACGTCGGCGACGCCGGGCGTAGCTTACACGGTGGACACCGCCACGCAGCAACAAGCCGCAACCGTGGATCACGCTAGGCGGGGCGGGAAGCGGCTCAACACCGGCTGCGTTTACCGTTCAGGCAACGGCCCTCTGCGGCAGTTTTGTCAACGGAAGCAGCAACACCACTTCGATTCACCTGGTGCACGCCAGCAGCACGGCCATGACGGACAAAGTGGTGCCGGTCACGCTCAAGATTGTCTCTCCGTCCACTCTGACGCTGAATACCATCACCGCCGCCCTCACCTATGCTAAGGGCTCCGGCACACCCGGCTTCAAGGATGTCTCCGTGGGCGCAACCTCCGGCGCACCGTTCTTTTCTGTGGATACCAGCAGTCTGCCGATCTGGCTTACGGTTGACTCCATTTCAGGCAACGCGTCCGCCATCAATCCCAAGAGCCTCCGCTTCAGTTCGACGAGCGTTGCCGACGCGCTGGCCCCAGGCTCATACAGCGGTATGGTCCACCTGAAAGTGTCAGGCCAGGACGACAAACTGCTCGCCGTGACGTTGCAGGTGAATAACCCGGCCGCGCGGCTGACGGTCTCCGAAGGGCAGACACGGAACTACTCCTGGACAGTTGGGCAGACCGTACCGACGTACAACGTCACTGTGGTGTCCAGCGGTTCGGCCATCCCGTATTCCATCATCACGGGCGGCCCCCTGTCGCCGGTCATCGATCCTTCCTTGAAGAACTTCCTGGCAATAGGTGCAACCACGATTCCCGTGAACTTCCCGGCGGATGTCTTCGCTGCGGCACAGGCGGGCTCCACACTCACCGGCACCGTATCTATCACTTGGGGCAGCCCGAGCTCGACCACGGTGGTCACCTTCAACATTACGGTTCTGTCTCCAGGGGCCACGTTGACCGCTATCACGCCGGCGGCCCTGCCGACTGGCACTCCGGGCACAACCCAGACCATATTCCTGACCGGTACCGGCTTCATCCCCAGCACGGATCCCAACCAGAAGACCAGGGTCGGAATCTGGGCCGGCAACGCTTTTGTCCCTCATGCCAGCCTTTCCGCCAACGTGATCAACGCTTCGAACATTGCGTTGACCATCACGGTGCCCGCGGCCTCGGATACGGCTCTGCCTTTTGCCTTGGGCGGCCCCGTGACGCTTGCGGTCTGTAACCCGGTCGGCGTCACCTGCCCTGTCGGCACGGGCGCAACCCAGACATTCAGCATCGGCTCCAATCCGACGGTCCAGGTGGTCACCAGCGCTTCGGCTTACGTCCAGGTGTCGCCCGGCACGAACCAGACCGTGGCCCCCTACGACATGCTCAGCATTTTCGGGTTCAACTTCTGCTCCAGCTGCAGCAGCAGCCAGGTGTTGTACGGTTCACCCGATGCCATCACACTCCGCTATCCGACCATGCTGGTTCCGGATTCCAACAGCCCCACAGTCGGGTTGAAGGTTGGGTTCTACGTGCACGGGACGACGACGCTGATCGCGTTTGCCCCGGTACTGTTCGCTACCAATAGCCAGATCAACTTCCTGGTTCCCCAAGCAGTTCCCACGACTGGCGGCTCAATGGTCGATATCGTGGTGAGCTTCGGCACGAAAAGCAACGTCCTGACGCCGACCGTCGTGAACGTTGCAACCACCAACCCGGGCGTCTTTACCGTCGGCTCGGATGGCCAGGGAGACGGCGCCATCCTCGATCCCAACTTTGCGGTAATCAGCAGCGGCAATCCCGCCGCCGCACGATCCACCGCCGCCGATTCGGACATCATCGCCATCTACATGACGGGTCTCGGCATACCTGACAGCGACGCGACCGGAACAGGGTACGAACTGGCCTGTATCGATCCCGCGACGTACCTGAGCACGCTCAACTCGGCGACCTCCAGCAGCTTAACCACACTCGATGGCGACGTGATCTTGAGGTCTCTGCTCCCCAGCGGCAAGATCGCTCCGTGCATCAAGAGCACTAACCCGCTGCTTGTCCCGTCAGTCACTATCGGCGGAGTAGCCGCCCCGGTGAAGTATGCCGGATGGGTGGCCGATTCCATCGCCGGCCTGTATCAGGTAAACGTGCAGCTTCCGGGTACCGCTATTGCTTACACTCTGCCCAACGGCTCCACTATCACCAGCATTACAGCCCCGGTGCAACTGCCGGTAGTAGTTACTTCCAACAGCAGGCCCAGTCAAACTGGTGTTACGGTTTGGGTGGCGCCGCGGCTTAAGGTTGTGGCCCCGACTGCTCTGACCGGAAAGGTTGGCACCGCGTGGACTGCAACAGGCAATGCGGTATTGGCAACTGAAGGCGCCAGCACCTACACTTACATGCTCACCGCCGGTCTGCTGCCCTCCGGCCTGACGCTCGGTTCGTCCGATGGCTCGATTGCGGGGACTCCGGCCTTATATACGGTCGGCTCGTATCCCATCACGGTTACTGTGACCGACTCGGCAGCGATTCCTGTCACCGGTACTGTTTCCTTCACCCTCGTCGTCAACGGCGGGCTCTTCGTAACGGCCTTGGGGACATCGCCCTTCACCGTTGCCCAACCGGTTTCGGGCACCGCCAGCGTCACTACCGTGACGGCCTCCGGCGGGTCGGGAACCTACACTTACTCGATTACCTCTTCGTCGCCGCCTGCCGGAATGACGGTTGATTCCAGCGGAAGCGTCAAGATCATCAGCACGACGCCGAAGGCCGGGCCAACCAACGTCACGGTCACCGCAACGGATACAGTGTCCGGCTTTACCGGCACCTTCACCTTTGACATAACCGTCAACTAGGTAATCAGATCAATCCAGACCAGGTCCAGCCAAGACTGGACCTATCCAACAACCTGAAGTGAACCTCGGCGGCGGGAGATCAAACTCCCGCCGCCATTTTTATTGTGGCGATCATGACAGGGAGCAAAGCGTCGTGCGTGGTTCTCCCGGTTCTGGCATACTGTCCACAATGACACGTCGTGAAGCCCTGGCAGTTCCCCTGGCCGCTGCAGCTTTTTCCGCCCGCGCACAATCCAACCCGCGCTTCGTCAAAGGCATCTGCTCCATCATCTTCCCCAGGGAAATGCCTCGGGCCGAGTGCTTCGTCCAGGCCAAGTCGGCCGGATTCGACGCTATCGAACTTTCAGTCGGCGCCGATGTTCCCCTGGACATCAGCCACGATGACGCCCGCCGCATGGCTGACGCCGCTGAGAAGGCCGGCATCAAGATTGCCACGTTGTGGGTTTCCGAGCCGCTCCATCAGAATCCGCTCAATTCCCCGGATGCTGCCGTGCGCACCCGCGGTGTCGAAGCCATCCGCAAATCCCTGAGCATCGCCACGGACCTGAACTGCGGCGCGCTGCTGATCTATGCCGTCCGCCTCGGAAGCGGCGCCAAACTCGAATTTGGCTCCCAGGAAACGTGGGATCGCTACAGCGCTGAGCTGTCCAAGGTGGTCCCCGACGCCGAACGCGCCAAGGTTTTGCTGGATCCCGAGAATGTGTGGAACAAGTTTATTTTGAGCCCGCTCGAGATGCGTTCCTTCGTTGACCAATTCCACAGCCCGTGGGTGGGAACTCACTTCGATGTGGGGAACGTCGTGCTGTACGGATACCCCGAGGATTGGATCGTTACCCTGGGCCAGCGCATCAAGCGCATCCACTTCAAGGACTTCAAACTGGGCGGCCGCGGCGAACCGGCCCGCTTCGCCGACCTGCTCGAAGGCGACGTGAACTGGAAAGCCGTGATGGCCGCCCTCGTCAAGATCGGCTACAACGGTTTCATCTCTCCGGAGATCAGCCGCAATCCGAACCAGGCCGATCAGTTGAAACACGTCTCGGCGGCTTTGGACAAAATCCTGGCTATGGCCTGACGCCTCTTTTGGGCCGGATGGATCGTCCGAAGCGCCTCAATAGAGCACGAACGACCAGACCGTATCGCCAGTGGCTGCGGTCACGTACTGGCGGCCATCCAGCATATATGTTTGCGGCGCATTCGTAACGCCGCCGATGCGCGTGTTCCACAGCGGCTTACCGGTGTCGGCTCCATACGCCACCAGATTGCCCGCGCCATCGGCCGCAAAAACCAGCTTTCCAGCCGTGGCCAGCAATCCGCCGCCGCCGCCGTTGCCATAAAAGGGACGCCGCCACGCGACCTTACCCGTCTTGTAGTCGATCGCCGTGAGGAAGTGCCCGCCCGCTCCGACGGCGGTTTCCTCGTGTCCGCCAAGGCCCATCGATCCGCGAGGGTCCACGTCGGTCAGATAGAATATCGAGAACGCGTTGCCCTCGGCGACATAGAGCAGGCCTGTATCAGGTGAGTAAGCCGGCGGCTCCCAATTGATGGTGCCATCGGAATTCGGCGACACCAGCGAGCCGGCCACCGTCGCATCTTTTCCGGGATCGTGCTGCGGGCCGCCGAGTTTGGTCAGGCCGTTGGCCCAGTTCGTCAACAGCCCGTACTTACTGGTCACCAGGTGCTCACCGGTCACGCGATCGAGCGTGAAATAGTATCCGTTGCGCGCCGCCGTCAACACCAGCTTCCTCATCTTGCCGTTGAACATCCCGTCGACCAGGACCGGCGTTTGCGCCGAATCGTAATCGTGCATGTCGTGGGGCGACGTCGAGTAATACCAGGCCATCTTGCCGGTGTCCACATGCACCGCAACCAGCGCGCAGGCGAACAGGTTGTCGCCCTCGCCGCGCGTGCCCGTGGTATATGCCGGAGTCGGATTGCCGGTGCCGAAGATGTAGAGCCTGGTTTCGGGATCGTAGGCTCCCGGGACCCAGGTTTGAGCGCCGCCGTGCCGAGCCGCATCGATGTTCTTCCACGTGTCCGCTCCGGGGTCGCCGGGCTTCATCGGCACCGTGTAGAGCTTCCATTGCAGCTCGCCCGTCTCGGGATCGAACGACTGCAGGAAGCCTGGCGCATCGATATCGTTGCCTGTGCCCACCAGCACATGATTTCCTACTACGATGGGGGCGGGCGTGGAGAAGTACCCCTGCGCCAAATCGGCAATTTCCTTATGCCAGCGCTCCTTGCCGGTCTTGGCTTCGAGCGAAACCAGGTAATCGTCGGGAGTCTCCATGTACAGGTAGTTGTTCCACATGGCGAGACCGCGATTGCCGATATGCGTGCCGCCCCTGGTCTTCCAGAAGAAGTGCCACAGTTCACGCCCGTCGCGCGCATCCACGGCCCAGGCATTGTCTGGCATCGTGAAATAGAGAGTGCCGTCCACCTGAAGCATGGAGGCCTTGATGGAGCCTCCACCCCCGGCGATGTCACCGGCGCCCTCACCCCCGACAATGATGTTCCCGCCGCCTCCACCGCCGCCGCGGCCGCCGCGCCCTCCACCGCCGCCCGCATTACCGGCGCCGGGAGTCACCCGGCTCATCCAGGCCAGCGTGAGATGTTTCACGGTCGATTGATCCACCTGCGTTAGCGCGCTGTAGCGCCTGCCGGAGTAGTCGCCGTTGTAGCTCGGCCATGAGTCTTTCAGCGGCTTCAGGAGATCGGCCGGAGATACGCCGTTGCCCTGCCCCACTAGAACTACTGGTAGAATTACCGGGAGAATTACCGGCGCCAGCCAGAACGATCCGGCCAGCAACACCTTGTTGAGCGTCATTTTCCCGATTGTCATTTCAGCGTCACCAGATATGCAGTCACATCGTGCATAGCTTTGTCCGTGTACACCGGCAGCATGTCCCTATGGGTCTTCAATGGATCGTGCACGTCAACCTTCGGCACGTCTCCGTCCCTGCGGAATGTTCGCATGGTTCCATCGGCCAGCCCCACCGTAACCAGGAAATCATCAATCACCATCAGCCGGCCCTCTACCTTTTCTCCCGACGGCAGAGTGACGGCGACAGTGATGGTCCGGGGTCCCGGCGGTTCCGGCGCTCCCCCGCCACGTCCGCCGCGTCCACCACGCCCGCCAGCCACCCACGCGTTCTGCAGCGCTTTGGGGTCCGAAATTTTAGTGGCGATCCCTTGCAGATCGCCCGTGACGGAATGGCAGCTACTGCACTTCGCGGCGAAATATGCCTGCCCCTCGCTGGCATTACCCACGAGCACGCTCGGAGCTGCCTGGCCGACCGATGGAGGGAAACCCTGCCTTCCGATGGTCTCGAGAACGCTGCGAACATAAGCGGCTATTGCCTTGTCGTCCTCGGGAGTGAACTTGAACGCCGGCATGCCTCCGTCCTGACGGCTGCCCTGAATGATGGGGATAATCAATTCGCCATCCCGGTCGCTCAGTGCAACCTGCGATCGCAGCAAGTTGGGTCCGCCCAAGTCGCCGCCTCGCAAGTCCGCGCCGTGACAGCTGGTGCAGTTGATGCCGTACAACGTTTTCCCGTGCGCGATCTGCACCGGGTCGCCGGGCGCCCGCTGTTGTCCGGGGACGAACCCTCCAGCCCGCCGCGCGCCCGCTCCACCTCCACGTCCACCTTGGGCAGGGGCAGTCTGACCACCTCCTGCCGGAGGCGGCGTAGTCTGCGGTGTTCCCTGTGCCGCGACATGAGACACCACGGCAATTGCCAGTCCTAAAATACCCGCGGCTACCAAACCGTTCTTAACCCGCATCTTTCACCTCAAGAAATATAACGATGTTCTAGATTCTAGCAGGAGGTCGCCAGACAGGCAGTCTCTAGACATTCAGTTAGCCACGTTGCGTCAGACAGTTCGGTTCACCAGCACCACCACGCTCCGGCCCTGCACCGAGTAGACCCTGCCCGCGATCGCCTGCTCCTGTCCCGGGTCCGCAATGTCGAGCGGCGGATTGAGAGCCGTGTCCACGGTCCGAAACCATTGCCTGCCCGCCACCACCGGCAGTTCGAAATCCAGGATCTCCCAGTACATGTTCAGCATCACGTGAATATCCGGATCGCCATTGAACCCCGCCAGAGTCATGGCCAGCGTTCGGGCCTCTGTGTCTGACCATCCCGGACTGTTCAGCAGGATTCCGTGCCACGTCACGTCGGCCAATCCGCGTTCGTTGACGGCGCCCGTATAGAACTCTTTGTGACGCACCGCGGCATGCCGCTTGCGAAAGCCGATCATGCCCTTCCAGAAACGCAGCAGATCGCCGTGGGTATTCTCAAGCGTCCAGTCTAACCAACTGGTCTCATTGTCCTGGCAGTAGGCATTATTGTTGCCGCCCTGGGTGCGCCGCACCTCATCGCCCGCCACCAGCATCGGCACGCCGCGCGACAGCAGCAGAATGGCGGCGAAGTTTCGCACCTGCCGGTTGCGAAGCGCCTCCACCGCCGGGTCGGCCGACGGCCCTTCAACGCCGCAGTTCCAACTCAGGTTGTCATTACTGCCATCGCGGTTGGCCTCGCCGTTCGCTTCATTGTGCTTCTGGTTGTAAGAGACCAGGTCGTTCAGCGTAAAGCCATCGTGGCAGTTTATGAAGTTGATGCTGTTGGTCGGCAACTGGCCGCGTTCCTGGTAGAGGTCGGAACTGCCGCCCAGCCGTGACGCTACCGAGCCGACTAATCCTGGATCGCCCTTAACGAAGCGCCGGATATCGTCGCGATACCGCCCGTTCCATTCGGCCCAGCGGTCCCCTGGAAAATGGCCGATCTGATACAGCCCCGCGGCATCCCAGGCTTCCGCAATCATTTTGGAATCGGCCAGATCGTCATCCAGTTCGATCTGCCACACCACCGGCGGATGCTCGAGGGGCCGGCCGTCCTCGCCGCGCGACAGGATGGAGCCCTCGTCGAACCGGAAGCCATCCACGTGAGCCTCCTTCACCCAGTAGCGCAGGCATTCCACAATCAACTTTTGCGCGATCGGGTGATTGCAATTGAAGGTGTTGCCGGTGCCCGAGAAATCCAAATAATATTGCAGGGACTCCGGCGCTAAAAAATAATACGTCCGGTTGTCGATCCCCTTGAACGAGAAGGTCGGCCCCAGATGGTCGCCTTCACCGGTGTGATTGAAAACCACGTCCAGGATCACTTCGATGCCGGCCCGGTGGAGGGCCTTCACCATGTCGCGAAACTCGCGCAGTTGGGCCCCGCCGCCCGGGTCGACGCAATAAGACGATTGCGGCGCGAAAAAGCCCACGGGGCTGTACCCCCAATAGTTAGTCAGGCGCCGCTCGGCCTCGCGGAGCACGGCGGTTTCATCGAAGTCGAAGATCGGCAGCAGTTCCACAGCCGTCACGCCCAGAGCTTTCAGGTATGGGATTTTTTCGATGACGCCGTTGAACGTTCCCGGATGCTGCACGCCGGAGGATGCCGACCGCGTGAATCCACGCACGTGCATCTCATAAATAATCGTATCCTGCATGGGGCGATGCAGCGGCTGATCGCCTTCCCAGTCGTAGCCCGATGAGTCGATCACCACGGAGCGCATGGATGTCGCCACGTTATCCTCCGGACCGGACGCCGTGGATCTGTCCCAGAGGTTTTCATCGTTGCCGCGGGCATAAGGGTCAATCAGAACCTTGTTGGTGTTAAAGCGGTGCCCCGCGGCCGGATTGAACGGGCCAGCCACGCGGTACGCGTAGTGAACGCCGGCCTGCAGCCCTGCCACAAAAATATGCCAGAAGTGGAAAGTCTTGTTGACGTATGGATCCAGGCGAATCACCTGATATGGCTGCTGGGAATCCGGGCCTTCAAACAGTAACAGCAAGACGCCCGTGGCATTCTCCGTGAACAACGAAAAATTGACGCCATCCGGTCCCGGAGTGGAGCCCAACGGATGCGGCGAGCCGGCAGCGGTGGAAGCGATCATCCTCTAAAAGTAGCAGCTTCCGGTTACAGCGAAATCTGTGTACCGCGCCCGGTTTTCCGAGCGCTGCGATATACCAGCCCGGCCGACACTACATCTTCGATTGCCAGCCCCAGGGACTTGAACACCGTGATTTCTTCGGCCTTGATGCGTCCGCGTTTCACTCCGCCGGCTACTTCGCCCAGTTCCGCGCCGATGTGGTCTTCACCGAAGCGGCCTTCCCGCATGGCCAGCAGAACGTCTCCCGATTCCTGCAATGCGGCGGCCCGCGAGTCCACCACCAGATACGATCGAGCTACCAGTTCCGGATCGATCTCGCGTTGATCCGGCCGGCAGGCCCCCACGCCGATCACGTGCGTTCCCGCCGCGACCCAACTATCTTCGATTACCGGCGTGACCGATGCCGTTGCCAGAACCACCACATCGGCGCCGCGCACAGCCTCTTCCGCACTGCCAGCCGCGTGCACTACCGGACTGGTATTGGCACTGGCCGCGAACTGTTGCAGATGAGCCGGACTGGGGCTCCAGGCGCGGATCTCGCGGAACGCCTGCACCAGCGGCAAAGCCTGCGCGTGGCTGTGCGCCTGCACGCCTGAGCCTATGATCGCCAGCACCACCGCGTCTTTCCGCGCCAGGTGCCGCACGGAAACCGCCGAGGCCGCCGCCGTGCGCGCTTCGGTGATGTACCGCCCGTCCATCAGCGCCAGCAGTTCGCCGGTGGCGGGATCCGAAAGTGAAATGATCGCCTGGTGGGAAGGGAAGGCGGTGACGGTGCTCCCGGTGGCGCCGCGGGCGCCGTGGTTCTCCGGAATCACGGTTACCAGTTTGGCGCCAAAAAGCGCGTGCTCCTTGTCATACGCCGGCATGAGCGCGAAGAACGCACGCTCCCGCAGTTCCAGCGTCATCCTGACCGGCTGCACCACCCGTCCCGAAGAGAACGCAATCAGCGCCGATTCCATCGCCTGGATGAGTTCGCGCATCGAAAGCGCTGCCCGCACATCCTGTTCCGAAAGCCAGAGAGGCATGACTCGGCTATTCTACCTTTGAGAGAGCACACCCGGCGTCCGCCAGATCACTTCTGCTTCTGCATCCGGACCTTGAGGCACTTGGGGCATCGCCACTTGCGCTGGTTATGGTAAATGTGTCCCTTCAATTCCTTCATGGGGCTCTTGCACTTCTTGCATGTCACGGTGGCGCCTGTGTCCTACAGGATCGCACTTCGCGAAACCAGAGCCGGCATGAGCGTGTTGTAAAATGACGGCTGGCAATGGCTGACGAAAAAAACCGGCAGAACTACGAAGATATCCGGCGCGACCTGATCCGCACCGCCATCAAGCAGCCGCTGTTGACGATGATCCAGGACGCCGCCAGTAACAATAGCGATAAGCCAATCCCCGTCATTATTGAGGCCAACGACGGCTATTACGCCGGCAAAGAAAAGGCCGTGGAAGAGGTGCAAAATCTTGTCAAAATAAGTGCCGGCCTGGAACTTCGGTCCATCGGAAGCCAGCAAAATCCCTATTACAAAACCAGCCTGACAGCCAAAGCAGATTCTCGATATCGTGGACCGGGACGATACCAACGCCTTCCAAAAGCAGGGCGAGGCGATGGCGGAGAAAGAGCGGCTGACCGCTGCCGGGCAGGCTGCCGCGGCTCCTCCCCAACAACCCTACCGCTATCTGGCAATTCAGCGCGTCTGGTACAACTTTCCCATCAGCCCCCTGATCGACAAATCCATCAGTACGGTCAAAGCCGACGCCGCTAACCGCGCCTTTCTCGCCGAAGGGAGAGAGATAGTCTGGGCCGTGATCGATTCCGGCATCGATGACAAACACGATCACTTTGCCGCCAAAGAAACCCTGAAGGTCACACTACCTGTCCAGCATTGCGACTTCACAGTCCCGGGCGACGACCGGGGACTCGCCAGCGCGCTGATCGACAAGTTCGGCCATGGCTCACACGTGGCCGGCATCATCGCCGGCGCCTTTGTCTCCGACGATAGACGGAAGGCCAAAGCGCAGCGCACCAAGCTCGGCGAAGGCAACCAGGTGGAGATGTTCGAGGAAAATATATCGCAGATCTCCGGGATGGCGGCATCCTGCAAACTGGTCAGCCTCAAGGTCCTGGACGACAACGGCGAAGGCGATGTCAGCAACATCATCGCCGCCATCGACCGGATTCAAACCATCAACGATTTCGGCCGCAACATCAAAATTCACGGCGTCAACCTGAGCGTTGGATATGAATTCGACCCGCTCTGGTTCGCCTGCGGGCAGAGCCCGGTCTGCGTGGAGGTGAACCGGCTGGTGCGCTCGGGGGTTGTGGTAGTGGTGGCTGCCGGAAACACCGGGTACGGCGTTCTGAGCGCGAATCAACGCGCCACGGGGGCAGGCTTCATGCTCACCATCAACGATCCCGGCAACGCCGAGCTTGCCATCACCGTTGGTTCGACGCATCGCGACGCGCCGCACACTTACGGAGTCTCATACTTTTCGTCGAAGGGGCCAACCGGTGACGGTCGCCTGAAGCCCGATCTGGTGGCGCCGGGCGAGCGCATTCTGTCCTGCTGTTCGAGCGGCAAGGACGGCGTCAAAGCGACCAATATCTACGTTGAGGACAGCGGCACCAGTATGGCGGCACCGCATGTATCCGGCGTGATCGCGGCGTTCTTGTCCATCCGCCGGGAGTACATTGGAAATCCGGAAAAGGTGAAGGACCTGTTCCTCTCCACCGCCACGGATCTCGGAAGAAACTGCTATTTTCAAGGTCGTGGGCTGGTCGATCTGATGCGCGCGATCCAATCCATATAACCACCAGCAGCAGAGAGGCGAAATGAGCATACCGATCTTCGAAGTGCAGATAGACAAGGATGCGAACCTGGTGACTCCCTCGCAGGAACAGGACATCATCAAGGCTCTGACGGTTCCGGGCAACACATTCACCGATATAGTCGTCATCTCGCACGGGTGGAATAACGACATCGACGATGCCCGAACTCTCTACCGCAACTTCTTCCAATCGCTCGAACAGGTGTTCCCGGCGGCCGCGGGCAAGACACTGGCCGTAGGTATTTTCTGGCCCTCGAAAAAGTTCGCCGACGCCGATCTGATTCCCGGTGGCGCAGCGTCAGCCGATAGCGACCCTGTTGCCGATGGCGTACTTCTTGACCGTCTGCAGGAGATGAAGCATGTCTTCGGCGATTCCGAGGCCGACGAAAAACTGGAGCAGATGAAGGCCCTGGTAGCCGGACTCAGCGCGGACCCGAACAAGCAGAATCAATTCGTCTCGCTGATGGGCGCGATTCTGGACCAGCACACCGACCCTGCGCAGCGTAGCGATGACGAGGGTAAGGTTACCATTAGCGACCGCGCGCAGAACAACGGCGGAGCGAAGCTGTTGAAATCCTTCAGCCTTCCAATTACGCAGAAGGTCAAGCCCGGCGGCGGCGGCGCGAGCGCGATGGGATTCGCCGGTAACCCCGCTTTGCGTCAAGCCGGAGGCGGCGCCGCAGCGGGCCTGGGCGATTTCTTCAGCGGCATCAAGGCCGGCGCGCTGCGGCTTCTGAATCTGGCGACCTATAACGTGATGAAAGACCGGGCAGGCAAGGTGGGCCGCGACGCGGTAAATCCGCTGCTGCAAAGAATCCAGGCCGCTGTTCCCAAGACCCTGAAAATGCATCTTGTGGGCCATAGCTTCGGCGGCAGGCTGGTCACGGCGGCGGTGGATGGCCCCAACGCCCTGCGCGTCCAGACGCTTCTTTTACTTCAGGCGGCTTACTCGCATAACGGTCTGGCGCTGAACTTCGAGGCCAACCAGAGCGGCTTTTTCCATGCAGTCTTCGATAGCCACAAAGTCACGGGACCGATTCTGATCACCCACTCGAAGAACGATAGCGCCGTCGGCCTGGCCTATCCGCTGGCGTCACGCCTCAACGGAGCCGATGCGGCGGGCATTGGAGATGCGAACGACCGCTTCGGCGGCATGGGCGCCAATGGAGCGCAGCACGTGGATAAGGCGGAGATCGTTCTGCTTCCGGTTGGCGGCAAATACGATTTCACGACGCCTGGGAAGCGAGTATTCAACCTGAACGGAGACGCCATAATTCAGAACCACGGAGATGTCGCCCGGCCCGAAACCGCCGCAGTTCTGGCAGCCGCCATGACGCTGTAGGGCATGAGGCTGTAGGGCATGAGGCTGAGGCTACCTGAAGTGCCTGACCCTGGAGTGGTCAGCCCTTATCCCTCTCGCGTCCATACCGCGCAGATACTCTTGCCCAGGCGGTATCCCAGCACCGGATCGATGACGCGGGACAGCGGCACTATGTAGTTGTCCCAAAGGCCGATTTGCGATGCGGTGGGCTGGCTCTGGCGCAGAAGCGCGCGATTGGCAAGCGAGGCCAGCATGCCGACGCAATCGAGATAGAACATGGCTTCGAGCTTACAGCCGGCCGGCGAACAGGCGCGCAGCGATTCGCGGTTGTAGCGGCGGTAGTGGCCGATCGAAGCGTCGAATTCGCTGAAGAGGAACTGGTGCGCCGGAGAAAGCACCACGATGTGACCGCCCTCGCGGAGCAGCTGCGCGGCGCCTGCCAGCTCCTCGCGGTCGGCCTGGATGTGCTCGAGCACGTCGATGTACAGGATGGCATCGAAGCGAGACGATGCGACGCTCGCGATGGTCCCCACTGTCACCGAGCAGGCGGGAAGTTGGGCAAGCGCCGTACGCGCGGCTTTGGCGAGGTTCGGGTCGGGCTCAAGACAGAGCCAGGAGCGCACCTCCGGGGATCGCGAGGTCGGTCACCAGCCGGACTGCGGCGATCACCACGAGCAGAGCGAGCAGCAGGATCAGGCAGATGACGTTCAGGATCAGGATGCATCTTCCGGGCGGTCTTCTCCGTCGGCATCCATCACGACGACGGCTTCGCAGGAGATATGGTCGTGGATGTAACAGAGTCCGACGCCGATGGCGCGCTGATGCCCGAGGTTGCGGCGCAGGCGGAGCACATCAATCCGCTCGAGCGCCTGACAGGCAGTGACGGGCCATGGTCCGATATCGTCCGGGCTCGCGTCGTCCACCAGGAGCACTTGCGCGCGGATGCCGGTCATCGCAGCCAATTGTTCATCAAGGCTGCGGCAGACGAGCGCGGCCGATTGCCAATCCTGATAGACCGGCATGAGGATCACCACGCGAAAACTCAACGGCTGTCTCCTCCGATCCACGGCGAATTGCGCCGGGGATGCACGTGGATCTCGTAGCCCAGCCGCTCGGACGTCATGGGCATTTCGAGCGTGATGAAGCGCGCCAGGGGCAATCTTGCAAGTTCTTCGGGCGTGTCACCCCAGCCACCGGCCATCTCCTGGTTGTACACGGCGCAGGCGCGCGGGTCGGCTGCCAGGATATCGAGGATCTCCTGCTGCCGTTCGCGGGAAAAGCCCTTGACCCATGCGGTGAGGTTGAAACCGTTCGGCGTGGGCACACCGGACCAGAAATTGAAACTGCCCATTCCCGGCAGGGTGAACAGGATATCGCAGTTGGCGCGGATACCGGCGGCTAGGAATTCGTAGCCGGCTTCGCGTTCCAGTGGGAGGTGGAGCGAATGGGTGCCCGGCAGCGCTGATGCGGGAGCCGGAAAAGCCAGTGAAGTGGCGCCGACGCGATTGCGACTTGCGTGCCGGCGATCGGGTAAGCCTGCAGGAATTGAGTGGCGCTCAGGCAGGCGACGAAGACCCGCGGCAACGCATCGGAGGGCTCGAGTTCCAGCAGCACCAATAGACCCACCCGAAGGAACGGCAGGATCCACGCGCAGTTGGCCGGCGAAACGGCAAGCAAGGGAACTGCGCAGAGGCCGATCACGCCGGGCAGTGCTCCGACCCAATCGCAGCGGTCCCGCCACTTTGAGCGAAAGTGGTGGAGGCCGAAGACACCCATCGCGACCACCACAGCGAGGATTGCCTGAATGCCCGCGACAGGAAGAAGCACCGAATAGACCCCGGGGTGGCGCAGAGGGCCGGCGACCACTCCCTCAAACAGCGTTGTCGGGGAGATACCTTCGGGTATGGCTTCGGCACAGATGAGAATTGCTCCGGCGCCCGCGCCCGCCCCGGCGAGCAGGGCGCCGAGCAACGGTCGTTTCGCGGGCGGGGTGGAGAGCGAGGCAATCAGAAAGGTCGCGGCGCCGGCGACGCACGCGAGCAGACAGAAAGCGGTGGCAGCGCCGAGCAGATGCCGCCGCATCAGGAGCACCGGAAACGCCAGCGCGTAAAGCATCGAGCAAGCTGCCGCGGCAGTGCGGAGACCGCTCCCGGGAAGGCGGCAGATCAGTGCGTGGGCCAGCGCTGCCGCGTAGAAGACGCCCACGTTAAACTTTTCCGGGAGTTCCTCGCCGAGACGCGCACGGGTAGGAGATAATGACGGTAACGGATTTGCTAAGTAGCTTCCTGCCAAATGACGCCTAGCATTCGAAAAGAAACGATATTAAAACTGACTTTCTTTTAATTGCTATTTAGTGTTACAATTCTGGGTACAAGGAGGACCCGGATCAAGTGGATCAACAGGACTGGCTCCGAAAGCTAGTAGTGCAAGAGGCTTGGGGAAGCCTTCTGGCACAGAACGCCGGGGATCGAGAGACCGCCGGATATGGGCATACGCTGCAAGAGATCTGTCAACAGCCTTACACCTGGACCGACACGGCGAGTCGCGTAGCGAAGGTGGCGGACCGGCTGGCAAATCTTCTGCCGGATTGCGAGTGGGTGGTGATTACCGGCTCCGGCAGTTCGCAGTATGCGGGGGAATGTGTGCACCCGACACTTCAGCCGGAGATCGGGATGCCGGCGTTCACGTTGGGCGGAGGATGGCTTTTGCTGGAAGGTTCGCGGAGTGTGCCTGCGGCCAGGCCGGGGCTGTTAGTGTCCCTGGCGCGCTCGGGGGATAGTCCCGAAAGTACGGGAGCGGTGGAGTTCTTTTTGGAAACGGAGCCGCGCGTCCGGCACCTGATCATTACGTGCAACGAAACCGGGCGCCTGGCAACACGATTCGGCGACGACCCTCGGGTTGAGGTGCTCCAGTTAGATCCAAGAACCAATGATCGCAGCCTGGTGATGACCAGCAGCTTCACCAACCTGGCGATTGCGTGCCGCGCGTTGGGCTGCCTGGGAGCAATGGAAGGCTATACCATCGGCGTGGACCGGCTGGCGTCCGCGGCGCGAAATGTGCTGCTGCACCAAACCGATACCCTGGCCGGGGTGGCGCGAGGAGCGTTTCAAAAGGTTGTTTACCTGGGCAGCGGCTGCCGTTACGGCGCGGCCCGGGAAGCCGCCCTGAAAATGCTGGAGATGAATTGCGGACGCATTTTCACCATGGCGGAAACCTACCTCGGCCTGCGCCACGGACCTATGTGCGCCATTGACGAGAATACCCTGGTGGTTTGTTTCCTCGATTCCGACCCTCTGGCCAGAGCTTACGAAGAGGACTTGATCGCCGAGCTCGACCGCAAAGAACTGGGCGCACGAAAGCTGATTGTCGGCGAGGAAATCCCCGCGTCTCTTCTGCGCGACGATGATGTGGCTCTCGAAATCCCCGGCCTGGCGGCTTTGGGCGATGCGAATGTTCCTGTCCTGGATGTGCTGGTCGGGCAATTGCTGGCATTCTTCCGCTGCCTCGCGGGCGGTCTTCGGCCGGATTTGCCTTCCCAGGGCGTCATCAGCCGGGTGGTCAACGGATTCACCGTGCACCGCGGGGAAAAGAGAACCGAGACGTGCGATTCCTCGTCATTGGCGAACTGAATCCCGACCTGATACTGCGCGATTATCACAGCTTTCCGAGGCTGGGCTGTGAGGTGCTGGTGGAAGATCTGAGCCTGACTTTGGGCAGCGCATCCGCCATTTGCGCCGCCGGGCTGGCCAGGCTGGGCAACGCCGTGCGGTTTGCCGGCAAAGTGGGAGCGGATCAGTGGGGCGATTTCTGCACCGGGTTTCTCTCCGGCGCGGGCATCGATGTTTCGCATGTGAAGCGCGATCCCGGATCGAAAACGGGCCTCACCGTGTCGCTCACCTGCTCCACCGATCGGGCCCTGGTAACCTACCCCGGAGCGACCAGTTCGTTCACGGCGGCGGACCTCAATGACGCTGTCATGGATGGCTGCACGCACCTGCATATTTCGTCGTACTATTTGCAGGATGGTCTACGCCCGAGCTGCCGCTCCCTGTTTGCCGAGGCTCATGCGCGCGGATTGACCACGTCGCTCGATCCGGGTTTCGATCCTACCGAGCGCTGGAATGGAGGGCTGCGCGAAGTTCTTGAGGAGGTGGACGTATTCTTCCCGAACGAAATCGAACTGCGGGGCGTGGGCAGATCGGAAGATTTCGTGGAGTGTCTGCGGACGCTCGAGAACGGACGCACGTTGACCGTGGCCAAGCTGGGCACCGACGGATGCATGTCGCTGAACCGCGGAACTCCCCTCAATGTCCCAGCCTTTTTGACTGCGCCGGTGGACACGACCGGCTCGGGTGATTCTTTTAACGCCGGCTTTCTGCATGCGTGGTGCCGGGGGTATTCCCTACCGGATGCCCTGCGCTTTGCCGCAGCCTGCGGCGCGCTGTCCACGCGCTCCATGGGCGGTACCGGCAGCCAGGCAACTGCCGGGGAAGCCGAAGCGCTGTTCCACTCCCAGGAGACGCCATGAAACGTAGAGCCCTTGGCAGGGCGGCATTGCGTCTCTGGCGCAGCGGCCTGCTTCAAAGGAGAGGTAACGCCTACAACTCCACCCCCGAGGAACTTCTGCCGGTCCTGTGGGGCCCTGAACCTTCCGGTGGCCATCCACGTCTCCGATCCGGTGGCGTTTTTTCTGCCGATCGACCGCTTCAATGAGCGCTTCGAAGAGTTGCACAATCACCCGGAATGGTCATTTCACGGGCCCGGGTTTCCCAGCAACGCGGAGCTGCTGGATGCTCGCCGCAGCAGTTGTTCGGCGACGAACTGTACCGCATTTATTTTCGCTTCCTGGAAACCGACGACGAGTATTTCAACTATGCGCCCGCCAAGGTGCCGCCGCAAGGCCGTTGGGCCATTTATGGACTGGGCCTGCCGGAACCGATACTGCGCAAGGTCTACTTCAACAATGCCGTTCGCATCTTAGGGCTGGCTGCCGTCTGAGGGCATCGGCGAGCGTACTGGTTTAGACGACGATCACCTCGAGCCCTTTGCTCTCGAGGGCCCGGACCGTTTCCGGCGCAATGCGGTTATCCGTAATCAGGCGGTGAATCGAGGAAAGGCTGCCGATGGTGGAGAGACTGCGCCGGCCTATTTTGCTGGCGTCCGCCACCACTGTGACCTCGTTTGAAACATGAATCATAAGGTGGTTTAACTGGGCCTCAATGATGTCCGGCGTGGTCGGTCCGATCTCAGGATCAAGCCCGTCGACTCCCAGGAAACAATGGTCCGCGTGCAATTCCGCGATCATCCGCTCGGCCTGCGGTCCGACAAAAGAATTGGACAACTGGCGCAGAATCCCACCGACCATGATCAGCGCAACGTTAGTCGAATCGGCGAGTTCACTGGCGATATTCAGCGCGTGGGTTACTACGGTTAGGCCCTTCAGCTTTTGGACTTTGATCTGGTGCGCTACCTGCAGCGTGGTGGTTCCGGAATCGATGATGGCGGTCTGGTTGGGCTTCAGCAGTTTCGCCGCCGCCAGGCCAATCCGGACTTTCTCGGCGTGGTGAATGGTTTGCTTGAAGCTGAGAGGATAATCCCGAACCGGATCCAGGCTTCGCACCGCGCCGCCGTGCGAGCGGATCAATGCCCCACTCTTCGCCAGCAGATCCAAATCTCCCCGCACCGTGACAGAGGAAGTTTCAACCTGCTGTACCAGTCCGCTGACAGTTACGCGGCCCTCTTTCTCCAGAAGATCCAGAATTTTTCTTCTACGCTCTTCGGCAAGCAGTCGTTTCGAACTTGGAACGGTCAAGGCACTCCCCGGAAATTAAAGCAAGTATAACAAGGATTGAGCTGTTAGATTGTCACTTAGAGGCGAGATGAGTTGGGGCTCGCAGGCGAAACCGCCCGCGCCACCAACACAAGTAGCATGCACAACGGAGCAATCCGCCTAGGGCATGCTCGCCAGCTCTTCTCTGAGGCTGGCGATGATCTCACCGTATTGGGCGGGCGGGGCTTTGGCAAGGAAGGCCTCGAAACTGGCGCGCGCCCGGGCATTGTCCCCCAGGATCTTATAGGCCCGGCCCAGGTTCAGCTGCGCCTCCAAGAGGTCAGGGTCACGGTGAACGGCTTTTTCGAAATAACCGCGCGCCCCGGCAACATCCTGCTTCTGAATGGATACCAGCCCCAGGCCGTTGTAACCCATCGCCGATTCGGCGTCCGCTGCCAGGCTCCACTCGAAGGCTCGCTCGGCCTGCTCCACCTTGCCGGTCTCCAAATAGGCCATGCCCAGATCGTTGAGGCCTTCGGAATCGGATGGATTCAGCTGCGCGGCTTTCTCATAGAACGATATGGCTTCGTCCTTGTTGCCTTGTTGAAGATACAAATAACCCAGGCGCGAGTACAACCACGCGTTCCGAAGCCCGTTGCGGATTCCTTCCTGGTAGAGATTCATGGCTTCGGCGGCGCGCCCGGCTGCCCGATATTCGTCGCCCAGGTGAAAGTAAACCGTCGGGTCGGCAGGATCCTGTTGGAGAGCTTGCTGCAGCATAGGGATGTGCTGCGACGAAGGTGTTCCGGAATCGGGCGACACCGCCTGATAAAGCAGTTTCAGCACCCCGACGCGGTCCTTGGGATCGATCCCTGTGCCGGCAAGGGCGTACTCCCGGCCCGATGCCCCGCTGAGGTAGCCGAGCGACTTCAATTGTTCCATCGTGCGCTGGTCAACCATGGTTGTCCGGACCTTCTCCACCTGGTCGCTACCGATCAAGGCTTTAAACCGGCCCTCCAGTAGCTGCACCTGGGCGGGATGGCTTCCGGCGAGGTTGGCCTTTTCACCTGGGTCCTGCAGCAGATCGTAAAGCTCAGGGTGGGGAGCGCGAATATATTTCCAACGGTTGGTGCGAACTCCGCGCAATTCGGCCCAGCCCATGTTGATTTTCGGAAAGAGCGTTTCCGCGTATGAATATTGGGTGGGCACGTCTTTGCCGGAGAATGCGGGCGTGAGACTGGTCCCGGGAAGGCCATCGGGCGCCTTGATTCCCATCAATTCGAGCACCGTGGGAAGCAGGTCGACGGTCCTCGCCTGCTGCTTCACCCGCGGGCCGGCCGGCACGCCGGGTCCAGCCAGCAGGAAGGCAATCCGTAGGGTGGAGTCATAGAGGAAGACTCCATGGTTGTACTCACCGTGCTCTGCCAGACTCTCGCCATGATCCGAAAGCACCGCAATCAGAGTCTGTTCCGGCGCAGAGCCCTTGGCAACGGCGGCGAACAGCCTTCCGAGCTGCTGGTCCGTGTAAGCGATCTCTCCATCGTAGAGTCTGCCGCGGTATTTCTCGCGGAACGGCGACGGCGGATCGTAGGGCGAATGCGGATCGAACACGTGCACCCAAAGGAAGAATGGCTTGCCCGAAGCGCGAGTGTCCAGCCATCGGATAGCGCGGTCCACCACTCTTCCGGCCCGGCGTTCGGCATACTCACCGGCCAATTTGCCGCTGCCGGCCTTGGGCATCTCATCGTCGTACACGGCAAAGCCCTGGTCAAACCCGAAGTGCCGCTTCAACACCGATGCCCCAACAAAGGCCGCGGTGTCCCAGCCCTGCTGGCGCAAGATGGTCGCCAGCGTCGGGTGCGTAGCATCCAGCACGAAGCCTCCCGTGTCCCGGACCTTGTGGCCCATGGGATAAAGTCCGGTGAAAATACTGGCGTGAGACGGCGCGGTGAGCGGCGTGTGTGTGACTGCGTTCTCGAACAAGACGCCGCGTTGGGCGATGCTGTCCAAGGTGGAAGTAGCAATCCCGGAGTTGCCGTAGCATCCCAAGTGGTCGAAACGCAAAGTGTCGACGGTCACCAGGACGAGATTTAAGGGACGCAGAGCTGTAGGAGGTTCGGCCGGATGGGCGGGCTGGCGCTCGGCCGTGGAATCGGGCGGCTTACTGGACGAGTGACAGGACGCGAACAGCAGCAGCCACACCACACAAGCAATTGACTGCCAACGCGGCGACACTTCCTGAGTATAACGCCCCTAGAAAAAAGTCAGCTTCATTTCACGTTGCCCTGCGGATCCACGTGTCTCTGGCTGGCGACTTCCACCACGGCGACGATATCGCCCAGGCTGTCAGACACCGGCGCCAGTACCGATACCCAGCCGGGTTTCTGCGCCACTGTGACGCGCCGGCCGGTATCGAGCACGGTCTTCATTTCGGGAATCATGTTCTGATAGAGAGCGCCCCACGTCCAGAACTGGCTCAACTCGTGGGCGTTCCGGATCACCACGCGCATCTTATCGGGGTGGCCTGGAATGGGCATCCACAAGTTGGCATCGGCGGGAAACGAGACCAGGCGCGAGATGCGAATCAGCGTTTTCTTTACCGAGTCAAAGGCATCATAGTTCACTTCGTAGTTATCGCCCGCCAAAAACCGGTCCTTGGGGTCGTTGCGCAACAGATAGTCCATGGCGCGCGCGGTGACGATTTTCCGGCAGACATCGCCATCCACCATGACACTTGCCACGCGCGCGGCATCGTCCAGCTCGCGGACGAAGGGATCGTCGGCGGCGAACGCACCGGAAACGGCCAGCCACCCGATCAGAATGGTCTTCATTTGACCTGTCTTCATTTGATCTCCGAGGCCAGTTGCATCACAAACTCATGCACCTTCTGCCAGGAGCTGGCGCCGGTCTTCGCCAGCATCCGGCGTAGTCTGACCCGACGCCGCGTCGATCTCGCCGTTGGTCCACTCAGACGGAGGCCGATCCGCGATAGGCGGCCGCGGATTCCACCAATCCTGCGGGCTTGAGCCGTTGAATCGCCGCGCTGCCTCTGTTCGAAGCGCCACCACGGGCCGCCGGGCTTTGAAGCTATCGAGCAGCGCCAGATCCTGCACTGCATTGCGCTGAATCTTCAGCCGGATACTCGGAATCGGCTCCTCGATACCGAAGCGCTCCCCGGAATAGACCAGTGCCGTGCCGCCGCCATCGAAGTGAAACCAGGGATCGGCGCCGGCGTCGACGACCTGCCAGTGCACGTAGCCATCGATTCCCCAGAGCCACGCCTGCAATGGGAATTGCGTGATTTTGGCCGAAGCCTGGGTCACCTGCGGCGGCCCGGAATAGAACCAGACGATATCGCCGCGCTGCTTCATGGCGCGGGCCGTCTCGGGATACCAGCTCATGATGCCATCGCCGCAGATCCACATGTTCACGATCCCCGCGAGTTCCTTGGATTGCTGTTCCACACTCCAGCTTGCGTCGGCGCGGAACACGAACTTCACGGGCGAGTTCTGCGGCACGGCTTTGCGCAGCAGGCGCCCATATTCGCGAAAGTAGCGGTTGTCCTCGGGGAAGCGCACCTCGTCACCGTCCCACGGAAATCCGGTGTAGCGCTTCTTGTGGTTAAAGAAAAGCTCCAGGTGCGTGCTGGTCCAATTCTTCTCGCGGAAATGGCGCTCCATCTCAGAGACGACGTTCACGAATTCGGCTTCATAGCCGGGCTGGCCCCACCAAAGGTAGGATGCGGGCCACTCCGGGTTAATAGGAAGGTACGCGAAGGGAATCGGCCGGGCTCCGCGCCGGGTGCCGCTGAAAGCAGTCCCGTCGAATAGTGGTCCGTAGTGGCGGTCGAATAATTCCCAATTCGCGATATGCTTACCGCGCCCGGTGCCTTCGAGCGCGGGTGCAAACTCCGGCCCGACTTTGCCGGCGTGCCCGTAGCCAAGTTGATGGAACACGCCGCGATGCTCGTAGAAGATCCGATGGTAGGCGTGAATCAGTTTGAAGAATGCGTCACTGCGGAAGAAGTCCGCGCCGGTGCGCTCGCGTTCCCGCGCGTAGAGATCGCCGATCCACGAAGTGCCGTACGAATTGTGGTCGATGGCCACCACGTCCTGCTCCGGAACCACTGGCCTCCAGAACGCGGATGGGAACCGTTACCTCGGCGGCGCCTTCCGGCGATTTCAGGCGAAACTGCAATCGATAATCACCGGCGCGGGCATTGCCGGGGATCCAGACATCCACCCAGAAGGCCTGCGCCTTCTGCCCCGGAATGCGATTGTCCGGCTCGGGCAGGTGCGAAGCGTATGGCATGCGGACCGGAATCAAAGCATCCGGATAATTCGTCTTATCCCGGTCGAGAGCGTGGTACCACTCGCGAAAGACGTCCACCTGCAGGCCGGAGGCGGGCGTCAACTCCAGTGAGTACTCGCCCGGCGCCCCCAGCTTCGCGATCATTTGCAGTGACACGTAACCCATGCGGGCCGCTGCCAGAGACGATGGGCGAGGCTGGCCTGCTGCGGCGCGGTCGGCGGGAACGACC
This sequence comes from Bryobacterales bacterium, assembly GCA_963817515.1. Classification (GTDB taxonomy): domain Bacteria; phylum Acidobacteriota; class Terriglobia; order Bryobacterales; family Bryobacteraceae; genus DATMNI01. The sequence goes on along the minus strand of CAWFPJ010000012.1, from coordinate 86,577 downwards.
TCGCCATCGGGCGCGGTCCGCAGGTACTCGGGCTGGATCTGGAGTGACGCGGCTTCGGCGCAGGCCGCGGGCATCAGAACCAGGCTGAGCATAGCCAGACTGCGTGTCGTCAATTTGCCTCTTTCGGTTTCAACCAGCGGGCAAGGAAATTGCGCCAGGCGGCATCCACCTCCGGCCCGTTCGGCTTGTGGCCGTTGGTGGTCAGCACGAATTGCAGCCGGCCAGGTACACCGAGCAGCCGGTATACTTCTTTGGCGCGGTTGTAATAGCCCCAACTCTCGAGATCGTCGGAATCGCCGCCGCTGTCTTCGGAGTCCCCCTTGCCGCCGATCAGCAGGAATGATTTAGGCGCGGCCAACGCGAGCAACTCATGGTGATCATGCTCGAAGCCGGGCCGCGCCGGATCGGGATTGAGCAAGCTGAGGACTGTGTGCTGCGGCGTCGGGATATCGGGGAAGGGCCGCAGCCAGTCCAGGTACCATGGGGCGAACCAGTTGGTGCCGCCGTTGATGGCGATGTGGGGATCGATGGCCACGACGGCCGCGATCCCGGGCGTGAAGGCCGCAATGTACACAGCCGCTTTGGCGCTAAGCGAGAAGCCCATAAACCCGATTCGCGCGCCATCCACTTCCTGGCGGCCGCGCAGGTACTCGGCCTCACGTGCGGCGTCGTGCGCCATCTTTGCCATCGGCAGCCAGTGGCCGAATCGCTGGTATAGCTTCTCTGCGGCGCCGGTCCGATAGTCGGAGTCATCGCGGTAATGGCGGATGAACGACCAACTTGTCAGCACCACATAGCCATGCTCCGCCAGCCATTTTCCCCACCACTGTTCGGGCTCTGCGTAATCCGGTGTGGTGGAAGTCCAGCAGATCACGGCCGGGAACGGTCCGCGCCCTTTCGGCAGAAGGAGTAGGTGGTGCTGGAGAAAGTCCTTTTCGATGGGAAGATCGAGGGAAATTCGGGTGTAGGTTCCGCGGTCGGCCGTCTCACGAATCACCGCTTGCCTGATGTCCCCGAACCATTGCCGGTCTTGCTCATTGGGACCTAGCTTGCCGAGAATTCCGGTCCAGAGTTGCAGCAACTGCGGCCTGCGGACGGTGCGCCACTCTTCGGCGGAATGCAGACCTTCGATCAACGACGGGATCGGTTGCTTTTCGGAACCGGGCTCCGGCGCCGGGCTGGAACGGTTTGTAACGCGGTGCTGATTCAGCCGCGCCGATTCGGGCGTCTGGCCGTTTACGACGGAAGCAGTTAGCGCCAGTAGAGCGATAATTCCCTGCATGCTATTGGACTCGTAGGTTTCGGAGGCAATTTTAGCAGGCTTCACCGGTGGTGGCGTGTCGGCATGAATGCCGACATGGCAGGCTAAAGCCCGCTCCGGTACGGCGAAGGTGCTACCAGCTCAGGCGACCCGACAATTGCAACGTGCGCGGGCTGTTGCCGGAGGATTGAACATTCAGGATTCCGGTAGCCCCGATGAAGCTGTTGGGGTTGCCGGGATGATTCAGGACGTTGAAGAAATCCGCTTGTAACCGGAAGGTGAGCCGTTCCTTGATGGCGATGTTCTTGAACACCGAAGCGTCCAGGCCCCACTGCCAGATACCCGGGAAGTATTGCTGGCGCAGGGGCGCCAGTCCGCTCCAGGTAGTGCGCTGGACGGTTCCGTCGCTCAGCGGCACCCAGACGGTGTTGGTGTTGTAGAAGCCGACCATGTTGGTGCCCGCGGGGGCATTGGGCGCCGTGGTCTGGCCATAGACGACCAGGGGCGTCACCGCCGGTTGGTAATTGGACGGAATGCCCTCGTACCCATTTGGCTGCCCGGCCGCGTTATGGCTGTTGATCAGGTTGGAGGGAATGTAGCCGTTCCAATATAAGTAGCCGGGATAGCATGTGCCGCTGGTACAGTTTTGAATCGGATACTGATAGCCGTAAAGCTGGACCGGAGTGCCGGTGGAAAAGTAAGTGCTCGGCAATGTGAGATAGGTGCTGTTTATGGAACCAATGCCTGCTACCTGCCAGCCGCCAACCAGCTTATTCAGTGCTCCGCCGGCATTCCCGAGAATGGGCTTGCCCTTGCCGAACGGCAGGTCTGCCACCCAGTTCCAACGTAAGCGGTGCTTGGGAATGGTTGTGTCCCGCTGGTAGTTCAGCAGCCTGTCCAACGCGGATGGGTCGGTCGGCACCGTGCCCGGCAGGTATTGGTTGGACGAAGGAATTACCGAAGTCCCCGCATATCCCTGGCCGCCCGCCGCGAAGTTGTTGTCCAGCACATAGAAGAATTGAAAGGCGTAGCCCTTACTGAAACGGCGCTGCACTTCGAGCGAGAGGCCGTTTGAGTTGCCCCAGCCGGTGTTCTGCCAGTTTTCCAGGGCGCCATAGGTGGTCTGGTTGTAGGCATTGGTGGCCACCGCGGCTAGTGGACCGGTGGGCAGTTGCGTACCCGTAGACTTGTACCAGATATACGCCGGCGTGGACAGGTTGAACTGGTTGACCTGCTCAAGCGCGGTGCTGTGGTTGCCGATATAACTCACGCGGAATATCGTGTTCGGGATGATCTCCTTTTCCAAGGTAAGGTTCCAGTTGTGAACCCGGGGGTCTGGTTGGTTCAAGGAGAAGTAATCAACCACCGCGGACCCGGCGCTGAGACTACCCACGGCATCCGTTGAGACAGCAGTGGTGCTGTTCTTGCCTGCGATGATGGTGGGAACAGTTCGGAGGCCGATGTTGGCGATGCCGTCCGGCGAATAAGCGGCTTGCGTCACGCTGGTTATGAATCGCGCGTTCATCGGGGCATTCAACCGCATTCGCTGTGCCCAGGGATTGGTCGGAATATGAAAATACGAAAGCGCGTAGCCGCCGCGCAGCACGATAGGCCTGGCCCCGCCGGACACTTTGTAAGCGAAACCTAACCGGGGCGCGAAATCCAATTTGTTGCTGGTCTCAAGCGCCTGCGGCATCCCGGCCTGCTGGTAAGTCTCGAACTTAGCCCCCAATTGCTGTAGACGGGCTACGATGGACGGAGTGGTATAGCCCAGCGTCTCCAACTGTTGCAAACTTGTGCCCAGCACAATGGCTTGATTGGCCTTGTCGAAGCTGACCACGGCATTGTTCTTGGCACGGAATGGAGGCCAGTATTCATAGCGCAGCCCCAGGTTCACAGTCAGCCGCGAAGTTACCTTGTACTTATCCTGGAAATAGCCCGCATACTCCTTCGCTCGTGCATAGAACATACCACGCACATATTGGTTCGAGTAGTTCGCCACGCCTAAATAGAAATTCGCCAGGTCGTCACCGGTATAAGGAAGCGGCTGAGGGTTTGTGCGCGATGAACTTGGGTCATACAGCGAGGTGGCGTTAGTGGCAAAGTTGTTGTTCCCCGCCACTTGCTGCTGCGCCGGCAGAATGTCCAACTGGTCGTTGCGATAGTGGAAGCCGAACTGGAACTCGTGCTTGCCTTTCACCTTCGTAGCGTTGTCATCCAAGACGCCATAAAACTCATTAGCGGCATTGGTATTCTGTGTCTCCCATTCGAATCCGCTCCCCACGTTGTCGAACCCGGCGGTGTAAATGCCGGGCCAGCCTCCCACACCAAAGGGATTGGGAAGTCCAAGTTCGGCGTCGTAATTATGCGTCAGGTCGCCGGTGCCCACAAACCAGGGGCCGTAGGAACCACTCACCACCAGTTCGTTGAACAGGGTGGGCGAGAAGGAGTGAACCCAGGAAACCGCGGCGTTCTTGTTAGGGGCTTTGTAACCCTGGGTGCCTGAAGGCACTTTGCTCCAATCGAGCGTCGGCTGGCTGTAGAACTGCGATCGGGTGGAGTAGTTACCCTGAGAATAGCGGAAATAGAAAGTGTCCTTCGTGCCTATACGCTGGTCCACGCGCGCGCTGGTGGTCCAACTCCGCTGGAATGAGGGAACCGCGCCAAACCAGTTGGGCGCAACGTTCGGGTTGACATTGGCCAAGGTTGGCAACTGCGTGACGCCAAGCAGATACTTAGCCAACGGACTCTCCAGGCTTGAGGGGATTTGATTGTTGGGGAAAGGCGTGCGCGCCCACGTGCTGGCGTTGGTGGAGTAAGGATCGTAAATGGTGGACTGAATGCCATTGACGTCTGTGATGCCGCTCATGTCGCCGTTCCGCATGGCCTGCGTCGGCACCGGAAAGCCTAGACTGGTGTTCTGTATCTGCCTGAGGGCCTCGTAGGAAAAGAACCAAAAAGTCTTGTTCTTGCCGTTGTAGATTTTGGGAATATAAACCGGGCCGCCCGCACTAACACCGAACTCATTGCGGTTCAGAAACGGCGCCTTGGTGTAATAGTCAGTCCGCGCCCTTGCCAAACCAACGGCATTGTTGCGGTTGGTCTCGAATGCGGAACCGTGTATCTGGTTGGTGCCCGCTTTAGTACTCATCACCACGGTAGTGGGCCGCGCATACTTGGCCGAGGTGCCGTTGTCAGCAACTGTGAACTCCTGGATTGAATCGAGGCCGGGCTGCCGCGGATTGACGGTATTCCAACCAGAACGGTCCATGATGGTGGCCCCGTCCACCACCACGTCCTCAGAGCCATCGCGTATGCCGAAGGAGCGCGTGCCCTCCATGCCGGGCACAACCTGCAAGAGACTCATCACGGTGCGGCCGTTGAGCGGCAACTGTTCGATGCGCGTGTGCTCCAGCGTGCCGCCGAGCGTCGCGTTGTCCACCGTCACCAGCGGAGTGACGTCCTGCACCGACACTTCGGCCGTTGTCTGGCCCACCTTCATGGTCACGTCCACTACGGCGCTCTGCTCTACCTGCACCGTCAGGGCGCCTTCGAATCTCAGCATGCCGGCAGCTTCGACAGTCAGCAGGTACGGTCCCGGGACCAGGCCGGGAAACAGATAAAATCCGGTTTCGTTGGCGCTGTTTTTCGACGTGACATTGGTGTCCTTATTGGTCAACGTCACAGAAGCGCCGGGAATTACCGCGCTGCTCTGGTCGCGCACGGTCCCACTCACAGTAGCGGTGCTGGCTTGCGGCCACGCGGACGATACGATCAAAACGAGGAGTATGATGCAGCGGACCAATCTCCGCGCGCACAGGAATGCAGGCACTTGAACCTCCCTCGAAAACAGAAGTTGACCAGCGGTAGACCCTAAAGATTAAGGTAATGAACGCGAGTTTAAGCCTCCTTGATCTGCATGTCAAGGGGAGTCTTGTCTTGTGTCGTTAGTATGTGAAATGTCCGGTCGAGTGAACATGTGATGTGTCCGCTCAGCAAGACGGCGGTGATCCTGAAAGTTGACAATCCCAGGAGCGATAAGCGCCGCGGCAATGGAGCGGACGATGAAATTACAAGTCGTACTTTTGAAGGCGATGGCCAAGAAGATCAGCTGGATGGAGGCAGTTGAGATGGTGGGGGTAACGGACCGGACGATGCGCCGGAATCCGGGATCGATATGCCAAATTCGGCTACACCGGACTGTTCGATCAAAGACGGGGGAAGCGGAGCATCCACAGGATTCCCATGGAAACGGCAGAGGAGGTCTTGCGGCTGTATCGGAAAGTGTACTTCGATCTCAGTATGCGGCACTTCCACGAGAGGTTGCGGAAAGAGCATGCGATCCAGGTGAACTAACACCTGGGTGCAGCAGGCCCTGCAGGGAGCGGGGCTGGTGGCGAAGCGGCGCAAACGCGGACCGCACCGGCGCCGGCGTCCGCGGCGGCCGCTGGCAGGGATGCTATTGCACATCGACGGTAGCAAGCATCGCTGGCTGAACGACGATCGGTGGTAGCTGGCCGCGAAACCCCGATTCCACTTCCAAAAGAACCCGAAGTCCCCTTCTGTTCCGTTGGGACCGACTCGCCGCCGACGGGGTGGGCAATCGCCCTGAACGCCGTTTCCGGCCAATCAACGAGTCGGCGACAAACCAGCCAAGTGGTTCTCGATTATCGATAACGTCGTTTTCTGCTCCATGAGTCTTTGCCGAGTGCGACATGCGTCCCCTGGACAGCACAAGTGACCGATTGATCCACGTTGGCACATTCCCCCGGCACGTCCCCAAACTATGAGGGATTCCGCGTTCCGTCATTCATGACGCAGGGCTGTGCTGGGGTTCACCTTAGCCGCCCGGCGGGAGGGTATCCAGCAGGCCAGAAATGCGATGGCCGCGAGAAAGAGCGGGACCAGCGTAAACGTGGCGGCGTCGTGGGCGGGGACTCGATAGAGGAAGCTGGTGAAAAGCTTCGCCATAGCCCATGCTGCCGCGAGGCCAGGGATCAAAGCCACGACGGCAAGTGTCATTCCTTGGCGGATGATCAGAAGTTGCACTTCGCCGATTCTCGCTCCGATCGCCAGGCGGATGCCAATTTCCCGAGTACGCCGGCTGACCCAGTAGCTGATCACGCCGTATAGTCCGACCGCCGCCAGTGAGAGGCCGAGTAAGCCGAAGATGGCGAATAGCGTTCCTGCCAGTCGGGGAAGGAATAGCGCGTCCCTGAGGTGCTCTTCCATGGTGGCGATGTCAAAGATGGCAAGCGAGGGGTCGAGCGTGTGGATTTCCGCGCGGACAGCTTTCCCGAGCGCGCCGGACTCGCCCGCGAAGTGGACCAGAACCGAGTAGCCGGTCATGGAAGGATCGGCGGCAATGTCCTGCGCGAGCGAACGGTAGAGAACGGGCCGGAGGTCCTCACCCAGCGTGCGCGACTTCGTGTTCTTCACCACCCCGATGATTTCGTAGAGGCGGTCGCCGTCACGGACGCGCTGGCCGATTGGGTTCTCATTCCCGAAGAAGCGCTGCACGAAGAGTTCATTGACGACGGCGCTCCTCGGCGAAGTTGCGGTTTCGTTATCGAAATCGCGTCCGGCGATGCGCGGGATGCCCATGGTATCGAAATAGCCGGGGCTCGCCATATACAGATCGACGCTTGTGCTTCCAGAGGGAGCCTGTCTGCCTGGCACCTGGAAGCCGTCGCTGCGGTGACCGCCGGAGAGCGGTACGGCGTCAGTATATGCCGCCGAGATCACGCCGGGAAGGCCGGCCACGTGCTGGCGCACCGTGGTGAGCAGCTGAACCGTGCGCTCTGGGTCGTAGCCATGGAGCCGCGGATCGACCGACATCATCAGAACGCCCTTCGAGCGGAATCCGATATCGATGCGGGAGGCATTGCCGAGACTGCGCAGAAAGAGTCCGGTGGCGCAGAGCAGCACCAGCGACATCGAGATCTGCGACACCACCAGGAGACTCCTAAGACTCCACACGCGGCCCGGGCGCGTGTATAGGTCTTCGCCCTTGAGGGCGCTCACGATCACGGGACGCGCCACCGACCACGCCGGAGCCAAGCCGAACAGAATGCCCACCCCCACACTGAGCCCGAACGCATAGAGAAGGACCGCGCCGTTCACGCTCACCGAGAGATCGAGAGGCACCGGCGCTGCCAGCCGGAACGCCGCGAGCGAATGTGTGGCCCATAGCGAGAGCGCGACCCCGAGCGCGCCACCCGCCAGCGACAGCACTACGCTTTCGGTCAGCATTTGGCGGAGCAGATGGCCACGCGTGGCGCCCAGAGCGAGGCGCACAGCCATCTCGCGTTGCCGCCCGCTGGCCTGAGCCAGCGAGAGGTTCGCCACGTTGGCGCAGGCGATACACAAAACCAGGAGCGCCACCGCAGAGAGACCGGCGAAGAACATCATTGCGGCGGACCGATCGCGCGGCGGTAACGAACCCGCCGTATCCATCAGAAAGCCAGTGTCTCTATCCCGGGCGGGCAAGGATCCGGGTAAGGTTTTGGCAAACCGCTTCCCGAGAACTTCGAGTTCGGCGGCGGCTTGCGCCTGCGTGACGCCGGGAGCCAAGCGGGCGGCCACAGCGAGCCAGTGATAGTTGCGATCGATGCGATTGGCGGTCTTCGGCAGCAGTTGATCGATATTGTCGAGAGGCACCCAGAATTGCGCGTCGAGGATAATATCCAGCCCGCGGAAACCCGACGGCGCGATACCGACCACGGTGTAAGGCCGTCCGGATAGCCGGACTGACCTGCCCACAATGGCGGGATCCGCACCGAAGCGGCGCTGCCACAGCCGGTGACTGAGCACGACCGCCGGCAGGTGTTCTTCCTCCCGCGTGAAGCCTCGACCGGCCGCCATGAACAGGCGCGCGACATCGAAGAAATTTGCGGTGACCGCTTGTCCCCAGACGCGTTCCGGTTCACCGGTGCTATCGATGGAGGCGGGGAGCAAGTCGTAATACGCGGTAACGCCGGAGAACGATTTGGCCTGCTCGCGTACGTCGCTGAAGAGCGGCCAACTGAAGTTGTTGCAGCACTGGCCGCCGCCTTGGGTGGTGTGCAGCGCCATCAGAGTGGCAGGGCCGCCAACGGGTGGGTGGCGCAGGACGAATCGGCTGACGACGGAGAAGATGGTCGTGTTGGCGCCGATCCCGACTCCCAGCGTGAGAACAGTGACACAGGCAAAGAGGGGCGCCTTCCGCATACTGCGGAGTGAATAGTTCACGTCACGTATCGTGGAAGCGAGCGCAGCCCCGGTTCTGGAGTCGCGGACTTCTTCTTTCACGTTTTCGGGATGACCGAATTTGATCCGTGCCAGGCGGCGGGCTTCCTGCTCGGGAACTCCTCGCTCGATTTGGCGGTCCACCATGGTTTGGTAGAACTCCTGCACTTCGGCGTCGAGTTCCGTCTCGACGGCGTCGCCGTGAAACATGCGGTTGAGAAGTTGACGGAGCCGGCGCAGAAAGATCATTTAGATCTCCTCCGCCAACGCGCGGTTCATGGCGGTGAAGACGTTCTTCCAGTTGCGCTTCTCTTCGACCAGCTGAACCTGCCCGGAGGCGGTCAAGGTGTACGTTTTCACGCGGCGCTTTGCTTCGGATTCCGTCCATTCGCCCTCGATCCAGCCTTTTTCGGTGAGCCGGTGAAGTGCGGGGAAGAGCGATCCGGGACCAACGAGAAAGACGCCGCGAGTGACTTGCTCGATGCGGTCGGCAATGGCGACGCCGTGCAGCGGGCCGAGTTCCAGGGTTCTGAGAATGAGGAGGTCGAGTGTGCCCGGCAGGATATCGGTTGGATTAGCCATGAGTCAATGATATCGTATCACGATATCGATTGTCTATATGTCTACGGTCGAAGAGCGGCGTTACCCGAACCACCGGCCGAGAAAGCTTGAATTTCACTTGGCCGGAAACCGCGCAAGACGCGGATCTGAAAGCCCGACGCGGTCCGGAAGTCCAGTTCTGTTCCTTTGGCCCATTTCGTAGCGCGGTCCGTTTCGCCCCAACTCGTCTTCACTCTTCCCAAACCGATTTTCGCAACGAAACCCCCTCATGCCTCCATAGGAGCTCGCATAGAGACAAGAAAGTTGCTGGCCAGAAGATAGGCAAACAAGTGTCCGACAGGTGGCGCGCGACGCAGCTGGCTTGCCGAAACCAATCCATTCGTCTCACTCCACTCCCAACCGGTAACCGAGGCACTCTTCAGCCATTCCTGCAGATCCGCGGCAGTCATCGGATAAACGTAGATGCGAACATTCTGGGCGAAGAGACGTGCGACGGCCTCCAGAAGTCTGCCTTCGAGATTGCCGTAAACTCCTTCAAACGCTCGAATCAGAAGTGAAAGACCTGCGACGAAGCGCACAGGCGCCTGCGTATGGCGGTTTACGAGAGCTGTCATGTGGTACAGCTCGGGTTTACGAAAAAGCAGCACGTCGCCGCCAGCGGCGCGAAGCGCATCGATACGACGAAGCAGGTCGGCAATTTCCGGGGCTGTTTCATCCGGCCTGAACGGTGCAACGGTTAGGCAAAAAAAACCGGCGGGCGCAGATTTTGTTTCGCCAAGGTCCCTCTGAAGCTCCTGAATTGCCGAAGCCAATAATCGCAAATGAACGTGCGAGTGAACTGGATCGGTGTGGCCAAAATATCCCGGCGCAAGCACGACGGCTTTCTTGTGGAGAACCTCGGTAGGGGGAACGGTGGAGCCCTTGGAGGGAAAAAATACCGCCTCTGCGAGTCCCGCACGAACCAAGTGGACTAGCAGAGCACGGCGATCCCAACTCTCGAATGCTGGCCCGCGAAGATCCACGTAGTCGATCTCGATTCGCTCCGCGACGACGTCTTGTGCCAGACCTTCCAGAAATGATTCCTTGATTTGTACTTCATAGAACGCGGCATAGATGAGGTTGACGCCCAGGATACCGATGGCTTGCTGCTGGAGGACATTGGTCGAATCGCGCATGTTGATGTGCAGCAGAACGTCGTTGGGAGGGCCGCTGGGCTGCGAGCTGGAACCGGAGACCGATCCAGCCATGTGAGTCGTTGGTTCCGGCGAAGTTGCGGGCGGAGACGGTATCAACAAAGCAAAAGAACCGAGTTTGCGGTCCACGGGTTTTGCTTAATTGCGTGAGAAGTTGGGTCCATTCGTTGTCCAGCATCGCCTCGAGTCGCTGTTTGGATACGTAGCGTGATCCGGAGCCGTAGAGATCATCGCTGACTTCCTTATCGTAAGCGGAAATGGTTTTAGCCACCGTGCCGGAAGCCCCTCCCACGAGAAGGAACCAACGCGCGACTTCCTGTCCGGCGCCAATTTCGGCGAAAGAACCGAAGGTGGATGTATCAAGATTCAGGGTGAGCGCTTTGTGGTGAGTGTCGAGTTTTTGAGCAGAAGGCATAGCCAAGGTCCAGTTGGGCAAACGTTTGGGAGGTGTGAAGCGACCGCGATAGCGACTGAAACTAACCGCACAAAGAAGATTTTACCCCTCTGAGAGGTTAGGCGCTACAGACGGATCCTCTTGCAGTTTGACACGAGGGCGCTCACGCCTGAGCCGCAGCCGATCAGAGGTTTCATCGTTAATCCGATCCAACCACGGCGCAATGCGTGAGCCCGAGCCCGTTTTTGCGAATTCCCGATCACCCCAACACTGCCTGTCTCGGGGGCACGGGAATACGCCGTTTCCTATTGCCGCTCGTTTGGCCCTTCCTCCCCGATGGCCACTCCGGAAACTTGTCCCTCAAACTCGCCCACGTTCGTTAGAAGCACGGGCGCATTAGAGTCGCTGAACAACACCGCGGACACCGTCGAATTCAACTTAAGGGCGCCGGACGCACCCTTGAAACGTCCGGTTTCACCGGTGATCTTATAAGTCCCAGTAAAGTGGGCCACGCCGGCCGTGAGGTCGATGCAAAGGGAGCCCGCCGTGAGGCCGATGTTCAATAGACTCCCGTCTTGGAAGCGAAATACGCCCCCGCCGGCCAGAGTTGGAATATAGAGCCCGGTTCCGCCGACGCAAGTGCTGGAAGACTGGGGAGAGAGCGTGTCCGCGTGTAGTTCGCGATAGGTGAACGGTCCTAGCGTACCGTTCCCGGCGAAAATCACTTCGTCGGTAATTGTGCCGGGCTGTAGATTGATCGTAGTGGCCACGTTAGTTCCCGAAACTGTCATTCTTATGGGCCCCTGTGCCGCGTAGATACCTGCGACACCGAGATTGAGGATCAGTGCCACGGTTGCTATCAGAGTTGGGATTCGTTTCATAAACTGCCTCCATTCCGGAAGGAGATCGTTTCCGGCGGCCTGTTCTCCTTCCGCTCGTACAGTCGGCAGCGGATGGCCAAAAGCGGCCAAAGTTTTTGTATATTTTAGGATGCCTACGGGAGAACGGGCTATCCATCGCACGCACTGCAGAAATCACACATCTCTTGAAAGCTTGGGGCAGCGGTGATGAAGACGCCCTAGTCTGGCTTACGGAGCACGTCTATCCTGAACTGCGTCTCATGGCCCGAGGCGGTGTACTTGCGCGGCTTGGCTTACCTGCACCTGCATAAGGGCGCGGATGCAGTGGCTGAGTTCCAGAAAATGGTGGATCACAAGGGCGCCCATTGGGCCGGTGCCTGGCGCTATCCCTACCCGGCACAGTTTTATTCGCTCTCCTATCTCGGGATGAGGCGCGGCTCCGCGCTCGCGGGCGACACGGCGAAAGCCAAAACGGCGTTCCAAGACTTCTTCGAATTGTGGAAGGACGCCGATCGAGAGCCGGACGACATTTCTGCGGGCGCCATTCTCAGCGTGCCCCAATTACCTGGAGAGCCCGCAACGCCTGTTGACGGATTGCCAGGTCGGGGTCGGCGGCCGCCTTGCGGAATTCCTCGGCGGCCGCGGGCAGGTCGCGGCGCTTTGCCAGCACCCGGCCCAAGTCGAAATGCGCACCACCAAGATCCGGACGAATACGCACGGCTTCGCGGTACTGAACCTCCGCTGCATCGAGGCGTCCTTGTTTTTCGAGAAGGCCTCCCAGCACATCGTGCCCTTCGGCGAGACTCGGGTTGGCTTTCAGAGCCGCTTCGATGTGCGTTTGCGCCTCCGCCAGACGGTTCATGCGGGCCAGCGTCACGCCGTAGCGGAATTGGGTGACGGGCTTGCTACCGGCCCGCTGGTAATGCCAGACGGCTTCTTCCAGATCGTTTCTGGCCGCAAGAAGATCGGCCAGATTGGCATGCGCGTCGGCGAGGGTGGGCTGAATGCGCAGGGCGGAACGATAGGCTCCTTCCGCCAGACCGGTCTGGCCCGTCTTGGCCAGCACCGCGCCGAGATGGTCTTGCGCATCGGCGTATTCGGGATCGAGCTGGTTGGCTTTTGCGAGGGATGTGAGAGCGTCCGTATCCTTGCCGAGCTCGGTTTGAGTTAGAGCCAGATCGTACCAGGCCTCCGCATCCGACGGCTGCGATTGCGTGGCGCGGAGCAGCGGGTCGAGGGCCTGCTGCGGCTGGCCGGCCCCGAGGAAAGCGTACGCCAACCGGCGTAACACAACTGACGAGTTGGGCTGGCGGGCGGCCGCCTGCTGATACGGTCCGACGGCCTTGGCGTACTGGTTGGTGCTGCAGTAGGCGTCGCCCATCTGGAGATAGAACACCGCGCTTGCCGGCTGGCGCCCGGCGAGCGCGGCTTCCAGGCGCGGGACACCGCCCGCGAGATTGCTCTTCGCCGCGACCTGCGCGACCGCGGTGTAAAGGTCGTCCGCAGGCAGATCGGGGGCGCCGTAAGGCACGACTTCGCCATAGTAATCGGTCTCGGTGCGGTCGCCTTTGGGGAGCTCGGCGAGCAGGTTCGCAGGAGCGCGGCGCTGGATCAGGTGGTCGGTCATCACCACGTGCACGACGTCTTCGGTGCGACGCTTGGGCATATGGCAACCGATGCAATTCCCAGCTTGCGGATGGTCGCCGGCAAGGCTGCCGGTGTGGCATTGGCGGCAGGCCGTGTTGTAGTGATCGGCCGCTTCCGGGCCATGCGGAATGTCGTGAGGATTGTGACAAGTGGTGCAGGTTAGCGCGCCGTTGCTGCGCAGGAAGCACTGCGACTTGCGCAGACGGTAGACGGAGCTAACAATTTCGAACTTATCGTCTTTCCCGCGGCCGGGCGCGTGGTCGTAAAAAAGCATGAAAGCGGCGAGCGGCTCGCCGGGCCGGTAGGAATACGGCGCGCGATCATATCGGCGGATCTCATTGGGCAAAGGGAGGCTGGTGGTTTCCAGGTGGCATTGCATGCACACCTCCATCGCCCGCGCAGCGGGAAGCCGCGTGGGGTTGACGATCGCGCTTCTTAAATCCGCCGGCTTGGCGTTGGGCAATTGGGCAACGCGCACGTGATTTCCGCCGGGGCCGTGACATCGCTGGCAATCGATTCCCTCGGGCAAAGGCAGCGTGTAGACCGGCTCGGCACCCGGATCGTCGTGCCCGGCAGGGATCGATGGATACCCGTTGTGGCAGAACATGCACTCGTAGCCGACCTTGCGCCGGGCGGTCGCATCTTCGTTGTCGAAACCCGGATTCATCGCCCAGTAGCCGCCCTTTTCGGCATACCAGGCCAGCGGAAGCTCGATCAGCGTGTTGCGGATGGTGCGATGCAGATAGCTGCGGACGTGATTGCCGGAGCCCATCACGTAGTCGATTTTCCATTCTGAGAAGTTCTCCTGCTTCCCGCTGTAGCCGATTTGCCAGACCCGCTGATAGTAGGCTCCGTCCTTCGCAACCATCTGGAACCAGGTGCCGGAAAGGCGGTGAAAATAGGGCCGGGAATTGGGAAAGCTCTCCGGCGACGGCGGATAAAACGCGCGAGCCATCCCGGTGTGCCGGTAGCGTTCATAGATATTCATGTGGCAGCCCGCACACACCCGCGCATTCACGGAGCGGTTCGGTTCGCCATCCGGCGATGGCGCGACGGCGTGGCGGCGCGAGCAGCCGGCGCCTGCCAGAGCCAGCAGCAGAGCCGCGGTCGTCGCCAGCTTTCGAAGAAAGGCCAGGGGCACCTCACTGATTTTCGCACCTTCGTACGCACTCGTTGAACAGCTGCGGGCCGCGGACGTCGGGCCATTTCGGCCGGCCCTTTTCGGGCTGCCGCCAGCCGTTGGCTGCCTCGTACAGTGAGGATGCTGGATTTCTATTTGGCGTTGACATACCAGATCGTCGGCGTGACCCCTGCTGGGTGCTTGTGATATGCTAACTCGCATTCAGGAGCCAAAACGGAAATCCTGGCTGAATGGAGAGGGGTTGCACAAAACAAATGAGACAGTTGCATCTGTGGATGAGTTTCGTGGTGGCGCTGGTACTGGTGAACTTGATGGCTGTGCCGGCGCTGGCCCAGTTGGATAACGGAATTATTGAAGGCACCGTCAGGGACGCCACTGGAGCGGCGATTCCCAACGCGGCCGTGACGATTACGGAAACGCAAACCAACATCGTCTACAACGCCATCGCGGGCGGGCAAGGCAATTATGTTTCGCCGCCGCTCAAGGTCGGCATTTACTCGGTGAACGTCACAGCGCCGGGGTTCAAGACTTATACACGCAGCGGGATTACACTACAGGTGCAGGACCGGTTGCGCGTAGACGCTCCCATGGAGGTCGGAGGCCAGACGGAGCACGTGGTGGTGACCGGAGAAGTACAGCCCATCCAGACGGATACCTCCGCACTGGGGCAGGTCATTACCGAGCAACAGACTCAGGATATGCCGCTCAACGGCCGGAACTACCTCGGCATGCTGTCACTGACTCCGGGCCTGATCGGAGGCGCGGTCACGTTTTCGTCCGTCGGATCCGGGATCTCGTTTTCGGCCAACGGCGCGCACGTCGGCATGAACAATTTCATGCTTGACGGCGTCGACAATAACTCGAACGACAACCGCGCCTACGCTCTCGACGTAAACCTGGACGCCATCGCCGAGTTCAAGATTCAGACCAGCAGCTATGACGCCGAATTCGGCCGCGCCGGCGGCGCGGCGGTCAACGTGGTCATCAAGTCCGGAACCAACCAGATTCACGGCTCGGCGTTTGAGTTCTACCAAAACGCCTATCTAAACGCGCAGAGCTTTTTCGCCACCACCAGGGCGCTCTCCACCAAGTACAACCAGCCGGGCGCGACGCTGGGTTTACCGATCATCAAGAATAAGCTGTTCTTTTTTGGGGACTGGCAGTATACCGTCACGCATACGCCCACGGTGGTCAAGTCCTCCGTGCCAGTTTTTAACGAAGCCACCGGTAATTTCTCGGGAGGCATCTCGGGGGTCAAAACCATCTATGACCCGAATACCATCAATGCCGCTGGTGTGCGCCAGCCATACCCGAACAATATCATTCCGATGAGTGAAATCTCGCCCATCGGGTTGGCATATGCGGCTTTGTATCCGCAGGCTAATGTGGCGGGAGCGGTGACCAACAATTACATCCTCCAGCCGACGGGCACCAACCAGTTCATGCAGGGCGATGGACGCATCGATTACAAGATGTCCGATGCCGATTCGATTTTCGCCCGATATTCGCAGAGCGGCCAGACTACATTTACGCCTCACAACATGCCAGGCTTGGCCTGCGGTTGCGGCTACAGAGCCGGGAACGTGTTCGAGCCCAAAATGGGCGCCTCGGTGGGCGAGACCCATATCTTCACGCCGAGCACGCTCAACGAATTTCGAGCCGGCTTCAACTGGTATTACCAGCACGTAGGCGTGCCGGATGGCGGGTATCAACCGTTACCGAGCAATCTGCAGATCCCTGGCGTTCAAGCGGATCCGTCCTACCAGGGAACTCCCAGTATATCTGTCAGCAGCTACAGCACCATGGGGCTGGGTACGGATACGCCCACTTGGCTCAGCAGCTCGGAACGGGAGATCCGGGATACGCTGAACCTGCTCCGTGGCAGCCATACCATCCGGCTGGGCGGAGAGTTCCGCTGGTCCCAATTCAACCTCTTCCAACTCAACGACCTGCGCGGCCAGTTTAGTTTTAACGGGCAATATACGAGCCAAACGGGCGCCAGCGGCGGCAACGCCCTGGCCGATCTGCTGCTGGGTATTCCGCAGAGCTCTTATATCGATACGCCTGCATACCTGGCCGACCGCCAGCACGTGCCGTCTCTGTTCATCCAGGATGACTGGAAGGTCAGTCACAATCTGACGTTGAACCTGGGCCTGCGGTATGAGTACTACTCGCCGGTTCTCGACGTGCACAACAAACAGAGCAATTTCAACTATGCTACCGCCCAGTTGGTGGTGGCGGGGTCGACTGGGGCAAACGGCTGTGCGTTTTGTGTCCAAGGAAACATGGACGCGCTAAACACCATGTCGAAAACCAACTTTGCGCCCCGCATCGGGCTGGCGTACACTCCGTTCGAAAAAACCGTGGTCCGCGCCGCGTACGGCATCTTCTACACCGGGCAGGAGGATCGGGAGGGGAGTAACCAGCTTCAGTACAATCTGCCGTTCAACTACGAGCCCTCGTTCACCGGCAACGGCGTGACGCCCGCTTCAAACGGAAATGGCGGATTACTGACGCTGCCCCAAGGGTTTCCTCCGATAAATGTGGCCCAGGCAGTTTTCCCCAAGGTGACCAGCATAGACTGGCACGACAAGACTCCCTACATCCAAGATTGGAACGCGACGGTGCAACGGGCGCTGCCGGGCGCGATGTCGCTCGAAGTCGCCTACGTGGGCACGAAGGGCGTGGATCTGCAAGCCTCGACCAACAATAATCAGGTCATGATACCTGGCCCCGGCGATGTCCAGTCGCGCCGCCCCTATCCGCTGTACGGGACGTTCTCTACGCTTGGGATGAAGGGTTGGTCCACCTTCCATTCGCTGCAAGTGAAGGTGGATAAGCATCTGAGCCACGGGTTGTATCTCCTGAGTTCCCTCACGTACGGCAGAGCCATGCAAGACTGTAACATCGGCTGCGGCGCGGAGGACAACTATAACCTGCATTTGCTCAAACAACCGTCCAGTTTCTATAGGAAGGGCAACTGGGTGACGAGCTTCGATTATCAGCTGCCCTTTGGCAAGGGCACGTCCCTCGTGAACAACAGCAAGGTGCTCGATCTGATTGTGGGCGGATGGCATTGGTCGGGCATCTTCACTATGTACACAGGGTCCCCGTTGACCCCGACGATGAGTTACGACTCTTCCAACACCGGGGCGAGTACAGATCTCCCCAACCGGCTCGGGAATGGCAATCTGACGGGCAGCCAGAGGTCGCTTCGCGGGTGGTTCAACCTCAACGCATTCGTGGACGACCCGACTTACTCGTTCGGCAACTCCGGGTACGGTATCATCGTCGGGCCGGGATTGATCAACCTGGACCTTGGCTTGCGCAAGATCTTCAACATTACCGAGCGGCAGAAGGTGCAACTGCGTTTCGAAGCTTTCAATGCCGCGAACCACCCGAATTGGGGCAACCCAAATATGAACATCGACGCCGGCCCGGGCTCGGCCGCGGCGATTACGACTGTCGTTAGCAATCGCGTGGTTCAGGCAGGGCTGAAGTACTCATTCTGACGTCCGCGGGTCGCTGGAATCGCAGGCCCTTCCCTGCTGTTCCAGCGACCTGCAGCCGCCTAAAACACCTTTGGTGGTTGAGACGAAATGTCTCGGATTCCCTGCTGCAAAAGCGCACTGCACGAGATCAGCGGGTTGCAAAGTTCGCTGAGGCCAAATACACCGATGGCGATTGAAATCGATGTTCACGAGCGGCTTCGCGCCAGTTTTCAGGATGAGGTCGACAGAACCGGTCGAGCGTCGCGAAGTTGTACTTGCCGAGCCTGTGAGAGTGGGCGCGTGCCTCCCATTGGTCGGCCACGGACGTCAAAATATCACCAGAAAGGGCACCCATCTCCCGATCCCCTATTCTGCCGGCTTCAGGCTCATCCTTCAATGAGAAAATGCTAACCGCTGAATACTATTTGGCGGCGTACAGCGCTTAGCCCTCTGCTACTCGATCACCAGCAGCAAGTCCTTAGCCTCTACGTGCTGCCCAGGCTGCACAAGCAGCAGCTTCACGATGCCCGCAACGGGCGCGTACACCGTGCTCTGCATTTTCATGGCCTCCATCACCAGCAGCCGGTCGCCCTTTTTCAACTGCTGGTTCATTGCCACCGCCACCGTGGAAACGATCCCCGGGATGGGCGCGCCGATCTGTCCCGGTTGGTTGGGATCGGCTTTCGGCTTGGCGGCCTCCGTCACCGTCAGCTTCCGGTCGCGAACCGTTACCTCCCGCGGCTGCCCGTTCAATTCGAAGAACGCCGTGCGGGTGCCGTCCGGATGCGGCTCACCCACCGTCAGAAACTTGATCACCAGCGCTTTGCCCGGTTCCAGTTCCACCGCCATCTCGTCGCCGCGATCCATCCCGTAATAAAACTGGGGCGTGGGCAGTACTTCCACGTCGCCATAAACCTGCCGCGCTTTGGCGAATTTCAAAAATACGTCCGGGTACATCAGGTAGCTGAGCACTTCGTCCGGCGCCGGCCGCCGCCCGATCTTCTTCTCCAGCACCGCCGCGGTCTCCTGCAGGTTCACTGGAGGTAAATTCGCGCCGGGCCGCCCCCGCCGGGCCTTGCTGCCGCGCAAGATGATCTTCTGCAGCTTCTTCGGCCAACCGCCGTCCGGCTCGCCCAACGATCCCGAAAACATGTCGATCACCGAACTTGGCAGCGTCAGGTTATGGTCCGGCGTCAGCCGCTCGAACTGCTCCACGGTCAATTTCTGGTTGACCAGGAAAATCGCCATATCGCCCACCACTTTGCTTGAGGGCGTCACCTTCACAATGTCGCCAAACGCAAAGTTTACGTCGGCATAGGTCTGCGCAATATCATGCCACCGCGCGCCCAGGCCCATGGATTCCGCCTGCTCCTTGAGATTGGTATACTGCCCGCCCGGCATCTCATGGATATAGACCTCCGCCGAACCCGATTTCGGGCCGGTATCGAAGGGCGCGTAGTATTCGCGCACCACTTCCCAGTAATCCGCGTACTGATTCAGGGCTTCCAGGTCCAACCCCGTCGCGCGCCTGGTATGGTTCAGTGCCGCCACAATCGAATTCAGGTTCGGCTGACTCGTGCCGCCGCTCATCGAAGCCACCGCCGCATCGGCCGCGTGGACACCAGCCTCGGCTGCCTTCAAAACGGACGCCGCGTTGATCCCGCTGGTATCGTGCGTGTGGAAATGGATTGGAATCCCCAGCTCCTGCCGTAGCGCCTTCACCAGTTTTTCCGCGGCGTAGGGCTTGCACAGTCCGGCCATGTCCTTGATGGCCAGTACGTGGGCGCCCATCTTTTCAAGCTCCTTCGCCATGCGCACGTAGTACGCCAGCGAATACTTGTCGCGCCTGGGGTCCAGAATGTCGCCCGTATAACAGATGGCGGCCTCGCACACCGACCTCGTCTTACGCACTGCCGCCATCGAAGCCTTCATGTTCGGCAGCCAGTTCAACGAATCGAAAATGCGGAAAATGTCCATCCCCTGCGCCGAGGCCTCATAGATGAACTCCGCCACCACGTTGTCCGGATACGCCGTGTAACCGACTGCATTTGACGCTCGCAGCAGCATCTGAAAGCAGATATTCGGTATGGCAGCCCGCAGCTGGCGCAGCCGCGCAAACGGATCCTCATGCAGAAACCGCATGGTCACGTCGAACGTGGCGCCGCCCCACATCTCCAGGCTGAACAGGTTGTGCAGCCGGTGCGCTACGTAGTTCGAGATCGCCAGCATGTCATGCGTCCGCACGCGCGTGGCCAGCAGCGATTGGTGCGCATCGCGGAAGGTGGTGTCGGTGATCAGCAGCCGCTTCTGTTGCCCCATCCATTCGGCGAACTTCTCCGGCCCCAGTTGTGTCAGAAGCTGCCGCGTCCCATCGGGCGGCGCCGATGCCTCATGCTGCGGTACCGGCGGCGTCCGCAGTTTCGGCGGGCAAGGCTTCCCCGCAACCGCCGGATTGCCATTCACGATTACGTCGCCCACGTAGCTCAGCAGCCTGGTGGCGCGGTCCTTGCGCACCACGAAGCGGAAAAGTTCCGGCGTCTCTTCCAGCCACCGCGTGTTGACATGGCCGGCCTGAAAGTCCGGGTGGTTGACCACGTTCTCCAGGAACGGGATGTTGGTCTTCACGCCGCGCACGCGGAACTCGCGCAGGCTGCGGTCCATCCTCTGGCAGGCGTGACGGAACTCGCGCCCCCAAGCCGTGGTCTTCACCAGCAGCGAATCGTAATACGGCGTGATCACCGCGCCGCTATAGGCCGATCCGCCGTCCAGGCGAATACCGAAACCCGCCGGCGACCGGTAGGTATGAATCTTGCCGTAGTCCGGCACGAAACCGTTGGCCGGATCCTCCGTGGTAATGCGGCACTGCAACGCGTACCCGTACAGCGGCATCTGCTCCTGGCGCGGCAGGTTCATCTCGGCGCCGTGCATGTCCAAACCCTGGGCCACCTGGATCTGGGAGCGCACCAGGTCGATGCCGGTAACCATTTCGGTGACCGTGTGCTCCACTTGAATCCGCGGGTTCACCTCAATAAAGAACCACTCGCCGGACTCGCCATCCACCAGAAATTCCACCGTGCCGGCGTTGTAGTATCCCGCCGCTTTGGCCAATGCCACCGCGGCCTCGGCCAGCGCCTTCCGGATCTGCGGATCCAGCGAAACCGCGGGCGCCACTTCCACCACTTTCTGATGCCGCCGCTGCACTGAGCAGTCGCGCTCATACAGGTGCAGAATATTGCCGTGCCGGTCGCCCAGAATCTGCACTTCAATATGCCGGGCGCGGCGCACGAAGCGTTCCAGAAAAACCGCATCGTTGCCGAACGCAGCGGCCGATTCGCGCCGCGCCTCTTCCAGCTTCCCGGGGAAATCGGCGGCCTTCTCCACCACGCGCATGCCGCGCCCGCCGCCGCCAAACGCGGCCTTGACAATCAGCGGATACCCGATCTCCGCCGCAATCTTCTCCGCCTGTTTCGGATTGCGCACTGCCTCTTCGGATCCGGGCACGCGCGGAATTCCGGCCTTCTGCGCCAGCCGCCGCGCCGCGGTCTTATCGCCGAGCAATTCCAGCAGCTCCGCGCCCGGTCCCACAAATGTGATGCCTGCCCGTTCGCAGGCACGCGGCAGCGCCGGATTCTCGGAAAGAAAGCCGTACCCGGGATGAATCGCGTCCACGCCTTTTTCTTTTGCCAGCGCGACGATTCCTTCCACATCGAGATACGCCTCCACCGGTCCCTTGCCCTCGCCGATAGGGTAGGCCTCATCGGCCTTGAACCGGTGAAGCGCCAGCCGGTCCTCCTGCGAATAGATGGCCACCGTGCGCAGCCCCAGCTCGTTGGCCGCGCGCAGAATGCGGATTGCAATTTCACTGCGATTCAGTGCAAGAAGTTTCTTCATGAGCTGCCAGCTTTCGATTTCACCGCAGAGCCGCGGAGCCGCAAAGTAAACGTAGAGAAGCCGACCTATACAGAAATGCCATATCTCGTTGTCTTTCCTCTGCGCTTATCTCAGCGCCTCAGCGGCTCTGCGGTGAAGATGTTCCCCGGTCTGACGCAAAGACGCGCTACACCACTTCCCCCCGCACCAGGTCCTCATATTTCTCGCGCGCCCGAATCACCCGCCACGCCGCGCCTTCCACCAGCACTTCCGGCCCCCGCGGCCGCGAATTGTAATTCGAGGCCTGCACAAATCCGTAAGCCCCGGCGGTACAGACCGCCAAAAAATCCCCGGGCATCACATTGGCCATTTCGCGGTCGCGCGCCAGGAAATCGCCGGTTTCACAGACCGGCCCCACCACATCCGCCTTTACCGGCGGCAGCGGATTCTTGCGCACGGGAATAATCTCATGGTGCGCGCGATAGAGCGCCGGCCGGATCAAATCGTTCATGGCCGCATCCACCACAATGAATTCCTTGGCCCCGCTCTGCTTCCGGTACAGCACCCTCGTCAGCAGCACGCCAGCCGGCCCCACAATGGACCGTCCAGGCTCCACCATCACGCACAGCCCGCTTTCACGCAAGCGCTCACGCAGGCTTTCGATAAACTCGCCGATCGCGGGTGCTTCCTCGCCTGCACGGTAGGCAATCCCCAGGCCGCCGCCCAGATCCAGGTGCCGGATCGGGTGGCCTTCGGCGCGCAGAGTCTTCGCCAGCGCCAACACTTTATCTACGGCTTCGCGAATCGGGCTCGGGTCCAGAATCTGCGAGCCGATGTGGCAGCTTACGCCGTGGGCCAGGAGGTTTCGATACTGCCGCGAACGGTCGTACACTGCCGCCGCCTGGGCGATGGCAATGCCGAACTTGTGTTCGCTGAGACCGGTGGAGATATAAGGATGCGTTGCCGCGTCCACATCGGGGTTCACGCGGACCGCAAAGCCGGCCTTCACGCCGCGCCGCCCCGCCAGGGCATCGATGAGCGCCAGCTCCGCCTCGGATTCGCAGTTGAAGCTGTGGATTCCGCTGGCCAGCGCGTATTCGACTTCATCCGCCGTCTTGCCCACGCCCGAAAAAACCACCTTCGAAGGATCGCCGCCGGCCTTGAGAACCCGGAACAGTTCGCCTCCGGAGACGATGTCGAACCACGCGCCGGCCTTCGCCAGCAGCGCCAGCACCCCCAGCGATGAGTTCGCTTTTACCGCAAAGCAGACGGCGTGCGGCAGGCCGCCGAAAGCCTTGTCATAGGCGCAGTAGTTGCTGAGAATGGACTGGCTGGAATACACGTAGGCCGGCGTGCCGGACCGGCGGGCCAGGTCCGCCAGCGGCACCTGCTCACAATAAAGATCGTTTTGCGAATAGGAGAACATTGCGCAGGCTGAAGTAGCTGAAGCTAAAGTATGCCACTCATTGCTTCAGCTTCGCCAGCGCGGTCAGCGTGGCCTGCCACGCTTCGGGGTCCTTCTTGGTGGTGAATGGCAAGTCCAGGTTGCGATAAAAATCCAGCACCACTTGCCGCAGCCTCGGGTCCACCGCGTCCGCATGCTTTTCTTCCAGCGTCCGCACCAGCTTGGCGAAAGTGTCGTCCGCCAGGCCGTACTCGGTCGGCGCCGTGAGCTTTCCGGTATCGAAGTCGCGATTGGGAAGCTGCAGCCGGCCGGCGCCCTGGTCGGCCAGAAGGCGGCGGTACTCCGTCATAGTCTGGTCGAAGCTGTCTTCAAACATCCTGGCCGTCTGCGGCGTGGGCGGGCTGAACGAAAGCGCTTTGAGCGGCCCGATTTTCGGCAGAATCCGAATCAGGAAGGAAAGAATCCTGGTGCCAATGCCCGGCTTCTGATACTTCCCATCCCACTCTTTCCGATAACTGGCCTTCGACAGGTTGTATACGAACGCGCGGCGGTTGACCTTGGGCTGCGATTTCCGCAGCTCCTTCTTCTTCATGTTCCACGCCACCCTGGTCATTTCCGGCATCAGGCTGCTCACTGCGTGGCGGTAGGTGCTCAGCGCCAGGTCCAGATCTCCGAAGACGTCTTTCATCTCGAGCGAATACGTGTCGTGGAAGGCGCGCTCCAGAATCTCTCTCGACACCTGAAATCCTATAAAGTCGTGGTATGACTGTGGAGCATAATTGCCGCGCGACACCTGCAGCACATCGAAACTGAATTCCACTCTCAGGTGCGACACAGTATCGTCGCCATAGGTGACCACGTGTCCAAACTTCTTCTCCAGTTTGGGATATACCAGCGGCACCGAGCGGTTGACCGCAATGCTGTGGCCCTGCGTATCCGCGGCATAGTGTGCCAGCGCGCCCAGAGCGAAGGCGTACTCGTCGAGCGTTTGCGATTCCTTCACCAGGTTGAGGATGAAGTCGCCGCTTCGCACATAATGCACCAGGTCGCTAAAAAAATGGCTGCCGAACGGATAGTAACCCATGTCCTGGATGATGCAGCCGCCATACGCATTGGCGTGGGCCTGGACAAGGTCCTTGGGGGAGGCGTCGGGAAAGCGCTTCAGCAGCAGCGGCTGAATGTTCTGATTCCACGCCGTGTCGATGATAGCCTCGTGCGTGAGCACGGAATATGCCTGCAGCGCGGGACACATAAGCGCCGCCAGGCCGACAATCGCCCGGTACACGGCTGAATGATAGCTAATTTAGCAGTCCAGGCGATGTGCCCCGCATTACATCCCATGCGAAAGCGATGCGGGGCGTTGAGCTGATCGATATGCCGGTTTCGCTATTTTGCAGTAGCGAAGGTTGCGAAGGTTGAAAGTTGCGCATCCAGATCCGCCAGGGCCTTGTTCAGCACGGCCTTGTAACGCGGATTCTGTGCGGACTCCATCTCACGGACCACTCTGGTGCGCGAGAGAAGGATAGTTTCCTTCTTGCGGATCAATTCAAGGGTCTGGGGCGTGTATTTTTCTCCAGTAGGAACGGCGCGGTGATCCTCGGCCATGTCGATCTGCGCCTCGACCGACTTACTTTCCCAACCTCTGGCCATATCTTCATTCTACGCCTGTAGAGCCCTAAATGGGAAGACCATCACATATTCCCGCTCGAGCGGTGCGTCGTAATACACTGCATGTGATGAACTTAAAGCCCGTCATCATTTATTTGGGCTGGGCCGTCATCGCCTTCTGCCAGCCCGCGCCTCTGCGTCCGCCCGCGGTCCCGCTGGTAACTCACGACCCGTATTTCAGCATTTGGTCGATGGCCGACCGGCTCAACGGCGACGGCACCCGGCACTGGACCGGCAAGCCCAACAGCCTCACTGCGTTCGCTCGGATCGATGGTAAAACCTACCGCATCATGGGGCGCGAACGTCAGCAGGCGCCTGCGTTGGACCAGACGCTGGACCAGACTCGCCTGGAAGTTTTGCCCACCCGCACCATCTACGAATTCTCCGGCGCCGGCGTCAAACTCGGGCTCACCTTCTTCACCCCCGCACTGCCCCACGACCTGGATACGCTTTCGCGTCCGCTTACCTACATCGAATGGACCGTCGCCTCCGCCGATCGTGCCGATCACGATGTAGCCATTTATTTCGATGCCGCATCCGACCTGGTGGTCAACACGCCCGACCAGCCCGTGCTGGCTTCGCGCTACCAACTGGATGGGCAGCCGGTACTGCGCATGGGTTCCCGCGAGCAGCCCATCCTGGCCAAACGCGGCGACGATCTCCGCATAGACTGGGGCTACCTGTATCTCGCTGCCGACAAGCCCGCCGGCGTTTCCGAAGCCGTCGCCGACCGTGCGCAGGCCCGGGCCTCTTTTGACAACACGGGCCGCCTGCCGGATTCCGATGATTTGGCCGATGGCCGGCGCACCGGCCCCGTTCTGGCAATCGCAATCACGCTCGGCAAAGTAGGCGCCGGCACGGTCTCGCGCTACCTGATGCTGGCCTATGACGATCTCTACTCCATCGAATATTTCCAGCGGCGCGAGCGTCCCTGGTGGCGCCGCCACGGCGCCGAAGCTTCCGACCTGATCCGCGATGCCCGCCGCGATCACGACGGGTTGCTCCAACGCAGCCAGCGCTTCGATGACGAATTGATGGCCGACCTGCGCCAGGCCGGCGGCGAAAAATACGCGCGCCTCGCGGTGCTGGCATTCCGCCAGACGCTGGCCGCCCACAAACTGGTGGCCGATACCGACGGCACCGCCATGTTTTTCCCCAAGGAGAATTTCAGCAACGGCTGCATCGCAACCGTCGACGTGATCTACCCCAGTTCGCCGTTCACTCTGCTCTTCAATCCGCAACTCCTCAAAGCCCAGCTTCAACCGGTGCTGGACTACGCGCGCCTCGATCGCTGGCGCTGGCCCTTCGCGCCGCATGATCTGGGCACTTACCCGCAAGCCAACGGACAGGTCTACGGCGGCGGTGAGCGCACCGAAGAAAACCAGATGCCGGTGGAGGAAAGCGGCAACATGCTCCTGATGCTGGCGGCGCTGGCGCACGTGGAAGGCAACGCGGCCTTTGCCCAGCGTTATTGGCCGCAGCTCACCAAGTGGGCCGAATACCTGAAAGAGAAGGGTCTGGACCCGGAGAACCAGCTCTCCACCGACGATTTCGCCGGCCACCTGGCGCACAATGCCAATCTCTCCATCAAGGCCATCCTGGCGCTGGGCGCCTACGGCATGCTGGCCGGCATGACCGGGCACAATCAGGAGGCCGCGCAATATCGCCAGACCGCGCAGGAGTTCGCCCGGAAGTGGGAGGCGCTCGCCGCCGAAGGCGACCATTACCGCCTGGCCTTCGACAAGCCCGGCACCTGGAGCCAGAAGTACAACCTGGTCTGGGACAAGCTGCTGGGCCTGAACCTTTTTCCGCCTGAGATCGCGCGCAAAGAGATCGCCTTCTACCTCAAGACCCAGAACCAGTACGGCCTTCCGCTCGACAACCGCAAGGACTACACCAAGCTCGACTGGGTGCTTTGGACCGCGACCCTGGCCGCGAGCCCCGCCGATTTCGAAAAGCTGGTGGCCCCTGCATACCAGTTCGCCAACGACTCCCCCAGCCGCGTTCCCCTCACCGACTGGTATGACACCAGGACCGCGAAGCAGCAGGGCTTCCAGGCGCGTTCCGTGGTGGGCGGACTGTTCGTGAAGATGCTCGCCGATCCGGCGATGTGGAAGAAATACGCCAGCCGGGCAGCATCCAAGTAAGCTCGGGATGAGTGGACACCGAGCCGCGACCGTGAGGGAGCGCACTCCGAAACCGGCTTCCAGGGGAGCGGTCAGTCATAGCGATCGCCGCAGCCGCCTGATCCCCTCCTGGAACACGGTCCCCTCCGTCAGCAGGCTTACAACCAGAAATGCCTCGCTCTCGAAATCGTAGAAGAACCCCGGCTGCACCAGCACATCGTCGCGCTCCAGCAATTCCAGCGCCCACTCTTCTTCGCTGCGAATCCGCGGCACCTGCAGTGTGATGTACCAGCCGCCCTCCACTGCCAGAATGTTGGCCGCCGAGCCCGCCAGCGCCTCGCGCGCCCATGCCAGGTGCGCCGAACACCGGTCCCGGATCTGGCGCTGCACCGCTTCTCCCGCCCGCAGCAATCGCGGCGCCGCGCACTGCACCGGCGTGCTCACCGATAGGTAAGTGTCCGCGATCCACTCCAGCTTTTCCATGGCCTCGGCCCGCATGTCTGCCGGGCCGCTCACCACAATCCACCCGAGTTTCATTTGCGGCAGCCCTGCAATCTTCGAAAGCCCGCTCATGGAAAATGCCAGGCAGTCTTCCACTGCGGCCAGCGTGCGCACCCGCCCGGCGTCGGAACTCAAACTGAAGTCCGCGAAGACTTCGTCGGAAATCAGCGCCATCCCGTGCGCCGCGCAAAGCGCCGCCAGTCCCGCCAGTTCGCCTTGCTTTACATAAGAGCCCGTGGGGTTGTTGGGGTTGACCAGCACCACCGCGCGCGTCCGCTCCGTTACTAAAGCCGCCACCGCCTCCACGTCAATCGCCCAGCCGCCGTGATATACCAGCGGGTATTGCCGAACCTCCACCGATTCCATGTTGGCCAGGAACTCGAACAACGGGTACGAAGGCCGCGGCACCAGCACGTGGTCGCCCGGGTTGCACAGCAGCTTGAAAAGATACGCGTAAGCCTCGCTGGTGCTGGCTGTCAGCAGAATCCGTTCCTCCGGCACGCGGATTTCGCGAGCCGCATAATACGCCGCTACGGCTTGCCGCGCCGCCGGTGCGCCCGCCGGAGCAGGTTCGTAAACCAACATGCCGTCGTCTGCAAAGGCCCGCACAATCTCCGGCGGGTACATGAGACCCGCGCGCGTGGGGTTCGACTCAGTCAGGTCGAGCACCGGCGCACCGGCGCGTCGTTTGACGGCCAGGGCGCACGTGAGGCGGTTAGGGCGGAAGTCCCAATGAAAGCGGGAAGAAAACATCGGCGGCGGCCTCTATACGATAACAAGATAACGCTTGGGAGAACGTGCTCCACGGCCACGCGCGCCAACAGTATGGCCGTGGTATGGTAATAGTATGGCTCACAACAGCATGGCAACTGCCAACAAAGTCACGTTTACGCTGGACCAGGACACGGTCCGCCGGATTGAAGAAGCCGCCCAGCGCATGGCTTTGCCGAAGAGCCGCGTGGTTCGGGAGGCCATCTCTGAATACCATGCGCGCCTGGGACGCATGAGCGATCGGGAGCGTCTGGAAAAGCTGCGATTGTTTGATGCATTCGTCCCCCAAATACCGCTCCGGAGCTCCTGCCGCCGTCGCGCAGGAATTGAAAGAGATCCGTCGGGCACGGCGGGCAGGCGGCCGCAGATCGGCGTCCGGCAACAAGGCGTCCAGGCATAAGGCGTGATCAGGAATAGGGCGTGGAATAAGCCGTGATTCTGCTGGACACCTCATTCCTGATCGATGCCATGGCTGGGTCCAAGAACTCAGCCTTCGCGCTGCGCCACGCATTTGAGCAAGGTGAACTGATTCTGGTACCCGCGCTGGTCCTTTATGAGTGGCTTCGTGGTCCCCGAGTGCCTCCCGAGATTGCAGCCATGGAAGCCCTCTTTCCGGTAAAGAGTATCACCATGTTCGGCCACCAGGAAGCCATCATCAGCGCCAGGCTCTACCGTTCGGCCAGCCGCCCGCGCGGCCGCGAAATAGATCTGGCAATAGCCGCCTGCGCTATCGCCCGCGACGCCGAACTATGGACCTTGAATCCCGCCGACTTCAAAGATCTTCCCGGCCTTCGTCTCCGCCCTCCCGCAAACATTAGGCCGCAAACATTAGCCCGCAAGCATTAAACTGGTCCTGCTCCGTCAATATGCAGCCGACCTCCCGCCGCGAACTGCTCCATGCCGCCGCCTGCGCCGCCGCGCTGCTCTGGATTAACGCCTACATCTGCCGCGACCTTTTCTCCGCGTCCACCGCCTACATGAACTCAATGCACGGTTTCTGGATCGCGCTGGCAAAAATGGGATCGGGCGGCTGGCTGCATCCCACCTGGTGGCCTTACTGGGATTGCGGCATCCCCTTCGAATTCACCTACGCGCCGCTGGTGCCCGCCATGGCCGCCGCATGGGCCGCCATCCGCGGCGTCCCGCACAGCGTGCGCTTTCCACTCCGTCACGGGCTTCTTTTATTGCCTTGGCCCGCTCACTCTGTTCCTGATGGCCTGGCGGCTGACGCGCGCGCCCGGCTATAGTTTTTTCGCCGCGCTGTTCTATTCGCTCACGTCGCCTACCCAGATTCTGGCGCCCGATGGCGACTTCGCCTTCTCCAAACTCTGGGATGCCCGCCGCCTCTTTCTGGTCTCCACCTGGGACGACACCCCGCACTTCGCGG
The DNA here is from genome assembly GCA_963817515.1 of Bryobacterales bacterium. GTDB lineage: Bacteria > Acidobacteriota > Terriglobia > Bryobacterales > Bryobacteraceae > DATMNI01. Next base: position 57,074 of record CAWFPJ010000012.1, on the reverse strand, counting down.
CCCTGGCCTTCCTGCCCCTGGTGATCCTCTTTCTGGCGCGCTGCATCGAAACGCGCCGGCCGCTTTACTATGGTGCCGCGGCGCTTTCCATCGCGCTCACCGCCCTGGCCAGCGCTTTCGGCCCGGTGATGGTGGCGATGGCCTCGGTGTGCCTGCTGTTCGTGCTGCGCCGCGAGGACTACCGCCGCAACATCGCCGTCACCATCGCCATCGGGGCCTATGCGTGGGCCATCTCCGCGGTCTTTCTCTCCCCCGGCCTCCTCCGTGCGATCCACCAGGCTACAGCCAATAGCGATGAAGAGGGATGGAGCACCGGCTCCCTCACCGCCCTTGCCATCGTGGTGGTCGGCTGGGCCATCCTGTGGCACAGTCTGGAGCGTTGGACCGGGGACTGGCGGCTGCGGTTCTTCGCGCTCCTGGCTTACCTCACCTGCAGCCTGCCGATCGTTGCCACCTATCTGCACCGTCACTTTCTGCCGCAACCGAACCGCTACAAGTTTGAAGCTGAAATGGCAATTTCGGTTGTCCTGGTCTTCGGGCTGCGCGGATGGATGGAGAAACTGCCGTCTTCGGTCAGGAAGGCCCTGGTCCTGTTGCTGCTGGCGCTGGCTGCCGAGCAGGTGGTGAGCCATCGCAAGTTCGAGAAGGCCATCCTCTATCCCCGCGACATTACCCGCACCGTCGAATATCGCGCCGCCATGTGGGCCGGGCAAAGCCTGAACGGCATTCGCGTCTTCCTGCCGGGGTCCGTGGCGCAGTGGGCCGATGCGTTTGCGCCGGTTCAGCAGTTTGCCGGAGGGGCCTTCAGCATGGCCTACAACCAGATTCAACAGAACGGCAACGCGGCCATCGTTTTCGGCGGTGGAACCCCGCAGGAAGATGCCCGGCTCTCGCTCACCTGGCTCAAAGCTTTTGGGGCCGGCGCCGTTGGAATCAGCGGCCCTGGCAGCCAGGAGTATTGGAAACCCTTCACTCATCCCGCGAAGTTCGATGGCCTGCTGCCCGTGCTGTGGCGCGAAGACGGCGTCACCATTTACCAGATTCCGTCGCGGTCGCCGTCGCTGGCCCATGTAGTGCCGCAGGTCGCCATCGTGAGGCATTCGCCTCAGACGCCGGAGGACGTGCCCGAAGTCGAGAAGTTCGTGGCCGCCCTGGACGATCCGGCTTTGCCCCTGGCCCGGTTTCAGTGGTTGGATCGCAACCGCATTCGCATTGGCGCTACCGCATCCGCCGGGCAGGCCGTTGCCGTCCAGGTCTCGTACCATCCCGGCTGGCACGCATCGGTTGCCGGCCAGCCGCGCACGCTACAAAAAGATGGACTGGGCCTCATGTGGCTCCGCCCCGATTGCTCCGGCCCCTGCGAGATCCAACTGGTATACGATGGCGGCTGGGAACTCCGCCTCTGCCGCTATCTCTCTTGCGGCGCGCTCGCCGGCTTGCTCTTATTCACAGCGGTATGTTGCCGTGCTTCTTGCGCGGCATGGTGTCGACTTTGTTTTCCAGCATGGCCAGGGCGCGGATGACGCGCGGCCGCGTTTCATGGGGCTCGATCACGTCGTCGATGTAACCTCGCTCGGCGGCCACAAAGGGGTTGGCGAAGCGTTCGCGGAACTCTTCCGTCTTTTGTTGGCGGACGGCGGCCTCATCCGCAGCCGCGGCCAGTTCCCGGCGGTACACGATATTGACGGCGCCCTCCGGCCCCATAACGGCGATTTCCGCCGTGGGCCAGGCCAGGTTGACGTCCGTACGGCAGTGCTTCGAGCCCATCACGCAGTAAGCGCCGCCGTAAGCTTTGCGTGTGATCACGGTGATCTTGGGGACCGTGGCTTCGGCGTAGGCATAGAGCAGTTTGGCGCCGTGGCGGATGATGCCGCCGAACTCCTGCGCGGTGCCGGGCAGAAAGCCGGGAACATCCTCAAACGTGAGAATGGGGATGTTGAAGGCGTCGCAGAAGCGCACGAAGCGGGCGCCCTTCACCGAGGAGTTGATGTCCAGGCAGCCCGCCAGGAAAGCCGGCTGGTTGGCCACGATGCCGATGGATCGGCCGTCCATGCGGGCGAAACCCACCACGATGTTCCGGGCCCAATGCTCGTGGACTTCGAAAAACTCGCCCTCATCCACCACGCGCTGAATGACGTCCTTCATGTCGTAGGGCAGGTTCGATTCCTGGGGGACGATGCTGTCGAGGGCCGTGTCCATGCGGCCGGCCGGGTCGTTCGCAGCGCGGCGCGGCGGGTCTTCGTGGTTGTTCTGCGGCAGGTAAGTGAGCAGCTCGCGAATCATGCGCAGGCACTCGGCGTCGCCCGCGGCTATGAAGTGGCCCACGCCGCTGACGGAGTTGTGGGTCATGGAGCCGCCCAGGGTTTCCTTGGTGACATCCTCATGCGTGACGGTCTTGATCACGTCGGGGCCGGTGACGAACATGTAGCTGGTCTGGTCCACCATGAAGACGAAGTCGGTGATGGCGGGGGAGTACACGGCGCCGCCGGCGCACGGGCCCATGATGGCGGAGATCTGCGGGACGACGCCGCTCGCCAGCGTGTTGCGCAAAAAGATATCGGCATAGCCGGCCAGCGAGACCACGCCTTCCTGGATGCGCGCCCCGCCGGAATCGTTGAGGCCGATCACAGGGGCGCCGGTCTTGAGCGCCAGGTCCATGATCTTGCAGATTTTGAGCGCGTTGGTTTCCGAAAGTGAGCCGCCGAAGACCGTGAAATCCTGCGCGAAGACGTAGACCAGGCGGCCCTCGATGCGGCCGTAGCCGGTTACCAGGCCGTCGCCGGGAGTGACTTGCTCCTCCATACCGAAATCGCGGCAGCGGTGCGTAACCAGTTTGTCGACCTCCTCGAAGGAGTTCTCGTCCAGCAGCAGTTCAATGCGTTCGCGCGCCGAAAGCTTGCCCTCTTTATGCTGGCGGGCCTGGCGCTCCGGTCCGCCGCCCTGTTCGGCGGCTTGATGGCGGCGGCGCAGTTCTTCCAGGCGGTTCATCGGGACCATTGTAGCGGCTGCACGAACAGAGCGGCCACGAATGGACACGAATGCACACGAATAAGCCCTGGCGTCCGATCTTCATTCGTGTTCATTCGTGTTCATTCGTGGCCCATGCAATATGTCAAGATAAGACTAAAGACGGAATCCGCCGATGCCGGCCAGCGTAGTGTCCATTACCGGACGCCGTGAGGGTACCTACGTACTCCTGGAGACGGCTTTGCCTGGAAAGCTGCCGCAGAATATCGGCGTCATTTTGATGGACGCGGTTGAGGATCGCGCCTGGGTGCGGCTGCGCCATGACTACCAGAATCTGGCGGAGCCGGACGACGCCGAAGTGCTGGAAGCGCTCGAAGAAGACATCCGCGTCAAGCTGGCGGAAATCGGGCGCCGAGACCTATCTGCGAACGCTCGAAGATTCGCTTTCGAATGTGCTGCGCGTGAGCCAGAGGCAAACCGTGGCGGTGGATGCTTTCACGCGTGTGATCGACCGGCTTTATAGCGACAATGTGGCGCCGATTCCGGTGCAGCAGTTCGCCACCCATGTGCCGCTTTACAGCTTTCGCGCGGCGGCCGGCAGCCTGGGCGAGGAGATGCAATCGGAGGCCGAGGATTGGGTCCGCGCTCCCGAAGGCATGCGGCTGACGCCGGATTTGTTTGTGGGCCATGTGGTGGGCAGATCCATGGAGCCGCGCATCCCGGACGGCAGCCTGAACCTTTTCCGGGCAAATCCGGTGGGCTCCCGGCAGAACAAGATTCTGCTGATCGAGCGCTTCGGCTTGTCGGATAACACCGCCCGCTATACCGTGAAGAAGTACACCAGCAAGAAGGTGTCGAGCGGCGAAGACCAGTGGCGGCACGAACAGATTCGCCTGGAGCCGCTGAACCCCGAGTTCGAAGCCTGGGACGTGGAGCCCGACGGTTTCGCGGTGGTCGCCGAATGGCTGCGCGTCATTGAGTAACTTCCAAATGAGCCCGCAGTTCGGCAACCTGCTGCTCGCCTGGTACCGCAACGGTCATCGCGATCTTCCCTGGCGGCGCACCACCGATCCGTATCGCATCTGGGTTTCGGAAATCATGCTGCAGCAGACCCGGGCCGCGGCGGCGATCCCATACTACGAGCGGTTCCTGGCGCGCTTCCCCGCGGTGGAAGCGCTGGCGGCTGCCACCGAAACCGAAGTGCTGGCGCTCTGGAGCGGCCTGGGTTATTACTCGCGCGCGCGCAATCTGCGGCTGGCCGCCCAACAGATTGTGGCGGCGGGCGGTTTTCCAAGCCAGTACCATGCCATTCGCAGTCTGCCGGGCATCGGCGATTACACCGCCGCGGCCATTGCCAGCATAGCTTTCCGCATGCCGCATGCGGTGCTCGATGGCAACGTGGTTCGGGTGGTGGCGCGGGTTCAGAACGATCCCGCCGATATCGGAGCCGGCCCCACGCGCCAACGATTCCGCGCCATCGCCCAAGCCTGGCTGGATGGGTGTCACGGGCGTGACGAGCCCGGGCTCTTCAATCAGGCCCTGATGGAATTGGGGGCCACGGTCTGTCTGCCCCGGAATCCGCTGTGCCTGGTCTGTCCCGTGGCGGCCTGCTGCCGGGGCCGCGAAGAGGGCGTGGCGCCCCAACTGCCGGTCAAGCTGCGAAGAGCCGTGCCCGTAAAGATTGACGGCGTCCTTCTGGTGGTGCGCCGGCGCGGACGCATTCTGCTTCGCCAGAGGCATGCCGGCGCCCGCCGCATGGCCGGCTTCTGGGATCTGCCGGCGCCCGAAGATCTTCCCCTGGCGCGCGTGGGGGCCCGCCTGGGGGAGATCCGCCACACCATCACCCATCACCATTACACGTTGACGGTGCTGGCCGCCGACGCCCCAGCCAGGCCTGCGGCGCCGCCGGAATTTGCATGGTTCGATCCTGGCCGCCTGGCGGAGATTCCACTCAGCACTACCGCGCGCAAAGCCCTGAAAGTAGCTGGAATTGTATAGCCGGCAGGGCCCTCGTTTACAGGTTTGTTAAGTTTGGTAAAACCTTGCGGATTAAGGACATTTCACGATCCGGGCCGAGTAGATTGGTCAGGACGGGGGTTAGAGATTGGTATGGAGCGTAAACGGAGGATTTTGCTAGCCAAGATGGCGGTGGTTCTGTCGGCCATCCCACTTATCCTGTGGGCTCACGAGTACGGGCCTGACCCGGGATACGCAGGGATCCCTGGCGAAAATGGTGGCGCTACATGCGCGAATGCGAACTGCCATGTCGGAACCGCGAACAACCCCTCGAACAAAGGCAGCGTCTCAGTGGGCTTCCCGAGTGGGACAACGTATGCTCCCGGTGTGAAGCAGCACTTGACCGTTACGATTTCAGATCCGGCTTCCTCTCAAAGGGCTTGGGGGTTCCAGTTGAGTGCGCGTCCATCGAGTGACGCGAAAACCATGGCCGGCGTGTTTGTTCCAACGGATACGAACACGTTGTTAATGTGCTCCCAGGCAAACTTCCAAACTATACAGGCTATATGCCTTCCTGGAACAGCTTCGCTAGGCTGCCAGAGTTTTTCGAGTGCCCCAATCTGCCCGTCCAGCATGCCCTTTCAGTACATAGAGCACAGCTATACCGGCTACGGAAAGACGGCGGGGACAGGCTCCGCCAAGTATGAATTCGATTGGACTCCGCCTTCTACCAACGTCGGCAACATCACCGTCTATGTAGCGGGCAACGCCGCCAACGGCGATATCCAAACGACCGGCGACCACATCTACAGCACCACCTTTACGCTCACACCGTCGGCCGGTGGGACTGCCCCGGCCATCGCCGCCAATGGTGTGGTCAATGGCGCCAGTTTCCAACCAGGAATCGTGCCCGATTCCTGGTTGACCATTCAGGGCAGCAATCTGTCGTCGGTGACCGACACCTGGGAAAAGGCCATCGTGAATGGAAAGCTTCCCACCACGCTCGATGGCGTCAGCGTCAATGTGGGCAGCAAGCCGGCATTCGTTTATTACATCAGCCCGGGACAGATCAACGTGCAGGCCCCCGACGTGGGTATGGGGCCTGTGCCCGTAACCGTCACCAACGCCAATGGCACCAGCACGGCGCTTACCGCTACCGTGGTGCAACAAGCCCCGGCATTCTTCCTGCTGGCCGGGCAGCCAGGCGGTCGCCACCCGGCAGGATGCCAGCCTCGCGGTTAAGAACGGCACCTTCTCGGGTTCCACTACGGTTGCGGCGAAGCCCGGCGATGTCCTCATCCTGTGGGGAACGGGCTTCGGTCCTACTAGTCCTGCCGTCGCGGCCGGCGTCCAGGTACCGGGCGACAAGCAGTACAACTGCAGTCCGGTAACAGTCAGTCTGGGGTCGGCGTCGTTCCCGGCCCTCGGGTGCGCGCTTTCGCCGGGATACGCTGGCCTGTATCAAGTTGCAATTCAAGTCCCATCCGCCACGGCGGATGGCGACTACGCGATTAAGGCTACAGTTGGCGGCGCATCGTCGCCCGACGGAGTGATTCTGTCGGTGAAGAAATAATCGCTTGCTGAAGCCCTGGATAACTTTAGTTATGGGAAGTCAGTTCACCAACAACCTATAGGGGTGCGACATGTGTCGGGTTATTCTCAATTCAGCTATGAGGCAAATACACGGATTCCTAACGCGCGAGGATGGGCAAGACCTGATTGAGTATTCGCTGCTGCTGGCATTCGTGATGTTTACGATTATCGGGCTCGTAGCTGGTTTCAGCGGCAGCATTCAAGGCATTGCCGGCCTCTCCAGTTCGCAAGTAAGCTACGCCAATACCATGGTTTCCTGAGCGCTGCCCGGGGTGATCTTATGGCTTCTCCCGGGATCGAACGGCGCCGGCGGCAGCCAGCGAGAAACCGCCCAGCGCCAGGAAACTAGTGCGGAACTGGCCGGTCCAATCGGCCAGGTATCCCACAGCCGGGGCTCCTATCAGGATCATCACAATGCCAATCATATTGACCAGGCCCATGGCAGCGCCGGCATGGCCTGGAAACAACGCCGCCGCCCGGCCAAATACTCCGGCATAGGGCAGGCCGCAGCCCAGCCCCAGGGCTACGATGGCAACCAGCGTCAGCCACGTCCACTGGCCCCACGCCAGAGCCGCGCAGGCGGCGGCATTCAGCAACAGGGCAGCGCGCAACAGCGTGGACGTCTGCATGCGATGCACCAGCCAGCCCCCCAGCGGGCGCGTCACAATCCCCAGTAAGAGCACCAGCGACCCCATCAGGCCGGCGGTTTTAATGGGCATCTGGAAGTCGCTCCTCAGAAGGGTGGTGATCCAGGAGCCCACTACGATCACCAGGCCGAATGAGGCCATCTGGACCACTCCCAGGCGCCACAGCTCACGGCTTCGAATCATCGCGGCCATGCTGCCCGCAGGCTTCACCAGATGCCGCGGCAATGTGGAGAGCCGCGGGGCGGCGGCGATCCAGAGAATGGCTGCCGCCAGGGCCACCGCGGTAGAAGCCAGAAACGCGCCGCGCCAGCCGAAAGCGCCGCTCAACTGGGGAATGGCGAAGATGACGAAGCCTGCCCCCAACACGATCGATCCGCCGAAGCAGCCCTGGGCTATGTGGAGATCGCGGCCCTGAAACCGGGAAACGATGTAGCGCGCGCCTGCGGTGAAACAGGTTCCGGTTCCGATGCCGGCGAAGCTTTTCCAGAACAGCAGCTGCCAGTATGCGGCGGCGAAGGCAATGGCGAAGCTGCCAACCGTGACCCAGGCCAGGGCGGCCGCCAGCACGCGCAGCGGGCCCAGGCGGTCGGCCAGGCGCCCGCTGGGAATCTGCATCAGCGCGTGGGTGAGAAAAATGCCGGTGGTCAGGAGGCCGGCGCTGGCCTGGTTGAAACCGAATTCGGCGCGCAGCGCCGGAACCATGGGTGCGTGGTTGGTGTAATTCGCGGAAAAAGCAAAGCCGGCTGCGCAGACCGTAAACAGGGCGCGTCTATCCATCCTTACCCACCATCGGCCTTTCCAAGTGCCCGCAGGAAATCGAAATCGCAGCCTTGATCGGCCTGGGTGATGTGGTCCAGGAAGAGCTTGCCGTAGCCGCGCTGGTATTTTGGCGGCGCCGCCTTAAAACTTGATAGCCGCTGTTCGATCTGGTCCGCAGGCAGGCTGATTTCGATGCGGCGGGCGGCCACGTCGAGCGTGATCTCATCGCCGGTTTGGACAATCGCCAATGGACCGCCGATGGCCGACTCCGGCGCCATGTGCAGCACCACGGTCCCGAAGCTGGTGCCGCTCATGCGGGCATCGCTGATGCGCACCATGTCGGAGATGTCGCGGTTCAGCAGCACGCGCGGCATAGGGATGTGGCCCCACTCGGGAAAGCCGGGCGCGCCTTTGGGGCCGCAGTTCTTCATCACCAGGACGGTGGAGGCATCCACAGGCAGGTCGTCGGAATCGATCTGCGCGCGCATCTGCTGGTAGTCTTCGAAGACGTATGCCTTGCCGCGGTGCTGCAGCAGGTGGGCGGATGCCGCGGTCTGTTTGAGCACTGCGCCGTTGGGCGCGAGGTTGCCATTAAGCACTACCGTCCCGCCCTCGGCGTGCAATGGGTCGGACGCGCTGCGGATCACTTCGCGGTTGTGGCACTCCGCGCCGGCCACATTCTGAGCCACGGTCTTGCCGTTGACGGTGAGGGCGTCGCGGTGGAGCAGCGGAAGAATCTCTTTCATCACGGCGGGAAGGCCGCCGGCGTAAAAGAAATCTTCCATGAGGTACTGGCCGGAAGGCTTCACGTTGGCCAGGAAAGGAGTGCGGCGGGAGATGACGTCGAACTCGGCCAGCTTGAGATCGATTCCCAGACGCCCGGCGATGGCGAGCAGATGGACCACGGCGTTGGTGGAACCGCCCAGCGCCATATCCACCGTGATGGCGTTTTCAAGGGCAGCGCGGGTGAGGATGCGGGAAGGGCGCAGATCTTCCCAGACGGCTTCCACAATGCGGCGCCCGCTGAGCTCGGCCATGGCCTGGCGGCGCGAATCAGGCGCGGGAATGTTGGCGCAGCCCGGCAGCGTCATGCCCAGCGCTTCGGCCAGGCTGGTCATGGTGGAGGCAGTGCCCATTACATTGCAGTGGCCGGCGCTGCGGTAGATCCCGCCTTCGATCTCGCACAGTTGCTCGTCATTGATGCGACCGGTGCGGTAGAGGTCATAGAGCTTGCGGCCGTCGGTGCCGGCGCCGATCTCCTTGTCGCCCCATCGCCCGTTCAACTGCGGCCCGCCGGGCACCATGATGGCGGGGAGGTCGGCGCTGGCCGCGCCCATCAGCTGCGCCGGCGTGGTCTTGTCGCAGCCGCAGAGCAGCACCACTCCATCGAGCGGATTGGCGCGAATGGATTCCTCCACGTCCATCGCCATCAGGTTGCGATAGAGCATGGTGGTGGGCTTCATGTAAATTTCGCCGAGCGAGATGGTGGGGAACTCGAGCGGAAAGCCGCCGGCGGCCCAGACACCGCGCTTGACGGCCTCAGCCACAGTGCGCAAGTGCATGTTGCAATGGTTCAGTTCGCTCCAGGAGTTGCAGATACCGATCACGGGGCGGTTCTGAAATACTTCCCGGGTGAAGCCTTCGGCGCGGATGGCGGCCCGATGGGTGAGGCTTTCATACGTGGGCTGCGCGAACCAGTTCTGGCTGCGCAGCGGGCGACTGGTGGTCGACATGCAAGTTATGGTAGCTTACTTGGCCTGCTTACCTTACTTCCCGATGACTTCCCGCATCAAGCGGAGCGTATTGCCTCCGAAGATTTTGCGGATGTCCGGGTCGCTGTAGCCCTTCTTGCGGAGGGCCGCGGCCAGGGCCGGCATCTTGGAGACATCTTCCAGGCCCTTGGGCGGAGCGGAGATGCCATCGAAATCGCTGCCGATGCCGACGTGGTCGATGCCCGCGATTTGCACGGCGTGGTCGATGTGGGCCACGGCGTCGTCGAGCGTGGCATAGGTAACCGGTTTCGACATCTGCTCATCGCGATGCTGCTTGTCGGCATATTCATCGAGGGCCTTCCCGACCAGCGTGGGTTCTTCGGCCACCCTGGCGATGTCGGCTTTGAGCGTATCCGCGTCTTTGGGGTTGAGAAAGCCTTCGCCGAAGTTGATCCCGATGACGCCCCCGTTTTTAGCCAGCGCGCGGATCATATCGTCGGTCATGTTACGGGGCACGTCCGAAATTTCGCGGCAGGAGGAATGCGAGGCGATCACGGGCTTGGTGGTGACGGCGATGACATCGTAAAAAGTCTTGTCGGAGACATGCGAAATATCCACGATCATGCCGAGCCGGTTCATTTCCCGCACTACCTCTTTGCCGAATTCGGTCAGCCCGTTGTGCGCCGGCGCGTCGGTGGACGAGTCGGCCCAGTTGTGATGGCGGAAATGCGTCAGGGTCATGGAACGGATGCCGAGCCGGTAATACATGCGAAGCACGCCCAGGTCGTCGTCGATCTGATGGCCGCCTTCAATAGTGAGGATCGCGGCAATACGGCCGGAGCGGGTGATGCGCTCCACGTCGGCGGCCGTCAGGGCCACGGCGATCTGTTCCGGATGCGTGTCAAAGAGCCGCTGGGCGGCATCCCGCAGATCAAGCGTGCGGCGGATGGCTTCGGCGCCCTTGTAGTATGTGGGCACCCAAAGGGCGAAGAAGGGAGCATTGACGCCGCCGGCGCGCAGGCGCGGAATATCCACGTGGCCCACCGGCGACCGCTGCGTGAGATCGGCGCGGTCAATCAGCACCCGCTGCATGGTGTCGATATGGCTGTCGATGCCGATGGCGGTGTTCTGGGCGGAGAGCAGAGTCTGGCGGGGCGAAAGCAGACCGAACCAAAGCAGGGTGAACCAATAAAGGGCGGACCAAGGCAGAGGAGGACGCATGCGTCAAAAGTATCACGTCCCGGCATCGGGTTGTCTGGGGGGAGGGTGACGTTAACTAAATATAGCGTTCACCAAAGAAAGTAGTGAAGTGCCGGCAGAACTGTGGTCAAACAATACCTTGGCGGTTCGTCCGAAGGCGGTGTAAATGTTTATCGGTACTATTCTATTCATGGTCGTGATTGTGATGATTGCCCCGCAATCGCGGCAGTTTGTGATGGACAGCGTGGCCAGCGCTGGGAATTTTATCGACGTCTGGGCACCGTTCTCGTACGTCTTGATGCTGTTGCTGGTGGCGGCGGCGTTCGGATTCATGTATGTGCTGAGGAGCTGGCCTGAAACCGAGGAACCAGAGAACCCGATGGCCAAGTACCGGCGTGAAGAGCCCGTTGACGATTAGCACCCTTTAACTGTGGCGCGTAACTGTGGTGCGGCCAGTTCTGACCGCAAGCCGGCCTTCGGGGCCGGCCCACATTCAGGTGCCTAAGCCGTCAGGAATGCCTGTCCTCCAGCCGTCAAGGTGCGCGGCCTGGACTCGAAATTACCGAGCCCGTTGAAGCTGCTGTCACCGGTCATCACCAGCGACTCGAACTGGATAGGCGAGCCGTCCTCGCAGGTCCAAACGCCCCCCACGCGCCGGAGTTCGACGGTGTCGGTCCTACGCCTGACGATGACTCGCATGGAATCCTCGGATGCCGCCAGGATGATTCCTTCCGCCCTGCGGCCGTTCGTGTACAGAAGAATTGTGTGCATTGACCACCTCCCAAGGTTTAATACTCACTCAGATTACGGCGCAATTACCAACCTCCATTTGGTTATGAACCGTTTGTCCTAGCACGTTAGTACTTTAGTCCTGCTATGCTAAGTTGATGGCCACCCTGGGGCTCGTCGAATACGGCGACGCCAGTACGGAGGTGCGGGCAGTCTATGACGACATCATGGCCACCCGCAACACGGACTGGATCAACAATTTCTGGAAAGCTCTGGCGCACGACCCTGTCACGCTGCGCCGCACCTGGCAAAGCGTCAAGGAAATTATGGCACCGGGAGCGTTAGACGCGCTCACCAAAGAGATGATCTATGTGGCGGTGAGCGCCAGCAACCAGTGCGCGTACTGCATTGCCTCGCACACTGCCGGCGCGCGCAAGGCCGGCATGACGGACCAGATGTTTGCGGAGTTGATGGCCGTGGTGGGGATGGCGAACGAGACCAACCGCCTGGCCAGCGGGTACCAGGTGGAAGTAGACGAGAGGTTCAAGACCGCGTGAGTTAAGCTACTCGGCCTTGGTCAACCGGTCCCTGTACAGCGCGAACACGCGTTTGAAATCGAGGCCGAGCATTACGTTAACCGGCGTGGCGTCGGGCGCTACACGGCGATCAAGCGGCACAGTGGAACCATAGAACTGGCCCCACGCCGTCTGCACGTCCAGGTAACGGACTTCGGATTTGGTAACGAACTGCGGATCGAGCAGATAGGCCGCGGCCAATGTGTCCCACATGTAACCGGTGGCCTTGGGATCCCTCAGGAAACCCGGATAACGGTTCCCCAGGTCTTCGCGGAAGAGGTCCGTGATGGCCGTGTGGGCGGCTGCGATCTGGTCGAACTCGGCTCTCTGAATAGGGGCCAAATTGCAGATATCGAGCCCGAACATAATCTTCCCGGCGATATGCGACCGCAGCACGATTCGCGCCGCCTCCGGGTCAAACCAGAAATTGAATTCGGCCGCCGGCGAAGCATTGCCGGCTACCCGGATGTTGCCGCCCATGAAGACAATCCGTTTGATTTTGGGTTCAATGTCCGGCTTCAGCCGCAGCGCCATGGCGATGTTGGTCATGGGCCCAATGGCCAGCAGGGTAACCTCGCCCGGGTGGCGTTCGATTTCCGAGATCAGAAACGCCGCCGCGTCGCGATGAGCCTTTCGGCCCGTGAGTTTCGCGCCGGGCGCAGCCTTTACCGTCACCGGGTCTTCGGCAAAAGCGCCGGTGAAAGCCAGCGCGCCCCAGCGGCGCTCCGCCTCCCTGGCCATGGCCGCGGTGTGAAGCAGAGGCATGTCGGCGCCGGCATATACGGTTGGCTGCGACCGCTTCAATAAATCGAGGATGTGAAACATATACTCGGCGCCCTGCGCGGGCCATACGTTGCCGGGCACTACCGTGATGCCGTCAACCGTCACCTGCGACGGGCTGCGAAGCAGCATGACCACGGCCGCCCCATCGTCGCCGAAGAGCCCGGAGTCAGTGTCCACCACGACGACGTCACGCGCTGCCGCCCATAGGCTTGTCTGGCACAAGCCTGTTTCAAACAACCAGGTGACCAGCATCACTCCCGCCAGGAAACGCAACATGTATCCCCAATATAAGCGAATTTTCGCCGCAGCTAAAACGCCAATGCTAAAATGCGAAAATCATGCAAAAAGTTCGATGGGGTATTCTCGGCGCCGCCAGGATCGCCACCACCAAAGTGATCCCAGCCATGCAAATGGGGCAGTGGTGCGAAGTCACGGGCATCGCTTCGCGCAATCTTCCCCGCGCCGAAGAAGCCGTCCGCCAGTTCGGCATTCCGAAGGCATACGGCTCCTATGAAGAGATGCTGGCCGACCCCGAAATTGATGCTGTGTACAATCCGCTGCCCAACCACCTGCATGTGCCCTGGTCCATCCGCGCCGCCGAAGCCGGTAAGCACGTGCTCTGCGAAAAGCCGGCCGGTATGAATGCCGCCGAAGTACGTGACCTGATCGCGGCGCGCGACCGCGCGGGGGTGACTATGGGCGAGGCGTTCATGGTCCAAACGCATCCGCAATGGGTGCGGCTGGTGGAACTGGTGCGCGCCGGCCGCATAGGACAGCTTCGCTCCGCGGTGGGCACGTTCAGCTATTTCAAACTGGACGCGGACAACATTCGCAACATTCGGGAATATGGCGGCGGAGCCCTGATGGATATTGGCTGCTACCCCATCAAGTGTTCGCGAATGGTTTTCGGCGAGGAGCCCACGCGCGTTTCGGCGTCGATCGTGCGCGACCCGAGCTTGAGCAATGTCGACATTCTGACTTCGGCCATCCTGGACTTCCCCTCGGGCCACAGCATTTTTACGTGCAGCACCCAGGTTCAATTGCAGCAGAGCATGCGCTTCTATGGGAGCACGGGGCGTATTGAGCCCGAGATTCCCTTCAACGCGGCGCCCGGCGAGATCTCACGCATCGTGATCGACGATGGCCGCGACCTGAATGGCGGCGGCGCGGTGGTGGAGGAATTTCCAGCCTGCGACCAATACACGATCCAGGGCGACAGGTTTTCTCAAGCCATCCGCGAAGGCGGCCAGCCGCCGGTGCCGCTCGAAGATGCGCTGCTGAACATGAGAGTGATCGACGCCGTGTTTCGATCCGCCGAAACGGGTAGTTGGGAACTGCCGTGATCAGCCGGCGGATGATTGGATGGAGCCCTTGGCAGGGCGGCATTGCGCCTCTGGCGCAGCGGCCTGCTTCAACGGAGAGGTAACACGGTCGGAGCGTGTTACCGCAGACACGTCCGGTGTACGAGCGGTAAAAAGGTCGTTGCGGGCGGCCGGGCTTTTGGGGGTTGTCCCCTCGGACTTATCGCCGTGCGAGTCGGCCGCCCAATGGTTTGGAAAGCGCCTTCGAGGACCCAGGCCCGCTGTATGGCGGACAGGTCTTACGATTCAGCGCTGTTCCTCTGATACCAGATGGGACGGCGATAGCCACTATCCGCACTCCACCCGGTGTTATGGGTTCGAACCCAAGAGCCCTCCGCCGACCCTGTACCGTGGTCAGACAGCCGTTCGGGTTTCAACACCCTACGAAGAGTTCAGCACCACCGTACATGCAACGCTTCCTGCGCAGGAAGAAATCGGTTGGGGGCGGCGCGGTGGTCGCGCAACCCTCTTTACAATTTCACGGTAGCAGACGGGTGGGAGTGTTCGGGGTGGGGCACGGGGTTAAGTGGCTGAAAAGCGGGGGAGAATTTTTTTGATTTTTGGGTGATTGATTGGCGGCTTCGCCGCTCGCAGACGAAACCGCTTAACCCACCGGCATTCGGCGAAACCGCTTAACCCACCGGCAACAAGATTGCCGGCGTTACCTAAAATGCGGCATTCGGCGAAACCGACTGGGCCACCAAGACTACAATAAGAACTTCGATGAATCCGCTTGTGTATCCCGCGGTGCCGGTGGCAGCCTCCGCCGTTATGGCCTGGGCTGTCCGCGGCCGTGCGTCCAGCGTCTTCGCTCCCTCCGTCTGGCGTGGTCCCCGCGACCGGCCGGCTGTGGCCCTGACGTTTGACGACGGCCCCAGCGAAGGGACGCCTGAAATCCTCGAGATTCTTGCCCGCCACAACGTTCCGGCAACTTTCTTCCAGTGCGGCGCCAACGTGGAACGCCTGCCCGCCGTGGCTCGCGCGGTGGGTCAGGCCGGCCACGCTATTGGCAACCATAGCCAGACTCATCCGCTCTTTTGCATGCGAACGCCTGCCGCCATTGAAGAGGATCTGCGCCGCGCCCAGGAAACCATCGAGGCCCACACCGGCATCCGGCCGGAATGGCTGCGCGCTCCCTTCGGGGTGCGCTGGTTCGGACTCTCGCGCGCGCAGACACGGCTCAAATTGACCGGCGTCATGTGGACCGCAATCGGCTATGATTGGAGGTTGAAGGCGGATGCAGTCGTCGAGCGATTGGCGGCACGGGTCGCAAACGGGGCCATCCTTTGCCTTCATGATGGACGCGAGCTTCGCGCGAAGCCGGATATCGGCGTAACCGTGGAGACCGTTCAGCGCCTGGTTCCCATGCTCCTGGACCGGGGGTATAAACTCGAAACGATAAGTCGACTACTATGTCCGATGATCTGATCCAACGCGTTCTGAAGGTGATCGCCACATCCAAACGCATTCCCCTTGAAACTGTAACCATCGATAGCGAATTCCAGCAGTTGGGAATCGATTCCATGGACGCGGTCGAAATTCTGTTCGCCCTCGAAAATGAGTTTGATATCAGCATTCCGGATGACGAAGTGCGCAGTGTGCGGAACGTCCGCCACATGTGCGAGGGCGTGGAAAGACTGCTCGCCGCCAAGTCAGCCGGCGCGCAGGCTAAGCAATAGGGCATGCGGCGCGTTGCCATCACGGGCATTGGAGCCATCAGCGCCTTGGGCCGGACTGCCGGGGAGTTTGCAGAATCGCTGCGCCAGGGCCGCCCGGGCATCGGTCCGGTCGAATCGACTGACATGTCCCAGATGCGCTTTCAAAACGGCGCGGAGGTGAAGAATTACAGCCACGAGCCGTATTTCGACGACCGCCGCGCCGATTTCATGGACCGCTTCGCGCAGTTCGCGGTGATCGCCGCGCGCGAGGCGGTGGAAGACTCGGGAGTGGTTTGGACACCGGAATTGCGCGAGACGGCGGCCATCATCACCGGTTCCTGCGTGGGCGGCCAGAGCACCGAGGATCTCGGTTTCGTTGAGGTCTACAAGCTGGGACGCAATCGCGTACACCCGCTGACCATCCCCAAAACCATGGCCAATGCGGGCGCCAGCCACATCTCCATGGAATTCGGCATCACCGGCCCCAGCTTTACGATATCCACGGCTTGCTCTTCGGCCGGCCATGCCATTGGCCAGGCCTTCTGGATGGTGCGCTCGGGCATCACCGATCTGGCCATCACCGGGGGCAGCGAAGCGCCATTCAGTTTCGGCATTCTGAAAGCTTGGGAGGCGATGCGCGTGGTTTCTCCGGAGACCTGCCGTCCGTTTTCGAAAGACCGCCGCGGCATGATCCTGGGCGAGGGCGGCGCCATGCTGGTGCTGGAGCCTTTCGAAGCCGCGCAGGCCCGCGGTGCGCGCATTCACGCCGAGATCGTAGGCTTTGGTATGTCCGCCGACGCCTGCCACATCACGCAGCCTTCCGCCGAAGGCGCGGCGCGAGCCATGCGCGCGGCTTTACGCGATTCCGGCCTGGACCTGGAAGATATTGGCTACATCAATGCCCACGGCACGGCCACCCCGGCCAACGACCCCACCGAGACGGCCGCCATCCGATCGTTATTCGGCGCCCACGCCAATCGACTGGCCGTCAGTTCTACGAAGTCAATGCACGGCCATGCGCTGGGCGCGGCGGCTGCCCTCGAGTGTCTGGCCACGGCGATCGCGCTACGCGACGGCGTGCTTCCGCCGACTGCGAATTACACCGAGCCCGATCCGGATTGCGATCTGGATATTATCCCCAACCAGGCACGATGCAAAGAGGTGGAGTACGCCCTGTCCAATTCGTTTGCTTTTGGGGGGTTGAATGCGGTGTTGGCGCTGGCTGCCTTTGGCTCGGATTTCCGGCTGGGGCGGTAACGCCGGCGGTCGAAGCCGCCGGTTGTTTGGAAACAGGAAGGCTGAAGAACCGGCGGCTTCGACCGCCGGCGTTACCGGGCGAGAAGAGCCTAGTCTCCTGAGGCGCGACGCACGCGCGGCCCGAAGTCCCATCCCATCTGCTGCAACATGGTTCTCAGTTTGTCCCGATGCGTCTTGATTAGAGAAATTGCCAGCATCAGTAGAATTACCCAAACCGCCGCTACCGTGGTCTGGGCGACGTTCAGGTTATTCTTCAGCATCCACGACGCACGTCCGTAAACCAGCTCGATGTGCACCCAGTACACCAGCAGCGATGTGGTGCCGAACTGGCGCACCCAGCTCCAGCCTGCCTTGGCGCCATATCGGGTCCACAGGAAGGCGAAGGCCAGCAGCAGCAGAAGGACGCCGAGCTTGGTCAGAATCTGAGCCGGGCTGTTCAGCCAGTATTCCGATTTGGCGTAGATCTGGAACGATGCGTTGGCAAAATACTGGCAGGACAGAATCAACCCGCCGCCCAGCATCACGGCCCATTGCATGCAACGTTCCATGGCATCCGGCGGGACCGTCCGGATAATGCTGCCCGCGCTTACGCCGAACGCCAGGTACGCGCCCCACGGAAATATGCCGAAGGAATTGTAGTCCGGGACAAGGTACGCGCGTACGATCGAGGGCACCGCCGACCAGTCCATCTGCGAAACCAAGGGCGAGGCCAGCGCGATAGCGAGACCGAGCATGGCACACCAACGAATGCGCTCCGCGGTCCGGAACAGCGCCATGACCGACAAGACTGCGATTGAGAAACCCATGCAGTTCAGCACGTCCACACGGAACAGATCCTGCCATGGCGCCGGCAGTCCAAAAATCCAGAGCTGCAGGCGAAAAGCAAATGCCAGTCCGAAGAGATAGCCGGCGCGGCGCAATGAAGTAGTCACGCGCTCGACCGGCTTCACGCCCTTGCGCTCTGTGCTGTCCATCAGGAAGGCAAGGGTCACGCCGGTCAGAAAAAGAAACAGCGCCGGCGGCATTCCCCCCACGAACTGCGAAAGCATGTATGGCCCGCCGTCCCTCAGTTCGGGTTTCAGGTACGACTGAAACACGTGGCCCTGAAGCATGATCGCGGCGCCGAGCCCGCGAACCCAGTCCAAATAATCCAGCCTGTTTGAAGTCGACTTAATCTGCATCACCAAAAAAACGATCCTTTACTTTTACTTAAGCGGCTTCACAACCTTCACGCCCCTGGGCAGGTTCAGCTTCAATTCCGGCAGGCTTGGATCTACCACCATGTTGGTGTAAGTGGCCAGGATGTAGTCGCCCCCGCCCGTGTACATTTTTTGCTGTACCGCAATTCCTTTGGAATCCGAAATCCACAGTTCACTCTTCTTGAGCGACGCCAGCATTTCCTGCGACTTCGGAATCAATTCGATCTTCGTAGTTTTTTCGCCGCCTACAGTTTCCGCCGGGGGCTGCCCCGGCTTAACCGTGTAGGCGTCGCGCAGGTCCGCAGAGTTACTGCCGAAACCGAGCAGCAGGAATTGGTCAAACATGCCGCGGAACTTCTTTGTCAAATCGACTTCCTGCACTTCGTTAGGGTTTTTTAGCAGATATAACTGCGCCTTGGTGCCGACCACCAGAAGCTTCTTAACCTCCGGCTGGGTGAATTCAACCAGCATCTGGAGATCCTTGGACCTCACTCCGCGCTTCACCATAATGGTGCCCACGTCGATGTCGTCTACGTTTACCACTTCTGTGTGGGCCACTTTCTTAATATCCGCTTTAAGGCCTTTGAAGGTCGATGCCGCCTGGTCCATGCGGGCCAGAACGGCAGCTAATGGATCGTCAGCAGGCGGTGCACCAAACACCGGCATAGCGAAGAGACAGGCCGTTAGGATCAGCACAAAGACAACGTGAAATTTGCGCATAGTCTCCTCAATTATCGAGTGGGCGGATGGTCACGGCAGAGCGAACGCCATGTAGCCTTGCAACTCGCCTTCCGAATCCAGGATTGGTTCTACCCGGATCACTTTCAGGTGACGGTTGCTCATGCGGGTCTGGAGCACCTGCGAGAGCTGTGCCACGCGCTGATTTTCAGCGATGCCGGCCAGAAAGCGGGAATCCACGAAAAAGACGGAGCTTCCGTTTTCCGATGGCAGCATGGCGATGCTACTGGCGGTAGGCATTTTGGGCTGATCGCGGAACCAGGCCCGCGGCGTCAGGAGGATGAACGCGAGGATGATTCCGACCATCACGTCGTACTGCCAGCTCCCGCGCTGGTAATCCCAAAGAATGAAGCGCTTCAACATCGACTAATGCTATCTTATCAAGCCTGCGGGCTCGGATGCCGGATGCCGGGGGCCGGCTCTTAAAGCACAACCACGGGATGATACAGGTTGGGCAGAACGGCTTCTCCTATGGCTGCCAGTTCGCCGGCACGCGTCATTGCCTTGACGTGGTGCGCACCGGGCTGGCTGCGGAAAGGGGAAGCTGCGAAATTTCTTCCGTTGCGTATTTGCGCCAACGTGGTATCGTCCACGAAGACGTTGGGAAACCCCGGCAGCAGCATGCCCGCCGGCACAATTGCGTCCACCAGCCGGTCATCGGCCGCCAGTTGCTCCAATTGCTGGAGGGTCCGCGCCTGTTGGATTTCAAACTCCCCGCTCAAGGTTCGCCGCAATTCCTGGAGGTGCGCGCCGCAACCCAACAGCCGGCCCAGGTCGTGTGCGATGGAACGCATGTATGTGCCCGCCGAGCAGTGCGCCCGCAGCCGCGCATCCGTGCCGTTCCAATCCAGCAGAGTCAGCTCGTATACGTGCACTTTGACCGGCTCCAGTTCCACCGCAATGGACTTGCGCGCCAGTTCGTACGACCGCTTGCCATCCACCTTTTTGGCGGAGACGGCCGGCGGCGTCTGCAGAAACTCCCCCCGCAGGCCCTCCAGTTGACGCTCCAATTCATCAACGCCGAAACTGACTTCCACTTTCGGGCTGGCCGGCTGGCCGGAACGGTCATAAGAACTGGTGGACCAGCCAAAGCGCACTACACCTTCATAGATCTTGTCGCTGCGCGTATAGAACTGCGCCAGCCGCGTGGCACGCTCCATCACCAGCGGCAGTACTCCGGTGGCAATCGGATCTAGCGTGCCGAGGTGCCCCACGCGTTTGGTTTTTGCGATGCGCCGCATCTTCCCCACCACGTCATGTGAGGTCCACCCCTCGGGCTTGTCGACTACTATCACTCCGTCTAGAATCATCGCTTGCGAGCCGTACAAATATATCCCAGCGTAAAATTCTTCTCGCGGTCCAAACCGTCCAGCCACGGCAGTATCAACGCCGGCGGCGCCAGCAGGATCGCGGCCGGCACAAACAGAAGCCAGCGCGCGCCTCCCGCAAAAAACTGCAGCCCGTTCAGGAGCCGCCGCGACAGCAGCCGGAAATATCCGCCGGCCGCGCGCAATTCCAGTATCTCGAACCCGGCCTTCTGCAGCAGGTAAGTGAGCCCGTAGCGCGTGTACCTGTAATAGTCATGCGGCGCCTGGTGTACCTCCCATTCGTGCGGCGCCGCCACCAACAGGATGCCGCCGGGCGCGAGCGAGCGCGCTATTTCCGCCAGGGCGCAGGCCGGCTCCGGCAGATGTTCGATGGTCACAATGTGCAGCGCAGACTCAAACAGGCCGGTGCGAAACGGTAATGCGGTGAGATCGGCCAGCACATCCAGACGGCTGTAGTTCCAGGCGGCATCACCCACCGCGAGGTCTACGCCGCAATAGCGCTGCCGCGTGAAATAGTGCGCGTACTGGCCTTCGCCGGCTCCTGCGTCCAGCACGCGGGCCCTGGCGGGAATTTCGCGCGCGAAGGCCTCCACGGCATCCTCAATTTCAGCTTCGAAAGACAAAATGTGGCGGCGTAAGGGGCGGGGAAGCCGGTACGCCAGTCCGGTGTATTTCATCGGCGTCTGGCCTCGATCATGACAGTAGAACCGGCGCGGAAAGCCGCCTCCAGCAGGGTGAACGGGAGGGCCGCCACCACCAGGGCCAGGTACACCAGGTCTTTGGCCAGCCGCGCGCCGCTGCTTTCGGGAACCCGCCGCACGCGCCGCGCCATGGGGTCAAGCGAGGGCGCCAGACTGCTGGCCAGGCCGGCGGGATTATCGCGCAGTGAAAAATATTTGCGCCGCAGGACTTCGAATCCGCACTCCTCCAGCAGTTTCTCCACGTCCCGGTCGCGAAAGTCGAACAAGTGGCGCGGCACATCCACACCGTTCCATGCGCGGCCCAGCAGGTGGAACTGCCACGATGCCGCATTCGGCACCTGCACGACCAGCCTTCCATCTTCGGCGAGGAGGGTGCGGGCGGCGGTCAAATAAGCCCGCGGATCGTAGAGATGCTCCATCACGTGGAACATGGTGACGCCTGCCAGGCTCCCGGCGCGGAGCGGCGCCTTCTCCATATCCGCGCACACCGCCGGTGCCTGCTGCCGACGCCACGCGATGGCCGCCGCCTGCCGCGACGAATCCAGGCCAATCACGCCAAAGCCGCGCTGCCGCATCATTCCCATAAACAGCCCGCCACCGCACCCCACATCGAGCAGCGGACCGCGCGCCCGCGAACTGCGCAGCGCCTGTGCCACGAACCGCACATGGTCGCGCAGCACCAGCCGCCGGTAGGCCTCCTCCAGGCTGCTGGCCGCGGTTTCGTCCGGCGAGAACCAATAGTTGTCCGGATAATAGCGGCGCAGTTCTTCCGGCCCGGGGTGCGGATCGAGGCGCACCAGCCCGCATTCGCCGCAGCGCACCACGGCGAACTTCTTGGATGTGGTGTGGTACAGCCGGTCGGAAGCCTGGAAGAGCGCGGCGAAGCGCTGACTTCCGCAAACCAGGCAGGAACTCATCGGGTATTCCTCAATACCGATCGGGCATTCCTCATGCCACATCGCTCAGGCTTAAACGGTTGGCGAAGATGAGCCGCCGCACGGCCCCGGGGGAAAGGCGCCGGATGCGATCTATCTGGGCGCGTTTGCGCAACATGCGCGGCGCGAGGCGCAGCGCCTGTAAATCGCCGCGGACCAGCGCGCGTGCCATGGTCCACTTTCCCGCCATCCCTGGAAAGTGCGCGGTGTCGCCGCTGCCTTGCTGCGCTGCCCGAAACCCGGCGATCAACCGCGCCGCGAAAAACAGCGGATTCAGCAGCAGCAGGCTCCACGGAAACAGTTTCACCGCCAGCAGCACGCGGTTGCGCTCAATCAATTCGAGGCGCCGGCCCGAGCCTTTCCCCATCGTCGAACCTCGATGGTGGCGCACCACGGCCTGCGGAGTATAGACACACCGCCACCCTGCAATGCGCGCCCGCAGCCCCAATTCGGCATCGTCGCCATAGGCAAAAAAATCCTCGTCGAATCCGCCGATGCGGTCCAGCATGCTCTTGCGATACATGGCCGCACAGCCATCCGGCCACAGCACTTCCTCCTCGCGGTCGTATTGTCCCCGGTCCAGAGCGCCGCTGCCGCGCCCGCGATTCTGTCCATCCGGAAAGATCAGGTGGCCCACCTTATCGATGCGGTGCGGGTCTTCCCAAACCAGCACCTTGCTGGCCGCCATTCCCACATCGGGCCGCGCCGCGCAGGCCCGGTGCAGTGCCGCCAGCCATCCCGGTTCGGCCTCCGCGTCATTGTTGAGCAGCGCGATAAAATCACCGCGCGCCGCAACGATCCCCTGATTATTGGCCGCGCAAAATCCCCGGTTTCCGGTATTGCGGATCACCCGCGCCCCGAATTCGCCTTCCGCCAGTTCCGCCGAGCCGTCGGTGGATCCGTTATCCACGACGATGGTCTCAAACTCCACATCGGCCTGCCGTGCCACAGACGCCAGGCACGCGCGCAAAAGCTCCTTCCGGTTCCAGTTGACGACCACCACTGAGATCAATTGTTCATGCTAACAAGCTGCGGCCGGCAATGGGCCGATTGACAATCGGCCGCCGGTTGCCAACCGGGCCTACAGTACGTGATAGACTTTGAGTTACGGTCGCAAGCGGCCTGAAAGCTGAACAATTCGTTGTCTTCGCCAAGGGTTCCAAGCGGCATAGGAACCTGCCTCAATCCAAACATACGTGATTCATGAAAAGTAGCAATCCGAATATTCGCAACATCGCCATTATCGCCCACGTGGATCATGGCAAGACCACCCTGGTAGACGCCATGCTCAATCAGAGCGGCATTTTCGGCGCCCACGAAGAGCATGAAGATCGCGTCATGGACTCGAACGACCTGGAGCGCGAGCGAGGTATCACCATTCTCGCCAAGATCACGGGCGTCCGTTACCACGGCGTCAAGATCAATATCGTCGATACGCCGGGCCACAGCGATTTCGGCGGCGAAGTGGAGCGCGCCCTCAAGATCGTGGATGGCGTTATGCTGCTGGTGGATGCCAGCGAAGGTCCTCTGCCGCAGACACGGTACGTGCTGAGCAAGGCCCTGGAGGGCAAACTGCCGCCGATCGTGGTGATCAACAAGATCGATCGCCCGGACGCGCGCGTGCCGCAAGTGCTGGACGAGATCTACGACCTCTTCATCGATCTTGGCGCCACCGAAGATCAACTGGATTTCCCGGTGCTCTATGCCATCGCCAAGACCGGCATTGCCAAGAGCAGCATGGACGATCCCTCCACCGACCTGCGCCCGCTCTTCGACGCCATCGTCAAACACATCCCTCCACCGGTGGGCGACCCCGATGGCGTGCTTCAGATGCTGATCGCCAATCTGGATTACAGCGATTATCTGGGCCGCCTGGGCATTGGACGCGTCTTCAACGGCACCTTGAAGTATGGCGACAACGTGACCATCGCCAAGCGCGATGGCTCAATGCACAATACCAAGATCACCAAGATGTACTCCTTCGAGGGTCTCAAGCGGGTGGATGAAACCATCGGCCGCCACGGCGACCTGCTGGCCATTGCCGGCGTGGAGGGGATCACTATCGGGGAGACCGTGACCAGCGCGGAAACCCCTATGCCGCTGCCCGCCATCCAGATCGATGAACCCACGATCGCCATGGCGTTTACCATAAACACCTCTCCGTTCTCAGGCCGCGAGGGCCAGTGGGTAACATCGCGCAACCTGCGCGACCGGCTGGATAAGGAATTGCTGACGAACGTATCCATCCGCGTTGAAGAGATCGGGCACGACACGTTCAAGGTGATGGGCCGCGGCGAACTGCAGCTTGCGATCCTGATCGAAATGATGCGCCGCGAAGGCTACGAACTGGCCGTGGGGAAGCCCGAGATTCTGACCAAGACCATCGACCACAAACTGCAGGAACCGGTGGAGCACCTGATCATCGACTGTCCCGAGAACTTCATCGGCGTGGTGATTGAAAAGCTGGGCCAGCGCAAGGGAAAGATGAGCAAGATGGTGAACAACGGCTCGGGCCGCGTGCGCCTGGAATTCCTGGTCCCATCGCGAGGTTTAATCGGCCTGCGCAGCGAAATCCTTACGGATACTCGCGGTACGGCAATCATGAACTCGCTGTTCCACGGCTACATCGAATGGCAGGGCGAAATCGCCATGCGCCCGACCGGTTCGCTGATCGCCGACCGCGCGGGCAAGATCACCGGTTACGCGGTCTTCAACCTGCAGGAGCGCGGCGAGATTTTCTTATCCCCGGGCACTGAAGTCTACGAAGGCATGATTGTCGGCGAAAACGCCCGCGATGCCGATCTGGACGTCAACATCGTCAAGGAAAAGAAACTGACCAACATGCGCGCGTCTACTTCGGATGAAGGCATCCGCCTGGTGCCGCCGCGAATCCTGAACCTGGAACAGGCGATCGAATTCATCAGCGAAGACGAACTGGTGGAAGTGACTCCGGTTTCGATCCGGCTGCGCAAGAAGATTCTGAAATCCAATCAGCGGTAACGAAACTGGGGCCGGGGGCCAGATGCCGGGGGCCACGGGAAGGTGGCCTGCGGGCGGCTCTGTTTCTGTTCCAGGATAGCCTCGCAACACAAAGGACTGGCCATTAATACCCCGCCAGTTCTTCGAAATCCATATTCCCGCCCGACAGCACCACGCCCACCGACCGCACTTCTTTGGGCAGTTTCCGGAACAGCACCGCGGCCGCCGACACCGCGCCTGAAGGCTCCACCAGAATCTTCAACCGCAGCAGCAGGAACTTCACGGCGGCTCGAATCTCGTCCTCGCTCACTGTCACTATGCGCTCCACCAGTTTCTGCAGGACGGGGAACGTCAACTCGCCCGGCTTCGCGGCTCGAAGTCCATCGGCGATAGTCTCCGGATGCACCGTGACCCGTACGCCCGCCTGCATCGAAAGAAAAGTATCGTTGGCGCCTTCCGGCTCCGCGCCGAAGATGCGCATCGAGGGATTGACGGCCTTGGCAATCGTGGAACAGCCGGACAGCAGCCCGCCGCCGCCCACGGGCGTGATCAGTGCGTCCAGCGGACCGGTCTGCTCCAGCAGTTCGAGCGCCGCCGTCCCCTGGCCGGCCATGATCATGGGGTGGTCGAATGGCGGCACGAGCGTGGCACCGGTCTCTTTCAAGATGGCTTGGGCGATGGCCTCGCGGCTTTCCGTGAACCGGTTGTATGTGACGATCTTCGCGCCGCGCGCCCTGGTGGCTTCCATTTTCGACTTGGGCGCATCCTCAGGCATCACAATGGTCGCTGCTAGTCCAACGTGCTTCGCCGCGATCGCGGTTGCCTGCGCGTGGTTGCCGGAAGAATATGCAACTACGCCGCGGGCAAGAGCGCTTTCCGGCAGGGACAAGATGAGGTTGGACGCCCCGCGGATTTTGAAGGCCCCGCCGCGCTGGAGGTTCTCGCACTTGAAGTACACACGGGCACCGGCTTCGGCATCGAACCCCGCCGATGTGAATACCGGGGTCTTCTGCGCCAGCGGCCTGATCCGCTCGGCTGCTGCGCGCACATCGTCTGCGTTGATTGCCAGTTCCATTTCGGGCATCCTCCGAGAGTCACCGGCGGCTACGACCGCCGGCGCTACCAAACCAGAGTAACTGAATCCGGCGGCTTCTACCGCCGGCGTTACCAGACTTCGATGGAGCCTACGATGATGCCGCGCTCGCGAGCGTCGTCAGGATCGGGAGGCAGGGCGCTGCTCAGACGAAACCGCAACAGCAGTTCGCCGTCCGGATGCGGCTCCAGCGTCCGGACCAGGGTCTGCGGGCCGGCAGCTTCGTAGACCGCCGGAATCAGATCGCGGCCGTTGGCGCTGGCCGAAAGCGTCATGGGACCAAGCCGTTCGAGCGACTCCGCAGGAACGAATATTTTCATGGTCAGGGTGGTCCCATTGCGAACTCGAGCCGAGAATTCCCGCCTGGTCCAACGCCAGCCGGTCTGTTCGCTTTCGTGCCAGCCGTCCAACAATTCCACGTTGGCGAGGCGGTCATGGCGGCTGCGGACCAGGCAGAAGGCCCGTTCGTCGCGGTCTGGCCGTATGGGGTCCGAGTGAACCGTGTCGCCCAGGCTGATGAAATCCCGCACCTCCCAGTGCGCGCGCTGCAGCATCACACGAAGGCCGGCTTCGGAGAAGATGAAGTAATTGCTGTTGTCTTCGTTCAGTTCGTCTTCACCCACCAGATAAGCCAGCGCGACGCCACCGGGCATGGGCGCGCCGTTTGGAAACTTCCGCGCCACGCGGGTACTCAGCAGACAGTGGCCGGCGCGCCGGGCAAGTTCCTCGAGCACATAAAACGGATTGCGGAGGTGGTACAGGATGCCGAGGAAGAAGACCAGATCGTAGGTATCGTGCGGCAGGATGAACGGCCGATCGAGATCGATCTCATGAATCTCAACGGCCGACCCGAGGGCCGCCTTCAGGGTGCGCACGCCTTGCATGCCGTTGTGGTTGTAGAGGGCATGGTCGACGGCCACTACGTCGTATCCCAGGGTCTCGAGGAAAAAAGACAACTCGCCATCACCGCAGCCCAGGTCCAGAACTCTGCCCCTGGCGGAGCCCAAGACCCTGCGATTCGCGCCCGTCAGCAGCTTATTGAGGTGATCGAGCGACGCGAGAGTGTCGTAGCGGTACCACTCGAAACCGGGGTCGCCGATTCGCTGTTTGGCCTGGCGCAGGGTTTGCCGGAAAGCCGCGACGCGGTCGGCTACTGCCTGGATGTCGAGGTTTTCAACCACGGAGATTCACTTGAAGCGGCGCTTGTAAAAGAAGTCGAGGCCGAAGAGACCGTTCTCCTCGCGCAGCGCTACGGCGGACCATTGCCTGGCAAAGGCCCATTCCATGCGGATGATCTGCGGGTTGCTGTTGGTGACGTTGGTGATATAGGTGAAAGTGATCTCGGGCGTGATCTGCTGCTCCAGAGTGAGGCGGGCCTGGGGGTTGTTCTCCACGCCCGAAAGAGTGGGATCGATGCGCAGCTTGCTGACGCCGAAGAAGCGCTGCAAGCGGCCGGCGACCGGGTTGGCGATGGCCGATCCCAACAATGCGGAGGCGCCAATCTGCTGCCAGGATTGCGGGTCGGAACTCTGCTGCGTCAGCAGGCTGGGGTCAGAAGTCGGCGTGCGGCCAGTGGCCAGCAGCGCCACGATTTCGTTGAACTGCAGCGGCGGATCAGACCGCGGCGTGAGAGCCGGCTTGGTGGCCGGGCCCGAGACCGTGAGGGTGATGTCGATGCCCCGGGCCTTGGTTTCAAGGTCGATGTTCAGAATGGGTTCGATTTTAACAGGGTTGTAAAACGCGACGGAGCCCTGATTGATGGTGTATGTGACACCGAAGAACGTTAACTGTCCCTGCGTAATGTTGATTCGTCCGAGCAGCGCGGGATTGCTGGCGGTGCCGCGCAGTTTCAGGTTGGCTTCGGCCTGAAGGTTTTCGGTAAGGGCGCTTTGAAATTGAATGTCCGGCGCGGTATCGATCTGAATATCAAAGCTCAGGCCGCCCAAAAGGCCGGGCTGGGCGGATGGAGTGCGAACGGGCTGGGCGGACTTGGCCAGGAGCGAACTGAAATCGGACTGCAGATTAATGCTGGCACGGAGGATGGTGATGGAACCGGCGAGCATGCTGCTCTCGGATGTGCCTGTGAAATTGAGGCGGGCATCGGCCACGGTGCTCACGCCCTCGGGATAGCGGATGCGAACCTCATGGGCAATGGCGTGAAGCCGGAAAACCAGCGGGCCGGGGCCATAGAGGGCAAATCCGGTGAGCTCGATCTGCCCGCCGCCCGTCTCGCCTGTAAGGCTCTGGATAGTGGCGCGGTCACCCGTGAAGAGGACTACGCCCCTCGCGTTTGAAATCCCGTTCGGCACATCGGCCAGGTTGAACGCCGCGTTCTGAAATTCCATGCGGCCGTTGATCTGCGGAGCGTTCAAAGGTCCGCGCACTGTGGCATCGGTGGCGACGATGCCGGAGGAAACCATGTCACGGCTGAATTCCTGCAAGACCCCGAGATCGACGCGGCCGTTGACGCGAAGATCGAGCGGACTCGCTTGTGCCAATGAGGCTTTGCCGGTGATGTTGAGATCGGTGCCGCGGCTGGTGATGTGGGCGCTATCGACGGTGATGACCGAGTTCGCCATTTTGAGAACGATGGGGCCGGAATTGCGGATGGCGAGGGAGGCGGCGGGCAGACCGGTAGCGGGCGCGGGTGCGAGTTCGAATTTTGGAATGCGCAGTTCAGCCTTCATGGCTGTGGGTTTCAGGACTGGCAATTCGATGCGCAGTTCGCCCTCGGCAGAACCGGTGAAGCGTTGGGCCGCACCCGCTTGAGAAGGGGAAATCCAAGGGCGCAATTGGGCGAAATCGAGGCCGGTGAACGTGACGGTGGCGGTGCCGGGGTAGTCGCCTTCGAGGCGCCACTCGCCGTCTCCGCGCACCACCGACTGGGCGATGTTGGACTCCAGATGGGCGCGCAGCAATTGGTTCTGGGATTTGAAGGTGACGTGCGCATCGCCCAACGGCTGCTCCGTCAACTGGAGGCCCTTGGCGGAGAGATCGGCGTGGAACTCCGTAATGCGAAAGCCCTCCTGGCCGTTGCGCGGCGGCACTAATTGTACGTCGCCGCCGGCGGAGAGCTGAACCGCTCCCTTGACACCTGGACGGGCTTCCTGCAGCGTATGAATCTGGTCTAACGGTATGGTATTGCTGCCGACTTGAAAGCGCAGGCGTCCGGTATCGAGGTGGTCCGGCGCATGGTCGAAAGTGGCGGTCAACTGGATCTGACTGGCGCCGGCGGCCATCTGCGCGGAGGTCACCGCGATGGTGCGGCCGCTGTAATTCACGTGCGCCCGGAGACTGTCAAACGGTTCGCCGCTCAGGGTACCTTTGGTGACCTCAAGATCGCCGGTGGTGCGAGGTTCGCCGATGGTTCCGGCAACCTGCGCGGTGCCGTTAAGCGTACCGGTGGCTGGAAAGGCTTTCGAGTTCATCAACGCCGCAACGTCGGCCAGGGCGGCATTGCGGAGAGTGCCACTGGCTGAGATCGGGCTGGTATCGGCGGTCTTCCACTCGGAGAGGGCCACAGAACCCTGAAACTCGGCGCGCAGTGAGCCGCGCGACAGGGACGCATTCTGCAAACGCAGGCCGTCGGGCGATACGTCTACGTCGGCTTCCAGCGCGTCGGCGCTTTCGCCCGACCATACGAAGCTGGTGGCGCGCAAGTGGCCCGAGATCTGCGGCTGGTCCAGTTTTCCGGTGACCTTGCCGTCGAAGATGACAACGCCGTTCTGCAGCTTTACGGGAACCTCAGCAGCGCTTTGGCCCAGGGCGGGAAGAACGTCGTTGAGGTCGCGCGTTTCCATGTGAACTTGCAATTGGAGGCCCAGGGCGCCGGAGAAATCGAGGCGCGAATGCGGCAGGGTGAGCGTGGACCGGCCCAGATCGAGGACACTGGTCTCGGCCAGGTAGTTAATGGTGACCCGACCGTAAATCGGGTCTCCCACAAGTGCGGGATAAACTTCGACGTTGCCGCCGGCTCGCAGGTCTTTGGGGCGCCGGAACGAGCCGTCCAGGTGGATCGGGACCCGACGCGCGGCCATCCCACGGCAGCGATGTGGGATCGAACAGGGCAATAACCTGCCTGACTCCGAAGCCGCTGACTTCGCCGTTCACGGAGTAACGGTCAAGATCCCGAAGGTTGGCGTCGCCATTGAAACTGCCGCCCAGGCCGGCCAGTGAAATTCCACTTAAGTCGAGACTCTTGCCGCGCAGCGCGGCATGCGCGATCTGGCCTTCCCCCAGGACGCGATTGCGGGAGTCCACATAATAGCCGGAAAGGCGAAGCGCGGTTACGTCGATGCCTTGGGCGTTTGCTGCGACGGCTCCATCCAGGCGAAAGCCGGTGAGACGCAGGATGGAGTCGCGATACTCCACGCCGGTGGCGTGCATTTTTCCGGTCAGAGAAACTCCGGACGAACCGGCCCAGATGGCGCTGCCCGCGACTTGCACCATGCCTTGCCGCAACTCCTGCACACGCACGATGCGCGCTGCGTCTGGCAGCGATACGCGAGCGTTGTATTCGAACTTGCCATGGGGTGAAGCCAAATCTTCGATGGCGCCCGAGACATCCACCTGGTTGGCGGCGTTGGTGAACCTGGCGGAGTCTATGGCGATGCGATTTTTTTCGATGGTGGCGGCCAGCGCAATGCCGAGCGGCAAGGGTCCGAAGCCGCTGGATTTCACTTCGAGCGGCTGCACGTCGATGTTGGCGCGATAGCGCGGGCCGGTGACATCATACAGCAGCCGGGCGTTCAGATTCTGGCCGCGGGCGTTGAAGGGCGTCTGGCCGCGCGACTCTATTTCGAAGACGCCGTTGCGGACCTCAAAGCGGCCCACTGCGAGACTGAGTATGGTCTCAGCGGCGGACGGATGCGCGCCCGCAGACTTGACCTTGGGCGCCGGCACATTGGTGCGGCCATCGCGATCGACTGTCAGGTAGATGCGCGGATCGGCGACCTCCAGGTACTGGATGTCGACGTCGCGCTTGAGGACTGAAATGATCTTGAACCCGATGGTCACCGAAGCGGCGCGGAACAATGGCGGCGTGCCGGCAGGCTCCGTGCCGTGGATCACGAGCGAGGTGACCTGGGCGCGGAGTTGCTTCCAATCGAAACGCAGGGACGCGATTTCGACGCGGCCTCCGGTGGCCTTCTCTACCGTGCCGATGATGCCTGCCCGCACCTTTTCGTAGAACCAGGAACTCCGCAGCACCAGAATGCCGGCCACGCCCGCGACCAGAATGAGGCCGGCCAGGGTGGCGGCAATCCAGACCAGGCGTTTGCGCTTGCGGGTCACTGGAATACCTCATCGTGATACACGATCTCCACGTGCTTGCGGGCTTCTTTCAGCCAGGCATCCAACTGCTGGTCGGCGCGCTTTCCGGCGAGTGTCTGTTCGATTTGAGCGCGATAATCTTCGAGGTTGACCGCCTGGCCGGGGTGCGCAAGTTGGGCCGCGGGCTTGACGGTTTTTTCGAAGTAATCCCGAACTTCCTGGTCCGTGATCTGGGCGCCGGCCTCAAACCGAACCTCAATGAACAGCAGGAGTGTGCGCTGCCAGAGCAGAAGATCCTTAAAATCCTGCTCCGTGATGCCGTATTTCACCAGAGCCTGTTGATACTCGGCCTGGTCCTTGAAGTGATCCTTCTTGAACTGGTCGATGGCTGGAAGCAATTCGGCGGGATCGGGCAGCGGGTAGCGGCTGTTGGACAGTTCCTGTTCGATAAGCCTCTGTTCCACCATGCGTTCCGCCGCGGCACGCCTGGCAGCGGGGGAGAAATCGGGTTTCACGCCGTCCTGAAAAGCCGTCACGCGGATCTGGCGATCGATGCCGCTGGCCGTGATCACGCGATTGGCCACCGAGGCAGCCACGCGGTCGATGATGACGGCATGAAGACCGATGGCCAGCGCCAGCAGGCAGCATAAAAAACGAAATGGGAGGCGACGGCTCAAAACGTTTGTCCAATCGAGAAGAATGGTTGAAAGTGGCTCACGCTCTGTTGGACGCACAAACTGGGCACACCAGCGCAGGGATTAACGCCGGCATTGACCAGGTCCTGCTCAGTCCCCTTGAATCCGAAGAAGGACGGCGGGTTGATGCTGTAGCCCAGGTCGACCCGCAGGGGCCCAACCGGCGTGCGGTAGCGGATGCCAAACCCGACGGCGTGAACCATGTAATCGAAGTCCTGAAGGTTCTTCTGGTGTACCCGAAAGGAGACGTTGCTCAGGCTGGAATAGGTGTTGCCGGCATCGTGAAAGATCACTCCTCCGACATTATCGCCGATCAACGGAAAACGGAGTTCGGTTTGATTGAACAGCAGGGCCGTGCCTCCCAGCGGGAAACCGGTTGTGGGATCGCGCGGTCCCGACTGGTTTTCCGGAAAGCCGCGATGCGAAGTGCCGCCGCCGCCGAAGAAGCGCTCCGGCAGCGGCACCGCGTTCAGAGGATCGCCATGAATGTTGAACGCATAGATGTTGCCGACCTCGGTGCTGCGCGCCAACACCAGCCTCTTGCCGAGCGGGTGATAGGTGGCGTTGCGCACCAGGAAGCGCATGAAGTCGACCTGGGAACCGAAAAAGTGCTCGGCGAGGCCGATGTCGACGGTGTTGTAGATTCCCTTGTGGGGATCCACCGGATCGTCGCGGCGGTCCTGAATCATGGCGAACGATGTGATACCAACGCGCACCGGCTGGGATAGCAGGGGAATGAGGAACGGCGTAATCTTGAGCGTCGCCTGGTCCACGCTGACACGCCGGTAAGTGTACCGGTAGAAGAAGGTGGTGGCTTTGGAGACGCGCTGCGACAACTGCACGGAACCCTCTGCGCGTTTGAAGGAGAAGGTGCGGACATCGCGCGAGTCTTCGTAGAGACCGGTAAAAGAGAGGCTCAGGTGGTCATGACGGCGGAAGCGCGGCCAGGTGTAATTCAGCAGGCCGCGCCGATCCAGCGTGGAAACGCGGGTGCGCAGGCTCAGACTATGGCCCAAACCCCACAGGTTGTTTCGGGTGATATCGAATGAAACGCGCGGAGAGAAACCGGCCTGGCCGGCAGGCGCATCCAGGCAGGTCTGACAACCGCCGATGCGCCCCAGTTCGGCGCCCACGCCGAAGGCCAGCGAGTAGCGCGCGGCTTCCTCCATGTTGTACAGGACGTACTTGCGATCGGTTTCGCCGTCGGGATTCTCGATGCCCGCATCCACGCGGGCGAATACGCCCAGATCGTAGAGCCGGCGCTGCGTATCCGTAATGGCCGTGGGCGAAAGCGGGTCCCCGGGATTCAGGAGCAGGTTGTGGTAAACCAGGCTGGGATTGGTGGTCTTGAGGCTGTTGGCATTGATCAGCACCTCACGCACGAATTGCTGCTGGCCTTCGTCGATCTTGAAAAACAGGTCCACCGGTTGGGTGCGGCGGCCGGCTTGGAACTCCACTCGAACGTGGCGTGCGGAAAACCGAATATGAAATACTGCGCCAGAATGGTGTCGCGATCCACGGCGACGTTGAATTCGCTGAAGGGCTGGCCTTCGGCGGAACTCAGCATGGAGATGAGATGCGCTTTATCCAGCTTCGCCACTCCATCCACCTGAACCTTGTCGATGAAGCGCTGCGGCCCTTCCTTGATGGTCAGGAAGACTGCGATATCGCCCTCCTTCCCGCGGTAATTGTCTTGCGACCGGGTGACCACGTCAACATCATGAAAGCCGTTGGAGTCGTACAGATTCTTGATTGAGTCGACGTCGCGGGCCAGGAGATTCCCGCTGTAGCGCCCGTGCGGAAACTGGAGGAAACTGGCGGTCTGCAGGAACATCCGCTCGCGAATCTGCTCGGCGGTGAAATATATGTTCCCGCTGATTTCGATGGCGACCAGCTTGTGCCGCTTACCGGTGTTGATCAGATAATCGATGGCGGCCTGGTCCTTGATTACATTCTGCTGTTTGAATTCGACCTCGGCGTCGTAGTAGCCCTGGGACTGCAGGTAATCGCGCAGATTGCGGGCGCCTTCCACCAGCAGATCGTGATCTACGGCGCGCTCCTCGAAAATTGGAATGTAGCGCTTCAGTTTTCCCTGCGACAGCTTGGCGCCGACTGTGTGCACCTGAATCCGGGGCCCGGCATCGATACGCAGAGTGGGAATTGCCCGGTTGGCTTCAGCATCGTACTTCATGGATTCCAGAGAGACCTTGGACTCCAGGCGGTTCTCCTTCTGATAGAGCGCGCGAACGCCGTCCAGCCCCTGGCGGATGCGGAGCTGCGTGACCGGCTTCCAGGTATGGAAAATCCAGCGCCGGAATTTGGTGGCGGTCAGGATTTTGCTTTGCTCCATCTTCAAGTCACCAATCAGCACAGGTGGGCTGAAACGGGCACGGGGGCCGCTATCGACTTCAAACCGGATACTCACCTGCTGATGGTCGTTGTCGTAGTCGAAAACCGGACGGAGATGGCTGTGGTACAGGCCATTGCTCTCCATCAGTCTCTGCTGGTCATTGAGGGCCCGCTCGAGTTCGACACTCGTGAAAGGCTGGCCGAGTTCGAGCCGCGACGCATTTTCCAGTTGGCCCGAATTGGGAGGGCTGGACACCTTGCCGCCGACGGAGACGCCACCGATGAACCAGCTGTTCTTGGTGATGAAAGTGATGATCACCCCGTCCAGGTAAGGCTGCGCATCCACCTGGATGTCGGCATATCTTCCGGTGGCGAAGAGGCGGTCAATGCTGGCCCGCATCACGGACATACTCAGGGGCTGTCCAGTTTTCAACGGAAGAATCTCGAACAGCTCGGAGGGCTCCAGCGGTTGTTCCGACGGGATCAAAGTGAATGGCAAGAACCGGCTTGCCTTCGGAGTTCTGGTCTTGCGCCAGAAGCGCCGCGGGCCCTCCGGCCACCAAAAGCAGAATCGCGCAGGGAAGATAGGTGAGCCGCGGTCGCACCAAGATCATGGTAACGTAAGCCGTTCATAGCAAGTTTGTTACCATCGGGCTGAAATGGACGATGCAGAGCGTGAGCGCTACTCGCGGCAGATTCTATTCCCGGGGATCGGAGAGCGCGGGCAGGAAGCTTTACTGGGTTCGCACGCAGCCATAGTGGGTTGCGGCGCACTGGGCAGCTTCCACGCGGCGGCCCTGGCCCGGGCTGGAGTGGGCACGATCACGATCGTCGACCGCGATTATGTGGAGCCCTGCAATCTGCATCGGCAATGGCTGTTCGAGGAGGCCGACGCCGCCGAAGCCATGCCCAAGGCTGCGGCCGCCGCGCGGCACATTGCGCGCATTAATTCCAAGGTGCGGGTGCATGGAGTAGTGGCGGATCTGACGCCCTCGAACATAGAGGAATTGCTGGGCGCGGCGGACATCATCCTGGATGGCACCGACAACTTCGAGACCCGCTACCTGATCAACGATTTCGCCGTGAGCCGGGGCATTCCGTGGATCTATGGCGCAGCCGTGGGAAGTTATGGCCTCACCATGCCGGTGATTCCCGGTAAGAGCGCATGTCTGCGATGCGTGTATCCGGACCCGCCCGCGGGCGCGCAGCCCACTTGCGAAACCGCCGGAGTGCTGAACGTGATTGTCTCCGCGGTGGCCTCGCTGCAGGTGGCCGACGCCTTGCGGATTCTTTCGGGCCGGGACGAAGCGGTGCGAACGCGAATCACCACAATGGATGTGTGGAACGGCGGCATCCGGCAGACCGATACGCCGGCGCGGGATCCCGACTGCCCCAGTTGCGGGCGGCGCGAGTTTCGCTACCTGCAGGAAGCCAGCCGTCCGCCGGTCACCCTGTGCGGCAGAAACGCGGTGCAGATTCAGGAGCGCGCGGGCCCGGTGGATCTGGCGGCGCTGCGAACGCGCCTGGAACCCCTGGGCCAGGTCCGGGCCAATGAATTCGCGCTGCGCTTTTTTGTGGCGCCCTATGAGATGACGGTGTTCGCGGACGGGCGCGCGATTATTAAGGGCACCAGCGATACCGGGCTGGCGCGAAGTTTGTATGCGCGGTATGTGGGGTGAAACCACGATGGTGCGAGCCTTCAGATAGATTATCCAAATCTCGCCCACGCTTTGCTCGAGATATGCGACTGCCTTTGCTCCGGTTGATCTGGAAAATTGCTGCGGGATGAAGCCTCGCTCATATCTTCTGTCGTCTACTCCTATCGTCGGCGGTTTTTCACTGGTGCGGATTCCCGGAAGCCTGGCGCGACTTGCTCGAAATCAGCGTTGTCATTGATTCAAAGCTAGAACAGGCTTGCAAGGCTTCCACCGGAGGTAGGGTGTCAGCAAACTTCCGTTCTGGCCATTCAGAAAAAGTTGCAACCGGAGATAGGCTCCGGTAATCTAGTTATGCGGAGACCGACTCCGTTTTATCAGATTCGACTAGCCATGCCATTTTGAAGCGAACCAGCAAACCAGAAAGGAGCAACCAAATGACCATACAGACCAATCTTGGCGGAACCTTCACGTTCGCGAACACGACCATGACGGTGAGCCGCGTCGGCTATGGCGCCATGCAACTGGCGGGTCCGCAAGTGTGGGGACCCCCGCGCGATCCCGAAGAGGCCGTCCGGGTTTTGCGCGAAGCGTTCGACGCTGGCGTGAACCACATCGATACAAGCGATTTCTATGGCCCTCATGTAACAAATCAGATCATCAAACAGGCGCTGCATCCATACAAGGACGGTCTGGTGATTGTCACCAAAGTCGGCGCGCGCCGGGGAGCCGACAAGTCGTGGATTCACGCTCTCTCTCGGCAGGAACTGATCGATGCGGTTCATGACAATCTTCGAAATCTCGGCTTGGAGAAGCTCGACGTGGTAAATCTGCGCATGGGCGGGGTACTGAAACCCTCGGAGGGATCGATTGAAGAACCGCTGACCGTGCTCGCCGAGC
This sequence comes from Bryobacterales bacterium, assembly GCA_963817515.1. Lineage (GTDB taxonomy): Bacteria > Acidobacteriota > Terriglobia > Bryobacterales > Bryobacteraceae > DATMNI01. Next base: position 20,034 of record CAWFPJ010000012.1, on the reverse strand, counting down.
TCCAGCGTCAGGGGCTGATCCGTCATCTCGGTGTGAGCAATGTCACACCTCGTCAGTTGGCTGAGGCGCAGAAGATCTCGAAGGTCGTCTGCGTACAGAATTTTTTCAATATCGCCCAGCGTAACGATGACGCTTTTGTGGACGAGCTCGCAACGCAAGGTGTGGCGTATGTGCCCTTCTTCCCGCTGGGAGGATTCACGCCGCTACAATCCTCGGAGCTGGATGCGGTCGCGGCATCCCTGAGCGCGACGCCAATGCAGGTCGCGCTCGCGTGGCTGCTTCATCGCGCGCCCAATATCCTACTGATTCCCGGCACATCTTCGGTCAAACATCTCCGCGAGAATCTCCAGGCTGCGGTGCTGCAACTCTCCCCGGAAACGATCGCGAAGCTCGACTCGCTCGCAGACGGAAGATTGACGTAGGTGATGCGGCGCTCGCTCGCCGCGGCCAGTTCTACTGGCGACAGCCCAAAACGATGATTCACGCTCACGCGATAGGTGGTGGTGAAGACGTCCGCACGCCTGGCAAGCCGCTTCATCTTCTCCAGATCGCCTCCAGCGCCTTGATGGATCCGATCGCAAGGCATTCGTGGCGGCGTTGGAGGCGTTTGCCCGGCAGGAGAAAATTCCCGTAATCCTGTTCCGCAAGGGACAGCGCAAAGATGATGTCGCCGCCGAGCGTGGTTTCCTACTCGGTAGCGGAGCGAGAGAGAGCGCGCGCGGGTTCCGCTAATCGCCCTGGGGCATGAGTGAAGGGGAGTAGCTCTGCAAATCGGCGGCACCTCGGTTCGAAAGCTCACGATCATTGCTGCTGTGCCGCGTGACGAGCGTCGCTTTGACCTGGCGCTGGACTTGCATCCTTTGCAGGTGGCATTTGGCGTGCTAAAGTGCAAGGTATCGGCTCCGGTTTTTGGTTTTCTGGGGCACCTTCTATCTACTTTTCACCGTTCTTGGACCGACAATTTTGGATGCTACAATTGATGTATCTTTTGGCCCTGTAGCTCAGTTGGTTAGAGCGTCGGTTTTACACACCGAAGGTCCACAGTTCGAACCTGTGCGGGGCCACCAACACTATTGCGTTTGAGCATAGCGCACTCAAGCCCGATCTCAGACCCGCCCCATCCGAATCAACCAAGGTGTTGCGGGATCTATGTTGTCTGAAATTGCCAAGCGTCCCGACACCTGATCTCGTGACCCGACCAGCCATCCGATCCAGCACCGTGGGTCAACAGATGTCAGATTGTGCTTTCCCTGCGTCTCTTTATGAAAGGTGATGAAACATCGGTACGCCGCCGCATCATTCATGAATGTGCTCATCACATCGCTGGACCAGGGGCGGGACACGGACCTCGCTTCATGCAGGTTGCGAGTCGGTTATACGAATCGGAAGGATTCCCAAGGGGCAGGCGGGGCGAAGGTTGGGGTGATCTGTGAGTGTCTGGCCTTTCTACGGACCCGCCCATCCGAATCACGCCGAGTCATTGCGGGATCTCGTTGTCTGAAATCTGTTCCGATAGGAGATGAAACTGTGCGGGTGGATACTATTCCTGGCCCTGGCGCTGTCTTGCCCCGGCCCAACCCCTTCGAGCAGTGCACATGCCGGATGCCAGAACTGAAGCTCTCGTCCATTGTTCAGAAGAAATATATTTGGAGACCATCGAAACAACCCCTTACGGCTTCGCCAAGGCCACACTCGCATCTCTCTGGTACGCAAGGAACGCCGCTGAGACTGCTTCACAAATCCAACAGGCAGGAGCTAAATCAGACAACCTGTTCTCGATGTACACGGCCACGATGAGAATCACAAAGTCTGGCACGAATGAATTCTAAAATTCTCCTGGCCGTATTTATCGAGTTCGGACGCCCCACCCGAGCTTAATCCGCCAACATCAACTTAGAGTTTGAACGATGGCTGGAATTTCGGCGGAAATCGGGTCCGGATTGACGCGTGTCGCATGGGTTGTATGTTTATGGCAGATGCCACGCGCCAGACAGCGAGGAAGCGGAGTAATTTCCGGGGAGCGAAGGGGGCAGGCCATTGGCGTCATGGTCAACTTGGCCAACTGGCAACAGGAGGAGCCGACTGGTTGTGGCGGAGGGCGGCAGCTCTCAATGGATGGCACGAGCCCTGTGACTGGAGACAGTCACGCTCGGTTCTGTGAGCTCCTCGGGGTGAAATCCCCCCGGGGCGACTCGGCGGCGATCATCGATGGTCGTCTCTAACTACCGCGACAGGATCCGGGTTTGTTGGACGGTAGGTCTGTTTTCGCCAGTTGTCGTCCACCGCTGAAACGAAACATTTCTCCTACAAGGCCAAGTGGATTTGTAAACAGTCAGCCATCGCGGTTGATACTCGTCAAGTAGCGAGGGACGGAGCGTTAGCTGAGTGCTAAATGGGCCGATGCTTCATCTCAGCGGCTAGTTCCCTACCGACCCCGGCAAAATCCGCCTGTATCTCGTGGACACGGGCCAAGGCTGCCCTAACATGAGGCAGCACATTCTCGGCTCCCACATGTTTTAGAAAACTGGAGTTCGATATCAGTCGCGAAGGCTGTTCTCTCGCGCCACAGAGTAGAAGTGTTTTCCCAGCCTTATGTAGGCGATCTGCCAGCTGCTCAAAGGCATGAATTCCGGTCGCGTCCAATGCTGTCATATTACGAAGGCGCAGGATCACCACGTCCGCAAAATTAGTCAAGTCCTTCGTGGCATATGCAAGCTTTTCTGTTGTGCCAAACAAGAAGGGGCCATGAATCCGAAGAATCGTAACGTTCGCCGGGATTTCTTTATCCTGCAGGACGTGTGCGAAGCCATCCTCCAGATACTCGCGTGTAACCGGTGCTACCGTAGTCGTTTCTGCGACCCGGTGGATATACAGGAGTGCGGCCAGGCTCATGCCCACTCCCACCGCCACGGTTAGGTCGGACAGCACGGTGAGGGCAAACGTTGTGATCCAAACGGCAATGTCGGCTCTGGATAGGTGGAGGATTTTCCCGATTTCGCTCCACTCGCCCATGTTGTATGCCACGACGAACAACACTGCGGCCAGCGTTGCCAGCGGAACGAAGCGAGCAAGAGGAGCGGCGACCAGAAGGATCGCGAGCAGAGTGAGCGCGTGAATCATGCCCGCTACCGGCGTGAGAGCTCCGGAGCGGATATTCGTCGCCGTACGAGCAATTGCACCTGTAGCTGGTATACCTCCAAACAGAGGGCACGCGATATTGGCGAAGCCTTGAGCCACCAGTTCCACATTTGAATTGTGATGATCTCCGCTCATTCCGTCAGCCACGACTGCGGATAGCAGACTTTCGACGGCCGCAAGAAGGGCGACTGTAAAGGCTGAAGGAAGAAGAAGAAGGATGTGTTCCACTTGAAAATGGGGAAGGGTGAACGGAGGGAAGCCCTGCGGCAGACCGCCAAACTTGCTTCCGATTGTCTCAATAGGTAGATGAAACGCGGCCGTGGCAATCGTTGAGGCGAAGAGGGCGATGATGGAACCGGGAAACCGTTTGGTCAACCGCGGCCATATCAGAATGATCGCCAGCGATGTACCTGCAACAGTCAAGGTCTGCCAGCGTGCGGCGCCTGCGTACTCGACTAGCATCCGGATGCGAGGCAGGAGTTCACTCGGGACAGGCGGAGTCTCAAGACCCATGAAATCCTTGATCTGAGTGGAGGCAATTAGTAGTGCGATGCCGTTGGTAAATCCGATTGTGACGGGACGCGGGATGAACTTTACGGCCGAACCCAAACCCGTGAACCCCATAATGAGCAGCAGAACGCCTGCCATCATTCCGACCAGGGCCAATCCAGACACCCCAAACTTGACGACGATACCAGCGACAATGACGACGAAAGCGCCCGTTGGTCCACCAATTTGCGTACGCGATCCCCCTAGCGCAGAAATTAGGAATCCGGCTACGACTGCGGTGTACAGGCCAGCTTGAGGAGCGACACCTGACGCAATCGCAAAAGCCATTGCCAGAGGAAGCGCAACCAGCCCGACAGTTAATCCTGCGATAAGGTCTTGCGTGAATTGCTTTACCGTGTAGCCGCGCAGACACTCTATGGATCGTGGGAGCCACTTCTGCAAGAGGCTCACCCGACAGTCTCCCGCGGCTTCTCTATCTTGGCCAGCATCCCCATCGTTTCTTTCAAGTGAGTCTTGCAGTATGTTCGCATTAAATGGAGAACCTTGATGATAAGGGGGTCTCGAACCGAGTAGAACACCTGATTGCCAGCTTTGCGATTCGACACAATCTGCTTGGTTCGCAAGATGGCAAGATGCTGCGAAACGTTCGACTGCTCCATCCCAAGCTTTTCGATCAGTCCGCCGGCGGAGAGTTCTCCCTCGCCCAAGAACTCCAAGATAGCGATTCGCGTTGGATGAGCAAGGGCTTGGAAGATATCGGCTTTGAATCTGCGTAGCGGTTCGTCGTACATGTCCCCTCATCTATATTATTGCATGCTAATATGCGATTCCTAATATGCAAGTATTTCGATCCGTTCGCGTAAGCCCCAACAGGCGAATTTTGTCTCAACCCCCGGAGTCGTGCCGGAATATTAGATCGAGATGCTCCCAAAAACTAACGAAAGAAGCCGCTCGACACGGCGAGAGGCGGCGAGCTTGCAGGAGACGGCAGCCGGCGACGAGCCGCGCAAAATGGTCCGGCGCCGGGGGTCACAACACAGGCACACATGCGGTGGCATCGATAGCGATCCCCGACGTACTCGCGCGTAAAAGGCCCTCGGCTTGATACGCTTCCGCCGTCATTGGTGAAATCTGCGGATCTATCCCGCGCGCGCGAGCGTATGCCTCAGCATCGCGATTTGCGGAATCAGTTCGCCCGAGACATCGGTCAGGCGCATGTTGCGACCGTTGAAGTAGAAGGTCAGCCGCTTGTGGTCGATGCCCAGCAAGTGGAGCAGTGTGGCATGCAGATCGTGGTTGGTCACTGGCTGCTCCTCCGCCTTGTAGCCAAGGTCATCGCTGCGGCCGATGTGCCGGCCGCCCTCAATCCCGGCGCCGGTCATAAAAACGGGCGTCATGTAGCCCGAAGGAGCCGAGAGATCCAGGAGGGGATCGCCCTTGGACCGAAACACCGTTCCCTGATAGGCGGCCGGCAGGAAACCCGCTGCCCAGTTCGGAGGCCCCGCGTAGGGCGCGCCCTTCTGATCGAGCAGGACGACGAATCCCGGCAGATTCTGGTTCACGCTGCCGAGACCATAGGTGACCCACGAGCCCACGCTCGGAAAACCCATCTGGACCGATCCGGTATTCCACTCGTAGTGTGAAATCACATGGTCGTTGGAAGTCCCCTGGCAGGAGTGAACGAACGCCAGTTGGTCCACCAAGGTTGCGATGTTGGGAAAGATTTCAGAGACCCACGCACCCGAGTTTCCGTATTGCTTGAAGCTGAACGGGCTCTGCATGAGAGGTCCGGGATAACCTTGCCGCACCTTGATTTCGCCCCTGCCTTCCATCGGCAAGCGGTTATACTTCTCAAGGGCCGGCTTATATTGGAAGGTGTCGAGGTGGCTCACTCCGCCGCTCATGAACAACGAGATCACTGCTTTGGCCCGCGGATTGAAATGCGGAGGCTTAGGCACGAGCGGGGAGCTAGCCGCGTCGCCAGCGCCCATACAAGCCGCCGGGACCGGCGAAGTATCAGCTGCCAACAGCTGGTCCTGACACAACAAATCGATCAGGGCCAGCCCGCCAATTCCCATGCCGGCTTCCATCCAGAACTGCCGCCGTGACAGGAACCTTCGTTTCGGGTTGTGTTCGTCCGTGCTGTCAATAATGCCGCGCATAATGTCCTATTGGAGGTACACAAACTCATTCAGGTTAAGGACCACATGAGCTAAGTCGGTCAGAGCCGCCTTGCCCGCGCCGGAGCCCGCCGCCGGACTCATTTGTTTCTTCAGAAACGCCACGTTGCTTTCGAGCTCCTTGGGAGCCGGCTCGCGGCTGAAGGCGATGCGATACATGGTCTTGACCTGGCTTCCGGGATCAGTGCCGGCTTCTCTCAACACACGCTCGGCGAAGCGATCGGCCCGAATCAGCGTGAACTCATTGTTCAACATTGTGAGCGCCTGGGTCGGAACCGTGCTCACGGTCCGCCGTTCGCAGGTGATGTTGAGGTCGGGCAGGTCGAAAACCTCGAACATGGGATACTTCAAGCCCCGTTTGACATAAGCGTAGACGCTGCGCTTCCAGGTGTCCGGGCCTTCCTTAGTCAGCTCCCATATGCCGCGCGGCTGGTCCGCCCGGACCGACACAGGGATGGACGGGAAGAACGGCGGACCACCGGCTTCGCGGTTCAAATCGCCGCTGGCATCCAACATGACATCTCGGATGATCTCGGCTTCCAGACGGCGCACCGGAAACCTCCATAGGTAGATGCGCGGGAATCTTTCCTTTTCCCGCCTTCGAGCTCATTCGGGCCAACTCTGGAGCCCTTTTCTGCAGCGTGTTCGCTTACTACCCCACACGCAAGGTGAACGTGATGGTGAGAGCCCAGGCCGAGCAGGCCAGCGGTGAGTTTGTCTCCGGGGACTATTTTCGCGGTATCGAGGTGTCGCCGTCTGCCGGGCGCCCGATTATTCCGGATGACGATCGGGTTGGAGCACCGCCAATCTCTGTCCTGAGTTTCGCGTTTAGTCAGAGGCGCTTCGGCGATGCAGCGAGTGCGCCCGGCCAATCGATCCTGATCAATAACGTTCCGTTCACTGTTGCGGGAGTCGCGCCACCTGGATTTTTCGGCGTTGATCCCGCAGCGGTGCCGGATTTCTACATTCCGCTGCACACCAATCTGCTGCTTCCGCTAAGGGCAAGAGCGACCGATCCCAGGTATATCTCGACCAGAACTACTATTGGCTCGAAATGATGGCGCGCCTGCGTCCGGGCGTAAGCCTGACACAAGCGCAAGCTGCGCTGGGCCCGCTCTTTCACCATTGGGTTGACAGCAGTGCCAACGATCGCGAGCGCGCAACGCTTCCCGAACTGCTGGTTCAGGAGGGCGCGACGGGACTCAATACGCTGCGGCGGCAATACCCCAAACCTTTGTATGTGTTACTGGCCATGGTGGGGCTGATCCTGGCAATTGCATGCACCAACATCGCGAACCTGCTGCTGGCGAGAGCGACTGCGCGCAGGCGCGAAATGGCGGTGCGACTCAGCATGGGCGCGGGACGATTCCGCGTGATCCGCCAACTTTTGACGGAGAGCGTGCTGCTGGCGTCGATCGGCGGTGCCTTGGGAGTAGCATTCGCGATGTGGGGGATTCGATTTCTCACGTTCCTGCTGGCGAACGGAAGAGAAGATTTCACCCTGCACGCAGCCTTGAACTGGCACGTGCTGGCCGCAGTCCTGGTGCTATCGCTTCTCACGGGACTGCTGTTCGGACTCGCCCCGGCGCTTCAATCTACGCGAGTAGATGTGATTCCGGCCCTGAAAGAGGCTCGAGCGAGCCAGCCAGGCGCACGGCATTCGTTTCGGCATACCAGCCTGAGCCAGTTACTCGTCGTAACTCAAATCGGCATATCCCTGCTGATGCTCGTTGCGGCGGGACTGTTCGTGCGAACGTTGTCGAATCTACAATCGATCCAGTTGGGATTCAATCGCGAAAACGTGCTGTTGTTCCGGATGAACGCGAGGCAGGCGGGACATCGGGATCCGGAGATCATCACGTTCTACAGCGATTTGCAAAAGCGGTTCAGCGCGATTCTCGGGGTGCGCGGCGCCAGCGCCTCCCATTCGCCGTTGCTCGGGCAAGGAACGTGGTCGGGATACGTCGTGCCGGTCGGCCAGCAGCGAAAAGCGGCGACTCATATTTTGATGACCACACCCGATTTTTTTCAGACGATGCAAATCCCGGTAGTGCTGGGACGGGCGTTCGACGATCGCGACCAGCCCGGCTCCGCGCCGGTCGCGGTGGTGAGCGAAGCCTACGTCAAGAGATACTTCCCCAATCGGAATCCTCTGGGCCGGCATATCGTTGTTGGCCGTCGTGCACCCTTGCAAGACCGGGACGTCGAGATCGTCGGCGTTGCCAGGAACGTGCGCTATGGCGACCTAAAGGGTGAGTTTCGGGATATCGCATACCTGCCGTTCAACCAGGGCTCGTACTTACCGGTCGAAGAGATGACGTTCGCCCTTCGCACCAGCGGCGATCCCCTTCGCTATGTCAACACGGTGCGCTCGATAGTGAGCCAGGCGGCCGCGCGCGTTTCGGTGACCGATGTCAGGACCCAAGCGGCCCAGATCGATCAGACCATGAACCAGGAGATCATCTTCGCCAGGCTCTGCACGGCCTTCGCCATCCTGGCATTGCTCATCGGCTGCGTCGGCTTGTACGGCACCATGTCATACACAGTTGCGCGGCGCACTGGCCGTGCTTGTGCTGGTTACGTCCCTGCGTGGAAGGCATCTCGAATCGATCCGGATGACCGGCGTCCGGCACGAGTGAGTTGCATGGTCTCCAGGCTGGTTTGCTGGTGCTGAAATAACTCCTGCCTGGTCGCTAAAGTGTTTACTTATTGCCGTGCGGCCCTCAGGACAGTTGTAATTCTCGGAAATCAGCCTCCTGCTTGGCAAGCAGGTGCGCGCCTTCCGCGAATACGATCAGAAATTGACGTGGCGGCAGCCGGTGCCGCCCGCGAAAGCGCGCGAGCCTTACGATAACGAAGTTGTTAAACGCTGGTGGGCGTGATCCGTATGTCTAACGCGGAAATGGATTGCGAATTGTGAGCCCATCGACCGCCTGGCCATCTCGCATGTCCTCCGTGTAAAGTGTGCTGGCGCCAGCATTGAGCGCAGCCGCGATGATGAGTGAATCAAAGATTGAATACCCGTAACGCTCGGCAATGTGCACGGCTCGCTCGTGGGTCTCGACCGTCAGTGGCACGGGCTCCGGACAAAAGACGCGAAGTATGTCAAGGGCGCGACGAACGTCCTCCCAGCTCTTGTCAAGCTTGCGCCGCGCCACAGCGACGAACTCGTTAAGGACCTGAACTGATAGTGATCCTCCCGCGGCCAGCAGAGTTTCGGCCACCTGACCGCGCGTGTCGTCTTGGTGGAAGGCGTATAGGATGACGTTGGTATCAAAGAACGGCTTATCGTTCATTGATCTCTTCGCGATTGAATTTGAAATCAGGAGGGAAGGACCACTTCATTTGGCGGAGTTGCTCGAGTGCCCTCTCTTTGGACCGGTCACGGGCCACCTTGAAGTCGCGTTTACCTGCGATGGAAATCTCGATTTCGTCTCCCTCTTTGAGATCCAGCGCTTCGACAACCACAGCCGGAAGACGCACAGCGAAACTGTTGCCCCATTTGGAAACCTGCATAGAAGATATACCTAACCTATTGTATATCCATACAAGCTTGGAAGCAACCGCCGCCTGATTCTTGAGGCACTGTCAATACCTTTCCATAGCGGAACTATATTGACAAGGGCCGCTGAAGGCGGGTCACGGCCACAGCCTCATTCGGACCACATACGCTGACTTTCATCGCCTGTTGTGGCGGGCCTGCCATGCGAAATCCCAAGCTGGAGATCGCGGGTTCCCGAGTACGGCGACTTTAGATGCGGCTTCGATGTCGCTGGTGGTGAAGGATTGTCCCTTTTCGATCTGAAACGGGAGTGCAGGTTCAATTCCCGCTACTTCTTAAGACCGCGGATATAGGCGACCACGTTATCGGCATCGCCGCTGCTCACGGTCTTGACTGGCTTCATTTTGCCCTTGCCATCGGTAATAGCCTTCTTCATGTCGTCGTCGCTCAGGGCCTGAACCTCGGCCGATTTCATGTCCTTAAGATTCATCGCCTTGGCCATCCCGGCGCTCGGCGTGCCGTCCGGCCCATGGCAAGCCTTGCAAGACTTGGCGTATACGGCCTGCCCGGCCGCCGCGTCCGCCGCCATGCCTGCAACGGCTGATATTCCAATCAAAGCCAATTCGGTAATCAATGTCCGCATATGTAAGACCTCCTAGCCTTTCTTAAGTTCGTCTTCCTACTGCCGTTGAAATGCTGCGATTCTGTCTGAAGTGCCCAGGGTCTTCAGAACCTCAGGTGATGCTTCTTCCACGGCGATAGTTTGGTGGCATGCGCCGCAGTCCTGCGTGATAGTTCTCTTGTCACTGGTGGTATGGCTGTCGTCGTGACAGCGGAAACAGCCGGGATAGTCCGCATGTCCAAGATTGTTCGGATACGTCTGCCACGCCACTTTCAAATCCGGAAATATATTGCGGCGGTAGATGGCGAGCAGGACCAATCCAGTTGTCTGGATGTCCGCGCCGCGTTTGGCGCTGATCTCTGGATATCTTTGTTGATAGAAGTTTTCGAGGCCGGCGGGAATTTTCTGCGTCGCCTCCGCGTCGGTCTTATACTCGGCCTTGATCAATTCCACAGCGGTCTTCTTAATAAACGGCAAGCCGAAGGGAATCTGTCCGGAAGCCATAGCTTGATCCACGGCCCGGTCGGGCACTTCGAAGGAGTGCGCAGCACGGTTGTGGCAATCCACGCATTGCATGTCATATCTGGGCAGGGCCGAGATCGAATCTGGTTTGGCGTCGCTAGCCAGATAGGTGCGAGCCGCGCCGGTCTGCGGGTTGCGGTATTCGACCCAGGGAATCGCCTGGCGTTTCTTGTCAGCTGCAGCGTAGCGAATATGCACACCTGGTCCCAGATGGGCTCCATGAATACCGGCAGTGGTGCCTCCGCCCACCAGCATCATCAGGACGGTTTCATCGCGCGTGTTGGATTCATCGTCCTTAAACTTAGTGATAACACGCAAGCGTTCTCCGATTACCTTTTCTCTCGAATGGCACTGCTCGCAAGTCTCCGACGATGAGACCAGCCGGTTACTTTCCATAGCGGATTCAATCGGCCGCGGATACGAATTCGTGATCACGCCCATGAGCTGGCGAGTGCCTGCCATTTTGCTCTGTACCCAACCCGTAGCGCCCGGCGCCACGTGACAGCTCACGCATGCCAACGCCTGGTGCGGCGGTCTCTGGTGCGCCGTGAACTCCGGCTTCATGACGTGGCAGCTTTGACCGCAGAACTGCACGGTCTCCATGTGCTCCACGGCCCGGTAGCTGACTTGGCTGCCGATCAGGATATTCGCCACGGTCATGACCGCGAAGAACACGCCCGCCCGCCGCCATGCCTGCTTCGGATCAGAAAAAGTGTCCAGACTGGCCGCCCAGCGGCGCCGGGTGAGCATTATCCCGATAGGGATCAGGACGAGTCCGAGAAAGAAAAGGATCGGAATAGCGATGAATATCAACAGACCTATATAAGGATTGTCGACACTCCCGCGCATGTGCACCGGAAGAAGGAAAAGCCACGAACAGCCGGCGAGCGTGACCAGCGTCACGCCCAGCATGCTGATCCAATGGCTGGTAAGGAGGATAAATACACTCCTGTTGGGTTGATCGCTCATCTATTTGGACCCGCCTGCGGAATTCAGATAGCCAATCATATCGGTCATCTCACGTCCATCGAAACGCGGCCAGGGCGTGCCTTGGTTCTTCATCTGCTGGAGCATCGCGGGTCCGTGCCGCCATAGGGCCGAGACCATGGAGGGTCCTGAGAATTCGCGTCCGCTTCCCTCCAGCCGCGGGACACCCGCAGCGGAGTTGGAATGACATCCCGCGCAATGTTTCGCGGTAAAGACACGCTTCCCGTGGCCGGCGTCGCCGGAATCTTCGAAGAACTGTTTGGCCCATAAGTAGCTCAGCAGTTCCCCCATCTCGCCGGATTCGAAGCGCGCCGGTCGGGCGCCAGCCGCGGACATTTTGGGTGCATGGTTCCACATGGCCGCGGCAATCTCGGTGACCGTCCGGCCCTTGATCCGGGCCGCCAATGCAGAACCTGCGCGATGACATCCGGCACAGCCTTTGGATTGGAAGAGCGCCTGGCCGTCGGCTCCGGACGTGGTTTGAAAGACGCCCTGGGTCCTGCGTGTTCCGGGGAGATTGCGCACGTAAACCAACAGATCCACAAGATCCTGTGCGCTCAGCTGTGGCAGGGCAACGTGCCTGGCTGCTGCCGCCGCCTGCATCTTCGGCAAGTGATTCCACATGGTTTCCACGAGAGCGAACGGAGCATTCACAGATTGCAACTGGCTGACGGGCGGGGCTCCTGGCCCAACCGGAGAGTTCAGTCCGTGGCATTGCGCGCAGCCCCGTTCCAGCACACGCTTTCCGCGCGCGGCATCGCCCGGCCTTTCGAAAAATCTCGCAGCGTAAAAATAAGCGAACAGATCGGCGGCGGCCTGCTCGTCCAGGTCCTCCGCCCGGATGGTGCGGTCGCGCATGGATGCCCACATGGACGGCGCGTGGTTCCACATGGTGGCGGCCAGCGTCGCCGGCGTAAAGTTTCGGGCTACCATGCGGCCCAGGTCGGGCCCGATGCGCGCCCCTGTTCCATTCACGCTGTGACATTGCACGCAGGCCAGGGAATTGAACAGCCTGGCGCCGCGTTCCGAATCGGCTGCGACCACCGCCGCGTGTGCGACCACGGCCCAGGCCAATAGAATGGAGCTCCGCGGTATCATCGCATGATCCTCACACCGGCAGTGACCGTGTGCGTACGGAAGCCTTCATACAGGTAGAATGCCTCGCCATATCCGAAATAGCGCCATTCGGCAAACCAATTCAGTTTCTTGCCCATGGGCAGCCAAAGCCTGGCGATGGGCTGGTAGTAAGCGGTAGGCCGGCTGCCGGATGAAATGAAGAACGATCCTCCGGCCGTAATCTTCGGAGCCAGGCCGCCAGTGTGCGGCAGGTTGACGTTCAAAAGCGCGGTGGCGGTGTGCGTGTTATCGCGATAGAAGGACTGCTGCGGCTGCAGATCCTGCGGCGATAGATAACCGATCTCCGAGTGCAGGCTGGAACGGCTATAGGAACCCTGAACATCAAAGATCTTTCCTGCCGCCGGCGACCAAAGTAAGGACAGCGATTCCTGGCGCGCCTGGAAATCATATTGAACGCCGGCCACGGGGTTTTGGTTGTTCAACAAACTGAAATCGGCCGAAACACTGAGCGCAGCAAGGGCCTGATAGCGCACCTGCGCTCGTGTTTTTTGATAATCCTGCAGGCTGGTGCGGAAATACGCGCTACTGCCGGTAGCGCCCTCAGCCTCCCCCGTGATGGAGAGCTTCCGCATGGGGCGAAACGTAAATCCGCCGATTATGACATTCTGCTCCAGCTTACCTGCGTCCGCGCTGGCAAGGCCTTCTGGCGGTAGGATTGCATCGCTAGCGTCGCCCCACACCCGACGGTAACCGCCGCGCACGGTGAGGCGCGACAGAGCGTCCCAAATGACATTAGTCTCCACCTGGTTGTAATTGGTTACAAGAGAAGACGCGATCTGCGCGGCGGTCTGTTGCGAGAAGCCCGGGCTGGACAGGAGCTGCCGGGACGTGGCCGTACCGCCGTTGTGCAGCCGGTCGGTCAGCCACGACTCGAGAATCCGTATGTTATGCGGCAGCCGGATTTCGGCCCCCGCGCTTCCCGATGTATGCGGCATCTTGGCTTCCGCTGAAAGCAGAAACTGCTGGCTGTTGTAAAAAAGCAGTTGGTTCTGTTGAAACAGATTGCCTGCCGCGGTTTGCTGATAATTCACCGTGCTGTCCGGTTGGCTGTAAAGAAACTGGCCGTAGAGATCCAGCCAGCTGGCCGCGCTCACGGTCAGCAGCGCCTTACTGTAGATGCTTGTGCCGCGAATTCCGTACGCCGCCAGCAGATTTGTCAGGCTCAGCGTCTGGCCGAATACCGGTGCGGAAACATCACCAAGGTTCACGCCGCTATTCTGGTAGAGGCTCTGGTCGTTTTTGAACGTTGTGCCGCCCTGTTCGAGCGTGGCGTGCAGCCGCCGCAGCTCGAAGTGCACACCGGCGCGGTAGAGATCGGTCCGGTCACGAAGTTGGTTCGGCACGGCGTACATGTTGCCGTCGGTAACGAAGGTAGTGGCGCCGGTGCCCGACCCGGAATTGTGATCGTAGGCGATGTACGGAACGAACCAGCGTCCCGGCAGCATTTCGAGCTGAAAACTTCCAGTACGACGGCGGACGTCGAAGGATTGCTGATCGAGGACGATGCCGCGCGCCAGAAGAGGGTCCGCATACGACGGCAGGAAATTGAAGTAGATAATGTCGCGGTAATCGGCGTTGAAGTCGTAGAGCTTGGCTTTGCCGGCGGTCAGATGAAAGGTGGAATACGGGTCGCCGCCCCAACCGTAAGCGCGCACGTCCATGCGGTCGAACGCCCGGTGTTTGGGATCTGTGATGGTGAATTCGGCGCCCAGCAACTTCGGGCCCGACCCGAGATTCACAATGCTGCGATAGGTATCCAGGCTGCCGGCCACATCGGTTCTCCAGCGGTACCCTAAGTCGATCGATCCCGTCAACCAGGATTCGGTTGCAGGTACGGGCGAGGCGGTTTCCGCCGCGGCATCGGTCTTTTTTGCGGCCTCGGTTGTCTTTGCGGCCTCGGTCTGGGCAACGGGGGCAGGAGCGGGCGCAGGCGTCTCTTGCGCCGCCAGCCGCATCGCGATCCCCAAGAATAGCAGTGGCCTCATCGCAGCAGATTCCTATCCACATGGCTGCCGTGGACCTTTTGATGGCACACCGTGCAGTTCTGGTAGCGCGGAGACCGGATGTCATGAAACGAGGGCGGCACTACTCCGGCGGCGGCCCTGGTGCTGACCGCAGCCGGCAAATTGGCATGACACTCGAGGCAGACCTGCTGCACCACCGGCCGTGTCAACATCCGCGGATTGGCCGACCCGTGCGGTTCGTGGCACGTGTCACAGCTCTCAAAGCGCACCGGTGCGTGCTCAAAGGTAAATGGACCGCGCTTGTCTCCATGGCACTTGAAGCAGCCCGGCTCGTTGGCCGCGAAACTTTGCGCCATCGCGGTGCGTGTGCTTCCGTGCGGGTTGTGGCAATCGACGCAGGACATCGCGCCTTCCACCACCCGATGATGGAAAGGTTTTTGGAACAGCGCCATGACGTTGGTGTGGCACGTGGCGCACTGTTCATTGATCGCTGCCGGCTTGCGCGCGACCATGCCGAAAGGGCCGTTGGCGTGCACCTTGTGGCAAGTGGTGCAGGACACCTGGTCCTTGGCGTGGCTGCTTTGCAAGCGCCCCACATGCGTCGGCTGGCCCAGGTGGCAAGTCAGGCAGATCTTGTCGGCCGCGGCGGCAGCCAGCCTGGCTGGATTGCGAATGTCTTCGGCCAAAACGGACTGGGTGTGTTTCTGGCCGGCGCCGTGGCACGATTCGCAGGCTTTTCCCTGCCATCCGCGCCTGGTATCCGCTTCTACCGCGTGATGCGGGTTCCGCGCGAAAGCGTTGGCGATGTCCTCATGGCACGCCCCGCAGGCTTCGGAACCCGCATACGCCGGAGGTGGCGTGGTACCCTGGCCTGCGGCAGTCGCAGTTGCCATCACCGCCAGCGCCACCTCAAACGCAAGGTCAATACTGCGCATGCACCGAACTTACCGAGAAGGCGCCGCCAGAGCTGTGGCAGACGGCGCAGCTTTCCCCAAGCGTGGTGGTTTGCGCCAGCGCGTGTGAGGCAGTCGTGATATCCAAGTGGCAGCCGGTGCAGGCTGAAGCTACCGCCAGAATTGGATTGATCGGGCCTTGCGGATCTACCACTGGATTCTTTCCCGTGGGGAGAGTCTGCTCGCTGCCACCCACATGACACATGGCGCAGTGGCGTGTGTCGCCGACGGCTCCGGTCGGGCTCATTGCCGGATACCGAACATCGCTAAAATCATTGTGGCTGCCGCCATTACCAACCACGATGAAGGGCCGGTTCGCAGGCAGATTTTCGCCTGTGTGTATCCGGTGCACCAGCAGGTTGAAGTTGACACCCTGCGGAGGGAGTGCTCTGTCGGCTAATACTGTGGCATTGGGCCGCACCGGCAAATCCGTGGTCGACGGGTTGTGACATAACACGCAGTATTCGGTCTGATTGCGCAGCGAGCCGTGGACCGACAGCGCCACATGGCACTGGTTACAACTGGCTGTGGCCACCACGGTTCGCCGCGCCGCCAGCGGCGATGCGTCCACGGAGAAACTCATGACCTGGTTCTTGGCGCCGTAAGTCACGCTCACCTGACTGGTGGTGCCCGGAAGCAAAATCTCGGTCCGCCGCGACTCAACTCCGATGGAATAGGTGCCGGTCGCCTTGGCCGGGACGGCGTGCTTGAAAGTATACAGGCAGCTTCCGTCCGTGCCGCAACTGGCGCCGGCGGTCGCGCTTTCCGTCACATACCCCGGAGTGGTCACATCGCTGCCGAAACTCGTATACCCGTAGTCCGCCGTGGGACCGGCCATCGTAAAAGACAGCGATGCCAGCGCGGAGGTGGGCACTGGTTTGCCGCTTGTATCCTTAATCGTGAAGTTCACGACCGGCAAGCTGCCCGCCGCGCCATTCTGAATCTTGGTGATGTTGATTGCCAGGCCCGCGAGCATCGCCGATTCGGCCGGAATCACGTGCGCGCCCTTGATGGAGGCGTCGAAGTCAATTTCGCCCTGCGGAATGTGGCAAGTGGCGCATAGGTTGTCGTTAATTTGAGGACCACCCGCGTGGTTCACTCCGGTGGCGAAGTTCACGTCGTCGTGGCAGGCGCCGCAGGCAGCGGCCGTCGGCTTGGTCAAATAGGCAGTGGCCTGCGCTGCCATTACATTCTGCTTGTGGCAGGTTTCACAGCGCCGCACATCGGCCGGAAAGACCACCGTCGACCAGTCACTAACTGACTGGTTGAAGCCGATGATCTGATATGGCTTCTTGGCCTTGACGCTGGGCAGGCTCGATCCCATGTGGATCTTGTGCATCATGACTTTGAGATCGAGGGTGTTGCCGGTATCCGGGTCCACGGTCTGGGGCGAATGACAAAGCATGCACATCTCAACACCTCGCCGCGATCCGCCGTGGGCGGAGAGTTGATCGTGGCAGGTGTTGCAGCTCGTGGTCCGGACGACATCGCGAGTGGTCACCACGGCCGTTCCGTTGGGAACGAAGTTGAACGTGGTGGAGGCGTAGTCAGTACCCAGGTTGAACAGCGTGAGGTCACGCGAGCCGTAGGCTCCGATCGTGTGTGTGGCCGACACGTCGAAACCGGTCGGCGCCTTGGTCGCGAATGTGTACTTATAGACCCCGTCGCTCACTAAGGCGAAGGTGCCGCCGGCGTCGGCCCCAGCCTGGATCGCAGTGACTCCGGTAATCGGGCTCTTTTGAGACCGGGTGGTGTAGGCGACGTATTGTTCCTGGCCGCTCGGGATGGTGGCCGCGACCAGGCTGATCGCGACGGCGCCGGGAGTGGTCACGCCGGTCCTGTCGAGGGGAAGGCCCTGCGGATCTGTCATTGAGACTGAGGCTGTGATTGTACCATCCGATGCAATTTGTGCACTTGTAATTTTGAACACCAAACCCGGGCGGACGAAGTCGACGGTCGCGGCATCTGCGTAAAAAGCCTTTTCACGAATGGAATACTGATGCTTCCTGGTCGCACCGGTCAAACTGAGCGCGATCACGGCCGCGAATGCCGCTGATCGCCTCATGAGGTATAGCCTCTTCATGCCCTATTCCTCCGTGTCCTGCTCCTGGGGCTTCTTGACGCTCGATCACAAACAGACGACTTTGTTTTGATCATACGGTGCGCGCCGTGCGCAGTCTGGTCAAAGTTGCTCATAAGTCTGGCTATTTTCGGCTCGCGCCGGCTGGTAGACGCAGCGCGGATCTTCCGCCAGGTAGTTTCCCGTGGATGCGTAGGCACGGGCGCGCGAGCCGCCGCAGAGTTTCGTGTACTCGCAGACGCCGCACTTGCCCTCGCGGCCGGCGGGGTCGCGCAAGCTGCGGAACAGAGCGGAATTCCGGTAGACTTCCACCACCGAATCCTGCCGCACGTTTCCGGCGGAGACCGGCAAAAATCCGCTGGGATAGATCTCACCGGTGTGCGATATGAAAACGAACCCGCGGCCGTCGCTCACCCCGGCCGTGCGCCACACGGTGCGCTGAGCTTGAGCGGCAGGTGCAGGTTCCTGCTGGTTGCGCCGAGCCAAATAACGGCGGTAATGCATGGCTTCCGTGGTTTTCACATCGAAAGGAGCCCACTGCGAGATCTCGTAAAGCTGCTCAAAAATCTGTTCGTATTCCTCGGCCATCAAATCGTCGCCCCGCAGCGCGCGGCCGGTCACGACCAGAAAAAATACACTCCACATGCGCACATTCACGGCTGCCGCGATCTGCGCGATCTGGTCGAGTGAATGCATATTGCGGCGAGTGACGGTAGTCATGAGTTGCGTTTCGAGGCCAATGAGACGCGCGTCTTCCAGGGCTTCGATGGCCCGGTCGTAGGTGCCCGGCACGCCGCGGAAGCCATCGTGAGAGGGGGCATTAGGTCCATCCAGGCTGATCGCCATACGGGTAACCCCGCACTCCTTGAATTCCTGTATGGCTTCGCGAGTGAGCAATGGGGTGGCGCTGGGGCTGACATTAGTGCGCAGCCCCAACGCCACGCTGCGGCGCAGAAGGAGGGGGAGATCTGGCCGCTTTAACGGATCGCCGCCGGTGAAAACCATGAGCGGCGTCCCGAATTCGCGTATCTGATCGAGCAGGCGGTATGCTTCGCCGGTCGTAAGCTCCGATGGGTGGCGTTCTGACGCCGCACTAGCGCGGCAATGCGCGCAGGCCAGGCCGCAGGCCTGAGTGGTTTCCCAGATGACGATGAGTGGCGCCTGATCGAAGTTCATTGCACAACCGGGAATGCAATCGCTTCGCCATCGCGGAACGCCTTAATATGAAGGGCTTCGGCCAGCGGTGTGGGGGATTTGGCGCAGGCTTTGCGCCGGGTGGCGCAGGGTCATACTTCCAGAGAAACTTCGAAAGCAGCCTCTTCACGGACATACTTCACGTCGAAACCGAGTTTACTGCAGATGTCCCGCATCGGCTGGTTCTGCTCCAGGATGTAGCCGTGAATGCGCGGGATTCTCTCGCGCCGCGCCACGCGGATCAGCAGATTGAGCAATTCTCTTCCAATGCCGGAGTGCTGCCACGGGTCACCGACCAGGAGCGCAAACTCCGCGCCCGATGTGCCGGGTTCGCGGTTCAACCGTCCTACCGCGACGATACGCCCCGGCGCGGTTTCTGCGATCAGCACCATCTGACGATCGTAGTCGCTGAAACAGATGCGCGTGAGCCGTTCGTGAGATACGCGCTCGCTGAGACTCAGATGATGGAAGTAGCGCAGGTAGACGCTGCGCTCGCTCAGGGTCTCGTGAAAACTCGCCATGGACGGTTCGTCTTCGGGACGGATTGGCCGCATTGTTACCTGGGAGCCATCGCGCAGGGCGCACGTTTCGATGTATTCCGAAGGATAGGGACGAATCGCGGGACGCGGCAATCGATCGTCGGCGATGTTCCAATCGTGCAGTACGACGCGTGCATCGAGCGCCACGATCCCTTCGGCGGAAGCCAGCAGTGGATTGATTTCGATTTCGCGGATGCGCGGCTGCTCCGCCACAAGCTGGCTGAAGCGCACCAGGATCTGCTCCAGTAGCTGGCGATCCACCGGTTTCCGGCCGCGCACGCCGCCGAGGGCCTTGTGAATCCGGGTACGCTCCATGAGCCGCCGCGCGAGCGTGGAGTTCAACGGCGGAAGACCCAATGCGTGATCGCGGAAGACCTCGACAAGCTGGCCTCCGGCGCCGAATAGAAGCACCGGACCGAACTGCGGGTCCACGCTCGATCCGAGTATCAGCTCATAAGCGTCGAGCGTCACCACCATCTGCTGTACGGTTACACCCTGGAAATTTTCGGGGCCGGCGAGCCTGGTTATGCCGGCTTCGATGCATTGCCACGCGGCGCGTACGGCGTCCTCATCGTGCAGGTTCAACTGCACACCGCCTACATCGGTTTTGTGCGTGATGGTATGCGAATGGAGCTTGAGCACCACCGGGTATCCGATTTCGGCGGCCAGCCGCACGGCCTCGGATTCCGAAGCGGCAACTTCCGTG
>CAWFPJ010000011.1:0-44980 GCA_963817515.1 Bryobacterales bacterium | reverse complement strand
TGGCCACGTGAATATCGCCGCGCTGCATGCCTTTGGCGCCCACCTGTTCCAGAAACCAGGCTGCGGGCACCTTGCCTTCGCGCACTGCCGCCGCCGGAACCGCCGCGGCCACTGCAGGCGGGCAGATCACTCAACAACAGGTTCTTGAAGATGCTGCCGGCGCATTTCATGGTCACCGGAAATTTCTCATTGCGCACCTTCACGATGTCGCCGGAAATCTTGCGTAGCATCTCCGTTTCCTCGGGCTCTAAAAGCAGTTGGGTGGAAAAAATAATCCAGTCCTTGTGCTGTTTGAAAATGCTCTCGCGGTATTGGAACCGGCACTCCTGCGTTGTTGAAGACGCGCACCTCGGCGCCGTCGTAAAAGCGCACGCTCACCACGCGCTCGGAAATGGAGTGGCCGTAAGCGCCGGCGTTCCCATAAATTGCCGCTCCCACGGACCCTGGAATCCCCGCCAACGTTTCCAGGCCCTTGAGACCGCGCGCTACCGCGAAATCCACCAGGTCCTGCAGCACCGCTCCGGCGTCGGCCATCACCCGATTGTTGGCGGCATCCAGGCGGGCGGCGCGGTACCGCAGCACGATGCCGCGGAAACCACGATCGGAGACGATCAGGTTGGTTCCGCCGCCCATTACCATTGTCGGGATACCGCTTGAATGCGCCGCGGTCAATGCGGCGATAAACGCCTCCGCGCTGCACGTCTCGGCATAAAGATCGGCCGGCCCCCCGATGCCGAATCGCGTGTGCCGCGCCAGCGGAGTATTGCTCGAAACAGTTAAATTGGGAATTCGGGCGAGGCGCGCGTGCGTCTCTTCCGTGGTCGGCATCACCTCAATTATAAGGGAGGCATTTCATGCGATCGGCTTTTCCGGGCTTTCCCGAAAGAAGGCATTCAATTCATGCGCAATCTGGCGCGCCACAACAATCGTGACTGGTTCCTTCCGCGCAAACCCATCTTCGACGAAAAAGTGAAGCAGCCCATGCGGCAACTGGTGGAGGCCGTCAACGCCGCCATGAAGAGCTTCGCCCCCGAGTATGTCGCCGACCCGGATAAGGCCATCTACCGCATCTACCGCGACACGCGGTTCAGCAAGGATAAGACGCCGTACAAGGATCACATCGCGGCCAGCTTTCCGCGGAGAGGCCTGCCCCAGGGTGCCGGTTATTACTTCGCCGTCTCGCCTAAAGAGGTTGGAATCGGCGGTGGAATCTATATGCCGGCGCCGGAAACACTGTTGGCCATCCGCAACCACGTCGCCCTCCATCACCTGGACTTCAGGCGGATCGCCAAGGCGCGGGCCGTCAAGGAATTGTTCGGCCAGGTCCAGGGCGATCAGCTTTCCCGGGTGCCCAAGGGATTTGAGGCGACCCATCCGGCTGCGGATCTGCTAACGTTTAAACAATTTCTCTTGTACGTTGAGCTTCCACCGGAACTGGCGGGCAGGCACCGAGCTTTACGGCGAGATTGTAAAGCGCTTTCGCGCGATGCGTCCCTTTCTGGAATTTCTCAACGCTCCGCTGGCCGGGCAGAAGGTGAAGATAACAGCCAAGGATCTCTTCCAATGAGAATGCCGGTGTAGTAGCAGACTGCCGTCACTTCTTCTCGGGGATGGTCCAAAAATAAACGTTGGCGCCATCCACACTCTCTTCCTTTTCGGGCTTCCAATCGCCCATGTCGAAGCTGTGCGACACCACGCGCGTACCCGGTTTCAGGTCGCTAAACAACTTTGGGCGCAGCTTCACATTCACGCTCGGAAGAAGGTAAAGAGTGACCACTGTCGCGTTGTGGATGTCGGCGGCGAAAAGGTCGTTCTCTTCGAACTTCACCAGATTTTCCACACCCGCCTGTTTGGCGTTAGCGCGTGCTTCCTGGATGCGCTCGGGGTTAATGTCGACTCCTACTCCGTGCGCCCCAAACTGTTTCGCGGCCGTGATGATAATCCGTCCGTCGCCGCAGCCGAGATCGTAAACGATGTCGGTCTTCTTGACGCCGGCCAGCTTCAACATGGCCTCCACCACCGCGTTCGAGGTGGGAACATAGGGCACGTCGAGCGGACGTTTGACTTGGCTATCCTGAGCGGAAGCCAGAGAGATGAGAAGCGCAACGACGAAGCCGCAGTTGCGTGATCGCATTGTTCACCTCCTGCCCGTAAAAATGCCGCCGTTTCGGCGGAGTTTGCTAGCAGGGGCCACCGCAATCCTGCATCTACGCATCTTCCCCTCCGAACGGTAACTTTCGAAATTGTAGGCGACTGCGTCGGTGAAAGATGTCCGTCTACTAACAAAGAGCCAGTGTTGACAAGTGTTACGGGGCGGCTTCATCCGTTGGAACGGGGGTCACCGCCGGGTATGGTTAACCCGGCTGCTTCTTGCGCGGACGTGAAGTGCGCTTCTTTACATTCCCGTCGCTGCCACCGGAGGTTTTGCGCGGGGCTCTGGGACGGCGCTGCGGCTTGGGCGGCAGCTCCGGCAGCGGGATCTCGCCCGTGGCCGTGGGCTGGCCCGGCACCAGGGGCTGTGGTTCGTCCACTTCTTCCTCGTCCATTTCAGCCACAGGTTCCGGCTCCGGCGGCGCCGCCGGCGGATGGAACTCGGCGCCCAGATAAACGATGAGTCCTTTCTCCTCGTCGGCCTGGTTGCGCACCAGGCCCTTATCCTGCGCGTAATTCAAGAGCTCGCTGAACTCCTGGAAGCCGTACTCGCGCCAGTCGAAATTGGGCCGCTCCTGGCGAACCCATTCGGCCAGTTCGTCGGCGGTTGAGCCGCTGTCCATCTCGATGCGATGAATTTCCAGCACGTCGCGCAACAGCGGGATCGCCTCTTCGGGTTTGCGTCCCGGCTTCTCCGACACGGTGCCGCCCTTCATGCGGATCATGTAGCGGCCTTCGCCGCCCGTGACCTCCACGAAATCGGACTTCTGCAGCTTCTCCACGAAATCCGTAAACGAACCGGCTCCGTAGGCCTTTTCGTTGAACGTGGAATCCAGCTGCAGCATGGTGGATTTCAGCAGACCAAGCTGCGGACGCACCTCGCGCCGCTCAAGCACGCCCAGAGCGCGCTCCACCAGCGGCATAGACTGGGCCAGGTCCAACGCCACCCGCTTGTGCGCCTGCCGCTGCTGCTGCGGCGATTGCTGCTGTTGGGGCGGCCTGTCGGAATGGGGTTTGTCCTGCGGCGCCGGCAGTGCTTCTGCGCCTGTGGCTGGTGGCCGCCTGACGGGCGCGACCCCGGAAAATCGATGATCGATTCGTAGGCCACGAACTCGTGACAGTTCTTTTGCAGAATCGTGCTGGTGAAGGCGCGGCCGCCCACCACGAAGATACGCTTGTCGTATTGCTTCAGTTTGTTGACCAGCGCGATGAAATCGCTATCGCCGCTCACGATGGCGTAGGCGTTGATGTGGTCGTGAGTGAAGGCCATCTCGAGGGCATCGAGCGCCAGGTTGATGTCGGCGCCATTCTTATCGCCGCGCGGCGAGGGGTCGCGCTGCACCATCTGCACGGCGTGCTCGGAAAGAGCGCGAGTGGCGGATTCCTGCCTGCCCCAATTCGCGTAAGCGAACTTAGTGACGATTTCTCCGCGTTCCTTCAGCGCGTCCAGCACGGCAGCCACGTCAAACTCGCGGTGCAGGGTGGACTTTACGCCGATTTCGATATTGTCAAAATCGATGAACACGGCGATCTTCAATTTCTGTTCCATTTTGTGATCCTTAAATCCGGCATTGGGTAGGGCGGACCGAAATGTCCGCCGCGACTGGTAGGCCGGAGGCCCGCTGGCGGGGACTTCTTCCGCCGGCGGCAGTGACTCGGCTATAAGCCTCATGGGTAGTTTATCCTAAATTGCGAACGGAATCAGACCGTCCGCCGCAAGCGGCCCGCAAGATTCGCGCCGCGCTCGAATTCCTCTTGAAGCTGCCGCGTCCGAAGGTTCTCGCGCATGTGCTCCATCTTCTGAATGTAGACCGACAAGGCGCGCTCAATATGCCCGGTATTGGTTGCCAGAATATCACGCCACAAATCGTACGAGCCCAGCGCCAGGCGCGTCATATCTTCCAGGCCGGGACCGGCCACCTGCAGATGTGTGGGCGCCCCCAGATGGTCCGCCACCGTGGCTGCCAGTGCCGTGGATGCCAGTTGCGTCAGATGCGAAGTGAGCGCAACCACGCGGTCGTGTTCGTCGGCATCCAGAACGACCAGGCGCGCCCCTATGCGTTCAAGCCAGCCCCGCAGGCTGCGCGCGGCCGGAGTGTTCAGTTCCTCAGGCGCATCCGGGGTAAGCGCCCAGGCGCGGTTCCGAAAGAGATCGCCATCGGCCGCCGCGGCCCCGCGTTTTTCCTTGCCGGCCAGGGGGTGCCCGCCCAGGAACTGGCAGCGCGTGATGCATTGCCGCGCCACATCTACAATCTCGCATTTTGTGCTGCCCGCATCTGTGACCAGGGCGCCCGGGCGGAGCAGCGGATCCAGGTGGCGGACGGTATCGAGAATTCGCCCGATGGTCTGCGAAAGAAAAACCAGGTCCGCCTGCCCCACGGCTTCGGCTAAAGGCGCGCCGCGGTCTATGGCGCCTGCGGCCACCGCATCGGCGACGGCGCCGGGCGAACTGACTCCCGTGATGACGCCGTCAAACCCGGCCTTGCGCAACGCCAGCCCGAACGATGCCCCGATCAAGCCGGTGCCGATGATGGCGACGTTCTTCATAAGACCCACCACTCCCTCACGGTCGTGTCGGTTTGCGACGGTCGTGGCTCCGCTAGCGATGTTCTTCATCGGCGTTAAATCGTCCGGCCCACCGCCGGCGCAATCATGCGCAATTGCCGCATCAGATCTTCAAGCTGCTCCGGCCGCAGCGACTGCGCGCCATCGCTCAGGGCCCGGTCGGGATCCGGATGCATCTCCACCAGCAACCCGTCGGCGCCTGCAGCCACGGCCGCCCGGGCCATTGGCGCCACCTTGTCACGGCGGCCGGTGCCGTGCGATGGATCGGCCACAATCGGCAGGTGCGAGAGTTTCTTCACCACCGGGATGGCCGAGATATCCATGGTATTCCGGGTGTAGGTTTCAAACGTGCGAATGCCGCGCTCGCATAGAATCACGTCGTAATTGCCGCCCGACATGATGTATTCAGCCGAAAGCAGCAACTCCTCAATAGTAGCGGCAATCCCGCGTTTCAGAAGCACCGGCTTGCGCTGCTTGCCCAATTCCCGCAGCAGGAAAAAATTTTGCATGTTGCGCGCACCCACCTGCAGAATGTCGGAATACTGCGCCACCACCGCGATCTGCGTCTGGTCCATCACTTCGCTTATCACCAGAAGCCCGTTGCGGTCGGCGGCCTCGCGCAGCATCTGCAGGCCCGCCTCTCCCAGCCCCTGAAACGCGTAGGGCGAACTGCGCGGCTTAAAGGCTCCGCCGCGAATCACCTGCGCTCCGGCCTTGGCAACCAGCTCCGCGCTTTGGTCGATCTGGTCCCGGTTCTCCACACTGCACGGACCGGCCATCATCACCACGCGTTGGCCGCCGATCTCAACGCCACCAATCTTGACGACCGTTCCACCCGGCCGGAAACCGCGGCTGACCAATTTGTACGGCGAAGCGATGCGGTGCGCGTTCTTGACGCCGTCCATCACTTCGAAAACGGCCACGTCGAACTCAGCCTTGCCGCCCACCCCGCCCAGCACCGTGTGGATCATACCCGTGGACCGGTGCACATCGAAACCCAGTTCCACCAGGCGATCGATCACGCCCTGAATTTGCGGCTCGGTTGCGTCTTCCTGCATTACGACTATCATCTATTTCTCTCCATCGGATACCATCCGCAAGCGCTGGATGGTGCGCATCTCGTCGATGACGCGTTCGAAGATGCGCCGCACCGCCCCTTCGGCCAACGGACCCTGGTTGGCCTGGGTTATGTTCGCGAAGACCTGTTCTTCGCGCCTGGGTTCGTAGATGGGAAGCTGCGCCTCGCGCTTAACGCGGCCAATCTTCTCCACCACGCAGGTACGCTCATTGAGCAATGCTACAATGCGCCGATCCAGATCGTCGATCAGCACGCGGTACTCCTCCAGTTTCTCTCGCGCTTCGTCAGGAGGCAAGCGTTCGGGCCGGTTCATGCCTGCACTCCGAAGCCGTGCTTCAGCTCACGCGCAAAAGATTCGAGCTGAATTTCGAGAGAAGCGTTGTCCAGGTTCTTCTCAATCAGCCGCACAAACGCGCTGCCCACCACTACGGCTTCCACCTGCCGGCCCAATTCAGCCACGTGCTCGGGCTTCGAAATGCCGAAGCCCACGGCCAGCGGCAAATCGGTCACCGCGCGCACCGAGCGTATAAGCTGCGAAACGGAGTCTGAAAGCGATTCGCGCTCGCCCGTGACGCCGGTACGGGAAACCAGGTAGACGAAGCCGGTGGAATAGCGCGCCACGAGTTTGATGCGCCGTTCGGTGCTGGTGGGCGCGGCCAGAAAGACCGTATCCAGGCCATGGTCATGCATGGCGCCCACATAGGCATAAGCCTCTTCCACGGAGGCGTCGGTCAGCAGGCAGCCGTCGATGCCGCTGGCGGCCGCGTTTTCCGCCAGACGTTCCAGTCCGTAACGCAGCACCGGGTTCAGATAGGTGAACAGCAGCAGCGGAACTTGCGAGCGCTCACGGATACGAGCCGCGATTTCGAGAACCACCTTCAGTGTGGTGCCGGCCTTGAGGGCCCGCTCGCCGCCGCGCTGAATGACGGGTCCATCGGCGATGGGGTCGGAAAATGGCACCCCCAGTTCAATCAGGTCTACGCCGCCGCGGACCAGCGCCTCCACCAGCGCCGGAGTGCGGTCGGGCGATGGATCTCCGGCGGTGATAAAGGCGATCAGGCCTTTGCGGCCGTCGCGCTTCAAAGTCTCGAAAAGGCGCCCGATGCGCGTCATGCCTGATCCAGTTCCGGAAAATTCTCGCGATAAATGTCCACGTCTTTGTCGCCCCGGCCGGAGAGGTTCACCAGGAAAACTTTGTCTTTTGCGGCACCTGCCCGCTTGATGGCTTCGGCCACGGCGTGGGCGGATTCGAGCGCCGGAATTATGCCTTCTGTGCGTGAGAGCCGGCTGGCGGCGGCCAGCGCCTCGGCATCGGAAGCCGCCACGTATTCGGCGCGGTACTGATCGTGAAGCCATGCATGTTCGGGCCCGATCATGGCATAGTCCAGGCCGGCGGAAACCGAGTGCGTCAGCGCGATCTGCCCATCGCCATCCTGAAGCACGTAGCTGTACGCGCCCTGCAGAACGCCGGGCGCCCCACCGCGATAGCGGGCCGCATGTTCGCCGACGGCATTGCCGCGTCCACCGGCCTCAATCCCCACCAACTGGACGGCACGATCCGGAAGGAACGCATGGAAGATGCCGATGGCGTTTGAGCCGCCGCCCACGCACGCGAAGATAGTGTCGGGCACGCGGCCCTCAGCTTCCAGAATCTGCCGGCGCGCTTCCTGGCCGGTGATCTTGTGAAAATCGCGCACCATCATCGGATACGGATGCGACCCCAAGGCCGAACCCAGCAGGTAATAGGTTTCGCCGACATTGGTGACCCAGTCGCGCATAGCCTCACTGATGGCATCCTTGAGGGTGCGGCTTCCGGTATCGACGCCCACTACTTTTGCGCCGAGCATGCGCATGCGAAAAACATTCAGCCGCTGCCGCCGCATGTCTTCCACGCCCATGTAGACCAGGCACTCCAGGCCAAACAGCGCGCAGACCGTGGCGGTGGCGACGCCATGCTGCCCGGCGCCGGTCTCCGCGATGATGCGCTTCTTACCCATGCGGCGGGCGAGCAGAGCCTGGCCCAGGCAGTTGTTGATCTTGTGCGCGCCGGTGTGCAGCAGGTCTTCACGCTTGAGCCAGATGCGCGCGCCGCCCAAAGTTTGGCTGAGCCGCTTGGCGAAATAGAGCGGCGTGGGGCGCCCGGCGTAATTGTGAAGCAAGTCCGCGAGCTCGGCCTGAAACGCGGGGTCATCGCGCGCAGCGAGGTATGCGGTTTCCAGCTCTTCGATGGGCGCCATCAGAACTTCCGGAACGTAGCGCCCGCCATAAGGTCCGAAATGGCCGTCCTGGTCTGGTTGAGAAAAGTCTGGTTGAGAAAGAGGAATACCCGTTGGAGCAGTCATATCTCGAGCGCCGCCCTCGCCGCCTGGAGGAATTGGTTCATCTTCTGGTGATCCTTTCGGCCCGGGGCGCTCTCAATGCGGGAGCAGGCATCCACACCCCAAGGGTGTGCCATGGCTACCGCCGTCGCCACGTTGGAGGCATCCAGGCCCCCGGCCAGAATAATGCGTGAAGGTGCCGGGCCAAGCATGCTCACGCTATCAAGCGTACTGCCGTTATCAAGCGTACTCCAGTCAAAGCTTATACCGGCGCCGCCGTAGAGTTCCGCGGCCGGCCCATCCAGCAGCAGGGCCTCCGCCGGCAGATTCTGGAATTCGGAAAAACGGAACGCCGGGCTCACGCGCGCCGCCTTCCATACTGCCACGGTTGCGGGATAATCGGCGGGCGTCTCGTCGCCATGCAATTGCGCGACATCGAGCGCCGCGATCCGCGCCACCTCTTCCACGCGTTCCCGGGATTCATTGACGAAGACGCCCACGCGCCGGATTCCGTCCGCGGTGGAGATCGCGGCAGCCCGTTCCGGCGCGATGTAGCGCGGGCTGCGCGGATAAAAATTGAACCCGATGGCGGTAGCGCCGCCCGCCGCCGCCGCATCCGCATCCTGCTGGTTGGTGATGCCGCAGATCTTCAGAATCATGGCGCTCTTTTGGGGGGACCGCACGACGGGCATGACGCGCTCCTCCAGCAGCGTTCGCAGGGCCGCCGAAGGGTCGCCCGACTTCATGAGGTGCTCGCCCACCAGAAACGCCGTGAAGCCCGCGGCGCGCAGCCTGGCAATATCCCCGGCGCTGTGAATTCCACTTTCGCTGACGCGCACTGCGCCCGCCGGCATATATTCGGACAGCCGCAGCGAGGTATCGAGGGTGACTTCAAAAGTAGTGAGATCGCGGTTGTTGACGCCGATCACGTCGCTGCCGGCGGCGATGGCAATATCCAGTTCGCGCCGGTTGTGCACTTCCACCAGGGCAGCCATCCGGTAGCGCGCCGCGTACTCGCGAAAGTCGCGAATTTCGCGCTCCGTCAGGATGGCTGCGATCAGCAGGATGGCGTCGGCGCCGTGAGCCGCGGCTTCCAGAATGTGGGCATGGGCAATCGTAAAATCTTTGCGGATCACGGGCAGCGAAACCGCCGCGCGGGCATTTTGCAGATCGGCCAGGCTCCCACTAAAGAACGATTCGTCGGTGAGTACGCTCAGCGCCGAGGCGCCGCCACCTTCATAAGCGGCCGCGATTCGCGCTGGATCGTAATCCGCCCGAAGCACGCCTTTGCTGGGAGACGCCTTTTTCAATTCAGCGATGATTGCGGGCGTGCGGGCAGAAATTGCCGCGCGGAAATCGCGACGCGTAGCGAGGCGCAGTTCGGCTTCACGCTCCCATTGGCCAGTTGGAGGGACCCCGCGAGCAAGTTCTGCATGCTTCCTGGCGACAATACGGGCCAGAATGTCTGGAATCGTGTCGATCAAGGGTGTGCCTTTATGTTATCAGGCTGCGGCCGGGGCATGGCTGTGCCGGCGGCTCGCATACCGTATTTGCGAAACGAAGCCAATATATGATTTGCGAAACGAAGCCAATTACTGGTCAGGGGATTTGGTTTCAACCGGTTGCGGGGCGGGCGGCCGGGATTGGGAGTTTGCGGCCCGGATGCGCTGCGACTGTGGCTACGGTTAGCTTCGATTGAATTGGGTATATACATAGAAAGAAATATGGCCGCGGAAAGCCCGATGGCTGCAGTTCCGAGATGCCTCCATTCTCAGGTTAGCCGGTGGCGGGGCGGGGTTTTGGGGATAACGCTGTAAGGTGGTGAAACGGTGGGGAGGATTTGGTAGAAAAGTTGGTCACCAATTGGGCCACGAATGAACACGAATGAACACGGATAAGCGCAGATAAGAATTTGGATTGGTGTTATTCGTGTTTATCCGTGTTCATTCGTGGCCCCAGAAAAGATCTTCCGTTTAAGACGCACCTTTAAAAGATCAGCTTGAGCCCAAACTGTATCTGCCGCGACGTGGTGGTGGTGCTGGTAATCAGTCCCGCAGAGCCGCTGAGGGTGGCGCCCGAAAACACGATGGCGTTGGGTGTGCCGAAGTTAGTTCGATTGAGGATATTGAAAAATTCCGCCCGGAACTGAACGTTGACCCGTTCGGACACGGCAGTATCTTTCAGCAATGAAAAATCCAGATTTGCCAGGCCGGGGCCGTTGTACGTCCCTCTGCCCAGGTTCCCATATGTGCCCGCGGCCGGGAGAATGAAAGCATTCGGATTGAACCACTGCGTCTGTTGCTGAAGCAGGACCGGACCCGTGAAATTGGGATTCAACGACGGCCGGTCGGGATTCCGCGTGTCTCCATCACCGGACCGGTTAGAACCGATCTGGGGCGTGAACGGGAAACCGCTGAGCAGGGTGGCGATTCCATTCAACTGCCAGCCGCCAATCAACCCATTGACCAATCCGCTGCCTGAGCCGCCCGCGCCGTTCATCCAGCGCTTGCCCTTGCCAAAAGGCAATGTCGTAGTGCCCGGAGATGCTGGCCTGGTGAGTGACGTTCAGGGCCGATGGACCCCAGTCCCTGGGCAGATCGTTCCGGTCCAGGATCATTTGCGCCTGGTTGTTGGCCTGCGCG
Organism: Bryobacterales bacterium; assembly: GCA_963817515.1. GTDB lineage: Bacteria > Acidobacteriota > Terriglobia > Bryobacterales > Bryobacteraceae > DATMNI01. The sequence goes on along the minus strand of CAWFPJ010000011.1, from coordinate 34,226 downwards.
CCGGTCAAGCCCGAATTCATATCCAGATTTTTCGACCAGGTGTAATTGGCTCGGATTTGCAACCCCCGGCTCAGCCGGCGGGTCACTTCAAATGCCAGCGAGTGGTAGCTGGTATTGCCCTCCGTATACCAGAAGAATCCGCCGGACAAATAGGGATTGGGGCGGGTACCCACCGGAATGTACTGCGCGCCCTGGGCTACGCGGCTTTGATTGGCGACGGCCGCGGTGCCGCCGGCCTGGCAACCGCCTGCACTGGCACAAACCTGGGCCGGAATGCTGTTGGGGTCTACGCTCAACAGGCCGTGGTATCCAAATGACCCGACGTATTTCAGGCGCAGCGCCGTGGTGGAACTCAGCTGGTGCTCTACCGTGAAATTCCACTCCTGGACCGTGGGTGTTTTGGCGTCGGCCTGGATTCCCTGGGGCGCATACGTGGTGCAGGGCGAGGGCACGCCCGGCCCGCAGGAAGGCGGGATCGCGGCACCGGGGATTAGCGGCGTGATCGAAAACAGCCCGGTGTTGGCAAACGAAACCGCGCCGTTATACGGGGGCAGGGAGTTCAACAGAAAGCTGAGCGCGTCGATCATGGAGTAATAAGTTCCGAACCCCGCGCGGATGGCCGTCTTGCCGTTTCCGAAGACGTCCCATGCCAGCCCGATGCGGGGACCGAACATGCGCTTGCTGTTGTTCGTCGTGTAGGCGGAATTGGACACGCGCGGATCGGTCAGCAGAACGCAATTGCCATCGGTGATGTAGTTCGAAGCCCTTCCCGATACCTCATTCCACCCGGTGGTGAATTCATGCCGGATTCCAAGCTGCACGGTCAGGTTGCGGCGAACCTTGATGGTGTCCTGCAAATACCAGGCGCCGAACAGACTTCTCCAACCCAATTCGCTGGGATTGGGAACCGCTTGAAAGGTGGTCACCGTCCCTTGGAGGAATGTCTGCAAGCTGGCGAAACTGGCCTGCCCCAAGCGGCGCGAAGCGGTGTTTTCATTATCCCGAAGCCGCTGAAACCAGACGCCGGCGCTGATTTGATGGATGCCCTTACTGATGAGCACACCGTCAGAATAAGTGAAAAGATTCCGCCGATTCCAGACATTAGCGGCGTTGTTCGGTCCAGCCGCGGTGAGGGCCGCGACACCGGTTGTGGTGACGCCGCCTCCGATGACAATGCCTCCGGCTCCGGCTCCGGTGACAAAAGAAAGATCCGGGGAAAAGGTTGCCAATGGGAACGAATTGTATCCGAATGCCGATCGGGAAAATCCGGCGCTGAACCGGTTGAGCACGTTGGGGGAAAAGATGTGCGTTTCCTCGACGCTGGCCACCTGGCTGCGCAGCATGAGGAAGGAACCGAACAGCGGGTCGGCCAGGGGTATCAGGCTGTCGCCGTCGTCGACCGTGTAAGCCGCCGACAATGAGTCGCCGCTGCGGATGGTATAGTCCGCACGGGCCGTGCCGAAGTCTTCCCGGGTGGCCTGCCGGGGGTTGTTGTACGAAAGGGCAGTCCCGGTGGGGATGCCGTTCGCCAGCAACTCCGGACCGTTCGCCTGGGGCCAGAAGGAAGTATAGGGCAACATGCGGGGGTTCAAGTTCGCTACCGGCGTGGGTACGCCGGCGGCATTCGGCAGAAGGCCCTGGCGGGCTTGCGCGTCGGGAACCACGCTTACGTTGCTGGCCGCTAAACGCTGCCGGAAGCCTTCGTAATTGCCGAACAAAAACAGCCGGTCCTTACGGAGAGGCCCTCCCAGCGCGCCTCCGAACTGGTTCCGTCGGAAGGGTGGAGCGGAGCCCTGGTCGAAGAAGTTTCGCGCATCCAGATCGCTGTTGCGGAGAAACTCAAAGAGCGACCCGTGCAACTGATTGCTGCCTGACTGCGTGGCTACGCTGATCTGCGCGCCGGCGCGCTTTCCATACTCGGCCGAGTAGGTGTCGGTGAGCACGTTGAACTCGCGCACTGCATCGATCCCCAACAACTCTCCACTGACGCCTCCGGGGGTCACGGCCAACTGGCTGGACCCGGTGTACTCAATGCCGTTCAGCAGAACCAGATTGTCCATTGGCCGCCGCCCCGCCACCGAGAAAGTGTTTCCGTTGCTGGTGCTGGTTTGCGGGCTTTTCAACTGATAGCTGATGGCCCCGGCATTCAGCGTGATCAGGTTGTCGAAGCTGCGGCCGTTGAGCGGCAATTCCTTGATCTGGCGTTCTCCCACCATTCCGGAGACGGAGGCCGTAGTCGTATTGACCACCGGAACCTCCTGCGCAACCACCACTTGCTGGACGAAGTCGCCCACTTCCAGGCGCAGGTTCACGACAGCCTCCTGCCCCACGCCCAAATCGATTCCGGTGCGGACGACGGTCTTGAAGTCGCGCTTTTCGGCGGTCACTTTCTGTTGGCCCAAGGGCAGCGAGAGCACCCTGAACTTGCCGGCTTCGTCGGTGATTACAACGCGCGTGGCGCCGGTCTCGACGCTCTTCACGGTGACGCTGACGCCGGCCACGGGGGCTCCGGAGGCATCCTCGGTACGCCCTGATATGCCAGCAGTCACCTGCGACCAGGCTACGGGCGCGGCCAGAGTTGATCAAGAACAGGGTAATTAGAAAAAGGTTAATCGGCAGCAGGCTAATCGGTAGGAACAGGAACCGGCAGCACATCGGGACAAAGGATGCGTGCGGCCTCCCAGCCGGCATCGCGAAAGCCGCGAGGAGACGGCGTAAACACGATCTTGAAACTCGTTTCATCCAACGGACCCTCCGGGGCGTCTGAGCGTTGCGGGTACACCAAAGCCAGATACTTGAGAATACTATATATGTCTCCGTCCTCCGGTTGGCGGAACTGGAAACCGTTGGAGCGGAAGTGAATGGCGGCGCCCTGATTGGAGAGCCGCCACGCCAGAAACGCGCAACAATCAACGGCGTGTTCGAACCAGCCATCGAGCTCGTTGGGGATGTCGCGATCGAGAAAGACTTCCACGGTCTGCTCCTGCTCGCGCGCGAACTCCCGGATCTGCGGACTGCCTACGTGAGCGGTAGCTTTCCAATCCACGTGCCGCGAACTTTCGAAGGCTTCATACGGCCGGATGCGGTAAAAATCCCGGCCCAGGCCGCGATAGTGAGTTTCAATTTCACCGGCGATTCCAGCCAGCAGATCGTCAAATCCCGGCTGTGGGTCGATCGCGGGATACACCGTCATTTCGCGCCCGAGCGTGACGCGCGCTGTCTTCTCCAGGAAACCGAAAGGAAACGAAGTGGAAAACGCAAAGCTGTTTTGCCGGTAAGCGCCGCGCGCGGGAAAACGCACCTCCACGGTTTCTTCGAGAGTGACCCCAGCCGCGATCAACGGGAAGTAGACGCCCGATTTCAGAGTTGGGCTGGCCGGGTGGCGAATGCCTTCCACCCGAACAGAAAAGGAGGGCATAAGCCACTTGGCATTGCGCACGAAGAGCTTTCCCGGAACGCTGCGCCTGGCCGGTACGTGGTCCGGCACCAGAAAATCCAGTTCCAATCCCGCCAGGCAAAGCCGGCTCACCAGTCCTGAAACCAGCAGCGTAGCCAGCATGGCGGCCAGAATCAGAAACAGCAGATTGTTGCCCGAGACAATCGCCCCGAAGGCTACCACCACGATGGCAAAAGTAAACAGGAACCCGCCGCGGGTGATTCGATAGCGAATGCGTTTTGTGAGAAACCCGCGGAGCTGTTCCCAGATCCTGCGCACAGACTGATTTTAGTCTAAGGCGTAGAGGCGCGAGCCGGCACGAAGATGGTTCGGGGTTCGCTGCTGCGTGCATCCAGCAGCCAAAGCGGGTCGCCCCCCATTTCGTTCAGGCGGAACAGGCTGCCCATCTGCGCCAGGCCAGTGGGCGTACAATCGCAGGCCACCATGCTGCGGCTTCCGGAGGCGACATCGAAGGCCGCCACCGCCCGCGCCCCGGCGCTGGCCACGAAGAGCTTTCCTGAATCCGGCGAGAAGGCAATGCCCACCGGGGAGTCCGGCCGCGAATCCGGCCCGGCCAGCACGCGCTGCGCGGATGCGCCGGCGACATCCTGGAAGAGCACCAGGCCGGCCACTGCATCGAGAACCGCCGCATCGTGGCTGCCGGGAGCAAAGGCCGCCCAGGCGCCGGCTGCGGCATCCATCAATTTGCGATTGTCCCCGGCGACCCCCATCAAGCGGATGGCGCCGCCCGACACCACCAGCAGATAGCCGCCGTCATCGCTGATGGCCAGAGGTGAATCGGTCAACCGCCGCGTTCTGCCGCCCGTAGTGCTTAAAGCCGCGGCGGAAAACTGCGCGCTATGGTCCGCACCCAAAGGGAGCGTGCCCGCAATTACCGGCGAATCCGGCAAGCCTTTGAGCACCTGCAAACTGCCATTGGCATATAGGGCGGCCGCCGTTCCGGACGGGCTGAAAACCACGCGCTGCGCGATCGCCAGGCCATCCACCGTGCGCTCAACAGGCGTACCGTTGTTGAGACGGAACAGGTGAATGCCGCCTTTGGCGCCGGTGGCACTCACGGCGCTTACCACCAGGGCCGAATCCAGGCTGGGGGAAACCGTGGCCGAGGCCAGATCGAAGCCGAACTGGATTGGGTCGCCGATCAGGGACGCCCCTGGAATCCCGCGAATCGGGCGCAGCACGAGCGCCGAATCGTCAAACGCAAATCCAGACAGCGGGCCGGCGATGGTGCCTTGCTGTGCGTGAACCAGAGACGTTCCCGTGAAAATCAAGCCGATGATCGCGGAAGTATGAAGACAGGTGCGAGCAATCATAAATGTTTACCTCGGGGGACCTACTGCCCCGGTGCCTGGTGTAATGGTTATGGCCGCGGGCGTGATACCAGTGGTGCTGCTGTTGCCGCCGCCGGAACGCGTGGCCGCTACTATACCACCGGCCGCCGCGGCAGCGCCCACCACCACGATCACCGCAATCAGCTTGGCTGAGATTCCCGCCGCTGCGGCCCCACCGGCTGCTCCGGCGACCGCCGCATTCGCCTGACTGATGTTGGCGCTTGCCGTCTGGCCCTGAAAAGAGGCATTGACGTGCATCTGGTATTGTCCCTGAACGCCGTTGGGGTGAAATCCGCGCGCCACGGCCTGGCCCTGGCTGTTGGTCACAGTGGTAAGAGTATGGGCGCCGCCCGCAAACGTGCCGCCCGCACCCTGGGAGGGAAGCGTGAAGACCACCGCGGCGCCGGCAATCGGCTTGTGGTTTTCATCCTCCACCTGCACGATGGGTTCGCGGGCTGTGCGCTGCCGGATATTGTTGGTGGCTCCCTCACCCTCGACAATTACGATATTGAGTTCGGCGGGCGCCGCAACTGCGGGCAACACGGGAACGGAAATTAGAATTGCCAGTAATACCGATAGCCAGCGCACGAAAACCCCCGAGCCCTATTATGGCTGTTAACACCCCAGAACTCAAACCCCGGCTCAAAGCTGCGATCGTAGGCGAGGGTTGGTTATTCCGGTGGCTGCTTCTGCGCGTTTCCGTTGGATTCCAGATCGGATTCCGGATCGGATTTCAGGAAACGTTCACACGAGGCGATGATGTACTTGGGCCGCCTTCTGGCATTCTGCAGTGTCAGCCAAAGGTATTGGCCGATGATGCCCAGCCCCAGGCTGGTCAGGCTGCCGAAGAAAATAATAACCAGGACGATGGCGCTGTAACCGGGCACGGTGATTCTGCCGGTCAGCCTGGAAACGATGAGAACTACGGCGAACACCGTCCCGACGCCGATGCCAATGGCCCCCACGCTCAGTAGAAGCTGGATGGGCAGATCCGTAAAATTGAAAATACTGTCCAAGGCATATTTGATTTTCTTGCGGATGGTCCAGGCGCTTTCGCCGGCCTGCCGTGCCTGCCGGTCATACGGCACGAATTGCCGTCGGAAACCGAGCCAAAGAAGCAGCGCCATCAGATTGGTATCCGATTCCGGGCAGCTTAACAGGCGATCGCGCACCTGGCGGGTGCAGCCGAACACGTCGATTCCGCCCCTGGGCATTTCGGCGACGATGAAGGCGCCATAGATCGACCAGAACAGACGGGAGAAGAACTGCGAGAGCCATGGATCGGAGCGCCGCGCCCGGCAGCCAAAGACGATGTCCGCCTGGTCATGCGACAAGACATCATAGAACTGCGCTATGAGTTCCGGAGGCTCTTGAAGGTCGGCGGCAAGCACGGCGAAATAGTCTCCCGCTCCCGCCTCCAGGCCGGCCGTGATGGCCGAAAATGAACCGAAATTGCGGCTCAGGCAGATCAGGCGCGAAGCGAAGGGCGCCGCAGGAAGGCGCCGGCGCAGGATCTCCTGGCAGCGGTCGGGACTGCCATCAACCACGAAGACGACTTCCATTAGCCCATTCAGCTTGGACCCATCCACCCCCAGTTGCTGGTTGAGCTTTCCAAGTTCTGCCAGCAATGGCTCCAGGTTCGGCTCGTTCCTGTAGATCGGGATGATGAGAGAGAGCATCAATTGTCGCGCGCCTCGCGAGCCTGCCACAGGTTGCAGGCGTCAATCACGCGCTCGACGTCTTCGTCCGTCATATAAGGATGCAGCGGGAGCGTCACTTCGCCGGCCGCGATGCGGTGCGCGTTGACCAAATCGCCAGAACAATTGCCGGCGACTTCGTAGGGGACCTGCTGCATGGCTTTTTGTTCGGGAATCAGTACGGGATAGTGTTCACCGCTGGCGATGGAGTTGCGCCTGAGATGCTCCATGAGCGACGGCTTGCGCCCGGCTTCCACGGTGACCGGGAAGAGGTGAAAGCAGGAGTGCGATCCGGGAGGCGCGCCGATGGGGCGAATCTCCGGATTCACCATACCGGCGAGATAGCGGCCGGCGATCTGGCGGCGGCGGGCGGTCCAGGCAGGCAACCTGGACAAACAGGCCCGGCGCAGAATGGCGGCGTGCACCTCGTCGAGCCGGCTGTTATAGCCAATATAGTCGTGCCGGTATTTGGCGCTTTGGCCGTAGTCGCGAAGTGCCTGAATGCGCTGCAGCAGGTCCGGGTCGCTGGTGAGGATGGCTCCGGCGTCGCCCATAGCCCCGAGATTCTTGGTCGGATAGAAACTGGTGGCGGCGCACTGGCCAACGGTCCCGGTCATGGCTCCTTCGTAGTCGGCCATGATGGATTGAGCACAGTCCTCTACCACCAGCAGGTCGAAGCGCTGCTTGAGCCGTCTCAGCTTGTGGAGATCCAGGGCGTTTCCGTAAAGATGTACGGGGACCAGGTACCGGATATCGGAGCGCCGGCTCAGCAGTTGCTCGCACAGATCCAGATCGATTAGTCCAAACGGATCGGTGTCCACAAAAACCGGAACGGCGCCGGTCTTGACGATGGCGAGCGTGGTAGCGAAGGCCGAAAGCGGCGTAGTGAGGACCAGGTCCCCCGGTTTGCAGCCCAGCGCCTTGAGCGAAATCTCGATGGCATCCAATCCGCTGGCTACTCCGGCGCAATTTTCGAGGGTCCAAACCGAAGCCAGCGCCCGTTCGAACTCCGCCAGCTCCGTCCCCATGATGTACCATCCGCTTTCGGCAACGCAGGCTACGGCGCGCAGGACGTCATCCCGCGTATCGTGCCATTGCCGCTTGAAATCGTTCATCGGGATGGTTGGGGTTGGCGGCACGGAACTGGCTCCCGAGGTTTTCTACGGCTGCGTCTTGAGTGCCAGAAATTCACCGTAGTCCCGAATATAATCCGCGGCGTCGTACAGGTCTGACGCCAGCGCCAGCAGCACGGCATCGCGGGAATACTTATACTGGACGGCCCACGTCATCGGCGGAAGATAAAGTCCGAGGTGCGGCGAATCCAGAACGAACTCCTGGCGATGGCTGCCGTCGTCAGCCACTACCAGACAGCGTCCGTGAACGCAGATCAGGAACTGGTGCAGAGTGCGGTGCGCGTGTTCGCCGCGTACCTGTTCGGTGGGGACCTCGAAAACCAGAAAGAAACGCTTGACCTGAAATGGAACGTGCTGGCCTACCTCTCCGAACGAAAGCATACCGCGCAGGTCAGACTCGCGCGGCAACCGTTGAAGAATTACGCCCGCGACATCGGTTTGCGTGGGGCCGGTTTCGACCGGTGCAACCGATGGCGGAGGCTCTGCCCGCTGGGTGCCCACGTAGCTCACAATTTGCCCGGGGTTGCCAACCACGATGGCGTTTCGTGGAACATTGCGGGTAACCACGGTTCCGGCGCCCACCATCACGTTCTCCTCGATGGTCACACCGGGAAGTATGGTTGCATTGGCGCCGATCGATGCCCCCCTTTTGAGAACGGTGGTCAAAAATCGCGGCGGAAGCTGCTTGCTCCGGGGAAAAGCATCGTTAGTGAATGTGGCGTTGGGACCGATGAAAACGTCGTCTTCGACGCGCAGACCATCCCAAAGCTGCACGCCGCACTTGACGGTTACCCGGTCCCCGATGATGACGTCATTCTCGATGAAAGTGTGGTCGCAGATATTGCAATCACAGCCGATCTTTGCGCCGGGAAGCACGTGTGCGAATGCCCAAATACGAGTACCTTCGCCGACACATCCGGTTTCGACGATGGCGGTGCTGTGCTGGAAAAATGCCACGGAAATGTTTTCAGACCGAGTTTAGCATTTTGCTGTTTCAGCCCACGCCCTTCCCCTCCGCAATCGTAGTGTACCGGTCCACAGGCAAGTCCGTGAATCTCTCGGTTCGGCCGCTGGGCTGCGGCCATTGGATTTCCAGCCAGTCGAGCTTTGCCGCGGCGCCGATGCCCAGAACCTCCCGCATATCGTGCGACGAAAGATAGCTGCCGCCGTTGTTCTTGAGCCGTGTGCGTTTGACTCCACCTGCCGACCACGTCAGGCGTGCGCCCACGGCGTCGCGATTGCACTTTGCGCCTTGCAGTTTCACTCCCAGCCAGTGATTGCCGGGCCCGGCGTTGTTTCGCAAAAGGACCGGAGGTCCGCCATTGTTGCCCACCAGAACATCGATTCGCCCGTCGTTGTTGAAATCCCCAATGGCGAGGCCGCGCGCGGGGAAGACCTTCGAGAAGACCGGTCCCGATGCGGCGCTGACGTTATGGAGTTGGCCGTTCTCCTGATGAAAGAGCAGCAGCGGTTCTTTATATTTCACCTGCTGCGAATAGTTGTCGATCATATCGTCGGGGTGGCCGTTGGCGAGGAACAGATCAAGCGCGCCATCATTGTCGTAATCGAAGAATCTGAGCCCCCAGCCGCTCAGAAGGCGGGTGGCCTGCGCCACTTCGTTCTTGAATGCCACGTCGCGGAAGCTCTCGTTCTTATTGTTCTTGTAGAGCGAGAACATCTCCTGGTCCACGTTGGCGACAAACAGGTCCTGCCAGCCATCGCCGTCAAAATCGGCGGCATCCACTCCCATGCCGGAGCGCGCCCGCCCATCCTGGCTGAATCCGACTTCGGCTGAGAGCGCGATTTCCTCCCACCGGGTTTTGCCCTTTGCGTCGGGACCGCGGTTCACGAAAAGAAAGTTCTGGACCGTGTCGTTGGCGACGAACAGATCCATGCGGCCGTCGTTATTAATGTCGGTGGCGACTACCCCCAGGCCCTTGCCGAGGGACTTTTCAATATCGGTTCCGCGCCCCACTTCCGTGAACGTACCGTCGCCATTGTTGTGAAAGAGCAGGCTCGAAGTGGGCTTGAACACTCGCGGAATGCAGTAGAATTTGCGGCCCAATTTGTTATCGCCGCAGGAAAAGTGGCTGCTCGTTGCCGTAGTCCACGAAGCTGCAGACAAAAAGGTCCAGCCGGCCGTCATTGTCGAAGTCGAACCACACGGCGCTGGTGGTCCAGTGTCCCTCGAAAACTTTCGCGCCCAACCCCGCCTTCTCGCTGACATCGGTAAAGGTGCCATTTCCGTTGTTGCGATAAAGAATCGGCCTCTCATAGCCGGTGACGAAGAGATCGGGAAAGCCGTCGTTATCGTAGTCGGCGGCCGCCACGCCCATCCCGAAGTTTCCGCCCGGCACCCCCGCCTGCGCGGTCACGTCTGTGAAGGTGCCGTCGCGATTGTTCTTGTAGAGGGCATTTCGAATGGGCTTTTTGGGCTTATAGAAATCGCAGGGCCCGCTGTTCACCAGGTAGATGTCCATCCAGCCGTCGTTGTCATAATCCAGGAAAGCGCACCCCGGCCCCATGGTTTCCGGAAGGTAGTGTTCGGCGGAGGCGGCATTATCGTGGACCCAGCGAATGCCGCTGGTTTCGGGCGCGATTTCCTCGAACAGCGGATGGGGTTCAGCCGTGCCCGGCCGCAGCAGCGACAGGCCGGCGCCCCCCGCGAGAAGCAGTTCCCGGCGGCTAAGAGTTCTCAATGAGCTTTTTAGCATGCGCTGGGCCTCATCAGTTAGGGTAAGGCTGGTTCGCGCGCACAATGCGAATGTGGTGGTCCGCGAAGCGCGCGTGGGCGCCGGGGAGTTCAATTTTCGGCATGTGGCAGGTTATGCAGTTTTGCTTCGCAACGCTGCAGGTCTTGGTGTGGCCCGCCACCGAATGGCAGGCCGAACACCTGGCATCATAGCTGGCGATGTTGGTTTCCAGGGGACCGTGCGGGTCGTGGCAGGCGGAGCAGCGAATGCGCGGGTCAGTGGCGTCGTAGCACTTGCTGTTGGCCAGGCGGTACGGTTGAAACCGAACGTTGAGCACGCCGCGAGGGCCGTTCAACGCAATCTGCGACCACGTGCGATGGCAACCTCCGCAGAGTTCCGACATATCCTCCGCGCTGAGGCTGGCGAGTTTCGGCATCTTCGCCGCCGTCGGATTTCCAGATCGAACCGCGGCCACGTGTTTTTCGCCCGGTCCGTGGCAGGATTCGCAACCTACACCGGGCGACATCCGCTCCAGATGCAACCGCGCCTCGAAGACGGCGCCCGTCGAATGGCATGCAAAACAATCCCGCGCGCCGGCGGCGTCCATCCGGCGTCCGGCAGCCTCGTCCAGGCTCTTGGGCTTGCTGCCGGCGGCGCCCATCGTGAGGTCCAGGCCCCGCAGCGCATTGTAGAAACTGACACGGCTTTCATAGAAGGCGTCGTTGCGCTGGAACACGTACGTCTGCCCGGCCTGTCCCTGGCCAAAGGCCCACAGCAGGGGGACCGTGATGGTCTCGCGGCCGTCGGTGACGGTCAGCAATGTGCGCTCCCCATCCCGGGTAATCCGAGACTTATAGACACCCTCCTGGAATGTCAGATCGGTATACTGCTTCAGAATTTCGCATCGCGCAGCTGACACCAGAGCCTGAGCCATAGGTGTATCGGGATAGTGAACCGCCCGGTCCCGGTGGCACTGGGCACACGCCTGATCGCCCACGAAGGGGCCGGCGGCTTGGGCAAGAAATGGCGCGGCGAGCATCGCAACCCAGCGCGCCGGCCTCATGGCAGTTTGGCTCCCGGTTCAGCGGCCTGGGTTTCGGCGTTCAGCTGCAGAACCAAGGCGCGCTCTTTGTCGCCGTCCGTCTTGCGCTTCAGCCGGTAATAAACCGTGGCCAGCGAAACGTGAGCTTCGACGAACCGCGGCGACTCCCTGGTGAGTTGCTCCAGTTTTGAGCAGGCCTGCTGAAGATTTCCGGCAAGCAGGTCCAACGTCGCCAACTGGTAGCGAACCCCGGGGTCGCCCGGACGGACACGTAAAGCGCGATCGAGGGAGCGCCGGGCTTCGTCGTAACGCTCGTCCTGTTTGAACAGGACGCCCAACTGCAGGTTGCCGACGAAATCGTTAGGATTGGATTCCAGTTCCTTGCGAAACGCATTGGCCGCCCCGGCCATGTCGCCGGTGGCGAGCAGGGCCAATCCATAATAGGAGAACACGTCGGGAAGTTGAGGATTCAGCTCCGCGGCCTTCTGCAGGTCAACCAGAGCGTCGGCGAACTCCCGGGCGTTCATTTTTGTGGTGCCAAGAAGCAGGCGCGCTTCGGCTGAATCGCCGTCCCGCAGGATACGGTCCACCAACAACTGGCCACGCCTGGTTTGTTCGTCACGAATCAGGGCCGTGCCAAGAAGATAAATCAGCGCCTTGTCATCCGGCGATTCTTTCTCAAGCGGCGTAAGGAGTTCGATAACCTTTTTGTTCTCTCCCAGCCGCAGGTCGCAATCGGCCAGCAGGAAAACCGCCTGCCGGTTGGACGGCTGCTGCGCCACCGCCATCGCCAGGTATTCCGCGGCGCTCGAAATCTGCGAGGCCTTATAATAAGCAAGCGCCAGATTGACCCGAATGGGCAAGTTGCCAGGTTCTTTATCGAGCGCCTGCTTGTACTCGGCGATGGCTTCTTCGTAATGCCCGGCGCGGGAAAGCGCAGCGCCCAGGTTGGAGCGGGCCATGACGCTGTTGGGAGACTGCTTGAGATAGGCGCGGTATTCGCGGATGGCGCCTTCCATATCGCCGGCCTGGTGCAGTTCTATGGCATGCCGGAGAACCTGATCAGCCGCGGACTGCTGAGCCCGTGCCGCGCAAGCCAGCCAGAAAATCGCGATCAATTGGGCGAAGCACAGCCGATTCAACAACGGATTTTCCCAACCCCAGGAGTAGAATTTTAACACCAACGGCTTGATGGTCCACCCGAAAAACGGCGCCGGGCTCGAGCTTGAGGCCCAATTTTCGTTGTTAACGGCGGTTGTTAACGCAGTGTTTTATTACACTTCTGCGTTAACGTGGCTCATCTCTATCGTTAGGGCTGCCGGTGGTAATGAAATACGGGATTTCATAGCCGGTGTGCGGGCGGGCCTCAAGAACCATGTATTTCACGGTTTTTGCGAGAAATTACGCTTTCTAACAGCCCTTTCCAATTCTACTTATATGGGGTTTGGCACCGAATGCCCCTACTTCTAGTTAATGCTTCCGCATCAAAGTGTTCTGTTAACCCATACCTGCTTAAATTAGCCTTTTTTTCCCGGCTAGTGCTTTTATACTACCTTCGAACCCTCAAGTACTATGTTCGCGGGTTCCATGTGTGTGGTGGAGATGGGTGCGATGAAAAGAATCCAAGACCTATGCAATCTGCGGGGAATGAGTTTTTTGGCTGGACTGGCGCTGGCTGGCGTCCTGGCTGCAGACCTGTCCGCGCAAGGCATCTACGGTACGTTGACGGGGGTGGTAACGGATCCCTCGCAGCGGTGGTTGCCCAAGCCAAGGTCACGCTGAAAGATGCCCAGTCCGGATCCCAGCGTGAAACTGTCAGCAACAACGACGGCTACTTTACATTCGCCTCGGTTCCGGTCGGAACCTACGATCTTACTGTCGAAGCCAAGGGCTTTAATCTCTACAAGGTGACCGGCATTGCGCTGGGCGGCGGTGAGAAGCGCAACGTAGACGTCGGTTTGCAGGTCGGCACCACCAACCAGACCGTCGAGATCACCGGCATGGCCGACCAGTTGGTGGCGGTGGACTCTGGTGAGAAGTCGGCCACTCTAACCACCAAGGAACTGCAGAACTATGTGCAAACCGGCAGCAACGCAGCCGAGTACATCAAAATTATGCCCGGATTCGGCGTGCAGAACGGCACATCGAACAAGTCGAACTATACAGGTGAAACCATCGGGATCAACGGGAACGGCGACGCCGGCAGCCAGAGCCCGCTGAACAACGCCTATTCGTACAATGGGTTGCCCACCAACTCGCTGGATATCACGGCTGACGGGGCGCACGTTTCGGACCCCGGTTGCAACTGCGACACTCCTGTGAACCCGAATTCGGACATGATCTCCGAATTCAAGGTAATGACCTCGAACTTCAGCGCCGAGAATCAGAAGGGACCGGCCGTCATCAGCTCGGTCGCCAAGTCCGGGGGCAAGGATTTCCATGGTTCCGACGTTCTTCTACGCACGGAACTACGCCTTGAACGCCAACGACGCATACCAGAATGCCACTCGGCGTGCCGCGCCCGGAGAACAAGTACTACTACCCGGGATTCACCTATCGGCGGGCCGGTCCTGATCCCAGGTACCCGGTTCAACAAGAATCGCAACAAGCTCTTCTTCTTCACCGGCTTCGAATATTTCTATCAGGTTCTCGACACCGGAGTTGCTGCAGCGCAACTGTCCCGACGGCCGGCGAACTCACCGGCAATTTCTCGCCCGCCGAGGTCGCCAAGGAAGGCAACATCACCGCCTCCGGGGGCCCTCCCGGACAGGTTAAGCCGGCGCGGCGTACCCCGGCGGAATCATTCCCGCGAGCCTGCTCGACAAGAACATGCAGAGCCTGATGAAGCTGTATCCGCAACCCAACGCCGACCCCAATTCCACCGGCGGATACAACTATGTGCAGGCCGAGACCTTCAATCAGAACAATACTCAGTGGATGTCGCGCGTGGATTACAGCATCAGCGACAACACCAAGCTCTTCGTCCGATATAACCTGCAGCGCGAAACGCAGCAGTTTCCGGTAGGCTTGTGGTGGCGCCAGATCGGGCAGGTTCCCTATCCCACGTCGGTTGACGGAAAGAACAAGTCCGACTCCGTAACCGCGTCACTTGACCCACGTGTTCAACCCGAGCATGACGAACGAGTTCGTCTTCGGGTACACCTACATCGGGTTCCCGAACGTATTTGCAGATCCCAGCAAAGTGGACCGCACACAGGTCGGCTATGGCTACAAGGGCCTCTTCAAGAACGGCGTCGCTCAGATTCCCGTCGTTTGGCGGCAACGGCTGGCAGAGTCGAGGAAGCGGCGCTGATCTTCAATCCAGGCGGCTTTGAAGCGGGTGGCCCCACCGGCGGGTCTGTACGCCGACAAGTGGATGCCCAGCTTCAGCGACACAGTCACGAAGGTGGCGGGCACTCACACTCTGAAGGTCGGTTTCTTCTGGGAATGGATCCGGAATTCCCAGCCGGCGAATAACAACACCAACGGTCACGCTGCAAGTAAACGTCAGCAACCCGAACACCACGGGCAACGAATATGCCGACTTGATTACCGGCACGCTCAACTCATACGACGAGACATCCTTCAACCGCATCAACGATATTTCGTATAGCACGTACGAGGGCTTTGTACAGGACTCCTGGAAGGTCAACTCGCAGGTTGACTGTGGAACTGGGCCTGCGCCTGACCCACTTCACGCCATGGGCGGACCGTACCGGGGCCGGTTACTCCATCTTCGATTATTCGCAGTACAAATCCACATGCACGCCTCTCCAGTACTGCGGATTCGAATGGAACAAGCGCAATCCAAACGTCCCGATCGGCGGCTTCCCCACCAGGAAGCTCTTTTACCAGCCTCGCTTGGGCGTGGCCTACGATCTGTTCGGCAAGGGTAATACGGTTCTCCGCGGCGGCTGGGGGCGATACTACTACCACTCCGGCCAGTTCACCAACGGTCTCGACGTGGCGGCGGGGGTGCAGAGTGTCACCATCGGCCCCAATGTCAACGGTGTGCCGCTTTTGGCGAATCAGCTGGACACCCTGAACTTCAGCACACAGGCACTTTCCCCGGCTGCGGTGGATAGCAAAGATGACAAGCAGCCGTACACCGATAGCTTTAGTGTCACGGTTTCGCAGCGAGTGCCGTGGTCCGGCTTACTCGAAGTAGCCTATGTGGGTAACCGGAGTAAAGATCTGCCGATGAGCTGCGGGGCCGGTAGCAACATCAACCTGGTTCCCGTCGGCGCCATGCTGGCGAGCAAGAATGGCGGCGTGGACCCCAACAGTCTCACGGCGAACAACTTCCGTCCGCTGCTGGGATTCTCCGATCTGGGGCTGGCTACCAACAAGGCCTATGCCAGCTACAATGCCCTGCAAGTGACGTGGGTGCGCACGAAGGGCCGCTACACCATCAACATGAACTACGCCTTCGGCAAGGCGATGGGGATTTTGCAAAATAACGGAGGCCCCACTCTTGACCAGTTCAACCTTGCCAACAACTACGGAGTTCAGGCGGCCAACCGGACGCACATCTTCAACGCCGCGTATTCGATTGAGCTGGGCAACCCCGCCAAGGACAAGATCCTGGGCGGCTTCGTCAACGGTTGGCAGCTGTCGGGCATCACGCAACTTGAGAGCGGCCCCAATCTCAGCGGGATTCAGGAATCAAAGACTTCGGTATGAATCTAACGGTACAAGATCGGGAGCATAAGATTCCGGGCACCAAGCGATTCAACGTCAGCAATGTATCGCTCCTTGGGCACGCCCAATATCCAGCTGAATCCGATCCTGACCTGCAATCCGACTTCAGGCCTGGGCCGCACCAGTTCATCAACCCGAACTGTTTCAGCATCCCGACAGCAATCGGCCAGAATGGCCCGAGCGTACTGCCGGCGATTTACGGACCGGCCTTCTTCAACTCCGACCTGGGACTCTTCAAGAACTTCCAATTCAAGGAGTCGAAGAAGCTGCAGCTCCGGTTCAATGCGAACCAATTTCCTGAATCATCCGTTGTGGTCGTTCAACGGAAGCAACCTGAATCTCGGTTTCGATCGGAATACCGGTAAGGTCAATACGCCGTTGTTCGGCACGGTGACCCAGAAGCAGGGCCATCGCATTGTACAGGCTGCGATCAAGTTCTACTTCTGACCGGTCAGCACGCGGCCGTCGGCCGCGCGACTTACAGTCGGGCGGGCGTCTCGCCAGAGGCGCCCGCTCTTTTCTTTTTATGGCGGTAACATAGACCCAGATGCGAGGTCCTCTGACGGCTCTCCTGATCTCCGCGACATCGCTGTGCAGCCAGACCGCGCCGCCCACTTTTCAGGCTCTCTCCCGGCAAGCCGAGCCGGCGCGCGACGCCAAGCAACTGGACAAAGCGCTGGGACTTTATATCGAGCGCGCCCTTAAGCTGAAACCCGATTGGGATGAAGGACTGTGGAACCTGGGTTCCATCGCCTACGATCTTGACCGGTACGCCGAGTGCGCGCCGGCCTTCCGGCGGCTGGCCGGCCTGAAACCGAACAGCGCACCCGCCTGGACCATGTCCGGCCTGTGCGAATACAAATTGCGCCGCTACGATGCTGCGCTCGAGAGCCTGAGCCATGCGGAGAGCCTCAAATTCGAGGAACCAGCCGAGCTGGGGCGTGCCGCCTGGCTGCATCTGGCGCTGACGCTCACCAAGACCGGTGCTTTCGAGCGGGCCATCGCGGTGCTCACCGACCTGACCCGCAAGGACAAGAAGACGCCCGATATCGTTGTGGCTGCCGGCATCGCCGGACTGCGCCAACAGTGGCTGCCGTCTGAGGTGCCCGAAGCCAGCCGCGATCTGGTGTTCAAGCTGGGCGACGCCATGGCCGCGGTGATGGAGATGGATTTCAAGGAAGCCACAGAGAAGTTCGAAACGGTGAACCAGCAATATCCGCAAGAGCCCAACGTGCACTTCCGGTACGGCGCGTTTTTGAATATTCAAACCTCGGACCGCGGCATCGAGGAAATCAAGAAGGCGATAGAGCTGGCTCCGGACCACGTTCCGGCCCTGGTCGGCCTGACGGCCATCTACCTCAAGCGCCTGGATGTGGACGCCGCGCTCGAATACGGCGAGCGGGCCGTCAAAGCCAGCCCCGGAGATTTCTCCACGCACATCGCTCTGGGCCGCGCCCTGCTGGCGAAAGACAATCCGGCTCGCGCGGCCTCGGAACTGGAGGCGGCGGTCAAGTTGGCTCCCGCCAGCCCGGATGCGCGCTTGAGTTTGGCTTCCGCCTATTCGCGCCTGGGCCGCAAAGAAGATTCGGCGCGGGAGCTTACGGAATTCAAGCGTCTGGAAAACCTGGGGAAATAGCCAGCGAGTCGAGGAGATTTCATGAGACTTCGGGTTCTAGCGTCGGCATTGCTGGTGGCATCCGGATTGACGCCAATGCTGGTGCCGATGCCGGCGCGCGCAGCAAGCCGCGGCTCCACCGTTAAGACCAGTGTCGATGAAGTGCTGCTGGACCTGATCGTCCGCGACAAAAAGGGCAAACCGGTTACGGACCTCAAGCCGGAAGATATTACGGTGGCGGATAACGGCGCCAAACAAACGCTCACCTCGTTCCGCCTGGTGAGCGGCTCCGAAGCGCTCACATCGAGCGGCGCCAAGACCACGCTCGACCCGCTCCGCCAGATCCGCCTTGTGACCCTCGCCTTCGAGGCGATGACCGAAGCCGACCAGCGCAAACTGGCACGCACCGCCGCGATCGATCTGATCAAGGGCGACCAGGGAACCAACGTGCTTTATGCGGTTGTCGTCATCAATACCCAGCTTTTCGTTCTGCAGCAGTTCACGAATGACAAAGCGGCGCTCACCAAAGCCATCGAACGCGCGACCGGCGGGCTCAGCGGCTCCGGATTTGCTTCCGAATCGAATACCATTCTGGCCGAGCTGAAACGCAATCTGGGCGGGCAGAACGGCGCCGACCAACAGGGCAACCTGCTGGCGGCGGCCAGCCAGACCGCGAGCCAACCGGTCAACAACGGGGCCGACGCCCTGCAGGCCAAACTGGCTTCGGTGATGCTCGACATGCTTCGCATGGATGCCGCCGTCGCGTCGCAGGGCGCGCGTCTCACGCTGTCCGCGCTACGGGCGCTGGTCGACGGCCAGCGGTCGATTCCCGGCCGCAAGTCAGTGGTCTACTTTACGTGGGGAATGTATCTCACGCCGGAGCTGGACGTGCCGTTTCACAGCTTGATGAGCACCGCGAACCGGGACAACGTCACCTTCTATTCCGTGGATACACGCGGTGTGATGACATCGGCACAGAACGCGGGAGCCCGGGGCCAGTTGAACGGCGCGGCCAGAGCCAGTGCGACCACCATGACCAAGACCTCAGGCGCGGTCACCCGGGACGAAGTGATGGCATCGGACAATGCCGAGGTTTCCGCCCGGGCCAACGTACAGGAATCGATCCGCGACCTGGCCGAGTCAACCGGCGGATTCCTGATTGGCGACAGCAACGACCTGCGAGTGCCGCTGCGCCATGTGAACGAGGAAATCAGCAGCTACTACGAGGTCTCCTTCAACCCGGGTATCCAGAACTACGACGGCAGCTTTCGCAAGATCGCGGTCAATGCCAATCGCAAGGATCTGGTGATTCACGCGCGCAACGGCTACTTCGCCTTGCCACCCGAAGCCCGCGCCGCGGGATTGCAATCCTTCGAGGTGCCGCTGCTGAAGATACTCTCCGACGGCACGAATTCCGAGGCCGTCAAATTTCGCGCCGGCGTGATCCTTCAGCAGCCCTACAACGAAGGAACCGCGGTTTCAGTTTTGATGGAGGTGCCGCTGCACGAACTGCAACCAAAGACGGACACCGCATCCCACACTTTGGACTTGCATTGCTCGCTGGCGACACTGGTGAAGGACGCCAAGGGCGAGGTAGTGCACAAGCTCACCCGCGACCGATCGTTCCAGGTGACGCCCGACCAATTGAAACTCGGAAACTTCCTGGACAAGACGATGGTGACGCTCCCGGCGGGAAAGTACACCATGGAAAGCGTCGTCATGGATCGCGAAAGCGGCAAGATCGGTGTGCAGCGTTCGGAATTCAACGTGGCGCCCAAGGCCAGCGGCGTTGGAATCTCGTCGCTCACCCCCATGCGTTCGTACGTTCCCAACGCGAAGGGGTTGGACCCTGACGATCCGTTTCAGTTCCAGGGCGGCAGCATCACTCCAACCATGGATCTGACGGTCAAGAAGGCGCCCAACGCGGTTTTGAGGCTGTTCTTCACGGTCTATCAGGATGCCTCGATTTCCGACAAGCCCTCGGTCGAAATCGAATTCCGGCAGGGTGGGAAGAGCCTCACGAAAGTTCCGATGCAACTGCCGGCGGCCGATCCGAAAGGTAGAATTCCCTACCTGATGACGGTTCCGGCCGAGTCTATTCCACCGGGAGTTTACGAGATCCATGCGATCGCCAGACAAGCCGGCTCGACGGCGGAAGCGAGTACGACGATCCGCATCGACCCGATGTGACACGTGTAACTGGCGGTTTTTCAGCAGCGTTAACGGGCGGTGGTGTGCCTTGTTAACGCCCGCGTCCAGTCCGTTAACGACTTGAACATGACTTCCCGCCGCGTGTATACTGCGTTCAACCAGCCTCTGGGGATAGATGCATGCACGCGGCCGCTGATTATGCACAGGAACGACTCGAACTGGAAGCCATCCTGGCTTCTGGCATATTTCATCGCGCGCCCAATTTGGCGCAAGTGCTGACGTACGTCTGCGCCAAGTACTTTCAGGGCTCCGCGGAACAGATCAAAGAGTACAACATTGCCGTGGAAGCTCTGGGCCGCCCCGCGGATTTCGACCAGAAGCGCGACTCCATTGTGCGCGTGGAAGCTCACCGTCTTCGCAAGCGGCTGCGTGAATATTACGAAGCTGAGGGTGCGGACCACGCGCTGCGCATTGATATTCCGCCGGGTCAGTATGCTCCCAGGTTTCTATCGCGGGAGGTGCCGGAAGGCAACCCGAGTTCGGCGGTTCTGGTTTCG
The DNA here is from genome assembly GCA_963817515.1 of Bryobacterales bacterium. Classification (GTDB taxonomy): domain Bacteria; phylum Acidobacteriota; class Terriglobia; order Bryobacterales; family Bryobacteraceae; genus DATMNI01. The sequence continues at coordinate 13,849 of CAWFPJ010000011.1, read as the reverse complement.
CAGCACGGCAGCAACTCCGTCGGTGAGGTGATGGTAACGGCTGCCGATGCCGGGAAAATGCCGGCCGCCGATGCGGTGCCACTGTCTGGCGAGCTTATGTCTGGCGAGCTTATGTCTGCCGAGCTTGTGCCTGCCGAACTTGAGCCGAGCGAGCGGGCATCGAGCGTACTTGCAATAGCGGAGGCGCCCGTCGAAGCCGGCGCTGGAAGACGGAATGCCGTGGCCGGAATGGCGTTCCTCCTGGTATTTTCAGCCGGTGCGATGGCTCTATGGAACGGTGCGGCAAGAAAAACCACGACGACCGGCGGGAGCCCGACGGCAAACACGCCGCTAGGGGTGGCCAGTTCCCAGGAGGTTCGTATCCTGGCCGGCCACCAAAACGGCGATTATACGGACCGCCTGGGGAGAGTCTGGCTGAGCGACCGTTATTTCCAGGGCGGGTACGTTTTTGAATCCGGGGATCATGCGATCTCAGGCACGCGCGAACCTCGGATCTACCAAAGCCGGCGGGAAGGCACGTTTGCCTACGACATACCGCTGCCACCCGGAGTTTATGAGCTGCGGCTGCACTTTGCCGAGACGCTATACGGCGAGAACAACGTGGCCGGGGGAGGCGAATCCAGCCGGGTGTTCAACGTGTCAATCAACGGCCAAGAGGTGCTTCATGAATTCGATGTGCTCAGCGAAGCCGGACCGAGCACTGCGGATGTCAGGGCCTTCAAGGACATTTCTCCCGCCGCGGACGGAAAACTGCATCTTAAATTCGACCCGTTCTCAAACCCGCCGCTGTTGAGCGCGATTGAAATCACACCGGGAATTCCAAACCGGCTGCGTCCGATCCGAATGATTGCCCTCGATCGCCCTCATACCGATAAGCAGGGACGGGTTTGGGAGCCTGACCGCGAGGCACGGGGAGGACAACTGGTAGTGCGGACCAAGCCGGTGGAAAACACAGTCGAGCCGGAACTGTTTCGCGGGGAGCGCTTCGGGAACCTCAAGTACGTGATTCCCGTTCCGCCAGGCCGCTACGGCGTGACGCTTTACTTTGCCGAGGCCTGGTTCGGACCCGGAACACCGCCCGGCGGGGGAGTGGGCAGCCGCGTCTTCCGTATTCTGTGCAACGGTCTGGCATTGCGGCAAAGCTTCGATGTTTTCAAAGAAGCGCGGGGGGCAGGCCGGGCTACAACCTTCAGCGCTCATGGCCTCGAGCCCGACGCCCAGGGAAAGCTAAGTATTTCGCTGGTACCGATACGCAATTATGCGTGCGTTAATGCCATCGAAGTGTTGGACGAATCAAAGTAATAAATGCCGTAGACTGGCTGACAGGTAGCAAGGCGGGTCCGGCGCCGCAAGCGGTAGTGAAGCACCTGGAGAAATAAACCTGCAGGCGAAAACGCCCAATGCCACTTAGTTTTCGGTAGCGCCGGCAATCTTGTTGCCGGTGCTTGCCGGATGCCGAATAACCCACCGGCAACAAGATTGCCGGCGCTACCAGGACAAGTCACTGGTATTGTTGCCGCTCGCTATCCCACCTTGCTCTTGCGCGCCCGCTTCTTGGGGGCGGCCTCAAGCGCCGTTTCTTCCTCTCCAGCCGTGGCCACGGCGGTTGCTACCTGCGCGGGCTTCCGCTTCTCGGCCAGGCTCTTCTTCAGTGCTTCCATGATGTCGATCACGGGCGCAATATGTTCAGACGGGGTCTCCACCACCTTCTTGCCGTCGATCTTGGCCTCGATCATTTTCTGGAGATTGGCGCGATAGGAATCGTGGTACTTCTGCGGCTCGAATTCAGCTTCGAGGGATGAGATCAGCATCTTGGCCAGGGCAAGCTCTTTCTCTTTGACCAGGCTGGTGTCGGTCCGAAACTCCTCCACCTGGCGGATCTCATCGCTGTAATACATGGTGTGCGAAAGGATGCCCTTTGCGCCCGGCCGCAGCACGATGATGTGCTCGCGGTTGTGCATCGCGACCTTGGCGACGCCGTAGAAATTGGATTCGCGCAAGGCCTGAAACAAGAGGGCATAAGGCTTCTCGCCGCCTTCGTCCGGGGCAACGTAATAGGAACTTTCAAGGTAGACCGGGTCCACCTGTTCGGCCTTCACGAACTCCAGAATTTCCATGACCTTCGCGGTCTTGGGAGCAACCTTCTTGATATCCTCGTCCTCGACCACGACATAATGGTCCTTCTCGTATTCATAACCCTTGACGGTGTCGGAGCGCGGAATGGGTTTGTCCTCAAGCGCGCAATAAGTGACCTGCTTGATGCGGGAATGGTCCTCTTTGTGCAGCAGGTTGAAGCTGATGGTTTCGCTTCGCGCCGCGCTAAAGAGCCGAACGGGAAATGAAACCATGCCGAATGTCAGGTGGCCTTTCCAGACGCTTGATGCCATTTTTTGACGGCTCCCGGATACAGAAGTGCGATTTTCAAGATACTACAAAGCTCGATATGATGTAAATGGAAGGACGTAAAGGGACTTATGCCGCTTGAAGAATATGCCTCCAAACGCCGGTTCGAAAATACCCCCGAACCTCCTCCCGCCAAGACCAGCAGCAAGCGATCTGCCAACTATTTTTGTGTGCAGCGGCACGATGCCACACGCTTGCACTACGACTTCCGGCTGGAGGTAGATGGCGTTTTGAAATCCTGGGCGGTGCCCAAAGGTCCTTCGCTGGACCCCACAGTCAAACATCTGGCCGCGCATGTGGAAGACCATCCCGTGGACTACGGCGATTTCGAGGGCACTATCCCAAAAGGCAATTATGGCGCGGGCAGCGTGATGCTGTGGGACCGCGGCACGTTCGATCTGCTGGGAGACGTTGCGGCCGATGCTCAACTGGCGCGCGGCGACTTCAAATTCCGCCTGCACGGCGAGAAACTGAATGGCGATTTCGCGCTGGTGCTCATGAAGGGCCGCGGCAAAGGCAACGAGTGGCTGCTGATCAAGAAGCGCGACGAATTTGCCATCTCCGATTGGGACGTAGAGCAGCATGCCTACAGCGTGCTTTCGGGGCGGACGCAGGAGGAGATCGCGCGCAATCTGCCGGCCCGCAAGACCAAGCGCAAGACCGCCGGCGCCGCGGACCGGGTCTGGGCCAGCAGCCGGCCCGCCAAACGGGGTGCGAAGGCCGCGGCCGCTTCAACGGCTGCCGCACCCGGCAAAAAAGCCACGGCATCGGGCAAAAAAAAAAGCTACTCGACCTCGGCAGTATAAAAGGGGCCCGGAAGGCGGAAATGCCGGCCGCTATCGAGCCGATGAAATCCACTCTGGTGGATCGGGTACCCCATGGTGATGATTGGCTGTTTGAAGTGAAGTGGGACGGCGTCCGTGCCATCGCCTTCGTGGAGAATGAAGAAGTGCGGCTGCAGGCGCGCAGCGGGTTGGCCTGCGAGCGCCAATATCCCGAACTGGCCGTGATCCATCACCACATCGCGTCCGGGCAGGCGGTGCTTGATGGCGAGATCGCGGTCCTCGATCCGAAAGGAGTTTCCCGGTTTCATCTGATCCAACCGCGCATCGCCAACAGCGATCCCAATACGATCGCCCACCTGGTGCGGTCCACTCCGGTGGTGTATTTTGCTTTCGACCTGCTCTATCTGGATGGTTACGATCTCAGGGGCGTGGCGCTCGGCAAACGGCGCGAGTTGCTGGAGGAAATTCTAACGCCGGGACCGGTGCTTCGTATCTCCGAGGCTTTTCCCGGGGCGGGCGAGGCGCTGCTGGAGGCCGCGCGGGAGAACGGGCTTGAAGGGATCATTGCCAAGCACGCCACCAGTTCCTATGAATCCAGACGCAGCCACGAATGGTTGAAGATCAAAATCAACAGCGAGCAGGAATTCGTGATCGGAGGGTTTACGGAGCCGCAGGGCGATCGCCAATACTTCGGCGCGCTGGTTTTAGGCGTTTACGAAGACGGCAAATTGCGCTGGGTGGGCAATGTGGGTACCGGCTTCGACCAGAAATTGCTGGCAAGCCTGCACGCGCGCCTGACGCCGCTGATCGCGAAAAAGTGTCCCTTCGCCGAACGCCCCAAGCCCGATGCAGGCATGACGTGGGTGAAACCGGAGCTGGTCTGCCAGGTGAAATACCTGAACTGGACGCCGGACAAACGTCTGCGGGCGCCGGTTTTCGTGGGGTTGCGCAATGACGCCAGCCCCGGCCAGGTGTCGCGAGAGGAGCCTGCCCAGGTTCCACTGCTGGAGCAGGGCGCCAAGGAAGCTTCGCTCCAGATTGACGGCCACGCCCTGAAATTCACGAACCTGAAGAAGGTCTTCTATCCCGACGAAGGCTACAGCAAGGGCGACGTGCTCAACTACTACGATTCCGTCGCCGGCTTGATTTTGCCGCACCTGAAAGACCGGCCGCTCTCCCTGAAGCGCTACCCTAACGGCATCAAGGAGCAATATTTCTTCCAGAAAGATTCGCCCGGCTCATTTGCCCCGTGGCTGCGTACGGAATTGATCGATTCCGACCATAAGGGCGCCGCTATCAACTACGCGTTCGCGCAAGACCGGGCCAGCTTGCTCTACCTGGTGAACCTGGGCTGCATCGATCACAATCCCTGGATGAGCCGCTTTCCGGCGCTCGATAATCCGGATTTCGTGCTGATCGATCTGGACCCGCAGGAGTGCCCCTACGACCTGATCGTGGACGCGGCACTCCTGGTGAAGCGCGTGCTGGACCGGATCGGGCTGGCCGGTTACCCCAAGACCACCGGCGGCGATGGCATGCACGTATACATTCCGGTGGAGCCGATCTATTCCTACGATGAGACCCGTACGTTCGCCGAGTTGGTGGCGCGCCTGGTGACCCGGGAGAAACCGGATTTGTTCACCACGCCGCGCTCGGTCTCGAAGCGTCAGAAGAACCGGGTCTATTTCGACTGGGTACAAAACGCGAAGTCGAAAACCATCGCTGCGCCGTACGTGCTGCGGGCCTATCCCGGTGCGCCGGTAGCCACCCCGCTTGAGTGGAGCGAGGTGCAAGCGGGCCTCAAGCCCGGCCAGTTTCATATCGCGAACGCGCCGCGGAGATTCGCGGAAAAAGGCGATCTCTTCGCAGGGGTGCTGGAGAAGCCGCAGCGTTTGGATGAGGCGCTGGTGAAGCTGGAGAAACTTTTCAGGTAGCCCCTTGGCAGGAGCGGCAGGGAGGGCGCGTTAGCGGAGCGGCAACTGGTCCGGCGTCAGAAAGACAACCGCGCCACTGCCGCGGTAGACCAGATTGGCCGGGGCCTGTTTCGAGGCATCGCCGGTGCGCGTTTCCACTCTTCCGTAAACCATGGCCCACCGGTCGTATTCCGGGTTCCCGAACTTGAATTTGCCTAAGGTGGTATGGCGCTGAATTTCGGTAATTTTGCGGTGCAGCACCGCGGCTTCGAGTTCGAAATCGCCTGGAGGCTTAGGAGCGCCCGCGGGATCTTCGGTTAACCAGAGCAGGCTGGGCACAGCCGATGGCGGGTCGCAGGCGTCTTCCCCGATCCAGCGGCCGTGCTGGCGAAACGAATAGCGGGAAACGACGACGGCGGTTTTGCCGTTCTCCGCCGGCAGGTCGCGCAGGATTTCACAGACGGTCAAGGGAACCAGCGGCGCATCGGCCGTCGCCAATGCACTGCAGAATAGTATGACAGCACACGCTGCGCAGCGGCGCGCGCGCCCGAATCTGACTTTTCTCTGAAGCACGTCTTTAACTAAGAATAGACTTAGACTCGATCAGGGTCAAAGTCGGTTACATGGTTAAAGCCGGATATGTCAAAAGGGGAAGGCAATTATGATCTGGGAGCCGTCACGCGAGTTCATTGAGCGGACCAATGTCTGGCGTTTCATGCAACGTCTCGGGTTCTCCGACCGCGAGGCGTTTCTACGTTTCTCACGCGAAGAACCGGAGCGGTTCTGGGACGAACTGATGCGCGAAATGGCGGTGGCGTGGTTCGAGCCATACCATCAGATTGTGGATGCCAGCCGCGGGCCCGAGTGGACGCAGTGGTTCCTAGGCGGGCGCCTGAATATCGCCCATAACTGCCTGGACCGGTGGGCCGGCGACACTTTGCACGGCACTGGCCGCGTGGCCTGCATTTGGGAAGGCGAGAGCGGCGAGACGCGCACCATTACCTTCGCGGAACTGCGCCAACAGGCGAACCGTGTAGCCAATGGGCTGCGGGCGCTGGGCCTCAAAACGGGAGACCGCGTTGCCCTATGTATGCCGATGGTGCCCGAAATTCTCTCCATTCTGTACGGCTGTTTCCAGGCGGGGATGACGGTGGTGCCGATTTTTTCGGGCTTCGGGCCAGGAGCCATCGCCACCAGGCTGGAAGATTCCGGAGCGCGGGTTTTGTTCACCGCGGATTCTATAGAACGGCGAGGAAAGCGGGTTCCACTCTCTGGGAAAATGCCAAAAGTGGAGAGCACCAGCTTGGAGCACACCATTGTGCTTCAGTACAAGGGCGGCGACACGGCCGGTGGGATGGACTGGCTGGAGTTTTTGGGCCTGGGCGCGCCTGAAACCGGGCCGGAAGCCTGCATCACCTTGCCGCTTGAGTCTGAGGCGCGGGCGTTCATCATTTACACATCCGGCACCACCGGCAGGCCCAAAGGGACGGTGCATACGCACGCGGGATGTCTGGCGCAGATGGGCAAGGAAATCTGGCTCGGGTTCGACCACCAGCCGGAAGATCGCTTCTTCTGGCTCTCCGACATCGGGTGGATGATGGGCCCCTGGACCATTCTGGGCAATCACCTGTTCGGCGGCACGATTTTCATGTATGACGGAGCACCGGACTTCCCCGGCCCCACGCGCTTGTGGGAAATGATCGCGCGCCACGGGATTACCACCTTCGGTATTTCACCGACGGCCATACGCCTCTTGAAAAAGAGTACGGACAAAATACCGGCGATGAATGCGATCCGCCTGCTGGGTTCGACTGGCGAACCTTGGGACGAGGCCTCCTGGCTGTGGTTCTTCGAACACGTGGGCCGCAGGCGCTGCCCCATCGTCAACATTTGCGGCGGCACCGAAATCGTAGGGAGCTTCCTGTTTCCGCTGCCGATTCAGGCGCTGAAGCCTTGCAGCCTGGGTGGTCCGGCGCCCGGAATGGCTACGGAAGTGGTGGATGCGGCGGGCGTGCCGGTGCGCGGGCGCAAAGGTTATCTGGTCTGCACCCAGCCTTGTCCTTCGATGACGCGCGGCATCTGGAACGATCCGCAGCGCTACATCGAGACCTACTGGTCGCGATTCCCGGGTTGGTGGTACCACGGCGACTGGGCCAGCGTGGATGATGACGGCCACTGGTTTGTGCACGGCCGCGCCGACGAATCCATGAATGTGGCCGGCCGCAAGGTAGGTCCGGCGGAGGTGGAAGAGGCCATGATGAAGCATCCGGGTGTGGCCGAGGCGGCGGTGATCGGCGTGCCCGATAACCTCAAGGGCGAGGCTATTGTGGGTTACGCCGTGGCCAAGCCGGGCGCGATTGTGGAGCCGGCGGCCATCTGCGCGACGGTAGTGGAGGTGCTGGGACCTACGTTCCGCCCGCGCGAGATTTTTGTGACGGCGGAATTGCCGAAAACGCAAAGCGGAAAGATCGTGCGGCGGCTGTTGCGGCAGAAATACCTGGGCGAGACGCTTGGCGATCTGTCTACTGTCGCGAACCCGTGGGCAATTGGCCAGGAGTAGAAGACCGCTTCCTGATTGTCGGGTAGCACAACTTAGGACGGCAAGCGAAAGCGCCTCAATGTCACTTAGTTTTCGGTAGCGCCGGCAATCTTGTTGCCGGTGCTTGCCGGATGCCGAATAACCCACCGGCAACAAGATTGCCGGCGCTACCGGGAAAGCTCGTTACTGGTTCACTTGGTATTCGGTGTAACGAGTTTGGGAAAACTATGCGGCATTCCCTACACGATCGCCTTGATCACCCCACCCTGAATTTCGGTCAACCGTTCGCGCCGTCCCTGGTGCAGATACGAGAGGGCGTTCTGTTCCAGACCCAACTGGTGGAGCACGGTGGTATGGATATCGCGCAGATGGTGGGGGTCTTCAACCGCCTTCAGGCCGATGTCGTCGGTAGCCCCGGCGACCGTTCCGCCGCGCACACCGCCGCCGGCCATCCACATCGTGAACCCCGTGTTGTTGTGATCGCGCCCCTTGCCGGCTTGCCCTTCCGGCGTGCGGCCGAACTCTCCGCCCCATACCACCAGAGTGGAATCCAGCAGCCCCCGCTGTTTCAGGTCCTTCAGCAAACCGGCGATCGGTTTGTCGGTATGGGCCGCCATCCGCAGATGGTTCTCTTCGATGTCATCGTGCGCGTCCCATTGCGTGGAGGCACCTCCGGAGACAACCACTACTACCCGTACGCCATTTTCTACCAACCGCCGGGCCAAGAGGCAGCGCCGGCCGTAATCGTCCGTGACCGGGTCACCCACTCCGTATAGATCCTGCACCTGCGGCGGTTCCTTCGAGATGTCGAAGACGGCCGGGGCCTCGGTCTGCATCTTGAACGCCAGATCGTAGGTGTTCATGCGCGCCGAAAATTCCTCGTCGTCCGGGGTCATCCGTGCCTGGTCCAGTTCGCGAATCAAACCCAAAGTCTTCTTGCGCTGATCGAGCGAAACTTCGGCGGGCAGTTCCAGATTCAGCACCGGCTTTTTACCGGCCCGGAACAGGCTCGGCTGATACACCGAGGGAAGAAATCCATTGGCGTACACCGGCTGGCCGGCCTCGATTGTGCCGCCCGGATCAGGCATCACCACATAGCCCGGCAGGGATTCGCTTTCCGATCCCAGACCGTAAATCATCCACGCTCCCATGCTGGGAAAACCGGGAACGATACGGCCGGTAAACAACTGGTATTGAGCGGCGGAGTGCACGAAAGCATCTGCCTGGCATGAGCGAATCACAGCCAGGTCGTCGGCACACTCCGCGATATTCGGCAGCAGGTCCGATACCCACAGCCCGCTCTTGCCGTGCTGCCGGAAGGTTCGCTTTGTGCCCAGCAGTTTGGGCTCACCGCTAATAAACTGCCGTTTGACTTCACCGAATTCCTTGGGCCGAACCTGTCCGGTCAACTTGTTGAGCAGCGGCTTCGGGTCGAACGTCTCCAGGTGGCTCGGACCGCCGGCCATAAACAAAAAGATCACCGACTTCGCCTTGGCGTTTTGGGGCGGCGCTTTTGGGGCTAGCGGGTTTACGGTGGCTGCGCGCGCCTGCTCCTTCTGCAACATGGCCGCGAAGGCCAGGCTGCCGAATCCGCAAAACGCGTCGCTCAGGAATTCGCGACGGCCGCGGGTCCGCTTGCAGTGCGCACTGGTTATCATCTTTCCCGTCATTTCAGTTCACGTACAGAAAATCGTTCACCAGAAAGACTGCCAAAGCAAATTCGCTCAGAGGTCCGTCCTTAAGGTACCGCATCGCGGCCTTGCGTTCGGCTGCATCCGGATCCCGACCCAGCGCCACTTGGAAGGCGCGCCGAATTCGCTTGTCGTTGGTGGGGCCACGGGTTCCAGCCTCGCGGTCGACACGTTCGGCAAACCACCGCGCAGCCGTATTGGATAATTCCCCATTCAGCAGTTCCAGCGCCTGCGGAGCGTGTGTGCTCAACTCCCTTCGCGGGCAACTCAGCAAGAGATCGGGGGAGTCGAATACTTCCATAAAAGGCAGCCGCATGTTGCGCTTCTGGAAGAGATAGATACTGCGCCGGTTGAACTGGCCCGAATCCGGGTTCACGGCCCATTGCGCGGGGTTGTAGACCAATTTGAGCAATTCGGGCTCAATCGGCACGATCACACTTGGCCCGCCCCTCTGTGGGTTAAGCCGGCCACTCACCGCCAGCATCGCATCGCGCAGTTCCTCGGAACTCAGCCTTCGCCGTGGAAATCGCCAGAGCAATTTGTCGTCCGGGTCCAGCTCTAACGCCTGCGGCGGCGGCACGGGCAGGTAATCCTGCTGGTAGCTGCTGCTCAACAGGATCAGCCGGTGCAGGGGCTTCATGCGGAATCCGGATTCTACAAACTGGTTGGCCAGCCAGTCGAGCAATTCGGGATGGCTGGGGCGGCTTCCCATCCGGCCGAAATCGTTGGGCGTCGAAACGATGCCGGCTCCGAAATGGTGCTGCCAGATTCGGTTCGCCATCACGCGCGCGGTCAACGGGTTCGCGGGGTCGGTGATCCACCGCGCCAGTGCCAGCCGCGGCGTGGGAATCAGGTCGCCCCATTCCGGTGCGCCGTCCGCCAACAGGACGCCCATGGGCCGCATCCCGACCTTTTCACCCGGGCTGCCGGCATCGCCCCGGGCCAAAATGTGCACTGGAACAAATTGCGACGGATTGTCCTCCACTGTCTGCAGCGCCGGCAGCGGCAGTGGATGCTCCTTCTCCTTTTCCGCAATCTGCTTCTCGAGGTCGACTCGTTCCGGTTCTGAAGCCGTTTTCAGCTTGGCCTTCAACCGCCGGATCGCCGAATCTACCGCGCTGTTTTTCTTCTTCCATTCCGCCTGTTGTTCGGTGGTCGAAAACGGAATGTCCTTCTGCTGCGTGTCAGCGAAGAATGCCTGGATGCGATAGTAGTCCTTCTGCCGGATGGGGTCGAATTTATGGTCGTGGCACCGCGCGCAACCGAGCGTGACCCCGAGCAGTCCCGAACCGATCACGTTGGTCATCTCCACCATAACTTCGTTGCGGTTATAAGCTGCGTCCTGGTTGCCGGCGTTCTTGCGGAGCGGTCCCAGGCGATTAAAGCCGGCTGCCACCAGCATCTCCTGGTTTTGGGAATCGATCTCATCTCCGGCCAGTTGTTCACGCAGAAACTGGTCGTACGGTTTGTCTTCGGCAATCGAACGGATGACGTAGTCGCGGTAGCGCCACGCCTCGGACCGGTGCGTATCGTATTCGAAACCATCGCTTTCCGCGAACCGCACAACGTCCAGCCAGTGCTGCGCCCACCGTTCCGCATACTCCGGCGAATTGAGAAGGCGCTCCACCACATGGGGCCAAGCATCCGCGGAACGGTCGCGCACAAAGCGTTCGACATCTTCGGGCGATGGGGGCAGCCCGGTCAAGTCAAAATAGACCCGCCGGATGAGCGTACGCCGGTTGGCCGGAGGGGCCGGCTTTAGCCCCGTATGGCGGAGTTGCGCCAGGATGAAGGCGTCTATTGGATTCCGAACCCACAGTTGATCGGCGTGGGATGAGAATGTGGGGACAGCCGGTTGGCTGCGAGGTTGAAAAGCCCAGTGGCGCCGCTCCGCCGCCGTGTACGTTTCAAGGGACGCACAAAAGCCACTTGCCGCCAGGAACACAACTGCGAGCCGCCATCTCCGCACTTGATGATTTTACCTCGGTGCGGGTGACCCCACCAATTTCTGTCTCCAATTGATATCCTGACGTCTATGCAATCCCGGCGATGTTTCCTGGCTTCTCTGGCGGCCCCGCTCATGGCGCAGCCCAATGAACCTATTATCGACATCCACCAGCACACCAACTACAGCGGCCGCAGCGACGCCGAACTGATCGCCCACCAGCGCGAGATGGGCATCAGCAAGACCGTGCTCCTTCCGGCAGGCTCCAAGTACGGCCTTGCCGCCGGAGCGGGTGGGAACGATACGGTGGTCGCGATCGCGCGGCAGTATCCCAAGGAATACGTCTTCTTCGCCAATGAGCTGCCCGACATACCGGAGACGCGGCCGGTTCTGGAGAAGTACCTGAAGATGGGCGCGATCGGCATCGGGGAACAGAAGTTTCCTGTTGAAGCCGATTCCAAATATATCGACCTGGTGGCCACCATTGCGCGCGAATACCAGGTTCCGGTACTCCTCCATTTTGAATACAAACATTACAACCTGGATTTCGAGAATTTCGCCAAGGTGCTGGCGCGCCACCCGCGAGTGAATTTTATCGGCCACGCGCAGACCTGGTGGGGAAACATCGACAAGAATCACAATCAGGCCGAGATGTACCCCAAAACCCCGGTGACCCCAGGCGGTATCACGGACCGTCTGCTTTCGGATTACCCGAACATGTACGGCGACATGTCGGCGGGTTCCGGCTTGAATTCGATGCTGCGTGACGAAGGCCACGCCCGTGAATTCCTGGGGCGCCACCAGGAGAAGCTGATCTTCGGTAGCGACTGCAGCGACCGAAAGGCGAATGGCCCGGATTGCCTGGGCTCCAATATCATTGCTGCCATCCGCCGGCTCGCGCCCGGAAAGGCGGTCGAACGCAAAATCCTTTACGGCAACGCCCCAAAGGTGATAACAGGACTCAAGGTCTGAGCCCTCGTGTCTCTGCCTGACCTACGGGGTTTGGCTCAATTCCAGTAATTACGGTCGAGGCTGCGATATTGCACCGCCTCGGCGACGTGCTTGGACGACACGGTGAGGGATTCGTCCAGATCGGCGACGGTGCGCGCGACTTTCAGAATGCGATCGTGAGCGCGGGCGGAAAGGCCCAGGCGGCGGACCGCCATTTCAAGCGTTCGCTCGCCGGAATCATCCAGGGCGCAATGCTTGCGAATGGAACGGGAGGGCATGCGGGAGTTGTAATAGCCGCGTGCCTGCTGGACGGCGCGGGCCCGTTCCACACGCGCGCGAATATCGGCCGAAGACTCGGCTGTGGAGTTGCCGCGCAATTCCTTATAAGGCACCGCGGGGACTTCGACATGGATGTCGATACGGTCGAGAAGCGGACCGCTGATTCTGCCAAGGTAGCGTTGAATGGTCACGGGGGTACAGCGGCACTCGCGGGTGGAGTCCCCATAAAATCCACACTGGCATGGATTCATAGCGGCGACCAACATGAAGCTGGACGGAAAACACAGCGACATCTTGGACCGCGCGATAGTTACGCAGCCGTCTTCGAGGGGTTGCCGGAGCATTTCCAGAATGTCCCTCGGGAACTCTGGGAATTCGTCCAGGAACAGCACTCCGTTGTGCGCCAGGCTAACCTCACCGGGACGCGGCGTGCCGACTCCGCCGCCGATCAGGCCGGCATCGGAGATCGTGTGATGGGGAGTTCGGAAAGGCCGATTGTAGAGGAGGCCGCCGCCGTTCAACATACCCGCGACGCTGTGCACTTTGGTGGTTTCGATGGACTCCTCAAAAGTAAGTGGGGGCAGGATGCCGGCGAAGCGTTTGGCGAGCATGGTTTTGCCGGAACCGGGCGGGCCGATCATCAGAAGGTTGTGAGAACCGGCGGCCGCCACCTCAAGGGCGCGCTTCGCCATGGTCTGTCCGCGGACATCGCAGAAGTCGGGCGCGGTGTGTGGCTCCGCCGCCCGATGGCTATTGCCATTTGGTGCAACCGGCGTGAATTCTTCGGGACGCGCTAGCAGTGCGACCACTTCGGCAAGATACTGCACGCCGTACACATTGACCCCTTGCACCACGGCCGCTTCAGCCGCGTTCTCGAAGGGCAATATGAGGTTGGCGATGCCGTTGTCGCGCGCACAGACAGCCACCGAGAGGGCGCCGCGGACGGGACGAATGGCTCCATCGAGTGACAACTCACCCACGATGATATGGCGGTCAAGGCTCTTGACAATGCCCATGGCGCCGAGGATGCCAAGGGCCACGGGGAGATCGAAGCCGGCGCCCTCTTTGCGCACGTTGGCCGGCGCCAGATTGATGGTGATGCGTTTGGCAGGATAGCCGAAGCCGGAATTAATGAGGGCTGACTTGATGCGCTCGCGGCTCTCGCGCACGGCTACATCCGGCATTCCGACCATGACTGAATCGCGCGAGTTCCCCGACGAGAACATGTCTACTTCGACATCGATCAGGTGAGCATCAATGCCATAGACCGCGGCGCTGCGGGTCTTGAAAAGCGCCATCTGGAAGCGAACGTTTAAGACTAATGGTGCCGGAGGTGGGACTTG
>CAWFPJ010000010.1:0-397937 GCA_963817515.1 Bryobacterales bacterium | reverse complement strand
GGCTGCTCCAACGGGTTATTTTGCGCCGGCGTTCAGCAGGCCGCGTCCGCGGAGCCAGTCGGCCAGGCGCGCGGGCCACGATGAAAGCGCCTCATCGGTGGAGGCCAGCCCCACGCCGTGCGGTCCGTGCTCGTAGATGTGCATCTCGGCGGGCACTCCGGCCTTGCGCAGCGCCATATAGAATAAGCACGCTGTTCTCGACGGGCACGGTGGCATCGGCGGTGGTGTGGAACAGAAAGTCGGCGGCGTCGCCGGCGGTCACCTGCAGTTCGTTCGAAAGGCTTTCGACCAGCTTCGGGTCGGGATTGTTGCCCAGCAGTTTTGCAGCGAACCTTTGTGCGTGTAGGGGGTGGTGAACGAAATCACCGGATAGCCCAGCACCAGGAAGTCGGGCCGGCTGCCGACGCGGTCGATAGGGTCGGCGGCGCCGGCGTTGCCTGCGTCGAAGTGCGTGCCGGCGGTGGAGGCCAGGTGGCCGCCGGCCGAAAAGCCCATGATGCCGATGCGGTCGGGCGACACGCGGTATTCGGCCGCTTTGTAGCGCACGGTGCGGAGGGCGCGCTGGGCGTCTGCAGAGTTCCACGGGGTGATGATACTTCGGGCCCAGGCGGTACTTGAGCACGAAGGCCGACACGCCCAGGGAGTTGAGCCATCTGGCGATCTGGTCGCCTTCATGGTCCATGGCCAGATTCCTGTAACCGCCGCCCGGGCAGACCACTACCGCGGCGCCGGTTCCGCGCCCCGCCGGCACGATGTAACCCGCCAGCGAAGGTTGGTCGATCTCTTCATTTCCCTGGGCGCCCGGTGCGCCGTTGGGCCACAGGAGATCGGCCTTCGGCATTTTTAGCGGGGTTTGGGAAAACAGCGCGCCCGCGACGAAGAGGAGAACGATGGAAAGACGGGTCATGGTTTCCTAAGTTATCACGCGCTACTCTTCTCAGCGGCGGTTTGTGATTGTTGGGACGAGAGTGCCCGCGCTACAACGTGTTAACTTGAATGGCTAGGCATGAACATTCTGTTTATAGGGGATATCTTTGGTTCACCCGGGCGCCGGATCGTAGCCGACCACCTTCAGGATATCGTTCAGGCCAACAGCATCGATCTTACAATTGCCAACGCGGAGAACGCGGCAGGCGGCTTCGGCATCACACCTTCGATTGCGGAAGAGTTGTTCGCGCTGGGCCTGGATGTGTTGACGTCGGGCAACCACGTGTGGGACAAGCGGGAGCTGTTCGATTATTTCGCGCGCCAGCCGCGGCTGCTGCGTCCGGCCAATTATCCCGAGGCGCCGGGGCGCGGCTCAATTACTTACCGCGCGCGCAACGGAGCGGAATGCGCGGTGATCAATCTGCAAGGCCGCACTTACATGCCGGCCACGGATTGCCCCTTTCGCAAGGCCGACCAGATCTTGAACGAACTCGACCCGGCGGTTAAAGTTAGATTCGTGGACTTCCACGCGGAAGTGACCAGCGAGAAAATGGCCATGGGCTGGTACCTGGACGGCCGTGTTTCGGCGATGGTGGGCACGCACACCCACGTTCCGACGGCGGACACCCGTATTCTGGCGGGCGGCACGGCTTACCAGACGGACTGCGGCATGACGGGGCCTTACCAATCGGTTATCGGGGTGCAGACAGATATCATCATCCAGCGATTTCTCACCGGGCTACCGGTGCGCATGGAAGCGGCGCGGATGGGACCGGAGCTGCACGCGGTGATCGTCGATGTGGACGAGGCATCGGGCAAGGCGCGCGCGATTCGCCGCCATGCCATCAACGGAGATTGAAGCCATGGACCCCTCCAGTCCGGTTGCGGATATCGCGGCCCTTTATATTCAGGAAATCGGCGCGCTGCTGTTTGCGATGGTGTTCCTGTTCCTGTACCGGCAGTCGCGCGTGGTCTATTTCGGGCTGTGGGCGATTGCCTGGATCCTGCGCCTTCTGGCCGCGTTTTTCGGCTTCCAGCTTTTCCAGACGCATTCAGCGGGGTGGCTGGCGCCCTATGCCACGTTCGAGTTCGCTTTCGCCATTGTGTTGATCGCGGCGGCGCGGGCGGGTTTCGCCTCCAGCATTAAAGACTGGCGGACGGTGCTGCGGCTGATTTCGATTCTGCCGATTTTCGTGGCCCTGGTGTGGGCGCTGGGCATCTACTCGGGGATGCAGGCCTATCATGCCTCACACGCGCTGGTGATGGGGCTGGTGTACTTCTATAATTTCATCACGCTGCGCAAGAGCACCGGATTGGGCTCGCGAATTTTCCGCTTTTCCCTGCTGGTGCTGGCGGCCGCGTTCTTCGAACATGCCGTCGTCTTCCTGTATCTCTACACCAACGGCAGGGCGCCCGCCTGGGCCCTGTACCTGCACCACGAGACGTATTACGATTTCATGCTGCACTGCGTGATGGCGTTCGCAGCCATGGCGATGTGGAGCGAAAGCCAGATTGACCGCATCAAAGACGTGCTGGCCGAGTTGGACTATATGCGCCGCGAGCGCAAGCATACCCTGGATCTGGACCGGCTGACGGGGCTGTTGAACCAGGCTGCGCTGGCGCGCCGGGTGGAGGAGCCGCAAGAGTTCGAGGGCGTGGTGGCGGTCTGCGACATGGACAATTTCAAGGACGTCAACGATCGCTATGGCCACCTGGTGGGCGACGAGATTCTGCGCAATATCGGCAATCTGCTGCAGGCTTCTATCCGGCACGAGGACCAGGCGTTCCGCTGGGGCGGCGACGAATTTGTGATTCTTTTCCGGAACCAGCGGACGGACGTGGCCAGCCGGCGCATGGCGGATATCGAGAACCGTTTGCGGGAATTTCGCGTTCGCGGGTTGGGCGTGCTGCCGATAACCTTTAGCTGGGGCACGGCCGACGCGCACGGGCGGGCGCTGCGCGAGGCGCTGGACGACGCCGACCGGAGTATGTATGCGCTGAAGCGTTCGCGCTCAGGGACGCCGGCGCCTGCGGGCACTCCGGAGGACAGTCCGCAGGATCATCCGCGGGAGCAGCGGCCCAGAGTACGTTGAGAGCAGGGGTGCGTTGAGAGCCGGCAGGGCAGCTTAGTAGCCTGTCGCAGAGACAACGTGAGCATAATCGCTCCCTCACGGTCGCGGCTCGGATTGGTTCCGCGCGCTGGCGGCGACAGACCACTAGTTTTCCGTGGGGACCCTTTCCAGGTGGTCAATCACCAACATCTCATAGGGCACTTTCTGTGGGACCAATTTGAGCCCCAACTGTTCCTGCAAGGCCGTGAAGATGGATGGAAGGGAAGAATCGGCAGCGGCTTCCGGCGCATATTCGAGCGTGATATCGTAATTGCCCGTGATGCCAGTCGCGTCGACGACCGGGCGGCCGGCTGGCTGCGACAGCATCCCGGCAAGCGTACCGATAGACGCGTTCTGACAGCGCAACCCGTTTGCCAGAATATAGAAGTGTGCGGGAGCCCCTTGGCTTGCCTGAAGCCTGGGCCCACCCTTGGTAACCACCAGCGCATAGCCCTGGACGTCTTTTATCTGGCGGTGAACCGCCAGCCCGAACCGCTGCTCAAGCAACCGCTGTAGCAGCGGCCGCAGTTGTTCGGAGGTGAGGCCACCATCGCCCTCCGGCTTGGCGGTGACGTCGTAGTATTCTGAGCTAAGCCAATTCAGCTTTCCCGAAATCCGGTTCGAATCGACGCCAAACGCTAACCCGATCAGGACGTCCAGGCTGACGTGCGTCGCCGTAAACCTTCCGGCTCCGAGAGGGCTTATGGACATGACACCGGTACTGCCGGGTGGATTGCGCTTGACCGACGCCACCTCAAATGAGGGCCGTGCCGGAGCCTGAGCCTGGGCTAGAGAATGAGCCGAAGCCATGGTTCCAATCAGGAACAGCCTGATAACTCCAGTGACAAACGCCGTTCCAGAATACAGGTTTCCGGCCTGAATCATTAGGCTCCGTTGGCTCCCACTAAGAGACATGTTATCAAGCGGCACGTCCTTGATAGACGCGCTCCCGCCCGCCATTGACGGGTCGTCTTGTTTGGAGGGGCCTTTGGATTAGCCCGGTGCTACAATGCGCGCAGCACTTCGAAAGTATGAGGCCGTATTTAAGAAACGGTGTACTTAGTTAGTATCTTCTATCTCCTGTTAGTAAGTTCCAGTTGGGCGCAGCCCAGTGTCGTCTCCACCGTGGCGCCCCCTTGCCGCCGGCGAGCCGCACCGGCAGCAAGACTGCCGGCGCTGCCCCGGGAGAGCATCAATTCTCCGTCGGCGTCTTCTGGACGTGATCGATCACCAGCAGGTCAACCGGTCCCTTCCTGGCTTCCAGCTTGAGGCCGAGTTGTTCTTGTAGGGCGTTGAAAATGCTGGGCGGTGGGTCCCCGCCCGGGGAGATGCGGTTTGCCGGGTCGCCGCCGGCCGGCGCTGGGTCCAGAGCGTCCTTCGGGCCGCCGCGTCCTCCCGGCATGCTCGATGGGTCGTAGCGCAGCTTCAAATCGTACTTGCCCTTCAAACCGGTCTGGTCGATTACCGGGCGGTCGAACCCGTTGGAAAGCTGCGCAGCCAGGCCATCCATAGTCTCGCCCTTGGAGATCATGCACTCGCCGTTGGGCGTCATGATCATGAAATTGCCGGCGCGGCCGGCAGCCGTGGGCGGCATCTCGGGACAGCCATCCGGCCCGATTTTCATTCCGCGGAGACTTGGCGGGAGAGGCGGCGGAGGTGCGGCGGCCTGCGCCCCGGCTTCGCCGCGTCCACCCTCCTTGGGTTGCGAATCGGACGCGGGCGGCGTATCGGTGACGGTCGAGTCTTTCAGCTTGGGACCTTTGGCGCCCACCACCAGCGCGTACATCGGCAGCTCTTTGGTTTCGCGGTGCAGCGTGAGCTTGAAACGCTCCGCCAGGAGGTTTTGCAGCATGACCTTGACTTGTTCCTTCGTGGCGCCCTCCGGGACCTTGGCCACGATGTCAAATCGTTCGGAATCCAGCCCGTTCGGGCCCCCGAGACTTGGGAACGCTTTACACTATAAGCGTCCACCATCAGATCGCGGATCGTGCTGAAGGAGTAGGTGACGCGGCCGGGGTCGCCGCTGCCGGGACCGCCCTGCTGACCGAGCCGGATCACGCCGCGGCCGGCGGGCAGCGCCGAGGGTTTTACCGAGGCCACTTCGAATTCCAGCTTCGCTTCCGCGGGTCTCGCATTCGCGGCGGACTGGGCGTGCACCAGCGAGCAAAGCCACGCCGCCAGGACCGTCCCCGCAATCGCCCGACTCATCTTTCGATCTCCT
This sequence comes from Bryobacterales bacterium, assembly GCA_963817515.1. Classification (GTDB taxonomy): domain Bacteria; phylum Acidobacteriota; class Terriglobia; order Bryobacterales; family Bryobacteraceae; genus DATMNI01. The sequence goes on along the minus strand of CAWFPJ010000010.1, from coordinate 392,678 downwards.
TTTTCGGGGTTGTGGTTGTATGGACGCATACCCGCCGGACTAGTTACGCTCCTTCACCTCGCGGACTTGCATGTCGACAGTCCAACCGCGTCGGGCGGCATACTCCCGCAGGGCTCTGTTCTGCATCGCAAGAGTGTGCTGACCATTGGTGGAAACACGCGCACCAAAAGCACCGGCAGGCGTGGCCGCCGGTCTTGGCCATCCTGCAAAAGCACCGGCGGCTAGACCGCTGGCGTTACTGAGCGACGTAGATTACGGTGCGGTAGCCGGTGACGCTGGCATCGATGCTGGCGATGCTGTTGGAGCTGATGAACAAAGTTTGCTGCCCCGGCGCCACGGCGAGGGGGATGATGACGTTAATCTGCCACACACCCGGAAGATTCGGCGACAGCCCCGAGAAGGTTACGAATTGGTGGTCCTGCGGATCGTTGGGCTGAAGCACTACCGTATCCGTGTAGTCGGCCCCGATGAAAACCCTTGGCGTGGACGGCGTTGGGACCAATCCATTCTGCGGTATGTCGCCATCCGCGGGCGCGCCCGGGACGGAGCCCTGTCCGGTGGCGTAAATGGAAATGGTCTCGCCGCGCTTGGCCGGATTGGTGGCACTGTTTACGGAGTTGTTCTGATTGAGCACTGCCGCCTGCCGCGTGGGCCCGGACCCGGTGGTCTCGAAGATGCCGGGTGAAACCGAATTCATTGCGATCACACCGCTGACGGCCATCAGTTGGCCGGTGGACACCTTGAGGACCTGGACCTCTGCGTTGCTACTGGTTGAAGCGTTGATCGGTACCATGAAGTTGATCTGCGTAGGCCCTACATAGATCAGCGGCGCCGGACTTCCGTTGAAGAGCACCTGGACATCCCCCAACGTTTTGGGCCAGGGAATCGGGTTGGGCAGATCGGTGTAAGCGGCCGTGCCGGTTCCGAAGCTGCCGCCGGCGGTCGCAAAAACGGTAGCCAACACACCCGGAGCAAGCGAGCGGTTGGGCATCAGATTGGCCCCATTCACTGCTGAAAGCGTCGGATAGTAGAAGGCTACCCGGTTGGTGCCATCGGCTACGATTATATTGCCGAACGGATCCTGCGTCACCTCAAGGGCTAAAAATGGCGTCGACACCTGGGCTATCGGCGCCGGGTTGAACTGCAGAGTATCGAACTTGGGGTACTTCAAGACCGTGGAGCCGCCCGTGTTGGTGACCCAGATCTCACCGGTGACCTGGTTCACGAAGAGGCCTTCGGCGGTATTGAGACTCGGAAGAATCAATACGGCGTGAGCGCCGGCATCGACGGTACTGTTGATCTGACCGAAAATCAGGACCCGGCTGTTGCCCGAATCAGCCACATACAAGCGCCCGTCGCTATCGGTGGACAGGTGGTGCGGAGAGCTCATCTGGTTATCGCCGCTGCCCTTCGTAATCGTGCTGAAATCCGGCTGGCCGAAGACCTTGTTAGCCGCAATCCCGTTGTCGGTGCCGCCGGTGAAGGTTCCGTTGGCGGTGAACTTGAAGTACAGCACGCGGTTGGTGAGCACGTCAGAAACCAGCAGACCGTTGGTGCCCGCGAAAGCCAGCCCGTAAGGCGCGGCCATGGTACGGCTGGTGGGATCGGTGATGGTGGTGAAGTAGTCGTGCTGCCCTAAGACCAGATCGGCCTGCTCCTGGCCCTGTTGTGCGAAAGGAGTGGGAAAGCGGAGCACCCGTCCATTGCCGGAATCGGCCACGTAGAGGTTGCCGGCGGAATCCACCAGCAGACCCGTAGGCCGGCAAAGGCTGGATTGGGTGGGCGCGGTAGGGGCGTTGGTCGGGTTGCAAAGGGCGGTTGCGAAATCGGGCTGCCCGATGACGATGTCGGCCGCAGCGCCGCCAGCCTTGAAATTACGCAGATCTTTGAAGCCCAGCACACGGTTGTTATACGTGTCGGCAACGTACAGGTGCGGAGTATCGCCGGTGGCATCAACGGCCAGGCCGGCATCGGCGGAACTCCCGGAAATCGCAAACCGGAATTCCCGGCCCTCAATCAGGTTGATGGAATTGCTGTTAAAGCGGTCCTGGCCCAGGAGGCGGGTGGCCGAGCCAAAGGTGCCGCCCGCCAGCGGCATCACGACTACACGGTTATTTCCGGAATCGGCGACGTACAATTCGTTATTGAAGAAGACGGCTCCGCCAGGCAGGGCAAAGGTCTGCTCCGACGACCTGGGGTTGCCATTATTCGGTGCGGTAGCGGTTGAGCCGTCGGCCTTGACGTAAACTCCGCCCTGGCCGACTACGGCTTTTGCGGAAGGCGAGGTGGCGATGTTGGGATCGGGCCACATTTCAAACGGGTCGAAAATCAGGATGCGGCTCCAGCCGGAATCCACAACGCCCAGGCCCTGGCTCCCCGGAAGAAAGAAAATCGACGTGGGCGAGCTCATGCGGACTTGCAGTTGCTGCGAGAGCAGTGTGCGCGAGTCAATGACGGTGCCCTGCGGCGGCGGAGTTACGATTCCCATGATGCGCACGGCCGATTGTCCGGAGCTGAAAGGCGGGGCGAAAACCAGCACGCGGCTCAGGAGTTGCGGCGAGTTGATGTCGGCATCGGACACATAGAGCCTTCCGGCGGCATCAAACGCCAGGCCCGCGGGAACGGCGAACAGGTTTGTCCGGCTGATGCTCTGCGTATTGCCGGGATCCAGTACCTGAACGGTGAGAAAGTCGGTTTGGCCGAGCACGAGGGTTGCCGCAAATCCGAAGTTGTTGCTCTTGGCAACGTCGGCGGCTGCGTACATCAGGACGCGGCGGTTGCCGGAGTCGGTCAACCAGAGGTTGCCCGTGTTTGTCGAAGGCAATGTTGGCCTGCAGCGCCGAATTGGCGGTGCTCAAGGCGATTCCCTTCTCATTGACCTGTCCGGCAGGGGAATTTGCGGCGCGCTGGCTCAGACTGGTCTGGCCGATAACCATATCGGGAAATAACTGGTCGGGCGGCGTGGAAGCCGGCTTTCGGAAGCGCAAGACGCGGTTGTTGCCGCTGTCGGCGACGTATAGATCGCCGGCGGCAGATACCGCCAAACCGGTGGGCGCGCTCAGACCCGAAGAAAACGCGAGTGGCCGGACCGCTGGCCAAAGTGCTAAAGAAGTCACGCTGGCCCACCACCAGGTCCGCGGGCTTGCCGTTGGTGAAACTGGCAGCGTTTTTCCAGGCCAGAACGCGATTGTTGCCGGTGTCGCTGACATAGAGGATGGGCGGAGTGACCGATTGATCCAGAGCCACGTTTTGCGGATTGAAAAACTCGCGGCCTTCCACCAGATTGGGATTGAGCGTGAGCCACCGCATTGCCCGGAAGCAATTGTGGATGGCCGATTTCGCGAGACGGAACCACGTTCAGCGTCGCTTGGGAAAAGACGGCGGATGCGCCGAATAGACCGAGAGTTAGAACTCGAAGATTTATATGTAACATTGGGTTTTCCAGGCAGGCGCGACGCGGAGAGCGCTCTTCCTGAGCATACCAAACACGGCCGCACGCGAAAATACTTGAATTAATTGGGCCGTGCCTTACAATACGGTGGCCGGAGCGCTGCTTTTACGGGCGATTCTCTTGCCGTGGGGGCTGCGCGGGCGTCTGGTAGACTGAGAGTTGCCTGAAACCATCAAAAAGCTGCGGGTTTCCGCGGTCAGTTACCTGAACACCACGCCACTGGTTTGGGGGATGCTGCATGGCGGGCAGCGCGGGCTGTTCGACCTGGATTTTCGTGTTCCCTCGGGCTGCGCGGACCAGTTGGCCGCCGGGGCCGCCGACATCGGTATTGTTCCCTCTTTCGAATTGACGCGGCAGGATCTGGAGGTGATTCCGGGCGCCGGGATTGCCTGCCACGGCCCGGTGCGCAGCATCCTGTTGATCTCGTCGCGGCCGGCAGGGGAGATCCGCACGCTGGCGGTGGATTCGAGTTCGCGGACGTCGGTGGAACTGGTGCGCGTGATTCTGGAACGGCGGTACGGAGCGGATCCGGAATGCATCGCGCATGCGCCCGATCTGGAAGCCATGCTGCGGATTGCCGACGCGGCGTTGATTATTGGGGACCCGGCCTTGCACATCGATCCTGCACGGCTGCCGTACCATGTATACGACCTGGGCGCGGAGTGGGTGGAGATGACCGGGCTGCCGATGGTCTTCGCGGTTTGGGCCGGACGCAAGGGCGTGGTGACGCCCGAGGTCGCCGCTGCTTTTCGGGAATCATGCCGTTATGGGTGCGAGAGGGTGGAGGAAATTGTGGCGTCGGAGGCCGCGCGCCGGGAGTTTGCGCCGGCGTTGGTGCGGGAATATCTGACGCGGCACATCGTGCACGAACTGGGACCGCGGGATTACGAAGGCATGGAATTGTTCCTGGATTATGCGCGCCGGTTGAGCCGCGCCCCGGAACGCCGCCGAACCGCGGTTTGACCTGAAGCGCCGCCGTTTGACCTGCGGCGGCGTTTGACCTGCAAGCAGGTGGTTTCCTATACTGAAGGGAATACGATGTATATTCTGGTTTGGATTATTCATGTAATCGTGTGCCTGTTCCTGATTATTGTGGTGCTGCTGCAGAGCGGGAAGGCGGCGGATCTGGCGGGCGCATTTGGCGGAATGGGTTCGCAGACGGCCTTCGGGCCGCGCGGCTCGGCGACTCTGCTTTCAAAGGCCACTACGATTTCGGCGATTCTGTTCATGGTGACGTCGCTTTCGCTATCGATTCTGGCGACGCGCAATGCGGGTTTAGGTACCACGGTACTGGAGTCGGCGCCGGCGAAGAGCAGCGCCCCGGTAAAGTCGGCGCCTGTGCCGGTGCAGATTCCAGGCCAGGTTCCCGCTCCCGCGAGTCAAGGGCAGCCGATGAATGCGATACCGCCGAGCCAACCGGCCCCGGCGCAGCAGAGTACTCCGGCGCCGCCGGCCAAGAAGTAACACGCTGTTTGAACGCGGAAGTGGCGAAATTGGCAGACGCACAGCCTTGAGGTGGCTGCGCCCGTAAGGGCATGGGGGTTCAAGTCCCCCCTTCCGCACCAATCTTTCCGAGCACCAGCCTTCCCGAGATGTTGGCGCTACCTCGCGGGAAATTTGTTCAGGCGAGGAAGCGAATGTTCATCCGGGTTTGCTCCTCAGCGAAGCTGGATCGGCGTGCCTTCCCGGATTTCATCGGTTGCTCGACGCACGACGGTGTCGTTGGCGCGCAGATCGCCGGAGACCGCGATGAGATCTGCCTTCCGATGCGCCCTTCACAACGTCCACCCATTCGGCGCGTCCGTTTTGATTGCGAATGACAAATGTTCGCTCCGTGGTAGTGACCACGCTGGTCTTCGGCACCAACAGGTACGGCCGCGACCGGTGGACGGGCCACTTCACCGACGGATACATTCCCGGCGAAAGCGACCCGTCGCGGTTGAAGACGTCCAGTTCAACCGCCATGGTTCGGGTCTTCTGATCCAGCACGTGTGAGACTCGCGCGACGTTTCCGGAGTAGGTGCGTTCGGTGAAGGCTGGAACGTGGAATTCGACACGCGCGCCTTTGACGATCCCGCCAATGTTCTCTTCCGGCACCGCGACCACGAGCCGCAGATGCGAGACCTCCTGTATGATCAGCAGCACCGGATCGGCGCCGGGACCTACGAGAGCGCCGGGGTGCACCAAACGGTCTGTGACAACGCCGTCGAAGGGCGCGGTAATTCGCAGATAGGCTTCGAGGTCCTTCTGCGCCCGCACTGCGGCCTCAACCGCCATGCCCGCGTGGCGCTTCGATTGAACCACGCGCCTGGGCCGCCTCAACCTGCTTTTGGGCCTGAATGAGTTCGTTGCCCGCGATCGCGCCCGGGGTCTCGGCGGCCTTCTTCAAGCGGTCATAGGTGCTCTGCGCCGCGGCCAGCTGCGCTTCAGCCTGCAACCTGTCCGACTCCGCAGCCTGGACCTTTGACTCGGCCTCTGCGAGCTGGGCCTCCATCTCCGGAGCGGTAAGCTCCGCCAGCAGTTGCCCTTTTTTGACGGCACTCCCGCGATCAACCAGTACGCGGTCCACGTAGCCGCGCAACTTTGCATGTATCGAAACGCTTTGAAACGGTTGAAACTCGCCCGGCAGGTCAATGGTTTGAGATATCGGCTTCGAAACCACCAGCGCCAGTTCCGTAGTCTGCGCCCAACTGGCGGCAAGGGCGGCGATGAAACATGCCGGAACGAGGTTCTTAGTGCGCTTCATAGTACCGGCTCCCAGGGTCCATCGGATTCAGCGAGGGCGACGAGGTGGATGCGCGCCCCTGAAGAATGGCGTAAATCGAAGGCAGAACGGTCAAGGTGGTGAAGGTCGAGACAATCAGCCCACCAATCACCGCGCGACCGAGCGGCGCCGACTGCGATCCGCCCTCGCCGAATCCAATCGCCATGGGCACCATTCCGCAGATCATGGCGGCGGCCGTCATTAGGACCGCGCGGAGCCGGCTGGCGGCTCCTTCCTGTGCGGCCTCCAGATGGTTGCGGCCCGCATGTCTCGCGCGCTCCGAGAAGGTCACCAGCAAAATGGAGTTCGCCACCGCAATGCCGATCGCCATGATCGCGCCCATGAACGACTGCAGGTTCAACGTCGTTCCCGTGATAAGCAGCATGAGCAGCACTCCGCAGAGCACCGCGGGAATCGTCAGTACGATTGCCAGCGCCAGACGCAGCGACTGAAAATTCGCCGACAGCAGCAGGAAGATCACCAGAACGGCCAGCAGCAAGCCAATTCGCAGCCCGGAGAGAGTTTGCTCGAGCGGCGGGATCTCGCCGCGTAGGTTCACGCTCACGTCCTTCGGCGGACTCCCGGCTGCCGAGAGAGCCTGGTTTAGCTTTTCCGCCGCATCCCCGAGCGTAAGCCCGTGGATATTCGCCGTCAGACTGACCACGTGCTGGCCGTTATAGCGCTCGATCAGACCGGGCATTGTGCCCAACTTGAGTGCGGCGATGTCAATGAGCCGGGTTTCGCCCCGCCCATCTTGCATCACCGGTAGATCGCCGATGCTTTCCGCGCTCTGCATGCGGTTCTGCGGTAATTGCACCTGAATCTGGAATGCGTTTCCGGAATTCGGATCGCGCCAGTAATTGGGTTGCGTGAACCGGGAGGAAGATGTCGCCGGGACTACGGAGCGGGCGACATCGGCCATCGTCAGACCAAACTGACCGGCCCGTTCGCGGTCGATATTGATGTCAAGCGTCGGAAAGTCGGCAGCCTGAGCGAACTGAAGATCGCGGAGAAATCCCAATTTCGCCATTTGTGTCCGGACCTTCTCAGCAAATGCATAGTCGTCCTGAAGGCTGATGCCCTGCACGGCAACCTCGATTGGCGTGGGCGATCCGAAGCTCATGACCTGCGTGACGATATCGCCGGCTTCGAAAGACACCGTGCATTCCGGCAACGGTCTTTCAAGCTTGCCCGCAGTTTTTCGCGGAGGGCCTCTCCTCGAGGCGTGTCTGGTTTGACGGCCACCTGGATGATCGCTTCCTGAGGTCCGCTGGTGAAGAGATGAATCAGATCCACCGGGTAGCTGGACGGCACCACGCCTACGAAGTCGCTCGTGATCTCGACATTGCCGGCGCCGATGTCTTTGTGAATCACGTCGAGCGCCCGCAGAACAATTCGTTCCGTCTCCTCAATGCGAGTACCCGTGGGCGCGCGCAGGCGAATGCGCAGCAGCGGAGCATTCGCATCGGGAAAGAGCTCAGTTCCCATACGAGGGAGAAGGACCCAGACAAGCCCGACGGCTGCTGCAAGATAAGCCATCACAAGCGGCCACCGGAACCGCAGCATGACTTTCAGGTAGCGTTCGTAAAGAGACCGCAGCCGTCCGAAGAATCCCTGGCGTTCTTCTCCGCGTATGCCCTTCCTTCATCAGCCAGGTGGAGAACACCGGCACCAGACTGCTCGACAGCAGATAAGACGCGATCATCGAAAACGCGACGGCCAGCGACAGAGGAACGAAAAGCTGCCGCCCGACGCCCACCATGAAAAACGATGGGACGAATACCGCCAGAATGCAGAACATCGACAGCAGACGGGCCATGGCGGTGCGGCTGCATGCTTCGACAACCGCGCGGGCGCGAGATACGCCGGGAAGCATCTGCGTATGAATGTTCTCAATCTCAACCGTGGCTTCGTCCACCAGAACGCCCACCGCAAGCGCCAGACCACCGAGCGTCATGATATTGATGGTCTGGCCCGCGGCCCAAAGCAAGACTACCGCCGCCAGCAGCGCGAACGGAATGTTCATGACAACGATAAGAGCGCTGCGCCAATCGCGCAGAAAAATGAGAACCATCAACCCGGTCAGGACGGCGCCCAGCAGCCCTTCGGTCATCAAACCCCGAACGGAATTTGTGACGAATGGCGACTGATCGAATTCGAGGCGAACATCGACGCCATCCGGAACAACTTTCTTGAAACCGGGAATTGCCGCCTTCACGGCACTGATGACCGCCAGCGTGGAAGCGTCGGCGCGTTTTGTGACCGGAATGTAAACCGTCCGCTTGCCGTTGACATGGGCGTAGGCGGTGACGATATCCGTCCCGTTTTCGATGCTTCCGATGTCGCGGAGATACACGCTCGTGCCGGAGACCGGACGGATCGGCGTGCTCAGGAGCTCGGAAAGATTACCGCCCAGGGCAGCGTTGGTCCGCGCGATTCGCTCCAGTTTGCCGGTCCACATATTTCCGGACGGCATCACGAGAGTCGCCTTGCTTACAGCCGCGATCGCTTCATCGGGCGAGATATGATACTGCTGAAGCTTGTCGGGGTTGAGTGTGATGACGATGGTCCGCTGATTTCCTCCGAACGGCGGAGGAGCGGACACTCCTGGCAGGGTGGCGAAAAGCGGACGCACCCGGTTGATTGCAAAATCCTGCAGCTCGCCCTGCGTATGGGTTGCGCTGCTGAACACCAACAGGCCTACGGCGACGCTGCCGGCATCGAAGCGCGTAATGAACGGCGGTACGGTTCCCGGCGGCATGAAGGCGCGGGCACGATTTACGTAGCCGATCGTCTCCGCCATGGCCTGGGCCATGTTGGTGCCCTCGTGAAAAACCAGCTTCATGAGCGCCGCGCCCTGAATGCTCTTGCTTTCGACGCGATCGATTCCGGTGATGTAAAGGAAATGATACTCGTAGTAGTACGTCAGGTAGCCTTCCATTTGGGCCGGGTCCATTCCTCCGTATGGCTGGGCCACGTAGATCGCGGGATCGCCGACCTGCGGGAAGATATCGACGGGCATCCGTTTCAGCGCGAGAACCGCGCAGAGCGCAACGGCCACGAGGGCTACGACCACCGTTAGGGGTCGGGAGAGAGCCGCTAGTACGAGGCGCATCTGCCGCCTTTGGGGGAACTCACCGGCTTGCCTCCGCAACCCACGGCTGAATGTCTCCCGCAGCCGTTGCAATCCCAAGCAGACCGCGCCAGACGCTGAGCCGGGCCAGAACATCATCGATTTCAGCCTGGGTGAGCAGTCTTTGCGCTTCGGCTACTTCATCGATATTGCCTAAGCCCGCCTGATAGCGCGCGGTCGCCTGCTGCCCCGCGGCTCGCGCGGCCGAAACCTGCACCGGAGTGTTGGCGGCGATGCGGCGTGCGCCGTTCAGCGTGGCGACGGCCCGGTTCCACTGCGCGCGGAGATCCACGGCGATCTGCTCGGACCGGGCCGCCTGCGATCGAATCGTAGCATTTTGCGCGGCTTCGCGGGCGCGTAACGCCGGCAACTCAAGAATCGGGAACGTCACGCTGAAGCCGAGTGCGTAGTTCTGAAAGTTAGGAGCCAGCCCATTGAGGCCGCCGAGGCGCTCACCATTCGTCTCGGCGCCGGTGCCGCGGGCGTAGGCGGCACCTTGAAGATAGAACCTCGGGAAATATGATCTTTCCATCGCTCGGAGTTGGGCTCTGGCCTGTTCGACCGCGGCGTTCTGCTCAACCATCACCGGATTCGCAGTTGTATTCAGGGCTGGCGGGGCTTCTTCGGGCGGCAACTGAACCAGACTGCCCGCGACCACCGCGATCTGCGACGGGTCGGTCCCGACGAACTGCGAGAGCGTCGCGCGCGAAACGTCGATTGCCTGTTGCGACTGGATCAATTGCGTGCGAGCCGCCGCAAGTTCCGCTTCCGCGCGCGATTGGTCGGCTCCCGGCCGCAATTGCGCGTTGACTTGCGCGGCGATCGTCTTGACGACCACTTCGGCGCGATCTACGCCTGCCTGGGCGGCGCGCACCGTCTCCTGAGCGGCAACCACGGTCAGGTAAGCATCCACTGTGGCGACCGCAACCTCGAATTGCGTTCTCTTGACGGCAGCTTCCGATTGGGCCCGGGCTGCGTTCGCGACGCCGATGTTGGCATTTCGCAAGCCGAGATCGAAGGGTTCCCAGCTAACGAAGCCGCCGACTGCGCTGCCCCACACCGATCCGAGATTGTTCGAGCCGATGACGGGACCCGACATGGATGGGATCGCGCTCTGAGGCAGCAGCAGGCCGAACACGTTATTCCGAGTCGCACGATTGGCCTGGGCGAGTGCATCCACCTTCGGAAGGTAGGCGGTTCGCGCCAACTGGATCGCCGCCGCCGCCGCATTGACTTCCTCCTGCGAAACGCGGATCGAAGGATAGTTCTTGAGCGAGTTTTCGAGGGCTTTGGGGAGGGTGAGCGAGCCAGTCGGCGCAGTTTGCTGCCCCGGCAAAGCTCCTGCGGCAAGGAGCATCGCGCCGGAGCAACCCGCCAACCATCTCAAGGCCGGCCGGGTAATCGGCATGTGAGTTTATTCACCTTCGATGAGCTCATGAAAGAGTTCCCGCACTTTACTCTTCGATGCCGCCAAGGCCTTCCGGCCGAGCGGAGTGGCCCGGTATACGCGCCGCAACGACTTCCCGTTTCGCTGCTCGGTGGACCGCAGATATCCTTTCTTTTCAAGCCCCTGCAGGAGTGGATACAGGCTTCCGGGACTGATACGGTATCCGTGACGTGCAAGCTCCTCGATCATGCCGAGACCAAACACCGGCCCTTCGACGGCATGATGAAGAACGTGCAGCCGGATCAATCCTGAGTACAAATCGCGGTCCGCGGCTGAGGCTTCCTGCTCTGATTTCGATTTCGACATCAGATTATGACTGATATTAGCACAAAGGCGAATGCAGGGTGTTTGTCCGGTCTTTTCCCGGGCCTGGAGACTGGGAACCAGAGAGGGCGTTTTCCAGCGCGCCAGTAGGGTAAATACCCGATTTTGGTAAACACCTGATTCCACTAGCCGCGACCCGAAACCTTGGTGCGATTCCCAATATATTGGATAGAGTTAACACATTGCACTATCTAAGTGTATGAGAAAGTTAGCATCGGAAGATGGAGGGCCAATTGCCCACGAAATCGGCGGGGGAAACAACTTGATACAGAAACTGATGTGTACCGCTGTACTGCTAATGGGTGCGACAGCGCTGCGAGCGGACGTCTTTTCGTTCTCCTACTCGGGCGTGAGCGCTCTTGGCAATGTGACGGAATCGGCAACTTTGATGGCCACTGCCACCGGCATTCTGGGTAGCTATACGGTTACGGGGATTCTTAACGGGATTCGCTCCGTGAATGGTGGTAACTCTGTTAATTTCAACAGCTCATCGTTGATGGCTGGGAGTTTTACTTACGGGCTGCCCCTTCTGAGCCCACTTGGAAGCCTCAAACTGAGTCTCACCGGGCTGGGTACGGATACCTTGAGCTTCAGTTCTCTGGGCGGTACTGAGTCATTTGGTCTTTTGTCTCTAAAAAACAGTGCCGGTAGTTTTACGATGAGCCGCGCTTCCGTCCCCGAGGCTGCGACCCTGTCGCTTCTCCTCACGATGGGCTTGGGCGTTTGGGTGCTGGCGCGAAAAATGCCGGCGAAGAAGCTACTTTAAGCAAAGCTGTGGCCGGATATATTTCCGGTGTGATACTGCTCAGTTCTTCTGTCTTCGGCCCTGAGGGTTGAGGTTCGCCCTCAGGGCTTATTTATTTTGGGCCATAGTCTTATGAATCATTTTCTCCCGAAGAACCGGGTTGGCCTCAGTCTGGTAATGCTGACTTTGGCCGCGTGCTCCAGGAATCCCGCAACAGAGAAAGCCACTTTTCTTGCCAGCGGAGCGAATTATGCGAAAACGGGCAAATACCAGGAAGCCGTTATCCAGTTCCGTAACGCCATCCAGATCGACCCGCGGTCGGCCGATTCCCACTATCAACTTGCCGGCGTTTACCTGAAGCTGAAGGCCACTCAACAGGCGTATCAGGAACTGTTGACGACGGTGGAACTCGACCCTAAAAACGCAGAGGCGCAACTTCAGCTGGCGACTCTTTTTATTGGCGGCCGTAAATATGATGACGCGCAGAAGACGGCCGAAAAGGTGATAGCGGCCGATCCCGGCAACGCCCGTGCGCACACAGTGTTGGGTGAAAAGCACGCTTTAGTGCAGGCTTGGCCCCTGGCGATTCGGGAATTTCAGACGGCTATCGCTCTCGATCCGACGCAGATTGAGAATTACACCGGCCTGGCTGTCGCTTATGTTTCCACCGGCCGCACCCCGGAGGCGGAAGCGACGCTGCGCAAGGGGACTGAATTACAGCCCCGATCGGTGGACGCGATCCTGAAGCTGGCCCAGTTTTATGTCACGCAGCATCGGCTGCCGGAGGCAGAGGCGGCGATGCGGGAAGCTGTGGAAGCCGACCCCCGCGCGACCCTTCCCCGGCTTCTGCTGGCGCGTCTCTACGTAGATACCGGGAAGCTGGCTCAAGCCGAGCGGCTCTGCGAGGACCTCAAGAGCCGCGCACCCGATGATCCCGATGGATATGGCGCGCTGGCCTCCTTCTACGAAACCACTGGCCAGAAAGAGAAGGCCGCGGCAGAACTTCAGGTGCTTGTAGCGGCGAAGCCCAAGGACGCAGCTATCAAGGCGCGTTTGACCGACGCCCTGATCGATCTCAACCGTATCGATGAGGCCGCGCGGCTTAACCAGGAACTGCTGAAGGCCAATCTCCATGATCCGCGTGCGCTTTCCTCAAAGGGTCGCATGTTGATCGCACAGGAGAAGTATGCGGAGGCGAAGTCCGCGCTTGAGCAGGCCGTCCAAGCCGACCCGCAATCGGCCACCGTTCATTATCTTCTTGGTGTTGCGGAAAGTTCCCTGGGCAATTCCGGCTCCGCCCGGACCTGGTTCAGCCGCGCGCTCGAATTGTCGCCCGGAATGGGGGACGCTGCCGTCGCATTAGCCGATCTCTACGCCCGAAACGGCGACTATGACAACGCCCTTCGCCTGGCGGACCAGGCACGGCGAACGACGCCGGATTCGGCGCTGGCCTACGTGGTTGCCGCGAAGGTGTCAATGGCGCGCGGGAATGCGTCGCAGGCAGAGACGCAGCTTCGGTCCGCCCTCGATCGCGATCCTGCCTTTCTGCCGGCGCTCGGCGCTATGTTGGATCTTGAGGCCAGTCAAGGCAGGACGCAGGAGGCCATCCGGCGCATTTCCGCGCTGGTTTCACAGCACCCGCGCAACGCCAAGCTGTGTTTGCTGCTGGGGCTGGGCTACCTCAAACAGAACGACCTCGACAGGTCGGAGGCCAGCGTGAAGCAGGCGATCGCGATCGACCGAAACGCGCCGGATGCCTACGGCATGCTGGGCGAGATCAGCCGTGCGCGCGGAGCGTGGGACCAGGCTATCTCATGGTACAAGGCGGCGATTGAGCAGAACCCGAACAAGGCTGAGAATCACATGGCGCTGGTGGGTCTCTACGAGAAAAAAGGCAACTGGGAAATGGCGAAGCGGGCGGCCGAGCGCGCACATTCACTCGATCCCACGTCACCCTTCATCGCCAACAACCTTGCGTATCTTTACCTGGAGCACGGGGGCGACATCAACGCGGCCCTGTCACTGGCGCAACAAGCCAAACAGAAACTACCCGAATCGCCGATCGTGTCCGATACCATCGGCTGGGCCTATTACAAGCTGGGCTCTCCGGAGGCTGCGGTGGTGCAGTTGAGCGAAAGTGTGCGGACAGCGCCCGGCAATCCAAATTATCACTATCACCTGGGCATGGCGTATATCGCCGCCGGCCGTCTCAGCAACGCCACACGCTCCCTGCAACTGGCACTTTCCGCCAATCCCGATTTCCCGTATGCCGCGAACGCTAGGACAGCCCTTCATAAAATCGCGAAGCAAACTCCCTGAGGGCAGGGCGAAGGTTATGGGAAGCCACGTACTGCCAATCGGGTCGAGTCAGGCCCCCCGCAACCGCGTAATCTTCGCGATCTGCCTTCTCACTCTGGTGGTGTTCGGGCCGAGCCTGCAAAAAATCATTAGCCTTGCACTCAGCGACGACCGATACCTGCAAGTCGCGGTGGCGCCGCTGGCGTGCTCGCTTCTCCTGTTCCGGCAGCGAACCGAAATCTTCTCGCGGGCCCGCTACTCGCCCCGCGCCGGGATTCCGCTGCTCTCGGTCACGGTGCTTCTCGCCATGCTTTCCGTATACCGTAACCCGGACAGCGACAGCACCGGCCTTCCGCTGACGGTGTTGGCCGTCATATTCGTATGGATAGCCGCCTTCGTCCTGTGCTTCGGTGCGCAGAGTTTTCGGGCCGGTCTCTATCCTTTGGGCTGTTTGTTCCTGATGATTCCGCCGCCTTCTTCCTGGATGGACCAAATCGCGGCCGCCCTCCAACATGGATCGGCGGCGGTCAGCTACGAAATCCTGCGGCTGTCGGGAATACCAGTGTTGCGGCGTGGGACGCTGTTTTCTCTGCCGGGCCTGGACTTCGAGGTGGCACCCGAATGCAGCGGCATACACTCGAGTCTGGCTCTAATGATGATTGCCATCGTTGCCGGGTACGTGTGTCTGCGGTCAGGCTGGACAAGGTCGGCACTGATCCTTCTGACGATTCCGATCGCACTTTTCAAGAATGCCATCCGCATCGTGGTGATCACGGTTCTGGGCACCTACGTGGACCGCGTATTTATTGACGGCCCGTTCCATCATCGATATGGCGGGCCGTTGTTCTCGGCCGTAGCCGTGGCGCTCTTCGTTCTGCTTCTGGCCGGGCTGCAAAAGACCGAGAAGCGTCTTGGCCGCGCGCCGCTATTCGTCTCGTAGCGCAACCATCGGGTCCACCCTGGTCGCGCGCCGCGCCGGAATGACTGTGGCGGCGAACGCCGTGGCTGCCAGTAGCACGGCCACCGCGGCGAAGGTGACCGCGTCTGTCGCGCTCACACCGAATAACAGGCTGGCCATCACGCGGGTCAACGCTGCCGCCCCGGCGAGGCCCGCCAGAATACCGATCGCCGCCAGTTCCATTCCCTGCCCCACTACGAGGCCGATGATGTTACCGGGCCGCGCACCGAGTGCCACCCGCACGCCGATGTCGTGAGTGCTTTGGGTCACCAGATACGACATCACACCGTAGATGCCCACGGCAGCCAGCAGCAGGGCGAATGCCGCGAATGCGCCCAGCAGAGTGCTCGAAAAACGCTGGCGGGCCAGCGAATCGTAGAGGCGGTCTTGCATGGTGCGGATTCCGTAGACCGCCACGTTGGGATCGACGGCGTGGATTTCGCGGACGACGGCGCCGGACAGTGCGGCCGCGTCGGAAGATGCGCGCGCCACCAGGAACATGCCGTTCGAAGGCTGCTGCTGCGCCGGGAAATAGGTCGCAATTTTGCCATCCGTCTCCAGGCCGTACTGTTTGACCACCCCCACAACGCCCACAATCGTGAAGGGCTTCTTGGGATCGAACCACAGATGTTTTCCGATGGGATTATCGTGCGGCCAGAAGCGCTGGGCGAATTTTTCTTCAATGATCACCGCCGGCGGCATGTCCGCATTATCATGCTCCGAGAAATACCGGCCTTTGAGCAGGGGAATCTCCATGGCCCGAAAATAGTCCGTGCTGGCGATGCGCATGTCCACTTGCAGTTCCTGCCTGGGGGGAGGTGCGTAGCCCTCAACGTTGATGCCTCCCCAACCCACCGTTCCGGTCAGCGGCAGCACCGAAACCACGCCTTCCGCCTTCACCCCCGGCAGGTGGCTGATGCGGCTTTCGATTTCCCGATAGAACTGGGCCACGGCTTTGTCCTGGCGATATTTCGCGCCGTTGGCGGCCACCTGCATGGTGAGCACGCGGTCTGCGGTGAACCCCGGGGGCACACGCTGCAATCGCACGAAACTGCGGACCAGCAGCCCGGCGCCGATCACCAGCATCAGGGAAAGGGCCAGTTCGGAAACCACCAGCAAGCCGCGCAGGCTATGCCGTCTCAGGTGCAGGCCGCCATCGCCCTGCCCGCTGCGGCCGCCGGCCTTCAGGGATGTGTTCAGATCGATCTTGATGGCGCGCCACGCCGGCGCCAGGCCGAATAGAATGCCGGTTGCCAATGACGCGCCGAAGGTGAACGCCACAACGGCCCCGTTGATTTCGATATCCTCCAAGCGCGGAATGTTGCCCGGATTCATGGCGCGCACCACGTACAGGCTCATTTGAGCAATCGCCAACCCGGCGACTCCGCCAAAGATGGCCAGCAGAATACTCTCGGTGAGTAATTGCCGCACCAGCCGCTGCCAACCCGCGCCCAATGCCGTGCGAATGGCCACTTCCTTTTCGCGGCCCGCCGCCCGCGTGAGCAACAGGTTGGCAACGTTGGCACAGGCAATCAGCAGCACCAGGGCCACTGAGCCCAGCAGCACCAGAAGGGCCCGGCGCACGTCTCCCACCACCTGCTCCTGCAAGCCCACCACGTGCATTCCGAAAGTGCGGTCGCGCTTGTCCTTTTCGCGAATCCGGCTGGCAATCACGTCGATATCCGCCTGCGCCTGTGGAACCGAGACGCCGGGCTTCAGCCGCACCAGGATGTTATAGTTTTCGTCGCCGCGCCGCTTTACGGCATCGGCATCGAGCGGCAAGGGCAAGAAGACGTCGACCTTGTCCATGGGACCTTCCGAAGGCATCACTTCAGCGTTGAGCATGAACCCGCGCCGCAGCACGCCGGCCACGATCAGCGGATTCCCATTGAGCGTGATGCTCTTGCCTACGATCGCGGGATCGGAGTTGAACAGCCGCTTCCAGAGCCGGTCGCTGAGAATGGCCACGGCCGGCTTGCCGGGCTTATCCTCTTCAGGAAGCAACAGGCGGCCGAGGAGAGGTCTTGCGCCGAGCATCTGGAGCAGGCTGGATTGCGTGCGCATGCCGTCGACCCGCTCGGGCTGTTCGCGGCCGGTCAACGTGAAACTCCGGCTCTGCGCCAGCGCCATCTGGCTGAAGGAATGGTTTTCGTTCTGGATGTCGATGTATTGGCCCGGCGAGGGCCAGTCGCGGAGAATGCCAATTCCGGGAGAGTGCAGCCAGATGGCAGCCAGACGGTCGGGCTGCGGGTAGGGCAGCGGACGCAGGAGCAGCGCATCCACCACGCTGAAAATGGCTGAATTGGCGCCTATTCCAATGGCCAGCGAAGCTACCATTACCAGAGTCAGGCCCGCGTTCTTGCGAAGCATGCGCAATGCGTAGCGAAAGTCTTGTAACCAGGTATGTGTGAACCAGGTATGCATGAACCCTTCCTTGGATAAATGAATGATAGTACGACGCACCGCCTGGCGGTCCGTACCGGAATCGGGGAACGGCGGCGAAACCCGAATAACCCACCGGCAACAAGATTGCCGGCGCTACCGGGCATGAATCAACAGCCGCGGGGCTATAACAGTGATAGAATTTGCATCGGCATGAAGATTTCCCGACGTAACTTTGCGTTGTCCATGGCTGCCGCGCCGTACATCGTGCGCGGTCAGCAAGGGCCGCTCCGCGCCCGGGTGAAGATCGACACGGAGCGCGTGATCGGAGAAATCGATGCCATGATTTACGGGAACTTCATCGAACACCTGGGGCGATGCATCGATGGTGGAATCTTCGAAGAGAAATCGCCGCTTTCGGACAGCAACGGATTTCGCCACGATGTGATGGGCGCGGTGCGCAAACTGAACGTCACTCAATTGCGATGGCCGGGAGGGAATTTCTCGTCGAACTATCACTGGAACGACGGGATTGGGCCGCGCGACCAGCGGCCGCCGCGCCTGGAGATGGCCTGGGGCACGGTGGAGAGCAACCGGTTCGGCACGCACGAATTTCTGAATTACGCGGAGATGCTGGGGACCGAGCCGTACATCTGCGCCAACCTCGGGACCGGAACGTGGACCGAAGCCCAGCAGTGGGTGGAGTATTGCAATTCCTCCGAAGACACGGCGATGACGCGCCTGCGCAAACAGAACGGACGCGCAGCCCCGTGGAAGGTCAAATTCTGGGGGCTTGGCAATGAGATGGACGGTCCCTGGCAGATGGGCCACCGCAGCGCCGAAGATTACGGCAAGTTCGCCCTGGAAGGCGCCAAGCTGATGAAGTGGACCGATCCGAACGTGAAGTTGATCGCGGCTGGATCATCCAACTACAGCCCCGGCTCGGACTGGACTTCATGGAACCGGACCGTGCTGCAGTACCTGAATCAGCATGCCGATTACCTTTCGCTGCACATGTATGTCGGCAATCCAAATAATGACTTCGGCGATTTCATGGCCAGCTCGGTGGAATTGGACCATCGCACCAAGACGGCCGAGGGCATCATCGACGCGTCGCTCTCGGGCCAGCCCAGCCACCGCCGCATCTACATCGCGTGGGATGAATGGAATGTCTGGTACCGGGCGCGCGGCAACCAGCAACGCGGCCGCCGGATTCTGGAAGAGCGCTACAACCTGGAAGACGCGCTGGTGGTGGCGACCTTCCTCAATTCTTTCGTCAACCATGCCCACATTGTGAAGATGGCCAACATGGCCCAACTGGTGAATGTGATCGCGCCCATCTTTTCGAACGAAAAGGGCCTGTTCCTGCAGACCATTTACCATCCGCTGCAACTGTTCGCGAACAACAGCAAAGGCAAGGCGCTCGAGTTGTTCGTGGACAGCCCGAAGTATAAGACCAGGCGCTTTGACGAAGTTCCGTATCTGGACGTTTCGGCGGCATATGACAATGGGTCGCTGGTGCTCAACGTGGTGAACCGCCATCGCGACCAGGCCATCGAAACGGAGTTTGAGGCCGAAGACAAACAGTTCTCGGGCGCGGTTGCGATTTCGGAGGTCAACGGTCCGGACATCAAGTCCGAAAACGATTTCGATAAGACCACGGTGAAAACTGTCGAGCGGTCGGCCACTGCCGAGCCGCACAAACTGCGGTGTAGTTTCCCGCCTCACTCGTACACGATGTTGAAGGTGAAATTAGTTTGAAGATCGAGCCTCGATGTCGAGCCTTGATGTCCGTTTCAGCCGGAATTTGCTTCGTTGGACTCGTCCCCATGGCCAGCCTGCTCGCCCAACCCACTCCGCCCGTTGCACCGCGAATCGAACACAAGGAGGTACGTCACGGGACATCGGTTGTGGATGAGTATTACTGGCTTCGCGAGAAGTCCGATCCGCGCGTGATGGAATACCTCAAAGCGGAAAACGCCTATACGGAGGCGCTCACCAAAGATCTGAAGCCCTTCGAAGATGCGCTCTACAAGGAGATGCTGGCGCGCATCCAGCAGACCGATCTCAGCGTTCCGGTTCGCGACGGCGGCTACCTCTACTACAACCGCACGGAAGAAGGAAAGCAGTACGCCACGTTTTGCCGGCGCAAAGGCAGCATGGACGCGCCCGAGGAAATCCTGCTGGATGTCAATGAGCTTGCCAGGCAACACAAGTTCGTCGGGATCGGCGCCGCGGCAGTCAGCGACGATCAGAACGTCGGCGCTTACACTACCGACTATGCCGGCTACCGCCAGTTCAGCCTGTATCTCAAGGATTTTCGCACCGGGCGCGTGCTGCCCGACACGCACGAGCGGGTTACTTCAGTGGCATGGGCCGCCGACAACCAGACCCTGTTCCTGACGACCGAAGACCCGGTCACCAAACGCAGCGACAAGCTGTGGCGGCATGCGATTGGAACCACCGATTTCGAACTTCTCCACGAAGAGAAAGACGCCCTCTTCAGTATCGAGATCCACAAGACGCGCGACAAGAAGTACCTGCTGCTGGAAATCGAGAGCTCCGATACCGCCGAGGTTCGATACTTACGGGCCGACCAGCCGAAAGGCAGCTTTGCGCGTCTTTCTGCCTCGGGAGAAGGACCATCGCTATTACGTGGATCATCGCGAGGGCCTCTTCTACATCCGGTCCAACAAAGGCGCCACGAATTTCCGCGTGGTGACCGCTCCGGAAAACAATCCTGGCCCGAAAAATTGGAAGGTCTTCATTCCGCACAGCGACCGGGTACTGATCTCGGACGTCAATCTGTTCCGGGATTTCGCGGTGTCCGTGGAGAAATCGCTGGCGTTGAACCGGCTGCGCGTCCACGATTTCAAGACCGGCGCGTGGACGACCATCGCGTTTCCAGATCCGCTCTACGCCGCGTTTCCGGGCGCGACCCCCGACTATGAGTCGAAGACCTACCGCTATAACTACCAGAGCTTCACCACGCCCCCGAGCGTGTTCGACTACGAAGTGCAAACCGCGAAGTCAGCACTGCTGAAGCAGCAGGAGGTGCTGGGCGGCTTCGACCCATCCCAGTACGTCTCCGAGCGCCAGTGGGTCACGGTTCGCGATGGGGTGGAGGTGCCGCTCTCCATCGTCTATAAGAAGGGCTTCCGGCGTGATGGCAAGGCGCCGCTGCTGCTCTACGGTTACGGCGCGTACCGGATCGCACAGCAGGCAACTTTCTCCAGTTCGCGCTTCAGCCTGCTGGACCGCGGGATGGCATTTGTTATTGCCCACATCCGCGGCGGCGACGACCTGGGCGAAAAGTGGAGCCAGGACGGCATGCTGATGAAAAAGAAAAACACGTTCTTCGACTTCATCGACTGCGCCGAGTACCTGATTCGCGAGCAGTGGACGTCGAAGGACCGCCTGGTCATCGAAGGAGGAAGCGCGGGTGGATTGCTGATGGGCGCGGTGGTCAATATGCGCCCCGACCTGTTCCACGCGGTGCACGCCGCCGTTCCGTTTCTAGATGTGATGAACGACATGATGGACCCGTCGCTGCCGGGGACCACAACCGACTATCCGGAATGGGGCAACCCGAGCGACAAAGCAGCCTACGACTACATCCTTTCATACAGCCCTTATGACAACCTCAAGAAAGGCGCCTATCCGGCCATTCTGTTGACGGAAAGCCTGAACGATAGCCAGGTGGCATACTGGGAGGCCGCCAAGTACGCTGCGCGTTTGCGCACGCTCAAGACGGACAACCGTCCGCTGCTGCTGAAAATGAAGCTGGACCCCGCGGGGCATGGCGGAGCTTCCGGCCGCTACGACCGCATTCGCGACCAGGCTTTTGAGTATGCCTGGATGCTGAGCCAGGCGAGCATTGCCAAGTAGGGCGCTTCAGAATTCAGTGCGCAGCCTTTATGTACTTCAGCAGGTCCGCCATGTCCTGCACGCTCACCTGCTTCTCCAGGTCGGCCGGCATGGCTGAAAGATTGGTCACGTGCATGTCCCTGATATCGTCGCGCCTGACGATGTCCTCCTTTCCCTCCTCGTGCCTGATGGTGAGGGTGGTGGGAGATTGCGGCCCCAAAACGCCATCGATGATCCCGTTCGAGCGGGTTTCGATCACGTAAGATTCGTAGCCCTGGGCGATCGACTTGTTCGGCATGATGATATCGGGAAGGATGAGCTGAGGCGGGCGATTCCGGACGGTTGCCAGGTCTGGTCCAACTTCATGGCCCGCGCCGTTCAGCTTGTGGCATTTCGAGCATACGCGCTCAAATACCTGCTGGCCTTTTTGGGGGTCGCCGTTCATTTGCAAAGCGGCTTCGTAGCGCTTCAGGACTTGTTCCCGTTCCCCGGCCTTCTCTTCCAGCAGCACGCGCGCCTCTTCGCGGAAGGCCACATCCCGGCTCATCAGCAGGTTGCGCTTGTGGCGAAACTGCAGCGTCCAGGGCTGAACCGTTTCACTCTTGATCGCCGCCAGAAGCAGCTTGGGGCGATCCGGATCCGTGAACATGGCATCGGCCGCTTCGGTGCGCACAGCCGGTGTCAAGGCGCGCCAATGCTGGATCAGGAACGTTCCGATTTCGGCGCCGCGGATACGGCCCAGAGCCCGCACGGCCGCGGCCTGCACGGCTTCCGGCTGTTTTGGATCGATCAACTTCTTGAACAATTCCTCATGGGAAGCCGGATCGTCGATGGCGATCAGCGCAATCGAATCGGCGCGCACGTTCGGGTCGGCGTCGTCCTTGCCGGCGAGCGCGGTAGCCTTTTGCCGAACATCCGACGCCTTGGGAGGAAGCCCGGTAACGGCCAGGAGGCGTATCGACGCCCGGCGGACGGCGTCGTCCGGGCTTTCGTAGAGTTTCAGCAGCAGGTCCTGCCCGATGTCTTCCTGGATCGCCGATGCCCCTCCTTCACCTCGGCCGGCTCGTCCACCAGGTCCGCCGCCGGCTTGTCCACGCCCACCTCCCCTTCGCCCGCCGCCGCCCTCGCCTTGACTCAGGCCTTCCAGGCTGGCGGTCCGCCACCATGATGCTTCCGGCTTGGACGAGTGGAGCACCGTCTCCAGAACGCCGCGGATTTCGGCGGGCTTTCGCCGCGCTCCGATTACGCTTGTGACCTGGCGGAAGAAGTTGGCCCGCGCAGGCGTGTCCTGGCTGGTGAATGCGGCGGCGGCTTTGAACAACTGAGGCGCGCGATCGGCGGAGGCCGAAAGCGCCGCGACCTGCATCCATGGATTCTCGATATTCCGAGCCAGGAGGTGCTCCTGCACGGTTCGCGATGCCGGTGAGTCGATGCCTCCCAAGGTGCATAAAAGCTGGAACTGCACCCGCGGGTTGGGATCATTTTCCATCTGGAGGAGCTTTGCCGAAAGCGCCGGATCGCTAGACAGCCGGCTCTCGGCCATCAGAATGGCGTTTTCACGCACGCCGGGTTCGGCGTCAGAGAGAGCCTTCTCGATCAGCTTCGGGTCAAGTTTGTGGAGGCCGTCCAGGGTCCACAAGGCATGCAGCCGTCCGGCCGGCGAAGCGCTGCTCTCGAAAAGTTTCGCCAGGGAACCTGCCGCGCCTACGCTTTGCCGGTCTACCAGCAGGCGCTGAGCCGTCCGTCGCCACCAGATATTCGGATTCTCCAATTGCTTTACGAGTTCTTCATCGGTCGCCTGGCCCAATTGAATTTTGCCGGGCAGCGGCAGCGTCGATTCCGGCGAAATCCGGTAGATGCGGCCGCGGTCGTCGCCCTTGTAGAGGTCGGGCGAATGGTAAGTCTTGGTGGCCATCCACTCGGGATGCTCAATCACCAGGCGATAATAATCCAACATGTAGATGGCGCTGTCCGGTCCTATAAAGAAGTTGACGGGCCGGAACCAGCCGTCGGTGGAGGCCAGAAACTCCACGCCTTCATGCGCGCGCTTGGCGACATAGCTGGCGCCGGTAGGGGTAAGAACGTCGCGATGCACAAGGTTCTGCGCGGGCTCAGCCGTCAGCGAGAACAAACCCAAAGACGGGAAGGCGCTTCCCAGATAAACCGTAATGGCGCAAGCCGAGGTGAACGATCCGACGCCGCTCAGCATTTCCACGCGAGCGTTGTGAGTGATCGGATAGACGTCAGCCGCCGCTCCGTGGTCGGAAATCCGCTCCATGGCGGTGGCGGCCGAAAGCTGCGGATTGCGGGTCAAATAAGAAGCGCCGATCACCTCTTCGCGAATGTGGTCCTCATTGCTTACGGTGAACTGATGGCCCCAGGTATCGAAGCTGTGGCCGAACTGCGTGCCGCTGGCCAGATATTCCAGTTGGTGCGAATCGGGGCGAAAGCGCACCATGCGGCGCGCCGGGGGAAGTTCAGGTCCATTGGGAACGTCGGCGAACTTGAGATTGCTGCCGCGGTCGCCGAACTTATCGGTGAACACGGTCGCCCCGGCGGGCCCTTCGTGCCCCAGATAAATCCAGTTATCCAATCCATACACCGGGTTGTTCACCATGTGCTGCGGGTTGGTGAGCGCAAAGCCGGTCAGCACCACGCGTCGGATATCGGCCTTGCCGTCGCCATTGGTGTCCTCAAAGTAGAGAATGTCAGGCGCGTCCGAAACCAGGATGCCTTTTTTCCACCGCATGACGCCGGTGGGCATTGTAAGCTTGTCGGCAAACACAGTGCGGCGGTCGGGCTTGCCATCGCCGTCGGTATCCTCAAGCATAATGACCCGTCCCACTTTGCCTTCCACGTTCAGCGGATAGCCCGGATCTTCGACGACGTAAATGCGGCCGTTCTCGTCCCACTCCATCGCCACCGGACTGCGTATGTCCGGCTCGGTTATATACGGTTCGATGCGGAAGCCTGACTCGATCCGGAATGTCTTGAGCGCATCTTTGGCGCTATACGGCGGGCCGGGCTTGCTACATGCGGCGAGCAGACATAAAGGAACCAGCAGGCACGGCCGCCATTTCATGGGTTGCATTTTCACAATAATCCTCTCTATCCGGTCAGTCCGTGCGCATCGGCATTATCACGATCTGCGCCGGCTCTTTAGAACATGAACTTCAGTGCCACCTGGCCGACGCGCGCGGTCCGCGCCGAGGTGACCTTTCCGAAATTCGCGTTGGTCACGCTGCCGCTGGGATTGGTGAACTGCGCATGGTTGAATGCATTGAACAACTCGAAACGGAACTGGACAAATTTTGCTTCCGTGATATGCATGTCCTTCAGCAGCGCCATGTCAAAGTTGTTGGTTCCCGGTCCGTGAAACATGCGAGTGTCGCACGTCCCCACCTGGCCAATAGTTTCCCGGCTGAAAATTGCAGTATTGAAGTAGACCAGGCCAGTACGCGGATCATTGGCCGCCAATGCCAGGTTGCCACCCAGCGCACAGTTCGGGCGGTCTACAGCCGAACCCGCCCCCGCGCTGCCAGTGCCCAGCAGCGAACGGTCGCCCGAATCCGACAATGTAACGGGAATGCCGTTGGCGAATCGTGTGATGCCCGTCAGAATCCAACCGCGCGCCACCCGGTTGCGCCCCAGAAAATGCGCAAAGGGAAGTTCGTAGTGGTAGCTCAATACGAAATTCGCCGGCACATCGAAGCTGGAATATGCCCGGCTCAATCCATAGTTAGTCGGGATAATCATCTGGCTCCATCCCGAAGAGTTATCGAGCGACTTACTCCAGGTGAAACCGGCTAGCAGCTCGAGTGGACCGCTACGGTGCCGCACGGTCGTTTCCATCGCGTTGTACGACGAATTGCCAATCGTAATGTAATAGCCGTCGCTGCTGAACGCGGGGCCGAGCGGTCCCCTGGTTCCGTTGATCACGGTTCCGTTGGCCAGGGTATAAACGCCGTTCTCACCGTTGGGCCCGCAGAGTGCGCTGCCGGCTGCCACCTGGGCCTTGGTGCTGGCGCTGAGGCACAGCGCCGGATTGCCGGGATTCGCTTCGAGATTGCTAAGCAGATGATGGCCTTCGCTGCCGACATACGAGACGCTTAGAACCGTATTCTGTCCGAGCTGCCGCTGAACCGACAGGTTGAACTGTTCGGAATAAGGGGTCTGGTTATCGTGCCAGAATCCCGGCGAGCTGGCGATAGGCTCAAAATAGGCCCAGTTGATGGTGTTGTCGGGGTGTTGGGGTGAAACATTAGCGGATGGAAACTGCGGCGGGAAACGCTGCCCTTCGTTGAAGCCCGTCTGGCGGTCGATGAACGGAGTAGTGAACAGCGGAGGAGCCGGAGACGCCCAATAGAAACCGTATGGCGCGTCCCCTTCCTCATTAAAGCCGGTAGCGTCCTCGTATGCCGTAAAGAAGATTCCAAACCCGGCGCGAATGCTGGTCTTGCCGGGGCCGCCCAACAACCGGCCAAGAATTCCGCCGCTCGCATTAGGCGCCCAGGCGAGCCCGACGCGCGGCGCAAAATCATGATACCGCGTCCAGCCCATGCTCGATGGAACCCCCTTATCTCCGGGAAATACCCATCCGGTGGGGGCTCCCGGAAGCACCACGGATTGCTCTCCCGGAATTATGGTTTCGAGTTCGTTGCGCGCTTCATACCACGGTTGCGTGATGTCCCACCTCAAGCCATAGTTCAGCGTGAGGGTAGGCGCCACTCGCCAGCTATCCTGCGCGTACATGCCAAGATAATGTTCGCGCGTAATCAGGTCCAGTTGCGATCCCTGTGTGTAACCGCTCGGGGCGCCCAACAGGTAATCCACCCAATCGCTGCCGCTCTCCTGACCGTTACCGAACGTAAATGCGCCATTGCGGTCGGTATAGTCGTGATGAATGATCTGGTCGTAGTGGAGATTGACGCCGAACTTCATCGTGTGCGTGCCCCGCACCCAGGAAAAGTTGTCCGCTAGCTGATAAGTGGCATTGTATTGGCCGCCGAGCGGAGAGTCTGAAACCCCGAACCGGTAATTTGCCATGCTGATGGGCGGAACGCCCTCGACTTCCGGCGCCTGGACCACGATTCCCGAAGTGTTGGCCCCCGTAACGAACCCAAGTGAACTCAAGCTGACTCCGGTGCCGCCGGTGCCGGTCGCAAGAGTGACATAGCGCATGAAATGCACGTGGAATTCATTCACCTTATTCGAGCCCAGCGTTTTGGTGTCCCCCATGGTCAGCATCTGCGTCCGCCCCTGGCTGCCGGTAGGGAAACCGGGGAAGGTTCCCGGCGTAATGGCATGATGATCGTCGAGGAAGTAATACCACGAGAGCAGCCCGAAACGGCTGGTCGACTCGTCGATGCGAATTCCACCCTTATCGTCCCACGTCTGGCCATTACTCGAATTGCTGACATAGTACGGCCCCGAGTTGGGCAGCGGTATGTACTTCATCAGGTTTTGGGAAGGCGCAGTGATGACCGACTGCGGAACAATTGCATTCGGAAACACACAGGTCGAAGGCTGCGAGCAGCCGGGGATGTAGTAGCGCTCGCCCGGCGTTACGGTGTAACCCAGTTTCTGCGAAAGCTGATTGGCCCAATAGGCGCCGTTGACGCTTCCCGTAAGCTGGCCGGCAAGGTCGGCCACATTGCCCGTCCGGTCGGCCGCCGATGGCACCAGCACCTGGCCCGTGTTCTGCCCCTGGACCAGCCGGGTGCCCTGGTAATCGCCAAAAAAGAACAGCTTGTCCTTTTTGATGGGACCTCCTCCGGTGCCGCCAAACTGATTTTGGATATACTCGCTGACCCCGGGGCTGAAGAAATTGCGGGCGTTGAGATCCGTATTGCGCAGGAAATCGAAGGCATTGCCATGGATCTGATTGGTACCCGACTTGGTTACGGCATTGACCATCCCGCCGCTGTAGTTGCCGTATTCGGCATCGAAGTTATTGGTGATGACGCGAAACTCCGCCAGTGAATCGAGATTCGGAAGGACGGTGGTGCCCATGTTCTCGCCTTCCTTCACGTTCCCGCCGTTAACCATGAACCCGTTGGCCATTTCCCGGTTCCCGCTCACGGAATAGGCTCCCGTGCCGCCGCCAAACGTGCCCGAATAGGGGGCCACTCCCGGCTGAAGCGCCAGCAGATCAGTGTAGCTGCGGCCGTTCAGCGGCACGGCGGTGATGCTGGTGCCGGTGACCACCTCACCCATCTGCGTGCTGACAGTTTCCACCTGAAGCGCGGCGGCGCTGACGCTCACCTGCTGCGTCTGCTGGCCCAATTCCAGCGGGATATTCACCTGGAGGGCGGAGTCCACATCGAGGGTCAGGCCCGTCACCTTGAATTCCTTGAAGCCGGCGTGAATCGCATTTACGTCGTAATGACCCACCGGGAGGGACGGAAAGGCGTAAAAGCCCTGGTTATCGGTGACCGTCATTTTCCTGATTCCAGTTTCGGTGCACACGGCCGTCACGGCGGCGCCTGGAACCAGAGCGCCTGTGGGATCTTTCGCGGTGCCGGAAATCCGTCCGTCGCACCAGGCCAGCGGGGCGCTGACACAGAGCAGAAAAAGCCCTGCCGCCTGGAAATGCAAAAAGCCGATCTGTGAAATTCTCACTTTCGCCCCTCTCCATGTTTTTCGGCATGCGCCGAATTAACAAATTTAAACGCGCTTTGCCACAATGATCGGGCGGACTCTGTTCTTGTGTCAAGTGATTTAAAAGATCATTTCTGGACTCTGGTGCTCGGGGATTCTACGGGTAGGGTGGCGGCGGAATCGCTGAGCGCGGCCAGGTCGGATTCGGAGAATTGGCGTTCGTCCGGGAAAGCGATTCCCACCACAGCGCGCACGCCGTCGTCTTCGCTTTTCACCGGAATCGCTACTGCTGCTTTGGCGTCCACGGCCTTGGCGCCCGGCTTCACGGCGCCGGACTCGTCCTCCTTCAGATTGCAGGTCTGAATGGGAACTCCGCGCTCCAGCGCCAGACCGGCCATGCCTTTGCCCCAGGGTACCCACGCCACGATCTGGCGCACTTTTTCTGGAATATTCACCGCCGCGGCCAGGCTCAATCCTCCGTCCCGATACACGTGCACGGTTCCGGAGGTGCCGCCATTGTGGGCCAGAAAATCGGCAAGCCAAGCGTCCAATGGGCCATTCTCAGCGCGTGGTTCTTCAGTTTCCATCATGCTATGAGAATATATCGCAGGAAATACAAGAGCAACGCGCCTGGGGGGAACGGGCCATTCCGGGGTTTCATTCGGCTCGTTTGTCTTGATATCCTGAGTCAGTCTAATGAAAATTCTCGCGGCGCTTTTTGCGGCGTTTTTTGCGCCGCTTTTTTCAGTGGCGGCATTTGCGGCGGATATTCCAAGAACCTGGGAGAAATCCGCAGTCGAGACGCTGGAACTGCCTTTGGCGAAGCCGGAATTCTCACCGATTCACATTGATGAGGCTGCCTACTACCGCATCCCGGAGCGCGTGATCTACAAGTCGTACCCGGTTTATGTGCCTGGGCGTGAACCCGCGGGCTATGCGGAGTTGCTCAAGACGGTCGAGCCGGAAATGGCATTTGATTCTTCGCGCCTGAGCTCACCGGACCAGTGGGTAGCGGCGGGCGAAATCGTATTCAATGCGCCCACGTCCCTGCATCCGGTTTTCTTTACCCCTCAGGATCTGCGCGATCCGGAATACTTCAAGCGGATGGATCTGCCTGTCGCCAAAGACGGGACCTTTCCGTTCGCCCGCTGGGTAGTGCGGAAAAAAGGCTCGGTCGAACTCGGCTCAATGGGCTGCAACACCTGTCATACGCGCGTTCTCGCAAACGGTACAGTCGTGCCGGGAGCGCCGGGGAACAATCCCAACGATCGCGAGGGAGCCATGCTGCTGCGTACCTCGGCCAAAGCCATCGGTGCCGAGAAGGTAGTGGCGCAAGTCCGGGGTTTCGCCCGGCAGTTCGAAATGCCCTGGCTGGCGGATGACATTAATCAGCTGCCGAGATCGATGGACCTGGAGCAGCTGATTGCCGCCGGAGAAGCGATTCCGCCCGGCGTGACGGCGCGCGCCAACACCAGCATGCTGCTGCCGCCGCAAATTCCGGATCTGATCGGCGTACGCGACCGGCGATTTCTGGATCATACCGGGCTCATCCGCCAAAGGGATATCGGCGACCTGATGCGCTACAGTTCGCTGGCGCAGGATGTGTTTTCGGCCGACCGGTACGGCGCCGCCAATGCCGCGAATCCATCCGGACCCGGGGCCCGCTACAGCGATCCCCAGCTTTATGCGCTGGCCCTGTATCTTTACTCGCTGCGTCCGCCGGCCAATCCCAACCATTTCGATTCGTCCGCCAAACGCGGGGAAGCTTTGTTCGCCAAAGAAAAGTGCGCGAACTGCCACACGCCGCCGCTCTACACCAATAACCAACTGGTCGCGGTCGATGGCTTCGAACCGCCCCCCGGCGCGGCTGACGTCGTCCCCGTCCGCATCGGCGTCGATCCCCGATATGCGCTCGAAACCCACAAGGGCACCGGTTACTACAAGGTTCCATCCCTCAAGGGCGTCTGGTATCGCGGACCGTTCGGCCACAACGGCCCGGCGGCGGCGCTTGAAGACTGGTTCGACCCGGCGCGCCTCGGTCCGGAATATATTCCGACAGGGTTCAAAGGTTATGACGGGAAGATGCGGTCAATTTCAGGCCATCCCTTTGGGCTTCGCCTCTCTTCGTCCGAGCGGAAAGATTTAATCGCGTTTCTAAGAACTCTGTAAGGGCTTAATCCGCAGCCTCAGCGTTCGAAGAGCAGACGCGCCCGCCCTAAATAAATTTCATCGCCGGAGCGCAGTTTCTCGCCGCGGCGGTTGCCTGCCGGCACTTCGATGGTCCGGCCGTCGCGAAACACGCGTGTGCCGAACTCGCTGCCTTCATCGCAGATGCGGTAATCGCCGTCCGTCAGACGAATGTTGGCGTGCTTTCGGGAGACCGTGGCATTGGCTTCATCGCCGCCTTCCTCGAAGACCACGTCGTTGCGGCGCACTACGCGCTGCTCTGAATCCGTTAGTTCGGCCAGCCTGCCGAGGTTCGTCCGCACTTTCTCCAGGGTGTATTCAGCGGCTTCGGCTTTTCCTTTGACGATGGTCAAGCGCGCGATGGGGGCGGGGCCGAGTGCCGGGCCGGGATCAGGCCAGCCTGGCTGATTCGGAAGAATACTCAATCTCAAAGGCGACGCTCCGCTGCGCCGATGGACTGCACGTCACTAGATTGCACTTCAGTAGATTGCACTTCAGTGGACAGGACTTCAGCAGTCTTCACCTCAACCCTGAAGCCGCGCGGCAGTTCGCAACGCGCTCCCTCAAGAGCATCGCGGATATCTTTTTCCAGGCGGCCCTCCTCGCCGAAGGCTGTCTGATAGACCGCCCGGCGGCCGGCGTCGGCTGAGTTCAGAGTCACCACCAGCCGCGGATACGGGAAGACCCGCTTGCCGCGCGCCACCGTTTGAATCTGGGTCTCGATTTCCTCCAGAATTGCGCGATGCACCAGCAGCAGCTGGTTCGAATCGGCCGCTCCGAACATCCGCTCCGTCCAGCGGCGGAAGCCGCGCTCAATGGTCTTTTCGATTCCGGCAAACAAGCTCATGGCTGAATCAGCCCCAGTTTCGCAGCCGCGTTGACAATCTCCGCGGCGGCCGGCGCGGCGTTGGCGCCGCCATACACTCCATTCTCTATCAACACGGAAAGCGCAACCTTGCGCGCGGCTGCGTTTGAGCCCGATGAGCCGTAGGGCGCAAAGCCGATGAACCAGGCGTGCGAAGGGGCGTCGGCCAGTTCCGCCGTGCCGGTCTTCCCCGCCATCGCTACACTGGCCCCGCCGGCGCGCCGTCCGGTTCCCTGCGTCACCACTTCCCGCATGAACCGCGCCAGCATCCCGGCCGCGTCCGCAGGCAACACCGCTTGCGCAGCCGCCGTTCGCGGGTTGTTCTCGCCGGTGATCCATCGCCCCTGCGGCATGGCCCCGCCGTTGGCCACGGTCGCAGCCACGCGCGCCATCTGGAAGGGCGACGCTACCACCTCGCCTTGTCCGTACGACGATTGCGGCAGGAGTTTTTTCAGCTGCGCAGCCGTGTTGGGCGCCGCCGCCGCGATCCCCAGCAGGTTGGCCGTCTCCAGCAGCGATTGCGAACCCACATCATAGGTACCCAACTGCGCGAAGTACGCGTTGCAGGAAACGATGATTCCGCGCTCCATATCGAGCGTCCCATGAGGCGCGTGGTCCTGAACGTCATCGCGGATCGGCCGCTTCGAACCTTTCAGGAAGTTGCCCGTGCGGCCGTCCGGCAGCCGCACGCATTCGTAAGTCTTGTGCATCAATTGCGGATCTTTGCGCAATGCCGCCATGGCGGTCACCACTTTGAAGGTGGAGCCCGGGGGATACAAGCCGTAGCGCGCGCGATCCAGATACGGGTTGGCTTCCTGCCCCTGATTGGCCGCCGGTTGAGACAACTGCGCCGCGGGATCGAGTTGCGGCAGCGGGAAACTCACGGCCGCCAGCAGGTCACCGGTGGCCGGGTCCATCACCACGGCCGCGCCTTTGTCCTGGGCTGCCTGCCGCAGCTGGTTCCGCAGAATCTCCGCCACTCTTACCTGTAGCCGCGCGTCGATCGTCATGCGCACATCGCGCGGCCGGTCCAGCACGCGGCGCACCTCAGGGTTGTCAGGCTCGTGGCGATGCCGCAGCAGGGGCATCAGTTCGCGGTAATCGTAGCGCAGCACCCGCTCCATTTTGCCGTTAGCCGGATTCTTGATTTCGAGCAGCGTCGGCCGATCGTCGTACCCGCGCAGCCGCCGCGCCGAATCGCGCTCCACAAAAGAAGTGTTGCTGGCGCCCCAGCGTGTGCGCGTGCGCAAGTCGCCCAGCAGATCGAACATCAGGCCCGCGAAGGGATAATAGCGGCGGGCGCCGCGCGGGCAGGCGCGATCGATATCTACGCCTAACTGCTGATAGTCCGCGCGATGCTTCTCCAGTTCGTCCCAGTTGCTGGTCGCCAGCGGCAGGCCATTGCGGTCATAGATGGAGCCTTTGGGAATTTCCTCCATGATCTCCTGCAGGCGCGGATTGTATTGATACCGCCTCGCGCCATCGGCCTGCAGCACCAGCGTGCCTTCCCCCATGGTGGCGGCCGAGCGCGCCACTTCGACGTATCCGGCCTTACCCACAATCACCAGACCGGCCGCCGCGAAAACCATCCCCGCCACGGCCACCGGCACGCGGAACGGTTGTAGGGCCTCGGTCCTTTCCTGTGGAGCTTTCTCTTGCGCGCGCGCCGAGATCGAAAGCAGGATAGCCATCACCAGAAAGTTCATCAGCATTGCGGTGCGCCCATAGCTGAGGAACGGAGTAACCACGCCCGAGAGCGGCACCACGCCCAGCGAGCCGCCGCCAATCAGCAGGACTTGCAGCGCGGTGGCAGCGGCCAGCCCCGCCGCCAGAAAGAATTCGTAATCCGTGCGTGCCCGCAACGCAATGCGCAAGGCGCGATACACCAGCAGCGCGTACAGCCCGAAGACCACCGCCACACCCAGGAAGCCGCATTCTTCGCCCAGCGCGGAAAGGATCAAATCGGTGTGGGATGCCGGCACCAACTGCGGTTCGCCGAGGCCGATGCCCGTGCCTGAAAATCCACCCGTGGCATAGGCCCACAGCGAGTGCGCCAGTTGATCGCCGCCGTGCACCATGTTGTTCCAGGGAGAAAGCCACATGGAGACGCGCTCCCCCACGGTGTGCGGCACCCCGATGAAATACCCCACGGCAAAGCCGCCAGCCAGCAGCGCTAGACCGGCTACCGGAACCAGTGCGCTGCCGCGCGCCACGCCGTAGAGCGCCAGGAACAGGCCAGCGAAGATCAGCGCCGGGCCCATATCCCTCTGCAGGAAAAAGAAGACCAGCGAGAGCGCCACCGAAACCAGCGCCGGCAGCGTGTACTCCACGGGTGGAATGTCGAAGCGTCCGGTAAGCGGCGCCAGGGACGGGCGCGTCTCGCGCGCGTGGCGTAGAATGTCCCATCGGCTGGCGAAGTAGCCGGCCAGGAAAAACACCAGCAGCAGCCGGATAATCTCCACCGGCTGAAAGCCCAGCAGGTTTACCTTGGCGTCGCTTGAGCCCGGCCCAGACCCAAACAGAATCAGAAGCACGGAAAGTCCGAAGCTCGCCAGTAGCGGCACAAAGCTGAGCTTGCCCGTCAGCCGTTCGTAATCGATAGCACTGCCCGCGGCCAGCAGTAATGCGCCCATAACCACGCCCTGCGCGAAATCCACGAACAGGAGGTTGTCGCGCACCGGGTCGCGCAGACTCACCATCAGGACCAGACCGATGCCCGACAGCAGCATCATCGCGGGCAGAAAAAGCTGGTCGCCCGCAAAGCCGCGCAAACTCCACCAAATATGCACCAGCAGAAATGCCGCGAAGAACAGCAGTGTCCAGAGACGGAACGCGCTTTCAAATTGTCCGGGGCGCCGCACCACGAACAGCGGCTTCAGCGCGCGCAGTTGATCGCCGGTGAGCAGCGCCACGGAGCCGCGGCTGCCCATGCGTTCGCGGAAATGCGCCAGGCCGCGAGAGTTTCCCGCTTCTTCCGCCGTTACGCGGATGCGCGCGATAGCGCCGACATTTGAAAGCCCGCCGGCCACATAAAATATCTTGCGCGCCACGAATTCGCGTTCCGCCGCATCCGGAAACATAGTGAGGGCGGGCAGCAGTTCTTCGCGCGCCTCCAGGTTGTTGAGATTGAGCAACTGCTTCGCCGCCAGGCCGCGGTCAGTCTCCGCCGGCGCTTGCGATTTGGCCTTGTGAACCAGATACAAACCCGCGGCCACTAACAGGCCGGCTGCCAGCGTGCAAGCCAATTCGTTGCGGCGCCACTGCCGGCGCTGCCCGGACGCACGCCGGACAACCGCGCGATCGGCGGTGCTGCTGCGTGTTATTGCCATTGATCGGTCAGTTTCGTGGCGCGCAGGATGCGCCGCAGAATCTCCACAGGCCCATGCGGCTGAGTCGCCGCGCCGTCCCGGCCCGCAGCCGGGGACGCGGCCCCTGAATCAATCTGCTGCAATCTGAAGTTGACGCTGTCCAGGCTGTTCTGCACTCGTACAATCCCCGCCGTCGCGTTGATGCTTTGATACAAACCGAGCGACCGTTTGTAATCGTCGGCCGCCCTTTGAATCTGGTCTTTCTCCTGAGGCAGCCCGCGCACGTTGCGCGAATCCCACCATGCCCGGTCGGCGCGCGCCAGATAGCCTTCGGCAAGCTGCGATTTCTCCCGATTGCCCAACTGGTATCCGCGCTTTTGCGCCTGCTGCATCGCCTCGTAGGCCTTATCCATATCCTTGAGACCGTAAACGTAGACTCGAGCGAGGCCCAGTTCGGGATCGGGAGATTGCGGCATCAGGCGCTGCGCTTCGGTGAATTGCTCCACCGCGGTATTCAGCTCCTGCACGTTGCGATGGCTGGTCCCGTTGATGCGCGAAATCTGGCCTTCGCAAAGGCGTAGCTTGCCGCGCACGTTGTCGTCGGGATCCACCGCCAGGGCGTGCGCCGCCATGGTCCTGGCGCGATCCCAATCCTTTTCACGCAGCACCTGGGATTCGCTGTTGCGATAAGTGTCGATCACGCGGTCGGCTGCTGCTACAAACTTCTGCTTCACCACTTTCCGTGGTCCTCGCAATAAGAAAGACGAAGAGTTGCCCTTGGAAAGTTCCGTCCATTTGGTCCAGATCTGGTCCGGGTCGGTCAACTGCTCGGCTTCGATCTCGCGGGCCAGGTCCTGGCCATGACGGTAGAGCAGGTAGTTCCCAATCAGAAACCAGGTGCCGAAGCACACACAAGCCACCAGGAGGACTGCCACAGTCCGCGTTCCCAGGTAGAATACGCTGCCGCGCGCCTTCGCTAGCGCCGGCGGCTTTGGCGATGTTGTTTTGGTTGTACCTTTCTCCAGGGGCCACGTACGCCGCGTTTCGTCGGTGCTCTGTTCCGTGCTTTCTTCCGTCCGGCCGGGCCGCCATGTCCGCCGCGTGGCGTCAAGATCTTCCTCCACCGCGCCCACCCGGCCGCCGCTGCGGAATGCCTCCAGATCCTGGCGGAAGTCCCCAGCCGATGCGTAACGCAACTCCGGATCGGGCGCCATGGCTTTGATCAGAATCCGCCGCAGCGGCTCCGGGCAGGGGTCAGGCGCCGGGGGCGGTGCAATGCGCGAACGGATCATCCGCTCCAGCCGTTCGGTGCTGTCGGCTTGATACGGCTGCACGCCCGACACCATCTCATAGAGCATCACCGCCAGCGACCAGAGATCGGAGCCCACGTTGACTTCGCCCACATCCAGCCGTTCGGGCGATGCGTAGGGTACACTGCCGAATTCGTTGCGCGTCAGTTTCCGCGAAAGCGAAAGCGCCTTGGCGATGCCGAAATCGAGCACACGCACATTGCCCTGGCTGTCGATCCGGATATTCTTCGGCTTGATATCGCCATGCACTACACCGCGATAGTCTTTGCCGCCGATTGCCACCTGCAGGTTGTGGGCGCTCTCGAGCGTCGTGGCCACCGCCACCGCCACATCGGCCGCGAATTCGAATTCGAGCTTGCCGCGCCGCATCAATTCGGCCAGGTCCTGCCCGTCGATGTACTCCATGGCCACGAAAAAGTAATCGTCCAGGTCGCCCGAGTCGTACACCCGCACCACCCCGGGATCCACCGCCGCCAGGTGCGCCTGCAACACCGCCCCGCGGCGTTCTGCTGCGATGGCGTCCCGCGTATCGGCATCCTCGCTGTGTTCGATCAGCTTTAGAGCCACCATATGGCCGAGCACGGTATCATTCGCCAGGTACACGTCGGCCATGCCGCCGCGGCCGAGTTTCTGGCGGATCTCATACCTGCCGAGTTTGCGCGAGGCGGGCGCGATCATTTCTTTTCACCCGCTGATGGAGCACGAGATGATGTGGTCCCAGGCGGTGTGGTCCCGGGTAGCGTGGCTCCGGAAGACGTGGGCCGCGGCCGGGGTCTGGGACCAGTCCGCGGCACAGCGGCATCCAACAGAAAATTTCGCTCCCTGATCAGGGCCATGTCGGTATCCGCCGGCAGTTCCAGAGAATTCTTCTCAATTACGTTCCCCATCAGTCCCGGCTTAGCTCCATCGCGCGCTGCAATGCCCGCACCCTTGTTCCGCTGGATCGTATTGTGCGAAAGCCACGGCGTGCCGGCGCCCAAGATCAGCACGCCCTCGCCGGCGCAATCGTGAACTGCGTTACCGACCAGCGTCGCAATTCCGCCGTGGATCTCGATTCCCACGCCGGCGCGGTCCACTTCCATATCTTCGATTTCCACTTCGGAATCCACCAGCCGTATACCCACCGCAAGCGGAATGGTCTGGTCGGCCAGAATGCGGAATCCGCTGATGCGCGCGCCCTTCACGCCTTCGGCAATCACCGCCGGCCCGTTCGACATGGGTGCAGCCCGCAGACTGGCGTCGCGCGGCACATGGCTGCGCAGATTGACGCCGCTCTTCAGCCGCACCTGTTCACGATACTCCCCGGCCATCACGTCCACAGTATCGCCGGCGCGCGCCTGCTCCATGGCCGCGGCGATGCTCGGAAGCGGCGTCCCTGGTCCGGCGGCAAGCACGCGCGGCGCAATCACCACGGGGGCCGGCAGCCACCAGGTTCGTGAAAACCAGGCCGCTGCCAGCGCAATTGCGAATCCACAGAATATAAACATCGCCGCGCGCCCAGGAGATGCGGCGCCTGCCGGCGGGCGTACGGCCACTATCGCCGGCGCTGTAAAGTCCTCGCCTTCCACCAGCACCACCGTGACGTTATCCTTGCCGCCGGCATCATTCGCCGCCGCAATCAAGGCCCCCACGGCCGCCTTCGGATCGGCGGCATTGCGCTGCACCGCATCGCGGATCTCAGCCGACGGCACCAGATCGCTTAAGCCATCGCTGCACAGCAGCAGCGCGCTATCCGGTGCGAAGGCAATCCGCTGCACCTCGATGAAATCGGCGTCGTCGGGCGAGTGCTCTTCCGAACCCACGTCGCGAAAAACTTCGTTGCGCCGCGGATGCCGCATGGCCTCCGCCTCGCTCAATTCCCGGTTGTCCTCACGTTCGCCCACCGGGGAATGGTCGTGTGTAATCTTGCGAATCTCCGGGCCGCGGATCTGGTACAGCCGCGAATCCCCTACGTGGCCGACCACCGCCGAACCGTTCTCGAGCAGCGCCACCGTCAGCACGCACGCCATGCCTTGCCATTCGGGGTTGGCTTGCGCGGCCTTGAAAATCTCGTTGTTGGCCATGGTGATGGCTTCGCGGACGCGCTGCTCCGCCGTGCCCGTCTGCCGTTCCAAACGAGCGCGCACGCGGCCCAGGGCGATCTCCGCGGCCTTCTCACCCGCGGCCTGGCCGCCGATGCCGTCCACCACCAGGAAAATGCCGCGCTCCGCGTCCATGTGGAACGCGTCCTCATTGTTGCGGCGTACCCGGCCGGGGTCGCTCGCCCCTGCGCATCTGAGCTTCGTTTTAACCATTCGGCATAATCAAATCAAGTCACCGGCGGCTACGACCGCCGGCGCTACCACCACCGGCGTTACCTGCTCTTGAATTCGAGGAATACCACGTCCGCCAAACCAATTCGCGCCTGCGGCGGCACTGGCGATTCCAGGTTGCGGTCTCGCTTTTCGCCATCCGTGAAATCCGCGCTCGAAGGGACTTTCTCGCCGTTGATCGTGGTACCCAGCCGGCTCAGGTCTTTCAGGAAAAATTTGCCGCTCTCCGGGTCGCGCCGCAGCCGGAAATGTTCGCGCGAAACATCGGGCAGCGTTTCCAGCTTAATATCGGTCCAGTAGTCGCGCCCTCCGCGCCCGACTACGATCTGGTCCTTCAGCATGCAGTAGGTCTTGCGGCCGCTATTGTCCTCATACTCGATCACTGCCAGCGTACCGGGCGCCGGGGCAGCATCGCCAGCCGCGGAACTACCGGCATCACCACCTGGGCGGGGCGCCTTCTCATAGGTCTGTGAAACGGATTCCACGCCGCCCATGCGCCGCGTGGCAATGCGCTTGGTCATTGAGCCGGCGCCCAACTCGGCTTTGGCCGGCAGCGCCAGTTCGGAATGGATGGCAATATCGCCGGCTGCGATGTCGTCGTCCGTGTTTTCCAGAATGCGGATCTGCCAGCCGCCGTCGGGCGCCGCGATTTTCGGCTCCGAGCGCCGCGCCAGCTTCAGTTTCTCCGCCAGGTTCCCCACCATGGACGCACGGTTGAGCGATTCCAGTTCGGCATCGAGAGCACGCCGCGCCTCATCGACGATGCGCGGCAGAATCCCGCGCAGGCGTTCCATGTCTTCGGGATGCAAATAGACATGGTAAACGGCCGGCGGCAGAGTGGAATAGTGCAGCGGTTCGAGGCCCTCCCGCATGTTGCGCACAATCTCGAGGATGATCTCCCGCGCTGTGGCGGGACGGTTAGGGGCGCCATGGTCCATACTGACCTAACAACGATTCTACCAACCCGGCTGTTCCGAGAGATACGCAGCAACTAGCGTATAATCCATTCCATGCTTTATACCAGAAGAGATTTGGGACTGATGGCGGCCGCCTCCGTGCCGTTGGTGGGCGCATTTGGCGCTGCCAAAATCAACTCGAAGTTCGACGGCGTGCAGATTGGCGCTATCACATACAGCTTCAACCGCATAGCCGCCGATCCGGAAGCCATCATCCAGGCCTTTGTCGAGGTTGGGCTGGGCGAGGCGGAACTCATGTCCAACCACTGCGAAGCGCTGGCCGGTGCCCCCAGGGCGGCTGGCGGCGGCCAGGGACGCGGGCGCGGTCCGATGACTCCTGAGCAGCAGGCCGCCCGGCAGGCCCAGCAGGAACAGACTCGCCAATGGCGTGCGTCAACCAGCGCAGACACCTGGAAGGCCGTGCGCAAAAAGTTCAACGACGCCGGCATCGATGTCGCCCTGCTGTGCTACAACATGAACGACAACATGAAGGATGATGACATCGAATACGGCTTCGCCATGGCCCAAGGGCTCGGCGTCCGGGCCATCAGCACCAGCACTACGCTAAGCATGGCCAAGCGGATCGCTCCCATCGCCGACAAGCATAAGCTGCTGATCGGTTATCACGGCCACGACGCCACCAACGACCCCAATCAGACGGCGACGCTTGAGAGCTACGCCACGCTGATGGCCTATGGGAAGTACAACGGGGTCAATCTGGACATCGGCCACTTCACGGCCGCCAACTACGATGCGGTCGCGTTCATCAAAGAGCATCACGCCAAGATTACCAATCTGCACGTCAAGGACATGAAGAAGAACCACGGGACGTACACGCCTTTCGGGCAAGGCGACACGCCGATGAAGGAAGTCCTGCAACTGCTTAAGAAAGAGAAATACGGCTTCCCGGGGAACATCGAACTCGAGTATCGTATCCCGGAAGATTCAACCCTGCTGGCCGAGATGAAGAAGTGCCTGGCCTACTGCAAGGAGTGTCTGGCTTAACTGCAGGCCTGGGAACAGTTACCCGATTCCCGCGTGGCGCTTGAAAATCTGCGTCATATTCTGCGAAAAGGCGGAGCGCGCCAGAACCATATCGCACCCTGCATCCTGAGCCTGCACCTTCAATTCACCCTGGATGTGAGAAAGATATCCAATCAGGCTGACGCCCTTGGTGTCGGCGCTGCCTTTGAGTTTGGCGATCAGTTGCAGCGGACTTACCGCCTCAAAGTTCAGGTCAAACACGATAAGGGATGGCTTGGCCTTCGCCTTTTCGAGAACAGCGTCCGCGTCCTTGACAAATTCCAGCGCCAGGCCGTTCCGCTTGGCCGCGTCCGACAGCTTGACGGAGAAGAACAAATCGTTGACCACTGCCAGGACTTGCCTCGGTTCCTGTTTTGGCATAGACGTGTGCTGTTCTAAATACCCTTATAGATCTCTGGACTAGGAAGGGGGACGGTTGAATTCTATCATGAATCATGGATGTGCATTCGTGGTCGCGGCCGGATCTCTTACGCGTTCGTCATTTAGATCTGGTTCTGGATCTGGATTTTGACCGCAAGATCCTCGACGGTTCGGTCGCCCTCCACTTCGACCGCCTGTCCGGTAATGAGCTCGTTAGTGAACTAATACTGGATACCCGCGACCTGACGATTCATTCCGTGGAGAATGCCGAGGCATTCGAACTGGGTGTTCCGGACCCGATTCTGGGCGCTCCGCTCAAGATTCGCGTGGCCCCTTCGATGAATTGGGTGCGCGTCCATTATTCCACTTCGCCCCACGCCAGCGGCCTCCAATGGCTCGACCCGCCGCAGACCGCGGGCAAGCGGCATCCCTTCCTCTACACGCAGTCGCAAGCTATCCATGCGCGAAGCTGGATCCCGCTGCAGGACACGCCCGGGCGTGCGGGTAACCTTCACGGCAGCCATTCACACGCCCTCTGGTTTGACCGCCGTAATGGGAGCCGCGCCCGTGGCCGAGGCCGATAGCCGCGAGGACGCGCAATTGCAAGCCTTTCGCATGGACCAGCCCATCCCGAGCTACCTGATCGCACTGGCCGCCGGCGACCTGGCCTTCCGCGCACTGGGCCCGCGCTCCGGCGTCTATGCCGAACCCGCATTATTGGAAGCCGCCGCGCACGAGTTTGAAGACACCGAGGCCATGATCGCAGCCGTCGAGGAAATGTACGGGCCCTATCAATGGGGCCGCTACGATCTGCTGGTGCTTCCTCCCAGCTTTCCTTTCGGGGGTATGGAAAACCCGCGCCTCACCTTCACCACCCCCACCATTCTGGCCGGTGACAAGAGCCTGGTCTCTCTGGTGGCCCATGAACTGGCGCACTCCTGGTCCGGAAACCTGGTCACCAACGCCACGTGGAGCGATTTTTGGCTGAACGAGGGTTTCACGGTTTATCTGGAGAGGCGCATTCTCGAAAAGGTCTACGGCCCGCAGCGCGCCGGCATGGAAGCCGTGCTGGCCCGCGGCGAACTCGACCGCGAAATGGCGAGCCTGCCGCCGAGCGACGGTGTGCTGCATATCGATCTCGCCGGCCGTAATCCCGACGACGGCTGCACCCTGGTCCCCTATGAGAAAGGCGCCTTGTTATTACGCACCATCGAGCACTCGGTGGGAAGGGCGCGCTTCGACCGGTTTCTGCGATCCTATTTCGAACATTTCGCTTTCCGCAGCATCACCACCGCGGAGTTCCTGGCCTATGTGCGCGCCGAATTTCCGGACCCGGCGCTCCAGCAAGTACCTCTGGACCAGTGGATTTTCAGCCCCGGCATTCCGCCAGGAGCTTTCGAACCGCAATCGGACGCCTTCACCCGCGTAGAATCCGGATGGCCCGCCGATACCAGCCGATGGAGCAGCCAGGAATGGCTGCACTTCCTGCGCACGCAGAATCCGCCGGACATGGCGCGGCTGGACCGCGAATTCCACTTTACCGGATCGCTCAATTCCGAGATTCTGCATCAGTGGCTGCTGATGTCGGTGAAGGCCGGTTATGAGCCCGCTTACACCAGGCTGGCGGAATTTCTCAGCTCCGTGGGCCGTCGCAAGTTCGTGAAGCCCCTGTATTCGGAACTCATGCAGACCAGCGAGGGGCGGCAGCGAGCGCGGCGGATCTATGCCCAGGCGCGCGCCGGATATCATCCCATCACGCAGGCCACCATCGACGCGATAGTAAGCTAGCGACCAAAGCGCCTGTGCTTCGTCTATCCGGTACAGTGCCCATGGGATACTGACGTTTCGATGCCAAAGGTTCTGATTGCGGGTGGAGGTCTGGCGGGGTTATCGGCGGCGGCGGCCTTGGGCAGCGCCGGTTTCGAAGTCGATCTGTTCGAAGCGCGCCCGTTTCTGGGGGGCCGCGCCGCGTCCTATGCGGTGCCTGCCGGTGGGGAGGAAGTCGCCGAGACCATCGACAATTGCCAGCACGTGCTGCTGCGCTGCTGCGTGAACCTGCTCGATTTTTATGTGCGCCTGGGCGTGCGCGACCGCATCAAGTTCTACCGCGAGTTTTACTTCCTGGAACCCGGCGGCCGCCTCTCCGTGCTGCGCCGTGGCCGGCTTCCCGCGCCCTTTCATTTCACGGGGTCATTCCTGAGGATGCACTTCCTGGACCGCCACGACAAAATCCGGATTGCCCGCGCCATGGCCGCCCTGCGGCGCGAACGCACACGCCGCAAAGACCTCGACCGCATCAGCATGCTCGACTGGCTGTTGCAGAAGCGCCAGACGCCGCACGCCATCGACCGCTTCTGGCGCCAGGTGCTGGTCAGCGCGGTCAACGAAGAGTCTGGACCGGATGGCCGCCATCCACGGGTTCCAGGTATTCTGGCACAGCTTCCTGGCCCGCGCCGATTCCTACGAAATGGGCGTGCCCAACGTGCCGCTGGGTGACCTGTACACCGCCGAAGCATG
This sequence comes from Bryobacterales bacterium, assembly GCA_963817515.1. Lineage (GTDB taxonomy): Bacteria > Acidobacteriota > Terriglobia > Bryobacterales > Bryobacteraceae > DATMNI01. The sequence continues at coordinate 349,850 of CAWFPJ010000010.1, read as the reverse complement.
GAAGCGCCTGGGCAATGTCCGGATGCACTTTCGCGCTCCGGTGGAAAACATTAGTGACTCCGGTTTCATGGTGGGCGGCGAGCGCCTCACCGCGGCCCACTATATCTGCGCGCTGCCGTTTGAGCGCCTGGAAGCCGTTGGTCTTCCGGCGCCCAAGCTGGAGCATTCGCCCATCACCGGCGTGCATCTCTGGTTCGACCGTGAAGTGACCACCCTCCCCCACGCCACCCTGCTCGACCGCACGATGCAGTGGATGTTTAATAAGGACAGGGGCCAGTATCTGCAGCTGGTGGTCAGCGCCTCGCGCGAACTGACCAACCTCACGCGCAATCAGATTATCGACATCGCGATCGGCGACCTGCGGCTGTATTTCCCGCGCGTCCACGACGCCAGATTGGTGAAGGCGCACGTGGTGAAGGAACAGCGCGCCACATTTTCGGCGGCGCCCGAAACCGAAGGCCTGCGGCCTGCCGCGCAATCCTACCCCGGCAACGTCATCCTGGCCGGTGATTGGACACGCACCGGTTGGCCCGCCACCATGGAAGGCGCCGTGCGCAGCGGCTACCTGGCGGCCGAGGCGGTGGCGCAATCGGCGGGAACCCCCGCCCGCTTTCTGCTTCCCGACCTCAGTTAGAAAGCGAGCCCAACAGAGCCGCGATCATAAGGGAGCGGAGCACTCTATTGAATCTTCTTCTTCAGACGGATCTCAAATAATTTGGGCCAGCGCTTGCCGGTCACGAAGAGCCGGTCGCCTTTGGCATCGTACGCGATCCCGTTCAATACATCGGTCCGCTGTGGAATAAAGTCCTGGGGGCTCAGCAGACCCTTCAGGTCGATCCAGCCGGTCACTTTGCCGCTCACGGGGTCGATTCGCGCCACGCGGTCGGTCTGCCAGACGTTGGCGTAGATCTCGCCCTTGATCCATTCCAGTTCGTTCAGATCGGTCACCGGCTGGCCATCCGCCGTAACGCTAATTCGGCCGGTTTCCTTCAGGGTCTCAGGATCCCAAAAACGGATCTGCGCTGAGCCGTCGCTCATGATGATGTGCTTGCCGTCTTGCGTCAGGCCCCAACCTTCGCCGGAATATTCGAATTGACCTTTGGGCGTGAAGCCGGCCAAATCGTAGATGAAACCTACTTGCGCTTTCCAGGTGATTTCGAGCAGCCGGTCCTTCCAGTTGACAATGCCCTCGCCGAAATACTGTTCCGGCAAATCACGTTTCTGCAGCACCTCACCGGTTTCCAGTTTGACCTTTCGGATGGACGATTCGTTCTCCAGGCCCGTCCCTTCGTACAGTACTCCGTCCAGGTAAAAGAGGCCTTGCGTAAACGCGTCGGGATCGTGGTGGTAGGTGTGGACCACCTCGTAGGTGTACTCGGGAATGGCGCCGGCTTGAGAGGCGGGACCGCAGGCGCAGGCAGCCAGTGCCGCCGCCAGAATCAACGTCCGCATATTCACGCAACGATATGCCTCCCGGCCTGTCACCGTAGGATGGCCTCCCGGTCTGTCACATTAATTAAAACGGGAAATCCTTGATAGACTGCTGGAACACGACCGCGTTGGCCAGGTAGCGGTACGGGTTGACTGGCGCGCCACCCAAGCGCACTTCATAATGCAGGTGCGGCGCCGTCACGCGCCCTGTGCTGCCCACCATCCCCACAATGTCGCCGCGCCGTACTTCCTGCCCTTCGCGAACCATGATGCGGGAAAGATGCGCGTAGTAGGTCTGCACGTCGCCGCCGTGATCGATCCGCACCAGGCGGCCGTATCCTCCAGCCACTGGTTCGGCCTGGATCACAATGCCGTCGGCCGTGCTTCGCACCGGAGTGCCTGTGGGCGCACTGATATCCACGCCCTTGTGAAATGCGCCTTCACCCGAGAACGGGTCCGTACGCTGTGCAAAACCGCTCATCAGCCGGCCGTCCACCGGCCAAAGGCTTGGCTGCGCTTTCACGGCCAGAAACCGCCGCGACGCACGTCCCGGCAAAGCAAGTTTATCCACACTCCGCAGGTAGCTGTAGTCTTCCATACTTTCCGCGAATGAGGGCACCAGTTTGCCTTCGGCCGAGATGTCTGATGGACCTTCCAACTTCTGCTTAATTCCGTACGCAACCGAAACTTCCTTCGCGTACAACTGCAGGCTGGCCATCTGGACCTTGGTTTCGCTGACCACTTTCTGCAAATTCTGGTAACGCGTGCGCAGCCCGTCGGCTTCCCGTTTCAGCGCGTTGTAGTTGGCAACTTTCCAGGCCATGCGGGCGTAGCTGGCGACGAATCCGAAAACTGAGAAACACCCGAAGAGAGCCAATGCCAGAATCACATAAACTGCCTGATGCGGGATGTGGACACGGCGCAGCCTGCCGCGGAGCGAATGCGCTAAGACCACTACAAAATATTCCTGCTTCATAGTCTCTCCGGCCGGACCCTTTTGGATTTGGGGTTAACTATCTCCCCGGGGCCCGGTGGGGCAACTAATACTACTGTAACAACCGTTGGCGAAGTTCAAACTCTACCAGCTAGCGCCTCTGTGTGTCAACCCCCATTTTGGATTGCAAGTTATTGATAAAGTTGGTATTGTTCAATTCTAAAGTGCCCAAGCGAGTCCCTGGTACTCATTTTCTGCGGAATTTGGTTGAAAGGCGCAGCCTGCTCTTCCAATTAGTGCGCCGCGATTTCGAACAGCGCTTTGTGGGCTCGGCCGTGGGTTGGATCTGGGGATTGATTCATCCCCTGGTGCTGCTGCTCAGCTGGACCTTCGTATTCCAGGTCTGCCTGAAAATGCAGGCCCCCAAGGGCTTTGACAGTTACGCTCTCTTTATTTTTGCCGGAATGCTGCCCTGGCTGCTCTTCCAGGAGACCCTCCAGCGGTCCGCCTCCAGCCTGCTCGATCAGGCCAACCTGATTACCAAAACCGTTTTTCCATCCGAGATTGTCCCGGTCTCGGTCTTTCTCTCTACCCTGGTGGGGCACCTGCTAGCGCTCAGCCTGATGGTTGTGGCGGTCGGGGTCTGGCAAAACCGGATCAGCGTCTTCCTGATAGTCCTGCCCCTGTACATGTTCGTGATCGGACTGTTTGCGGTCGGGTTAGGATGGATTGCCGCCAGCCTGAACGTCTTTCTCCGCGATACTGCGCAGGTGGTGAGCGTGGTGCTTACGTCCTGGCTTTACCTGACCCCGATATTTATCCCGGAGGAGAAGTATCCTTCATGGGCTCACTGGGTGCTGACCGCCAACCCTCTGTATTACCTGGTGCGCGCCTACCGGACCGTTCTTCTCACTTCCAGCATGCCTGATTGGAGCGATCTCGCCATCGCCGCGGCTTACGGCGCCGCTGCATTTGTGGTTGGAGGACTCTTCTTCCGCCAGATGAAGCGCGGCTTTGCGGACGTTTTATAGATAGATAATCCGACCTACCTCACCCGCCCCAGAAAAAGGATATGCCTGGCCCCGGAATTCGAGTGCGCCCGGCAGCGCTCGACTTCGACCGTGAACCCGGCACGGATCATCCGTTTTTCGAATGCCGGATCGGCGGCGGCGGACCAGAAGGCCACGCAGCCCCCCGCCCGTAAAGCAGTGCGGGCCATTTGCAGACCCGCGTGGTGATAGAGCCGGTCGTTGCCCACCGTGCTCAACGCCGCCGGCCCGTTATCGACATCCAGGATGATGCTGTCGAAACTGCCCCGCGCCTCCCGAATCGCTTCGCCGACATCTTGTTGCCGGACGATCACGCGCGGATCCGCCAACGCATCTGCCGCCAGATGGAATGCCGGGTTGGAATTCCAGGCGATGACCGCGGCCAGGATCTCAGCCATAACCACCGTGGCGTCCGCGGCAACTGCTGACAGGGCAGCTTTCAAGGTAAACCCGAAGCCCAGGCCGCCAATTAAGACACGCGCGCCGCGTACACCTCTCACATGCGCGCAAGCCAACTCTGCGAGCCTTTCTTCGGAGCCGTGCCGGCGCGTCGACATGAGCTGCGCGCCGTCCACACGAATGGCGTAGCTGCCGTCGTGCTCATGGAGCGAAATCGTCTTGCCGTCAGGTGTGAGCGTCTTGTCGACCAGCGTCCATTTCTTCATTAGGTGCGCCCCTTTCGTCGCGTCGTGGTTTATCGCTAAAATCAGGCCGAATCCGGGCGGGGGCCTAGACGCCAGGGCGGTCGCGGTGTCACAATGTGAAGCATGACGGAAACCGTAATTATCATAGCTAACGGGGACCTGCGCCTTTCGGCCAACCAAAAGTGCTGGCCGGCCCAGGCGGCCGTCGAGGAAGCCGTCACAAACGCCATCCGCCGCGAAGGCCGGAGCGTGCGCCGCGGGCATGCCTGCGATCCCGAAAAGGGCCACGGGTTTATAGACAGCCAGAAATATGGAATGGAAGTATTCCGCGGCATACCCCCCGATGCGCCGCTGGTTGTGGTGGAAGCCGTCTGGCAATACAGCCACCACATCCTGCACGGGCTTTACACCCACAAAGGGCCGATCCTGACGGTAGCCAACTGGAGTGGGCAGTGGCCTGGCCTGGTGGGAATGCTGAACCTGAATGCGTCATGCACCAAAGCCGGGGTGGCCTACAGCACCTTGTGGAGCGAGAATTTCACCGACGATATCTTCCTCGCCGGGTTGCGCCGCTGGCTGGCGGGCGAGACCGTTCAGCACGACCTCAGCCACGTGCATCCGCTGAGCGATTTTCAATTGCCGGCCAAGGCCGCGGAAGTGGGGACGCGGCTGGCGCAGGAATTGCGGCAAGCCAAAGCCATCATGGGCGTCTTCGACGAAGGCTGCATGGGAATGTACAACGCCATCATTCCGGACGAACTGCTGCACCCCACCGGCGTGTTTAAAGAGCGGCTCAGCCAGTCGGCGCTGTTTGCCGAAATGCAGCAGGTGACCGGCGCCGAAGCCCTCGCCGTGCGCCAGTGGCTGGACCGGAAAGGAATGAGGTTTAAGACCGGGCCGAATCCCGAGACCGACCTGACCGATGGCCAGATTCTGGATCAGTGCAAAATGTACATCGCGGCGCTGCGCATTGCCGATGATTTCGGCTGCGACACCATCGGGATTCAATATCAGCAGGGGTTGAAGGACCTGGCGCCGGCATCTGACCTGGCCGAGGGGCTATTGAACAACGTGGACCGTCCGCCGGTGGTGGCCCGCGGCACTGTTGGCAACGGCGCCCGCGTGCTCTATGAGGGTCGCGCGCTGCCGCACTTTAATGAGGTGGACGAGTGCGCCGGCCTGGATGCCCTGGTGACCAACCGCATCTGGAGCACGCTGGGGTTTGACCCGGAGACCACGCTGCACGATGTGCGCTACGGTGAGCTTTACGGCGTGAACGGGCGGCAGGAATTCGTATGGGTGTTCGAAATCTCGGGCGCTGTTCCTCCCGCGCACCTCGCCGGCGGTTATGCCGGATCGGTGAGTGAGCGCCAGCCGCCGATGTATTTCCGGTTGGGCGGCGGCAGCCTGAAAGGCGTCAGCAAACCGGGTGAGATTGTATGGAGCCGGGTCTTTATGGATCGCGGCAGGCTCAACGCGGACATTGGGCGCGCCCGGGCAATCGAACTTCCTCCGGAGGAAACCGAGCGCCGCTGGAACATCACCACCCCGCAGTGGCCCATCATGCATGCCGTGATGTACGGCATCTCGCGCGACCAGTTGATGGCGCGGCACAAGTCCAATCACGTACAGGTGGCTTATGCGCCAGATCCGGCGGCGGCCAACCTGGCGATGGCCGCAAAGGCCGCCATGTTCCGCGAGATGGGCCTGGAAGTCAACGTTTGCGGCACAGGCCACGGGTTATAGCGCGAAGGTCACGGGTTATAGCACGCGAGTGAGGCCGGTGAATGGCGCTAGTATGGTTGCTATGCGGACCTCGATCGTTCCGGTGGCATCTCTGCTCATCGCATCCGCGCATTTATTTGCGCAGGACGCCGAACCCGGGCGCGTGGTGTTCGAGACAAGGTGCGCGCGATGCCACGGGGCCGATGGCAACGGCGCGGAAATGGGGCCGCCGATCCGCGGACGCCTGGCCGAGCGCGATGATCAGCAACTAGTCTCGCTGATCCGCCAGGGGCTGCCGGGACGGGGGATGCCGGCGATTCAGGTGAGCGACGCGGAGATGCCGCCGCTGACCCGCTTTCTGCGAACGCTGCAACCGAGCGCGGGCCATGAGAAGCCGGTCGAGCGCGAGACAGTCACCACCACGGACGGCCGGAGCCTGGATGGCGAAGTGCTCAACCGGGGTTTCGACGATCTGCAATTACGGACCGGCGATCAGCGCGTGCACCTGCTGCGCCGCGCAGGCAACCGTTATCGCGAGGTCACTTCCAGCGTCGACTGGCCGGGCTACAATGGCGATCCGGGCGGCAACCGTTACACCACGCTTTCCCAAATCACCAAGAGCAACATTGCGCGTTTGGGGCCTAAGTGGAACTTTCCGGTGCCGAACAATTCGCGCCTGCAGGTGACTCCGGTGGTGGTGGGCGGCATCATGTACGTGGCGGCGGGCAATGAATGCTACGCGCTCGATGCCGGCACCGGCCGCGAGGTCTGGCATTCCGGCAAGCCCGCGCGCGGCGCCGGAGCGGGCGGCACCAACCGCGGAGTATCAATAGCCGGCGACCGCCTGTTCATGGAAACCGACAACGCCCACATGATCGCGCTCAACCGCTTCACCGGGAAGCTGCTGTGGAACACGGAACTGGCGGACTCGCGCCAGAGTTACTTTGCCACGTCGGCTCCGCTGGCGGTCGGGGAACTGGTGATCGGCGGGATTGGAGGCGGGGAACACGGCACGCGCGGATTTCTGGCGGCTCTCGATCAGGCCACCGGCAAGGAAGTCTGGCGCTTCTGGACCGTGCCGCTGCCGGGTGAGCCGGGCTCCGAAACCTGGCAGGGTAAGGGCCTCACGCATGGCGGAGCGCCCACCTGGTTCACAGGCACGTACGACGCCGAAACGGACACGTTGTTTTGGCCTACTGGCAACCCCAGCGCGGAATACAACGGCGACGACCGCGTGGGCGATAACCTTTATTCCGATTGCATTCTGGCGCTCAATCCCAAGACCGGAAAGCTCAAGTGGCACTACCAGGGAACGCCGCACGATCTATGGGATTGGGACGCCACCGAGACGCCCGTCGTGGTCGATGCCGAGTGGCCAGGGCAGAGCCAGCCGCGGAAACTGCTGCTGCACGCCAATCGCAACGGGTTCTTTTACGTCTTTGACCGGACGGACGGAAAGCTGCTGCTGGCCAAAGCCTTCGTCAGAAACCTGACCTGGGCCAGCGGTATTGGGCCCGACGGGCGGCCTGTGAAGAACCCCGGTCAGGAGCCCAGTGCCGCCGGAACCAAGGTGTGCCCGTCGCAAGACGGCGCTACCAACTGGTACTCGCCTTCCTTCAATCCTGCCACCGGCTTGTACTATATTCAGACCTTCGAGAAGTGCAGCGTGTACACCAAGAGCGATCCGGGCGCATGGCAGGCGGGCAAGGAATACCTGGGCGGGTCGCAGCACCAGCCGCCGGATGAGAAGCCGCAGAGGATTCTGAAAGCCATCGATATCAAGACCGGCAAAATCGCCTGGGAGTTGCCGCAGCCCGGGCCGGCCGAATCCTGGGGTGGCACCCTCTCTACGGCCACCGGCCTTGTGATTTTCGGCGAGGAAGGCGGCGCGCTGATGGCCGCCGACGCCATGACCGGCAAGCCGCTATGGAGTTTTGAGACCAACCACACGTGGAAGGCGTCGCCCATGACTTACATGTTCGACGGCACCCAGTACGTGGCGGTGGCGGCAGGCTCGAATATTATGGCTTTCGCCGTCTCGCAATAGCCAACCTTAGTCATCGTCCAAAACGGGTAGCGCGAAGAAGAACGTAGAGCCAACTCCTTCTTTGGATTCCGCCCATATTCGTCCGCCATAGCTCTCGATGATGCGTTTGCAAATGGCCAGGCCGAGACCTGTACCGGCGTACTGGTCCTCGCGATGGAGGCGCTTGAACAGTCCGAAGATGCGCTCTGCGTGGCTCTGGTCAAAGCCTATGCCATTGTCTGCCACGCTCACGATCCATTCTGCGTTTCCACGTTTTGCGCTCACATGAATCCGCGCCGGAACATCTGGCTTTCTGTACTTCAGAGCGTTCGAAAGTATGTTTTGAAACACGTGTACAAACTGTCCAAGATCGCCGGCGGCGGCTGGCAGAGGATCGAAGGTCACCTCGGCCTCCACTTCCCGGATGCGCGTTTCCACCAGCGTTAGTGCGCGGTCAAGCGCCTCGTCCAGCTCAATCTTGAAGCTGGGTACTTCGGTAAGGTCATGCGTCGCCCGTGAATAGTTCAGCAGATCGCGTATCAGCGTTTCCATACGCTGTACGCCGGTCCGGATAAAGCTGGCAAACTGCAGCATCTCTTCGTCTGTGTTGGCTCCGAACCGGCGTAAGAGAAGCTGCGAATAAGTGTTAACCATACGGAGCGGCTCCTGCAGATCATGGCTGGCCACATAGGCGAACTCCTCCAGTGCGCGATTGGCCCGCGTTAACTCTTCGTTCGAGCGCTTCAGATCCTCTTCCGCACGTCTTCGTTCGGTAGTCTCAAATACTACGCCCGGAAAGCGCACGGGATTGCCCGCGGCGTCCAGGTGACATCGTCCCCGTACATGGACCCAGCGCACCGAGTCGTCAGCCTGGACCACGCGGTATTCTTCAGAGATGTCTCCGCCTGTCTGTAGAGCCCGTCGAATGGTCTCGTCCACACGGCCCCGGTCATTCGGGTGAATATGTGCAACGAACTGCGAGAGGGGTGCGCCGGAAGCCGCGCTCTCAGGGTCAACCGAGAACAACGTTGCAAACTGACGGTTGCAATAGACCCGATCGTTCGGAATGTCCCAGTCCCAGGTACCCACGCCGCCACCGGCTTCGAGCGCCAGAGTGAGGCGTTCTTCAGTGACACGCAATGCCGCCTCGGCCATGTTCCGATCGGTCATGTCGCGGGTAGAACCAGTTACTGCCTCCACTTGTCCATCAGCAGCAAAAACCGGCACGAAGATGTACTCGTAGTATCGGGTCTCACCGCTTGGCCCGGTAAAAGGTGTCTGGTCTCGCAGCGGTTCCTTAGTGTCAATTACCTGACGGATTTGGCGTTGAAGGCGTTCGGCCAGGTCCGTCGGGTAGCCAAGTTCAAAGAAGTTTTTCCCTCGTGCGTCTTCGAGCGATCGCTGCCAGAGAGAGAGTAGTGCCCGGTTTACATAGGTGAACCGGCCTTCCAGGTCGAAGATGTAGGTGAAGTCTGGAGTGTTGGAAAGAGCGGTGTCGAAAGTATGCCACTGTTGGAGCAGGTGCGATTCAGCCTGCATCCGCTCTGTGATGTCGGTAGTTGCGCCCAGCATTCGGGTTGGCGTGCCGTGTTCGTCCCGGAAAACCAGGGCCGTCGTGGCGACCCAGACGATCTTTCCGTCGGGATGGATCACGCGAAATTCGGCGTCATAGTGATCGTCCTTTCGCAACGCTCCGCTGATCGCGGCGTTGATCCGGTCGCGATCCTCCGGATGAATCAGCCGCGCAAAATCCTCGACGCGGCCCGGGAACTTGCCTCGTTCGACGCCGTGAATGTCGTAGACCAGATCGGACCATTCAATTTGATCCCGGATCACGTCCCAATCCCACACGCCAATCCGGCCCGCATTAAGGGCAAGTTCCAGGCGTTGCTCGCTACGAATCCGGGCGCGTTCGGCCTTCCTGCGTTCCGTGATGTCCCGAAATACGAGGACCGCTCCTAACACGCCCTGATTCTCATCCCTGATGGGGGCGGCGGAATCCTCTATCGGGATATCGTTTCCATTCTTGCCCCTGAGAACCGTGTGATTGGCCAGGCCGACAATTCGCCCTTCCCGCAGCGCGCGCGTGACCGGGTTTTCTACGGACGTCCTGGTCTCTTCATTGGAAATCACGAAGATCTCTTCCAGGCGTCTGCCGACAGCCTCGTCCCGCGGCCAACCTGTAAGCGATTCCCCGACGGTATTCAAAAAAGTAACGCGCCCGGCCGCATCCGTCGTAATAACGGCATCGCCTATGCTGCGGAGGGTGGTCTGCAGCTGGTCGCGCGCATTCTTGGTTTGTGTCTCGCTTTTTTGAAGCTCCTGAATCAACTGCTGTCGCCGGCCTGTCCCTTTTTGAATGGCTATAGTCGAAATCGTCAGAAGGCCAAAGAGCACCACGCTTCCAACCGTGCTGATGGACTCTATGTCATTGATGCTGGAGCGCGCTTCCTTTGAGAAGTATGCCAGGCGGGCGTCCCCGGCCCGCTGAATCTGGGCGCACTCCTGGCGTATTTGCTCCATCAGAATATCTCCGCGATCGGTCAGGACAATGGCGAGAGCGGCCTCGGGCCCCTGGCTCCGGCGAAGCTCAATCGTCCGCTGCAATTCCCCGACTTTTTCGTTGACCAGAGGCTTTAATGTTTCGAAGCGTTGGGCCTGGTCGGAACTCCGGACCGCAATCACAACGGCGAGAGCATTCAACTCAGAGGAAATGCTTGTAACGGCCCGCCGATACGGCTCGAGGTAGCGATCCCTTCCGGTTAGTAGAAACCCGCGTTGACTAGTTTCGGCATCCTTCAGGGATGACAGCAGGGTATTGGTGCTTCTCACCACTTCCCGGTTGATCGCCAACTCCTCACTTTGGCGGCCATAGGCGCGCCATCCTTGATAGGACAGGCTGGCAATCAGGAGAACCAGCAGAAACGCCCCGATCAGAGATACCAGTTCGGGCCACTGCGGGATCTTCCGGGTTGTGGGTTCGGTCGGTTCCACTCTGATTTTAAGCAGCCAAGGTCGAATGATTCGGCATCGCCAGCCGGCCACTGCGGAGACTTCAAGATATCAGAAAACCACGAGGGCCTACCTGCGCTCCCGCCTCCTAACCCGGGCGTCACGTTTATTCCACAACTTGTTACACTAACTCTCTGGCCGCCCGTCATGTCCCATACGCCTTCCGCTCCGGTTAGACTCAAAGACATTGCGCGCGATCTCGACGTGTCCGTCATGACCGTGTCGAAGGTGGTTCGCGGATGTGCCGATGTCGGAGCCGAAACCCGCAGCCGCGTGCTGGCGCGCATCAAGGAACTCAACTATCAGCCTAACTGGGTGGCCCGCAGCCTGGCCGCCCGCCAGACGTTTATTATCGGGCTCATCGTTCCCGATCTGATGCACTCCTTCTTCGCTGAAATCGCCAAAGGGGTGTCGGGCGCTATCCGCCCGCTGGGCTATGACGTGGTCATCTGCAATTCCGAGGAAGACTGCGCCTTTGAGTCGAGCGAAGTCGATCGACTTCTGGCGCGGCAGGTGGATGGCCTCATTCTCGCTTCTGCCCAGCCGCCTTCGTCCGTGGATGTTTTTGCACGCATTGAGGCGCGCGGCGTGCCCTATGTCCTGATTGACCGGCAGTTCGCCTCAGTGCACGCGCCTTACGTTGGCGCCGACGATTCCGCCATCGGCCGCCTGGCCACTGGCCACCTCATCGAACGTGGCTGCCACCGCATCGCCCATATCGCCGGCCCTCCGCTGACCACCGGCCTGGGCCGTATGCAGGGCTATCGGGAAGCCCTGTCCGCCGCCGGCATCTCCGTGCCGGATTCGTACGTCACCCACGCCACTGACGATGCGTCGGGCTACGACGCCGCGCGGTGCCTGCTGCAACTCCAACCGCGTCCGGACGCCATCTTCGGCTATAACGACCCCACCGCCGCCGGCGCCATGAAGGCCATCCTCGAAGCGGGCATTCGCATCCCTGAGGAGATCAAGGTCATCGGCGTCGGCAATGTTCATTACTCCGATCTGTTGCGGGTGCCGCTCTCCACCATCGATCAGAGCAGCACGGCCATCGGCCGCCAGGCTGCCGACATTCTGGCGAAAGCCATCGGCTCCAAGCGCCGCCGCCCGCCCAAGACGGTATTAATAACCCCGACTCTCATTCCGCGCGAATCCACCCGTTAGCTGTTTGTATCTTTTACACTTGTGCCACGCGGCGCTGCCCCTAACGGCCCGCCAATTGCACCCGTTGCTGCACGCGATTCCCGGAGCTCACTGCTCCGTCCACCAGTCTTTGTGATCGGCGGAGGCCCTGCCGGCCTGGCCGCCGCCATCGCCGCGCGCCGCCGCGGTTTTGACGTCACGATAGCGGACGGCTCGGTCCCACCCATCGATAAAGCCTGTGGCGAAGGCATCATGCCGGATGGCCTCGATGCCGCACGTTCTCTGGGTCTGCGGTTGGATCTCGGCGCGCAGCATTTTCGCGGCATCCGCTTTTGCGAAGAAGGCGCCGCCGTGGAAGCTGCTTTTCCTAAGGGCTTCGGCCTGGGATTGCGCCGCACCACGCTGCACCGCCTTATGGTGGATGGCGCCGCCGAAGCCGGAGTTCACATGGCTTGGGGCGCGCACATCACCGGAATCTGCAGGCAAGGTGTGCATGTCGACGGCCGCCTGGTGCGTGCGCGCTGGATCGTCGGCGCCGATGGCGGCCAATCGTCGGTGCGGCGTTGGGCCAACCTCGATGCCTGCCTTCATGAGAGCCGCCGTTTCGCTTTCCGCCGCCACTACGCCGTCGCGCCCTGGAGCGAGTTTATGGAAATCCACTGGGGCGACCGTTGTCAGCTTTACGTCACTCCCGTGGGCGCGCGCGAAGTCTGCGTAGTTCTGATTTCCGGCACATCGTGTCTCCGGCTGGACCACGCGCTGGCTCAGTTCCCTGAGGTGCTGCGCCGCGTATGTGGGGCAGAGAACCACCCGGACCAGATGGAGCGCGGCGCCGTCTCCACATCCCGCCGCCTCAAATCCGTCTACCGCGGCAACGTGGCGCTGGTGGGCGATGCCTCCGGCTCCGTGGACGCAATTACCGGCGAGGGCCTTCGCCTCCTGTTCCGACATGCCTTGGCTTTAGCAGCGGCACTGGAATCCGGCGATCTTGCGATCTACCAGGAAGAGCACCGCCGCATCGGCAGGCGTCCGCAGCTCATGGCCGATCTGATGCTGCTGCTCGATCGTCGCGGCCGTCTTCGCCGCCGAGCCATGCGGGCCTTCGCCGGCCACCCGGCACTGTTCGCCAGCATGCTGGCCCTGCACATCGGCGAAGTGTCGCCCCTGGATTATTTGACCAACGGATTAGCCCTTGGCTGGCGCTTACTGACTGCCTGACCCTTTCTCGCAAGCACCGTGGAGCCGGCCTTCAGGCTGCCATGCCCGGATTCAATCCGGGCACAGATTGTGCCGTCTGCTATTGCGCTCCATGTGTAAACTCTATGCGTTCCCAAAAATAAATCTATCGCAATCCCATTGACGCCTCCTCGCCGCCCAGACTAAGATACGTCAATACTCGACCCAGGGGTTCGCCGCATTTTGTCTTGCGAGGGGTGCCGCATGCGTTTGCTTTCGACGTGCATGATTCTGGCTGTGTTCGTAGCTGCAGCCACCGCTCAGGTCACCACCGGCCGCTTGGAGGGCACGGTTTCAGATCCGCAGGGTGCGGCTGTTCCCGGCGCCCAGGTCAAGGTTCTAAATAATCAGACCGGCCAGGCTCTCAACACTACAACCGACGATAAGGGCACCTGGGCTGTGCCGTCGATCTCCACCGGCACATATAACGTTACTGTGAACCAGGCCGGGTTCAAGACCGTCACCACTGAAAATGTGAAGGTGGATGCCGGCACGCCGGCCACGGTCAACAGCAAGCTGGAGGTGGGTTCGCTGGCCGAGACGGTGGAGGTGATGGGCGGCGCCGAGGTGCTGCAAACGCAATCAGCTACGGTGCAGGCCACGCTGGTGGGCCGCCAGCTACATGAGCTGCCTTTCACCAGCCGCAACCTCACTGAGCTGCTGACTACGCAGGCAGGCAGCGCGACACCCGGTGTTCCGCGCAGCACATCAGTATACGGCCTGCCGCAGAGCGCGCTCAATGTCACGCTCGACGGCATCAACATTCAGGACAACAGCAACCGCTCAAGCGATGGTTTTTTCAACGCCATTTTCCCGCGCGCCGACGCTGTGGAGGAAATGACCGTGAGCGGCGCATCCGCCGGCGCCGACAGCAACGCCGAGGGCGCGTTTCAGGTAAAGATGGTCACCCGCAGCGGAACCAATGAGTTCCACGGCGCGCTATTCGAACAGCACCGCAACCAGGACCTCAACGCCAACTACTACTTCAACAACATTCAAGGCCAGCCGCGCGACCACATCGTATTCAACCAGTTCGGCGGATATGTGGGCGGCCCCATCAAAAAGAACAAGCTTTTCTTCTTTGGACACATGGAAGCTTTCCGCCTGCCCCAGACCTACACCGAACCTACCGGCATGGTGTTGACGCCGGCGGCGGTTTCCGGCATTTTCACTTACAAAGATTCCGGCGGCACGGTGCGCACGGTCAATCTCTACCAGTTGGCGGCCTCGGGTGGTTTTCCTTCCACCCCGGACCCGATCATCAGCAAGTCATTGACTCAGATCAATTCGCTGGTTAGCGGACAGCCAGGTCTGAAAAGCCGCATCGCTTCCAATGCCGATTACAATCGCAACAATCTGGATTTCCAGAGCAAGGGCGCGAACAACCGCAACTTTCCCACCGTTAAGCTCGACTACAACTTAACCGAAAAACACCATCTGGAGTTTGTATATAACTACCAGACCAACATCCGCCGGCCCGACGGGGTGAACGTCGGCACCGCCAGCCCGGCCTTTCCCGGCACCGGCAACGTGCTCAACGGCACCGAGTTCGGCAATCAGGGCGGCATCGCGTTTTTAGGCGTGGCGGCCCTCCGTTCCACACTTACCCCGCACCTGACCAGCGAAATCCGATTCGGCCTGGAGGGCGGCACCGTAATCTTCAACAATGGCATTGCACAGTCGGACTTCAACCAGTGGCAAGGCTACGCTCCCGTTTTTGGTTCCTCCTGTACAGCGGGCAACGCCGGCAATTTCCTGGAATGCCCTTACCGCACCACGGGACAAACCAGGCGCAATACGCCGGTGAAGCAGGGCAACGTGAACCTGACCTGGTCGCGTTCCGCACACCTGCTGAACTTCGGCGGCAGCTTCACCCAAGTGAACACCTGGACCACGGCCTCCAACGGAACGCAGTTCGTTCCCACCATAAACTTCAGTCTTGCGGCCAACGATCCCGTGAATACCGGCGCCACCAATCTCTTCACCACTACGAACTTTCCCGGGTCTACCCCAACCAATCTGAGTGACGCCGGCGCTCTCTACGCGCTGCTGACCGGCCGCGTATCGGCTATTTCCCGAAGTGTGGTGCTGGACGATCAGACCAAGAAGTACGGGCAGTTTCAACCCGACGTCTTCAATTATCAGCGCGAGATCGGGCTCTACGTGCAGGATTCCTGGCGCATCCATCCGCGCCTGACCATCAACTATGGCGTGCGCTATGACCGGCAGAATGCTCCGGTCAACCAGAACGGCGTCTACACCCGGCCGGGCTATGCCGGAGTGTGGGGCGTCTCCGGAACCGGGAATCTCTTCTCGCCCGGTACGCTCACCGGGTCTGCTCCCGTGTTCACTCCGGTCACCAGCGGGACGGCCGGGTACAAGACTCCCAACACGTTCTCGCCCTCGGTTGGCGTAGCCTGGCAGCTTCCCAACAGCGATTTCAAACCGCTGGCCTGGCTTCTTGGCAACGGTCACAGCGTGCTCCGCGCCGGTTATGCCATCTCCACTATTCGAGAGGACGGATCCACTTACTCCGTGTGGGCTACCAACCAGGGACGTACTCTCTCCACCAACGTTGACCCAAGCACCACGCCTGCGGAGTTCGGCGCCCCGGGGTCGGTGCTGTTCAGCAACCCGCTGCCGGTTAAGACGGCTCCGACCACGCCCAGTTTCCCGATCGCGGCTATCGCGGGGAACAGCGTGGCCGATTTCAGCCCCAACATGAAGGTCGGTTATGTGCAGAGCTGGGACATCGGCTTCCAGCGCGAACTGACGCGCGATACGGTGCTCGAAATCCGCTATGTGGCCAACCACGGAACGGATCTGTGGCGGCAAATCAATCTCAACGAAATCAATGTATTTGAGAATGGCTTCCTGAACGAATTCAACATCGCCGCCAACAATCTGGCCATCGCCCGCCAGACTACTCCTACTTCAACTAACTTCGGCAATCAGGGTCTGGCGGGACAGCAAAACATTCCTATCATCCAGACGGCGTTGAATACCACCAACGATACGACTACCGCCACCCGCCTTGTCCAGGGCCAGGTGGGCGCGCTGGCCAACACCATCGCCACCACTGCGGCGGACATGAACCGCCTGGTGGCCATAGGCAAGCCGGTTAACATGTTCCAGGTGAACCCCACGCTGCTGAATGGTTCGGCGCTGCTCGAAGTCAACGGCGGCAATTCGACTTACAACGGCCTGCAGGTGGAGGTGACGCGCCGCTTGTCGAAAGGCCTCCTGACGCAGGCCAGTTACACCTGGGCGCACTCGATCTCGAACGAGCCTGCCAACGCCGCCTCCAGTAATGGCGTCGCTGGGACCTACACCACGCTGCGCAACTACGCTTACGATAAGGGTCCGTCGCCGTACGACATCCGGCAGGCCGTCAAGCTGAACTGGATTTACGAACTGCCCTTCGGATCCAAACGACGTTTCCTGGGGAGGGTCAACAACCCGGTGGCGCGCAAGGCGCTGGAGGGATGGGAGGTGGCCTCCGTGACACGCATCCAGTCCGGCACTCCGCTCCTGTTCAACAGCGGCCGCAACACTTTCAACAATAAAGACGGCGGAGTGATCCTGCACAACATGACCTTGAGCCAGTTGCAGAGTATGATGTCGATCCGCAAAACCACCAACGCGCAGGGCCAGGGCATTGTCTCTTTCCTGCCGCAGAACGTCATCGACAACACGCTGGCGGCCTTTGAATTGAATGGCAAGACACCCGACCCGAACTCGCAATACATTGGCCCCGAGAATGTCCCCGGGCAGCTTGGCACCCGGTTGTTCCTCTACGGCCCCTGGCAGCAGAAATGGGATTTCAGCCTGGTGAAGAAGACGGTCATCCGCGAGCGCGTCAACCTGGAGTTCCGCGCCCAGGCGCTCAACGCTTTCAACCTCACCAATTTCCTGCTGTTCGTGCCCGGCAGCAACATTCCGGCAGCCGCCACCATTGGCACCAGTTTTGGGCAGACAACCGGAGCGTACCGAGATTTGTCCAACACCAACGACCCGGGCGGGCGCATCCTGGAATTTTCGATGCGGTTCAATTTCTGACGGCCGTGGCAGAAGAGCCACCACCGCCAATCAACTGTTTGCGACGTTGGTTGGGGAAGGCATTCAGCCTGCCGGCGCTTCTCGGGATCGCGCCTCTGATCAGGGCTTAGTCTCTATCCAGGTATTCGGAAGGCACGTCGTCCTCGGGGACTTGTCTCGTGTGAACTTCAGCCACATCCGCGTCCGGGGCATTCTCCACGCCGCTGATCGCTTCAGCCTCGAAGGATTGTCCCTCTTCAACCAGTTCTTCAATGCTCTCCGACCCTGACTCGGCGACGTCCGACAAACCCTGAGTGTCTCCAGATTGCCCGCCTGAGCCCGGACCCGTCCCTTTCTCTCTAGTTGGAACGGTGCCGTAGGTTCGCATTTCTCCATCGTCTTGTTTCTTCATGTGGCTGTCCTTCTTCATGTGTCTCATCGCTGCACGTGGCTTGCCAATGCCTGCACCCGGGGGAAACCTGCTCGGATATCCAAGCGGCGTCTGATAGCGTTATTCCACCGTGAACCTCTGCCTGGTCTCAAATGTCTGGCCGCCGACCGCGTCCTTCACCATCACCGCGATGGCGTATTCACCTGGCGTCGTCTTGGCCAGCAGATTGATCGCGAACGCCGCCGCCACGTACCGCTTCGGGTAAAACGATTCGCTTTGGTCCACCGCTGGCTCAGGCTGTGTCCACAACACCTTGCCGCCGGGCGAAATCACGGACGCCACATAGCTCACATCGATGTGATTTTTCTCCCCGTAATGGAATCCAGTGATATCGAACCGGGCCCACACGGCATCGCCGCCGCGGTAGGCCGCCCGCTCCGCCGGCTGGGTATCCTCCTCGCCGCGGTAGAACCGGAAGTTTCGCACCACCAGCGTGGCGCTTGGCTCCAACTGGTGGCCTCGCACCTGAACCGGCACCGCCAGTTCCGCCGTCGCCTTGGCCAGCACGTCCTCCGCATTCACCACCAACTTGTACGTGCCCGACGCCGCCAGCGGCGGAATCTGCACTTCGGTCTCGATCTTCGGCAGCCACTCTTTATCCTGCGGCGACACTTCGGCGACGATTTCGTTCTTGTACAGCTCCGTCAGTGCCACGCCTTTGGGATCGAAGGCCTGAACCGAGTACGCCACGTGGATCTTCTGATCCGCCGACTTGGTATACCCCGACACGCGGCACGTAAAGAAAAGCGTTTCTCCCGCCGCGTGTTCGAACGACGCCGGCACGGGCGTTCCCCCGTCGCTCTGCGCTAAGATCGGCCTTATTACTTCGAGACCCGCGGCTTCAATCCGTGCAGGCCAGAGCAGAACCGACAACACCGCCAACAGCACCATAGTTCGCATGGTTCGCATGGCCGGACCTCCAGTACGATTTTACTCCTCATGAGAACTTTCACGTTCGGCGGAACTTCTCACAGTACGGCGGAATTCCTTACAGTACGGCGCGCAGATACTTCCCCGTATACGATTCCGCCACCGCCGCCACCGCCTCCGGAGGCCCGGCCGCCACCACACGCCCGCCCCCTGCCCCGCCCTCGGGACCCAGGTCGATCACCCAATCCGCGGCCTTGATCACGTCCAGGTTGTGCTCAATGACGATCAGGCTGCCGCCGTTATCAATCAGCCTCTGCAAGGCGATCAACAGCTTCGAAATGTCGTCGAAGTGCAGCCCGGTGGTGGGCTCGTCGCAGATGAACAGGGTCCCCGCGCAGCTTGCGGTGGATAGATGCGCCGCCAGTTTCACCCGCTGCGCTTCGCCGCCCGAAAGCGTAGTGGCCGATTGGCCCAGCCGCAAGTAACCCAGCCCCACGTCGTCCAGCACCTTCAACTTCTGCACCAGCCTGGGCGCCGCGTGGAAAAACTCCATGGCCTCGCGCACGGTCAATTGCAGCACTTCGTGGATGTTGCGCTCGTTGTACCGGATCTCCAGAATGCCGCTCTTGTAGCGCGTGCCCTTGCACTCCTCGCACAGCAGTTCCACGTCGGCCAGGAACTGCATCTCCACCGTTACCGTGCCGTCGCCCTGGCAAACCTCGCACCGTCCGCCCGGAATATTGAACGAGAAGTGCCCCGCCGTGTACCCGCGTTTTTCCGCCTCGCGAGTGGAAGCGAACAGCCCACGAATCAGATCGAACGCCTTGATATACGTCACCGGATTCGATCGCGGAGTCCGCCCGATCGGCGATTGGTCGATCATCACGGTGGTCGTAATGCGTTCCGCGCCGACCACCTTCTTGCAGGCAACCTGCCGCCCAGGTTCCGGCTCCGCATCGCTCCCCGTTGCCGGTTCCGCGTCAGTCTCGCGCGCCTTGTGCATGGCTTCAAGCGAGCGGAACACCACGTCGTGTACCAGCGTGGATTTCCCCGACCCCGAAACTCCCGTCACCGCCACCATCATGCCCAGCGGAATCTCCACCTCGATATTCTTCAGGTTGTGGACGCGCGCGCCCACAAACCGCATCACCCGCTTAGGGTCCACCTCACGCCGGGCCCGCAGCGCCGATACTTTCAAATCGCCTCGCAGGTAGCGCGCCGTCAGCGACCCATTGCCGTTCGACAGCAGCTTTTCCATGGACCCTTCGAACACGATGTGCCCGCCGTGCTCTCCCGCGCCCGGCCCCAGATCCACAATATGGTCGGCCGACTTCATCACGTCCGGGTCGTGTTCCACCACCACGATCGTGTTTCCCAGTTCGCGCAACTCCTCCAGAATGCGGATCAGCCGCCCCGTGTCGCGGCTGTGCAGCCCGATGGAAGGCTCATCCAGCACATAGCACGCCCCCACCAGGCGCGAACCCAGCGACGTTGCTAACTGAATGCGCTGCGCCTCGCCGCCCGAAAGCGTCGATGCCAACCGGTCCAGCGTTAGATATTCCAGACCCACGTCGTTCAGGAACTTCAGCCGCTGGCGGATCTCCACCAGAATCCTTTCCGCAATGGCCGTCTCCTCCGGGCTCAGTTCCAGACTCAGGAAGAAGTCCTGCGCTTCGGCGATGTTCATGCGCACGATCTCCGCCAGGTTCCTGCTGCTCACACGCACGTACAGGGCTTCCTTGCGCAATCGCGCGCCCTTGCATTCCGGACACAGCGCATAGCCGCGATACCGGCTCAGAAACACGCGCACGTGCAGTCTGTACTTCTTGCTTTCCAGGTGGTCGAAAAACCGCCGGACAAAATCGTAAACCGCCTCGCGCTCCTGGTCCGTGAGATCGCAGAATGGCACGTGGAAGCGCAGTTTTTTTGCCGACTTGCGAAAGTTCGCCAGCCATGCGCGGTACTTGGGCTTGGTCCACGGATCCACCGCACCCTCATCAAGTGAGAGAGACGGGTCCGGGATCACGCGGTTCATGTCGAAATCGATGGTGTTGCCGAATCCCTGGCATCGCGGGCAGGCCCCGAAGGGCGAGTTGAAGCTGAACAGAATCGGCTCCGGCTGGCCGAACTCCATCAGGCAGGTCTTGCACTGGAAGCGCTCGTTGAAGCGAATCTGCTTTCCCCCGGCCGACGCGCTTTCGAAAATCACCTCGCCCGCCTCGCGATAGCAGATCTCCACCGTGTCCACCAGACGCTGGCGCAAATCCGCCCCGGGCCCGCCGGAGGGTATCCCAATGCGGTCTACCAGCATAAAGAGCGGCTTCGAGAAATCGATATCCAATAACGATTCCGGCGTCGAAAATTCAAACAGCTTGCCACCCTGGAACAGCCGGTTGAAGCCTTTCTTGCGCAGGTCGAACAGGTGGTCGCGCAATGCCTGGGCTGACCCATGGTCGCCGCACGGGAACAGCGCATACCACCGCGACCCTTCCGGCAGGTCCATCAACCGTGCCGCCACTTCATCCACGGTATCCTTCTGCACACGGGTCCCGCAGGTGGGGCAAAATGTTTGCCCGACGCGCGCGTACAGCAGCCGCAAAAAGTCGTAGCACTCGGTGGACGTAGCCACCGTCGAGCGCGGATTCCGGCTGGTATTCTTTTGCCGGATAGCCACCGCCGGCGCAATGCCGTCGATCTCGTCCACGTCCGGCTTCTCCATGCGCTCCAGGAATTGCCTGGCATACGCCGAAAGCGATTCGACATACCGCCGCTGGCCTTCCGCATAGATCGTGTCGAAAGCCAGTGACGACTTTCCAGACCCGGAGACGCCCGTCATCACGGTCAACTGGTTATGGGGAATAGAAAGCGAAATGTCTTTAAGGTTGTGGACCCGCGCCCCGCGAATCCGGATAAAGTCTTGCACAGGAATTTGCCGGTAGTTCCTATTATACGGCGTAGTGTTACACGGCGTCTGTTCTACGGCGCGATGCGATGTTGCCGGGGCGTCCGCGTGATTGGAATTATACTGGGACTGGCCATGGTCCGGGTGACGAGGCGTGCCGTCTTGAGCTTATTTGCCTTACAAGCCCCCGGTTTGTATGGCCAGGGAA
Organism: Bryobacterales bacterium; assembly: GCA_963817515.1. Lineage (GTDB taxonomy): Bacteria > Acidobacteriota > Terriglobia > Bryobacterales > Bryobacteraceae > DATMNI01. Next base: position 328,181 of record CAWFPJ010000010.1, on the reverse strand, counting down.
TGGCTTCCCGCGGCGTCAAGCCGGCTGCTCGCGGCAAGCCCTCTGGGCTCCCCTTTCACTCCACTTTCACCGATGTCGCGCGCCAGGCCGGGCTACAGGAAATCTGCGTCTGCGGGCATCCGGATCGTAACGACTACATCATCGAGACCATGAGTTGCGGGGCGGCTTTCCTGGACTACGACAACGACGGCTGGCTCGATGTTCTCCTGCTGTCCGGTTCGCGATTCGGCGATCCGCCGCCCACCGCTTCCAATCGCCTGTACAAGAACAACCGGGACGGTACCTTCACTGATGTCACCGTGAAAGCCGGGCTGTTGCGCAGCGGATACGCTTACGGAGTAACAATCGGCGACTATAACAATGACGGCTTCGACGACCTGTTCATTACGTACTGGGGACAGAACGTGCTTTACCGCAATAATGGCGATGGCACCTTCACCGATGTCACGAAAACGGCTGGCCTGCTAAATCCCACACCACGCTTCGGCACCGGCTGCGCATTCGTCGACTACGATCGCGACGGCAGGTTGGACCTGTTCGTATCCAACTATCTGGTTTTTGACCCCCACTTCGTGCCGCGGACAGGAGAAAGCGGCAGTTGCAATTACAAGGGTGTCCCCGTGGCCTGCGGACCGAAAGGCCTGCCATACGGGCATCATTCTCTCTATCACAACAACGGCGATGGCACGTTCGTCGATGTGACTGCCGCGTCGGGAATCTCAAAGGTGGAGGGAGGCTACGGATTAACCGCCGTGGCAGCCGATTTTGACAACGACGGCTGGCCCGACATCTATGTCGCTTGCGACTCCACACCTAGTCTGCTGTTTCGCAACAACCATGACGGAACTTTCACCGAGGAAGGCCTGGAGCGGGGAGTGGCCCTCAGTGACGACGGCATGGAGCAGGCCGGAATGGGCGTGGGTATTGGCGATTTCCGATTAGACGGCAACCTGCACCTGGTCAAAACTCATTTCAGCGACGACACTTCTTCGGTCTACGTGAACGACGGCAAAGGTAACTTCCGCGATACGGTTCTGCGTTCCGGCCTGGGCGTTGAGACCCGCTATGTGAGCTGGGGCGTTGGCGTAACGGATCTGGATAACGACGGCAGTCCGGATATTTTCTGGGTGACCGGCGGTATTTATCCGGAGCTGCAAAAGAAGCTGCCGGATTCCCCATTCAAGACGCCGCGCGTGGTTTTCCGCAATCTCGGCAAGGGACAGTTCGAGGAGTTGATTGTCCAGGCCGGATCGGGCGTTGAGGCTCCCCACGCCAGCCGCGGCTGCGCTTTTGGAGATTTCGATAACGATGGCGACATGGATATTCTCATCGTCAATCAGAATGAAGCGCCGTCTTTGCTGCGCAACGATGTGACCGGCGGTCACCACTGGATCAAGTTCAAACTGACCGGCGTCCAGTCAAATCGCAGCGCGATCGGGGCGCGGGTTACGGTTCGATATGGCGACAAGGTCCAGGCGCAGGAGGTTCTGAGCCAGTCTTCCTATTTGTCCGTTAACGACAGCCGGCTGCACTTTGGTTTGGGGCCGGTCGCTGTCGTGGACGTCGAGATTCGGTGGCCCCTGGGGAAAGTTGAGAAACTAACCAAGGTTGCCGCCGATCAACTGATCTATGTTACGGAGGGCGCGGGCATCACGCGGTCGGAGCGGTTCAAGGCCGGCTGATAGTGAAATTGGTAACGTGAAATTGATGGTGCTGAGATTCATCATCTTGCTGGTGGGCAGCGGCCTCGCGCTGGCGCAAAGGAAGCCTGTTGAAGACGCATGGGACCTGCTTGCCGCAGGCAAGCGCGACCAGGCCGTTCGCGTCTTGCGCGACATCATCAAGGCCAATGCCCGCGATGCCGATGCGCGCCTGCTGCTAGGCAGCGTGCTGGCGGAGGCGGGCAACCGGGCAGAATCGATTCCGCAGTTGGAGGAGGGCGTCCGCTTGCTTCCGAACTCGGCGGAAGCGCACCATGCTCTTGGCGAGGCGCTCCACAACTTCGGCGAGATTCAAGCGGCTCGCGCAGAATTTGAAAAGGCCGTGAAACTCGACCCTGGATTCGGACAGGCGCAGGCCGACCTTGGGTCCGGGCTCTTCCAGGCAGGCGAGTTCGAGGCCGCGGCCGAACATCTGGATCGCGCCATCAAGATCCTGGGGAAATCGCCCGATTCGGCTTACCCGCGCTATCTACGGGCCAAGATCTACACCGATCGAAACGAAGTGGAAAAGGCCGCATCGGAATTGAATATGGCGGTGTCGCTTCGTCCCGACTTTGCGGAGGCATGGTCAGACCTGGGACAGGCTCGCAAAGCCCTGTTTGACGATGCCGGCGCGTTTGCTGGTTTCGAGCGCGCCGTGGCGTTGAGCCCTGACGATGCCGTGGCCCAGACCCGCCTCGGTTCCGAATACCTCCATCAAGGGAAACCGCATGAGGCTGTGCCGCATCTGCGGCAAGCTGTGAATTTGAATCCTGAGAACCAGACCGCTCTCTACAATTTGCAATCCGCGCTCCGCGAAGATGGCCAGGTGGATGAAGCCCTCAAGGCGAAACAGAGGCTGTTGGAATTCCTTCGAAAAAGAGACCAGGCAAACGAAAACAAGCTCCACGCCGTCCAACTGAACAACGAGGGCGCCGCATTGGAAAAGGCAGGCAGTTTGAAACTGGCTCTGGAAAAATATCGGGCGGCCCTGAATCTGGATCCAGAGCATGTAGGAATTCGTACGAATCTCGGCGCTGTACTGCTTCGCACCGGTCAGTGGAGTCAGGGTATCGCAGAGCTACGCGAGGCCCTGCGGCGGAATCCGGAGAACACGGAGTTGAAATCCGCCTTGCGAGATGCGATTTCGAAGGCGCCTGCCGGAACGAACGTGGAGTCACCTAAACAGAATCGTCCGTAGCATCACGGGTTTGACACAGAGCAGTCATAAGCGGCCAAAAGATCTTGACTTTGCCGTACCATCGGTTCTAGAATTCACACATCTGAAGTTTCCAGGTACAGGACTTAGCCCGTTGGGCCATGTTTCTCCTGTCATGGGGATCTCGATAAAAGGGGTTCGAATTACCATGAAAAGAATGTCCGTCTCTTTGTTGAGCGGAGCCGTCTCTCTGCTCCTGCTAGTTACCGCCGCGTGGAGTCAGGACTACCGCGGTCGCGTTGAGGGTCTGGTTTCCGATCCGAGTCAATCCGTCATCGCCGGAGCCACCGTGACATTAGTCAATGTCAACACCGGGGTTCGCACAGTCCGCCAGAGTAGTCCCACCGGCCTGTATCTGTTCGATCTTCTCGATCCGGGAACTTACTCGCTGACTGTCGAAACGCCGGGCTTCGGTAAGTTCACACAACAAAACATCGTGGTTCAGACACGCGGCGACGTGACCGTGAACGCTACCTTGACGCCGGGAGCGGTGCAGGAAAGCATCACCGTGAATGAGACGCCGGTGGATATTCAATTCAATTCCAGTAACAAAGATCTCACCATCGATTCGAAGATGGCCACCGAGATACCGCGTTTCGATCGCAATCCCTTCAAACTGACATTGATCGCTCCTTCGGCGGTCAACACGCGCGGCGAAATGCAGCCCTATCACTCCTGGTCCGCTAACAGCGTTGACCTGGGCGGAGGCACGAACCTGAAGAACGATTTGCAGGTGGATGGAATGCCGGTTGGAATGGGCCAAAAAAACAGCACCCCTCCGAACACAGATGCCGTTCAGGAGGTGATTGTCGCCACCAACAGCGTGGATGCGGAATCGGGCCACAGTGCCGGCGGTGTCATCACCATGACCACAAAATCCGGCACCAACCAGTTTCACGGCAACGGTTTTTACCTGGGACGATACCCGTGGCTGAATGCCGAAGCCGACCGGACCATCCACAGCCTGAACGCGCAGCGCCAAAACATGTTTGGCGGCACGCTGGGCAATCCCATCAAGAAGAATAAGCTCTTTAATTTCGCCTCGGTGGAATACTGGAAAGTCGGTTATCCGAACAGTTATATCAGGACCGTGCCCACTACGGCCCAGCAGGCCGGAGATTTCTCCCATACCCTGAACATCGATGGCAGCCTCGCCACCATTTATGATCCTTTCTCGACGCAACTCAATCCCACTACGGGCGCCGTGACCCGCACGCCTTTCGCCGGCAACATGATTCCCTCGAACCGTCTCGATCCTCTTGCCGTATCCCTCATGAAACAATTCTGGGCCCCCAACAACCCAGGTGACAATATTACCGGGGTGAATAACTTCCAGAAGGGGTTTGTTGAGAATTACGACTATTACAATTTTTCCGACCGCGTGGACTATAGCATCAACGATAAGTGGAAGGTTTTCGGCCGCGTGGCCCGCTACAATACCACCGATCTTGCGGGAAATCCCACTCCTAACAATTCTCAGTTGTATGTGCCTACCGGTACGTCCAGAGGAGCCACTAACATAGGCGGTGACGCCATTTGGACAGTCAATGCCCGTACCGTAGTAGACTTCCACGGCGACTGGCATAAGCTGATCGACGCCTACGTGTCGCCCGACTTGGGGAAAAACGGATGGGCTTCAATCTGGCCCAACAATAACTGGTACCAATCGTATCAGGATGCTTCGGTGGGCGTGCCCGTCTACTTCCCGAACATGAGTATCGGCGGCCAGGGATTCGGAGGAGGTGGTTTCTACTGGAACCAGAAACCCGAAGGAGAGGCCTCCAACGTCAAGATTTCCCAACAGCACGGATCACACTACCTCAAAGCCGGATTTGAACAGCGGCGTAGCTACGGTTTGACTTACGTGTCAAACACTTCCAACTTCTATTTTCCCGCTTCTGTCACGGCTGAAACGTTCAACAATCCCGACACCTTGCATAACGGCAACGGCTTTGCCACGTTCCTGCTGGGAGCGCTCGACGGATCCTCGCAGATGATTGGCGGCCCCGCACCCGACCCGCATGTGAAGTTTTACGGGATGTATTTCCAGGACGACTGGAAAGTGAGCCGAAGAATTACCGTCAACCTGGGTCTGCGCAACGAATATGAATCGGCAGTCTACGACCCGGCGCACAACTTCTCCCAGGGTCTCGATCTATCCAAGCCTGTGCCGGAAATGCAGGCCAATCCACCGCAGATACCGTCCCAAGCCACCTCGATTGTGGGCAGCAACTTCTACAAGTTCAACGGACTGTGGAACTTCACCAGCAGCAGCCATCCGGGCATGTGGGATCCCCAGAAATTTGCCCTGGCGCCCCGCGCTGGAATTGCTTTCCGAATCAATGACCTCACCGTGCTTCGAGCCGGCTATGCGCGCTTTCTGGTTCCTTACGAGATGAACATCGATCTGGCGCCCGTATCCGGATATGAAACCGTTGGTTTTCTCGAGCCGCCATTTTTGGGGATAACAGGTTTCCAGAATACGGCGGGCCTGCTTCAGGGTGTGCCTCAACAGACCATCTCGAATCCGTTTCCGGCTAACAACCCGCTTCTTCCGATACTGGGAAAAGGCTATGGCACCAATCTCGGCCGCGGAGGCCAAGCCTTGCTTTGGTACCCGCAAAACGAGCATAAGGCCCGAAATGACCGCTTCAACTTCACCCTGCAGCGGCAGTTGCCGAACCAGATTGTGGTTTCGGGGACTTACTTCCTGAATATCGGAAATCAGCAGTACACCAAGAACCTGAACAATCTCAATCCGCAATTTGAGCAGCAGTACCAGAATTCCCTGAACCAGCAAGTGGCCAACCCGTTCTACAACTACCTGACCCCAACTTTGTTTCCGGGTCCTTTGCGAAACCAGCAGCAGGTGTCGCTCAGCTCGCTCCTGGTGCCCTATCCGCAATATGGCGGTTTGTACCAGTTAGGTACTTTGGGCGCAGCCGAGCGATACCACTCGGTTGAGGTGAAGGCGCAGAAGGCTTTTAGTAGAGGCTACAATTTCCTGGTCTCGTACGTGTATATTCGCGAGAAGACGCAAACCAACACATTCAACGACCTTGACGCTTATCAGAACAACCTTGTGTATCAGGACAGCAACCAGCCGCACCATCGTTTCAACATCGCCAGCACCGCGGAGCTTCCGTTCGGCAGGGGGCACGCGTTCTTGAACTCACTCCCCCGGGCGGCGGATGCGATCGTGGGCGGCTGGAAGATAGCCGGCCTCTGGACTTTCACCTCGGGCGATTTCCTGCGGTTTGGGAACCTGATTGTCAACGGCGACCCTTGCATCTCGAACCCAACGCCGCAGCATTGGTTCAACACCGCCGCCTTCTCGCCGGTACCCGCGAACACTTACGTGCTGCGGACCAACCCCCTGCAGTACGGTTGTCTGGTGGGTCCGCGTTTCTGGAATCTGGATGCCAATCTCACTAAGGCAATCAACATCACTGAAAGGGTTCACGCCGAGCTCAAGATGGCGGCTTACAACGCCACCAACCGGCTGAACCGTGGAGATCCGGACACCAACGTTTTGGACTCCACTTTCGGGCAAGCCCTGTTCCAGGGTTCTCCTGGAGGCACGTTCGGCGCGCAGGGTGCGACCTACGGCAACCAGAGTGGGCGGCAAGTGGAGATTGGGTTGAAGATTTTATTTTAGCGGGCGGTTCGATCAACGCTTTCGCCGCCGCGACGTGATCAACGCCGTGTTCATGCCGATCGTATTCAGTCCGCCAAAGAACCGGGCGTGTTCGATCTTCATGCAGCGGTCCATCACCACTTCGAGGCCGGCGCTGCGCGCGCGCTCGGCGGCTCCATCGTGGATCACCCCGAGTTGCATCCAAATCACTTTGGCGCCGATGGCGATGGCCTCCTCGACGATGCCCGGCACCGCGGACGGCTCGCGGAAGATGTCCACCACCTCCACCGGGCCCGGGATTGCAGCGAGCGTCGGGTAACACGGCCGCCCCAGCACGTGGGACTCGCGCGGATTAACTGGTATCACGTCGTAGCCCTCGGCGACCAGGTAAATGGCCGCGAAATGGCTCGGCCGGAAGGGATTCGACGACAGCCCGACCATGGCGATCCTTTTGTAACTCTCCAGAATGCGCAGCCGGTCGAAAGCCGAATTGGCGAAACGGCCCTGGTTGACGGGCGAGTTGCCGCCTACGCCGTCCGCAAAAAAATCGATGGTGCACTGGTTCATGCGCCGGCCCTCGCGCTCGTCCTCAATGCCTGGTCCAAATCCCATAGGATGTCGTCAATCTCCTCGAGCCCCACAGACAGGCGAATCAGATCGTCGGTGATGCCTCCCGCGAGTTTCTCCTCCGTGGTCAACTGCTGATGCGTGGTGGAAGCCGGGTGGATCACCAGGCTCTTGGCGTCGCCGATGTTGGCCAGGTGCGAAAACAGTTGCAGCGCTTCAATGAACCGGCGGCCGGCATTGAGGCCGCCGCCAATGCCGAAGGTGAGCACGCCGCCGGCGCCGCGCGGCAGGTACCGCTCCGCCAGGGCGCGATACGGGCTCCCGGAAAGTCCCGGATAATTCACCCACGCCACGTCTTCGTGCCGCTCCAGGAATTGCGCCACGGCCAGCGCATTTTCGCGAGTGGCATTGCATGCGCAGCTTCAGGGTTTCCAGGCCCTGCAGAAACTGAAACGAGTTGAACGGGCTCAGCGCCGGACCGAAATCGCGCAGCCCTTCCACGCGCGCCTTCATGATGTAGGCGAAATCGCCGAAAGTTTCGTAAAAACGAATGCCGTGGTACCCCTTGCTCGGTTCCAGCAGTTGCGGGAAGCGGCCGCGGTCCCACGGGAATCGGCCGCTGTCCACAATCACTCCGCCGATCGAAGTCCCATGGCCGCCGATGAATTTGGTGGCCGAATGCACCACGATGTCGGCGCCGTGCTCGATGGGACGGCACAGGCAGGGCGATGCGAAGGTGTTGTCGATCATCAACGGGAGGTTGTTCTCATGAGCGATCGCCGCCACGGCCGCGATGTCGAGCACATTCATGCGCGGGTTGCCGATGGTTTCGGCGTACAGCACACGCGTGCGCGGCGTTATCGCGTGGCGGAAATTCTCCGGGTCGTCGGGATCCACAAAGGTAGTCTGAATCCCAAAACGCCGGAAGCTCACGTCGAACTGGGTGTAGGTGCCGCCGTAGAGCGTCTTGGCGGCGACGATCTCATCGCCCGCCTCCAGCAATCCCGCCAGCGCGATGAACTGCGCCGCCTGCCCGCTGCCCACCGCCAGGGCGCCGACGCCGCGTTCGAGGGCGGCCATGCGCTCTTCAAACGCCGCCGTGGTCGGGTTCATGATGCGCGTATAGATGTTACCGAAACGCTGCAGGTTGAAGAGGGCCGCGGCGTGCGCGGTGTCCTCAAAAACGTAGGAGGTGGTCTGGTAAATCGGGACGGCGCGCGCGCCGGTTTCGGCATCGGGACGGTGGCCGGCATGCAAGGCACGCGTGGCGAAACCAAACGTCCGGTCGGGAGTGGAGGACATTCCTTAAAGGTAACCGAACTTAATACAACATATTGCCGAAAGAAAGAGTGCCCGGCACTTGAGCCTGGCATGGCAGGCTAATGGCCGAATGCCGCATAGTTTTCCCCAACTCGGACACTCTGCACAGATTGCGGGACGACACTCATCTGAGACGGTCCCGAATACCAAGTGAACCAGTAACGAGCTTTCCCGGTAGCGCCGGCAATCTTGTTGCCGGTGGGTTAGGCATCCGGCAAATACCGGCAACAAGATTGCCGGCGCTACCGAAAACTAAGTGACATTGGGCTAATGGCCCGCTCCACGGCGTTCCGCTGGATCAGGCAGCGCTGCCCACCGCCCCAGCCTTCCACCCGGACCGTGCCGCCGCGCCGTTCCACTTTGTAGACGGCCGTGGCGCCGAACTCCGCGCTCATGGCGGGCAGCGACCAGCCCGCGGGGTCGAGCATGCGCATTCCGCCCTGGCGGTCCATCAGGATGGCGACATCGTGAGCGCCCTGGTCATTGGCCACCACCGCAACGTCCAGAATGTCCTCGGCCTGCTGTAAGAATGCGGTCACATTAATGCTTATCGGCCAGGAATGGAAACCTTTAGAAGAATCAGGTGCTTAACTTTCCAGCTGGGTGGGAAGGTTCAATCGTTTCTTGACCTCAGATGTCTCCCCGAAATTCCAGTACCACCACAGTAATATCGTCTGACTGCGGCGCACCATCCGTAAACACAGCCACGCCTTCCTGAATGGCATCGTGAATCGCCGCGCAGGAATCCTTGGCGTGCGCTTCCACAATCTCGCGCATCCGCCGTTTCCCGAAAAATTTGCCTTCCGTATTCTGCGCCTCAGTGACGCCGTCGCTGTAGATCACCACTTTGTCCCCCGGCGCCAGGTGCTGCTCCATCACCGGGAACTCGGCTGAATCCACCAGGCCCACCGGCATACCGGTTGCCTCCAATTCCAGCCGGTCCCCGTTGGCGCGGACAATCAGAGGCGGGCAGTGCGCCGCGTTCACGTAGTACAATTTCCCGGCGCGGTCCAGCAGCGAATAGAAAATCGTGGCGTACTTTTCGCCGCCGGTGCGGTCGATCAAGAACCGGTTCAACTGTCCCATCCGGCGGCCCATCGCTTCCGGGTGCTCGGTCGCCGTAATCATCGCTCCCTGCAGCAGCGAAGCCAGCAGCGCTGAACTCACGCCCTTTCCGGAAACGTCGGCCACCACCGTGGACCAGCAATCCGGAGTCACCGCGGTCACATCGTAGTAGTCGCCGCCCACCTGGTGCGAGGCCAAACTGCTGCCGCCTGCGGCCAGCCACCCGTCGGACGGCAATTTGCCGGGGAGCAGGCTCTGCTGAATAGTGCGGGCCAACCGCAGTTCCTCTTCCATCTGATGCTTGCCGCGCTCTTCTTGCAGAAGGCGCGCATTTTCCAGCACCGTAGATGCCTCAATCGCGAGGGTCTGGAGGAGTTCGCGATTGCCGCCCCCAAGATCGGCAGCCACCATGCGCGAATCCATGTACAGTACGCCCACGGTTTCGCTGCCCGTGGAAAGCATGCTGGTGGCGTCCCCCTGGCCGGTCCGTATGCGCACCAGCGGAACGCAAATTACGCTGCGCAATTCCAGGTCCGCGATGCTGTCCTGCGGCCGCGTCTCCTCGGCGCCCAGCGGGTCGAAGTTCATGGACAGCAGTTCGCGGCGATGCTGCAAGGCGCGATGGATCACCTCCCGCGGTACGCGCAGATCGGTTTCGTGAACGTGGTGCCCCTTGCGGTGCCGCGCAACCCGCGTTTCCAGGCCGGCGGCGCCCCGCAACAGCAGAAAACCGCGCTCGGCGCCGGTGATGGCGAGGGCTGTATCCACCACGGACACCAGCACATCGTCGATGGAAAACGAACTCTGCAGTGTCCGGGCCAGATCCAGAATGGCTCTCAGCTTGGCCAGGTTGGAACCTACTCCCTGGGCCGGTATTTGCTTGTCTGCCGCGCCGCCCACCTGTTCCATCAGGCGCTTCAACTCGGCGCCGTCCAGCGCGAAGATAAGCTGGTAGGAATCCTGCGCGCCGAATTCGATTTTGTCGGAATTGCGCAGCACCTGCCGAGTGATCCGCTTGCCGTTCACAAACGTGCCGTGGCGGCTTCCCAAATCCTCAAGGACGTACTCTTCGTTCTCCATCAGGATTCGGGCGTGAGCGCGGGAAACGCGGCTGTCGCGAACAATGAGGTTGCTTTCCGGCTGGCGCCCAATGTTAAACGGCAGGGGATCGACAGGCACGCGGGAGCGGTGTCCGTTAGGGTCAATCACTACCAGCGACGCCGGTACGGCGGTAGTTGAAGCAGCCGGGGCGGGTTCCATTCTAACTACCTAATTACGCTGCGAACGAGTGCGCTTGGGCGCGGCCGCGCGTTTGGCTGGCATGACAGGCTGGTTCTGCAGTTCTTCCACCTCGCGTGCGCGCAGCGTCTGGCAGTGCGCGCAATACCCGCCCACTTCGGTTCGCGCCAGCAGCACCTGAAAACCGAAGTGGCTTTCAATCTGCTTTCGCAAACGCTGCAGCGGCTCGCCGAAAAACTCTTCCACCTTGCCGCAGCGCAGGCAGATGACGTGCGCGTGCTCCTGCTTCAGGCGGGTTTCGTAATAGTGCTGGTCGCCGCCATAGTGCATCAGGTCGAGCTCATCCACCAGGCCGCCCAGTTTCAGCATTTTGAGAGTCCGGTACACCGTGACCCGGTTCAGTTTTGGGTCCTTCTCCTTGGCCATTTGGAACAGCCGCTCGGCATCCAGGTGCTCGCCCGTCTGATCGATGAGCTCAAGCAGAATCTGCCGCTGGCGGGTAAGGCGGACGCCCCGTTCCTTCAAAGATCCTTCAGTTGAATCCAGGGCCATATTGAAAATCAGGAGACTCCTCAATTCTAGCAGCCCTTCGTTTCCCGACGGGTCGCGGCTCGGTTACTTCGGTATTATGTAGAGGACCCGATGATCGGCCAAACGGTTTCGAAGTACCGCATTCTCGAAGAAATCGGCCGCGGCTCCATGGGGATCGTTTTCCGGGCGCAGGACACCTTTATCGGCCGCTTTGCCGCCATCAAAATCCTGGCCGAAAAACTGGTCAACGATCCGGAAATGCTGCACCGGTTTGAACGCGAGGGGTGCGCCACTTCCGGGCTCAATCATCCCAACATCTGCACCGTATTCGACACCGGCAGTTGGCAGGGGCGGCCATTCATTGCCATGGAACTGTTAACCGGGCAATCGCTCGACGTCCGGTTAGCCGCCGGACCTGTGCCGGCCAGCCAGTTGATCGACATCGCCATCGCGGTCCTGGGCGCGCTCGACGCCGCGCACTCCATCGGAGTGATTCACCGTGACATCAAGCCGGCCAACCTGTTTCTGACCAGGAGCGGCCACCTGAAAGTCCTGGATTTCGGTTTGGCCAAAGTGAGACCGCAAACCTGGGCCGCGTCCGCACCGGTGGGCGAGGATGCCCCCACCGTCGCGATGTTCGCTACCAGAAAGGGCACTGTGCTGGGAACCCTGGCATACATGGCGCCGGAGCAGTTGTGCGCCGCAGCGGTGGACGGCCGCGCCGACCTGTACTCTTTGGGCATTGTGCTTCACGAACTGGCCACCGGAACATTGCCGGTTCGGGATTCCACGCGTCCGGTCCAGACGTTGCCCGGCGGGTTGGGTCCGGTCGTAAGCCAACTCATCGCCGCCGATGCCAACCTGCGGTATCAGAGTGCGGCGCAAGCTCGCGACGCTTTTTTGAGTCTCAAATCCCGGGCGGCCGCATCTGCATGTTCCGTAAGATCCTGATTGCCAATCGCGGCGAAATCGCCGTTCGGGTTATCCGAACCCTGCGCGAAATGGGCATCGGCAGCGTGGCCGTTTACTCCGATGCCGACCGCACATCGCTGCACGTCCGCATGGCCGACGAAGCCGAGCATGTGGGTCCCTCGCCCTCCGCCGAAAGCTATCTGCGGATAGAACGGATTCTAAATGCCGCCAGAAAGCACGGCGCCGAAGCCATCCACCCAGGCTATGGATTCCTCAGTGAGAATGCCGAGTTCGCGGCCGCTTGCGAATCCGCCGGCCTGGTTTTCATCGGCCCCTCCGCGGAATCCATCCGCATGATGGGCTCGAAGACCGCTGCCCGCCGCACTGCCATTGCCGCCGGCGCGGGCGTGGTTCCCGGTACCGACCACAGCAGCACGTTCGAAGAAGTTCGCGAGTTCGGACGCGCCCACGGCTATCCCATCCTGCTCAAGGCCGTCGCCGGCGGGGGCGGCAAAGGCATGCGCAGCGTGGAGCGCGAGCAGGATCTGGAATCGGCCTTTCGCGATGCCGCCAGCGAAGCGGAGCGGGCTTTTAACAGCGCTGAGATTTACGTCGAGCGGCTGATCCGCCAGCCCAGGCACATCGAAATCCAGGTGCTTGGCGACCGTCACGGCAATATGGTCCACCTGGGCGAGCGCGAGTGCTCCATCCAGCGCCGGCATCAGAAAGTGATAGAGGAATGCCCGTCGCCGCTGGTAGCGCTGCATCCCGAAATGCGCCACGCCATGGGGGAGGCCGCGATCCGTGCCGCTCGCGCCGCCGGGTATTACAATGCGGGCACCGTCGAATTCCTGGTGGACCAGGACCGCCGCTTCTACTTCCTGGAGATGAACACCCGCCTCCAGGTGGAACACCCCATCACTGAGCTGGTCACCGGCCTTGACCTGGTGCGGCTGCAGGTTGAGATTGCGGCCGGCGCGCGCCTCCCATTCGGACAGGAACAGGTCACGTGGCGAGGCTCCGCCATCGAATGCCGCGTCTATGCCGAGGACCCGTACAATAACTTCCTTCCATATCCCGGCAAAATCACGCGCCTCACGCACCCTCTGGGCCCCGGCGTGCGCATTGATGGCTGCATTTACAGCGGCTGGGTGGTCCCGATGGAATACGATCCGCTGCTGGCCAAGCTCGCCGTCTGGGCGGGCACTCGCGAGACAGCGGCCGAACGCATGCTGCGCGCTCTCCGCGAGTATGACGTCGGCGGCATCCGCACCAATCTGGGCTTCTTCCGCCAGATACTGGAAGATGCCGAATTTCGCGCGGGCCGCCTGCACACCGGCTTCATCGGCGAGTTCTTCAGGCGCCACACGCCGCCCCAGCCGCCGGGCGATCTGGCGGCGGTCGCGGCCCTGACAGCCGCACTCCACACTCTGTCGCGCAACGGCGCGGTGTCGCCGCAGCCGTCCGGCGTAAGCCGTTGGCTCGAGGCCGGAAGAAACGATCTTCTGCGATGAAGCTTCTGCTCACTATCAACGGCGCCGAAGACCGCATCGATATCCTGGCGCCCGCTCCCGCGTGCCGCTTCCAAATAGGAGACTCGGCCGAGCGCAGCGCACAGGTGGAAACCCCGGAGCCCGGCGTTTACTCGGTGCTGATGGATGGGCGCAGTTACGATGCCTGCGTGGAGGAGACCCCGGCCGGCCTGTTGGTTTCGATCGACGGCTTCCGCTTTGAGATCGAAGCCCGCGATCCGCGCCGCTGGTCCCGCAAGTCCGCGCGCGGCGGCGGGGAAGGCGTCCAGACTATCGCCAGCCCCATGCCGGGCAAAGTGGTACGGGTGCTGGTTGCAGCGGGCGATTCGGTAGAAGCCGGACAGGGCATCGCGGTGGTCGAAGCCATGAAGATGCAAAACGAAATGAAGGCCTCGCGCGCCGGTAAAGTGCTGTCAGTCCCCGCCAAAGTAGGCGCCACCGTTGCCGCTGGTGAGGTTCTGGCAACGATTGAGTGACGCGGTGAGCCTTCCTGAGCCTGATAGCGTAACCGGCGGCATCACCCGACTTTGGAAAACGCCATCCCCGCAAAGCTCACCACGCTACGCTGGTCGATGTTCCATTGCTCATACCGCAACAGGTCGCCGCGCATTTTTGGCGCCGTCTTCAGAAACGTATAGAAGGGCGAAGAACCGCACCACTTTAGATCGTCATGGTTCTGCCGCACCAGGTCCCAGAACCCCGCCGCATCAGCCGCATTAATGCGTGCGATCCGCTCCTCGTCGCGGCTTCCCACTTCGTTCATCATGCCTTCGCCGGCCACAGCCGCGAACTGGTCGTGATACCGCGCGCCCATATGCGCCATATCCACGCCCAAAATCCAGAACAGCCGGTCGCCCTCGCGTTCGCGCAGTTCGCCCAGCGCGTCGTGAAAGGCCCTCACGTTGTCGTCATCCTCCGGGTCGCCTCCCCGGTAGATGCTGTGTGCGAAAGGGCCAACCAGAATCGGCAGAATGCGCACCTCCGGCCCCAGCACGTGTTGCAGGAAAATCACCTGCAATTCCACGGTGTGCTCGAAGGAGTGGCAGTAGTCTTCCATCTCCACGGCTTTGCCGCCGGCGGCCGCCAGGCGGTCCACCATTCCCCGGTCCGTCACCGCGTCCCCCAACGGCGTGCGAAAGGTTTTGCGCGTCAGCCCGAACTTCTCGGGCTCGCCATAGTGCGAAGTCGCCAGGATAACGAAAGTGCGCTGGCGATGCTCCGGCTTCAGCATGCCGTAGGCCGCGCGATACGATTGCCAGCCGCCTTCCGGGCTCACGTGAGGGGCTGCAAGTGCGAACATATCGCCGTTGACCGAGGCAGCTGCCGCGCAGTGGTCCGCCGGGCCGCCCGCCATGTACTCAGTCAGCGTCTCTCCTAGCTGATCGGGTTCGCCCGGATAAGCCGCGCCCGCGTGCGAAGCTTCGCGCACGCTTTTCTCCGCGAACTCGCGCTTCCGTTCCGCCTGCATGCGCTCGAAGCTTTCATCTTCCAGAAAACCAGCCTGGCTGAGCGTCTGCGCCAGGTGCCGTTCAATCTCCCCCACCTCCAGGTCGTTGGTGATCCGCACCAGCGCGGCACGCAAGTCAAGCTCCGTCTGCCGCCCATCGAAGCACTGCAGGCATTCCACCAGGCCCGGCGGAATGATCAGCATGGCATCCGAAAACCGGTAGGGATCGCGTATGAAGAGTCCTGGATGGTCGGGGGAGGGCGATGGCATGAAATCCAGATTCATGCGCAGGCGGGGAAGGGGCTCGGCCACGTCCTATGGTATCGCGCCCAGTGCTCTGTATTTCCGTAATAACTCGTAGATAACCACGCCGGCCGCCGTGGCCACGTTCAGCGAATGCTTGGTCCCCAGCATCGGAATCCTCACGTGCGTATCGCAGAGTTCCGATACCTCGGGCCGAATACCGTCCACCTCGTGCCCGAACACCACGCAGACCGGGAACCGCGGCGCCCAATCGAAGAGATCAACCGCGTGGACCGAAGTCTCCACCGCGGCCAGTTCGTATCCGCGTTCGCGCATGCTCTCCACCACGGGCGCCGGCTCCCAGGCGTGCTCCCAGGGCACCGAATCTTCCGCGCCCAGCGCCGTCTTCGTGATCGCGTTCTTAGGGGGCCGCGCCGTGATCCCGCAGAGGTACAGCTTCTCTACCGCGGCCGCGTCCGCCGTACGAAAAAACGCGCCCACGTTGTACATGCTGCGCACATTGTCCAGCAGCACCGAAACCGGAAGCGTCCGGACGCCATCGTAGAGCGCGCCGGCGCTGGTGGCTTGAAAGGGCATTCGATCCATGGCCGCGGAAGTATAGCATAGCGGCCGTGCCTGCTCGCCGGGTGCTAAACTGGAGGTTCCCATGGCGATGCTGTCGATCGTGATCCCGATCCACAACGAGGAGCCTTCCATTCTCCCGTTGTACGACCGTCTCACGGCGGTGCTGGAACAGTTGCAACGCCCCTACGAAATCCTCTTCGTGGACGACGCCTCCACCGATCGCAGCTTTGAACTCCTGGCCAACCTGGTGGAGACCGACGGCCACCTGAAAGTAATCCGCCTGCGCCGCAACTTCGGACAGACGGCGGCTCTCTCGGCCGGCTTTCACGAAGCCAAAGGCGACGTCGTCATCGCCATGGACGGCGATCTGCAGCACGCGCCCGAGGACATTCCGGCGCTGCTCGAAAAAATCGATCAGGGCTTCGACATCGCCAGTGGCTGGCGCAAGCATCGCGTGGACAATGCCATCATGCGCAAGATCCCGTCGCGCATTGCCAATTGGCTGATGGCCAAGGCCTCCGGCATGAAGCTCCACGATTTCGGCACCACCTTCAAGGCCTACCGCGCGGAAGTGCTGAAAGACGTCAATCTTTACGGTGAGCTCCACCGCTTCATCCCCGCACTGGCCAGTTTCTATGGGGCCCGCGTGGTGGAAGTGCCAATCCGCAATGTGCCGCGCGCCGCGGGCGATTCCCATTACGGCATCGGCCGCACCTTCCGCGTGATGTTTGACATCCTCACCATTAAGTTTCTGCTGAAGTATATGACTCGGCCGATGCACTTCTTCGGCTCGCTTGGCCTGGCCGGCACCACCCTTGGCGGCGGCATCATGGCTTATCTGGCCGTGAAGAAGCTGTTGGGATATGAGATCGTGTTGGAGCATGGGCCGCTGATGATCGCCGGCGCTCTTCTGCTTCTGGCCGGCCTGATGATGTTCAGCACCGGGTTGATCGGTGAGATGATGATGCGCACGTACTTCGAAAGCCAGGACCGCCGCATCTACGCAGTCCGCGAAATTCTCACACGCAAGCAGCGCGGCGTCGCCGGCGGCAAGTAACGCCGGCGGTCTCTGCCGCCGGTGCCTTTCAGCGATCTGGGAAAACCGGCGGCAGAGACCGCCGGCGTTACCGGCATCTCATAAATTCGTTCCCCGACGCCACCGCTCCTCAAACAACCCCTTCATCGCCTCCCCCATGCCCTCGTGATGAAACACCACCGCCGTCCACGCGGGCCGCGTGATTACGGGGTCGAGCAGTGCAATCATCCCGTGCTCGCCATCGAAGACCGCCAGTTTCATCGGTAGCGAATCCGCGATCCGCACCTGCACTCCGGACGCCACATACTCCGTCAACCGCTGCCGGTGCTCCTCATCGAGCGACGACGCCTCCAGCAGCAACCGGCACGCCACGCCCCCCGATCCGGCCTGCTTCACCAGCTTTTCGTCCAGCGGATCCACGGCATACGGCGGACGCGAAAACTCCACGTATTCCCGCTTTACCTCCGCCAGCATCCGCCGGTATTCGGCTGCCGTCTGCGCCGGCTCGGTTACGATTCGCAGAAAATCCAGCGTGCCGCGCCCGCCCTGGCCTTCCGAATACAGCGATTTCAAATCGTCGATCAAGGCGCCGCCGGCGCGCCCGTTGTCCATCAGTTCCTGTTCCAGCACCTGCCGCTTGCGGGCCAGGTACCCCGGAATCGCCAGGCTCGGCTCCACCGCCGAGAACAGTTTGGTCTTTTCCTGAACCACTTGGGCAAAGCCTTTTTCCACCAGGCTGTCCAGAACTTCGTAGATCTTCTGCCGCGGCACGTGCGCGCGCGCCGCCAGTTCGAGCGCCTTGAATTTCGGATGCCCCAACAACACCAGGTACGAACGCGATTCGTAAGCATTAAGCCCAAGTTGTTGCAGCCGCCGCCAGAACCGTTGAAAATCAACTTCGGCCAATTCTTCGCTCATAGTCTTTTAACCTTATCAAAGCACGGCTATTTTCCGGAAGCTATTCCGAGCTATTCGCAGCTGTCTTCGCCGAAAACCAGCCTGGCCGCCCAACGGACAGGAAGTCAGAATACGTTCAAAAGGACACGTCAAGTTTTGTCTTTTTTTGCTCCGCCGAATAATACAATCGGTGGGCGTCATTTGACTTGGTACTATTAGAACTCTTACAATAACTTCAGCAGATAGTGTATGTCTGATAACAGTAGCCCAATCAATGGGCCCCCAACCGAGACGGAGGTTCCCGCAACGGCCAAGATTCGCATCGTAGTAGCTGACGACCATCCCATATTCCGGGACGGCCTTTGTAAGTTACTCGCGCTCGAAGAAGATTTTGAAGTAGTGGCCCAGGCTCAGGATGGCCGGCAGGTTCTCGATGTCCTCCAGCAGCATCAGCCGGATATCCTGCTCCTCGATCTGAAGATGCCGGGGCTCGATGGTCTGGCTACGTTACAGCGGCTGCAGGTCGCCAAAAACAAAACTCGCGTAATTGTTCTGACGGCGTCCGACGATAAGAATGAGTTTGTCCAGGCCATGAAACTGGGCACTTCCGGAATTGTCCTCAAGCAGACCGCCACCGAATTGCTCATCAAGAGCATCCGCAAGGTCCACGCCGGAGAGATCTGGCTGGATTCCCACACCACCGCTGCTGTGATTCGCCAGTTCGTGGCCAACGATGAAGCGCCTCCCGCGGCCCCGTCTGCCGCAGCCCCTCGCGAACGCGAGCGTTCCCCGCTCAGCCAGCGCGAACGGGAAATCGTGGCCCTGGTGGCTCAGGGTTTCAAGAACAAAGAGATGGCTGAGAAGATGTTCATCAGCGAGCAGACCGTAAAAAACCATCTGCACAACATCTTCGACAAGCTCGGCGTCTCCGACCGCCTGGAACTGGCCCTCTACGCCATCCACAACAACCTGCACACAGGACGATAACATCAAGCCGGGGGCCGGATGCTCGCTTCGCTCGGGGGTCAGGGGCCTGGGAAGACACGAGTCTCTTCAGCCTCTGGCCCCCGACCCCTGGCATCCGGCCTCCGCTTCTAAGCCCCGATCCCAAACTCTTTACCCGCCCCATACTCCTTAAGCTTGTTGTGCAGCGTCTTCAAGCTGATTCCCAGAATCTCCGCCGCCCGCGTCTTGTTATTCCGCGTATGTTCCAGTGTGCGCAGAATCAGTCCCTTCTCCGCATCTTCCACGGTGGTGCCGATCTGGAATTGAATCGCATTGTTCGGTTCGGCCGCCGCGGCGTGGCCGGTGCCGGCCGCCGAATGCCCCGCGCTCACCGCCACGGTGTTGAATGTATGGCCCTGCAGAAACGCCGGAAGATGATTACATCAGGATTGGCCCTTCCCCGGCCACAATCACCGCGCGCTCCAGCACATTGCGCAATTCGCGAACGTTGCCCGGCCACTCATGGCGATATAGCCGGTCCAGCACGTCCGCCGAAATCTCCGTGACCTTGCACTCGTGCTTGCGGTTCAGGTCTACCATCAGCGCCTCGGCGATCGTCTGGATGTCGTCCTTGCGTTCCCGCAGCGGCGGCATGTGAATGTGAAACACGTTCAAGCGGTAGAACAGGTCCTCCCGCAGATGCCCGCCGCGAACGGCCTCCTCCGGCACCTTGTTGGTGGCCGCCACCACCCGCACGTCCACTTCGAACTCGTTCTTCCCGCCCAGCCTGCGGACCTTGGAATCCTCCAGAATCCGCAGCAGCTTAGCCTGCGTCTGCAGCGGCATTTCGCCGATTTCGTCCAGCATCAGGGTGCCGTGCTGCGCCACCTCAAAGCAGCCGGCCCGGCGTTCCGATGCACCCGTGAACGATCCTTTCTCGTGGCCGAAAAGTTCGCTCTCGATCAGCGTCTCCGGCAGCGCCGCGCAGTTGATCGCCACAAACGGCCCCTGCCGCCGCGGGCTCAGCGCGTGTACCGTTCGCGCCACCAGTTCCTTCCCCGTGCCGCTCTCGCCGGTAATCAGCACGCAGGCCTTGCTGGGCCCCGCCTGCTGCAGCAGCGCAAAAATCTCCTGCATTCTGGGCGACGTTCCCACCAGTTCGCCCAGTGACCCTTTGTAGCTGAGTTGCCGCTCCAGGTTCTGCTTTTCCGCGTGCAATCCCGCATGCGTTCCGGCGCGGCGAATCAGCACCTCCAGTGTGCCCGGCTGAATCGGCTTTTCGAGAAACCAATACGCGCCCAGTTCGTGCACCGTCTTCACCGCGGTCTCGATATTTCCGAAAGCGGTCAACACGATAGTTGGCGGCATCTCGCCCGAATCCCGCAAATGCTGCAGGAAGCCGAACCCGTCCAGACCAGGCATATTCAAGTCGGTCAGAATCACGTTGGCCGGAAAATCCACCAGCTTTGCAATGGCATCGTTTCCGTCCGACGCGGTCTCGGGCGTCATGCCCCACGCCGAAATCATCGCCGCCATGCCGCTGCGCTGGCTGGCTTCATCATCCACGATCAGAACTTTCAGGGGTTGATTCATTCGATCCTTGCCGAACGAGTGGCGTTCATACCCATTTTACGCCCAGCTGCCGATTTTTGGACGTTCACGTGCAACGGATAAGTCCCGGTTCTCTTCCGATGGAGTCCGGGTTTGGAGCATAATGGTACCATTAAAACTACTTCTGCTTTCGGAACGTCTATAGTTTCGGGTTCAGGATCACACGAAGGATGACATTGGTTACATTGGTCCGCCTGGCGCGGCGTCGCCTCTTAGGCAACGAATTGTTATCACAAGGGGCCAATGCGTCCAGCGCCGCCCTGTGCGCACTGATCCTGCTGCTTCTGCTGGGCACCCAGATTCTGAGCTGGCAGTGGGCCGTCACGATTCCTCTCGCCGCCCTCGCCGCCGGTCTCTATCAGGTCCGCCGACGCCTCCCTTCCAGTTACGCAGTGGCTCAGATGGTGGATCACCGCATGGAGTTGGCCGACACTCTCTCCACCGCCCTGTACTTTAGCCAACAGCAGGCTTCCTCGCCTGCCACTCAGGAAGTTCGCCAGACTCAATTTCAACGTGCCGACGAACTTGCCCAATCGGTTGACGTTCGCACGGGCCGTCCCATACATCATGCCGCGCACTATCTATTTGATGGCGGCGCTATTCCTGGTGGCCTCCAGCCTGTTCGCGTTGCGTTACGGGCTCAGCCGGCGCCTCGACCTCAAACGGCCGCTGGCCAGCATGTTGCCCGAATCCTTCGGTGGAGGCAAACCCGCCGAGCACGCGAAGAATGCGCGCCGCAATCCTAAGCGCGATCTCGAGGTGCCCTACGACAGCGGCGCCGCCACCGACAATCAGGATCAGAACGATGCCGGCCAGCAGGATTCGACCGAAAGCCTCGACACTGCCAATGAGCCGGATCCCGAGAGCAATGTTACCGCGCCATCCAAGTCCGGCGACGGCAAGAAGCAGGCCGACCAACCCGACGATAAGATGGCTGGCGACGATCGGGAATCTGCCGGTGATGGCAAGTCCGATGGCAACTCAGACGATCCTTCAGGGGAGCAGGGAGACAACAAGTCCAACCAGTCCCA
The DNA here is from genome assembly GCA_963817515.1 of Bryobacterales bacterium. Lineage (GTDB taxonomy): Bacteria > Acidobacteriota > Terriglobia > Bryobacterales > Bryobacteraceae > DATMNI01. The sequence continues at coordinate 306,664 of CAWFPJ010000010.1, read as the reverse complement.
GAATCAGCCGGACTCCAAGCAGGATGCCAGCAGCGCCGGTGAAAGTTCCAGTCTGATGTCCAAGGTGAAGGACGCCATGCAGAACCTGCTTTCGCGTGAAGCCGCAGCAGAACCAATCCAAATCGGGCGAGCAGCAGAACGCCATGGACCAGAAGGGAAACCAGTCCAAGGGCCAGCAGAACGGCGGCAAACAACAGTCCAAGGACGGCCAGCAGCAGAACGGCAATCAGCAGGGCGAGTGCGCAGGACGGGCAAAACGGTGAAGAAGCCAAGAATTCGGACAACGCCCAGGGAAAGGGAACCGGCAAAAGCGATTCCCAGCAAGCCAGCAAACAGCCTGGCAGCGGCATCGGCAGTCAGGATGGCGACAAGGCCATCAAGAACGCCGAACAGCTAGCCGCCATGGGAAAGATCAGCGAAATCCTCGGCAAGCGTTCGGCTAACATCACCGGCGAAGCCACGGTGGAAGTGCAGACCACCAGCCAGCAACTCCACACTCCCTACGCGCAGCGCGCCAACCAGCATAGCCAGGGCGGCGCCGAAATCAGCCGCGATGAGATCCCCGTTTCGCTGCAGCCCTACATCCAGCAATACTTCGAACAGGTCCGCAAACAGGCCGCCTCAACCTCCAAAAAATAGCTTGGTGCAGCAGACGGTTTCGTCTGCCAGAGCGCTGCTAGGCCGTTCGTACCATTACTGGTTCCAAAACTTTGGTTTTGTCTTCACGCTGATCGTCATTGTACACTCGATTCCCTGAGATAACCCCTGATTTAAGAGGTCTCTATGTACATGAAAATCGCGTCCCTGCTTGCGTTTCTATCGGTATCCGCATTCGCTCAGATCGCCGGCGGATTGGCGGGTATTTCCGGTGTGGTTCGGGATCCTTCAGGCTCCGCCGTTCCCAACGCCAGAGTGTTGGTTTCAAATGAAACCAACGGCACCGTCCGCAACCTTTCCACCAACGATTCCGGGCTGTTTACGGCCCCGGCCCTGGTTCCGGCCTCCGGTTACAAGGTCACCGTTACGGTCCCCGGATTTGTCGGGTATGAGGCCAGCGGCCTGGTGCTCAGCGTCGGCCAGAATCTGGATCTCAATATCAGGCTCTCCATTGCCCAGCCCAACACGGCGGTCGAGGTAGATGCCGGGGCTCCGGTGGTCGAAAACACCAAGACCGACGTTTCGCAGGTTGTCAATTCCCAGCAGATCACCGATTTGCCGATCAACGGCCGCCGTGTGGATTCCTTCGTCCTCCTGACTCCCGGCGTCACCAACGATGGCACCTTTGGCCTGCTCACTTTCCGCGGCGTGGCCGGCGGCAATTCCTTCCTGGTGGACGGTAACGACACCACCGAGCAGTTCTATAACGAAAACGCCGGACGCACGCGCATCGCTTCGCAGATTTCGCAGGACGCCGTGCAGGAATTTCAGGTGGTCTCCGCCAACTTTTCCGCCGAATACGGGCGCGCCATGGGCGGCGTGATCAATACCGTCACGCGCAGTGGTGCAAACCAGGTTCACGGCACGGGCTACTGGTTTTTCCGCAACCAGGATTTCAACGCGCGCGACCCCTTCGCAACTTTCAATCCCAAGGAGACCCGTCATCAGGGCGGCGGATCCTTAGGTGGCCCGATCAAAAAAGACAAGCTATTTTATTTTCTCAACCTCGATCTCACGCACCGCAACTTTCCATTGGTCGACAGCCTCAATGTGGTGGCCGTCGATCCGGTTCACCAGGCTTTCATCGGCTGCGGCGTGGCCAGCGGTACGCAGCCGGCTGCCACCGCCGCCCAGTGCTCCGCCATCAATGCGCTGCTGCCGCGCTTCTATGGTGAGCTTCCGCGCACCCTGAACCAGCAGCTCTACTTCGGCAAACTGGATTACCGGCTCTCCGAACGCAACAGCTTTAGCGCCAGCTTCAATTTCCTGCACGAATTTTCGCCGAACGGAATCCAGACCGGCGCCTCATCCACCAGCGGGGCGGGCGTGAACAGCAATGGCGACGACGCCGTCACCTTGCGCAACGGACGGTTCACATGGACCGCCGTGCCCACGTCCAGCTCCGTCAACGAATTCCGTTGGGGCTGGTCTACCGATCGCCAGGGCGACACTTTCAACCAGGCCTCGCTCGGCCAGGGCCTCGGCTTCCTCGGCGTCTCCGTCAACGGCGCCTCCCTGGGGCCTGCCAACTACCTGCCGCGCGTGGAGCCCAGCGAGCAACGTTTCCAGTTCGTGGACAATGCCTCCTGGACCAAAGGCAGGCACATCCTCAGGTTCGGCGCCGATATCGCCACTACCGAAGACTTCACTTACTTCATCAGCAACTTTTACGGGATGTACACCTACCAGACCGTGAATGCTTTCGCGCTGGATTACAGCGGCAACCCCACGGGCGCCAAAAACTGGCAGCGCTACGTCCAAACGTTCGGCCAGCCGGTGGTGGATGCCACCATCAACGAATATGGCTTCTATCTGGAAGATCAGTGGCGCGCCACCTCCAAGTTGACCGTGAACCTGGGCGCGCGCTACGAACGCTCCGGGCTGCCGCAGCCCAGCCTCTTCAACCGCGATTATCCGCAGACCAGCCACGTCCAGACGGGAACCTTGAACCTGGAGCCGCGCATCGGCATCGCCTACTCACTCAACGACAAGACCGTTGTACGCGCCGGTTTCGGCATGTTCCACTCGCGATTCCTAGGCTCCTTAATCGACAATCTATTCACCAACAACGGTGTGCTCCAGACCGCCATCACCCTGGCCAACACCAATTCCGCCCAAGTGGCCGCCGGGCCGGTTTTCCCCAACGCCCTGGCAACGGCGCCCGCCGGAGGCACCATTGCCGCTTCCAGCCTTCAGTTCGTCGATCCGCATCTGCGAACCCCCTATTCCGAGCAAGGCACGGTCGCCGTCGAGCGCGGGATTGCCAGGGACCTTGTCCTCACCGCATCCTACATCTGGAGCCGCGGCGTGCAACTCTACGGCGTGCGCGACCTGAATCTTCCGCCGCGCAGTTCCACCAACTTCACCTACACCATCGCCGACGCCAATGGTAATCCTACCGGCAGCTACACCACGCCGATGTATCTGGGGACCCGGCCGGATCCGCGCTACGGCGGGATCTATCAGGACGAAAACGGCGTCAACAGTTACTACAACGCTCTGGCCGTCCAACTGCGCAAGCGCTTCTCTCGCGGCTTGATGGCGGACCTGTCCTACACCTGGTCCCATGAGATTGACGACGGCCAGAGCAACGGCTCCGGTGCCCTGTTCTTCAGCAACGCCAACAACTGGCTGTTCAACGGGAATTACAAGGCCGACAAGGGCAGCGGCGCCCTGGATCAGCGGCATCGCCTGGTATTCTCCTTCGTTTGGGCGCCCACTATCACGCATCGCGATGGCGCGTTCTTTAAGTACGTTGTCAACAACTGGCAACTCTCGAGCATCACCGCCATGCAGAGCGGCCGCCCGTATGGCAGCCCCACGGTCCGCATCACTGACACGCCCGTTGCCGGCATGTTTTCCAACTTCAATCTGGATGGCTCCGGCTTGAACGGCCGCGTGCCTTTCCTGCCCGCCAACAGCATCTACACGCCGGCCCAGTACCACTCCGACCTGCGCCTGAGTAAGATCATCCCCATACGTGAGCGCGTCAGACTTTATCTCAACCTGGATGCGTTCAACATCAGCAACAGTTGGGCAGCCACCGCCTTTACCAGCACTCAGGCCTACAGCGAGGCGAAAGGCGTTCTGACGGCCACGCCTCAGCTTTTGTACATCCCCAGCGCCGATGGCGGCTTCCCCGACGGCACGCAAGCCCGCCGCCTGCAGGTCGGCGGCCGCGTTGTCTTCTAGCTATTCCGGCGGTAGCGCCGGCAATCTTGTTGCCGGTGGGTTTTTTCGGCATCCGGCAAGTACCGGCAACAAGATTGCCGGCGCTACCGAAAACTGCCGGATAGTCAATGGCCAGCAGGAGCTTTGCCTCCCGGCTTGAAGTAGTGAAGCAACAAAAGTAGTGGAATCGTCGCCAGCGTCAGCCAGGCGATAATGCGAAAGCAATCCAGGAAGGCCAGCAGGCTCACCTGGTGCTGGAGTTGCTGGAATAAGCGCCCTTGCGCGGCACTTTCGGCGTCTGGTCCAGTGAAACCTTTGCTTATGAGGTAGCTGGTCAAAGCGCTGACCCTTTCCGCCAATTGCTGCGAGGTGGAGCCGATCGCAGAAGTCACGTTGGTTTGGTGGAATTCATGCCGCCGCTCCGCGACCGTGGTGATCAGCGCGATCCCAAAACTTCCGCCCCAATTCCGAAAGAAATTCGTGAGACTGGATGCGCGATTGTTTTGGTCGGGCCTGAGTTGCGAGTACGCGATGACGTTCACGGGCACGAAGAAGAAGCCGTACCCGAGCCCTTGAAGCACGCGGGCCAGTGCAAAGTGGCGATAGTCCGTCGCCAGGGTGAAGGTGCTGTAATACCACATGGCCGCCGCCACAGTCGCCAGGCTGATGGCGATCAGAACACGCGGATGCACGATCCGCCGCTGGATCAGTAGCGCTCCGACCGGTGCCAGCAGTGTGATCACAAACGCGCCCGGTCCCAAGACGAGCCCGGCGTCGATCGCCCGATAGCCGTAGAGCGATTGCAGGATCTGCGGAATCAAGGTGGTGCTCCCGAACAGTCCGACGCCGAAGACGAAGAACAGAACCGTGGAGATCGCGAAGTTCCGGTTTGCAAGCAAGCGAAAGTCGATCACCGGTTCAGTGACGCGCAACTCCCAGATGATGGTCGCAACCCATCCGATGGCTGCCAGCGCGAGCATCCAGCAGATAAAGGGGCTGCCGAACCAATCTTCGATCTGCCCGCGGTCAAGGGCCACTTCGAGAGTGGCAGACGCCAGGGCGATCAGCGTAATTCCCAAACCGTCAACCGTCAGTTTGCCGCCTGGGCGGACCGCGGCCCGCTCGGCGTCGAAGGCCGGCGGATCCTGAATGAGCCGGCTGCTTAAGAAGAATGCCAGGATGCCGATTGGAATGTTGATGAAGAAGATCCAGCGCCAGCTGTAATTGTCGGTGATCCATCCTCCGAGCACCGGCCCGATTGCCGGAGCCGTAACGATTACGATGGTGTACAAGGCGAAAGCTGAGGCGCGCTTCGCCGGCGGGAAGGTATCGACCAGAATAGCCTGCGCCACCGGCGCCAGTCCGCCGCCCGCGATGCCTTGCAGCACACGGCCTGACAGCATGAACCCGAGCGTGGGCGCGATACCGCAGAACAGCGACGTGAGCGTGAAGAGCGCGACGCAGCCCAGATAATAATTCTTTCGGCCGAAGACGCGACTCAACCAGGCGCTCATCGGCAGAACCACGGCGTTGGCGACCAGATAGGTAGTGAGGATCCAGGTGACCTCGTCATAACTTCGGCCCAAGCCGCCGCCGATATAAGGTAGGGATACGTTGGCGATCGACGTATCGAGCAGTTCCATGAACGTGGCGAGCGTTACGGTGACGGCGATCAGCCAGGGATTCACGGCCGCTTTCGTTATGGCGCTGGATTGAGTGGACACAATCTACCTCCGATCCTTAGAAGCTCTCCGGTAACACGCGCAATGCCGCCCCGCCAAGGGCTCAGCGAACGGTTACGCGCGGCTCGACGGACATCCCAGGGCGCAGCAGATGTTGCGGATCCTGGTCCTTGTCCAGCCGAATCCGCACCGGGAACCGCTGCACCACTTTGACGTAGTTGCCGGTGGAATTCTCCGGCGGGAAGAGGCTGAAGAGCGGGCCTGCCGCGCCGGGAAGGCTCTCCACCGTTCCGCGGAAATCGCGGTCGAAGCTGTCCACCTGAATGCGCACCGGTTGGCCGGTACGCATGCGCTTCAGTTGAGTCTCCTTGAAATTGGCGGTGATCCAGATATCGTCGAGCTGCACCACGATCATCAGTGCCTGCCCCGGTTGTACACGATGGCCCAGCTCCACGGTCTTGCGTCCAATCACGCCGCTCACCGGAGCGTAGATTTTGGTGTAGCTCAGATTGAGTTGCGCAGTGTGGAGATCTGCCTGTGCCTGTTCCAGGCGGCCATGGGCGGATTGCGATTTGGCCTGCGCGTCGGTGACCTGTTGGGGAGCCGTGCGCGCGGCGTCGATGCGGGCGTCCTTTTGTACCACCAGGCTGCGGGCTCCCGCGATTTTCTGCTGGCTGGCTTCAATGGCGGCGCGATCGGCCTGCACGGCCTGGGCGGTCGCCACGGCTTCCGTCTCGCGAGCGTCGTATTCGGAGCGCGAAATCTCCCGCTTCTCCACCAGCGCCTGGTAGCGGATGCGGTCGCGCTCGGCCCGGGCGGATAATGCTTCGTCCTGTTGCAAGCGGTGTTGCGCCACCGCCAGGTCGGCCTCCGCGGCGCTTACCTGCGCGGTCGCCTGTTCCCTTTCCGCCTCGGCGGAGCGGAGTTGGCTGAAGGCGCCGGCATCGACGATCGGAACGGTCACTTGCGCGGAGTGCGCTTCCGCGTTTCGTGTGTCCAGATTTGCTTTTGCGTGTTCCAGCTCGGCTTGATAATCCCGCGGGTCCAGTTCGAGCAGCAGAGTTCCGGCCTCCACGAACTGGTTATTCTCGACCTTGGGATTAATGAAGCTGACGGTGCCCCCGATTCGCGAACTGATCGAGTCCAGGTGACCCTCCACCTGGGCATCGTCGGTCGACTCGTACCCTCGCGACGAGAGCCACCATGCGACTATTGCACCCGCTACCAGGGCCACGGCGACGAAAGACAACCCGCGCGAGAACTTCTTCTTCGATGCAGTCTCGGGTTTCGCTGAAACCTCCTCGGTTGCCGCTCGCGTTTTCGGCGAATCGAGCACTGGGGTCTCTTCGAGTTCCTGTGTCATATCAATTTCCTCCTAACAGTTGCGGGAGCCTGGTATCGGCGGCGCCCATAGCGCGCGCCAGGGAGATCACTGCCACGTTGAACGAATACAAGCTTTGGATGTAATTCTCGTCAGCGCCCGCCACCACCTCCTGGGCCTGAACAACTTCCAGGTAGTTAGTGATGCCGTTCACATAACGATCGCGCGATTGCGCCAACGCCCGTTCCGCCAGCCTCCGATTGGCCTCCGCGACCTTGATGCTCGAATCCGAAGCGCTCATGTCCAACCACGCGACGCGGACGTCGTAAGCGATGCGGCCCTTGAGGTCCTCATATTCCGCCTGGCGGCGGGCCCGCTCCGCCTGAGCCTGTTCGATGTCCGCGCGAATACGCCCGCCCGTGTAGATGGGGACCACGACGCTGCCGGACACCGAGTAGACCTGGTTAAAGTTGCCGGGATTGCTTCCGCCGCCGCCGTAGTCCGCCGACACGGAGACCACGGGGAGCCGCTGCGCTTTTTCGGCGCGAAGCTTGGATTCAGCCGCCCGCACACTGGCCTCCGCTCCGGCAAGATCGGCGCGGGAATGGAGCGCTTCCTCAGTGGCGGTCTCCGGGGCGATGCCGGTTAACGGGTGATACGCCAGCTGATCCGTCAATTCGAACTTCTGGTCGATGGCCAGACCGATCACCCGTGCCAGCGTCAGCCTGTCCTTTTCCATCTGATTGGTGACATTGGTCAGCCGCTGTCCGGCCGATTGGCGCTGCACCTGGGCACGTAGCGATTCGATTTCGGGCGATACCTCCGAATTGACCCGGTTGGCCGTCAGGCGGTCCAGTTCCTGCGCGGCGGCCAGTTCGGCTTTGGCTGTTTCGACCCGCGCCGCACTGGCAATCACCTGCAGGTAGGCCGTGCCGGCGGCCAAAACCACAACGTCGCGCGAGTCCTTAATGCTGAGGACCGACGCCTGTTCGTTGTCTTTCTGCGTTCGGTAGCGTTCCCGCAACTCACGGCTGTACAGAGACTGCGTCACGCCGATCCGGGCGTCCTGATATCCGAAGCCCCCAGTGGTGGGAGGCAATGCCGCCAGGCCTGGGATCGGCGGGAGTTTCAGGCCGAACTCTTTGAAACTGATGTCTTCGAAAGCCTGGCGGCCGCGCGCCGAAAGCTGCGGCAACAGGGCGGACAGTGCGCGCAAGCGCCCGGCGCGGACCTCGGCGCTGGCCTGATTCGATTCGACCAGTCCCAGGTTGTAGCGGAGGCCGCGAGCGATGGCGTCCCGCAGGGAAAGTTCGATGGTGGCGCCGGTGGCTTTCTCCGGCACGCTGCCCAAATAAGGGTTTTGGCGCTGCACTGCCTGGGCGCTGGGGTTGGTAGTGCCTTCCGCCGGGCTGATGGGTTTCGGGGTTGTAATGGAGTAGCTTTGGGGCCCGCCGGGCAGGCTCTGTGCCGGCGCCGTCAGGGATAACCCTGTCAGGGCCAACCCGGCCAACCACAATGCCCACGCTCTCCGCTGTATCTGCATTTTTCCTGACATTGGGTCCCGGCCTCTTTCGCGTCGCCACCCACTTGGATGTAAAAAAGACCGATCGGTCGCATAAATATTCCCGCCCTGAAATAATGAGACCGAGTGGTCCCGTACGGCATCCATACAGGCGTGTGTGGGGTGATATGATAAAAAGCGACCCATCGGTCTCCGAGCAGAGGAGGTCCCGAGGATACATGACCAAAGGCGAACAGACCAGGCAGAAGATTGTCGCCGCCGCCGCCCCGATCTTCAACCAGCGGGGATACGAAGGCAGTTCCATGGCTGATCTGATGTTGGCCACGGGTTTACAGAAGGGCGGAATCTATCGCCACTTCTCGAGCAAAGAAGAACTTGCCGCCGAGGCCTTCGATTACACCTGGAATGCGGCTTGGGAAACCAGGATGCAGCATGTGGACGAGAAGAACTCCGGCCTGGACAAGCTGAAGCAATTCATCGCCAATTTCGTGGAATGCAGACCCCCGGTGACCGGCGGCTGTCCTATCTTGAACACGGCGGTGGAAGCCGACGACGGGAATGCCATTCTTCGCGAGCGAGTCTTGAAAGCCCTCCGATCCTGGGTAGCGCGCCTGCAGGTGATCGTGAAGGAAGCCGTCAAGGCTGGCGAAACGCAGGTTGGCGTCGATCCCAAGACGGTGGCCACCCTGGTGGTTGCCTCGCTCGAAGGCGCGTTGATGATGAGCCGGATCGAGCGCAATTACGATGCGCTCCGCCGCATCCAGGCCCATCTGAACCTCTATATCGACAACCAGGTGGCGGCACCCCGATCATGATCTAAAGCGGTCATGATATGAAGCTGGCCGGGCACGGACGCGCTGGCAGGGTCAAGGTTTGTGAAAAAGAACCCACACTTCCGGGAAAACGTGGTACTATGGGGTCGGTCTTGAATCCTCTCACGTCGTTTGAATCCGCTGCAAAGGTCTTCGAAATGGTCGCAACCTCTGTTGTTTTCCTCAATCGATACGTCAGGAATTAGATCGCAAGAAACTAAGAGGAAAAGAAAGTAATGAAAGAAACAGGAACTGTAAAGTGGTTTAACGCCGGAAAAGGATTCGGCTTCATCCAACGTGAAAATGGCGAAGACGTCTTCGTGCATTTTTCCGCCATCGCCGCCAGCGGCTATCGCTCGCTCGATGAAGGCGCTCGCGTCTCATTTGTTGTGAAGAAGGGACCGAAAGGTCTGCAAGCCGAAGACGTCAGCCCCGTTTAAATCTCGCGGCCAGAAATCCGGAGGCACGCCCCAAGGGTGTCGTGCCTCCGAAGTTAGGGTTCTGTAATCTGCTCCGTCCCCTCCGAAGTTGCAATTCCCCCCTCTCCGCTGTATTGTCAATCTGGTGACCCTCACACGACGCACTGTCCTTACCGCTATGTCCGCGGCCGTAGCTGCGCAGGCGCAACGCCCCCGCACTCCCAACTGGAAACCCAGACTCGGCGTACTCTGCCAGTTTTCGGATGCCAATCTCGAATTCGTCAAGACCGAAGGCTTCACCAGCATGCAACTGCGCCTCGATCCGAACCGTCTGGACGATGCCGCGATTGCCGGCATCAAAGACAAAATCCAAAAGTCCGGCATCTACGTTTCTTCGCTGGCCGTGGATGGCAACCACATCGATCCCGACCCCGCCAAGCGCGCGCAGCAGAACGACTACACCCTTAAATGCATCGAGCTGTGCGGCAAACTGGGGATCCCCAACATCGGCGGGCAGTCCGGCACCATCAAGGGCCAGCGGTTGCAGCAGCAGGTGGATGAGATTGTGCGCGTCTATACCGAAAAGTATTTCGCGGCCTGCGAGAAGAACAAGGTGCGCATTCTCTGGGAGCCTTATGCCGGCGGCCCCAACATCGGCACCGGCCCGCTAGGCTGGGAGGCCCTGTTTAAAGGCTTCAAAGACAGCCCGTGGGTGGGCCTGCAATTCGACCCGTCGCACCTGGTCTGGCAGTTTATGGACCCGGTGCAGGCCGCGCGCGATTTCGCCGACAAAATCTACGACGTCCACCTCAAGGACACGGAGATCCTCTGGCACGTGCTGCGGCGCTCCGGCATCCAGTCCATCGACAATGTGCGATGGTGGCGGTTCCGCATCCCCGGCTACGGATCCGTCGATTGGAAGGGCTTCTTCTCGGTGCTGTCCGAGGTAGGCTATACCGGCGCGATGAACATCGAGAACGAGGATGAGTTCTACTATCCGGCGTACGCCCAGGGAAACTTCACCGAGCAGTTCAAGCGCGGCTTCCGAACGGCGCATGAGTTCCTGAAGACGCTGGTGCCGCCGGTGACGGCGTAGTAGTTGTCGATACAGATCAAGTACTTGCAGTGAAAGGGGCTCGGCCAAAGATCGGATGAGCCGGTTTTCCCGCAATTCCTGCGTTTCTAAACAAGAATGTTATAGAGTGGAGGACTCTGACAGCCTTATGACCCGAATACTAGCGAGCATCTCTTTGGCAATGGTGGTTTGCGCAGGTGCGCAGGCCGCAACCGTCACTACGACGTTGACGGTGAATGCGACAGCTACCATTGGTGCAACCATTTCCGTTACCGGCACGGCAGTCTTTACCAACAACGTCGGTAGCGGAACGTTTACCTCAACGCTCAATCTGAGCTCCACGGATTCTAACGGGAATATCACTGCCCCATATACCATCACGCTATCAGGCGGAGCGGGCACGATACAGGGTATGCTATCGATTCCACCGGCTATCTTGTCTGGCTCGGGCGTCGGGTCGGCAACCGTGACCGGCGGCAGCGGTACATACGCAGGCGCGACGGGCAATTTCCCGTCCCTGGCCGGCTCGGGTTCGTTCAATGCCAGCGGCGGCGTTACCCTGACCTTCAGCGGCGCAGGCAATATTACCACCGGTGGCGGCGGCACCAGCGGCCCCCCCGCGCCCACTATCACCGCCGTGCAGGATGCGGCGAGCTACACGTCGGGCGTTGCGCAGGGTAGCATCTTCGTGGTGAAGGGAACGAATATGAGCGCCAGCGGGCTTACTCAGTTTAGCTTTCCGCTTCCCACCGCCAGTTCCGGCGGCGTCAAGATCACGTTCACGCCCACTGCGGGCGGCGCCGGCACGGATGCGTACCTGGTCTACCTATACAACCAGGGCGGTGTCAATCAGCTTGCCGGGGTATTGCCGTCCACGGTGGCGGCGGGCAACTACAATGTCACGGTCACGAACGGAACGGCCAGCGCACCGTTTCCGGCCCAGGTTGTGGCGCGTAAGATCGGCCTGATCACGGCAGACAGCAGCGGCAGCGGACTGGCGGTGATTCAGAATTTCATTTCGCAGTCCCAACTGGATATCGACCGCTTCACGGTTTTCGCCAGCGGCGGCTTCACCTTTTCGCCCTCCCGTCCGGGACAGGTTCTGATCGCGTGGGCCACCGGCATGGGGCCGGTCGCGGGCGGCGATAATACCGCATCTCCCGGATTCGACTTCACCAAGAACGGCGTGAACGTTCAGGTGATCGTGGGCGGAGTAAGCATCACACCGCTCTATGCGGGCCGCGCGCCTGGCCTGGCCGGCGCCGATCAAATCAACTTCACGCTGCCGGCCAACGTGCCGACGGGCTGCACCGTGTCGTTCCAGGTGTCGGTGAACGGCGCGCTCAGCAACCCCACCTTTATCGCCATCGCGCCGAACGCTACGGCTACTGCTTGCGTGGCTCCCGGTTTCACCACCACGCAGCTGCAGAATTTCGATCAGGGCGGCAAGTATACCGTTGGCGTTTTCAGTCTTTCGCAGATTTCGGAAACGGTGGCTTCAACCGCTGTGAAGTTGAATACGGCCTCCGGAGCCTTCAGCCAGATCACCGGCTTTCAGTTGACCTCAGGGGCTGCGGCGCAAACATCTGCGATCTTCAATCCGGGTAGCTGCCAGGTATTGACCCCCACAATAACCCAGTCCGGCACTCCGGTAACCGTCGCCACCGTCACTAATCTGGATGCCGGCGCCGTTACACTGAATGGCCCGCCTGGATCGAACATCACCAACTTGCAGTTCAAACAGGATCCGGCGAGCAATGCCTACACTCTTCCGCTCGCCTCGGAAGGCCTGCCAACCATACCGGGGGTGACCGGCGGTGTCGGCACGATCGTTGCAGGCACTTATACGGTGACCGGCGCGGGCGGCAAGGATGTAGGGAAGTTCAGCGCCTCGGTCACCGTCGGGTCACCTCTGACGGTGACCGGTGGGTTACCAACTTCGGTCACCAGGAGCGCGGGCATGACGCTCAATTGGACCGGTGGGCTGCCGACGGATCTGGTTGAGATTGTTGGTTCGTCCAGCACGACCACGGGGACCGGCGCCAACCTGACAACCACCACGGCGGAATTCGTGTGTATCACCACCGCCGGCCCGGGGACTTTCACAGTCCCGGCTTCGATTCTGAACCAGTTGCCGGCCGCGACCTTGAGCGCGAACGGCACAGGTGGAGGCTTCCTGTTTCTCTACTCCACGGTCAACCCCACAAACAGTACCGGCAATTTCTCGGCCCCTTTGACTGCCGGTGGATCGATCGACGCCGGGTTCTTCCTGCCCCTGGTGGGAACAGGGGCCCAGGCGTCCTTTCAGTAGGCTGCTTAGTTGAAGCCGACCAGCTTGAAGAAAATGCCGGCGTAGCCGAAGAAGCCCAGATCGAGGCTGCCTCCTGCCGTCAAGGGGGCAGTGAAGGCAGTCGTAGAATTGCCCAGAACGTTCACCAGCACCAGCGCGCCGGTGTTGGAAGCGGTTATATCGGCGGCACTCTTGGGCATCTGGTTGAGCACGTTCACCGGCACCGTAAACTGGCCGTCGCTGGCTCGTGCTGTGCAAGAGAAAACCACCACTACGTTCTTGGCGGGGTCGGCAATCGACGGCGCCGTGGAGGTGCCGCCCACCTGCACGTAGTCGGAACTGCCGCCTCCGCCGGTCCATGTAACCCTCAGCGGCTGCGTGTGGTCGATCAGGTTAATGCCGTCGCAGTTGGTGCAGGTGAGCGGATCGGGCACGGTGAGTGTCGTGGTGAATGCCCCCACGTCCGGTCCACCGCTTCCCTGAATGGTCCAGCCGCCGGGTTCGATGAAGGGCGTCGAAGCGCCGATGGACGACGAAAGCACGGTGGAGTATCCGGCGTTGGCGGTATAAGGCAGGGACTTCGACTTGCTGTTAGGGCCGCTCAAGCTGAGTTGCGCCCCCGCGCTTAAATCTTTCGACACTGGCGGAAGAGTGCTGGTGGGCACAGCCACCGTGTCTTGGGTTTGCACAATGCAAGTTCCGGCGCTGTTCAGCGGTGGCACGGCGCCAGCCGTTAAGGCCAGACCAAAAACGCCGGCGGCGTCGAATTGGGAGAACACGGCACTGCCTGCCTCGGTGACTAGAGTCAATGAAGCCCCGACCTGTGCGGTGATCCGGTCCAGCGACAGCAGACCGATGGTCACGTTGCCGCCGGCATCCAGTTTCTGCATTGCCGCGGTGCTCAACGCGAGCGGCGATGGACATTGCTGACCGGCGGCAGCTTTGGCAAAGGTCCCATAGTTTCCGACCACGCCATTGACCTGGATCGCGAAGGGTATATAGCAGCCGTCAGCGATACTGGCGTCCGCCGGCAGTTGGAAGTCGACTTGGTCCAGGCCGGCAAACTGAGGCGCGCGACCCGCATACAGCGGCGTGATGGCCTGGCCGCCCACCAGCACCTGCACATCCGCACCCGCGGGCACGGCCGCGCCGGGCGGGGCGTTATCCGGTACCGCGATCGGCCCCAACCCTGTGCCATAAACCTCCAATACGCCGCCGGCCGCAATCGGATGGGTTAGCGAGTTCACTCCGTCGGGATTACGGTTCAGAATGGCCGCCGGTCCAGTGCCCTTGAGGTTCAACGTGAAAATACCGAAGTTGGATTTGACCACCGCGATCTTGACCGGGGCACTGGTGGCTCCGTTGTAAGTGACGGTCACATTGGCGCTGCCCACTGGCGTATTGGACGGCAGAATTCCCGCCACCTGTGCGTCGCTTGAGTAATACAGGTAGGCCGTCACGGGGGAGCCGGCGGCTGGGGTAACGGTGACCACAGTGGTGCTGATCGCGGTGGGGTAAGGCATGCCCGAAATCGAGATAGGCGACGGCCCCAGACCCGAGCCGAAAATCACAAAGAATGCCCCCTGCGCGATGCCGGAGCCTGCCGTTCCAAGTGGAATATTGCTGGCGGCATTGCGCACGCTGCCCACCTGGGGGGCGGCAAAGGCGGCTGCGGCCGTCAAGACGCACAGGACAAGAATTTTACTCACGATGCCTCCGAATGGATATTCACACGACGGCGGGAAACATACTCCACCAGCCAGGCCGCCGCCAGACAAACCGTCAGATCGGTACAGACGTGGAACATGAAGATGTGGCGGCCGGTCTCCAGGCAATCGGCCAACGACGCCACCATGAACTGGCCGATGCCCAGGACTGCGATGCCCAGAGCCAACCATCCCAACAGCACTGCCGGGCGCGATGCCCGCGCGCGAACCGTGGCAATGGCGACGCCTACGAATAAACCGTACCAGACCACAGCGTGATACGGCCACCTGGCGAACAACGCGGCGCGGAAACCGCTCCATAAAGCGAAGCGGTTGGTGCGGGCGCCGGGCGGATGACCGTCCTGTCGGCGGTAATTGGAAAGATTGTTCTGGCGCATTTCAACGGTGTCGACGGAGAGCGTTGTGTATAGCATCCGCGCGGCTCGCCCGGGGTGCCGGACGTACCACAGGAGCAGCCTGCCATAGCCGGTTCTTTGATAGAAGGCCTGGAGCCATAGTGGGTCAAGCGCGGGACTGCCGGCCACATAGGAATGCGTTCCGATGTATTGAAACTCCTCCGGCCGCACGCCCAGTTCGCGCAGGTCGGCGGGGCCCGCTGGGCCGGCGGGCCCGATCTGGAAGAACAGCTTGTTGAAGAGCGCCTGGGCCCGATTTCCGGGGTCGGCAGTGGCCAACTCCAGGCCGCCGGCTGCCACCAGAATCACCGCGGTCAGCAGCCCAAGCGTTCGCATCCGTTTCGGCCAGCGGAGGCTGACAGCCACCAGGAATGCGGCGGGGAGCCACGTCCAGATGGCATGCTGCGTTTTCGACGTGACGTATAACACGCCCGCCAGTCCATAGAGGAGAACCTGGCCGGGCGAGGGCTGGTCTGTCAGGGCGATCCAAACTGTTGCCGCCGTCAGCAGCAACAGGCCGCACAGCGCCGCTGCATCCATAAAAAACGAATTCAGGTAGGCCACATCCGAGACATCCGTGAAGGCCAGGATCGCGACACTCCCCACCGTGAACTGGCTCCACGCCGGAGCCCGCCGCATCGACCACAGCAGCACCGCAAAGGCAGCCAGGTATATGGCTGCGTGGACCGCTCCCAACATCCGGATATCGAAATGCGCGCCTTCACCAATACCGCCTCCCAGAGGCGCAGCGGCACCCAGGGCAATCCCTGCCAGCACGGTCTCGCTCGAATAGTAGGGGCTGTTCCAAAAGCTGCGCTGCGACCGGATGTAATCCGGCTGGAAATAGCTGAAATTGAAGTCTCCCGAATCGGCCGGCCCGAGCGACAGCCAGCCGGTCACCTTTGCGAAATCGCCGTTGTTTGCCATTCCAATGAAGTGCGGCAGAAACAATTGGACGGAGATCATGGCCGCGAGGACCAGAAACAGGCAAACAGGTAGCCAGGAACGGCGGACGGAAATCCCTCTCTCATGTGTCGCCACGGACTCACAGGATAGCAGTGACGCCTCTATACTGAAAACGATGGCGCTCCGCCCAGAGATGCGCACTTAGCCAGACGGGCGCGTGGACAAGACGAACCATGAAAGGGAAAGGCTGGAAGAGTACCGCGTCTTACGCAGGTCTGCTGGCGGCAAGTTTCGTCTTGGCTGTGGCTGCCAGTTGGATGTTCGGCAGGCAGGTAGACAATTACGCCTACGACTACATGTTCCAGCGGATGCCGCCTAAGGCCGGGCCGCCGCAATCGGTGATTCTGGCCATCGATGACGCCACTCTGCGCCAGTCGGGCGGCATGGGCCACATCCGCGGGGCGCTGGCCGCGGGACTGCGCCGGATTGCGGCGGCCGGACCCAAAGTAGTGGCCGTCGATATCATCCTGGCCGACAAAGTCGTCGACCCGCGGGAGGATACGGAATCCCAACTCGCGGACGCTTTCCGCGCCATCCCGAACCTGGTCCTGGATTGTGAAATGGATCCCGCGGGTACTGAGTGGGAAGATCCGCTCCCCGCGTTTCTCACGTCCGCTCCCGCGCTCGGTCAGGGCTACGCCGATCCCGATCCCGGCGATTCGGTGACCCGCGCCATTCCGCTCGAGAAAGTAGATACGCACCATCGCCGGCGATGGGCTCTGTCTCTCGAAGCTTTCCGGGTGAGCCGCGGCGTAGCCCGCCCGGTCGAATCGCCGACCGATCTCCAAATCGGCAATACCATCATTCCCATAGTCGGAACCGGTACCGGGCATAACCGCAGCATGCGCGTTCGCTATCTGCCGGCCGACACGATTCCGCACATTTCGCTGAAGCGCGTGCTTGACGATCCCACGGCAGCGTCACAATTCACCGGCAAGGCGGTCTTCGTCGGTGTCACCGCAATGACGGAAGTGCGCGACCGGCTCTTTACTCCCCTGGCCAATGGCCAGACTGCCGGCATCATCATTCACGCGAGCGCCTTTGAGACCATGGCCCAAGGGCTGTTTCTGACTGACGTTGAATCTATCTGGCTGGCCCTTTTCTGCATACTGCTGCTGGTGGCCGTGGGCCTGGCGTTCCGCTACTTACCGGGCTGGTGGGCTTACCTGGGCGGCTTCGTGGTGATGTTAGCCTCGGCCGCCGCGCCCTTCATCTTTTTCGCGCACTCGCGCGTCTTCTCTTTTGCCACTCCCACAGCCGTTGCTGGCCTCGCGAGCATGACGGCCGCCGTCTACTACCACCTGGTGGTCCGGCGAAATCTAAGCATCGAACAGACATCGAGAGAGCGCTATCAGCAGGCCATGCACTTTGTCACGCACGAAATGCGCACACCGCTTTCGGCCATACAGGGCTCAAGCGAACTGATCTCGCGCTACAACCTGTCCGAGGAAAAACGCAACCAGATCGCGCTGCTCATCAATTCGGAATCCAAGCGCCTGGCCCGCATGGTGGAGATCTTCCTGAACGTGGAACGCCTCTCCGCCGGACAGATGGAGTTGAAGCGTGAAGCCATCGCGGTGAAGCCTTTGGTGGAGGTCTGTGTGGACCGCGTGCGGCCGCTGGGCGAGCGCAAACGTATCGTCATCATCCTGCAACCGGTGCCAGATGGACTAACCATTACAGGCGACCGCGAACTGATGGAGTATGCTTGCTACAATCTACTTACCAACGCGGTGAAGTACTCGCCCCAGCGTACTGAAGTGACCATAACCGCGTGGAAGGACGATGGCCAAATCCGCATCGCCGTGAGGGATCAGGGCATCGGTATGGACCAGAAGGAAGTCAAGCAGATCTTCCAGAAGTTTTATCGTACAAAGAAAGCCGAAGAATCCGGGGAAGCCGGGACTGGAATCGGCCTTTCGATCGTCCAACAAATTGTGGAACAGCACGGCGGACGTATTGAAGTGACCAGCCAGCCCGGCGCCGGCTCCTGCTTTACGCTGGTGGTGCCGGCGGCCGCACATAGCCCGGTGCCCACCGGCGCGGAACGAAATTGATGCAGAAACTATTGTTGGTGGAAGACGATCCGGCCCTGCAGTTCACAATCCAGACGGCTCTTGAGGAACAAGGGTACGCGGTGGACGCCGTTTCGACCACCGGCGAAGCCATCGAACGGCTGAGCGATTCGGCCTACCCGATCGTGATCACCGATATTTACATTGACGAACGCACCGGGCTCGATGTGCTGGACGCGGCCAAGCGGAAAGATCCGCGCTGCTCCGTGATCCTCATGACCGGGCGCGGCACCGTGGAAACCGTGATAGCCGCCACGCGCGGCGGCGCCTTCGATTACATCGCCAAGCCCTTCGACCTGGACGTGATGATCGGTGCCGTAGTGCGTGCCGAAGCCTCGCGCAACGATACCGAGGAGGAAGCCGAAGAGGACGAACTGCCGGAAAGCGAGATGATCGGCATCTCGCCGTGCATGGTGGAGATCTACAAGAAAGTTTCGCGCGTGGCCCCCACCGACGCCACGGTGGTGATCGAAGGCGAAACCGGCACCGGCAAGGAACTGGTGGCGCGAATGATTCATCGCTTCAGCCTGCGCGAGAAGCAGCCCTTCGTGCCGGTGGATTGTGCGGCCATTGCGCCGTCGCTTCTGGAAAGCGAGTTGTTCGGCGCCATGCGCGGCGCTTTCACCGGCGCCGATCGCGATCGCGTGGGCGTCTTCGAGGCTGCCAACCGCGGCACCGTCTTCCTGGACGAAATCGGCGAAATCGAAATGAGTTTTCAGGCCAGCCTTTTGCGCTTTCTGCAGGAGCGGGAAATCCGCCCGGTGGGCGCTTCGCGGTCGAAAGAAGTAGACGTGCGCGTGATCGCCGCCACCAACCGCGACCTGCAGCGCATGGTGGACGACCACAAGTTCCGCGAAGATCTCTGGTACCGCATGAATACCGTGCGGCTGGTGATGCCGCCCCTGCGCGAGCGCCGCGATGACATTCCGCTGCTGGCCCGCTTTTTCGTCAACAAGTACAACCGGCGCTACCGCCGCGAAGTGAAGCTGATGGATTCCGGCGTGAAAGAATTGCAGCACTACACCTGGCCCGGCAATGTGCGGCAGTTGCAGCACCTGATGGAGCGGCTCACCATTCTTGCCGATCGCGTTGACGGCGAAACCGTGCTGGACGCGCTGACCGCCATGGAATCGCGCGACAAGCCGGTGGAAACCCTGGCCGATGCGCAGGAGGACCAGATCCGCAAAGTGCTGACCGCCACCGGCGGCAACAAGAGCAAGGCAGCGCAAATTCTGGGTATCGAACGCAAGACTCTCTACCGCAAGCTGGAGCGTATGAAACTTTGAACGCCCAGCCCCAATGATCGACATTCACAGCCACATTCTGCCCGGTCTGGACGACGGCTCGCAATCGCTGGAGGAATCGGTAGCCATGTTGCGCATGGCCGCCGACACCGGCACCACCGACATTGTGGCCAGCCCTCACGCCAACCAGCATTACGCCTTCGATCCTGAAGCCGTGGAGCGGGAGATCGCGGATTTGCAGGCTGCTATCGGCGACAACCCGCGGATTCACTACGGCTGCGACTTTCACCTGACGCCGGAAAACATCGAGGATGCCATTCGCTTCCCCGGCAAGTACTCTATCAACCATCGCGGCTACGTGCTGGTGGAGTTCTCGGATTTTCTGATTCCAAAAACGACGCCCCAGATTTTCGCGCGCCTGGAGGACGCCGGCATGTCCCCCATCGTGACTCATCCCGAGCGCAACCAGATTCTGCAGAACCGGCTGCCGGAATTGGCGGACTGGGTGGCCGGCGGTGTGCTGCTGCAGGTTACCGCGGAGTCTCCGCTGGGCCGCTTCGGAAGAACCGCCGAAGCTTGCGCCCACAAGTTGATTTCGAGCGGACTGGTGCATTTTCTGGCCAGCGACGCCCACGGTATAAAGCACCGGACCACCGCGCTTGATGGGCCCCGCCGCTATGTGGAAGAGACATTCGGAGAGGAGGCCGCCATCCGCATGCTGGAGGAGAATCCGCGCGCCGTTCTGGCCGGCGTGCCAATTTCGAGAGTTCCCTACGTGCTGAAAAAGAAGAAGTGGTATTCGATGCGGTAAGGGGTTGAAGGTGGGGTTACGGCATCCGCTGCGGCTCAGGTTCAATCGTCAGGGAGTGCCGCCGATTCACTTGGCGGCGTGCGCACCCTCAATCCATTGAAGGATGGTCTCGTACTCCGGCGAGCCTTTGGTCCAGCGCTGGCCGCCGCCATGGGCGGTTACCCGGGATGCCGTCACGCCTTCACTTTCCGCGGTGGAGACCGGTTTGCGCAACAGCAGGCTGTCTTCCGGGTGATTGCGGTCCACCACGTTCATCACCGTCTGCCAGTGCGCATTGAACAGCGTGTGAGTAGCGTGGCAATCGACGCAGGCGTAACCATCCTTGCCCTTCTTCTCAAGAATGGGCTCCACGTTGGCGCGAAAGAATGGCTCGTCGAGCGGCTCTTGCGTCCCTGGCGGCGTGGGCTTGGCCGCTGAGATCGCTCCATATGCAGCGGCCTCCTTGGGCGGCGGAAGGTGGAAAGCCTTGGCCACATCCGCCGCGCCGGCCAGGGCATCGAGCTTCCGCGACAGCGCCATCGTACTCTCACCCTTGCCGCCGGCCAGCCGCTCCGCGGCGGCATAGGGAGTCTCCCGCACAATCAGGCTGGCCTTTGCGGCCAGGGTGCGGATTTCGGAGTCGGGCGAATCCAGCAGAGGCAGCAAAGCCCGGGAGAGCTCATCGGCCGTAGTTCCGAAGAACGCGATCTGCTCAATGTCGTTGCCGATCCGGCTGTACACCAGCGGCGCCGGCTTCGACAGGTTAGCGTTCACATCGTACACATCGCCGCGGCGCAGCGGGAGATCGGCCAGGGCGGAAAGCAGCTGCTTCTTTTGCGCATCGGGGCCCTGATTTAGTACAGCCGCGAATTTCCCGGCCAGCTGCGATTCCACGGCCAACCGTCCGCGTGTGGCGCGGTCGCGGTCGTCGGGCCGGCTCAGCAGCGCCACCCAGTTGTTGTAGAGGTAGCGGATGTTCTCGTCGGCCAGGTTGTAAATGGCCGCCCGCAGGTTGGACGCGATCCAGGGATGTTGCTCGCGCCCAAGGGCCGCCAGCAGGGTGTCCTCAATGCCGCCGCGCACCCGGACATCGGCGTTCCAAAACCAGCTCTGCCAGAGACCGCGGATGGCCTGCATGCGGACGGCAATGGCGGGGTCGGTCATCAGCCGTTCCAGGGCTTCGATCAATTCCGCGCGGCCGGCCAGCGCCGCGAAGTGATGCGCGAAGACCCGGGTCGCCCCCCAGCGGGACCGCGGACTCTGCGCTTCAAGCGCTGCCAACAGCGGGCCGTCGCCGGTCTCCGGATGGTTGCCGTAAACCTGGCGCAGCGCCCACGCCGCCGTGCGTTGCACCAGCTTGCTGGGGTCGCTCAGAAGGACCACCAGTTGCGGCATCGAAGACGGCAGCGCCAGCCGCCCCAGCGCCTCCGTGGCGGCCTGCCGGATGAGCGCATCGTTCGATCGTGCAGCCTGTTCTATCTGGCCGAGTACGGCATCCGAAGGGCGGTCCCAGATCTGGTCCAGCTGCTCCAGCAGCCGCGCCGGTTCACTCGAAAGCGCCGCCGCTTCGGGCACATCCCACCCTTTGCCGTGGCTCTGCGTTTTGCCCTGGCCCATCGACAAGGGGTAGTACGTGCTCAGCCCCAGCACCGCGAACTGAGTCTCGCGGAACGGCGTTTTGAAATTCTCGAAGGATTGCTTCGGGTCCATCCATCCGCCGAACTGCTGCTGCCGGTTCAGCAGGTATTGGATCGCGCGCTGCACCTGCGGATGGTCGACAGCCACGCCGGCCGAGGCCAGCGCCCACAGTGCGTGCCCGGTTTGAAATTCCACTTCCGGTTCCGCCGGGTCGAACCGCATGGACCACTGGCCGTCCGCGCGCTGCAATGCCAGAATGCGATCGGCATTCTTGCGAATCTGCGCTGCATACCTGGTCTGGTCGATGTCGGCAAGCGCCAGCGTCTGGTAGCAGAGGTCCACCATGTTCTTGGCTTCGCCCTGTGCGATCATGTCGGGCAGCCGCGCATCTTTGGTGGTTTTCCACGAATACCAGGCCACTTCGAACGTGCTCACCAGGGGCGTGTTGCCGTTGGTTTCGTCGGGCGGCAGCTTGTCGCGTCCGGCGTAATACAGCTTCAGGTATTGGGCGATGTCCTGGTGGTAGGCCGGCCGCGCCTGGTGGGAAACCTGCTCTTCGAAAAGGCTGGTCAATACCGACATCCGGCTCAGCACATTGGCCGGCGCGGAGATCACGCGCGACCACACCGCGCCCTCCGTTTCGAAACCGTAGAACGGCCGCGGATTGTTGTAGAAGCGCTCCTCCAGAAACTGCAGTTGCTGGCGCTGGACCAGCGGATACCCGTTGGCCACGGCGTAGAGCTGCGCGCGCTGGGAGAAGTGGCTGGCATGACAGGCCACGCACAGCGAAGTCTCCTGGTGCACGCCGGCGATCCGGTCGAAAGCGCCGCCGCGGCGCGGCGTGTTGGCAAACCAGGAATCGCCCGCGGCGATGATGTAGTCCACCGCGGTGCGCACGGCTTCGTGCGGGTCGGAATAGGGCGGAACCTCATAGACCCGCGTCCGCAGCTTGTATTCCGGGTGATTGGCGCGCACCCGCACGTAATACAATCCGCTGTCTTTCAAGACGCGCGGCGCAAACTTATTCCCGGGGAGTGCCTGCACCTCATGCGGCGCTCCCACCGGGTCCTGCCCTTCGACATAAGCTTCGAGCTTGCCACTGACTACACGAAAGATAGAAACATCCACCGGAAGGTCGTCGCGGTCTGTCAACTCCACCTGGAAGAACACCAGCTTGGGGCGCGGCGAATCGAAAGCTGAACCGATACCAGTCTTCGCTACCGTTGGCCACTTCTTTGCGCGGAGTTTCAGGCAGCGGAAGGTATTCGGCCTCATCATTGGCGGCAAATACCGTCTGGCCCAAAGTCATGGGCGACGCTTTCTGCCAGGAGTGATTCGGTCCGCTTGGCCAGGAAGATGATTCGGGCCAGGAGTTGATCTGCAGCGAGTAGCGGCCCGGGGAAATCCCTTGGGCCGTCAGTCGAAGTTCTTTGCGGCCAGCGGATGTGCGAAACAATACATAGAAATCGGCGTCGCCGGCGTGCAGGGTCTTCTGACTCGCCACCCGTCCGCCTTCCACCAGTTCCACCTGAAGCCTGCCGTCGCGGCCCAACACATCGGGTGAATCGACGCTGAAGAGTAAGCTGTAAGTTTGACTGCCCCGCAGTTTATCGAGCCGGATTACCTGCGAACGAATGTCGCCCGCGGCCGAATAGATGACCGGCAATGCATAACTCGCGTCAGCGGCCGAGCAACCGGACACCAACGCAACCAGCAGAACAAGCGGCCTCAACATATTGGTCTAAACGTCCATAAAGGGTCTACACCTTAATCATAAGCTATCGGCCGCCGCCCGATTTTGACTAAGACTAAGAACGAGGACTGGCGCTTGTGCCTGGAATCTGCTACACTACAAGTTACACTTGTTGAGCTTACATTCCCAGGCGGCAGTTTCGCCCAAACGGTATTGCGGCACTTATGCTATACGACAGCACGAAGTCACTCCTAAGAAACATCCTTCGGTCACTCGAAACGCCTGGCAACACAGCCTGGGACGATCAGGTGGAGTCCTCCAACGCCTGCCTTTTCGAAATGCATCAGATGTCGCATGGACTGGGCAGAGCGTACAAGGCCGATAAGGTCAAGGCGGGCACGCAGTCACAAGACACCCAGAAGGTGCTTCGCGCCATGCCGCATGTCAGGACTATGGCCAGCGCGATTCGTCTTCGCGATCAGGCGAAGGCCATCGAGGCAAGTAAAGCCGCGCTCGCCGAAATGTAGGTTCGGCAATCTGTCCGTGCAAAGTTGAATGCCTGGCTCGAAAGTGCAGGCCCAAGAAATGCCCCACCCGAGAATTGTTACCTTCGGTGAGATTATGCTCCGCCTGGCACCTCCGGGCTTCGAGCGCTTCCTTCAGACGTCCCAATTCGTGGCAACCTTTGGAGGTGGAGAGGCTAACGTGGCCGTCGCGTTGGCGCAATTCGGTCTGCCCGCGACTTACGTCACGGCGCTGCCGGATGCCAATCCAATAGCTGACGCCGCCGTCGCCGAACTACGGCGCTTCGGAGTGGATACTTCCCGCATCGTACGCAGCAAGGGCAGGGTGGGTGTCTACTACGTGGAAGCCGGCGCCAACCAGCGCCCGTCGAAAGTCGTCTACGACCGCGCCAATAGCTCCATTGCTCTCGCCAAGCCCGGCGACATCCAATGGGACGATGTTTTCGAAGGCGCCGGATGGTTCCACATCACCGGCATCACACCCGCTATCAGCGCGACCGCTGCCGACCTTGCACTGGAATCCATGCGCAAGGCCCGTGAGAAAGGGCTCACGGTTTCTTGCGACTTGAACTATCGTAAGAACCTGTGGAAGTGGGGCAAGCCCACGGCCGAAGTGATGCGCGAACTGACGAAGCTCGTGGATATCGCCATCGCCAATGAAGAGGACGTGCAGATGGCGCTCGGGATTCAGGCCGAAGTAGACGTCCATTCCGGCAAACTCGACACCACCCAGTACCAGAAACTCACGGCCAAGGTGCTGGCCGAATATCCGCAGATGAAAGCTATCGCCATCACTCTGCGTGAATCCCACAGCGCGTCGCACAATGGCTGGTCGGCCTGCCTGAATAACCGCAAGGAATTCCTGCTCAGCCGCCAGTACGACATCACCCACATCGTGGACCGCGTTGGCGGCGGCGACTGCTTTGCCGCGGGTCTGATTTACGGGCTAATGTCGCTTTCCAGCCCCCAGGACGCGCTCGAGTTTGCCGTAGCTGCGAGTTGCCTCAAACACTCGATCCCGGGCGACTTCAACCGCTTCACGGTGGAAGAAGTCAACGCGCTGCTCAAGGGCGGCGGCTCCGGCAGGGTACAAAGATAGGCTTCATATCGCCCCGGCCAAACTCACCACCAGCGCGGCCAGCACAATCAGCGTAATCACCACGTAGGCCCGGTCGCGCTGCACGGCGAACGCCCACACGGAGAATGCAACCCTTACTACCGGAGTGGCGATGAGCAACAGCAGCCCGAACTGAATCAGGTCCGCCGAGTGGCCTTGCAACACGCCGCCCACCACGCCCGCCACGCTGCGCAATTCCGAGGGCTCGCCGCGAAAGACCTTGTAGTTCGGCAGCCCGCTGCCCCTCTGGACCATGTGCCAGATTTCCCCCGCCAGCACTACCGACGCGGCCAGAATGACGCCCGCGCGCAGCAGGTTGCCGATAATCCGGTCCATCTGTTCGTCGGTCATTTTGGTATTCCACAGCTTCATATCAAATCCTCCCTCCCAATCCGCTCACAATCATCTCCACCGCCATGGCCGCCACCACCAGGCCGAACACGATTCGCAGCACGCGCGTGTTCGCTCCGGCCAGGACACGGGCGCCGATTAAAGATCCGAACAACACTCCGAGCATCACCGGGCCAGCCAGCCCCGGGTCAATGTAGCCGCGATTCAAATACACTCCGGCGCTGGCCGCCGCGGTCACGCCGATCATGAAATTGCTGGTGGTGGTCGAAACCTTGAACGGTATCCGCATGGCCTGGTCCATGGCAATTACTTTGAGCGCGCCGGAGCCGATCCCCAGCAGTCCGGAAAGGGCGCCGGCTCCGAGCATCAGGCTGAAACCGGACTTCACGCGCTGCACGTGATATGGCTGCAGGCCTTCAGGCGTTGGATAACTGGCATCCATCCGCAACCGCCTGCGCCAGTGGGTCAGACGATTCCGCCCCTGGCCCATCGGGTTCCTTGCGGCTCGATAGGTAGGCCGAATACAGCAGCACCAGCCCGAAAATCACGGCCAGCGACGAGGTGGGAATCCGCGATGCCAGAAAGGCTCCGAAGATCGCGCCGAACGTGGTCGCAATTTCCAGGAACATGCCGATCCGCACATTGGAGTAACCCTCCCTCACGTAGGCCGATGCCGCGCCCGATGAGGTCGCGATCACCGATACCAGGCTGGCGCCGATGGCATACCGGATGTCGATTCCGAAGAGCAGCGTCAAGGCCGGTGTGAGGATTACGCCGCCGCCCAGACCAGTCAGGGCGCCCAGGAAACCGGCGGCCGCAGAAATGGCCCAGATCAGCGCGGTGAATTCCAAGGCGTTCACGATTGCGTGGCTTTCAAAAAATGCTTTCCCAAGCATACTAGGATAGTGGTGGCGAATGTCGCAATCGGCCCAACCTCTCTCTCTGCGCCGCAGCACGGCCATCGCGCTCGCCAGCCGCCACGTGCTGATGGCTGGTTTCGGCGGACTGCTTCTGCTGATGGCGTTCGCGGGCCTTGACGGCATCCGGTCCTTGCAGGAAATCCAAACCTCCAACGACAATATCCGCGAGGACTTCCTGCTGCGCACGCGCCTGCTCGAGCGCATCCGCGGCGACGTGTACGTTTCCGGCACCTACGTGCGCGACTACCTGCTGGAGCCGGAGAGCGGCAAGGCCGAAGGCCATCGCTACAGCCTGCGCGAAACCCGCAAGGATATGGACGCCGCGCTGCAGCAATACCGGACGCTGCTGACCGCGCAGGAGGCCGGTCCATTCCAGGTGCTGACGCAGCAACTGGATGCCTACTGGCGCGTGCTGGAACCGGTCTTCGAATGGACGCCCGGCCAACGCCGGCGCGACGGCTATATTTTTCTGCGCGATGAAGTCTTTCCGCGCCGCATGACGATGCTGGGGATCGCCGACCAGATCGGCGCCATCAACGAATCGCAACTGCGCCAGGGCAGAGCGCGGGTGGAAGCCATCTTTTCGAAGTTTCACCGCCGCCTGGGAATCGCCATCGCCCTGACCATCGGGCTGGGCCTGGTGCTGGCCGCCGTCAGTATCCGCAAAATCCTGAAGCTGGAAACCGAAACCGCGCGGCACTTTACCGAAATGGCGAACGCCCGCGAGGAGTTGAAGCGCCTGTCGGCACGGCTGGTGGCGGCCCAGGAAGATGAGCGGCGCTCCATCTCGCGCGAACTGCACGACGAAGTGGGCCAGGCCCTGACCGGCGTGCTGGTGGAAATGGCCAACCTCTCCACCCTCATCCGCGCCGCCAAAGGCGTGGACGCAGTGGACGGCCTGGCCGCCCTGGACGCCAAGGCCGGCGAGATCAAGAAGCAGGTGGAGGGCTCCATCAGCGTGGTGCGAAATATGGCGCTGCTGCTGCGCCCCTCCATGCTGGACGATCT
Source organism: Bryobacterales bacterium (assembly GCA_963817515.1). Taxonomy (GTDB): domain Bacteria; phylum Acidobacteriota; class Terriglobia; order Bryobacterales; family Bryobacteraceae; genus DATMNI01. The sequence continues at coordinate 279,267 of CAWFPJ010000010.1, read as the reverse complement.
CGGCCTGGTGCCGGCGCTGCAATGGCAGGCGCGCGAGGTTTCCAAACGCAGCGGCGTCTGGGTGAATGTGGATGCCGAACAGGTGTCCGAAGAGCTTCCCGAAGACCACAAGACCTGCGTCTATCGCATCGTGCAGGAAGCGCTGCACAACTGCGTGCAGCATTCCGGGGCGCGCAACGTGAAGATCGCGGTGCGCCAGGAGCCCGGCCAATTGCAGCTGGTGGTGGAAGACGACGGCAGAGGATTCGACGCCCGCCAGGAACGCGGCATGGGACTCCTCGGCATTCAGGAGCGCGTCAGTTACCTGAGCGGTAGCCTGGCGGTGGAGTCAGCCCCCGGCCGCGGCACGGTGCTGCGCGTCGCGCTGCCGCTGGCGCAAACCGTCTCGCAACCTCCGGCGCAACCGCGACGCAAAAGGAACCGGCATGAAAACCATTCGTATTCTGCTGGCAGACGATCACACGGTGGTTCGCAAAGGGCTGCGCCTGCTGCTCGAAAGCCACGCCGGCTTTCACGTGATCGCCGACGCGGCGGATGGCCGCGAAGCCGTCGCCCTGGCCGAGCAGCACATGCCCGACGTGGTTGTCATGGATGTGGCCATGCCGATTCTGAATGGCATCGAAGCCGCGCGCCAGATCTCAGCCAAGCTGCCGCAAACCGCCGTTGTTTTTCTCAGCATGCATTCCGACGAAGGCTACGTGTTGAAGGCGCTGAAGGCGGGCGCGCGCGCCTACCTGCTGAAGGATTCCGCCGAACACGACCTGGTCAGCGCCGTGATCGCGGTGAGCGAGGGCAAAGCCTTTTTCAGCCCCGCCATCAGCAAGATGCTGGTGGAGGACTACATGCGGCAGATGCAGGAACGCAAGGTGGAAGACAGCTACGAACTGTTGACCACGCGCGAGCGCGAGGTTCTGCAGTTGCTCGCCGAAGGCCGGAATAACAAGGAAACGGCGGCCCTTCTCAACCTGAGCCTGTACACCGTGGAAACCCACCGCAGCAATATTTTTCAGAAGCTCAACCTGCACAACGGAGCCGAACTGATCCTCTACGCCATCCGCAAAGGCGTGATCAGTTGAGAGTGTCCGATCCGTTATCGCAGCACACCCGTCTGGTAATCGACCACTACGCGCTGCGTCTGGTAATCGTAGCGCGCAGTCGCGCTTGCAATCTGTGCCGAGGTCAAGTTCAATTCCGCCTGGCTCAATTCCACGATCGAACCCAGCCCCAGGTCATATCGCGTCTTTGCCAGATCCGCCGATTGTTGCGCCTGGTTCAACAACTGTTCCGTCAGCCCCATCCGATCATACGCCGTGGTCGCATTAAGATATGCCACTCGCACATCGCGGGCCACGCGATTCTCCAGATCGTTGACGTTCTGCGTGGCCGCCTTGGCCTTCAGTTCCGCCTCCGCCTGGCGAGCCTTGAACAAACCGCCGTTAAAAATCGGGATATTCACGTTGAGCCCGATGGCGCCGTAGCGGCCCGCGATCTCTGGAACCCCCGACGGTGCAAAGCCCGCCGTGCCCACCACTCCCACGCTCGGATAGAAGAGCGCATGCTCCGCCTTGACGAACCGCTCGATGGCGCTTTGTTCCAGCCGCAGATCCTTCAACTCAGGCCGGTTCTGAAACGCGGCGCGCAGCAGATCGTCCACGCGGTCCGGCAGTGGACCGGGCATGGCCTCCTCCGCCAGCACGAAGCCGGCTTCATTCGGCAAGCCCATGGCCGTAGCCAGTTCCGCCTCCGCCGCTTTGACGTCGTTCTGCGCCTGTACCTGAAGCAGTTTCGCCTCTCCTAGATTCACGTTGGCGAAGCTCACGTCCAGGGTCGACTTCAACTTGCTCTCGGCCAACGCAGTTACCTGGTCCGACACCAGTTGGCGTGCGGCCACCGTCTGGTTAGCCACCTGCATCACCGACCGCGCGCGCAGCAACGCAAAGTAAGCGCTGCTGGCGGCCAGCAGAATCTGCGCGCGTGCGCTCTCGGTAACCTGGTCCTGCGCCTCGGCGCGCAGTTTGGCCATTCCCACCAGGTTGCTGGTGCGTCCGAAATCGGTGATCATCTGTCCCACCGATAATCCCGAGCCCACATGATCGTAGACCACTGGGTTGTTCAGGGCGCCCGCCGCCAGGCGGCTCCCGTTGTCGGCGCCCACGCCCGTGAGGCTGCCGTAGACGGTAGGCGCAAAGTTGGCCCGATACTGCTTGGGGACTTCGTAGGCCGCCGCGGCAGTGTACTTTGCCGCCATAAACTGGGGGTTGTTTTGGATCGCCAGGCGCTGCGCCTCCGCCAGCGTGAGGTGCAAAGCGGGCTGTGCGTGGGCCTGCGAGAGGCACAGAAAGCCCGCCGCCAGGGTAACGGGCAGGGTAAGTAGAAGACGCATGTTGTTATCGTGACCTGTCATAAACCAGTGACCTGTCATAAACCAGTACATAGGCCGCCGGCACCAGAAAAACCGTCAGCGCTACCGAAACGCTCAGCCCTCCCAGAATCGCCCGGGCCAGCGCCACGGCTTCCCGGACCGCCATCCCGTGTTCGCGAAGCGATCGCCTAAACTCCACGATCAGGATGCTGTTGGACACCGCAATCCCCACCAGCATCACCACCCCCATCAGCGACATCACGTTCAGCGTGGTGTTCGAAAGCCAAAGGGTCAGGATGACGTCGATCAATCCCGGCGGCACCGCCAGCAGAATAATGAACGGATCCAGGAACGAGCGGAACTGTGCCACCAGGATCAGATACAGAAGCACCACGGCCAGGCCCAGCCCCAACGTGAAGCTGGTAAAGGAAGCCCGCATCCCCTGCACCATGCCGCGGAGCGTAATGCTCAACCCCTCCGGCACTTTTGTGCGGCCGATGATGGCTGGTGATGTCGGTTTCTATCTGCTCGGGAGGCATGCCGGAGTAAAACGTGGCCACCACCACCCCGGAATATTCATGGACGGAAACATATCCACCGGCATGCGCACCAGGCTGGTCACTCCCACCACCGCGATAATCAGACAGACCACAACAATGAAGTAAGGATTCCGGATCGCAAAGGAAGACATTAGCCAGCCACCCCGCCAGGCAAGCGCGAATCTTCCTTCCGGTACGCCACATAGTAAGCGGCGGGCACCATGATGACGGTCATCATCAGCGAAACACTCATGCCCCCCACAACCGCGCGAGCCAGAGGAGCGTAAGACTCGCTTCCAGCCCCCAGCTTGAGCGCCATCGGCAGCAGCCCGATGATGGTGGCAAGCGAGGTCATCAGCACGGGGCGGAGGCGCACACGGGCCGCGGTCACCACAGCCTGCCGTACGCTCATCCCGTCTCCCCGCAGGTGGCGGGTGAACTCGACGATCAGAATACTGTCGGACACCGTCATGCCGATCAGAATCATCAGCCCCATGAGCGACATCACATTCATGCTGGTGCGTGTCAGGTAAAGTATCAGCAGCGCGCCCGTCAGCCCCGGCGGCACAGCAGTAAGAATCAGCAGCGGATCCAGGAAGGATCGAAATTGGGCAACCAGGATCAGGTACAGCAGGATCACCGAGAGAATCAGGCCGATTCCGAAACTCCGAAAGCTCTGCCGCATGCCTTGCACCAGCCCGCGCAAGGTTACCGTTACGCCGCTGGGGATCGGAGTCGCGGCGGTAATTCCATCGATTGCGGTTGCAATGCGCCCGAGATCTTCACCCAGCGGCTGCACGTAGATATCGATCACGCGGCGCAGCTGGTAATGGTCCACCTCGGTGGGCGATTTCATCCGATGAATCTCCGACACTGCGTCCAGCCGCGTGGAGTGAGCGGCGTCCTTGCCGTGAATCGGGATGGCCCGCAGATCGTCGAAGTTCTGAATCTGACGCTCGGGATACTGCACCGTCAGCATGTAATCGTTGCCGGTTTTCGGATCGATCCAGAAACTGGGCGCAATCATGGCATTGGAGGTCAGGGCCGTAATAATGTTTCCCACCACTTCTTGTTGTGTAAGGTCGAGCTCCCGGGCCCGCATCCGGTCCACGTCCAACTGGAGCGCCGGGTAGTCGATGTCCTGGGGCACGAAGATATCGCCTACATCGGGCACCTTGCGGATCTGGCGTGCCAGGCGAAGCGCCGTGGCGTAGCTTTGCGCCATGTTGGAACCGGAGACCTGCACGTCAATAGGAGCCGGCATGCCAAGGCTGAGGACGGCATCCACCAGTCCGCCGGACTGAAAATAAGTGGTGATCTCCGGCAACTCTTCGGCCACGCGCCGGCGTACCCGTGCCATATATTCGTAGCTGCCGACCTTGTGATCTTCCGTGAGGCTCACCTGCACGGTAGCGGTGTGCATCCCCGAATTGCTGGTGTAGATGGCGGAGAAGTCGGGGGTGGAGCCGATGTTGGAAACGATCATCCCGAGGTCTTTGGGCGCCACCGTGTCGCGAACTACCTGCTCCACCTTGGCCACCTCCTGTTCGGTAATCCCAATGCGGGTGCCGGAGGGAAGCTTGAGGTTCATCATGAACTGCGCCGGATCCGTGCGCGGAAAGAACGAGAAATCGAGCAGTGGAAAAAGGAACAGGCTCAGCACAACAATTCCCGTCAGCACGAAGAGAATGGCCACCGGCTGCTTCAGGACCAGGCCGATGACGCGGTCATAAACGTTGAGGAAGCTCTCGAACCTGGGGTTAAACCAGGCGTTGAAACGGTCCAGCAGATTGCGGCGGCGCGGAGCCGCTACTACTGGATTCGTCGCGTGATTGGTCTCATCCGCATGCCCGGCGTGATGTGCGCCGATGAAGCGCGCGCAGAACAGGGGCACCACCGACATGGCCACGGCGTAAGATGCGATCAGGGAAAGCACCACAGCCAGGGCGAGCGCCGAGAAGAGAAACTTGCTGACGCCGTAAAGCAGCGTGACCGGAAAAAATACCACGATGGTGGTGAGCGTGGAAGCCAGTACCGGGAGCGCAACTTCCTGTCCTCCCTTGGACGCCGCCACGGCCGGCTCCTCCCCCATTTCCAAGTGCCGGTAGATGTTCTCCAACACCACCACCGAGTTGTCGATCAAGCGGGAAAACGCCAGGGCCAGCCCTCCCAGCACCATGCTGTTGATAGAGCTGCCGCCCATGGAAAGCGCGATGAATGCCGCCAGGGCCGAAAGCGGAATGGAAAAGAAGACCGCCACGGTGGCGCGCATGCTGCCCAGGAAGATCAGAATCATGACCGAGGTCAGGAACAAGCCGATGGCGCCTTCGTGCAGCAGAGTTTCAATGGCGGTTTTCACGAAAATGGACTGATCGAACACCACCCGGCTGATCAGTTGCTTCGGCACATCGAAGAGATGCTGCACGGCGTGCTTGATGCCATCCACCACCTGGATCGTGTTGGTGTCGCCGCCTTGCTTCAATACCGGGATGTATACGGAGCGCTGGCCATCCACGCGCACCAGGTTGGTCTGAATCTGCTGGGCGTCTTCGGCGTGGCCGATATCGGCGACGCGCACCGGGGACTGCCCGACGGTTTTGATGGGCAACTGATCGATCTCGCCCACGGTGCGCAACTGGCTGTTGGTGTAAATGTTGTAATCCAGTGGACCAATCTGCACATCGCCCGCGGGCAAGATCAGGTTGGACTGGTTAACGCTGCGCACCACGTCCATCGGGCTGAGCTGATGGGCTTCGAGTTTGTAGGGATCGGTATAAACCATGATCTGGCGGTACCGGCCGCCAAATGGCTGCGGGACGCTGGCTCCGGGAACGCTGGCAATCTGGTTACGCACCTGAAACTGAGCCAGGTCGCGGAGCGCCGTCTCATTCAGGCCTTCGCCCTTGAAAGTCACCAGGCAGACCGGAAGGCTGGACGCATCGAATTTCAGGACCACTGGCGGCAGCGTGCCTGGCGGAAGCCGGCGCAGTTGCGCCATCGCCAGATTGGAAATGGTGGTGACCGCGGAGTCGGGATCGGTGCCCGGTTGGAAAAAGACTTTGATCACGCTCACCCCGGGCAGCGATCGCGATTCGATGTGCTCTATGCCGCTGCCCAGCGTGAAGAAGCGCTCGAAACGGCTGGTGATGTCGGTCTCAATCTGTTCCGGCGGCATGCCCGAATAAAAGGTAGCCACCACCACCACGGGAATATTCATGGAGGGGAACATGTCTACCGGCATGCGCACCAGGCTGGTCACCCCGACCACAGCGATGATCAGGCACACCACTACGATGAAGTACGGATAGTTAATGGCGAAGCGTGACATGAATTCTCACAGTTACTACTGTTTGGCGGCCACCATGGAGGTCACTTTGGGGCGCACCTCCTCGCCCGGCTGCAAGGCGGCCCGGCCGCCGATCACCACCATGTCACCCTCATTGAGGCCGGACAGGACTTCCACACGGTTCGCGGTTTCCAGGCCCAGCGCGATCTTGCGCACCTCTACCAGGTTGTTTGGCGTAACCACCAGGACCTGGCCGCTGGTCGGGGTTCCGTGCGTACCGTTGGTAGCGGTATTGTTGCTGTCCGCATCCACCGCCGTTACGGGAATCGCCAGCACGCCAGAGCGCCGTGCCAGCGAAAGATCCACCTCCGCATACATGCCGGGTATCAGAATCAGGCTGGGATTCGGAACATCCACCTCGGTGTCCATGGTGCGTGTATCCAGCGACAATTTGTCGGAAAAGCGAGCCACTTTGCCGGGGAAGCTGCGGTTCAAAGTGGGAACCCGCACCTCCACCTGCTGCCCGATGCGCACCGTGGACACCGAGGATTCCGGAACCGGAAGGATCAATCGCAGCTTGCTGTTTTCCGAAAGCCGAACCACGGGCATGGCCTGGGTTTGCGACGCCGTGCCGGCCTGAATCATGGAACCGGTGTCGGCGAAGCGCTTGGTGACTACACCGTCGAACGGCGCCGTCACGCGCGTGTATTCGAGCAGTGTCTTCACCCTTTCGACGTCGGAGTTATTGACGACCACCTGGTCCTTGGCCACATCGAGCGCCGATCGGGCGCCTGAAATCTGAGCCTGGGTCACCAGTCCTTGCTACTGGCGTCGTCGATTTCCTGCTGGGCGATCAACCCCGGCCGCTTGGCATCAACCTGAGATAGACGCTGGAAGGAGAGGTGCGCCAGATCATGCACCGATTGGGCCCGCTGCAGCTCGTCGTTGGCGCGCGCCACTTCCGACTGGCTGCGTCTCACCGCGGCGTCGGCCTTTCTGCAGATCGTCCGCCATTTCCGGAATTTCGAGCGTGGCCAGCAATTGCCCGTGCGTGACACGGTCGCCTACATCCACATTGATCTGCTTGATATAGCCGGCCACCTTGGCCATCACATCAACTTCCTGGAAGGGTTTGAACTCCGCGGTCAAAACCAGATTGTGCGAAAGGTCTTCGGTGGTAACCTTGGCCACCGCCACCGCAGGAACTTCGCCCGGCTTGGCGCTGTTCTCTCCCTGCGCGCCGGTCTTTGAGCACGACGTAAGCAGAAGCCCCAGACCCGCTGTCAGGCCCACGCACGTTCGCCAGAAATAGGAGTACACATGGTGATCATAAAAGGCAGCACGGTTCGCGAGAATACCCGGCTTGGGGTATTTTCTTTGGAACTGCCCAGTAGCAGCCCGCCAGCAGTACAGTGATAAGATCGACCTAGACCTGAGGAAGTTATGCGCATTCTGCTCATCCTGGGGCTTGCGGCCGTGCCTGCAATCGTGCCTGCAATGGCCCAGATTCCGATAGTGCAGTTGACCAATGTGACCCGCCCTGCCAGTAGCGATTTTCAGACCGGCGATCGCTTTCAGATTGTGATTACTGCTGCGGCGAACCAGCCCGTCAGCGTGAGAACCACAATGAAGGGCCGGACAGACTGGAGTCCCGTCATTGGCTGGACCGACTACCAGCGGCCGATGGTCGACGGCCGGGCAGTTTGAAAAACTCGACTTCGGCGATTGGAGCGAGGCCTGGACCGTAGGCGGCAAGCGGGCCAATCCCGACCTTCACTTTTCCGTGGGCGCGCCGTGCCTGAAGCAAGGGCAGGCCTTCGTGATGGTGAGCGGCCCGAACATGGTCCTGACCTGCGATACCGCCGAGGGACGCCAGCAATTCGCCACACCATCCGACTCCGAACCGTTCCGGACGCCGGACGGCAGACTGGTCCCGGGCCGCATGCAGTCGAACATGACAGCCGAGCAATACCACGCCGAGATCATGGAATATCTCATTACCAGCCGCGCTAACGAGGTGGGGTCGGGGCAGCTTGGGGACCATGCTGGGGCTTTGATCGCGAGGATAATCGGCGCCCACGCATTAAACGAAGACGAAACGCGGAACGTGCTGGCGATCATCCGTGCCGCGTTTGAAAACCCTGACCGCATTCCGCAGGCGGCGAAATATCCGGCCAGCACCTTGAGCCTGCTGCGAAAGCTGGAGGATGAGACCGGCACGGGAAGCCTGAAACAACAGATCGCCGATACCGCGGCGTACGTTCAGGCCCGGTAGCAGGAGACCGCACGCAACCATATCCGAAATCCGTTGTCGCAGTGTTGCTGTTGATAACGCCATTGACACCTTCAGTCCCGGCTCAGGCGGCAGAGGCGACCGCGAGTCTCTTGGCGCGGTTCGACAATGAGCATGATCTCTCAAGGAAAGAGCGGCTGCTGCTCTCCGTGACCAGTCAGGACGCCGGAGCGGGCCCCGCGTTATTGCGGCTGGCGCAATCCACCGCCAACACAGACTCCCGCTGGATGGCCATGCGAGGAATGGCGACTCTCCACTACACAGCTTGCGCTTCATTTCTTGAGGCGTCCCTCAAAGACTCCGATGTGTCGGTTCGAGCCAATGCAGCTCGAGCCCTGGGGGATCTGCGAATCAGGAGGGCGTCCGCCGCGTTGCTGGCCATGTTCGCCGCCGAGCAGGAACCGCCGGCCGTTGAACAAGCCTCTCTTGCACTTCGGATGCTCGACGTCAAGGCCGCCGTGCCCCTCATCCGCGCAAAGATTCCTGTTTTCACAGGGCAGACCCGCTCGTGGCTTATCCAAGCGCTGGGCACGCTCGGAAGCACCGCTGATGTGCCTTTGATTGCCGGCTACCTGGACGAGATGATGAGTGACATGGCCGCTACCGAAGCCATCCAGGATTTAACCGGTGTAAACTTCGGGCACCGCGCGCCGGGTCTGTTCGCCTACCCACCGCCTGAGACGCTGGCCGCGCGAGCCTGGTGGAAGACTCATAAGGATGCGTGGCCGCAGTGCGATGACTGCCATCCTAAGTGAAATGGTTGTGTTACTGGCGCCGGGCCAGCACCTTCTCCGCCTCGGCCAGCAGTGTCTGGGCCTTGGGCAAGCTGCTGATGGCCCGCAGAACTTCGGGATCGTCAGTAAATTTCGCGCGGTCGGCCGTCTTCCGGTTATACGCGCGGAGGTACAATTCGTACCGCACCTGGTCGCGCAGCCAACTCTTGTCGCGCTCAAACTCGGCGTCGGTAAACGGCACTCCCTGCGTGTGTAGAAAATCCTTGAACCGGGCCATGGTTTCGTCGTTCGGCTCCCAGCCCTCGGGAAGATGCGGCTTATCGGCGCCGAAGTAGGAATTGCCAAACCGGAACAGCAGCAGCGAGTAGAGCGGGCTTAAGCGGCGCTCCAGAAGCGTCGCCTTGGGGTTTTCGTACTTCTCGTCCGGCGCAATTCCGGCGCCGCCGTACATCTTGCGCCCCGTATCCGTCGCCTTCACGTCGCTCAGGTTCTGCGTGTCCTTCCCGCCGGCGGTGTAGTACTCGTAAAACGACCGGTGGCTGTAGTCGCGCTGGATCAGGCGGCCGCTGGGCGTATAGTAATGCGCGATGGTGAGCAGCAGCGCGCCCCCTTCCGAAACCGGAAACTGCGCTTGTACAAGCCCCTTGCCGAAAGTGTTCGTGCCCAGAATCCAAGCCCGGTCGTGATCCTGAAGGGCGCCCGAAACGATCTCCGATGCCGAAGCCGACTGGCCGTTCACCATCACTACCACCGGATACTTCTGCGCCGCCGGATTCGACTTGGCGCGAAACACCTGTTCCTTTTCGACGCGCCCGTGGTGCGAAACCACTACCTGTCCATCATGGAGAAACCGTCCGGCCAGCGATACTGCCTCAGTCACCAGACCGCCGCGATTGTCGCGCAGGTCCAGAATCAGCCCCCGGATCTTGTCCTCTCCCAGTTTCTGAAGACCGGCCTCCACATCCCTCGCCACGGTCTGCGCTTCAAAACTGGTGACGCTAAGAAGCGCAATGCCCGGCTTCACCCAGAACGCGTCCACTACGCTGGTCTCGATTCCGCCGCGCATCACCGTCATGGTAATCGGCTCCGGTGCGCCTTCCCGCTTCACCGTAACTTTTACCTGCGTATCCTTCGGTCCGCGCAACATATCGGCCACGGCCGCGGAATCTTTCCGGGTGGCATCCTTGCCGTCCACCGCGACAATCACATCCCCGCGCCTGAGATCCGCCTTCCATGCCGGTGAGTTGGGAAACGGTTCCATCGCCACTGTTTTCGGGCCGTCCATGCTGATCAGCATGCCGATCCCGAAATACTGCGCGCGCTGTTTCCGCTGCATGTCCTTATATTCTTCGGGGTCCAGGAAGTTCGAATGCGGATCCAGGGTTCGCAGCATACCCGGGATAGCCCCCTGATAGATGGCCTTCTCCGAAGAGACCGGGTCCGCGTAGTTTTGTTCCACGATGGAGTAGACCGTCAAGAGGGACTTGACGCTGCGCTCCAGCTCATCTTGCGTAGGGGTTGCCGCGCGAGCCGCAATGGACGGGCCGTAGAGCGGAGCCAGCACCGCTGAGGCGCCGACAATCAGGGCAACGTAAACTGAGTTTCGTATCTTCATGGTTTTACCGGGCAGTCTGATCCTGACGACGGCTGGGACGCGGATTGGTGAGGGAAATTGCTGGCGCCATCGGTCTGCGAGTACTTTCCTTCCCGCCCCTATCATAGCGCCCCTATGGCTGCTGTGTCCAAACCGGTGCTGATCCGGCTACCCGCGTTTCAACTATCCGCGGTTCAATAAGGAAACCTGCGCCCGCAGATTGGATACCCCGGCCGTATACCGGGTGTCGCTGACTGAAAAGGCCACCGCATCCTCCAGCCAGTCGTGCCACACGCCGTCGGGGTCGTGCGATGCCACAGTCAGGGTGTACTCCTGCGGGCACAACTCGCACCAGAAGGCGAAGGCCAGTTCCAGCACGGCGCCGGCGGGGCAGGGGCCCAGTTTGAGCTGCTCGAGTTCCGTGTTGGTGCCGTAGACATTCAAGCCGATGCGGGTGCGGATCATGATCCCCACCACCGGATCTGCCACCGCCCCGCGGAAGCGCACCTGTACCTTGATCACGGCCCGTTCACCGCTGCGCCAGACCATGGTGGGGCGTCCGCTTTCGCCGACGGTTTCGATGCGTACGATCTCGGCGCGCCCATCGCCGCGGCGCACTCGCGGAGCCATCGGCGCCTCTACCGTTTCCCCCCAGGCGCGAATGGCCGCGGCGGCATGTTTGCGATAAGCCGCCAGCATCTGGTCGGGGTCGCCGCGCCCCGCCAGCTTGCCTTCGTGCAGCCACCAGATTTCGTCGCACAGACGGCGCAGCAGATCTTCGTCGTGCGATACCAGCAGAGTGGTGGCGCCGGCGCGGCGTATGCGGTCAAGCGCGATACAGGCGCGCTCACGCGTCAGCAGGTCCTGCCGGGCGAAGGTCTGGTCAATGAGCAGAACGGGCGAAGGCGACAGGCTCAGCGGGTCGTCCGGCCCCAGCAGTTTGGCATCGCCAGACGTAACTACGGAACCCGTTGACGGATCTTGCACCCCGGCGGCCAGCCGCAGGAGCTGGCTCTTTCCCGACCCGTTGTCTCCGATGATGCCGATCACAACGCCATCCGGCGCGGCCGCATCAAGATTCTGAATCGGCGCACCCGAGACGTCTTTAAACGCAAGTGCCATAAACGTTAGAATAACAACTACACGAATGGATGATCCCAAAGTATTGGAGCGCATGCGCGCGGATTGGAACGAGCGTGCCGGAGAAGACGCCTATTACTACGTCGCTTTTGGCCGCAAGGAACAGGATGACGAAGAGTTTTTCGCCACCGCGCAGGATATTGTCCAAGGGTTGGTGTGGGACCTTAGGCGCGTTCGGGGCCGCGATGCAGCCCTCGAAATCGGCTGCGGACCCGGGCGGTTGATGCGGCCTCTTAGCCCGCATTTTAAGGAAATCCACGGCGTGGATGTTTCCGACCAGATGATCAAGCTGGCCGAGGAGCGGCTGCGCCACACACCCAACGCGCATCCGCATCACAGTTCCGGTTCGGACCTGGCGATATTTCCGGATGAGAAGTTCGATTTCATATACTCCTACGCGGTGTTCCAGCACATACCCAGCCGCGAGGTGGTTTTCAGCTACCTGCGCGAGGCGTGGCGCGTGCTCAAGACCGGCGGCATTCTGCGCTGCCAGATGAATGGGCTCCCGCCGCACGCCAAGCAGTACGACACCTGGAGCGGCGTGCGCATCACTCCCGAAGAGATCAGGCAGTTCGCGCGCCAACAGGATTTCCAACTGCTGGTGGTGGAGCAGATCTGGACGCAGTACATGTGGATTACCTGCCGCAAACGGCCTGTGGGTTGGGCGCAACAATTGAATCGGCCCGACCCGCCGCCCGGTCTGTCGCGCATTCGCAACATCAGCAACGCGCTCACCGGTGAAGCCGTTGCGCCGCTGTCCGGGCCGCTGGCCGCGCTGTCGCTCTGGATTGAGAATCTGCCGGACGAGTGCGATCTCAACAATACGGTGGTGACGGCGGACGGCCTTGAGTGCCGCCTGAGCTACATCGGGGAGCCGGAGCACGACGGCGTAGCCCAGGTGAATGTGACGCTGCCCCCCGGGCTGCGAACCGGAATGGTGCGGGTGGATGTGGCCTGGCTGGGTCAGCCGGTGGGCGCCCCGGCGTGGGTGCGGATCATGCCCGCAGGGCCGCTGGTGCCGCGCATCACCACCATCACCGACGGCATAAATCTGCTCTCGGGCACGCGCATTGTCACCCGGTCCGTCAAGGTAACCATGCTGGAGGTGACGGCCCCGGAAGAGTTCCGCGCCACGGTTGACGGCTTCGGCGTGCTGGAGACGGATTCCTTCTGCGCCGACCCCACCAGCCAGCGTTTCGAGTTCAATTTCCGGCTGCCCGACCGCATCTCGAACGGCCCGCACGACATTCTGGTCACAATGGGAAAACGGACATTCCCGCCATTGGCGATCGAGGTAGCGTAGTCCCCGTGGAGCGGACGCTCGTGTCTGCCGCGCGGGCACTGGCGCCGGCGCTGCTGGTAGCTGTCGCGATTTCTCTGGCGCTGTCCTCACCCCGCGGCCGAATCGTGCAGCTTCCGGCCGGCGTGGTCGAGATGCATTCGGAGATGCTGATCGCCGCGCATACCGAGGTTCGCGGCTCGGCAGCGGGAACGGTGCTCCACGCCGCGCCGGATTTCGCGGGCCGCGCGCTGATCGTGGTCGCCGGCGACGATGTGCTGCTGCGGGATTTCAGCGCTGGACGGCAACCGCGCGGCGCTCGAAGCCAGAACGGAATCGAGAACCGGCCTGCCGTCATACGACACGCCTTTTGCGCGCTTCACGCGGAACAACGGAGTGCTGGCACAGGGTGCGTCGCGATTCCGTGTCCAGAATATTCAATTCCGGAACATCGCGGGGTTCGCCTTGTTAGCCAGCGGAGGGCGCGATGTGACCATCGACCGCGTGATGGTGCGGGACAGCGGCGGACGCAATGCCGCGGGCCGCAACAACGGGACCGGCGGCATTCTGCTGGAAGAAGGCACCGTGGATTTCCAGGTGACCCACTGCGATCTGCGCGATATTCGCGGCAATGGCCTGTGGACCCACTCGCTATATACGTCGCCGCGCAATGCGCGCGGCCAGTTCGCCTGGAACCGGTTCCAGAACATCGGCCGCGACGCCATACAGGTGGGCCACGCCACCGATGTCCGCGTCGAATTCAACCAGGGAATGCGCATCGGATTTCCGGTGGAAGACGTCGACATCGAGGGCCGCGCCATCCCGGTGGCCATAGATACCGCCGGCAATGTGGAGCGGAGTGCCTACCGGCGCAACCAGTTCGCGGAGATTAACGGCAAGTGTATCGATCTCGATGGATTCCATGATGGCGAGATCCGCGGCAACGTGTGTGTCAATCGCGGCGGGCCGCAGGAGTACCGGTTCGGCAACTATGGGATCGTCATGAATAACAGCAATCCGGATATGCAGGCGGAGAGGATCGGGATCGAAGACAATACCATTGATGGCGCGATGTTCGGCGGGGTTTTTGTGATTGGCAGCCGCAACGCGATCGCGCACAACCATCTGTTGAACCTCAATCTGGCGCACTGCAATGAGGACGCCGCGCGCTTCGGTTGTTACTATGCCGCCGGGGAGCCGGACATGCTGCGCAGCGGCATTTACCTCGGCAAGGGCGCCGAGCGGCCCGCGCCCGCACGCGGCAACGTGGTGGAAGAGAACGAAATCACCGGGTTCAAGATGGACCAGCGGTGTATCGGCATCGCGCCCGCCATTCAGCCGGATTGGAACATCGTGCGCGCAAACCGCTGCCGCTGATCAGAAGGTTGCATGTTTGAAGCGTGCATCGTCACGGCGTATCTGATTGGACGCTGACACCCGTCGAGTGACGCCGCCAGGAATTCTTCCACTCAATGGTTGAGATACTTCTCCGGAATCAGGTTTCCTTCGCGCTCTTTACTGCTTCCACTCCATTGCCAGGCGCACCAGTGTCCGCACCGGCAGGCCCGACGGCCCTTTCGCCAGAAACGGCTTGCTCTCGTCGAGCCATGCGGTGCCCGCAATGTCCAGGTGCACCCACGGGGTGGGGTCCGCAAACTCCTTCAAGAAGATCGCAGCGGTAACCGCGCCGCCCGCGCGGCCGCCAACGTTCGCCAGGTCGGCAAAGGCACTCTTCAGAAGATCCTTATAATCATCGTCCAGAGGCATGGCCCACATGCGCTCACCTTCGTCTTTAGATGCCTGCAGCACGCGGTCGCGCATTCCATCGTCGTTGGCGAACAGCCCCACCCTCAGGTGTCCCAGCGCCACCACGACGGCGCCGGTCAGGGTGGCGGCATCCACCAGATGGGTGCAGCCCTGCTCGCGCGCATAGGTGAGCGCATCGGCCAGAATCAGCCGGCCTTCCGCGTCCGTGTTGATCACTTCGATAGTCTTGCCCGACATCGCGACCACGATATCGCCGGGCCGCTGCGCGCGGCTCCCCGGCATGTTTTCCACGCAGGGGACAAAAGCCGTCACCTGGATCGCCGGTTTCAGTTGCGCAATCGCCTGCATGGCCCCGATCATCGCCGCCCCGCCGGCCATGTCATACTTCATTTTCTCCATACCGTCGGCCGGTTTGATGGATATGCCGCCCGTATCGAACGTGACGCCCTTGCCGACCAGGCCCAGGTGCACTTTTGATCCGGTTTGCGCGGGCTGATAGCGGATCACGATCAGGGCCGGCGGTTCCGCGCTGCCGATCGCCACGCCGAGCAGTGCCCCCATGCCGAGCCGCTCCATCTCGTCGCGCTCCAGGATCTGGCAGTCCAAACCGTACTCCGACGCCATCTTCCGGGCCGCTTCGGCCATCTTGACAGGTGTCAGCCGGTTAGCCGGTTCGTTGGCCAGGGCGCGCGCAAAATTCTGTGCCTCGGCGATGGTGCGTCCGCGCGCCACGCCCTCTTCCACCCCAGCCGCGTCCCCCGTCGCCAGCACGATAAATTCGTCCACGGATTTCTTATCGTCGCCGGTCTTGTACAGGTCAGTTTCGTAATCGCCCAGTATGGCTCCTTCGACCGCGGCCGCCGCATAGTCCGCGCCGGCGTGGTCCGGCCCCAGGGCCAATGCGATCTTCTTTACCGATTTGGATTTCAGGTGGCGAACAGCCGCGCCGGCCAGCTTGCGCATTTCGGCCGAATCGAACTTCTCCGGCTTCCCCGCCCCGGCCAGCAGAATTCGCGTCGCCGCCACGCCCGGCACGTGGTGCAGCAGCGTCAATTCCAGGGGTTTCCCGGCGATTTCTCCGGCGTCGAAGAGATCGCCCGCTCCGAATCGCGTCTCTTTGCTACCCTCGAAGACCGGCACTATCAGTGCGTCGGCTTCAATCCGCTCCAGCGGTTTCCGTCCAATCGTAATCTGCATCACTACCGATTGTGACGCGAGGCGGGGCTTCACCGCAAACCGACGCCGCCGGTTTTGCGAAATTCCAAATGGTTTTGCGAAATTCCAAATATGGAAAATGGGCGCCGGCGTCCCACTGTGCGGTACTGGCACGGTTATGGGGGCTATCTGGCTGTGTTTACAACCCACTGGAGCTTTATTTGTGGTAAACTTAGCGTGAGATAGCTGGGTAGAGATTTTCCAAAACCTGTAACGGCATGTAACGACGCGATTGCCGGTAGCGTCCCATATGTCGTAGACGGCGGTTCTCCTCCCGGAGGGCTCGTGGATAAAAATGGCTGACTTGTCGCAACCTAACAACCCGTTCTTCGATCCCGACGATCATTTGTCGCGCCTGCTTCCCAAGGAAACGGAAGGGCTGTGGTACAAGTCTCTGTACCAAAATCTGAAGGACGCGATTAGCCCACCCAAGCTTCCGCCTTTGGAAATTACGTCTAAGCCTGTTGCCGTCAAGGACATCTGGGGGTTGTACGGCCGCAAGAAAAGCTCGTTTATGATGTCCACGGGCTTCCAGATTGCGGTGGCGATTATCCTGTTCACGGTGGCGTCCAGCAAGACCGTCCGTGAAAAAGTGAAAGAGTTTGTTCCGCTGATCGGGCCCGTCGATCTGGCGCCCCCGCCCATGGCACCCCCCAAGAAACAGATGATGGGAGGCGGTGGCGGCGGTGGCGACCGCTCTCTCTTGCCGGCCAGCAAAGGCCGTCTGCCCAAGGCCGCGCTCCGGCAGTTTACGCCGCCCATGGCGGTGGTGAATAACCCGAATCCCAAGTTGACGATGGAGCCCAGCATCATCGCTCCTCCGGATGTAACTCTGCCCAATGTCAACATGGCGCAGTACGGCGATCCGTTGGCCAAGATCGGACCGCCTTCGAATGGCCCCGGTTCGGGCGGCGGTATCGGTTCCGGTTCCGGCGGCGGCGTCGGCTCGGGTAAGGGTGGCGGCTTTGGTCCTGGTGAAGGCGGCGGTGTCGGCGGCGGCGTGTTCCGCGTCGGCGGCGGCGTTACCGCTCCGGCGCTGCTCTACAAAGTCGAGCCCGAATATTCCGAAGAGGCCCGCAAAGCCAAGTATCAGGGCACGGTCCTTCTTTACATCCAGGTTGACCCGTCTGGAAAAGCCATCAACATGCGGGTTCTGCACAGCCTGGGCCTCGGTCTTGACGAGAAGGCCATGGAGGCCGTAAAGAAGTGGAAGTTCAAGCCCGGCGTTAAGGACGGCAAACCGGTCACCGTGGAAGCCCAGATCGAAGTCAACTTCCGCTTGCTATAAACGCCCGGCACTCCGCGCATTCGCAAATTTGCCGCAAATGATCGTAGGAGTAGATGCCTGAGCTATGCCCGTCGCTCCACTTGATGCGGATAGCATACTTTCCCACCGGTTCCACATCCAACATTTTCAGCGCCGGCTTGAACATCTGGAACGGATTTCCAGGTGAGGCCGCCTCCGCTTCAGGCTTCCTCGGCGGAGTGCCGTGAGCGCCCGTGCATTGCGCACACGGGCACTTATCGCGCAGGTAGGTCAGCCCGTACTCACTGTGGTGGCCGTCCTTCCAGTCGATTTTGACTCCCTTGGACTTGGAAATCGCGATGTGTTCAGGGTCGTTCGAAAAAGGCATGTTAATTGAAGAGCCGTTCCACTCCCGCACACCCGAAATGCGCCGCATCGTGGTCACCAGTTTTTCGAGCTGCTTTTTGTCCCGCACATCCACCGTCATTTCCACCGTTCCGCCATCGTGCTCCAGTTCCGTCTTCGCCTCCAGGCTGCGGATATTGGTGTTCTCGTCGGAGAGCACGGAGGTGAGCCGGTTGAGCATGCCCGGGCGGTCATCGGTGTGGATCACGATGCGCACCGGGAAAGCATCCTCCGCGGCGCGCGCCCATTCCACTTCGATCTTGCGCTCTACGTCGTACATCAGGCTCTGCACGTTGGGGCAGGCCTTGGAATGCACGGCCACGCCCTTGCCCCGCGTGATATACCCGACGATGGCTTCACCCAGGATCGGGTTGCAGCACCGGGCGCGATAAACCATCAGATCGTCGATGCCGCGGACCTTGATGACGTCGGTGCCGTCGGCCCGCCGCGCGCCCGGCGCCGGCAGGAACGGTTCAGCAGGGGGTTTGGTTTCCGGGGGATCGTCTTTGACTACACCCGGCGCCACCTTCGCCAGAACCTGGCGCGCCGAGAATTTCCCGTAACCCAATGCCGCGTACAGGTCCTCGATCTTGCTGTATCCGTAATCGCCGGCCACCGCCTCGAGCTCAGACTTGGCCACCTTGCCCAGTTGCACGCCGAGGCGGCGCGCCTCTTTGTCCAGATATTTCTGCCCGATCTCAATCGCCTTGATGCGCTCGCTGGCGTTAATCAGGTGCTTGATCTTGTTGCGCGCGCGCGAAGTCTTGACGAAGGCCAGCCAGTCTTTGCTGGGTTCGTGGCCCGGCTGCGTCATGATCTCGACGATGTCGCCGTTGCGCAGCGACGATCGCAGCGGCACGATGCGGCCGTTGACTTTGGCTCCCACGCAGGTGTTGCCCACGTCGGAGTGAATGGCGTATGCGAAATCTATAGGCGTGGCGTCGCGCGGCAGCACCACCACTTTGCCGCGCGGCGTGAACAGGTAGACCTCTTCCGGATACAGGTCCACTTTCAACGTGGACATGAACTCGCTGGGATCCTGAACGTCGCGCTGCCATTCCACCAGGTGCCGCAGCCACGCGATGCGCTGGTCGTCGGCCGCCGGCCCCTTCCGGCCTTCCTTGTACTTCCAGTGCGCCGCGATTCCCTCTTCGGCGATGCGGTGCATCTCCTCGGTCCGGATCTGCACTTCGAAGGTCTGCCCCTGAGGGCCCACCACGGAGGTGTGCAGCGATTGATAAAGGTTGGGCCTTGGAATGGCGATGAAATCCTTGATGCGGCCGGGAATGGGACGCCACTTGTTGTGGATCACTCCCAGCGCGGCGTAGCAGTTCTTCACGGAATCGGTAAGGATGCGCAGCGCCATCAGATCGTAAACCTGGTCGATCGAGATCTTCTGGCGCCGCAGCTTTTGAAACACCGAAAACGGGCGCTTCACCCGCCCGTCGATGCGCGCCGGAATGCCCTCGCGCCGCAACTCGGCCTCCACCGTCTGCCGGATCTCGGCCAGGAACTCTTCGTTCGAATGGCGGCGCGATTCGATAGCGGCCAAAATCTCCCGATACGCGTCGGGCTCCAGGTGCTGGAATGCCAGATCCTCCAGTTCGCCGCGCACCTTGCCCATGCCCAGCCGGTGCGCGATGGGCGCGTAGATCTCAAGCGTCTCGCGGGCGATGCGCTCGCGCCGTTCCGCGCTCAGATAACCCAGCGTCCGCATGTTGTGCATGCGGTCCGCCAGCTTGACCATGATGACCCGGATGTCCTCCACCATGGCCAGCAGCATTTTGCGGAAACTCTCGGCCTGCCGATCTTCGGCCGAGAAAAAATCCAGCTTGCTCAGCTTGGTGACGCCATCCACGCAGCGCGCAACTTCTTCGCCGAATTCCTTGCGCACCTGCTCCACGGTGACGCTGGTGTCCTCCACCACATCGTGCAGCAGGCCCGTCTCCATGGCGACGACATCCATGCGCATGCCGGCCAGAATGTGCGCCACCATGACCGGATGCACCATGTAGGGTTCACCCGAATCGCGCGTCTGTCCTTCGTGATACTTGCTGGCGAAACGGAAGGCTTTTTCGAGGGCTGCGAGGTCGTCTTTCGGACGGTACTCGCGAATCTTGGCTTCCAGCTCGCTGTATAACTGCTCTACCGGATCGGCAGGCTGCAGCGGGGGAACGGGATCGGAGAGGCTGGCGGACTCGGGAAGCACTCTAGCTCGATTGTAGCAGTAAGACTTTACCGCGGAGACGCTGAACCGCTGAGGAAAACGCGGAGAGCTGCAGTCCGAAAAAGTCTTCTCCGCACCTCAGCGACTCCGCGTCAGATTTGCTTGCAGAACTATTTGCCGTCGGCTACGATGCCGCCGCCGGTCTTGCTCTTCTTTTCGGCCTTGATCTTCTTGGTGGCCAGAGCTTTCTGGACCCAGTCGTCGGCTACCTTGATCTGCTTCTCGTACTCTTCCTTGCTGTCGGCAAGGTCGGCGCGTTCGCGGACCAGCAGGTTTTCATACGCCATCGCGTCGTCGTATTCCGGGTTGATCTGCAGGGCTTTGTCGAGAGACTGCAAGCCGGATTCGATGATCGGTCCGTACTTGGCTTTCAACTCCTCCTTGACCTTTTTGTCCTTTATCGGCCCCGGATCTTCCTGCTTCATCCCCAGGCCGGCGCGAGCCGTGCCATAGGCCGGATACCATTTCGACCAGGCGATAAAGCCAAGGCTGTAATAGGCATCCGCGTTCTGCTCCACGGCGGTCCACTTCTCGTACCATTGCTTGGCTTCATCCCACTTTTTCTGGTTCAGGTTGAGCGAAGCGATGGATGCGATGGCCGTGGTGTTATTGGGTTCCTGCTCCAGCACCTTCTGGAAGTTGTCATATGCCGCCTGGGCCATCTTCATGTTTTCGGGCGATTCCGAGCCCGGAATATACTGCTGCATGTAGGCGGTGGCCAGGTAGAGGCGCGCTGCGGCGAAACCCGGATCGAGTTCCACGGCCGTCTTGAAGTGCTCGACCGCCTCAGGGTACTGCGCATTGGTGAAAGCCTGCACACCCTTGTTGAGGTGATCGCGGGCTTGCAGCTTGCTGCAGCCCGACGTCATTACCGCAATCGCAGCCAACGCGGCCACAGCCAGCGCTATTTTTAAATTGCCCAGCGTGAATTTGCTTCGCATGGTTATTGTCCGGCCTCCACCTTGGCAGTCATCAGACCCACCTTGTCGATACCCGCGCCGTGCGCGATATCGATAGCCTTAGCTACCCACTGGAAGTCCAGCGACGGGTCGCCCTTCACGAAAACCACACGTTCGGCGCGTGTCTTGAAAATGTCTTCCAGACGGCCCTGCAAATGGTCTTCGGTGACTGACTCGCTGTTGATCTGCATGTTGTGGTTAGCATCGATGACGATGACCACGGTTCGCTGATCGGACTGGTTGGGCTTCTGATTGGGTGGCGGCGGCTGGGGAACCAGCGCCTCCAGTCCCTTGGGCGTGAGCGGCGTGATGACCATGAAAATGATAATCAACACCAGCAGCACATCGATCATGGGCGTCATGTTGATATCGGCTTTGGGACCGCCCGACCCTCCGCCAACTGACATCGACATATGATTGCTCCTTGTAAATGAACTTGTCTTACTTTCCAGCCGGTGCGGTTGCCGGTGCGCCACCCGGCGGCGTCGTTCCGGGCCGTTGAGTATCCGTCAACTGTTCCGTCAGCAGGCCCAACTGATCCACGCCCGCCGCACGCAAATTGTCCACCACGTCCACGACAATCTCATACCTCGCGCGCGAATCGGCGCGCACGAATACCGTCTTGTCCAAGCGGTTGGCCAGCATATCCTTTACCTTCTGCGGCAGGTCTTCGGGCTTCATCTGGGTGGTGCCAAGATAGGTTTTCCCGTCGCGCTGCACGGCGCATACAATGGCATCGCTCTTATCGGCGTCGTGCATGGCGATTGGATTCCTGGTCTTCACCAGATCCACAATGACGCCCTTCGACAACATGGGGGTAATGACCATGAAAATGATAAGCATCACCAGCATCACGTCGACCATGGGTGTCACATTGATGTCGGCAATCGCACCTGGCCCTTGTCGTCTTGTTTTAGCTTTTTCGTCTTTGGCAGTCATTGTTTTCTCCCTGGCCTCTCCAGAACGGTTCGCTGGAGCAATTTCTCCGCGGCGCTGTCGCGGCAGGAGCGGGGAACCCGTTGCAGCGGGCTCCCCCTCGGTATTAATCAACTCGCCGGGTACTCCGGCGCCTACTTACGCGCCCCAGCGCCACGCTGCGAACGCTTCAGGAAGTAGTCGATCAACTCGGAACTGGAGTTGCCCATTTCCACGTCGAAGGCCTCAATCTTCCCGGTAAAGTAGTTGAACATCCAGACCGCCGGGATAGCCACGAACAAGCCGATGGCGGTGGTCACCAGGGCTTCGGAAATGCCGCCGGACACAGCCGACAGACCGGTGGACTTCTCGTTCGAAATGCTCTTGAAGGCGTTGATGATGCCGACCACCGTTCCGAACAGACCGACGAACGGGGCCGTTGAACCGATAGTCGCCAGGCCGCTGACGCCGCGCTTCAGCTCAGCGTGGACGATGGCCTCGGCGCGCTCAAGAGCCCGCTTGGACGCCTCGATCTCTTCGCCCGGGATCTCCGAGCTGATCTGGTGCGCCTGAAATTCCTGGAGACCGGCCACCACTACCTTTGCCAGATGGCTCTTCTTGTAGCGGTCGGCAATCTTCACTGCCTCGTCCAGTTTGCCTTCGCGCAGCGCGCCTGCCACGGCCGGCGCGAATGCACGCGATTGTTTGCGGGCCGCGCTATAGGCCATCAATCGATCGATCATGACGCCGATGGAATAGGCTGACATGATAAAAAGACCGACCACCACGAACTTGGCCAGCAGACCCATCTGTCTCCATAAAGCGGCCGGGTCCCAGCCGACAGTGCCACCGGCGTCTTGTAGCAGATATAACGCCCAGACTTGAAAGTGCAAAAGCATGTTTTTTTCTTCTCTCCTGCGAGTTGATTTTTTAAATTCGGCCGGTCCGTACCACCAGGACCGGTATCATTCTACTGGCTCAACGTGAAATTCACGTCGATCTGAGTTACCACCTCAACCGGCTCTCCGTTGAGAAGGGTCGGTTGGTATACCCACTGTCTCACCGCCTCGAGCGCGGCAGGGATCAGCAGCGGATGGCCGCCGACCGCCTTAAGATCCTGAATGGTGCCGTCCTTGGAGATCACGGCCGCCAGGTGCACTACGCCCGAAATGCGGGCCTGCTTGGCCAGGGGCGGATAGACGGGCTTAGGCTGCTTAACCAACTTGGCCTGCTGAACGTTGCCGCCGATAGTAATACGCTTGGGTGTCTCCTTCTTGGGAGCCGGAGGAGGAGGCGGCGGCGGAGGCGCTGCCGAGGGAACCGAACCGATGATACCGCCCAGCACGCCGCCCGGAGTTCCACCAGCGACGCCGCCCGGGACACCACCGACCACACCCACCGCACCCGAGGTGACGGGAGGAAGTTCCTCTTCTTTAATGGTCGCGATTTCCTTGGGGACCGTCTTCGGCGCCATCAATCTGCCGGCGTCAAACTGGCGCGGAATCACCTTCACAATCTTCACGGGAGCCGGTGCTGCGGGAGGAGGAGGTGGAGGCGGCGGGGGAGGAGGCGCCACCAGAAAACTGGTTAAAGTTGTCTTGGGAAGCACATCGAACCAGATCATCGGAACGAGCACCGCGAAAGTCATAAAGATGACCTGCGCGATAAACGCGACCAAAACCGTCCAGGGCTTCTTGGTCTTTCCACCATCTACGAAGGTTTGTTCAAACATAAGGTTCCTTTTCCTTATGACGGCGGAAAGCCAAAATTTGTGCCCGCTCCACCGCCTCTTCTTCTTAAAACACGTTACTCAAGCCACGCTGCTCAACCAATGCTCCACTCAACCACGCTACTTAACCGCCCTGGTGGGACGGGTGCGGGGAGTGGCTGCGGGCTGGGCCGCCGGCGAAGCCGCAACCACCGGCGCCCGCTGATTCTTCCGTTTATCTGTGTAATTATGCCAGAAAAGCACGATCGGGCTGGCAACAAAAACCGAAGAATATGTTCCTACCAGAACTCCGCAGACCAAAGCAAACGAAAATGCGTGCAATACGGGGCCGCCGAACAGGAAAAGCGCGACGATCGTCAGGAAAGTCAGCCCCGACGTCATGATGGTCCGGCTCAGCGTCTGGTTGACGCTCCGGTTCATGACCGATTCCAGAGGTTCGCGCCGGGAAATTTTCAAATTTTCCCGAATGCGGTCGAAAATCACGATAGTGTCGTTCATCGAGTAGCCCACCAGGGTGAGGAGGGCGGCGATGACGGTCATGTCAATCTCTTCGCCAAAGAGAGAAAACAGGCCGATCGTGATCAGGGTGTCATGGAAAACTGCGATCACGGCGCCCAGACCGTAGATCCATTCGAACCGGAATGCGATGTATGCCAGCATGCCGGCAAGTGCGTACAGAGTGGCCAGCACGGCCTTGGTGCGCAACTCCGCCCCGACTTTGGGGCCAACCATCTCCGTCTTGATCACGGTATAGGGAGCCAGATAACACTCCTGTTTGAGTGTGTTAATAATACCAGGATTCACACCGGGCACGGAAGACAATTGGTTAAAATCTGAGATCAACCCGGATCGCGGCGGCGTGTTGCGGAAGTTCAGCAAATCCGACACCAGTTTCTGGAGCTGCGGCTCACTCATCGCCACGCCGTTGCGGGCCAGGGGCTCCCGCAGCCGGCCGATCAGAACCTGCTGGCTGGCATTATTGAAATCCAGCTTCCCGCTGTTGGGCTGGCCGAAAGTACTGGACAACGCATTCTCCATCTTCTGGCGGTTGGTGCTCAATTGCCGCTCTTCCTGGAGTTCAATTCCGATCTCGACCTCATTTCTGGCTTGCGGATCGGTAAAATTCTGAACGCTGATGCCCGGCATCATGGAGCGAATTTTTTCAAGCGGCGGAGTGTCGGCGAATTTGACCGTCATCAGGGCGCCGCCCTTAAAATCGATCCCATACTTGATGCCGCCCCGCATGGCGATACTGGCGAACCCGGCAACCGTGAGAACCAGCGAGGCAATAATGAACGGCCACTTCTTGCCTAGAAAATCATAGTTCGTATTCTTGAATAATTCCATCGAACCTTAGCCGTGCCGGTATCGTCCGTGAGGTTTAGACACCGGCCCTTTAGAATTTGTTCCCAAGCGGCTCAACCGCTCACTCCAAACATTGCAACTGGGCCGATTGACAATCGACCGCCGGCTGGCAACCCGGCCCACACGATTCCCTAAATGCTGAGCTCCTGTAACTGGCGCCCGCCGGACAATTCGTAATCGAAGATGGTCTTGGAAACAAAAACCGCGGTGAAGACATTGGCGATCAAACCGATCGTCAAGGTTACCGCGAATCCCCGAACCGGACCTTCGCCGAACAAAAACAGGAAGGCGCAGGAAACCACCGTGGTGACATGGGTGTCGACGATGGTCCACCACGCCTTGTTGAAGCCGTTTTCCACGGCCGCGATGACCGCCTTGCCGGATCGTAATTCCTCGCGTATACGTTCGAAAATCAACACGTTAGAATCCACCGCCATACCAATTGTCAGAATGATGCCGGCGATTCCCGGCAGCGTCAGCACGGCATGAAAGTAGGAGACCGCGGCCAGCAAAATAACCGTATTCAGAATCAAAGCCAAAACGGCATTCACGCCGCTACGCTTGTAGTACACCAACATTACCAATACCACCGCCACTAATCCGGCGACACCGGCATTGATGCCTTCGCTGATGGAATCCGCCCCCAGGGATGGCCCGATGGAGCGCTCTTCGTTGGGAATGACGGCTGCCGGCAGAGAACCGGATCGCAGGTACCGCGACAGGTCGACAGCTTCATCTTCGCTCCCCAAGCCGGTGATGCGGCCGGAATCCTCAATCTTGTTCTGAATCGTGGCTACGCTGACCGCCTGGCCGTCCAGAACAACTGCCAGCTTGTTGCCGATATTGGCTTCGGTGTACCGCCCGAAGCGCCTGCCCCCATCCGGCGACAGATTAAAACTGGTTTCCCACTTGCGCATGTCGTCCTGTCCGGGGCGCGCGTTGCGCATTTCACGTCCGCTGATGACGGCCGCCTTGTTAACCAGGTACCACTGCTCGCCTTCACCGGTGCCCCGGGGTTTCGACTTCACCAGCTTGGTGCCCAACGGCAAAACGCCGCCATGTTGACCCAGGGCTGCGTCGCGGCTGGCATAGGGGCCGTCCTTCACGTCGCAGATCTCCAGAACCGCGGCCGTGCCGATCAACTCCTTAGCGCGCGCAGGGTCGTCCACACCCGGCAATTGAATCAGGATCTGGTAGGTCGAGCCGGAACCGTAGGGCTGTACCGACTTCTCCGCCAGGCCGAGTTCGTCGATACGATTGCCGATGGTATCCACGGCGCGCTTGACGGTGTCGGCCTTCAGGTCAAGCAGGTCGGATGCCTTGAGCTGCATTGAGTAATCGGTGGAATTCTGGGCGGTCAGGACGTAACCCGGGTAGCGCTCGGTAACCAGACTGCGGAAGGCGCTCGACTGGGTTGCGGGCACACCCTTAATAGAGATCGCAATCTTGTCCGAGTCCTCAACCCTGGTCACCTCATTGACGTCCATACCGTTCCAGGTGATGTTCTGTTTCTTGAGGTCTTCCTTGAGCCGTTCCGAGGTCTGTTCGCCATCGGCCTTCACCGCATCCTGTACCTGGACCTGCATCACCAGATGGGTGCCGCCCTTGAGATCCAACCCGAGCCGGATGTTGTCGCGGATGTTCTTCTTCAAGTCGGCCGCCGACTTGGGAAAGTCGATGATGCCGAGCACACAGATCAAAATCGTTAAGACAATGATCACGGTCCGCGCCGTTAGATTTTTCTTCATCGGAGTTGAAAACCTGCCCTTAAATATTCACTACTTCTTGCCGTCGCTTGTTACCAGGCTTGAAACCGAGCTTCGCGCCACCTGGATTTTGACATTATCCGGCTTCACGCGTAAGACCAGGGTATCGTCATTTTCAATGGCAACAACCGTTCCGACGATGCCTCCGCTGGTCACCACCACATTTCCATTCTGCAGCCCGGCCAGCATCTTCTGCGTTTGCTTGCGCTGGCGCTGCATGGGAAGAAACAGAAGGAAATAAAAAATTCCGAAGATCAGCAGGATGGGGAGGAAGCCCAACATCGAGTTGGCAGGCGCACTTTGCAAAAGGAGAAGGTTAAGAACCACGTGTTTTGACCCAAAAACAAACCGATAAAACGCTACCCTGCATCAACAGACGCGGAGCGCACACACCTCAAATATTCTGGATATGAATCCGATATTATAGCCTGCCTAATCTCCTGCATGATGTCAAGGTACCGCCGGACATTGTGCCGGGTGGCCAGTACCGCAAATAAAATCTCCCCGGACTGGAACAGGTGGCGAAGGTATGCTCGGGAGTAGCTTCTACAAGTATAGCACTGGCATTTTTCGTCAAGCGGGCGCGGGTCGTCCTTGTAACGGTTGTTCTTGATGATGACACGGCCTTCGGAAGTGAACAGGTAGCCGTTTCGCGCGTTGCGTGAGGGCAGAACGCAATCCATCATATCCACGCCGCGGGCTACGTATTCCGGAAGCTCCGCCGGCATCCCGACTCCCATGGCATAGCGGGGCTTACTGCGCGGCAGAATATCCTCTGTGGCCTCCACGGCCTCCAGGCTGAGCGGGCGCGGTTCACCCACGGAAAGCCCACCTATGGCATACCCTGCAACGCCGGCATATCCTGCCATGCTTGCGCTGCCGCCGGCCTCCAGATCCAGCAGCGCCCGGGCGCACTCGCGCCGCAGATCGGGGAACATGGAGCCCTGGACAATCGGAAACAGGCCATGTGGAAATAGCGCCGGCTCAGAATTCTCAGCCATGCACCGCCCAAAATATGCATTGGCCTGGCGCGCCCACCGCACGGTGCGGTGCATGCTTTGGCGCGCGTACTCATGGCTGACCGGATACTCCACACATTCGTCGAGCACCATGAGGATGTCGCTGCCCAACGCCAGCTGCACATCGACGGTGGACTCCGGCGTGAAGGTATGCAGGTCGCCATTCAGGTGCGAGCGGAAGACTACGCCGTCTTCATCGATTTTGCGCAGCCCGCTAAGGCTGAAAACCTGGAACCCGCCGGAGTCCGTGAGGATGGCATTAGGCCACGACATGAAGCGATGCAAACCGCCCATCTGCCGAATCAACTGGTGCCCGGGCCGCAGGTATAGATGGTAAGTATTGGCGAGTAAAATCCGCACGCCAAGTTCTTCACTGAGGTCCCTCTGGGTGAGCCCTTTGACCGTGGCCTGCGTTCCCACCGGCATAAAAACCGGCGTCTCAATGGTGCCATGCGGCGTATGGAGGAGGCCGGCACGGGCGTGGGTTTGCGAGCACTCGGCCACCACTTCGAAAGAGATTTGGGACAAATTCGATTGTAAACGGTTCCGCAGCGGGAATTGATCTGTGTTCTACTTTACATCGGCAATCCGTTTGCAAGTTTTTTTTCGAAGGGATGTAGCGAAGATGAAAACACCGACTGTGTTACTTTTTGCGCTCACGTCGTTATTGGCGCAGGTTCCCAATCCTACCCAGCAAGATACACGGCCGGTCCAGACCGGACAGCCGATGCCCATTTTCCGCATCACAGTTGTGTCGCGCACTACTAAAGCGATCAACTATAACCATCGCAACGGCACCACTCGCATTGATTTCCGCGGTACCGAGCTGATGCCCGCAGCCAAGGGCGAAGCGTCCGTAGACAGCCGCATGGGCTCGACCAAAATTGAGACCTCGTTGCAGCACATGACGCCTGCCAGCCAGTTTGGTCCCGAGTACATGACTTATGTGTTATGGGGGGTCACGCCGGAAGGCCGTGCGAACAACTTGGGCGAAGTGGTCCTTGACGGCGACCATGCCAAGTTACTTTCTACCACCGATCTTCAATCGTTTGGCCTTATCGTCACTGCAGAGCCGTATTTTGCGGTTACGCAGCCCAGTGACGTGGTGGTGGCCGAGAACTTTGTTCGCAACGATACCACCGGCACGATCCAACAAGTGGAAGCCAAGTATGAACTGCTGCAACGCGGCCAATATGTGATGAACCGGTCCGAGTATAAGCCCGTCAAGGTAGACCCTAAAGGACCTCTGCAACTGGCCCAGGCCGAAAATGCAGTTGAAATCGCACGCCTTGCGGGCGCCGAAAAATATGCCGGCGACACATTCCAGAAGGCCCTGATCGATCTGAAGAATGCTCAGGATTTCCTGCATAGCAAGAACAAGGACCGCAAAAAATCCGAGACCAATGCGCGGGAAGCCACTCAGATGGCCGAGGATGCGCGCATCATAACCTACCGGAAGATCCGGGAAGAACAACTGGCCAATGAGCGCGCTGCCGCCGCGCAGCGCGAGGCTGAAGGCAAGGCGCGTGAGGCCGAAGCGCAAGCCAAGGCACGCGCGTCCGCTGAGCTGGCCAGGCTGTCCGCCGAGCAATCCAAACTGGATGAGCAGCGCCGGGCGCTGGCTGAGGCGGAGCGCCGTACGGCCGACCAGGCTCGGGCGCAGGCCGAACAAGCCGCGGCTCTAGCCGCCCGGGAAAAGGCTGCCGCGGATGCCGCCAATGCCACCGCGCAACAACAACAACTGGCCGCCCGCGCCGAGGCGGAAGCCGCTCGTTTGAGCGCGCAGAAGGCCGAGGCGGAAAAGCTCGCGCTGCGAGAACGGCTGCGTCAACAATTGAACATGATCCTCGAAACGCAGGAGACAGCGCGCGGCCTTATCGTGAACATCTCGGACGTTCTGTTCGACTTCAACAAGTACACGCTGAAACCGGGCACCCGCGAGAAACTGGCTAAAGTCTCCGGTATCCTGCTAGCCTACCCCGGTCTGACGATCCAACTGGAAGGCCACACCGATAGCATTGGAAGCGAAGAATATAACCAAAAACTTTCCGAGCAGCGCGCCAGTGCCGTGCGCGATTACATCGTGACCCAGGGTGTGCCCGGCGAGACCGTAACCGCCACAGGGTTCGGCAAAGCGCAGCCTGTGGCGTCCAATGACACCGCCGCCGGCCGGCAAAGAAACCGCCGTGTGGATATGGTGGTTTCGGGGGAACCGATCGGGATCGGCTCGATGACTTCGAATCAGCGCTAGTGGATGCACTGCGGCAGGCGGTCGATTGGCCGCCTGCCTGAGGTCCTGGCACAGTTTGAGACGGCAGGCGAAACCGCCCAATGTCACTTTTTCGGTAACGCCGGCAATCTTGTTGCCGGTGCTTGCCGGATGCCGAATAACCCACCGGCAACAAGATTGCCGGCGCTACCGGGAAAGCTCGTTAATTCCTCAGAAGACTTTCAGGCGCAAAAATTTCTTCGGATTTTCCCGAAATTCCTTCATAGTATGCTGCATCTGCGTGGCGGCACCGTTCAGATTGTCATACAGCGCCGAAGTGACCATCATCGGAGTCGCATTGAAGTCGTCCACGGTCCGGATTAGCGATGCCACCTGACGATTCCAGTCCGTATACGCCTGCTCAGAATTCATAAAGGGCTGCTTCCTGAGATCCGCCATCGAACTTCTCAGATTCTCGAGGGCGCCGCGGAATTGTTGGTATTGCGCAGGATCCCGCAGAAATTGCCCCATGCCGCCCTGCCCCGCTTGTATCTGCGCCAGGCTATGGTCGAGTTTCGCCAGGGGATCGTGAATCTGCCGGTACAACTCGTCCGTATAGAGTTCGCGCCCCATCGCACTATTGGTTACGGCTACCGCCCTGACCGCACGCTCAATCTCCCCAATGCGGTTAAGCAGGCTGCGATAAATGTTGTCGCCGGTGACGAGCTCTCCTACGAGGCTCTTGCCTTGCTCAATATCGCCGATTACCGCGTCGAGCCCATCCACCTGTTTCTGAAACTGTCCGATGTCCAGCGTCTTCAGCAGTTCCGACGAACGCTGCAGAGTGACCTCACCGTTGGGCTGAACGTGGCCGGCGCTCGTGCCGCTGCTGATGGCTACATACTTGTCACCAATCGCGGTTTCGGACGCGACTTGCGCCGTGGAGTCAACCGGTAATGTTCGCCAGGCGTTCACGCTCCACGATCATCGTGATCTTGACCACGCGATCCGGATTGGTGGAGCCGGAGAGCAGCACCGACTGCACCTTGCCGACGCCGATTCCGTTAACTCGCACCGGCGATCCCGACCCCAACCCGGTGGCATCGGAAACGTACAGGTACAGTGTCGCGGTGGACTCAAGGAGTGTCCCGCCCGTCAGCAGGTAAGCGATGGTGCCGAGGATCGCCAACGCCACGAAGACAACGGCAGAAACCCTGACCTTCGCCCAGGCGACGCGTTGAGCGGATGGCATTCACCTCGGATTGTATCGCGGCAAGGGGTATGGCGGGTTACAATGGTAGTGTCAATTGGACAGTGAGGTACGTAAATGGAATCGTTAGGCATGCCGGAACTGCTGGTCATCCTGGGGGTGGCTGTTCTTTTATTTGGCGGGAAAAAGATCCCGGAATTGGCTAAGGGCCTGGGCGAAGGCATCCGTAACTTCAAGAGCGCCTTAAAGAGCGAACCCGAAAAGCCGGTCGTGATCGTCGAGAAAGTCTAGCCCAACGCAAGGAACACGCCGCGTGTGCTTCACGGCACTGGCCGCGAGTGGTCTTGCGCCATAAAACACACCGCTCTCGTTGATCATGCCCGGACTGATCGACTGCCCGGACCGAAAGGCCTGGTGGCCAAGGTCGCCAGGAAGGAACTGCATGCCAGGTTTGGATTTCGGACTTACGGGTAAGCTGGCCGTCGTCACAGGCGGCGCCAACGGAATCGGATTTGCAACCGCACAGCTGTTAGCTGCCAATGGCGCCTCAGTAGCGATCTTCGACCTGGAGCGCGAGAAACCTCAAGACGCAGCCAGGCGAATTGGCGCCCACGGCTTTGTGGTGGATGTGACCAGCCGCGAATCCATCGATGCCGCTTTCGCCGCCGCCGGAACGCCGGACATCGTGATGGCCAACGCGGGAGTTGGCACGGAGGCCGATTTTCTGGAGCAAACGACCGAAGATTGGGAACGCACCCTGTCGGTAAATCTCACCGGGGCGTTTCACACCATCCAGTCGGCCGCGCGTCTGATGAAGCCGCGGCGCTCCGGATCAATCGTGCTCACCGCATCCACGAATTCCTATGATGGCGAGGCGCGGCTTGCCGCATACAATGCCAGCAAGGCAGGACTGCTGGGCCTGGTGCATACCGCGGCAAATGAACTGGGCCCATATCAGATAAGGGTGAATGCGGTTTGCCCGGGACTGATTCGGACCCGCCTTACGGAGCGGCACTTTTCCAGTCCGGAGGTGCTGCGCGACTACTTTCGCCACATTCCTCTTGGGCGCGGAGGCGAGCCGGCGGAGGTGGCGCAGGCCTCCATTTTCCTGGCGTCCAACCTGGCTTCCTTCATTACGGGAGCGACTCTGTTCATTGACGGCGGTCAGATGGCGTCGAAATTTGGAACCTGGACAGAAGCCAGCGCCGATTTTCGCGAAGGCCGATGGCATCTGCGCCAGGAGTAGCCGAAGTAATGTCACGTCCCGCTTAATTATTGACAATCGCTCCCTCACGGTCGCGGCTCCGATTGCACCTCAGCGTGGTCGGCAGAGCCGCAACCGTGAGGGAGCGTTCTAAGAATTTATGCGGACACCACACTAGATAAACCCGGCGCGCCGTCGGCTTGAAATGCGAATTCCCTGTGCCATGGCTTGGGCGGCATTCGTTTGAAGGCCTCTTCATCCATTTCGTATCCCCAGCCGGGTTTCTCGGGTATCGTCAGATAACCGTCCTTCACCACGATGGTGTCGCCCTTGATCAGGTCCTTACGCGGGGATTCGTCATCCGGGTGGTATTCCAGAATGATGAAGTTCGGCGTGCAGGCGGCGAAGTGAATGTTTACCAGCGTCGCCAACGGCCCCAGCGGATTGTGCGGCGCCACCATCACGTACTGCGCCTCTGCGATGGCGGCGATTTTTTTCTGCTCGAGCAGTCCGCCGGCCAGGCAGATATCCGGCTGGATGATATCGGCGGCACCCTTGGCCAAGAGCTGCTGAAATTGAAATTTGGTATACAGCTCCTCGCCGGTGGCGATGGGAATCTGCACGCGCCGGCGGAGATCCGCCATGGCGTCCATATTTTCGTGCCGCAGCGGCTCCTCCAGGAACAGCGGTCGAACCGGCTTTAACGCCTCGGCCATCTGGCAGGCGCGGTAAGGCTCCCAAACGGTGGCATGGGCATCGAAGAGAAGATCGACGTCCGGCCCCACCGCCAGGCGCAGGGCTTCGGCCCGTTGTCCAACCGCGCGGGTGACGGCATTGTAGGGCATCGACTGCGCGCCTGCCGGATGCGGCGCACATTTTATCGCCGAGTAGCCATACTTGGCGATCAACTGACTGGCGCTTTCGGCGAGCTGCTGAGGAGTTCTGCCTCCGGCGCTCTGGTAACAGCGAACCTTCTGACGGCATTTCCCGCCCAATAGCATGTAAACCGGCAGGCCCGCCGCCTTGCCCGCCACGTCCCACAGGGCCTGCTCGATGCCGCTGATGGCCGCGTTGACCACCAGCCCGCCCGGGAAGCGCGTGAAATTATACATCGTGGCCCAGAGGTATTCGACGTTGCGCGGATCTTTGCCGACGAGCCACGACTTGAAGTCTCGTACGGTGGACACAGTCGCCTCATCGGGGCCGGCCGAATAGGCTTCTCCCCAACCATGAATACCCTGGTCCGTCGTTACCTTTACATAGACATAATTCCGCCCGGCGTTTACCAGATATGGTTCCACATCCGTGATCTTCAGCTCGGGCTTTCCGGCGTAACGCGGAGCAGCGACTTGCGCCGCCGCAGCCGCCTGGAATGGCAGGCCTACCGCGGCCGTCCCACTCAGAAACTCCCGTCTCTTCATTTTGTCCTCCCGCAGTCCGATAAGCTGCTCGCTAGGGATCATACTCCATTCGGCCGCAGCGTATATACTTTGTCCCAGGGGTGCCGGGGAACGCAAGCTGAAACGCCATGAATTCGACTCGTCCCAAACTGGCAGCCGTGATCACGATCTGCTTCAAGTATTCACATGCGCAACATATTGTGGATCGCTTTCTGGAAGGTTACGGATGGGAGGGCACGCATCACCATCCGCCCATGGACCTGGTGGCATTGTATGTGGACCAGGTTGGCGCGGACGACCTGAGCCGCGACCGCGCCGCGCGTTTCCCACAGATGAAGATCTACCCGACCATCGCCGAAGCGCTCACGTTGGGCGGCAGCAAACTGGCGGTCGACGGTGTGGTGCTGGTGGGCGAGCACGGCCACTATGGGAGGAACGAGAAGGGACAAACCTTGTTCCCGCGATACGAATTCTTCCAGCAGATCGTGAAGGTATTTCGTGAAAGCGGTCGCACGGTGCCGGTGTTCAACGATAAACACTTGTCCTGGAATTGGGACTGGGCCAAGGAAATGTACGACACGGCGCGCGAAATGAAGTTTCCGTTCATGGCCGGTTCGAGCATTCCGGTAACCCGGCGGATACCCGCCGTCGAGCTGCCCATGGGGTCGCGGATCCGCGAGGCTGTTTGCGTTTACTTCGGCAACGTCGACAGCTACGATTTTCATGGTTTGGAATGTGTCCAGTGTATGGTGGAGCGCCGCCTGGGCGGCGAGACCGGTGTGAAATGGTTGCAGGCCTACCGCGGCGACAAGTTTTGGCAGGCGTACCAGGAAGGCGTCTGGTCTCACGATCTGGTGGAAGCCGCCCTGTGCCGCAGCCAGATGCTGAAGCCGGTGCGAGAGGGGGTCGGCAACGTTTTGCCGACGCTCGACGACATGCGCCGGATGGTCAGCAATCCCATCGCTTACCACTATGAGCATACCGATGGCCTGCGCTCCACGATGCTGCTGATGAATGGCCTGGTGGAAGACGCGACGTTCGCGGCGCGCCTGGACGGACGTGCGGAGGTTTTCTCAGTGGGAACCTATAGCCCCGCGCCGCCCCGCAATTCCACATTGGCCAATTTTTTTAGTCCGCTGGTGAACAACCTGGAGAGAATGTACCTGACGGGCAAGCCGACGTACCCGGTGGAGCGCACGCTGCTCACCACGGGCCTGACCGCCGCAGGAGTTGAAAGTTTATACCGGGGGCAGACGCGTTACGAAACGCCACATCTGGCGATGCGTTACCAGGCCGCAAAAGAATCGTCGTTTTGGAGAACTTGAGGTCAACCGTTCGCTTACTTTGATCGGAGCAGCGGTCAGCGAATTAAAGCAGGAACCGGGATTCCTGCGGCGAGGCTCTTTTCCCCGAACGCACCCAGATCCGCACCGTTCACGACAATCCGATACTGCCGGGCCGGCTCCGCTCCGCGAAACACGACCAGGGGTTTGCGGGTCCACGCGAATGGGCTGGTCATGTTCAAGCGGATGCGCCCGCCGGCGATGTCGCACTGCGTGATGTCGATTCCGTTCACGCCGACAGCGCGTCCGGAGGCGACATCGACCACGGCATCGTGAAGGAAGTCTTCCTCCAGTTCGATGCCGGCCATTCCGCTGCCGGTGCCCCAGTGAAAACTACTCACGCCGGCTTTTTTCCCGTATCCAGTGTGCGCCCAGTTCTCCGATGGCGAGATGGGGAACTGGGACCGCAAGGCGGAGACTCCCCGTTCCAGGTATTCCGGCTTGCCGGTGGCGCGGTAATAGTCCAGGATGATATTGCCGGCCTGACTCTGCCGCGCATCGGACCACTCGGCATCCGAGTTCTGCGTGGTAAATCCCCCGAGCAGCATAGACGCGCCGGAGAGATTCTCAAGCGCCGGGTTGGTCCAGGATTGCTGGTAGAGCAGCAGGTAGTCCAGCAATGCCTCCCCCTTGGTAAGAAACTCGCTTCGCCCGGTGGCGCGATGGGCCAACAGAAACGCCTCTACCGATGGGATCAAGGCCAGGTTATTAGCAGGCCACTGCCCGGTCTTCTGGTCGAACGAAATGGTCCGCGGGCTGCAACTGAAAAAAGTCTCGTAGTCGTACCACTTGCGATGGGAGATGACCTCGCTCCCCAGGAATTGAAGAGCACGCAGGCCGGCTTCGAGATATCGCGGATTCCGGTCGGCAGAGTAGAGTTCGAGGAGGAAAAGCGCCACCGGTCCGGTCTCCGCCATGAGCATGCGGGAAAGCTCAACCTGGGCGGCGCCGGACTCGTCGAAGCGCGTCGGGATCATCCCATCTTTAAGTTGCCTCGCCATGAAGAAATCGGCTAACTTGCGGCACCTGGGCAGGATGCCATCGCTTAACGGAAGGCCGGACGCACGCCACTTCAGAAGCCAGTAGGCGGTCCAGCTCATGTCGAATCCGAGGTAGCCGGTTTTGACACTGCCGCCCGATCCGTCGCCGCAGCCCACACTACCGGGCCACCCCCGGGTGTGGCGTTAGGTATCGCGGTACGTGAGCGCTGGGAACGGCGATGCACTTGAATGCCCCGTCACGGCCGGGCGCCGCCAACGCCAGCCGGATGGTGCCCGTCGCGAGGTCCAGGAGTTCACCCGATTCGCGGCGCCTGGCGTACAGGCCCATGCCCACGGCGGTGCGCACGCTGTTGAACCAGGACGACATGTAGACGGAAGGGTTGGGGCGGCCCCATCGCATGGTGCGCACGGCGCCGCCCGTACCGTTACCGGCCGAGCCATCGGACAGTGGGACCGCCAGCCACTGCGCCCGCGACTCCTTCTCCCAAACCTGGTTGCGCCAGTCATCCCACAGGCCGAGGGATTTGTAGGCGGTATCGGTTCCGGCCTGTTCCGCCGCGGCCGCAGCCAGTTCCTGGCGCCCGAATTTCTCCCAGTGAAGCCGAACCGCAGTGCGAAAGGCCTCGCCGGGAGGCGCCGCGGCGGCGACAAGAAGATAGTAGGAATTGACGAAAGGCTGTTCGGCGGCCCAGGTGCGATCAAGGTCGTGCACGAAGACAGAGTGGAAGTAGGGGCGGGCGGGAATGAAGCCGACCGAAAGCCGCGGCCCGGCGGATACGTCAAGGTCCAGGGAGTGTGGGCAGCGCTCGATCAACTCGCGGTTGAGCGCCGCGAGATCGGGTACGATTCCGAAAGCCCGTTGGCGCTCCTGCGTCAGAATCAACGGGGCCTTGTACTGCGCATCGGGATTGAAGCCGCCGACGGAGGGAGAGTAGGACCAGTCGGGATGACCCTCGAACTGAAAGCTGTCCGCCACGGAATGTAACTCCGCACGGCCGCGCGGCTCCAGCCGCGTTTCGACATGCACCCAGCCGCCGTCCACAAGCTTGATGGTGCGCGTGATCTCGTGTGGGCCGGCTGAGAGCCGCTCCACCAGGGCGTCCTGTTCGACCGAAACGCCACGCAGGGCGCCGGCCAGGACCTCACCGTGGGCGCCACGCACGGAGACTGGTCCTTCCGTTTCGCCGGCGCTTGAAGCAATGGTGGTCCATTGGTTTCCGGTTCTGCCCTGGTATCGCTCTTCGAGATGGCCGTTGACGGAACGGACCTCCAGCCGCAGTTGGGCGCCGCTGAGCGTTATCGGCGCGCTATTCTGGGCGTGCACCTGCGTGTGAACCAGGAGCAGCGAAATCTGCGACAAGACGAATGCGAGAAGCGCGGGGCGTAGGGCCATCAATGCGGCGGCTCGACTTAGACCGCCATGGTCAAAGGCTTGGGCACCGGGCGGGTACAGGCGTTATACAAGATGCGGCGTACCTCAGGCTCATAGAAGGGCTGCGCCACCAGATCGTATGCTCCCAGGTTGAGCACCTCAGACCACAAGCGGGCGTCGGCCTGTGGGTCAGTTACGATCACTTCCACTGCTTGCGGGGCTTCATGCGCCAAGTGCAGAACATTCAGCCAACCGCCGTCGGGTAGTTCGGCTTCCGTCAGAATAACGTCGTATTCTGCCCGTCGAAGCTTGGTGCGCGCTTGTTGCAGGGTCGCCGCCGGCACTATGTCAATCGGCAGATCGTGCAGCATACGCGAGAGGCGCCGGGCATCTTCATGACGCCGGGATATAAACAAAATCCGTGACCTCATAACGCGCGCTCCTGACTAATCTGTTTACCGCTTCTATTTTAAGTATTTTAGGTCTTAATTGCAACCGGAGAGTTACGGGAACCGAAATATTGGATGACTTCAATTCCTGTTGTGTGCGGAAATATACAAGCGCAGCCGGCCGGATCCCGCTCGGCTCTGCCTCGTCAACTCTTCTCCGGATTCATCACCGCCACATACCCCAGATTGCGATAAAGCTGGTTGTGGTCCAGGCCGAAGCCGACTACGAAGCGGTCCGGGATCTCGAAGCACCGGTAATCCACCGGCACCTGCACAATGCGGCGCGAGTGCCGGTCCAGAAACGTGCAGACGGAAAGTGAATTCGGGGCGCGTCCGGCCAGGGTCTGCAGCAGGTAGCGCAGCGTGAAACCGGTGTCCACAATGTCCTCTACCAGCAGCGCGTCTTCACCTTCGATGCCGTCATCCAGGTCTTTAGCAATGCGCACCACCCCGGGCGCGCCGCTCTTGTTCGAGAAGCTGGAAATGGCCAGGAAGTCGATCTTGTGCGGGATCTCGATGCGCCGTGAAAGTGCCGTCAGGAAAAAGACCGATCCTTTCAACACACCAATCAGCTTCAACGGTTTGCCTTCGTAATGGCGCGAAATCTCGGCCGCCACCTCGGCGATCCGGCGTTCAATTTGCTCCTCCGTAAAGAGTATCCGTTCCAGGCCGGGCACTAACATTGCGCTCATGCCTGCACCGGCCGCTCCACCAAGCCGTACTTGAAAATCAGATTCTCGAAATCCTTCTGGTAAAAGACCTGAATATTGAGGTGCGGGTAAAGCTCGCGCAGCAGGCGCACCTTGCGATTCTTCTTGGTTACCAGCGACTGCTTCATGGTGGTCAGCTCCACATAAAGATTGAACTCCGCCAGGTAGAAATCCGGCGTGAAGGATTCCAGCACGCCGCCATTGGCGTCGTACTGAACCGGAAAGCTGCGCGGCTCGTATTCCCATGCGATGCGGTAGAAGTCCAGCAGGTTGGCGAACATCTCCTCGCTGGGGTGGGCGAACATCTTGTTGCGCAGCGTGACGCTGCCTGGCGGAACGATTCCAAAGCGCGCCAGCTTCAGACGCATCTGAAATTGCAATTGCGCTTCGGCCGCATTCG
This sequence comes from Bryobacterales bacterium, assembly GCA_963817515.1. GTDB lineage: Bacteria > Acidobacteriota > Terriglobia > Bryobacterales > Bryobacteraceae > DATMNI01. The sequence goes on along the minus strand of CAWFPJ010000010.1, from coordinate 240,129 downwards.
AAAGGTAGCCACGCTCTTTCAATCCCGCGGACGCCACGGCCGCTTCGATCAGTTCCGCCATCTGTTCGCTCGACAGCGATTCGGCATTGAGCACCAGGTCGAACAATTCGGCGGTGGCCCTGGTTTTGCCGAACTTGGCTTTGCGGCCGGCCCGGTCGGCGGCCTCCCGTTCCAGCAATAGCGCGCGCGCGCCGCTACGGTCCAGCCGGTGGTCCAGCATCAGGTTGCCGATCCGCACATTTTCCGGCGCCACCACGTGTATGCGCAGCATTCCCAGAAAATGGCGGGCCTGCACTTCGCCCCCAACCGCGCAGTACACCATGTGGTGCTCCGTGGCCAGGTGCGCCAGTATCGAGGTCACCAGGCTGGGGTAGGCCTTGTCCGGGATCTTGGCATCCCCGCCGAATTCCGCTTCGGTAAGCGCCTGGATTCGCGATTGCGTCAGCAGCTCAAAACCCAGCCGCTGCGCCGTGAAGCGCGCCACCTCTTCAAAACGGCACCCCGGATGACCCGAAACCGCGATCAACGCCATGTCACTCGTTCATCATAACGCTACTGGCGAACGGAGACGCGCGCCGGCGAGCGGTACCTACCTATCAGACAGGCACCTACCCATCGGACAGCCCCGATGTGGACTGGTTGGGCTGCCACAAAGTTTCGGGTGTGTTGGTAACGTAGCTTGCCCACCGGCTCCAGACGAACAGCGCGTCGCTCAACCGATTCAAATATTTGACAGCCTCGGCCGGAACGCTCTCCACCCGCCCCAGGGCCACACAGGCGCGCTCCGCCCGGCGGCAGACCGTGCGCGCGACGTGCAGTTCCCCGTTTAGCCGGCTGCCGCCGGGGAGCACGAACGAACGCAGCGGCGGCAAATCTTCGTTCATGCGGTCCATCTCCCGCTCGAACTGCGCCACTTCGGCATCGGTGATGCGCGCCTGTTTGGCATGCACGTCTTGCGGGAGCGTCGCCAGAATGGACCCCAGGTTGAACAATTCGTGTTGCACGCGCAGCATGATGGCCCCCAGGATCGCCAGGCGCGGCTCCATCGCCGCCATTTCAGTGACGGTGGCGCGAGTCACTCCAAGAAATGAGTTCAGCTCATCCACCGTGCCGTAAGCTTCGATACGCGCCCCGTCTTTGGGAACACGCTGCCCTCCCGCCAAACCGGTATCGCCCTGATCCCCGGTCCGCGTGTAGACGCGATTGATCGCCAGGCGCGGCTCGTCAAAAGGTTCCGTGCTCATATCGTTCCGTGCTCATGTGTTCTAGGACTAATCAGCCGCTGAGTGTACACTATTTTCAGGGTATTCGATGTCGACTCCAGCCCTCCACCTGGCGCGGGTTTTGATGACGTTGGCCATCGCCGGCGCATCCATCTCCGCCGACGCCGCAGACGCCAAGCCCGACAAGAAAAGGTCGCAGGCCTCCTACCAGCGCGGGCTTCGCGCCGATGAAGCCGGCAAGCGCGATGAAGCCATTGCGGCATATGGGGACGCCATCCAGGCCGATAATACCAACGTGGCCGCCCTGCGGGCGCGCGGCAAGGACTACCTGGCCGCTGGCGAACTGGAGAAGGCCGGCGCAGACCTGGACCGCGCGGTGCTGGTGCAACCGGGCAGCGCCGATTCGTATTTCGCTCGCGGCAGTTACTTCGCCGCGATCAAACAAAACGAACGCGCCGTCCACGATTTCGATACCGCCATTAACCTGAACCTGGAACGCACCGAAGTCTATAACGCGCGCGGCAGGGCCCGCCTGGCCCTCTACCAATACGACAAAGCCATTGAGGATTTTACCCAGGCCATCAAGCTCCGGCTGGATAATTCCGAACCTTACAAGGGCCGCGGCATGGCTCATGCCGCTTTGCAGCATTACCGCGACGCCGTGGACGATTTCGATTCCTGCCTGGCCCGCAAACCGGATGACGAAGAAGCCTTCGTGGAGCGCGCTTTGGCGTTCAGCGGCATCGGCGATTTCCCGCGCGCCCTGGCCGACCTCAACACCGCCGTCAAACTGAATGCCGGCGATGTGCGCGCCTGGCGAGTCCGCGGCGCGGTGCGGGAGCGCCTGCGTGAGGACGATGGTGCGATTGCCGATTACACCGAAGCCATCAAGCTCGACCCTAAGGATCTGCGGCTATTTCTGGCGCGCGGCGCCGTCTACGCGCGCACCAATCGGCTGCGGGAGTCGCTCGAAGACCGCGAACAGGCCGTTCAGATGGACCCCAAGAATCCGGAGGCCTATGTGGCGCGCGGCGGATCGTACCACCTTCTGGGAGAACATGAAAAAGGCCTCGCCGACCGCACTCGCGCCATCGGCCTCAGCCCCGGCTACGCCCTGGCATGGGCTGCCCGCGGCAACGCCTATATGATTCTGCAACGCTACGACTCGGCCCTGGCGGATTTGACCGAGGCCGAGAGGCTCGAACCCAATAATCCGGATACGCGGCGGGTGCGCGAACTGGCCCAGGCGAAAGTGGACGAGATCGTCGCGCATGCCAAGGCGAAAGAGTTGGCGCCGGAAACCGGGACCGTCATTTTGCCGGATGTTCCCGCGCCTAAACCCGAAGCGCCGCCCAAACCCGAAGTCGCGCCCAAACCCGAAGTCGCGCCCAAACCCGAAGCCGCGTCCGAAGTTCGTCGCGACAACTCGCCTGCCGTCGCGGCACCGCCGACTGCGCCAGCGGTTGCCCCCGCTGGACCACCAATCGCGGCCAGGCCGGTGGCAACCAGTGCAACCGAATACCATTCCCGCGGCCGAAAGCTCATCCAGGAGGAAAAATACGCCGCATCCATCGAACCGCTTACACAGGCGGTGACGCTTGATCCTTTCCTCTCCCAGGCCTTCAATGCCCGGGGTTATGCATATTTCCGGCTGAAGCAATACAAGCAGGCGCTAGCCGATTTCGACCAGGCCATCAAGCTGAACCCCGTCTACACCAACGCCTACGTGAACCGCGCCCAGGTCCGCGTCGTCCTCGGCGACAAAGCCGGCGGCGATTCCGACCAGGCCAAAGCCCGAGACCTCCTCAAACTGGCAAAGTAGAAGCCGTGGAGCGGGCCACCGGCCTGCCATGCGCGGCAATCGTGCCGCGCACGCTTCAGTTCTTACACGGTGGCAATATAGAACTATAGGGATCGGATGACGCCTTCGCCCCAGCCGCAACCGTCGGTGAATCCGTGGATTGTCGCCGTCGCCGTCATGTTCGCCACCTTTATGGAGGTGCTGGACACCACGGTGGTAAACGTCTCGCTGCCGCACATCGCCGGCAGCCTTTCGGTTAGCGTCGATGAGGCCGCCTGGGCGCTCACGTCCTACCTGGTAGCCAATGCCATCATCCTGCCCATGACGGGCTGGCTGGCCAACTTTTTCGGGCGCAAACGGATTCTGACGGCCGCGGTTTTCGGTTTCACGGCAGCGTCGTTTCTGTGCGGCCTGGCCACAAGCCTGCCCATGCTGATCTTTTTCCGCGTGGTCCAGGGCGCCACCGGCGGCGCACTGCAACCGCTGTCGCAGGCCGTGATGCTCGAAGCCTTTCCGCCGCAGGATCGCGGTAAGGCGATGGCATTCTGGGGATTCGGCATTGTGGTTGCACCCATGCTTGGGCCCGTGATCGGCGGCTACCTCACCGACAATTTCAGTTGGCGCTGGGTCTTTTACATCAACCTGCCCGTGGGCCTGGCTTCGGTGATCATGACCCGCCTCTTCATTTTCGATCCGCCCTATATTCGCCGCCAAAGCACCGGCATCGATTACTGGGGCATCGGCATGCTGGCATGCGGCATAGGCGCGCTCCAGGTGCTGCTGGACAAAGGCCAGGAGGACGATTGGTTCGCATCGAAGTTCGTCACGACGCTGGCCGTCGTTTCGGCGGCCGCGCTCATCGCCTTCGTCATCCGCGAACTTCGGACGCGCGCCCCTGTGGTGCAACTTCGGGTCTTTAAGGTGACCACTTACAGCGCCGGCGTTTTCCTCATGACGATGCTGGGGTTTGTGTTGTACGGCAGCATGCTGCTGTTGCCCATCTTCCTGCAGACGCTGCTGGGCTATTCCGCCATGGATGCCGGGATCGCCATGGCCCCGCGCGGGCTGGGGTCGTTTCTCATGATGCCGGTGGTGGGCACAGTGCTCGGACGGTTCGACCCGCGCAAGGTGCTGGCCGTGGGCCTGGTAGGCGCAGCCTGGACGCTTTACACTCTTTCCAACCTGAATCTCAACGCGGGCTATTGGGACGTTTTTTGGCCGCAATTCATCCAGGGCGCATCGCTGGCGCTGCTGTTTGTTCCGCTGACCACGGCCACCATGGACCCCATCCCCAAAGAAGAAATGGGCAACGCTACCAGCATGTTCAATCTGATGCGCAACCTGGGCGGCGGGCTCGGTATCGCCAGCGCCACCACGTTCCTGTTTCGCCGCCAGCAATTTCACACGCACATGCTGGGCGAACACATCAGCTCCTTTAGCCCGCAAACGCGCGATTTCCTCAGCAACGTGAAGGGCGCCATGATTGCGCACGGCTCCGACCCCGGCACGGCCTCCAGCCAAGCCTACGGAGCCGTATGGGGAGTGGTGCAGCGCCAGGCCTCAATGCTGGCCTTTGTAGACACGTTCCGCGCCATGGCCGTCGTATTCTTGTTGGTGCTGCCATTCCTGCTTATTATGAAAAAACCCATCCATCAAAAAAACGCCGGCCCGATGCACTAGGGGAAGAATATGCTCAGCCGCGTACTGCAAATCGCCGCCGCCTGGTGTCTGTTGGCAATCCCAGCCATCGCCCAGCTTTCTGAAAACCAACCGCCCGAAGATCTGCTGGAGGCCGCCAGGAAAGGCCTGAAGGAGCAGGTGCAAAAGCTCCTGGCCAAGGGCGCCGCGATCGAAATCAAGGATAAAGAGGGCCGCACGCCGCTGCTGCTGGCCGCCCAATATAACCGCATTTCCACGGTCAAGCTGCTGCTGGCTAAAGGCGCCAATCCCGACGCCCGCGACAGCCGGGGCTGGAACGCATTTATGCTCGCCCTGATGGCCCCATCAGGTGGCGTGGTCCCCACCCCGCATAATGCGGTGCTGAAACTGCTGCCCCAGCCCGGCCGTTTCCGCGTGGCAGTGGAGGCCGCATGGGCGCCTGGAAAGGCCACTTTCAGCTCCTGCTTTATGCGCCCGGAGCAATTGGCGCAGCACATCCGCGATATCCGCCCGGACTCCCTCGTGCTGGACGCGTTCCAGCATTTCGCCGCGGCATCGGGAAGGGACCTCATCGCCATAGTTCATGCCGCCGTCCACGGCACCGAAGCCATCGAAGATGCCAAACCTCCAGACGATGCCGATGCGGTCCTCATGCTGCGCGTGGAACCCGGCATCGCCTGCGTGCAGCAATCCGATCGCTTGAGCCTGTTGGTTCACGCCCGCCTGGTTCGCAAGACGGACCAGGCCTCGGTTTTGGACAAGGATTTCGGGGGCGGTATGCAGTTCGGCATGCGCGAGGAACTGGCCGCCAACCCCAACCAGCATGCGCCCTTGTACGAAGCATGGGCAAAATCCCAGGCCGGTCCGATCTACTGGGCCGTTTTGGCTGCCCTCATGCAACTGTGACGCCGTTCACTTCCCAACGGCATAATAAGTCACCGTTCCGCCGCGCGGGCTAAACGCGCCAAAGATCGTCCCAGTGAAAGCGACACAGCCCCCAGAGAGATATCCAGCACCTCGGCAATTTCCCGGTAGCGGAGCCCCTCGGCCCGCAGGACAAGGCAGCGCCGGTCCTGCTCCGGTAAGGCGCTCAGAACGGCCGCCAGACGCTCCCGCTTTTGGCCGCTCACCACTTGATCTTCCGGGTTCGGATCGGGGTCTGTGAACAAACCCTCTGAAGCTGCGGTTGCTTCGGACAGGTTTTGGCGGCTGGCGCGAGCCTGATTGCGCCGCTTCAGCGCCAGGTTATGAGCCACTCGGAAAACCCAGCCGCGAAGATTGCTGCGGGATTTGCCGCGCTGCAGGTGATGGATCAGCGAAAGAAATACTTCCTGAATAATCTCCTCACCGTCCTCGACCGGCAGGCCGAGGCTCAGCATATAACGCAGCAGCCGGGCCCGTAATTGATCGAAAAGTCCAACCACCTCTTCGGCAAGAGGCGAAGAAGCCGGAGAGCCATGCCCGGCCTTATTGGCTTCCGAAAGCGGGAGGCTTAAGGCTGATTCTGGCGGCAGGTCTGACATTTAGTAAGGCGCTCTTCGACTGTACCTCTCCCGGAATTCGGTTGGCAATACGATTCCGAAGCTGCGTCCCTGATGTTCTGCTACAATGCGGCAGAACCATGCCCGCTTCCACCGCCCAAGATCCGCTACACGCAGTTGGCCGCAATCCCGACCGGCTGAACCTCGACGAACGCCGTGCGCTGATCGGCAAATATGTTGCGCTTGAAATCTATACTCCTGAAACGCTGCCCTTCCGCCGCATTGAAGCCATCGGCAATTCGATTGGCGAGTGTATCCGGATGTTGAAAGAGCGCGGCCTCAACCCCGGCCAATTCGAGTACAGCAGGCTGGCTCCGCCTTACTGATGTCCCGTAGTTAGTTGACTTAGCGTCCTGTTTCAGAAGTCCGCTCCAGCCACAGCCGCGACCGGCCACGTTTGTTGCCGTACACCTCCTAAACTTTTAGTTGACAAGCGCCGAATTCCGGGTTCATACTCCTAAATGTTTAGGAGAAAAAGTTGCCCAGACGAAAAAGTCACGAGCAGCCGCTCACGCCTCTGGAGCTGGAGATCATGAACGTCTTGTGGGAAACCGGACCCGCCAACGTTCAGACCGTGCAGGCGCACATTAAAGGGCGCGATCTGGCCTACACCACGGTGCAGACCATGCTGAACGTTCTGCATCGCAAGAGCAAGGTTAAGCGCCAGCTCAAGGACCGCGCCTACATCTATCGTCCCGTCTTTAGCCGCCAGAAGGCCGTTACACAGGCGGTCGGCGAAATGCTCGACCGTTTTTTTGGAGGCTCAGCCGATGGACTGGTGCTGAACCTGGTGGAAACCCGTCACCTGACCCCGGAAAAACTTGCGCAGATTCAGAAACTGCTGCAGAAACCTCGGGAGGAAAAAGCCCCGGGAGGAAACAATGGAAACGATTAGCCGTTCTCTGCTTACCTTTTTACTCAATTCCGCCTGGCAGATTCCCTTGGCCGCCGCGGTTGCGGCCCTGGTCTGCCGGTTGATGCGCAATGGTCCCGCCAGCCACCGCCATGCTGTCTGGGTGGCCGCCCTGCTGGCCGCGATCCTGCTGCCGCTGGCCAGCGTCCGGACCGGCGAACCCGGCGCCCCGTTGCAGTTGGCCGTGCCCGATGCGCCGCAGACTACCACGGCAGCGGCCTTCGCGGCACGCCCGGCATACTCCGCTCCCACGCATTCCGCGTTTGCTAGAGACGGGCGGACCGTGTCTTTCGCCCGGACCACCGCCAGCGTGCTGCTGGCCGCTTATCTTCTATTCGTATTGTTCCGGCTGGTCCGGTTGGCATGGGCCGGAATGCGAACCATCCAGATCCGCCAGAGAGCGCTGGGCTGTGTCCCGCCCTTACTGCTCGAAGAGGTGTGGGACCGCTGCCTCAAAGCGTTCGACCTGAGCGATGTGCAACTGCTCGCTTCGGTGAACCTCTCCGGCCCGGTGACCGCCGGCCGCACCATTATCATTCCCCAATCCTTGTTGAATGAAACTTCCGAAGACGTGCTGACGACCGCGATCGGCCATGAAATGGCGCACATTTCCCGGCATGACTTCGCATGCAATCTGCTCTACCAGTTGCTTTGCCTGCCCGCCAGCTTTCACCCGGCAGCATGGTTGATCCACCGAAACATCGAGCGCACGCGAGAGATGGCGTGCGACGAACTGGTGACCCAAAAGCTGCTCGATGCCGGCGTTTACGCGCGCTCCATTATGAGCATTGCCGCCGAACATGACCACGATGCCGCGCCCGGGCTACATTCTGGGCGTGTTCGACGGCGACATCCTGGAGGAGAGAATCCGCCGCCTGATGGCTCAAAATGGCCTTGGGCGCCCCGCCCCCAACCTTAAGCGTGCGCGGCTTCGCCTGATTACGGGCCTCTCGGCGCTGGCGGTATGCGCGGTGATTGCTTCCGGCCTGGCGCTGACCGCTCGCGCGCAAGGCGGATCGTACGCCGAAATGAAAGTGGCGGAGGCCGCCTACAATCGCGGCGACTTCACAGGCGCCATCGAACACTTCGAAAATGCCGTGAAGCTCGATCCGGCGAATGCCAAGGCAAAGCTGTTTCTGGCCAAGGTGCTGCTTCGAGCAAAATCCGATTCCGGCCCGCGCCCGCCAGCAGTATCTGGATGTACTGGCGCTCGACCCGAAGAACAAGCTGGCCATCGAAGGCTTACTGTCGATTGCCGCCAATACTAAACAATTCGCCGAAGCCCATGACTGGGCCCTGAAGCTGATTGCTGTGGACCCCGCAAACAAGCAAGCCTACTATACGGCCGCATTCGTGGATTGGTGCACGGTCTACCCGGACTACGCCCGCGCCAGGGCGGCCGCCGGAATGCAACCGCAGGACCCGGGAATAATCCCTGATGCCAGCTTGCGCAAGGGCCTGCGCGACCAGCATCAGGCGCGGATCGAAGACGGTTTCCGCATGCTGCAGGTGGCGCTGCAACTCGACCCTGATTACTCCGACGCCATGGCCTATATGAATTTGCTCTACCGTATCGAGTCCGGCATAGTTGACAGCCCGGCCCAATCCGCCGACATGGTGGCGAAGGCCGACAGTTGGGTAACGAAAGCGCTGGCAGCCAAACGCAAGAGTGCGCGGAATCCGGCGCCGTCCGTACCTCAACTCGACGTGGATGGCCCGGTTTCGGGACCGACTGGCGCAGGAGCCGTGCTTGCCCCTCCGCCGCCGCCCCCGCCTCCACCGCCGCCGCCCGTTGCCGGCGACCATGCAGCCTCTGCGGCCCCGCCCGTGCGTCCGCGGAACGCGGCGGAGCGCGTGGCCCCGTTCTGGCAGGTGATGGGGACTACCGACATGCCGGCCAATGCGCTGGCCGGTCTCCTGAAAAACAAAGGCTTCAATGCCAGTCTGCTGGGTGGCCAGGACAATCTGGTGCGCGTCCTGGTGGGGCCATATTCCGACCAGCCATCGCTCGATCAGGCCATGGGCGCTTTGGAAGCGGCCGGCTTCCGTCCTCTCCGCGTCTGGTGAACCGCCGTGGAGCAGACTCTTAGTCTGCCATGTCCGGATTTATCCGGACATCTGGAGTTTCTACATTTTTCCCGTAATTTGATTTATGCCTTGGGGGGCAAAAGGCCGCCGGCGCTCCGATATAAGTCGGTCTACATTATCTTATTTTGACAGACCGATGTAGGGATATCGTCCTTCTTCTGAGCCCTTATGCTCGGGAGCCCTCCATGAACGATGAAACCAAGGATCTGATCCTCAGTATATTTGAAGCCTCTCTGGAAGCTCAACCAGGCTGCCGCCGCTTGAAAATGTAGAAACTCCAGGTGTCCGGATTTATCCGGACGAAAGCCGCCTGAAAGGCGGCCGCGGCTAAGATTGTCCACCCCACAAGACCCCTTCCTATACCTAAAGTTAGGTACCGACTGATGGTCCCGGTACTATTAATCAACGACTTAGCGACCAAAACTGCTGTTTAAGAGCCCTTTGTCTGTTAGACTTCATGAACCGGCGCATCAGTCCGATGGGCCGGGGAAAACTAAGAGGCTCTTTTAAGTGAAAATACAATTCGTTATATTCGGTGCTTTGGTGTTATCGACGGCCGCGCTGCGGCCGGTATCGGCGGCAACCTTGATGTACGAAAACATTCCCGCGCCCCTTCCTCCCAACGTACCCAGTTTGGGCTATCAGGCGACCCAGACCGCTGAGTTCGGCGATCTGATTCAGTTTGCGCCCGGAACTCCCCGCAGCCTGTCGACCGTCACTGCTTTGATGAGCGACTGGGCTTTGGCATCCACCTACAGTTCTTTGGATGCGGGTTGGTCCGTCCCGATTACTCTTAACCTCTACAATGTCGACAACTCAAGCGGCACCGCCCAGCCCGGCACGGTGATTGATTCAGTCACCCAAACGTTCCTGATTCCCTGGAGACCGGAAGCGAGCGCGGGTTGCGGAACTGCATGGCGAGCCGCCGATAACAATTGCTACAACGGGCTGGCCTTTGATGTGACGTTCGATTTGGGCAATATCACCGTGCCCGACCAACTTATCTACGGCATCGCGTATAACACGCAGAGCTATGGTGCTGCCCCGACCGGGCAGACCGGCCCTTATAACTCCCTCAACTTCGGCCTGAGCACCGTTGCTCCGACCACCGGAAGCAATCCGCTGCCGAATGCGGCCTATTGGAATACCCAGACAGGCAGCACATTCCGCCAGGTTAGCGGCTGGAGTGCGTACAGCGGCGCGGTGGAGTTCGCATCCACATCCGCCCCCGAACCCGGCACCGTCGGGCTCATGCTGGGCGGCGGCCTGTTGATCATGATGGGCTCGATCCGTCGCAAGAAGCAATCCAAGCAGTAATGCCTGGGTTATGCGAAGGGCACGTTCAGCGGATTTAACAACTCCGTGTACAAACGAACGAGCCCTTCAGCAGTCTAACCCCTCGGGTAGAGGGGTACATGACAGCGCGGCAAGTCGGGGCGGTGGTATGTCTGTTCGCGGCGGCGGGATACGGCAGGGTGACTCCGCCTGCAGTGCTCAGGGTGCGCGTAGTGGATCACGCGCAGATTCCGAAGGAGAGGCTGCGGCGCGCGGTCAATGCAGCGCGGGACCTCTTTCGCGCGGCTGGGATCGACACCGTCTGGTTGGAATGTGCGGACCGCGGCTTCCCGGCCGCCGACCCCGAGGTGGAGGTGAATATCCTCTCCCCCGCCCAGGAGAACGGCCCTGCATCCAAAAAGGCTCTGGGCTATGCGCTAATGCCCGAAGACGGAAATGCCGGCGCTTCGGTGTACGTATTCTATCAGCGGGTGCAACAGGCGGCGCGCAGCCGCGAAGCCTTTGGGGACGAGCTGGTGGCGACCGTGATGGTTCACGAGATTTGCCACTTGTTCGGGTTGGAACACACTCCCCAAGGGATCATGCGCGCGCATCTCGACCGGACGCCCCTGGGCCAACGGTTATTTACTCCGGACCAGGTCAAGCGCATTCGAAGCGCGGTGATAACCCGAGGCAAGACGGGCGCCTGACGCCGGCTGCGGGATTCGCTCGCGGAGGCCCGGCCCTTCCCGCAACCCCGACCGCGGCTAGACACTTGCGGCATTCCGGAAGGCTTCAAAGAGCCTGGCATCCGGCCCGGCCATACGGTCCTCGGGATGCCACTGGACCGCGACGCACGAAGCGCTTCCCGGGAAACTCCAGCGCCTCCACTACATCGTCTGACGCCCTTGCGGCAACTACCAGCCGGCTTGCCACCCGGTCCACGCATTGATGGTGGCGTGAATTCACGACGTATTCGTCCAATCCCAGAATCGATGCCAGCCTGCTATGGGGCGTGATGGTTATCGAATGGGCTGCCGGCTGCTTCTTGTGCACGTGTCCACCAATGTCCTGGACCAGCGTCCCTCCGAGAACCGCATTCACCAGCTGCAATCCACGGCAAATTGCGAGAACCGGGATGTCGCGGTCCAGTGCCTCGAGCAGCAGAGCCTTCTCGAGGCGGTCCCGATCGTGGTCCGGCGGCTCCGTCTCGGTGCGCCGTGCCGCGTCATATAACGCGGGATCGACATCCGTACCGCCGGCGAGCAACAGACCATCGAGACCAGCGAGATTGGCGACGTTCTCAACCGGTTGAATATTCGCGGCGGTGAGTGCGCTGCGATATGCATCGCGCTTGCCTTCCGGCGTTTCGCTTCCAAATGGCAGTGCGACTCTGATCATGTATGGAACCCAGGTTTCAATACCTATTATCCGGTGTGGCGGCTGATATTGGAAGTCTGCGCGACCTGCGCCGGGTGCGGCGGCGCATCAAGTATTTCCAACAATCTGTTGAAGGCCACAGTGTAGGCGGTCTCATTCTTGTACCGGCAACGAAATATCAGCGGCGCTCCGGTGCCGGGAAAGATAGACCAGCAAGGGAAAGGCGGGAACCGAACCGGAGAAAATATCCACCGACGCGGCAGGGCGGAAGATGCTCCGGAACACTTCCCAGCGCCGGTAAACCTCCACCATTGACCTGGGGGGCAGGACCACCAAGACTTTATCCTTGTTTCCGCGGATTTCGATCTGTTCATACTCCCAATTCAGTCCCGGTGTGGAGCCGAGAATGCTGACTACGTATGCGGCCTCTTCAAGATATTGTTGGATCCGGCTGCGCCATTGTTCGCCGGGAATATCCTCTCTGGCGGCGCCGAGCGGGTTCAGCTTTTCACGCGGGTTGCCCACAGCGATGACGGGACCAAGCGGCCAAACGCTGTTTACGACGCACTGCTCGAGCGTAGCGGCCTCCTTTGCGGCATGGAAAAACCAGAGCAGGCGGAAACGCGATTCGAGCGGCAGATTATCGTCATCGAATGATCGCAACAGGAGCACCGGCGGCCTGGTGTCCAGTTGTCGGATTTCCTGAAGCCGCCGCGCTAATTGCCGCCGGCCGCGATTCCAGATACGGCCGGCCAAGCGCGCCACGGGCAGGTATATAAAGGCGGCTATCAACATGTGGCCGCCGAGAGCGACGCCAATCAAAATGGCTGGGACGGCCCCGCCTATGTAGACGAGGAGCGAGACCGCAAATGCATTCAACGCGATTCGGAAGCGGCCGTCGCGCGGCAGCCACCGCCATGCGCTTCCGGATGCGGTGGTAATCCACGGTGGTGTTTTCCGGCCCCGGATGGCCTGCAGGCCGGCGCGGACCGCCAGCCAACAGGGAACCAGGATCATCAGGATGCCCGCAATACCAGGGAGAAGTTCGGATACGGGATCATGACCAAACTGTACGAAGGAAAGCAGCAACATTACGGTGACCACGCCCACCAGGGCGGTCAGCAGCCCAACTGCCCAAACTGAGCCGTGCTCGATACCACGCGCGAGTAGAAGCAGAAAAGGCGCGCTGCAGATCAGCGAAATCCAGAGAGTGCGGTTGTGGAAATCAAGAACCATGGCGAAAACGGCGAGAATGCAGCAGCACAACGCAGCGAAGTTGGGGAGCGCCGCGGCGGCACGCAGCCGGCGGACGGCGACAACCTCATCCGTAACGTCGATGATTTCGGGCTGCATCCTTGTAGTTAGAGAGCAGCATTGCATGAACGCCGCACCGCTGCAATAGAACTGGCGGCGTGTAAAGACAAAAGCCGCGTGGGTGCCGTGATAAAATGACTCATCCAACCAACATGGAACGCGCCAGCAAGCTCATCCAGCGATTGAGGCTTTCCTCGCATGTGATCGGCGCCGAGGAACTGGCGATCGCCGCATGGCCCGATGCCGTGGGGAAGAAACTGGCGGCGCATACGCGCGCGGCCCGCATGGTGCGCAGCCGGCTGGTAGTAGAAGTGGAAGATGCCACCTGGCAGCGCCAGTTGTTCACGCTCTCGTACCAAATCCTGCGCAACCTGGAGAAAAGCCTTGGGCCAGGCCTGGTGGAGGACGTGGAGTTTCGGGTGGTTCCGCGGCGGCGTGAACCGCAGCGCGCGCAGCAAGCAACGCCCGCACTGTTCGACGACGCGGACCGCATAGCGGACCCGGTGATGCGCGGGATTTATAAGGCCTCTCGAAAAAAGGCGCAGGCGTGAAGATTACGGAAAAGGAAGTCCGCTACGTAGCCGATTTAGCCAACCTGAAGCTTACCGAGGCCGAGGTGGCGCGGTTTCAGGCCGACCTGGACGGTATTCTGCAGCACATGGAGCAGCTCAATGAGATCGACACCAGCGGCGTGGAACCAATGGCGCAGGTGCTGTTCGACGCCGACCCGGCGGCCACCCTGCGCGAGGACGTAGTGGTGCCTCCGCTCGATAACCGGGCGGCCCTGGCAAATGCTCCGCAGCCCGGCGGCGGATATTTCAAAGTGCCCAAGGTAATTGAACGCTGACGCATGAAGATTCCACTGCTGACGATTGATGCTGTGAGGGAAGGCCTGCTGTCGCGCCAGTTCAGCGCCACCGAACTGGCCGGCGAGGCGCTGCGTTTTGCCGAAGCCGAAAACCCGACTACAGGCGCATACCTGCACTTTTCCGCGGAGCGCGCGCTGGCCGCGGCACAGCGAGTGGACGACAAAATCGCGCGCGGCGAAGAGCCCGGTCCATTGGCCGGCGTGACGGTGGCGGTGAAGGACGTGATTGTCACCAAGGGCATCCGGACCACTTGCGGCTCGAAGCTGCTGGCCAACTATATTCCGCCCTATGACGCCACGGCGGTGGAGCGCATCGAGCAGGCCGGCGGCATCCTGATGGGCAAAACCAATTGCGATGAGTTTGCGATGGGTTCGTCGAATGAAAACTCGGCGTTCGGACCGGTGCGCAATCCGGTGGCGCCCGACCGCGTGCCCGGAGGCTCCAGCGGTGGTTCGGCGGCGGCCGTGGCGCAGGGCACCGCGGTGGTGGCGCTGGGCTCGGATACGGGCGGCTCCATCCGGCAGCCGGCCTCGTTTTGCGGCGTGGTGGGCGTGACCCCGACTTACGGCCGCGTTTCGCGCTATGGTCTCACGGCGTTCGCCAGCTCGCTCGATCACATTGGTCCGCTGGCCCGCTCGGTGAAAGATTCCGCCACCCTGCTGGGCGTAATCGCGGGCCGCGACGCGCGCGATGCTACCTCAGCCGCGGCGCCGGTGCCGGATTATGTGGCGGAACTAACAGGCAATGTAAAAGGCCTGAAGCTCGGACTGCCGCGCGAGTATCTGAAGGATTTGACGAGCGAGACTGGCCAGTTGATTTTGAAAGGTGTGGACAGGCTCAAAAGCCTGGGCTGCGAGGTTCGCGAAATCAGCTTGCCGGCCACAGATTACGCCATTGCGAGCTACTACATTATCGCAACCGCAGAAGCCAGTTCCAACCTGGCGCGGTATGATGGCGTGCGGTATACGTTCCGGTCAGGCAGCTCGGAGACGCTGTCGGACATGTATCGCAACACACGCGGCGAGGGCTTCGGCGCGGAATGCAAGCGGCGCATCATGCTGGGCACATACGTGCTGAGTGCTGGGTACTATGATGCTTACTACCTGAAGGCGCAGAAGGTGCGCGGCATGATCGCGCGCGATTTTGCGAATGCATTTGAAGAGGTAGATGCCATTGTGGCGCCCGTCTCACCGTTCCCGGCGTTCAAGCTGGGCGAGAAGGTGGACGACCCGCTGGCCATGTACCTTTCGGACATTTTTACCATCACCGGCAGCCTGGCGGGAATTCCGTGCATGAGCGTACCGTGCGGAAAAACGTCTGAAGGGCTACCGGTTGGTATGCAGATTTTGACCCGGCATTTTGACGAGCCCACCATGTTTCGGCTCGCCGATGCTTTTGAACGAACCTAGACTGAATAAGGAGATTCGATATGCCATTTACTTTACCGCCACTGCCGTATGCGCCCGACGCGCTCGAGCCTCACATCGACAAAATGACCATGGAGATCCACCACGGCAAGCACCACAATGCGTACGTTACCAACTTGAACAAAGCGCTGGAATCGGCGCCAGACCTGGGGAACAAGACCATCGAGGAACTGCTGGCCAACAATTGCGGAGGCGTTCCCGAAAGCATCCGTACCGCGGTGCGCAACAATGGCGGCGGACACTACAACCACTCGATGTTTTGGAAGATCATGACGCCGGGCGCGGGCGGGGCGCCGGTGGGCCATGTGTCTCAGGCAATCACGGGAGCCTTCGGCAGCTTCGATGCTTTCAAGGAGAAGTTCAACGCTGCCGGCGCGGGCCGGTTCGGCTCCGGTTGGGCATGGCTGATCAAGTCCGCGGGCAAAGTGGAAATTATTTCCACCGCTAACCAGGACTGCCCGTTGATGGAAGGCAAGTACCCGGTGATGGGACTTGACGTTTGGGAGCATGCATATTATTTGAAGTATCAAAACCGCCGGCCGGACTATATGGCGGCGTGGTGGAACGTTGTGAACTGGCAGGAGATTGAAAACCGGTTCAACAGCGGCAAGTAGACCCGCGGCAGGCGAAACCGCCTACCCCACCACCCCACCGCTCGAAGGCTGGGACTTGTTTGGGTGGCGGCGGCGGCTTCGCCTGCCAATCGCGATATGCAGAAATTCGACATCATCGTCATCGGATCGGGGCCGGCCGGACAACGCGCCGCCATTCAGGGGGCCAAGTGCGGCCGCCACGTAGTGGTTGTGGAACAACGCGAAATCGTGGGCGGCGCCTGTATCAATACCGGCACCATCCCGAGCAAGACCATGCGCGAAGCCGTGATGCACCTTTCCGGCTTTCAATACCAGGGTATTTACGGCGTCAATTACCGGGTGAAGGACAAGATCACCATGGCCGACCTGGGTTTCCGGGTCACCCAGGTGATCAAGACCGAGGTGGATGTGACGCAGGCGCAACTCACACGCAACGGCGTGGAGGTGCTGATCGGGCGCGCCAGTTTCCTGAGTGCGACGCAGGTTCGGGTGGAGAATTCCAGAGGGCAGTCCGATCTGGAAGCGCCGGTTATTATCATCGCCACCGGCACCAAGCCCGCGGTGTCGGCCACAGTTCCGATCAACGGCCGGAGCATCGTCAACAGCGATCAGATTTTGCAGATTCCAGAGATTCCGAAGACCATGATTGTGGTGGGCGGAGGCGTGATCGGGGTTGAGTATACGTGCATGTTCGCGGTGTTGGGAGTGCGCGTGATCCTGGTGGAGAAGAGGCCGCGCCTGCTGGAATTTGCCGATTCGGAAATAGTGGAAGCGCTGTCCTACCATCTGCGCGACCAGCGCGTCACCATGCGGCTGAATGAAGAAGTGGCCACGGTGGAGGATCTGGCGGCGGGCGGCGTGGTGGCCAGGATGAAAAGCAACAAGGTTATTTCGGGGGACGCGCTGCTTTACGCGGTGGGACGCCAGGGCAACGTGGACGAATTAAACCTGCCGGCGGCGGGCCTGGACTCGGACTCGCGGGGACGGATCACGGTGGATGCCGACTTCCGGACTAAGGTCCCGGGCATCTTTGCCGCGGGGGACGTAATCGGATTCCCCAGCCTGGCCTCGGTTTCGATGGAGCAGGGGCGCCTGGCGGCGGCCAATGCGGTTGGACTGAAAATTCAGTCCAACCCCGCGACCTATCCGTACGGCATCTATACCATTCCGGAAATTTCGTTCACCGGCAAGACCGAAGAGCAGTTGACCGAAGAAGACGTCCCCTATGAGGTAGGAGTGGCCTACTACCGCGACACCGCGCGCGGGCAGATCCGCGGCGATACCGCGGGGCGTCTGAAGCTGATTTTCCACCGCGAAACGCGCGAGGTTTTGGGAGTCCACATAATTGGGGAAGAGGCCACCGAATTGCTGCACATCGGGCAGGCCGTAATGATATTGAAAGGCACGGTGAATTACTTCGTGGACACGGTGTTCAACTATCCTACGCTGGCCGAGTGTTATAAATTAGCGGCATTCAACGGTCTTAACAAGCTGATGCGGTATTAGGAATCTAACATGCCAAGCAGCATCGGAGTTCTGGCAACACGGTATATCTGGGTGGGGATAGTGGATGGCACCACGTTGGGCGATGTGCGCATGTATCCCGGGCCCGGCGACCCGATCGATCTCAAGTCCATCCCGCCGGATGAGATTGTGGCCCGCATTCGCCAACTGATTGCCGAGGTGCGGAAGGGGCGGCCGGTGGACTCGGTGGGCGCGGGGTTCCCGGGCATTGTGCGCGGCGGCGTGATCCAGGAATCACCCAATCTCCGGCAGCTTAAAGGGCTCAACCTGGAGCAGGATCTGCGGTGCGCGCTGAGGGCCGACGGTCTGGACGTGCCGGTGGTGGCCCTCAACGATGCCGATGCCCTGGCGACAGGTATTGCGGCCACGCGCGAAAAGCTGGAGTCGCTGATCCGCGTCTGGTATCTGGGCGACGGCATCGGTTTCGGCCGGTATCCGCTGCGCAGCGGAGTGGGAGAGGCCGGGCACCTGGTGGTTTCGCTTGACCCCAAGGAGCGTTATTGCGGCTGCGGCGGCCTGGGGCATCTGGAAGGCATCATGGGGCAGCGCGCCATGCGGCTGAGGTTTCTGGATATGGAGCCGGAGGAAATCTTCCTGGCGGCGCGCCAAGGCAACCAGCGAGAGGCCGACTTTGTGAAGCTGTGGCACCGGGCGCTGGCTGCCGGTACGGCTAACACTGTGCATCTGGATGGACCGGGGCGCTTCTATATCGCGGGACCGAATTCCGATTTCGTTGACTTGAACCTGCTGGGTGAGTATGTGCAGGATATGGTAAAGATGAGCACCCTGCAAGGGAGTTTCTTTGAACTGGTGCCCACCAGCCATGACCTGGCGCTGATTGGGGCCGCAGTGAGCGGCGGGATCAGATAGCAGGCTTAGGTAGCGGGCTCAGGCCGGGCAACGTGCCCGGATGAATCCGGGCATGGCAGGCCAGGAGGCCTGCTCCACGGCGCTTGATGGTCAGCGGCCACTCTGCGCCGCTTCGCGGTTTCTGCGGGCAGCTTCATCAGAAGGGTCAATGGCGAGCGCCTGGTCGAACAGTTCGATGGCTTCGGAGAACTTGCGTTGCCGCAGATACAGCTCTCCCAATTCGTTCCGAACCTTAGCGTCGCGGGGGAACTCGTTGAGGATCTCGTCAAAGCTCTCGATGGCTTCGTCGTATTTCCCGGCCCGGACCAGCGCCCGGGCGAGGTTATAGCGCGCGTTCCCGTAATCCGATCGCAGACGAAGAGCGGCGCGAAACTGCTCGATCGCCTCCGTGGTGCGCCCCGTCGCGGCCAGCGCCGAGCCCAACATGTTGCGCGCCTCCGGGTGATCAGGTTGCACCCGCACCGCCACCGCCAGCATCACCAACGCCCCCGCCGGATCGAGCCGGGCCAGCCTCACAGCGCCGAGGTGAAGGTGAGCCGCGAAATCGTCCGGATACTTTTCGAGGCGGTGCCGCATCAGCGCCTCGCCAAGTTCCAAACGCCGGTCAGCCTTTTCGCGCAGCGGCGCGCCGCGGGGTAAAACCTGCAGCCAGAGATGACCCATCTCGTCCGTGGACTGGTTGCCGGCCACGACGCGGCGCGGAGGCTGATTCGGATTCCGCGGATTCGCCGACGAGTTGTCGTAGTGATAGCGCATGGAAATGACCGAGCCCTTGGGCAGGAACACCGGCTCCCGATAGTGGTACGCGCCCTGCCAGTTTGGATCCCAGTCGGGAATTCGGATCAACCATTTGCGCTCTCCGTCCGGCAGCGTGGCGTAGCCTTCGAGCAAATGTCCCAGATAATGCGCGTGCGGATAGACGGCGAGCACGTCGGCATCGAGCGGAAGACGGAAATCGTCAGAGACGAGAAAATCGCGATTCCCGGGCGGGATGTCGAGGGCGCCGTCGTGCTCAAGCTGGACCAGCATGGGGAACCGCTGCGTCGGCTTGTCGGTAAAGTAGAGGCCGATGGAGGGCCGCACCTGTTCGGGTTTGCCACTGGGCTGCAGGTGAGCGTTCAGTACCAGGTCATTGCCCGGATCGAGGCGCCATCCGAAGCCGTCCGGCTCAACATAGGGCGTGCCGCCTGGCTTCCAAAACAGGAAGTGCCCATCGTCGGGCTCGGCCGTAGTGCGCTCGATCACGACATCCATTCCGGGGAAACCCCGGCCCTGGGCAATCTCCTGGCGGCGTGCAGAGCGGGTGCGATCGACGTACAGGTTCGCGTGATGCACCAGGCGCTTGTCGCCGGGGCGGATCTCAAGAGCGCGAACATAACGGGTGGTTCCGATGGCGGCTGGGAAAACAAAATTCCAGTACACATCCGGGCCGGAAGCCGGCAGCGCATAAGCACCGGGCGCCTCAAGGATCATGTCCGGAGGCCCAAGCTGCCAGCCCTCCGTGAAACCCGGCAGCGGAGGAGTTTCGGACGGCATCCCCTGCGGTGCACCCTGGCTGACCCAGTCGGCGATCAGGCGGATCTGAGCATCGCTAAGCCGGCGTTCGTCCAAAAAATCTCCATAACCAGCCTCGGGAGACCACGGTGGCATGTAGCGCCGGCGCGTCACATCCTCAATCTGACGGGCGTGCTTCTTGACGTCTTCATAACGGAGCAGCGGAAAGGGTCCAGCCTCGCCGGGACGGTGGCACGGAGCGCAGTACCGATAGACGATCGGCGCGATATCATGCGCGAAGCTCAGCGGCGGTGCGGCCCAGGCTGCGGAGGCAAAGAAAGCCCCGAGTGCCGCCACCAATTTCATAATTCGAGTCTACAGCGATGGGCGCGATGCAGCAACCAGTGCCGATCCGTGCAAGGCCTATGGTGCAAGCGCCGCAATTTGCGCTCTGATCGCTCTCCCTTTATTTGTTGCCCAGGCGCAGAACACTTCAATAGACGCACCGAGACAAGATACCCACGGCATCGTCGTGGCCAACATGGACGGCTCAGTCTAACCGTGCAACGATTTTAACCAATACGCCAAGTCGATCCATGCGCACCAATTCAAGGGCTGTTTCCTCATGATTTGAGGGACGCCATGTCGATAACGAAACGGTACTTTACGTCGCCCCTCAAGAGGCGATCGTACGCTTCATTGATCTGCTGAATGCCAACCAGTTCTACGTCGCTCGTGATGTTGTGCCCGGCGCAAAAATCCAGCATTTCTTGCGTCTCCTGGATACCGCCAATCCCAGATCCGGCGAAACTTCTCCGCGGCATTAGAAGATTAAACGCGGAAACCGACAGAGGCTTCTCCGGAGCGCCGACCAGCACCAGCGTCCCGTCCAGCCTCAGCAAATTCAGATACGCGTTGATGTCGTGATCGGCTGAGACCGCGTCCAGTATAAAGTCGAAGCTGGTTGCGTGCTTGCTCATCTGGTTCGCATCCCTTGAAACCACCACTTCATCGGCGCCGAGACGCAGCGCATCCTCCGTCTTGCCGGGTGACGTCGTGAATAGAACCACGTGCGCTCCCAACGCATGCGCGAATTTCACGCCCATGTGGCCGAGGCCCCCGAGTCCAACAATTCCGGCCTTCTGCCCCGGTCCGACTTTCCAATGATGCAGCGGCGAATACGTGGTGATTCCCGCGCACAGCAACGGAGCCGCCGCCGCTGGATTTAACTTTTCAGAAACTTTCAATACGAATGCCTGATCGACCACGATGCTGTCTGAATAGCCTCCGTAGGTCATGCCGCCGAGATGCTTGTCCTCGCTGTTGTAAGTGAGAATCGGAAACTTTACGCAATACTGTTCCAGGCCCCGCAGGCAATTTGGACAGGCGCGACACGAGTCGACCATGCAGCCGACTGCCGCGAGATCCCCTTCGCGGAACTTGGTCACGTCTTTTCCCACACTCACTACGCGGCCCACGATCTCATGCCCCGGCACTACCGGATAAACGGACATGTTCCACTCATTTCGAGCCATATGAAGATCCGAGTGGCAAACGCCGCAGTAGAGAATATCAATTACGACGTCGCCGGGTAGCGGCTCACGCCGGTTGATCGAAAATGGCGCGAGTGCCGACCTGGCGCTTTGAGCCGCCCAGGTCTTTGTGCTTTTGGTTGATTTGGATGCGGACAAAGATTGCGTGCTTGTAGACATATTCTAACCCTCTCTTTTATGAAACTCTAATCCTGCCGACCTCTCAATACCGAAACCTGCAAAATACTTGCCTATTCCTGTAATTTCGTGGAATCTGTACGGTCATCCGTCAGGCCTCGTATGGTTGGGGCGCGGCCCGACCATCTGACGCAAGACTCGGATTGCCGATCTTAATGGGCTACGAGAAATGGTTAGAATAGATATGCTTATGGACCGTCATTGCGAGTCGGCCCATAATTGTATATCTTAGGACCCATGGTGCGGATGATAGGACTTGAACCTACACTCCCTTGCGGGAACTGGAACCTAAATCCAGCGCGTCTGCCAATTTCGCCACATCCGCATTACTATGTAACACACTGAAGTGAAGAGACTTGCATGAATTTCGCTTTGTGAAGCGTGTCGCGTATCATGTCGTGTATTCCCCTGCTTCACTCGCTTCAGTTTAGCGGAATTCTGCGCCTTGAGGAAAGTGTTCATCTTGGTAGCTGCGTCCTTCAGGTCCGCGTCATCGAGGATGTTGTATTGTCTTTTTGCCAGCACGGATAATTCTGGAGTGTGGTGTGGTCAGCATGGTCGGACCAATCATAGGAAGCTCAGGAATGCAGGCGTGGTCCACTTCGATTAGACCCCCGTTTGTTTTAGAGAGTACTTCACACGCCTCAAACCGTTGCGTGCTAAAGTGCGAATGAGGAGTGCGATGGCCCATGCCGCTGGTCTAGTGCTTGCCTGCGTCCTGGGTTCGGCCGCGGCTGTGGGGCAACAGTCCGCCTCGCCCGAGATTCCCATCTCGCCGAAGCAGTTTGCCATAAACATCCTGCATGACCAAAAGCCCATATGGACGTTTCCGAAGAAAGCCATTACGGGGAAACATTGGAAACCCGTCCTGGCGGTTGCGCTCGGCACAGCAGGCCTGGTTGTCCTCGATCCTTATACCGAGCACTATTTTCACGACCGATCCGGCTTCAGTGGCTACAAGACCGGACCTCTACGCGGACGGAACACCACGCTGGCGATCACATTGACGCCTGTCGTCTTTTATCTGACCGGTCTGGCGAAACATAGCCCCCGCACCCGCAACACCGGACTGCTGGCGGCCGAGGGTATTGTGGACACTCAAATACTCAGCTTCGTGTTGAAGAACGCCACAGGGCGTTTAATACCTTCCGATATCCCTCCTCAGGGA
The DNA here is from genome assembly GCA_963817515.1 of Bryobacterales bacterium. Taxonomy (GTDB): domain Bacteria; phylum Acidobacteriota; class Terriglobia; order Bryobacterales; family Bryobacteraceae; genus DATMNI01. The sequence goes on along the minus strand of CAWFPJ010000010.1, from coordinate 217,260 downwards.
AATTTGCGCGACACGTGGTTCAAGTACCAGGGAAGCTTCACAAACCGGGGTAGTTTTCCGTCGGGCCATACCGCCTCTGCTTTCGCAGTAGCAACTGTAATCTCGCGCCGATACCGGCAACACCGGTGGATGCCTTGGGTAGCCTACGGGGCTGCCACATTCCTGTCGCTGACCCGCCTGCCGGATCAGGCGCACTTTCCGTCTGACATCTTCCTGGGTGCAGCCATGGGATACAGCATCGGCCGCTTTGTCGTACTCGGCAGGTAATGCTCTTGGCCTGCGGGACCTCGGCAGTTTAGCCCGCCTCTATGAGCGCCGCGAGTTTCGCAAGTGACGACTGCCAGCCGGCCTCGTTGTCGGCGGACGGAGTGACCACCAGTGTAGGGGCATAACGGGGTCCTTTAGTAGTGGGCAAGGTACCACTCAATCGTCGTTCGCAAGCCTGAGTCCAGGCTTGTTTGCGCGCGAAAACCAAATTCGCGCTCCGCCATGGTGACATCCAGGCACCGGCGTGGCTGTCCGTTGGGTTTCGTCGCATCCCATGTGATTCGACCCGCGAAACCAGTATGAAAGGCTATGCTTTCCGCCAGCTTGCAAATCGATATCTCGGATCCACTACCGATATTGCATGGGTCGGCACCGTTGAACGATTCCGCCGCGGCAACTACCGCGGTGGCAGCATCTTCGACATACAGGAATTCACGAGTTGGTGAACCATCGCCCCACAAGAGGATTTCAGTGGCGTCCCGCTTTCGCGCTTCGACACACTTCCGAATCAATGCGGGGATTACATGAGATGTATCCAGGTCAAAGTTGTCACGAGGACCGTATAAATTCACAGGCAGCAGGAATATGGCATTAGTTCCATACTGTCTGCGATACGCCTGGCATTGAACTAGCAGAGCCTTCTTCGCAATGCCGTAAGGGGCATTGGTTTCTTCGGGGTAACCATCCCAGAGGGATTCTTCTCGAAATGGCACCGGCGTGAATTTGGGATATGAACAGATCGTACCTAATACAACAGTCTTTTCTACTCCGTACCGCCGGCAGGCATCGACGACTTGGATTCCCATCATTGCGTTTTCGAAAAAGAACGAGCCAGGATTGTGCCGGTTTGCATCGATACCCCCGACCGTTCCCGCCGCGTGAATGACGATCTGGGGTCTACATTCTTCAAACAGACGTTCAACTGCTTCCGCGCGGGTCAGGTCGAACTCCCGGCGGCGCGGAACAGTAACGCGCGCGCAGTCTTTTTGATGGAGGCGGTCGACAATATGAGAACCCAGGAAGCCGCCTCCGCCGGTAACAAGGACGTGTTTTGTGTTTAGGTTGACTGTCACTTCGATTTCCAATGAGGATGTAACTCTATGACTCCACTGTTGCTCTACCGAGAGCATGCGCCACCGTTGATCATGTGCACAAGCTCTTTAAAGCGAACCCGAGCCTTCCAGAATTGTACCAGAGCCGCTCCTATCGCCCATGCTTTGGTAGACGCGGTGTACATCAATGATGGGTCCGGCTATATTGGCCTGATTACATCCAACACCGGCAATTCGCCCAGTAACGGCACTCCGTGGGGCTGGTCCAGCACGGGACCGCTGGGCCAACAGGACCCCAGGGGTCGGGTGGGAATCGCGGCGGCGAAAAGATCGGCGCTATGTGCGGGGCGTCTTTACAAGAGCGCTAGGAATCATCCTGCAGAGCAGTTGATTTCTCCTGGAGAAACACAGCAATACGCCGACAACAAGGTGTTGATGGGCGAAGCCGCAGGTTTGGGATCGGCGGACTTGAGTAAGATCGACGTCCGCGGTGTCGCGATCAAAGACGCCGTTTACGACTACGAGGCACGCTGGAAGGGCCAGGCGCCGGTGTAAGGAATTGCGAACAGGACCCGCTTACCGTTTGAAGTACGGCTTCAACACGGCGAGGCTGTCGTCGATTTCCTGAATCGCCTCGGGCGTGGCATTGAACGCGGTGCGACGCGAAACCATGGTTTTAAAGATGCCGCGCTTCTTCATGACGTAGAGGCGCATGCCTGGAATCTGCGGCTCGAGAGTAGTCATGAGAGTAAGCTTGGAAAAAAGATCGCGCATCTTTTCCATCTGGCCCGCCTCGTGAAGTGCCCATAGCTGGGCGTAGATATCGGAGTAAGGGCAGCCGGGCATCATGCCATCGAACCCGAGGCGCATTTCGTAGGGCCAGCCGCCGGTGCCGCTGAAAATGGCTTTGATGGCAGGACGGTATTTCAAGAGCTCCTGCATGCGCGACATGCCTAGCTCTTCCTTCACGTAGCCGAAGTTAGGAAACTTGCGGGCAAGTTCGACGATGAAAGGTATGGTGGGTTCGACGTTCTTTGGGCCGCTGCTGGTCTGGATGAACACCGGTCGCTTGGCGGTCTCACAAAGAGCCGTGTAATAGGCCCGAAAATCGTCCAGACTTTTGCCTTGAGCGGGCGGGATGGCGATGACGGCGTCAGGCTCGAGGCTCTCGGCGTGGCGAGCGTACTCGAGCATCTCTTCCGTATTGGCGCCTTGCACACCCAGAATAAGCGCGGGCTTTTTGCCCTTGGCGGCTTTGGCCAGGACTTCCATGCCTTTCATGCGCTCGTCCTTGGTGAGCTGGGTGTACTCGCTGGCAGACTGCGGCCAGACCATGCCCTGGACGCCGCAATCCACCATGAAGTCCACTTCACCGGCGAGATCTTCGTAATCGATGGCCTTCGATTCCGTGTATGGCGTGGCCATGATGGGAAAAGCCCCACGGAGCGGCTTGGTGGCTGCTGCCCTGGCGAGGAACACGGGCGCCAGGAATCCGGAACCCAAGGTGGCCAGCAGTTGCCTGCGCGTTTGCACGATACTCATCGCCGCATCACCCTTTCCGCGCTCGTTCGACGGCCGGCTTAAGAATCTCGGCCAGTCGCTTGGCTACCCGCTTTTCATCACCAGGCTGCAGCGTGTTCGAAGTGATAGAGATGACGTAAGGAGAATCGGTGGCCGCGCGCTCCTGCTTAGGTTGCGGATCGGTGGGCCGCACCAGTTCGCGTCCCATGCCGTTGTAGACTTCGATGTGCGGATCGCCGCTGCGGAGGGCGTCGATGCACTGCTGCCTGGTCAGCCCGAAAGCCGCTTCGTCCCAGTGCACGGCAAGGTGTGGCACTTCGTTGCCCTGCTTGCGGTAATAGATTTCGGCGTGGACTCCGGAGAAGCGCGTTTACGGCTTTGGCGATGACGTCCAGGCGCGCCTCCCACACACGGCAGTCGGCTGCATAATCGCGTTTAGAGGACCACTCCACCGCGGCCAGCGCGCCGACAATTTCTTCTTTGCCGACCTTCATGGGACGGCAGATAGAGCCTTCAAACGGGGAGCCGTTGTGCAACGCGGCTTCGATCAGGTCTTTGCGGCCAAAGAGAATTCCGCTGCACTGCGGACCCTGCAGCCCCTTACCGCCGCTCACGCAGAAAAGATCGGCACCGTAGGAGGCGAGGGTTTTCAGGCGTTCGAACGGCGGGCAGGTTGCCGCGCCATCCAGCATGAAGGGAACCCCGCGGCGTTTGCAGATGGCGATGGCTTCCCTCAACGTCACCGGGCCGGTTTCGCCGTAGGTGTACTCCATCATGGCGGTCTTGTCGTTGATAGCCGCTTCCAGTTCCTGGAGGCTGTGCACCAGCACCAGCTTGGCGCCGGTTAGCGCAATGCCGCGATCCCAAGGACTGCGATGGGTGATGATCACCTCACTCTTCATCCCCGCGGTGTCGGGCAATCGGTAGATCTTGTCCTGGTCCACGCCGGCGATGCACCCGGCGGTGGCCTGAGCGATGCATGCGGCCGATCCGCTGCAGACCATGGCGGCCTCGGCATTCACAAACTTGGCCAGGTGGGCGCCGACGGCGCGCTGCAGCTCCACAATCTCCACGTAGTTCGCCGAGGCGCGTTCCATCGCCTTGTGCACTTCGGGCGGCATCAAGGTGCAGGAATAGAACGTCACCACACCCTGGCCGTTGATGAGGGTGCGCACACCGAGCTCGCCGTAAATGCTGCCGCCGGCGGCGTTTTGGGTAGCGGGCTGGGCCGCGGGCGCCCATCCCAGAGCTGCTGCAATTTGCAAGAACCTGCGCCTGGTATTCATCGGCATCGTCCTCCGCGGGTTACTGCCCGTTGTTTTTCGGGAACGGGTACATCGATCGTACCGCAAGGATCAGGGCATGCGGATCGGTGGCGGGACCCTGTGCGGCATAGAAGCCTACAGTCGTGTTCAAGCGAATGAAGTACGCGTCGCCTTCCTGCGCGGGATGCCGGCCTTCATTGCCTGACTCGCCGCCTCCAGCCACCATATCGCCGTGTCCGCGCAGCACGTAATAAATCTCTTCGGCGGTGTCGTGATGATGAGGAATGTTGGTGCCGCCGGGGGCGAAGTCCATGATGAAGAGGCTGATCATCTGGCTGGCGGCCGAGAGCTTGTCACGCGTGCTGGCGGTTGTGCCCATGAGGAGCTTGAAAAGCGCGGTGGGCCCGTGCGATTCCAGCTCCACCAGCTTCACATCATCGGCATTGGCAATCTGGGCCACTGGCGGTGCGGGCGCCTTTGCTCCGGCCGGGATCTTGAAGCCCATTACCAGCAGGCGAACAGGACCGCCGGAATGGTTCGCCATGCCGTGCTTCACACCCACCGGAAGGTAAGCGAAATCGTTCTTCTTTACCGGATGTTCGTGGCCGTCGTATAGCAGCGCGCCCGAACCATCCAGGATGTAGTAAATCTGCTCTTCGGCGGGGTAGCTTACAGTCTCACTGCTGCCGCCCGCGTCGACCGTTAGTTCTCCATAACGGGCGATGCCTTTGAGCTGCCTGGCATCCGCATCCCCGGCGCCGAAGACGGCCCGGAAATGCGCGGTGCTGGTGGAAAGGTCAGAGGATTTCGGCTGGATATCCGGGATTCGCCGGCGCAGGAAGGTTGGGTCGGCGGCGTAAATCTGCGCCGCCCCCAAACAACACAGCACTCCAAGTTTCAGACTCATGCCGTGCATGGCACCTCACCTCAAATCGCGGCTTTACGCGCCTGGCTGAGCACCTCGCGCAATCGCCGGCCAACAATCAATTCTTCGCCCGGTTGCAGAGTCGACATGACGATCCGCAGCCGGTCGGGTCCCGGTTGACCCTTGGAGAGAAGCGTATCCTTGTCCCAATCTACCGCCGCCACATGGCTATGATTGATCTTGGTCAAGACGTCGATCGGCGGGTTGCCTTCCCGGAGCTGTTTGGCACAGCCTTGCACGTCCAGCTTAAACCCGTTCTCGTCCCATGTCACGGTAAGGGTGGGATAGCCTCCGCCGGCGGAAACCTGCAGCTCAGAGTTGACGCTGGGCACAGTCTCGACCAGTTGAGAAATGGTTTTAGCGCGCTTGATCCAATCCTGCAGCATTGCCGGGAAATCGTACTTCTTCCAGGTTTCGATCGCGGCCAGCACACCCATGATCTCTTCCTTGCCGACTTTCATGGGCCGGCACAGGGCGCCTTCCCAAGGGCTGCTTTGGGCGAGCGCTGCGTCGATCAGGTTTTTACGGCCGAGGAGCAGGCCGGAGCACTGCGGCCCGCATAGACCCTTGCCGCCGCTGAAGGTATACAGGTCCGCACCCATCTTCCACGGTAGCGAGAGGTTCTCGATGGGTGGAATGCCGGCTGCCCAATCGACGAGAATCGGCACGCGGGCCTGCTTGGCGATGGCAATGACCTGCTCCAGCGGCTCCTTGCGGGCGGTGGTGTAGATCATCACTGTGCGGTCGCTCAATCCGTGTTTGACGTCGTCCAGTGTAACGCCCAGCACCAGCTTGGCGCCCGTGAGGCGGATGGCATTGTCGAATGAGATGCGCCCGCCGTGCATGATGACCTCGGTCTTCATGCCGGTGGTGTCGGGAAGCTGCCAGATCTTGGCCGGATCCGTACCGGCCATGCAGGCGGCGGTGGCGGTGGAAAGCGCCGCCGCGGCACCGGCCGTCACCATGCCGGATTCGGCCCCGGAAAGCTCCGCCAGCCGGCGGCCGGCGCCGCGCTGGAGTTCCCACATATCCACAAAGTGCAGGGCGGCCTCAGCTTTGGCCGCGCGCACTTCGGGTAATTCAAGCGATCCGCTCACGTAGGTGTAAGTGCCGCGAGCGTTGATGATGGGGGTGACGCCGATCTTGGCGTAGATACTGTCCTTGGAGGAAATCCCCACCGTTTTGCGGGCGCGGGCGAGTAAGTCCCCGGCGGCGATGGTGCTCAGGGTGGGAAGCGCCGCCAGGGTTTTCAGGAATGTGCGTCGGTCTCTCATACGCCTGCATTCTTGCGAGCTTCCATCAGGACTTCGCGAATCCTACGGCCCACAATCAAATCCTCACCAGGCTGCAAGGTGAGGGCAACGATGCGTAGTGCGTCGGGCCGTCCGGGGGGCGTCGGCGCTTTGGGGTCGTGTTCGATGTGGACTCCGGGCACCGTGCTGGGATTAGTGTTCGTCAGGGTTTCGATGGGCGGATTGCCCCGGCGCAATTTCGTGGCGCACTCCTGCACGGTCAGTTTGAACTTGGCTTCGTCCCACTTGACGGTGAGGGTGGGATAGCGGTTTCCGGTCGGGGGCGTTTGAATATCGGTGGTCACACCGGGCACGGTTTCGGCGAGATCGCCCACCTTCTTCACCCGTTTGTGCCACTCTTTGTCCAAGGTAGCCAGGTCGAATTTCTTCCAGGCTTCCACCGCGGCCAACAGGCCCATGATTTCTTCCTTGCCGACTTTCATGGGTCGGCAGACGGCGCCCTCCCACGGGCAGCTCTGCGCCCACGCGGCTTCGATGAGGTCTTTGCGCCCCAGCAGCAATCCGGAACACTGCGGTCCGCACATGCCCTTGCCGCCGCTGAAGCAATAGAGGTCAGCGCCCATCTTCCACGGGATGCCGAGGTTCTCGATGGGCGGGATGGCGGCGGCCCAGTCCACCAGAATCGGTACCCTGGCCGCCTTAGCGATTGGAATGGCTTGCTCGAGCCTCTCGCCGCGGGCGGTGGTGTAGATCATGGCCGTCTTGTCATTGAGTGCTGCCTTGAGTTCGTCGTGAGAATAGGCGATCACCAGCTTGCCGCCTACCGCGCGAATGCCGTTATCGAAGGAGATGCGTCCGCCGAACATGACCACTTCATGTTTCAGCCCGGTGGTGTCGGGTAGCGCCCAGACGTTGGCAGGATTGGTGCCGGCAATGCAAGCCGCGGTAGCGGTGGCCATGGCGGCGGCAGCGCCTGCAGTCACCATACCGGATTCGGCTCCGGAGAGCTCGGCCAGCCGCTTGCCTACGCCGCGTTCAAGCTCCCACATATCGACGAAGTGGAGAGCGGCCTCCTGCTTGGCAGCTTTCACTTCCGGCAACTCCAGGGACGCGCTGGTATAAGTCCAGGTGCCCCGGGCGTTGATGATCGGCGTGACACCGATCTTGGTGTAAATGTTTTCCTTGGAACTGTAGCCCACAGCTTTCTGGGCTTTGGCCATGAGGTCTTCGGCGGCGAACGCTCCCAGGGTGGGCAGCACGCCCACCCACTTCAGAAAAGCGCGCCGGTCGGAAAGCAGATCATTCACGTTCATGAGAAGGCTCCTTTGAGTTCATCGCACGGCTATCACCGATACTTGCTCGAGCGACGGATAAACATCTCCCTTTACCGGGCCGTGGCCCGGCCGCGGCGGTACTTGCGCTACGGTGGTACGGGTCGGTTTAGGCTCTGGAAACAATGCCCGCCCACGCGATTCATTTTCGCGAAATCGTTGTGTGCTCCGCAATAAATCTGTTCGCCGTAGAATCAACCAGTTGCCAACAACTCCATAACGTTGTTACCTCGTAACTCGGACGATGTTACTTGAGCCGTGCTCGACTTCGCAATGGCAAAGCGAGCGCTCCCCTGTTGCTTACCTAAATGAGATGTGTCATCCTTTCATATGGGAAACCCAATAGAGATATGAAGGAAACGGACGTTCGACAGGGCACGCTGGCGCTCATGGTGCTCAAGACTTTGGATGTTCTGGGGCCCCTGCATGGCTACGGGATTGCCCGACGAATCGAGCAGATCAGCGGAGATCTTCTCACGGTCAACCAGGGGACCCTGTATCCTGTGCTGCTCAAGCTCGAGCAGGAGGGCTCCATCGCGTCCGAATGGGGCTCCTCCGAGAATAATCGTAGGGCGCGCTTCTATCGACTAACCCGCAACGGGCGCAAACAATTACAGACGGAGACCCAAACTTGGGAACAGACGTCGGCAATCATCGGACGATTCTTTGCGGTCAAAGCAGAGGATCTGAAATGAGAGCGTTACGGCGATTTCTCAAACGGCTGACTTGGTGGGCAACAAGGCAGCAGGATGAAGAGCGTTTACAGGCGGAAATCGAAGAACATCTCGCCCTTCAAGCTGCCGAGAATCTTCGAGCGGGTTTATCGCCGGTGGAAGCACGACGTCAGGCCGTACTGAAGTTCGGGGCGGTTGAGGCAACGAAAGAAAGCTATCGCGACCAGCGAGCACTCCCGTTCATGGAGACGCTGATACAAGATGTGCGCCAGGCGCTGCGACGCTTGCGAATGGCGCCGGCGTTCACCACCACGACAGTGCTGACGCTCGCCCTGGGCATTGGCGCGACCACTTCTATATTCACGTTGGTGCATGCGGTTCTGCTGAAGTCGCTACCGGTATCGAATCCTGGCGAACTGTATCGCCTGGGGAAAGAGGCGCGCTGCTGTTACTGGGGCGGGTACAGCCAGGAGAGAGAGTTTTCTCTGGTCTCCTATCAGTTGTACCAGCACCTTCGGGACAACACGAAAGGTTTTGCAGAGCTCGCGGCATTCTCGGCCGCTCAACCGCAGTTCGGCATCCGGCGCGCAGGACGCGCTGAGCCGGCCCAAAGCTATCCGGGAGAGTATGTTTCGGGCAATTACTTCAGCATGTTCGGAGTCAGGGCGTATGCCGGACGCGCTCTCACCGCCGTCGACGATCAACCCGGCGCGCCGCCTGCCGCCATGATGAGCTATCGTTTATGGCAACAACAATACGCGGCGGATCCGTCCGTCATCGGCAGCGTCTTCAATCTCAATGGAAAGCCATTTACCGTTGTGGGAGTCACTCCCCCGGGTTTCTTTGGCGACACGCTGCGCAACAATCCGCCGGATTTCTTCCTGCCGCTAAATGCAGAGCCGCTCCTCGATGGCGACCTCAACAAGTACAGCAATCATTGGCTCGAGTTGATCGGCCGCATCCGGCCCGGAGCGGCCCCCGCCTCCATTGAGGCCGAAATGCGCGTCGATCTCAAGCAGTGGCTGCTCTCGCATTGGGCTGAGATGAGCGCCAATGATCGGGCAAAATTCCCTGAGCAGACGCTGTTCCTCAGCCCCGGAGGCGCTGGCATTTCCGCCATGCGCGACCAGTATGAGCACTGGCTTCAGATCTTGATGATGGTTACCGGATTTGTGCTGCTCATCGTCTGTGCCAATGTGTCCAATCTCATGCTCGTTCGCGGCCTGGAACGGCGGAGGCTGATCTCCCTGAGCATGGCTCTTGGCGCGCGAGCGTCGCGGATTGTGCGACAGGCACTCACCGAAAGCATTGTGCTCTCGCTTCTCGGCGGCGCGGCCGGCGTGACGATTGCATATGCCGGCACACAGTTCATCTTGCAACTCGCCTTCCCGAGAGTGGGAGGCTTGTCGGGTATCCCCATCGACGCCTCGCCATCCACGACGGTGCTGCTGTTCGCCTTCGGTATTTCGTTGATTGCCGGACTCGTCTTCGGCATCGCTCCCGCCTGGATGGCGACCGGTGTCGATCCAATCGAAGCTCTTCGCGGCGGCAGCCGCTCTACCGCTCGTGCGGGCTCCCTCCCCAGAAAGGCACTCATCGTATTTCAGGCGTCACTCTCGCTCGCGTTGCTATCGGCATCCGGACTGCTCACGGTCGCGCTGCGCAGCCTGGAGAATCAGGATTTCGGATTCAGTCAGGATCGCCGAGTGGTCGCCAACATCAATCCCAGGGTGGCCGGCTACCGCCTGGACCAGCTCACGCTCCTTTATGAGCGAATCCATGAATCCCTGGCGCGTATTCCGGGCGTTTCTGCTGTGGCTCTCTGTAAATACTCCCCGCTGAGCGGTGGGAATTGGGGCGGGAGCATCTGGGTGGATGGGCATCCGCCCCCGGGTCCCAGGGATGACAACTTTGCCTCCATGAATCGGGTTACGGCGGGATATTTTGAAGTCATTGGAACTCCGATCCTGAGAGGGCGCGGCTTCTCCGTGCAGGAGACGGCCTCCTCGCTCCACGTCGCGGTCATCAATGAGGCGTTTGCGCGGAAGTTCTTCCGGAATGAAGAGCCGCAGGGAAAGCATTTTGGCAGAGACGGAATGGGATCCGGCCAATATGAGGTCGTGGGCATTGCCAAAGACGCCCGCTATTTTCCGGAGAACCCCGCCAAGGCGGTTGCTGCGATGTTCTTTCTCCCGGAAGCGCAGCACGACGTTCCTCCCAAAGCGGGATCGGCGGAAGTCAGCCCGGGCTCGCACTTTCTGAGCGACATTGTCATCGAGACCAGGCCCGGAACCGGCCTGTCCATTGCGAAGGTGCGCCAGGCAATGGCGACAGTAGACCCCAGTCTACCCGTCAGTTCCATGCGCCCTTTGAAAGAGCAGGTAGCCGGTCAGTTCAGGCAACAATGGCTGATTGCTCGACTCACCTCCCTTTTCGGAGTTCTCTCGCTTGTCCTGGCTTCGATTGGGCTCTACGGAGTCACCGCCTATAACGTCGGACGCCGCGTCAGCGAGATAGGCGTCCGTATGGCGCTGGGTGCTAATCGTGGCCAGGTTGTTCGGCTAATACTACGAGGCGCATTCGGGCTGATTGTCATCGGATTATTGATTGGCTTGCCATTGACTTTTGTCGTAGGGCGGTTCCTGGGCAGTCAACTTTACGGCATGAATCCATACAATCCTGTCGTGACCATAGCAGCTGTCCTGGCGCTCGGGCTTTCAGCGCTGATTGCATCCTTGGTCCCTGCCTTGCGCGCCAGTTTGATTTCGCCGCTAGATGCGTTGCGGACCGAGTGACGCGCACTATGGTTGCAGAACGCATCAACGTTACTATATTCGGTGACTTATAATTGAGGTAGGTCCTCCCTTATAGTTGGGAATCAAGCAGCTTGAGATTTGGAGATATCCACAGCCGTCGCCGCGAGCGCGTGTGGAAAAAAGGCCGCAGTTGCCGTGCCGGATGACGGTCTGGCATGGTGTAAAGGCGAGCCGGCATCCCATCGCTACGAATATCCTCCCTGGACACTCGACGTCTACCGTCAGAGCTTCGGGCGGGCGGGATGCTGCTTTGGTCCAAAACGAATTCTCAGATGTCGTCCCGATCGCTGAAGACTGCCTATAAGGTTTTCGCGGATTCAAAGCGTTGCCAGCTCGCGGCTATCAGCGCGCTAGATACAAGGAGGAAGAATGCAACACGCACAACCCGATCAATCGGCGATGCCGGAAATCGCAGTCTGGATCGGAATCGACTGGGCTGATCAGAAGCACGCCTATGCCATGCAGATCGCAGGCGAAGAGCGTGTCGGGAAGGGAGAAATTGATCACACACCGGAAGCTGTAGAAGAATTCTTTACCGAACTGGGCCGACGGTTTCCCGATCAGATGATCGCTGTGGCCATGGAGCAGGCCCGCGGCTCGCTTCTGTTCATGCTGAGCAAATACGGCCATTTGGTCTTGTATCCAGTTCACTCGAGCACGATGGATCACTATCGAAAAAGTTTCTACCCATCCGGTGCCAAGAGTGATCCCACTGATGCCGATCTGATTTTGGAATTGTTGCGAAAACACCCGGATCGGTTGCGGCCATTTCGACCCGATACAGTTGCTACGCGTACGATTCAGTTCCTGGTGGAAGCCCGGCGCGATGCAGTAAACGACAAGACTCGGTATCTGAACCGGCTGACTTCGCAACTGAAGATGTTCTTCCCTCAAATCTTGCAATGGTTCAAAGAAGTGGATGCTCCAGTGGTCAGCGATGTTTTGACGGTGTGGCCCACGCTGGAACACATGCAGGCAGCCAAACCCAGTGCCCTGGCGAAATTCTTTGGCCGCCACCGGTTCAGCCCGGAGCGCAGCGATCAGTTGCGGACGGCCCTTGTAGCGGCCATTCCAGCAACCCGCGATCAGGCGGTCATCGCCACGGGTGTGATCGTGGTGAAACGTTTGATAGAACAACTGAGGGTCCTGCGTGCATCGATCAAGGAACACGCTGAGAAAATCGAAGAACTTACTACTTCGCATCCGGACTTCGAAATCTTCGCGTCACTCCCTGGCGCAGGAAAAGTGATGATCCCGCGGCTAATTGCTGCCTTGGGAACAGACCGGGATCGCTACATGACGGCTGCCGAGTTGCAGTGCTACTCCGGGATCGCACCGGTGATCAGCCGAAGCGGACAGCAGTGCCATACTGATTGGCGCCGGGCGTGCCCGAAATTCCTTCGGCAAACATTCCACGAATGGGCATGGTATTCGACCAGAAAATGCAGTTGGGCGCGACAGTACTACGACACCCAGCGGGCCCGAAAGAAATCGCATCACGCAGCGGTGCGCGCCCTCGCGTTCAAATGGATTCGAATCCTATTTCGCTGCTGGAAGGATCGCAGCCTCTACGACGAGGCCAGGTACACTGCGGCCTTAGCATCTCGCACGCCTCGGCAAGCTCAACCAAGCGTGAAAATCATGTGGAAAAATATCGCCGGCTTCTGCAAGCCCGCTGAAATACCTTCCGAAAATGCTTGACGTGACAACTCAGATGTCTGACGGCGTAGTGACGACCAGCTGACCTGGAGACCCGGTTGGCAGATCGCTTCTACGCTGGGCGACCATACGGGCCTGTTTGCAGAAGCTACCATCCCTGGTGCCGCCATTCATCAGGCCGCACGGGAATTCGAAGACTTGCACGCCAGGCTGTCAACTATCCCCGGAGTGCGGGCTGCGACGGCATCCAACCTTGCTTTGGTGTCGCAGTCGGTCAACTCAACCGGCGTGGCCGTCCCGGGCTATGCGGGCAAGGAGTCCAGTGTCTCCCTCATTTCGGTCGCGCCGTCCTTCTTCACTGCCATGGAAATTCCGCTGCTCCTGGGCCGTGGTATCGAACAGCGCAACGTTTCGGCAGCGGCGAAGGTAGCGGTCGTCAACGAGGTCGTCGTCAAGACCTACTTCGCGGGACAAAACCCGATTGGGAAACATTCTACCCTCAACCGCGGCTATGAGGGTAGACGATCGACCACGGAGAAAGTTAGGCGCGCGGATTGATGGTAACCGATCGGAAGCCAAAGACCAGCGCTCCGAGGCGTCGACCTGACCCGAACGCCGTTTCGGGCCAATCGAGGGCGGGCCAGCACGTTATGCATCGGTAAACGCTGCGCGACTGTCGGGTACCCGCGCAGGGGGTATCGGTACCGCGGGGCCGCCCGGATCTCCCACAACTCGGTCTGGGTGACGAGGGTTCTCGCCTCCTGCACTACCGATTTCTGCGCCTGACTTCCTTGCGGCCGCTGCCCGGTCGAAGATTGACCGCGTCTTGTGGCCGCTGATCTCCATCACTGCCCTGTCCGGATTGTCGGCCGGCTTCACATTTCGGACAAGGTCGTGGGATCGCGAGCGCAACGTTCCCGATATTATCGACAAAATCCAACTGATTTTGACACGCTCCTGTTCTGCGGCGCGACTATCGAACGGCCCCAGGTCCGTTTCGGGCGTTCCTCTTGTAGGATATAGAGGGCCGGCGCACCGTCCGGACGAATCCGGCTCCGTGGTGCATGGATTGCCTAGCAAGAGAGTCCCGAAAGATTTGAAGGCGTAGCCAGGTCTGGTGCGTCGCGGGAGGTATAACCCAATTAAAATTAAACGCGATCACTCTATAGGTGTCCCCCTGCCAGGCCGGTTGCTGCCGAGGACGCCAGCTCTCGCATTTCGCGAAGCTCTGCTTTGCCTGTCCCTTGCCAGCCTGTACCTTCACAAGGCATGGATGCGGGTGCCGGGGACACAGGATCTGTCCTTCGAATTCCGACCGCCTACTTACAAGCCCATAGCCGCGCTTCTGTGCGCGATTCTGGCGCTGGCCATAGTGTTTTGGGTGGCCAAGCTGATCAGCCTTCAACTTCCGAAAAATGCCTGGTTTTCCACGTGTCGCGTGCTGTTTCCCTTGATTGTCGTGGCGCCGCTTCTGGGCGCCTCCAAGCTGGATCACCACACGGTGATTCGGATCGTCCTGGGTCTGACAACGGCTGCCGTCGCGTTTCGCTGGACCGAAACCGCCCTTCGGTGTGCGAAGGCACTGGCCATTATAACGTTGCCATTGCTGCTGATCCAGTGCGTGTCGGCGATCCAGGCCACGGCCGAGATTTCGAAGTTGCAGGCCGGGACGCCGCACGCGCCTGCGCAATTCCAAGGAGCGCGGCCCCGAATTGTTTGGTTGCTCTTCGATGAGTTGGATCAGACTCTCACTTTTTCTGACCGGCCCGCCAGCGTGCGGATGCCGCAGTTCGATCGTCTCCGGCAAGAGTCCTTCTCCGCGACAGATGCTGAACCTCCCGGCACCTGGACGATCCGATCCATCCCGAGCCTGATCACGGGACACCAGGTGGTTGACGCCCAGCACCGCGATGCGGACCTCGACCTGACCTTCGCGGACAACCCGTCTCCGCAGCCCTGGAAGGCTCAGTCCTCGATCTTCCAGTCGGCACGGCAGTCTGGCCGGAACACGGCATTGGTTGGCTGGTATCTTCCCTACTGTTGGGCTTTGGGCGATGCCTTGAATTATTGCTATGCCGCGGTTTACGCCGACGCCACGCAGTCGATCCGCAAGGTGGAGTATGACCGCACCTTGCCATTTTCCAAGGTAGTCCTGAATGAATTACGAGAAGAAGGGGCCAACCTGGGCTTTCTGCCGGCGGTGGCGCGCGGCCTGCTCGCGGACGAAAATGCCTTTATCCGATCCCAACACGAACAGGCTTTTCTCGAGATCCAAACGCGCGCGCTGGCGGTGGCTGCCGATCCCGATTACGGTCTCGTAATGATCCATTGGCCGATTCCACACCCTCCGGGAATGTACCATCGCTTCGAACACCGCCTGGCTTCCGACAGCCGGGCACACTACCTGGATAACCTTGAGCTTGCCGACGAAACACTGGGCGAGGTGCGCCACGCCATGGAAACTGCCGGGGTATGGGACGACTCGATTGTCCTGATCACTGGCGATCACGGCTTCCGTCCGTTCATATGGAAGAATCTGGTGGATTGGGATGCCGAGGATTCGCAAGCCGGCGCCCTCGTCACCAGGAACCGGGTTCCTTTCCTGGTTAAGATGCCCCGCCAGGTAGACGCAATCACGTATGACGATCACTTCAATACGATTTTGGTGCGGGACCTTTTCACGGCAATGATGAATGGAGAAGTGCATACGGCTTCGCAGGTCGGCAGTTGGATCCACACCTGGGGTTCGGCACACGGGCTCGATAAGGAGACCCAAAATCGTGGTGCCCACCTCTCGCTTCACTGATACGGCTTTCGAAGCTTGGCTCCGTCCTGCTAACAGATGACAGTCGCGGAAGCAGGGCCAGATTTTAGTTCGTGGCAGTGAGCACCAAACCGCTTACACCAAGCCGAGGAACTTCGGATCGTACCCTGGGAATACGCCCTTCACCGACGGCATGCCGATGTGGCGCGCCACCAGTTCCCCCAACACATCGCGGAAGTCCGTGGTCAGCGCCAGGTCCCGGCCTTCATAGAGTTGCTCCCTTTCCAGTCCGGGCCACTGGCCGTAGACCTTGCCGCCTTTGACGCCCCCGCCCATCACGAACATGCTGTTGGCGTGGCCGTGGTCGGTGCCGCGGTTTCCGTTTTCGCGGGCCGTGCGGCCGAATTCCGACATCGTCACTACCACTACGTCCTGCATGCGGTCGCCCATATCCTGCCAGAAGGCAGCCAGCGCCTGGCCGTATTCGCGCAGCAAATTTGCCAGAGGGCCTTGGGAAGCGCTGGGACCGAGTTCGTTGACGTGATGGTCCCAGCCGCCGATATCGGCGAAGGCCATCTCCAGCCCCACTTCCGACTTGATCAATTGCGCAATCTGGCGGAGGCTGTCGCCGAAGCGGCCCCGCGGGTATTCGGCGCCGGCGGCCGGCGTATAAGGTTGCTTCTGGATGGACTGCAGCATCCCAACGGCTTCAAAAGTCTCACGTCCCGCGGACCGCAACATAGGGTCCCTGGCATCCGTGTACATCTGCTCGAATTGTTTCGCGGCCTCGGCGTTACGCACCTGGAAGGCGTTGATGTTTTGCAGCGCAATGGCGGCCTCGGCTCCGCGCATAGCGCGCGGCAGCACCGGTCCCAGCGAAACAGCGCGCACCGGCGACACCTGTCCTTGCGCCCTCGGCAGCGCGCGGTTCATCCAGCCGTCGCTTGTGCCCTTCAGGCCGGGCGTGCCGGATTCCATGTAATCCTGCGCGTCGAAATGGGAGCGCGTTGGGTCGGGCGACCCCACCGCGTCGACGATGGCGAGATGCTGCTGATCGTACAGCGGCTTCAACGGCGCAAGCGACGGATGCAAACCGAAGAAGCCGTCCAGATCGATAGCGGCATCCTGGCGCTGGTCCGCAGCCGCGGCAGGGCGCGGAATGGCGATGGAGGGGCGTAAAGCGTAATAGGCTTTTTCGCCGTGCGGCACCACCACGTTCAGACCATCGGCGGCGCCGCGCTGGAAGATCGCCACCAAAACCTTTTTGCGCTGCACCGGGCCATCGGCAGCGTACAGAGCCCGCTTGAGCCAGAGCGGCGCGGACCCCACGCCAACCATTGCCAAGGCCGAATTGCGGAGGAAAATACGACGAGTGTTCATGTTGTACCTTCTAAAATCGCGCGCTTAGTCCCAGCGCTCGTTTCTTAGTGCTTCTGAAACTCCGGTGAACCTATGCCGATACCTGCCACGGGATCGTCCGGCCGGGCGGCTTTCGCGGCATCCACTTTCACGCCCGGCACGCGGTTGTCCGCCAGTTGCAGGGCAAAATTCATGCGCGCCAGCAGACCACCCGAGTTCAACCACTCCTGGCTCGAGTTGGAATACCCGGTGGGCTCCTGTTTGCGATACAGCGGCTGGCCCAGTTGCGCCACCTGGTTGACCAGCGGGAAAGCGTAATCCACATCGCCGTCGAGCGCACGCACGGCGCTCGCCACCATCTCGAGCGGGCTTTTCATTTTGGAGCGGTAGGCGCCTTCCGACCAGAACTCTTTCGAATTGAGCATGGTCTGCATGACTTCGCGCAGGTCTCCATCGCTCTTGAGGAAGGTCTGCGCCATGCGGTCCACCAGGGCGGCCGGCGGGTCATCGGCCACGAAACGCATGGCCAGCTTCTTCGAAACGAAGTGCGCGGTTGAGGGGTGGCGGGCCACGATATCCAGCACCTTTTCGCCGTCGCTTTCGCCGCCGCCAGCCGGGATCTTCACGCCTAACACCGTCTTCTCTCCGTCGTCGTGCGCACGCTTATTAAACACGAACGCTCCGCCGCGCTGGGGCTGGTTGATGGTCCAGCCCGTGAAGCAGCGCGCCACTTCGGTGACGTCCTGCTGCGTATAGCCGCCGTCCACGCCCAGGGTGTGAAGCTCCAGCAGTTCGCGCCCATAATTCTCGTTGAGTCCGCGGCTGCCTTTCTTGCCCCGCAGTTGCGGCGCGTTGGGGCCTACCGACTGCCAGTTATCCAGATAGAACAGCATGGCCGGGCTCTTGGCCGTGGCCTCCAGCAAGTCGCGGAACTTGCCCAGCACGCGCGGGCGAATCACGCTGCGTTCGTATTCGGTGACCAGATAGCGGTCGGCGCCCTTGTCCAGATAGATGTTGAAGTGGTTGAACCAGAAATCGTCCAGCACTTCATCCAGTTGGCGGTGGCTGTAGACGGCGCGAAGCAGCTTGCCTTCAGACAGGTCTCGCGCCACTACCTGCTGTGGGCCGTTGGCCAGTTCGATGCGGCGGCGCAATTCCGGCGGCGCGATGGCGAAGAGGCCCTGGCGCGGACCGGCGGGCAGCGCGGCCAGCACGTCATCCTGCGTGGCTTTGGGCAGCGCCTGGAAGGCTTGCAGCCGCTGTTGGGGCGTGCCAGCGCGAAGCGCGCGAGCCTGTTCCGGCGTTACCAGATCCCGCAGGGCCGGAGTGTCCCGAAGGCCGTCCGGAAGGTTAGCGTTGGCCGCCCCATCGCCCTGTTTCTTTTCGGCGCGCGCCACCAGTTTCTGAATCATCCGCTTGCGGTCGGGGTCCGATGGGAACGGCATCTGGCCCTGAACCATCTGGCGCACCATCTGGGGCGTAGGATAATTGCTCACCAGCTCGCTGCCTGACATGTTGAGCGAATCGAGGGTGGTCAATTTGGCTTCGAGGACCGAATTCTCGGGGATGCGGTCGGGGTGCAATTGCAGGTCGATCCATTTCTTGAGACCCATCGCCTTAACCTGCTGCGCGTCGCCCGGGCGCGGCCCGAACGTGAGGCGGTTCAGTGCCTGCAGAATCTTCCGATCCTTGGGGATCTGTTTCAAAAACTGGCGGCTCTGGCCGGCATCCTTTTTACTGGCGCCCACCGACCCGCCGGGGAACACGGCCAGACAGAGCGCCGCCACCAGCCCAAGAACCACTCGGTTGCGCATCTCAAGTTTTGCCATCTACCAAATTAAACTCCAACCGGGCGTGTGAGTTGCGGGTGCCGGGGTAAATCTGTGTAAACCGGCTGTTGGCACAATGACGGCTGGCGTTATAGTTGAAGACATGCCGCGGGTTGATTCGTCTCTGCTGCTTCTGATTCTCATGGGTTCGGCGCTGGTTTCTCAAACAGCCGCCCAGACACCCGGGCTGCCCACCGTCCAAGCCAATGGCAGCGCCACGATTACAGCCAAGCCCGACCAAGCGCAACTGGACGTGGGAGTGGTCACTAACGGGTCCACGGCCCAGGACGCGTCGCAGCAGAATGCCAGCCTGAGCAATACGGTCCAGGCTGCGTTGAAACAGGTGCTGGGGTCGGCCGGAACTCTGCAGACCGTAAATTATTCAGTGACTCCGCGATATAGCGCTACACCTGGGCAGCCTTCCGTAATCATCGGATACACCGCCAACAATACCGTCAGGGTGACCACCACGGATCTTTCGCAGGTCGGTCTGCTGATCGATTCCGCCAGCCAGGCAGGCGCCAACAGCGTCGGCAACCTCAACTTCGGACTGCAAAACCCTGAGCCGCTGGTGGAGCAGGCCTTGACGCAAGCCACCAAACAGGCCACAGCGCATGCCGCTGCTATTGCAGCTGGCCTCGGGGCGAAAGTGGGCGCTGTGATATCCGCCAACGAAGGCTCATCGTACACGCCACTCGCAGTGGGTGTCGCCGCAACCGCGGGAGTGTCGACGCCGGTGCAAACCGGGGTAGTGCCGGTATACGCCACCGTGACCATCCAGATGGCACTGGTGCAGTGAGCGCGGCACAACACACGGTACATTAGAACTATGGCCAATCAGGAAATCGCAACGCTCGGCGGCGGCTGCTTCTGGTGTCTGGAAGCGGTGTATGACGAAATGACGGGCGTGACCGCGGTGGAATCCGGCTACATGGGCGGGCACCTTGCCGACCCGGATTACCGCGCCGTCTGCAGCGGCAAGTCCGGGCACGTCGAAGTAGTACAGGTCACCTTCGACCCCGAAGTAACTTCGTATCGCGAGATTCTGGAAGTCTTCTTCACCATCCACGACCCTTCGTCACTCGACCGGCAGGGCAACGATTCCGGGCCGCAATACCGCTCCGTCATTTTCTATCACAGCGACTCGCAGCGCCAAACCGCTGAAGAATTGATCGCCGAACTGGACGCGGAGAGCATCTGGCGCACACCCATCGTGACGGAGGTACGCGCCGCCAGCACGTTCTACCAGGCCGAAGACTACCACCAGGAGTACTTCCGTAATAACCCGCAGCAGCCATACTGCGCCTTTGTGGTTGCCCCCAAGCTGAAGAAATTCCGCGAGAAATTCGCCGCCAAGATGCGGCGCGGCGCGTAAGCGTTCAGTTCCGCGCGAAGTTCTACTGTTAACAGTAGATGGCTGGCAATGAATTGCTAAGAGTGAATTGCTAACTGCCGGCCGGGGAACTCGCCGTGGCTTCGGCCACCGTGGCAAACATCGACACGAGCGTGTCCACGCCGGTCATCTTGAAGATTCGTTGGATTCTTTGGTTGGCCCCCGCGATCTTAAGGTCGCCGCCGGCTTTCTTAACTCTGGTCAGGCTCGAAACCAACATTCCCAGGCCCGAACTATCGCAATACTCCAGCGTCGTGACGTCGAGAACGATTCTCTTTTGCTCTTTCTTCAGCAACTCGTTGACAGCGGCGTCCAGCCGTTCGACCTCCGCGCCCAACGACAACCTGCCGGAAATCGTGACCACTGATATCCCGGAATCCAACTGTCTTGCTTCGATCGGCATCTGCTTCAGGATTACACAAACCGGGGTTACGCGTGCAGTTCCTCGTCGAAGCAAACCGCGACCTTGCCACACCGCCCGGAGGCCATCAACCGATAGGCTTCGCCCACCTTTTCCAGCGCGAAACGATGGGTCACCAGGTCGGCCGGATGCAGATTCCAGCGCACCAGGCGCTCCACCAGTTCCTCCATGAGCCAGGTGGAAGTAACCCACGATCCAAAGATGGTTTTCTGATCGTGAATGATGTCGGGCGACGGGTTGAACTCCACCTTTCCGCCTTCGCCCAGAAAAACGATGCGCCCCCATTTTCGCGTAGCGCGGATGGCGGTGGCCCGCGCGGCGTCGTTGGCCGAGCAATCCACCGCACGCTCCACGCCATGGCCGCCGGTGAGCCGCCGAACCTCCGCCACATTGTCGTCGCCTCCCGCTCCGCCGTCCAACACTTCGTCGCAAAGGCCAAGGTCCAGCGCCAGTTTCATGCGCTCCACCACCACATCGATCCCGATGATCCGGGCCGCCCCGAGTTTGCGGCAGAGCGCACCGGCGGCCAGGCCGACCGGGCCCAGGCCGGTGATCAGGACTGCGTCATTGCCGCAAATCCCGATCTTCTGCAAGCCCTCGTATACGGTGCCGAACCCGCAGGCCACCTGGGCGCCATCGGCATAGGAAAGTTCCGCGGGAAGGTGGATCAGGTCCTTCTCTTCGGCCAGAAGGTAGTCGGCCATGCCGCCGTCACGCTGCCATCCGTAGGCCCGCCGGTACTTCTCGCTGGTGCAGGAGATCATGTACCCGCGGCGGCAATCATTGCAAACGCCGCAGCCGGAAATATGATAGACGATCACGCGGTCCCCGGTGCCAAAGCGCCGGCAGCCCGGGCCGGCCTTCACAATCTGGCCGCATGGCTCATGGCCGGCCACCACATCCTGGTAGCCTTCGGGTCCCTTGCCAAGGTGCTGATGGTAGATGCAGCGGATGTCCGAACCGCAAATGGTTGAGGCCTTCATGCGCAGCAGCACTTCGCCGTGGCCGGGCACTGGGACTTCCACCTCTCTCAGTTCCACGGTGCTGTCGCCGGGCAAATATGCTCCCGTCATTTTCTGATTTCTCCGTCCAGGTCCCAGAGATCCTCCCAGGTTTGATCGGCTTTCCACAGAAAAACCTGGCCTTTAATCAGACGGCAGTTCTTGTCGATGCCTGCGATCGCTTGCATGTCATCTTCGCCAATCGGCCGGCTCACCGTGGCCTGCAGGTTGCTTAGGTAATTGCGGCGCTTGGTGGAAAACGGAATCGGCGTCTGCCCGCGCTGCACGGCCCACTTCACGCACACCACCGCAGGGTGCACATTCAGGCCTGCGGCAATCCTGACGATCACCGGGTCTTCGATGTCCACGGTGTCTTCGGGCGTACGGTCGCGCTCGGGACGCGCCGGAGAACCGATGGGACTATAGCCGATGGGCTCAATGCCGTGGGCGCGCACGAATTCGAAAAGCTCCGGCTGCTGGAAATGCGGGTGAAGCTCCATTTCATTAACGGCCGGCGCAATACGCGCGTCGCCGAGAATTCGCTTGAGCTTGGGTACAGTCACGTTAGAGGTGCCGATGTGCCGCACCAGTCCCCGGTCCACCAGTTTCTCCATCTGCCGCCATGTCTTCATGAAATTCTCATGGATATAGGGTCTGGCGTCCGGGCTCCGCGAAGATACGTCGCAATGCGGCGGGTGAAAATTCGGAAACGGCCAGTGGACCAGGTACATGTCCAGGAAATCCAGTTGCAGATCGGCCAGCGATTTCCGGCAGGCGGGGATAACGTCCGCCTCCGCATGCCTGTCGTTCCAGAGTTTGGAAGTGACCCACAGTTCCCGGCGCGGAATGCCCCGCTCCATCACTTCGCCAAGAGCAACGCCGATACGCTCCTCATTGCCGTAGACCGAGGCGCAGTCGAAGTGGCGGTAGCCCAGCAATGCCGCATCCTTGACCGCGGCCGCAATCTGATCCGCGTCGGCATGATCGGACCCGAACGTGCCCAGGCCGATGGCCGGCATGAGAGCGCCGGTGTACAACCTTCTTTTAGGAACAAGCCGCGGATCAACGCCGTCTTCGGCTTGAGCACTGTTCATGAAGTTTTGGGGCAGGATGGCATCGTTGATAACATCCTGCGCGGCGGTGGCGGCGAGGCCGGCATCCGCTGCTGTCAGTATATTCTACGAAGCTCTATCTTACGAAGATCCGTGGGCAACCGTAGTCCGGTCTTGGAGTCCGGTGACCCTGGATTCCCAGGCCTTGCGCAGTTCTAACCGGCGATCGAGGACGTACGCCTTAGCCTCCTCGAAATTCTTAAAGGCCCGCCGGCCCTTGATCATGTTGCAAGCGCGGCATGCCGCAATCAGGTTCTCCGGTTTCTTCGTGCCCTTCTTGGCCCTTGGTAGAACAAAATCTACCGACATGACCAGGGAGTCTTCAAAATTGGCCATACCGTCAAGCCCGCAATACTGGCAGCGATACCGGTCGCGTTCCAGAATCCTATGGCCTTCTTCCGACGTCAACGGCTTCGCCAGAGGCATCAGCCCGAGGCGGCCCAGCACTGTTCGCATATAGACACCCCCTAAAAGAGAATTCAGGTACGCGCTAATTATGCTCCCAGCCGCTGCAAAATGGAAGCGTCGATATTGCGGGTAGAAGACCTAAAAGATCAGTCGCAGCCCGAGTTGGGCCTGTCTCGGATCTCCCAGGCCGCTTTGCACCGTGCCGTCGAAATTGAATAGAAGGCTCGTCGTTTCCGGGTGCTTGGGGTTGGCGCGGTTGGTCAGGTTGAAGGCGTCCACGATGACCTGCAGCTTGAATCGCTCCGAGAGCCGGAAGTTCTTGTCGGCGCGGAAGTCGAACGCAAAGAATGTATTGTCTTTCCAAATCGTGTTCCGCTTGACGATATACCCATTCGCCAGGATGCGGTTGGCCACCGAAATGGGCTGCGGTGAATGGAAACTGATTAAGGGTGAGAATTCGATTCCCCAGGGCGCCTGCCACAAGCCGAAGGCATTGAAGCGATGCCGTTCCATGCGATCGGAAAAACCGTAGTCCGGTTTGAAGTTGTTAGCCACGGCGTACCGGTAGGTGAAGGGGTCGCGCTCGTTGTCGTCGTCGGCCAGATCCTCGGAAAGCTGGTAGTTCATCTGGAACTGGAAATTCTTCGAGAACTGCTTCTGCATCGCGATCGTGAGGCCGCGGAAGAGGGATTTGGCCGAGCTCTCGAGCGTCGTCAACTGGCCGATTCCGTTGGTGCCGTCGGCGCCCAGCCCGGTGCTCCACGGAGATCCAAACACCGGATCGTTGCGGTCCACAAACCGGCTGCCATGAACGCCCTTGCTGTACGTGAAAGCCGTGCTCACCTTCACCGAGTTGGACAACGCCTGCTCCACCGTCAGGTTCCACGTGTAGGTACGCGGGTTGGTGAAGTTCTTATCGGTCACATAAACCTGCGGATCACTGGGCGGAAGGTTGCTGGCATTCGGGATCAGCGATGTGTAAGCCGGTGGAGTGACCCCGAAGCTGTTAAAGGTAGAGTCGCGGTAGATCGACTGGCCCACCGAACCGTTAGTGGAACGGGTACTGGCCAGGTCCAATCCGGGCGTGCGGGCATAATATATGCCGCCGCCCAAACGGATGATGGTCTTGCCTTTCTTGCCCGGATCCCAAACCATGCCCAGCCGCGGCTGGAACTGCTTCATGGACGAAGGAATCTTGCCCGTGGAAGGGAAGCCGGGCTTGCCAATGAATGGCGCAAAGAATACCTGGCCGGGGGGCGTGAGCGGGTCGGGTTCCACCTGCGCATCCCAACGCAAACCATAGCTCAATGTGAAATTGGGCCGAATCTGCCACTTGTCCTGAACGAACAGCGCCGGCTCCAGCTGTGGAATGCTCTGCGTGCCGGCGGCTTCCGCGGTCTTCCCGTTGACACCCGCGAATTGAAGGAACAACTCCAGCGGGCCGACGATAGTGGTGTTCGCCGGGCAGGTGCCGAAATTGTTGGTGGTGCCGTTGGAGCACTCCACGAACGTGGGGCCGATGTTGACGTAATTCATAAAGCCCTGCACGCTGTCGAAGATATAGCGGCCGTTGGCGAAGCCGATGAAGGTCTGCGAGGTGGAAGTGCGGTTGAGCTCGGCGCCGAATTTAAAGTTGTGCGCGCCGCGTACTACCGACACATTGTCGTTCAACTGGAACCGTGTATCGTGGTCCTTGGTAGGGATAAAGAACGGCAGTCCAAAGCGGTACTGGCCCACGAAATCGATGCCCGTATCCGGCAGCGGGCGGTTCTGGCCGGGGAGACTGGGGCCGTTGTAGTCGCGCGGCCGGTCCTCGCGTGCGAATTGGAAACGCGCCTCATTGAGGGTGGACGCCGAAAGCGTCGAATTCAGTTGCAGGCTGATGCTGTTCGAGAAATCGATCTCGAGCGCGTTGGCGCTCCGTCCCCATTGCTCCACGTCAAAGGTGCCGTTGGGCTGATTCGAGTGAGTGTAATTGTACCGGGCCGTAAACAGGTTTTTCGGGCTGGCGTACCAGTCGACCTTACCTAGCGTGGCGATGGCGTTGTTCTCTCGCGTGATCGGGCCATTCTCGTTCGGATCGTTGAACTTGGTGGCGAAGAAGCTTACCAGAGCGGGATCGATGCGGTTGGGATTGTTCTGCTTGGTCTGCGTGAAATACTGCTGATCGTACGCCACGAAATAGAAAAGCTTGTCTTTCTTGATGGCCCCGCCGAGCGTGCCGCCGAACTGCTCCTGCGCAAAGCCGCTCAGGCGAGTCCCATCGGAAAGACGCGAGGTCAGTCCGGTCCATTTCTGGTATTCATGCAGGGTACCGTGCACGTCATTCGTCCCGGACTTCGTCACCACGTTGATGAACCCGCCGGAACTGCGTCCGAATTCAGCGGGGGCGCTGTCGGAGACCACCTGAAACTCTTTGATGGCATCGAGACTAACCGTGAAGGCCGGGCGCTGGCCGCCGCGCTGTTCCCCAAAGAACGGGTTGTTGTTGTCGGCGCCATCGATCGAAACATTGTTGTTGATGCCTTTTTGACCATTGATTGAGATTTCATCGCCATCGGGCCCTTGCACGATGGAAACGCCCGGAGTGAGCGGCACCAGGCTAAGAAAGTTGCGGCCGTTGTTGGGGAGGTCGTGGACCGACCGCGAGTCCAGGTAAGTGGAGCTCTCCACCCTTCCACTTTCGATAATCGGCGCCTCAGCGGTGACCGAGATGGTCTGCCCCACCTGCGAGATGCTCAGGGTGAGCGTCAGGGAGATGGTCTGACCAACTGCCAGATCCAGCCCCTCGCGCACCACGGCGCCAAAGTTGTCGGCGTTGACAGTCACCCGGTACGGTCCGAGCGGCAGCAGAAGACCCCTGAACCGGCCTTCGTCGTCGGTCACCAGTGCGCGTGTGAAGTTAGTCCCGACGTTCGTCAGCGTGACCTTGGCTTTAGGTACTCCACTGCCCGATGGGTCTACAATTATTCCCTCTATATTCCCTGTGTTTGCCTGAGACTGCGCCAGCCCCATTACGGGCGTCAGCAAGAGGCAGAACAACGCGAAGCATGGATAACGCATTCGGTTACTCCTCATTCTGAATTGAGAGTACGATTCGGCGTGGAACCAATGGCCACAGGGGCTGGACGGGGCCCCGGAAGGGGCGGGAGAGAGATGTTTCGGAATCACAATTTCCCCCGCACGGCTGATGGGTTGAGTATGAACAGCCGTTCAGGTCTTGTCAAGGCACTTTAATGGTTGAGAGTTCTCAGTAAACTGTTCGGGCCGGCGCTTCTCGCTTAGTCTCAAGCGAGAATCTTGCCTCTCGAACACCCCGCCCCAGAATACAGGCGGCCAGATACTCACCCACCGCGGGCCCGTGTTTAAAGCCGTGGCCGGAACCGCCGCCGGCCAGCCATACGTTATCGAAGTCGGGATGCCGGTCGATTAGAAAATCGCCGTTCGACGTGTTCTCGTATTGGCACACGCGAGATTCGGTGAGCGGCGCATCGCGAAGGGCCGGGAAGCGTTCCGCCAGAAACCGGCGCGCCTCGTCCAAACCTTCGGCACTCGGGCGCCGATCGCCGGTATCCGGGTCGAACGCGGCGCCGTGGCGGTCCAGGGCGAGCTTGAAACCGCGGCTCTCAAGATCGGGAATTCCGTAGGGGCCGCGCCGGTCGACGAAATCCAGCCACGCCGGCAATGCGGGCGGAGAGAAGCGGCGATCTCCAGCCGGCGGTGCAAAGAAAAAGACCTCCTGGCGCGTGGGTCGAATTCGCTTGCCCAGAAGGTCGGGAAAGAGTTTGGCCAACCACGCCCCGCAGGTAAAAACGAAAGTCGCCGCGCGGATTTCCTCACCGCCGGCCGTCCGCACCAGCGCCTCAGAGCCGCGCCGGAAGGGTGCGCTTACCGCTTCGGTGGAGTACGTCACCCCGTGGTGAGTGGCGTCTGCAACCACAGCGGCCACCGCGCGGCGCGCCATCAGGACTCCGCTCTCCGGCTCCCATATCCCGAAAACCACGCCCAAAGCGGCACTGTCGATTTGCATCTGCGGATAGCGTCTTGCCAGTTCCGCCGCCGGCACAACTTCCATCGGCACGCCGGCGCGGGCCAGAGTATCGCGGGTCGCAAGGCTGTGCGCGTCGTCCTCGCGCGCCATCAACATCACACCCGTGCGATGAAACAGCGGCTGCGCTGTACGCGCGAAGAGTTCCTGCCACAGCGCCAGCGAGCGCATTCCCATGCGGGTGTAGATCTCATTGGCTCCGTACCCCATGCGGATGATGCGGCTCTCGCCGCCGGAACTGGCTCGGCTGTGGGCCGGGCCCCAGGCGTCAAGCAGCAATACCGAGTTGCCGGCGCGCGCCAGATGCCACGCCGTCCACGCACCGAATGAGCCGGCGCCAATCACAGCCACGTCGTAATTCATGCCGATCAGACGATTCTAACGCCTGAGTAGCGGGGTATGCAGAACCTTGAAACGGTTGACGGCTGAAAATCACTACCGAGTGAAAACCCAGATTTTCGGAGGAATCGTTCTATGGCACCCGCAGTTCAGCAGCATGCCGAAACACCGAAACGCCAGCGACGATCGGATTGCCGCTACCCCGTCGATGCTGAAGTCTTCTATACGGTGATTCGAGCCGATGGGGCGGCCCAGGCAGGCCGCGGGCGGACGGTCGATATTTCACAGAGCGGCCTGCTCTTCCAGTCCGCGCACGCGTTGCCTCCGGCCCTCGATATCGAGCTCTTCATCGCCTGGCCGGCCCGGCTGAAGCATCTTGGGGCAGTGAAACTCCACGTAGTGGGCCGAACCGTGCGCGCCCAGGATAACTCCACAGCTGTGCGAATTCTGCGGCGCCAGTTCCGCACACGGATCATCTGCCAGTTGCCAACACGGCCGGCAACGGTTTCAGCGGCATGAGGGTTAACGCGAGGTTTGAAACTGCTCATCGCTGGTTAGATTTGGAATTACCGCTCCCATTCTCATGGTCTCCAAATCATAGTGGAACCGCTGGCCGCACTCCAGGCAGGCAACGTAGGTCTCGCCGGGTTCCGAAGCGGATTTGCGAAGCGGGGTAATAGGCCGTGTAACCCGGCGATGGCGGCAGCCAAGCAACAGGTTCACGATTGCCTGTATCATCTTGTTGATCTTAACTTGCCGCCGACATCACCCTTGACGGCGTCGCACGCGTGTGAATCTGGTCGTGCCAATGCTGCCACCCCGATTTCACACTGCGGAATACTTCACTGCGATCAAACGGCTTCGCTAATACGTCCCAGGCGCCCAGGTTCAGGGCTTCACTCCAAAGGCGTTCGTCAGCTAGCCTTGAAGCGACGATCAAGGATGGAGGATGTGGCAGTTCCCTCATATTCTCAAGCATGTCAATCCACGTTCCCGGCATCAAATCGCGCTCACAAAGAACCACGGAAATTTCATGCCGTTGTAATAAGGCCAGCGCCTGTGAAACACGGCCTGAGTTCAGCAGCCTCCATCTGGAGTGACCGACAATAGCTTGTAAGGACAAGTGATCCTCTTCAAGCGGGCTGACGGAGAGAACTGTTAGGGTTCCCGTAGTATTGTTTGCAATTTCCGGCGGCTTCCTCATTAGAGATCCCCTCTCTACGACGTGTACTGCCTCGATAACCCGTTCGACATACACCTCTACTCAGTGCGGTGTTCTTAGTGTCAGGTCAGGACTCTGGGAGCGGTCTCGGCGGGGTGACGCTCCAGCCTTCACAACTTCGAGTACTTCATCTTCAAACCTCAGACTAATGTCGTACTAGGTGTACTAAGAATAGTCCCGAATCTTTTCGGTGTCAACGTCATTTTCAGAATTTTTCCACAGATTTTCCAGAAAATGCGCCGAACTTTTCTCAGGCTATTGAGAACAATAGAAATTCTCTAAGCTCATGTCGCCAGCGGGCTTGAGATCAAAATGTCAGAAGGAAATTGGGCGGATAATCGTCGTGCGTTCGATGGCGGTGAGAGTCAGGTTAAGGTAGCGAAGTTAGGAACGGAAATCGAAAATTCTAACCCTTTCCTTTTCCTTTAACCGGTTTCCTTAACTGACAGCTTATGCCGCCAGCGTGGAACCCGTGGTCTTGCCTGCAGCAGTCTTTCTGCCGCCGGTCGTCTTCTTCTTTCCAGTGGGCCGTGCCTTCTCAGCCTCGGCTCTTTTCAACGCCCATCGCTTCTTGGTGGCGGCAATTATCGCCTTCCTGCCAGCCGCGGAGAGCCTGCGTTTTGGCTTAGGAGAGTCTTCGGGGGCCGTAGCTGCAGACTGCTTCTTGGATGCAGCCCATCTCTTGCGTTGCGCCTCCGCGATTCTTTTTCGAGCGGCGGCACTCATCTTGCGGCGTGTGGGTTTTGCGGGTTCAGGTGTAATGGTGGGTTCGGCCGGGCCACCGGAGAGCAGGGCTCGGAGTTCACTGATCTGTGAGTCGATCTGCCGCTTCTGTGCCTCGAATCCAAGGATGGCGGCGCTTATGATTTCATGGGTAAGTTTTGTAGACATGTCAACGCTTTCTGTATTTAGGTTAACTCATCCCGCATCTAGAAGCTACACGGCCTATACCTCGCCGCCGGTGATGGTTCACCGGAAAGCCGCGACTAACTGTTAACTTCGGTAGTCTTGTACCGGCGGCCGGGCTGTTGTCTACTTCTAGTTGTGAGACTGAAACTCTTGGCGGGGCTGCTTTACGCGGGTGCCTGTTTCGCGCAGCACTACGAAATCGGGGGGGCGATCGGCTACGGCGTCTATCACAACGGCAGCATTATCTCCTCGGGCGGCACCGCTGACGCCGGCATCCGCAATCGCTTTGCCGCGGGCGCGGTGTTCGGAGAAGATCTCTATGAGCATTTTTCCGGCGAGATCCGCTACCTCTATCACGACGGCGACCCGTTTCTCGCCGCGGGCAGCGCGAAGGGCAATGTTCAAGGACAATCGCACGCGTTGCATTACGACGTGCTGTTCCACCTGAAGCCGCGCGGAGAGCGCATCCGGCCCTATGCCGCGGCGGGCGTGGGCGGAAAATATTATGAGACTACCGGACCCGCTCCGGTTCCGCAGCCGCTGCCCAAGATCGCGGAACTGACTACGCATGGCCAGTGGACACCGTTGTTCACGGTGGGGGGCGGCATAAAGATCCGCATCTCGGACCACCTGATGGTGCGCGGCGATGTTCGCGACTACATCACCACGTTTCCGAAAGCGCTCTTCACGCCGGTGTCGGGCGCCACGGAGCGCGGCATCTTTCACCAGTTCACGCCGCTGTTCGGTCTGGGTTACACGTTCTGATGGTTGTGTAGCGAGCCAGGCTCAGACCGATCCACTGGATGTCGGCTGCACTGGGCTGCTCCACTGGCATTGACAATCACCCTCTGACCATCATATATATGTGATGCGAACAGGCGGCGGCGAAAGCAGAACCAGCCAGCCAGGAAAGCCGCGCCAGCAAAGGACCCAGGAAAGGAGACCCATGGTAACTGCACAAGCCGCGCCGGTGATTGAATCCGGGCAGGCTCCGGCCGCCCCAGCGGTAGTACCCAAGCGCTACGTGGCGCTCGATGCCTATCGCGGGTTCATCATGTTCATGCTTGTGTCGAGTGGATTCGGTCTGCGGGCACTGGCGCACAATAAACCGGCTTTCGCCTGGATCGCCGCCCAGTTCGACCACAAGGATTGGGAGTGGATTGCGTTCTGGGATCTCATCCAGCCCGCGTTCATGTTTATGGTGGGCGTCGCCATGCCGTTCGCGCTGGTCATTCGCAAAGCGCAGCTAGCCGGCGACCGCCAGATTTTCTGGCACGTCGCGGCGCGCAGTTTCCGGCTGATCCTCATGAGCCAGATTCTGATGTCGATCTCTTCCGGCCGGTTGCACTTCCAGCTCATCAATGTCCTGGCGCAGATCGGGATCACTTATTTCCTCTGCTATCTCATTATGCAGCTCGAGTTCCGCTGGCAGGCCGCGATTGCCGCCGGCCTTCTGATCGGGCATTGGGCCCTGTTCGTGGCGTTCCCCGGCACGGAGGGTCCCTTCCTGTCGAAGACCACCAATATCGGCCAAGTCATCGATAAGTTCGTGTTCGGCCACATGAACCCCGACTATTGGGTCAACCTGAATTTTGTGACCAGCACCGTGACCACGCTGTTTGGCGTCTGGACCGGCCAGCTCCTGCAAAGCCGCAGATCGAACGGCTACAAGATGCAGGTCATGGGGACCTCGGCAATCGCCTGTCTGGCGGTCGGTTATCTGATTCACCCGTGGAACCCCATCATCAAGCGGATCTGCACAACCTCGTTTACGATTTTCAGCACCGGCTGGGTGCTCTTGATGCTGCTCGCGTTCTTTTGGATAGTTGAAGTGAAGGGCTACACCAAGTGGACGTTTCCGTTCATCGTAGTCGGCGCGAATTCGATTTTCATCTATGCGGTGGAACAGGTACTTCGCTCCTGGATCAACCGCGCCGTGGGCGTGTTTACCTTCCGGTTTACCTTCCTCGGCGATTTCGCGCCCGTCGCCCAAGCCTGCGCGGTCTTGTTCGTGATGTGGTACATGTGCTACTGGCTGTACCGGCGCAAGATCTTTTTCAAGCTCTGAGATCGCCGGGGCTGGGCGCTTCGGAGCCGCGACCGTTGGGGTGCACTTGTAAGCCGGAACCGAGCCGCGACCGTTAGGGAGCGCATCCCGAGGCGCTCTGAGTTGACGAAGCAACGGCCACCAGCGCATCTTTAGGATATGGCGAATCGCGGCCGGCTTGCCTTCGGATTGCTGCTGGGAATGCTCCAGTGCGCTCAGGCAGCCGCGCCGGCGGTGACCTATTACAAGCACATCGCTCCCATCCTGTTCGAGTACTGTGCTCCCTGCCATCGTCCCGGCGAATCCGGGCCGTTTTCCCTGCTGACGTACGCGGATGCCCGCAAGCGCGCCGGCCTGATTGCAGCCGTGACGCGGCGCCGCTATATGCCTCCGTGGCTGCCCGAGCCGGGTTACGGTGAATTCGCCAACCAGCGCCGCCTCACCGACGCCCAGATCGAACAGATCGGGAAGTGGGCTTCCGAGGGCGCTCCGCAGGGCGCCGTTTCCGATTCTCCTCCGGCGCCAACCTTTACGCCGGGGTGGCAGCTCGGCACTCCGGACCTCGATCCTGACGGTCTCGAAGCCGTTTCCCGTGCCTGCTGACGGACCAGATCTCTTTTGGAATTTTATTCTCGCCCCGGCCACCGGCCAAACCCGTTACGTCAAGGCCGTCGAGGTACGTCCCGGCAGCGCCCGCAGCGTTCATCACGCCAATCTGCTGCTCGATCGCGCCCGCTCCAGCCGGTCGTCGCGAGAAAACTCCGGGAGAGGGCTTTCCCGGCATGGACCTGAACATCGAGACCGCGACCTTCGATCCCGACAGTCACTTCCTGTTCTGGAAACCGGGCGGCGTCCCTCGCATCGAACCCGACGGCATGGCATGGCGCCTTGATCCGGGCAACCAGCTCGTCCTTAACGTCCACTTCCATCCCACTGGCAAGCCGGAACTCGTGCAGCCCTCCATCGGACTTTATTTCACGGATAAGCCGCCCACCAAATTCCCCATGCTGGTTCAGATCGAGCGCGACAGCGCCCTGGACATTGCCGCCGGAGCGTCCGATTTCCTGATTTCCGACGACTTTCGCCTGCCGATTGATGTCGACGTGATCGCGGTCTATCCGCACGCCCACTATCTCGGAAGCCTGCTGGAGGCCTTCGCGACGCTACCCGATGGTTCCCGGCAATGGCTCATCCGCATTCCGCGCTGGGACATCAACTGGCAAGCCGTGTTCCGCTGCCGCAAGCCGCTCTTGCTGCCCAAGGGGACCGTGATCTCCATGCGCTTTCACTTTGACAATTCGGCGGACAATCCGCGCAACCCGAATTCTCCGCCCAGGCGCGTGGTTGCCGGAAATCAGTCCACCGATGAGATGGGACATCTGTGGCTCCAGGTGCTTCCGCGCGGAGAGGGTGACCAGCGCGCCGTCCTGCAGGAAGCGCTGATGCGCCATCGCCTGGATAACGATCCAGCCAATTCTTCGGCCCACTTCAATCTTGGCGTGCTTCTCTTGAGCCGCGACGATACCACGTCCGCCATCAGCCACCTGCGCGACACGTTGCATCTGGACCCGGAGCAGCCCATGGCGTTAAACGATCTGGGCGCCGCTCTGCAATCGGAGGGTAACCTCGAAGCTGCGCTTGAGCAGTTCCGGCACGCGCTTGAGATCCAGCCGGACTACCCGAGCGCCCGGTTCAACCTGGCAAACGCGCTGGCCGCCCAGGGGAAATTGGATGAAGCCGCCGCGAACTTTCGACAGGTGATTTCCGCCGAACCTGGAGACACCGCGGCGCGCCAGCAGTTCATCGCCATACTGATCCAATCCGGCAACGCCGCCGCCAGCGAAGGCCGGCTGACCGCCGCCGCTGCCAGTTACCGCGAATTAGTGGCGCTGCGGCCCGGCGACGCCGACTTGCGAAATAACTTCGGCATCATTCTGGCGCGGTACCGGGGACCTGCCGGCCGCGGCCGCCCAGTTCGAAGCCGCACTGCAGGCTAACCCCTCGCACCAGACCGCGCGCCGGAATCTGGAAGCGGTTCGCAACAAACTGGCACAACGCTAAAATCCTGAGATTGCTTCGCGCGGCGCCCGATCCGAGCCGCGACCGTCAGGGAGCGATGCATTCAGGGTTCGGAAGCTCGCTCAGTAGACCTTTTCTTTCGATGTCTTCGGAAATCTTTCTCTTGACTGTTCTTTGTTTAGGGTGGTACAGTCGAGAAAATTTGCTCTGTTTTGGTGTGGAGGGTTGGATCAATCCAACTGGAGGTGTCATTTGAAGTCCAAAGTGTTTGTCTACTGCTTCCTTTGCTTGCTTTTACTTGTCCCGGCGGGCGTGTGGGCCCAGGGAGTGCAAGCCACTCTGAAAGGCCGGGTCACGGATAGTTCCAAAGCCGTGGTTCCCAATGTAAAAATCGAGGTCAAGAATGTCGGGACCAACGTTGTCGTGAATACGGTCACCGATAGCGCCGGCCTGTATACCGTGCCGTTTTTGAACCCCGGATCCTACAGCCGTGTCGGCGGAGGGTGACGGGTTCAAGAAATTCGTGCGCGAGAACCTGGTGCTGAGCGTAGGCGATACGGTTGACGTAGATGTCACTCTTCAAGTGGGAGCGGTCACCGAGCAACTGACGGTTACCAGCGAATCGCCGCTGCTTGAAACCGCCAAGGCCGATCGCGGCACCCTGGTCGACCAGCAGAGCGTGGCCGAACTGCCCCTGAACGGCCGCAACCCGTTCATGCTGGCCAAGATTGTGGCGGGCGTGAATTTCAACGGCACAGTTATTTATCAACGTCCCTTCGACAATGGCGCCATTGCCCAGTGGACTATCAACGGCGGGCTGTACGAGAGCAACGAATTCCTGCTGGACGGCGCGCCCAACAACGCGCAGGCCGGCACCAACAATATTGCTTATGTTCCGCCGGTGGATGCCGTCCAGGAGTTCAAGATTCAGACCAATTCGTACGACGCGCAGTACGGCCACACCAGCGGAGGCATCGTAAATGTCTCGCTGAAAAGCGGCACTAACGCGCCGCATGGAACGGTTTACGAGTATGCGCGCCGTAAAGCGTGGGATGCCAACTCATTCCAGAACAATGCCGTCGGCGCCCCCAAAGGGGAGCACTATCTGGACCAGTACGGAGGCCAGCTCGCCGGCCCTGTCTATGTTCCCAAGGTTTACGATGGCCGCAACAAGACCTTCTTCCTGTTCGCGTATGAGAAATACCGCGAGAACACGCCGCGGCCAACTACTTTTTCCGTTCCCGCCCCGGAATTCGCCAACGGCGATTTCTCCAAGCTGGTGAACGGCGTGGGACAACCGATCACTATTTTCGACCCTGCCACCGGCCAAAATGTGAATGGAACGTTCACCCGGCAGCCTTTTCCGAATAACATGATTCCGGCCAATCGCATCAACCCGATTGCCAAGAAGATCCTCGGCTACTTCCCGGCGCCCAACACCACCACTCCCGGCCAGCCTTACTCCCAAGCAAACCAGTTCTTCGAGGCTCCCGACAAGGACGCCTTTTACAACGAGGTCGTAAAGATCGATCAGCAGGTTGGAAGCCGGAATCACTTTTGCGTTCCGGCAGATTCGCAGCAACCGGCTGGAGATGGGATGGGACGGTTCGAATTCGCTCTCGGGTCCGGGCCAGAATGGTTCCCTGCCGGAGATTCGCACCAACGACACTTTCGGTCTCGAGTGGGTCGGAATCATTTCTCCTCAAATGGTGGTCAATGCCCGCGTCTCCTTCGCCCGTTACCTGGGAGAGGATCGCGGCGATGCCAACGCAGGATTCGACCTCACCAAACTGGGCTTTCCAAGCTCCCTGGTGAACAGCCTTCCCGGCGGGGCGTTCTTCGGCACGTATAGCTTCTCGAACTACTTCAATCTGGGCCAGTATCCGACCGGTGACATCACCAATACCGGCGCCGTCGCCGCCAGCCTGAACTGGAACATAAAGGCCATTCCGTGAAAGCCGGCGTCGATATCCGGGACATTCAGTACGTCACGCAAAACTTCAGCACGGCTCTTAGCCTGAGTGCGGATCCGGGCTGGACCCAGCAGAACTACGCTCAGGCGGACCCGCTTAGCGGCAACAGCATCGCGTCCTGGTTGCTGGGCACGCCGAGCAGCGGTAGTTCCGGCTACAGCTTGCTGGGCGTTTACCAGGACCACTACTATGCGCCGTGGATCCAGGACGATTGGCGGGTCAGCAGCCGTCTGTCGCTGAATCTTGGTTTGCGCTGGGACTTCAATGTTCCGCCCTATGAGCGTTTCAACCGCATGGATCGCGGCTTCAGTGCGACTCAAACCAGTCCCGTGAACCAGCTCATCAATCAGCAGCAGTTTCCGGGATTTCCCACCGTGACCGGCGGATTGCTCTTTGCGGGAGTCAATGGCCAGCCGCGGAATGCGGCCGACACTTACATGAAGGCGATTCAGCCGCGCGTCGGCTTTGCCTATCGGATTACGTGACAAGCTGGTCATGCGCGGCGGCTGGGGCCGGTACTATCTCAACCCCAGCAACAGCTTATATTCAAAGCAGCGGATTCAATACCTCCACGCCTCTGGTCACATCGAACGATGGAGGCCGCACGCCCGTTCCCAATCTGATCAACAATCCGTTTCCTTCGGGTCTGCTGCTTCCGGCGGGATCCTCGCTCGGCGCCAATACTTTTGTCGGCCAGAGCCTGACCGTCGTGAATCCCAAGTTCATCCTTCCGCACATGGACCAGTTCTCGTTCGGTTTCCAATACGAACTCGCCTGGCCATTCCAAGGTGGATGCCAGCTATGTCGGCAGCCGCGGTAACAACCTGGAATCCACTCAACCCGTCAACTTCATTCCGCTAAGTCTCCGCCAGCAGTGCGATGCCTGGGAAGGCGGCAACGCGGCATATTGCCAGGCCTTGATCCCGAACCCGTTCTACCAGCTGGCGCCGTTCAACGGCACCTCGTACTACACCAGCGCTACTCTGGCGCGCTCCACGCTTACAGTTCCGTATCCGCAGTTCGGCGGCATCACATTGACTAAGACGAACGCCGCTGCTTCCTGGTACAACTCGTTCCAGCTGAATTATGAGATTCGCGCCCGGAACGATTTGACCCTGGTCGCCAACTGGACTTTGTCCAAGCAGGTCTATCAGAACGGCTATAACGACATTCAGCAGTTGGTGCCGGAGCGCAGCATCTACCAATACGATCAACCGGAAAGCATCAAAGCCACGGTGGTCTATCAGCTTCCTTTCGGGCCGGGCAAGCGATTCTTCGGCTCATCGGGCCGTCTGGTCAAGCGGCTGGTAGGCGGGTGGGAAGCGAACGTTCTGTTCGGCTACCACTCCGGCATTCCGTGGAGGCTGCCCACCAACTTTATCTATGTCAAGGAAGCCAAGCTGCCGAATATCAATTGGAGTTCGCCCACCGTGCAGGTCGTGCAGCCTTGCGTGGCCCAATGGAATACCAACGGGACCATCACCATGCAGTCCTTCAGCACCAAAGCCGGTTGCACCAATTACAACTTCCTGAGCGAGCCGCTCTTCGCGCCGGCCGCGGAGCCGGCGTATTCCGGCCAGATCCGGACCATGAGTGTGCCCAATGCCGACGCGTCCCTGAACAAGACCACACGCATCACGGAACGAACCAGCATTCAGTTCCGCGCTGAGGTATTCAACGTCACCAACACGTTCAACTTCTACCAGGCGCAGCCCAACAGCACCCTGACCAGTTCCAGCTTCGGCACCGTGGTCAAGGCCAACGTGAGCAGCAGTAACGGCAACCAGCCGCGCTATATTCAGTTGTCGGTAAAGTTCAACTTTTAGTCACACGTGACGCGATCAGACAGCAGCCCGGCACCTGTAGCCGGGCTGCACGATAGGCCGCCCGCGACCACGACTGCGCCTTCCTCCGCAAACGCCGGTATCATTTCTATGCCACCCGAACGTCCGTGAACGGTACGCAATCGTCGCCGGACGACGTACGGCAGTGCGCCAAATCGGTTAGCTTAGAAGACTGACCCACAGCGATGTTACTTTACGCGCTTACCATTTCCCTCTCGGCGTTCCTGCTGTTTGAAGTCCAGCCGATTATCGCCAAGATGATCCTGCCGTGGTTTGGCGGCTCCTCTGCCGTATGGAGCACGTGCATGCTGTTTTTTCAGGTGGTGCTTCTGCTGGGATACCTTTATGCCCATTGGCTCCACACAAGGCTGGCGGCGCGCAAACAGGCCATCGTACATATCTCGGTGCTGGCGGTGAGCCTGGCCACGCTCCCCATCATCCCCAATGTGAGTTGGAAATCGGCCGGCGCAGGGCATCCGTCGCTGACCATCCTGGCACTGCTGGCGGTCACCGTCGGTCTTCCTTATTTCCTGCTCTCCTCCACCAGTCCGTTGTTGCAGGCATGGTACGCGCGCAGCCACACAGGCGGATTACCGTACCGCCTCTTCGCCCTTTCGAACCTCGCCTCCATGACGGCACTCCTCAGCTATCCGTTTCTGGTGGAGCCGAACCTGCCGTCAGGCATGCAGGGAATGGTGTGGTCCGGCGGCTTTGTGTGTTTCGCCGCGCTGTGTGGCGTTACCGCCTGGCGAACGTCTGCGCAATCGGCCTTGACCCAGGACAGCATTGCCGCAGCCGGAGAAGACGGCGGAGACGCTGCCCGGCCGCCTACCCTTGCATCGCGCTTCTTGTGGCTTGGCCTGTCCGCCAGTGCTTCGGTGCTGCTGCTGGCCGTCACCACGCACCTCACACAAGACGTCGCCGCCATCCCGTTTCTTTGGATTATCCCGCTCAGCGTTTACCTGTTGAGCTTCATCGTCTGCTTTGAGGCGCCGCGCCTGTACCGACGCGTGGCGTTCGTTCCGCTCCTGATTGCGGCGCTGGCTTTCATGGCGTACCGGTTGTGGCCCCAACACATCAGCATGCCGCCACGCCTCGTGATTGGCCTGCTGGCGCTGGGGCTGTTTGTCTGCTGCATGGTATGCCATGGAGAACTGGCCCGGCTCAAGCCGCACCCGCGCTATCTGACTGGATTTTACGTGACGGTATCGCTGGGGGGCGCGGTGGGCGGCCTGTTCGTGGGCCTGGTGGCGCCCAATCTTTTCCATGCCTACTACGAGTTTCCGATTGGCCTGGCCTTGTGCGCGCTAGTTGCGTCCATTGTCTTCGGCCGCGAGCTCTGGAGAGTCTCTCCGGCAACACGCTCCGACCGTGTTACCTCTCCTTTAGAGCAGGCCGCTGCGCCAGAGGCGCAGCGCCTGCCAAGGGCTCCGCATGGGGGAAGCGCACCGGCCTGGCTGCGCTGGCGCTTTTGCTGGGCGGTTACTACGTGTTTCTGGGCGGGATCATGCACCGTATGGTGACGGGTTATCGTGTGGTGGAGCGCAACTTCTACGGCCAGCTTCGGACGGAGGATGACGGCGACCCGCGGATTGACGAGGATGCCTGCCGTAAGCTGATCCACGGCGTGATCAATCATGGCGAACAGATGCGGCGCGAGCAATACCGCCGCATGCCGGTTACGTACTTCTGCGCCCAATCCGGAATCGGGCGCGCCATGCACGCGCAGGAAGGCCGGCCGCGGCGCATCGGGATACTGGGGCTGGGCTGCGGCACTCTAGCCGCCTATGGAAGAGCTGGCGACACCTTGCGGATTTACGAAATCAACCCGCTGGTGCTGGATATTGCGCGGACCGAGTTTACCTATCTCAAAGACAGCCCGGCAAAAGTGGAAGTCGCACTTGGAGATGGCCGCCTGCTTCTGGATTCTGAGCCCGACCAGCAGTTCGACATGCTGGTGATGGATGCCTTCTCGGGCGATTCCGTACCGGTTCACCTGATCACGCGTGAGGCCTTCCGCATCTATTTCCGGCACCTGAAGCCGAACGGGATTCTGGCGGTCAATATTTCCAATACCTACCTGGATCTGGAGCCGGTAATGGAACGCGCCGCCAATGCCTTCGGCAAAGTTGGCCTGGTGTATCAGTTCACCGCGGATGAGGATGACACCTTTTGTTTCTCCTGTTCCTGGGCGCTCATTATGGGCCGCGCCGCGGCAGACGCCCACCCCGAACTTCAAAAGGATGCCAAAGTACTGCGGCCTGAGCGCCCCTTTCGTATGTGGACGGACGACTTCTCGAATATGTTCAGCATTTTGAAGTAGTACCGTCATAGTATTGCGCAACGAAAGCGTAGGGTGTAACGTCTTCACTATACTGCTCACTACCTCATTGAGAGTAGTTGCGTCGTAACGTATTGGATATCACATTTACTGGGTTCAGGATTATGGCTCCAGTCAGAAAGACAGAGGCTAAGCCGGCGGAACGCAGTGTTGTATTTTTGGTATTCTAAGGGCCTCATACATGGCTACATCAGCATTGATAATCAATGCCCGTTACCAGCTCAAGGGGAAGCCTATTGGCCAGGGTGGGATGGGTGTTGTTTATAAAGCGTACGACACGGTAACCAGGCGTGATGTCGCCCTGAAGACCATGCGGGGCACGCTGAACCCCGCGGCGCTGGAACTCTTCTCCAAAGAATGGAGTCTGCTGGCGCGTGTAAGCCACCCGAACATCATCGACATTCTGGATACCGGAGAATTTGAACAGGAAGGCGAGAGAAAGCCCTTCTTCGTCATGCCGCTATTGCCGGGTGCGACTCTGGAATTTCTCATCGAGAATGCCAGCACACGGCTGACAGTGGACCGGATTGTGGGCATCGCCGCACAGACCTGCCGCGGCCTTCAGGCAGCCCATGAGCAAGGCTTGATTCACCGCGATCTGAAGCCGAGCAACATCTTCGTGATGGATGACGACACCGTCAAGATTATCGACTTCGGGGTTGTCCACCTGGCGGGGATGGATTCCGTAAAGGGTATCAAGGGCACGCTCCAATACATGGCGCCGGAGCAGATCGAGATGAAGCCCACCTCGGCAGCGTCCGACATCTTCTCGTTGGGAGTGGTCTGCTACCAGGCTTTGACCGGCCGTAAACCGTTTGCCCGAAAGACGGAGGCGGAGACCGTTGACGCTGTACGGCGCCACATTCCACCACCGGTCTGCGAACTGAATCCGCTGGTTAGCCAGCTTGTCAGCCGCGTGATTCACAAGGCCATGGCCAAGGACCCCTGGCACCGTTTTTCGACCGCGCGTGAGTATAGCGAGACCCTCCAAAAGGCGCTCAACGGCCAGCCCATAGAGCGGTTTGACCGTGAGAAGATCCAACCTCGCATTGAGCGCGCGAAAAGGGCGCAAATAGAAGGCGATCACCAGTTCGCCTCCGAGATTCTAAGCGAACTGGAGGCCGAAGGTAATATCGACCCCGACATGACGGTGCTGAGGATACAGCTGGATCAGGCCATCCGCCAGAAATCCATCCGTCAGCTCCTGGATAGCGCCCGGACCCGGCTGGAAGAAGATGAATTCCCGCTGGCGCTGCAAAAAATCCAGGAAGTGCTCGGCATCGATCCGCTCAATGCCGATGCACTCAGCTTGAGGAAGCAGATTGAGAAGCAGAGGAGCGACAAGCAGACCGAAAACTGGTTTCGTCTGGTCGAACAACATCTACATAACCATGCCTTCGACCAGGCCAGGCAGGCGCTGGAAGAAATTCTTAAGCTGAATGCCAAGGATAACCGGGCTCGCGAAATGTTGGTGGAGGTGGACCGGCGCGAGCAGGAGATCAACCGGCTGCGCAAGGAAAAGGAGCAGCTTTATCAATCGGCCGTGAACTGTTACCAACACGGCGAGGTAAGCTCCGCACTGAGCAAGCTGGAGCGTGTTCTGGAATTGAATCGCCAGTCTCCCGATTCGGC
This sequence comes from Bryobacterales bacterium, assembly GCA_963817515.1. Classification (GTDB taxonomy): domain Bacteria; phylum Acidobacteriota; class Terriglobia; order Bryobacterales; family Bryobacteraceae; genus DATMNI01. The sequence goes on along the minus strand of CAWFPJ010000010.1, from coordinate 175,836 downwards.
TATACCTGACCGCGATGCGCAGTACCAGAGCCTCTATAATCAGATTCGCACCGAAAGGGAGGCCGCACGGAATTCCTATGCCGAGGGGCGGCGCCATCTTTCAGACAGAAAGTTTGGAAAAGTACTGGAACTCTGCGACGAGTTTCTGAAGAAATCTCCCGGGGATCCGATGTTCCAGGCGCTCAAATTGGAAGCGGAAGAGCAGCGGCGCCAGGAACAGTCCTCATTCATCGCAGAGATAGCGCGGCGTGTGGAGGCGGAAGCAGATCTCGACAGGCGCGTGAACATTCTCAAGGAGGCCGCCGAACGGTATCCTGAGGAGCAGCATTTCCAGCAATCGCTGCGGCTGGTCCGCGACCGGCGGGACCTGGTGAATTCTATTGTCGGCAAGGCCCGCCAATATGAGGAACGCGGTCAATTCAGCGAGGCTCTCAGCCAGTTCGACATTCTTCGGAACATCTACGGACAGTATCCCGGCATCGAGTTTGAAGCGGAGCGGCTAAAGCGGCGCCGCGACGAGCAGGTGCGCGAAGAGGCGAAAGGGCGGTGGGTGGACCAGATTGACCGCCACATCGCTGGCGGCGACTACGCCAGAGCCCGGGACCTGGTGCGCACGGCCATCTCGGAGTTTCCCAATGACCGGGAATTATCCGGCCTGGAACGGCTGGCCCAGCAAGCTTTGGAACGCGCCGCCGAAGCGGAGGAGTGGCTGCAGCGCGGTCAGAAACTGTGCTTCGACCGGCAGTTTGGCGACGGTCTGGAGGCTCTGCGCAAAGCAGCTTCGCTGGACAATCGAAATGCGGTAATCAGGGCGGCACTACTGAATGCGCTGGTGGAGCAGGCGCGTTCGGTATTAGGCCAGGATTGGCGTGCGGCCGAACCTCTCATACAACAGGCGTTGGGCATCGATGGCGGCCATCCTTTGGCCAAGAGCCTGCAAGGCCTGGTGCTGGACTACAAGCGTCAGGAAATCGTAAACGAATGCATTTCGCAAGCTCGCGAGATGCAGGTCGCCGGCGATCTCAGATTGGCGTTGGCTAAAGTGGAAGAGGCACTGATCTCGTATCCGACTGAAGTCAGGCTGGTACAGCTACGTTCGACGCTGCGGAATCTAGGCGCGTCACCGGCAGCCCAACCAGTGGAGGCGCCGAAGCAGGAATCCGCGCCGCCGCGTGCGGTTAAGCCGGAGCAGGTTAAGCCGGAAATACCTTCGCAGCCGGTTGGAGGCACGGCGGAAACGGAAGTCCTTCAAGAAGGCGTCCGCCAGCCGCAGGGCGACTTCACCTCCCCGGACCCCTTCAGTGTCAATCAGAGTGTTGCCCCTCCCCGGGTACAAAATCCACCCGCACCTCAACCGGTAGAGCCTCGTCCGATCAAGGCGAATACGGATGATCGGCGTGGCAAAGAGAAGACTCCGCAGACGCATGCAGTCAATCCGTTCCGTCGCGTATTAGCAGTTTTACAAAGCCTGGCTGAACCCAAGAGGCGCTTGTCGCCGTTGCAGTGGGGTTTGATCGCCTTGGCTCCGCTGATCCTTTTCCTCGCGGCCATCGCGACCATGCGAAATCGCCCGCCGGCGCCCGTGGTAAAGGTTGTTGTCCGGGAATATCCTGTCGATCTGCGGTCTAATATTGTTGGTGCAACCTACTTGATAGACAACAAGCCGGTGGGTTCCTCGCCGGTTCGATTGCCGGCGGGAAAATACACCGCGGAAGCGCGCCTGGCGGGCTACAAACCGGCGTCCCAGGTCTTTTCGATCACGGCCGGAACGGCTCCGCCTCCCGTTCAGTTCCAGTTAGAGCCGGAGTTGATCCAGGTCCGGCTATCTTCGGCTCTGACGGCGGGGAAGGTATCGCTCGACGGAGGGCCTCCAGCCGATCTTCGGGATGGAGGATTTAGCGATGACGCGGTTTCGCTGGCGGCCGAACATACCTTGACTCTGTTGCGGCCGAACAAGGAGTCCCTCTCCTTTTCGTTCAAAGCTGAACCCGGCGGAATCGTCACTGTCACACAACCCCTTAGGGCGAGAGACCTGGATGCAGTGGTGATCGCCAACCTGGCTGGACGCGCTCACGTGTATACGAGCGCTACAAATCTGAAGGGTGGGATCAACGACCAGCCCACGCAGCCGATTCCGCCGGAAGGCTTGGGGTGGACCGATTTGACGGACAACCCTGCCCTAACGCTGGACGATGGAAAAACCCCGCGGCGGCTCACGATAGAACGTGGCAACGTTCCGTCTCTTACGATTCTGTTGGCTAGTGATACGTCGGCTGCCAATATTCAAGTCCACTGCAACGTGCCCGACGCGGACCTGATTGTCAATGGAAAGAAGCGGCTTACTTTCAAGTCCGGCAACGGGTGGACCAGCCTGAGACCCGGCACCTATACGATCAGCGCGGTCAAAGAAGGTTATCAGGCCGCGCCGGAGCAGAAGGTCGACTTAAAAAAGGGCGATCTACTGACGTTGCCGCTCTTTGAGTTGAAGCCTATTCAGCGGATGGCGTCGCTATTCATCGAAGGCGCGACTGCCGGTGCGGCGGTCTGGATGGACGGGCACCAAATTGGCAGCGTGCAGGCAGACGGTTCGTTCAAGAGCGATGAGATAATCCCGGGAGCACGTTCGATCGCGCTGAAAAAGCCTGATTTTGAAGATCGGGATTTGCCGGAAAAAACGTTCTCGGCCGGGCAGGCGGTGCGCATCACAGGCGCTGAAGCGCAGTTGATCGCTTACGGAAGCATCGAGTTCCACATAACGCCCGACGGCGCCGTTATCACGTACAAACGTTCAGACGAACAGCAGACGCATCTAGTCGAAAACGGTAAATCCGTGTCTTTGAAAGCCGGGCGTTATACTGTATCGGCCAATGCCGGCGTCAATCGAGGTCGCGCGGAACAGCTTACCGTTGAGCCAGGCAAGAGGCAGCTCATTAGCTGGACATTGCCTGCCGCACCGGTCGATCCCATAAAAACGCAGGGCCCCAAGCCGCCAACCCCGTCGAGACCGACGCCGGAATATTTCCGGGAGTCGGCATCGTGGACGCAGAACGGCAATTGGTGGGCGCACAAGGGAGATGAAGAAAGCTGGCTGCGCCTCAATCAGGGGACCTTTACGATCGATATCCTTCGGCAAACATCAAGGATCGTCAAAAGAACGAAACATGTCGACTGGATCATCGATCAGAGGAATTCCGATAACCATGTCGATTACTCGTTCGACTTCAGTAACCTGGAACGGCGGGCAACTGTGGACGGCAAAGCTGGACAAAAGGTTAAGGTGCGCGTGCCGCCGGCATCTGGCGACGATTACACCATTCAAATTGAGATCGCGCCGGAGCAGATCGCCATCAAAGATGCCAAGGGCAACGTGCTGGATCAATATGCGCGGCCCAATCGCGCGGCACCGCTCGGAAGATTCGGGTTCAAGGGCGAGGTAGCGCTAGTGGTGAAGCACGCGGAGTAGAGTAACGCAAGACCTTTACTATTCCAGCACGATCAGAAGCTCCATTTTCGGCTCCACGATCTCGCCTGGTGCATGCACGGCGAACTGGCGGGACAGCGTAATGGCGTTCCACAACTCCCCGCCCTGGTTGAGCGCAAAATACTGGCTGTCGAGTTTCATGGGGATCGCCGGAGGCGGTACCGGTGCGTGGCGCAGCGTCAACCCGGGGAGCGCATTCCGGACCAAGCGCTGGATGTCATCCTGCGCGGAAATCTTGACCAGCTGCGGCACCTTCCGGATGATGTCGTCGACACCCATCTTCGCGCTCACCGCCAGGAAAAACTGCGAATCGCGGAAATATTGATCCTCGGTCACGGTGCCGCCCCAGATGAACCGGTCGCGCACATCGAGCGGCACAGCCACGAACTTGGACGGAATGACGGTTTCCATCAGATCCCGGATATTCTCATCGAGGAGCGTGAAGCAGCGGCCCAGATCGTTGTGGTCGTAGTCGGGAAGGTTCTCCGGGCGCGCTTCGAGTGAGAAGGTCGATAGCGCTCCTGCCAGCCGCAACATTGACACATAGGCTGCCTCCGGATGGCCCTTGCGCACTTTCCAGATGTGCTTCAGTTCCGGCAAATAGGAATTGACAGTGTGGAGCAACCAGAAGTTGGCTGTCTCCGAGGGCGAGAATTCGGCGGCGATTTTGCCGCGCTGCCGGCGAGGGCCCGAGAGGGTGCCGCTCTTCGTCGCCAGAATCTCAATCTGACGGCGCAGCAGCATGCTCAGGTAATTACTGGATCCGAGATTCAGGCACGGCGCAACGAACCGGGGATTCAGGATCGGGATGCCGGCGGCGTTGCGGGTCACCTGCGAAATCCGGAAGGCTGAGAAGCCGTCGCGATATTCATCGTCAAACATAAGGCGAAAGGTTCTGCGCGCCACCTGGACGGGTTTTTCCTGGTCGCCGGTGTTCTCATCGGTGACCATGCGGGTCTCCGCCAGGTACCGGGTGGAGGGAGGAACTCCGGACAAGTCCGCCTCGCCGGGCCCGGGAATACTGACATTTCGTGCGCGTGGGCGACTCTCGGGAATTCCGAGAAAGACGTCGAGCGAATCGCGCGTCGGCGGAAAATGCTCGGTAACGGACCGCGACGGGGGCAGCTCATCGGTATCCGGCATATCGAACGGTTCCCCATCGGGCATGATCCCCGTGCACTTCGCCAGGCGGAAGAGGCCGTTCCCAAGGGCTTCGGAATCGATGTCGAGAGCAGTGACGCCCCAATTGGCGAACTGCGACGCAGCGAACCGGAACTGGAGAGCATCCTCAAAAAACTGATCCTGCGTCTGGAATTGCTGCGGGGTAAGGAACATGCCCTTGGTCCAAACCACGCGATGCCGATTTCTCATGTTTGGTTAGAGCTCCTGCCCGTGGCTCCGGAAAATGGCAGCAATCTGCTCGCGAAGCGGGTCCTTGAGGTTCTGCACCGTTCCCAGGTCCAACACTTCAGAGAAGCTGGCGCCGCCCGCGAGACCGGCCGCGACCGTTACCAGGCTATCGGGGGGGCGCATGGTAGAAAAGGGCGCGGAGATGGTAACCAGCGGCAGCTCGCCCGTCTCCGGCGACTGGCGTATCTCGACGGGGTAGCGCAGGCCCGCGAGCAGCTCGGCGATCGCGGGAAATTTCGTGAAATGCAGGTGCATGAGACAGGCGCGCAGGACGAAGGCGCGCACGGCTTCCGCATCGCGCTCCTCTTGTCCCGCGAGGACCTGGCGCAGCATGGGCAGGGAGTAGTTAGAGGAGTAAGCCACCACCCAGGTGAGCGGCGAAGTGACTTTAATACTGCGCCAGCCGCGATCGGTCTTGGACGAATGCACGTATTCCCATTCGTAGAGCTGCAACTGGGTCGAGACGGACTCAAGCGGGAGGCTGAGCTCCGGCCGGAGCTCGAAAGGCCTGAGGGCGACCTTGCGATACAGCTCGCGAAGCTCAGTGAGAGTACGATCGGAGCCGCCGACAGTCTCACGCTCCGAACCTTCCATGGCGTCGCCAAGAATGCGGCGGGGGCGGAAGAGAAGCGCCAAAGTATCGAGGTAGCCGCGAAGCTGCTTCTGGCAGACCTTGGCGACATCCTTGGTGAGCGTGTGCAGGTGCAGCAACTGCTCGACGTTAAGGGATTCGCCTCGGGGGGCCGGGTTATCCATGTGAAACTCCTGGCATTAAAACATCCTGGGTAGTTATTGTAGCTGATTACGCCAACTCATAGTTTCACGCACATCGGTTCACGCACACCGGTGCCCGGCAAAATACCACTCGCCATCTTGAAAGCGGGCGCTGCCGGTTTGGCTCCAAGTGACGGCCTCTGCCAGTTTGTCGACCTGACGGCTCACAGGCATATCGGTCTCAAGGCCAAAATCGTTTTGATATCGAGTGGCCAGCTCTTCGGAGCAATAATGGCGGAGTGTGTGGGGCGTGTCTTCAGCCGTCAGCATCTGGATGAGCCCACCTGGGGAAAAAAGCCCGCCATTGCGGTAGCGCACTCCTGGAGTGAATCGGGTATTATTTTTTTGCCACCAACGGTTCCAGTCTCCGGGATTTTGCGAGAGTCGGGTGACTGTCGACCCAAATGGTCTGCCGTCGCCGCGATCTGGCGTTTTACCCTGCTTGAGTTGTTCGCGCTCGGACTCGAACAATTCGTCTTCATCAATCTCGTCGGGGACGAAGACAGTTTCGTGAAGGCCGGCTCCAGTGAGGCATTGGAGCGCGGTAGTGGCTGAAACCGTAGTTGCCGGTTCCGCCAGCCGGGAGATCAGGTGGGGGACGCTCACAGGATCACCCAGCAATCCCAGCGCGGTGAGGCAATCCGCGCCGCCGTTCTTTTCGGCAAGATCCGTCAGCAGGCGCAGTGCGCTGCGCCCGCCTGCCAAACCTAAGGGAAGGATTGCCCAGGTCTTCGACGGGGCTTGGTCCAGACAGTAATCCATGGCTCTGGGCTCGCCCATGCGCGCCAAGGCCACGGCGGCGGCGGCACGCACTGGTTCGTCCTCGCTCCTCAGATAGTCAAGCAGCGGCCCATTGGCGGGCTTGTGAGCGATACGCCCGAGGGCCCAGACAATTTCCGGCAGCGCCGGCGCGGCACATCGCTTCATGGCGCTCAGCAGTTGGGGGCCGCATGGCAGCCGCCGATATCCGAATGCGCGGGCCAATATTGGCGCGAGCTTTGGGTCGCCGGACGCGAGCAACGTCAGGAAATCCGGCACCCAACTATCCGGAAGCTCGTACTTCAGCGCGTCGGCGATCGCGCGGGACTTCTGAGCATCGTCCGGATCCAGGTCATCGAAGAGTGCAAGCACTCGGCCACGCTGGTTCTGGCGGCAGAATACGCAGGTGGCGGCGTACAGTTCTCCGAAGTCGCCTTCGGCGGCGTGGCGGGTCGCAACTTCCAGGGCGAGTTTGTCACCGACGACGAGGCCGTCGATGTGGGCTTCGAGGCGGTCCTCGAATTCCCCGATTTTTTTCCAGGTGATCTCGGGGTTGTGGTACAGCGTGCGCCGCTGTTCGTAGAGAAAGGAGGCCTCCTCGAGGTATTCCTCGTAGAGTTCGATGAGAAAGGCTCGTGGAGAGGTGGCCATGACGATTACCGCACCCCAATCGGGGTGGAGACGCCCTCGGCCTGAATCTGGATGGACACGACATCGTGAGGACCATTCCTCACGGGCACGACAGCCGCGCCAGAGCAGCAGCAACAGGTCCTCGTCAGTATTGATGATGACCGTGTCGAGATTCGTCTGGACGAGCGCGTCGCGCCTTCCGCGGATTAGTTGAACGCGGCACTCCGGTGGTGGCACGGCGGGCAGGTTGAACGAGATCGTCCCGGCGTGGCGAAGCGTTTTCGATTGACACGGCCTCATCACCTTTGAGATAGCCGGGGGCTATAAGGCCGGGTGAGCCGGCGTTGAAGAACCGCCGGTCGAAATCCTTCGGCAGCAGCGGCATTCGATCATTCGTCCACTGCTCGTCGTAGGTGCCAGCGAATGCAGCGCGGGGCTGCCAGTCGGGCGACGTGAAGCCGAACCCTGCGGGTGGACGGTGCTGCCGTAGTCGCTACGGGGTCTCGCGGGTCTTCGAGGTTCGGCAGCCGAATGCCATCTTCAAACCTGCCGTGCCTGCGACCGAAACCCGGTGCCCACGGGATTGCGCTGGTTCGAAGGCGTGCTTGGTCGGGATCCGGGTGGCTCCGGTCCCAGCCACCGAAGGCTCGTTCGTAGATCAAGCGGAATACTTTCAAATGGCTCGGGTGAGGTCATTGAGACTATACCGAAACTTTTGACCCAGTATCGGTCGCCGGTAACCCGAACGGTCTTATCGAGAGGTCCAACGCGCAATCGGACCATATACCTCCGTGGCGCTTCCGGCGCTAGCGTGAGCATGGCCGATCAAGACCACGTCAGTGGCGGTTTCATGAAGGCGCACTCGGGCTCATATTTGTAGCTGGATATGCCGGGTTCGCCCCATAACTCGCCGCCGAGATTAACTGGCAGTTGCTTTTCGGCGATGGCCAAGGAACAGTCCGGCTGCAGCGCATACGTCGCCTTGACAATCGGAACATACAGAAGACGACCGTCTTCGTCAGCGGCAAGGGCAGTCTCGAACGCGAATGGTGTGAGATTCTCGATCTCAGCGTGGCCCACGCCACACCTCGCATTTCAGCCGACAGCCGTTGCGATGGAACAGTTTCGTAGGCACTTCAGCGACCTCGCGCCAGTTCGAGGGTCACGAACATATCCAGAGCCTCCCGTTCGTCGACCGGGAGCATTGCCAGCGCCGGGCACAACTGGAATTCCTCACCGGGTTCGAGTGGCGCCATACCGCTGAGTTCTGCTAACCTCAAGAGTGCCAGGCCTTCTACAGAAACGAAGCTGCGGGCCCAACACACGGCTGCAGCAGGGTCCAGCTCCAAATTCCTTTTGCGCGCACTCTCCATTTCTTCGTTTCTCTCTTCCATCAGGACAGTCAAGGCCGCGCGCAACGAAGTAGTATCCCTGTCGAGCACGGCCTTGCATACATCCAGGCGCGGTGAATCCCCACCTTCAAGCACCTTTTCGAATTTCGTCAGGATATCGCGCAGATTCGCCTGACCGGCGGTCGGTCCTCCTCGCACAAGGCCGTGTAAAAACAGGTAATAGCAGAAGTCGTCCTCATATTCCCAATCCGCGTGCCAGGTCTCACTGGACAAGCTGGCTATTTCGCGGGCGAGCTCCAGGTGGCCAGCGGCAAGTGTGTCGAAAAACGCTTCCGTTCGTCCGAGCGCGTGACGCCGATCCGCGTCATTGCCTTCCTCCCGCGACTTACGCAGAAAGTATCGGCGGGCATGCCCGCTCCTGACCAGATTCTCACGGAACCGCTCCCGATCGGCGGTCTCAAGCAGGTAAGCAATGCCTAATGCCTGAAAATATGCGGACAGTCTTTCGAGTTCGCCGCCAAGCTCGCGGACAGAGTAGCCTGCGGCTACATATGCCAGCATTTCTTTGATTTCAGGCACTAGCTCCTTGTGAATTTCGAGCGCATCCATACTCACCCCGTGTATTTTGACGGCTCCAGAAAGGACAATCCCGTCAGGCCGGCAGCGGAAAGCTTATCGGCAATCTCACGCCGTACCAGTATCGTTTTCGCCATGAACTTTGCCCGGAACATATTCGAGTCTTCTGGAATCGCGTCGTCTTTCAACACAAAGCTCTCGCAATTCGAAATCACCGTGGGATCGATGGCGTTCCAAACCAAGCCCGACTTCTCCTGGTCGATGCAGTCTAGGGTGTCCAGCGGATTCAGAACGAAGTAGTCTTTAGAGGCAACACGGCCCTTGTGGTTCAGGATCGAAACTGGCAGAAATTCGATATTACTCTTGCCGGCAAGCGGCACGAGAGCCTCTTTCAGCTGGGCTGAAACTACACGATAACTACCGCCAAACAGATTATCCGATAAGTTGATGTCCGTTGGGTACTGAGGGGACATCTTGAAAGTCACGGTGTTCGGCCACTTATCAGCCAGGGTTACACCCTTGAGAAGAAGCCATTGCTCCTTAAAGCCTTCGAGCTTCGTAATTACACAAAAGCCCTCCCGATAGGACCTGTTCCAAATCAAGAATCCAGTGTTCATAGTCTATTTCCGCGTTCGAACATTAAAATCATAGCATTGCGAATATTTCGCTAAGTGTGCCTAAAACGCCGGGCTGCTTGGTCCAATCGGGCGGCGGCTGGCGCGGGCTGGGATCGTCCGAGTCCATGGAGAATGGCCAAAACCAGAGAGGATTTGGTGTACCATCCGCATTGAACCGAGTATCCCAAGCTTGCTTCGTGGGACGTCCGCTTAATTTGCCCAGCCAATAAGAACTCTCAGTCTTCAATTGACTCGCAATGGCCTGGCCCTTAAGCTTGCAGTCTTGGGCGACGTCTTGACAAGTTGTCCATACATTCTCATTCAATCGGTCGCTGACTTTTTCCAAATAAGATGGATGATCGACTTGGTGACAGGGCCAAGTGTCCCAGTTCTTGGGCGCCACCGGGTCAACATAGGCTCCCTTCTTGGGAAGGCCAACAAGGTTGGGCGCGCTGTTTATGTCCCAGGGAGTTTCTGCTAGGCAATTCTGGATAAAATCATATTGCGGTTTGTCGGTGACGTAGCCCTCTATTGTCCCATTGGCCATAGAGCTAATGCACACAATGTGGTGAACATTGGAAAAAGTCGAAAGGCCGACGTATCCGTGGCTGCCGTTATTCGTTCGGTGCGTGTCACCATCCCGGTTGCGTTTGAGCTTCCATGACTTCGGATCTTTTGGATGTCCCATGCTTCTACCTTTGATGCGGGCTGCGGATGGATGAGAAACACAAAGCAGCGCGTGAACCCTTATCGGCCGAAAGCCACTGCACTATGGGGCCCCACGGAATCCAGCCCCGCTCTTGTGCGATGATTCCCAGGCACAACCCCACAGGGGCCGAAGCGGCGCCGGTTTCACCGAAGGCCAGGGCGGGTATCCAGACCGGTACGTCCGCCAGGTTGCATTTAGCGCGGAGACGGGGCAGCGCGGTGCCCCAATCCCTCGCCCTATAATCGTCACCATTGAAGTCGGCGATGACCGATGCGATTGGTTCACGGCTTGACCGCGGAGCTGTGAGGGAATGATCAATGGCGTCCGCCAGCGCGACGCCGTCGGGTGCGTCATCGGACAGGCGGTCGCGGCCGTTCGAAACGACGGACGCCCCAGTAATGACGGCTACCGGCTCCGTCTTCCCGCGCCAGGCGTCGGAGGCGCGATTGATCAATACAAAGGCGGCAGCCTCGCCGGGGATGAATCCGACGGGGTTCGCGCTGGTCTTTAACACCCCCTTGGTGGCAGCAGCACTCAGAAAACTAGGCTCGATACAAGAGTCGATTCCGCCGACCAGACAGCGATCGAAATGGCCCTCCGACAGCAGTCTCGATGCGTCCTGAATAGCCTGAACGAAGCCGGTATGACCGCCGAAATAGAGGCGATGGTTCTGCGGGAAGTTCTCCAGATTGAAGGCTCGAAGCAAACCGGGGATAAGCTGTTTGCAGTGTTCCGCCCAAACTGTCGATGGCAATCGGGGATCCTCATCGAGCCACGAGCCGGAGTTCGAATCGGCGTAGTAATGATCGGATACATTGATAAAGATGCCCGTACGGAGGAGGCCGTCACGGCTCAAAGAAATCCGCGACTCAAGATCGGCCAGCGCCGCTTTTGCCAGCAGGTGGGCTTTTGCGAGCCGTATAAATCCCTGAGCAATGTACCGCGCCGGGCAACCTGCTATCGGCGTTTGGCCCAGAGACTCGCATTCGCTGAGACTGACTATGCTCAACTCAGACATTCGCGTAATCCCGGCGCGCGCTGCGGCGCAGCTATCGAGGAGGTTTGGCGCCAAGGCCGTAGCCATTCCGGACGCGCTGATGGAGACGGCGGTCATTTCGGCGCACATGCCTCAGTACTTTTCCCCGCAGCACCAGCAGGTGATTTTTTCTGTCGATGGAATGGGCACGCTGGGCCCTTGTACCAGGGGAAATGGCGGCGTGTTCTTATCGTTATGCAGCATGAGATCTAGCGCCCGCGCCACATTCTTGCCTTCGACTTTGACATCAAAAGAAAAATTGACAAATTCCGCCTTGCCCTTGGTCTTGCTAGAGATGATACCGCCGCCCGCGGTGCCTGCTTCGTCACCAGTGCTGGTAGAAAAGTTCGAATCCTTCAGGCAAATCGGATTCCCATCACATGTGACAGTCTCGCTTCCGTCCGCCGTATCCGATGACTTGGCGATGTTCGGATACGGGATCGGAACGAATGGAGCGGGCGGAGCCGGAGTTTTGCATACATCCGGAAACGCCGTGGTAATGCCGCCACTATCCTTATGAACAACCGACAACTTATTTACGCCAACCGTTACTCCCATAGGTCCAGACTCTCAGTTGATCTTTACCGAAGCACCGCGAATCTTGTTCGTTCCCGACGCCCGGCTCAGAATCTCCGCGCCCCTCACAATGATCCTGCCGTCACTCCGTAGGGTAATCGAACTCTTGCCGCACGCAAGTGTGAGTTGATTCTTAGCCTCAAACACTACCTCGTCCCTGTCATTTGTGCGCGTCAGCCGGAGATCGCCGAAGTTGTCCCGAACGACACCGGCAATGATCGGCAAAGCAGCATCTCCGTTCTCAAACACCAGCAGGACCGCCTGATCGGGCTTGTCGAGGGGACAGCTCAACGCCAGCCGCGCGCGGATTGGGCCAATCTGGTTTCCAGGGTAGTCCACCAGGACCTCGCCATCCGGCTTGATTTGGACAACCCGGCCTACGCAGGGGGCACCCGGCGACGAGACCGGCCAGACATGATCGAGTTCCATCACTTTATGACGCATTTCAATTCTCCTTGATGCTGCTGCCCTTGATTATTATGTCGCCGCTGCCTTTAATGTTGATCTTGGCTCCATTAATCGTAATATCGCCACTGCTCTTCATAACCAATTCGGCGGAGCCGGTCTTGATGTTTATCTCGTCATCGGCAATTAACTGAATCTTCTTTGCCTGAAGGATGTATTCCTTGGTAACGGCTTCTTTATGTTGTCCGCCGATTGATTCCTTCAGGTCCTTTGTAATATCGACAGTCCTGTCTTTGCCGATTCTTTCAGTGAGGTTAGCGGCTACGTCCAGCGACTTGCTAGTGCCGACGCTCTCGGAGCTCGCCCCCCCAATCGATTCGGTTTTCTGCAGGCCGACAGTCTCGAGCAGTGCCGCCCCAGCAGTGATGGCGATGAGTCCACCCACGGTGATCTCCATTGCGCCGCCGACAGTCTCGGAGTAATTCAGCGCGACAGACTCGGTAAGTGTTCTGCCGACCATGATATCCATCGCCGCGTCGATTTTTTCATCATGATTGTTAAGTACGTGAATCGCCTTATTGCGAAGGACCTTTTCCCACTTGTCACGGTCGACTTCAAGGCTGCGATCGCGGATCACAACCTCAGTCTTGTCGTTACCAATTTTTATGCTCTGGTCATGATCGATTTTGATTGCTCTCGTCGTGCTTGACCTCTTCCGTCCGGTCATGATCCAATCGTAATCTTCTCGTCACGACCCACCTGCTCGGTCCGGTCGCGGCCGATTTGCACGCGTTCATCGCGTTCCACTTTCTTCTGCTGGTCGAACTGAGCATGGATATTAATTAGCTCATTGCCTTTTGTATCGTCAAGCGAAATCTCGTTGTTTCCCCCGCCGCCCTTCGTGCTGTTCGATTTGACGCCGCTGATGACTGCCTTCCCGGGTAGTGGAAACGGCGGCATCTGCTCCGCATTGTAAACCCGCCCCACGATGATCGGCTGATCAGGATCGCCTTCCAAAAAATCGACAATCACCTCCTGCCCGATACGCGGAATCGAAATCGCTCCCCATCCCTGTCCCGCCCACGGGTGCGACACGCGGATCCAGCACGAGCTGTTCTCGTTCTTCTTGCCTTCCCGGTCCCAGTGGAATTGCACCTTCACGCGGCCGTACTTGTCGGTGTAAATCTCCTCGCCTCCCGGGCCGACCACCACCGCCGTCTGGCAGCCTTGCACAAAAGGCTCGGGCGTGACCCGGGCCGGGCGGAACGGCGTGGAGAACGGAATGCAGTCAAAACTGTTCCGGTACGTCAAGCCCTGTCCGCCGCCGGCGCCCACCTGGTAGCTGCCTCCCATCGTCGCCATGTGCCTCACCGCAGTAAGCAAATAGGCCTGGTTCAGATCGGCCCGGTAATGATCCTGCAGAGTGAACTGGAATCCGCTGGAGAAGTGCCGGCACATACTCGCGCCTTGGCTCACAATGCAGGGCGCCGTCTGCTCTTGTAAACGGATGCGCGACAGTTTGTCGCCGTCGGAGCGGACCAGATGTTCGCCGGGATATTCATAAATTTCGTAGGGGTTTTTTCCCTTTACAGCGACGGACAGGCTGGTGCTGGGAGTCTCGAAATTGTAGTCCGTCTGTGCCCACGCTCCCGTACGGAACTCCTCGTTATAGCTCCATTCGGTCACCAGGTCCTCCGCATACGTGGCTCCCTTGCCATAAAAGGCGCAGCGGGCGGTTTTTTGATTCGGACACGGTTTGTGCGCCGTCGAGTCATCCGCCAGAATGAGAATGTGCTTGCCATCCTGGTGATCGAAATAATAGCAGATCCCCTCCTCTTCCATCAATCGTGAGACGAAGTTGAAGTCCGTTTCCCGGTATTGCACGCAGTAATCCCGCGGCGTGTAATTGCCGTAAAGACGAAGCTCGAAATCATGAAAGCCTAAGTCGCTGAAAATTTTCTTGATGATGTCGGGAACCTTCTGGTCCTGGAAGATCCGGCAATCGGCCGTGCGCGTCAGGAACCATAGCCAGGGCACCATCTGCGCGCGGTATGCGGTGAGACGTCCGTCCTGTGCGCCTTGCGAGAACCGGCTGATGAAACCGTTCCAGTAGCGCTCGCCGCCATCCGCATCGTAAATGCGTAGGGTGACGTTCTTTCCAACCACATCCTGGAACTTGATCGAATCGTTTTCCGACAGCAGATCCAAGTCGAAATGGTACAGCTGCGAGATCGCTTCCGAACCGTTAAACCCTCGCAGCAACAGCACATCCTTGCCAAGAGGGGTCGCGATCGCGATGAGATGGTGTTCTTGCGCTATGGCCATCAGTTCACCCATTCAAACACAGCATCGTCCGCGTCTGTCACGAACTCGCTGGTCTTAAGCCAACCTATCCAACCCAGACGCGGAGCATCGGGGTCTTCGTCATCCAACCGGCAATACGGAACCTCTCCGGCGCGCAGGAAGACCTGAACGTCGAATGCCGTGGCCTGCCCCACAAGGTACCGTGTCAACTCAACCAGCTTTGCCATCGCCCGCCCATCCGGAAGGAATTCCAGGAAACGGTCCAACCCCAGCGGGCCCACGCGGACACGAAACCGCCCCTGCTGATTCCAGACCTCATCTCCCAGAAATGAACCCTCGCCCAGTTGGTTTCGTTCCAGATCGTCCGAGAGATGACAACGGTCCGCCGGCTCCAACTCGTACCAGTCCCCTATGCACTGGTCGATTTCAACAGGTACGGAGAAATAGTCCCGGAGAATACCCCGCAGCGCGCTGGCCGAGTGGGGGCGCTGCGCGATCAGCCCTGCATACAGCAACAGGCTTTCGTCCTCGACGCGCATCCGTCCCCGCAGACCGGCCGTGCCCATGCCGATGAGGTCGAACAGAGAATGCGAGAATGGGTCCGGCCACTGGTCCCGTGCTGCGCTCAGCTCATACAGAACCGGCGGACGATGCTTTTCCCAGGCGCGATAGAACAGAGACAGCAGCCGATGGTTGAACAGATCGAAAAATGCCGCGAGTGTGTCGTCCTTGGCCGCGTGGCGGGCAATCATCCACTCGGTGTAGCACATGGGTAGAATGCCCTGAGTGCCGGTCAGCCCCAGGAACGCCACGGTCAGGAGCGCCGGATCATCCGAATCGGGAATCCGCTCAATATCGTGCACTGCGCTGGCCGGAAATGCCATCGACAGCCGCGCAGCGAAGCGGGCACACTCCTCGTGAGGCTTGGCTGTGCTGCCCACCGGCTTGCGCTGCGGGAACATACGGGCCAGCAGACGCACGGCCTGGAAGAATTCGAACTCGTACCCGCGGTCGAACAGAGTCTCTTCTAAAGAAGGATCTGTTCGCCTGTGAGAGGCGGCCACTGCTTGAGCACTCCTTTCCTGGTTCTGGCGGTCACGCGGCTAAAGGAATTCACCGCGCTGTACAAACCTAGGAATCTCTGCAGCACGCAAGCCAGGAGAAACACTCCTGTTCCCACGAACTGGTCTTCATCGAATTCCAGTGTCACATCGGTTCCGCGGCAAAATGCCACGCCGGTGTCTGAAGTGACCCTGCTGATACAGGAACGGCTATTGACTCCCGCGATTCCAGCGATTTGTCTGCGCACAGCCGTATCGTCCGAAAAATCGTACAGCCGAAGGATCTCTTGCAGAGCCTCGGATCCTTTTTCCACAATGGAAAGATGGTTTAGCGAAAGATGCGAGATCAGGCGCCACTGCAGCCCCCGCCGTGACGGTGGCCGCACGGTGGCGGTGGGCTTCCGCAGACACCGGGCGCGCACCAGGGCCACTCCTTCGGCGTCCAACTCGCCGAATTCGCCCGGCAGCTTCAGGTGCGAAGCCTGGTCGCGGTTGGTGCACGTTACCCGCAGAGTCAGCATCTCGACGGGAGGAATCGCCGGATTGAAATCCAAATCCACCAGCGAGATGTACATCTCGGTGCCGTTGTCGTTTTTGCGGAGAGAAGGCCGCCGATGGGTGTACCAAAAGTGCCTGTGCGTCTCGTCCGGCGCGCCGTGCCGCAGGGAATAGAACGGCTCGTAAATCTGCGGCTCTTCGAGATAGTTCACGGAAGCGACGCGGTCCACCGAGTAGACTTCCGTGCTCAGCAGGCGATGCTGATCCGGGACGATGTGGTATTCCGCCTTGGTTTGACTAATGCGTACAGGTTCGGCTATACGTTCGAACAGATTGACCATCGGCGTACAGCCAAGCTGGAACGTGTCCTCGCCCACGCTCTGTTCCAGGGCGATCAACCGGTGCGGCTGGTCGGGCTGTTTCAGAAAGATCAGGATTTCGAAGGCCGAGCCGAACCCGCTCTTTGGCAAGCGGTCGAGTCCCTTGAGATCGACAAAGAAGAATTTCTCCGGAAAGCTGAAATACTCTTGCAACAGGCGGTAGCCTAGGAAGCTTCGGTCCGAGTAGGGCAGAATCCCGTCCGCCGTGGTAAATCCTACCTGCTGCAGACTGGCGGCGGGAAGAATTGCCTGGGCAGCCCCCTCTCTCGCCGGTAGCGCACGAATGGCAACCCGCAAACTGTTCAAAAACAGGAATTCATAGAGCGTGTGAACGGCGGAGTTCTCTCCGTTGAGGTAGAACCGGATGGAATCGATTGGCAATTGTTCCAATCGCAGACCTCCAAGGCATTCCATCTCAATGCGGATCACGGCAGCCGCATCGGCCGGCATGCCAGGCGCCGCGAACCGGTTCACCGGCGAGACCGAAGCGCCCGTTATTTGCAGCGGCCAGAGATTGACCGGATAGCAGGTGCGGAAAGAGCAGACGTTGCCATTCTCCGGTTTGCTGTGGATCGGCGTACCGGGCGGCACTCTGGTGGATGCCGGAGCACTTTGCGATGCACCGAGCTGAAACTGAACAATGCCCTGGGGAGGCACCGGCTTCAGGTAATGAGGGTAGAGTACATCCAGCAGCGCCTCGGTGATCTCCGGGAATTCATCGTCCAACTTGTGGTGCACCCGGCCGGCCAATAGCGCGAAGGCTTCAATCAGCCGCTCGACATGAGGATCGTCGCAAGTGTCGGGCTGCAGCAGCAGACGGCCCGCTACCTTGGGATATTTTTCCGCAAACTCACCCGCCATTTGGCGGATGAACTTCAGCTCGCGCTCATAATAGGGCAGCAGTTCGTCTCTCATGAGCCTCCCCCAGTGACGGCCACGCGGCGCGACTCGCGTTGCAGGCTGACATCGAACACTACAGGCTCGGCGGCGGGCTCAATTCGCATCAGTGCCGCAATCTGAAATTGCAACACGGGCTTGAGAGGGTCCGGCTCGTCGATCGATACCGTGACGCGAGCCAGCCGGGGCTCGAACTCGCGGATCGCGCGCTCAATGGAGCGGCGTACTCTTTCCTGTTCGAGGCTGTTCTTGAGGTTGTATGAAGTAAAGTCGGCCACGCCAAAACTCAGCAGTGAGTTAGTTGCTTCTTCATAGTCTGCAGGGAAGTCTTCCTCGGCGCGGCGTGTGTTCAACAGGGCCGTCAGGTCGCGGCAGAGTGAAGCCTTGAACTCGCGCATCTCTTCCCAGGGATTAGAGGGGACTTCCCGCTTGGAATCGGGCGCAAGATCGATCAGGCGGTCTAGAAGCGACACCCCTACGCCTGGCTGTTTGATACCTGCTGCCATGACTTATCCTTCTGTGCAACCCAGGGCTTGCCATGGATCCAGCCGGCAAAGCCGATCGTACAATTTGTTGGCGCGCTCCAGGTCTGACGACTCAGCCCCCAGTTTGTACAACCTGTACAATTTGATCCAGACGCTGCCGATCAGTTCCGACGATTCCCAGAACTCCAACTGGAATTTGTCGATCTGCTCGGCCAACTCCTCCAAAATCGATCGCGCCAGGCGGTCCCGCTTGCTTGCCAGGCAGGCCTCAGCCAATAACAGCTTCCGCTGAAATCGATTTCGTCCGTTGGTCTCGCATGCCGCCAGGCGCGTCATTTCGGCGAGGCCTTTCTCTACTTGACCCGACCGGAGCAGCATTTCCGCGTCCTGCCAGGAGCCTCCAAGCGGAATTTGAGATCCCTGCATATTCGAAAATGAAAGCGGAAAGCGGAGAACCACCGGGTTGTCCGCGTCCGAACCGGGCGTCAGCTCAGCTGAACCGCCGGTACCCATTTGCGCTTCGACCGGCGGAGGAGGATCCGGTTCCTCCCGGCGCTTCTTGTCCACAATATCCGAGAGTGCCTGCTTGATCTCGCTCACGGCTGTCCTGCATTCGGATAGGTTCGGAGCCACATCGCCGAATTTTTCGTCGATCGCTTTCTCCAGCGCCTTGAACTCGTCGTAGGTCTGCTGGAAATCCGCGTTTATCTCCTCGAAAGCGGCCCGTTTGGTTCTTTGGACGGCGCCATCAAACATATCCATGGATATGTGTCCGTCACTGAGGGCTTGGTCGTAAGTTCTTTTTTTCTTCTCATCGATGTCGCCATCCGCAAGTCTGCAGTTAGCTTCCCACCCGACGCGGCGGGCGTCTTGCAATTCCATGAAGCTATAATCGATGCCGTCATCCGCTCGAGCCGTCATGGGGATCGCGATGATCGAATCCACAAGCTTGTTGTTCAACCACTCTAATGGGCCCGCCCGGTCCTCGGGACCATCTTCTATCGTAGGATATAGCCCCAGGTCCCAGTAACGGACAATTAACTCACGCGTGATGCGCAGGCCATCACGCAAGCCCGGGAAACCGTGCAGTTTGATATTAGCTTCGGTAAGCCACAAGGCAAGTTGCAGGTCCTTGGAACGCTCCCGAAGCGCTGTCGTGAGCAGTTGCCTCACCAGCCGCCAATCCGATGCCTTACGGTCCTTCTTTACCCACTTTCCAGAGTCGAGGCTATCATCGGCCCGACGGGCCTCCTTGATCCGGTCCCAATCCGCGGTCCAGCGGAGGTCTAACCCCGCCGGCTGCTCGGGTGAAATCGGATCGAGGAGGTCGTCAGTATCAAGCGGTGCCGTAGGCATTGTCGTGAACGAACAAAGCCGGCGCTAGAAGCGGAACTAGGCCGATGCTCCTTGGGCCACGTTCCAGTTTGCCGCTACGTTGCCGGCCGCCGTGCCGTCAGGCTTTTGCTTCGTATATGTCCATTGAATGGACCCATAGGTCAACTTGACGGTCTCGGTCGGAAATTGGGCGGCGCCCGAGGAATCGCCGTTCGATATCACACCGCTGATCAGCACTTCCTTGAACTTGTATTCCATGTACTTCACCGGCTTATCTCCACCGGAGCGCCACAGTTCAACTGTCACCTCAGGTATGTGAGTCCCTTTGCACGCCGCCTCGTGCAACTTGGGAGTAGCCGCGTCCAACAACTTGACCATGCTGAACTCGGAGTGATCCACTTCCTCTGCGCTCCGTCCCCCAGCCGACTTCTGCGTCACAGAGGCTGGCTGAGTGATCGCGTGATTGAACTGCAGAATGGTTACCCAATCTTTGTGATCTTTATCTGTACTCTCACCCTTAATATCACCGAAATTTGCGAACCCGTTGAATGCCATCGGAAACTCCTTTTTACCTTTTCACTGAGTTATAGTTGTCGGCCCTCACCTCATAACACCGAGTTAGAGAGCATTACGCACGTGTCTTGCAACGCGCGTTGCAAAACAAACCCCCTTCGGAAATTTAACCTTTAGCCGCCGGCAATTTAGCCACCAGGCGCAATGAAACCGCGAGTTCCTCCAACTGGAAGTGCGGGCGCAGGAAGGCGACAGCGTTATAAGCCCCGGGCTTTCCCGGAATTTCCGACACTTCGATTCGAGCCTCGCGCAGCGGAAATTTGGCTTTAAGGTCTTGAGGCGCCATGTCGTCGAGAAGCACGTAGTGCGAGATCCACTTATTGAGGAATGACTCACACTGATCCCGCGACATGAAGCTGCCAATCTTATCCCGCATCATGGTTTTAAGAAAATGCGCAAACCGCGAGCAGGCGAAGATGTACTGAAGTTGCGTCGATAACCGCGAGTTGGCGTTGGCCTCGTCGTCGAGATAGAGCTGCGGCTTCTGCGTCGACTGTGCTCCCATGAACGCCGCCGTGTCCGTGCCCTTGTAATAAGAGAGGGGAATGAAACCCAGTTTCGCCAGTTCATTCTCCCGCCGGTCTGTGATGGCGATTTCAGTGGGGCACTTTGTCGCCACGTCGCCGTCATCGGTAGTAAATGTGTGTGCCGGAAGGCCTTCTACCAATCCACCGCCTTCCACGCCGCGGATGGCTGCGCACCATTCATGCCGCGCAAACGCATCCGTCAGGCGGGCGGCAAAAGCGTATGCCGCATTGCCCCAAAGGTATTTCGAGTGGTCGCGCCCATCCACGTTTTCTTCGTAGTCGAACTCTTCAACCGGGGTAGTCTCTTTCCCGTAGGGAAGGCGCATGAGGACATGCGGCAGGCAGAGGCCGACGTATCTGGAGTCGTCGCTCTTGCGGAACATGTTCCACTTCAAGTAAGTCTCGTTGTCAAAGATCTTTTCCAGATCCCGTGGACCCGACAATTCGGTAAAGCTCTCGAAGTTGAACAATGCGGGTGTGGCTGCCGCGATAAACGGCGCGTGGGATGTCGCGGCAACGCCCGACATCTTTTCGAGAAGCGCGACATCCTGCGGATGCCGGCCGAATTCGTAGTCTCCAATCAGAGCGCCAAAGGGACTTCCGCCAAGCGTGCCGTACTCTTCCTCGTAAATCTTCTTGAACGTTGCGCTTTGATCGAACTCGACGGCCTTATCCAGGTCCTTGAACAGATCCGATTTGCTGATGTTGAAGAGCTTAATTTTAAGGCTGCTGGATGTTTCAGTTTGCTGAACAAAGTAGTGTAAACCGCGCCAGGAACCTTCCAGCTTCTGGAGAGGCTCGGCGTGCATCACCTCGTTGAGCTGTCTGGATATCAAGGCATCCAGATCCGCAATCCGCGTGTTGATCATAAGATCTGTATCTTTCGAAACAGTCATCTGACCATTCATCACGTCCTGCACCATATCTTTAAGCCAGAGTTTTCCACTGGCCCGTTCTTCGGCCGTCTGCCCGATGCGGCCCTCCTCGGCGATTCGGTCCAGAAGACTGCGACTTTCCACGGTCTCCACGGCGGGTTGAGATTCCTGCGTTGGCTTGGTTTCGGCCGCCATATTAACCCTTCCCCTCGGCTGCATGGATGCCGGCCTCTGAGCCGGCCTGCCGGAGCAAGTCCTCGTTCTGAATCATTTCCTGCAGGAGGCCCTCCAACTTGTCATTGCCAATCAGACTGCTACGCAGGTTCGCCAGGCTGCTGCGCAACTCCAGCAGCTTTCGGAGCGGAGTAATCTGCTGGGCAATCTTAGCCGGCTGGAAATCATCCATGCTTTCAAAACGCAATTCCACGTTCAGCTTTGTATCGTCCTCACTCAGACGGTTTTGTACTTTAAAAGCTAGCCGGGGACCAATCTTCTTCATTACATCATTCACATTATCCCGGTCGATTGAGACGAACTTTCTTTTGGCAATCGCCGGCAGGGGTTTCTCGGGCATCCCGGAAAGGTCGGCCATCACACCCACCACGAAGGGCAGGTCCCGTTTCTCGATAGCATCGCCAACCTGCACATCGTACGTGATATGCACCCTTGGAGGACGAACCCTCCCGACTTTCTTTTGTAAGCTCTCTTTAGGCATTTGTTCCCAATTCCTTCGGAAGGAGCATCATTTTCCACCCCCTCTCGCAGAACTTTTCAACAGATCTAAAAGTGAGTCGTACTCACTTTTACGTTCGCGAGTCTATCACGACCGGACGGCGTAGTAAATCCCCAGGGCCCTTCCTCTGGTACTGCTTTCCGGGTACTCATCCCGGGCAGCCTTGCTAGTGCCTCCACTCGCATAGTGACTGGGCTCACGCGAGCGTTACAGCTTGAGTGCATGGCGCAGTGGACTCTGGCAGCCGGAGGTGATAAAACTCACAGATTCATTGCACCGCCTTTGCGGGACATTGGAAGCCTTCATAAAACTTGGGGTTAAATATGTCGGCGCCGCCGGGGAAAGTGCCCACGAATTCCAATTTAACAGGTGGTTCGATCGGCTCGAAGCGGCCCGAGGGTCCTCTTGTACGTTTCCATTCCAGGCTTGTCTGCCCTAGCTCGCGGGCCTCCGCATCGCCGAACATTTGAAAAACAGACCAATCCCCTTCGTGAGAAGAGAAGCCATTGGTAAAACCCCGAGTACCACTCCGGCCAACCGCCTCCCTCTTCACGCCCGGCGCCGCCGGCCAAGTGAACGACTTTCGGATCACCGCATTCTGGCTGAACTCGTGGGTCTGTCCATCAATCTTGAGACTGATCAACTGTTCGGCATTGGCGAGTTGCGGCCGCAATGTGTATGACAGGTGGGGGTCCTTCCCACCCTCCCCGAAGAACGCCTTCGTAATCTGCTGTGAGCGATTCAGAAAGTCGAGCAATTCAGGCGAGGCTTTGACCTTCTGTGAGGCCGGATTCTGCTTCCAGATTCCGCCGTCGAGAATCGTAAACTCGGCTACGACGGAAGCCTGGAATTTCCAGATCTTACCGTCGGGAGCGAAATAGTCGGCAAGATCCTTCAATGCCAGTTCTTCAAC
The DNA here is from genome assembly GCA_963817515.1 of Bryobacterales bacterium. Taxonomy (GTDB): domain Bacteria; phylum Acidobacteriota; class Terriglobia; order Bryobacterales; family Bryobacteraceae; genus DATMNI01. The sequence continues at coordinate 152,930 of CAWFPJ010000010.1, read as the reverse complement.
ACCTGGCTTGAATGGATATTTTCGGAGCAACGAGCGCAGCGGAGGACAAAACTTCTGTAGGGCGGGCCCGATGGGATCCGGCAGCGGCTTGCCAATAATAATTCTGGCATTCTTAATAGGTTCATTGAGCAACCGCGCAACTTCGCGATCCAGAGTGCCCACTCCCTCAGGATTGAAGCCCTTGGTCAATTGGCGGACGCTCTCGTCAGCCTTATCTAGCGCGGCTTGGCCGGTGGCTTGCAGTGCCTGAGGATCTGGCGTGTCGGCCGGCCGCGAGATGGCCTGCATGATGCTTCGTAGTCCGGCCAAGGCCTCGATGTAGGGGCCGTTTTTCTCGTTGATCCAGCGCTCGCTGGCGGCTGGTACAACAGAGCGTACCGGCTGAAAAAACTGAGTTATGTTTGCGACGGTCAAATCGGCACGAGTCTCGCCCAGCTTGCTTGCCGCCTTCTCGCCCGTCTTGACCAGGTCTCCCAAAATCGGCACCTTCTTTCCCATTCTTTCCAAGGTGGTGGGCCCGGTACTCGCTGAATAGTCGGTCTGATTAGAGGTGAGGGCAAGCAGCGCCAACAACGGTGACTTGTTGCCCGCCAGGATTTCCAGTTTTTGGGCGGCATCGACAGCACCCTTATACGGAAGAACTGAAAATCCAGCCACAAACTTTTGCCACTGTTCAATATAGTCGCGAATAAAGCGCTGTTGGATCGCACTCTCCAGCGCCGCATCCTGTCTCGCTTCGGTCACGAAACCCCCGGTGTCACCGACTACGCAGGACTCGCCGAGGCCCGCGGCAGGCACCTCTTTGGAGGCCTTTTGCACGAACTGCCAGCCCTCGTGGCTGAAGGCAGCGTTCACCTCGCCCTGACCGTTCAACACCTGCCTGTAATTGGAAGCCAGGTCTTCCAGCCGTTGCGGCTTGGTCAACGTCTTTTGCGCGTCGGCCAATATGCGGCCATAGATCCGGTCAACGCCCTTGATCTTGTGTAGATACTGGCGCGCGTGGTCGCGAACCTCCGCATCCTCCGTCAATCGGCACGGATTTCCATCGCCCAGCGCATTTACGTAAAAGGCGATCTGCTGGTCTGCCAGGGATTGCCACTCCGGCTCAGCGTCAGGAAGTTGACCGCGTGCTCCCTTCAAGACGCGCGAAACCAATCCGGAGTCAAGCTTGCAAGTGCCGGAAGAAATCGTCAAATGAGTTTTCAGCAGGCTATAGGCCGGCTCGTCCGGGTCATTAGCACCGGGAGTCGCCGGCAATTTCTGCAACTGGCCCAGCATTACGCCGTTTAGATCAGTGAGAAGAAGTTGTCGAAAATGCCTGAAGTAGGCAGTCCTGGCATCATTGAGGATCGCATTGCCCGAGTAAAGACCCCAGCGATATGACAATGACTCGCCCTTTTCCAGCCGGTCAACCTGAAGGCGAAGCCGATCGAGCGCTCTCAGTTCGGGGAGCGTAACCAGGCGCGGGCGCTTTTGCATGTCGGCGCCGCCGGCATCCGCCACGTCCGTTAAGAGTTGACGATTCTGTGCAAAGGAAACCACAAAAGCCAGGCAAAGCAGAACGCAAAGTCCGCAAACCCCGGCCAAGGCGCTCCACCGGTACAGTTGCAGACGCTCGTCCACCGGCGCCGCTCGCTGTACCGGCTGGTCGGCCAGCACCACCTGGTGAAGCAAGTCCGCGGCGAAGATCCAGCGAAGCCCCATCCCTTTGAGCGGGATTGGGCGGCTCTTGCTCGGGTCGTCCGGGTTGAAAATCTGGGTCGCGTCTCCACGAAACAGTCGAGTAGCTTCCATGCCCAGGTGGGGACTGGTCCAATCCGCCCGGCTTGCTCCTGGATCCGGGGCCGCCACTTCCACTTCGCGCACGGCGGTCAGATAGTAGCCCCTGAGCAGTGGACCCGGACGCAGCGGATGCGGTCGGAACACATCCGTCAGAAACTGAACCAGAGGCGACCGGATTCGCTTGAGCTCCCTTGGGAATTCGTAGATGGCCGGCCGCCGGGCCGGATTGGGCTCATGAGCCAGGCGCGAAAGGCGGCGTTCCGCGAGCGATTGATAAAGCGGGCGGAACGATCCCGTGAGACGTTTCGCCTGAACTTCGGCAAACACCTCGCCGGGCCGCAACACATCCGACTTGCGAATTGGGAGCGTGCACCCCAAAACCTGATTGGCTTCCGCTTCCGGCAGCCTTCCAAAGTAATCGGGGAAAAAGGGGATCTTGTCGCACTTCGTGAACACCTGGTAGACCGGGAATTCCACGCCAAAAGCTTCCGAGACTGCTCGAAGCCGGTCCTGCCACTCGCGAGAATCCCGTTCCAGTCGCTGGGGGTCCGCCGACGCGCCGGCAAGTCCCTTCACATCGTAAAACCCGATAACACCCCGTAGCCTCAACCCCTCGGCGGGTTCGCGCCAGAGCCGCTGCCACGTCGGGACCTGGGCTTGTCCCCGCAGCACGCTGAGCAGTTGGCCCCAGCGGCCGGGATCGCCGCTGAAGGCTCGTCCGGAGAACTCGACGAAGACTGCATTCTTGGCCAGCCAGAGGTTGCACAGCCGGGTAGAACCGACGGGCCCCTTCCCGCTGGCCTCTCCAGCCAGCAACTGCGGTTCGACGCCCGAGTTGAGGAACGTGCTGGTCTTGCCGGCTCCTTCCGGTCCTATCAGAAGGTAGAGGGGCAATCCGGAAAGCGGCGATTTTCCATGCGCTTGAGCGTAACCCGGGGCCTTGGCCAGAGCCGCGTTTGCTTCCGCGATCAGAGCGACTAGCGCCGCATCGTCGGCATGCATATTTGGCGCGGCTTTCGCGGGAACGGCGGGTCGCGTGGCTGCCTTAGCCCGCCACAGACGCCACCAGCCGAACAGGCGCGCACCGACGATTAGCGCCAGTGCCGCAATCAGCACCAGGGCGGTCCACAGGAGTCCAAATCGCTGAAAATCCGGGCCGGAGTGAAGGTACGCGGCCCCCACCCAAACCAGGCAAATACACAAGAACAGAATGAAGAGCAGACTCTTAATATTCACCAGTTAATATTTCACCACGTCCTTCCAGATTCGCTAGAACGGTTTGCTCCGTAGTTGCTCGCTAGTCCGGGATAAATCCGAGTTCAACGCCAAATAACATAATGCAAATAAAAGAATAGTGACAATGATTGCCCCTAGCGTTACAAGGCGAAATCGGTCAGGACGGTGCTGTGCCGGCAATGGAGGTGTGGCATCTAACGGTAGGGCGCCAGTTGGTGAGATCTGGCGGTCACGGCCTCGAATGTCCTGTATTCGCATTCGTGTGCGCTGCGTTATACCCTCCAGTTCTCCGCGCAACCCACCCGAGTACCGGCCTTCGAAGCCCAATAAAAGGCACAGCAAATAGACCTCTAGGATGTCGGCCAGTTGCTCTGAATCGCGCCGGGAGCGAAAGTGTTCCAGTTTTTCAAAGAAGACCACGCCGGCATCGGTTTGTCCAAACAACTCTTCCTGCAGCGTCTTTCTTTCCCACTCGGCACGAACGGGGTCCTTCGAATGGAGCACCACCGAGTCCAGGAAAGCGACCACCGCAAAGTGCGTATCCTTCACGTCGCGGCCATCGTAACCGGCAGCTACCGCCACTTGCTCAACCTCCTGCAACGTAGCCTTGGTACGCCTCCGGAAAGTTTCTCCGTCGGAGATATGCTGCCGCTGTGCCTGTAGCCGGACGATGCCGGTCAATAAGCCTTGATATAGCAGAGCAAGATTCTCGTGTGAAGGCAAGGTCTCAGCGGACGCCTTCGGCTCTGGCGCCGGTGGCCGGTCCGTTTCCATTAATATCCTCCTCGGTAGATCACGTTACACCCGCCCGGCCCAGTTTGCAAGAATCACCCGTTTGGTCTAATCTCAATCTGGGTTCTTATCATGATGGCGTACAGTCCGCTCACCCGCTTTCTTTTCGTCACGACAGTGCTCGCCACGGTTTTCGTCCCTGTAGCGAAGGCGCAAGCGCCGAAGAGTGGTGAGGCGCTTACCGTGGAAGAAGTTGTCAAATTATCCAAAGCGGGCTTTTCGGAAGAAGTGATCATTACAAGAATCAGGAAAAACGGCAAAGCCTTCGATCTGAGCACCGATGAACTGGTTGAACTCAAGAGGACCGGCGTCAGCGATTCCATTATCAAATTCCTTCTGGATCCCTCGCAGCCTTATGCTCCGGCTCCCCCGCCCGTATTGGCGCCCCCGGCGCCAACGCCCACGCCAAAAGGTACGGACGCGCCCGCTCCGCCCCCGTTGCCGCCAAGTCCGCCGCCTAAACACTATCCGGCCGACGCTTATGCGTCCAGAGTTCCACCCGAGCCTGGATTGTATCGCTTTCCGGGGGAAGCTTTGGCGAAAGTGGATATCAAAGTACTGCTAGGTACCACAGAGGGAGCAGGATTGGGCAAGGTCTTGATGAAGAAGGGCAAGATCATCGCCTACCTGGTCGGCCCGGCTTCGAAGACCAGGATTAAGGAGCCTTCGCCGGTTTTCTACATGCGGCTTCTTGAGGGCAAAGCGATTGAAGACGTCGTCCTGGTCGCCTTCGATCGCAAGTCTGAGCGCCGGGAAATTGAAATGGGGCCGGGCCCGAAGCCGGAACTGAAAGCCGAAGCCATGAGGCAGTTCGATGCCCTCGAGGTTGGGCAGGGTTTATTCAAGCTGACCGCCGCCAAGCTCCCGCGCGGCGAATACCTTTTTTTCCAGCTTGGTTCGGCAGAACCGCCCAAGGGCAGTTACGGCAAAGGATTCGATTTCGGAATTGATGAACCCCGCAAATGAAAAGCGATTCCAGAACTCCGCGCCTCTCTGCTTGATACGTTCGATTGGGCGTATAATCACATTTCAAAGCCATTGTCATGCCGGCGTCCTCGAAGCTCAATAGCCGATACGAGATTAAGGAGGTTATCGCCCAAGGTGGGATGGGTGTCGTTTACAAGGCATTCGACACGGTGATGAAACGCCTGGTGGCGGTCAAAACACTCTTAGACTTGACGGATCAAACGGCCCTCAAGCTCTTCCAGAAAGAATGCGAAGACCTGGCGACGATGGCTCATCCGAATATTATTGAGATCTTCGACATCGGCCAATTCGAAGAGGATGGCGTGCAGCGGCCGTACCTGGTGATGCCGCTGCTGCCCGGCTTAACCCTGGACAAGCTGATTCGTGCGTCGAGCCAGCGCCTGACGGTGGAGCGGTCGATCGATATCATCAGCCAGGCGTGCCGGGGGCTGCAGGCTGCCCATGATAAGGGATTAGTCCATCGGGACATTAAACCCAGCAACATTTTTGTGATGGACGACGATTCGGTCAAGATCATCGATTTTGGCGTCGCCCACCGGATCGAGACCAGCCGCACTGTTGGACGGAAAGGGACGCTGCTCTATATGGCGCCCGAACAGATCGAGATGAAACCTCTTTCCGCGGTTTCCGACATCTTCTCGCTGGGTGTGGTGTGCTATGAAACCCTGACCAGGCGGCGGCCTTTTGAACGCGGTACGGAAGAATCCCTGGTCAATGCCATTTTGCGTTTCGTTCCACCGCCGGCGTCTGACCTCAACCCTTCCGTCAGCCCGGCCATTAGCCAGGCCATACACAAGGCTATGGCTAAACAGCCCTGGCACCGTTACGCCAGCGCCAGGGAGTTCGGCGAGACGCTCCAGAAGGCTTTTCGAAACGAACCCATTGAGCTCTTCAACCCGGCACGCACCCGCCCACGGCTCCAACGAGCCAACGATGCGTTTGAAAAGGGCGATTTCCAGTTTGCCACGGAGATATTGGAAGAACTTGAGGCCGAGGGAAATCTAAACGCAGACCTTGTTGTCCTGCGCCGGAAGATTGATGCGGCTGTACGAAAAAAGACTATTGCCCAACTTCTGGACACGGCTCGCGCGCGCTTAGAGGAGGAGGAGTATCCGCTGGCACTGCAAAAGGTCCAGGAACTCTTGCAGTTCGATCCGGCTCACCCGGAAGCGCTGGTCCTGAAGAGCAAGATCGAAAGCAAGCGCACCGAAGGCGACATCAGCGAGTGGTTTAGTCTGGCCCGGCAACACATCGATGGATTCGCGTTTGGCCACGCTCGGGAGGCGCTGCAGCGCATTCTCCAACTTCGGCCGAAAGACGGCCAAGCCCTGCAATTACTCTCTGAAGTGAACCGGCTGGAGCAGGAATATGTGCGGTCGCTTCAAGAAAAGGAACAGCTCTTTCAGGGAGCCGTCGAAGCCGATGAGCGAGGCGACGTTAGTTCCGCACTGAGCAAGCTGGAGCGGGTTCTGGATCTGGATCGGCGAGCTCCCGACGTCATTGCGCCCGGCCGTGCCACGGCATATCAGAGCCGTTACAATGAGGTCCGCTCCCGCCACGAAGCCATGAAGACGGCGTACGTGGAGATAACCCGGCAACTTCAATCGGCAAACTTCTCGGAAGCGCTGTTACTCTGCAAGGACCAATTAGTCAAATTCCCCAGGCATGCCCTATTTCAGGCCTTGAAGATCGATATCGAGGAGCAGCATCGCCGGGCTCTCTCGGCGCGTGTGGCCGAAACGGATCGCAAAGTTGAAGCCGAACCCGATCTGGACCGGCGGGTCAGCATACTGCAGGATGCGGTCCGGGATAACCCGGGCGAGCCTCACTTTGAGCAGTTGTTGCAGCGCACCCGCGAGAAGCGCGATCTGGTGGAATCCATCGTAATGCGTGCCCGGACGCACGAGCAGCAGGCGCAGTTCACCGAGGCTCTTTCGCAGTGGGAAATACTGCAAACTATCTACAACCGTTATCCCGGCATAAGCATGGAGATGGACCGCCTGGTGCACCGGCGGGAACAGTTCCAACGGTCAGAAGCCAAGGGCAAGTGGGTGGATCAGATTGACCGTTTGCTCGAGATCCGAAATTATGGGCGCGCCCTGGAGTTGCTGGCGAAAGCCCATGAGGAATATCCGGCCGACGCGGAGTTGGCGCAGTTGGAGCAATTGGCCCGCCGCGGTCTGGAGCGGTCTGCCGAAGCTCACCGGCTGCTTTCCCAGGGTCAACAGGAATTAGGCGAACAACGATACCAGGAAGGGTTGGAGACCCTGAAGAAGGCCTACGAACTGGACGACCGGAATTCCAATATTCGGTCGGCCCTTCTGGACACATTGGTCGAACGGGCCCGTTTGCTGGTGGATTCGGACCCGGCTTCGGCTCAGCTGCTTGTACAACAAGCGCTTGAAATGGAACCCAGGCATGCGCTGGCAAAAGGGCTGGTTAGTGTCCTTGACGATCGCCGGCGCCGGGACAACGTGGACCGCTGGCTGTCCGAGGCCCGGCAACTTCAGTCGGAGAACCAGGCTCAGGCAGCCGTAAGAGTTATCGAAGAAGGGCTGCGGCAGTATCCAAATGAGCAACGCCTGGTTCAATTCCTTACCTCTCTAAACAGAGGCCTTGAAGAAGCCAGACAGCGAGAGTTAGAAGAGGCCAGAATGACCGGCCAGCAGGCGCAGAGCACCTTCGAACCTCCAACACCTTATGCCGGCCCAGCACGCCAGGAGGACACCGACGCCGCTATTCCGGATCAACCACGCGCTGACCGGCTGCCCTCAGCCTAGTGGTACAGACTCCAATCAAATTGCCGCCAGTGCAGCCGCAAGAGCGCAGGCCTGGCACATGGGAGCGCGGCCGCCCGGCACTTGGGGGACGATGGAAAACCTGGGGCGCGGGGATTCTGGCCGGCATCCTGGTTTTGTTGGTGATTGTCTTGCTGCCCAGGCGCAAAGAGCCAATAGTACCGGCTCCGAAACCGAGCACGGGCGTTGTTGAAGTTACAACCGTTCCCGCCGGCGCGGTGGTTTGGGTAAACGGCAAAGAGCGCGGACCCGCGACCCAGGCGCTGCCTCTCGACGTGGCTGCCGGCGCAATTGAGATAGAAGCCAGGCTGCCTGGATTTCAGTCCGCTGGGGCGAAGATAAATCTGGCTGCCGGCGGCCACTCTCCCGTAGCGCTTACTCTGGCGCCGGTTCTAACTTTGAAACTTCTTTGTTCCAGCGATGGACGGGTGACTGTGAATGATGAACCACCCACGGCAATACAAGACGGTCAGTACATTCGCCAATTTCCGATTGGCGACTATAACATCAAGCTTCAGACCGGCCGGACTGGAAGCATGTCATTTTCATTCAAAGTAGTGCCGGACGGACCGGCAATCGTCACTGCTCCTGTGGCTCGAGACGTAGCCGCCCTGGTTGTCAGCAATTTCGGAGACCACGGTTCGGATTCACAGCGGCGGCCCAGTGGTGAAGGCGAAGCTTGAGGGACAACCGTTAGGAGAACTCGGAGCCGCCGGTTTGGACTTGCCAAAGCTTACCGGAGCCAGTCACGAATTGGAACTCGGCGAAGGCAAGGACGTGCGGAAAAAAGTAATTGAAGTCGGCCCCGACCGAACCTTGACAGTCACGATCGATTCCGATCCGGATACGGGAACGCTGTTGGTGAAAACCAATGAGGACGGCGTGACGATTTCTATCTCGTCGGGCGGAAAACCAGTAGGGCGGCCTAGCGAAACTAAGAATGGCCTCGTCCGCGTCGCGAATCTGAGGGCCAGGACGTATACCGTAAGCGCCGTGAAGCAGGGGTACGACTCGGATTCGACGCAGCAACAGGTTGAGATCCGAAAAGGAGAAGACAAGACAATATCGTTTGAGTTCAAGCAAAAGCAGGTGACGCTTTCGGTTTCAATTCGATCGAACCCCGGTGCGGAGATTTACGTAAACGGAAACGCTGCTGGAATAGTGCCGGCGGCGGGGAGTTACACCGTATCCAATCTGAAGCCGGGAACCTATACGTTCAAGGCGCAGAGAAAGCAATTCCTACCGAACGAGAAGACGATTGAGATTAAACAAGGTCAGTCCGTTGAGCCGCTCGACTTACAACTCACCAAGGCGCCGGTACCGGTTGAGATCAGGAAAAATCCGCCGAACAGCACAGTAACGTATACCAAACCCGGAGATTCCAGAATTTTTCCGTTTGGAGGAACCAGCCAGACTTTCCCGGAAGGCGACTATGTGTTCACGGCGCAAGCGAAGGGTTACAAGGATAAGACCGTACCTACGCACATAACATGGGAAAACAATCCGGTTCTTGACCTGACACAGGTGCGGGAGGATGTTGTTTCCGGGCCACTGTCGCTTAAGATCGACGCCTGGGGTCCCGGTGTTTGGAACTTCGCGGATAACTGGTACCAACGAAAATCAGAAGGGACCATCATTTTTCCCAAACCTCTCGGAAGCGGCGTAATGCTGTTCTCAATTCGTTGGGAGGGCGGTGCGTCTTTGCTCAGCAGGTCGCACGCACAATGGGCCTTGAACTACGTCGACGACAAGAATTTCCTGCTGTGCGAACTGGATGATGGTGGTTTTCAGGTAGGCAAGGCCAAGAGAACGCCAATCGCCAAACAGTCGAGTTACACAATCCGAATCAGCATAAAACCGGACGGGATCGTCCAAGAACTGCAAACTGGTTTAGGCGGCTGGAAGCCTCTCAGCACTGTGCCGGTTACTACTGTGGCCGGCGGCAAATTCGGGTTTCTTATCCCACACGGGCAAACCCTCTTCCTGGCCAACTTCAGCTTTCAACCCGACCACTAACAGTGGGATCAAGCCTGCGGACTAAGTCTACCAGGCGTCGCGATTAGTGACGCGGACCCGATAGTAGGGCTTGTCGCGTTCGCCGGGATCCATCTCATAAGTCTGCTCGGTCCTGGCCGGGTCGTAATCGCGCCACAGCCAAGACAGCGACTCGGGCAAATCGAGAGCGGCCTGAGCGCTGTTATGCGTGGCCTCGCCGAAGCGGAAGTGGAAATCGTAGCCCTTCATCTTCAGAGAATTCGCCAGTTGGACGGCCTGGAGAGGCCAGCTTCCGGCCTGGTTCTCGAGGTCTTCAACGCCATCGCTCTGCCAGATGCGGATGTTCTTCCTGGGATCTCTGCGGATGCGGAAGGGATAGATATTTCCGCCATCGAGATGCTCATCGGGACGCCATTGGAGTGCGGTATAGCTGCCGACTGTGGAATGTACACGGCTGAATTTATCCGTAAAATACCAGGCGACATTGAGTGCGCAGATGGCTCCCGACGATTCCCCGCCGATACCGCGCGAATAGCCGTCGGGACGCAGTTTGTAGGTCTTCTCGACTTCGGCCAGCACTTCCTCCATCAGGTACCGCCCGAACCGGTCCGACACGGTGTCGTATTGAATGCTGCGCATGCGCGGCCCGCTGCCGGGAGAGATCATCACGTGGATCATCGGTGGAATCAACTTCTGCTGCACAAGGTTCTCAGTCACGGTGAACAGGCGCAGGGCCGAAAGATCGCCATTCACCAGGCCCTGCCCGTCCTGCCAGACCATGAGAGGCGCGGGTCGCGAGGGATCCACGCCGGGAGAGAGATAGACCCAGTAGTCGGCGGTTGAGCCGTCGTAGATCTTACTGGTGATGGTTTTTTTCGCCGACAGCGTGCCCTTGGGAACGCCGGGCTTGGGGTACGAGTCGGGATTATAGCCGGCAACATCGCGCCGCGCGAACAGCACCTTGCCATCCGCATTGAACTGGTAGGAATGCGTGACGCCGGTGCGCATCTTCACAATCCGATACCAGATGTTGGAATCGGGTACCCGGGTCATGGAGGAGGCGGGCTGACCGTTTACGGAGAGCGACGGCTCCTTCTCGGTTTCAGCGGCGAAGAGAAAGTCCTGGCCCCAGACGATCGCCGTCCCGTTTTTCAGATTGGGAAAGCTCCTGGTAAGTAGTTCCTTGAACTCCGGGGATTTCGCGCGCGCCGCTTCCACGATGCTTTGGAGCGGATGCGTCTGGGCAAGCAGGCCCGCGACGGACAAAGAAACCAGCGCAAAAAGCTTCCTCATAGACCTTCCTTTATCAAGCGGATAATTATATCGTAGGTGAGAGTGCATGGGGGATACTGAAGGATGATCACTACGCGTCGTGAGTTACTCGCACTGGCCGCATGCGGGTCCCTCCTCCGGTCGGCCCGGGCCCAAACCCAATCGCCGGTCAAGATCTATCGCGACTATTCGCAGTGCCTGCCGGATTTTCTCCGGGACGTGGCCGAGCGCGCGTATCGCATGCGCAATGCGGAACTGGCGAAGCTGACCACAGCGGATGCCGTGCACGCGCGGCAGCAATGGGTAGCGGAGACGTTCTGGAAGATTGTTGGCGGCCGGCCCGCAAGCACGCCTCTGAACGCCCGCACCGTCGGCTCATTTGAGCGTCCGGGGTATCGGGTGGAGAAGGTGATCTATGAGAGCCAGCCCAAATTTCACGTGGCCGCGAACCTCTACATTCCGACTCGCGGAAACCCGCCGTTTCCCGGCGTACTGTTTCAAATGGGTCACACGGCCAATGGCAAGGCGGGCGATCTTTACCAGCGGTGCTGCCAGGGACTGGCGCGCCTGGGCTACCTGGTGTTGGCATTTGACCCCATGGGGCAAGGCGAGCGCATTTATTATCCGGTTCCCGGAGGCACGCGCAGCCGGCTTGGGCCCGACCATGAGCACACCTATCCGGGCCGCCAGATGCTGCTGAAGGGCATCACCACTACGCGCCTGCAGACGTGGGACGCGATTCGCAGCCTGGATTATCTGGCGGCTCACCCGCTGGTCGATCCCAAGAGACTCGCTTCCACGGGCCAATCCGGCGGCGGCACCGACACCATGCTGCTGGCCGCGGTGGACAGCCGCCTGGCGGTGGTGGCAGTTTCTTCGGGCAATACCGAAAACGTGGCGTGTGCCAACTTTAACCCGCCAGGCGCGACCGACGATGCCGAACAGGATCTTGTCGGATCTGGCCCGCTCGGCTTCGACCGGTGGGACCTGCTCTATCCACTGGCGCCTAAGCCTCTGCAAATCCAGGTCAGCAGCCGGGATTTTTTCGGCACCTATTCACCCACTTACATCGACAGTGGGAAGGAAGAGTTTGAGAAGCTGCGCAGCGTTTATGCAACGCTGGGGGCGCCGGACCGGCTCTCCTGGTTCGCCACTCCGCTGCCGCACGGTCTGACGTATGACATGCGGATGCAGATCTACAACTGGTTCGGGCGCTGGCTCAAGGGTGACTCCAAACCCCTCGCCGAGGAGCCCGAAACCTCGCCTGAAACCGACGCCACGCTCTTCGTTTCCGCAAGCGGGAGCATGCTCCGCTCCTTCGATAGCGAGACGCCGTTCACGCTGAACCGCAAGCACCCGGTTACCAAATCTCCGGCGAACTTAGAGGACGTGTTGGGTATGACCCGGTTGGGAGCGACCAAGCCGGCGAGCGATGGAGTGACGACGGTCGATCGGGCCACGTTTCGAAACACTGCGATTGAAGCGGTGGAATTCGCATCGGCGCCCAAGGTTTGGGTTCCTGCCTGGTTGTACCAGCCCAAGAAACGGGACACCGCGCGGCCGCTGGTGATCGTGCTGGAACCGTCCGGGCGCGGCGCATTTCATGAAGGAGAGCTGTATGATGCCCTGGCCGCCACCGGCTGCGCAGTGTGCGCTCCGGACCTGCGCAATACCGACGACCTCACGCCGGAGTTTCCGCGGGGAGCCGCGCGTTTCGCGCGTTCGCACAACAGCGATGAGGATTACGCCTGGTCCGGCTTCATTCTGGGCAAGCCTTTGCTGGGGCAGCGTGTGACGGATCTACTGGCGGTGGTGCGTGGACTGCGTACGCGACCCGATCTGCAATCCCGGCGATTGCTGGTGGCAGCCCGAGGCGCGTCTACCGTGGTGGCACAATTCGCGGCGGCGCTGGAACCATCGATCGATACGCTGTACCTGGCTGGCGGGCTGGCTTCATATCAGCGGATCGTGGACAGCGAGACGTACTCGCAGCCCTTCGGCAACTTCGCTCCGAGCCTGCTGCTGCATACCGATCTGCCGGACCTGGCAAGCGCGATGGCCCCGCGGCGCCTGGTGCTGGCCGGGGCGGTGGATGCGAACGGAGGAAAACTGACGGTGGCGGATGTACGCGCCGAATACCGCAGCGCGGCTAATGTGGAGGTGCGGCCCGAGGCGTTGTTTACGGTGGAGGCGATCCTGGGTTGAGAGTCCGCAGGCGCAGTCTGAGGCGGCAGCGAGCTTTCCCGGTAGCGCCGGCAATCTTGTTGCCGGTGTTTGCCGGATCCGAATAACCCACCGGCAACAAGATTGCCGGCGCTACCTAAGACAGAGTGAAGCGTCTGACGTCAATCTTTTTGTCGTCGAAGATCCCCAATCCCAGTTGGCCGGCAATCTCGATATGTTCCACTTGACAGTTGAGATAGTGGCTGGCGTCGTCGGGTTTCGATAGCGCAATGGAAGCCATGCCTACCTGGGCGCGTTTGGCGTCAATCACTCGAAGCCCTGTCTTATCGAGCGCCACGGGATCGGTGGAGAAGTACATCGTCTTGTGCTCCCACACAAACTGCGGCCGGGCGCCGGGGCCGCCGTGATAGGAAGCCTTTACCGCATCGCAGATATGGAGGACGGCCTTTTCGCGGATCACCGGGAGACTCACCACCGAGGGGATGAATATCCCGCAGGCATTGCTGCTGGGAGTCAAGTGACTGCGATTGACGTTATTCACCATGCCGTGAGACATGTTCTTGAGTGCAATGGTGACACCGGCCGACTGATGGTGTTTCAGGACCGGAAGGTTAATGAACTTGTTGACCTGCCGGGTGACCACTTTGCAGACATGGGAACGGCGGAAGCGAGGATCGTTTAAGTTCTCGCCAGGTTTGATGATGGCCATTTCCATGAAATGATCGGGGTCGTATCCTTCCATATCCAACTGCACGTCGTTATAAGCTTCGGACGCAAACTCCATCCGAACGCCGGGCGGAACCCACTTATCGATACCGGCGGCGAAGGTCTCCTGGCGGTACCGATTGAAGACGATGATGTCGCTATTGGCCAGGCCAGCCTGCTTGAGGCCGTCAAGAATGTTGTGGAGCACGGCGGCATCGGAACAGAGCTTTGCGCCGCCAACCGGACTGACTTTGATACCGACGATATCGCCCTTCTCAAAGAAGCTGCGCCATGCATCAGTCCAACTGGGCGCACCCGTCAGGCTGGTCATGCCCTTTTCCATCATCTTGCGGACGGGCTCCGCCTGATAGGCGCCGCTGACAATACACGCGGGGTGCTCAACGCCGACAACCCGGCCGGGAAAGGGGCCTGGCATGCCTGGTTTCGTGGTGGCGGCTTTACTGCTGAGCAGAGTGGAGGCAGCCAAGCCAGCATATCTAAGGATGTCGCGGCGAGGAATCTTCATGAAGATATTTTACTCCCTTACGCCGCCGCGCAAATCCATTTCGTATTCAATGGAAGCGATGGGCGGACGCGAATAATGCCATGTGATGCCGTGCTGTCCGGCGGCCCCCAAGCGGGGCAGAATCTCCGGGGCCAGCAAAGCGTTGACATCGTGCACGGTGTAAATGTTAGTTGCGGTGACATCGGCCCAACTGGCGCCAAGGCCATGCAGGCGCCCTTCCATGAGGCCCAGCACGAAGCGCGCTTTAGCCGCCAGCGCCTGGAACGAAGTCTCGCCGCGGCGCACCACGTCCTGTGGATTGAGCGACCCTTCGGGCAATTCGCCGGCGCCCGCTACCACGAAGGAAATCGGACGCGTGGGCGCAGGCGCAGTGTAAGCGAACGAATACAGCGTCGGTTCGCGCGGTGGATCGACTTCGGGAGCTACGTTGGTACGGGCGATCGGGTTGAGGCCATCCACCAGGAGATCCCACGACTTTAAAGCTTCAACATAAACCGCGTTGAACTGGTTGAAGCCGTCGAAGGAGAACGGCTTCGGCGACCGCAGCGCCATGGCGCAAAGCGCTTCGCGGGGCCGCCCGGCGGCGCGCAGATGGGCGTCCACAAATTCAAAACCGGCCTTCCAGGGTACGCGACCGGCGAGCCGGACGTGCTCAATGGTGAAACGAGGAGCCGCTACTACGCCGGCGGAGTAAGGGCCGATGCCGCGGAGGAATGAGTATCCACCGCGAGGGTTAGGAAGCAACATCAGATCCAGTGTAGTACAGCGGCCGCGCGCCGCAGCCAGGGAATACGGGGCGCCTCAGAATTTCGAGCTTACCGCGGCAGAGCTTCCCTGATCGTTGACCAGGCTCACACTGACCGAATTGATCACCGACGCATCCCCCTGAATGGTAAACGGCAGCACCAGCGTGAACTGGCTCCCGAACTGGCTGGCTGCCGCGCTCTGATACCAACTGCCGGCAAGGGTGGCCAGAGTGATTGTGAGCTGCGGGGTTTGCAGGTTGCTCCCCGGCGAGGGAGTGAGCTGGACCATGGCCTGGGTGAGTTGGCGCGGCGTGGAGTAACCCGTAAGATGCAGCTCGAATCCTGATGCGGTGTGCACCACCTGCAGCGCGCGAGTGACCGGAGCGGCGCGAAGCACGTGCAGCATGCTGGCCGCGGTTGCCGTCACCTGGCCGCCGGCCGATTGCAGCGAGAGACTCAGAGTGATGGTGCCGGCCACCGTCCCGGTCTGCAGTGCCATCTGGCTGGTGGAAAAGACGGCCGCCGTGCTACCGGCCGGAATCGTAAAATTGACGGTTCGTCCGCCCGTGGCGAATTGGACGGACGCGTCATCGATCGCTACCTCCGCATCGGGGGCGAAGGTCATCACGATCTGGCCGGTGAGCTGCACCGGATATGGCGTGGCCAGCGACACGCTAAACGCCGGCTGGTCGGCGGCGTTCGCCGGATCCGGCAGGCCGTCCATGCTCACCGAGGGCAGCGGAGGCAGGCTCACCGCCAGCGTGAAATCCTGGGTTGCCGCGCCGCCGCTCGCGTCCGCTACCTGCAGTGTGAAAGCGAAGGTGCCGCTCGAGCCCGGCGTCCCCGTAATCGCGTTGCTTGCCGGATCGAGCGCCAGCCCTGGCGGCAGTGACCCGGTCTTTACCGACCAGATGTAGGGGGGTACGCCGCCGGTTGCAGCTAGACTGCGCGTGTACGACAAGCCTGCGGTGGCGGCCGGCAATGGGGATGCCGTGGTGATCACCAGGTTGGATGTCACTACCAGGGTGAACTGCTTGGATGCCGTGACGGAGTTGTTGTCCGTAACCTGAGCGGTAAATGCAAAGCTTCCCGCCAGCGTAGGCACGCCTGTGATGGCGGCCTTACCGGCGTCGAAAGAGAGCCCGGCCGGTAGCCCGCCCAAGATAATGCTCCAGAGATATGGCGGAGTTCCGCCGGTCGCCGCCAGCAACTGTGAATACGAAGCGCCCGCGGTCGCCGGCGGTAACTGCGGCGCCGATGAAATCACAACCGCCGCGGCCACCGGCAGGCTGAACTGTTTGCTCGCCTTGCGCGCCAGCCCGTCGACCACATCCACCGTGAATTGGAATGAGCCCGCCGCCGACGGCACTCCGCCCAGGGCTCCCGTCCCCGTATTCAACGTGACGCCCGCCGGCAAGCCACCGCTGCTGATCGACCAGACATAGGGCGCCCTTCCCCCAGCAGCAACAAGCGACTGCCCGTACTGGAGGCCGACCGTAGCGGGCGCGAGAATCGGCGCCGTGGTGATGATCAGAGCTGCCGTTGTGGTGATCTGGAACTGGCGCTCGGCAAATGCGGCCACGCTGTCCGTCGCCCGCACGGTGAAACTGAATGAGCCCACTACCGTGGGAGTCCCGCCGAGCGCGCCGCCTGTCGAATCCAGCTTGATGCCGTTCGGCAGCGCACCGGACGTCAATGACCAAACGTAGGGCGGCGTCCCACCAGCCGCCAGAAACTGCTGCACGTAGGGCGCTCCAATCAGAGCGTCGGCCACGGACGTCGTCTCTATATTTACGGTTCCATTGATCGTGACGGCGTATGCCATTGTGGCGACTGACCCGGACGCATCCGACACCCGAATGGAGAAGGTATAACTCCCCGCCGTGGTAGCCGTGCCTCGAATGGCTCCCGCGAGGTCCAGCACCAGGCCGGGCGGCAGTGAACCGGAAGTGACGGTCCATGAAAACGGCGGAGCACCTCCGGTTGCCGACAGCGTCTGCGTGTAACTGGCCCCGAGTGTGGTTCCCGGTAACGAGGTGGTTGTGATCCGGATGGTAGCCGGTTGGATCTGGATCGAAAGCGTTTTGGCGGTCTTGATTCCCGCGCTGTCCGTGACCTGCATGGAGAATCCGAAAATGCCGCTGCTCAAAGGCGTACCGGTTATTGTGCCTGTGGTATTCAGGTTCAACCCGCCGGGAAGAGTGCCGGTACTGAGAGACCATGAGTACGGCGGCGTGCCGCCCGAAGCGGCCAGCGTTTGCGAATAGGCAATTCCGACCATGCCGGAGGGCAGTGACGACGTGGTAATCCCTAAGCCCGGCGGGTTGATCGTCAGCGACAGCCCAGCCGTAGCGGAAGCCGATGCGCTGTCTGTAACCCGCACCGTGAAATTGCTCGATCCGGCCGTGCCTGGCGTCCCCGATATCGTTCCCCCGACGCGAGGCTTAACCCGGCCGGCAGCGCTCCGCTGGCCACAGACCACGAGTACGGCGGCGTGCCGCCCGAAGCGGCGAGCGTTTGCGAATAGGCAGTTCCGACTGTGCCGGCGGGCAGCGATGACGTCGTGATCAGTAATGCCGGCGGGTTGATCGTCACGGACAGCGGCGCTGTGGCGGAAGCCGACGCGCTGTCTGTAACTCGCACCGTGAAGCTGCTCGTCCCGGCCGTGCCTGGCGTCCCCGATATCGTTCCGCTCGCCGCCAGGCTCAACCCGGCCGGCAGCGTTCCGCTGGCTACAGACCACGAGTACGGCGGCGTGCCGCCTGAAGCCGCCAACGCTTGCGAATACGCAGTTCCGACTGTGCCGGAGGGCAGCGACGACGTAGTAATCCCCAAGCCCGGCGGATTGATCGTCAGCGACAGCGAAGCCGTGGCGGAAGCCGACGCGCTGTCTGTAACCCGCACCGTAAAACTGTTCGGTCCTGCCGTGCCTGGCGTCCCCGATATCGTCCCGCTCGCCGCCAGGCTCAGCCCGGCCGGCAGCGTTCCATTGGCCACAGACCACGAGTAGGGCGGCGTGCCGCCCGACGCCGCCAGCGTCTGTGAATACGCCGTTCCGACCGACCCGGAGGGCAGCGATGACGTGGTAATCAGCAAAGCCGGTGGGTTGATCGTCACGGACAGCGGAGCCGTGGCGGAAGCCGACGCGCTGTCTGTAACCCGCACCGTAAAACTGTTCGGTCCGGCCGTGCCTGGCGTCCCCGATATCGTCCCGCTCGGCGCCAGGCTCAGCCCGGCCGGCAGCGTTCCATTGGCTACAGACCATGAGTACGGCGGCGTGCCGCCCGACGCCGCCAGCGTCTGCGAATAGGCAGTTCCGACCGTGCCGGCGGGCAGCGATGACGTCGTGATCACCAAAGCCGGCGGGTTGATCGTCACGGACAGCGGCGCCGTGGCGGAGGCCGTCGCACTGTCTGTAACCCGCACCGTGAAATTGCTCGGTCCTGCCGTGCCTGGCGTCCCCGATATCGTCCCGCTCGCCGCCAGGTTCAGCCCGGCCGGCAGCGTTCCAGTGGCCACAGACCACGAGTACGGCGGCGTGCCGCCCGACGCCGCCAGCGTCTGTGAATACGCCGTTCCGACCGTGCCGGAGGGCAGCGATGACGTGGTAATCAGCAAAGCCGGTGGGCTGATCGTCACGGACAGCGGCGCCGTGGTGGAGGCCGATGCGCTGTCTGTAACCCGTACCGTGAAAGCTGCTCGGTCCTGCCGTGCCTGGCGTCCCCGATATCGTCCCGCTCGGCGCCAGGTTCAGCCCGGCCGGCAGCGTTCCGCTGGCCACAGACCACGAGTACGGCGGCGTGCCGCCCGACGCGGCCAGCGTCTGCGAATATGCGGTTCCGACCGTGCCGGCGGGCAGCGATGACGTGGTGATCAGCAATGGCTGCGGGTTGATCGTCAGGGACAGCGGCGCCGTGGCGAAGGCCGTCGTACTGTCGGTAACCCGCACCGTGAAATTGCTCGTCCCGGCCGTACCGGGCGTCCCCGATATCGTCCCGCTCGCCGCCAGGTTCAGCCCTGCCGGCAGCGTTCCGCTGGCCACAGACCATGAGTACGGCGGCGTGCCGCCCGACGCGGCCAGCGTTTGCGAATATGCGGTCGCGACTGTGCCGGCGGGCAGTGATGACGTGGTGATCAGTAATGCCGCCGGGTTGATCGTCACGGACAGCGGCGCCATGGCGGAGCCCGATGCACTGTCTGTAACCCGCACCGTGAAACTGCTCGGTCCAGCCGTACCGGGCGTCCCCGATATCGTCCCGCTCGGCGCCAGGTTCAGCCCTGCCGGCAGCGTTCCACTGGCCACAGACCATAAGTACGGCGGCGTGCCGCCCGAAGCGGTCAGCCCTTGCGAATACGCAGTTCCGACCGTGCCGGCGGGCAGCGATGACGTGGTGATCAACAAAGCCGACGGGTTGACCGTCAGCGATAGCGCAGCCGTGGCGCTTGAATTCCCGCTATCCACCACCGTGACCGTAAAGCCAGTTGTGCCCGGCGCCGCAGGTATGCCGCTGATGACTCCGGTGGCTGCGGCCAGACCCAAAGCGGGCGGCAATGTTCCCGCCGATATCGTCCAGGTAACTGGAGGAACTCCGCCCGATACCGAGAGGGTCGCCGAGTACGGGGAGCCGGCTGTGCCATTCGGCAATGCGGTCGTGGTGATCACCGGCATGGAGTTGACGTTGATCCGCAGGGTCTGCGTGTCGGTGCCGTCTGCGGAATCCCGCACTCTGGCAGTGAACCGGAACGTCCCCTTGCTTTGCAGAGTTCCGCTAATGGTGCCGCCGCTGTCGAGGGTCAGTCCCGGGGGCGGTGCCCCGGCAGACACGGACCAGGTGTAAGGCGCTGTCCCACCAGAGGCCGCCAGGGCTTGCGAATACGATGCGCCCACTGTTCCGGGAGGCAGACCCAGGGTTGTGATCTGAACCGCCGCCTGGCAAAAACCGGTCGCAGGCGCCAGCAGTGCAGCTAGCAAAAAGAGGACCCTCGGAGTCGCGAGTTGGCCACTACTGCCCATCGTCGTCAACCTACTGTGGCCCGGCGAAGGCCGGAGTGCCGGGTACGACGATGGTAGCGGTTGGTGTGGGCGCTGCGGACTTGGCTTTTCCGCCGCGGAGTGCCATAGCGGCGCCTCCGGCAGCGGCACCTCCCAGTATGGCTAGAACCGCGATGGTACGCGTTGAGGTGTGAGAGCCCGGGTCAACGTTCGTCTGCGTGATCGAGGTGGTGGCGGTCCGGCCGCCGCGCGACGCGGTAACCCGAACCTGAAATGTTCCGGCCATGCGGTTGGCATGCAGCCCCCGGGCCACGGCTTCACCGCGGTCATCGGTAGTCAGGGTCAGGCTGCTGCCGCCGTCCCCAAAGACCGCACCGGCGCCGTCGGCGGGCAGCAGGAAAGTTACCACAACCCCCGCGACACCCTGGTTATTCGCGTCCTCCACGCGCACTACCGGTTCCTTCGCGCGCGGCGACCGGATGTTATTGATGGCGCCTTCGCCTTCCAGAACCACCACGTGGAGCGGGCCGTCTTGTGCCGCTGCTGTGAGACTGACAACCAGGAAACCCACCAGAGCCCGCGTCGACATGGCATCCTTTTATACCGCATGGGATTCACCCTACCAATAGCCGATCGCACCGAATTGTGATCTATAGAACAGTAGCCGCCGAATAGCGTTGTTCCCGCCGCCACCCGGCTTATAAGCTTGAGGGAAGCGGGCGGGATTCATGGACTCCATGGCTTTGGATGGGGAATTCGACTTCTGGCAAGCCGACGGCTGTGCTGTCCGGATTGACTACTCGCGGACAGTCATGGAGGAGCTTCGCCTGGCTGCCTGCGATGGCTTCAATCGACTTTCGCATGGGGGCGTCGAGATTGGCGGGGTTCTGTTTGGCGTCCGCGATCCCGATGCCGTGAGGATCCTGGCGCACCGGGCGTTGGCCTGCGAATACGCGTTTGGCCCTTCCTTCACGCTTTGGGACAACGACCGCCGCGCGCTTGAGGTGCTGCTGGCCTCGCCCAATACCGACAGCAGCCTTGCCGGGATGCAGCCGGTCGGGTGGTATCATTCGCATACCCGATCCGAGATTCTGCTCTCCGAAAAGGACCTGCAGTTATACCATCAGTATTTTCCCGAGATCTGGCAAATCGCGCTGGTACTGCGCCCATACCGTTTCGACCCCGTTCGAGCCGGCTTCTTTTTTCGCGAGCCGGATGGATCAGTGCAAGCAGCATCTTCGCGCCGGGAGTTCATCGTCAAACCGGTGGGTGGCAAACCAGTGGATGGCAAGGCGAGCGCGCTGGCGGAGACCGCGCCGGCTCCGGCCAGTCCTGCGCTTCCGGAACCGGCGCCGGTCGAAGCAGCGCCGCAGAGTGCCCCGGCCATCGACAGCCATCCCCGAAGCGAGCTGGTACCCCATACGTCGCCGGTGGTTATCCTTCACAATCCGCGGAGGGCTGGATCCAGCCAGCCTCAACGGCGCTGGGCCTTGAGCGCAACAGTAAGCGCCGCAGTAGTCGCCGTGGCCCTGGCCGGGCTGCTGTTTTCAATCGGCGGATCGCATAATTCGGCGGGCCTGACCGTGCGCGCGCTGGATGAGGGGGGCCAACTGCGGATCGACTGGAACCGCAACTCCAGTGTCATCGAGCAGAGCCAGGGCGGGGCAGTCGAAATCGAAGATGGATCGCTCAAGGTGCACCACGAATTGTCTCAGGAGCATCTCCGCGCGGGCAGCATTACCTACCTGCCGACCAGCGGTAATGTGCTGGTGCGTCTGCTGGTGCGCGGCACGGACCAAAGCACGTTCACCGAAATGAGCCGATTCCTTGGGCCGCCGCCGGGCACAACCATTGCAACAGGGGCCTCCAAGACAGCGGTCCCCGTTGATGCCGGCTTCCCCGATCAGCCTCCGAAAGATCTGGCCGCTGAAGATCTGGCCGCGAAAAAAGACGCGACCAATGCTGCCTCTGTCGTACGGCAACCAGAGCCGGAAATTCAGCATGCAGAGACGCGTGCCGCTTCGGCGCGCGCGCGCCGTCAACTCGTCCTGCCACCTGCCCACATTCCCCGCCCCACGGAACCGCTACTCCCGGCGCCGCCCATGATCACAGCCAACACCGGGGCGCCAATAGCGGCATTTCCGCGAGTCCCGGACTCTATGGGCATCCCGCGGCCGCCCGTGTCCGCACCTCTGAATCTGGCCGACCAAGGCCCTCTGGCCGGAAAAATTATATGGACCGGCAAGCTCGGCAGGAGCGGCACCATTCAGATTCTCGGCAATCGCGCGTCGCAAGGGCACCTGACCGGAGGCCTGCCTGGCGGGCCCGTCCGCGTGCAGGTCTTTCCGTCTGAACTGACGCCGGAAGGCTTGCGCATCTTCACCGCGGAGCCCCAGTGGATCAGCGCCCCCGAGGCGCCTGGATCGCAGAACGGCTGGAACCGGACCGTCTACGTCTTGAACGCCAGGAAGGCCGGCGAGGTGGCCATCGCGGAAGCGCCGGGGCAGCAGAACGCCTGGAATCGGCTTACCCTGCGCGCTGAACGCGGCGACCACTCCATCATTGTGCTTCTCTGGGAGCGGATTGCGGCGGAGTCAAAGCTTCACGCCGCAGGCAATCAATAACAGCCTGTTATTTCATGGCAGGCATACGTTGGGCAGAGCCCTGAAATTGGTTGAAAGGGATGGCGGTGCCGGCTATGCCGAGCACGTTGCCGCTTATGAAATTAGAGAGGCTCATGCCCATCATGTCGCCGGTAGTGGCCACGCTGATGCGGTCCTGCTCGCCATAGGCTGCGATCAGCATGGGCTTCATGTTGCCCAGATTCTGCAGCATTTTGGACTGGCCCGCATTAGCGGCGGGAACGAAAGAGCCCAAAAGCCCGGCGATGGGCGCCAGCGTGGAGCCCAGATTCTGATAGACCAGTGCCGAGAAATTCATGTTGCGATCGCGCGGCACCATGGAGACGAAGCGGCTGGAGTGCGTGATGGAAGTGCCGGAAGCCTTTACCTGGAGCGCCTTGACGATCAAAGCGCGCGAGGGCGCGGCGATCAAGTAGCCATCGGCCATGGTGTAATGCACCTCGGTGAGCGGGTTCGGGTTGCCCCAGGCAATCATGTAATAGGTGCGGCCTTCCGCCACTTCCTGCGAAGTGCGCAGCGGCATGCCTCCTGATTTCGCGGTTTCCCGATTGCAGGCCTCCACCACCTTTTGTAAAGTGGCCTGGAAGCGCTTGGGGTCGTACACCTCGATCACTAATTTCCACGAGGGTACCGGAATGGCGGCGCCATCGAGCGAAACCGAGAACTCGCTGCCCAGGGCCATCGCCAGATCGTTGCGGACGTTGATGCCGGTTTGCTGTTGAACCTCCGCCATGATCTTCTGCGCCCCCACTTCGGAGCGCTGCTGGAGCATCATGGTCTCATCCACAATGGCAACCGCGTTCTTCACCACGAAGCCGGCAACCAGGGTGGCATCGGGAGAGACGTACTCGAGCGAGCCCATGGGTGAGGGGCTGGCGAGCCAAGACGCGATGCCGGTGCGCGCACCGTCGAAGCCCACGGAAGCGCGGGCTTCCATCTGGTTGTTTACCTCTTTCTCTTCGGCTATGAAATAGCGCGCGCCCGCCAGAGGCCGCCCCTGACTTAACCGGGCCTGACCCAACTGCGACAGGTCGGCCGACAACAGCAGGCCGGCGCCATCGCGATAGGATTCGGAAATGCGCGAGTAGAACGGAGTGCCCTTGAAGCCGCCAGATAGTTGGTCCAACGCTGGTGCGAAGGCTGCCAGCGCCTCGGCGTTGGGGCTGAAGGCGATCAGGCCGTTGCGGGTTTCGCTATGAATAGGCAGATGCTCCTTCTTTAGGAAGTCTGCAAAGCCCTCACGCCTGGCCTCGGCAAAGAAGACCGGCATCTGCATTTTGCCGGCTTGTCCCGTAAACCCGGTGATGACGATCTCATCGCCCAGATAATCGCTGGCGGCGCGCAGTTGAGCCAGGATCGGCTCCACGTCCACGCCATGACCGGCCCACCAGGCGCGCAGTTCGGGGCTCTCATCCATTTTCTGGCGGAAGACGGACTGGGCCTGGCCCAGATAGTTTCCGAGGTTCGGAATGCTTGCGAAGAACACAGTGGACGCGGACAGCCGGCCCATCAGACGGCTGGAATAGCGAAGCTGCGGTAAGTGCAACTCGGCCAGACCGGCGCGTAGTTTTTCCAACTGCTGCATCAGGCGGTCGCGGTCGCGGCTCCACGCGATATCGTCTTTGATGGATACGGCCTCCATGCTGGCGCTGGTGACGGTCTGATCGCCCGGGTGGAGAACCTGGTCCTGATTGTCTTGCGAGGCGTTGCCGTGCGACACATGCACTTCGCCCTGAATCACGGAAACGCGCGAACCCTTATCGCCGGAGCTGACGCTGAAAACCGTGCCGGTGACCGCCACACGGCAGTCGGCGGTGGCCACAAACAGATGGCCGGAACTGCGATGGGCGGCCTGCACGATGATGCTGCCGCGGTCCAGATGAATGGTGAGATCGCGGGCGGTTTGCGTGGAGGAGAAGCCGGAGCGTTCGCGAAGCTCAACTTCGGAGCCGTCGCGCAACTGCAGCACGGCGCCAGAATCCCTGGCGGTTCGGATTTCCACGCCGTCCGGAAGGTCCTGGCCCTGGGCCAGCGGCTGAATGCCGGTAGGCAGGATTTCGTAGAGCGTTCCGTTTACGGTCTTGACGATGGCGCGGCCGGTGTGGCCTCCATATTGGTCGAGGGCGATCCAGATGGAGAGGCCGGCGGCGGCCACTACTATCGCGGCGGCGGCCCAGCGAACCGTATGGCTCATGCGGGGCTGAGTTCCCGCACCCTGGACGGGCATGGTGAGCACCCGGCCTTCGAAGACTTTGCGGCAGGCCACGCATTCGTTCAGATGATCTTTGAGCAGCAGAGCGCGGGCGTCGGAGAGGCGTCCGGCGCGGTAGTCCGGAATCAGGGCCTGGAAGGCGGAGCAGCCGGTAATGTTGTGGTCAACTTGCCTGGGTTGGCTCTTGGTTTGTGCCGCAGACAGGGTTTGTGCCTCAGACAGCCTGGCCCACACGCGGGCGGCGGCGGCTTCAATCACAGCGGGGTCGACGGATTCGTCTCGAATCTCAGTCACGGCTTGCTCCAGGACAGGGGACATGGCGCTGATCTGCGCGTCCATTCTCGGGTCAAATTCGGGCTTCGCGTCAAATTCGGGGGGGTTGAATTCGCGGTTCATGCTGCTCCTCCCACGTAGGCTTGATATTCTTTCTGCAAACGATCGCGCGTGCGCGATAAAGTGACCGCCACCGTTCCCGGCGTGGTGTTCATCAGCCGCGCGATTTCCGGATTCTCTTTTCCCTCAAAGAACCGCAGGACAAACATTTCGGCGATTCGCGGATTGAGCCGGGCCATGGCGCCCCGCAGCCAGTCGCGGATCTCGCCGGAACTTTGGGCGCGATCGGGGCCGCGGTAGGCCGGTTCGGCAAGCACCGGCTCCAATTCGTCGAGCGGGATGTTGCGAACATTCTGTTTGGCGCGCACCAGATCGAGCGCCGCGTTCACCGCCGAACGGTGCAGGAAGCTGGCCATGTTGCCGATTGGTTCGGCCTCAGGGTCGCGCTTCAGCATGCGCAGAAAAACGGTTTGGAGCACATCTTCGGCGTCGTTGGCATTGGCGGTGATGCGGTATGCCGCGCGAAAGACCATAGCGTGATTCTCGCGGAAAATCTTCTCCAAATCCGCGGTGGATACTTCCGCCGGTTCCATTTGGGCAGCCATTAGCGCTTTCATCCTATCAGGCTCATCCACATAGAGGACGTGCGGAACGCCGCGGAATTAGCGCGGCCCCGCGCTTCTGACGGTCCAAGGTCTGTTGAGGCACACAAAAAAAGCTCCACACCAGTGAGGCGTGGAGCCATAAAGTTCTACTGCAATCTGTCTCGGAGGATGACAGACCGACAGCATCTTAGCATCTACGAATCATTAATGCAATCACCTGAATCCCTTAAAACCTGGGTAAAGTTTGCTGGTCAAGGCGAAGATTTAGCGAAGCTCTTCCATAACCTGCTCCAGGACCGCCTTGGCAGGCCGGGTTCTGGACTGCGGCAAGTGTGCCAACGGGCTCATCCGTCAGGTTTAACTGCTCCAGGAACGTGGGTTTGGAAGTGTTAACGTATAGAACACCCGTGAGCACTTCGCCCTTGCCTTCGGCCTCTTCCAGCAGTTCGAGCGAAGCCAACCGATTGGTGGGGTCGAAATTGCGATCCAGTTTACGGATGCGCAGGTGGGAGCCATCATGCAACTGGACGTCGGTGACTTCGCCTTCCGGAATCTCCACGGAAATATCTTCGAAAAACGGCACGAAATCCAGGTCTTGCAGCATGGATTCGTGGTCCTTCATGTAGCTATAGCTCTTGGTGGAGCCCTGATGGTCGTTAAACGTCACGCACGGGGAAATGATGTCGATGACGGAAAGGCCTTTGTGAGCGATGGCCGTTTTGAGAATCGCCTGCAACTGCTTTTTATCTCCGCTGAAGGAGCGGGCCACAAAGGTGGCGCCCCACCGCAGTGCCAGAGCGCAGCAATCGAAAGGCGGAAGGTCATTGCTGGTGCCCGTTTTCAGGGTAGAGCCGAGGTCCGCCGTGGCCGAAAATTGGCCTTTGGTCAAGCCATAGACGCCGTTGTTTTCGATGACATAAATCATCGGCATGTTGCGGCGCACCAGGTGCATGAATTGGCCGATCCCTATGGACGCGGTATCGCCATCGCCGGTGACACCCAAGCCCGAGAAGGTTCTTGTTGGCCAGCAGCGCGCCGGTAGCGATGGCCGGCATACGCCCGTGGACGGCGTTGAAGCCGTGCGAGAGGCCCAGGAAGTAGGCCGGCGATTTGGACGAGCAGCCGATACCGGAAAACTTGGCAACAGTCCAGGGCTGAACGCCCAGTTCATAGAAGCACTCGACGAGGCGCTCGGAAATTGAGTTGTGGCCGCAACCGGCGCACAACGTGGTCTTGCTCCCCTTGTAATTCAGAACCTCCAGCCCGATGCGGTTGACTTTCTTGGGCGGAGGAGCGCCAGGGATGGTCGTGGTTGTCGTGCTCATTTGCCCTCCTGTTTAATGATTTCGTCGGTAACCGTGCGGGCGTCCAGCGGCAGGCCGCCGTAGTAGCGCAAGCTGCGCAATTTGGCGATCAGATCGACATCCAATTCCAGGCGCATGAGCCCCAGCAACTGCGCGTCGCGGTTCTGATCCACTACGTAAACACGCTCGTGGCGACGGATGAAGTCGAGCAGGTGTTCGGTGAAGGGGAAAGCTCTAAGACGCAGGTAGCTGGCATCGATATCGTACTCGCTCTTCAACTGGTCGCAGCTTTCGCGCACCGCGTAATCGGAAGTACCCAACGCGACGAACCCGATCTTGGCCTTTTCAGCGATGTGCACCACCGGCTCGGGAACATGCTTGCGCATGGCCTCAAACTTGTGCGCCAGGCGATCCATGTTGTTGATGTAATCGTCTTCGCGCTCGGTGTATTGGGCCTTTTCGTTATGGCCGCTGCCGCGCGTGAAATAAGAGGCCTTGGGGTGGTTGGTGCCGGGCAGAGTACGATAGCCCACACCATCGCCATCCAGATCTTTGTAGCGGGCGAAGCCGCCCAGTTTTTCGAGATCCTCGGCGGACAGCACTTTGCCCCGGTTGATAGGAGCTTCCGGATATTCGAAGGCGTCAGCCATCCAGTTGTTCATGCCGAGATCGAGATCGGTCATGACGAAGACCGGGGTCTGGAACTGCTCGGCGAAATTGAAGGCTTCGACGGACATGGAGAAGCACTCTTCGGGCGAGCAGGGAAATAACATCGGATGCTTGGTATCGCCGTGCGACAGGAAGGCGGCGCTCATCAGGTCGCCCTGCTGCGTTCGCGTGGGCAGGCCGGTGGAGGGGCCGACGCGTTCCACGTCGAAGACCACGGTGGGGATGTCGGCGTAGTAGCCCAAGCCGATAAATTCGGACATCAGAGAGATGCCCGGTCCGGCGGTGGACGTCATGGAGCGGGCGCCCGCCCATCCGGCGCCGAGCGCCATACCGATGGAAGCCAGTTCGTCTTCGGCCTGCACGATGGCATAGGTGGCTTTGCCGGTTTCCGGATCGTGGCGGAAGCGCCGCATGTAAACCATCAGGGTTTCCACCAGCGACGACGACGGCGTAATGGGATACCAGGTGACCACGGTTACGCCGGCGAACATGCAGCCCAGCGCACAGGCGGCGTTGCCATCGATGATGATCTTGCCGGCGGTGGCGTTCATGCGTTCCACGCGGAAAGGGTCCGACTTGGCGAATGTCTTGGAGGCATACTCAAAACCTGCCTGGCAAGCGCCCCAGTTCAGTTCGACGGCTTTGGCTTTTTTCTTGCCGAATTGTTTGGACAGCGCCTTGTGGACTTCTTCCATCTCGATGGAGAGCAACTGCGCCACTACGCCGTCGTAGATCATGTTGCGCACCAGCTTGCGCAGCTTGGCTTCGGGGCAAACCGGCGCCACCAGCTTATCGAAAGGAACCGGATAGAAGTTCAGATCGCTGCGCAAGGCGTTGAGCTTCAAGGGCTCGTCATAAACTACGGCCGCGCCGCTTTCCAGATTCATGACATCTTCGCGCGCGGTTTCCGGGTTCATGGCCACCAGGAAATCGATTTCCTTGCGGCGGCCGATGTACCCATGCTTGCTGGCGCGGATGGTAAACCATGTAGGCAGCCCGGCGATGTTGGACGGGAACATGTTCTTCCCGGAAACGGGGATGCCCATTTGGAAAAGGGAGCGCATGAGAACGCTGTTGGCAGTCTGGCTGCCGGAGCCATTCACCGTCGCAATCTGAATACTGAAATCGTTGATGACGGCGTGGCCCGATTGGCCCGGCAGCGAGTCGGCCGGGGACACCTCTAGAGTTGACATCGATAGGGATTCCTTATTGAGGGGAGTGTGGCCCAGTTCACGTTCACCTCAATTATAAGCAAAATGTGAGAGCGTGGCGAGGGATTCCGACACGAGTTCTGGACCTCGGTAACGCCGGTGGTCCTTGCCACCGGTGGTCGAGTTCCAAGAAACCGGTAGGCAAATTCAACGGCACCGGCGGCAAGGACCGCCGGCGTTACGACTCGTGCGGATCTTCCAGGTAGGTGTAGCCGTGGAGGCCTTCTTCGTAGAAATGCAAAAGCGCCCCGGTCTCTTCGTAGGTAAGGCGGCCTTCCCGCAGGGCCGACTCCACATCACGGCGCAGTTTCGTGACCAGCGAATCGGACGAGAATTGCACGTAGTTCAACACTTCGCGCACCGTGTCGCCCTTGATCACGGAATCCAGAATCACCTCGCCGGTGGGGCCCTGCCGCACGTGGACGGCGTTGGTATCGCCGAACAGGTTGTGCAGGTCGCCCAGGATTTCCTGGTATGCGCCCAGCAGGAACGCGCCCAGGTAATAGTGGTCGCCGTTGAAAGGGTGCAAATGGAGCGTGCGCTTCACGTCGCGCCGGTCGATGAAGGCGTCCACCTTGCCATCGGAATCGCAGGTGATGTCGCCCAGCACGGCAGGCCGCAGTGGCTCTTCCTCCAGCCGGTGAATCGGCATTATGGGGAAAAGCTGCTTGATGGCCCAACTGTCGGGCATGCTCTGAAACAGCGAGAAGTTGCAGAAGTAGGTGTCTGAGAGCATGGCGTCGATGCCCTCCAATTCCTCCGGAAAGTAATCCAGCTGGCGGGCCTGGCTCTGGATTCTTCGCAGAATTCCCCAGTACAGATTCTCAGCGACGCAACGCTGCTCAAGCGACAGGTAACCCAGGCTGAACAGGTTCAGAGCCTGATCGAGCGCCTGCTGCGCGTCGTGAAAACTTTCGAGCAGATTCTTGGCGCTGAGCCCGCGATTGGTCTCGGCCAGGTCGATCAGGGGCTGTTCGGCGTCAGCCGGAATTTCGGGCGAGACTTCAACTTCACCCATTCCGGCCACCCCGAGGACGTTGAACACCAGCACGCTGTGATACGCGGTGATGGCGCGTCCGCTCTCGGTAATGATGGTGGGGTGCGGCACCTCGACCTCATCGCATACGTTCTGCACGTGATAGATGATGTCGTTGGCGTACTCCTGCAGAGTGTAGTTGACGCTGGATTCGAAATCGGTCTGGGAGCCGTCATAGTCGATGCCCAGGCCGCCGCCGACATCCAGAAACTTCAGACCGGCGCCGGCGCGGGCCAGATCGACATACACGCGCACGGCTTCGTTCACCGCGCCCTTGATCTGGCGGATATTGGTGATCTGGCTGCCCAGGTGGAAGTGCAGCAGGTTGAGACAGTCGGCCATGCCGAGCACTTTCAACTCCTGCAGCGCGCGCATGGCCTCCGTGGCGGAAAGGCCGAACTTGGAACGGTATCCGCCCGAGGACTTCCAGCGGCCCGAACCGCGGCTGGCCAGCTTGACGCGAAGGCCGATGGACGGACGCACGCCCACGCGCTGGCTGTACTTCAGGATGAGCTGCAGCTCAGTATACTTTTCCACCACCGGGATGATCTTGCGGCCCACCTTCTGGGCCAGCATCGCCATTTCGATGTACTCGTCGTCTTTGAAGCCATTGCAGATGATGGGGGTCTCGTTGTCGGCCATCGCCATAACCGCCATCAGCTCGGGTTTGGAGCCGGCCTCCAGACCGAACCGGTACGGCTTGCCGAATTCCAGCACCTCTTCCACCACCTGGCGCTGTTGGTTGACCTTGATGGGATACACGCAGCAGTAGCCGCCGTTGTACTTATGCTCCGCGATGGCGGTGGCAAACGCCGAATGGATTTCTCCCAGCCGGTGCTTCAGGATATCGGCAAAGCGGATCAGGATGGGCAGACCGATGCCGCGCAGCAGCAGCGTGTCGATCAATTCCTTGAGATCGATGGAGCGGGCCGGCTCCTTTTCCGGATGTACGCGGACGTGCCCGTTGTCGCCCACCGAAAAGTAGCCCTTGCCCCAGCTCGCGACGTCATAGAAGTCGCTGGCCACCTGCGGGGTCCATCGCTCGGTTGGCTCCATCAGCAGGGAGCCCTTGCGGCCATTTCTCTCCAACGTGTTGAATCTCCTTTAAACCTTCAGTTTCCTTCGAATAACCGAATGTAGCAAGAAGAAACTGAGGGTTAATTTCGCAACAGCGTATTTTGGGCGGCGGGTGTAACCCAATCGTAGCAGGCCGGGGCAACTTCGCGGGGCAACCGGCTCGGTACATGAATCGAATCCGCCGCTAGAAATCCTGAAAAAAGCCTGAACAAAATGGCCTCTCCAGGAATTTCAATGTATGGACCCATTTTTGAGCTTCTCCAAACGACGAAGCTCTGTCTTCATACTTTTGGCGATGGTGAGCAGCGCCTCATTCCTGTGGGCCCAGGCGAACGGTGATATCCTGCTCCAGGTGAAGGATCCCTCGGGAGCTGTCACGCAAGCGTCGGGGACGCTCCGGAATCTGGATACCGGGGCGGAACGCGCCTTCGAAACCAACACGCAGGGAGTCTTCGATTTTGCGAACCTTCCGTACAGCCGTTACCAGATCCGGATTTCAAAGAACGGTTTCACCACCCAGACTGTTCGGTTGGATGTGCGCTCCGCAACGCCCGTATCGCAAACCGTGACGCTGGCGGTGGGTTCGCAGACGACCTTGTTAAATGTGATCTCTGTCGCGCCCCTGGCTGGAACTACGATGGCGAAAGGCGATGTGCCGATGAACGTTCAGACCGCCACCGCCAAAGATATTGAGAACAGCGGCGCCATCGATCTGTCGGACTTCATGAACCGTAAACTGAACGGCGTTTATATAAACAACAATCAGGCCAATCCTTTTCAGCCGGATCTGAATTACCGCGGCTACACGGCTTCGCCCCTGCTGGGAACTCCGGAGGGCATGTCGGTTTACGTGGACGGCGTGCGCCAGAACCAGCCCTTTGGCGACGTCGTGGCGTGGGATTTGATTCCGACAATTGCCATTCAAGACATGGCGCTGGTGCCCGGCTCGGACCCCGTGTTCGGACTGAATACCCTGGGCGCCGCCGTCACAATCAGGACTAAGGACGGACGCAGTGCGCCGGGCACTTCGCTTTCCATCAATGGCGGGTCCTTTGGACGCAGGAACGGTTCGTTCGAGCATGGCGGGTCCAATTCCAAAGGCTTGAACTGGTATCTGGCCGGCAACTGGTTCAGGGAAGACGGCTGGCGTCAATACTCGCCCTCACAGGTCAGGCAGGTTTTTGGCAAAGTCGGTTATACGAAGGGGAACACGAACCTCTCGCTGGGCGTTGGGTATGCGGATAACAACCTCACCGGTAATGGTTCGACGGATACACGTTTCCTGGCAAAGAATTATAAGGCGGTCAACACGATTCCGGACATCACATGGAACCGCTCGTCTTCGTTCACCCTCAACGCAAGCCATGGCGTCAATGATCACTTGACCCTTTCGGGCGCGGCCTATTTGCGCTACGTACGCGCCGACACCACTAACGGCGACCTCAATGACGATTCCTTCACCGAATCGCTCTACAACCTCAGCGCGGCAGATATTGCTGCGCTCACAACCGCGGGCTACAGCGGCTTTCCGCTGACGGGCAACCCCACGACTGAGCCGTTCCCCTTCTGGCGTTGTATCGCGCAGGGACTGGAGCTGAGCGAAGCGTCTGAAAAATGTACCGGCGTCTTCACAAGAACCTACGACAAACAGCATGCCTGGGGCGGTTCGGCACAGGCGAACTGGCTTCACGCACATAATAATCTGACGTTCGGCGCCTCAGTGGACCGCAGCAGCCTGACCTATCAGCAGGTGGGACAGTTTGGATATCTCAATTCCGACAACGTCTCGATTACGCCGATCAACACCTTTCAGGATGGCAGCACGAATGCCGACGGAGTGCCCGTCGACACGCGCGTCAACCTGCATGGCATCACGAATTCTTTCGGTCTCTATGCGACGGATACGATACATGTGGGAAAGACGCTGGCTGTCACCATCTCAGGTCGCTATAACCATGCCGGCATCCAGAATATCGACCGCCTTCCGGTGACCGATCCTGAAGCGCGCGGATCCCTCAACGGAAACCATACATTCGATCGTTTCAACCCTTCGGCTGGTCTGGTTTACACGCCGGTGAATTTCGCAAGCGTTTATTTCAGCTACAGCGAGGCCAATCGCGCGCCAACCGCGATCGAACTTGGGTGCGCCGATCCGACACAGCCCTGCAACCTGCCGAACGCGCTGGTCGCCGATCCGCCTTTGAAGCAGGTGGTAGCGAAGACGTTCGAGGCCGGTATCCGCAGCGCCGGGGAGAGCAAACTGAAATGGAGCGCCGGCTGGTTCCGGGCGGAGAATACCAACGACATCCTGTTCGTCGCCTCGCAGCAGACCGGTTTCGGTTACTTCGTGAATTACGGCAAGACTCGCCGCCAGGGCGCGGAGATCAGTCTCAGCGGCAACTATCGCTGGTTTACGCTGGGCGGCAACTACACGTTCCTGGATGCGACCTTCGAGAGTGCGCAGACGTTGGGCTCGGCCAGTAACAGCACGAATGACGCCGGGCTTGGGCTGGTCGGCAACATTCAGGTTGTGCCGGGCGATCAGATCCCGCAGACACCGCGCAACTTGCTTAAGGCTTACCTCGATTTCCGTCCTACCGCAAAGCTATCGGTGGATCTGGATTTCAACGCAGTAGGACGCTCCTTTGCCCGCGGCAACGAAAACAATCTGGATAAGCCAGATGGAGTCTACTACCTTGGCCCGGGCTTTTCACCCGGCTACGGCGTCACCAACCTGGGGGCGCACTATCAGGTCGCCAAACGTCTGCAGTTCTTTGTGCAGATCGATAACATATTCAATCATCGTTACTACACTGCGGCTCAGTTGAACACGACGCCGTTCGATAATGCCGGCAATTTCATTCCCCGGCCTTTCGCGTCGAATACGGATGCTGTCCGCAACTCGACTTTCTTCTCGCCCGGTGCGCCGAGAGGAGTGTTCGGAGGAATGAAGATTACGTTCTGAAGAGAGGCCGCGAGCTTGCGCGTCTGAAATTTATGAAGTACGACGATTCCCATCTGTCCGATCAACAACTGCTTCTGGACGTTGACGGGGAGCTGTCTGCACGCGAGGAGAAGCGGGTTCGAGCGCATCTTGACGCCTGCTGGAAGTGCCGTGCGCGACGTCAGGAACTTGAAAATGCGATCGCCGATTTCGTTCGCGTCCACCAGCAGGAATTCGATACGAATTTGCCGCCCGCCGCTGGCCCACGCGCGCTGCTGAAGGCGCAACTTGCGCAACAGGCCGCCGCCGAACCGAACCGGTGGCCCAGCGGGCTTTTCCCGATACGCCGGTTTTTTCCGATACGCCGATTTGCCTGGGCGCTGGTAGCCGCCACCTGCGGTCTTCTGGTTCTTGGTTTATTCCTGATCCGTTCAGGTTTTGTCCGGCCGGGCCAATCACGCCGGCGGGCCATGATTGTCTCGACGCCCGATGCCACTCTCACTCCTGGCGCGGCACTCCTGGTGAGTTGGCCGGCTGTGTGCGCGCTGTCGAATACCAAGAATAAAGCCGTTCCGGCGGCCCTTCAGCGAAAGGTCTTCGAGGAATACGGAATCGCCGGGGCCGACCCGCGGGCATATGAGGTGGACTACCTGGTCACTCCGGCGCTTGGAGGGGCGGATGACATTCACAACCTTTGGCCGCACTCTTATTCGGCAACTATTTGGAACGCCCAGGTGAAGGACGACCTGGAGGACCGCCTCCGCGAAATGGTCTGCAGCGGAAGCCTGGATTTAACGGAGGCGCAACGGGAAATCGCGTCGGATTGGGTGGCCGCCTACAAGAAATATTTCCACACAGATAAGCCTATGGTGGAACAACGCAAATAAAAGCACTGAACAAAACCGCGAGAAATGTAATATACACTATTACGTGTCCCTTTCGATATTCGCAGGTGAGTTTTTCCGAGCGTCGCTGCCGCCGTTTCAGGACTGCCGTCTGGCTCTTGCCGGAGGCTGCGCCTGAAATGAGACGCATCTGTTTCCCGGTGCTTTTGTGCGGGCTCGGCATTCTTGCAGGCTGCTCGGGAACGCGGACGAAAGAGCCGCAGGCCGAATCGAAGAAGGAGCCGGCACCTTCCTACTTCAAGGTCGATCCTGCTACGGCGGGAGTTCTGAAAGGGACGGTTCGATTCACGGGCAGGAAGCCTGCCCGCAAGACGATCGATATGAGTGGGGATCCGGCGTGCGTCGAGGCGCACCACGGCAAAGCTTACGAGGAACTCAGTGGTGGTGAGTCCAAACGGCGCGCTCGCCAACGTGTTCATCTACATCAAGAGCGGACTGGAAGGAAAGACCTTCGAAGTGCCCGCGGCTCCGGTCACATTCGACCAGCGCGGCTGCGCGTTTCATCCACGAGTCACGGGCATACAGACCGGTCAAACGCTGCAGGTAACGAACTCAGACCCAGTGACTCACAATATCCACCCGCTTCCGCAGAATAATCGCGAATGGAATCACAGCCAGGGGGCTGGAGATGCCCCGCTCGCGCGGAAGTTCATGCGGCCCGAAGTGATGATTCGGGTCAAATGCAACATCCATAGTTGGATGCGTGCATTTATCGGCGTCGTCGAGCATCCTTACTTCGCTGTAACCGGCCCAGACGGGACCTTCGAGATACCAAACGTGCCCCCGGGCGAGTACCTGATCGAAGCCTGGCAGGAAACGCTGGGGACGCAGGAACAGAAGATCACCGTGGCCCCATCGGGCAAGATCGAGATTAATTTTGTGCTCAAAGGAGAATAGTTCGTGACCAGTCTGAAGTATCAGCTTCTTCTTACATGTGTTGCCGCCTTCTGTACGGGTTGCTCCAGCCCCGCGCCCGTCGAGCAGGCCGGGCAAAAGGCGCCTGAGGAATCATCTGCGTTCCGGATCTACGTCACCAATGAAGTCTCTGGAGACATGACGGTCATCGATTCGGCGACATACAACGTGATCGCCACTATTCCGTTGGGCAAGCGCCCGCGGGGCATTCATGCGAGTCCCGATCGAAAGACGATTTACGTGGCTCTGAGCGGATCGCCGATCGGAGGGCCGGATGTCGACGAGAGCACGCTTCCGCCGCCCGACAAGAGCGCGGATGGAATCGGAGTGTTCGACGTAGCGCAGAAGAAGGTCGTGCGCGTAATCAAGGGAGGCTCCGATCCGGAAAACTTCGACCTCAGCAAAGATGGATCCCAGTTGTACATTTCGAACGAAGACGATTCAGCCATCAGCGTGGTAGACGTGGCCTCAGGCGCGGTGGTCAAATCGGCGAAAGTGGGAGGCGAGCCGGAAGGGGTGAAGGCTACTCCAGACGGAAGTCTTGTCTATGTGACTTCAGAGGAGACGGGGACTCTTTCGGTGTTCGATCCGGCAGCGGGAAAGATCCTCAAGACGTTTAAGGTTGGACATAGACCGCGCTCGATTGCGTTTCTGCCCGATGGCTCAAAAGCTTACGTCAATGCCGAGAACGATGGGACGGTGGTGTTAGTGGATGTTGTGAAGCAGAAGATGATTCAGGCGATTCCTCTCGGCAAGCCCGGCGTGATCAAGCCGATGGCAGTGCTGCTTTCACCGGACGCCGCTAAGTTGTACGTGAGCACGGGACGGGGCCATCAGGTGTTCACGATCGATACGGCCACCAACAAGGTCGCGGGATCTGTCGAGGTCGGGGCGCGTCCCTGGGGCATCGCGCTCTCGCCGGACGGCAAGACGCTCTACTCGGCCAACGGTCCTTCGGGGGACATTTCCGTCGTGGACGTCGCCACTAACACGGTGATCAAGAAAGTCAAAGCCGGCACGAGCCCTTGGGGTGTGCTGACCCTGGAACGCTAAAACGACCGCTGAAATGGTCGCTAAAAGACGGCGCGCCGTCAGGGCTTCGTCGCCGGGGCCAGGATAATCATGCTGGCGCAACTCTTGGTTTCGACATGGATTTTCGCAGGGCCCCGGATCAGCTTGATGTTTTCGGGGTACCCGCTTTCAAACGCCGTGACCTGGTAGTCTCCCGTAGCTAATCCATCAAAAACGAATCTGCCGTCAGAGTCAGTTGGCGTGTAGCGACCGCGTCCACCGAACAGCACCTCGAGTACGGCGCCGGCCACTGGCGATTTGATTTTCTCCGGATCGTGAAACACGTCCTGCTCCAACTGGTAGTACGGGTTGGTCGTGACGAACCCTTCCAGACGGCCCGAAGTGGCGACGCTGTTTTGCAGGAAATATAAGTAAGCAAGATCGGCGCCAGCGTCGGTCAGGCGGTTCGTCCGTGAACAGCGGCCGGTTTCTAGAATGTTACTATCTTCATCGTCATCGGCGAAGACGAGGTAGGTTTCGCCCTGTTGAAAATCGTACCCGCAGTCGCCGAACGGCGTCCAGACGTCAAAGAACCGCGGCTTGTTTTCCTTGTCGTCGTCTTCCTTGTCATCATCTTTCTTGACGTCTTTCTTGACGTCCTTCTGATCATCGTCGTCATCGCCACCCCGGAAGACGGTTTTCACTTGAAACCGAACGCGCTTTCCGTGATTCAGAACTGAGTCGAAAACACTGCTTAATGAAGCCAGTGTGCCGGCGGCCTGCAGGCGGCGTTGGTTGTCGGCGGAGAGGTCCGGAAAGGCTTTTTGGAGCGCGTCTTTGACCGCTCCGAAATTGGCCGGCGACGGGTTCTGGTGGTAACGGGCCTCTGCCTCGTTGATCAGAGGTAACGACGGACGCCGCGCCGGACTCCAGCGATCCAAAAAGCTGGGAGTGACGGATTCGACCGTGCCGATGAAGACGGCGCCGCTCTGGGCAAATTCGTGGCAAACGGACAGGGACATCTGGCATTTGCAGGCCAGCAATGAGGACGGAACTAACAGACATGAGATCAGACGCAGACGCCGCAGACTTCCGTTACCGCTCGATGGCGTCTGAAATGTGGGGCATCT
Organism: Bryobacterales bacterium; assembly: GCA_963817515.1. Lineage (GTDB taxonomy): Bacteria > Acidobacteriota > Terriglobia > Bryobacterales > Bryobacteraceae > DATMNI01. The sequence goes on along the minus strand of CAWFPJ010000010.1, from coordinate 114,920 downwards.
CATGAATCCATTGTATTGCAGGCGTCTGTTTTGCAGGCGTCGCGCTCAATTAGACGGATTGTTCCGCAAATTGAGAACGGAGCGGGTCGCGCCAGTATTACGTCCGCCCTTTCGTGCCGCATCGCACGTGGCCTGCGAAAAAAACGGCCTTCGACTGATATGCGGCCCCACTCGTCGTCACTATGTTGGTGTTTGGGGGATCCTGAACGGCGCAGACGGATCAGGAGCGATTGTAAGTTGCGGTAGGACCCGGAAACCATGCCCGAAATGGAGTTGAGAGACTCGTCGATCATCAAGCTTCGCCCCTGTCGATTCGTCCAGGAAACCGCCGACAGGTTCGGAATCATTCGCCGGGCAGGTATGAGACGGGTAGTCGTACGCAAGAGCGGTCTCGAAGCATGCGAGCGATTCCGCGGCGGGTGCGCAATTCGTGAAGCCAAGGTCCACCTGGCGGGACGATACCAGATTGCGGAGGATACCGTAGACCTTCGCCCCTTGCTGCGATCCCTCCAGAATGCGGACTTGATTGCCGCCGTGGATGGCAAGCCTCTGCCGGAAGCCTGTCCACCTTCGGTTTACTCCGCTTACCGCTACTACCTCAGGTTCTACGTCAAACAAGCACTCTTACGATTGGCTTACCACAAGCTACCCATCGCTCTTGGAAAGAAACTCGCCCGTTGGGTCCATGGGCTGGACCTGCACGCTCTTCTATGGCCGAAAGCCCGCCTGGCCGAAGAGCACATGCACCGATCGCCGCAAGAGTGCCTGCCGGCATCGATACGCGCCGGTTTTGCCGGGCGATACTTCGGTCACCTGATTCAAAACATCGTCGATTTCGAGTCACTTGAGGCGATGACGCCGCTTCAGGCGGAGAAGTGGCTTGACCGGCACGTAGAATATGAAGGCCTGGAACACCTGGCTCAGCCGAAGAGCGAATCCATGCCGGTGATCGTCGCGGGATTTCATTTCTCGGCAACTAAGCTGCTGGCTCTCCTTCTTATGCGGCGCGGCTACGATGCTACACAGGTCTGGATGCCGGATGGCTCGGTGGACATAGGTTCGATCACGAAGAGGCTGGCCGACTTTGAGAGAGACTTGCCCGATTACGGCAAGCTGAGTATCATCCCCGATTTTAGTCTGCCAAGTTACAGGCGGCTTCTGAAGTCACTGCGCGATGGCGGCACATTGGTCTGGTTCGCGGATATGTTCGGCAGCAAGGAGCAGCCTCAAGGCACGCCTGCAACCCAGGAGTGGGCCGAGTCGGCTTGGAAGGTTTTTGGCTTCGGTCAGATCCGCTCTGAATTGCCGCAGTCGAAGCTCGCTGTCACTTTGTGCGGCCAGCGAGTCTATTTGAATCCCTGGATCGGAGGGTTCGCGCGAGCCGCAGGAGCGGCCGTGGTGCCCGCGGCGTTGATCCGGCAGCGCACAGGCATGCGCATGATATTGTTGCCGGCCTTGCGATTGCCGCCAAATGCCACCGCGAAACATGTTGAGGATTTGAACCACGCGCTGTTTGAGCGTCTTGACGCGCTCCTGCGCCGCCATCCCGAACAGTGGTTCGGCTGGCACTCGCTCACCCCGGTCCGAGAAACAACGGCCTGAGTCTGCCGGCTGCCGGGCGGATCGACAACCAAATTTGTATGGCCCATTTTATCAATCGGAAGGAGGTGAAAATAAATGATCGAACAGAATGATCGGCAAGAGAAGGAAGGCCTCATCGTAGAGGCGGTTGACGTTGCTGGCATCGACGTCCTCGAAGAGGACATCGCTGCATTGTCTGCGGCAGCTGGTTCATGCTGCGGCTGCGGTTGTGCCTGCTAACACCGGACGACAGGATAGCGGCGGCCCACATACGCCGCCGCTCTCTTCAGGTTCGGGCCTTTGACTAGGAGAAGTAAGATGAATACCACTTTGAGCACGTCCTGCAGCACGTCCTGCGCGGAAGCGGTCCGGAGCCTGGAGTTAGTCGAGTTCGAACGCGACGGTAAGTTCGTTTTCTTTCATCCCGAGACGCTATGCTTCTTTCGAGTGAATAAGTCAGCGGCCAGCCTGATAAGGGACGCGCGGCAGGGTGCGGGCGATGAGGAACTTTGCCAAAAATATGAGATTGGTCCGGATCAACTGGAACGCGTTCTGGCGCCGATTCCGCGGACCATCACGCGGCAGGGGCGCCCGCTATCGCAGACCGATCCGGGTTCGCTGTTGAAGCGCAACGGAGTTCTGCCCAAAGCCGTTTTGATGGTGAACAACTACTGCAATCTGAAGTGCACTTACTGCTATGAGCATGAGACCGTCTTCTCGAAGAAGGCTATCGACATGCCGGCGCGTGTGGCTCGCCTGGCGATCGAGAAAATCTACGGCGCGTTCGAGGGAGTGGATACCTGGATGTTCATCGGCGGGGAGCCCACCTTGAGCGATGACATCGTCGAACTCTCATGCCGCTACGCCACCGAAGTAGCGCAGCGAAACGGAGCCCAGAAGCCTTCGTTCGGCATGATTTCGAACGGTGTGAAAATGACGGGCCGGCTTTTCGACATCATCCGCGAGTTCGAAATCCAGGTGACGTTCAGCCTCGATGGCCCCAAGCAGGTAAATGACCTGGTGCGAATCCGCCACGACAACAGCGGGACTTTCGACGCTGTGGTGGCCAACATCCACCGCTACCGCGAAGTCTTCCCCGAGAAGGCACAGGTGGAATGCACGGTCACACAAGCGCACCGCGACGCCGGCTTGTCCCTGACCCAGGTCCTGGACTTTTGCGCCAACGATCTGGGCGTCGACGAACCGCACATCGCCGCTGCCGGCTTACCGGCTCAGAATCCACTCAATCCATACCGCAGCGGTTCCGGCATGCAGGAGGACTTTATCGCCGCCGCTGAGGCCAGCATGGATACGCTGCTAAACGCCGGCGACGGCGCTCGGAAGGGCGGAAAACTGGATGTGGTCGCCAGCATGCTTCACCGTCTGGCGTATCGCAATCCCAAGCCCATTATGTGCCCGGCTGGAATGTCTCAGATTGTGGTCGACGCTTTCGGCGATATCTATCCATGCTGGATGTTCGCCGGGAACGCCGAACACGCTATGGGCAACATCCTCCGTGATGAAGTGCGCGGACCCAGGGCCCTGCAGGTTATCAACCGCATCGAAGACAATTCCAAGATCAAGAATCACGTATGCTCCACATGCTACGCCAGAAGCGTTTGCAGCGCCTGCGTAGGCAACAATCATAACTCCACCGGAAAGATCGAGGATCCGGCGCCCGAGTTCTGCAACACCGTGCGCGGGACATTGCGTGTAGTGGTGGAACGCCTGGCCGCGGCCAGCGGTCAGGCAGCAGCGGCCGCCGCAAACGGAATCGCGGACGCTGAGATATGCTAGCGCAAGAACAACTGCGCGCAGCCTGTGTGCCCCCGCCTCCGAAATTGCTGGACGACGTGGGTGTCTGGCTGCTCCATGCTCGCAGTTCACGCTCCGAAGAGATTTACACCGTGGGCAGCATCACGGCGGATCGGTACCTGGCGGTTCCAGGCTCGAAACTGCCGGCCGTCCGGGTATTCATGCAGCAACTCAACGGGCAACAGACTCTGGAACAGATACAAGAGGTAATGATTCGCGAACACGGCGTTCAGTTGGATGTCACGGCGTTGCATCGTAAGTTCCGCCGGGCAGGCTTATTGGCCGAAGGCGGCGGCCGCGGCGGCGACATTGAGGAGATGTCGGCAACGTTTCTGCGGCTGCCCATTGACCGGCTGCTCCGTTGGTTTCAGCTACTGTCGCCCCTGGCCAGTCCGATCGCGTATTTCGCGGCCACACTGATGGCGGTTGCCTTGGTTTGGCTTCTTGCAGACTCTTCGTTTCTCCATCCAATGACCAGGCCCGCGGCCGCGTACACATCCCAATTGGGAAGTGCGGGGCTGGCCATTCTGGTTGCGGTGTTGTCGACGGCGTTGCATGAGCTGAGTCACTGCTTTGCGGCGAGCCAGTGGGGAATCCTGACTGGGATGGTGAGGGTTCAACTCTACCTTGGAACCATCCCGATCGTGGGATTGAAGCTGGCCGGCCTGTATACTCTGCCTCCGCGCGGCAGGCTTTCGGTCTGGGGCGCTGGTGTATTTGCCAATCTCTCGATCGCGGCAGCGGCACTGCTGGCGATGCGAACCGTCGCGCCCGGCTCCGCGCTGCTGGAGTTGACGGCAGCCATTAATTGGCTTCTGGCAGTATTCAATCTGGTGCCGCTGCTGCCCACCGATGGTTACTTTATGCTCTGCACGCTGGTCAAAGACTCGAACGTTCGCGTGCAGGCGTGGAGCTGGGTTCGGCGTCCTTTCCGCCACGGCAGGAAGCGCCCTTCCCTATTCGTGCTGGCATATATCATCGCGACCGTCTGGCTGCTGCTCAATACGCTGCGCCACCTCGCGTTGCGCATTGTGAACGCGGGGGCCCACAATCCGCCTTGGCAATCCGGACTCTCGCTGGCGCTGCTGGCTTTGTTCCTGGTCACGCTTTGGCGCACACTTCGACGAACGGAGGAGCCGGAATAATGCATGCTGTTCTGACCCTGAGCCGCTGGTTTTATCCCGCGGATACTTCGTTGCTGGTCTGGCTGGCACTGGGCGCGTTGCTGGCCTTCGCCGCCGTGGTGGCTGGTTGGGCGCTTCGGGGGCTGGGGCCCAGAATCTTGAGCGGTATCTTGACCGCTATCGTGATTGCGCTTTCCGCAACCGGCGCCTTCGTCTGCCTCGGCATGATCGCGGCTGAGATCGTCGTGTACGAGTTCACCGCTCCTCTGTCGGTTGCCGGCTACGCGATTTTGCTGGTTGCCTTCGTCTGGCAGATACGGCAAAGCCTTTCGGAACGGCCGCTCAAGCTACATTGCGCCGCCTCGCTCGCCCTGGCAGGCGTCGCCTTCGCATATTTATTCTTCTACGGCTCAATTCCAAATATCGTCGAACTCCAAACCCGGGAAGTTGCCGGTATGGAGGGAGTCAACGTGCTCGGCAGACAATCGGGTACGCTGCCCATCGCCGAATTTGCCGACTTCGAATGCCCCCCGTGCGCCGCGCAGGATCAAATCATGGACAGGTTGTGGGGAGCGTATCCGGACCAAATCCGGTACAGTTTCCGCCACTTTCCGAAACTGCGGCATCCACACGCGGAACCGGCCGCGCTGGCCAGCCAGTGCGCCGCGGAACAGGGCGCCTTCTGGGAGACCAAGCGGCTGCTCTTTTCCAACCAGGACCGCCTGGGTGAAATTCTGGCACACCCGGAACTGCCCACCATTCCCGCCAGTAAGGCTCAATCGTATGCGCAATGCATCCAGTCGCGATCCGCGTGGGAAAGCGTTAGCCAGGATCGGGAGTGGGCCCGGAATCTGGGCCTGCGTGTAACGCCCTCAATCATCATCGGGAATAAGTTGATCCAGGGCGTGACTAGTTATTCGCGGCTGTCGCTAATCGTGCGCCGCGAATTGAGCGACCGGAATCTGGCCGTGCCGCAGCGGGCCGCCGCCCGGTCGCAATCCGGATGCGGCGCGGCGTCAGCCGGACAGGGCTGTTCCGAATAGCGGAAGAAGGATGAAATGCCCACCCGAATGGATTGGATCGTTAGCTTTCGCAGGCTGCGCCGCAAGCCGCTCTACACTCTGACCGTCGCGTTGGCGCTAGGCATAGGCATTGGCGCGGTCACCATCGTGTTCAGTTGGTTTGAGGGCCTGTTTCTGCGCCCGCTTCCCGGCGTACGCGATTCCCGCTCCCTGCAGGTCTTCGAACTGCGCCGCGTGGATTACGCGACCACTGCTTTCTCATATCCCGACTATCGGGATATGGCCGATGCCCTCGCTCCTTCGATGGATCTGTTGGGTTATTCCATGACGCGCCTGACGCTCAGCGGCGCGGGAAAGCCGGAACAGCATTGGGCGCTGTTCGTGAGCGGCAACTTCTTTGACACGCTGGAACTGCAACCGACCGTGGGACGTCTGCTCCGTTCGTCGGACGCCGTGGCCGGCCCGGTGGCAGTGTTGAGCCACGATTGGTGGCAGACGCGCTTCCACGCGGATCCCGCGATCGTGGGGCGAACCATCTATCTGAACCGCCAGCCCGTCCGTATTGCCGGTGTGGCCCCGCGTGATTTTCAAGGCCCCTACACGGGCCTATCCCTGGGTCTGTACCTGCCCCTGTCCGTGAGCGATTTGATTGAGGGAGGTCCGCCCCGCCTCCAGGTCCGCCAGGCCAAATCGCTGACGCTGCTCTCGCGGCTCAAACCCGGAGTCTCCGCGACGCAGGCATCCGGGGTTGTGCGCGGCGTGGTGCGGCGGCTCGATCAGGCTTATCCCAAAAGCACTTTCGATCGGGCGGAGGTTGTGCTAACGCCGTTCTGGAAGTCTCCGGCTGGAGCCCAGGCGATCATGGGTCCGGTCATGATGGCGCTGGGCGGCGTGGTGCTGGTGCTGCTGCTGCTGGCTTGCAGCAATGCGGTCGGCATCATGCTGATCGAGAATTCGCTGCGGCGCAGGGATACGTCGATCCGCCTTTCGCTGGGGGCCGGCCCCGCCGGACTCATCCGGCCCCGGTTTGCCGAAGCCGCTCTGATTTCCATACTGGCGGCGTGCGTCGGATTGCTCGTGGCCTATTTGGCTGCGGGCCACCTGCAGGACCTGGCGCCCAGCCTCCCTTTTCCGGTGAGCCTCAGATTTCCCGTTGACGGTCCGGTGCTGGCTTTCAGCATTCTGGCGGCTGGTCTGGCAGCCGGCTTCTGCGGTGTATGGAGCGGCTTGGAAGCGCGCTGGCAATCCGCCGCTCTGAATCTGCGGAGCGGGCTCTCAACCTCACGGGAACGCTCGCGGTTTCGCGGCGTTTTCATCGCCATCCAGCTGGCATTGAGTTTCTTGCTGCTCTCTGCCTCGGCGCTGTTTTATCGCAGCGTGGAGCGGTCGCGCACGGTAGACCTGGGATTCGATCCGCGATCCGTATCGCTCGCCCGCCTGGACCTGAAAGGCAGCCGCTACGCGGGAGACAGCGGCGTCGCCATCTATTCAACCGCGCTCTCAAGAGTGCTGGAGAATCCCGGTGTTGAGGGCGCGTCGCTCGCCAGATCGGTGCCTTTTGGACTTGGCGATCAGGAACAGGTGGCAATCGTTCCCGACGGCGATGCCGAAGAACAGCACGTGTGGACAAACCGCATTTCGCCGGGATACTTTTCGATGCTGGGCATTCGGTTGCTGGCGGGGCGGGACTTCAACAATTCTGATCGCACCGGGTCTGCGCCGGTCGCCATTGTCAACGAAGCCCTGGCGACCCGGCTCTGGAAATCGCCTGCCGCCCTAGCGCGCGGAATTCGTCTGGGGGGCAGGCGATACCAAATCGTCGGTATTGTCCGCAATACAAAGATCTGGTCGTTGACGCAGGAAGGGCAGCCCTGTCTCTACCTGCCGTTGTGGCAGTCCGAAGCCGGGTTCGCGGTGATGCATGTCAAGTCGAAGATCGCGGCCGGGTCGATTCACCGCATCGTGGAAAAGGAAGTGGAGCGGTTGGATCCGTCATTGCCGGTGGCTTCGGGCCAGACCATGGGGCAGCAGTTGGAGACCGCCGTGTTCCCACAGCGGATTGCGCTGGTAATGCTCGGCATCTTTTCACTCTCCGGCATCTACCTGGCGGCGATGGGACTCTTCGGAGTGATTGCGCACGCGGCCCAGTCACGCGCCAAGGAGATCGCCATCCGCATGGCGCTCGGCGCAACAGCCGCGGACGTTTGCGGCCTCGTGACCCGGCAGGCGGCAGGCTTAGTGGGCGCGGGCCTGTGCGGCGGCGCCGTGTTGGCCACGGCATTGAATCCACTGCTGCAGTCCGTCCTGACCGGGTCGAACGGGCTAGACCTGTTGAGCATGATGGCAACGGCAGCCTTGATCGGTTTAGTGGCGGTCCTGGCCACCTGGTTGCCGGCGTTGCGTGCCATGAGGGTTCAGCCCGCTGCCGCGCTGCGCGGAGATTGACGGAAGAAGACATCTGGCCCTGGAATAGAGGGCTTCTGAACGAAGAATAGAAAAGGAGGAAAGGTGATGAACGACGAAATTCTTAGTAAGGTGGTGAACGAAATCGCGGCGATGATGGGCATACCGGCCAGTTCGCTGACGCCGGCTACGACCCTCGCCGAGATCGGCATGGACTCGCTCGAAGGTCTGCAACTTATGATTGAGCTCGAGCAGTTGACACAAATTCAGATCGAGGAGCCTGATATGAAGCACTTCACTACCATTCAGTCGATCGTCGATCTACTGACCGAACGATTCCAAAAAGCTGCGACCGCATGAGTGCGTGCGAGATCTCATGAAGAGGGGAACCCCGAATTGCCGGGATGAGCGGACTCCTGCTAAACTATAGATTCTAGCTCAAATTTGAATTCGAGGTTAATCATTGAAGTTTCGCCTTACTCTGCTGTTTATCGTCATTATGGTCTCCGCGGTCGCCGAACCGCCGGTGATGTCGCCTGATACCATCGTCGACAACTACCTGACGGCGTCACGCGGTCAGGAAGGCTCCTTGAAGGGCGCCTCGATGGAAGTGGAATTCGCGGCGTCTCTTCCTAAGTTTAAGAAACAGGGGCGCTTACATGCCTTGCGCCGGATTTCGCCCCTGGGGCTCATCAAGTACGAAAGGCTGCGCTTCGAGGGCGATTCCACGGTCAACCACCAGGTGATCACACGCTACCTTTCGGCGGAAGCCGAGGCGCAAAGGAACCAGCCGTCGCCAACGCTCGCCGTCACGCCTCAGAATTATAAGTTCAAGTACAAGGGGCTGGGCCAGCTGGACGGCCGGCCGGTCCACGTGTTTCTGGTGTCGCCGAAACAGAAGCGTCAGGGCCTGTTCAATGGCGAAGTCTGGGTGGATGCCGAAACTTACCTTCGGGTGCAGGAATCGGGCTATCTGGTTAAGAATCCTTCCATCTTTCTTAAGAAGGTGGCATTCATAAGAAGGTTTGAGATTCGGGGCGGGATCTCAGTCCCCAGGGAAGTGCAGAGCGTGGTGGACACCCGGCTGGTTGGCAAGGCCGAGTTGACCATCGAATTCACCAATTTTTCAATCGACCCCGTGCCGGGCGAGGCTAGCGAAGCCGACGGTCAATAGCTGGAGAATCCATGAGAACACTGTTCTTGAATCCGCCGTCTTTTGAAGGGTTCGATGGCGGCGCGAGTTCGCGCTGGCCGGCGTCGCGGGAAATCGAATCGTACTGGTATCCGGTGTGGCTATGCTACCCGGCGGGCATGCTTCCCGACAGCAAGGTGGTGGACGCGCCGCCGCACAAGATTTCCATCGAACAGACGGTTCAGATGGCGAAGGATTTCGAACTGCTGGTGCTATACACCTCCACTCCGGGCTTTCATGTGGACGTGAAGATGGCGCAGATGATGAAGGACGTCAACTCGAAGTTGAAGGTGGCGTTCGTAGGCCCGCCGGTGACCACTGAACCGGACAAAACTTTGCTGGGAACCAAGGCCATCGATTTTGTGGTGCGCCGTGAGTTCGATTACCAGATTGCGGACTATGCCAAGGGCAAGCCGCTCGAAGAACTGCCCGGCGTGAGCTTCCGGAAGAACGGGAGCATTATCAATAACCCGGAAGGGCCGGCCATCGAAAACCTGGACGATCTGCCGTGGGTGACTAAGACCTACAAGCGCGACCTGGACATTACGCGCTACAACGTTCCGTTCCTGCTCAATCCGTTTGTTTCGCTCTACACCTCCCGTGGCTGCCCGGCGCTGTGCACGTTCTGCCTATGGCCGCAGACGCATTCGGGCCACCGCTGGCGCTTGCGCTCGTCCGATGACGTGGCGAATGAAGTCCGCTACGCGCTTGAGAATTTCCCGCAGATGAAGGAGATCTTCTTCGACGACGACACCTTCAACTACCGCAAGGATCGGACCATCGAGCTGTGCAAGAAGCTCAAGCCGCTCAACTTTACGTGGTCGTGCACGTCGCGGGTCACCACCGATTACGACACCCTCAAGGCCATGAAGGAAGCCGGCTGCCGGCTGCTGATCGTAGGCTACGAATCGGGCGACCAGCAGATTCTGAAGAACATCAAGAAGGGCGCCACCGTGGATATGGCGGAGCGCTTCACCGCCAACTGCAAGAAGCTTGGCCTGCTGGTTCACGGCGACTTCATCATCGGGCTGCCGGGCGAGACGCGCGAGAGCATCCGCAAGACCATCGATTTCGCCAAGCGGTTGGACAACGAGACCATCCAGGTTTCGATTGCGCACCCTTATCCGGGCACCGAGTTCTACGACTACGTCAAGAAGAACAACCTCATCACCATCGATTCCATGACCGATGAAACCGGCCACCAGCTTCCGAACGTGGTTTATCCGGGCCTCGACCGCGGCGAACTGGTGGAATGGGTGGAGCGCTTCTACGGCGAATATTTCTTCCGTCCGCGCGTGATCTGGCGCATTGTCCGGAAAGCCATATTCCACGGCGATGAGCGCCGGCGGCTTACGAAAGAAGCCCGGGAATACATGGCGCTGCGCTCCAAACGCAAGAGATTTGTGGCCGATCACAAGGCCGCGAAGACGCCCGTAACTGTCGGTTCCGGCGACTGACTCGCGGCATGACCCGACGCGAATGACTACAGATGCCGCCGCCCGGCGACTTCGACTGAAGACCTGGATCTGCGTCGCCGTCGTGGTGTCGAGCAATGCCTTCGGCGACTTCTTCATGAAGCGCGGAATGCCCGCCGATTCGCAGCTTTCCACCCCGCTGGCATACATCAGAACTCTGTTTCAACCGTGGGTAGCGGCCGGCGTTGTACTGCTGATTTTGTGGCAGATGTCGCGGATGGCGCTGCTTAGCTGGGCCGACCTGAGCTACGTGCTGCCCGTGACTTCCATTGGATACGTGGTGGTGGCGCTGTTGGGGAAGGTGATGCTCAACGAGCAGATCACGGCGCGGCGATGGGCCGGTATCACGCTGATTATGGCTGGGGTGGCGCTGGTGAGCGGCGGCACTCCGCAGACCGGGCGTCCCGGGTCCGATGCCGCGGGGGTGCCCCTATGAAGTGGCTGCTGATCGGGATCATGGTCGGCGCCACCACCGCGGGCGAAGTGCTGCAGGCCATGGGCATGCGGCGGCATGGTGAAATCCACGACTTCCGGCCGGGGGCCGTCGGACGCGCGCTGGCGCTGATGGCGCGCAACCGCTTCGTAATCGGATCGATGGTCTGCATGGCGGCGTCTTTCTTCGCCTTCATGAAACTGCTGGCCGAGACCGACCTGAGCTTCGCAGTGCCGGTTTCAGCGGTCACGTATGTGCTCGAAACCGTACTGGCCAAATACCTTTTGAAAGAGCGCGTCACGTGGCTGCGCTGGGCGGGTGCATCGCTGGTGGTCTGCGGCGTGGCGCTGGTTTCGCTGTGATCTGGCTGGCCGCGGTACCGGCGGTTGCGGCCGCGGCCTACTACCTTCTTGTGATTGTGGCGGCAGTGAAATGGCGCCTCCCCGGTCCCCGGCCCCCCGCTCCGTGTTGCGGAGTGGCATCCGGCCCCATTCTTCCGCCACTCTCTATCCTGAAGCCGATTCACGGGCGCGATCCGCAATTCTACGAAGCCATCTTTTCGCATGCGATGCAACAGTATCCGGAGTTCGAGATACTGTTCGGAGTCAGCGATCCGATGGACCCGGCTTTGGAGGATATTCACCGGCTCAAACGCGAGTTTCCGCAGCGGCGGATCGAGATCGTAGTGGCGCCGACGGACGCTCCCAACGCGAAAGTTGGCGTGCTGGCGGAACTGGCGAAGCGCGCGCGCTACCCGCTGCTGCTGGTGAATGACAGCGACATCGTGGTAAGCCCGGGGTATCTCCTGGCGGTGACCGCGCCGCTTGAGAATCCGGAAATCGGACTGGTGACGTGTTTGTATCGCGCGCGCGCGGAATCCTGGGCCTCGCGTTCGGAGGCGCTTGGCATTGCGACCGAGTTCGCGCCCGGCGTGCTGGTGGCGCGGCTGCTGGGCGTGGCGGAATTCGCGCTGGGATCTACCATGGTGTTTCGTGCGGAGGCGCTGCAGCGGGTTGGCGGCTTTGAGGCCATCGCCGACTACCTGGCTGACGACTACCAATTGGGCCGGCGCATCTGCAGTCTGGGCTATCGCATCGAATTTGCGCCGGTGGTGGTGGAGACCGATCTGGGTGCAGGTTCGTGGGCGCAGACCTGGCGGCACCAGTTGCGCTGGTCGCGAACCATCCGGGTTTCGCGGCCCTCAGGCTACTTCGGCTACGCGGTGACCCACGCCACGCCGTGGGCGCTGCTGGCAATAGCGGGCGGGCAATGGTGGGCAGTTTGGCCGGCCCTGGGGGCACGCATGCTGGCGGGTATGCTGGTGGGCGCGCTAATCCTCAAGGACCGGAATGTGCTGAGGGATTTCTGGCTGATGCCGCTACGCGATCTGTTCGGGTTTGCGGTCTGGGTAGGCGGACTCTTCGGCAACACCGTACAGTGGCGGGACCGCAAGTTGCGGCTGCGGCCGGATGGCAGGATTCTAGATGACGCCCCCGGACCGCACCCGATTCTTCGCTATTGATCCAAACCGAACCCTACGCGTTCTGGCGCAGCCATTCGCGGAAGGCCTCACGATATAGAATGATACCCTTACGCGAATACCGCAGGTAGCCCTGGCGACGGAACTGGTTCATATAGTGCGTTACGATTTCACGCGAAGTTCCCACGTACTGCGAAAGCAATTCGTGCGTGAACGGAACCATACGCACGGAGCCGTCTTCTTCGACCGAACCCAACCGTTCGGAGAAACGGATCAACGACCGCGCCAGGCGCCGTGCGATGTTGTCCACTGAGAAACTCTCGATGCGGTGCGTGAAGTCAATGGTACGCTGCACCAGAATCTGCATGAGCGCCACTGCCAGGCGGGGACGCTTCATCACAATGTCTTCGATTTCGGCGGTGGTCCACGTCATCAGTTTGGTATTTTCCAGAGCCGTGGCCTGCTCGGACCGGTGCGGCAGATTCAGGAATGCCGATTCACCAAAGAACTCGTCCGGCTGATAAATATCGACTACAACCTGGTGCCCGTCATCGGCCAACCGCGACACTTTCACTTTGCCGTCAATCACCAGATAGATGCTGGTGGAAGGTTGATCCTGGTTATAGATCATCTGACCTTTTCGGTACTCCACGATGGTGGAGCATGGCAAGTGAGCCAGCGGATCTTCTAGCGGTTTTTGCGGTGCGACTACTACGGTGGGACTGGATGCCATCATTTCTCCTCCAAGAATAACTGTCTATTGTTTCCCCTGCTGTTGTTGAGGTACGCAAGCATCGCTGACGGTCTGGATGCTGCGAACCTTGAAAACGGGGACCGCGCCGCCCGGGTTAGATGTCCCCCGAACAGTCACCTTGTGCCCGACATGTTTTGCGAAACCTTCCGTCTCAAAGCCATCCGCCTCGAGGTTAGCGACCGGGTTTAATGTCCGATCATCCACGAGCACGTACCGACCTTCTTTCTGGTCGACACAGCCTGTAAGGGAATCGGTTTTCGCTTTTTGATCCGTTTTGGCTTTGTCTTGCTTTTGATCGGGACCAGTAGCCCAAAGTGCGGACTTGCCCGCCCTGGGTACGGCCACGAGAACCGACAAACACGCGATGTATACCAATTGCCGATTCATGCTACATCCCACACAAGCAGTTGGCGTGCCAAACGGTACCTACGGTCAGCATAGCACACATTTCCAACATTTGTAATAGTCCGTACGGATAATAGGGTAAAGAGGTAGTTCATTTTGATATAGGGTGATCCATTAGGGCCAGATTTGGTTAGAAACCGCACTGGTATTCTTTACCGGCCGGGAAAAAGCTGCCTTGCAATGGAGCGAGCGGTTTAGTGCGGAGCGGCAAGATCAGTATGCGGGTATCAACCTGGGGATATCATGTAGAAGTGTTCGCGGCCCGCCGTTTCCCATTGGCATTATTGACGTTCGCAGTTGTAATGGCGGCGGAGTCGTATTATGCGCCGGCCGGCCTGCGGCCAGCTATCCGGCGCCCCGGCGGCCCGTCGATTCTGCCCGGCGGACGTATCATCGCGCCGCTCGGGGACCAGTATTTAACCGGCTCTGGTTCTTTCGGGTTAGCCCTGAGCCAGTCGGGAAAAGCTGTGGCCACATCTAACAGCGGACCCGGCAGGAATTCGTTGACGGTGCTTTCAAAGAGACCGGCGGCAAAGCCTCCCCAGGAAAGCGGTTGGGAAGTGCGGCAGATACCCATGCAGAATAATACGCCCGGAGATGCAGATGGCGGCGATTGGCGGAGCGTGTTCATGGGACTGGCTTTTTCCGGCGAGCACGCGGTGTTTGCCTCGGAGGGCAATTCCGGGAAGGTCAGCCTCCATGACTGGAATAGCGACCGGCGGCGCGTCATCGATATCAACCAGAATGGCTTAGACGACAGCTACACCGGCGACCTGGCGCTCGATGCCGAGCGAAACATACTGTACGTAGTGGACCAGGCCAACTTTCGAGTGGCCGTTATCGATACGCGCTCACGCCAGGTGGTGGCATCTGTGCCGGTGGGCCGGCTGCCCTTTGCGGCGGCGCTCTCACCGGACAAGCGCAAGCTCTATGTTACCAACATCGGCATGTTCGAATACCGCGCAATTCCCGGGGCCAATCCGAAGGACGCGCGCGCTACCGGGCTGCCTTTTCCGGCATTCGGTTTTCCGAGCGCGGAGGCTGCGGCCGGCGTCGAGCGGAGCACGGAGCGCGGGCCCGTCAAGGTTCCCGGCCTGGGCGACCCCAACGTTAGAGAAGCCAATTCCGTGTGTGTGGTGGACGTCGCCACGCCCACCGCGCCCAAGGTAGAGGCCTTCATCCACACCGGTCTTCCGTTCGGCGGCCAGATTAACGGCGGCAGCAGCCCCTCGGGCGTGGCGGCCACGGCGGACTGGTTATTCGTCTCGAACGCCAACCACGATTCGGTTACTGTGATCGATGTCAAAACCAATCGGGTGGCAGCGGAAATCCCGATCCGCATTCCGGGCCTGGAGCAATTCCGCGGCGTGCTGCCCATCGGCCTGGCCTGGCACGAAAGGTCCGGCTGGCTGTTGGTAGCCGAGGCCGGCATCAACGCCGTGGCGGTAATCGACACTCACCAGACCGACGCGCGCCAGATGAAGGTGCTGGGCCATCTGCCCGCCGGTTGGTTTCCCACCCGGGTAGCCATCGATCGCGATACCGTGTTCGTGGCCAACGCCCGCGGGCAAGGCAGAGGGCCAAACGCGCCCACTCCGGGAACCGATCCGCGAACGTATCTGCCGGGCCAGCGGCGTGAAGGCTCAATCTCTGTCTACCCGCTGCCCCAGCCTGCCGCCCTGGCGGCGCATACTGCGTTCGTCATGCAGGCCAATGGGTTCATCGCCAGGGCGCAGCCGCCACGGCCGCTGCCCGCGATTCGATACGTGGTCCTTATCGTCAAGAAAAGCCGCACCTACGACGAGGTCTTCGGCGACCTGATGGAAGCATCCAACGGCCCCGCCGTGAGCGTGCCGGAGTTGGCGCGCCTGGGCACCCGGGGATACGTGGATGGGCGCAGGAAGCGCTTGAGCATCAAGGACCTCAACGTCACCCCCAACCACCACGCGATAGCGCGGCAGTGGGCCTTTGCCGACAATTTCTACGCGGATTCCGACGTTACCGGGGACGGCCACCACTGGCTGGCCGGGTCGCCCCCCAACGCCTGGACTGCAAGCTCCCTGATGGCCGCCGACAGCGAGAAAAAGGACTTCCGGCTAGGAGGCGCGCCGGGGCGGCTGCTGTTCGCCGGCTCCGATTCCTCGGTCCACCCCGAAGAGCAACCCGAAGGCGGCACATTGTGGCACCACCTGGAGCGGCACGGCATCCGGTTCCGCAATTTCGGCGAAGGCTTCGGACTGGCCGGCGTGGATGAGGGTAAAAATCTCGAACCCACTGGCGCACGCTTTCTTACCAACGTGCCCATGCCCGATCCGCTGTATCGCAATACATCGCGCGAATATCCCGGGTTCAACATGAATATTCCGGATCAGTTCCGCGCCTCGCAGTTGATTCGCGAGATCGAAGAAAAGTACGTCAAAGCGGGCCAGGAGCTGCCGCAGTTTCTCTTCATCCACCTGCCCAACGACCGCCTGGCCGACGAGCGCCCGGAGGACGGCTACCCGTATCGGGAATCATTCATGGCCGACAACGACTACGCGCTGGGCCGCATTCTGGAATACCTCTCGGGCACGAAATGGTGGAGCCAGATGGCGGTCTTCATCACCGAGGACGACGCCCAAGGAGGTGTGGACCACATCGATGCCCAGCGCACCATACTGCTTGCCGCCGGCCCGTGGTTCAAGAAGAATTACGTGTTCCACACCAACACCAGCTTTCCCGGCCTGCTGAAGACCATCTTCCGCCTGTTGGGCCTGCCGCCGCTGAACCTCTTCGACGCTGCCGCATCGGATCTCAGCGATCTCTTCGCCGCCAGGGCCGACGCCGCGCCTTACAAACTTATGGACATCGACAAGCGCCTGTACGGGGGACCGCGGCCCTGAGATTTGTGATAGTCTCGGCTCGAAACAAGTGCACGTTTCAGAGGAGAGATCCACGTGAACCCAGACCAGCGGCCCGTCTCCGATCGGTTTCCCCGCTCTTCGCGATACCACCCCGAATGGGTCATGGCCGGCATCAGCGGAGCGGCGAATCCACTTTGGATGACCGAGTGGCTCACGACATCGCTGGACTTGCGGCCCGGCATGCGGGTGCTGGACCTTGGCTGCGGACGGGCGGTATCGTCGATCTTCCTGCGCCGCGAATTCGGTGTTCAGGTTTGGGCAACCGACCTGTGGTTCAGCGCTGACGAGAACATCCAGCGAGTCCGGGATGCCGGCGTTGAGGATGGCGTGTTTCCGATCCACGCCGATGCCCGGTCGCTGCCGTTTGCCGCGGAGTTCTTCGACGCCATCGTATGCATTGATTCCTTCTACTACTACGGGACGGACGACCTTTACCTGAACTACCTCGCACGGTTCGTGAAGCCCGGAGGCCCGGTGGGAATTGCGGGTGCCGGGCTGGTGCGGGAAATCGAAGGTCCCGTGCCCGAGCATCTTCGTGAATGGTGGACCCAGGATCTCTGGTGCCTGCATTCGGCGGCCTGGCTGCGCCGGCACTGGGAACGGACAGGCATCATGGACATTGAGTTGTCGGACACTATGCCCGACGGCTGGCGGCTGTGGCTGGACTGGCACAGGGTGATAGCCCCTGACAATGAATCCGAAATCAGGGCGGTTGAAGCCGATGGCGGCGACTACATTGGATACGTTCGCCTGGTGGGCCGCCGCCAGGGGCAGACGAAGCTGACCGATTACGTGATGTCCGTGCCGCCGCAGTACACAAAGCAGCCGTTGCTGCGAAGAAGCCGTTGGCCTGCGGAGCGAGGAGCTAGCTACTGGTCGCGGGATTGAACCGCATTGGTGCGGCTGAGATCCCGTTTACATCGCTATTCTTCCGGCAGCCGCTCCGGCACCGGCAGCGCATCGCCCCCGCGCGCCACCCAGACATAGAGCGTGGGCAACAGGTAAACGCCCAGGATCAGCGCCGCCACCAACCCACCCACGATCACGATGGCGAAGGGCCGCTGGGAGTCTGAGCCGATGCCGCGCGAAAGCGCCGCCGGCAGCAGCCCGATGCTGGCCACCAGCATGGTCATCATGATGGGGCGAAGGCGCTGCACGGAGCCGTCAATGGCGGCGTCTTCAATCGATTCGCCCACCGCGCGCAGCTGGTTGATGTATTCCAGCATGATCACGCCGGTCTGCACAGCCACCCCGAAAAGCGCCAGAAAGCCGACTCCCGATGACACACTGAAATGCGTGTGCGTCAGCAAGAGCGCCAGCAGTCCGCCGATGGGCGCCATCGCCACGTTGGCCAGAATCAGCATCACCCATTTGAATGACTTGAACATGGTGTACAGAATCATGCAGATCACCAGAATGGTCAGCGGCAGCACGATCATCAGCCGCTTCTGCGACCGTTTCTGGCTCTCATATTCGCCGGCCCAATCGATGTGGTATCCCGGCGGCAGCTTGACCTGCTTAGCCACCTTGGCCATGGCCTCTTCCACCGTGCTGCCCAGGTCGCGGACCGGCACGCTGTACTTGATGGCGACGTAGCGCGAGTTGCCTTCGCGGTAAATCTCCGAGGCGCCGTCCAGAACATCCACCTGGCAAAGCTGCGCCAGCGAAACCCGCTCCCCCGATGGCGTCAAGAGGCGAATGTTCTCGATGGCCTCCCTGGTGTCGCGGTACGGCGACTGGTACCGCACTACCAGGTCGTACCTCTGCTCGCCCTGCAATACCTGGCTCACGGCCTTGCCGCCAACCGCCGTCTCAATGGCGTCCTGTACATCGCTGACGTTGATTCCGTAACGCGCGGCCTTGCGGCGGTCCACTACAAACTGCAGGTTGGGCTGCCCGATCACGCGAAACAGGCCGAGGTCGGCGACGCCCGGAACCGAATGCATCACGCCGACGATCTCATCGCCCTTGCCCTCCAGCACCTTCAGGTCGTCACCGTAAATCTTGATGGCAAGCTGACCCTTGACGCCGCTCACGGCCTCTTCCATGTTGTCCGCAATGGGCTGAGAAAAGTTCCACAGCGCGCCGGGAATTTTCTCGAGTTCGCGGTCCATGGCGGCTACCAGTTCTTCCTTGTTCTGCTGGAATACGGGACGCCACTGCGGCTTTTGGCTTAAGGTCGACAAAGTATTCGGTGTTGAAAAAACCGGTGGTGTCGGTGCCATCGTCGGGACGCCCGATCTGGCTGATCACCTGCGTGACTTCCGGAAACGACGCCAGAATGATGCGCGCCTGGTTCATGACGCGCGTGCCTTCCGTGGGACCGGTGCTGGGCGCCAGTGTGGCGCGGGCCCAGATGGCGCCTTCGTCAAGATGCGGCAGGAATTCGGAGCCGATGATGCCGCTTGCGACCAGCCAATAAGAGCCGCCCAGCGCCGCCAGGCAGACAGCCACCGTGACCCAGCGAAACCGGATGGCCACGCGAAGGCTGGCGCGATAGCCTCGCGTGATCCAGGTCATCAGCGGATTGTGCCACTCCTTCACGCGTTTGCCGAAGACAAAGCTCGAGAGCACGGGCGCGATCAGCATCGAAAATATCAGCGAGCCCAAAAGCGCGAAGGACACGGTCCACGCCATCGGCTTGAAGAGCCGGCCTTCCACGCGCTGCAGCGTGAAGATGGGCAGGTACGCCGTGATGATGATGCCGATGGAATAAAACACGGGCCGCTGCACTTCATGCGCGGCGTCGCGGATGGCATCGATCGCGGTTCCCGATCTCCGCTCGCGGCCCAGGTAGCCCACGATGTTCTCCACCATCACCACCGCGCCTTCCACCACCATGCCGAAATCGAGCGCGCCCAGTGACAGCAGGTTCGCCGGAATATTGTTCAGCCTGAGGCAAATGGCCGCGAACAGCAGCGAGAAAGGAATGGTCACCGCGACAATCAACGCCCCCCGCACATTGCCAAGAAAGATAAAAAGAATCAGCGCCACCAGAACGATGCCTTCCGTCAGGTTGTGCAGCACCGTGTGGGTGGTCAACTCCAGCAGATTGCTGCGGTCCATGTGCGGCGTCACCGTCACTCCCGGAGGCAGAATGTGTTCGTTCAGCTCCTTGACCTTCTCGTGAATCGCCTCCAGCGTGGAATCGGATTCGGCGCCCTTGCGCAGCAGTACGATGCCTTCCACCACGTCGCCGTTATCGACGATCCTGCCATCGGCGCGATGAATCGCCTTGGCAATGTGGCCCAGCCGGATTCTGGGGCCCTGTGCCACGGTTCCAATATCCTTGATGCGCACCGGCGTGCCGGCCTGGGTCTTGATGACTGTCTCCCCGATGTCGCTTACAGTCCGCATCAAGCCCACCGCCCGCACATTGATCTGCTGCAGGCCGGCTTCTACAAAACTGCCGCCGGCGTTGACGTTGTTGCCGGCCAGCTGCTGCTCCACCTGGCCGATGTTCAAGCCATACGACACCAGCTTATTCGGATCGATGCTGACCTGATACTCGCGCGTGATTCCGCCGAAGCTGACCACGTCCACCACGTTCGGAACAGACTTGAACTGCTTCTCCAGGGTCCAGTCCTCAAGGGATTTCAGGTCCATCAGGTCGTATCTGGGATTGGTACTCTTCAGGGTGTACCAATAGATCTGGCCGACCGGGCTGTAGTCGGAGCCGATCTGCGGCTGCAAACCATTCGGCAGATTGACCTGGGACAGCCGCTCCAGCACCTTCTGCCGGTTCCAGTCATTGGCCGATTCGTCATCGAAGATCAGCATCAGGCTGGAGAGCCCGAACAGCGACGTGGACCGCAAATGCTCCAGGTGCGGGATTCCGTTCATCACGATCTCAAGCGGAATCGTGACCTGCTGCTCCACCTCCTCCGCCGCCCGCCCAGGCCATTGCGTGATCACCTGAACATAGTTATTGGCGACGTCCGGATAGGCCTCCACCGGCAGGCTGTGGAACGAAATCGCCCCCCAAACCAGCAGCAGAACAGCCGCCGCCGTCACCAGAAAGCGGTTGTTGAGCGCGTAATCGACCAGAGCGCGAATCATTGTAGTTCCCCGGCTACTGCTCCGCCGTGTTCTGCAAAACCAGCGCGTTCGCCACCACACGGTCGCCGGGTGCGATGCCTGAGAGGACCTCCTGCAGATTGGGCGGAACCATCTTTCCGGCAGTTACCTCCACGCGCCGGAAGGTATTGCCTTCGGCCGGCATATACGCCCAGTCGCGGTCATGCAGATGCAGAATGGCGGATGCCGGAACCACCGCCGTGGTGTGCTTATCCTGGCCGTGAAAGGTGGCGGTCACGAACATCCCCAGGCGCAGTATCCCCGGATTGTGAACCTCCAGCCGGACCTTGGCGGTGCGGATCGTGGGGTCCATGGTGGCGCCGATATTGCTCACCCTGGCCTGCAGCACCCGGTTGGGGTAAGCGTTCGGACGAATGTCGGCCATCTCGCCGATGCGCACGAATTGCAAATCGTTTTCGTAAACATCGCAGATCACCCAGACTTGCGACAGATCGGCAATCGTGAACAGATTGGGTGAATTGTCCAGTGTCTTCACGCCCGCGGACGCGGTCACGTTCTGTTCCGTGATCACCCCGGAAACCGGCGCCACGATGTCGATCACCGACGACGGATGCTGGGTGTCCGCGCCCAGCACCTTCAGCCGCTCCATGGCGTTCTCCACGTCTACCTTGGCCTTGTCCGCGGTGTCCTGGGCGACTTCCAGATCCTTGGCCGCGGCGGCGCCTTTTTCGAACAGCAGTTTGGCACGGTCCAGTTGCGCGCGCGCCAGCACTTCGTCGGTGGACGCTTTGCGATACTCAGAGAACGCGCCGGAGATGTCCGCGCTCTGCACCCGCATCAGAAGTTGTCCCTTGGTGACTTCGTCTCCCAGCCGCGCACGAATCTCCACCACGCGTCCCGAAGCCAGCGAAATCACAGGCACCGTGCGCGCTACATCCGCGTTCACCACGCCCGTCACGTTCAACTCCGAAGACGTAGTGTGCCGTACTACCGTCGCCACCGGAAATTGATCCGGGTGGTCCACCTTCACCAGGTTGGCATCGGCTTCGTGCTCAACCTTAGCCGGCGGCGGCGCTTCCGCTTTCGGATCCGGCTCTCCACCCTTGGCTCCGCATCCGGCCAGCGCCAGTGCCGCTATCAGTGCGGCCAGTGCGGCTATCCGTGCAACCAGCGAAGCACCCGCACCATTAACCAGCATCTTATGCTTCATTGAATAACCTCACGGCCTACCGCAAGATTCAACTGGCTGGCGGCGGTCATATAAGAACCGATCAGGTTCAAGTAACTCAGCTGCACGGTCCGGTACTCATTCTGCGAGTTCAGAAAATCCAGCAGCGACGCTCCCCCGTGCTGGTAGGCGAAGGCTTCGGTGTCCCGCACGCTCACCGCCCTCTGCAAATACCGGGCCTTGTAAGAGCGCAGCAGCGCCAGGTTGCTGCTCAACGTGGCGTAGGCCGAATCCACATCGCTGTAGACCTGCGCCTCCGCGGCTTCCCGCAGCCGCTGGTTGCGCCGTATGTCCAACTCCGTCCGCGCCTTCTCACCCTGGTTCTTATCGAAGATGCGCAAGGGAACGGTCATGCTGAAGCCGATGTAGGCCGGAATGGGCGGATTGCGCCCCAGGTCAAACCCGAACGTCGGGTCTGTGGAGCCGTTGGCCACTGCCAGTTTGTGGTCGGTCTGGGCCTTGTCCACGGCCTGCACCGCCGCCTTCAGGTCCGGCCGCGCCTCAAGCGCCGTATTGCGGAACTCCTCGAGCGGCATCACCTGTTCGGAGAAATCAAACGTCCCGGTCACATCGAACCGCTCCACCGGCGTCCGGTCATACATCAAGGTCAGCAACTGGATCTTGGCGGTGCGCGCGTTCACCTGCGCCATCTGCACATCGGATTCGAACTGCACACGCTGCAACTCCAGCCGGTCCAGGTCGATCTGCGCGATATCGCCGGCCTTGAACCGGTCGTTGCCCAGAGCCAGCACGTGGTCCCAGTACTCCAGGTTCTGGTGGGCCAGCGCCAGCACCGCCTTCGCCTGCAGAGTCTGCACGAATGCGTTGCGCAAATCAAACAGCAGCGTTCTCTCCTGGTCGGCTTGCTGAGAGGCGGCGATTCCCGTGGCTTTCTGCGCGCTCTCCTGCCGCAGTTCCCGCTTGTGCTGCCGCTCATGCAGGTAGCTTGCCGAGACCAGCGGCAGCATGTTGGTGAGGGGGCGGTATGGATTCGGCGTGAAGGGATCGAATTGATCGAGCGTGGTAGTCATGTCGGGGTTGGGACGCAGGTAGGCGGTGATCTCCTGCGCCTTAGCCTCGTCGACGCTGATCATGGCGGCACGCAGCGTAGGATTGGCGGCTTCGAACCTGTCGCGAATCTGCTGCCAGGTGAGAGCCGTTTGCTGCGCGAAGGCGCTGGTGCACAAACCAATAGTGCTCAAGCCCGCCACAACTAAGAAGCCGGCACGGCATCGCCACCCTCGCCAGCATCGCCACCTAGGGCGCCGCATGTCGCCTCCACAAATCGTTTTCAAATCCTCAGCTATCTATGACTTTAGATTTATCGGAGGATCATCGGCTGCCTATCTTCCAGCTAAGCTGAGCCTATCTTTTGATCGCGGCTGTTGGCCTTGGCTTGAATTGCACCTAGAATCGAAGTGGGGTATCGCGGCAGTGAATTTCGGTCAGACTCGCGGGTCCAAGCGCGCGGTTCTCGCACGGGCCGCATTTTTGGTCGTCGTCATTGGCCTGATTGATTGGCGCGTCGACCCCAATATCAGTTTCGGATTCCTGTATCTCTTCCCCATCTTATTGGTCGCCACGGTTTTCTCCCGCTGGCAGATTGTGGCGACTGCCCTGCTATGCACAGCGCTCACCGATGTGTTTGATCCCTTCGCGTTTACGCTGGCAGTGGCACTGCCTCAGGACATCATGGTGTTCACCTCGCTGGCGGGAACCGGCTTGTTCGCTTATGAGATCACGCGAAGCCGTCTGCGCGAAGCCGAAAACCTGCGCAAAGTCGAAAAGGAAGCCACCGCCCGGCGTGAAGCCGAAGAGCAACTCGAGTTTCTTATCGACAGCAGCCCGGCCGCCATCCTCACCATGGGCGCCGATAGTTTGATTCTGCGCGCCAATTCCGCGGCCCACCGTTTGTTCGGGGTGGCCCCCGGACAACTATTGGGCAAGAGCATACGCCCCTATATTCCGGCTCTGGGGCGGGTGCCCTTTCTTGGCGTGCCCTTCCTGGGCGAGCCTCCGCAAACGTTTCGCACGGAAATGCAGTGCCGCGGTGAACGCGAACACGGCGATGTTTTCCTGGCCAACGTATTTTTCTCCACTTACCAGACTGCCATGGGCCCTCGTCTGGCGGCTTTGATCGTGGATGCTTCCGAAGAAATGAGGGAGCGCGAAGAGGCCAGCCTGGAGCAATTGATGGCCGGTTCGCGAATCCTGATGGGCGCGGTTTCGCATGAAGTCCGCAACGTGTGCGGGGCCATCGCGGTCATCTATGAAAACCTGGTCCGCAGCGGGCGGCTTCAGGCCAACCAGGATTTCGAAGCTCTCGGCTCCCTGGTGGAGACTCTCAACAAGATCGCATCGCTCGAACTCAAGCAGAGTGTCAGCGATTCCCAGATCGCCGGCATTGACCTCATCGAAACACTGGAAGACCTGCGCATCGTTTTGGAACCGTACTGCCAGGAAGCCGACATCACCATCGCGTGGACGGTACCGAAAGAGCTGCCTCCGGTCTGGGCCGACCGCCACAGCCTGCTGCAGGTTCTGTTGAATTTGACCAAGAACAGCGAGCGGGCACTGGCCGACGCCGGCGAAAAAAGAATCGACATCGTGGTGACGGCGGTGCGCTCCGGCGTATTCATCCGCGTCACCGATTCCGGTCCGGGCATAGCTTCCAGCGAAAAGCTCTTTCAACCCTTCCAGAAGGGCGCCGACTCCACCGGACTTGGATTGTATCTCTCGCGCGCTTTTGTGCGGTCATTCCGCGGGGAACTGCGGCACGACCCAACCGTTCCAGGATGCTCTTTCGTGATCGAACTGGCGGTGGCAGGCCCCGGCGAAATCGACTTCGATCGGGGTAAGAGCCAGGGCAAACATGCAACCGATACGACTGTTACTGCTCGATGACCACATTCTGTTCCGCGAAAGCCTGAGCCGCCTGCTGGCATCGGAGCCGGATTTCGAAATGATGGGCCAGTCGGGCACATCGCCCGAAGCGCTTAGAGATGCTGGGCCGCACGCCCGTGGATGTGGTGCTTCTGGATTTCGACCTGGGCGAGGAGCAAGGCAGCCAGTTCATCTCCGCCGCGCGCCGCGCCGGCTACACCGGCAAGATCCTCATGGTGACCGCGGGAATGAATGCCGCGGAATCTTCCATCGCGCTGCAGATGGGCGCGTCCGGCATTTTCCTGAAGCACAACTCCCCGGGTACCCTGGCCAAAGCCATCCGGCTGGTGGCGGGCGGCGAAATGTGGGTGGACCAGAGAGTCATACAACTCATGGCCGACGGAGTGCAGCACCGCGAGGACCAGAGCGTTCGCAAACTTCTGACGGAGCGCGAGCGGCAAGTGCTCAAAGGCATTTTCGAAGGCCTCACCAACAAAGAGATAGCCGGCCGGATCGGCGTCTCCGAAGGCGCCGTGAAAGCCACTTTGCAACAGTTATTTCAGAAGACCCGCGTGCGCACGCGCAGCCAGTTGGTCCGCATCGCGCTCGAAGAATCGTTGGGGACCACGCGCAAGGGGTAGGTTGGCGACCGCGTCCTGTCACGCCGCTTCCGCAGCGCTGCAGCGTGTGATAGCATTGGGGCAATTTCCAGGCTCTGGAGAAAAATATGACTTTACGCTTGTTAAGTGGGTTCCTGTGCGCGGCGAGCATGACCTTCGCCGCTAGTGTCAACATGGCGGCCGGGAAGGTCGACATCAAATCCGCCGGGGCTTTGGCCTTCGGGCCCGATGGAATCCTCTTTGTGGGCGATTCCGTGGGCGCCACCATCGTCGCTCTGGATGTGGACGACCGGACCCCTGGCCGTTCGGGAGGCAGCCTCGAAATCAAAGGGATCAACGAGAAGATCGCGGCCATGCTGGGCACCGCGGCCGACCAGATCCTGATGCAGGACGTGGTGGTGAATCCAATTTCGAAGAACGTATATATATCGGTATCGCGCGGACGCGGCGCTGACGCTGTTCCCGTAATTCTGCGGGCGGATGCCGCCGGCAAACTCACGGAAGTTCCGCTGCAGAACATCAAGCACTCATCGGTGGCCTTGCCGGACGGCCCTACGGAGACCAAGCAGCGGATGGAGACCATCACCTCTTTGAAGTATGCGGACGGCAGGGTTTTTGTGGCCGGGCTTTCGAACGAGGAGTTTTCGTCCAGCCTGCGGTCCATTCCCTTCCCCTTCCAGGCGGCCGATAAGGGCACGGGCATCGAGATCTGGCACGGCTCCCACGGGCGGTTCGAAACGCAAGCCCCGGTACGCACATTCGTGCCGTACGAGATCAACCACAAGACCAGCATTCTGGCGGCTTACACCTGCACGCCGCTGGTGACCATCCCGGTGTCGGAACTGAAATCCGGCAACAAGGTGAAGGGAACCACCATCGCGGAACTGGGTAACCGCAACAAGCCGCTGGATATGATCGTCTACACCAAGGGCGGGAAACACTTCATCCTGATGGCCAATAGCAGCCGCGGCGTGATGAAGTTGTCGGGCGATAACCTGGAAGGCTTCGCACCCATTACCAAGCAGACCGAAGTCACGGGCGTGCCTTACGAAACCATCGCCAGCCTGAAAGGTGTGCAGCATCTGGACAAGTTCGACGATTCGAGCGCGCTGGTGCTGATGGGCGACAGCGGCTCGCTCGACCTGCGCACTGTTCCGCTGCCTTAGTGGTTAGCGCGGATCACAGGAGTGGTTAGCAGGGATCACAGGCGAAATCGCCTGCGCCACCAGGGCAGGTTGGTGCGGCTGTGTCTGGTTTGTCTGGTGGTTTGTGCAGGCTGCGCTGCGCAGACCACTGCCATTCGCATGGATGGCGGGGTCTTTCGCGTAACCGGGTGGCCCGCAGGCCTGCCTCCTGCGGCAGGTTGGTCCGCGGTGTTGGCTGTCTATGCCGGAGCCGGAGACGTCCCCCCTATGCTGGGCAGTTACTCGGTAGAGGCCGGCCAGTTGACGTTCCGTCCGCGCTTTCCGTTATCTGGCGGAATGCATGTGCGGGCGGTATTTCAAGCGCCGGGCGAGGCAGCGGTCGAAGCTGCTTTTGATATCCCCAAGGGCGAGGCGCCGGTTCCGTCTACGCGCGTGGCCCACGTTTACCCTTCCTCCAGCCTGCTGCCTGCGAACCAGTTGAAGCTGTACCTCTGCTTTTCGGCGCCCATGCCTAAGGGCGACGCGTGGCGCCACATCCACCTCTTGCGGGAGGATGGCTCGCGGGTGCCGGTGCCGTTTCTCGAAATCGACCAGGAGTTGTGGGACCGCGATCATCTGCGGCTGACAGTTTTGTTTGACCCGGGGCGCATCAAGCGCGGTCTGGCTTCGCTGGCGGAGGAGGGGCCGGCCCTGGAGGAGGGGAAGCGGTACGCGCTGGTAGTCGATCGCGATTGGTTGGATAGCCGCGGCGCGCCCCTGGCAGAGGAATTCCGCAAGGAGTTTCGCGTAGCGGCGGCCGACCGCGTGCCGCCTGAGGTGGCTGCGTGGCAAGTGACCGCGCCGCGGGCGGGGACCAACGATCCGTTGGTGCTCCACTTTCCGAAGCCCATGGATTATGCGCTGCTGCAGCATTTGCTGGAAGTGATGGGGCCGCGCGAGGCCATCGACGGAACCATCGCCGTACAGCGCGAAGAAACCGAATGGCGGTTCACGCCGCGGCAGGCCTGGAAGGCCGGCGGATACCGGGTGGTGGTGCAGACGACCCTTGAAGATCTGGCCGGCAACCATATTGGACGGGCCTTCGACGTGGATACGTTTGAACGCGTGGCGCCGCTGGCTAAGGAGACTGCGGAAGTCGCATTTCGGGTCAGATAGCCGGCGCGCCCAATAGCGCACATGTGACCCACGCGGTGGTGGAGATGCGTTCGGCGTAGCTTTGAGCTCCCCCAGGGCGAGTAGTTTCAGGCCAGGCGCCGGTGGGGTCTTGCTGTGCGATCAAGAAGGCGCGGGCACGGACGCCTGGAGTGACGAGCGCTGGTTGGGTTTCGCCCATAGCCTTAAGCGCTAACAATACGATGGCGGTATCGAAGGGTTCGGCCGGAGTGTGCGGCTGCGGGCCCCATCCGCCATCCGAAGTTTGCGAGCTCAAAATCAGGGGAAGGCATTTGCGTTTTATCGCTTCGTCGTGAGGCAGGGCCAGCAAAGTAGCCGCCGCATCCAAAATATTCGCTGGTGTGACCGCAGCAAACCACTGGTTGGCGCGAGCAATGGCGGAATGGAACCGTTGGGAGCCGGCGATCTCAAGCGTCCGGCGCGCCATATAAGTGGCCAGGGCGGCACCATAAGTGGCCGGCGCACCGGGCAGGCCGCCGGTGTCCACCAGCCAGGAGCCGTTTGGCTCCTGTAATCCCAGAAGCGAATCGGCAGCGGCTGTCAGCGCTTTGCGGTCATGTGTCGCGCCGGTACGCCAGGCAACGGCAAGCGCGGCGGCGAACTGGATGCGGGCCAGTTTTTTATCGCTGGCGGCGGGGTTGCCGTGGTTATCGTCCCAGTGGGTGGGCTGCAGCAGCCAGCGAGTGGTGTCGGCCAGTGCGGCTGCGGGCACGGGGTAGCCCAAACTGCGCGCGGCGTAGAGAGAGCGTGCGGCGTCGCCGTTGTTATGGCAGGAGAAGCAATGGTTTTCCCGGGACCAGCGCGGAACTTCCCTGGCGAGGTAGTCCACGGCGCGCTGCTCCGGAGCGGCGGAAAAGAAGAAGAGGGCCAGAACGGCGGTCACGCCTTCCGATTATACGTGTGGCATGCCAATACGTGTGGCATGCCTATACCTGTGGCACACTGGCTTCATGCGGAAATTGATTTGTGCACTCGCACTGGCTTCTTCGTTGTCTGTGGCGCAGGAAACGCGCCGCGAGATCACCAACGCCGCGCCCACACCGGCCCAGGACGCCAAGCCGAACAGCAGCGAGGTGCCCGACGTCTACGCCGTGAGCAGCCAGTTCGAACGCGTCGTGGTGCTGCGCTTCAAATACCAGACCGACCTGCTGGCCGGCCTTGAGAAGATGGTCAAAGAGCAGAAGATCCGCAACGGCGTGATCCTCTCTGCTATTGGCTCGGTGCGAAATTACCAGATCCACCAGGTGAGTAACCGCACGTTCCCATCCAAGAACACGTTCGTCAAAGACCCCACGGCGCCGGCCGATATCGCCGGCATGAACGGCTTCATCATGGGCGGAAAGCTGCACCCGCACATCACGCTGGCGAGCCCGGACAAGGCGTTCGCCGGCCACCTGGAGCCCGGCACCAGCGTGTTCACTTTCGCCATCGTTACCATCGGGGTGCTGCCGGACAGTTTGGATCTGAGCAAACTGGACGATAAGACGTACCGTTAATGCGCGGCCGTGCGTCATGAGAAAATAAGGATACGTATGCGTCATCGCCCAGCAGCCAGAATTTTGGCGGTCTGTTTCGCTCTCTGTTTTGCCGTGGCCGGCGAGAGCCAGACCATGTCCGTGGACAAGCTGATTGCGTTCATCCAGTCTTCCGCGCAATTTATTCAAAAGAAGCAGATGACGGACACCGACGTGGCCAAGGCGCTTGCCAAGGTAAACCTTACGGAACGGCTGGACGACCGCACCATTGAAGAAATGCAGGGCTTCGGCGGCCTGGGGCCCAAGACCATGGCGGCGCTGAAACTGCTGCGCGACCGGACGCAATCGCTCACGGCCGCCAACCTGACGCCGCCGCCCAAGTACGTATCGCCGCCCCCTCCGTCGTCCGAAGAGCAGGCCGCCATTATCACCGAAGTTCGCGAATACGCGCTCAACTATAGCAAGAGCCTGCCTAATTATCTGTGCACCGAAGTAGTGCGGCGAAAGGCGGCCGGCATGCCCGGAAGCCGGTATGGCGGCGGGCCGGCAAATGAGCCCTCCTACCAGACCATGGACACGCTTACCATCCGGCTGAGCTACTACGAGCAGAAGGAAGAGTACAAGCTGATCCTGAAAAACAACGCGCCCACCACCCAGGACCTTCGCAGCGTGGGCGGGGCAACCTCTACCGGTGAGTTCGGCAGCATGCTCCGGCAAATCTTTGAGCCCGCAACTGAGGCGCGTTTCGAGTGGGACCATTGGGGCCTGCTGCGCGGCCGGCGCGTCATGGCGTTTGCCTACCATGTGGAACAGTCCCGGTCGCAATGGGAAATCGAGTGGGAACGCAAAGACCGCATCATCCCCGCCTACTCTGGCCTGGTGGAGGTGGACCAGGACACTCACGTGGTGATGCGCGTAACGCTGGTGGCGGAGAACATTCCGCCGACTTTCCCCATCCACCACGCCGAGACCACGCTGGACTACGATTACCAGGACATCAGCGGCCACGAGTTCCTTCTGCCCCTGAAGTCTGAGACGCTGATGACCGCCGACGTGCTGAGCAAGAACGAGACGGAGTTCCGCTTCTATCGCAAGTATTCGGCCGAGGCCGAGATCAAGTACGACATCACTCCCGATCCGCTTCCGGACGATAAGACCAAAGAGTTAAACTGCAAGGATCCGAAGAACGCCAACGATCCAACTTGCAAAAAATGATGTGATTTTCAATCATCATAATCCCCATGGGGTTATGGTACAATTCAGTTGCAGGGCGGTTTGATGGAAACCCATACCCGAAGCATTGCCAAAGCTGTTAGCTACCGCCTCCTGGGCTCCTCTGTTACCACATTGATTTTCTTTGTGCTAACGGGAAAGGGGACGCTCTCCCTGGGCGCCGGCGCTTTGGATGTGATTCTCAAAATCGGGGCCTATTTCATTCACGAACGGATTTGGGACCGGATTTCGTACGGCCGCTCCAAACGGCCTGAATACGAGATCTGACCCCGGCTAGCCATTTAGGGCTACTCTCCTGAATAGAAAGACCTTATAGCCTGGACCACAGCCTTCCAAACGGAAGGTGAAGTGGTATACTTTTTCGACATGGGAACCAAATTCGAATCGGCTCCCGGAACGCTAAAGGCAGAACAGCCGAAGGAGACTCCTGCAAAATCGC
The DNA here is from genome assembly GCA_963817515.1 of Bryobacterales bacterium. Classification (GTDB taxonomy): domain Bacteria; phylum Acidobacteriota; class Terriglobia; order Bryobacterales; family Bryobacteraceae; genus DATMNI01. The sequence goes on along the minus strand of CAWFPJ010000010.1, from coordinate 84,099 downwards.
GCGGGAGCCGCTCGTGGATCTGGTTCCTGTTGATCGTTCTGATTGCCGCGGCGGGGTACTTTTTTTATCCCCAGCTTTATCAGCAGATACGCGCCGGCCAGCAGAAAAACGAAAAAGCCGAGAAGGCTTTGGCGAAGCGTGCCGCCCCGGCTGTTCCGGTGGTTGCGACGGCCGCGCGCCGGGGTGAGCTTCCGATTTACCTGACCGGTTTGGGATCGGTAACGGCATATAACATGGTCACCATCCGCAGCCGCGTGGATGGCGAGCTTATGAAAGTGGCCTTCACGGAAGGGCAGCTTGTGAAAAAGGGCGATCTGCTGGCCCAGATCGACCCGCGTCCGTACCAGGGGCAACTGGCCACGGCGGAAGGGCAACTGGCCAAAGATACCGCGCAATGGGAAAACGCCAAAGTGGACCTTAACCGCTATCAGGCGCTGGACGCACAGGCCGTCATTCCCAAGCAGCAAGCCGAGACCCAGGCCGCCATGGTGCATCAGTTGGAAGGCACCCTGGTGGCTGACCGCGGGCAAATCCAAAGCATCAAGCTGAATCTGACTTACTGCGACATCATTTCCCCTTTGACGGGCCGCATCGGCCTGCGCACCGTGGACCAGGGCAACATCGTCCACGCCAGCGATCCCAATGGTCTGGCAACCATCGCGCAACTGCAGCCCATCGCCGTGGTGTTCAACCTGGCACAGGACTACCTGCCGCAAGTGATGGCCAAACTGCGCGCCGGGCAGAGCCTGGTGGTGGAAGCTTATGACCGCGATCTGAAAAAGAAAATCGCCGTGGGCAAATTGCTCACCGTGGACAACACGATTGACCCGGGCACCGGCACCGCGAAGTTCAAGGCGGAGTTCCCGAATGAGGATGACAGCCTGTTCCCCAACCAGTTCGTGAATGCCAGGCTGCTGGTGGATACCAAACACGCGGTGGTGATGGCTCCGGCCGCGGCCATCCAGCACAGCCCGCTATCCAGTTTTGTCTATGTTGTAAAAAAGGATCAGACCGTAGAGATGCGCAACGTCGTGCCCGGCCCCGTGGAAGGCGACGAGGCTTCGGTGGAAAGCGGCCTGCAGGCCGGAGACGTGGTGGTGGTTGACGGAGTGGACAAACTCCAGCAGGGCACGAAGGTGGAAGCCAGAATTACAGGGGCTTCGCCCAAGGCCAAGGCGGATCACAAAACCGGTACCAAATAGATGAATCCCTCCAGTCCGTTTATCGTACGGCCGGTGGCAACCTCGCTTCTGATGGCTGGGATATTGTTGGTGGGTATCGTAGCCTTCAAGCAGCTGCCGGTTTCGGCCCTGCCCCAGGTGGATTACCCCACGATCCAGGTGATCACGTTCTATCCCGGGGCCAGCCCCGATGTCATGGCGTCTTCGGTGACGGCGCCTCTCGAGCGGCAGTTCGGGCAAGTGCCCGGTTTGAACCAGATGACGTCCCAAAGTTCCCAGGGAGCTTCGGTCATCACCCTGCAGTTCGTTCTCGATCTGAATATCGATGTCGCCGAGCAGCAGGTGCAGGCGGCCATCAACGCGGCCACCACGTTCCTGCCGAACAACCTGCCCAATCCACCGATTTACAGCAAGACCAATCCGGCCGACGCTCCGATCATCACGCTGGGCCTGACTTCGAACGTTCTCCCGCTGTCGAAAGTGGAAGACCTGGCCGACACGCGGCTGGCGCAGAAAATGTCGCAATTGCCCGGCGTGGGCCTGGTCAGTATCAGCGGCGGGCAAAAGCCCGCGGTGCGGGTGCAGGCCAACCCGACGGCTCTATCGGCGTACGGGCTCAACCTGGAAGATCTGCGCGCCGCCATCGGCACGGGCAGCGTCAACCAGGCTAAAGGAAGTTTCGACGGACGCCAGCAATCTTATACCATCGGCGCCAACGATCAACTGCTCTCGAGCGCCGATTACAGACCATTGGTAGTGGCTTATCGAAACGGCGCGCCGGTGCTGCTTTCGGACGTGGCCACGGTCATCGATGACACCGAAAACGTCAAGCAGGCTGCCTGGATGAACAGCGTTCCAGCGGTGATTTTGAATATCCAGCGGCAGCCCGGGGCCAACATTATTGAAGTGGTTGACCGCGTCAAGAAACTGCTGCCGCAGTTGCGCAGTTCGCTGCCAACCTCCGTGGATATCGTCATCCTCACCGACCGCACCACCACCATACGCGCCTCCGTGCATGACGTGGAATTTGAACTCATGCTCACGGTGGGGCTGGTAGTGATGGTGATTTTCATGTTTCTGCGCAACGTCTCGGCCACCATCATCCCCAGCGTGGCGGTGCCCCTGTCGCTGGTGGGCACGTTCGCCGTGATGTACATGCTGGGATACAGCCTGAACAACCTCACCCTGATGGCCCTCACCATTTCTACGGGATTCGTGGTGGATGATGCCATCGTGATGATCGAGAACATCATGCGCTACATTGAGCAGGGCGTGCCGCCGCTCGAAGCCGCGCTCCGGGGTTCGGCGCAGATCGGCTTCACGATTCTCTCGCTGACGGTTTCGCTGATCGCGGTGTTGATCCCGCTGCTCTTCATGAGCGATATCGTGGGCCGCCTGTTCCGCGAGTTCGCCGTCACCCTCAGCGTCACCATCCTGGTTTCGGCTTTCGTGTCCCTCACCCTGACCCCGATGATGTGCGCGAAACTGCTCCGGCATCAGCCCGCCAGCCAGCAGGGCCGCATGTATCGCGCCTCTGAGCGCGTTTTCGAGGGCATCATCGCCTTCTATGGCAGGACCCTGACGGTGGTGCTGCGCCACCGTACCTTCACTATCATGGTGGCTGTGGGCACGCTGGTCATGACCGGCTACCTGTACGTCATTATTCCCAAGGGCTTCTTTCCGGTGCAGGACACGGGCGTGATTTTAGGCATATCCGAAGCCCCCCAAACGGTTTCGTTCGGCGCCATGGCGCAGCGCCAGCAGGCTCTGGCGCATGTGATTCTGAAGGACCCGGCGGTGGAGAGCCTGTCGTCGTTCATCGGCATCGATGGCACCAACACCACCATGAACAGCGGCCGCATCCAGATCAACCTGAAGCCTCTTGAAGAGCGCAAGATCGATGCCCTTTCGATCATCCGGCGGCTGCAGACGCAACTGGCGCAGGTGGAGGGCGTGACGCTTTACATGCAGCCGGTTCAGGACCTTACCGTGGAAGATCGCGTCAGCCGCACGCAGTATCAGTACAGCCTGGAAGACCCCGACTCGACCGAGTTGGGTGTCTGGGCATCGCGCCTGGTGGATCGGCTGAAACAGTCGCCGATCCTGCGCGACGTGGCCAGCGATCAGCAAAACACGGGGCTGCAGACCAGCCTGGCCATCGACCGCAATACGGCTTCCCGTCTCGGCATCACGCCGCAGATGATCGACGACACGCTGTATGACGCTTTCGGCCAGCGGCAGGTGGCCATCATGTTCACGCAGTTGAACCAGTATCACGTGGTGCTTGAGATCAAGCCGGATTTCCAGCTCAGCCCGCAGGATCTGGGGAAGATTTACCTCCGCTCGGCTGCCGGCGGGCAGGTGCCGCTGAATGCCTTCACGCGCTACGAACAGTTGACCGTGCCTCTGGTGGTCAACCACCAGGGCCAGTTCCCCGTGACCACACTCTCCTTTAACATCGCTCCCGGCACATCCCTCGGCGATGCCGTGCGCGAGATCAACACCGCCAAGAAGGATCTGGAAATTCCTCCCAGCGTACAGGCCGATTTTCAGGGCACCGCGCGAGCCTTTATCACTTCACTTGCCAATGAACCGATCCTCATCCTGGCGGCCGTGGTGACGGTGTATATCGTGCTTGGCGTGCTCTATGAGAGCTATATCCACCCCATCACGATTCTCTCCACGCTGCCTTCGGCGGCCGTGGGGGCGCTGCTGGCGCTGATGATATGCAAGAGCGAGTTGAGCGTCATCGCCTTGATCGGCATTGTGCTGCTGATCGGCATTGTGGAAAAGAACGCCATCATGATGATCGACTTCGCCCTGGAACGCGAGCGCAAAGAAGGCGACGCGCCCCTTGAGGCCATCTACCAGGCCTGCCTGCTGCGCTTCCGGCCGATTATTATGACGACGATGGCGGCGCTGCTGGGCGGCGTGCCCCTGGCGCTGGGCTCGGGCACCGGCCAGGAACTGCGGCGGCCGCTGGGCATTACGATTGTGGGCGGGCTGATTTTCAGCCAGTTGCTCACGCTCTATACCACGCCGGTAATCTACCTGGGCTTCGCCAGCCTGGCCCGGCGGTTCCGTAAGCAGGAGGTGCGTGAGCCGCATGAGGCGATGGTGTAGCATGATGCCGGTGAGCTTTCATGACAGGCGGTGACGTTGTAGTATGAGCCTCTCCAGCCCCTTCATCGTCCGCCCCGCCGGCACCACGCTGCTCACTTTTGCGGTGGCACTGTCGGGCATCGTAGCTTATCAGTTCCTTCCTACTTCGCCGATTCCGCAAGTGGAGTTTCCCACCATCGGGGTCAATGCGGCTTTGCCCGGCGCCAGTCCCGAGACCATGGCGTCTTCGGTGGCAACTCCGCTCGAGCGCCAGTTTGGCCGTATTGCCGGCATCACGGAGATGACGTCCACCAGTTTCCTGGGCACCACCTCCATCACTCTGCAGTTCGACCTCGGGCCGCAACATCGACGCCGCCGCGCGCGACGTGCAAGCGGCGATTAACGCTGCCCGCGGCCAACTGCCCGCCAACCTGCCCAGCAATCCCTCCTACCGCAAGGTGAATCCGGCGGATGCCCCGATCCTCATTCTGGGGATTACTTCGGACATTTACGACATGGCGCGCATGTACGACGTGGCGTCTTCGATCATTCAGCAGAAACTCTCTCAGATACAGGGCGTGGGGCAAGTCTTCGTCGGCGGAGGCTCGCTACCGGCGGTAAGGGTAGACGTCAACCCGACCCTGCTCAACAACTATGGGCTCGCTCTGGAAGACGTCAGAAAGGTACTGGCCTCCGCCAACGCCAACAGCCCCAAGGGCCAGTTGGCCGACCGCGACCGCAGCCAGTCTATCGGCGCCAACGACCAGCTCTTGACGGCGGACCAGTACCGGCCGCTGGTGGTCGCCTATCGAAACGCGGGGGCGGTGCTGTTGTCGAATATCGCCACCGTTACGGATGCGGTCGAAGATCTGCGCACCGGCGGCCTGCTGGACGGCAAGCCCGCCATTCAGCTTGTAGTCTTTCGCCAACCAGGCGCCAACATCATAGAGACTGCCGATCGCGTGCTGAAGGTCCTGCCCGTTCTTCAGTCGCAAATTCCGCCGGCCATGAAGATGCACGTGGCCATGGATCGCACCACCACTATTCGGGCGTCGGTCCACGACATCCAGCTCACCATGTCGATTTCGATCATGCTGGTGATCCTGGTGGTCTTCGTCTTCCTGCGCGACGTGCGCACCACCATCATCCCCAGCGTGGCCGTGCCGGTCTCGCTGATCGGCACTTTTGGCGTGATGTACCTGCTGGGCTATAGCATCGACAATCTCTCCCTCATGGCTTTGACGATTGCCACCGGATTCGTGGTGGACGACGCCATTGTCGTGATCGAAAACATTACACGGCACCTGGAAGCCGGCATGACCCCCATGCAGGCCACGGTTCTGGGGGCCCAGGAGATTGGCTCCACCGTGGTGACCATGAGCGTTTCATTGATCGCGGTGTTCATCCCGATTCTCATGATGACCGGCATTGTGGGCCGACTGTTCCGCGAGTTTGCGGTCACGCTCTCGGTCGCCATTATGGTTTCTTTGCTGGTGTCGCTCACCACTACCCCGATGATGTGCGCCAGGCTGCTGCGAAACCATGAGAAGGAAAAGCACGGCATCCTTTATCGCCTCAGCGAGGGGACATTCAACGGGATCCTCGCGGTATACGAGAAGTCGCTCGCATGGGTGCTGCGCCACCAGCCGCTGATGCTGCTGGTCACCGTTGCCACCGTCGCTCTTACCGTGCACCTGTACGCCATTATTCCCAAAGGATTTTTTCCGCAGCAGGACACCGGGCGCTTGACGGGATCCATCCAGGCCGACCAGCAGACATCCTTTCAGGCCATGGATGGCCGGTTCGCCGAGTTCGCCAAAGCCATCGGAGAAGACCCCGATGTGACTATCGCGATCGGCTCCATGGGTGGCGGCGGCATGGGTGGCGGCGGATCGCTGAACACCGGCCGCATGTTCATCACACTCAAAGGGGAAGGCCGCGAGTTGACTGCCGACGAGGTGATTGCGCGTGTTCGCCGCGGCAAGGCTGCCCACATTCCGGGCGCCACGTTGTTCCTGCAGGCCGTCCAGGATCTTCGCATCGGCGGCCGGGGCAGCGCCTCGCAATACCAGTACACGCTGCAGGGCGACAACCTGGCCGACATTTCCGAATGGGCGCCCCGCATGGTGCGGTCCATGCGCGCCATTCCGGGTGTCGTCGATATCAATAGCGATCAGCAGGACAAGGGGCTCCAGGCATCGCTGGTGATCGACCGCGCCACCGCCGCACGCATGGGCATTTCAGCCAAGGCGATCGACGACACGCTCTACGACGCCTTCGGGCAGCGCCAGGTCTCCACCATGTACCGCCCCTTGAACCAGTATCACGTGGTGATGGAGGTGGAGCCGCGCTTCTGGCAGAACCCGGACGCATTGCGGTACCTCTACGTGCGTGGCTCCAAGGGCCTGGCGCCGCTTAGCGCATTCACCCACTATGAGGCCGGCACCAGCCCGCTGGCCGTCAACCACTCGGGCCAGTTTCCTTCCGTCACCATCTCGTTTAACCTTGCGCCCGGCATGCCCCTGGGTACCGCGGTGGACCAGATCCTCGAAATCCAGAAGACTCTGGGAATGCCGGCCACCATTCACGGTAACTTTTCCGGAACGGCACAGGCCTTTCAGGATTCGCTGGCCAATGAGCCCATCCTGATTGCCGCCGCGCTGATCACGGTTTACATTGTGCTGGGTATGCTGTACGAAAGTTTCATTCATCCCATCACCATTCTTTCCACGCTGCCATCGGCCGGAGTGGGCGCTTTGCTGGCGCTGATGATTTGCCGCACAGAATTGAGCGTTATCGCGCTGATCGGGATCATTCTGCTGATCGGCATCGTCAAGAAGAACGCCATCCTGATGATCGATTTCGCCGTGGATTACCAGCGCCGCGAGCGCAAGTCTCCCGAAGAGGCCATCTTTCAGGCCTGCCTGCTGCGCTTCCGGCCCATCACCATGACCACTATGGCGGCCCTGCTTGGTGGATTGCCGCTGGCCGTGGGCGGCGGCATCGGCGCCGAATTGCGGCGGCCCCTGGGCATCGCTATCGTGGGCGGCCTTACCCTCAGTCAACTTCTCACGCTGTATACCACGCCCGTGGTTTACCTGTATCTGGACCGCTTCCGGACGCGGGCCGGCGAACTGCGACGGCAAATTTTCCGGCGCTCGCACGGGCATACTTCTTCCGGGCACCCCGTGGTTGAAGACTTGTTAGAATAACCTCTTCCGGAACGGAGGTGTTTCGCAGTGGGTGTGTTCAAGGCAATCGTGCGCTTTCTCGGCTATCTGTTCCACGCACTGTTAGCCCTTTTCTTGTTTGGCGCGTCCGCCCTGGCGCTGGCCAGCGAAGCCAACGCGCTGCATCTGGCCATGCTGCCGTGGACCGGTTCCACCCTGACTTACGTGCTTTTCTTCGGATCTCTCCTCGGGCTCCTGACCCTTTTCCTGGCGTTGAAAGGCACACTGCGCCCGCTGTTCTTCCTATGGAGCCTGGCAGTGACGGTTCTGCTGGTAAAAGGCTACTTCATTAGCGGTTACCATTTCGCTCCGGGTGAAGTGCGCACCGCATTTTACCTGACTGCCGGTTCCCTGGTAGCGCTCCTGGGCGCCTGGTTCCAGATGTGGCGCAGACCGGGCGGCAGGCGGCGGGTGTGAGAAGGCAGGCTTGTAGGGCAGACCGGTATCCTGAGCGCCAATCGAAAATCGGCACAGCGACAGTTGCGAAATCCCAAGGAGAGTGCATGACCCGAACATTCAAAAACCTTTTAGCTGCCACCGTAATTGTCTCCGTGCTTGGGGCCGCGGCCACTATCCACACCGTGCGAGTGCGAGCCGCGGAAAGTCATTATCAACTGGTTGAAAACTGGGCGCAGTTCCCGCCTGGCGTCACCAAATGGGGGTCGGCAACCGGCGTGGACGTGGATGCGCACGACAATGTTTACGTGTTCCATCGCAACGAATCAATGCCCATCATGGCCTTTGACCGCCATGGAAAATTTCTCCGGGCGTGGGGCCAGGGCATGTTCAAGACGACGCACTTTTTGCGCGTCGATCATTCCGGGAATGTCTGGATCACCGATCGCGGGAACATGCAGGCATTCAAATTCAACTCCAGCGGAAAGCTGCTGATGACGCTCGGCAAGAAAGGCGTCACCGGCGACAACACGTCGCAGGACACTTTCAACGGCATGGCAGACGTTGCGGTGGCGAAGAACGGCGACATCTTCATCGCCGACGGCGAAGGCCCCAACACACGCGTCGTGAAATTTTCCAAGGACGGCAAGTTCATCAAGTGGTGGGGCGGCAAAGGGACCGAGCCGGGCCAGTTCAACGTGCCTCACAGCATCGCCATCGATTCCAAGGGCCGTGTCTACGTGGCCGATCGCTCCAACAACCGCATTCAGATTTTCGACCAGGACGGCAAGTTTCTAGATCAGTGGACCAACTTCGGCACGCCGTGGGGCTTGTTCATTAAGGACGAGCTGATCTACGTGGTCGATGGAACCGAGAACAACTGCCTCCTGATCGCCAGCATAAAAGATGGCAAGGTGCTGGAGAAGATTGGAGGGCTCAGCAATGCCACGGCCGTAGCCGTTGACTCCAGCCACGCCATTTACGTGGGCGAAGTGAACGGAACTAATGTGAAGAAGTTCGTGAAGAAGTAGCTCGCGACTTCTACTTTACTTCGAAGACGCCGAAGACTACTCCCAGGTCCCGAGGGTCGGAGGCTGGACGGAAGGTGCGGCCTACCTCCACCGAGACGTGCATCTCCGGCTTGCCTGCCAGGGAATCAGGCAGCGCGAAGGCCAGCTCAAAAACGGGATCCTGGATATTCGCGGGCTGCAGCGGCGAACCATCGACGGCGACGGCGACGGGGAGCGGGCCGTTGCGCAACTGCTCATCCGGGCACTGGCCGGTGAGGTAAAGCTTCTGGCCGGCGGCCGACGGACCGCCCAGGCGGAGCGTGGCGCGCCGGGCAATCCAGCGATGATCGCCGTCGCTCGGATACCACTCCGGACCCAGCAGGTAAGAAGTCAACGGACTGGCGGCGTCCACACGCTGCGGCAGTCTGGTCTCGCGGGGCATGGCGGCATAGGCGGTGGTGATGTTGCGCAGGCGCGGGCCGCGGGCGTCGTACACCACCAGTTCATCGCGTTCGAGCGCCCGGGCGGTCAGATACCCGGGCAGAATATAGTCGTTGATATTGCCCAGGTCAGGATGGGCTTCGATGCGGCGCTCACTGCCGGGAGCCAGATACACGTGCTCCACGCCGAAGAGGCGAAAAGGCCGGTCGAGGATCCCGTTCCAGAACAGGTCGCTATCGATGCCGTCCAGCATGATGGATCTGGCGGGATACAACTCGTGCGCTTGCGCCACGCCTTCCACCAGATTCCGTACCCGCATAGTGATACGGTAATTCCAATTGGTGGTGGCCACGGCTTCGGGGACCACCAGGAAGGCGTACAGCACGGCTAGTGCGGTTGCCGCGGCTGCAGCGTTGGTGCCGGAGCGCCAGGCTTCGGCCACGCCCCATCCTCCCAGCCAGCAAAGGCCGATCACCGGAAGGAAAACGTAATACTCGGTCTGGTGGTCGCGGAGGGGAAGCACCGGCGCGATGGTCGCCAGGTACCAGACCAGGAAGAAGAGCGCGGCGCGGGCACCGGCACGCAGACGCGCTGCCAGAAAACCGAGCAGTGCGACGGAGACCACGGCTACCCCCGCCGGCAGCAGCCATGTCGGTACCAGGATAGGGGTCTCCATGAAAGTGGGGCCTATCGACCATGTCCAGTATTTGGCCAGGGTGCGAAACATGGCGCCCGTGAAGTGCATGCCATAGTAGCCGGCCTTTAAGGGTGCAACGGCGATGTGGAGCGCCACGTAAACCAGGGACACGCCGAACATGGGCAGCGTGCGGAGGAAATACTTGCGGGCCAAGGGCGCTGGTATACAGAGCAGTGTGTAGCCGGCTGCCACGGCGGGGTAGACCAGGTTCAGCTCGAGCGCGCCGAAGCCCAGCAGGAAGGCGATCCACTGATAGATGTTGTATCGCTCGCGCCCCGTCTCCACATACTTGATCAGAAAGTGCAGGGCCAGCAGCAGGAAAAAGCCGCACATCACCTGGTTGTAGACGCATGTCCAACCAAGCGGCTCAATCTGCGAGCTGTTCAGTACCCAGAAAATGGCGGCCCAGAAACCCGCCGCGCGCAGGCCGGTGATTCGGGCGCCGATCCACGCCACCAGCGCCAGGTTGGCGAACTGAGTGGCGAAGATGACAATGCGGAAGGGCAGCGGATCCAGCCCGAACAGCCCGAAGCCGGCCATGAAAAAAGCGCGTTCGCTCCAGGGCCGGATCGTGCCCTGCGCCTGGGGCGAAAACATGGCGGACAGAAAATCGTGGAAGTTCCGGATGTACAGGCCCACACCGAGCCAGGCGAAATCGTCGGCGCGGAACCAGGCCGTGAAACCACGCCAGTAAAGCAGCAGGCATAACAACGGCGGAGCCAGCCACCAGGCGGCGCGCCGCGCACGCGTCATTTACCGTCCAGGCTGGCGCTCAACACGATGATTCCCAGCTCGCGTATGTCGCTGCCGGACGGCGGCATGGCTTTATCGAGCTGAAAATCGATGCGCACGGAATCGCCCGTGAGCGCGCTGGCCGGAACATCGCGCGTGTAAACATAGTCGCCGGCTTGGGTGTATGTTTCGGGCCCGAGTGCGCCGCCATTAGCCGAGGCCGAGAGCGAAACCGTCTTCAGTTTTTCGATGACTATCGGGGGCACCGTCAGCTTCAGCTGCAGTTTTCCGCCAGTCTGCGCCGAGCCGGAGGGAGGGCGCAGCACCACCGTGAACTGCTTCGCGGTCCACCGCCAGGAACCGGCTTCCACTCCGTAGAGGCCGGCCGCCAACTGCGATTCGACCTTGGGATCGCCCATGCTCACGGCAGATGCCATGCGCGGCGCTTCCTCATCGGTCGCCTGCACCTTGACCTTCTTGTTCTTGCAGCCCGCCGGCGCCAGGGCCAGGGCAATCGACAGCAGAATCAGCGCGGACCGCCGCTCCCATAGCTGTGAGGTTTTCATTAGTCTCCGATTCTCTCCACCTGCACCAGGCAGCTGTAAAACGTGGGTCCACCGCCCGCGTCGGTGAGCCGGTCAGACGCCAGCGCATTCACATTGCGCTTATCCGCGGCACGCTTTCCCCACCGTACCGATGGCGCGCAAACTACGCCGGGGGGCACGCGGCCGTCCACGCTGGCGCTGAGCATAACCGAACCCCGATCATTATAAACACGCACCTGGTCCAGGTTTTGGACGTCCAGCCGCGCGGCATCGGCGGCATTCAGGTGCAGGGTGGCGGTCTGCAGATTCACCGCATCGCGATTGCCGAAGGTGGAATTCATGCTGTCGTCATTCTTAGGGGAAATCAGTTCCAGCGGGTATTTGCGCCGCAATAACCGGTCGCCATGGCGCGATTCCACCGGCGGCGTGTAGTCCAGAGTTTCCGCATTGAAGTGGCACTTGCCGTCGGATGTTCCGAAGCCGCCTCGAGCGAACGGCAGGAACGGGGCGCCGTCCTCGGATACGTGCAGCCGGACGGAATGCTCGCGGTCGAGTTGTTCGAGCGTAATGCCGCGCAGGAAGGGATGCGGGGAATCGAGCAGCGTGCGCAGCATGTCGTCCTCGGAGTCGCTGAAGCACGCGTCCTCGAAGCCCATGCGGGCGGCCAGCAGGCGGAAAATCTCGACATTGGATTTGGTCTCGCCGGGTGCGGGTAAAGCCGGCCGCGCCAGTTGAAGATAGTAGTGGCCATAGGCCAGATACAGATCCGTATGCTCCAGGAAAGTGGTGACCGGCAGCAGGATGTCGGCGTAATCGGCGGTGTCGTTCTGAAACTGCTCCAGCACCACGGTGAAGAGATCCTCGCGGCGCAGGCCGGAGAGAACCGCGTTCTGATCGGGTGCGATGGCGGCGGGGTTGGAATTGTAAACCACCATGGCCTTGACCGGCGGCTGGTCCAAGGTGCCGAGGGCTTTGCCCAGTTCCGACATATTCACGATGCGCGCCTCGCGGCCCAGCGCCTCTTGTTGAAGATCGGCGCGCTCCAGGCCGGCGCGATTCAGGTGAAACGCCTGCGAAGTAGAAAGCTGGAGCCCGCCGCCCACTTCCTGCCAGGAGCCAATCAGCGCCGGCAGCAGCGCGATGGTCCGGATGGCCATGGCGCCGCGCTCGCTGCGCTGCACGCCGTAATTTACGCGGATGGCCGCGGGGCGCGTAGTGGCATACTCGCGAGCCAGCGTGACGATTTCTTCCGCCGCGATCCCCGTGAGTTCCGCGGCGCGCTGCGGCGTCCATTCCCGAACGCGATGGCTGAGACCGTCGAATCCTTCGGTGTGGGCGTCCACATAAGCGGCGTCGTGCAGATTCTCGGCGATGATGACATGCATCATGGCCAGCGCCAGCGCGGTATCGCTGCCCGGGTTGATGAAGAAGTGCTTGTCCGAAGCCGCGCCGGTGCGGTTGCGGTTGGGATCGATAGTGTAAAGCCTGGCGCCGTTGCGCCGCGCCTCCATGATGAAAGGCCACAGGTGTACGTTGGTGCCCAGGATGTTGGCGCCCCACGCCAGAATCAGCCGGGAGTGCTTGAACTGCTCGGGTTCGGTGCCGTAGCGCAGGCCCAGCGCCTGAGTGAGCCCCGCGCCGCCGGCCGAGGAACAGATGGTGCGGTCCAGGCGCGATGCCCCCAGGCGGTGAAAGAAGCGCCGGTCCATGCCTGCGCCGTTGAGCAACCCCATGGTTCCGGCGTAGCTATAAGGCAGGATGGATTCCGGACCAAATTCCGCGGCGGCGGCCCGCAGGCGTGAGGCGACGGTATCGAGCGCCTGGTCCCAGGAAATGCGCTCGAAGCGGCCTTCGCCCTTGGCGCCCACGCGGCGCTGCGGAAAAAGCAGGCGCCCCGGCGAGTATTCGCGCTCCAGGTACTGCGCCACTTTGCCGCAAAGAAATCCGCGGGTGACGGGATGCTCCGGATTGCCGCGCAGTTTCGATCCGCGGCCGTCTTCCACCGTGATCAGGAGCGAGCAGCAGTCCGGACAGTCCAGGGCGCAAACGGAATGACGCGTTTCGGGCATTCAGGACGATTATGACAGAGCCGCGACCGCCAGGCAGCTTTGACAGATTGTCTCGCCAGGGCGCAAAGGACGCAGGTTCATGTCACCGGTATATCGAAGAGCGCTACCCAATATTGAAACGATTGAAGGAAAAAGCCGCCAAGCACCAGCCATACACCGAACACGCCCAAGCGCCGCTCGGGAAGGTTGTCGGCATAATACTCGATGAACGGATTGACCATCGTGCCCACCGCAGTCACAATGCCGGTCACCACTCCTACCCGAACCGCGAAAAGCCAGGCATGGTTATCGTGCCGCACCAAGGCGCTACAGATGATTGCCGTGCCGGTGTACCCGACCGTTCGGACGATTGCGCCCCACATCTGTCGACGCGTGAAGCGAGACCGGCGAGACGCAGCATAATCCAGGCCGGGCCGCATGCCGCGAGCATAGGCGGCTACTGTTCCGGCGGTGGTGAGGACGCCAAACAAGATTGCGAATTGAAGCCCCAAAGTCCGGTAGAGTCCAGCCCCGAAAGCCACCCCGCGGATGGTGCTGAACACGGCCTCCCACGGCAAGGGATAATGATCCTGCTTGCGCGCTGTTCGCTGTTGTTCAATCGCGATGGTAATGCCGGTGGCGGCTCCGGCAGCGACCCCAAAGAAAAAGCCCAGGCCGATACCGTACCCGATTCCGAACACGATTGAGTAGGTCACCATCCGGGTGACCAGCCGCAAGGGACCGTGTTGCCCGCCCAACAAGTCGTAAGCCAGATAAAGGCCGCCGAGCACATCCAGGCAAATGCCCGTCAGACTGACAGCCGCGACCGCGTGGTGGTCTATCAGAGGAACTGCCAAGCTCCCTTCGCTACTCTATTTCACCGGCCAGAACGGTTCGCCGGCGGGAATGAATTCCACTGGAACTTCGGTGACAAACGTCCGCAGCCATTTGGCGCACTCATTCATTCCGTTTTCTTCGGAGATGGCGTGTCCCAGGACGATCAGCCCTTTTTTCATGCCGGCCGCAATCGCATCCTGCGCGTACTCAATTCCTTCCCACTCGCGCGATTCCCCGATCACCAATACGTCCACGTCCGGCCGGGCCAGCGTGCGCGTATCGCTCTGCAGACTGCCATATCCCGGGTTGAGGGCGACCTTGCTGACGGGCATCGCCGGGTCACCGATCACCCGCATGGTGCGAACCTTCAGGCGTTTCTGCATGTCGCGCGCCAGCGCCTCGAGCGACGTGGCGGGCATCGCCAAAACGCGTGGATTATCGGGATTCCGATACTTGTCCCAACCCAGAATTTCCAGCATCCCGGTCAGTATGCCATCCGGCCGGCGCGCGTGCCAGTGATCGTGAAAACGCCAGACCACCATATTGTTCTTCTCGATGAAGCTTTGTTTGGCGCGATACACCGCATCGCCGCTGAAGTCCTTGGTGTCGTCTTCGTGGTTGTAAAACGTGGGCTCGTGCGTGATGACAAAGTTCCGGCCGGCCCGCGCGGCACGCTGCAGCACGTCGAAGGTGGCCATCACGGTAGTGGCGATACCTTTGACGGCGGTGTCCGGATTACCGGCCTTGAAGGTGTCCACGGTCTGGCTCCGCCACGGCACGCCCACATTTTTCTGGATGCGCTCGGTCACCTGCCGGGCGGTCAGGTCGCCTCCCTGGGCCAGCAGCGAATCCGCAACCACCAGGCCCGGCGCCGCTGACAGAAACCATCTTCGTGAAACCGGCATGCTCCAATCAGCCATACGCGAAAGTCTATCAGAGCCAGGCCCGATGGTGGACTGTTCTCGGGACTGGTTTTAAAGGGCCCCCTTGTGGAACTGTACGTGAGTAGCATAAGCTGACAGCATTTATAGTCGTAACGATTTGGCACCGAATCGTCACTATGGGGATGAGATACTATGCCGAAATACGCACAAGTGGACCGGCCACTCGCACTTACGACGCCACTTGGCAAGGATGTCCTGCTTCCAATCGGATTCAAGGGCCACGAGGCCAGCTCGCGGCTTTTCAATTTTCAGCTCGATCTGCTGGCGGAATCGAATAGCCCGATCCTCTTCGACCGCATACTGGGTCAGAGCGTGACGGTGGAGATCCGGCTCCTCAACGGCGACATACGCTATTTCAACGGGCTGGTCAAGCGGTTCAGCCAGGGCGGCCGCGATGACAATGACTTCTTGCATTACCGCGCCGAAGTGGTTCCCGAGCTTTGGCTGCTGACGAAAAAAGTCCGGTGCCGCGTTTTTCAGCACTTCTCGGTGCCTGAGATTCTCCACCAGGTGCTCTCGGGGTTGGATGTCGCTTTCCAGATAGCGGGAACCTACTTTCAGCGCGATTATTGCGTTCAGTACCGTGAATCCGACTTCGATTTCGCCAGCCGCCTGATGGAGGAGGAAGGGATCTATTACTTCTTCAAGCACTCAAACGGCAATCATCAGATGGTCGTGACCGACACTGCGGCACCCACCCTCACCGGACAAAGCAGTGTGATTTACGAGGAAGCATCCGGGGAAGTGCGCGAGGACATGCGCGTCACGGCCTGGGAAAAAGCCCAGGAACTGCGCGCCGGCGAGTACACGCTTTGGGACCATTGCTTTGAACTCCCGGGCAACCATCTGGAAGCTAAACAAAAGCCCGTCGAGAGTGTTACCGTAGGCAAGGTGATCCACAAGCTCACGGTCGGCGGTAACGATCAATTGGAGATCTACGATTACCCCGGCGGTTACGCACAGCGCTTCGATGGGATCGATCGCCATGGCGCGCCGCAGCCGCCGAACCTGCAACATATCTTCGAGGACCGCGACCGGACCGTCAAGATTCGCATGGAACAGGAACAGGCTGCCAGCCTGGAGATCCATGGGGCCGGCGATTGCGGCCAATTCACCGCCGGCCACAAGTTCACGCTGCAGCGGCATTTCGACGCGGACGGCCAATACCTTCTGACCCGCGTCGAACACGATGCCCGCATGGGCGGCAATTACCGCACCGACAACACGCTGCCGTTCAGTTATGAAAACCG
Organism: Bryobacterales bacterium; assembly: GCA_963817515.1. Classification (GTDB taxonomy): domain Bacteria; phylum Acidobacteriota; class Terriglobia; order Bryobacterales; family Bryobacteraceae; genus DATMNI01. The sequence goes on along the minus strand of CAWFPJ010000010.1, from coordinate 67,686 downwards.
TTTCACCTGCATCCCGGCCGACCTGCGATACCGCGCGCCGGGCGTGACGCCCAAACCGGTGATCGCCGGCATGCAGACCGCGACCGTGGTCGGCCCTCAGGGCCAGGAAATCTTCTGCGACAAGTATGGCCGCGTGAAGGTGCAGTTCCATTGGGACCGCGAGGGCAAGAAAGACGCCGACAGCTCGTGCTGGCTGCGCGTGGCGCAAGTTTGGGCAGGCAAGGGCTGGGGGGCGTTCTTCTGGCCTCGGATTGGCCACGAGGTGGTGGTGATTTTCGAGGAAGGCGATCCCGACCAGCCGCTGATCGTGGGCAGCGTCTACAACAAGGAAAATATGCCGTGGTATTCGCTTACCAATAAACAAGGATGCTGGCCGGCTTCAAATCGGCCAGCGTGCGCGGCACGCCGCGAGAACTACAACGGAATCCTCTTCAACGACGAAAAGGGACATGAGCATTTGTCGATTCACTCAGAGCGGCATCTGGTCCTGCATGCCGAATTAGACAAGTCGTTCCAGGCCGGGCGCCACCAGGGCGAGAGGGTGGCCGGCGCCCGCACGGTGACTGTCGGTAGGCTACCCGGTACCGGAGGCAGCGGTGGAGGCCCTAACAAGAAACTCTGGCCTCATCCTGAACCGAGTGCTACGTTGGGAATCAATTCGTCCGTGGTTTACGGCGGCAACTTCCAGGTCGCGTTTCCCATAAACTTCCAGTTGGCCTTCGGGAGCAACCTGCAGATTTGCGTTAACCCGAGTTCCTTGGCAACTTTATTCACCGAAGGAGATATTCTGCCAGCATCGCCCACTACCGCTCAATTCCTGGGAAGCGGCCTGGGTGGTAACATGCAGCTTACTCTTGGCGCAAGCACCAACTTTGTTATGGGCCAGTCTGTCGACATCAATATGGGACCCAGACGGATCCAAATCGACGTCCGCGACATTACTTCTACTCAACCCGCCGCTAAGAAACTCGGTAAGATCATCGCTGCTGTGACTACCGCCTTTCTTCTGGTCTACCTTCTGCCTGACGATGATTGGCGGGCATTGATGATGTTGACGTTTCAGGTGACCATCCAGGTCCTTCTGGAACTGCTGATGGACTTTCAAGATTTTTATCACATACAGACCGAATGGGGGAGGCATACTTACAACGAGGTGTTCAAACCTGTCACCAAAGACGATCAAACGCTGGATAGCAAGACACCCTTTTGGTCGGATTTTTCGAAAGCCAGCGCTTTTCTTGAGTTAGTCGTCGCTGAACCTTTGCTTGAGAGTATTGGTGAAAAATTTGGCCAGGAAGACTAGAGTCAATCCGAAGGATTATTATGGATAGAGACAGAAATGATCTGGGAGCAGGCTCCGGGGGCGGTCCGGAAACGTTGGATCATTCACAAGATTTTGACGGGACTTATTCCATCGCCGCCAACCAGGTGAGTTTGCTGGCCCGTCCACCGCTGCCGCCAGCCCCCCTCGGGGAGAGCGTGATTACGATCCTGGCCACCGGTCTGGGAGTGGACGGCCGGGTGGACGTGCGTGGAAGCCAGGGAGTGCGCGTCACGGCGGGACCGCCGCCGCTGCCGCCTACCACGTCGGCTTCCATCAACGGCGTCGAAATTATGGTTGGCGAGGCGCAAAACGTAACCATCAAGCGCGGCCTGATTGATGGCGTCGACCAGAAGATCGAGATGGCGCCGGGTAGTATTACGGTCGATGGCGGCGCAGGTTCCGTGACCATCCAGAGCCTCACCAAGATCACCCTTTCGGTGTGTGGGGGATTGAGTTCGATCACGCTGGGTCCCGAGGGTGTGACCATCACCGGGCTGCCATTGGTCAAAATTAATTAGTCAATTTCCGGAGATCGGGTTGTGAGTAACGAACCATTCCTCAAGATACAAGCTGCGACCGCCGCCGAGATCTGCACGCGCTTCGATCTGAAAGATGAGGCGCGCCCATTGTTGGACGATGGGATGGAGCCCCGGGTATTTGTTGAAGCCCTGGTGACCCACAAGCAGTACCTCAGCGGCATCGACTTCATCGCCCACGGCCTGCCGGCGCGCGAGGGCATCTGGTGGGGTTGTTTGTGCATGCAACACGCCTCCGGCGACAATCTATCCCCGCCGGAAAGGGCGGCCGGCCTGGCTGCCGTACGCTGGGTGATGCAGCCAACGGAAAAAAATCGGGCCGCTGCCAAGGATCCAGCGCAAGCCGCCGGGCCAGCTTCGCCGGCGGGCGCATTGGCCGCAGCCGCCAACCAGACCGGGGGCAACCTGGCTCCGCCTAAAGCGCCCCCCATGCCGCCGGGTCCGTTTGCGCCGGCGAAGGCGATCGCCATGGCAGTCAAGCTGGCGACCCTTAAGGCGGATCCGGCCGCAATTGTGGAAACGCAAAGACTATTCTTGGAATTGGGGATTGGAGTCGCCCAGGGTCGTTTTTCTTAAGCCTGCAGGAACTAAGGGAGAATTAACATATGGGACAACCGGCCGCTCGCATGACCGACATGCATGTCTGTCCGATGGTGACAGTATTAGTGCCGCACGTCGGCGGACCCATCCTTCCACCCTGCTGCCCAACGGTGCTGATTGGAAGCCTGCCCGCCGCCCGTGTGGGCGACATGGCGACTTGCGTCGGTCCGCCTGACGTCATCGTCCTGGGATCGTTCACGGTTTTGATCGGCAGCCAACCCGCGGCCCGCATGGGCGACCTGACGGCTCACGGCGGATCCATCATCCTGGGCATGCCGACGGTTCTGATTGGATGAGGAAATCCGTCATATGAGCGCAGCACCAACAGCCATCCCCTACGAGAGACAAGCCGATCCGCAAGACAGCCGTACGTGCGGCGCGGCTTGTTTGAGCATGGTTTATCACTCTTTCGGCAAGGAAGTCCCGCAAAGCGAGATCTGGCCGGCCATTGCCAAACAAAACCGGTTCGGCAGTCTGGCGTCTACGACCCACCTGATGGCCCTGGACGCCCTGAGCCGAGGCTTTGCCGCTGTCGCCATACAGGCGCGGCACCCCCTGCAGGCCCTGGGGCTCTGCCGTGAGCCGGGAGTTCGCGCGATTCTTAACCATCGCCTGCAGCCTGACTCGCCCGCAGGCCATTACTCGGTGCTGGTGGATCTCGACGACAAGAATGTGGTCCTGCACGATCCGTTCCTTGGTCCGTCGCGCCGCCTGTCGCATGCCGAATTGCTGGACCTGTGGCAGCCGCGCTTTCTTAATTCGGAAATTGTAGGAAGCACCCTGATCGCCGTCGCCGCCGAACGGACTGAGGTGCGCCCGTGCCGATTCTGCCGTACCACGACCCCACCCAACGTCGAGTGCCCGAGGTGCAATAAGCCGGTCGGCCTGCAGCCGGGCGCCCTGTTGGGCTGCCTGAAAAATGGCTGCATTGCCCGGATGTGGAATTACATCTGCTGCCCCTCGTGCGACTATACATGGACCTTTGACGGCCAGCCGCAGCAAGCCGCCGCCCCGCGCAGCCCGGGCGTTTCAAGCCCATCATCGCCGGACCCGCAGGCAGCCCAGGAAGTTGTGCCGGACCTCAACCGGTTGTTTGTCCAACTGGATAAGTTCTGCAGTCAAATCCTGAGTGTGCCGGGCGTTGCGAATAATCTCGAACTCAGGGCGCAGCTCGACTTCATCACGAACAGCAAACAGGAGCTGACGCTGGCGCTGGCCGAAGGAGTGGCCCACGGCCAGGTGCGCAAGGAGCAGTTGAATAGGATGCAGGAGGCTGCGCGGCAGAAAGAGGAAGCTCACCGCCAGAAGGTGGAGAAGCTCAATACTCCCTCGCCCCCTTTGGATGGAGACGCTCTTGGCCGTGCCCTGTTGAAGAACTTCGGCTTCGACCACTAAACGTCCCGTGGGGAACTCGGGCGGCTATACTACCGGTGTGCGCCTCACTCTGCCCAACTTCGCCTGGCTGCTAAGGCAAAGTATCGTGGCCACCGTTGACGACGGCTGCTTCGGCATCGCCAAAGGCGCGGCCTATTCCGCCATGCTGTCGTTCTTCCCGGTCCTCACTTCAGCCGCCACCATCCTGGTCCAGACGCGCGCCGATTTCGTGGCCCGCACCATCCAGAATGTCCTCTCGGAGGTGGTGCCGCCCGGCACTGAGGACCTGGTGGTCCAACGTTTCCGGATTGTCGGTGAACGGCCTTTCGGTTTGCTGGTCGGCGCCGGTCTGATCTCCCTTTGGGCAGCCTCAAGCGTCATCAAGAGCCTGATCGAGGGTTTCGAGGCGGCGTATCGCGTGCCGCGCAACCGCGACTTTTTGCACCAAAGCGGTCTTACTATCGCCCTGGTGCTGCTCTCCCTGGTACCCCTGCTGGCCGCTTCCCTGCTGATCTTGTTCGGCGGCCAGGTGGAACGCGTAGTTCTCCACTGGATGAAGGTGGACCCGTTCCTCAATCCCTTTGCCTGGGCCTGGCAGTTGATTGGCCGGGTGACCCGCTATGTGCTGGCCTTCGCCACCACTGTGACCGTTACGGCCATCCTATATTATTTCGGACCGTACCGCCGGCAGCGCTGGCGTTTCGTCTGGCCCGGCGCTATATTGGCCACCGTTCTGTGGCTGGTGGCCACCACCGGCTTCGCCTGGTACGTCCGCAACATCGCGCGCTACAACGCTATGTATGGCTCCATCGGCGCCGGAATAGCGCTGCTGGTCTGGCTGTACCTCATCTCCGCCATCGCGCTTATCGGCTGCGAATTCAACGCGGAATACGAAAGAAGTTTCGAATAGCCCAAACGGGCCAGATTCTGCGCCCCGCATCGGCTACAATCTCATATAGTGAAGACGGTCGTCTTTCTCATCGCGATGGCGTGGTGTGCCCGGCCGGCAGGCATACCCATGACGCTGGTCTCGGAGGATGAAGCCGAGCCGATCCATAGCGCCATCGCCCGTAAAGAAGCTTGGACGCAGGATTCCGTTCGCCGGTTGCGCGCCGATGCCGACCGCCGTATGAAAGATGGCCCCTGGACCGTTACCTCAGACCGCCCCAAAGGCGTCGCCTTCGACATCCACGATTACTACAGCGAAGCGCCTTATTGGTGGCCCGTGCCGGAAGACCCCAAGGCCCCCTACGTCCGCCGCGACGGCCAGATGAACCCCAACCGCTTCCTGGCCAACAAGACCGCCTTGAACGCAATGAGCGACACGGTTTTTTCTCTAGGAACCGCGGCCTTCATGCTGGACAATCCGCAGTATGCGCAGCGCGCCACCCGCGTCATCTACACCTGGTTCATCAACCCGAAAACGCGCATGAACCCGAGCCTGGAATATGCCCAGGCCATCCCCAATGTCAACCAGGGACGCGGCGCCGGAATTGTCGACGGCCGGGTTTTGATCCGCGCAATTCAGGGTATGGAGTTCCTGTCGCAGACCGGCGCCTGGGACCCGAAGGAGCAGGCCGCCGTACGCAAGTGGTTCGAGGAATATCTGCGCTGGCTGACGCAAAGCACCAATGGCGCCGACGAGAAGAACAGCGGCAACAATCACTCCTCCTGGTGGACCGCCCAGGTGGCAGCCGTTGCCACTTTCGTGGAAGACGACAAATCCCAGCAGATGGCTTACAAGTATTACAGCGAGCGCATTTTCCCCGGCCAGATCAAGCCGGATGGCAGCGCTCCGTTTGAGGAGGCCCGCACCCGGTCTCTTTCCTATTCCGCTTTCAATCTGGAAGCATTCACCACCATCTGCCGCATAGCGGAGGTGCACAACGTCAACCTTTGGACGGTGCAAGGCAAGAGTAAAGTCACGATCGATACCATCATCGACTACCTGGTACCCTATTTCGCCGACCCGAAGAAATGGCGCAAAGATCAGGTTGCCGACTTCCAGAACGACGGCCTGTATTTCCTGGCCTTCGCGGGCATGGGTCTGAAGAAACCCGAGTATGTATCCCTATTCCGAAAACTTGAGCATCCCGAGGGCGCCTGGCTCAGCATGGTAGACCTGATGGTCGGCCGCTGGGAGGCCGCCGGCCATCAAACCCGACACTAATTTCACTTGATGAACTACCAAACCCGGGCCCCGTTGTTTCTGTTATCCGCGCTGCTGGTGTCTTCGATCCCGCTTCGCGCCCAGCTCTACCCGCGCGCTTTCCTGATGGGACAAGCCTCCGGCACCAGCAACAACCCGGGTTCATCCGGAATGGATATGATCCACCTGCGCGCGCATTCCTGGATGGTGATGCTGCATGGTTCGGCCTTCGTCACCGATATCCAGCAGACCGGTCCGCGCGGAGGCGACAAGTTCATCTCCACAAATTGGTTCATGGCATCGGCCATTCACTCCGCCGGCGGCGGCGAATTCGCAGTCCGCGCCATGTTCAGCCTTGACCCTGCCACCGTCACCAACCGCAGCTACCCGCTGCTCTTCCAGACCGGCGAAACCGCCTACGGCCGCCCCCTGGTGGACGCCCAGCATCCGCACGATTTCATCATGGAACTGGCGCTTGAATATGTCCACCGGATCGACGAAAAAACCCTCGTGAATTTCTACGCCGCCCCGGTGGGCGACCCCGCGCTCGGTCCCGTGGCCTTTCCCCACCGCGCTTCCGCATCGGAAATTCCGCAGGCCACGCTGGGCCACCATTGGCAGGACTCCAGCCACATCGCCAACGAAGTGGTCACCGCCGGAATCGAGCGTGGCATCTTCCGGCTGGAAGCCAGCGGCTTTCATGGCGCCGAACCCAATGAGAACCGTTGGAACATAGACCATGGCGGCATTGACTCATGGTCCGGCCGCCTGTGGATCTCCCCCACCAGCAATCTCAACGGCCAGGTCTCCACGGGCCGCCTCTCTAAACCTGAAGCCGCCGAAGAAGGCGACGTGGTCCGCACCACCGCCTCGGTCTCGTACAATCAGCCGCTCGCCTCCGGTAACTGGACCACCAGTTTCATCTGGGGCCGAAACCACGATACCCACACCCAGCGCAATCTCAATTCCTACCTGGTCGAATCCGTGCTGCATTTCTCGCGCAAGAACTATATCACTGGCCGCGTGGAACGGGTCGACAAGGATGAACTGATCGTCCCCGGCGTCTACCGCATTGGCGCCTACACCCTTGGCTATACCCGCGATATCGCATCGTCCAGGTACCTCACCACCGCCCTGGGCGGCAACGTAACCGGCTATACTTTCCCCGCCGCGCTGCAGCCCACCTACGGCCGCCACCCCCGCGGCTTCGAAGTCTTTCTTCGCTTTCGACTCAAGAAATCGTGATCTGGATCACCGCATGAAATCGTTACCTGAATACGAGTCCCTGGCCGCCCAGGCCCACGGCCATCTTTGCGCCGGCCAGATCCTCGGCCTCCGCATGGCGCTCCACGGCGTCCACCTGCTGGGCCTCGAAGACCCTGCCGGCCGCGACCGCAAACGCCTGATCGCCTTCGTCGAGATCGACCGCTGCATGACTGATGCCATCTCCGTCGTAACCGGGTGCCGCCTGGGCAAGCGCGCCCTCAAGTTCCGCGACTTCGGTAAAGTCGCCGCCACTTTCTGCGACCTTCAGGAAAACCGCGCCGTCCGAATTGTTGCGCGCGAAAGCTCGAAACAACGCGCCCGCCAGTTGTATCCCGAAATTCAGGACAAGAACCGCCAGCAGATGCAGGCTTATCGGGAAATGCCGGATGAAGATCTTTTTGAAATCCAATGGGTCCGCGTGGACATCGGCCCCGAAGACCTTCCCGGCTACAAATCCCAGAAGGTAGTCTGCGCCGAATGCGGCGAAGCCGTCAGCTTCGGGCGTGAGATAGTCCGCGACGCACGCACGCTTTGCCGCGCCTGCGCCGGCGAACGCTATTACGCCCCCCTCTGAAATGCTGCGTTACTACATCACCGACCGTCACGCAGCCGGTGGTACCGAAGCGTTGGTTGGTTTTGTGGAGCGCGCCCTCCGCAATGGCGTCGAGCGCATTCAGATCCGCGAAAAGGATCTCACCACCGGCGAACTGTGCACGCTCACGCGGCGCATTCTGGCGCTTCCCAATCCCCACGCCACCCGCATTCTGGTGAATTCGCGGATAGACGTCGCTTTGGCCTGCGGCGCGCACGGCGTACATCTCCCCGCAGATTCCATCGCCCCGGAACGATGGCGCGCCATCACGCCCCCCGGCTTTCTCATCGGTGTATCTGCGCATACAGTGGACGAACTCAGGGCAGCCGAGACCGAAGGCGCCGATTTCGCCGTCTTCAGCCCCATTTTTCCGACCGCGTCAAAAGCCGTCTACGGGCCGCCGCAGGGTCTCGACCGCCTTCGCGAAGCAGTGCGCGCCGTCGCCATACCGGTCCTGGCATTAGGAGGCATCACGCGCAGCAACGCGAGCCAATGCCTGGCCGCCGGCGCCGCTGGAATCGCCGGCATTTCCCTGTTCCAGTAGGACAGACGATCGTATTTCGTCGTCTGTCAACGCCTCTCCCTATCCCACCGTCTTCAAAGCCTTCACGCGGTCTCTCAACTGCGCTGCCTTCTCGAACTCAAACTTGCGGGCCGCCTCGCGCATCCTCTCTTCCAATTCGCCGATGAACTGCGCACGCTGCGCCGGCGTCAGAGCCTCCACTTCCTCATCCGCCTCCAGCGGCACCGTCACGTAGTCGCCCTCCGCAACGGCCACCAGGCTCATGTCAATCGGCTTCACAATCGATTGCGGCGTAATATTGTTGCGCTCGTTGTACTCCAGTTGCACCGCCCGCCGCCGCCCCGTTTCGGACAGCGCCTTCCGCATACTGTCGGTCATCACATCGCCGTACAGAATCGCGTGGCCTTCCACATGCCGCGCCGCGCGTCCGATAGTCTGAATCAGCGCTCCCCACGATCGCAGAAAGCCCTCCTTGTCCGCGTCCAGAATCGCCACCAGTGACACCTCCGGCAAATCGAGACCTTCGCGAAGCAGATTGATTCCCACCAGCACGTCGTATTCGCCGCGCCGCAAATCGCGCAAAATCCGTATGCGGTCAAGCGTGGTCACTTCCGAGTGCAGATACCGGCAGCGCACGCCGACCTCGGAATAATACTCCGCCAGATCCTCCGACATGCGCTTGGTCAACGTGGTCACCAGCACGCGCTGATTGGCCTCCGCGCGCTTGCGAATCTCGCCCAGCAAATCGTCCACCTGGCCTTTCACCGGGCGGATCTCCACCGTCGGATCCACCAATCCCGTCGGCCGTATAATCTGCTCCACCACCACGCCGCCGGCCTTCGTTAGTTCATACGGCCCCGGCGTGGCCGAAACGTATACCAGCTGGTTCACGCGATGCTCGAACTCCTCAAACGTCAGCGGCCGGTTGTCCAGCGCGCTCGGCAGCCGGAAGCCGTGCGACACCAGCACCTCTTTCCGCGACCGGTCCCCGTGGTACATCCCGTGCAGTTGAGGAATGGTCTGGTGGCTTTCATCGATGAAAATGGTCGAATCGTGCGGCAGGTAGTCCAGCAGCGTGGGCGGCGCCTCGCCCGGCAACCGTCCCGAAAAGTGCCGCGAATAGTTTTCGATCCCGTGGCAGTACCCTATCTCCTTGATCATTTCCAGATCGAACATGGTTCGCTGATGCAGCCGCTGCGCCTCAATGCTCTTGCCCTGCTTCTGCAGCTCCCCGCGCCACCACTCCAGCTCATTACGGATGCTGTCCATGGCCGAAACTTTCGTCTCGCGCGACATCACATAATGCGTCTTGGGATAAATCGGCAGCCGCTGGTATGTCTGTTTCACCTGCCCCAGCAGCGGGTCGATCTGCGACAGGCTTTCCACTTCATCACCCCAGAGCTCAATGCGAAAGGCATTGTCGTCGTATGTCGGATAAACTTCAATCACATCCCCGCGCACGCGGAACGTGCCGCGCCGGAAATCCATGTCGTTGCGCTCGTACAGAATCTCCACCAGTTTCGAGAGGATCTGGTTGCGCGAGATCTTCTGCCCTTTCTCCAGCATCAGCAGCATGCCGTAATAGGCCTCGGGCGAGCCCAATCCGTAAATGCAGCTCACGCTCGCGATGATCACGCAATCGCGCCGCTCGAACAGCGATTTGGTGGCCGCCAGCCGTAGCTTGTCCAACTCATCGTTGGTAGTGGATTCCTTTTCGATGTAGACGTCGCTCGATGGAATGTAGGCCTCCGGCTGGTAGTAATCGTAGTAGCTGACGAAATACTCCACCGCGTTGTCCGGAAAGAAGGACTTGAACTCGTGATAGAGCTGCGCCGCCAGCGTTTTATTGTGCGCCAGAACCAGCGCCGGGCGCCCCATCGCCTCAATCACCTTGGCCATGGTGAACGTCTTCCCAGACCCCGTCACGCCCAGCAGAACCTGGTGCTGCTCGCCTTCCCGTATGCCCCGCGTCAATTCGGCGATGGCGTTTTCCTGATCCCCGCGCGGCCGATAATTCACCACCAACCGAAAGCCCATTCTCTCAGTGTAACCGCGGCCTCCAAACCTGCGTTTTAGCTCGGACGGGCCACGGCTGAAACCACTAGGTCTTCGACCGCTTAAAGGAATTCCTTTTATAGCCAAACTTGCGGCGGGCGGTTTTACGGTCGAACTTCCAGTGGATCTTGACTCGATCACGGTTCATCCGCCGGTTCCAGAACTTCGCCTCCCGGCGGAGATTCTTAAGAGTGGGAATTCGTCGCTTGCCCAGACATTGCCGCGAGAAGATCCCGATTTCGATTTCTGCTTGATTAAGCCAGCTTCCATGGCTGGGCGTGTAATGTATGGTGAAGCGACTCCAGACTTCCGCGGCCATTTCGGCTCCGAACACCTTGGTCAATGATTTCCGCGTGTGGATATTGAGGTTGTCCGTCACCAAGTGAATTGTCTTGGCGGCCGGATAGGCCAAAGCCAGAGCGACCGCCACCCGAGCGAACTCAAAGCCAGAACGGTCCGGCGTGGGGAACGTAAAATGACGGCCCGCCTTCGGCTCCACGGCGCAAAAGACATTGGCTGTGCCACAACGTTCGTATTCGTTATCGCGCCTCGCTTCCCGCCCCGGTTTCGCCGCCGAGGCGGCACGAACATCGGCGTGCAGCGTGACCGGCTTTTCGTCCAGGCAGACCACCGGTTCTTGCGGATCATATGGTCGCTCGTACACCTCCAGCACATCTTCCATCTTGGCGATATAGTCGTCATCGAGATCGGCGACTACCCACATTTTTTTCCCGCCACGGCTTCAGGTCGTGGCTCAGTAAGAGAATGCGAATGGTTTCTCTTCCCACGCGGGGCACCAGTTTGCGTTTCACGGCTTCCTCGGCCACCAGGCGCACCGTCCAACGAGCGCGGCCTTCCGGCGGACTGCTGCAGACCATGGCAATCAGTCGCTGTTTCTGGCTGTCATCCAGCACTTCCGCCGCTCCGGGCCGTTGTCTCTCATAGAGCGCCCGTTCTAAGCCCCCTTCCTGATACCGATGGCCAACCTTCCGAATGGCCTGAGGGGTAAGCGGAATACTGCCGGAAATTCGCGGCGCGCTGGTGCCCTTGGCCAGTTGCAACAGCGCCAAGGCACGAAGAACGACTCGGACTTGTTGTACTCCGCCGGCAAGCAACCGTTGGAGTGCCTTCTGGTCTTTAGCGGCGACTTCGATGCGCAGAGAAGCACGAGCCATGCCCTAAGTATGCGCCAAAACAATTCTACATAAAAATGGTTTATTAGAATCTTTTTAGGCAGTCAGAGACCTAGACGCCGATTCATTTCAAAATCGTTGAAAAGCAACTTGCTAACATTGTTAGCCAGGGAATACCATTGCTGGCACTGCATTGGAATTCCGGAGGGGTCGCTGAAATGACACGGACCACGTTAAGTCACGTCAAGATTGGTATGTTTTTTTTCATCGGGTTGGTGGCGGCTGCCTGGCTTGCCCGCCCCGCCGGCGCGCAGGTGCTCTACGGTTCGATTACCGGAACCGTCGCGGATATGAGCGGCAGCGTGGTGCCCAACGCGGCCGTTACAGTAGTGAACTCTTCCACAGGCCAATCGCGCCAGGCGGTCACCACGGATGCAGGTACGTACCTGTTGGCGGACGTGCCCGCCGGATCGTACACCGTGACTGTGGAAGCCAAAGGCTTCCGGACTTTCCGGACCACCGGAGTCGAGGTGACCATCAACACCGTGACCCGTGTGGATTCCCAGTTGCCGGTGGGCGAGCGGGCGGACAGCGTTACCGTAGAGGCCAACGCGGCCGCCATTCAGACGGACAGCGCCGACGTCGCATGTGTCCCTCGGATCGAAAGAAGTCACCGAGCTGCCGCTCCCCGGATATCGTAACTACCAGGCGCTGATCAGCCTGGTTCCCGGAGCCACGCCGGCCAGTTACCAGAACGCCGTCAGCGGCTCGCCAGGTCGGTCGCTCAACACCAACATCAACGGCTCTTCGAATACCAGCAATAATACGCGCCTGGATGGTGCGCTCGATATGCGCGGCTCTTTGCCGGCGCAGAGCCTTTACGTACCGCCGGTCGAATCCATCGAAACCGTTAACATCACCACTAACAGTTTCGACGCCGAACAGGGATTGGCGGGCGGCGCGGCCATCAGCGTTACCACCAAGAGCGGCACCAATCAATTCCATGGCGTAATGTTTGAGCATCACACCGACGGCAAGCTGACAGCCAGGAACTTCTTTAACGTCTCGTCCGCGCTGCCCAAGGATATCGTCAATAACTACGGCGGCACGGTTGGCGGGCCGATCCGGAAAAATAAGCTGTTCTTCTTCCTGAGTTGGGAGGCAATGCGCGAGCGCGAGCAACTTCACCAAGCTGGCCACGGTGCCGACCGACGCCCAGCGCGCCGGGGATTTTAGCGCGCTCGCGGTCTCGCTCTACGATCCATCCACCGGCAGTCGCCAGTGGAGCCGGCCGCACGCCGTTCCCGAGGAATATCATTCCTGCTCAGCCAGCAGAGCCCGATCACGCTGAAGATGCAGTCATTCATTCCCGAACCGAACCTTCCAGGGACCACGTCTAACTACTTCGACTCTGCCCCGGTCAGCTTTAACCGCGACAACGTGGACGCCAAGATCAACTGGAACCCTTCGGACAAGACGATGTTCTGGGGCAAATATAGCGCCATGAAAGCGCTGGTGACCGACCAGTTCAGCCTGGGTCCGGCGGGCGGGGTGGGCATGGTGAACGGCGGCGGCGCCGGCACGGGCGACGTGCTGATTCAGGTGGTGGCGATCGGCGGCGTCCACACCTTCACGCCGACTTTTCTGGTGGATGGCAACCTGGCCGTCAGCCGCGATCCTCTCACGCTGATCGGCCCCGATTCGGGCAGCGCTTTCGGACTGGATACGCTGCATATTCCCGGCACGCAACGGACCCGACCCGCGCTACAACGGTATTCCCGGGTTTTCGATCAGCGGTTATGAGCCGATCGGAGGCAGCGAAACGTACCTTCCCAAATACATTCGCAGCACTTACTTCACTTATTCCCTGAATTTCGGTTTGACCAAAGGGCGGCACGAAATGCGCTTCGGCGTCGACGTGGCGCGATACCGCGTGAACGAGTGGCATCCGGAGCTGGGCGGCGGTCCGAAAGGGACGTTCACTTTCAACGGCTCCGTGACGCTTCCGGGAACGGGCTCGCCGAATCAGTTCAACAATTACGCCGCGTTCCTTTTGGGGCTTCCGCAACAGATCAGTAAGTCGATCGCGCCGGACTGGAGGTCGCCGAGGCAGTGGATGGAAGGCACTTACTTCCGCGACCGGTGGCAGGTGAATCACAACCTGACACTCACACTGGGCATGCGCTGGGAATACTACCCGATCATGACCTACGCGCATTTCGGCATGGTGCGTTTTGACGCGTCCACAGACACGATCTTCGTGGGCGGACTCGGGTCGGTTCCGAACGATGCCGGAATATCCACCAGCAAGAAGCAGTTTGCGCCGCGCGTCGGTCTTGCGTACCGCCTCGGAAGCAAGTCCGTCATCCGCGGCGGCTATGGCATCAGCGTCGATCCACAGGGACCCCTGGCGCAGATGCTGTTTTCCTATCCGCTCGAAGTGCTTCAGACTTTCGCCGGCAACACCGCCAGCATCCCCTACGGTCCGATCGCCAATGGCATTCCCGCGATACCGTACCCGAATCTTAGTTCGGGCACCGTCCCGCTGCCGCTGCCGATTTCGACCGTCACCCTGCCGGCCGGCCCTTATAAGCGCGGCTACACGCAATCCTATAACTTCACGGCGCAGCGCGAGCTGCCGGGCGGCTTCGTCGCGCTCGGCCGGCTACGTGGGTACGCACACGGTGCACGAGAACCTGCTTTTCAACATCAATGCGGCCAATCCGGGCGCCGGCAACAGCGGGCGGCCCGCTGGCCGTCGTCACCGGCCGCACGGTCGATGAGACCGTCATCAGCCCCTCTCGGCTTCTCGACCTACAACGCGCTCCAGGCCCAAGTGGATCGTAAAATCTCGCGCGGTTTGCTGGTCAAGGTTTCCTATACCTACTCGAAGGCCATCGATAACGTCGACAACGAACTGGGTACCCTGATGTTCTATGACGCGGCGAATTTTGCACGCAATCGCGCCTTGGCCAGCTTCGACCGGACGCACAACTTCCGCGTGGCATGGGTGGCGGATCTGCCGTTCGGCGCGGGAAAACGTTGGGTGCAGAACGGCATCGGCACGCAAGGTGCTGGGTGGATGGCAGGTGAATGGAATCTTCAGCGCCTACAGCGGCACTCCTTTCAGCGTGACCGCATCGCAGTTCTTCCCTGAACGCGCCCGGCGAGAGCCAGACGGCCGACCAGGTCAACCCCGTGGTCGCCAAACTGGGGGGCATCGGGTCGAGTTCGCCCTATTACGATCCCACGGCATTCGTTCCCGTCACGGCGGTGCGCTACGGCAACGACGGGCCGGAACATCTTGCGCGGTCCGGGAGTGGTGAACGCGGATCTGTCGTTGTTCCGCAATTTCCGCGTCAAGGAACGAGTGGGAATTCAGTTCCGCGCGGAGTCGTATAACTTTACCAACACGCCGCACTTCAACAACCCCAGCGCGAGTGTCTCATCGGGCGGCTTCATGACCATCACCAGCGCGCTGAGCCGCGCCAACAACGTAGACGGCGGCGAGCGCCAGTTCCGGGTGGCGCTCAAACTCAGCTTCTAACTGCCCGGCAAGCTAGGCCGCGAAGCAGGCGGGGCGCCAGATTGTTGTCGCCGCCCACATCCGTCAAACGGAAATTGCGGCCCTGCAAAAAGTAAGTGAGGCGCCGGTGGTCCAGGCCCAAGAGGCGCCAGGATGGTGGCGTGAATGTCATTCGCGTGTACCGGGTCTTCGGTGGCGCGGAAGCCGATCTCGTCGGTCGCCCCGATGATTTTCCCGCCCCGAATGCCGCCGCCGGCCATCCACATACTGAAGCCGTAAGGGTTGTGGTCGCGGCCCCCGCGATAGCCGCCGCCATCGCGCAACTGGCCGTCCGTAATCGGTGTGCGTCCGAAATCGCCGCCCCAGATCACCAGCGTGCTTTCCAGTAATCCGCGCTGCTTCAGATCCTGAAGCAAGGCCGCGATCGGCTGATCCACCCGGCCGGCCATCTTCTGATGGTTCTTATCGCATTCGGCGTGGCCGTCCCAATCATCGCCGTTCAACAATCCGCCGGAGTAGATCTGAATGAATCGAACTCCGCGCTCCACCAGGCGGCGCGCCAGCAGGCACTTCGTGCCGTATTCGTGAGTCGGCTGGCTGCCGATGCCGTAGAGCGCGCGCGTGGCGTCGGTCTCCTTGGAAAGGTCGGTCAGTTCCGGCACGTGAGCCTGCATTCGGAACGCCAGCTCGTAAGCCGCAATTCTGGCCGCCAGGTTAGTGTCGTCCTGGCGCGTTTCCAGGTGCTTCTCATCGAACCACCGGGCGCGGTCGAGCATGTCCCGCTGTTCAGCTTCGGTCATCTGCTCCGGCGGACGGATATTGAGGAACGGGCTGCCCTTGGTGCGGATCTCCGTGCCCTGATAAGTGGCCGGCAGGAATCCGGAACCGAAGACCGGCGGACCGGCTTTGGTGCCGCCTTCCTGCATCACGATGTACGGAGGCAGATTGCGGCTTTCGCTTCCCAGCCCGTAAACGATCCACGACCCCATGCTGGGAAAGCCCAGTCGGGTGGACCCGGTATTCATCAAGTTGAGCGCCATGGAGTGCACGAAGGCTTCGTGATGGCAGGAGCGGATCAGTGCCAGGTCGTCCACATGCCGGGCGACGTTCGTGAACAGGTCCGAAACGTCCATGCCGCACTCGCCGTATTTCTTGAACGCACGGCGCGATGCCAGCAGCGGCGCCTCGGCCGCGTTGGTGAACTGAAGCCGCACATTTTGCAGGCTGGGCGGAAGCTTCTGGCCATCCAGCTTTTCCAGCAGCGGTTTGGGGTCGAAGGTGTCGATGTGGCTGGGACCGCCGTGCATGAACAGGTAAATGACGCTCTTGGCCTTGGCCGGAAAATGTTGAGCTTTGGGAGCCAGGGGATCCGAAGGGAGCGCGGCGCCGAGCAGCCGGTCCTGTTCCATCATGGCGAACAGCGCCAGCATTCCGAATCCGCCGCCGGCGCGTTCCAGGAACTCGCGGCGGGAACTGTACTGCGTCTGGCGGTGGACCCGCGTTGGATCAATCGACAGCTTCGGATTAATCGACATAAATAAACTCATTCAGGTTGAAAAGCATCAGGCAGAATTCCACCAGCGCGCGCGACCGCGGCTCACCAGTCTTATCGGCGAATAGCTCAATCGCTTTCCGTCTTTCATCGTCGGCCGGCGGCCGGGAGAGCGCCAGTTGCCAGCCGTCGTCCACCCACGCGCCGGGATTGTCGCCATCCTTCTTGGTCAGGCGGGCGGCAAAGTCGCGCGCCCGCTGAAACATGAACCGGCTATTCATCAAGGTGAGCGCCTGGGGCGCCACATTAGTGGCTTCCCGCCGGGCGCAGCTGAACGAACTGTCCGGTTGGTCAAACGATTCCAGCATGGGCAGACGGAACATGCGCTTCACGTACATATAGACGCTGCGCCGCAACGGTTCCTGGGGATTGACGGTGGCCGGCCACAGGCTTTCTTCGCCCAGCGCGCTGACCTCATCGGGTTCGAGCGGCGGGATCACCGGCGGCCCGCCGGCTTTCAAATTGAGCGCTCCCGAAACGGCCAGCGTCGCATCCCGGATCTCTTCGGCATCCAGGCGATGCCGGTCCATGCGCCACCAATTGCGGTTGCCCGGATCCACTTTGGCGTTGGCGGCATTATACTGGTCCGACATCTGGTAGGCGCTCGAAAGCAGAATCTGCCGCTCGATCGCTTTGACGCTCCAGCCGCGCGCGACAAACTCAGTTGCCAGCCAATCCAGCAACGCGGGATTTGAGGGAGGATCGCCCTGCCTTCCAAAATCATTCGGCGTAGCCACAATGCCCTTGCCGAATTGCCACTGCCAGATGCGATTGACCATGACGCGCGCGGTCAGCGGATGGTCGGGCTGGGTGAGCCACAACGCCAGCGCCTTGCGGCGCTGCGGCAGGAACGGGCCCTGCTCCGGTTCCTGAATCGCCGCGCCATTGGCGACAACCGCCGGAAAGCCGGGGCCCACCTTTTCGCCGGGATTGCGAAAATCGCCGCGCAGAGCGACGTGGATTTCGGGGACCAGGTCCGAATGGCCCAACACGGTGGCCGTAGCGTAGGGCTTGGGCAGCGCCACGTAGAGTTCGGCGATCTGCCGCAGCAGTTTGTCGCGCCGCTGCTGCTCGTCAGGCGTGTAGTCGCCGGCCGCCAGTTTGCGCTTGCCGCCGGAGCCCTTGCCGCCGCGAGCCTTGGCGATGCTGTCGATGCGCGCCACTTCGTCGCGCAGATCGTTCAATTCCAGTTGCTTGGGTTCGGATTTCCTCCAGGTCATGATCTTCACGGCGTCCACCACCGGAATTTCCCGTTCCTGGCTGCCCGCGAAAACAGCTTGCAGGCGGTAATAATCTTTCTGCGTGATCGGGTCGAACTTGTGATCGTGGCAGCGCGCGCATCCCATGGAAAGGCCAAGAAAGGCCGAGGCCGTGGTATCCGCCATGTCGGTCACGCGATCGTAGCGCAACTGCGCGCCGTCCAAAGCCGAAGAGGGGTCGAAGGACCCGACCGTGTACATGCCGGTGGCGACGCGCCGCTCCAGGTCCACCTGCTTCTGTTTGGGAAGAATGTAGCTGCCCTGCAGTTCGTTGTCGTTGGGCCAGATTTCGTCGGCCGCGATCTGCTCCTGGATGAACTGATCGTACGGCTTGTCCTGATTGAACGACGCGATCACGTAATCCCGATAGCGCCACGCATTGCGCAGGTAGATGTCGCTCTCAAAGCCGCTGGTATCGGCGTACCGCACCACGTCCAGCCAGTGCCTGCCCCAGCGCTCGCCATAGCGGGGAGAGGCCAATAGCCGGTCGACCAGTTTTTCGTAGGCATCGGCACTCTGATCGGCGAGGAAACTCCGTACATCCTCAGGAGCGGGCGGCAGGCCGGTCAGGTCGAAATAGACGCGACGCAAGAGCGTCAGCTTGTCAGCCGGGGGCGCCGGGGTGAGGTGTTCCGCTTCGAGCCTGGCCAGGATAAAGGCATCCACCGGCGTCCGAACCCATGCGGTGTCCTTCACTTGCGGAACGGCGGGCCGCTGTGGCTTGCGAAAGGCCCACCAGGCCGATTCCGTCGGGGTACTGGTGGAGGCCTCCGGCCACTTCGCGCCGGCATCGATCCAGGCCGCAATCGTGCGCGCCATATCGGCAGGCAGCGCGCCTTTTCCCGGCGGCATTTTGAGATCTCCCGTTCCGGTTATGGCGTTATAAAGCAGGCTGTCGGCGCTGCGGCCGGGAACCACCGCGGGGCCCCGTTTGCCGCCTTTGAGAATGGATGAAATCTGCCGTAAATCCAGGCCGGACATCTGCGCCTGTCCATGGCAGCCATAGCAGTTTTGAGCGAGAATTTGCTGTGCGCTCTGTTCGAGTGAATCCGGCGCCGCTGTCAGTGAAAAAGCCAAGGCCAGCGCCGCCACAACGCCCCATCCGAACACTTTCTGATCAGGCATTTACACAACCATTTTAGGTAATTGGGGCAGCCAGGGGCAATCGGCTATTCAAAATACTTGAGGCCAAACGCGTTTCATCTCAAAAGCTTAAACGCTCGCCTGGTAGCCAAGCGTTTTCGAGATGCTGGCGGCGGCCACCTTGACGAGCGATGCCAGCCGGGCCGCGCCATCTCGCAGAGTTTGGTACGTTCATGTACAAGATGGCCCAGTTTCAGCAGCTCCAGGCCGAGCTCGTATTTCTTGGTTCGGAGGTTTTGCGAAACGAAGCCAAAATGCTGCAGAGCGCAGGATTCGGTGGACATTGCTGCACAAGAGATTGGTTTTACCGCTACTTCGGCTTCATTAGAAGTTCAGTGAGTATATAATAGCTGTTGGCGATTTCCAGCCTCCAGCCCCACCTGCCGCGCCAACCCAGATCGCCAATGAAAGTCAGCCGTCGAAGCTTCCTTCCGCTGCTCGGCAGCAGTATGGGTCTGTTCCGTCCGGCGGCCCTGGGGGCACAGGGGGTGGCCTCCCGAAACGTGCGGCCCTTACCGCGCGGCAAGCCTTCGGGAATCCCGTTTCTGGCCCGATTCACCGATGTCGCCCAAACGGCCGGATTGACGGAACCCACCATCTACGGCGGGATCGACCGCAAGGACTACATCGTGGAGACGATGGGCTGCGGCTGCGCATTCCTGGACTATGACAATGACGGCTGGCTGGACATTCTGGTGCTTTCCGGAACGCGCTTTGGGGAGGCTCCGAAAGGCGCCACGAATCGTTTGTATCACAATAACCGGGACGGGACATTCGCCGATGTGACGGAGCGGGCGGGGCTGGTGCGCACGGGCTGGGCCTCCGGGGTGGCGGTGGGCGATTACGACAATGACGGGTTCGACGACCTCTTCATCACCTATTGGGGCGAGAACGTGTTGTATCACAACAACGGAGACGGCACCTTCACGGACGTCACAAAGCCCGCCGGGGTGGGACGGAACCGCACGCGGTGGGGTAGCGGCTGCACGTGGATCGACTACGACCGCGACGGTAAACTCGATCTGTTCGTGAGCAATTACGTTGATTTCGACCTGAGCCAGGCGTCGAAGCCTGGACAAACCAGCAACTGCATGTTCAAGGGCGTCCGGGTGAACTGCGGCCCGAAGGGACTGCCCACGGGATTGCTTTCGCTGTTCCACAATAACGGCGACGGCACCTTTACCGATGTGACAGAGCCGTCGGGAATTTCCCGCCTCAAGGGCCATTACGGACTGACCCCGGTAGCGGCGGATTTCGATGACGATGGATGGCAGGACGTGTTCGTGGCCTGCGATGCCGGCGCCAGCCTGCTGTTGATGAATAATCACGATGGCACGTTTCGCGAAGAGGGCCTGGAGCGCGGCGCGGCGCTCAGCGAAGACGGCGGGGAACAGGCCGGCATGGGAGTGGGGATCGGCGATTACAACCTGGATGGCCACCTGGATTTGTTCAAGGGACACTTCACCGACGACACCAACGGGCTCTACCGCAACGATGGCAAAGGCGACTTCGCCGACGTGACGGTGGGCGCCGGGCTGGGCGTGGAAACACGGTTTACGGGATGGGGCGCGGGTATCGTAGATCTGGACAACGACGGCAACCCGGACTTGTTTCTGGTGACCGGGAATGTCTATCCGGAGCTCGAAGGAAAGCTTGCGGGCTACCCCTATCGCACGCCGCGGGTGGTGTTTCGCAATCTGGGAAACGGAAAATTCGAAGAACTGATGGAGGGCGCCGGGCCGGGCGTGGAGGCTGCCCATTCGAGCCGCGGGTGCGCCTTCGGCGATTTCGATAACGATGGCGACCTGGACGTCCTGATCGTCAATTTGAACGAGCCGCCTTCGCTGCTGCGCAACGATGTGAGAGGGAGCAACCGCTGGCTGAAGGTGAAGCTGATCGGCGTGCAATCGAACCGCAGCGCCATCGGGGCGCGGGTGACGGTGCAGTATGGCGGGAAGCGGCAAGCGCAGGTGGTAGCCAGCCAGGCAAGCTATCTTTCTTGCAGCGATCGGCGGCTGCATTTCGGCCTCGGAACGGCGGAGACGGTGGATATCGAAGTGGCGTGGCCAACCGGCAAGAGACAGACGTTCCCGAAGGTGGCCGCCAACCAACTGGCGGTGATCCACGAAGGCGCAAGCACGGTGGAGCGCGCGCCGTGGCCGGGCCGCTGATGCCTATTTCGGATCCGTTTTCGGATTCGTTGTCGGATTCACTTTCGGATTGACAGGGTCGGGCCGGTCGGGCTTGGGCTGAAGGCGCATGTCGCGGTAGGTCTGGCGCAGCTTCTCCTTCATATCCTTGAGCCGCTGAAACTCGGCCAGTTCGCGGCGGGAATCGGCGGTGCGCCCGAGCCCGCGATAGACCATGGCCAGGTGGTAGTGGATCACGGCGTCGAACGGTTCCAGTTTGACGGCACGCTCCAGAAGCGGCTGGGCCTTGGCCTGCTGGTTCATCGCGATCAGCACCTTGGCCATGCCGATGTTGGCATCGGCGTCATCCGACCGCAACTGGAGCGCCCGCGAAAAATGATCCGAGGCCGTCTTGAGTTCCGACGCGCGCAGGGCGATCTCACCCAAACGGCACTCACTCTTCTCATCGAAAGGATCAGCGCCGGCGGCGGCCGCATATTCCTTTTGAGCGCCGTCAGGATCGGAAGCCGCTGCCAGCACTTCCGCCAGTTCGAAATGGATGCCGGGGAGCCGCGGGTCAATCTTGAGAGCCTCGCGGTAATGCGCGATGGCGGCTTCGGTGTTGCCCTGGCGGGCCAGTTCATGAGCCATGAGCTGGTGCATTTGGGCCGATCCGGAGGCGCTCATGCCCAGGCTCAACATGGCTTCATCGGTGAGCGTGGAGTAGATCCGGTAGGCCGCGTATAAGACATCGGGATCGGCCGGCTTCAACTGGCGGAGCATGCCGACCACGCCAACGCTCTTTTCCAACTCGCCCGCGCCGGAATACAGCTCGATCAGCTCCATGCCGGCTTGCAGCTTTAGCTTTTCCTCCTGCAGGCGCGGCAGCGACTCCCTTAGATCCACCTCGGCCCGCGCGATGTCGCCGAGGCGTTTTTCGCACATGCCGAGCAGCGCCTGGGTCTTCGCAAGGCCGGGCTGGAGTTTCACTACGGCGCGAAGGTGCGGAGCGGCCTGGGCATAATCGCCCTGAAAGAACAGGAGCACGCCCAGGTTGTTGCGCGCATCCAGATTGCCGGGGTCGAGCGCCACCACGGCGTTGAACTCGCCAGCGGCCAGATCAGGCCGGTTCTGCTTCAGGAACGCTTCCGCCTGGCGGGTGTGACTTTCAATCTGTTGCTGCCTGGTAGGAGGGGGCTGGGCCGAAGAAGAAATCATCAACAGGAAGCAGGCGGTGCAACCGAGAAGTGCCCGAAGGGCCATAAGGAGATTGTAGCCGGGCCACGTTTTCAAAGGAAGGATTCAGCACTAGTGAACATCGGGGGAAACGCAGCGCCCAACGAGAGACAGGCCCTTGTAAATCTTCTGCCAGAGGCGCGCCGTCCGGTTATCCGTACGCAAGTTATCGGCCGGCGGCCGCATTCAGCGGCTTGGACGAAGTCATCAGCGGTTCGAGGGCGCGCAGGATGTCGTCCAGGTATTTCGCTGAGATCGGATCCATTGCCGCCGGTCCATTCCGCTTGCGCGGACAATCGATGACGCCCCGGCGGAACAACACTTCTTTGTAACAGCCATCCATCTGCTCCTCGAAGAAGAACAGCGGCGCCATCTCCTTGTAGATGTGAAGAGCACGCGGTTCATCGTGCGACTCGAGCGCATCCCAGAGAGCCACCACGACATCGGTGATGTGGCACGCGGGCATATTGCCATCTGAGCCGCGCCGGTACTCTTCAATCAGATAGCGTCCTCCGGCGCCGCCGAAACAACCTTTCATGGAGCCGTCGTTCCCTTCCACGATCTCAGTCAGTTTGGTGGTGCTGGGCTCGGTCTCCTCTTTGATGTACTGGACATGTTCAATTTCCCGGCACAAGCGCAGCAGGAATTGGGCGGACATCTCGGTTCCGACCGGACCGATATAGTTCTGGATGAAAACCGGCAGGCGCGCGGCGTCCGATATGGCGCGGTAATAGTCGAAGATGACTTCGTCTGAAAGCGGCCTACGGCGGATGTGCGGAGGCATGGCGATGACCGCGTCCGCCGCGATATCCCGGGCGTGAGCGGCGAACTTTACGGCTTGCTCCCGGGTGGCGGCGCCGACCCCAATCACAACGGGAAGCCGTCCGCGATTCTGCTCCACCAGGACCGCCGATAACTCGAAGCGCTCTTCATCGCTCAGATGAATCCATTCGCTGGCATTGACGGGATAGACCAGCCCGTGAGCAGCCGCATTGACACAAAAGTCTACAATCCGGCGAAAGCTCGGAACGTCGATCTCGCCGTTCTCACGAAAGGGCGTAGAGGGAATCGTGAATACGCCTCTGAAACCGTTCTTATTCCCGTCTGATGTAGATTGCCTCACTTCTTACTCCTCCTTCTTGGGGATTATTCCATCCTCCGGCGCGCCGATGGCGCTGGCGATATTGAACTGCTCCTCAGGGTTGATTTTCAACCACAACAGCGCCCCTGCCACATTCGCCGCCCGTTCCGATTCACATGGAGCCCACCAGCGCGAGTCTATCGCGGCCCCACGGGCCCGTCAACGCGGCGGTTCCTGGCACGCCTGCCCATGACCAGTCCGCGTCCGGCGGAGAATGGACTATGGCCAATATCGCCAGACCGCCTTGCGACGAAGGCGCGATTCTTGCCGGTTCGCCGGAGCGCCCGACAAAGAACGGCCCCTGGATTCTGGCCGCGACCATCCTCGGTTCGAGCATGGCGTTTATTGACGGCACGGTTGTGAACGTGGCGCTGCCGGCGCTGCAATCGGCCCTGCATGCGACGCTGGCGGACGTGCAATGGGTGGTGGAATCTTACGCGCTCTTCCTGGCGGCGCTGGTTCTTATTGGCGGATCCCTGGGAGACTTATACGGCCGCCGGAAAATCTTCGCCGCCGGCGTGGTGGTCTTCTCGGCAGCCTCAATCTGGTGCGGACTCGCGCCCAACATCGGGCAGCTTATTGTGGCGAGGGGTTTTCAGGGAGTGGGCGCGGCGCTGCTTGTCCCCGGCAGCCTGGCTCTGATCAGCGCTAATTTTTCCGAGAAGGATCGCGGCCGCGCGATCGGGACGTGGTCCGGCTTCACGTCGATGACGGCGGCGATCGGTCCCGTGCTGGGCGGATGGTTCGTCGAACACGGTTCGTGGAGATGGGTATTTTTCATCAATGTTCCACTGGGGCTGGCGGTGCTGGCGCTGGCTCTGTGGAAAGTTCCGGAAAGCAGGGCGGTCAACCAAGAGCGGCAGTTCGATTGGCAGGGAGGCCTGTTGGCCGCGCTGGGCTTCGGCGGAATCGTGTTTGCACTGATCGAATCGAAGCCGGCGGCAGGCGCGGTTGGAACCATCGCGCTGGTTGCGCTGTTGTATTGGGAGGGGCGCAGCCCGTGGCCGATGGTTCCGCTCCGCCTGTTCAGATCGCGCAATTTCACGGGCGCCAATCTGCTGACCCTGTTTCTGTACTCAGCGTTAAGCGGCATGCTCTTCTTTTTTCCGCTGGATTTAATACAGGTGCAAGGCTACACGCCGACTGAAGCGGGCGCCGCCCTGCTGCCTTTCATTTTGTTGATGTTCTTGCTGTCGCGCTGGTCCGGCGGACTCCTGGATCGATACGGCGCCAGGATTCCGCTGGTGATCGGGCCTTTGATCGCAGCCGCCGGCCTGGCGCTATTTGCGATGCCGGGCATTGGCGGCAGCTACTGGACCACATTCTTCCCGGCGGTGCTGGCGCTTGGGCTGGGCATGGCGATCAGCGTGGCCCCGCTGACCACGACCGTGATGAACGCCGTGGAACAAAGCCTACGCCGGAACGGCATCCGGGATCAACAACGCTGTCTCGCGTGTGGCAGGTTTGCTGGCCGTGGCCGTTTTCGGAGCACTGCTCAGCGGAGTTTTTAACAACGCTCTGGAGCGGCGATTGAATAGTCTGGACCTGGCGCCGGCGGTGCGGGCGCAAATTGAGGCGCAGCGACCGAGGCTGGCCGCCGCTGAAACCAGAGACGTGCGCGGACGGCAAGCTATCGAGGAGGCATTTGTGGCCGGCTATCGCGTGGTTTTGTGGGTAGCGATGGGGCTGGCGCTCGCCAGTTCCTTGAGCGCAGCAATGCTGATCAGACCCGATAGGCAATCGGAACATCGATAGGGGCCGGACAGCGCCGAACCGGCTCAGAGCAGCAGCGTTTCCACCCGGTGCGCGTGGACCATGGCCTCGCTGAGGCACCATTCAAAGACAGTGAAGCGGCCGTCTTGCGAGGCTACGAACGCCACGGCATCCCGTTGATCCTGGACAAACTGCGCCGCCGAGTAATGCCGGGTGCCGCCGAGTTGTTCGGGATTCACCAAAGCCGGCTTAGCGCCTCCGATGGGCTCAGTGAGCGTGACGCGCTCAACTCGCGGGCAGCCTTGCCGGCGCGCAATCTTGGCGCCGAAGCCGAGCAATTCGTAGCGGCTGGTGAGCACCACGGCGCCATCGACCGCAGTCAGACCGCCAACCGCCTCGACAGCGGCCCCAACGGCTTCCTGCCAGACCTGGCTGTCGGCTGGATCGGTGGTCTCCTGGTTAAGAACAGCGAGTTCGGAGAAAGGCGGCGAGACGGCATATCGCATGGGCTGCACGATGGATTCCCGCCACTGCTCGGTGCCATTGGGGACCACCAGCAGCAATCCGCCGCGGCCGTGCGCGCGCATGGAAACGGCCAGTTGCACCATGATGTCTACCGAGAGGGCCCATGAGGTGGGCGAGTCGAAGCCGAGCAGCGATTTCAGGCGGGAACGAGGCGGGCCAGCGGGACGCTCATCCACGATCTTGACCTGATCGCCCTCCAGCACGGCGACGTTGATGAATTTGCGTGATTGATCGTCGCTGTGATATTTGATGACGAGCAGACCGGGAGCCCCTACCTCGAGCACGAAACACAATACCGGTATGGTGCGTGTGGTTCCCCAAACGCACAGTTCGCCCTGCGCGCGCCAGATACCCAAATGAATGCCCGGGCGCTCTACGGCGGGCGCCACCCGCGTCAGGGCACCCGGTTCAAGCGGTATAGGCCGTTCGAGAATGAGCGGATGCAGGGCCTCTTCGGGAGGGAGGAATGCGAGCGAAATCTTAGGCTCATAACCTTCCTCCCGCCGCAGGCTGGCCCAAAATGCGGCGTCAATAATAGCTTCGATGGTTTCGGCATCCGGCAGAGGAGCCAGGTGCTGATGACCATGGCTGACCGCCTCTGCCCGGCGGCGGGCAAAGTAGCCGTGCAGCGTGCCGGAAATGGTTCGCGCAGCGGCGTAGGCCTCGCGCTTCATCTTGAGTTCGCCGCGATCAGGCGCGGCTCCATGAGCCGGATCCACCAGCTTCCCAATGGTTCAAATTCCCACTGCTGCACTACCGTCAAACTGCACTACCGGATGGAGCCATGCTCCCCCTTCCCACTACCAAGAAAATTGAGGTCAAGCCTGGCGCAAATCTTAGCATCCCTGGAGAGCGCTTTGTTTATTGTAGTACTGCCCGCTGATGTCTTCCTGGCGCGGTCTCTTTAGCCGGACGAGTTAGCCGAAAAAATATTCGATATCGCGATGACTTCGATGGTTCGCTTCCACATACTTTAAACTTTAAGGATGGCGCTACCCAATAAGGAACATGCTAATGACGTTGCTGCACAAGCTCTCGAAGCTTTCGATAAGCTGAATGGATCGCAACCTGGCTTTCGGCCGGCGCATGCCAAGGGAATCCTTCTGGCCGGGACATTCACTCCTTCGCCCGATGCGGCGTCGCTCACGCGCGCACCTCATATCCAGCGCGACACCCAGCGCGGCTCGACCCCTGTGACCGTTCGCTTCTCCGATTTCGCAGGCATCCCGAGCGTGCCCGATAATGACCCGAATGCAAGCCCGCGCGGCATCGCGATACGGTTCAACCTGGCGGAGCACGTTCACACCGACATCATCGCCCACTCGGTCAACGGATTCCCGGTGCGGACCGCAGAGGAGTTCGTGGAATTCCTGCGCGCGATAGGCTGCCAGCGGCGCCAGTGTGACGAAACCAACGCCGATCGAGAGTTTTCTATCGACGCATCCGGCGGCGCTAAAATTCGTCCAGGCTCCGAAACCTATACCGGCCAGTTTCGCCAAAGAATCGTTCTTTGCGGTAAACGCGTACCGATTTACAAACGCTGAGGGCGTCAGCCGGTACGGCCGGTATCGCATTCAACCCGACGGCAGCAACGAATTTCTGGACCCGGCAGCGGAGGCAAAGGCGGCGCCGAATTTCCTGTTTGACGAAATCAAGGAGAGGCTCATGAAAGGCGCCGTGAAAATGCGCATCGTTGTTCAGGTGGCCGCGGACGGCGATATCGTGGACGACTCCACTGTAGACTGGCCAACCGACCGCACCGATGTCGGCTTCGGCACGATAGAGCTGACGAGCGTAATGCCGGATAACGACACCGCGCAGCGCCATATCATCTTCGATCCCATTCCGCGGGTAGATGGCATTGAGCCGTCAGCAGATCCGCTACTCGAGCCGCGAGCCACAATTTATCTGATAAGCGGACGGCGGCGGCGCGCAGGCGGTCCGAAGTAATTCGATCGCTCTTTGCCTCTTGAAGATCCGGCCGTAAGGCCACTGCTATCCTGAAATTGCAGTGGCCTTTAACCCCTCCTCCATGTCGCGGGTATGCGTGCGCGCCACCAACTGGCTGGGCGACGCCGTCATGTCGCTCCCCGCCATCCGCGCCATCCGCCACATTTTTCCGCATGCCCACATCGCGGTGGTCGCGCGCCCGTGGGTTGCCGGCCTGTACGCCCGCGAAACCTGCATCGACCGCGTGATTCCTTACACCGCGCAGAAGGGCCTTCGCGCCAAACGCGACTTTGCGGCGAGCCTCCGGCTGGAGCGCTTCGATGGCGCCATCCTCCTGCAGAACGCCTTCGACGCCGCTCTGATCACATGGCTAGCGGGCATCCCCGAACGCATCGGCTACAACCGCGATGGCCGCGGCCTGCTGCTGACCAGCGCCATCCCCGTCCCCGAACCCGGCGACATTCCCCGCCACCAGCGCTTCTATTACCTGGAACTACTGCGCCGCGCCGGCATGATGGAGCGCTTTCCGCAGACCGATGGCAACTTGGATGGCATCCGCCTGGAAGGTATCGAACGGGCTCGCGAATCGGGCGCCGCGCACCTGGCGTCGCTCGGCATCGCGGGGCCGGTGATCGGCATCAGCCCCGGGGCCGCCTATGGCAACGCCAAGCGTTGGCTTCCGGAGCGATTCGCCGAAGTGGCGCGGGCATTGCCCGGATGTCCGCAGGTCTTACTCTTCGGCTCCGCGTCCGAAGCCGCGCTCTGCCAGGAAGTGGCCGCCCGGCTTCATGACTACCGCATTGACGCTCGCAATCTGGCGGGCGCCACCACGCTCCCCGAATTCATCGACCTGGCCGCCGCATGTCGCCTTTTCCTGACCAACGATTCGGGGGCCATGCACGTCGCCGCGGCGCTCGGGGTCCCCACGGTGGCCGTCTTCGGCGCTACCGACGACACCACCACAGGACCCACTGGACCCCTGGCCCGCGTGGTCCGCGAGCACGCCGAATGCAGCCCCTGCCTGCTGCGCGAATGCCCCATCGATCACCGGTGCATGACGGCCGTAAGCTCCGGCCGCGTCTCTGCCGTGGCACTTCAACTTTGGGAGGAGTCCGCACCCGCGTGGATACACGAAGCAAGATCCTGAGCCGGGACGCGGCGCTGGCGCTGCCGCCGCCGCTCACCCTGATCACCGGCTACTTCGACATTCTGCGCGCCGAACATGCCCGCGACCTTCAGCAGGCACGCGACCAAGCCCCCACCCAGCCACTGATGGTGGTGGTCTTGACGGGCCTCAACCAGATACTCGAACAGCGCGCCCGCGCCGAATTAGTGGCCGCGCTACGCATGGTAGACTACGTGGTGATTGCGGACGATGGCGACGGTGACATTTTTATCGAGGCGCTTAAACCAGCGCAATCGGTGCGCCTGGAAGCAGCCGACCAGCGCCGCGCCCGGCAGTTGATGGAGCATGTTCAACGGCGGCAAACCCGCTAGCAGCCGCATACTCGTCGTGCGGCTGGGCGCCATGGGCGACATCGTCCATAGCCTGCCCGCCGTGGCGTCCCTCAAGCACAGTCATCCTGGATCGCACCTCACCTGGGCCGTGGAACCGCAGTGGGAATCTTTGCTGGAAGGCAACGCGTTCATCGACCGCATTGTCCCCCTGCGCCGCCGTTCGCTGCGCGGACTCTTCGAAAGCTGGCGCGATCTGCGCGTGGCGCCCTACGATTTCGCCGTCGATTTCCAGGGCCTGATGAAATCCGCGCTGGTGGCCTCAGCTGGGCATCCGGACCGTATCTTCGGATTTCACCAGTCCCAGCTTCGCGAGCCGGCCGCGGCTCTTTTCTACTCCAATAAGACCCTGAGCCGCGAGCAGCATGTGGTGGATAGAAACCTCGAGCTCGCGGCTGCCGCGGGCGCAGCCAACATACTGCATGCGTTCCCCCTGCCGCCGGGCCATCCGGAAGGCGATCTTCCGCCTGGCGATTTCGTGCTCGCCTCACCACTGGCCGGGTGGCGCTCCAAACAATGGCCCATCGAGCACTACCAGGCCCTGGCGCTGCGCCTGGCGGGTGAACTCGGAGTTCCACTGGTTTTGAATGGGCCGCCGGGCTGCGGATTTCAGCATGAGTCCAGCCTGGCGGGCCTTATCGACGCCACACGGCGCGCCGCCGCGGTGGTGGGTGTGGATAGCGGGCCACTGCATCTGGCCGCCGCGCTCGGCAAACCCGGCGTGGCAATTTTTGGACCCACCGACCCCGCGCGCAACGGCCCTTATGGCGATTCGATGAAAGTGCTTCGCAGTCCCGCGGCCAGCACCACTTACAAGCGCGGCGACTACATCGACGAAGCCATGCAACAAATCTCCCCGGATGAGGTTTTCGAAACCCTGAAGGCGCTGCTGGCCGGGCGCCGCCACCCTGCTGGAAGCCTGGCTTGATGTTGCAGTTCCCGAAGCCGTATGCCGACCGGGTGGCCAGGCTGCGCGTCCCCAGCGGCTTCCTCATCGTGGTGGTATTCGGCTGGTTCTCGCATCCCACTCCCCAGTCGCTGGCTTACGGTTTGCCCCTCTCACTGCTCGGCCTGGCCCTCCGCGCCTGGGCCGCCGGCTGCCTCGCGAAGAATCGGCAACTGGCCACCGGCGGCCCTTACGCCTACACCCGCAACCCGCTTTACGTCGGGACCTTGCTGGTGGCCGCCGGCCTGGCCATCGCGTCCCGCAGCATTGGCCTCGCGGTTTTGTTCGCCG
Organism: Bryobacterales bacterium; assembly: GCA_963817515.1. Lineage (GTDB taxonomy): Bacteria > Acidobacteriota > Terriglobia > Bryobacterales > Bryobacteraceae > DATMNI01. The sequence continues at coordinate 37,208 of CAWFPJ010000010.1, read as the reverse complement.
CCGTTTTCATTTTCGTCTACCTGCCCGTGATCCAGTTGGAGGAGCAGCATCTGCGCGGTATTTTTCCGGAGTATGCGGATTATGCCGATCAAGTCCCCGCTCTGTGGCCGCGTCTCAGGCCGGCGCAGCCAAAAACCGCTAGCCCCTTTCGCGCCGCGCTTTATCTGAGAAACCAGGAATACAACGCCGGTGCCGGGTTCGCCGCGGGGGTGCTGTTTCTTGTTTGGAAAATGCTGAGCTAAGCAGCGGCGGCGAGGGACACTCCGGTGAAGGTGAATTAAAAGTCATTGGCAGGCTGGGTGCTTACTGTGACAGCGCGAGCGCTCTTCGCTCCCAAGGAGACTGTCTATGTACATGGGTCTGTTTTTCATCCTGCTGGTGGTTTGGATCGTCAGTTTCGTGGCGCTTCACGTGGCGGGCGGGCTGATTCATCTTTTGCTGATTGTGGCGCTAATTTCCCTGGTGATGCATTTCGTCCGGGGCAGCCGCGCCGTCTGACTGGTCGCTACTGTTTGACCTCGGCTTCGATGGCTTCCAGCTCCTTGCCGGCTTCGGACCATTTGCCTTGCGCGGCGAGTTCCCGGTAGCGGCGAAGATGGTCGCGGATGCGCTGCAGACGCGGTTCGCCGGCGGGGGATGCGGCGGCAGGGGGGGCGCCTGCGGCTGAAGACGGGGCAGAAGCCGTGGCTTGCTGGATGACCTGTTGGGCGCCGGTAGAAAGCTGCGCCAGCGCCAGATCGTAGGTATCGGCGTAAATCAGACGGTTACCCACAGCCAGCACCACCTTCTTCAATTGCGGCATACGGGCCTCGGTGGCCTGAATGTAGATCGGGTCCACATAAAGGAAGGTATCGCCGACGGGCAGCACCAGGATCTGGCCGCGCAGCACCTGCGAACCCTGCTGGTTCCACAGCGTGAGGTCCTTCGAAATATTCTGATCCTGGTTGATGCGCGCGCCTATCTGCATGGGGCCGAAAATCAATTCCTGTTTGGAGAGCTGCAACACGTCCACCTCGCCCAGGTTTTCGCCATCGCAGCGCGCCACCATAAGTCCGATCAGGTTGTCCTTGTTGCGCGGCGTGAAGGGCACCAGCAGTAGAAACTCGGCCTTGTCCTGGCCCGGCAGTGTGGCCACCACGTAGGTGGGGCCGACAGGTTCGGCTCCATTGGACTGGCCGGTCGTGTGGCGCGCCAGGTCCCACAGGTCTTCCTTGTTGTAGAAGGATTGCGGGTCCAGCATGTGGTAAGTGCGATAGATCTCGGCCTGGATGCGGAACAGGGTTTCGGGGTAGCGGGCATGCCGGCGCAGGTCCGGCGGCATCTCAGACGCGGCGCGGAAGAGCTGCGGGAAGAGGCGCTGGTAAGCCGTGATGATAGGGTCGTCAGGTGCGAAAACGTAGAAGCGTGTTTCGCCATCATAGGCGTCGATGGTAGCCTTGACAGCGTTGCGGATGTAGTTCACGCGGCCGATATCGGGCACGTTGACGGCGCGCGAGTAGGGATGCGCTTCGGAGGTAGTGTAGCCGTCGATCATCCACACCAGGCGGCCGGCATCAGTGATCACCAGATACGGATCCTGGTCCCATTCCAGGAATCCAGCCAGTTCCTGCAAGCGATCCTGCAGCTTGCGGTGGATCATCATGCGGCTGTTGTCCTTGAGATAGTTGGTGAGCAGAATGTTGGGCTCGCCTTCGCGGATGGCCGCGGCCAGGCGCATGGCGAAGGAGGTAATCGGGAAGCCGCCCGTGCCTTCGTAGCGCGACGTGACATTGTTCTCCCCGGAAGGGTAATTGAACTCCTCCTGGGCGGTATGAACGAAGACCGGTTCGTGCGTCACTTCGCCATAGTAGAGTTCCGGACGGGTCAACTTCAGGCTGTTGGTTTTGACTACCGGCGGCGCATTGTCGATCAGCAGGACGGGCAGACCGTCGGGGGTGATCTGGCTCACCGGGGCCAGCACCAGGCCATAACCGTGAGTATAAATGAAGGCCGGGTTGATCCAGTTGGCGCGCGCGGCCGGCAATTGCGTGAGGTCCAGTTCGCGCGGGGAGAGCAGCACCTGGCGCAGCTGGCCATCGATGGTGTACCGGTCTACGTCGGGCCTTTCGTGAAATACGTAGTAGGGCCGCAAGGCCTGAATCTGCGTGACGGTGTCGTGAAACGCATGCGAATCCCAAAGCCTTACGTTGTCGAGCAGGGGCTTGTGGTGCGCCACGTCGATAGGAGCCTCAGGCTTGGCCTTGAACTCGATCTCCCGCACGCGCTGCTCCAGCCCGAAGGCGGACCGCGTGGCGTGAATGTGGCTCTGGATATAGGGCCGCTGCAGTGAGATTTCATTGGGGCGGACGTAGAGCGCGGAGACGGCGGCCGGCACTGCGAAATCGACAACCAGGGCCAGCGCCATGGTGCCCGCCAGAAACCAGCGTCCCATCCAGACGAACACCGCGGCGGCCAGGCAGGCGGCAATTACCAGCCATTGCAGCGGCAGGCCGATGTTCTGGTCCACGTAGTCGATTCCGACCAGGAACGAGCCGTGCTCGTTGTAGACCATTTCGTAGCGGCCCAGATAATAACGCAGCGCCACGGCCAGCAGCAGCACCGTGGCGGCGCCGCGCAGAAATCGCGATTCCAGTCCGCCTTCCAACCGCAGAAAGGTGGGATCGAGTTCGCGGATTTCGGACAGGTGAGGAATCTTGTAGCGCACTTGCCAGGCGCGCGCCGCCACCCAGTAGACCAGAATGGACACAATCACCACTGCCAGGAGATAGCTGCGCAGAAGCAGGTAGAACGGCAGATCGAAGAGATAGAACGAAAGCGGTTGATTGAAAATGGCATCGTGCCAGACGGTGGCCGCGGCCGGCAAGCCGCGTGATCCGGCGAAGCGTACCACGGTCCAGGCGTCGATGGAACCGGCGGCGATGAAATAGCCCAGAAGCAGCAGCCCGGCCGTGGAGATGCGCGTATAGATGCGATGTTCGCGCACCGAGGTGCCGGCGAATTTCAACGCGCGCGCGTGGGCCGTCCAGAGCACGGCGAATGCCAGAAGAGTTGCGGCGGAAACGGGCGCCAGATTGTAGTAGAGCATGCTCCACCACGTGCTGAGCTGGCCGAGTTCCTTCCACCATGCGATCTCGATGGCGTAGGAAGAAACGGAGCGAGCACCGAAAAGGATCAGGACCAGGATGACGACGAAACTGATGCGCGCAGCCGGGTTGCGGCGGCGGCCGGATTGAATTTCATACCTGGGCATGCCACAAGGGTAGCATCCCACTCCCACAGAACGGAGGCGCGCACGCCTGAGGGTTAGACGCGGCGCGGCGCGACTGGTTAGCCGCTTACAACCCGCCCAGAGTTTACACCCGGTTTACGCTACTAAGACGAATGTCCGTCGTCCATCCAGCCAGTAGGCCGGAGGGCGGCGATGAATGGGTTGCGATCTTTCTTGACGGGCAGGGTGATGGGCTGCGTGATAGGAATGACAGGAGTGGCGGCGGCAGGCGCCCAGACCGCGCTGGCGGATCTCAACGACCTGGGCAATCAGGCGGCCGACCGTGGAGACTTTGCCGCAGCCGAACCCTACTACCGAAAAGCTGTCGAACAATTCCGCGCGATGGGGCCGGGTTACGAAGCACACCTCGCGGGCAGCCTGGTGAACCTGGCGGCGGCGAATTGCGGACAGGGAAGGCGCCCCGAAGGAGCCGCGTATTACGAGGACGCGCTGGTGCTGCATCGCCGGAATCTGGGCCCGAAACATCTTCGGACGGTGATCAACATCAACCGGATGGCGAGCAACTATTTAATGTTGGGAGATGGGGAAAGGGCGGAAAGCCTTTTCGCGGAGGCGCTGGCAATTGAGCGCGAGTTGTATCCCAACGACGGACAACTGGCGCAGACCTTGGGCGGGTTGGTAGTCGCACGATTGCGCAAGCGCCAGATGGCAGAGGTGCTCCCAATGGCTGAGGAAGCGCTTCAGATTTCGCGCCAGACCTTCGGCGATGGCAGTGTGGAGACCGCCCAGATCTACGCCACCGTGGCGGAAGTGCACCGCGTCTCCGGGCGCCTGGACCGGGCGCTGCCGCTGTATCGCAAAGCGCGCTTCATTTACGAAACAGAACTGGGCAAGTCGGACACCCGGGTGGCTTCCATTCTCAGCCAGGAAGGCCTGATCCTGATGGATGAGGGCAAACTCACTTTGGCGGGGCAGACCCTGCAGCGAGCCGTGGACATGCTGCGCCGGTCTTGCCCGTCATGCGTTCCGGAACTATCCAACGCGGAGAACAACCTCGGGGTGCTGCGTTTGAAACAGAAGCGGTATGCCGAGGCGGATCAACTGCTCACTCACGTCCTTGCGCTTCAGAAGAAGTATGTGGCTAAACCCGGGCGCGAAACCGCGGATACGCTGCAGAATCTATCCGCGGTGCGCGAGAAGGAGCAGTTCCACGAGGACGCGGTGCGGCTTCAGAATCAGGCGAGCGTGCTGCTGAGTTACAGGCAGCAGTAGGGACAGGCAAGTGTTTCCGTTCGAAGCCAGATCCTGCGGAAACTCAATCACTTGCCCAACAACTGCCTGGTTCTGTGATTCACCCGTCTTGGCCCCCGGCCACGCGCCCGATTCGTGAAAACGAACAGCACGTCTCAAAAACGGACACCCACGCCAACCTGAGGCGCCCTATGGCCTTGCAAACTCCCCAAGCCTCCAGTGGAAGGGCAATTGCACAGCAGCCTTGTCTGACCGTTCGCCGAATAGGCCCAGAGAATGCCCCTATCAAAATGACTTATTTTCGAAACTGCTTTGCCCCGCTCTTAATGGCTTCGGGCTCCATGGTTTTTGCTCAATCGCCGGAAGTTTCCATCCGGACTCCGGAACCGCCTCGGGTTGTGGGGCGTTTTCTGAAGCCGTTCCATCTGGAGAAGCGAGTGGTCGCGCCTGCCAGGCTCACCAACTCTCCCCGGCTTGAATCGCTGGTGCGCGGCGGCAACCTCTACCTCTCAGCGCAGGACGTGATCGCTGTGGCGCTCGAAAATAATCTGGATATCGCGGTGCAGCGTTACAGTCCGTTTCTGGCGCGAGAAGTTTTGCGGCGCGCTCAAGGCGGCGGCCTGCTGCGTTCGGTGGATACGCCGGTGGCACCAGGGCCAACCAGTGTCAGCACCGCAGGGGTCAGCACCAACGGCAACGGAGTGGGCGGCGGCGGCCTCAACACCGGAGCGGGGGTTGTAACCGGTGTCGGCCAGAACCCGCCCAACCTCGATCCGAGCATCTTCATAAACGCCCAGTTCGGACACCAGACCACGCCGGAGACCAACACGCTTCTCAATCAGACCACGGCGCTCACCAACACCTTTCAGTTCTACCAGGCCGGATATTCGCAGACGTTCATTACCGGAACCTTTATGCAATTCAGTGCGTTCAGCGCGCGCAGCCTGCTCAACAGCTCCACCCCTCTTTTCAATCCGTCGCTGAGCGGTTCTTTCGACTTCCAGATCAGCCAGCCCCTGCTGCTGGGGTTCGGCTCCGGCGTCAACGATCGCTTCATCAGGGTGGCTAAGAACAACTTGAAGATTAGCGACATGCAAATGAAACTGCAGGTGGCCACCACGGTTTCGGCCGTGCTCAATCTTTACTGGGACCTGGTGAGTTTCATCGACGCCGTGCACATCAAGGAACAGGCCCTTCAGACGGCGGAAAACTTACATCAGGGCAACCAGAAACAAGTGCAGATCGGCGCCCTCCCGGCGGTTGAGGTGACCCGCGCGGCTGCCGAGGTATCGTCCAGCAAGGAGGATCTGCTGATCGCGCAAACCAATGTCGCCCAGCAAGAGATCGTCCTCAAGAACGCGCTCAACAGGAACGGCATGGAGAATAGCTGGCTGGATGACGTGCACATCATTCCGCTGGACCGCATCGAAGTTCCCAAGGTGGAGGAAATCCGGCCCATTCAGGATCTGATCCAGGAAGCCCTTACCAATCGTCAGGACATTCTGCAAGGCAAGGTCAATGTGGAGAGCGCGAAGATCCTGTCTAAAGGCGACCGAAACAATCTGCTGCCCAGCCTGCAAGCTTTTGCCGAGTTGACCAACCACGGATTGAGCGGGCCGGCGAATCCGATCTATAACAATTGCTGCGGCGAGCCCAACCCTTACTTCGTGGGCGGAACCGGAAACGTTCTCTCGCAGCTCTTCCGCCGCAATTTTCCGGATTACTCGGCGGGAGTCGCGCTGACCATCCCCATACGGAATCGATCGGCCCAGGCGGACTACGTCACCGATGAGCTACAGCTTCGGCAGCGCGAGCTTACGCTGCAGCGCTCCATCAATCAGCTTCGCGTCGATGTGAAGACCAGCGTCATCGGGTTGCAGCAGGCTCGCACTCGCTATGAGACCGCCGTCGATACGCGGGCCCTGTCCGAACAGAGTTTGAAGAACGAGCAGAGCCGGTTTCAATATGGTGTGAGCACCGTCGCGCTGGTGATTCAAGCCCAGAAGGACCTGGCGGCGAATCAGGACGCCGAGGTGCAGGCCATGGCCAACTATACGCACGCCAGAATCGCTTACGACCTGGCCCTGGGGCGCACGCTTGAGATAAACCATATATCGTTCGAAGAGGCCGTTTCGGGACATGTGCAGCGGGAATCGTCGATACCGGATTCCGTTCCGGGCGCCAAAAAGCCGGAAGCTGCGAAATCCGGGCTTGAGCCGCTTCTGAAACCGGAGTTCCTGAAATGAGTACCCGAACATTTTTTCCAGCCCTGGCCGCCTGCGCTTTCCTGGCGGCCCAGTCCCACGCGCAGAACCAGCCGATCTCCATCGGGAAGCCGCAACTGCCGCTGGGCCTCCGTTCCTATGCGCCGCCGACTATTCCGGAGATCCGGCTCGGAAACTCCAACCGGTTGAGCAGCCTGATCCGCGCGGGCAATCTATATCTCAGCGTTCAGGACGCGTTGGCGCTGGCGATTGAGAACAACCTGGATCTGGAAATCGACCGCTACGGACCGGCTCTGGCACAGTCGGCCTTGCAGCGCGCCCGAGCCGGAGGGCCCGATTCGCGGTGTGCCGAGCGCCAGTGCGCAGGTATCCAGCGTGACCGCGGGTGTTGGTGTCAATGGCAGTACGCAAAGCGCCGGCCTGAGTAACGGAAACGGCAATGGTGGTGTTGGTAGCGGCGGCGCTGCCACGATTCAACAGGTGGGGCAAGTGACACCGCAATTGGATCCGTTTCTGCAGAACACCACCACGTTCGGGCACCTGAGCCAGCCGCAAGCCAACACCGTGGTGAGCCAGACCAACGCCCTGATACAGTCGGTCCACAACTACAGCACCGTGCTTAACCAGGGGCTCTTGACCGGCGGTTCGCTGCAGTACCGCGATTCCGAACAGTATCTGAAGGAAAACTCACCCAGCGACGATCTGAATCCGGTCACGGCCCCGCGCATGGATCTCATCATCCGGCAGCCGTTCTTGCAGGGCTTCGGCATCAAGCTGAATAGCCGCGGCATAGACATTGCGCGGCTCAACACCACGGCGTCGCGTGAGGTCTTCCGGTCAAGCCTGCTCGATCTGGTGGCCAACGTTCTCAACCTCTATTGGGGACTGGTGAGCGCCAACGACGAACTGAAGGCCCGCGAGCACGCCTTGGACTTCACTCAGAAGTTCTACGAAGATACGCAGAAGGAGATTGCGGCCGGAGCTTTCCCCCGCGTCGAACTGCCCCGCGCCCAAGCCGAGTTGACCAGGCGCAGGCAGGACGTGGTTATTGCGCGGCAGAATGTCAGCCTGCAGGCGGTCTCCATGAAGGCGGTCCTGAGCCGCACGGAAGACCCCGCGCTTGAGGCTGCCGCAATCATTCCACTGGACCAGATTCATGTGCCCGATGCCGACGATCTGCCTCCCTTGCGGCAACTGGTCTTGACCGCGATGGCGAAGAGGCCCGATGTGGCGGTGTCGAAGGTCAGAGACCAGACCGCGGAGATGTCGTTAAGTGGAACCACCAACCCGCTCTTGCCCAATCTCACGGGCTCGTTTCAGACCTACAATCGTGGTGTGGCCGGGGTCCCGCAGACCGCCAACAACCCCAACCCGTATTTCATCGGAGGCTTCGGCACGGCGCTGGGACAGATTTTTCGAAACAATTTCCCCAATAACATCGCCACTGTAACGTTTTCCGCCCCTTTCGAAAACCGGCAGGCGCAAGGCGATTACGGAATCGACCAGCTGCAATTCATACAATCTCAGCTCACCAGCCAAAGGGACACCAATGCGATCCTCGTGGATATCTCAGCCCGCCTGAGCGCAATGCGCCAATCCCGGGCGCGATATTCGGCGGCCAGGGATACGCGCATCCTGCAGGAGCAATTGCTCGAGGCCGACCAGAAGAAGTTTTCTTCCGGAATCGCCACGTTTAACGACATCATCAACGATCAGCGATCTCTGGTGACCGCCCAAATTTCCGAAGTGACTGCCATGGCCAGCTATGCGCGCGCAAGGGTATCGCTGGACCAGACCGTGGGGGAGACCCTGGAACGCAACCATATCTCGCTCGACGAGGGTTTGAATGGCCGCGTGGCCCGGGAATCGCAGCTTCCGGCGGTCGCCAACGCCCCGGCCAACCGATAACAGACAGATACGCGTTGCCATTTTCTATAATGGTGGTGGGTGGGTTCGAAGAACCGCGTCATATGCCTCAATCGGAGCCGCAACCGTCAGGGAGCAATTCTTGGCCTGGCCGTGGCATTGGCCGCGGGATTCGGTGGCGCGGTGGCCCGCGGCGCCGATATCGGTCCACAACCTCCGTGCGGAGCGGCACCGCTTCCCGCGTATCCCAATATCGGCGATGCGCCCGTCGTAAAAACCTGGGACCGCTCTGATCTGGGCCGTGACTGGACTCCGCCGGCCTGCACCGGTTGGACCGCGCCGGGATTCTCGACGCTGGTGGTTGCGGCGGCCCGTTTTCGCTATGCCTCCGGAGTTGCGGGATTGCTCCGCCACATCGGGGCGATTTCCGAACTTACCGGGATGCGCTATTGGTCAACCACGCACAAGCGATGGCAGACGCTGATTGTAGATGCCTATGCCTTGTCCGAGGCGTCCGGCGACCGGCGCCGCAAAGACTTTTCGACGGATGACATGGCGGAGGGCCAATCTCTCTACTTTGAACAGGCCGACAATGTATCCGGCCGGGCCGTGTTCCGCATGCGCGTGCTAACGGCTTCGCCCGACAGGCTGGTGATCGAGACCGAGAACATAAGCACGATGCGGTTCTTGTTGCTGCCGGTTTTTCCGCCAGGCGAGATGCAGTCGATTTACTTCCTGGAACGCGAGCCGGATGACGTCTGGCGTTACTACGGCATCACGCGGACCGGCAGGAATGCGAGCCGGTTGACTGTGGGACACGAGGCGTCGTCTATTAACCGGGCTGTGGCTTATTATCGTTACCTGGCTGGTATACCGATGGACCAGGAGCCTCCGGCGGCACGGTGATTGGCTTGGCAGACCACAGAAAACGATGGTCTGCCCCACCCTGGCTGGCATACCACAGAAAACGATGGTCTGCCCTACTCCTGGTAGAATCAGGTAGCCATGCATCACCGCCGAATCGCAAGCTTTTTGTTGGGGCTGTGGCTGGGCGGCGGGCTGTTGATGGCTTGGATCGCGATCGAAAGCTTCCGGTCGGTTGATCAGCTGCTTGCCGCACCCAGTCCCGTGGTCGCCATCCAGATCAAAGCACTTGGGCCGGGTGGAGCTCACGCGCTGCTGCGCTATCAGGCCGCGGAACAGAACCGCCAGTATTTCGAGGCCTGGGAATTAGTGCAGCTGATCCTGGGGGCCGGTTTTCTTTCCTTCCTGCTATTCGGCAGCAATGAAGGCAAGTTTTCGATGCTTCTGTTGCTGCTCATGTTTCTCATTACGGTGGCGCAGCGTTTTCTGATGACGCCCGAACTGTCGGCGCTGGGCCGCACCTTCGACTTCATCCCCGCCGATCTGCCTTCCGTCGAGCGCAACAAATTCTGGATGCTGCACGGGGTTTACACCGGCTCGGAAATAGTGAAATGGGGGCTGGGAGTGCTGCTGGGCGTTCTGCTGATCTTCCACCGGCAAAGCCGCTCACCCGACGCCGGGCATGAGTTCGATGTCGTCAATAAAGCCAATCACCGCCATATCAATCGGTGAATTGGGCCGGCCCACGGAAGTCATGGCGCTGAAGCCCTCCGTGGCCAGCAGCACTTTGTCGCCCACGCCGGCATCCACCGCATCGAGCGCCACCACGGCATCCCCGCGATCCGTTCCGTCCAGATTTAAGGGCTGAACCAGAAGCAGCTTGCGGCCTTCGTGGCTGGCGTGTTTCTGGGTTGCGACCAGTTCTCCGATGACGCGGGCGATCAGCATTGACTCAAGGCTTCCGTGCCGGCTTGCGGCTGTTGCCTGGCTTGGGCATCGGCACCGCTGTGCGCTTGAGGTGGACTGAATCCACGATGCCGACAATCGTGGTATCGATCGGAGGCTCCTGGGGCAGAAACGGGAAAGTGGCCTCCTTACCGCGCACCCAATAGACCAGCTCGCCGGTGCCCGCTCCAGTACAATCCGCACAGATGATCTGCTTGCCCCGGACTTCCAACTCCGGGCTCAAGGGCTGCACCACCAACAGCCGCTGGCCCACCAAATGGGGATGCTTCACGGTAGACCAGACACAGCCAACCACGCGCCCAAAATACATGCGCTAATCCAGGTGTACCTCATCCACAATGCCGATGATGGCATTATCGACGGGCGTATCCTTGCAGCCCTCTGCCATGCGGGCCGAACTTCCCGAAACCGCAATGACCCGTTCACGGAACCCGGCGCCCACAGTATCCACGGAGACAACATACCCCGACTCGTCCTTTCCGTCGGCAGAGATCGGTTTCAGGATGAGTAGTTTTTTGCCTTCCAGCCGGGGGTCTTTTCGGGTGGCCACCACAGTGCCCACCACGCGGGCGAGAATCATGACTTCCTTGGCGGCTTCCTCTTGCGCGGCCTACTTGCCGGCGTTGAGCGCCTGCGTCTTGCCGATCGGCAGAATGTCTTCCAGACTCTGGTGCGGACGGGGAATCACGTGCACCGCGATCAACTCGCCCACCCGCCGCGCCGCCGCTGCGCCAGCATCGGTAGCCGCCCGAACCGCCGCCACATCCCCGCGAACCATTGCAGTAACGTAGCCCGATCCAATCTTTTCCCAGCCCACCAGATTCACTTTGGCAGCCTTCACCATGGCGTCCGCAGCCTCAATCATGGCTACCAGGCCGCGAGTCTCGATCATTCCTAGCGCTTCACCCATCGATTGTCTCCAAACTCTTCTTAAGAGCTATATGCGGGAATCCCGATTGTATCAGACTGCGCCTGAGTCATTGCTTCGATCAGAGCCATGCATTGTCCGGTGAGAAGCCCGATGAGAGAATGCTCTTGTGCCACTTGATTGTTCCAATGATGCGGCGGTCCGCCAGTCCCTGGTGAGCTTCCTGCTGGCCACTTTTCATCTGACCGCCGAGGCTCCTTTCGTGCAGCCTGCGCTGCTGCGCTGGAAGTATGACGAGCCCCGCCCCGACTGGTCCGGTCCGCGCAGCTTTATCTGGAATGATACCGGGAAAGACGGCGATGCCATCGTGGCTCACGCCTGCCTGTGTCCAGTCAGCTACAGCCTTCGATCGGGCCCGGTCACCGGGAGCTATCTCATTGATTGGGCGGCATCCCGCACGTCCGCCGGCGCCGGCGTCAAACTGCTCCGTTCGCTGGCCCGCCGGTGCGATACGCTGTTCGCGGTGGGTGGCTCCGCCGATACCCGCAGCATTCTCCCCAAGCTGGGATATCGGCATGTCTGCGACCTGCGATTTTACGCTCGCGTGCTACGCCCCTGGCGCCAGTTTCGGACCGACCCTTTTCCCCGGCGCTGGAAGGCTCCGCTGCGGCTTGCGCGCAATGTTATCTGGAGTTTAGCGCCCATGCCCAAGGCGCCGCGCGATTGGTCCGAGCAGAGAATCGCCACCTTTGAACGGTCTGCGCAGCCCTTGTTCGATGCCCGCGCCGATTCACCCTTCCCCTGCACCCTCCGCACCCCGGAGTTGATGAATTACTATTTGCGCTGTCCGTCGGCTGCCTTTACCGCGGCCCTCCTTCTGCGGGCCGGCGTTCCGCGAGGTTGGTACGTCCTCAGCCGCGTCGGCGGGCAGGTCCGGATTGCCGACATCTGGGTCAATTCCGGTTCCGCAGCCGATTGGTCCGCCGCCTACACAGTTGCCGCGCGCGCCGCTGCCAGTGACCCCGAGGCCTGTGAGCTGGTGGCCTCCGCCTCCATTCCGCCCGCAGTCGAAGCCGTGGCCCGCGCCGGCTTCCGGTTCCGCCATGCCGAGCCGGTCTTCGTTCTGGATCCCCGAAAACTGTTCGCCCCCTCTCTGCCGCTGAACGTAACTTTCCTGGAGAGTGACCTGGCTTACGGATCGGATCCCGGCTACCCCTATCTCACATAGCCATTTCACATTTAGCGCTGGCCGGAGAGTTCTATACTGGTTGCTACCGGACTGGTGACGACATGGGTAATTGGCGGCTTTCGAGTAACGCTACCAGGCTGAGCCCTGGGGTTCTGTCGTTCCTGCTGGGCGCTTCAACGTTGTATTCCCAGACGCTCGGCGTGTCGCCGAATCCCGTAGTGATCCGCATGGCGGCGGTAGGATCGCTACCCGCTCCGCAGACCTTGTCGATAACCACCGGAGGTTCGGCATCCTCCGCCAATTGGACGGCGACCGTCAGCGCCGATGCGCCGTGGATTTCACTGAGCGCCGCCAAGGGCACCACCCCGGCAACCGTCAGCCTGTCGTTGGTTGCCTGGCGGGCCGGCTCTCAGCCACCGGGAAGTTACTCGGGAAAAATTCAGTTCGCAGCCGACGGGATGCCTCCTGCCACGGTGACCGTCGTCTGGACGGTGGCTTCGCGGCTTCCGAATCCCCACTTCAGCTATCTGTCCGGACCGCAGGGATGCACGCAGGTGGCCGGCTATCCCGACCCCGCGCTGTGCACGGTTGCGGACGAAAAGCCGCCAGGGAACTTTACCCCGCCGGCGGTGGGCGGGTCGTACGTCGATTCGAACTTCGGCGGTAACGTGCAGGTGATCACCGGCACGGGAATATCCCACACCTATTCCGCCAATAACCCGCTGAGCGCCAACAACAAGTACCTGATGGATTTTACGGGTACCTTTGACGTGATTGAGACTGCCACCGGCCGAGTCGCGTTCCCGAAAGTGAGCGCCAACCAGGATTTCTTTTGGGACAGCTATAACGATTCGGTCTACTATTATCCGAGCGGCGCGGCTTTCATCAAACATGACCTCAGCTCAGGCCAGGAATCAATCGTCATCGACTACGCGAAAGATGGCCACAATTTCACCAGCATCAAGCGCGGCGGCACCAGCGGCAGCTCGAAGGACAACTGGATTTCGTTCTATGCGCCGAACGAGACGCAGGTCTGCGTCCTCGATCTGGGAGCCGTCCAAACTTATTGCGCGGATTACAAAAGCGCTCCCGGCCTTCCCTATGGCGCCATCGATTACACGCTGGATGCCAAGGGCGTGGACCAGGCCAGCGGGAAGCGATACATGATTCTGGTGGCGGGCTCGGCTCCGGCCGGCATATATTCGGTGAACCTGAAGACCGGCAAGCTGGATCTGGAGTTTCGTGGGCCGGAAGATCCCGACGGCAGCGGAAATCACGATGGCAATTGCGATAAGGGCGAGCGCTGCATGATCCCTTCGCATGCCGACACGCTGGAGGATTCAGCCGGCCTGCAATACCTTGTCTTCGACAGTTTTACGGAGAACCCGTGTGAAGTCTCCACGGCGACTTACCTGTTGAACAAGGGAGCTTTGGTGATGCAGCCGGTGGAACTGGGAGGCGGCAGGCGGAAAGTGATGAGCTTATGGCAATGTCCCTTTCCCAGTTCGGGCGGAGGCACGGACGAGCACGTAGGTTGCGCCAAGAACGCTCCGCTATGCGTAATCTCCACGGTGCCGCCATATCGTTCGGCTCAGGATCCGCCGCTGCGCTTTCCCCACGCCACCGAGATTATCGTGATGCGGGAGAACGGCATTGAAGTGCGAAGACTGGCCGAGAGCCGCAGCGTGCGCTTCACCGAGGACGGCCCCAACGCTTATTGGGCCGAGCCTCGGGCGGCCATCTCGAACGACGGCTCGCTGGTGGTGGCCGACTCCAATTTCGGCGTGCAGGGGGGTGGGCGGGTGACACTGATTGCGACCGGGCTCGGAAACGCCGCAGTTCACCGTGCTAAACGCGGCCAGTCAGTCGCCCGCGTTGGCGCCGGGAGCATACGCCACGCTGCACGGCCACGGTCTGGCGAACTGCGCGGCCAGCGCCGACTCCGCCAACCTGCCTTACAGCCTGTGCGGCGCGAAGGTTACCTTTAACGGCTTGCCAGGGAGGTTGGCGTACGCCAGCCCGCAGCAGATCAACGTTTTGATCCCTGGGTCGCTGGCGGCAAAAACTGATGTCAACGTCTCGATTTCCGTGGACAGCGCCGATGGCGCTTTGCAGTCGGTGGTCCCGGGCGAGGTCTTCGCCGAAGCCGCGCCGGCGATCTTCAGCTACACTCTGGACGACGGAGTGGCGCGCGGCATGTTGCAAAATGCGGCTGGTGCGCTGAATGGCCCGGGACTCAACGGCTCCCCGGCCAGCCCCGCAGTCTTGGGCCAAACTCAGGTGCTCTACGCCAACGCGCTCGGACCAGTCGATGGAACGGTGCCGGATGGAGACCCGGCGCCTGCTCAGCCCTTGGTCAGGACGCTCCGAACCGTAGAGGTATATGTGAACGGAATGTCGCAGACCGTTCAATTTTCGGGTTTGACTCCGGGTATTGCCGCCCTCTACCAGGTTAACTTTGTGTTAAATCCGAACACACCGGTCATGCCGGAGGGGCTTAACTTCATCTGGCTGAGAGTGAATGGCGCGGAAAGTCTGCCGGTGGCGATCTCGCTCCAGGGGAACTCAGCGGCAAACTAGGAACGCAAAAGTGTACTGGATTACGTATGCGGTGAGTGCCTACCCCTATCTCCCTTAGTTCTATGCGGTTCATAGCCCATGGATAGCTTGAAATCCGGACGGCCCGACGGCGTACCATTTAAATACTGACCGTGAAGCACAGCCTCGGAGGATTCTTACGATGAACGCACGCTTTGAGACTCTCGGTATGGGAGACCTCTACCGGCGCGCGTATATGGGTCTCAACTATCGCCTGCGGACCTTTGCCGGGGGCAGTATGGCGGCCAACTGCCGTCCCACCGACATCGGGTTCATGATGACCAACCTGTGCAATGCCAAGTGCGTGCACTGTGATATTTGGAAAAACAAGGGCCGCGACGATACCCCCACGCCGGAACAATACAAGACGGTGCTTTCGGAACTGCGCTCCTGGCTGGGCCCGGTTCACGTCTTTTTCAGCGGCGGGGAGGCCCTGCTTCGCCCTTACACCACGGATTTGGCCGCGCATGCTTCTACTGTCGGCCTGTACGCCGAAGTGCTGACGCACGGTTATTGGGACAACCAGACCCCCATCGAAAAGCTGGCTTTGGCTAACCCCGGACGCATCACCGTGTCGCTCGACGGCATCGGCGAGACACACACTATAATCCGCGGGCGCGAGAACTTCTTTGAAAAAACCACCCGCTCGCTCGACACCCTGAAGCGCATCCGCACGGAGAAGGGCCTGCATTTCACCATTCGCCTCAAGACCGTGGTCATGCAGCAGAATCTCCACGATGTCCATAATGTGGCAGAGTATGCCGCAGCCAACGGGATGGAAGTCTTCTACCAGGCCGTGGAGCAGAATTACAACACCGAGGAAGACTCGCGCTGGTTCGAACACAGCGAAAACTGGCCCACGAACCCTTCGAACGCGGTGGCTGCGGTCCGGCGGCTGATTGCCCTCAAACGGAAGGGGCTGCCCATCAGGAACAGCTATCAGCAACTGGAGGCGATGATTCCCTATTTCCTCAACCCGGATGCCATGCGCGTGGCCGTGCAGTCCCACACCGCGCACCTGCTGCACCCGGTTTGTTCCGCCCTGACGAACATTCAGATTCTGCCCAACGGCGACGTGTTGGCCTGTTACGGAATGCCGCCCATCGGCAACATTAAGACCACGCCGATCCGCGAAATCTGGAGCAACCGCCCCGCCTGGTGGCTGGGAGGCTGTTGCATGGAGCGGCGCTGCACCACCGCCGAAAAGGCCACGCTGGGCCTGACTACCATCGCTGCCGCGGCTGAACACCAACACCAGGCCAAGTAAGCGGAATTGAAGAATAACACCGTCGTATCCGTATTTGGTTTTGATCCCTATCGCATTGGCGCCGGTGAGATCTTCGCCCGCGAACTCTCCGAACAGCTGGCCGCGCGCGGCTGGAACAGCGTGCTCTGCTTCCTCAAGCCGCCCTCCGAAACGGTCCGCCACTTTCTGGACCTGCCCAACGTTTCTATTGAAATCATCGAGGATTCCTGGCAGTTGAGCGCCAAAGCCACGGCGCGGTTGTTCGCCGTTCTACGAAAGCACCGTCCACGCATTCTGCACCTCTACTTCACCGGCTTCCTGAGCGCCTATCCTTGGATGGCGAAGGTGCTGCGGGTGGAAAAGGTCTACTTTACCGACCAGAGTTCTCAACCCGAAGGCTTCGTGCAGACGCGTGCTCCGCTGTGGAAGCGCGCCGCCATGCGCGTTATCAACGGCCCCCTGACCGGCGTCATCTCCGTCAGCGGCTACGGCTATCGTGTTTTCACCGCCCGCGACCTGCTTCCCCGGAAGCGCTTTCACATCATCTATAACAGCGTGGACATCTCGCGCGCCGCCCTGGGCCTGGCCACGGGAGACGCGTTCCGCCGCCGGCACAACATTCCGCCGGATGCCCTGGTGGTCACGCAGGTGAGTTGGCTGATTCCCGAAAAAGGCGTGGATGACCTGCTCATCGCCGCCCGCGATGTGGTGGCCGCCGAGCCGAGAGCTCACTTCCTGCTGGCCGGTGACGGCGCCTACCGCCCCAATCTGGAACAAACCGCTCGCGACCTGGGCATTGAATCTCACGTCACATTCACCGGCGTGGTGACTGATCCCCTGGCCGGCGGGCTTTATGCCGCCTCAGACGTAGTCTGCCAGATGTCCCGATGGGAGGAGGTCTTCGGTTATGTAAACGCAGAGGCCATGGCAAGCGGCAAGCCGCTGGTGGGCACGCGCGTGGGCGGTATTCCCGAGATCATCGACGATGGCAGGACTGGTTTTCTGGTGGAGCGCCGCGATACCGCCGCCATGGCCGCCCGCATTCTCGATCTGCTGCGCGATCCAGATCTACGGGATGCAATGGGTGAAGCCGGCCGCGAGGTGGTGGCCGAAAAATTCAACCACAAGACCAATGTGGCACAGTTGGTAAGGCTCTACGGTTTATAGCGGGCGCCCACCACGGGCAATCGCGACAGAATCATCATCCGGTGATCCGGCGGAACGCAGACGAAGAACGCCACGGCGCAGTACGCCGCACCGCAGATGCAGCCAGCCAGGGTAAGCTGCGGCCAGGTAGTTCCGGGAAGCCCGTTCCTCTGGAGAAACCATGCCAGAATCCATACCGGCACGGATGCTAAAAGCGGCCGCACGTAGATTCCGCGCATGTACAGCAGGAAGGACGAATCGAGCGCGCGGGAAACCAGCCAGGGCGTGTAGATGCCGCGCACGGCAATCATCAGCACCGCCGAAGTGCAGGCTACGCCCAGAATGCCGTAGCGGGGTATCACCCACACCAGCGCGGCCACGTATAGTACAGCTTCCACGATCATGCCGCGGGCGTATCCGCCATGCGCGCCCAGGCCATACAACAGCGAACTCGAATTGAACTGGGCCGCCAGCACGAGCGCGTTCGAAACCAGAAATATCGGCAGCAGAGGCGCGCTGTGGTCCGCCATTTGAACACCCACCCAGCGCAGAATCAGGGCTCTGCCGTAGACTCCCAGGAACACCACCAGCGGCATGAACAGCGTCAGCGAGTAGCGGTTGGAATAGATGCCCAGCGCCAGCGCGGCGTCGCGCTTCCCGGAAGCAGTCAACTCAGCCGCGCTCGAGCGGGTCACGATGGCAATGCGCGAGACGGCATCCACGGCGTTTTGCAGCAACCGCGAGGGCAGCAAATAGAAACCCACGGCCGCATCCGAGAGGTAATGCGCGATCATGACGGTTCCGCTCTGGTTAAGCACCAGGGTGGAGCCGTTGGCCACGAACGACTTGATGCCGTACCGGAAGATGTCCCTAAACATCGCCAGCCGCACATACGAAGACGAGATTCGCAGCTGTGGAAAGACTCGCCGGAAGTTCAGAAAATTGAGTACGTATCCCAGGATCTGCGAACCGACAAAGATGACCGCCATGGCCACCAGTCCGTGTCCGGTTTGCAATACCAGGAAATATCCGACCGAGCGCAGCGTCAGCATGGCTACCGAGATCCGGCTGGTCAGATCGAAGCGCTGGAATCCGTCCAGGGCCGAGACGAACATGTGGAGCATGACACAGAGGCCCCAACTGATGGTCGTGATCAGGATCAAGCTGGCGAATTCGGGGCGATACGATTCGGAGACGTGGAAATAGCGATAAGCATTCCTGGCGGCGAAGGGAGCGATTGCCCACACCGTCAAAGCGATCATCGAAAAGTAAAACAAGGCGGTGCTGATGACCTCGTTAATCTTCTCGTAGTTCTCGACGGCGATGAAGCGCGCGCAGAAATTGCAGACGGCCGTGTTCAGGCCCAGATCGAAAAACCAGAAATAATCCAGGATGGAGAAGATCAGGCCCCAGACGCCATACTGCTCGGCGCCCAGCCGGCGAATGATGACGGGGGTGATGACGAAGCCTACAAAAAGATTGGCGGCAACTCCCGTCCAGGACCAAAGAACGTTTATGACAAAGCGTTCTCCGTGCGGACGCGCGGGTTTTATGACCGCTGGGGCTTGGGGCATGAGGCTTTACTCAATGGTACCGTGGCGCGGGTTCGGAGGCGGCTTTTAAACCCTGAACCCCGCCGCACACCGTTCAAAGTACGTATCATCCAACCCCGGTTCCACGCCTATTCGGAGCAACCGGAACCGGTCCCCGCCAACATGATTCAGCCCGGACTCCGTGGTTACAGCGGTTCGAAACTCAGCCGCCCGCACGGCATCCACCGCCTCCGGACCCACATCGGCCCTGGCCCCGTTGGGATAACAGAAATGTTCCACCGGCCGTCCAACGCGCTGCTCGATCTGCCGCTTCGATCCCCCGATCTCGCCCGCCAGTTCGCGGTCCCCGGCCAATCTCGAAAGTATCGGATGGGTCCTTGTATGCGCGCCAAATTCGATTCCCGCCGCCGCCATCTCCCGCACCTCATCCCACTGCAGCGCTTCGTACTCCGGCGGGGCTTGCTCAGGCAGCCGTACCTCCAACTGCTCGGGCAACCCCTGCAGCAGGCGCAACCGTTCGGCATTTGAAAGCTGCTTGGCCGCCTCTGTCACGGCCCGCGCCGCCCTGGTTCGTGTCTCGCGCGTTCCCAACTCAAAACGGAGCGGCGGCCGCCCCGCGATCTCCATCTGGAAACTCCGCGCTTCGCCGTGCAGAAACCCATACCGCACCTGATCAACCCAAAGCCAGAGCGTCCGGTCCACAAAGTCACTGACCAGGTAGACCGTCGCAGGAATCCCGTACTCGCTAAGCACCGGGTACGCCACCTGGTAGAAGTCGCGGTAGCCATCGTCCACCGTAATCACCAGCGCGTTCTCAGGCAGCTGCCCGCCATGCATCAACCAATCCGCCGCCTGCGACATGGACACCGGCGAATAACGGGCGCGGATGTGCGCACACTGCCGCGCCAGCGATTCGCGCTCTGTGAACCGGTGGTACATGAGAATTCGCAGGCCTTTGCGATTCATCCACCGCGCCATGCTGAGCCCGCCGCCTTTGTGAAAAGCTATCAGGGCGGCCTTCTTGAGGGCGCTTCCACTCGGCATCCGATTCCTAGTCTCTCATGCTGTCATAATGAATTGAAGCAACTTGAGTTTGAACCATCGCATGGACCAACCACTTTTCGAACGTGTTCGAGGCATTGCCGCGGATGTTTTTCAATTGGATGGCGCCACCCTCAGCGCCGACTCTTCCCCCGAGACCATTGAGGCCTGGGACTCCGTCCAGAACCTGAATCTGGTGCTGGCCCTGGAGGAGGAATTCGGCTTTGAGTTTGCGCCGGAGGAAATGGACCAGATGAAGACCATCGGCCAGATCGCCACTGTGACGGCGGCCAAACGCAACGGCTGATGGCTATCCGGATCGTCCCGTACACGGCCGAACACGTGGCCGCGGTTAGGGAATTCAATCAGAGATCGATAGAAGACCTGCAATTCCCCGAGAGCCCGGATCCGGGATGGCTTCCGGGCATGGAACTTTTTGTTGCGCTTGAGGACGGGCGCGATGGGGAACAGCGCAGTCCGAGGGGGCTATATTCTACGCCGCCAGCGGTTCTCCCTGGCCGGGGAAACTGTCTCTGTGGCCCACTACCGTTTGCCGGTCTCCGAAGGTCTGGTGAACCGCGCGTACGCAACCCTGGGCCTCCGCCTGGTGCGCGACGCGCTGGCCCGCGAGCCCCTGCTCTATGCGCTTGGAATGGGCGGCTGGGGGCACGCTTTGCCACAAATGCTCAAGCGCCTGCGCTGGCGGATGTGCGCCGTCCCGTTCCACTTCAAGGTGGTCCACCCTTTCCGTTTTCTGCGCGAAATCGGCGCGCTGCGAACTACGCCTCTACGGCGTTTGATACTGGACGCGGCTGCCTACAGCGGCGCCGGCTGGCTGGGTCTGAAGATGATGGGGCACGCGCGGCGCATCCCGAAAATCAGGGGTAATAAAACCGCGCTGGCACTCCTGCCTCATTTGCCGGATGGGCTGACGAAGTCTTCGAGCAATCGCGCTCCGCATACGCGTTGCTGGCCGAGCGGGACGCGCGCACGCTGGACCAACTCTACCCCGCGAGCGACCCGCGATTCCTGCGTGTGCGCGCCGCCGGTGGTTGGGCCGTGCTGCTGGACACCGCCATGGAGGGTCATAAACAGTTCGGCAACATTCGCGTCGGGACCATAGTCGATTGCCTGGCTCCAATGGAAGATGCCGTCGCCGTAATTCGCACCGCCACTCGCACCCTGGAACAGCGCGGAGTGGACCTGATCGTATCCAACCAACTTCACACCGCGTGGAGCGGGGCGCTGGCCGGCGCCGGTTTCCGCCGCGGACCATCCAATTTTCTGTTCGCTGCATCACCCGCGCTCGCCGCCCTCATTTCGGAAGCCGAGGATGGTGATCTGCACATCAACCGCGGTGACGGCGACGGTCCCATTCACCTGTAAGCTGAATTGAGGCACAATGCCGCTCGCAATCATGTATCACGACGTGGTGGAACGCGGGGACTTCGAATCCAGCGGCTTCCCCGGTGAGGGCGCCAATGTGTACAAACTCCGGAGTGAGGATTTCAAACGGCACCTCGAAGCTATCCGCGCCTCGATACCCGCCGGCGCCGTGTCCACGATTGCCCAGTACCCGCCGGCCTCCGGGTCGAAATTGGAACGTGCCGTTTTCCTGACCTTCGACGACGGCGGCGCCAGCTTTTATTCCCCCATCGCCGACATGCTGGAACCTCTCGGATGGCGCGGCCACTTCTTCATCACCACCGACCGCCTGGGAAAGCCCGGCTTCATGAACTCCGCGCAGGTTCGCGAACTCCACGCCCGAGGACACGTGATCGGCAGCCATTCCTGCTCCCACCCCACCCGTATGGCGGCCCTTACCCGGAGCGAGATGGACCGCGAATGGCGTGAGAGTCTGGACAAGCTGTCGGGCATCGTCGGGGAAGCCGTGAAGGTGGCCTCCGTGCCGGGCGGCTACTATTCGCGCCAGGTCGGGGAATCGGCTGCCGCGGCGGGAATCGAAGTGTTGTTCAACTCCGAACCCACGGTGGCGGCGGCTACTCTGGACGGTTGTATGGTGCTGGGACGCTATGTCATCAAGCGCGGCATGGCACCGGAATGGTCGGCTGGGTTCGCAGCGGGCCGCCGCAGCTTCCGCTGGCGCCAGACAGCGCTGTGGAAGGCCAAGCGCGTCGCCAAACTAATGGGCGGCGGCGCATACCTGAAGCTGCGTCAGGCCATCCTCGAGAAATAATTCGCGATGGCCTCTGCGATTCGTGCGCTGGCAAAACCATCGCCGTATGGGTTGTGCACCCGCTGCATGCGGGCGTATTCCTCCGGGTCATCCAGTAATCTTTCGGCCTCGGCCACAATCCGGTTCTCATCGGTACCCACCAGCTTCGCGGTGCCCGCCTGCACGGCCTCCGGCCGCTCGGTTTTCTCGCGCATCACCAGAACCGGTTTGCCTAACGACGGACCCTCCTCCTGAACGCCTCCCGAATCCGTAAGCAGGATGTGGGCCTGGCGCATCAGGTCGACGAAAGAGGCATAGTCCAGCGGCTCCAACAGCACCACACCCGGCAGGCTGGCCAGCCGTGCCGTAACCGGTTCCAGCACGTTGGGGTTGGGGTGAACCGGAAATACAATCTGCACATCGGGCCGCGCAGCCAGCCGAGCCAGCGCCTTGCAGATTTGTTCGAAACTTTCGCCGAAGCTCTCGCGTCGGTGCGCCGTCACCACAATCAGCTTGCGCCAGGGTTCGAGTTCCAGCCAGCGGCGGCCGCGCAGCCTGCCGGCGGCGAGTTCTCCCGACACCTGCAGGACGGCATCTATTCCCGTATTGCCAGTTACGTGAACCGCCGCCGGATCTACGCCTTCGGCCAGCAAATTTCCGGCCGAGCATTCCGTGGGCGCGAAGTGCAGCGACGCCAGGCGCGTGGTGACCACGCGGTTCATCTCTTCCGGGAACGGCTGCCGCATGTCGCCCGTCCTCAAGCCGGCTTCGACGTGGCCTACAGGTATCTTTTGGTAGAACGCCGTCAACGCTCCCGTTAGTGTGGATGTGGTGTCACCCTGCACCACTACCATGTCCGGCTTGTCCGCGGCTATCACGGGTTCGAGCGCAGCCATGATCCGCGACGTGGATTGCGCCAGCGTCTGGGACGGCAGCATAAGATCCAGATCGTAATTCGGAACCACGTGGAAGATTTTGAGAACCTGGTCCAGCATGCCGCGGTGCTGAGCCGTGACGCAGACCCTGGCCTCGAAGCCGTCGCAGGTCTCCAGGTACCGGTATAGGGGACAAAGTTTGATAGCCTCCGGGCGGGTGCCGAAGACCAACAGGACGCGAACCATCAAGCGCCCAATTTCTCACACCGCGCCGGGAAACGTCAACCGAGCGCCTTGAGGGCAGTTCAGGGGGCAACCGCTCTCTTACGGTCGCGGCTCGGATGCGACCTTCATGCATGCGCCGGCTCAAGTTGATTCAGGACCAACGCTGCGTACCGGCCGTCCCGCGCCAGAAGTTCGTGATGCGAGCCCTGCTCAGCGATAGCGCCTTCATCGAGCACGAGAATGAGGCTGGCGTTCTGGATCGTGCTGACGCGATGCGCAATTACCACCCGCGTACAGGAAAGGGCGTCCAGGTTGCGATCAACCAGGGCTTCGGTCACCACGTCCAGGTGACTGGTGGCCTCATCCAGCAGAAGAAGCGGCGGCTTATGGGCGACCGCTCGCGCGATTGCCAGACGTTGGCGCTGACCGCCAGACAAGCCGCGGCCGCCCTCATCGACGCGGGTCTCATAACCCATTGGCATTTGCATGATGTCGGAGTGGATTGCGGCGGTCTGCGTAGCCGTCAAGAGATCTTGCAGCGACATTTCCGGATTGTGAAACGAGATGTTGTCGCGAAGCGAGGAATTGAAGAGGAAGGAATCCTGAAGCACCGTTCCCCACTGGCTGCGAAGGGTTTGGAGGTTCATGGCGTGCAACGGCACACCGTCGTACAGAATCTCGCCCTCGGTTGGCGAATAGAGGCCCAGCAGAAGTTTCGCCAGGGTGCTCTTGCCGGAGCCGGTACGTCCCACCACGGCAACCTTCTGCCCGGGATAAATCGTCAGCGATATGTTGTCCAGAACTTTCGGTGCGTGGATATCGTAGCGGAAGGATACGTTGCGCAGTTCAATTCTACCGGTCAGCCGCGGCGCCGGACGAACCTGGCGACGATCCTGCTCGGGTTCGGCCTGCATCACATCGGCGATCCGCTCCAGGTGGGCGCCAGCCAGTTGCAGGCGTTGCGCGCTCAATACCAGCGAACCGACCGGCTGCAGGAACGCTGCCGCCAGCGCGTTGACAGCCAGCATGGTGCCCAGGCTCATGGACCCCTGGACCACCTGGATGCCGCCCAGCCACAACAGGAAAAGTGGAGAGAAAATACGGACGGCTGTCAGGGCCGCATCGATTTTTGCCATGAAGCGGCTACGTTGGGCCGAGGCGCCGAGTTGCCTGGCCAGCAAGGCGGACCAGCGCGCCAGAGTGGATTGCTCGGCACCCGAAGCCTTCAAGGTTGAGATGCCCATTAGCGATTCAATGAGGCAGGCCTGCGATCCCGATTGGGAAGCCAGATCGCTTTCCATGAGACAGTGCAGCCGCTGCCGGGTTGCGGCCAGGATAGCGACTTCAACCAACGCGATGATCAGGACAGCCACGCCGAATATGGGCGAGATACGCGCTAACGCCGCCAGAAACACGACGACCAGAGTCCCATCAAGTATCGCGGAAGTGGTGTAACTGGCCAACGCCTCACGGATGGCGGCGTTGCTGCCCAGCCGCATCAGCAGATCGCCGCTGCTCCTCTG
Source organism: Bryobacterales bacterium (assembly GCA_963817515.1). GTDB lineage: Bacteria > Acidobacteriota > Terriglobia > Bryobacterales > Bryobacteraceae > DATMNI01. The sequence continues at coordinate 12,367 of CAWFPJ010000010.1, read as the reverse complement.
CTGGAAGAATCGATAGGGCAATGACAACAGATGCTCGAAGAAGCCGAGCATGAGGTGGGAATCCAAGCGTGCTTCAAGGCGAACCAGGAGGGCTGCACGGAAGTAACCGATGGAAGCGCTCATGAGCGCTATGGCGAACGCCCCGGCGCCCAGCATATTCAGCACTCCCGGTGTTCTGAGCGGGAGCACGCGATCAACCACCAACTTGGTAAAGAGCGGAAGCGCGAAGCCGAAAGCCTGCAGAAGCAGCGAAGCCCCGAGAATCTGCGACAGCATGCTGCGCGGTTCCAGGCGTGCGCAGAATCTGCTTTACGCTGTTCAGCGGCAGATTCGGACCAGGCATGGAACGCGCGTGGAAGTCAGGACCCGGTTCAAAGAACAGTGCAACGCCGCTAAACGCAGTCTCGAATTCAGAGGGGGTGAGTTGACGCCTGCCCCACGCGGGGTCGACAATTTCAACGCGGCCGCGCGCGCAACGCTCCAGCACCACAAAGTGATTTGAATTCCAATACACGATGCAGGGAGCATTGACGTTGGAGAGGCCTTTCGCGTCTACCGACAGAGCCTTGGTTCGCAGGCCGAATCCACGCGCGGCCGCCACGATGGTTTGGGCGGTCACTCCATCGCGGCCCGGGTCACACGTGGCGCGGCATTCCTCAAGCCTCGTCTTGCGGCCGAAATAGCCAAGAACCATTGCGAGGCAAGCTGCGCCGCACTCGACCGAGTTCATCTGGAGAACGACGGGAATCCTGCGCTTAGCCATTGCAACTCACCGCTTGGCAACTCACCACATGACAACTCGCCGCTTGGCAACTCACTGGGGGCTCCAGCGAAAGAACCGACGGAATGCGAGCGGGATCGGCGAAACGCAGAAAGGCGTAACCGATGCCCGCGAGACCAGTCATGAGGCCGGGCGACTCCACACCGAGCGGATTGCCGCAGATCCAGCCGTTCTCACGGATGCTGTGGACGACCGCCGCTACGGCTTGATTGGCAGCAACACGCCAGTCCGGCCGGCGCAAAGTTTCCGCCGCCTGGAGCAGGATATCGGCGTTGCCAAGATCACCATGGCAAAGCGTGTGATTACCGCCAAAGCCTTGAGCGGCGGTGGTGGACAGCGCCACGTTTATTTCGCCATCCAGCAGCGGATCGTTTATGTGACGAAGGGAGCACAGCCGCGACAGCCCTATGCCGGGCGCACCGTGACACCAGGAGGCGGCAAATCCAGCAGTGGCATTACTACGCAGATCGGGCCAATTGCCGCGTTCGGGCGAGAAGATGGATCGCTCGTAATCCAAAGCGCGGAGAGCGGTTTTCTCAAAACGTGGTTCGCCAGTCATTTGGGCGAGCTCCAGTAAGGCATAAGCGATACCCGCATTGCCATGCGCGAAGCCGGTGAGCGGGGACGCGGCAGTGCCGCCACACATCCATCCAATTCCCTGCTCCGCCGGTTGAGCCGAGCCAACCAGATGTTCGCCGCAAGCGCGGGCGATTTCGAGTATGCGCGGCGATGGCCGGAATTTGTACAGGCTCCGCAGAGCCAGCGCACAGCCGGCAGAACCACCAATAACGTCCAAGGCTTTATCGCGCCCGATGAGTTCGGGTACCGGGCGGAGCAGGCCCTCGGCCTCCGAGAAAATTGAAGGGTCGCCCCAGATGGCGCCGAGATGCGCCAGCGCGTAGACGATTCCTCCCCACCCGTTGAAGCCGCCGATGGCGCCTGAATCCCGAATCCGTTCAATCTGGCGGCGCAGAGTGGTGAGCGCCGATTCAGCCAGAGTCGAATAACGGCGCTCGCCGGTAACTGAACCAAGGTGTGCCAGGAACAGGATCACCCCGGGCAGTCCATCGTAGAGATCCGGGCCCAGGGGTGAAAGACTCCACGTGCGCTCATCGGTTGGGACCAGACCTATCCACGCCGCGTCGTCATGGCCGCCGAAGGCAAGCTCCTGAAGGCGGTCGCCTACGGCGCGGGCCGCGAGAATCAATTGCGGGGGCGTGACGCCGGTTCCGTTTGGGGAGCCTGAGCCTGCACGCTGAGTCTTTATCTTTGGTCCCTCCAGATGGGAATCCAGGGTGGCGATGGATGCGCGGACAATCCACAGCTGCCGCTCCAGATCCTTCTCGCTGAGCTGAAGAAGGCGCCGCTCGACAAGCGCAATGCCGGACTCGGCGAAGTAATTCTCGACGATCTGGCCAGTGCTGGTCCAGAGATGGCGTGAAGCCGGGCGGGTGGTGAACAGCGGGATGTCACCGCGCTGCAGATCGCTGCGCTCAGCGGGAATCAGTTTATTCAGTGCCGGGCGGTCTGCCGCGGCATCTTGCAAGCGATCGAAAATGCATGCCCGATCGGCCTGGTGGCGCAACACATCGGGGTGGAAGCTCTCCTGAAAAAGTGTGGCGTATATCTGGGTGGGGCGGGCGATGACGCGTACTTCGTCCTGGGAGAACCGCTGAAGCAGAGTGAGCATCTCGCCGCGGTTGGCAAGAAGAAGCCGGTACGTAGAGGCAAAGCCGATGGCGATTGACTCGGCGTAGTCCAGGGCGTTCACTTCCCTACCATCAAGAGAGGGGCGATTCTTTGAGCCGGGCATCTCCATGCGCTTGCGTACGACATGCATTTCGTCGGTATCGATGCTTTCCCAGTGAGGCACACCGTGGGGAGTCAGTTGGCCGGCGGCGCTACCGAGGCCGCTCATATCAACTCCGCCGTGATCCTGATTGGCCCACAAACGCACCGGCAGCAAGCCGACGCGGAGGACAGAGTAGCCCAGGGTAGCGCCCGCGATTTCATCGGCGAGACCGGAGGTGACATTTTCGGGACGGGGGTGGAACAGCGCTTCAAGATCGACCAGCAGCGGATGCTCGCCCGCGGCGATCAGGTTCTCGCAATGAAAGTCGGAAGCCTCGAGTGCATAGAGAATCGCGAGATAGCCGCCTTGACGCTGGTAAAAACGATCGACTTCTTCGGCGCCGGCACAAGGCGCGGCGGTGACAAATTCAGACCATCCGTGATCCGTGCGATCCAGGCTCTTGAGCGAGTGGAACGCCGGTTCAGCGCCGCGGAGGTTGAGCCAGCCGAGAAGTTGCTGGAAGTGCTCTTCTACAGCCAGACTCCGCGGCTTATAAACGATTCGTGCACCGGTTGCGAGCGACAGGATGATCACTGAGCGGCCGCTGCGATGGGTATCGCCGGCTCCCGATTGAACTTTCACCAACGCCCCTGGATCGGCACTGAAAAACGTACTGCGGAGCGATTCCCAATCGTCACAAAAATGTCTGAGAAATTCCAGGCTGAAAGCCGACCATCGATCGAGATGATTGAGGATTTGTCCGGTCATCACCGGGTATTCTCGAAGCAGGCGGCTGGCGACCTCAGGATCCCGCAGGCGATAGAGAAAACTGTTGAAGCGTTCCTGCGGAGTGCGTCCTTCCAACAGTCCTTCAAGGCGCGCCACGTTGAGTTCGAGCACCATGACGCGGGCCGTCATCTGAAGCAGCGGCTCGGCAAGGTTGGCAGCGAGAGACTCTTCGATAGCGGCTGGATCGAAAGGAAGGCGCCCATAAGCCCCGGCCAGGTCCCGGATGCCGCGCCGTACACGGTCGCGCGCGATTTGAATCAAGGGTGCAAGAGCGACCAGACAATTAGCTAGGCCGTAAGAGCGTAAGTGCTCCGGAAGCGGAAGGGGATGTAGTTGGGGAGAGAGCGCTTCTTTTGGGTTGGTCTCCCGGGGCGCGGCGACGAGCATGGGATTGGTCTCCTTGATGAACGGGTGCTCGCGCGTATTGACCCGACACACTTCGGCACCACTCAATGACGCGCGAGTTGGATTAGCGGCGCTGCCCCGAAACGGGCGGCCGCGGCGGTTTCTATGGCCGGCAATACGTCACAGTCGCACACGGATGCGAAGGACAAATCTGCGTGTTGCAGTAATAGGTGCAATAGACCGTAAACAAGAAGCCGCCGGCCACGTTACCGAGGTCTGCGTCTGAGATCTCAATCGAACCGGCGGGGTTAGCGGGTAGCGCTGCGCGTTCGGCCTCGCTGAGACTGTTGCGATAGACAGGATCTTTCCAGGCGCGAATGATTTTATTGTTGGACATCACTTTCTCCATTTCGATGCGCACTTTGATTTTGCCCGTGAAGGCTGCGCACCCCTGTTAGTGAATCTGCCCGGGCGGGTGTTTCATGGATTAACCTGATGCACACCCGTCGCAATTCGCCCGTGATTGACTGATACTGGAATGCGAGCGGAAGTAGTCATGTTTTCGAGGAGGTCCTATGGCAGTCAAGAAGTGGAATGAAAAGGGGAAGGTCTGGGAAGCCGACCACGGATTGCTGGACCAGGAACAGATCGCCAAATGCGTTCGAGCCGATGAGGGCGAGATCTTCCGGTCTCCGGTTCCGACCCGGATGGTTTCAAACGGCGAATACATGCCTGTACCACAAACCGGAAAACAGAAGCAGGTGGAGGCGCGCATCGAGGAACTGGCGGAATCCGCCAGCAAGAAGTTGGGCATCGATCGCCGGCGATTTCTGGCCGGCACGGGCGGCATGGCCGCCGCATTCATCGCCATGAATGAAGTGTTCGGGCGGTTCTTCGATGTAGACCCAATTGAAATGTTCGAGCCGGTGGCCTACGCCGCAGTCCGGTGCGCCCCGCGACATGTTCGTCTTTGACGATCAGCTCCACATGGTGCGCGGAAGCAATCACGGCGGCGGCGCGGCACTGCGAGCCCTGGCTCAAGGTCCTTCCTCCGCACCCAGGTTCCAATCGAATCCATACAATCCGAAAGGCCTTCCCGATGAACGCGGTGAGGTCTGGGGCGTTTGGAACCCGGCTCTGGTTGGGCTGCCCATCACCGAAGGCAATGCGCAAATCACGCAGTTCATCAAGGATGTCTTCCTTGACAGCCAGGTGACGATTGGGCTGTTGAGCAATGTCACGGCATCTTCGGTGACCATTGGCGCTGAGCAACGCCGCGCCCCGAGGAATGCAACCGAGGCGCTGCGCGGCGAAATCCTGACGGCGGCCCAGACCGCGGCCGCACGAAACTTCGTCAACCAGATTTCCGGCTCCACGCGCATGATGGCCCACGGCCTTCTATACGTCGGGAAGGGCAATCTTGCCTACATCCAGGAGCAAACCGATCAGAACCAGCCGGATTCGTGGAAGGGCTACAACATCTCGAACGCGGCCAAGGTGGACAACGACCCCAACAGCCTGATGCGGCAGTGGCGGCACGACGACGAGGAAGTGGCGTATCCGACGTTTGAGTTGATTCAGAAGCTCTACCAAAAGCTCAAGGACAAGAAACCGGGGTTCAAGAACATCTGCGTCCACAAAGGGCTGGCTCCAGGGCCGCCGGATCCGGTGAGGGGCCACCCGGGCGACATGCCCAAGGCAGCGAAAGACTGGCCGAACCTGAACTTCATCACGTATCACGCGTGCATCCAGCCCGCATTCTTCCTGGGCGACTCGCTGCAGGAGGTCAAGTCCGGCAAGCTGCGCGAGGGTGTGCCCGATATCAGCTGGACGACCGAGTACGCCATCCTGGTGGCCCCGTTCAAGAACACATACGCGGAGATTGGGACGACGTGGGCGTCATCGATCGTGACATTCCCAACGGTGGCGGCGCACATCATGGGACAGCTCATGAAGTTCATGGGACCGGACCGGATCGTGTTCGGTTCGGACTCGGTGTGGTACGGGTCGCCGCAATGGCAGATCGATGCCCTGTGGCGGTTCCAGATTCCCGAGGATCTGCGGAAGAAGTATGGGTATCCCGAACTCACAGAGGACGCCAAGCGCAAAATCCTGGGCCTGAATTCCGCGAAGCTTTACGGCATCAAGGGAGTGGAGGCCGGCAAGCTTGGCGACCCGCTTTAAGCCCGTGCCCAAGGACTATGAGAAACGCATGTCCAGGGAGCTGAAAACGATAATGGAGTTTCCAGGCTTCACGGCCGACAACATGTCGAAGATCAGGGAACGATACGCGGCGACCGGAGGAGAGCCCGGCAACATTCAGTATGGCTGGATCCGGAACAGGATTTGAAAGTTGAGGAAAATATGAAACGACGAGACTTCCTTCAAAGTGCAGTTGCAGGGGCGGCCGCCTCCGCAGCGGTTCCAGACAGCGCTACCGCGGCCACCGCCAAGATGATCGGTATTCAGGTGGGTGCCGTGTCCTTCGTGGATGAAGGCGTCGAAAAAGTGCTGGACGTGTTTCAAAAAGAGGCAGCGGTCAACGCGCTCTTTGTCGCCACGTTCACGTATGGCCGCGGAATCGCGGGCCGGCAGGTTCCCGGACAACCCCTGCCCGATCACGGCAAACAGGAATACGACACCGATACGTTCAAGGGCGGCAGTTACACCAAAATCCATCCCCAGTATTACAAGGACACTGTCCTCCAGGATTTCCGCGCGTCTGATTTCGGCGATTACGACGTACTTGAAGCGGTTCTGCCGGCGGCACGCAAACGGGGCATGAAGACCATCTGCTGGTTCGAGGACGTCTGGGGCCGCACCGTCCCCAAAGTCGAGCAGGCCCAGGAGAAGTACCTGGACGGCACCAATGCCACTACCTTGTGCTTCAATAATCCGAATTACAAAAACTGGCTGCTCGCCACGGTGGAAGATTACTCACGGTCCCACGAGATTGACGGCATCATGTGGGGTTCCGAGCGCCAGGGCGCCTTTTCTAATTTACTCGGCGCCAGCCATGGCGCAGGCGGCGGCAATCCCCAGCGTCTTACGTGTTTCTGCCAGTTTTGCGAGCGCAAAGCCAAAGAGCGCGGCATTGATCCGGCCCGGGCCAGAGCCGGCTTCCAGGCCCTGGGTGCGATGATCCAGTCTTTCCGGCAGGGCAAGCGTCCCGTGGATGGGAATTACGTGACCGTCTGGCGGCTGATGCTGCGCTACCCCGAAATGCTGGCCTGGGAAATGCTCTGGACCGACAGCCTGCGCGAAACTTACGCCGACATTTATAACAAGGTCAAGTCGATTAAACCCTCCATCGGCGTGGGCTGGCACATCTGGCATAACAATTCCTTCAATCCTATTTACCGCGCTGAGCAGGACCTTTCGGAGATTTCCAAACACTCCGATTTCCTGAAGATGGTCATGTATCACAATTGCGGCGGTGAGCGACTGGCCGGCTACATCCGCAACGTAAGCTCTACCCTCTACGGCGACATGCCCCAACAGGAACTGCTGGACTTTCATTACCGGGTACTCGACTACCACGACGAGAAAAACCTGGTGGAGCTTCCCAAGACCGGTCTGTCCGCCGATTATGTCTATCGCGAAGCCAAGCGCGCCCGCGAGGCGCTGAATGGCACGAAGACGCAGCTTTGGCCGGGTATCGATATCGATATTCCCACCGGCCGGAATTCCTCCAAGTCGACCCCGGCAGGCACGCGCGACGCCGTACTCGCCGCCTTTAAGGCCGGCTCCGACGGAGTGATCCTCTCCCGGAAGTGGTCTGAGATGAAGACCGCGAATCTCTCCGGCGCGGGCGCGGCCATTCGCCAGTTGGGATTTGCCTGAAAGCACTATTGTTTCTTCGCCGCAGTGCCGGATGCATCGGCCTTGGCGGTGTCGGGCGCGGGCGGCCGCACCTCCGGCGCTTTCACGGAAGGCTGGCTTGACGGAGGCGGATCTCTGCGCACTTCATGCGGCGGTTCCACGCGCGGAATCTGGGCGGGCGCTACCCTGGGCCGCGTTGGCGGTAGCTTTACCGACGGGTCGCCACTGGCCGGAGGGGTGGTTGATGCAGTAGTAGGCTGAGCTGGCACCGAGGCGCGGCTGGGTAAAGGGAATCGCCGCGAATAGTCGGGATTTCCGGGCGGGGTGACCACAATGATGCCCGGATACGCGGGTGGCGCCGGGTACACTACACTAATTGGCGGCCCCTGCGGGACTTGCGGTCCTTGCGGCCCCTGCGGCACTTGCGAACCGGGCGGCGGGACGGATGCGGACGGGTCGGCGGAACTGGGATCCGTGATCGGCGGTGGCGGCGGTGCTTCGGGCTCTTGAGGCGGCTGCGGATCTTCGAAACTTACCCCTGGAATAATCGGATTCACTCGGGTGCTACCCGCGCGCAGCACCGGCCGCAGCGCCTCCAGGCGGGCGGCAACGAACGGCGGGGAGGGCAGCGCCAATACGAATATGGCTGCGGCCATAGATTGCCCGGGCTTGGGGCGCGCCGCCACGTTGGACGGATCGATTGTTCGCGCGTCCCTCTGGAATGCCGCGTAAGTAGTGGCGGCATCGGAAAACAGTTGCGGCGGGGACGCCGGCGACCAGTTTTCGGCAGGCGCCAGCGGGCCCCATCCGGCCAGGTTGGCGCCTTGCAGCATCCAGTAAACGTCGCCGGGTTTGAAAACCAGTTTGGAGCCCGGCGCCCACACCCAGCCCTCGGCATCGGTCCGCGCCCAGCGGCCGTAATGATACGGCAGCCAGCCCCACCTGTCGTCACTCACCCAGGTGTAGCCGAGGCCGTCGTACCAGCGCCACCGGCCTTTCTGGAATGGAGCCCAACCGTCGGCCGCCAAGGGTTTCCAAACCATACCGAGTCCGGCAGTTTCGATCCACTGGCCAGCGGCGTCCAAATCCTTCACGCCGTAATGCTGATTGACACGCGCCGATGAAGCCGATGGTACGAGGGCTATGTCGCGATCCTCGCTCCAGGCGTCCAAATTCATGGGCGCAAGGGCGCGGTCCAGGAAGAATCGCGACACATCAGCCGGCTCTACGCGCACCGATTGGCCCTCGCGAAGATCCATTTCGGCCGCCGGCGAGGAGAACCGGACGGTGCCTTCGATCACCGAGATGCGGCTCCAGGTTTCCAGGGCTTCCAGACGGACGCGGGCGCCGCGGATGAACGTGACTTGCGCGCCGGGCACCGCTAGCGTTAGAGCATCCTTGCCTTGCGGCTCTCCGGTGAAATAGGCAAGACCGCGGTCGAGCGATAGCAACGTAACGCGCTGGCCAGTGGAGAGGCGCGAATAATCGGAGATCTCGGCTTGTGAATTGGGACCCAGCCGCCAGGCGCTGCCTTCGTCCAACTCGATTTCGAGCCGCGAGGCAGCCGCCGTTCGCAACCAGGCGGATTCGGCGAGGGGCAGATTGCGCTCCGCGGCAGACCATGGATCGGCCGCCTGGAGCTGAACTTCTACCTTGCCCTCAAAATCGCCCAAACGCGCATATCGGGCCTGCCCTGCAATCAAGGTGGCCGGCAACACTAATAGGAGAAACCGCTTCATTGGGAAACCCCGCAATCAACTGTTGGGCAGCTTCCCAATCTGCCCCAGTAGAACTATGGCGGGCAGGAGACCCGTAGGTACTCCGGCCTGCGCCTCCCGTCAACATCTTCACCGAATAGACGTTACGAGTTTAGCAGGAGTTGCAAGTAAAATCGGGGTATGACCGACCCGGTTCTTCTCGACCACATCAGTCACCTGCCGCACGCCCGGGCCAACTTCAAGCAACTGGTTCGCGAACTGGGCGCTAAAGGCGGGGAACGCGAGGAACTGGAGGCCGCCCTGGTGCGGCTTATCGCCCGCGGCGATCTGCTGGAGTTGCGCTCCGGTCAATATGCGGTCACCTCCCGCAGCCGCGAATTCGCCGTGGGCCGCTTGAATATGCACCGCGATGGTTACGGATTTCTGATATCCGAGCGGCCTTTGGAACGTATACAAGGCGACGTTTTCATTCCGCCCGAATCGGCCGAGAAGGCCATGCATGGCGACCGCGTAATAGTTCGCATCGCGCGTATCGAAGCCGACGGCCGCGCCGATGGCGAGATCGTCAAAGTGCTGCGGCGGGCCCACCCCACGGTGGTCGGCGAGTTTCACATCGGGCGCCGCGGGCAGTACGTGGTGCCGCATGACGACCGCATCCAGCAGTGGATCGATATTCCGGAAGGCATGGAATTTCCCGCGGCAGGTCCGGTGCTGGACCGTATCGGCGTGACGCCCCCGAAGGTGGAATCGGCCGCCGAACTGGACGGCATGGTGGTGAACGTGGAACTGCTGGAGTATCCGGAGCGCGGGTCTGGTCCGGTGGGCCGCGTGATCGAAATTCTGGGGCACCCCGACGATTTTGGCGTAGATGTGGAAGTCGTGATCCGCAAGCATCACCTGCCGCACCAGTTTCCGCCCGAAGTGCTGGAGCAGGCGCAGGCCGTTCCCGGCGTGATCGCGGCGGAAGAGTTGCAGGGCCGCCGCGATTTCCGCGATATGGATATCGTGACCATCGACGGCGAGACGGCGCGCGATTTCGACGATGCCGTGTGGGTGGACCGGCTGCCCAACGGGAACTACGCCCTGCAGGTGCACATCGCCGACGTGAGCCACTACGTGAGGCCGGGCACGCCCATCGATTCCGAGGCCCGCCTGCGCGGCACCAGCGTCTATTTTCCCGACCGCGCGGTGCCCATGCTGCCCTATCGAACTTTCGACGAACATCTGCTCGCTGGTGCCGCAGGCCGACCGGCTGGTGCTTTCGGCGCTGCTCGAGATCGATCATCAAGGCGAAGTGGTGGCGCAGGAATTTACCCAGGGTGTGATCCGCAGTGTGGAGCGCATGACCTACACCAACGTGCACCTGCTGCTGGAGGGCGACGCCGGCTTGCGCGACCGCTACAAGCCGCTGGTGGGCCGCTTCGAACTGATGCAGGAACTGGCGCTCATACTCAATCGCAAGCGCGTGCGGCGCGGCTCCATCGACTTCGATCTGCCCGAGCCGCTGATCGAATTCGACGAATGGGGCGCCATGACCGGAGTGAAGCGCGCGCCGCGCAACATCGCGCACCGCCTGATTGAAGAGTTCATGCTGGCAGCCAATGAGGCCGTGGCCGCGCACCTGCAAGATCATACCGAAGCTTCCATCTACCGCATTCACGAACAGCCCGACCCCAAACGCGTGATGGAGTTCGAGGAAGTGGCCGCGCACTTCGGCTATTCGCTGGGCGTGGGGGCGATTCCGGTGAAGAAGTTCGGCTTCACGGACAAGCGGCGCGATGGTTCGAAAAAGCGCAGTGAGGTGGTGCTGGCACAATCGCATATCAATATTTCTTCGCGGCACTATCAGAAACTGGTGGCCAAGATCGAAGGCAAGCCCGAAGAGCGCATCCTCAGCTACCTGATGCTGCGGTCGCTGAGGCAGGCGCGGTACAGCACCGACAACGTGGGGCACTTCGCGCTGGCGGCGGATACGTACACGCATTTTACGTCGCCCATCCGGCGCTATCCCGATCTGATGGTGCACCGGCTGCTGCGTATGGTCCTGACGGGGCAGACGCTCCGCCTTCCCAGCGAGGCTGAGCTGGGACCGATTGCCGATGAATGCTCGCAATCGGAGCGGCGCGCCGCCGATGCCGAGCGCGAACTGGTGGAGTGGAAGAAGGTGAAGTTCATGGCCGAGCGTGTGGGCGAGGATTTCGACGCCCTGATCATCAGCACGGCGAAGTACGGGCTGTTTGTGGAACTGGCGGACTTGTTCATCGAAGGCCTGGTGCCCATCGACACCCTGCCGGGAGACCAGTACACTTATCAGGAGAACGTCCGCAAGATTGTCGGCAAGCGCACGCGCCGCGAGTTTTCGATCGGCGACCCGGTGCGCGTGGTGCTGGACCGTGTGGACGCCAACGAACGGAAGCTGCAGTTTTCGATATTGGAAGATGAGCGCGACTCAACTCGAACCAAGCGACCTGGTCCAAATTCCCGGCGGCGAATTTCTCATGGGCCAGGAAAACGGCCGCGATGAGGAGCGGCCCGTGCATCGGGTGCGGGTGGCGCCTTTCAGCCTGTGCCGGTTTCAGGTAACCAACGCGCATTACGATGCGTTTCGCAGGGCTACCATGCGCCAGAAATCGGAGTACCGCGAGCAGCCTGAATTCTCTGCCGCGACACAGCCCGTAGTGGCGGTGAACTGGTTTGACGCGGTGGCCTATTGTCACTGGCTGGCGGCCGTTTGGAAGATACCCGTTCGCTTGCCGAGCGAGGCCGAATGGGAGTTTGCGGCGCGCGGCGGCGCCCGGCAGAAGCTATACCCCTGGGGAGACGGCGCGTTTGAAGATCGGGCCGAATATGCCGCGCGCTGGCAGCACGGGCCGGAGGCGGTGGCGACCTCTGAGCCGAACGGCTTCGGCCTGTTCGACATGTGCGAGAACGTGCACGAGTGGTGCAGCGATTGGTACGATCCCGGCTACTACGCTGTCTCGCCGCTCGAGAATCCGGAGGGACCGTCGCACGGCAGTCGAAGGTCTTCCCGGGGCGGGGCCTGGCGGCATCATATTAAGGTCTCGCGCTGCGCGGCCAGGAGCAGTATTCCACCGGAGTTTCGCTATGCCGATTACGGAT
>CAWFPJ010000009.1:0-88651 GCA_963817515.1 Bryobacterales bacterium | reverse complement strand
ACCAGGGGAAGTCCTTTCCGAAAGAGTTCTCAGTGCGTCATTGAGTAAATCAGATAGTTGACGCCGATGCGGATTCCAAGGGCTGAAAACTGCTGCGGGTATTGTGGCTCGTCGGCGTTTTCCCAGGAGTCGCCCAGATCCATATTGTGACAGATGACCACCATCAGGCGGCCTTTGTCATCGTAAATGCCGCGCCAATGGGCCGGCGATCCGGTCCGTACATCCTTCTCGTAAACCTTGTGAGAGTAGACATACTGCATGCCGGGCACCTGGTAACGGTCGTCCAGATCGAAGACCGTATGGAAGATGGCGTCGTTGTCCGGAATGTCCACAATGGACTTATTCGGGAAGACCTTGTTCATGGTGTAAACGAAGACGTCCCATTCGTTCGAGGCGTGGAAATCATCGCACATGAAAAAGCCGCCGCGCAGCAGGAATTCACGAAACTTGACGATCTGCGGGTCGGTCAACTGCCAGTGCCCTACTTCCACAGCGTAGAGCCAGGGATAGTTGAACACGTCGTCGTCTTCGTCGAGATTAATGGGCTGCTCCACGGAGCGAGACTGGATGCGGGTGAGACGCCGAATGGCAGCGGCCAGGTGCCGGTCGGACCGGGGATAGTCGATGGTCCAGTTGGTACTGCCCTCCCGCCAGTCGAGGCCACGCCTGTATTCCGATTGCCAGTCCACGCGGACGTCGGTCGTGGGGTACATAAGGCGTGCAAAGGTCCATTCGCCAGGCTGATTCCAGTCTGATGGAAGGGGGAAATTGAAGTATTCCCAAGCCGGATATTGCCGGAACGGACGCTGTGCCAGAAGCGTACACACCAAAATCGCGCAACCCAGCGCGGGCACAATAAACCGGCGAACCCTCATCTATATATTTAGTATGTGACGCGAGGCGGGCCGAACGCAAGAACGGCACCCTTGGGACCATACCAGTGTTGCTACGAGTGTCGCGCCACAGGTGATCCCAAGGGCATTTCCAGCGTGCTCGAACTTACTTATGTAGGCGGGCTTATTGTACCTGGATCGCTTCGACCTTTAATATGTCGCCATCCAGCGTTCCCGATACCCTGGCCGCCACTTGACTGCTGCCGGGTTGGGCTGGGTCCTTGGAGCGATCGGCGCGGTTCCTCAAGGCTTCCACAGCTTTGGCGTTTCCGGCGTCATCCAGTCTATATACTTTTCCTGCGACAGCCATGGCGAATGTAGTGCTTGTGCTTGAGGGATCGCAGGCTTTTTGTTGACCGCCGCAACTAATGTCAATCAATCTTCCAGTCACGGTTTCAGCGACGGCCAGGCCGGAGAGAATCGCACAGAAGGCGCCCAATTTCAGAAATCTTCGCATACTTGCTCCTTTTTGACGATCGAATTTGGTTGAGATTCACGCTTGGTCCTTAAATAAAGCACCTGCCTCAATTAAGCAGCTACATCTCCAAAGGTTCTCGTTTATGGAGGAGGGAGAGTCTTGCGCGATCAAGATGGGAAACAATTCTCGGTAAGAAATGCGGCGGCGGTAAAAAATTCAGGCCTGATAAATACAGTTCCCGACAATGATACAACGGCGACAAATCGCGGCCTCAGAAGGAAGGAAGGAAGTTAGTTCCCGGTTTACAATCGTGAATCCAGAATTCAGTCAGGCCCCACGACTTGCCATGGCTTCGGCGATGCGGTTTTCGAGCACCAGCTCCGGTTTGAAATTCTCATAGCGCAGGAAATATTCGGCGGCCATTTCCAGGGCTTTCCTGGGAACCAGTCCTACAATCTCGCTGCCCACTATGGAAACTCCATATCGCTCGGCTTCCCGGCGAACGGCTTCAAAGACCAGGTGCATCGGGGTCTGCTCGAAATCCGTCAGGTTGATGGAAACCTGCGCCAGATTCCGCGAGGCCAGCATTAGCCCAATGGACTTCACATAGCGTAAACCACCCGAGGAGAAACGAATAGTTCTGGCAATCCGCTTGGCAATGCCGACGTCGGAGGTGCCGAGGTTGATGTTGTAGGCGATCAGAACTTTACGCGCGCCCACCACGGTGGCTCCGGCTGTTGGATGGCAAACCGGTTCCCCGCAATCCGGATTGCGCGCAGCCTCAACGCCCATCTCCTTAACCAGGGCTTCGAACTGGCCGCGGCGGATGTTTTCGAGGTTGACGCGTTCGGGCCGTCTTGCGGCGCCTTCATAGAGGTAGACAGGGACCCGGAGTTTGTTCCAGATCTCCATGCCGACGCGCCCGGCCAGCACGACGCAGTCTTCGAGCGTAACGCCTTCGATGGGGATGAAAGGAACTACGTCGGCCGCTCCGATGCGCGGATGGGCGCCTTGCTGCTTGGTCAGGTCGATAAGTGCGACCGCGCGTTCCACCGCACGGAATGCGGCCTCGGCCACGGCGGCGGGTGGACCAACGAAGGTGAGCACAGAGCGATTATGATCGGCGTCGGATTCGCGATCTAGCAGGACCACCTCCGGAACCGAAACGACGGTTTGTACGATGGCGTCGATCTTGGCGGCGTCGCGGCCTTCGGAGAAGTTAGGGACGCATTCAATGAGCTGCATTATCTGACCACATCATAACGCTGCCGTGGTGTGGGCCCGCCCTCCGCGCTAAACTTTCCATATGTCCGCCCGCCGTTCGGTGGCAGCGCTTGCGCTGCTGGCTTCCATAGCCGCAACCCGCCCGCCCGAAGCCTGGACACTCGCGCACAGCGGCCATTTTGAAATCTATTCCGACGCCGCAGCCGGCGCCGCGCCCTCTCTGCTCTCCGCCTTCGAGCGCATGTACACCTTCTTCTCGCGCCAGGTGGGCATAGTCCCCGACCCTCACCGCCCCGTCCGAATCATCTGCTTCGGTTCCGGCCAGGAATACGATTCGTATCGCCTCAGTCCTGGTGCGGATGCCTACTACGTCGGCACGGAGGCGCGCGACTATATTGTGATGCCGGCGCTCACCCCCGGCGATTTCCACCTTGCAGCCCATGAGTATTCTCATCTCCTGATTCACGCCAGCGGGAGGGCTCTGCCGCATTGGATCGCCGAAGGCATTTCCGAAGTCGCCTCCACGGTACGGATCGGCGCGCGTTACAGCAGTGTAGGCGGAGATCTTCCGTCGCGGTCCCAGCTCCTGCGCACGGCCGCGTGGATGCCATTGGCGGATCTCTTCGCCATGGATGAAGTCAGCTCCGGCACCCACTCGCTCTTCTATTCAGAAACCTGGGCGCTCACCGCGATGCTCATGCTCTCGAAGGATTACGGCCCGCGCTTCCCGCTTCTGCTGGGGTCGCTGGCCTCGGGAATTGGAAGCCAAACCGCGCTCCGCGGTATCTATCATGTCTCGCCGGACACGCTAACTCGCGACCTGCACGCCTGGCTGGCCCATATCCCGCGGCCGGTTCCGCTGCCCGGCATCGCCGCGAGTGCGCCTTCCGCCCAGCCAGCGCCTATTTCCTGGTTGGCCGCACGCACGATGCTGGCCGATCTCCGCCTGGGCGCGGGCGATCTGGACCGGGCCGAAGCGCTCTACCGCGACCTGGCCACTGAGTCGCCTTCCGCGGAGGTGTATGCCGGGCTCGGCGCGATCGCCTTTCGCAAGGGAGATCGCGCCGGCGCCGTGGCAGCCTGGCGGCAGGCCATGGACCTCGGCAGCGCCGACTCCGCCCTCTACTACCGCTATGCCGTGCTGGGCGATCAGCAGGGCCTGGCCGGGGAGCAGATCCGCGCCGCCCTGGAACGGGCCATTGCCCTGAAACCGGATTTCGATGACGCGCACTTCATCCTCGCGCTGAGGGAGCAGAACGCCGGCCAATCGCAAGCCGCCATCGGGCACCTGCGGGCGATCCGCGCCATCTCGCCGGCCCGCGCATTCTCGTATTGGACCGTTATGGCCGATGCGCTGCTGGACCTCGGCCGCCGCGCCGATTCCCGCGCCGCCGCCATCCAGGCCCGCGAACATGCCGCCACTGACGCCGAACGCGACCATGCCGGTCAATTGATTGTCATGGCCGACACGGATCTTTCCGTTCAGTTGACCTCCGGGCCCGATGGCCGCGCACATTTTCAGGCGATCCGCGTGCCGCACGACGAACCGCCGCGCAACCCGTTCATCGAACCCGGCGACGGAATCCAGCGCGCCGAGGCCACCCTGAGCCACATTGAGTGCGACGACCATGGAATTCGTTTTGTGGTATCCAGACAGGAAGGCGACCTGACGTTGGCGGTTCCCGATCCGTCGCGTGTTCAGATCCGCAACACAACTTCGGGCGTTGCATTCGAATTCACCTGCGGCCCTCAAGAGCCGCGAAAAGTGATCGTCGAATACACCGCGGCCCGCGTCCTTCGCGGTCTGGAACTGCAGTAACACGAAGCCAGGCGACCGACAGACGAAGACCCGATGGTAAGTTCTACAAGCTGGTCGTGATACCGTGGAAGATTGATGATTTCGAACCAGGAGCAACTCGTCGCCGCTATCGCCAAAGAAGTGCTGGCCCGGCTGGAGGAGCGTCTGGGCAGCCTGCCGCCTTCCATCCACAACCAGCCGGGCGATGACGGGGTTTTCCCGGCGGTGGACCAGGCGGTGCAGGCCGCGGCGGCGGCGCAGCAACGCGTGGGCGCGATGAGCCTTGAAGATCGCGGCCGCATGGTCACCATCATCCGCCGTCTGTGCAACGACAACGCGGAGGAGTGGGCCCGCCTGGAACTGGATGAAACCCGCATCGGGCGCGCCGACCACAAGGCAGTCAAGCTTCGCAATATCCGGCTGGTGCCGGGCGTGGAGGCCATGCAGAGCGAAGCGCTTTCCGATACCTCCGGCCTGTGCGTGATTGAGCATGCGCCGTGGGGCGTGATCGGCATGGTGCTGCCGGCCACTCACTCCGTCCCCACCATGGCCAGCAACGCCATCAACATTCTGGCCGCCGGCAATACCGCGATCTTCAGCCCGCACCCTACCGGCTTCAAGATTGCGGGCCGCGCCCTGCGTATTTTCAACCGCGAGATCCAGCGCGAATTGGGCGTCAACAACGTGCTGACCATGGCCGAAGAAGCCACCATCAAGAACGTGGAAAAGGTTTTCAGGCATCCGCGAGTGGCGCTGTTGTGCGCGACAGGCGGACCGGCGGTGGTTAACGCCGCCATGAAGTCCGGAAAGCGCGTGATCGCGGCCGGCCCGGGCAATCCGCCTGTCGTGGTGGACGAAACGGCTGACCTCTATGCCGCCGCCCAGGCCATCATCGCGGGCGCGTCTTTTGACAATAACCTGCTCTGCATCGGCGAAAAGGAAGTCTTCGTGGTGGCTTCGGTGGCCGATGCATTTCTGGCCGCCATGCGGCGCGCGGGCGCATTCCAATTGGATCCCCAGTCAATCGATAAACTGACCAACGCGGCTTTCTACACGGAGGGCGGGCAGGCTCACGCCAGGCGCGAATACATCGGTAAGGACGTGGCATTTCTGGCGCAGGCGGCGGGCACCAGCGCGCCGGGCGGCACGGACCTGCTCTTTGGCGAAACCCGCGAGGATCATCCGTTCGTTCAGGAAGAGCAAATGATGCCCTTTTTACCGGTGGTTCGGGTGCCGGATGTGGACACCGCCATCGCGGCATCGGTGAAGGCCGAACATGGCTACTGCCACACAGCGATGATTCACTCGCGCAATATTGAAAACGCCACCAGGATGGCGCGCGCCATGAATTGTACTCTGTTCGTGCAGAATGCGTCGTGCTTCGCCTCTTTGGGCGTGGGCGGCCCCAGCTATTTGAGCCACAGCATCGCTACCCCAACCGGCGAAGGAGTCACCACGCCGATGACGTTCACGCGGCAGCGGCGGATCGTGATCGGCAGCGGCGCGTTGCGGATTCTTTGAGGAAACGTGAAGAGATGAAAACGGTCGACCTCACCAAAGAGAAAGTCATTACGCTCACCGACGTGGAAGGCGCCGCTAAGGACGGTGCCACCGAGCTGCTCATCGGCGAGACCGCCATCCTCACGCCTTCGGCTCGGGAAGCCGTGGAACTGCGCCGCATCACGGTACGCTCAAGTTCGAGATCCGGGCCAGGTTCGAGTTCAGGGTCAGGTTCTGTCAACGCTGCCGGTACGGTTGTTCCCGCTGCGGTCGAGGCGGTCTTTAACTGCGCCGAAGCCCAGGCCGCCAAGGAGGAAATCTGCGCCGTGGGCCGCAAACTCTGGATGCGCCAGTATGTGGACGGCAACGGCGGCAATATTTCTTACCGCATTGGTCCCAACGAGGTGATCTGCACTCCGACGCTGACCAGTAAGTACGACCTGACGCCGCAGGACATGTGCATGGTCGATTTGACCGGAAAGCAACTGGTGGGTGTGCGGCCGCGCACCAGCGAAATTCTCATGCACCTGGAAATCTACAAGGCCGTGCCGGAGGCCAAAGCTGTGGTGCACTGCCATCCGCCGCACGCCACCGCTTACGCCATCACCGGCCGGGTACCGCCGAACTGCGTCATCCCGGAGTATGAAGTCTTCATCGGCAAGGTGGCGCTTTCACCGTACGAAACGCCGGGCACGCAAAAGTTCGCGGAAACCGTGATTCCGTTCGTGAAAACTCACAACACGGTTCTGCTGTCCAACCACGGCATCGTTTGCTGGGGGGATACGGTGACCCATGCAGAGTGGTATGCCGAGGTGGTAGATACTTACTGCTGGACCTTGATGCTGGCGGCTCAGCTTGGCAGCCCGATTTCGCACTTCTCGAACGAGCACGCCAGCGACCTGCTGGCCATCAAGAAGAAACTGGGCCTTCCCGACCCCCGCCACGATGCACCGGAATGCGACACCTGCGATATCCCCACAACTCCGGGCGCGATCGCCATTGAGCCCAAGGTCTGCAGCGTGCCGGGTTCGACCACGCCCGGCTCCATAACTCGTGAAGAGGTGGAGCAAATGGTGCGCGAGATTACGGCGCAGGTGTTGGCGCGTATCTCGTAAACGGCCCCCGGGCGATCGACAGACGACGAAACCCGATCGTCTGTCCCAATGGTCTGTGCTATCTTCCTACTCCAACGTGTAGACCGTGCGAGTGGGCGAGGCGTGGTCAATGGTGAAGCTGGTATTGCCGCGCTTCATGGGAGCCAGGGGGCCCGCCGGCAATGGACTGTTTTGTTCGATGGTCAAAGCGCTGCCTGAGAGGCTTGCCGTGCGCTTCCAGTTCTTCGCCTGAAATTCCAGAGTGCCGCCGTTGGCGTGAACCTCCACCGGACCGGACGCGGCGAGCGCGCCCCCTTCGGGAAGAAAGTTGGCGTTGGTGTCTTTCCAGGTGAATTCGACCCACCGGCCGCCATCCTGCGCGGAGAAAATGGCGCGCACCTTGGGCGATTCCAGAATCCATTCGGGATAGCCGTCGCCGTCGAGATCGGCGGTCCAGACCACTGTACGGCCGCGGGGCAGCAGAAGCGCGCGCATGGGAAGGTCGAGATCGGCGTCCTTGGTCACGCGAAGTGGAAGTCGCGCAGGCCGGATTCAACATCGGTGGCGCCGTTCACGTCGCCATCCTTTAAGAAGACGCGAAGTTCCAGCCGGCGCTCATCCGTCGCGGCGATACTGATGTCGGTCTTTGAGGGAAGGAATTCCAGTCCTTTCCCCGACGCTTCCAGGTGGTACGTCTGAATGCCTGGCGAGTTGTTGCGGATGGAAAGCTCAAGATTCGCGCCGCCCTTAGGCTCCATCGGGACGGTAGGGGGCTCAGGCGTCAATTCGGTGGACGGACCGAAGTGAAGCTGCATAGCCTGCATCAGCCGGATGGAGACCGGGCGGAAAAGCTGAGGCCGCGCGCGGCCCAGGCGTACGCCATCGGCTTCCAGCGCCAGGTTGGCATAGTCACCGTGAAGGGCATCGGCGGGCACGTTCACTTCGTAGTCGATTTCGTTCGGCGATTTCACCGTTGGGGAGGCGGCGAAGCCCTCGGGCAGGCGCAGGCGCGAGCGCTTGGCAACATCCTCGGAAGAGTACACGGTGGAAAGCGTGTTCTTGCGTCCGATGACCAGGCGCTTGGCATCATTGAAGAAGGCCGAAGTCTCCGGGGCTTCGATGGCGATGCCGATGCGAACGTGGCTGTCGGGAGGCTTGCCCGCCGGAATCTTCAGTCGCGCACGCAGGCTCTGGCTGTCCCAATCGAACGCCATGGGCCGGCCCGCAGCCAGGAATGGGCCCACCGGCTTGCGCGAGAGTTGTAGAATCACCTCGGCGGCCTCGGGAGCGGCGAATTCCATGGCCAGAATTCCATTCTCGAATTCAATGTTGAGCAATTCCGCGGTAGCGTAAACGATGTGTTCGGCCGGCGCGAAATTGGTACACTCGCGGCACAGGCCTTCGGGACCCAGGGAGAGGCTGATGGGGAGCCAGAGCGATTCGCCGGGGCCAACCGAAAGCGACGGAATCATCAGAGCGCGTTTGGAGAGCGGCTCGAAAACCCGCAAATCGTCGTGGAAGGCTTTGGCGCCGCTGTTGGTGATTCTAACTGCGGAAGCGGCGGGCGAAACTAATTCCGCGGCACTCACGCCTTCCGGCAGTTTGCCGGCCGCGGGTTTAGGCATGGCGGCCGGATGCAGATCGGCGAAGACCCGCGCCCAGTTGCGCAGCAGCGCCGCATTGCGACGGAGGGCGCCGGTGGTGGCACGCTCATCACCGCTTAGACCGACCGCGCCCGGGCGCAGGAGCGTTGCCGGGTTGGCAGCCCAACCCGCCGGATACAGGGCATCTTCAATGTCGGTCCAGAGCAGCGAACCGCGCGCCGAAGCAATGGCCTGGCGGCTGCGCGCCAAGGCCGCGGGCTGATTGGCGGATAACGTTGTCACGGGCGTTGGCGGCGGGGGGGCATCGAACCCGGCGGCTTGCGCATTGGCGGGGATTTCGACCCAGGCGATGGGCCCTCCATGGCTGGCGGTCTGGGTAGCCAGCAACTGCTCCAGCTGTTTGAGCCAGGCGCGTTCGGCGGCGGCATCGGGCGCAGGCGTGGGCAAGCCATTGTTGATGAAACCCGGGATGGGCTGCAGCGGCCGCACCCAGGCGCGCAATTCGAGTTTGCGCAGCAGCCGGATGAAGGCCATCAGATCGCGGCGCGGGCTGGTGCGGCCGGTGAAATCGTATTCACCGGCTTGGATCTCATGAAAGTTCCAAGGGATGCTGAATTCCACCGTGTGGACGCCAATGTTCTTGAGCCAGACCAGTTCGCGCTCCCACAGGGCGCGCGGGTATAGATAATAGGAGAACTCCACCGCCTGCACGTATGCGGGCTGCGGTTCAGCGGCAAATGGAGGCGCCGGAGCCGCGGCCGCGAAAAGCAGCAACAGGACTGCGCTTCGCGTGAGGCTTCGCATTAAAACGTCCGGCGCATCAGAACGCCCGGGCCTTTCGCAGGCGGTAGTCTTCAATCAACGGCATTTTGATTACCGTGCACATTTCGAACAGGCGTGAACGGGCGCGCGCGCCAATGCGGTCGGCCAGCGTGATGCCGTACTCGATATTGCCGCTGGCCGACTTCTTCATGACCGGGTTGCCGACATCGCCATCCGCCAGGTTGGTGGTGGCGATCAGAGCGCGGCGGTTGTTGCAGCGATAGGTAACGATGGAAGTGATGGTGTCCTCCACCCAATCGGTGACGCGGTGCGCGCCGATGTCATCGAGCAGCAGCACTTCGCTATCGAGCGCCACGCGGTAAGCGGCCTTGTCGGCCGAATTCGAACTGGCATCGTACCCGGAGCGGATGCGGTCGAGCAGGTTCTGATAGTCGCAGAAAAGCCCTTCGAAGCCCTTGGCGATGACTGCGCGGAGGGCCGACGCGGCCAGGTGCGTCTTGCCTGTGCCCGGGTCGCCGATGAGCAACAAGCCTGGGCGCGACTCGTTGGGAAATTCGCGGACATAGTTCTTCACCGCCAGCAGCACGCTGGTGAGCTCCCGGCGGCCAATGGGATTATCGGGGCCGGGCACGCTGAAGTTCTCGAAAGATGCCAGCCGGTAGAGCGGCGGAATTTGCGCCCGGTCTTCCAAACGTACGGCACGCCCCTGGCTGCGACAGCCGCAGGCCTCAGCACCGGAGACGCTGGCGCGCTCGACGATGATCCAACCCGTGCCGCCGCACTTTGCGCAAACGGTTTCCGTGGGCATCACTCTATTATCAGTCAGACGGGTACGCGGCATAGGGGGTTTCGGTAGGCATAGGGTCATAGCCGCCTAAAAGACGGCTGCGGCCAAATTGACCGCCCCACAAATCCTAATTGGCGGGCGACAGAATCAAGCTGTAGTTCCCATGGGCCGTAAAGCCGCCGGAAGGTTTGGCCACAATATAATAGACGCCGGCCGCGAGCGGTGCCGTGATACGGGCGTCAGTATTGCCGCCGCTGTCGTCGTCCTGGTCCACCACGTTTCCCTTGGCGTCAAGCAGCACCAGGTAGGCGTCGAAATCCGAGGAATTCAGGCGTACGTCGATACTGGTATCGCTGGTCAGGCTGACCTGATAGATGTCGGCGAAAGTATCGATGTACTGACAACTCGCAAAACTTACTGCGCCGGTGACCGTACTGCCCAGCGCTACCGTCGATTTGGGTGCGCAGAAGGGCGGCCGCGGTCCAAGCGTGGTGCGCACGTCCACCTCATACAGGCCCCCCACCGTGCTCGACGCGTCGCGCGCCGCCAGGTTGTAAGTCCCGGCGGGCAGGTACTGCACGATCAACGGATCGCTCGAGCCATAACTGTTATCGTCGGTGCGCAGAACTTTGCCGGTGGAATCAATCAGCGTGAGGTAGCCGTCCACCTGGCTCGAAGTCATGACCGCGGCCACCACGCCGCCCGACGGCAGCACGAACTGGTAATAATCCACCGGCTGGCCATTGGTGTCGCGGCAACTGCCTATGCCCAGCCTTTGGACGTAGCCTCCGTTGATGTCGAGCGGTTGCACATAAGTGCAGGGCGGTATATCGTGCGCCGCAAACTGCGATGTCAACAGGTATGCGCCGCTACCCTGGCTGGCGGCGGCCACAATGGTATAGGCGCCGGCCGGCAGATCGGCGATGATGTGGGAGACGCCTTCGCCGTTGACTTCGTCGTTGCTCACCACCAGATTGTCCCTGGCGTCGCGAATGGCAAGCACAGTGTCAAACTGCACGGAGCTCAGGTTTAGAGTCAGCGTTCCCGCCGCCGGCAAAGTCATGGTGTACAGGTCTCCCCAACCCAGGCTGGTCAGGCAACTGGCTAAAGAGATTTGGCCCGTGGGCGCATCGCCGGCATTCATCGCGGACGCCGGGCAGGGCTGCGGAGCGCCGGGAGTGAATAAGTACTTGATCGAGTAGTTACCACCTGAGGGAACATCGCTGAACACTTGCACGGTATAGTTACCCGGACTTAGCTGCCGGCGAAGCCCCGATGTTACTGCCAGGGTCTGGTCGTAGCCGCCCGCGCCGGAGTCTGAGGCCAGCACGTTGCCGGCGGCGTCCAGCAAGTTCAGAGTGGGGGTAAAGTCGCCGCTCACCGCCCTGAGATCCACCGTACCAGCCGCGGTGACGGTAAGGTTGTAGTAGTTGAAATAAGCCTGGTCCCCGCTTCCTTCGATGGTCACAAAGCAACTGGATGCGCCGATGGCGCCCTGGTCATTGTCCGAATCGCTGAAGGTCTTCACCGCCCGGCAGGTTTCGGCATCGGCGGGTGTGAAGGCCGTGGTGAGCTGATAGGCGCCGCCGTTATCGGCCGACGACACCACAATCACATACTGGCTGCTGGAGCTCAGCGAGACATTCACCATGCCGGCGGAAGTGGCCAGCGCGCTGCCGTCACTGCTCCGTACCTGGACTGCCGCGGTGAAATCCGAACTGGCAACGCTGACATTCAAATTGCCCGCGCCCCAGGCCGTCAGGGTATAAGCTTCGTAGGCGGTGCCATCGGGGGCGGTGCATCCTGCAGCGGGAAGATGGCCCGTCACGGCCTGGTTCAGCCCAATGTTCGGAAACGTCGAGCACAGCATACCGGGCTCGGCCGTGAAAGCGGTGTTGATGGAATAAGGCACCGCCTGGGATCCACCATTCGCGCTTTGGGCGACACTTTGACCAACGCTTTGGGCAACGAAAACCACATAGCTTCCGCTTTCGATCGGCCGGAGAATGCTGGTTCCGGAGTCGATGCGAATTCCCGAAGAGTCGCGCAGAATGAGGGTCAGGCCGGCGCCATCTAAATTCATCTGAATCTGACCACGGACGGGAAGATCGAGGCGATAGGATGCGTACGCCGTGCCATCGCTCAGGAAACAACTGGAGTTGTCAAGAGACGCGGAGACAGCGCCGATGGGCAAGATATGCGTAACAGGCGCGCACTCCTGTCCCAAGAGGGGACATAGACATGCCCCTATGCCCAATAACCCAATACCGAATCGCATCTTTTACCTTAACCCCATTCTCCGGTAGATGTTTTGGCGGATGTTTTGGTCTCTCTCCGGCCGGACTACGTGATACTCTGTGTTTCGGAGCCTTAATGTCCCTCACCCGTGAAAAAGCCCAACTCATGAGCGCATCTGAAATCGATCGGACGCTGGTGCGCCTGGCCCACGAGATCCTGGAGAAAACCAAAGACCTGGAACAACTCGCATTCATCGGAATCCGCCGCCGTGGAGTCCCGCTGGCGCAGAGGCTCTCGAAGAAGATCGAGGCCCTGGAGAGCCGGAGTGTGCCGGTGGGCATTCTGGATATCAATCTGTACCGCGACGATCTCAGCACCGTGGATATTAAGCCGGTGGTCAGTTCTACGGAAATTCCATTCAGCGTGGAAGGCAAGGACATCATCCTGATGGACGACGTGCTATACACCGGCCGCACCATTCGCGCCGCGCTCGATGCGCTGTTCGATCATGGGCGGCCGGCCCGCGTGCAACTGCTGGTCTTGATCGACCGCGGCCACCGCGAACTGCCGATCGAGGCGCGCTTCGTGGGGCGCAACGTGCAGACTACCGACCTCGAGATCATCGAAGTAAAGTTCCAGGAGATCGACGGCATGGAGAAGGTGCTGTTGGTGGAAAGGGCCGCGGGCGAGGCCGCATAGGACCACATGCCCGCCGGACTGCTCGGAATCGAAGAGCTGGACCGCGCCGAGATCGAAGCTATTTTGGCGCGCGCCAAGGATTTTCAGCCTGTACAAAGCCAGACGTTGAAGAAGCTGGACCAGCTCCGCGGGAAGATGATCGTCAACCTGTTTTACGAAGCTTCTACGCGCACGCGAACCAGCTTCGAGATCGCCGCCAAGCGCCTGGGCGCGGACGCGGTTTCGATCACGGCGTCGGGGTCCAGCGTATCCAAGGGCGAATCGCTGGTGGACACTTTGAACACGCTGGCGGCCATGCGGCCCGATGCCATCGTGATGCGTCATGCGGCATCCGGCGCGCCGCACTTTCTGGCGCGGCACCTGCCCACCCCGATCATCAACGCCGGAGACGGCACGCACGAACATCCTACCCAGGCATTGTTGGATGCGCGCACCATTCTGGACCGCCGCAGCTGCCTGGAAGGCCTTAAGGTGGCGATCATCGGAGACATTGCGCACAGCCGCGTGGCGCGCTCGAACGTGCACCTGCTTTCGAAATTCGGCGCCGAGATCGTGCTCTGCGGTCCGGCCTCCCTGCTGCCCGTGGAACTGGCGCAACTGGCGCCGGGCGTGCGGCTCACCACCGATATTCGCGATGCCATCCGGGAGGCGGACGTGATCATGATGCTGCGCGTGCAACTGGAGCGGCAGCACGAAGCGGCTTTTCCGGCCAGCGAATATTTCCAGTTCTACGGGCTGCGGCTGGAGCACATGGACCTGGCCAAGCCGGACGCGATCGTAATGCACCCGGGGCCGATCAACCGCGGCCGCGAGCTATCTTCCGAGGTCGCGGATTTCAGCCGATCGGTGATTCTGAACCAGGTGGAGAACGGCATCGCGGTGCGCATGGCGGTGCTTGAAAAGGTGATTGGATAGGCCCATGCCAACTGTCATCCTCATCAAGAACGGGCGCGTGATCGACCCGGCATCGAATACGGACCGCGTGGCGGATGTGCTGATTGTGGATGGGCGCGTGGATGGCGTGGGGCCGAATCTTTCTTCATCCTCACCACAGGCCGAGGTCTTCGATGCCGGCGGGATGATTGTAGCGCCCGGCTTCATCGACATGCACGTGCACCTGCGCGAGCCGGGCTTCGAGCACGCCGAGACCATAGAGAGCGGTTCGCGGGCGGCGGCGGCCGGCGGCTTCACCTCCATCTGTTGTATGCCCAACACCAAACCGGTGAACGATAGCAAGACCGTTACCAGCTACATTGTGGAGCAGGCGCGCAAGAAGGCTGCGGTGAACGTGTTTCCGATTGGGGCCATCACCAAAGGCAGCGGCGGCGAGGAACTGGCGGCCATCGGCGCCATGAAAGCCGCCGGCGCCGTTGCCATTTCCGATGACGGACTGCCGGTAATGAATTCGCGCGTCATGCGGCGGGCCATGGAGTTTGCCAAGTCCTACGACCTGCCTATCATTCAGCACTGCGAAGACCTCAACCTGAGCGCCGGCGGGGATATGCATGAAGGTGCACCCTCGGTGCGCTGGGGCCTGCGCGGAATTCCGGCGGCGTCGGAAGACGTCATGGTGGCGCGGGACCTGGTGTTGGCGCAATTGACCGGCGCCCGCTACCACGTGGCCCACATCTCCACGCGCAATTCCGTGGCGATGGTGCATTACGCGCGCGAGAACGGACTGCCGGTGACATGCGAAACCACACCGCACCACTTTTCGCTTTCCGACGACCGGATGGCTCCCTATGACAGCAACTACAAAATGAAGCCGCCGCTGCGCTCCTGCGGCCATCGGCAAGCTGTGGTGGATGGAATCGCGGCCGGGTCCATCAGCGCCATTGCGACCGACCACGCACCGCATGCCGGTTCCGACAAGATGCAGGAATTCGAGCGCTGCCCGTTCGGCATCATCGGCCTCGAAACCGCCATCGCGCTGGCCCTGGAAGAGTTGGTGGCGCCGGGAAAGATCGGCCTCAGCCGCATGGTGGAATTGTTCACCACCGGACCGGAAAACGTGATGCGCCTGGGACGCGGCACGCTGGCCCCCGGCGCGCCCGGCGATGTGACGGTCTTCAGCACCGACGTAAGTTGGACCTACGACGTGAACCAGTCACCTTCGCGCAGCAGAAATTCGCCGTTCCATGGACGAACGTTCCGCGGCGGCCCCATGGCGACGGTAGTCAACGGAGCCTTGGCGTGGAAACGCTAACCTGGCGCCGGCACCCCGATCGGAGCCGCGCCATTAGTAAGCGGTGTTCGTAACGGGGCGTGCGTTTGTCCAGCGATTCAGCGCTTGCTGGAGGGCGCGCAGGTCGACCGGCTTGATCAGGTAGTCGTCCATTCCGGCGCTGAGATAAGCGTCATGATCGGCGGCGAATGCATTGGCGGTCATCGCGACCACCGGGGTTCGCCGTACGCCATCTTCGCGCCGCCGCAACTCACGGGTGGCCTGGTAGCCATCTATGCCCGGCATTTGGCAATCCATTAAAACCAGCGCATAGTTCAAGCGGGTGAGCGCGGCCAGCGCTTCCTCGCCGTTGGCGACTACGTCGGTAGCGAAGCCCAGGCGCTCCACCTGCAACTTTGCGACACGCTGATTAACCAGGTTGTCTTCGGCAATGAGAACGCGCAAGCAGGGCAAGGCGGGACGCGCCTCGGGACTCTGCAATTGCGTGAGTTTCTCCCTTGCGTACCTCTGCTGCGGCATGACGATTCTCCCCAAGCTCCGCACGCCCGGAATTCGCGGGCGATGCGGTACTAAGAAGCTTATCGGCGCTTTCCTCGATTTCCTTCGCCAGCCGGACGCCGGACCGGGAAAAAGGCGCACTATTTCGTGAAATCCATATCAGCGCCGGACTTCACGTCACCGGGCCGGCGTGGCGGACAACGCTCAGAGCTTCCAGGGAAAGCGCGTCAGGCGATCGCTTTCCACCGGGCCAGTGATGAGCCGCATGATGCCCAGCGCCAGAGTAATGTTGCCAACCCAGCAAACCCAATCTGCGATCCAAGGCAGCGCCCCCGGCACTCTGATTATTCCCGCAAACCAGGCCGCTGCGAGGTAGTCTCTAACAGGACCATATGTGCCCACGGCCGCGACGAAAACCATCTGGCCGCGCCAGCCGAACTTGCGGATAATGCGCCAGCCCAGCAGCAGCAGTATCGCGCCTAACGGGGTGGCGGCAAGGTAAACGAGCAGCTGCGATTGGGGCGTAACAATCCACCTGAAGTGCAGCCAGCCGCTGGCGGAGGCCAGCCGGTGTTCCGCGAAAAAGAGCAGCACGAAAACCACGCCGCCCGCAAGAGAGCCCGACAACCTGAGGAGAGGCGCCCGTGTGAAATACACAACCACGCCGAGCAGGATCCACAACATAAAGAGCACCTGCACGATTTCCGGCGTCAGCACACCCATCGTGTCCGGAGGCGCCTGAGTCCCGTTCGGCAACTGCCCGGGAAGCCTCGGCTGTTCCCCGGCAGCTGTACCCGTCTTGCGGCTTGCCTCCGCGCTCGTATTAGCGTCCTTGAGCTGCCGGAGAGCGATACGCGTCTGCCATAACGTCATCGTCAGTCCAAGCAGCATGGACGCTAGGATCAAAACCGCGGCCGTCAATCCAACCTGATGCCGTCGAATGAATTTGCCGGCCCGATACCAGACGGTATCCTTTCGAGCGCTGACAGGCATCCCTTCCAGATGCTTGCGCACGTCCTCACTGAATTGGTCCGCGGAACTGTAACGGCGGGACGGCGCCTTCTGCAAGGCTTTTAACAGAATGTTGTCCAGGTCTCCTTCCAGCCGGTGCCGCAGCCGGACCGGGCTTCCTTCGCGGACTTCGCTGATAGTCTCAGGCCTCGCCGCCGCCGTCTCCCCCGCCCCGTCCACTTCGGCAATCACCGCGCTCGGACGGGTCGGCTCTTCTTCGCAAATCACGCGCGCCACTTCGTGCATCAAGTGGCTTTGCATTCTGTAGGGCCGGTGCCCCGTCAGCAGCCCATACAGCACCACGCCCAGCGCATAGACGTCGCTCGCCGTGTTGACCGGTTCACCGCGAACCTGTTCCGGGCTGGCATACTCCGGGGTCATCCTTTGGATCAGTGTCTCGGTAGCGGCCTGGTCCTTCGGCGTGGCATCGTTGTCCAGCAGTTTGGCGATGCCAAAATCCAGCAGCTTGACGTTGCCTACCGAGGTCACCAGAATATTGCCGGGTTTCAGATCCCGATGTACCACCAACCGCTGATGCGCATACTGGACACCGGAGCACACGGCCTGGAACAGCTTCAGGCGCTCCGTTACGTTCAATTTGTGGCGGTCGCACCAGGCATCGATCGGTTCTCCGTCCACGTAGTCCATCACCAGGTAAGGCAGCCCCTCTTCCGTGCTGCCGCCATCGATCAACCGTGCAATTGCCGGATGATCCAGAGACGCCAGGATGTCGCGCTCCTGGTGGAACCGGCGCAGCACGTCCGGGTCCCCCGTTCCGGCGCGCACAATTTTTATGGCTACCTGCTGGTGGACCACACCGTCGTCTCGCGATGCCAGATAGACCGTGCCCATACCGCCGTG
This sequence comes from Bryobacterales bacterium, assembly GCA_963817515.1. Classification (GTDB taxonomy): domain Bacteria; phylum Acidobacteriota; class Terriglobia; order Bryobacterales; family Bryobacteraceae; genus DATMNI01. Next base: position 71,058 of record CAWFPJ010000009.1, on the reverse strand, counting down.
CCCGATTTCACGCAGCACCAGATAAACGCCCAGGCGCCGGCCCTCCATGCGTGTTGCGGCCGCCCCGGCATCCAGGTCGATGTTCAGGTCGATGGACCCAAGCAATGGCCCGCTGATGAAGTCCGCGGCATGTTCATGCGCAGTCAGCAGCCGTTCCACCTGGAGGCCCAGGTCACGGTCGCCCTGGCATGCCTGGCCCAGGAATACCGTCCGCTCCGCCAAATCTCTTTCGAGGGCCGCTTCGTAGAGGTTTCGGATCTGGCGCAAACGTTGCGGTGTCATAAATACACCCGGCGCATAGTGGAGGTATCATAACTCGGTAAATGAGCTGTTGCTGATCTCATGGGCTTACGTTCCCCTCGATTGGTATAGCGCACTGGGCGGCGGAAACAGCTCAAGATTGAACGGGCGAGCCTATGGCCGACGATACCCACGAGATAACCGGCCTGCTGCTGGCCTGGCGTGCCGGCAACCCGGAAGCGGCCAGCCGGTTGATGGAACTCGTCTACGGCGACCTGCATAAACTGGCGGCCCGCCAAATGCACCGCGAGCGCGATAACCATACACTGCAGACCACCGGACTGGTGCATGAGACTTACTTGCGGCTGTGCGGCTCGGGGCCGATCGACTGGCAAAATCGCGGCCACTTCTTTGCCGTGGCAGCGCAGCAGCTGCGCCGGGTCCTGGTGGACTATGCGCGGCGCGGTCAGAGTGAAAAACGGGGCGGCGGTCAGATCAAGTTCTCCCTGGACGACGCCGACTGCCCGGTTGTCGATCGGGACGAACGCCTGCTGGCGATTGATGAAGCCCTGTCGCGCCTGGAGGTTTTGGATGAGCGCGCAGCCAAAGTGATCGAGTTGCGTTTCTTCGGTGGTCTAAGCGAAAAGGAAGCCGCCGATGCCCTGGGCATCTCCGTAGCCACGCTCAAGCGCGACTGGGACTTTGCGCGAACCTGGTTGACTGCTCAGTTGATGTAGCAATCGGCAAGGGCGGTTCTCAGGCTAACCGATCAGGTCCCGGTAGAGCCGTGCCTGCCGCCGGGCGATCGTGTCCCATCCGAATTCGCGCTCCACCCGTCGGCGGGCCCCAGCCTCGATCCGCCGCCGCTCACCCGCGTCGCTGAGCAGCCGCTCAATCGCAGCGGCCATCTCCGCCGCGGTCCGCGCCACGAGAAAATCGTCGTCCGGCGCAAGGTCAAGCCCGTTGACTCCCGCCGGCGTGCTCACAACGGCTCGGCCCATCGCCATGGCTTCCAGCACCTTGATATTGGTGCCCGCCGAAGCCACCAGCGGCGCCACCACCACCGCCGCGCGCTGGTAAGCGCTGCGCACGTCGGAAACGAAACCGGAAACCTCAATCCCCGCGCCGGCCAGATCGCCCGTCAGAGCGCCGCTCAAATCCACGCTTACGCGATCGCGATAGTGATTCAGGTAGTATTCGTGCTGTGCGCCCGCGATGATATGCAGCGTCGCGTCATGCAGTAACGGCCAGACCTCCTTTAGGAAAAACTCGACCGCCAGCAGGTTTGGCAGGTGCGCGAAGCTCCCGATGAAAAGTAGCCGCCGCGTCTCAGGCTCGCCCACGGCCGGACGGAAACGGTCGAGGTCCACCCCATTCGGGAGAGTGACGGCGCCTTCGCCTACCAGCGTCCGATCCTTCTCCGACATAGTCACTACGCGGTCCACCATACGCCAGGCGTCGAGTTCGAACTTCCGCCACAACTCCAGTTGACGGCGCAGTTCCCACCCGTCTTCCAGCAGCAGCATCTGCTGGTACAGGTCGAAAGTGACGTCGTGTTCCACCAGCACGGTCTTGGCGGGTGCGCACTCATCCGCGTATTGTGCCATCTGGGTGAACTCGAGCTGCGCAACGTCCGGCCGCCACTTGCGCACGGTCTGCTGCAATGCCGCGCGGAAGGCCAGCGAGTCGAACTCCTCCACCACCTCAGGGCGTCCAGTGGCTGGCAGGGCATGGCTTCCCGTCCGCTGGACTAACACCACCTCGGCGCAGATCGCCAATACTTCGGGCGGTGGCGTTTCCAGGCGATCGGTGAACGCCACCAGCACCAGGTCGAATTCATCGGCCGAGCGGCGCATAAGGTTGTACATGCGAACCGCGCCCCCGTGCGACAGCGGAAAGGGCACATAGGGCGTGATAATCAATATCCGCGGCAGTCCCTTCGCCTCCCGCCCGGGGAAGTTCGCGACTGCACCATTCGTCAGCGCCAGAAAGCTGTCTTCCGAATACTCCGGCGTGACCAGCGGTCCACCGCTTAAGGCGATGGCGGCAGGCCCGGGGCCCACCCTGCTTTTGATCCGCAGCCTCCGCATCGCCTGCCCCCACAAGCGGCGAAATACGCGCGGACTGGCCACCGCCCCGGCCAGAAACTTCAAGTAATTGATTTCCAGAATCGCCTCTAGCTGCGCCTCGCTGTAATACCGCGACGTGGTCGCCCGGTGCCGGTGCTCTACCACCGCGCCCGCCACGTAGACGCTGGGCCAACCGCGCTGCCAGGCCCGATATCCGAGATCCAGATCCTCCACGTACGCCGGCTCAAAAGCCTCATTCACGTTGCCCAGCGCGCGTAGTTTCGCCGCATCGTACAATGAGCAGCCGCCGCTCCCGTACAGCACGTAGCTCAGGTCTTCGCCCGGCAGCGGCAGGTCTGAGCGCACCGGAAAATCCTCGGGCGCAGCCTGCGCCATCACGGTCTTGCCGGTCTCCTCACGGCGCACGCCTTCCGGGAATCGGATCTGCGCCGAGGCGCAAAACAGGTTCGGCACCTGCTGAAATGCCCCCACCAAAGCCGCGAAGAAACCGGGCTCCAGCAGCATATCGTTATTCAGCAGACAGACATGCCCGTAACCAGCCAGCCCGATTCCGCGATTCACGGCACGCGCGAAAGAGAGCGCGGTCGCGGAAACTTCCACCCGCGCCTGCGGCCACACTGCTTGCAGCCATTCGGCCGTGCCATCACCTGAGCCGTTATCCACCACCACAACTTCCGCTGCAAAGCCCTCCAGTTCGCGCATGATTCCGGGCAACTGCGCGGCCAGCAATTCTCTGCCATTGCGCGACGGAATAACCACGGAAATGCCTGCAGCGTGGGTCTCCTGGCCTGCGTCCGTCGAGCCTGATCTGCGCCACCGCGGCCTCACGAAGCCCGCAATGCGTGCCGCGCCATACGCCGCTACAACACTCCAGTCGGCTTTCCGGGCCCACCTCACGCTCCACCGCAGCGCGTTCTTCACGCGCCACGCCACGTGCCCCAGAATCGCCGGCAGCGCTTGCGGCCGCAGCATGAAATTGTTCAGGTTCTCATTGAACGCCAGAAACCCAAGCGGCGACAGCCACAGCGCCATCAGGCGCATGCGCCGGAAAGGCACGTTGGGCACCAGCATCACACCCGCCAGCCGGATGCGCTTACCCTGCAATTCCGCGCGGCACCGTGCCAGGTTGTCGCCCAGGCTGCGGTTTACGCGATACGGCACCCATGGCAAATCGGCATCCTCGGGCGGAAAATCCGAGACCACGTAGAGTGGCAGTTCGGGAAAGAGGGCGCGCATGCGCTCGATGAGTTGCCGGTTCAACTCGTCGGTGCCGGAGGCGAACGCGACCTTGATTTTCGGCGTCAAAATCAGATCAGCAAGTGAATCGGCGCCTGGGCCCGGCCGCGCCACAATTCCAACGCCTGGCTCGCAAAAGCCGAAGACACCGGGTTCACATGCGGCAGCCAGACTCCGCCTTTGCGCCCGAAATAGTATCCTCCGTCGATTCGCGCGTCCTCGTCGGCCGCCTGAAACCCCTCCAGCCTTTCGGCCTCGAAGCTGGCGGCCTCGCAATCCAGCGGCACCGCGCCGGCCCAATCCGCGTAAAGGCGCATGCGCAAGACCTGGGCGTAAACATCGGAGCGCTCGAATTGCGGGGCGATCTCGCACAGCAGTTGCGCAGCGCGTCCCAGGCCATCGCGGATGGCAGCGGCGCAAGCCAGATCCCCGGATCGCGGAAGCATGCCCTCCAGGAAATAGCAGAAAGCATGCAGGCGGTCCATCACCTTGAGCTGGTCCGTATCGCCGGGCAGGAAAGCCGCGTAAGAGCCGAGCGAATATTCCAGCACGCGTTCGTACGGCTCGCTAAATCGCGGGTCGCCCGTGGCTTCAAACAGCTCCCACCATGCCATGGCCGATTTCAACTGGTAGCAGCCCGGCGTCCGCGACCAGCGCGCCGCATCGCGTTCCGCCGGACCCTTATCCGGCAGCGACAAAATGGGATGGAAATCGCCATCCGGCGATGCGAAATCGGCCGCCATGGATTGGCCCAGCGCCACCGCCACGTCCAGGAATTCCTGCTCGGCGGTCGCGCGCCACGCCGCCAGTAGGCCGCGCACAATGATGCCGCAATCGAAAAAGTACGTGAAGGCCGAAGGCGCCAGCTCAAACGGCATGGTGCGCCGGCCGGCGTCCCAGGCCGTCCACGCCAGGAAACGCGCCCCGGCAACCGCCCGTTCCAGGTAGCGCGAATCGTGCGTGACCGAATGCAGATACACCAAAGCGCTCACCGCGTAACCGGTGATTTCGGTTGAGACCGCGTGGTTGCGCTGCCAGTCGGCGCGATAATAACGGGCCACGCCGCCGTTCGGTTCTTGAATTCCGGAGCTCAGAAACCACTCTCCGGCGCGAGAAGTCTGTAGGGACAAGCTGATAGTCTAACAAGTAGCTGTGATAACATGCCACGGCATGAGGCTTTGCACCGCACTGCTGCTGGCTGCGTCACTCTGCGGCCAACCTAAACCGCGCGCCCGCAATCTGGGAGTGCCGCTCGAAGGCACGCCAGGGCCGCTAAACGCGATCGTCGATGTCGCCGGCGTGGAGGTGGGCCACAAGACCATCATCTCGGGCTCGTCTGTGCGCACCGGCGTCACCGCTGTCTGGCCGCGCGGCAGGAAATCGTCCGACCCCGTCTTCGGCGGCTGGTTTTCGCAGAATGGCAACGGCGATATGACCGGCACTCACTGGCTGGAGGAATCCGGATTTCTCGATGGTCCGGTCCTCATCACCAACACCCACAGCGTCGGCGTGGTGCGCGACAGTTTCCTCGGCTGGCTGGTCAAGAACAACCGTAAGCCCGGCACCAACACGTTTACCGGGGGGTTCTATACCTACCCGATCGTTGCCGAAACCTACGACGGCCAACTGAACGATATCAACGGCTTTCACGTCAAGCCCGACGATGTCGCGGCGGCGCTCGACAGCGCTTCGAGCGGCCCCGTCCCCGAGGGCAACGTGGGCGGCGGGACTGGAATGATCTGCTACGGCTTCAAAGGCGGCATCGGGACCTCGTCACGGAAACTCCCCGCCAATCAGGGCGGCTACACCGTAGGTGTCCTGGTTCAGTGCAATTGCGGCAGCCGGCGCCAATTGCGCATCGGCGGCCTTCCGGTGGGCGAGGAGATCGACCGGAGCATGCCGGTAGCCAGCGCGTCCGGCGGAGCGCAGCCGTATCGCGAAGACGTCGGCTCCATCATCATCGTAGTGGCTACCGATGCGCCCATGCTGCCGCACCAGGTTCAGCGTCTGGCCAAGCGTGCCACCCTGGGCCTGGGCCGTACCGGTTCGGTTTCCGGCAACGGGTCGGGCGACATCTTCATTTCCTTTTCCACCGCCAACCCCAACGCCGCCGCAGCTCAAGCGCCGATGAATGTCTCGATGCTGCCGAACGATTCGCTGAACCCGGTGTTCGAAGCCACCGTCCAGGCAACCGAAGAAGCCATCATCAACGCTATCGTGGGCGCCGAAACCATGACCGGCGTGAACGGCCACAAGGTTTATGCGCTGCCGCACGACAAGCTGCGGGAGGTGTTGAAGAAGTACAACCGGCTCAAAGAACCGTAGCCTCCGGGCGCGCGCCGCTATAATTTATCAATGAACGTCTCGCGCGCTTTCCTCATTTTTGCGTTCGCCTGCGTGTGTCTCGCGCAATCCCGCGATGCCGATTTCAATAAGCTGGCCGATCGCTTCTTCGACGAGGCGGTTTTTAAGTTCGATCCTGTACAGGGCACACAGGCCGGGTTTCACCAGTACGACACGCTGCTGCCTTCCGGTTCGCGCGCGGAGATCAACGCGGAAATCGCGGTTTTCAAAAAGTTCGAAGCCGAAGTGCAGAACTTTGACGCCCGCGGCCTCTCACCGGCCATCGCTGCCGACCGCGACCTGACGCTGGCGCAAATCCGCGGACAGCTTCTTGGTCTGGAGTCCATCCGGGCCTGGGAAAAGAATCCGGACGTGTATTCTTCCGGCGTGACCAGCGCCATCTTCGTCATCATGAGCCGCAGTTTCGCGCCGCCGGCCGAGCGATTGAAATCCCTGATCGCCCGCGAACGGCTGATCCCGCGAGTTTTCCAGTCGGCCCGCGAAAATCTGAAAAATCCGCCGCGGATCTATACCGAAGTGGCGCTGCTGCAGCTGCCCGGCATCGTCAGCTTTTTTCAGGACGACGTCCCCAAGGCATTCCAGCAGGTCAAAGACGCGGCCCTGCTGGCCGACTTCAAGAAAAGCAATCAGACCGTGATTGACGCCATCAACGCGTACCAGACGTTTCTGAAGAATGATCTTCTGCCGCGCTCGAACGGCGATTTCAAAATCGGCGCCGAGAATTATCGCAAGAAACTGCTGTACGACGAAATGGTGGACGTGCCGCTTGACCGCCTGCTGCAGGTGGGTTACGACAACTTGCACCGGAACCAGGCCGAGTTCAAGCGGGTGGCCGGGCAGATCGATTCCAAGCGCACCCCGGAACAGATTCTCCAGGAAGCCGAGAACGACCATCCGGCCGGCGACAAGCTGTTGCAGTCTTTCCGCGACGTCCTGGGCGGCTTGCGCGACTTCGTCGAAAGCCGCCACATCATCACCATCCCCTCGCCCGTGCCCCCCATCGTGGAAGAGACTCCGCCCTTCATGCGCGCGCTCACTACGGCCTCAATGGACACACCCGGCCCGTTCGAAAAGGTCGCCAAAGAAGCATTCTTCAACGTGACCCTGCCTGAAAAAACCTGGTCGCCTAAACAGACCGAGGAATACATGCAAGGGTTCAATCGCGGGACCATCATCAGCACCGCGGTCCACGAAGTTTATCCCGGTCACTACGTGCAGTTCCTGTGGAACGCCCGGTCGCCTACCAAGGTGCGAAAGCTGCTGGGTTGCAGTTCCAACGCCGAAGGGTGGGCGCACTATACGGAGCAGATGTTGCTTGATGAGGGCTACGGCAAAGGCGATCTCAAATTGCGCCTCGGCCAATTGCAGGATGCCCTGCTGCGCAACGCCCGCTATATTGCCGGCATTCAGATGCACACCGGCAAGATGACACTGGAACAGGCCGTGGAGTTCTTCGTCAAAGAGGGCTACCAGGTGCGGCCGGTGGCAGAGAAGGAAGCCAAGCGCGGAACTTCAGACCCCACTTACCTGGTCTACACCCTCGGCAAACTACAAATCCTGAAGTTACGCGAGGACTATAAAAAAATGATGGGCGGTAAATTCACCTTGCAGCAGTTTCATGACGCCTTCATGCAGCAAGGCTTTCCGCCCATCAGGATTGTCCGGCGAGCGTTATTGGGAAACGACTCGCCGGTGCTCTGAAGCAACTGCGCCCGTCATAACTCAGGGTGCAGGTGCAGGGTTTTGCCCGCGACTACGTAAACCTTTTCAGCGTACTGAGTGTGGCCCGATTCGCGAATTTCGACGTTGTAAGTGCCGGGCCGCAGATACATCGACTTAGCCTCGTGGGTAGTGCCCGCGTAGGCGCCATTGATGAATACCTGGGCGTCCTTCACCTTGGTGTCCAACTTTACTTCGCCGGCGTTGGGATGTCCATAGTAGTAACCGCCGTATGCCGGACCCCAGCCCCAATATGGGCTATAGAAACCACCATAATACGGGCGTCCTACCCCCACCCCCACGAATCCGCGGATGGCGGCCGGAGCGCTCATCGGAGCCAGTGTCATCAGTGCCGCCGCCAGAACCAGGAATGTCTTTTTCATTTTCGATCTCCTGGCCTCCTAGATTGCAATCCCCGTGCCACAGCGCAAGTCATGTGTTGTCAAACAGTTCGTGGAAATGGCCGGTGGCCGCTGGCAACCAGACTGGCTGAAATCAGCCACCACGTCCAGGAGGTTCTCTTAGGTGAGATATGTCACAAGCCGCGTTGAGCCCAGCGCCAGAATGGTCCCGATGGCTGCGCCCGCCAATACGTCGCTCAGGAAATGCATCCCCAAGAGGATGCGCGAAGCTGCCACGCTGGTCGCGCAAAACAGCAGCCCCAATTCCAAACCCGAATAAAAGTGGCCCAGCGTTATGGCCACGGCAAACGCCGTAATGGTGTGGCCGGAAGGGAAGGAAAACTGGTCCGGCGGCAGCAGCGTGGCCCAACAGTGCGGCTCAAACGAGCACGGGCGCTTGCGGCCGGTGGCTTTCTTAATCCGCAGGAAGATGGCGATTCCCGATCCCGCCGCCAGTGCCGCCGCACCGATGGCCAGGAATCGCTGCTCGCCGCCGAACAGCGCAATGATCAGCGCCATCCCATACCACAGCCAGCCATCGCCGCCGTGTGTGGCGCACAGCATCCACACGCGAATCCACCGGGGCGCCGGCCACCGGTTCAGCCGCCGCATCAGCTTGTGATCGCGGTAAGAAATGTAGTTCCACATCGCGCTTGCGAGCGTCATGCCACCACCTCTGCTATCGTGCCGGCTGCGCTTTTCACGCTCCTGGCGTGCAGGTAGCGGGCCATCCACAAACGTGCGAAAACGTTCTCGATGGCGTAGTTGCCCAGGATCACCAACGGCACACCCACGGCCAAAGGCGCAAGGGGCAGCGTCCAGGGATTCCGCCGCATCATTTCACGAGCGATGCAAAGCACGTCGCGCGTCAGTTTGTAATAGCTGCCGGTCTCTCCGCGGACCTTGCCCAAACCGCGGCGCAGGCCCTCCAGATACTCCTGTTTGCTGCGGGCGCGGGGCACTGTGGTCCAGGCGCAACCCACTGACGGCATGGCGTGCGCGTCGCTGCCACCCACTTCCGCCGTGCCCGCGAAATCGGCCAGGGCCGCGGCGTTTTCGTTGGCGCGGGCCAGCATGTGGCCGTTGCGCGTCTCCACCGCCGGAAAGGCAGTTTCGAACAACTCAAAATCTTCTACTGTGCGCCGGCCGGTGAGGCTCGAAAACACATGATTGGCGCTGTAGAACAGATGCCTTTCCCGGAGATAGGCCGCCAGCGACTCAAAGTCCCTCCGGCGCCGCTGCAGTTCAACGTGGTCGCGGTCGGTAATGTTATACACGCCGACGTGCAGTTCGGTACCGCTTGGCAACCGGCATGAGACTTCTTCGCTGAGAAAGAAATCCGGCCGCGAGCGCAAGGCTTCCGCCGCGTCGATGGAATCGTGATCTGTAACTGTGACCAGATCCATGCCGATGCGCTTCAGTTTTTCGTAAACGGCTAGCGGATCGTTGTAGCTTTCCCAGCAAATGGCTTTGAGCACGGGAATGGTGCACATGCCGGAATGCTTCGTGTGGACGTGCAAGTCACACCGCATGCTCCACATATATCCCCGAATCGGCTACAGTTGCGTGACATACCCAACAAACATATGTTAATCCACTTGTTTTTTGTAACTTATCTTCTGTAGCTTATCTTTTTGTAGCCTGACCTGCGCCACATGCCACAATCGAACTATTGAAGAAACTCGACTTCATTTATTTCGATGCCGGCGGCGGTCACCGGGCGGCGGCCAATGCGCTGCGCCAGGTGATCGAGCAACAGGGGCGGCCTTACGAAATCCGCATGGTGAATCTTCAGGAAGTGCTGGACTCCATGGACGTGTTTCGCAAACTTACCGGGTTGCGCATGCAGGATCTTTACAACACCTTGCTCAAAAAGGGTTGGACCCTCGGTTCGCCGCAGCTCATGGCGGGTATGCATCTGGTCATCCGCCTGTTCCATCCGAAGCAGGTGCGCCTGCTGAAGGTCTTCTGGGGCGCCAGCCGGCCGGATATGGTGGTGTCGATGGTGCCCAATTTCGATCGCGCGCTGGGCGAGAGCCTGCACCTGACCCTGCCGGGAGTACCCTTGGTGACGATCCTTACCGATTTCGCCGATTACCCGCCGCACTTCTGGATCGAACGGCAAGATCAGCATTTCATCTGCGGGTCGGACAAAGCTGTGGAGCAGGCGCTGGCCATGGGGCACCCGGCGTCCAAGGTGCACCGCGTGTCCGGCATGATTCTCAACCCTCGGTTCTATGAAATCGCGCCGCTAACGCCGGAGGAACGGGCCGCCGCGCGCGCCCAGTTGGGATTCCGGCCCGGGCTGCCTGTGGGCCTGGTGCTGTTCGGCGGTGAAGGCTCCGCCGTAATGCTGGAGATCGCGCGCAGCCTGCCGGATCGCCAGCTTTTGCTGATTTGCGGCAAGAACGAAAAACTCCGGGCGCGCTTGCAGGCGCTGCCGCAGCTCTTGCCGAATAGGGCGCCACTGTTCGTGGAGGGTTTCACCAAAGAGGTGCCGCGCTACATGCAGCTGGCTGACTATTTCATCGGCAAGCCGGGCCCGGGCAGCCTGAGCGAGGCCGTCGCCATGCATTTGCCGTGCATCGTAGAGCGGAATGCCTGGACACTTCCGCAGGAGCGCTACAACGCCGAATGGCTGCGCGAACAAGGAGCTGGCATTGTGCTGCCGAATTTTCGCGGCATTGCGAAAGCCGTGGATGAGTTGCTCGATCCCCTGGCCTACGCCCGTTTCCGCGCCGCCACCGAGCGGTTGCACAACCGCGCCGTTTTCGAAATTCCGGAGATACTGGAGCGGATCCTTATGGACGTGCCCGGTCAGCGGTATTAGACACCGGAATATCTTTATCTCTGGCATCCTGCTTGCCCAGGCCCTTGCGGAGCAGCCGGACCCGCACTATCTTCTTGCCAAATTGCTTGGCCTCGACGGCGCTTTCCAGGCAGAGATCGATGTGCCGTCCGATCACTTTGCTCCCCGTGTCGGTGACGATATAGATACCGTTGTATGAGTCGGCGCCGGTTACACGGATGCGTGAGCCGAGCGGCAGTACGGCGGGGTCTGCCGCCACAATCCCCTGGTGCGGTACCGTACCTGCTGCCGTGGCTCCGGACTCCGGTACGAAGGCGGTGGCCTCCATCCGCATCACCGGATACCTGGCTCTCTTAGTTGTACCCGGCGTTGTACTCGAAATGGAGTTCGGCGTCGCGCAAGGCGCAGGGATGGAAAACGACGCGCATATCAACAGCATCACCGTGACAACTTTACGCATGTTTGCGCCTCCTGCGGAAACTATGGCACGTGAAGGGCCGAGCGGCCCGTTTTGGAGATGCTGGAGAAGGCGACTTTGTGGTGGCGGTTACTTTTCCGCACAAATCGGCGGGTTTTTTAGTAATCGGCAGGCCATTGAATTCGGCCAAAGTCTCAGGATTTTCAGTGCAAAGTCTCAGGGTTTTCAGTGTGAAGTATTCAGTTTCAATAATGGTACCGCGCTTGCAGAAAATCGATCCGCGCGTTTCCTACCCTGTAGACCATTCGGTGTTCCTGCGTGATTCGCCGGGACCAACAGCCAGCCAGCACATATTTCAGCGGCTCAGGCTTTCCAATCCCTTGAAACGGATCTCGCAGCGTGGCTTCCACAAGATCCAGAATCCGCAGTGCAACGCCGCGGTCGGTCTTCACCCAGAACCTGAGGTCTTCCAGGAACTCACGAGAAAAGACGGCGTCAGGCTCCGCGTCGCGTTTAGCGCGGCGCAGCAAGCCCGGTCTCACGCCTCAACCGCTCCAGGGACATCGCCGTTCCCTGGTGCTTCTCCGATCTATGCAGGGCCGACAACAAACGCCGCGCATTGCGCGGAGACCGCAGCAAATGCGCCGTCTCCATCAGTCCCGCCAGCTCCGCCGCCGGCACCAGCGCCACGTCCTGGCCCTTCTTGCGCCGAACGACAATCACTTCTTGATCGTCCGCTACCCGATCCAGCACGTCGGCCAGATTCGCCCGCAGGCTGGTGTAAGTTGTTTCGGTCGGCATTGACCACCTCTTGATTAGCGTACAGGAAATCTGTACTTACGGCAATGTCCCGGCCCGCTACCTATTTCTCGCCGGTGGCCAGGACGGTCTCGAAATACGGCGCCTCCGGCTCTTTATAAACCACCGCCGCCTCCACGTTCTTGAAGCCGGCGCCCTTAAGGTATCGCTCGATTTCCAACTCGGTGAACCCGAGCCACAAGTCGGCGTACATTTCCCGCGCCTCTTCAAAATGGTGCCGGCTCAAATCCAGAATGGCGATGCGCCCGCCCTTCTTCAGAATCCGCCACGCCTCGGCTACCGCCTTCTCCGGATGCACGGCGTGGTGCAGCGCCTGGCTGAGAAACGCCAGGTCCACGGTGCCGCTGCGAATGGGCACGTCTTCCAGGTCGCCCAGCCGGTATTCCAGGTTGGCGATCCCGTGCGTGCGCGCCAGACTGGCGCCGAACTCCACCATCTTTTCCGAATTGTCCACCGCGATCACGCGCTTGGCCCGCTGCGCCATCAACTGCGAAATACTGCCCTCGCCGGCGCCCAGATCGGCGATCACCATAGGCGGCATCAGCTTGAGCAGGGCCTCGGCGATGCCTTTCCACGACCGGCCCGGTACGTACTGCCGCCCGAACCGGCCCGCCAGTTCGTCGAAGTAGCGGCGCATGGTGTCCCGCCGTTTGCGCAGCGCCAGCCGGAGCGCCTCCTGGTCCTGTTCCGCCTCCGGGATTTCGTGCGCCGCGTCGCGCAACAACTGCATCAACTCCGGCAGGCGCCTTCAACCGGTAAAACGCATTCTTTCCCATACGCCGATCGGTCAACCAGGCCAGCCTGTTTGAGTTGTGAGAGGTGGGTCGAAATCTGGCTCTGGCCCTTGGAGAGAATCTCCTGCAGTTCGGCGACGGTCAGCTCTTCGCGCTCCAGAACCAGCAGCATGCGCAGACGGTTAGGGTCTGCCGCCAGACGCAACGATTTGAGGATTGACGCCATATCGGGAACCGCGGTATAATATCAATATATCAAGATTTATTGATACGAGGACTAAAAAGAAGATATGGGTATTGCAACGCTGAATCCGACAGCCGCCGAGTTCAAAGTGGCCGACCTTTCGCTGGCCGACTGGGGCCGCAAAGAAATCTCCATCGCCGAATACGAGATGCCGGGCCTCATGGCCATTCGCCGCAAACATGCCGCGGCCAAGCCGCTGGCCGGCGTACGCGTCACCGGTTCGCTCCACATGACCATTCAGACCGCGGTGCTGATTGAGACCCTGGTCGATCTGGGCGCCTCGGTGCGCTGGGCAAGCTGCAATATCTTCTCCACACAAGACCACGCCGCGGCCGCCATCGCCGCAGCCGGCGTCCCCGTGTTTGCATGGAAGGGCGAGTCGCTCGAAGACTACTGGTGGTGTACCTACCAGGCGCTCAGCCACCCCGGCGGCAAGGGCCCGCAGCTGGTTGTCGATGACGGCGGCGACGTCACGCTGCTGATCCACAAAGGCTACGAACTCGAAAACGGCAGCGACTGGGTCAACAGCGCGTCCGGCAGCCACGAAGAGGAGGTGATCAAGGACCTCCTCAAGAAGGTTCACGCCACCCATCCGCGGCACTGGCACGATACGGTGAAAGAATGGCGCGGCGTCTCCGAAGAAACCACCACCGGCGTCCACCGCCTCTACAAGATGCAGGAAGCCGGCAAGCTGCTGGTCCCCGCTATCAACGTCAATGACTCGGTCACCAAGTCCAAGTTCGATAACCTCTACGGCTGCCGCGAATCGCTGGCCGACGGCATCAAGCGCGCAACCGACGTAATGGTGGCCGGCAAGGTCGCGGTGATTCTGCGGTTACGGCGACGTGGGCAAAGGTTCGTCACACTCCCTGCGCGGCATGGGCGCGCGTGTGATCGTCACCGAAATCGACCCGATCAACGCCTTGCAGGCGGCCATGGAAGGCTTCGAAGTCACCACCATTGAGGACACCCTGGGCCGCGGCGATATCTACGTGAGCTGCACCGGCAACTGCGACATCATCACGCTGGAGCACATGCAGAAGATGAAGGACCAGGCCATCGTTTGCAACATCGGCCACTTCGACAACGAAATCCAGATGGACCGCCTGAACGCGTCCGGCGCCAAGCGCACCAACATCAAGCCGCAGGTGGACATGTACACCTTCCCCAACGGCAACAGCATCTATGTTCTGGCCGAGGGCCGGCTGGTCAACCTGGGCTGCGCCACCGGCCACCCCAGCTTCGTGATGAGCAACAGCTTCGCTAACCAGACCCTGGCTCAGCTTGATCTGTGGGCCAACAAGGAAACCTATAAGGTGGGCGTCTACACGCTCCCCAAGAAGCTGGATGAAGAAGTAGCGCGACTGCACCTGGAAAAGATCGGTGTGAAGTTGACCACCCTTAGCCCCAAGCAGGCGGAGTATCTGGGGGTCCCGGTGGAAGGCCCGTATAAGCCTGACCATTACCGGTATTAAAAGCGACGCCGTGTTAAATTGAATGACAGCACCGCAGGAGGAAACTTTTGGCAGATAATCAACGACAAATATTTACTTCGGAATCCGTAACCGAAGGTCACCCCGACAAAATCGCGGATCAGATCTCGGACGCGGTGCTGGACGCCGTCCTGACGGACGACCCTGCCGGCCGCGTGGCGTGCGAAGTCCTGGTCACCACTGGCACCTGCATAGTGGCCGGCGAGATCACCACCAAGACTTACGTGGACGTTCCGCGAATCGCCCGCAGCACCATCGAATACGTCGGCTACAACGACGCCACCTTCGGGTTCGACAGCCATACCTGCGGCGTGCACAACCTGATCCAGTCGCAATCGCCCGATATCTCGATGGGTGTCGATACCGGCGGCGCCGGCGACCAGGGCATGATGTTCGGCTTTGCCTGCGATGAGACTCCCGAACTGATGCCGCTCCCCATCATGATGGCCCACAAACTGGTGCGGCGCCTCTCCGATGCCCGCCGCCAGGGCGTGCTGAACTTCCTGCGCCCGGATGGCAAGAGCCAGGTCTCAGTTGAGTATGTAGGCAACACGCCCAAGCGCATCGAAGCCGTTGTCATCTCCACGCAGCACAGCCCCGACGTTTCCACTGAAGAACTCCGCCGCGAAGTGAAGAAGCAGATCATCGACGCCGTGGTTCCTTCGGAAATGGTGGATTCGCAAACCAAGTTTCACATCAACCCCACCGGCCGCTTCGTGGTTGGCGGACCGCACGGCGATACCGGCCTCACGGGCCGCAAGATCATCGTGGATACCTACGGCGGAATGGGCCGCCATGGCGGCGGCGCTTTTTCCGGTAAAGACCCGACCAAGGTGGATCGCTCGGCCTGCTACATGGCCCGCTATATCGCCAAGAACATCGTGGCCTCCGGCCTTGCCACCCGCTGCGAAGTGCAGCTGGCTTATGCCATCGGCGTAGCCGAGCCGGTTTCGGTTCGTGTGGATACGTTTGGCACCGGCGCGGTTCCCGATTCCCGCCTGGGCGAACTGGTTCGGGCAAACTTCAAGCTTACCCCGGGCGCCATCATCGACACCCTGAAACTGCGCCGCCCCATCTACCGCAAGACCGCAGCCTTCGGACACTTCGGCCGCACCGAAGACACGTTCTCGTGGGAATCCACCGACAAGTCGGAAGCGTTGAAGGACCAGGCCGGCATCGCCCACGCGGCTGTTAAGTAGGTAAGGCAGACGAAACCGTCTGCCCCACCGGTAGCGCCGGCAATCTTGTTGCCGGTGGGTTATTCGGATCCGGCAAACACCGGCAACATGATTGCCGGCGCTACTCCAACAGCGCCGCCGCAGCCTGGTCTAAGAACCACGTAACCCCTCTTCCGTGGTGCGAAGCAATCTGCGCCGGATACTTTTTCGGATCGTACTCTTCCTGGAGCACCGCCCGCACGGACTCGGCTTTGTCCGCGCCGGCCACCACAAACACGGTATGTTTGGCCGCCAGCAAGGCTCCCGGCAGCAGGGTTACGCGCCACTGCTTCCGGCTATCCGAATACACCGCGGCGGCGATGACTTCACGGTTATCGATCAGCGCATCTCCCGGGAACAGGCTGCCGGTGTGCGCATCGGGCCCCATCCCAAGGTGTACAATGTCGAACCGGGGCATGTCTCCGCCGGCCAGTCCGAAGAACTCCTGGATCTCCTCCACATATCGCTTGGCCGCCAACTGGGGGTCCAGTTCGCCGAAAATCCGGTGCACCTGCCGGTGCGGGATGTGGGCCGGCACGATCAGGTCTTCATCCGCGTGTTTGTAGTTGCTCTCTTCGTCGGTGGGCGGCACGCAGCGCTCATCCACCCAGAACAGATGCACGCGATCCCAGCGTAACTTGGCTACCGCCAGTTTCTGGAATAGCAGCTTGGGCGTGGACCCGCCCGAAATCGCCAGGGTGGCGAACTCCTGTCCGGAGAGCACCTCGTCCAGCAGGCCGATCACGTGATGCGCGCAGGCTTCGGCAGCGGCCAGCGCGTCGGGAAGGGTATACCGGTGAACACTCATTTGTCAGTAGAATACGCGAGCCGGGCTGCAGACGCCAGCGATCTTTCAAACACGGCATCCTTGCGGACGACTCCAAGTTCCTCACGCATCAGCTGATAGTCCGAAGGCTGCGGAAGGTTGGTACAGTTCGAAAGCTGGTTCACCGTGATCACCAGCCGGTCGCCCTGCCGCGCCAGTTCCACACGAACGTCCGGGCCCGACAGTTCCGTACGCAGTGCGGCGCCCTCTCGCTTTTCCACGGTCAGCCGGGCTTTGACGCCCGCGTCCGCCAGCGCGTTGGCCACCCAGGCTCCCATCAACCAGGCCGAAACTCCAAGCTCGCCGCCAAACTCCACGCGCACCTCGGAGATGCGCGACAGCTTGGCCAGGTAGTCGCGATTCTCGAACACGTGGGAGAGCATCTCGCGCCAGCGCGTTAGACGCGTCCAGGAAAGGTCGCCAATCATGAGCCCCTGGCCGGTGACCTCCTCCATCCAACCGATGATGGCGGGAATGTCTACAAAACCCGCGCTGTCCATCACCACCTTCGTCGCCATGCCCGAGATTTGCCGGAACTCCGGCCATCCGCAGCAATCGCGCGCTGCGGCACCAGACAATCACCGGCAAATCCGGCACCACCAGCGGCAGCAGCACCAAAGGCAAATCCGCCAAAGCCGCATCGGAAGCCGTGATCTCAACCTGCTCGCAGCAGATCTGCGGCCCTTTTCCGAACGGCTTCCAGCACTGCTGGGTCACCTGCTCTGTGAGCGCCCGCGGACCGGCGCCGCTCAGATGAATCACCAGGGCGCGCGCCGGATGCTCCGGCATTAGCGCCGCAATCGTCTCGCCCAGCGCCCCGCGGTCGTCGCCGCTTTCGTCCAGCACCACCAGGGTCATTGAGCAGGCCCGCAGCACTCCCCCGCCCCCGACAGCATCCCCTTCTTTGGCATGCGCCACCCACAACGCCGAAAGTTCTTTCAGGATTTTCTCAGGAGCGACGGTTTTGCCCACAAGAGTAGTGCCCATTACGGTTTCCTCCATTCATGCCCGCGGCGCCTCAGCATCTCATCGGCCGCCGCCGGTCCCCACGTGCCAGCGGCATAGTTCGGAAAATCGAACCTGGTTTCGCGCCAGGTGTTCTGGATCGGCTCCACTACGCTCCAGCTTGCCTCCACCATGTCCTGCCGCGTGTAGAGCGTAGCATCCCCCACGATCGCGTCCAACAGCAGCGTCTCATAAGCCGAAGGCGAGCGCTCCCCGAAACTCGAACCGTAGTTGAAGTCCATCGACACGGGGCGCAGCGTCATACCCGCGCCGGGCCTCTTCGAAAGGAACTTCAGCGAAATTCCTTCCTCCGGCTGAATGCGCACAATCAGCAGATTGGCCGAGTCCTCAGCTCCGTCCTGGTTGAATAAGTGTAGCGGCGCCGAATTGAACTGGATGGCGATTTCGGTTACCCGCTTGGGCAGCCGTTTGCCCGTGCGCACGTAGAACGGCACCCCGGCCCAGCGCCAGTTGTCCACAAAAAACGTAACCGCGGCGTAGGTGTCGGTTTGCGAATCCGGCTTCACGCCCTTCTCCTGGCGGTACCCCTTCACATCCTGTCCGCCGATGGAGGCCGGCCCGTACTGTCCGGGGACTGCATTCTGCCGCACCTCGTCCGGCGTCATGGGACGAATGGACCGCAGCAGCTTCGAGCGCTCATCACGCACGGAGGTGGCCTGAAAACTCGCGCTGGGCTCCATTGCGATGGTGGCCATCACCTGCAGCAGATGGTTCTGGATCATATCGTCCAAGGCCCCTGCCTGCTCATAGTAATCCGCGCGGTCCTCCACGCCGATCGATTCCGCCCCTGTGATTTGCACGTGGTTCACGTATCTACGGTTCCACAGCGGCTCAAAAATCCCGTTGCCGAAGCGAAACGCTAAAATGTTCTGCACCGTTTCCTTACCCAGGTAATGGTCGATGCGGTAGACGTCGGTTTCGCTGAACACCTGGTGAAGCTGGCTGCTCAATTCCCGCGCGCTGGCCAGATCGTGCCCGAACGGTTTCTCCACCACCAGGCGGCGCCAACCGTTGCCCTTTCCCAGCCCGGCCGCACCGAGGCCGTTCGAAATGGGCGCGTACTGCTTGGGCTGCGTCGAAAGGTAGAAGAGCACGTTGCCTCCGGTGTGCCGCTCGCCTTCGATGGTTTTCAACTTTTCCGCGATGCGTTGATACAGCCCGGCGTCGCCGACGTCACCGGCCACATAGAACAGTCCCTGGGCGAAAGTTTTCCAGACGCTCTCATCGAAATCGGTGTCTTCGGAAAACTCCTTCACCGCTTCCAGCATTTTTTCGCGGAACTGATCGTCGGTGAGCGGCGTGCGCGAACTTCCCACCACGGCAAACCCCGTGGAAAGCCTGCGGTCATACGCCAGCCGGTAGAGCGCCGGAAGAAGTTTTCGTTTGGCAAGGTCGCCGTTAGCGCCGAAAATTACGATTGCGCACTCCGGCACCTGGCGTTCGAATCGCAGCGCGTCCTGAAATGGATTTTCATTGGCCATCGAGTCCAACATATCACGCAGTCCGCACGAGCCGGCTACAGCCTGCTCCCCGGAAGCACCCGGAAGACATCATAGCGGTTTAGCTCCGTGCAGCCGAGGGCAAAGGGAAGATAGCCGAAGCGGTTGGAGATAGAAGCCGGCGGAGAGCCGGCGGTTCATGACGAAGATGCCGCAGCGGTCGTCCTGCTTGACGTTGACCAGGTCAAGACGGAGGGGGAGGGTGTCGAGGTTGCCATAGTAGTCGAGGCGGCTGACCACGATGAAGTCGCCGGGCTGGGGCAAGGGTGGAGTGTTGGCCAGGGGCCGGGCTCCGGCCTTCTGGGCATACCCCAGGAAGGCCCACTGGCCGCCGGCCCAGACGGTCTGGCCCTGGCGGATGCGGGGGACCACGAACTGGTCTACGGCGGCGCGCTGGGAGCCGGCGAGTGTAGCGTCGCCGGCGACGATCAGGATGCCGGTGATGCCGCCTGCGGCGATGAGCAGAGCCATGACGAAGCGAAACCGATGCGGCTTAACCCGGGCACCGTGCAGCACGACCAGCAGGGCGGCGGCGGGGACCCCGGGAAGCAGGTACTTTGCCGCCATGTGGACGTAAGGCGCGGCCAGCAGACCGGAGCCGAGCCAGAGGGCCAGAGGAAGGGCATGGGGCAGTTGACGGAACAAACCCAATATGGCGGCGGAGAAGCAGATTCCGAGCGCTGCCGGAACGGCGTACTGCTGCAGGTTGGCAGACGAGGATACACCCGAGAGCGCGAGACCGATGGCCAGCAGGGCGGCGGCAGCGGCCAGGAATTCCCGCCCGCGAAACAGGACCCAGTAAAGGAGCAACGGGCCGGTGAGCGCCTGAAAGCACAGGAACGCAACCACGTTTCGCGGCACATTGCGAACTGATGTGAGCTGCTGGAAAGCGCCTTTGACGCCCGGGTGGCTGAGTGCCAGCACCAGAACAACAGTCACGCCCAGCGGCCAGAGGTAAGCCAAGGCGCGCTTGAAGTCTCCCGGAAGGAGCAGCAATGCGGAGACCAGGAACAGCATGGCGGTGGTGCCGCGGCAAAGAATCGCGAGGGCAAGAAGGGCTCCGGCGGCCATCCCGGCAGGGATGCGCGGGTTCTCGAGAAAGGCCATGACGCGATCCATTCCGAGCATGGCGAAGGCAGCGGCCATGACGTCAGGCATACAGGTGGCGGCCATGGCGCAGGTGACCGGGTTCGAGGCGACCAGGAGCCCGACGGCGCCGGCCTGCATACGGTCACAGCCCATGCGCGCGGCGAACGAGACACAGGCCAGGAGGAAGACGCAGAGCAGCAGCAACTGATACAGGTGGGCCACCCATTCACGGCTGCCGAGCGCGGCGACGGGAGCCAGCACGTACGCGGGGAGCATTCCGCCGAGCCAGTATTCGGAAAGCTGCTGCCGATCGCCGGCGTTCCAGACCTGCTCGAAACCGCCGGGGTGCAGAGGGTCGACCAGGACGTGTTCGGCGGCATGCAGGAAGAGCGGATCGTCAATGGTGAAGGGCTTGCCGATGAAAGGGAGGAGCAGGACGGCGGACAAGAGCATGGCCGGGGCGGCGGCGCGCAGGTTGGCATTGCGCACGTTGACCAGAATCACTGGCGCGGCCTGGCGAGAAAGACGAACTGATAGCCCATGAGGCCGGGAAGCAGGGCCGTGAGCACGGCGTGAAACGCATTGAGGGCGCGCATCAGCGGATTCGATGGCGCCAGGCCGAATACCAACTCGACGGGCGTCACGGTGGCGCGGGATTCCAGGATTTCAAAGCCATTTTCTTCCAGGAGGCGGCGCGCGGTTTTGCGTGTGAAGAACCGCAGGTGGGTACGGTCAAGGAGGCCGCGTTCGGTGTAATTGAAACGGCCGAGCAGCAGGTTGAGCCGCACGGCGAGGTGGGCAATGTTGGGCAGGGAGACCACCAGGCACCCGCTGCCGTTCAGGGCGGCCCTGGCCTGGGACAGGAGTTGTTCCGGGTGCACGAGGTGTTCCAGGACATCCAGCAGGAGAACGCGATCAAAGAGGCGATCGTTCAACTGGCGGAGGATGCCGCGAGAGTCATCCAGATCGGCGCTGAAGTAGTGCTCCAGGGCGTCCTTTTGCGAAGCTTCGGCGAGCGAATCGACGCCCACCACGCGGTTGCCGGCTCTTTTCAACTCGGCTGCGAAGAAACCTTCGCCACAGCCGATATCGAGGACGTCGCGGTTGTTGCCGACAAGCCGGCGGGCGTAATCGTGGCTGGAGTGGCGCGCCTGTTTGATGGGGTAGTGGACGAAGTACTCGGCAAACTCGGCCGCGCGGGCGACGGAGCGGCAGGTCCGCTTGTAGCGCCAGACGGAACGCAGGACGTCACGGGCATACTTGAGGCCGTCGACGTTGCAGAGCTCGGAGCCGTAGTAGGTGGGAATGGGGACTTCGCGGATCTGGAAGCGCTGGTGGTGAAGCTTGACGATGATTTCGGTATCGAAGTGGAAGTCGTCCGTCATGCATGAGAAATCGATGCAGGCGAGGGCGTGGAGGTTGTAGGCGCGATAGCCGCTGTGGAACTCGGTGAGGTTCATGCCCAGGGCGCGGTTTTCCAGAGCGGTGAGAATACGGTTACCGAAATATTTATATAGCGGCATACCGCCCTTGAGCGGACCGCCGTAGTTTTTCATCATGCGGGAGCCAAAGACGGCATCGGCCTGGCCGGCGACGATGGGATGGTAGAGGCGGGCCAGGATTTCGGGGGCGTACTGACCATCGCCGTGGAGCAGGATGACGATGTCGAGGCCCTTCTCGATGAAGTAGCGGTAGCCGGCTTTTTGATTGCCGCCATAGCCAAGGTTGGTGCTGTGCTTCATGACCTGGAGCTTAGGCAAGTGGCAGACGGTCTTGAGGCCCATGGCAAGTTCGAAGGTGGCGTCCTGGCTGGCGTCGTCAAAGATCAGAACCTCTTCGACGTTGCTCCACACGGCGGGAGGAATGCGCCTGAGTACGGGGACTATGGTAGCGAGGGCGTTATAAGTGACCACCAAAATGCCGATGCGCTTGCCCTGGCAATCGGCAAGGGCGCCGTCATCCTCGCGGGTTAAGCCAGGGCGCGGCTGGTAAGGCAATCCAACCGGACTTTGCGCGGACACTGAGGCGGCGCTCATCGCGACCTTTCCATCGATCAAAAGAGCATTATAAGTCAGCCAGCCCGGGAATGATGTTGGCGCGGACTCAGTTTGTATAACGAAGCCAATCGGCGTTGTGAGCACGGCGGTAGTGAGCATGTTTTTCCCAACGGCAAATGTGATGCTACCTACGTTCATGGTAGATCAAGCAACCTTGGGCTATTGCGGCAGATCGGGGTTAAGTGATTGAGGGGACTCAGAAGACTTCTTTGCAATTTTGAGTGACTCGAAACGCGACAAGCGGGTTCGCATAGCACCGGGGAATGGGAATGGGACCAGGGGAATTCCGTCCAGCGCGGGGCGAAGGTGGAAATTGCACAGAGAACCGTTTAGATATGTACACGATCGTAGGTTCTGGATCGCACATCTGTTGAATGCCTCGGGGCGCGGGCTGTAAGCTGGGTGCAGAGGAAACCCGAAAGGAGTTGTCCCGGTGAAAACAGAACCCTCGGTATCTGCTTTGTTGGTCGGGGAATACGACGTGGGCGACCGCCTTCTGGTCCGCGATGTTTTTCAAAGATGCGGATGGCGGCTTTTTGAGGCCCTGGAAAAACGCCGCGCCGCAATGTGCCTGGACTGCAACGCGGTGCAGGTGGTTATCGCCGAATCGGACGTTCCGAACTGGAGCTGGAAAACCCTTCTTCAGGATCTGCAACAGCGCACATGTCCTCAGCAATTGGTAATCACATCGCGGACGGCGGACGAGTCTCTCTGGGCGGAAGTCTTGAATCTGGGCGGCTACGATGTTCTGGCACGGCCTTTGGGGAGCGAAGAACTGGAGCGGGTGGTGGCAGCGGCAGCCCGTCACTTCTACCCTTCTCCGGGCCGGGGCGGGAAAGCGCAATCCTCGCGGCCGCAACCCGTGTTAGCTCGCCCGGCGTAAGCCTCCATACCTGGCCCAAAAAATGCTGAGTAGCGCGCAGGCATGATTGTGCGTTGGCTGCTGGTTGTGTATGCATTGTCATTTGCGCTGCAGGCCCCTGCCGCGGATCTCGCACCTACGCGGGAGTACGAAGGCTTAACGATCGAAGAGATTCGTTATATTCCCCCCTCACAGCCTGTAACCCGAGCCGACCTGACGCGCCTGGTGCCCTTAACTACCGGCAGCCCGCTCCGGCTGGAAGATGTGCGCACGTCAATCAAACGGCTCTACGGGACCGGCGAATATTCCGAAGTCGAAGTAGAGGCCGAACCGGGCGCCAGCGGCGTGGTAGTGGTGATTCGTACCACAGAGCAGTGGTTTGTGGGAGGCGTCCAAGTTCAGGGCAAGGTAAAGCAGCCCCCCAATGAGGCGCAATTGGCGAACGCCACCCGCCTGGAGTTAGGCAATCCTTTCATGGACGGCGATCTTCAGGCTGCCGTGAAGGGCATGCGCACGATGCTCCAGCGAAACGGGCTCTACCTGAACACGGTGGATCCCAAAATCGAGCGCGATTCCGAGCACCAGCAGGTATCGCTCACGTTTCAGGTGGAGTCAGGCAAGCGGGCGCGATTCACCGACCCGGTGGTGACCGGCGAAACAAAACTTCCAGCGGCCGACGTGGCGAAAGCAACCAAATTCAAAGGC
Source organism: Bryobacterales bacterium (assembly GCA_963817515.1). Lineage (GTDB taxonomy): Bacteria > Acidobacteriota > Terriglobia > Bryobacterales > Bryobacteraceae > DATMNI01. The sequence continues at coordinate 47,210 of CAWFPJ010000009.1, read as the reverse complement.
TGGTTCCATTGGAAGCAGGCCACCCAGGAGTACACCCAGAACGGGCTGCAGAGCGTGCGCAAGAAATACGAGAAGGACGAGCGGCTGACGGCTTCGGTGAGGCTGGACCACGTGGATTACTTAGCTGACGAGAATCGTGTGCGGCCCACACTCAACGTGGAGGGCGGACCGAAGATCAAAATCCGGACCACGGGCGCCAAACTCTCCAAGGGAAAATTGCAAACCTATGTCCCGGTGTTCGACGAGGGGACAGTTAACCGCGACATTCTGGTGAGCGGCGTTCGCAATCTCCGCGACTATTTTCAGAACCAGGGATACTTCGACGTCCAGGTAGATTTTCAGACCGGCGCGGTGGTAAATGATCAGCAGGAGATTACGTATACGATCGGGCTTGGCGAGCGGCACAAGCTGGTACACGTAGAGATTCAGGGCAACCGGTATTTCACCACGGACGCGATCCGGGAGCGGATGTTTCTGCAGCCTGCCGGCTTCATTCGCTGGCGCCACGGCCGCTATTCCGAGGGTTTCGCGCGGCGCGATGAAGACGCCATCAAGTCGCTATACCGGGACAATGGCTTTCGAGACGTGAAGGTCACGACCACCACCAGCGACGACTACAAGGGCAAGAAGGGCGACGTAGCGGTGACCCTGGAGATTGAGGAAGGCGCCCAATACCGCGTGGCCAGCTGTCACGGTGGATGCCGCCAGCGGCGCGATCCACGTGGACCAGGGAAAGATCATGGCCGGACTGGTGTCAAGCGCGGGGCAGCCCGTGAGCGAATCGAGCCTAACCGCCGACCGCGCGTTCATTCTGAACACATACCAATCGGCGGGATACCCGGATGCGGCTATCGACTGGCGAATGACACCCGGGCCGGGCGCGACCGAGGTGACGCTGCGGTACATCGTTACCGAGGGAAAGCCGCGCTACGTTCGCGACATACTGATCAGCGGATTGCGCACCACGCGCCGGCGTCTGATCGATCCCAACCTTCTTCTCAAGCAGGGCGATCCACTTTCGTGGACGCTGATGGGGATTACGCAACGCCGCCTTTACGACCTGGGAGTTTTCGAGCGGGTCGACATGGCGATCCAGAATCCTCAGGGCGACACCGAGAACAAGTATGTGCTGTATCGCTTCACCGAGGGCCGGCGCTACTACCTGGGGCTGGGGCTGGGGGCGGAGGTGGCGCGGATCGGCGGCAGCCAGACCAGCCTGGACAATCCGGGGGGAGCGACGGGATTTGCGCCGCGAGGCGATTTGGAATTGAGCCGGCTGAACTTCCTGGGCCTGGGACACAGCATCAGCTTCAAGGGACGGTATTCCACGCTGGACCGCCGGCTTTCACTGAGTTACCTGATGCCACGCTTCCACAACGTGGAAGGCCGCAATATCACGATCTCGACGCTTTACGACAATACGCGGGACGTCCTGACCTTTACGGCGCGACGTCTGGAAGGCACGGTCCAGGTTTCGCAAAAGCTCTCAAAACCGACCGTGCTTCTGCTGCGCTACACATGGCGGGACGTTCAGGTGGATGAGAATACGCTGAAAATCAATCCGCTTCTGATACCGTTAGCAGCGCAGCCCGCACGGCTGGGCATTATCTCGGGCACCCTGGTTCAGGACCGGCGCGACGATCCGGTGAACGCCCATCGCGGCGTCTATAACTCGGCGGACCTGGGGTTAGTGGACCATTACTTCGGCGGCAACAAAAATTTTGTGCGCTTCCTGGGCCGAAACTCTTTCTACAAGACTATCCACAAGGACCTGGTGCTGGCAAGCAATACGCAGTTCGGCTGGATTCATCCGTTCAGCATCACTCCCGGGACAGACCCGAGGGTTTACATCCCGCTTCCGGAGCGTTTCTTCGGCGGCGGAAATGCGTCGAATCGCGGATTTCCGGAGAATCAAGCCGGCCCGCGCGATCCTACGACCGGATTTCCGTTAGGCGGCAACGCCTTGCTGTTTCATGCGACGGAACTGCGCTTTCCGTTTCTGGGCGACGACATGGAAGGCGTGATCTTCCACGACATGGGCAACGTCTATTCGAACCTGAGCAGCATTTCATTCCGGACGCACCAGAAGGACCTTCAAGACTTCAACTACATGGTGCACGCCGCGGGTTTCGGCATTCGCTACAAGACACCGGTGGGGCCGGTGCGCGTGGACCTGGCATACAGCATCAACCCGCCGACGTTCAACGGCCTGAAGGGCACTTACCAGCAGCTTCTGTTTAATACGGCCACGCCGACGATTCAACGCGTGAGTCACTTTCAATTCTTCTTTTCGATCGGGCAGGCGTTTTGATATGCGGACCAGAAAGATGAAATGCGGAGGCCGGAGCGGTTGCGAACCGCCTTTCAGGATTCAATTCTGCCCCACATTGGTGCTGCTTTTGACGGCTACGACTGCGGCGGCGGGGGTGGTGGACCGCGTGGCAGTGGTGGTGGGCGACGCCGTCATCACGGAAAGCGAAGTGCTTGATGAACTGCGCCTCACCGAATTCCTGAACAGCCAGCCCCTGGATACGGGCGTGGAACAGCGGCGTGCGGCAGCCGAGAGGCTGGTAGACCAACAACTGATTCGCAAAGAAATGACGATCGGGCATTACCCCGAACCTTCAGCGGCGGAAGCCGATGCGGTACTGCAGAACTTCCGTCGACAACACTTCCGCACGGACGCGGAATTCCGGGCTGCCCTGGAAAAGTACAGCATCACCGAGGACCAGTTGAAGCGGCACCTACTGTGGCAAGGGACGGTGATGCGGTTTACGGACGTCCGCTTTCGCCCCGGCATTCCGGGACCGCCGGAACAAACAGCCGACCGCGCGAGCGCGGGCGCTACGGTGCCGCCGAGCGGCGCGGATGTGGACCAGCAAATGGACGCCTGGCTACAGGAAGCGCGTAAAACCGTTCGGATCACGTTTAAGACAGGGGCATTCCAATGAGCCGTGTTCCTATGAGCCGGCGCCGAAGAATCGCCATGATTGTGAGTGCTTCGGTGCTGGGCCTGGTGTTAGTGGTGGCGATCGCGGGAACGATTGTGGTGCAGACGGACTGGTTCCGCAACATCGTGCGCGAGAAGATTGTCAGCACTGTGGAAACGGCTACCGGCGGCAGGGTGGACGTGCGTTCGTTTGCATTCGACTGGCACCACCTGCGCGCCGATGTGCGCGATTTCGTGATTCACGGGACGGAGCCGGCGGACGCTCCACCGCTATTTCGAGCGAAGCTGGTGGAGATCGAATTAAAGCTGCTTTCGCCATTTAAGGGCATGGTGGACATCGCATCGCTGGCGGTGGATTCGCCCGAAGCCAACGTCATTGTCTACCCCGACGGGCACACCAATGTGCCGTCTCCGAAGATCCAGCAGAGCAGCAACAAGAGCGGGCTGCAGACGATCGTGGATCTGGCGGTGGGCCGCTTCGCCTTGCGGAACGGCAGCTTCACTTTGGGAGAGAGGCGCTCAGATTTCAGTGTCCAGGGCGACAACCTGCGGGCCCAACTGGCGTATAACGCCCTGCGTTCAAGCTATACGGGTGAAATCGATCTGAGCCCCCTGCATTGGAAATACGATGGCAATGCCGCGCTGGACGTGGACGTCAAGCTGCCGCTAACGCTTGAGGCGGACAGGATCGCGCTCAGCGACGCGCGGTTCAGCACACGGTCGGACACAGGGGGTTCGCAGGTGGTGGTGTCGGGTTCCATGGATCACCTCACTGCGCCGCGGACATCGGCGCACATCAACGCCCGGGTGGCGCTGGACGAAGTGAAACGCGCGGCCGGGCTGACAATTCCGCTGGATACCGCGCAAGGCCCACGAGTGGTGACGGCGGACATTACCGTCTCTATGGATAGCGGCCACGCCGAGGTTCAAAATGCGCGCGTTAATTTTGGAGAGAGCGAGATCACGGCATCGGGCACGCTTCAGGACACCAGCCGGCCGGGCGGCAGTTCGAGCGCGATGCAGTTCAAATCCACGCTGGCGCTGGGTGAAATCGGCCGGCTGCTGCGGGTGGCGGCGCAACCCGCGGGCACACTGCAGATCGGCGGCGAGGCCGCTATGGACGCCAGCAACAATTACCGGATTACGGCCAACCTGGCGGGGCGTAACATTGCGGTGGGTGAAGGCACCGGGCGCGTGGCGGGTGTGAGCCTGGATTCGAAACTAACGGCCGATCCACATCAAATTGCACTCGACCAGTTGCGGCTTACAGCCCTGGGAGGCAGCTTTGCGGGCGCGGGCGCGGTGGAAGACATGGCAAGATTTCACCTGGCGGGCAAGCTGAACCATTTCGACATTGAGCAGATGGTGCGCGCCGCCGGGTCCGGCAGTGTGGGGTATGGCGGAGTGATTTCGGGCGATGTGCAGGCGGCGGGAAACATCAAGAACACTTCAGACCTGATGGCGAGCGCCAGCCTCAGCATTGCGCCGGCATCGCGAGGAGTTCCGGTCTCTGGGCGCCTGAAGGTGGACTATAGCGGCCGCGCGGATACGGTTACGCTGGGCCCATCGTACATTGCGCTGCCGCATAGCCGCGTGGATCTATCGGGCTCGCTGGGCCAGCAGATTCAAGTGCACGTGGTGACGCGAAACATGTCCGACTTCCAACCGGTGGTGGCGATTCCGGTCACCTTCGGCGGCGCCGGGAACCCCGCTGGGAACCCAGGGTCGGCGACGGTGAACGCGACGATTGCAGGCAAAGTGAGCGCACCCGTAATCGCGGCGCAGATGGACGTCACCAATTTCCAAGTGGATGGCCGGCCGTTCACGCATTTTGGCGCGGACGTGACGGCCACCCGATCGGGCGCATCGGTTGCCAATGCGGTGTTGACGCGCGGCACGCTGCAGGCGCGGTTTTCGGCGTCGGTAGGACTGCGCAACTGGAAGCCTGAGAATGACCAGGCGCTGGCCGCGGACGCGACGATTCGCAATGCGGACCTGGCGGACATGCTGGCGCTGGCCGGACAATCGGCGGTGACGGCTACGGGAGGGCTTTCGGCCGACGCCCACATCACCGGTACGGTGGGCGACCCGCGCGGCGGCGCCGACCTTACGGTGACCAACGGAACCCTGGAGGGCCAGCACTTCGACAGCCTGGCGGCGCGCGCGGCGATGACAGACCGCTCCATCGACATTCCAACGCTGGAATGGGTGGCGGGGCCTTCCCGCGTGGCTGTCAATGCCAACTATCAGCACGATGCCAACAATCTCATGCGCGGTACGCTGCGCGCGCACGTGGAAAGCAACCAGGTTCAACTGGCGCAATTTCAGCAATTGGTGAAGGACCGGCCGGGCCTGCGCGGCACGGTCTCGCTCAACGGCGACGTGACCGCGACAGTTGAGCCATCCTCGCAACCCAATACGGCCGGAACGGAGTTTCAATTGACGAGCGTGGCCGGCAACGTTGCGGCGCGCGGCATGCAGATGGAAGGCAAGAACCTTGGGGAATTCACGGCCACGGCAAACACCACTGGCTCGACCATCCGATACGATGTGACCTCAAACTTCGCGGGTTCCACAATTCGGGTCAACGGGCAGTCGACGCTGACGGGTAACCACGAGACAACGGCGGATGCGCAGATCGCCAACCTGCCGATCGACCGCGTCCTGGCATTGGCGGGAAGGCGCGACCTGCCGGTTAGCGGCACCTTTGGCGCGACGGCGCAGGTTTCCGGCACACTACAGGATCCGCATGCAACGGCCAAACTGAATATTACCAACGGCTCGGCTTATCAGGAACCTTTCAACCGGTTGCAGGCGGCGGTGACATACTCTAACCAGTCAATCGAGGTGCCGCAGCTACGCCTCGATGAAGGCGGGCAAAATATCGAACTTAGCGGCTCATTCGCGCACCCGCCGAACAATCTGCAAGACGGAGAAGTTCGCTTTCGCGTGCACAGCAGCCAGGTGCAACTGGCGAAGCTGCGCACTCTGCGGCAGTACAAAGCCGGCCTTGCGGGCGCGGTGGAGCTATCGGCGGATGGCGCCGCCACGCTGCGCCGCAACGCCTCACCGCTGTTTTCGACCTTGAATGCGAACCTTTCGGCGAAGGGGCTCAACGTGGATGGAAAGCCGCTGGGCGATGCCACCGCCACCGCTGTTACGCGCGGCAAGGAAGTGGAGTTCAGTCTCACCTCCGACTTCGCTCGCTCAAATATCAAGGGCAGCGGCCGCATGGGCCTCTCAGGCGATTATCCCGTGAGCGCGCGGCTCAGCTTTTCGAGCGTCACCTGGTCTGGACTTCAGAACTGGACAGGCGGACCCGCGCGACCGACCTTCGATGCCTCGGCCGATGGCGAGGTGAGCGTGGAAGGCCCGGCAACACGGATGGACGCGCTGCGCGGCACTTTGCAACTGACTCGCCTGGAAGCGCATTCGGTAGCCCCGCGCTCGGGCGCCAAGCCGCGCGTTCAATTCGAACTGCACAACGAAGGCACGCTAGGGGCATCGCTCAACCGCTCCGTAATTACCATCCAGAACGCGCGGATCGCGGGGCCGTACACCAGCCTTGCGATCAGCGGCACGGCTTCCCTGAACGGCCAGCAGAACATCAACATTCGGGCGGATGGCAACATCAAGCTGGAGGTGCTGGAAGCATTCGACGCGGATATTTTTTCATCCGGAAGCATAACGCTGAACACCGCGGTCACGGGCACTCTGGCAAAGCCCGCCATCAACGGCCGACTGCAATTCCAGGACGCGTCACTTAACATGGTCGATGTCCCCAACGGGCTGAGCAACGCAAATGGCACCGTGGCATTCAATGGCAGCGACGCCATGATCCAGAACATCACCGGGCAGAGCGGCGGCGGCAAAATCACGCTGGGCGGCTTCGTGAGTTATGGCGGCGCTGAGACGCAGTTCCGCGTGCAGGCCACCGCCGAACAGGTGCATGTGGAGTACCCGCAGAGTGTCACAACGGAGGCCAGCGCGCGGCTCACGCTGGCCGGCACCATGCAGAGCAGCCTGCTCTCCGGGACGGTTCGCGTTCTGGAAGTGGCGATGCACTCGCACAGCGACATGGGCTCCATTCTGACCACGGCGCCTCCGTCTTCGACATCGGCGAACACCACTGGCCTGCTGGCGGGCATGCGTTTCGACGTCAAAATCGTGACCAGCTCCAACGCTCAGTTCCGAACCAGTTTGACGCAGAACCTGCAAGCCGATGCCAACGTGACGCTGCGCGGCAGTCCGGACCATCCGGGAATGCTGGGCCGCATCTCGGTCACACAGGGCGAAGTGTTGTTCTTCGGGGCGCAATACACCATCAATCAGGGTACGATCTCATTCTATAATCCGCAGAAGATCGAGCCTATCCTGGATGTGAGCCTGGAGACCACGATACAGGGAATTCAAGTTTCGCTTGGCGTAACGGGATCGGCGGACAAAATGAAGCTGTCGTATAGTTCCGACCCGCCGCTACAACTGACTGAGATAGTTTCGCTGCTGGCGTCAGGTAAGGCGCCCAGTACGGATCCGGTAATGGCCGCGCGCCAAACGCCGGCGCCGCAGCAGAATGTCACGCAGGAAGGCGCATCGATGCTGCTGGGGCAGGCATTCGCGAGCCCGGTTTCCGGCCGGCTACAGCGGCTTTTCGGCGTGAGTAAACTAAAGATCGACCCACAGATCACGGGCTCGAATACGCCGCAAGCTACCTTGACGATGCAACAACAGATCACGCGCGATATCACGTTCACCTACATTCAAGATGTGACGCAGAGCAATCCGACGATCATCCGGATGGAATGGGCTATCAATCCCCGGTGGTCGGCGATCGCGGCGCGCGATGTGAACGGGGAGTTTAATGTGGATCTGTTCTATAAGAGGCGATTCCGGTAGGAGCGTTGGCTCAACATGCGATGGACGCAGAATTGCAACATATAATGAATACACAATCCCAGAAAGGAAACGAACGTTATGGATAAGAAAGCTGGAGTTATAGCGGGAGTCGCCGTTGGAATAGGCGTGGGCAGCGCTTTAATGTACTGGTTCGATCCATCCGCCGGAAAGAGACGCCGCGCAGATATGCGTTACGAAGCCAGGCGGGTTGTGAAGCAGATACAAAAAACCGGGAAGCAAATGCAAAAAACAATCGACCGAACGGCTAACGATCTGGAAAAAATTTCCCGCATGAGAGTTGTTGACGTGGCTGAAGCGCTGGTTCCCAAGAAAGCAAGGGCTCTGATTCTGCGGTAGGCACTTAAGTCCGCCTGGCGGCGAAAAAGTGCAATATCTAATGCGCCGAAACCGCGATCTGCACATTGTTCACGACGCGAACGACTTTGGGGACGTTCTTCGCGACAGCTTCGACCTTTGCCTTGGTAGCCGCTGAATCGACTTGACCGGCAATGGTTACCACGCCGTTGGTGGAATTGACGGAGACATTGGGCACGGTCGAGAGCCCAACATCGGCTGCCAGTTTGGACTTGATTTGGGCTGTAATCTGCAGATCGTCAACCTGAGCCGCTGGAGACTCGTTGGTTCGGCACCCGATGAGCAACGCACAGACTAATAGTAGAAAAAGTGCTTTCATTTTTTACCTTCCGGATGGTTGCCGCAACTTCGCGATTGGTTCGCTGTCGTCATCCCGCCCTCTGTCCTCGCAATTCTGAAACCATAGTTAGAATTCGCTCGCATTGAAATGGCGAGAGACGCGGCGCCGGATTCACTTACGTGGACAACTTACCGTGCAAAAGTTGCCTAGTGAAATTTGTTACGTTCGATTTGGTGCTGAACATCCAAGCGGCACCGCAATTGCTACGGCTGACGCTAGGCCAAGTTCCAGTCAAGGTGATACGCGTGAGAAGCGACCCTAGCCACATACCTACATCTACCTACCGGCTCCAACTCAACCGCGATTTTACATTCCGTCAAGCGACGGAAGTGGCTGACTATCTGGAGAAATTGGGGATTGGCGACTGTTATCTTTCGCCGTTCCTGATGGCTAAACCCGGGAGCGCTCACGGCTACGATGTTACCGACCATACCAGACTGAACCCGGAAATCGGAAGCCGGGAAGACTTCAGCCGGTTGAGTGAGCGACTTAGACAACTCGGGATGGGACTCATAGCGGACGTGGTCCCTAACCATATGAGCATCGAGCATCCCTCGAATCTATGGTGGTGGGATGTACTGGAGAATGGCCCGAGTTCGCCGTTTGCGCGGTTCTTCGATATCGATTGGAAGCCGCCCAAGCAGGACCTGGCCAATAAGGTTCTGCTTCCAATTCTTGGCGACCAATATGGCCGTGTGCTGGAGGACCAGCAGATCACGGTGGTTTATGACCGGAGCGGATTTGTTGTGGATGTGGCAAACCGAAAGCTGCCACTGACCGCGCGCTCGTGGGCGGTTGCGCTGGAACCGGCGCTGATGGATCTGAAGCGAAAGCTGGGCGACAACAATGAACACGTGATGGAATTGGAGAGCATTCTCACGGCGCTGTCGCATTTACCTGGCAATGACGAGAAAAACGAGGCCAGGATTCATAAGCGGCAGCGGGAAAAGGAGATCATTCGCAAGCGCCTGACAGCACTTTCGGATGCCAGCGCGGATGCCGGTGAAGCCATCGAAAAGTCCCGACGGCAACTCAACGGCACCAAGGGCGTGCCGCACAGTTTTGACCGGCTGGAAGAGCTGCTGTCCCAACAATCGTACCGGTTGAGTTTTTGGGGCGTGGCTGCCGACGAAATCAACTACCGGCGCTTTTTCGATGTCAACGAACTTGCGGCAATCCGCGTGGAAGATCCGGATGTGTTTGCAGCCGTACACACACTGCTGTTGGACCTCATCAGGGACGGTGACATCGCCGGGCTGCGAGTGGACCATCCAGACGGCCTTTTCGATCCGGCCGAATACTTCCGCAGGCTGCAGGAGGGGTGCATGCCTGCACAGGGTTCGGAGGCGCCCTTCTTCATTGTCAGCGAGAAGATACTGGTGGGCAACGAACAACTGCCTTCCGATTGGGAGGTCCAGGGCACTACCGGCTATGATTTTCTGGGTTCGCTTAACGGGCTTTTCGTAGACCGGGGCAGCCGGCACGCCTTTCATCGCCTGTATGCGGCATTCACCTGCTCTTCACCGCCCTACGAAGAACTCATCTACGAGAGCAAGAAACTGCTCTTACAAACCGCGATGTCCAGCGAACTTAACGTGCTGTCGGGCAAACTCGACAGACTCTCAGAACAGCACAGGTGGTCGCGGGACTTTACGCTCGAGAGCTTGCGTCACGTCCTGAGCGAGACCATTGCATGTTTTCCGATCTATCGGACCTACATGACCGGAGAAACGTCGGGACCGGATCCGGAAGACGAACGCCACATCCGTTACGCGATCAGCCGCGCCAAACGCCGGAACCGGTCGACTAATGAATCTATCTTCGATTTCATTCAGAGCGTACTTCTTCTGGATGACCCCGATGGCATCGACGACGTGCAAACGGCCGAACGGCGCCTGTTCGTCATGCGCTTTCAGCAGTTCACCGGGCCGGTTATGGCCAAAGGGCTCGAAGACACCGCGTTCTACCGGTATTTCCCCCTGGCATCGCTAAATGAAGTGGGCGGCGACCCGCAACAGTTCGGTGTAGCGCCGGCGGCCTTCCATTCCCGGAATCTCAAGCAGTTGAAATCGTGGCCGAATACGATGTTGGCCACCTCCACCCACGATTCCAAGAGAAGCGAAGATGTAAGGGCGAGAATCAATGTCCTCTCCGAGATCCCCGGCGAGTGGCACAGCGCCATACGCTTGTGGCACGGCTTAAACCTGCACCACAAGACAAATATAGGCGGCTCCGCAGCTCCGAGCGCGCGCGAAGAGTACCTCTTTTACCAAACCATGATCGGCATTTGGCCAATGGGAAAACCGCAGCCGCAGGAGCACGAAGACGTGACCGCGAGACTGCGGACTTACATGAAAAAAGCATTGCGAGAGGCCAAGGTCCATACCAGTTGGATTAGTCCGCAGACGGCTTATGAGGACGCCGTGGAAGACTTCATCCGGGCTACTCTCGATCCCAAGCCCGCCAATCGCTTTCTGACTGAGTTCACCACTTTTGCGAGCGCAATTTCCGAAGCGGCAATCTGGAACTCCCTCTCGCAAACCTTGATCAAGATCTGCTCGCCGGGCGTCCCGGACTTTTATCAAGGCAGCGAAATTTGGGATTTCAGCCTGGTGGATCCAGACAACCGGCGTCCGGTGGACTACTCACTGCGCCGGTGCCTGCTGAACAAACTGCAGATGCTGGAAGCGCAAGGCGCGGTGCCGCTGGTGACGCAATTGATCGAGGAGCGCGCCGACGGGGCAATCAAACTGTACGTCACGAGCAGGGCCCTGCAGTTCCGAAAGGCCAACAAAGATTTATTTGTCCGGGGCGGCTACATCCCGCTGCGGGCTGCCGGGGCTCGCCAGAACCACGCGGTTGCATTTGCGCGAGCGCTGGACGGCCGAACTGCGATCGCGGTGGCCGGACGGTTCTTCGTAGCGCTGGGCGCCGAAAAACGTCCGCCGGTGGGTGAGGAGGCATGGGGCGACTCAGTGCTGCAGTTAAGTAAGGATTCCGCCGCCGGGGCGTTTCGGGACGTGTTCACCGGGCGCATACTCGAAGTGGAAAAACGAAACGGTAAACCGACGCTGCCGCTGGCGGGCGTTTTCGCGCACTTGCCGGTGGCACTGCTGGAAGGCGTTGAGCGATAGGCCGTGATGAATTCGATCGCCCGGCGATCGGCGGGCGCCGCCCAAGTCACTAACGCAGATCACTGGGCTCCAGCGCCGAGATGAACGTGATCCAGAAGCCTCTGCCCAAGAGTCGGTTTCTGATCGAGGCCGCGGTTGTGCCGCCTGCCATAGGTATAGTCGCCAATGAACCAGCCCAGGGCAGAGCCGGCCACTACGTCGCCGGGGAAGTGTTTCCGCGCGCCTACCCGGGCAATTACCACGGTGGATGCGAGGCCGTAGGCGAGAATTGGGACGATGCGGTGGTGCGAGTATTGGTGCGCGATCACGGACGCCATCGCCCAGGCATTGATGGCATGTCCCGAGGGAAAGCCGGAATTCCAACGCCCGTTGGGACTAGCCTCAAAGTGGCCACCGCCGTCGCCTTCAGCGGGGCGAGCCCGGTCAGTTGCCAGCTTGACGGCTTCCACCAGAATATTGCTGTCAATCAGGGCTTCGAAACAGAGCAGTCCCGTTTCGCGGAAGCGCTGGTCATGGCTGGCGGTGCCGACAAAATAGAAGCCGGCGCTGATTGGTATCAGACTGTATGCGGACCCGATGCGCGATCCCCAGGTACTCACCGATACCTGGCTGGACGTATTGGGCAACTGGTTCACCGTCCTTCGATCGGTGGCGATAAGAACCGCGGTTGCCGTACCGAAAATTGCCCAGTATTTTGCGTCTTTCCTGGCGGTGTGAAATGGGCTGGTCCAGATGGCCTTCTGGTCTTGCCAAATGTACTTGGGCATGCGCGTGAACGGGCGGAAATAGCCGGAAGCGTCCCAAAGATCTTTCTGTTTGATGGCGGGAGGGCCGGGTTTCACCTCAAGAGTAGAGCGCTGGTCGTCATTACCGGGCAATGGCGCCTGGCAGAATGCCGGAGCTATGAAAGACGAAACAACAATCGTGATCAGTAGTTTCATCTCACCCGTCGCGACAATCCTTGACACTACCGATAGTACTACCGCTTAGCACGCGGCTTGCCGTTCGGTAGCACGCGGCTTGCCGTTCGGGCAGGGCAAATGAGACCAATCCGGGGTCCCATAAGACGAAAGCATCAAAAAGCCCGTTGGCACGGATGTTGCTTAAGAGTTCATGGGGATGAGTGTCTCAAGAAAGGCTCAAAAATATACAAATGGGGCGGCGATGTCTGCCTGCCTCTTGGTGGCGGCAAACACCGCCTTGCTAGGGCAGACGTCGACTGGCGCCGACAGGGTGGCTGCGCCGGTGATGTCGGAGGCCGCGAAGGCACCGGCCGGCCAGGCTCCGTACGTGCCAATGACGCATGGCCAGAGGCGGAGGCAATACGTTAAGGACACCTTCAACGTGCTGTCACTGGTGACCAGCGGCGCCAGCGCCGGTATCGGTCAGTGGAGAGACCGGCCGAGGGAGTGGCAACAAGGTGCCGCAGGCTACAGCCGGCGTTTTGCAAGCTCATATGCGGAGCACGTGGTGCAGGAAACCTTTATGTTCGGCGCCGCGAGCGCGCTGCATGAAGACAACCGATATGTACGATCGGGCCAGGCAGGCACTGGAAATCGTATCAAGTATGCAGTGGCGAGTACATTTCTTGCACGGCGTGACGATGGCAGCCGGCACCTTTCATTTTCCCGGTTAGCCGCCTTCGCGGGCGCTTCCATGGTTTCCCGGCTGTGGCAGCCGGAGAGCGGCCGTAACTTCCGTGGCGGAGCCGTAAACCTGGGCTTGAGCTTCTCGGTGGCGGTAGGGTGGAACGTGGCGCGCGAATTTCTCCCCTTCATCTTTCGCGGCAAGTGACCAGGCGGGGCGTTTTGAAATCGTTAAGCATCCAAGAACTGTTGAAGCCGCACAGGAAAGCCCTGAGTCTGGGACTACTGGCGGTGATCGGCGAGAGCGCCGCGGATCTGCTGCAACCCTGGCCGCTGAAGATCGTTTTCGACAACGTTCTGAAATCTCAATCGCTTCACGGGAAGGGGTGGCTGAACAATTTGGTGCTGTCCATCGCCGGCACCGACAGGTTGGCTATCCTGCGCTTCGCCGCCGTTGCCGCACTAGCCATAGCACTGGCTGGCGCGATTTGCTCTTATACGGAAAAGTATCTAACCACCAGCATCGGCCAATGGGTGATGCATGACCTGCGCCTCATGCTCTACTCCCGGGTCCAGCGCCTGTCACTCTCCTATCACGATCATAAGCAGACCGGCGACCTGCTCAGCCGGGTAACCAGCGACATCGACGCGATTCAGAGCTTTATCGCTTCGGGAGTGCTGGGCGTACTGATTAACAGCCTGACGCTAGTCGGCATGGTGTCGGTAATGTTCTACATCAACTGGCGCTTTACGCTGATTGCGCTGTCGGTGGCGCCGGTGCTGTTCGCAGTGGTCTACACCTATACGCGCCGAATCAAGAAGGCCGCGCGTGAAGTGCGCAAGAAGGAAGGCGAAATCGTCTCGGTGATTCAGGAAGTTCTTACTTCCATTCGCGTGGTGAAGGCTTTCGCGCGCGAGGAGTATGAGCAGCGCCGCCTGGAAGAAGAGAGCCTGGAATCGGTCGATATTGCCCTGCGCGCGCGCGGTCTGAAAGCCAAGCTATCCCCGTTGGTGGAGATTATTGTAGCGGTCGGCACCAGCCTGGTGCTCTGGTTTGGCGCCCACATGGTTTTGAATGGCGGCCTTTCGGCGGGGTCGCTGATCGTGTTCTTTTTCTATTTGGGAAAGATGTACAAGCCGATGCAGGAGCTTTCGAAAATGACGGATGCGTATTCGAAGGCCACGGTAGGCTACGAGCGTATTCGGGAGGTTCTGGAAACGGAGCGCGAAGTGAAAGACCTGCCCGGCGCCCGTCCCGCACCGCGCTTCAAGGGCCAAATCGAATTCGAGAATGTCCACTTTGGCTACGAACGCGATTCACCGGTTCTCCGCGATTTGAGCTTCCGGATCGAGGCGGGTCAGGTGGCGGCTTTGATCGGTCCGACAGGCGCCGGCAAGACCTCGATCATCAGCCTGATTCCCCGCTTTTACGATCCGGGCGAGGGGCAGGTGAAAATCGACGGCAAGGATATTCGCGGTTTCACACAGAAGTCGCTTCGCCAGCAAATCAGCCTGGTGATGCAGGAGACCGTGCTTTTCCATGCACCGGTCTGGAGCAATATCGCATATGGCAAGCCGGGAGCCACCCGGTCTGAGATTATGCGCGCGGCCGAACTTGCCAACGCCCACGAGTTCATCGAGAAGATGCCGAAAGGCTACGACACAATCGTCGGTGAACGAGGCGTGACGCTTTCCGGAGGCCAGCGGCAGCGCATTGCCATCGCGCGCGCAGTAATTCGAAACACTCCGATTCTCATTCTGGATGAGCCAAGCTCCGGCCTGGATGCGGCGGCGGAAAAGCTGGTCTTCGAGGCTTTAGCTCGCCTGATGGAAGGCAAGACGTCGATCGTGATTGCGCACCGGCTTTCCACCATCCGGCGCGCCGACATCATCTTTGTTGTTAAAGACGGAACCATTGTGGAGAGCGGGAAACATGAAGACCTGCTGCAGTCCGGCGGGCTGTATTCAGAACTCTATGAATTGCAGTTTCGCGGAGAAGAGGATGAAGTGAAGGCCCACTAGCCGCGTTGCCGAGTCTTTTAGAGATCCGTGAGGACGGTGATGCGGCTTTCGATCACCGCGGAGAATCCTTCCACCTCCTCCGGGGAATATCCAGCGGCCCGGAAGGCTTCGCGGATCTGCATCGGCGAGAGATGAGCCAGCAGTTTTCCTATCCACCTGGCATCGGCCCGAGGGACGTGATTGGCGATCCCCTCCAGGTGTACCCGCTCGATATAGGCTTTCGGGTCCACCAGGAAAACGAATCCCGGCCGCGCGGGCACACGGAAGTCCACCCAGTCGGCCGCAGTCCGGCGGATGAATTTCGAGTGCCGGTATGAGTTGAGATTGCCTTTGGATTTGTCGCGGGGCCAGGATCGGCCAGCAGACCCAAAGCTGGCTCCCAAGTCACTCACCATGTAAATACACTCAGAGCCCTTCTGATGGACGGCATTGTTGACGTCCTTCAGGTCCCAGTTGTTGATGAGCGCCATCAACACCTTCAACCCATTCAGTTCCCGGGTGCCGACAAACGGATCGTCGCGCCACCGCCAGGTTCCGATCTTCTTTTCATGGCTTGTCTCTCTTTTCAGCCGGACGTTATGCACGGAGCCATTGGCATCGACTAACTTCGAGCCGCGGTGCAGGTGAACCGGCATGCCTTGAACATGCAGGTCAGCCACCAGGTAGTCCTCATCGGTGAAGTAGCCGGCCGCCCAGACAATTCGCGATGCCGCTGTTTCCGGCCGGGCCTCCAGCCCGAGTTTGACCTTCCACTTCACGCCATCCTGGTCGCGAACCACGAACTTGGGATTGGTGCCGTCGAGATCCTCTTTGACAAAGGTGAAAGTGCCGCGCGGTTGATCATCTGCGCCCCCGGGCCCATAGAAAAGATTGCGCGACCCAATGTCGGTTGGATCATGCCAAAGCACCGGCGTCCCGCTGCCGGAATCATCTGGCGGCTTCTGGTGTTTCTTGGCGGCAGTTACAGGAAGGCTCAAAACAGAGCCCACGAGGAGGCCGAGGGTAATTTTTTTAACATCCATAATATAAGCCTTGTAACAAACGGTGCGCTAACTGCAGATAAGACAGCAGCATGATTGCCAGAGTGAGAAAACAAGCAAAACCGTAAGGGGAGAATTCGTCAATGAGATTGTTAGTGCAGCCCGGAGATGGAGCCCTACCGCTGATCAAAGGAATCACAGGCGCCAAGAGAAGCGTCGAAATCATGATCTTCCGATTTGACCAGAGAGAGGTTGAGCGCGCGATGGCAAATGCGGTCAACCGCGGCGTATTCGTCCACGCGCTGATTGCCCACACCAACCGGGCCGGCGAAGAAGGCTTGCGGCAGTTGGAAATGCGCTTGCTGGCGGCAGGTGTCACAGTGGCCCGCACGGCCGACGACCTGGTGCGTTATCACGGCAAGCTAATGATTATCGACCGCCGCGAACTCTATCTGCTGGCCTTCAACTTTACACACATCGACATCGAGCGAAGCCGCAGTTTCGGAGTGATTACCAAGAGCCGGGGACTGGTACGCGAAGCCGTAAAGCTATTCGAGGCGGATACGAAGCGCCATCCGTACGAACCGGGGCCGGGCACATTTGTGGTGAGCCCGGTGAACGCGCGCCAGCAACTCTCTGCCATGATCAAAGCCGCCAGGAAACAACTGATCATATATGACCCAAAGGTCAGCGATGCGGCGATGATTCGTCTTCTTGAAGCGCGGGCCAAAGCAGGCGTTGAGATAAAGATCATCGGCCAGTTGACGCGAAAGATTCCTGGTGTGACCGTCCGCAAGCTGCCCCAAATGCGATTGCACACGCGCACCATAGTGCGGGATGGTCATACGGCGTTTATCGGGAGCCAAAGCCTGCGGGAGCTTGAACTGGACAAGCGACGCGAAGCGGGCATTATCTTCCGAGACTCGAAGGTGGTGAGTCTGGTGGTTCGGACATTTGAGGAAGATTGGCTGGCGGCAGAACAGTCCGGACAGCCAGCGACGAAAGATAACGATGCGCCCGCGGCCAAGGTCGCCAAGCGGGTGGCGAAAGCCGTGACTAAGGATCTGCCTCCGGTGGCCCCGGTTATAAACGGGGCTGTCAAGGAACTGGTGGGCGCGATGAACGATGTCAACACCGACGAAGTGGAATCAATTGTGAAGGACGCGGTGAAGGCGGCGGTCAAAGAAGTTGTCAGAAACACCGTAGAGGAGATGGTCGAGCAAAAAGAGGGAGCGGCCAAATGAGGCCCCTTACGCTTAGCCCGCTTAAGCCGAACCGGCTCAAACTAGCCTTGCTGATATCATGCGCTCTGGCGCCGCCTATGGGCGCTCAGGAAAAAGTGAATCAGGATTCTCTGATTCTCCAGGACTTCGCCAACCGCGTGGCGGATTACGTGAAGCTGCACAAGGAGGCCCGGTCTCAAGCGCGGCCCTTAAAGCCCACCGACTCGGTGCAGGCGATCCAACATCATGAGCACGAGATGGCGCAACAAATCCGCGAGCGCAGGCGCGGAGTTGTCCAGGGCAATATCTTCACGCCTGAGATTTCGGCCGAGTTCCACCGCCTCATCGGAATCGCCATGCGAGGCCAGAAGGCGGACCGCATTCACGAAAGTCTCAGACATGCGGAGCCCTTGCGCACGCAGCCCATTCGCGTGAACGCAGCCTATCCGGCCGGAGTCCCGCTGCAATCCACACCACCGTCGCTCTTGTTGAACCTGCCGCCCCTGCCGCCGGAGGTAGAGTACCGGGTGGTGGGGCACGATTTGATTCTCCGGGATATTGAGGCCAACGTAATAGTGGATTTTTTGGGCAACGCCATACCCTGACATTCGTGAGAGGCAATATTTGCGAGACCGAGTCATGAGCCGTCTGAAATTCCTGTTCCTGCTAATAAGCCTGATCTCAATAAGCCAGGCGGCTGAACTGACGCTGCCGCTGAAGCCGAAGTCCGTCCGCTTCGCGGTGATCGGCGATGGCGGAACCGGCGAGAAGGGTCAATTCGAAGTGGCGCGAGAGATGATGAAGGACCACGGCAAGTTCCCCTTCGATTTCGTGATCATGCTTGGCGACAACATCTACGGAGGCCAGCGGCCGGCGGATTTTAAGAGAAAATTCGAAGAGCCGTACCAACCCCTGCTGGATGCCGGCGTGAAGTTTTATGCTTCGTTGGGCAATCACGACAATTCGAATCAGCGCTACTACAAACCTTTCAACATGGATGGCAAGCGTTACTACAGTTACAAGCAGGGCAATGCTGAGTTCTTGGCGCTGGACAGCAATTACATGGATCCCCAGCAGTTGGATTGGCTCAAGAAGCAGCTTTCGGGCTCAAGCGCCACATGGAAGATCTGCTACTTTCATCACCCTTTGTACTCGCACGGCAGGGATCATGGTCCCGACCTCGATTTGCGGAAGCTGGTAGAACCGATCTTTGAGGAAAGCGGAGTCAACGTTGTATTTTCCGGCCATGAGCATAGCTACGAGCGGCTCAAACCGCAAAAGGGGATCTCTTATTTCGTGCTGGGGAATTCCGGCCAGTTGCGTATACATAACCTGAGACCCTCGCCCGACACCGACAAAAGTTTCGACACCGATCAGAGTTTTGCATTGGTGGAAATCGCCGGAGACGAACTCTATTTTCAAGTTATATCGCGGACCGGAGAGACCGTCGATTCGGGTATTCTTAAGACGGGAAAAAAGAAATCCGAATTGGTTGGTTCATCAGCGGCTGCGGCCCATGGATAGGAATAATGTTTCACCGGGATCGACGGCTTCACCCAGAATTGAAGAGGACGCTCTGGGCGAAGTGCTGGTGCCCGGGGAGCGCTTGTGGGGCGCGCAAACGCAGCGCTGCCTTTTGAATTTTCCCATCGGTGTCGGGCGATTTCAATGGGGGCGGCCGGTGATTCGGGCTCTCGGCATCCTGAAAAAGTGTGCTGCCCTGGCCAACGGCGAACTCGGCGAACTTCCCAAAGCGAAGGTGGATCTGATCGCGCAAGCGGCGCAAGAAGTTATGGATGGCAAGTGGGACGTGGAGTTCCCCCTGGTCGTCTTTCAGACCGGTTCCGGCACGCAGACCAACATGAACGCCAACGAAGTTGTCGCCAACCGGGCCATTCAACTGGCTGGCGGCACGGTGGGTTCGAAAAAACCGATCCACCCTAATGACGACGTGAACCGCAGCCAATCCTCCAACGATACGTTTCCGACGGTGATGCATATCGCCACCGTGGAGCAACTGGAGAACGAACTGATCCCCGCGGTGGGGACTCTTCGCGACACCCTGGCAGCGAAGGCGGCTGCATTTGCGAACATCGTTATGGTGGGCCGCACCCATTTGCAGGATGCGACGCCGATAACTCTCGGGCAGGTTATCTGGGGTTGGCTGGGACAACTGGATCAGGCGATTCTTACCGTGCGCCGGGCGATTCCGGATATTTGCGAACTGGCGATTGGGGGCACCGCCGTGGGTACGGGGTTAAATGCTCCGCGGCTGTTCGGCGAGACGGCGGCGCGCAGGATTGCCGATGAAACCGGCAGAGCGTTCGTGTCCGCGCCCAATAAGTTCGCGGCGCTCTCGGCGCATGATGCGATGGTCAACGTAAGCGCGGCACTGCGCACGCTGGCCGGCGCACTGCTCAAGATCGCCAATGATGTGCGCTGGTATGCGTGCGGTCCGAGGGCGGGCATTGGCGAACTGAATCTTCCGGAAAACGAGCCGGGCTCCTCCATCATGCCGGGGAAGGTCAATCCGACGCAATGCGAGGCCATGACCCAGGTAGCGGTCCACGTCTTCGGGAACGATCACGCGGTGGCCTTCGCAGGGTCACAGGGAAATTTCCAACTCAACGTGTTCAAGCCGGTCATACTGCACAACGTGTTGGAGTCGATCGAGCTGATCGCCGACGCGTGCCGCGCGTTTGAGGAACACTGTGCGCGTGGTCTGGAGCCAAACACGAAACGGATCCAGGAGCATCTGGATAGCTCCCTGATGCTGGTCACCGCGCTCAATCCGCACATCGGCTACGAGAAAGCGGCGCGGATTTCCCAGATGGCTCATCGCGAGGGCACCACTTTGCGTGAAGCGGCCGTCAAGCTAGGCTATGTTACCGGCGAACAGTTCGACCAGTGGGTGAAGCCGGAGGACATGACGCATCCCTCGGACAACTGAGGTCTGGTTAGCTGGTGCCTCAAAGTTCACTGACGGTCGCGGAAATCGGGGCCGTAAGCGTTAGCGAGCGATTTTACTTTGCAGCCGAGAGCCCTCTCAACGGTATTCGCAATAATTGCACCTTGGCGGAAAATTTCGAACTGTCCTGGATGAAACAGCTGTGAGTGCACCAGCAGTTCGCCGCGGGGATGGCATTCACCTCATGGCGCATCTCTTCCGATTCGAGCGCCCGTCCCACATCGAAATCGAAATCGTGGAGGTCGGCTACGATACCTCGCATCTCGCAGGCGCGAAAGCGGCCGTTGTGGTCGATCACGATAGAGGTTTCACCCGCCGTACAAGGCATTGGCCAGGCTTCGGGCGATTCCAGGCATTGCTCGTGAAGGTCAAAGTGAAAGCGCAGGTTGCCCAGATAATACATGGACGCGAACTGTCGGACGCCCAGCGGCAGGTGAGCGAAAAGCTTCTTCGCGTAGTGCCGGTGAAACGGCATCAGCCGCCCATGCAACTCGGCAACGGACTCCCTGCTCAGCACTTTTAGGGACGGATCGGGTGCCTCGCCGCGCACGATTTCGAAGTACTGGCCGTCAATCCCCCCTTGCTCCATCAGGTGGGCTCCCAGGCGCACGATCTCGTCGTAATTCTCGCGCGTAATCACCGTCACCACGTTGCGCCGCAGCCGACGGACGTCCCCATACCGCTTCTCCGCCTCCCGTATGGTCGCCAGCGTGCGGACGAAATTGTTGGGCACGCCTCGAATCGAGTCGTGAGTTTTCTGAAGGCCATCGAGCGAGAAGTTCAGGTCGATCGAAGTCTCCGGACAGAGTTCCAGCATCCGGTCCATGATGGGAAAAATCTTCTCCGGAAGCAGTCCGTTAGTGGGCAGGTTGACGTTGCGAACGCCGTTGCGCCGGACAAACATGGCGACGATTTCCGCCAGTTCCGGGCGCAGGAACGGCTCGCCGCCGGAAATCCAAAGCTTGCGGAACGGCGGCGCGGTTTCAGAGATCCGGCCGATCTCTTCGCAGGTCAGATCGTCTTTGCTGTTCAGTTTGTCGAAATAGAAGCACGTGCGGCAAAGCGAATTGCAGCGCGACGTGACGAACAGGAAAAGTGAATTGAACTGGCGGCGACGTACCCGGTCTTTCAAAATCGGAAAGTAATCGCGCGCCGCAGCCATGTAGACATTGGACCACAGATGGAACGTCTTTCCATCATTTCCACTCCCTGCTGCCCGTAGATTCCATCGTCAAGTAGATCTTCGGGATGTGAAATTGGCCTCCGAGGTCTGCCAGGCGCGAGGGATCCAGCGTTCCGGCCAGGGTTACGATGGTCAATTCTTTGGGCTCCGCGCAGATAATCACCATGCCGCCCAATTGTCCGCTGCCCGCGCTCTTGAGATAGACGTCGACATCGCCGCCGGAAGACTTCGACTTGACGCCCACGATGCGCGACCATGCGGGCGCCTGAAGCTGAGCGCGGACGGCATCGACATCCGCCCGGTCGTATTCGCCTTCCCTGGCGAATTCAAAACTGCGAACGGTAAGGCTGTCGAGGCCGGTGATCAGCTTCTTAGCCTTACCTTCGTCGGAGTCTTTGTCGGAGAAGAATCCGGCTGCGAGTTTCAGCATGGTGCCGTCCAGCGTGACATTCACGGATGCCTCCGCCTTGGTCCCGAGCTTTTCCAGGTTTGCCGGCAGCTTGATTCCCTGCGCCCAGATTGAGCCGAATGCCGCTGTCAGAAATACGATTGCAAATCTCATATGTCGACCACCTCGTTTCAATAGCTAATACGCCGCACCGAGGCTGGGAGAAGGCAGTTTTTCCGGAAAGGATCAGAGCTTACCTTGCCAAACCACATGGCTCACCCGGACAATTGCCAGCCAGGCGATGGCTACGGCATAGCCGCCCAACACGTCCGTGGGGTAATGGACGCCCAGGTAGATACGAGAAAGGCCGATCAGGCCGGTGATCAGCATTGCCAGAGCCCACACTGCAAGCCTCCTGGAACGCGACCACTGTTCATCGCTGAGAATCTCGGCCACCGCCAGATAGAAGCAGTACGATACCATGGCATGGCCGCTGGGAAAGCTGTAATTCAGGGGTTGAAGACCGAAGAATACCTCGGGGCGCGGGCGCTGGAACCAGAATTTCAGGGCTTGATCGATGACTTCCGCACCCAGTGCCGCTGTTGCCAGAAACACCACCTGAGGGCGCCGGCCTTGAGACATTAGCCGCCAGCCGATTATCAGGCCGAGCACCACCAGAAAGGCGGACTCTCCCAAGTCGCTAATCCCCTGCATCACGTAAGTGAGCGCCGGAAAAGATGCGGCGTGCACGGCGTTGCGAACCGCGGCGTCAAAGGCGATGGCATGGCCCTGCATCACGGCGTGGGCCAGCAACGCGAAGAAAACCAGCGCCACCAGCGCCACCACCAGTCCGCCGAAATTCCTATTCTTCATCTAGTTCTACTCTACAATCCGGATGCTTTACAATTTAGACACGGCCCCTATGCGATTTCGGCTTTTTGCCCTCCCCTTGTGCATGCTCGCGCTTCAGGCACAGACCCCCCTTGGAACCGTGACCGGACTGGCCAGCGGACCCCTCCGGCAGCGCCGTTCCCAACGCCGCGGTCACCTTGACCAATAACGATACCGGCGTGAAGCGCACCAGTTCGACCAATGACAGCGGCGTCTACTCGTTTCCCAACCTGCAGCCAGGCACGTACCGGCTGGGCGCCGACGCAAGGGGCTTCCGCGCCCTGGAAACGCGCGCTTTCGCGGTGGAGGCATACCGAACGGTGCGGCAGGACCTGAAGTTTGAGGTGGCGGCAGCTTCAAGCGAAGTGGTGGTGACGGAGTTGGCTTCGGCCGTGATTCAAATGGATACGCCGGCGGTGTCTACCAATTTGATTGCACGCCAGATCATCGAAACGCCGACCAACCTGCGCAGCGTCTCCAAGAATTCAGGAGATTCGGGTCTTATATCTGCCATCATGCCGATGACGGTGCCGGGCGTGGTGCAGGTGGGCAATGGCGCCAAGTGGCTGACTCCGGGCGCGGGCGCAAGCAGCGTCAAAGTGAAGGTGGACGGAATTGAAACCACGTTCGGCAATTTCGGCAGCCCGGACAACGTGTCCCAGCCCTCGGTGGAGGCGATCCAGGAGTTCACCGCCAACGTGCTGACCACGCGCGCGGAATTCGGCGGCATGGGCACCATCACGACGGCGACGAAATCGGGCACGAACCAGTATCACGGCGGCGTTTATTGGTATCTGCGCAACAGCGCCACGGACGCGCGCAACCCGTTCTCCACTTCGAAGCCGTTCCAGAACCTGCACAACTATGGCGGAACCGTGGGTGGGCCGATCCTGAAAGACAGGACCTTTTTCTTCGCCGATTTCGACGGCGAAAAAGGCGTGGCGGCATTTCTGTTTTCACCCAATGTTCCGACCGTGGCTATGCGCGCCGGCGACTTCACCGGCTCCGCGGCGCTCAAGAATCCGTTCACGGGCGTGAATCCGTATAGCGGGAACACCATTCTGCCGCAGTTCATCAGCCCACAAGCGCTGCAGGTGCAGAATATTTTCTTCCCCCTGCCGAACTTCGGGCCGCCCTCCCTGACAGCCGCGAACTATCGCGCGGCGTTTGACGGGCCGGAAGTGCATCGCACCGAGGAGTTCAAGCTCGACCACAATTTTAGTTCCCGGAACATGGCGTTCCTGCGGTACGAAAACCGCAAGGACGATTACCAGCAACCGGGCGCGCGGTCGCCCCTGCCGCCGACCACCGTGGGAACTTCCGACAACATCCGCCGCGTGAATTTCTGGACGCTGGGCGATGTGTATACGGCGAAGGCGAACCTGGTCAACGAATTCCGCGCAGGCGTGGTGATTCTGGTATCGGCCAGCACGGCCAATTTCCAAGGGCAGAGCCTGATGTCGCAGATCGGGATCCAGGGGCTGCCGGACCGCGGGCCCATCACCAGCCTGCCCTTCTTCAGCATCTCGGGAATCAGCAACAACAACATCAACCTTTTGAACCCGGTGAACGACGGGCACGCGCAGTTCGCCGACAACCTGAGCTGGGTTCACGGGCGGCACTCAATGAAGTTCGGGGTGGAACAGATCGACTGGTTTGTGAACCGGTACATGCCCAACACATCCGGCAACCCCATCTTCGGAAGCTACTCGTTCACCAACAAATTTACCGGCAATGCCTACGCGGATTTTTTGCTGGGGCTGCCGGCCACCGTAACCCGGCAGGAAATTTTCCCCGCGCAGTATAACCGTTTCCGCGACTGGGCAGGCTATGCGCAGGACGATTTCAAAGTGACCCGGTCGCTGACCCTGATCTACGGATTGCGCTACGAATATAATGGGCCGGCATATTCGCTCAACGATAATCTGTACTCCTTTGACCTGGCGACAGGCAAGATTGTGGTGCCGAACCAGGCCTCGATGAAACTCTTTAGCCCGCTTTTTTCCGGCGCCTTGCCGGTGGAGACTGCCAACCAGATTGGCGCGGGACGCTCACTGCGCAGCGGCGACAACAATAACTTCGCGCCGCGATTTGGTTTTTCCTATGGCCTGGATCACAGCGGCAAGACCGTGATCCGCGGCGGCTGGGGCATCTACTATTCGCACTACTCGGCTAATATTCCGGGCGACCTGCAGAAGGGGCCGTTCGCGGCCACCACGGTCAGCACCAACAATATTGTCAACGGCCAGCCGCAGTTCACTCTGGCGAATCCGTTCGCCATACCGGGGGCTCCGGGGACCCTGGCGCTGATGGCTGTGACGCCGCACCTGCTGAACAGCTACACGCAGCAGTACAGCCTGTCGATTGAGCGCGAGATCACTGCCAACATCGGGTTGCGCGTCAGCTATATCGGATCGAAGGGAACGCAACTGGCCTATCTCCGGGACGTGAACCAGCCAGTGGCCTCAACCACCGGTCCCTTCACTAACGCCAGCCGCCCCTATCCGCTCTTCAACACCATAACCTACGGCGACAATGGCGCCAACATGCTCTACAGCGGCCTGCAAACGCAGGTGCAGAAGCGTTTCAGCCGCGGGATGATGTTCACCTCGACATGGACCTGGGCCAAGGAACTCAGCGATACCGACGACACCAACGATTTCGAGTTGAACAACGTGATCGAGGACACATACAATCGTCGGCGCGACCGCGGCAACGTTTACTCCGTGCCGCGCCACCAATGGCTGAACCAGGCGCTGTACGAACTGCCGCTGGGCAAGGGCCAGCTTCTGGGCGGGTGGCAGCTAAACGCGCTGCTCAACCTGAGCACCGGCAACTGGTTCACCCCGCTGATCAGCGGGCCCGACCCCACCAACACCAACCAGACAACGCTTCGGCCGGACGTGAACGGCCCCATCGCGTATGCGCGCACGGTCAACTCATGGTTCGACCCGAGCGTCTTCACCACACCCGCGAATGGCAGTTGGGGCAACGCAGGGCGCGGAATCATCCAGGGGCCCGGATACGTCCTGTTCAACGTGGGGCTGCAGAAGTCCGTGCACCTGGAGAGATTCGGGGTGGTTCAGGTGGTGGCCTCGTTCAATAACGTTTTGAACCACGTCAATCTCGGAGAGCCTTCTAACGGCGGCGCCACCGGAACGGCGATCGTGAATAACGCCAATGGTGGAAAGATCACCGCCACCCACATCTTCCCGCCGGCCGGGTCGCCGCGCACGGGGCAATTGGGATTGAGGTGGAGTTTCTAAATGATCGCTTCCATCAACCCGGCGACTGGTGAGACGCTGCGCACGTTTGAGGCGCTCACCGATGCACAGGTCGACGACAAGATTGCGCGCGCGGATGCGGCGTACCGCAAGCTACCGGCAGACCTCATTCGCGGAGCGTGCCGCCTGGCTCAAAGCCGCGGCCGAAATCCTGGAATCGGAGAAGGACCAGTTGGGGCGCATCATGACGCTTGAGATGGGGAAGCCCATCGGGGCGGCGCGCGCCGAAGCGGCCAAATGCGCGCTGGGCTGCCGGTTCTATGCGGAGCACGGCGAGCGCCTGCTGGCCGATGAGCCGCTGGATGCAGGCCCGGGGCGCACCTATATACGGTATCAGCCGATTGGACCGCGTGCTGGCCGTGATGCCTTGGAATTTTCCGTTCTGGCAGGTCTTCCGGTTCGCTGCCCCGGCGCTGATGGCGGGCAATACCGGACTGCTCAAACATGCGTCGAATGTGCCGCAGTGCGCCCTGGCTATCGAGGAGATCATCCGGCGCGCGGGCTTCCCGGCGGATGTCTTTCAAACTTTGCTGATCGATTCCCGGCAGGTGCAGCGCGTGATCGAAGACCGGCGGGTGAAAGCCGTCACACTCACCGGTAGCGAACCGGCCGGCGCGCAGGTGGCCAGCCAGGCGGGGAAACAACTCAAGAAGACGGTGCTGGAATTAGGCGGAAGCGATCCGTTTATAGTGATGCCCAGCGCCGATCTGGAGCGCGCCGTGAAGACCGCGGTGGAGGCTCGAACCATCAATAACGGACAGTCATGCATCGCGGCCAAGCGCTTCATTGTGGACCGTCGCATCGCGGACGAGTTCGAGCCGCGGTTCGTGGCGGCCATGGAGGCGCTGCGGCTTGGAGATCCGATGGACGAGAGCACGCAGGTAGGGCCGCTGGCCACGCCGGACATTCTGGAAGGCCTGGACCAGCAGGTGCGGCGATCGGTGGAGATGGGCGCGCGAGTGCTGACCGGCGGAAAGCGTCTCAACCGGCCGGGCAACTACTATGCGCCTACGGTG
Organism: Bryobacterales bacterium; assembly: GCA_963817515.1. GTDB lineage: Bacteria > Acidobacteriota > Terriglobia > Bryobacterales > Bryobacteraceae > DATMNI01. The sequence continues at coordinate 19,974 of CAWFPJ010000009.1, read as the reverse complement.
CTGGCGGATGCTCCGGCAGGCGCGCCGGCATATCGCGAAGAGCTCTTCGGGCCGGTAGCCGTACTGTTCCGCGCGGATGGAATCGACTCAGCGATTCGGCTGGCCAACGACACGGAATTCGGGCTGGGCGCCAGCGCCTGGACCAGCGACGCTGCCGAGCAGCTGCGGTTCATCGACGAGATCGACGCGGGCATGGTGTTCGTCAACAGCATGGTGGCCTCCGATCCGCGAATGCCTTTCGGTGGGGCCAAACGCTCAGGGTACGGCCGCGAGTTGAGCGCTTACGGAATTCGTGAATTCATGAATGTGAAAACCGTAAAGGTGGCGTGAACCCGATGCCTGATCCGTACCGCTAGCTGGCAGCCTTCGTCAAACGGACGCGCCGGCGCTGGCAGGCTGTCACGAAAGCGCTGACCAGGGCGTTGGCGGGCGAACCCTCTGCCGCGGAACGCATTTCCGGCTGGAAGAGCGTGGCCACAAAAAACGGATGGCCGTCGAGTTCCACCGCGCGGATCTCGTGCTGATCGTCGACCGCGCTTACCGAGAGCGGACCGCTTTCCATGAGGCGGCGATACCGGCCGTTGAGCCCGAAGCTGCAGTGGTATTCCTCCACCGATTGCGCCGTACCGTAAGCCTTGCGAAGGATGGAGCCATCCGTGAACCGGACGCGAGCTTTCACGCCGGCCAGCGCGCAGCCGAGAGGCGAAATCAGAGGCATAGCGGCATTGGGACGCGATTTCTGATGCTCGGCATCCGCGAACCCCAGCGCATTGCGGGCGTATTCGATCAGTGCATACTGGAAGCCGGCGGACGTGCCCAGGAACGGGGTGAGGGAAGTCCTGGCGTAGCGGATGGCCGTAAGTGCTCCGTCCGCGTTGCGGTAGGGCATGCCGGGGACGCACCAGATTCCGTCAAACTCCGCCAGCGACTCGCCTTGGCCGACGGAATCGGAAGGAACCCACACGCTTTCGACAGAGCCTTCCGAAGCCCCCAGCGCCTTCGGAATGGCCTGATGAGCCTTCTGTTGTTGGTTGAAATCGCCGACGAGGGCGATTCGAATGACTGAGTGCATGTGCGGGATTATGTCACAGATCGAATACGATTTCTGTCGTTGACGTACGATTTTGCTCGTAGTACCGGTGGATTGATGGCTCGCCGGCTTCGTCCGAAACAGGCTTCCGCACCCCTGCCCACGGATGCCGAACTCGACATTCTGGCAGCCCTGTGGCGTCTGGGGCCAGGTACAGTGCGTGACGTTCACCAGGCTCTGGGTAAAGATAGCGGGTACACCACCACTCTCAAGCAGATGCAATTGATGACCGAAAAAGGCCTGCTGGTTCGCAGCGAGCGCTTCCGGTCACACGTCTACGAACCCAGCGCACCCAAGGCGCAGACCCAGAAGCAGATTGCGGGCGACCTGTTGAAGCGCGCCTTTGACGGTTCGGCCAAGAGCCTGGTGATGGGCGCCCTGGCGGCTCAACCGGCATCCAGGCAAGAACTGGAAGAGATCCGGCGGATGCTCAAGCAGTTCGAGAGTGACAACGTCGAAGAGGGCAAGGTCGAGAGACGGAAATCCCGATGAACAACGCGCCGCTGCTCAATCAATTCTTTGGCCCCGCGATAGGATACCCCTGCCACACATATTCCAGAGCCTCGGGCAGGGTTTGTTGCTTCACGGTGCGGTCGGTGTGCCCGGCATTACGCGCAAATACGAACTGATAGTGATAGCCCTTGGCGGCCAGCACTTTGGCCATGTTCTCATTGGCGACAACCCAGTCGTGCATGTTGTCGCGCATAACATTCGCATTGAAATTGTCCCTGTCGCCAACTTCCATCCAGATACGTATCGGCTTGTTCGGGCTGTTGGGGATGAGGTGTTCATGGAACTCCCATGCGCCGTGAGGGGTCTGGGGGTTCGACGGCCACTGCTGGTTCACGTAGGTGCCTGAGTAGGTCAGAACGCGGTGGTACAGCTCCGGGTGGTACCACGCCATGATCAAGGCGCATGAGCCGCCGGAACTGCCGCCCATCGTCGCCCGGCCCTCGGGATCTTTGGTCAGTTTCACGTTGTATTGCTTCTCCACCAGCGGCAGCACTTCTTTCTCGACAAACTCCGCGTACAGGCCTGACATCGTGTCGTATTCCAGACCGCGCTGGCTTCCCTGGGCGTCGCCGCTGCCGTTGCCTATGGAGATGGCAATCATCACGGGCACACGATGCTGGGCGATCAGATTGTCCAGGGCCGTGAACAACGCCCGGTCAGGTCCATCCGCCCCGACGATGAACGGCGCGGCCGTGCCGGGGACGTATTGTTTGGGGACGTACACAGCCACCTGGCGAGTGTAGGGAGCGGGATGGCTGGTGGTGACTATCATCTTGGCAGGGTCGGTGGGGTCTGCCGTGCCGAAGGTGTTGGGCTCGCGCGCGATGCCGGGATAGATCTTGCTGTCGGCCGATTCCATGGTGAAGGTGAAGACCGTGCCCTGCGGCACGCCTTCCTGTACGGTCATCTCCGGCGCGGGGTTGTGCGTGGGGCCGAGGATGAAGTTTCCGTCGGCCTTCACCGGAGCATTGGCGCCGTCAGGTAAATCTTTCGCCGTGACATAACCGGGCGTGTTGGGATCGCGGGTCGGCGGCGTCGGGCGCGCCGGGCGTGGGGCCGCGCTCGGAGCTTGAGCCATTGCCGGATCTGAGCCGGTCATCATGCCGATCAACAACGCGACGCTCAGGAGACGGAACATTAAAGCACTCCTTTTCTTAATGATGTCGAATTCGCGCCGCAACGGAAAGCCGTCCGGCTAATTCGAGGAAATCATCACCAATCTTAACTCAATGGGATAAAGTGGGACCAAAACTCAAAAACCGTGTTGGAGTGTACACAATTCGAGGTGGTTGTGCTAAACTGAACACTTCCGTCCGTATCGTCAGGTAAGACCGATCAAAGGAAACCAATGGATTCCGATTTAGCCATTCTCGCCCTTCTTCTAACGGTGGTGTTGATCGCCTTTTTGGTTCCTCCGGGACCTGGCACACCGTTGAACGCACCCTGCCCCGTAAAGAGAGGCTGAAGGCACCGCACTAGAACCGTGGGATGCTGATAGGGAATGCGCGTCGTGATCGACGCCGCGCCCCTGCTCATCCGCAGCGCCGGCGTCAAGAACTACCTCTATTACTGGATCAGCTATCTGCGCCGTGCCGCCGAGCCTGGCGCCATCCGCACCTTCCCCGCACTTAACGGCTTCGGCCCGCTGAATCATGACGCTTCCGTGGCCGGCCTATGGCGCACCGGCACCGGTCTGGCCGCGCTGGCCTTGGCCAACTACACTCCCCTGCCCGTGATGGACCTGCTCAACCGTGGAGCCGACATCTTCCATGCCAGCGCCTTGATCCGCCGCCCTCCGCGCCGCCCCCGCCTCACCGCCACTGTCTACGACATGACCTGTTTTCTGATGCCGGAACTGCACCCCGCCGGGAACCTCCGCGCCGACCAGAGCTTTGCCGGACTGCTGCGCCGCGCCCACCGGCTGATCGCCATCTCGGAGTCCACGAAAAACGATACGGTTCGCGTGCTCGGCATCGCCGCCGAAAAAATCACCGTCATCTACCCCGGAATCGGCGAGGCATTTTTCCAACCTCCGCCTGCCAAGGTCGCCGAAGTCCGCACCCGCTACGGTCTGAGCCGCCCTTTTGTGCTTTGCATCGGGACCATCGAACCGCGCAAGAATCTGGGTACACTGCTCGACGCTTTCCAGGCTCTCCCGGTTTCCATTCGAGACCAGTTCGATCTCGCGGTCGCCGGCCCCGCGGGATGGGCCCCGGTCGAAACCATGGCGCGGCTGAGCGATTCCGCAACCAGCCAGAGCATCCGGTATCTGGGCTACGTACCTGAACCCGACATTGCCGCGCTGACGGCTGCCGCCACCGTTTTCGCCTATCCATCCCTGTATGAAGGCTTTGGATTTCCCGTGGCGCAGGCCATGGCTGCCGGCGTCCCGGTGATCACTTCGAACGTCTCGTCTCTACCCGAAATCGCGGGCGACGCCGCACTTCTGATCGACCCGCGCAGCCAGGCCGAGTTGCGCGACGCGCTTGCCCGCCTCCTGTTATCACCCGATCTCTGCACCGAACTGGCAGCCCGCGGCCGCTTGAGAGCCGAAGCCTTCCGATGGGAAACATGCGCCGCCCAGTCCCTGGAGTTCTTCGAACACGCCGGATAGGCAGGCTGGCAGTGTCAAGACGCCCGGAACAGGCGGCCCGGGAAGCCTATCCTACCGTGAATTCTGATAAGATACAGCCGAGGTTCGTGCGCATGGCATACGATTTTTCCAGACGACATTTCTTCTTTGGCTCCCTGCTGGCGGGCGCTGTTCCGCGGGCGGGATTCGGCAGCACTCCCTCGCTGAAGGCACTCGGTTACAAGTCTCCCAATGAGAAGCTGAACATCGCTTCCATCGGGTGCGGCGGCAAGGCAGTGAGCGACATTCACGGTTGCGCCGCGTCGGAAAACATCGTGGCGCTGTGCGACGTGGATGACAAGCAGGCGGCAGGGATATACAAGCAGTTCGAGAAGCCGCCGAAGTACAAAGATTTTCGCAAGATGCTGGACAAGGAAGGCAACGGCATCGACGCCGTCATCGTCACTATTCCCGACCACATGCACGCTACCGCCGCTATGCACTGCATGGCGCGCGGAAAGCACGTGCACGTGCAGAAGCCCCTGGCCCACACCATTTGGGAATGCCGCCAGTTGACTGAGGCCGCCGCCAAATACAAAGTGGCCTCGCAGATGGGTAATCAGGGTTATTCCAATGAGGGCACGCGGCAGTGCGCGGAGATGATCTGGGCGGGCGAGATCGGCAACGTCACCGAAGTCCACGCCTGGACTGACCGGCCCATCTGGCCGCAGGGCGTCACCGAAATCCCCGCTGAGAGCCCGGTTCCCGAAACGCTGGATTGGGATCTCTGGCTGGGCATCGCCAACATGCGGCCATATACTTCGGGCGGGGCCGGCTACCCGGCCGGATACGCCAACGGCAACTTCTATCAGCCGTCCAACTGGCGCGGATTTTACGACTTCGGCTGCGGCGCTCTGGGCGACATGGCCTGTCACATTTTCGGCGCTTCCAACATGGCTCTGAAACTAGGGGCGCCCACCAGCGTGGAGTGCATCAAGAAGGAAGGCACCAGCTCCTTCATGTTCCCCAAGAAGTCGGTCATCCGGTTCGATTTCCCGGCTCGCGGTTCCATGCCCCCGGTGAAACTCTTCTGGTACGACGGCCTGAAGGAGACGCCCAAAATCGAAGGCGTTCCGGCCGGCGAGTATCTTGGCGACCTGCCCGCGCCCGCGCGTCCTCCAGCCCAGGCTGGCCAAGGCCGCGGCGGCCGCGGTGGTAGGGGCCAGGGCGGCCAGATGCCTCGCAACGAAGGCACCGGCCGAACCTTTGAATGGTCCATGATGGAAGCGCTGCAGGAGAATCCGCCAACCCGCCCCGCCATTCCGGATGGAAGCCTGTTCGTGGGCGACAAGGGCATGATCACTACCGGCACCTACGGCGAAAACACACGCCTCATCCCAGTGGAGAAGATGAAGGAATACAGCTTCCCGCAGCCGATTCTGACGCGGTCGCCGGGTCACTATCACGATTGGATCCGCGCCTGCAAAGGCGGCGAGCCGGCCTGCTCCAATTTCAACATCTCCGGTCCCTTCACCGAATGGATTGCTCTGGGCGTGATCTCGCTGCACTTCGAAGGCAAGCTCGAGTGGGACCCGCTGAAGATGCGGATCACCAACAACGCCGAAGCCAATAAGTTCATCCGGCCGACGTTCCGCAAGGGCTGGACGTTCGTCTAGGAGTTTTTCTAAAGACCGCGGACTCTTTTGCCCAGCGCCGCCAGCGCGGACATCATCCCCTGACGCGCCTCCGCGAAACCGTTCACCGTTGGCTTACCGGATTTCAGATAGTCCAGCACAATGGATTCGGCGGCCACGAATTCGGCGGCGGCATGCGCCACCTCAGCCGCAATATGCAGCGGGATGGTGGTAATGCCGTTGGTGTCGGCGTGAATCAGGTCGCCCGGTTGAATCGTCAAACCGCCCACGCGCACGGTGCGGTGCAGGTCCACAATGTGGCTGTAGCCGTGGGAACAGATAACGCCATTGCTAAAGGCCGCAAAGCCGATGCGGCGAACCTGGTCCAGGTCGCGCGCGGCACCGCTCGTGATCAGGCCAATGGCGCCGAAGGATTGGTAGGTGGTGCACATGATCTCGCCGAAGGTGGCGGCCACGGCGGGGTCGTCGAGGTCCTGAAACACTACCACCGGCGGCCCCGGCAGTTCGGCGAACCGCGCCACCTGCTGATCGAGCGATCCGTAAACATCGCCTTCGTGGCGCGGCAGGGCGCAGCGCATCGTAGCCGTGGCGGCATAACCCACCACTGGCGGCATCTCGGGAAAACAGGCGCGGATCCGGCCATCCATGTAGCCTTCATTGCGCGGGCGGACTTCGAAAAGTTCAATGGTGTTGCTGATGGTGGGCGTGTCGTACTGGGCTAAAAGCTTCAGGTCAATTGCCATGGAGAGTTTATTTTAGCGCGGCCCGCTATCGCCAACGGTAAACCGTTGCGTATGCGGCTGTAGCCGCGCCAATGCCTCCGAAGATACCGATGGGCGCGATATAACTAAGGGTGCGGGCCCCGTCAGTCTCGCCCGATTCGTTGCGGAGGTAAGCGCCCAGGGTTGAGTCCACCGTCACTCCCACGGCCACCCCGATGGCTGCGCCAATAATGAGGTTGCGCACCCGCCGCGTGGTGCTGCGGACCTGAACCTTGCGTACCTTAGCCTTCTCAAACGCCACTTCGCCACTCCGGGTTTCGAGCGCTATGGCATCGGCGGAAACCGCGTGAACCGCACCTTGATGCTCCTTGCCGGCATCATCCGTAACCTTCACGCGATCACCCGGTTTCAATCCGCGAACCGCCTCCCAGGACTGAGCGTGGAGCGGAAGCCCCAAGGCAAGCAGGGCGATCAGGGTTAGTGGGCGCAGCATATCGGAAACATTATTCCATGCCGCGCGCGGCTAATTGGACTTTTTCCGCCAGCGGACTTATGATCGCACTTATCTTATGTCTACCCGCTTAGGACTTTTCGGCCTGGCGCTCTGTACTCTCCACGCCGCCGTGCCGCTCGATGTTTCCGGCGTTCGGCCGGGTCCGGTGACCGTCACTTCTACGGCCGATTCGGCCACCGCACACTGGAGTGATGAAGCCAACCGCGCCTGGACGGCTGAGTTTTCGCTTGACCCGAAGGCCGCGCTGGTCACCGCTATCCAGGTGAATGGCGCCCTGGTGGTAGATCATGCGCGGCCGTTTTTCCAGTGCACCACCGGGAAGCGCCGCGGCGGATGGGACCAGTTCTTCGATCTTCCGCCGAGCCATACGGACGGCACTCGTTCGTTCGCCGGTGAGTTCACGCTTAAGTCGGCGCGCGCCTCCACCATCGGCGACCGGCTGGAGATCGCCTTCGACGGATTGCGCATGGGGATCTTCGAAGGCAGTATCCGATACGTTATTTTTCCAGGCAGCCGCATGATCGAACAGGTTGCCGTCATGTCCACCCGTGAGCCCGATACGGCCTACTTTTACGATGCCGGTTTGCGTATGACGGTGAATGCCGACCGGCGCGTGGGCGGCAATATGGAATCGCTGGTCTCCTATTACGATCCCGCGGGCGCCTGGCAGACCGTGCTCTCCGATGGGCCGGAGCGCCATCCGGTGGCAGTCCGGTACCGCAGCATCGGTGTTCGTAGCGGGGCCGGCAGCGTGGCGGTCTTCCCTGCCCCGCATCAATATTTCTTTCCGCGCGATTTCACCACCAACATGGGCTACCTGTGGCACTCATCGTGGAAGGGGCTGGTATCGCTCGGCATCCGCCAACTGCCGGACGACGCCACCCCTTACTATCCGTGGTCCAACGCACCGCCCGGAACCGAACAGCGGATGAGCATGTTTCTGATGCTCGGGTCGGGTGAGCCGCACGCCACCGTGGACGACGTGCTGCGGTTGACCAACCGGGACCGCTATCCGTCGCTCGATGGCTACGTCACCTTCGCTCCGCACTGGCATTACGCGTACACCGTGCAGGCCATGGAGAAAGGCTTCGAGTGGACGCCGCCGTTCAAGCCGGTGCTGGAAGCGATGGGTGTGAATGCTGCCATGATCATGGATTTTCACGGCGACGGCCATCCGTCCGACACCGGCCAGACGCGGTTGCGTGAGCTGGAGGCTTTCTACGCGGCGTGCCGCGCGCAATCGGGTCCCGGCTTCTTGCTGATCCCGGGCGAGGAGGCCAACGTTTATTTCGGCGGCCACTGGGCGCTGGCGTTTCCCAAGCCGGTTTACTGGCACATGAGCCGCCAGCCTTCGCAGCCGTTTCAGCAGAAGGATGCGAAATACGGCACGGTCTACAACGCGGCCGATGCCAGGGAACTGCTCGATCTGGTGCGCGCCGAAAACGCCTTCGTATATCAGACGCACCCGCGCACCAAGGGGTCCATGGGCTATCCCGACAAGATTCGCGACAGCGCGCATTTCCTCGATGCTCATTGGTTCGGCGCGGGATGGAAGGCGCTGCCGTCTGACCTTTCGCTGCCGCGCCTGGGAGAGCGGGCTTTCCAACTGGTGGACGATATGAGCAACTGGGGTCTGCGCAAGCAACTGATGGGCGAGGTGGACGTTTTCCAGATCGACAGCACCCACGAACTGTACGCTCACATGAACGTGAACTACGTGAAACTGGCGGCCCTTCCGGCCTTCGATAATTACGGGCAGCTGCTCGATGCGCTCAAACGCAGCCAGTTCTTCGTCACCACGGGAGAGGTGCTGCTGCCGGAGGTGAGCATCACCGAAGGCGCCGGCGGACGCATACGAGTGAGTGCGAGGATACGGCATACCTTCCCATTACAGATGGCCGAGATCGTATGGGGCGACGGCGAGCGGACTTTTCGGAAAACCGTTGCGCTCACGGAGACGCGCGCGTTCGGGGATTTTACATTTACCGCCGAGGCGGAAGGCGGGAACTGGAAATGGGCGCGGCTGGCCGTGTGGGATGTGGCCGCGGACGGGGCATTCGTGAACCCGGTGTGGAGAGCGAAATAAAACCCACTCCGGCAGGCTGGCCGCCGCTAGCCGTGGCCCAGGTACATCAGCCAGCCGATTCCGAATAGCGCCAGCAGGAAGCAGCCAAAAGTATAGAAACCGTATTGCAGGCGGTCGCGGTCCGTGCGCTTGGTCACCACGCCCAGCACCACCGAAGTGAACATCGAGAACAGGAAGGCCGCCTCGAAATGCGAGAGGTTCATTTTCATCAGTCCTTCCTCCCGGTGGCGATTTCAAATGCGTCCACCATCGCCAGCACGTTCAGCAGCCCGGCGGTGACCAGAAATTTGGTCCCGTAGTCATGAACGTGGCCGGCCATATCCGGTTGGGAATAGCCCAGCCAGCTGCTGAGCAGGTACAAGATCCCAGAGCAGACATCGCCGATGAAGCCTCCGGTGTTGATCAGGATAGTCAGGAAGTCGCCGCTCTGCGGCTGGAACATGGCCCCGCGCATCAGCAGGCCGCACACGAACATTCCCGTCACCGAGAGCAGCAGCAATCCGCCGCGGCCGGGCCGCTTCAGCAGAAAATGGCCCCCGCCGGGGATGAGCCAGCCCAGCGCCACCGCCGGTGCCCACGCACTGATCGGAGGCATAGGCTCCTTCTGTTCTTTTTCCTTGGTCATCTTTTCTCTTGATTTTAGCAGCTTACGGCGTGGCGTAAGTGAAAACTGGCCTCCTCGATGCTGCCGCCGCCCTCAGTGTTGCCGATTGCGAAAAATGCGTCGGCGAAGGAACTAGCGCGGGCTCAGAATGTTGCCCCAGATAATCTGGTAAGCTTCCACTTCGTCGTAAAGATTCTTGCCCGCGCGCACGTAGACGCGCATGTTGGGCTTCAGGTCTTTGGCTTCCACGTTTTCGCCGTCGCGCAGGTAGCCGGTATCGGCGCGCAGCAAAATACTCTGGTCGCCGGTTTCGCGGGTGTGCAGGACCACGCACTCGCCGTTCATGCGGAAGACCACGCCGGAGAAGGTCAGGGTGGGCAGCCGGTCCAGCTTGGCACGGTTGGCGCTGTTGGTGGAATTGGCCGGATTTACCGCGCGGTAACGGCCCATCGTGAGAGGGCGCGGCGGCGGAAGCGGCTGGACCACGTGAATGGTCCGGGCGTAGCGCAGGGTATAGGCGGGTAAACGGTCTGAGACCACTTCCACCTTTTCGCCCGCCTTCAGGCGCGAGGCCTGAATGAGCTGGTCGTCGCGCTCGGCATAGGTTTTGGCGTCGAACTGGTAGCGGAATACCTGATTGTCGGCGGCGCGGATGGCCACCTCGCCCGTGGCGCTTTCGCAGTCGCACTCCAGGATCACACCGCGCACCAGGCCGAGGGACGGGGTTTGCGCCCCAGCCGCGAATGGCCACCAGATCGCGAGCGCCCACAGATCGCGAATACCCGAATGACGAGCCCGAAGTTGCGCATCGGCTTAGCTACCGTCCGCTATAAGACCTGCCTGCCTGTATAAAGGTAGCATGAGCCTGCGGCTCAAGACCGGCCAACTTCGCATGCCAGAGTACGTTACACATTCCAGGGCTCTCTGTTAACATAAGGGATTAATTCATGAAGGTCTTACTGGAGTCGCTCCAGCCAGGGAAGGACTGGGATCTGGCCCAGGCGATCGATCCCGCCCGGCTGCCTGCGCATATCGCAATCATCATGGACGGCAACGGACGGTGGGCGGGACGCCGTCGTTTGCCGCGCGTGGCCGGCCACAAAGCGGGGATCGGACCCGTTCGCACCACCGTGGAAACCTGCGCGCGCCTGGGCATCAAGGTGCTCACGCTCTACGCCTTTTCCCTCGAAAACTGGAAACGGCCGCGGGCCGAGGTGGAAACTCTCTGGCGCCTGCTGCGCTATTACCTCAAGCAGGAATTGCCGGACCTGCAGAAAAACGACATCCGCCTGGTCGCCATCGGCCGGCTGGATGCCCTGCCCTCGCAAGTGCGGCGCGAACTGGACTCGGCGGTGGACGCCACATCCGCCAACCGCGGCCTGGTGGTGAATCTGGCGATTAATTACGGCGGCCGCGCGGAAATCGTCGACGCCGTCAATTCCATCCTGGAAATGGCGCGTCTGGACGGCACCATTTCCTCCCTGAAGTTGGATGAGGACCTCATCTCCACCAGCCTCTACACCGCCTCCTGTCCGGACCCGGATCTCCTGATCCGCACTTCCGGTGAAATGCGCATCAGCAATTTTCTGCTCTGGCAGATTGCCTACTCGGAGTTGTACGTCACCGAAACGCTGTGGCCGGATTTCACGCGTACAGACCTGCTGCAGGCCGTGCTGGAATACCAGAAGCGCGACCGCCGCTACGGCGGCCTGAGCGCCGGGCCGATGGACAGCGCATCCAAAGACGCCGACGAAACTCTCATCGAAGCTTTCCGCTCGTCATGAAGCGGGCACTCACCGCGCTGGCGTTAATCCCGCTGGTCACCTGGGTGGTGCTATGGGCCAACTTCTGGATCTTTCTCGCCGTCCTGGTCACGGCTGCCTGCCTGTCCTACCGCGAGTACAACCAGATTGCCGCGGACTATGGATTCGGCGCACCAGGTGTGGCCGGCTACGCAGCGGGCCTGCTGCTGCTGTTGTGGCACGAAACCTGGGCGCCCACCTGGTTCGTGATGGTGGCGCTGGCGGTCATCGCATTGGTGCTGGCCATGCGCATCGAGGACCTGGCCAAATCGCTGCCGTCCGCCGCTCTGCTCCTGATGGGCGTTGTCTACATCTTTGGCTGCTGGAAATGTGCCATCCCGGTGCGTGAGGACTATCAAAGCCGCCACTGGCTGATGTATGCGCTGCTGCTGAACTGGGCCGGCGATATCGGCGCGTATTACGTAGGCCGTCCGTTCGGCAAGCACAAACTGGCGCCCATGGTCAGCCCTCAGAAATCCTGGGAGGGCGGAATCGCGTCGGTATTCACATCCGTCCTGATCGCCGGCGCTTACCTGCTGTACTTTGTACCGGGCGTGACGCCGGCCCAGGCAGTGGGCCTCACGGTAGCCGCCAACATCGCGGGACAGTTGGGAGACCTCGCCGAATCGGCGCTGAAACGCGGAGCCGGTGTCAAAGACAGCGGCGCGTTGCTTCCCGGCCACGGCGGTTTTCTGGACCGCGTCGACAGCACCCTGTTCGCCCTCCCCGTAGTCTACGGCTACCTCATACTCCGGTAACGCCGGCGGTCCGCCTTTGCCGCCGGTTCCACTAGCCAGGGTTAGGCCTGCAAATTTCGACGAGGCCGCTCCCCGCGAAGCCGTGAAAAAAAGCAGATCCTCTCGCCAAGCCGCCAAGGCCGCTAAGAATATCCCCCGGGTTAGTGACGATCTGAAACGGCAACCTAAACCACTGGTGGTTCAAACGCCCGCAGGGATATGGTCAGCCGTATTCCGGACCGATCCCGATTCGCGACGCTGACCGATGCGTCGAACAACGAAAGAATCCGGTATGCCACGGGAGGGCCCAACCCCAAGTCCCTGCCTGGTGTGCTGGCTTCTGCGATGGAGAAGAGATCGAAGAATTTCTCGAGAGCAGGCCCCGGGATCGACCGGCCGTAACTCTCGATGATGACCCGTGGTGAATCGGGCACAACGCCATACGATACCCGGACAGACTCGCCGTCTTCGGAAAACTTAACGGCGGTTTCAAGCAGAGCGTGCAAGGCTCTTACCAGCAAGTCCTCATTGGCCAGGACAAGTTCCAGTATCAGGCCCGCGGATGGCGGGATGACCGCCACGTGCCGGGATTCGGCGAACCCAGCGGCTTTCTCAATTGCGCGGGCCAGCGCGGCATGCAGGGAGATTGGAGCGGATCTGAACTGGTCCGCGCTCACGTCGATTTGAGTCAGGAGCAAGGCATCGTCCAGTATCGAGAGAATTCTTCGGCGGGATTCTTCAAACATGTCCTGGAGTTCGTTGTTCTCCTGGGTGGAAGGCATTCCATCCAGAAGGAGTTCGCCAATACCGAGAAGTCCGTTGAGGGGCGTGCGGAACTCGTGCGAGATGAGGTTCAGGAACTCGTTTTTGGAACTATCCAGGATGGTCAACCGCTGGTTGGCTTCGGCAAGTTCGCGTGTGCGCGCCGCTACAGCCTCCTCCAAGCGTTCGTTCTGCAGCTTTAATGCCCGCCGGAGGCCGTGTATTTTGATGTGCGTTTCGACGCGCGCCTGAATTTCTTCGAACTGAAAAGGCTTCGAGATGTAGTCCACGGCACCGGATCGGAAGGCCTTCAACTTGTCTTGAGTTTCAGTCAGTGCGCTAAGGAAAATGACGGGGACGTCCACAAGCGGCGTGGTGGATTTGAGGCGTTCGCACACTTCGTAGCCGTTCATTTCCGGCATGTTGATATCCAGCAGAATCAGATCCGGCGGATTGCGTGCGGCCGCCGCCAGCGCCAGTCTGCCCAGTGGAAAGGAACGCACTTCATACCCCTGCCGCCGCAACATGCCTTCCAACAGTTTCAGATTGGCGGGATTATCATCGACGACCATGATGTCGAATGGAGCTGGAGAATGTTCGTTCATCGCCGTCCTCATGCCTTCTCTGCTTCGGTTTCGGAACTGCCATGAACGGGCGCGGGCGGCCTGCCTGTTTCAGCGGGCCTGGGAATACGCACGTCTACCAGTTTCTGCGCCCCCAGGGCTCTCGCAAAATTTCCCAGACGTTCAATCCATATCTCGGTGAGGACGGTTCCCTCTTTGAGGATCAGATTCCCATGATGGCTCAAAACATCCTTCTCGAGAACCATGCCCGCGTGAAGCTGTCGAATCGGCAGCCTTCGCACTTCGAACTCCGCTATTGCGGGAGAGTAAGTCTTGAGCGCATCCAACATGCGTCCGTCGAACCGGCCCGACACGGTGAGCTCAGCAAGTGCGGAGCCGGGAGCGACTCCCCGGTAGATTCTTTGGTCCAACTCCAATGACAAATGGAGCATGTGAGCGCCTTGCCGGGACGGCTCCATGACGGATGGCACTTCCCCGGGTCTCTGTTGCCCGCGAATCATCTCAGCTACTACTTCCAACCGTGGGATGCTCGAAAGAAGGTGGGCGGCTCTTTCCGGATGAGCGCCAAACATTCGATCCTCATCCGGCGAGAGAACCTGGCCGGCGTAGGCCTTTTCGAAGACCTCGTCGGGCAGCGCAATACAACCCACTAAGCAGAGCGTGGCAGCAAGTTCGTATTGCCACGGGTCGCTCATCCTCATTACCCTGGCGATCCAGAGCACGATGTCCCGAATGGCGCCGGATCGTAATGCCAGCTTTGGCGACGTGAGCTGAATCAACTCCCAGAGAGTTCTAACAATGCCGCCCAGGGTCCTTTCCAGCAGGTCGTGCTCCGCTTGCAGTGCGCGCCGCAGCATGAGGTGAGTCTGCACGCGCGCCTGCACTTCCTCAAACTGGAAAGGCTTGGAGATGTAGTCGACCCCTCCTGCTTGAAACCCCTTTACCTTGTCTTCGGTCGCGTTCAAAGCGCTGATAAAAATTACCGGGATACCGGAAAGGCGTGGGTTGGACTTCAACTGTTCACATACTTCGTAGCCATTCATTTCCGGCATGTTGACGTCCAGCAAAATCAAGTCGGGCGGTCCCTGCTCGGCGGCTGCAAGAGCCAGGCGGCCGCGCGGAAACGACAGCACTTCGTACCCGTGCTGACGGAGCATCCTTTCCAATAGCTTCAAGTTGGCCGGATTATCATCCACGGCCATGATGGTGCCTTGAAGCAGCGTCTGTTTAGTCGGAGGCGTCAAGCTACCTCCAGCAATCCCGCCAGGGCATCGTATTCGTACTGGTCGGCGAGCTCCTGCAGAGCATGTGCGGACTCGGCATATCCGGTCTCGCGCACCTTGAGGATCAGGGTATCCAAGAGTCTCTTGTTACCGCTCAGCGTGGCGTTACGGAGTTCCGCGACCACCTCGCGCGTCGGCAGCCCGGCTTCGTTGCCGACGCGGTCGGCGAGCGGCGCCGGCATCATCGCCATTTGCGGCCCGAGATTGCGCGTCTCATCCATGCCGCGCATCAAACAGCGCGCCTGCTCGACGCCGTCGCCGTGAAAGCTCATCGTCGCCTGATCGAAGCCGCAGCGCCCCATGGTCTTGATGAAATAGGGCGCGCGGAAGTGATGCGGTTTGCATTGCACGCTCCACGCCACCGGCGCGGAGAGACTTAAGGCCAGGCCGGCGACGATCGCAGCCGACAAGCGGCCGCGCCACCGGCGTCGTCGGGAGGGGGCCGAAGCGCTGCAGGCGGCCTGAGCCAGGGGCGAGCCGTATACCGCGTGAAAGATGCGCTCGATCAGGTCGTCTCGCAGGTCACGGAAGAGGTTGAGCGCTTCGACCATTGCTTTCGAATATTGCTGCTGCAGCGCGACGAATGGATTGTCGATGTGGCTCGCCAGCCTTAATGGCTTCCGGCATCTCGGGCAGGTATCGTCCAAAAAAAGATCAAAAGACAGGGTGGGTCTCCTTTAGCGCTGGGCGACGGGGGACGGAACAAAGCTTGATCCCAATACAATCCCCTCACTCATCAAGGCTGCTTGGGCATACCTGCAGGCGAGGTTAACTAGTGCCCGCCTCTCAAGTGCGCTCGCGGATTTGGAGAAGGACCAGCGCATGGCCTCCTTGGCATACTGCCGAAATAGATCAGCTTCTTTCATGACGGCCTCCTGCTATGACGACACCTTATTCGCGTCTTGCTAGACGTGGAGCCTTTGCCAACTGGAACCGGCTGTCTGTGCTAAAATGCTCACCCGGCCACTCACGCTCGGCGACAAAATAAGCGAGTGACAATATTCTAAATCTTCTCGAATGAGCAGTTTTGATCAGTATTCGGTTTGACGTGGGCCTTCACTAACTCGATGAAAGGGAACCCCCCTTTCGCCCTTACGGGTGAAGTGTCCGTCACCGGCATGGCCTCACCCCACCGGACCGTGACATGCTACCGCAGGCCCACGGAAATGATCCTGTTGCTGGGATATTCGGCAAGCCTTCTTTCGACTTTCGTCATTAGTGCGGCGATACTCAGCGCAATTTTAACTGTCACCACAGCCAACAAAGCGGTCGGTCATACGTACCGGTCACATGTCGTACTACTGAGCAGACATGAAGCCCACAAGCATCATGGCAACTCAAAAGTCGCGCGTGCGACTGCTAAGGAAAGGTCAACATCGGTCGTGGCGGATGCGAGACAATTGCCTGAGATTGCTGGAAAAGAAGTAGACAAGCCCTGAGGACGATTTCGCAAATTTTTCAGAAGTGAGCTGTTTGATACAGTCCTCAGAAAATTGCCGGCCTCAAACTTAACAAATGCCGGTCACACCGTGATCGTTCAGCGCTCTGTTCCAAATCTGCAGCGCTTGCCGCGCCGGTTGTCCCGGGCCACGTGAGATCGGATGAAAAAGACCCCAGCTGGTGGGACCACGCTGGGCGCGGCATCCCGATTTCTTAGGCTCCCTAAAGGCCGGCAAGGCGGAATCGCGTCGAGCTCTCTCTACGAGCGCGCCAACGGCTACAGTTACGACGCGGTCAAGATCTTCATGCCGGCGGGAGCTGATAAACCGGTTTACGCGCGCTACGTCGAACACATCCCGCCCGACGTCACCGCCGGCACACGTTTGGCAGCTGTCAAGATCTGCTGAATGTCTCCGGATTTGATATCCGATGGGGACAGGCTGTTCCCCGGTCGGACTTGCGCACCGGTGAAAATAACCGATCCGCGAACGTCGCGTTGGCCCGAACCCGCAACTGCGAAACCGTTCTGGAACGATGTCTTTAATGCAAACCGACCGCTCAAGCCCGGAGTCGAGCGATAAACCCATACTAAATGCCTTTTGCCGCGTTGCGCCTTCTGTACGCTTCAGCGTTTTGGCGATGCGCGATGCAGTTTTCTTTTGTTGGGCTATCGTCCTCAAAGTGCGAACATGCTCCGCGGTCCAGGCGCGTCGTTTCGTTGCCCTCCCAGCCATTGAATATCTCCCGGTTTTAAAAAACACACGATCTTGTAACCGGAAGTCCCTGCGAACTAAACACTAAAAGCAAGATTTGGTGCTTGGCCTGTGGAAATAAGGAACGGCCTCGTGATAGCGGCCTGATTGACATGAGCTTTTGCCGCAAGGGTACGGATGCTGGTCGCTTCCTAGCCGTGTTCGGCGAACAGCCGTACCGCCGTCTTCAATATTAGATCCCGGGTAATTTCCGAGGGCCGTTTCATCTTTCGAAGGAGGCCCGCGAAGAAAGGCGACGCTACGAGCTATTTGAATCAGTCCACGAGCGATGCTTTCCGGCCAATGCCGTCAAGTGTCAGGTAGCACCAATCCCATCGTAAGCGGGACGACAACTGCGCGCTCTCGGGCTCATGATCGCACCTTGTCCTCATTGCGTGGTCCGCACGGACCGTTCGCTCTACGAGCGCGCCACCACGCAGCACGCCCTGCACAAATTTTGCCGCGGGACCCGTCGCGCCGGGCCCTTTCTCCCTTCAAAAAGGAACCCTACCGGGCAGGGGCGCCGGCAGTTACCATATGTGGCTAAACAACCGTATGGCTAACAGCCATGGCTGACGCGAGCATCCGCTCCGCTATGCTTGAATTTGATATTCGTCGGGCAGGTCGGACGTGTCGAAATCTCGCTCGTTGGTGTCGAGATTTTCCAGATTGAAAAACAGGCACTCGTCATGGACGAAGTGCGGGCCAGCGTGCCATGTGCCGACGTGAAGCTTGATCAGGCAATCGCCCGGAATTCGAAACGCCGCAATCCGGTCGAGTTCCGGTCTGGTGCCGTCGGCAAGATCGTTTGGTGGAGCAACCCCGATGAACCATTCCTTGCCCTGCATCGACCCGAGGCACTGGCTGACGCGCCGATGACGCGCCATGTCGGCGAATACAAGTCCCCGTTTCTTCAGGTCCATGATCCACAATCGCGGCGTGCCATTCGTGAGTGTTAATTTGGGTTCTTCGACGGCGGTTTCAGCGCTCGATGTGCACGGCCGGATGATTTCACCGTATGGTGCAAACGCCTTCGGCTCCAAATTTTGAGCGGGGAGTTTAGTCGCGGTGTGTATGGTCATGGTCGTCGGCCCTTTTGCGCCACTGCGCGGTAGCCTGAGCCCGCAGACGTCTCGTGGCAATATGAGTAAAGGCGACGCCGCTGGGTCGGCGACCGTCGCCAAGTACATGGCTAGGAAAAAGGATGTCTCGCCTGATCAGAGAACACCATGGCGTCTCCGGGGTAATCGCCCCGCCTAATCTTCATAGCGTGCGCCCATATCAACCCCCGTTGCGCAGCGACAGCAAACCCGCGCATAGAACGCTATTGCACGCAAGCGTTACAATACTGCGGCGAGCACGTTATACGCCGCCAGAGGACGCCTGATCCCCTTCAACTCGAACTCACCGACCGGCTCGAACGGCGTTTTCGACCTTCGTCAGCACCCGAGGGCTAATCAAGATTTGCCCTGGCTTCGCTTCATCGCAGCCGAGAGGCAACATTCGATACCGTCCCAATCGCTGCGTAATCAAAGCGTCCCTCAAAGCCGATGGTGCCGAGCGTGGCGAAGCCGTGTGCAATCCCGATGCCGAAGCCAATTTCGTGGCCCCAGCGACGCCACGTCTCGGTCAAGTTCCAATCGCGTCACGCACTTCAAGCGCCATGAGCACCGCCTGAAGCGCCGGGTTCTCTACAGGCACTCGATCATTAAAGATCACCATCACGCCGTTCCCCGCATAGCGTTCGGGCGTGCCGTTGCACTTGATAATGATTTCACCGATGGCCGCGTGGTAGTCGCGCAGAAGAACCATCACGTCTTCCGGGTCTGCACTCTCCGAGAACCCCGTAAAGCCGCGCAAATCGCAGAAGAGCGCGATTTGCTTCTCGCTCCCAGACGCAACAATCAGATCAGCCACCTGCGGAGGTAAGAAACGCCGCAACCTGCTCATGCGTTCAATTTCGCCCACTTGGTCGGCGACGCGCTGTCCGCTCTCAATCACCGCGACTATTCCGCAGCACATCGCAGGTGCCGCTGGCGCACCATCGCCGACGATAATCGCGCCCCGCTCGACAAGTTATGCAAGAAACTCAACGACTGCGCTCGGTAGGCGTGGAAATCCCGGCTCGCACCGATCATAGCCGGCAGCTCGCCCGTACCAAAGGCGATGGAAAGTGGTTTATTGACGCCCGGCAAGCGCATCGGGGAGAGAGCTTCGATCTCCACTTCGGTCAACTTGACCTTATCGTTGACATGGGGGGAGTCGCGGAGGGGAGCGAGTTCAAAGACGCCGGATATTGCCAACCCAGCCGCCACCTTTGGATGATCCAACAAGAATGCCGTCAGATGTCCACCGGCCGACCAGCCAGAAACGATGATGGGTCCGGCAATACCGTGTTCGGCGCCCTTCACAGTGAGCCAGTCGAACGTGGTTCGCAGAACTCCTTCGCGATCTGCGTCAGGCTCGCATCAGGAGCTAGAGTGTAGCCAGGTAGTGCCGCCGACCAGCCGTGTGCGAGAGCGCCCTCAGCCAGACAAGCAAATATCTCCCGACTGCCGCGCTGCCAATAGCCGCCATGAATGTGAACGAAGCAGGCGCCTTGGGATCGGATGCTGGATATAGGTCCCACTTGGTCCGGTCTGCTTGCGCATAAGCCAGATTGAGGTGCTGCGGACGTTGCGCACGGAGCGTCGCCGAGGCTGTACCGGCCCGACTCTTCAATTTTCGCCCTTTTCCGGCGAATTCAAGCCCCACATGCGCGACATTGTTGAAAGCCAAGTTGCGCGCCTCGAGTGACATGGTTTCCCAGTCGGAGGATTTCGTGCATTCCTTTGCATCCGTGACATTGGGAGCCAAAG
>CAWFPJ010000008.1:0-85340 GCA_963817515.1 Bryobacterales bacterium | reverse complement strand
ATACGTCACTGGAATTGCCTTGGCGGCGGCCTCGTCTGCGGCACGCTTCGCCGCCGCGACCCGGTCCCGGCTGGCGTTCAGCCGCGCCCGGACGACGTCGGTGCTCACGCTTTCCTTCGCTTCGCTTTTCTCGCTCCACTTCCTCGATCGCCGCCTGCTTCAGCGCGTCGATGATCTTCGATATCGAGCCCCCGTCGAACTTCCAGATTTCCTGCTTGGCGTCCTTCCCGCGGTAGTCCTTCCCCAACAGCCCGTGGGCGGCACCGGTGGGATTGCCAGGGTGAGACGGCGTCGATGGCCTCCCCCACAGTTTGAGAATATCCCTTGAATGCGAGGTCAGCCGGATACCATCCGGTATCCTCCAGCACGTCATGGAGCACGGCGACCGCCTGCGCCTCTTCGTCTTCCGGAGCCAGGAAGCTGGATATCACCCGGAGCGGGTGCAGGATGGAGGGCAGGCCCGCTTTGTCCGTTTGGCAGCGATGCGCTTTCGCCGCTAGAATGATCGCGTCTTCGATGGAGGGCATGAAACGATTCTACGCTTGGGGCAAGAATCTCCAAGGGGTGATGTCAACCCCAAAATGGAGCAAAGCGTCCTTGCCGGAATATTATTATAGACGCGAAAAGACCCTAATATATGGAATTGCAAATTCCGAAGAAGGAGCAGCAACGTGCACCAGCACTGGGCAAGTTCCCGTGCAGGATATCCGCCCGAAACAAACTCACGAAAGAACAGATCGAGTAAGGCCGCTCAAGCCATTCCGGTGGCATTCAAGGATTATCGATACGGGTATTGGAAATCGGCGTCCTCGTTATGTCCGTTCGCTATTGGCTTTTGGGTGTTTTCACGCTCGGCGATTTCGTTCTGCTCCGTTCGTACCTTTCGCAACTCACCGACGAAGTACGTGCGATGGGCTGGAATGTCCGCAGAATCTACGAAGCCATGGCCGACGCGAACGAGATGACGGAAATCCTGCTTACTCCGCACGAGATTAAAGACGCGGAAAACGCTGCGATACTCACCGTTCCGAAGGGAATGGTCGAGTTCCGCCATGTCCAGTTTTCTTACCTCGTCGGCTCCAACCTAGATCATCGTTCTCTAAATACCGATACATTTGATCCGATTTATGTTTTAATGGGTCATGCCCTTCCCGAGGAAGCGCAGTCCCGTCCATTCAGCGAGCAGGAGATGCTCAAGCTGGAGTCTATCCGCAAGTCTCGAACCGAGGAGAAACGGCGCACCCTTCGGGCAACGTTTCTCTTGCTTGGCGACTATCCGCGGGTAATCGATTTACCCTCGGCCTTTCTGCTTCCGGACGGCAATGCCGCATTCCGGATCAAGAATTGATTCAGGAATAGTTCACGAACAGAATTCTCTTAAACTTCAATTCGTCGCGGACTACGCGCTCCCACCTTTGGCAAGTGTTCCCGTCACCGGTTCGAGCAAGGAGACCACAAAGTTGGCTTCGCCCTTCAGAGTGATGAATTGATACGTCTCGTGCACGCCAGTTGATGGAACGGAGTTGGGGCCGGAATGGGTAGTAACAACGGCATCCGTCGTAAACGCTTTGTGGTCGGAGATGGCCGTAAGGGTGATCGCCGGAATCAGGACGCTGAAGGAAGTCGAGCCTGTGTCGATCGAGATTTGAGTCGTCACTGTAACTAATGTGCCGATCTCCGTGTTAACTCTTCGGATTTGCGACCCGGCAAAGTGTCTAATCGGACCACCTGGTCCCAGGGTGAGATTCAAAGTTGGCTGACCGATGAAGCTGGAAGTCTCATAATCGACATCGACCTTGTTTTTTCCGTCACTGCTGTGCAGAACGAATCTATTCGGTTGAATGTTCGGCATAATGGAAATCCTTTCTGTCTTGCCTGCAATGACCACAACGGGGCTGCAGTCATCGCCACTGTATACTCTACTCTGACCTGGCTGGCAGGTCAATGCATAACAATGTGACATAACAATGTGGGGGGCTGGGGTTCCGCAAGAGAATATAGCTCGTTCCGATCCGCCATCGAGGTCAACGTGAAGCCGAACACATTCCCTGACAGCTTGCTTAAATCGAGTTGTCAGAATCGTCTCCCGGAACTCCTGCCCGGAAAATTCCCCTTCTGACCGGGAAGCGTGGCCCCGGAATCGGGCTGAAGTCTTTCGCGACGTTCAAACTAATGACGCTCTCAGCAGCTACGCCCATGCAGCACTTCCCAATACAATAATACGTCTTTGAGATCTTGAGGGAGTGTAATGAACTTGGCAGCCGAAGCGTCGGCATAGACGTCGTTGGTCGCCATCACAAATCGGTGGATGTTCCGATCTACCACGCTTGATTGGTAGATTGAGGGGAGTCCCCGGCCCCTGTAGCTCTTTCGAAGGTGACCCATTTGATGTGTTGTTGGACCGAGAAGCAGCTACGGCGCTGAGGCCTGGCCTGAGACGGGCGCCGGCTGTGAACCGCGCGTCGTGGTCCGGCCCAACAGCGCAACGAGCGCTCGGCTCGCCGATCCCGACGGCACGCGCGCCCACGCGACGAGCGGCTCGAATCTCCGCGAGGGATCGAATTGCGCGAGCGGGCGGAGACTTGGAGTGTCATTCGCCTTGTCTGGCGGTTGCATCGCCGTACGTCCGGATCGCGGCGCGGGCGTGCACGACGAGCTCCGGGCTGCGACTCTCAATCAGATCGCCGGCTTGGGAGATGATGTTCTCTAGGAGTTCGAGAATGTCCCGCAGGCCGGCTTGCTGATCGATTATTTCGGCGATGGGTTGACGCAGGGCCGGATTGGGCTCGATTTCACTGGCGGCACGCAACGCGCCTGCCGTGGCTTTGTGCTTCATTGGGCCTGGTGTCATACCAATCATGCTGCGCCCCTGTTGCGCGGAAAGCAAGGGGCGTGGTTGTGTGTTCGTATGGGGGAGCGCCGGCCCGAGATCTACGACAGCGCCGTGCTGGCGCACACAACGCGGGAGCCGCGCCAGAACACGGGATCCAGGCGCGACCCGCGCGCGGCTCGACGATCCCGCCGGCCCGCGCGCGCCACGCGACCCCGACGACGAGTGGCTCGAATTCTGCGCGGAGCCCGACTCGTATTGTGCGCGACGGCGCGCGAGGCCGCCGAAGGCGGTCGGCTCACATGGGGATTTCGTGAACGATGCGTCTGTTTATTGCGAAAGTATGACGACGCTATAAGTTCCAACGGCCACGCTTCCATTGAAGTTCAACCCGTCTTTGGCGCCGGGCGCGGCGGCCGTGTCGAAGCTATCGCCGTTCGTGAAACCAGGATCGTAAACGCTCGCGCCACTGTTAAACAGCACATGCCATTGACCTTGGCGCGGGAAGCCAATGTTCATGTGCTCCATGGGCACGTTCGAAAAATTTGCGACCACCACGACATCATCGCCGGGCCCGCCGTTCTCCCATCGGTGGTATGCGAGCGTTTTAGCGCCGTTGTCGAAGTGGAAGACATTTAGATTTTGGCCGGTCAGGCCCCTCGTCTTGCCTGCCCGATTGCGTCTCAGCGCTATCAAATCACGATACATTTGAAAGATGCCTTTGAACTTCGGATCATCGGCCCGGCTGAAGTCCATGTCCGTCGGCGTTTTGAAACCGAAGGCCCGAGTCTCCAGCATTTCCTGCCCTTGAAAGATCATCGGGATTCCAGGCGAGGTCAGCATGATCGCTGCCGCCAGAGTGGAACGCTTCTTCGCGAAAACACTCTGGTGATCGTTTACGTCGATCAACGCCGGCAGACGAACCTGACCGGGCGGATGACCTACCTGATCGTGATGGTTTCGTTGCGAAAATCGGTTTGGGAAGAATGAAGACGAGTTGGGGCGAAACGGAGTCAGGACTTTAGGTTGCGAGACCGAAAAGCTCGCCAAGGAAATTGGCCTGGCTGATCGAGTCTTCCCTTGCCACCCACCTCGCCCGGCCTTTCCGAATCATCTCCACCGCTTCGATCCCTTGTAACGTTCGCCACGCGGTAATCAGCGAGCCGTACCCTTTCGCCAACCACGTCCGCTTCTTCACCGTGCGATGGTCCTGTTCCACCACGTTGTTAAGGTATTTGCACTGACGCAGGCGGACCCGACGAGGCAGGATGCCTTCCGCTTTCAGCGCTTCCACCGCTGCCGGATACGATGGATTCTTGTCCACATTGATGACCCGTGGCACCGGATTGCCGGGCGATCTCAGAGCCTTGCGGAAGAAGCGTTTGGCGGCCGCGGCATCTCGCTTGGCAGTGAGCAGAAAGTCGATCGTCTGACCAGTCGAATCCACCGCTCGGTATAGATACTGGTCTTTGCCGTTGACCTTTATATAGGTTTCGTCGGTGCGGTAGCTTTTGTTGGTAGGTTTCAGATGGGGCCGGCAGCGTTTGTTCAGCTCGGGTCCATAAGTCTGCACCCAGCGCCAAATGCAAGTGGGATCAACGGCGACGCCACGTTCGGCAAGAAGCTCGGAGACGTGTTTGTAGGCCAAGGGATATCGCAGGTACCACCGAACGCAAAGCAGGATCACCTCACCGGGAAAGTGGCGCCATTTGAAGGGATCGGTCGCGGTGATGGGCATGAACTTCCACCCTACCAGACTGGTTCGCCATTTTCGCAACGGAACCAAAACCGGCACTTGGATATCAAACGAGAGGTCAACTTCCGGATGTCGGCGCTGATTGATCGGTATTGGACACATTACGGTACCAAGAAACGATCGGCAAGCCGGGAGAAGAGTGTTCTCGATGGCATCCGCTCGGAATTGGGAAGCCTTTTCGTGCGCGAGGTTGACGGCTACGCAGTTTCCCGTTGGTATGAGGACCTCACGGCAGTTCGGGCTCTCTCGCCCGGCACCGCCGTCCGGCACTTCAACGTCATGCACCATATGATGGAGAAGGCTTCAACGATCTGGTCCAAGGAAACCGGAATCGACCGGAATCCATCGGACCTTGTCGAAGTAAAGCGGCCTGACGATCAACGGGACCGTTATCTTTCGGCGGATGAACTCCGTAATCTTAAGCAGGCACTAGACGGGAAGACATACAGGAAAGGTACGAAGACGATTAACAGAACGTTCCATCGTCTCAAGCTGCTAGTGCTCATCGCTCTCACGACGGGGATGCGTGTGGCGGAGATCTTCGGTTTGAGATGGCCAGACGTTTTGTGTGGCGAGGGCCTAATCGCGGTTAGGGCAAAGCTAAAGGGAGGGAAAATGCGTTATGTCCCGATGGCTCCTGAACTGGCGAGCGAACTGCGGCAGTTTCCTGCCGTTATTGCTGAAGATCGAATTTTTCCACCGAAACTGGGCGCAACGAGCGGACGGCAACGCGTGGAAGGAAGTTTCGAAGATCTGCTTGAAAGGGCCGGTATCAAGGACTTTCGCTTCCATGATCTCCGTCACACATTTGCGTCCTGGTACATGATGAACGGCGGCGATCTTTACGAGCTCGCCAAAATCCTTGGTCACTCGAATATCAAGATGACCGAACGCTATGCGAAGCTCGGCGCGGCAGCACATTGCCAGGACCGGCAGCACGGCGCGGGAAATCTGGAAACTGATGGAGCAAGGAACCTGCGACAAGCCGAACATCGGGTAGCGATGTTCGCGTATTGTTCGCACGATTAAAACCCAATGTTTCTGGCTACTGCTAAGTTATTTGGAATGTGGTGGCCAGGGACGGAATCGAACCGCCGACGCCAGCCTTTTCAGGGCTGCGCTCTACCAGCTGAGCTACCTGGCCGGGGAAGTTTTAGTGTAGCAATCCCGTTACGCTTTCTGCAACGATTCAAGCGCTTCGCCGGTCGACTTCTCGATGCCCGCGTGCAAACTGTTGCCGTGCGCGTCCATGGTCACGATGGCGGCGAACTGGCGTACGCGAATGTGCCACATGGCTTCGGGGATGCCGAATTCCATCAGGCTCACGCCCAGAACCTTTTCCACGGTCCGTGCATAGTATTGCGCAGCGCCGCCAATGCCGTTCAGGTAAACCGCGCCGAACTCCTGCAACGCGTCCAGGGTCTTCTTGCCCATTCCACCTTTGCCAATCACGGCGCGCACTCCGTACCGCTTGATCACGTCGGCCTGGTAGGGCTCTTCGCGGATGCTCGTCGTGGGGCCGGCAGCTTTCACTTTCCACTCGCCGCCCTCTTGCAGCATCACGGGGCCGCAGTGGTAGAGCACCGCGCCGTTCAAGTCCACCGGCGGCGGGTTCTTCATAAGGTACGCATGCACATTGTCGCGGCCGGTAAACATTTCGCCGTTGATCAGCACCACATCGCCCACCTTCAGCGCGCGCATCTGCGCCTCGGTGAGGGGCGGCGTCAGCACCACCTCGCGGCCGGTTAGCGGGAAGCCTTCGCCGCGGGCCATGCGCTCCACGGGACGCGCCGGGTCGCGATAGAGCCATTTCGCGATGGCGCCGGTGGCGGCGTCCAGGCGGACACCAAGACGGCGGAAGGCCCAGCAATCGTACGCCACGGAAACGAAGAAGCTGGCCGGCAGACGGTTGGCGGCGGTGATTTTGCATCCGATCAGTGAACTCTGGCCGCCGAACCCCATAGCGCCCACGCCCAGTTTATTGGCCTCTTCCATGATCTCGGCCTCGAGTTGGGCCAGCACCGGATCCGGATTCACGTCGTCCAGCGTGCGGAAGAGTTGGCCCTTGGCCAGTTCGTAGCCGTGCGCGCGGTCGCTGCCGATACACACGCCGACCGCGCCGGGAGCGCAGCCTTTTCCCTGCGCCAGCCACACGGCGTGCAGAATGCACTTGCGCACGCCTTCCAGGTTGCGGTCGGCGCGGCCCAGGTGATCCAGATTGCAGGGCACGGAATATTGATTGTTGGTGTTCTCACAACCGCCGCCCTTGAGGATTAGCTTGATCTCGATCTGGTCCTCTTCCCACTGCTCAAAGTGCATCACGGGCGTTTCCACCCCAAGGTTGTTGCCGCTGTTCTTGCCGGTGATGGAATCCACTGAGTTGGGGCGCAATTTTCCCAGCCGGGTGGCTTCCGCAATGGCTTCCCGGATAGCGCCGCGAATGCGGATCTGGTTGACGCCCACCGGCGTGTGAATTATGAACGTGGGCATCCCTGTGTCCTGGCAGATAGGGCCTTCATCGTCGTTGGCCATGTCCACGTTGGCCAGAATGATGTCGAAGGCCTGCGAGGACTGCGTCTGCGGCGTCTCGGCACTGGCGGCGATCGACATCGCGGCACGCACGTCGGGCGGAAGGTTGGTGGAAGTCTGGGTGATGAGCTCCAACAAACTAGTAGCGAGAAATTCCATAAGGGAACCTCTATTGTATGGCATGTGCGCGAGCACAGCACTGAGCCACGCGATCAATCCAGCTTCAGCCGTACGTCGGCTCGCATGCCGGGCTTGATCGCGGGCGTGTTGCTGTTGAACTGCACTATCACCTGGTTGGCCTTGACTTCACTCACCGCGCCCGGCATTCCCTGGCTCTCTAAATCAAGCACCAGCACCAGTGCGGGCTGGCCCGGATGAATGCGCTTCAAGTCTTCGGGCTTGGGTTCCACGATCACTTCCAGAGCGTAAAGGTCCGTCGCGATCTGAAAGAATTCGTCGCCTGCCTCCATAGCCGGTTTTCCGGTCTCGGCCTTGCGCCCCACTACCGTTCCATCCACCGGCGAATGCACCTCCGCCGCCAGCAGGCTGGTCTGTGCCTCTTCCAACTGCTGTGCCCGGTCTTCCACAATTTTCTTTTTCGCGGTCACATCCGCGAGCGCGCTCTGCGCCTGTTCGCGGGCCGCGCGGACGGCCGCATCCATCACTTCATATTCCTTGACCGCATTCTGATATTCGGACTCGGCTTTCTCGAAGGTCAAGCGCGGCGTGGCGCCCTGGGTGACCAGAGTCTGCTGGCGCGAATAGGCTTTCTGAGTGCGGTCCCGCGCCGTTTGGGCGCGTTCGAAATCGGCGTCCGCGCGCGATTGCTCCAGTCTGGCGGAAGTCACGGCCGCCTCGGCTTTGCCCACCTGTTCCTGCGCACGATCCAGGTTGTTGGCCGCCATTTCACGCGCCGATTCCAGGCCTTGCGCCCCCACGCGCGCCAGCACCTGGCCCTGATAAACCTCCTGACCCACATCCGCCAGCAGCGTCTCCACAAGGCCGTTCACAGGAGCCGATACACCGGTGATGTGCTGCGGCCGGATGCTACCCTGGAGCGTGATTTCACGGTTGGCGATGACCGCGGCGCCGGCTGCGGGAACCGGCTGCGGCGCTGCCGGGCGGCGAAAATGCAGGGAGAGAGCTCCGCCGCCAACGCCTGCGAGGACGGCCGCCACGGAGAGAAGCACCCATTTGCCCCGCATACGTTCATGATAGTCCGATCGCGAAATATCGTATGATTACGCTTTGAACGCCGACCCAATGGTTGCCTGCCGTCTGTGCGGCTCGCGCGAGATCGGGCTCCTTCAGAAATCGCTTTGCGGAAGCCGTTTCGCGCTGCTCAAATGCCGCTCCTGCTCGCTTGAGTTTTTGGACCCGTTGCCCGCGCCGGATGACTTGCGGCGAATTTACACAGCGGAATACTATCGCTCCTGGGGTATGGCTGAAGGGGGAAATCCGGCAGTGGACGCCATGAAAAAGCTGACGTTCGCCAACCATTTACGGCGCGCCCGGGAATACATTGGGGGCGACGATCGCGGCGGCGATCTGCTGGACATCGGGACGGCGACCGGGCTGCTCCTGGAGGTTGCGCGTGAGCAAGGCTTTGAGCCCTACGGCATAGAGATTTCGGATTACGCCGCCGGCTTGGCCTCCGCGAAGTTCGGCGCCGGCCGCATTCACAACGGCACCCTTCAAACCGCTCCGTTCGAGGATGGCCGGTTCTCCGCAATCACCATGACCGATCTGCTGGAACACGTCGCGGACCCATTGGATACGCTCACGCGCGTGCGGCGGCTGTTGCGCCCGGATGGGATAGTCCTGATCACCACGCCCAACACGGCTTCCCTCACCCGTCTGGCGATGGGCAGGAAGTGGACGCACTACAAAGTGGAGCACCTCTACTATCTGAACCCGCGCTCGATGGCTCTGCTGGCCGGTAAAGCGGGCTTTCAGATTCTCTCGATGAAGCCGGCCGCCAAGGCAGTCACCCTCGAATATCTTCGCGACCAATTTCGCGTTTACCGGCATCCCGTTCTGACGCCGGCTGCGGAATTGCTGGCCGCGGTCTTCCGGCCGCTGCGGCACGCTACGCTCCGCCTGCGCACCGGAGAAAGCCTTATCCTCTTACGAAAGGCTCGGGACACGCCACAATGACGGGCGCCGTAACAACAAGCCCGGTGATGACCGGCATTGAAGCCTGGATGCGCAATCACCGGAGGCCAATACTCATGGCGCTCATCGGCATTTCCGTATTGGTGCGCGCCGGTTACTACGCCGAGTTGAGTCGCGGGCCTTC
Source organism: Bryobacterales bacterium (assembly GCA_963817515.1). Classification (GTDB taxonomy): domain Bacteria; phylum Acidobacteriota; class Terriglobia; order Bryobacterales; family Bryobacteraceae; genus DATMNI01. Next base: position 75,926 of record CAWFPJ010000008.1, on the reverse strand, counting down.
GATCGCCGCGCATCGCTGGGCCGAGTCGGATATGAACTTCTTCGACCGCTGGGCGCATGAGATTGTGGCCGGGGATTGGCTGACCAATCAGGAACTGCACCCAATTTTCCAATGGAACCGAGACATCGCTGAGATCTATTTTCGGAAGCACCCGGAAAAGATTGCCGCGTATCTGCCGGCAGGTTCGGCCGCGGGTGATGCTAACGCACTGAGCACGGCTCTATGGAACCGATGGTACGGCGGCAAGACTTTTCACCAGGAACCGTTATACGCTTACGCGATCGCGCTCACTTACGAATTGTTTGGCGGCGACGTCCGCTGGGTGTTCGCATGGCAGATGGTCCTTGGGGTGTTGACGAATCTGCTGGTATACGAAATCGCACGGCGCTACTTCGGCGAACTGGCTGGAGCCATTGCCGGCCTGCTGATCACGTTCTATTCGCCCTTGTTCTTCTATGAGCTGACTCTGCTGCGCACCACTCTGCTGGTGTTTCTGAGTATGGCCTTGGTTTTCCTTGTCGAAAGAGCGTTGCATGGAAGCAGCGGTTGGCGCGATTATTTCGTGACTGGCATCCTGTTCGGCGCCGCCATCCTCTGCCAAACCAGCATGGCCTTGTTCTTTTTCGGATGCGTCGGGCTTCTGGCCTGGCACGGTCGAAAGCAGCCCCTGGCCGCCTCCGGGCTGTTATGGGTTGCGTTGGGCGCCGTGCTGGCCGTTTCCCCCGCCGTGTTGCGCAACCTGGCCGTGGCGGCGCCTCCGTTGAGCCTGGTGGGCAACGGCGCTGAAGTCTTTGCCCTGGGCAACGATGTCTCGGCAGACCCGGACCGGGGTCCCGTTTTAGACGTCCCCAGGATGGAGCAGATTCTGGATGCCACCGGCGCCAAGTTGCTGCCGGTGGCGCTCATGTCTATCCGCAGCCACGGCACGGTGGGGAGCTATGCCCGCCTGCTCTGGAAGAAGTTTGCCAAGTTCTGGCGCTGGTATGAAGAGCCGGACAACCAGAATTTCTACTACTTCCAATTGCATTCCCGGGTATTGCGATGGGCGCCATTTACCAACTATCTGCTGGCGCCATTCATGCTGCTTGGCCTGCTTATAGGTTTGCAGGACTTTCGGCGACTGGCTCCGCTCTACATCCTAATTGCCGGCGGGATGCTGCTGATGCTGGTAGTTCCCGCCATTGCCCGCTATCGGGTGCAATACCTGGCCGCCATGATCCCGCTGGCCGCAGCCGCCATGGTGCGCGCCGCGGAATGGATCCAATTGCGAAGATACTCACGGCTGGCGGGCCTGATAGCGGCGCTGCTGGTGGTGTTTCTTTGGACGTCCCGTCCGCTTCCCGCATCCCGTCCGGCCATTCGCGCCACGGATTATGTCGCGCCATACTTCTACTACTGGGCGCCGCTGCACAATTCCGCGGTGGATGTGGGGGACGCGCAAAGGGCCGCGCAGATCTACAGCGATTCCCTGCGTTCGGAGCCGCAATCGGTGAGCGAGCTGGGACCGCAAAGGCCCAGCCGGACAGATGAGGACATCGTGCTGGCGCGATGGTATGCGCAGGTGCACGCGGCGCTGGCGCAGGATTTCCTGAATTCCGGCGACCGTGCGAATGCCGAACAGCAGAGCCGGCGGGCGGCGGAACTACGGCAGGCCTCTGCCACCAGGAGATAATCGTATGACTCTGCAGGTCAAGCTGCTCATCGATTACTACGCCGGCACGCTGCTGCACATGGTGCTGCGCCCGCCCACCATGCTTCTGGGCAAACTTCTCAGGCGCAACCATAACCTGAAGGATTGTTCCTCGGTGACGTTTCTGAAGATGCTCGGCGGCGGCAGCCTGGTAATAGCCTACCCCGCGCTGCTGGGGCTCAAGCGCGCTCAACACATACGGCGATTGAGCATCGTGACCACGCCCGCGGTGGAGCCGTTTGCCAGAGTTCTTGGAATCTTCGACGAGATCATTGTGATTCGCGACGATTCGCCGTACGCGCTGCTGCTTGATTCCGTCAAGGCAGTGTCACGTCTTTTCCGTTCCGAAGCTCTCGCGGATTTTGAGATCCACAGCCGCCTGAGCACGGTCTTCTCCGTCCTGACTTGCGCGCGCAACCGCGTGGGCTTCTATACCAGCGAATCGTTTTGGCGCAGGGACCTGTCCACCCACCTGCTGTTCTGCAACCTTTCGAACGGAGTCTACGAATTCTACGACCAGGTGGCGCACCTTTTCGGCGCCGCCATACCGGGCATGGAGGAATGCACCCGGTCATTCCGCGAGGCGTTGGACCTGACGGGCACGGACAGATCGGGTATTGACAGATCGGGCATCGGCCTCGCTCCCACCTGTTCGGCCCTTCGCAAGGAGCGCATGCTGCGTCCCTCCGAATGGGTGGAGATTGTAAAACGCAAGCGCCTGCAATATGCGTCGCGGGGCGAAATCGAGATCCACCTTTTTGGCGGCGCTTTCGACCGGCCGACGCTCCTGGAACTGGCCGGCTTTCTGTGCGCGGGGATCGCGGGCCTCACCGTGATCAATCATGCGGGCGAGTTGCCCCTGGCCGATTCCTTGCGCCGGATCGCACGGTTGCAGGAACTTCTCTGTGTGGATTCGGCGCTGCTGCACTTTGCCCGATTGATGGGAACGCCGACTACATCATACTGGGGCCCCACCGATCCCAGGACGCTGCTGCGGCCGAATGAATCGGGCACCGACGAGATCCACTACGAGAAGATCACTTGTTCACCATGCGTTCACTTGACGCGGACCGCACCCTGCAACGGCAATAACCTGTGCATGCGGCTGGCATGCAATCCCCAAGCGGAAGTGGACCGCAACCCCATCTGGCCGGCCCGCGTGACATAGGCGGCAACCGAACCAGCGGCAATCCGATGGTCAGCTAAAAAAGAATTTGTAACTATGAGCATTTCGAGTACGCCTTTGACGCTATTCCAAGTGAGGGCGGGAATTGAAAGCCAAAAGGCGGCTGAAGGACGGAGGGCCGGGCAAACGCAAAAGCCGATTGTCATTACTCTTGGTACTACCCGGTACGTTCTAGCTAGTACACCGACTTAGCCGGCCAATTGAAGTTTCGGCTGGGAAGGAGTATCCTTAGCCTGTCGAATTATCGGATAGTGTCTGGCTTGGTTTGCGTAGCCTGGACTTCATTCGAGTGACGGAGGAAAACTTCCAATGCGAACAATCACGTTGACTGCCATTTTGCTGGCCGGGTCACTTATTAATGTCATTCATGCGGCTCCGCAGGGCGGCAATCTTGTGCAGCAATTGCAATCGACTTATGTGCCAAATGTGATGGATGCAAGCGGCATTAGGGTGGCGCAGCCGGGAACGATTCTGGTGGTTCAATTGGATGGCGTTCAGGCCAACCCCCGCGTCCGGTTGTCGCAACCATTCTCAAATTCTTTTGCGGATGGACAGATCCTGGCGAAAAGCGGGCTCGGGTCGAGAATCCCATTTGGGGGTCCGAGACCATCTGCGGGCGTCCCTCGCGCCCTGGCGGTAGGTGAGAAGGTTTATCTGCTGAAGACGGAAGTGAAGGACAACAACATCATCTTCATTGTCCAATCCTGCGGAACGTGCAATCCGAAGGCCGTGGACCCGGCCCACCAGCCTTATCGCGCCGAGGTGGATTTCAAGTTCATCAAAGGCGCTTTGGCCGCCACCGATTTCAAATCGGTTCAGGGCGTAATTGAGCAAGTGTTCAAGTTCCAGGACGCGGAAGCAGACCCTGGCGCCACGGCAGGCGGCGGCCCACAGGGAGCCCCGGCCCCGCCGGTCCCAGTCGCCCCCGTCGTCCACAGGACACAGGCCGCTCCGGCACCTGCACCGGAGCCGCCGCCTGAGCCAGCTCCAAAGTTCGCCGACATCCCGCCACCGCCGCCACCGCCGGCAGCTCCTAAAAAGATTTCGCTGGGGCAGACAATCGATGAGGTAAAAGCCACCTTCGGCGAACCTGTTCAGATCATCGAGCTGGGCACAAAGGTAATTTACAAGTATCAGGATATCAAGGTCACTTTCCTCAAGGGTAAGGTCACAGATATTGAGTGACCGATATTGAGTGGCCTGATTAGAGTTTTCTTCCCAAGATTGAACTAGTATTTGGAGCATATATGAAAGCCATGAGAATGCACGCTACAACTCTATCCGTTCTCGCTCCGGCAGTGATGGCCGCACTTTTGTGCGTGTCCCCCACGTCGGCGGCGCCACAATCCAAACCAGCCAAGCCCGCGGCGGCCGCTCCCGCTCATGCCGCGCCGGCGGCCCATACCGCCGCCCCCGCGGCCCACACCGCACCGGCCGCAGGTGGCAGAGGTGCCGCACCAGCCGCGGGTGGCAGAGGCGCTGCCCCAGCCGCAGGTGGCAGAGGTGCCGCTCCGGCTGCAGGAGGCAGAGCTGGCGCCCCCGCAGCGGGTGGCCGAGGTGGTGCTCCGGCAGCCGGCGGTAGAAGTGGTGCTCCGGGCGCGGGCGGCAGGGGCGGTGCTTCGGCAGCAGGCGGCAGGGGCGGCGCGCCGGCAGCAGGCGGCAGGAGTGGTGCCTCGGCGGCAGGTGGCAGGAGCTTTGGCGGGCACGAAGCTCGAGGAGGCGGCGCCGGACGAGTTCCCCCAGGCGGGAGAGAGGTGCACGGGGCTAACGGTAACCATGCTACCTTTGACCGGGGCGGCCATCCGCGGGACGTGCATGCGCGCGGCATGGATATTCACCACGGGCCGGGCGGCGGTCGAACCATCGTCAGGGAGCGCCCGGGCGGCGTGCGGGTAGTGAGCAATCGTTATGGCCACGGCTACATTTCGCATCCATACGGGTATCGCGGCATGTCGTACGTGCATCGGACGTATTACTACAACGGGGTAGCCTACAGCCGGTTCTACCGGCCCTACATGTGGGGCGGCGTTTCGTTGAACGTATATGCGCCGGCAGCCTACTATGCACCGGGCTTCTACGGCTGGGCCTATAACCCGTGGGCTGTTCCCATTGCTTATGGCTGGGGATGGGCGGCGAACCCGTGGTATGGCTACTACGGCGGATGGTTCTCACCTTATCCGACCTATGCCGGGCCGGCTTTTTGGCTGACGGACTATCTGGTTTCTCAGACTCTGGCCGCAGCCTATCAGGAGCGCGCAGCCGAAGCCGCGGCAGCCGCAAATTTCGCGGCCACCCCAATGACGCCGGATGTGAAGAACATGATTGCCGACGAGGTAAAGCGGCAATTGGCTCTGGAAACTCAAGAGGCGAACGCCGGGGCGGCTGCTCCGCCTGACCCGGCCTCAAGCGGCATCGCGCGGATGCTTGCCGATAATCAACCGCATGTTTTTGTGGTGGGCGCCGGTTTGGATGTGACTTCCACCAACGGCGAATGCTTCGTAACAGAGGGCGATGTGCTCCAACTGCGGGGTTCAGTTCCTCCGGGCTCGCCGGCCGCCAACCTGATGGTGATGGCAAGCAAAGGCCAGGACTGCGCCAAGGGATCTATGGTTCAGGTGCAGGTTTCAGATCTGCAGGACATGCAGAACCACATGCGTGAAACTTTGGATCAGGGTTTGGCCGACTTGCAAAAGAAGCAGGGACAGGGTGGTATTCCGGCGGCTCCTGCGTCAGTTTTGGCGCCTGCGAAACCGACGGAATTCGCCCAAGCCGCGCCGCCACCCGATCCGAACGTGAAGGCCGAACTGAGCCAGGAGGCAAAGGAGGCCGATCAGGCGGAGCAGGAGGTTCTGAAGGAAGCGGCGGGCGGCCCGAGCGCTGATGGTGGTTCGAGCGCACCTCCTCCGCCGGCCGCGCCTCCGAAGGCAAAGAAGCTCGACGTTGGGATGACGATTGATGAAGTCAAGAGCATGATGGGCGACCCGAAGGATTTGATCGATGTGGGCGCCAAGAAGATCTATGTCTACGATGCGGTGAAGATCACTTTCGTGAACGGGAAACTCACTGAAGTCAAGTAGTGTGGATTAGGTCAGAGTGCAAGTCGCCGCCCGCGGACTGTGGTCCGCGGGCGGCTTTTTTTGGGTGGTAGATTAGGGCCCTGACTGCGATGAACACTATTTTGCCCCAGGCGCGAGCTGGCTCAGACGAGTCTTGGCGCTTGTGTTTCCAAGTGCGGCGGAACGGCGATAGAGTTCCTGGGCCTTCGCCAAATTCCTGGCAACGCCGCGGCCCTTTTCATACATTCGTCCCAGGTTATACATAGCCGGAGGATTTCCACCTGCCGCAGCTTGAGCGTACCAGGAGACGGCCACTTCGTAATCCTCCGAGACGCCGTTGCCGCTGTCGTACATGACGCCGAGGTTGAGCATCGCAAGAGTATCGCCAGTCGCGGCCGCCTTGCGAAACCAGCGAAGAGCCTCATCCTTCTCCTGGCCATCACCCGCTAACACGGCTTCGCCGAGTTCGACCATGGCCCGCGGGTCGCCGAGTTCGGCGGCCTGGCGAAACAGAGGGAGCGCTTGAACCTGTCCTTGTTCCCGCTTGGCCAAACCTTGGACATACAACCGCTTGGCGCGTTCAGTCGCGCTGCCTTCCATTTTCTTGGGGGCAGCGGCGACAATGACGTTCTCGGGTACGGCCTTGGCGGGGGTTCGGACAGGGCTTACAGAGGCTGCGGATGGCGGCATCATCGCACTCGGGAGAGGAGGCTGAGACAGACGGGGCAAGTTTGTGCCGGCCGGGCGGTAGAGCCAAATCGCAACCGCCAGAATGGCAGCGGCAGCCAAAGCGCCTGCCGCGTACACAATTTTTCTCGACGGCTGCGTTGCCGTGCCACGGGACAGGGGCTCGGCCGGACCGGGTTGAAGCGCCTGGTCCAGCGCTTCGACGAATTCGATACAGGATCGGTAACGGTCTTCGGGAAGCTTGGCCAGAACCTTGCGGAAGACCCCGTCCGCCGGGAGCGCGAGAGACGGGGCTGCTGCGTGGGCCGAGGGACAATCGGCATAGACAATCTGATGAGCAAGAGTTGGCAGCGAATCGGCTTGAAAGGGCCGCGCTCCTACAAGCATCTCGTAAGCCACCACGCCCAGCGAGAACTGGTCCGACCTTCCATCTATGGTCCGCATGCCGATCTGTTCCGGAGACATGTAAGTCGGCGTGCCAAGGGTGATTCCCGTCGCAGTCTGATGCTGCGGCGTCAAGAACTTTGCGATGCCGAAATCCGCGATCTTCACCATGCCGCTCTTGTGCACCATGATATTGGCGGGCTTGATGTCCCGGTGCACGATTCCATTGCGGTGCGCGTAATCCAGGGCCGAGCCTGCCTGGCGAAGAATGTCCAGGGCCTGGGCCCGCTCCAAACGGCGCTGCGATGTTAGCAACTGATGCAGCGATTGCCCCTCCACCAGTTCCATGGCGATGAACGCCACCTCGCCATCCTGTCCTACATCGAATACGACCACGATTCCGGGGTGAGATAACCTTCCAATGGAGTGCGCCTCTCGAAACAGACGCTCTTTGAGAAACTCGGCGCTGACTTCGGCTGAGGCGCCAATGCGAATGACCTTGAGCGCCACTTCACGCCCGATCATCGGGTCCACTGCGGCGTACACGACGCCCATGGCTCCGTGCCCTAGTTCGCTCGTAATAAGATAGCGGCCGAGCTTCTGCAAACCCGGACTCTCGTCCAGAAACCCGCCTGATTTCCGTCGCGCATCCAGCAAACGTTGCACGGCTGCCACAATCTCGGGTTCCGCCGCGCGCGCGGCTTCGAGGAACTGCAGCCTTTCACCTTCGGATTTTTCCAGGGTTTGGTCGAAGAGTTCACGAACCCGATGGTGAAGTTCCGGCGACATGCTTGCGGCCGCCCCCTTCCCGGGCTCGTCCGTCCATCTGCTCAAAGAGCCATAAACGGGCGAATTCCCAATCCCGCCGGATGGTGACGACAGCCAGGCCGAGAGCCTCGGCAACTTCCTTGTCGGTGTAGCCGCCGAAGTATTTCAACTCGACCACTTTCGCCGCTCGCGGATCCAGCCGTTCCAGATCGCTGAGAGCATCGTCAAGCTGCAGCAAATCGGAACTGCGGTCCCCGGAGCCGATTTGTAGACCGTCCACATCCAGGTGGATGGCATCGCCGCCGCGTTTCCGCGCGCCCGAACTACGGGCAGAGTCAACCAGGATGCGGCGCATCTGCTGGCTGGCAATCGCAAAGAAGTGCCTGCGGTCTTGAATCTCCAACGAGCCACCACCCGCCAGGCGTAAGTAAGCTTCATTGATAAGTGCGGTCGTCTGTAAAGTGCGTCCCTTATGCTCGCGGCGCAACTCACGGGATGCAATGCGATGGAGTTCGTCATAGACAAGCTCCACTACCTGCTCGCTGACCTGCTTGTCTCCCCCATGCATGCGCCGAAGCAGACCGGTAAGTGCGCCAGCCTCAGGCTTTTCTTGCTTGTCAGGGTCTGAGACCATTTGACATAGTATATACCTAGCAGCGGCCGGACGATTCGGTAAGTAATGTGTCTCAAATGTGCCGGAACGGGCTCACCGCACCCCGGGCGGTATGGACCCCGGCGGAACGTAGTACATGAAGAGCTCGCCCACCCGTTCCACCGGCTGCAGATATGCGAACCAGGGCTGGAGATTGGGATATCGATGCTCCAGACCGTACTGATGGAGTTGCCAGATAGTGGGGCTCACCGCGGTCCAGCCTTCGGCCGGCTTGATAGGGTCGATGAGCCTGGTGGGCGGAAAGCCCGGCCATACCTCCAGGCGGTCAGGGGTCAGGTTGAGAGTGGTGAACGAAACCTGAGTGGCGCCTAGTTCACGCAGGCGGCGCGCCAGACGAATGGTATCCTGGCCCCAATCAAGATCCGAATCCACCAGTATCTTTTCCGGATGGCTGCCGGTGAATTCGTTGAAGTATGCCAGGTATTGCGGATGGTGCGCGGCTCCCGAGCCCACCATCCAAATCACCAGTGCGGCAGCGGCGATCCCCGCCCATTTCTTGACCTGCGCCCACTGCAGCAACCGCATCACAGCCACCGCCGCGAGAATGGAGAAGCCGATATAGACGGGCAGTATGTGGCGTACCCCGATGTTGACCTTGCTGGTCATCGAAGGTGCCAGAATGCCCATGCAGAAGGCCAGCGGCATCCAGTAAACCAACTCGGCCCGCCTGGCGAAGCACAGCCAGATTCCGAAACCCAGCAGCAGAAGGACTGCGATGGGCGTTTTCACGCTTAATACCACCGGGAAGTAATACCACCAACCGGTGCGTCGGATTTCGCCTAAGAGATAAGCCGGATGACCCGTGTCGTTGTGGTGCAGCGCAACGTTGACGCCATCGAACAGTTCAGGCGCCGGCAGGCTGATGTTCCATCCCGGCACTTTGCCGAAGGAGAACGAGTAGACGGCCCAGATGGTGAAGGCGCCTGCGATTACGGCCACCACGAACGGCAGCACACGCTCCCTGGAGGCCGCGGCCAGGCGGTTCACTCCCGGCCGTTCCACAACGACGTATGCCATTAGCGCGAAGATGGCGGCGGCCGGGAAGAATCCCAAGGCGGTGAACTTTGAGACCACGGCCAGCGCGGTGGCAAAGCCCAGCAGCAGGCTGTGTTTCCATGTTGGTTGTTGAGCCCAGAGCAGCAGGCAGAAGAATGCCGCTGCCAGGCAGGCTGCCAGCGGCATGTCGGTGGTGGCCAGACCGGCATGCGCCAACACGGGTGGCAGCAGAGTGAAGAGGCCGGTGGCGACGGCTGCCACGGCAGCACCGAAGTGGCGCCGCGCCCAGAAGTAGACCACGAAACAGGCCAACACAAAAAACGGCAGAATGCCTAAGCGCATCAGGGTCAGGATTCGTTCGGGGTGGCCATCGTGATACATCACCGCCACGCCTTCATGGTCCTGCTGCTGGATGCCGAGTGGACGCGCTCCGTCAAGGAACGGTCCCAAGGCCGACATGATTCGCGCCAGGGGCGGGTGCTGCGATTCGTACCGGTAGACGTGTTGAGCCAGATACTGGAGACCGCATGCCATGTGTCCGGGTTCGTCCCACGTAGGTCCGGTTTCGGAATACGTGGATGCGGTTCGCAGGGCCGCAAACGCAATCAGGCAGACCGCCAAAGCGAGCGAACGTTTCTCAAGAAATGGCAGCACCATGGTTTCGCAGAAACCGGGTGTTTGCCGTGGAGGCGGTTCGGGTTGGATTTGAGACTGCTGTTTAGATTTCTTCTTGGACAAAGATTATTGTATGACGACCCATCACTATAATCACGGTATGGATTCTTCCCGAAGAGCGTTCCTGGGAGCATCGTCGCTGTTGGCGGGGGGCTGCGCGGCGCGTCGCAATCCGGTTGCTGCCGGACCTGTTGCGGTGCCGGGGAGCGCTCCGCTGGTTCGGTTGGCGCGGGTGCGAGTGTCGGCCGACCGCGTGATCCGGACCATCGCCGGGCTGCGGCCGTTTCGCCCGTCGGGCTTCGTGGTTCGCGGCGAAAAACTCGATGACAAAACCGTGATCCACAACTACGGCCACGGTGGTGCGGGCATCACACTCTCATGGGGTACGTCACAACTGGCGGTGGAAGAAGGGGCCAAAACGGGCGTCCCCGTTCGTGCGAGCCAGGGCTGCGCGGTGCTGGGCTGCGGCGTGATGGGGCTCTCCACCGCGAGGCTCTTACAACAGCGCGGCTACAATCCGGTGATTTACACCAAAGCCATGCCGCCTCTGACCACCTCGAACGTGGCTGGCGGCTTGTGGGAGCCGGTCTCGCTGTTTGACAGCCCGCGCGTGACGCCGGAATTCCGGGGCCAGTTCGCAGAGGCCTCGCGCCTGGCATTTCGCCGTTACCAATCGCTCACCGGCGATGTATACGGCGTGCGCTGGCTGCCCCTCTACTCGCTCTCACGCGATGCCGCATATCAGGCGCCGCCGCCCGAGAGTCCCAACAGCGATGTGGAAGGTCTCTACCCGGAGGCGCGGCAGTTGGCTCCAGGCGACAACCCCTTCGGCACACGCTTCGCCCACCGCCGGCAGACCATGCTGATTGAGCCGGCAATTTATTTGAACGCGCTGATGCGGGATTTTCTAGTGGCCGGAGGACGGATTGTCGTTCAGGAGTTCGCCACAGCGCGCGATTTGATGGTGCTTCATGAGAACCTCATTTTCAACTGCACCGGCCTGGGTGCGCGCACGCTTTTCAACGATTCGGAACTGATGCCCATCAAGGGGCAGCTGGTTTTTCTGCTGCCGCAACCCGAAGTGGATTACTGCACCATCGGGCCAAGCGGCCTTTACATGTTTCCGCGGCGCGACGGAGTGCTGCTGGGTGGCAGCTTCGAGCGAGGTGTGGAGAATACGGATATCGACCCTGCAACCATCGACCGCATACTGCAAGGGAACCAGGCGCTATTCACGGCGATGCGAGTGTAGGACAGACGATCGTCTTTTGTCGTCTGTCTTCCGGAGCAATCCCTTGAGTTTGGCTGACAGACGACAAACAACGATCGTCTGTCCTACTACCGTTCAATCCCAAGTGAATTGGTCACGCGGTCCAGAGTGTCCACCAGCCGCTCCACATGCTTTTCAGTGTGGGCGGCCGTGCAGGAAATTCGCAGCAGGTTCTGGGCGGCGGCCGGCCGCAATACAGGATTGATGTAGATGCCTTGTTCCAGCAGAGTCTTGCAGAGGCGGCACAGGTCCATCTCGTCCTCAATCACCACGGGGACGATCGCCGTTTCGCCGGGAAGCACCTGGTAGCCGCGCGCCTGCAACTCGTCGCGCAGCATTCGGGCGATGCGCAGAAGGTGCAGCCGCCGCTCCGGCTCCTTCCTCATGATCTGCAGCGCGGCGCCAACGGCCGCCACGGAGGCTGCCGGCAGACTGGCGGAGAACACGAAGGGACGGGCGGTGTGTTTCAGATAATCCACCACCGCGCGCTCTCCGGCGATAAATCCACCCACTGACGCCAGAGACTTGCTGAACGTGCCCATCACAATATCCACTTCGTCCAAAACCCCCAGGTGCTCGGCCGCGCCCGCGCCGGTCTTCCCCAGGACGCCGATGCCGTGCGCTTCATCCACGTAGGTTCTGGCGCCATACGGTTTCGCCAGCCTCAGGATGCCAGGCAAATCGGCGATGTCGCCCTCCATGCTGAAGACGCCTTCGGAGACGATGAAGATCTTGTCCTCGGGCGGGCAGTTTTCCAGGCAGCGCTCAAAGTGGTCCAGATCGTTATGCCGGAATCGCATGGTGCGGGCCGGCGACCGCAGCGCGCCTTCCACCAGGCTGGCGTGCAGGTTATGGTCGCAGATCATCACGTCGCCCTTCTCTGTAAGGGCGGAAAGCGTGGCGTAGTTGGCCTGGAAGCCGGTGCCGAAGATGAGGGCGGCTTCTTTATGCACAAAAGCCGCTAGTTCCGATTCCAGCTTCACATGCAGATCCAGCGTGCCGTTGAGCAGGCGCGACCCGCTGCACCCGCTGCCGTATTTCTTGAGGGCCTGGACTGCGGCCTCCTTGACCTTAGGGTTGTTGATCAGGTCCAAATAATCGTTGGAGCCGAACATCAGCACTTTGCGCTGCCCCATGCGGACTTCGCCGGCGCCACACCCATCGCGGTCGCCGAATACTTCGAAATACATGTAGAGGCCGGCGGATTGCAAATCGCCCGGACGAGTGAAATTGCGGCACTTCTCGAAAATGTCGTTCGAACCGCTGCCCTTCTTCTTGCCGGTAAAATCGCTAGTCGATACGCGCATGGTCCTCAATTCCAATCATAAATTCGGTAGGTCTTGTACCGTTTTGCACCCATGACTTCCAGAGAGCGATTCATGAGCACATTGTCTTCAAGTATCCAGGACATCTCACAGTCACCGAAGCCTAGCTTCCTGGCATTGCGCACAAGCGTGGCGTAAAAACCCGCCGCAACACCAGAGGCCCGGTACTCTTCTACCACCCCCAGGGCAAGGACCCGAACATTTTGGATCAAACGTTGATAATACAGGATTTTGAGTAGTCCCGTGGGGAAAAGGTTCCCCCGGGCGTGTTTCAATGCCTGATTGACGTCGGGCAACGCCAGCGCAAACCCCACCACGCGGTCCCCGACCTCCCCGATCAGCACGAGTTCGGGCTTGAGAATCATCTTCATCTCTTTGCCCATCTGGACGAATTCCTCGCGCGTCATCGGGATAAAACCCCAGTTGCGAGCCCACGCCGCCTTGTAAATGTTCCACACCTTATCCACTTCAGCGGCGAAATCTTTCATGTTGATGGGACGCACGCGAACTCCGCTGGTCGCCAGTACCTTGTCGGCCACGCGCCCGATCTTTTTCATGTCGATCCTGTTAGCATTGCTCAAAAAGGCCAACAGGTCCTTGGCCTTCCTCAAACCCACCTGGTCCATAAGCTCCGGGTAGTACTGGCGATTGTAGGTCATCATGACCATCGGGTCCGAATCGAAGCCTTCAATCAACATGCCGCATTCGTAGTTGGTGGATGGGTTCACCGGGCCGCGCAGAAACGCCGCGCCATGGTCGAACACCCACTGGCGGGCACGCTCCAGCAGCGCCCTGGCTACCGAAACGTCGTTCACGCTCTCGTAGAATCCGAAGAAGCCCGCTTTCTCCTGGTGGAACTCGTTATGGTTCCGGTCGATGATAGCGGCAATACGGCCCGTCACCTGCCCGTTTTGGCGCGCCAGGAAGAACTCCGCCTCCGCGTTGGCATAGAATGGGTGCTTCTTGCGGTCGAGCAGTTCCTTGACGGCGATCCGCAGTGGAGGAACCCAATGGGCGTCGTCGCGGTAGAGCGAAAATGGCAATTCAACAAACTCGTTCAGCGCCTTCTTACCATCTATCGCAACGACTTCAATTCCTCCCAATCGCCACCCCCTGTGAAAGGCTTTTGAAAAACACGGGGGTGACCAAAATCAAAGCGATCGCCAGGAGGGCCCCCGCCATCACGTCAACCGTATAGTGGTATCGAAGATAAACTGTAGCAAAAATGATGCACGGAGTGTAGGCTAAATAGATTTGGAACAGCCGCTTGGAAACCATACGGCTGCCCCACCACGCCAGCATGGTGAGTTCCGTGTGGCCGCTGGGAAAACAATCATAATGAGCCGATTCCAAGCGATCGAGCGTCTTCTGCATGCCCTGAAAAAACCACATTCCCTGAAGCGGTACATGCTGTAAATGTTTTAGCAAAAAACGGGGCCCGCGGGCTGGAACGAACATGTATCCGACGTACGAGGCCAGGAAACCCAGGGCGATTAAAAATGCATAATATTGGAACTCAGCGTACCGGCCTCTGCGCCAGAGCAGGCAGGCCACCAGCAGCACGGCGGGAACGAAGAGTGTGTAGACCACCTGCAGAAATTCCGTGAGGCCCGGGCTTTGGAGCCTTTCCAGCCAGACGGTGGGATGGGCGTGCCAGATTCGATAATCCAGATCGGCCAGCCACTGGTCGGAATCGTTATGCCGAACCGCAGGTATGAAACGAGCCATTTCCTTGTAACAGGAAGCGACGAATGGCAGCGCGTACCAGTTCCGAAAAATCCAAGTGGTGCGATTGGGCCGCTTTACCTGGTAAACGATCAGCGCGCCGCCAAGTACGTTGGCAGCCAGCAGAGCGGCGGCATAAGGCAGTTGGTTCCACCAGCCCAGGATTACGACCACTGAGCCCGCGAAATAAGCCAGGATGACTTTGTCCACGGCCCAAAACCGGGTACTGCAAGTCAATACTTCAGCCACCCGGCCTCCTTGTACCATGCCAAGGTTCCGGCCAGGCCCTCTTCAAGCGAAGTGGCTGCCTGAAACCCGAGTTCCGCCGCGGCCCGGCCGGAATCACAGGTCCACGACATGCACTGCGCCTCTGCTACCTTTTCGCGGGTGATGATGCTGGGCTTCCGGGTGAAATGGGACCAGACCTCGGCACTGTAGCCAACGGCATTGGCCACCGCCACCGGAACACGGAGAATGCGCGGGTCCCTGCCCATGATCCGGCCGGCGGCGGCGCCCAATTGGGTCCACGAGGCTGGCTTGGCGTGCGCCAGAAAATAGTCCCGGCCCGCCGCGCGGCTGCTTCCAGAAGCGGCAATCAAGCCTTCCACGAGATCTTTCACGTAGATGGCGCTGAACCACCGCTCACCGCCCGCGATCTGAAGCACCAATCCTTTAGAGATGGATTTCAGCAGCTGGAACACGTCGGTATCGCGCGGGCCATAGACCACCGGAGGCCTCACGATCACGGCGTCCGGAGCCAGTTCCCTCACCAAACGCTCGGCTTCCAGCTTGGACTTTCCGTAGTGTGTGAGCGGCCGCGGCTGGGCGTCCTCGCCTATGGGCATGCCATCCAGGCTGGGACCAATTGCGGCCAGCGAGCTTACGTGTACCAGGCGGACAGGCCGGCCGGCCAGGGCATTCAGCAGGGTCCTGGTGGCGCGCGCATTGCCGGCGTAATAGTCATCCGGCGCCAGGGCCTTGGTAACGCCGGCAAGATGGATCACTATTTCGGCGCCGTGAAGCGCATCCACCAGCCCCTCACCGCTGGACAGGTCGCCATAAACAGTCTCTACACCGGCAGGCATGCTGTGCTGGCGAACCTTGCGGCGCACGAGGCATCGCACGGCCCGGCCGGAGGCCGAGAGCTTCTCCACCAAATGCGTACCGATGAAGCCGGTACCGCCGGTAACCAGAATCATTACTGCGGCGTGCTGCGGAAGGCCACTTCGCCGAAGTAACTTTCCGCAGTGGTGCCGGTATGTTGGGAGTTGATTTGGAGGCGCAGCCCTTTGACCAGCGGCGCCGGGCGGCCATAGGCCCGTTCGTAATCGGCGGCTACGTTCCGGTTCTCCGTAATCCACCGGTTGGCATCGCCGGCACCCGATTGGCAGACCACGGCGAAAATGTGAACCAAAGGAATATTGCTGGCGTTTTGCGCGACGCCCTTGGGAGCCGTGCTGTCCCAGAGGTAGGTTAGGATATGGCGGTCGGCGAAAGCCACCATAACCTGGGCGGCCTGGTCGTCGGCATTGGCGCGCCGGAAATCGCCGCCGATGGGAAGCCGCGACACCTTCCAACGCCAGGTGAGATACGGCATTTGAGCCGGATCGAGGTTCACCTCATGCTCCAGCGCAAAAGAGGATTTCACGCTCTTGAGATGCAGGCAGGAGTCGTCCTCGGTACAAACGGAGATCTCAGGCTTTCCGTGATTGACTTTGATTTGCCAGTCCGCGGGCAATCGGCCCGCACCCCAATTTGCCGTATTCAAGACGATGAAAGCCAATGGGGAAGGGCGCGCCTGGATTATGAAGACAAGAATGGTGCAAACCAGCAGAATCTTTTTCAATTAACCTCTCAGTGCCCTGCGCCGTGCTCTTCCTAACTATCTCATAAATGACCCGTCTTTCGCCATCGCGGGGGAACGTTCGGCTATCGAAAATCTCGTACGGATTTGGAACCCGGTGAAGTACTACTGCTTGGTCTTGTCGGCTACCTTGTTGGCGGCCTTATTCGTCGTACGTTTCACGCTGTGGGCAGCATGTTTAGTAGTTTTGGCCGTGCCTTTGCCCACATTCTTTGCGGCCTTTCCGGTGTCCTTGCCAGCTTCCTTTACATCCTTCCCGGCGTCTTTCATATCCTGTTTGGCGGTTTGAGCGAAAACCACGGCGCCGCCCAAGAGCAGAACCGCGATGCTGGATCTTGCAATTAGCAATTTCATACTAATGCTGGCAGCAGATGAAGTGCCACCGGATGTTAGATCACTGGGCAGGTTTTTGGGATTGTATTTGACTCGCCGTCAATGCCGCCTGCCGCACGACGGTCTGCGGCATGCCGGCCAACGGGCGCGTGAAGCGCTCAACGTCCTCCAGATCGGCCGGCTGGCCCACCATGTAGAGCCCGCGCAAGGCTTCCCACACCTGATGCTCGTCCGCCGACAGGCTGGCAACCGGGTCACCGGCCTTGACTCCCGCGCCGTCATTGCGATCGAGCGAATGGACTTCGCCAGGCACCGCGCTGCGCACTTCCGCGGCGTCCCCGTGGCCGGTCTCTACGTGTGCGATCAAGGTACCGGGGTTCACATAGTCGGAAAGCTTGAGGCGGTACTTCAGAGTGCCCGCCACCGGCGCTGTGACCGTGTAGGGCCGCAGCATAGCAACCAGTTCCTGCCGTGCCGCTGCGTCTCCAAAGCCGGCCAGCGCCAGCGCGGCATTGCGCCGGACCATGGGCTCGGGATCGCGAATCAGCCGCAGCAGCGCTTCATGAAAGGGCGCATAGCTGCGATCCTGGCCCATGATCCAAGCCGCCGTCTGGCGCAGTTCGACACTGGGGCTCGAAGCCTGCTCGATCACCGGGCGATACCACCGCGACACATCCTGCCGGCGCGACAGGCGTTCACCGAACTGTACCAGCGCATGCTGCTGGTGGCGCGGCTTGCTCTTGTCGGCAAAATACTGATCCAGATCCGAGTCGCTCAATTGGCGGCCGAACCAGGTTCCATACCAGAAAAGAAAAGGGAATGCCACCAGCGCAAGAGCGAACAGCGAGATGAGAAGATAAGCTTTTCGGCCCGGACGCCGATGCGCCGCGGGCGCCTGAGGAGTCATCCGAAATTCATGATACCGCAAGGGGCCTGATCGCTATCAAAACCCCGGCTCGTGTCGGCAAGAGTGCCGGCATGGCAGGCTGAAGCCCGCTCCATGCCGGCACTCATAACCGTGATGTTACTCGGCTAGCGATTCCTCGCCGGTATCCTCAGGCAGCCCGCCGGCGTACTGCAGCCGCGTCTCTTCGTCGTAACCCGGGATGACATCCACCGCGGGCTCTTGCACGGGCTCTTCCACCACGTCCTCGCCCGCAATCTTCACCTGGCGGTAATACTCCATGCCGGTGCCGGCCGGAACCAGGCGGCCCATGATGACGTTTTCCTTCAGGCCGCGCAGGTAGTCCACCTTGCCGTTGATGGCGGCTTCGGTGAGCACGCGGGTAGTTTCCTGGAAGGAAGCCGCCGAGATGAACGAATCGGTCGAAAGCGAGGCCTTGGTGATGCCCAGCAGCTTGGCCTTGCCTTGCGCCGGGCGCCCGCCTGCCTCTAATACGCGCAGGTTCTCGGCGCGGAACTTGAACTTGTCAACGATTTCGCTGGGAAGGAATTCGGTGTCGCCGATATCCTCCACCTCCACCCAGCGCATCATCTGCCGCGAGATAGTTTCCAGATGCTTGTCGTTGATGTTCACGCCCTGCAACCGGTAGACTTCCTGAATCTCGTTGACCAGGTACTTCTGCAGTTCCTTTTCTCCGAGTACCGCCAGAATGTCGTGCGGGTCGCGCGGGCCGTCCATGAGAGGCTCGCCGGCTTTCACCTTCTCGCCTTCCTGAACATTGATATGGACGCCGCGGGGCAGCGCGTACTCGCGCTTCTCGCCGTCTTCACCTTCGACGTAGATCTTGCGCTGTCCCTTGCTGACTTCGCCGTACTTCACGGTGCCGTTGATCTCCGCGATGATGGCCGTCTCACGCGGCTTGCGCGCTTCGAACAGCTCCACCACGCGCGGCAGACCGCCGGTGATGTCTTTGGTCTTGGTGGTTTCGCGCGGGATCTTGGCCAGCACGTCGCCCGAGTGCACATCCTCGCCGTCCTTGACCATCAAGTGGGCATGCGTCGGCATGAGGTACTTCTTGGCTTCCGAACGCGAGCCGCCCGCGCCTTCCGGCCGGACCATGATGATCGGCTGCCGCTTCTCGTCCGGTTCCGTCACCACGAGCTGCGACATGCCGGTCACTTCGTCAACCCGCTCCTGCATCGTGAGCCCGTCGATGAGGTCCTTGAAGTGGACCGTGCCGCTGACTTCAGTCAGGATCGAGAACGTGTACGGATCCCATTCGAGCAGGATCTGGTTGCTCTTCACGGGAGCGCCGTCTTCCACCAGCACGCGCGCGCCGTACACCGCGGGGTAGCGTTCCTTTTCGCGCCCCTTGTCGTCCACCACCGCCATGATGCCGTTGCGATTCATGGCGATCAGTTCGCCGAGCTTGCTGCGAACCGTCTGGATGCCGATGTAGCGGGCAAAACCGTCCGACTTGGCATCCTGCGTGGATTGTTCGTTGATACGGGTAGCGGTTCCACCGATGTGGAACGTACGCATGGTCAACTGCGTGCCGGGTTCGCCAATGGATTGCGCCGCGATCACGCCGACCGCCTCGCCGCGCTCCACCAGCCGGCCGGTTGCCAGGTTGCGGCCGTAGCAGGCCACGCAAACGCCGCGCTTGGATTCGCAGGTCAGCACCGAGCGGATCTTCACGCGCTCGATACCGGCTGCCTGAATCGCGCCAGCCAGGTCTTCGGTGATCTCCTGGTTTACGCCGACGATCACGTTGCCTTCGTAGTCCTTCTGGTCTTCGAGAGCCACGCGGCCCACAATGCGGTCGCGCAACGGCTCGATGATTTCGCCCGATTCGATGATCGGCTCGACGTAGATGCCTTCCTGGGTGCCGCAGTCGTTTTCGCTTACGATCACGTCCTGCGCCACGTCCACCAGGCGGCGGGTCAGGTAGCCCGAATCGGCCGTCTTCAACGCGGTGTCGGCCAGACCCTTGCGGGCGCCGTGCGTCGAGATGAAGTACTGCAGCACGTTCAGGCCTTCGCGGAAGTTGGCCGTAATCGGCGTTTCGATAATCTCGCCCGACGGCTTGGCCATCAGGCCGCGCATACCCGAAAGCTGGCGGATCTGTTGTTTCGAACCGCGCGCGCCGGAGTCGGCCATGATGTAAATCGGGTTGAGGTAGCGGCCCGTGCGGTCGTCCTCTTCCATCGACTTGAACATTTCATCGGAAACCTTTTCCGTAACCTTGGACCAGATTTCGATGATCTTGTTGTAGCGTTCGCCGTGGGTGATGGCGCCGTCCTGATACTGATTCTCCACCACCACGACTTCCTTTTCGGCGTCGCGGACCAGGCCGGCCTTCTCGCTCGGAACCACCATGTCGTCGATGCCGATGGAAATGCCGGCGCGCGTGGCGTAGAGGAAGCCCAGCGCCTTGATTTCATCCAGCATGTGGACCGTGATGTGCAGCCCGAACTTGAGGTAGCAATACTGCACCAGTTGGCTGAGGCCCTTTTTCTTGAGCAGGCCGTTTACGAACGGCATGTCCGGCGGCAGGTTGTCGTTCAGGATCACGCGGCCGACGGTGGTCTCCATGTACTGTTTGACGAACTCGATGGGCTCGGTGTGAAGCACGTTCTGGTTGTCGAAGGCGTGCACCAGGTCGATAACCCTGCCGGTGTAGCGCAGCTTGATGGGAGTGAGGGTTTCCACCTCGCCCATTTCAAGCGCGATCAGCACATCGTCGGTGGAGGCGAAGGTGCGGCCCTCGCCCTTGGCGCCCGGACGCGCCTTGGTCAGGTAGTAGCATCCCAGCACCATGTCCTGCGTGGGGATGGTGATAGGTGCGCCGTGCGCCGGCGAAAGAATATTGTTCGACGACAGCATCAGCGTGGAGGCTTCAATCTGCGCCTCGGGCGATAGCGGAATGTGCACCGCCATCTGGTCGCCGTCGAAATCGGCATTGAATGCCGTGCAGACCAGCGGGTGAATCTTGATAGCCTTGCCTTCCACCAGCACCGGCTCAAAGGCCTGAATGCCCAGGCGGTGCAAGGTGGGGGCGCGGTTCAACATGATGGGATGGTCTTTGATGACCTCTTCCAGGATGTCCCACACCACCGGGTCCTGCTGCTCCACCAGTTCCTTGGCCTGCTTGATGGTGGTGCAATGGCCGCGCTGCTCCAGGCGGTGATAGATGAACGGCTTGAACAACTCGAGCGCCATCTTCTTGGGAAGACCGCACTGGTTCAATTTGAGATCCGGACCGACCACGATCACGGAACGGCCGGAATAGTCCACGCGCTTGCCGAGCAGGTTCTGGCGGAAGCGGCCCTGCTTGCCTTTGAGCGTGTCGGAGAGCGATTTCAGCGGGCGGTTGTTGGCGCCGCGCAGCACACGGCCGCGGCGGCCGTTGTCGAACAGCGCGTCTACGGCTTCCTGCAGCATGCGCTTTTCGTTGCGCACAATCACGTCGGGCGCGTGCAGTTCGATCAGCTTCTTCAACCGGTTGTTGCGGTTGATCACGCGGCGGTACAGGTCGTTCAGATCGGACGTGGCAAAGCGGCCGCCATCGAGCGGCACCAGGGGGCGCAATTCCGGCGGGATCACCGGGATCACATCCAGAATCATCCACTCCGGCTTGTTGCCGGATTTGCGGAACGATTCCACCACGCGCAGCCGCTTGGCGAATTTGAGCTTCTTCTGCTGCGACTGCTCGGTCTTCATCTTCTCGCGAATGTCTTCGCTCAAAAACTCGACGTCCACTTTCTTGAGCAGTTCCTTGATGCCCTCGGCGCCCATCATGGCGATGTATTTGCCGGGGTGCTCCTGGTCAAGCGCGCGCTTCTTCTCGTCGGTGATGACTTCGCCCTGGTGCAGGGCCGTGCCTTCACCCGGGTCCACTACGACATAAGCCTCGAAATAGAGCACCCGCTCCAGTTCGCGGAGCGTGATGTCCAGCAGGTGGCCGATGCGGCTGGGAAGGCCTTTGAAGAACCAGACGTGCGAGCACGGGCTGGCCAGTTCGATGTGTCCCAACCGTTCGCGGCGGACGCGCGCCAGCGTAACTTCCACGCCGCACTTGTCGCAAATAACGCCGCGGTGCTTCATGCGCTTGTACTTGCCGCACAAGCACTCCCAATCCTGGGTCGGGCCGAAGATTCGGGCGCAGAACAGCCCGTCGCGCTCCGGCTTGAAGGTCCTGTAGTTGATGGTCTCGGGCTTGGTGACTTCCCCATGGGACCAACTCCGGATTTTTTCCGGAGACGCCAGAGAAATGCGGATAGAATCAAAATCCGCGATCAGATTCGCACGATCATACGGAGAGGATCTCATAATTGGCTCCTGTTCCCAAAAACCTTATCAGCCACGAATGAAGACGATCCTCACGAATAAGATCCGGTTGAAGACCTTGCATTACCCGTGGCATCCGTGTCCATCGCGGCCTGTTTCCCTTAATCCGCTGCCAGCGCCGTGTCCGGCACTTCACGCGGCTTCTTCATCAACTCCACATCCAGACACAAACTCTGCAACTCGCGAATCAGCACGTTGAAGGATTCCGGCACGCCCGGTTCGATGGCGGCTTCGCCCTTCACGATAGCCTCGTAAATCTTGGCGCGGCCATAAACATCGTCCGACTTGGCCGTAAGCAGTTCCTGCAGAATGTAAGCCGCCCCGTAGGCTTCGAGCGCCCAGACTTCCATTTCGCCGAAACGCTGTCCGCCGAACTGCGCCTTGCCGCCGAGCGGCTGCTGCGTGATCAGCGAGTACGGGCCGATGGAACGAGCGTGGATCTTGTCGTCCACCAGGTGCGAGAGCTTGAGCATGTAGATGTAGCCCACCGTCACCGGCTGCTCGAATTGGGTTCCCGTCATACCGTCGAACAGAATGGTTTTGCCCGACGTGGGCAGGTTAGCCTCGGTCAGCGCCTTCTTGATTTCGCGCTCGGTGGCGCCGTCAAACACCGGGGTCGCATACTGCACCCCCAGCGCTTTAGCCGCCCATCCCAAGTGGGTTTCCAGAATCTGGCCCACGTTCATGCGGGAAGGCACGCCCAGCGGATTGAGCACGATTTCCACCGGCGTTCCATCCGGAAGATACGGCATGTCTTCTTCCGGCAGAATACGGGCGATCACACCCTTGTTTCCGTGCCGGCCCGCCATTTTGTCGCCCACCGACAGCTTGCGCTTCATGGCGATGTAAACCTTGACCAGCTTGATTACGCCCGGAGGCAGCTCGTCGCCTTTACGCAGCTTGGCGATCTTTTCGTCGGTGATCTTTTCGAGGACCGCGATCTGGCGCGACGTCATCTCTTCGATTTCGTCGATCTGCTCGTTAAGCCGCGGGTCCTTGTTGGTCAGGCGCATGCGCTTCAGGTCGCGCGATTTCATCTTCTCGATGATGTCGCGCGTAAGATCGGTGTCTTTTGAAAGCAGGCGCTTGTTGGTCTTTTCGTCGTGCAGGTCGGCCAGCAGCTTCTTGCCGTCCAGCAGGCTGCCCAGGCGTTTGGCGCGCTCGTCGGTCAGGATTCGAATTTCATCCTGCAGGTTGCGCTGCAAACGCTGGATCTGCGATTCCTCGATGGATTTCGACCGCTCGTCTTTCTCCTGGCCCTTACGCGAGAAAATCTTGCAATCGACAATCGTGCCCTCGATTCCGGGCGGGCAGTAGAGCGAAGCGTCCTTAACGTCCCCGGCCTTTTCGCCGAAGATGGCGCGCAGCAGCTTCTCTTCCGGAGTGAGCTGGGTTTCGCCCTTAGGCGTCACTTTACCCACCAGAATGTCGCCCGGCTTGACCGTGGCGCCGATCCGGATGATGCCGCTCTCGTCCAGGTTGCGCAGGAAAGAATCCGCGATGTTGGGAATATCCCGCGTGATTTCTTCCGGCCCGAGCTTGGTGTCGCGCGCTTCGATTTCGAATTCCTCAATGTGAATAGAGGTGTAGTAGTCTTCCTTGACCAGCTTTTCGCTGACCAGGATGGCGTCTTCGAAGTTGTAGCCGCGCCAGGGCATGAAGGCCACCAGCACGTTGCGCCCGAGGGCCAGTTCGCCCAAATCCGTGCAGGGTCCGTCGGCCAGAACCGCGCCCTTCGGCAGCCGCTGCCCCACCTTAACAATGGGCTTCTGGTTGATGCAGGTGTTCTGGTTGGAGCGTTTGAACTTGGTGAGCTGGTAGATGTCGGCGCCCACCTCGCGCGAAAGCTGCCCTTCGTGGGACGCGCCTTCCACGCGCACGATGATGCGCTCGGAATCCACCGAGTCCACAATGCCCGGGCGTTTGCACAGCACCACCGCGCCCGAATCGCGAGCCGTCACGCGCTCCATGCCGGTGCCCACATAGGGAGCGTCGGCGCGCAGCAGCGGCACGGCCTGGCGCTGCATGTTCGATCCCATCAACGCGCGGTTGGCGTCGTCGTTTTCAAGGAACGGGATCAGGCTGGCGGCCACGGAGACCAGCTGCTTGGGGCTGACATCGATGTATTCGATCTCATCCCTCGGCTTAAGAACGAAGTTGCCGGCCTGCCGGGCATTGGAAAGATCCGGCACAATGCGGCCCTTTTCATCCAGTTCCACGTTGGCCTGGGCGATGGTCCACTTGTCCTCTTCCCATGCGGAGAGGTACTCGCAGTGAGCTTCGAACTCAGCCGCCTGTTTCTTCGCGCCGAGCTTGCGGTTGGCTTCTTCGATTTCCGAACGCTTCAGAATATCGCCGACCTTATAGTCGGTGTCGCCCGGATTCAGGATCTGGACTTCGTCGATCACCACGCCCTTGATTACTTTGCGGTAAGGGCTCTCAATAAAGCCGTATTCATTGATGCGGGCGAAGCACGAGAGCGACGAAATGAGACCGATGTTGGGCCCTTCAGGCGTCTCAATGGGGCAGATGCGGCCGTAATGCGTGGGGTGCACGTCGCGCACTTCAAAGCCCGCGCGCTCACGGCTCAAACCGCCTGGTCCAAGCGCCGAGAGACGCCGTTTGTGCGTAATCTCGGAGAGCGGATTGGTCTGGTCCATGAACTGCGAGAGCTGGCTGGATCCGAAGAATTCGCGGATGGCGGCCATCACCGGCTTGGCGTTCACCAGGTCATGCGGCATGGCCGTAGACATTTCCTGGTAGACCGACATCTTTTCCTTGATAGCGCGCTCCATGCGTACCAGGCCGATGCGGAACTGGTTCTCCAGCAATTCGCCCACGGCGCGTACGCGGCGGTTCCCCAAGTGATCGATATCGTCCACCGCCCCAATGCCCTTGCGCAGTTTCAGCAGGTATTTGATGGTGGCGCGGAAGTCTTCCGAATCGAGCGTGCGCTTGTCGAGCGCGGTCGAATCCGACTTCTCGTACAGCTTGATGTTGAACTTCATGCGGCCCACGCGCGAAAAGTCGTACTTGCGCGGGTCGAAGAACATGCCCTGGAAAAGTTGCGTGGCGGTATCGAGCGTGGGCGGATCGCCCGGACGCAGCTTGCGGTAGATTTCGATCAGCGCATCGTTCTGCGTCTTGACGGCGTCCTTGCGGATGGTAGCCGAGATCACGGTGCCGCAATCGTCGCGTTCGGGGAAAAAGACGTCGAACTCTTCAATGCCCGACTCGATCAACTTCGAGAGCGCTACGGGAGTCAGTTCGCTGTTGGCGTCGATCAGCACTTCGCCGGTGGCCATGTCGACCACGTCAGCCACCACGTAGGCGCCTTCCAGGTCGTTGGCGGCAATCTCCGCCTGCAGGATCTTGGCCTTCTGGATTTCCTTGAATAGCGAGGTGGTGATCTTCTTTCCCTGCCCCACCACGGTTTCGCCGGTCTTGGTGGTGATGGCGTAGGAAAGCTTAAGGCCCGTCAGGCCCTCATCCACGTTCCAGAAGATCTTCTTGTCTTTAATGCTGATCTTGCTTACGCGGTAGAAGGCGCGCAGGATCTGCTCGTCTGTCTTATAGCCAAGGGCTCGCAGAAAAACCGAGCCGTAGAATTTCCGTTTGCGGTCGATGCGGACGTACAGCAGGTTCTTATTGTCGTACTCGAATTCCACCCAGCTTCCGCGATAGGGAATGATCTTGCCGAGGAAATAGCCCTGCGCCTGAACGCGCTCGAAGAACACGCCCGGCGACCGGTGCAACTGGGAAACGATGACGCGTTCAGTCCCGTTGATGATGAAGGTTCCGTTGTCCGTCATCAGCGGAATTTCGCCGAAGAAGACTTCCTGTTCCTTGATGTCGCGAACGCTCTTCTTCTGGGTCTCCGGATCTTTGGAATAAACCGTGAGCCGGATGGTCACCTTGAGCGGCGCCGCATACGTCATGCCGCGCTCCTGGCACTCCTGCATGTCGTACTTCAACTGCAGCCCAACCGGGTCGCCGCACTTGTTGCAGAACGTGACCACGTTCTTGTTGAAGGTTCCGCAATGATGGCAGAGAATGTCGCCGGCGTGGAACGGATCCGTGCGGATGGTGGCCCCGCAACTCCGGCAGGTGGAGCGCAGGTGGTGCAGCCCCTTCAGGTTGCCGCACTTGCATTCCCAGTTGCCGATCGCGTAATCCACAAATTCCAAATCGCTGACGCCGCGAAAATCGGAGATCGGAAATACCGAATTGAACACGGTCTGCAGTCCAACGTCCTCGCGCTCGTTGGGCAAGAGGTCCATCTGCAGAAACCGCTCATAGGAGTTCCGCTGAACTTCGATCAGGTTAGGAATCGGTATCGAAGTCTTAATTTTAGAAAAATCAACTCGCTCGGGGGCAGCGCCGTTATTTTGAATATCCATTTCTTAGTACTCCTGACGGCCGAACAGCCAAAGCCAAGAAACTGCGCTTAACAGCACAAATCCACTAGCGCCCCAGGGGGAGACCAGGGCGCCAAAAGATTAAACAGGGGCGGGGAACAAACTTCCGGAACGGATCCGCAAACCGGGGACCCGTAATCCGAAGGTTCCGAAGTATGCGCGATGTAGACAGGGTAAGTGGATAAGCAGGTGAACAAATCCCGTGGGAAGGTTACAGGCGTACAAACGCGCAGAGAAACCCTCTCCGCAGTTTCGCACGAACTGCAATTGAAGTTCCAGGATTCTTGAATCACAGGCACCAATTGGGGTCGAATCCGCTAAATCGAAGGCCCAACTACCCACTCTAGCAGGGCTTACGCCCTTCGTCAAATCACATGCAGCACACGCATCCCTGCCGGTGGCGGCCGGTCCGCCCCAAACATGCAGAAATGCCTGTGCCGCTAAAATTATGCAAGAATTTACTTCACCTCTACGGTAGCGCCCGCGTCGGTGAATTTCTTGGCGATGGCCGCAGCTTCGTCCTTGCTCACGCCTTCTTTTACAGGTTTGGGAGCGCCGTCTACCAGATCTTTGGCTTCCTTCAAACCCAGGCTGGTGACTTCGCGAACCGCCTTGATAACGTTGATCTTATTGGCGCCCGCGCCCGTCAAGACCACGGTAAACTCGGTCTTCTCTTCAACCGGCGGAGCCGCCGCCGCCGCCGCGCCGCCGGCCGCCGCTGCCGGAGCCGCCGCTGCCGCCGAAACGCCCAACTTCTCTTCCAGCATCTTGACCAGCTGAGACGCTTCGAGCAGCGTCAAGCCTTGAATCGATTCCGCAATTGCGTTAATGTCCGCCATTTCAAACTCCTATGTAATCAAAAAATCGGTTGTGGCACGGCCGCCTGCCGGTCATGCCTGAAACTTGTTCTCTTTCACACCCTGATCTACTACCACCGCCAGGTTGCGGCCAACGGCGTTCATCGCCGTTACCAGTTGCTGCGCCGGAGCGTTAATGACATACAGCAACTTGGAAAAAAGCTGTTCCTTCGAAGGCATGGTGGCCAGATCGTTGATCGACTTGACATCGATTACGCGGCCTTCCACCAGCCCGGCCTTGAAGGTGAACGTCGGGTTGATTTTCGCGTAGGCCGTGAGCGCTTTCGCCAGCGCCACCGGATCGTTAATGGTGTAAGCTACCGAAGTCATTCCGCGCAGATCTTTCAGCACCTGCTCGGCGGCAGTTCCCTCGGATGCGATAGCCGCGACATTGTTCTTCACCACGCGGTACTTGGCACCGGCGCCGCGCACCACTTTGCGCAGCTCGAAGTCCTGACCTACGCGCAGCTTCTCATAGCCGGTGACGAACAGATTCTTCAGGTTCGCCAGATCCTGGCGCAGAGAAGCGATATCTTTCTTCTTGTCTTCCTTCTTTTTCATGGAAACACCCGCTGGCCTGCTTTGACTCTGACCTTACAAAACCGCTTTCACACTGAACGGCGCGGTGTCGATGGACACGCCCGGACTCATGGTGGAGCAGAGGGTAGCGCTCCTCACGTATTTGCCTTTAGCCACCGCCGGCTTGGCCTTAATCACGGCCGAAATCAGGCTGGCGGCGTTTTCCACCAGTTTATGCGCGTCGAAGCTGATCTTGCCAATCGGGGCGTGGATGATGCCCGTCTTGTCGACGCGGAATTCCACCTTACCGGCCTTAATTTCCTTAATCGCCTTGGCCACGTCCACAGTCACTGTACCAGTCTTGGGGTTGGGCATGAGACCGCGGGGGCCGAGCACTTTGCCGAGTTTGCCGACGGAGCGCATCATGTCCGGCGTGGCGATTACGGCGTCAAAATCGGTCCAACTCTCGGATTGGATCTTGTTGACCATGTCTTCACCGCCCACCAGATCGGCGCCGGCCTCGGTGGCTTCCCGCTGCTTGTCGCCGCTGGCGATCACCAGCACTTTTTTCGACTTGCCCAAACCGTTCGGCATTACCACCGTGCCGCGGACCATCTGGTCGGCGTGTTTGGGATCGACACCAAGGCGCATATGGACCTCCACGGTCTCATCGAACTTGGCGAATTTGATTTTTTTGAGAAGCGGTACGGCCTCTTCCAAGAGATAATCCTTGGCCTCTACCTGCTTCCGTGCAGATTGATATTGTTTACCTGGTTTGCGTGCCATGTTTCCTCATTGGTGCAAGCGGTTCGTCCCGAAAAAAGGCAACGGACCTCCCACTGAGCGATTCTCAAAAGGGGACAGCCAGTAGTGTATCAAAAGTTAGAGATGCATGTCAAAACGGGCACAGATGCGGAATGCAGATGCAGATATAGCCCCTTTGAGATTGTGAATTGGCACAATCCGGGTAACCTGGACAGGGTCCCGCGACATCCAAGGTGTATGCTCGCAGACTGCCCGAAATGTGCCGCGATACCTCTAGCCCTCTTGTGGCTGGCAGGCACGGCTTGGGCACAAGGCGATCCCACGGCTCCGGCAACGCCCGCAACCTCTTCAACACCCACAACTTCGTCCACACCCACCACTTCTCCAACGCCCGCAACTCCGGCAGAAGACAAGCGGGTCTTCGGTGTGATCCCCAACAATCGCACCACCGAGAATTCCATTCCCTTCAAGCCGATCTCCGCCAAGCAGAAGATGACCATTGCATATAAGGATTCCTTCGACTGGCCCGTCATCCCCACGGCCGCGGCGTTCGCCACACTGTATCAACTGGAGAATCAGAACCCCTCGTTCGGCCAGGGCATGGCGGGGTATGCCAAGCGGTTCGCCACCTCATATGGCGACCAGATGATCGGCAACATGATGACCGAAGGCATTGTGCCGTCACTGATGCATGAGGATCCGCGATACTTTCGATTGGGCGAGGGCACCAAGGGCGCGCGCGTGAAATATGCGCTGACCCGCATCCTGATCACGCGCACCGATTCCGGCCACCAGCGTTTCAATTTCTCAGAAGTGGGCGGCAATTCCCTGGCGGTGGCGGTTTCGAACGCCTGGTATCCGGATACCCGCAACGCTGCCGACAACGCCGAGAAACTGGGGATCCAACTGGCCACCGATGCCTTCTCCAACGTGCTCAAAGAATTCTGGCCCGATGTAAAGCGCTACCTGCAACGCAGGCATCATCACGGCCAAGATACTTCCTTACGTCCGTGGGGTTCGGAGCCGCGTGCCTCAATCAGCGGTATTCCGGGGAACTAAGCGGGGCCCGCAATCTCCGGCCCATCCAGCACGCAGATGGAATCCAAATTCCGATACCGCTCCGCGTAATCCAGACCGTATCCCACCACGAACTGGTCCGGAATCTGAAAGCCCACATAGCTCACGTGAACCGGCCGCAGACGCCGCTCCGGCTTGTCCAGCAACGCCGCAATTCGAATGGAGTGCGGCCGGCGCTGATCCAAAACGTGCATCAGATAGTTGAGCGTGACGCCGCTGTCCACTATGTCCTCGACGATCAGCACCTCGGCGCCTTCGAGCGAGATATCCAGGTCCTTTGTTACCTTTACTTCTCCGGAACTGGTTTTCCCTTTGCCGTAAGTGGAGATGCCCATAAAGTCGACGAACACGTCGCGCTTCATGGCGCGCGCCAGGTCCGTCATGAAGAAAGTGGCGCCTTTCAGAATGCAGATCATGTGCAGGTTGCCGGCGGGGTAATCCTTGGAGATCTGCTCCCCCAGTTCCTTGATTCGGGCCTGAATCTGTTCGGAGGAGATCAGCACCTTCAGCTTGGGATCAGTCATGGACCAACTATTATCCACCGAGTTTGAGGTGCGTGCTCATGGGCCCGATGTGAATGTGGGCGCCGGTGGCTCTTCCGCGCACGGCCTGGCGAAAAGCGAAATAGGGGATGTGGTTGTCCGTTAGAAACTCGCGCAGCCAGAGGCCTTCGGGCTGGTCCGGATGGAGTGCCACGTCCACGCGCCCGCGATGGTCGAACCCCAACGCCCGGTGCACGGCGGTTTCGCCCAGGGCGCTCACCGGGAGCGGCTTGCCGAAGTGCTTTTCGAACTCCACTTCGACGCGCGCAAGAATTCCCATGGAGAAAACACCATCGCCTTCGTAGCGATAGGCCAGGGAGGACGCGTCCGCGGGTTCCTCGGCCAGCCGGGAGGCCAGCGTCTCTTCGGCCTGAGCCATCAGGGAGAGTTGATGGGCCAGCCGGGCGCGCGTTTCCGCCAGGTCGCATTCCTTGCGCGCGAAATCCAGATCTTCGAGGAAACTGCTCAGTGAAAGCTGCGAGGTGATCCCGTCTGCCACCAGTTTCCTGACTTCGTCCACCACCTTCTTGCGCCGTTCGAAGCGGCGGTTGGCGGCGGCCATCATCTCTTCGGACTCCTCGTCGGTGAGGTCCGCTCCATAGAGAGTCTTGCGAAGCAGCGCCTCATCCTGGGCATCGGCCAGAGCCGATTCGGCCTTCTCCAATTGCACGCGCGGCACGGCGCCGGCATCCACCAGCGACTTAAGCCTTTCGATATTGGCCTTGGCGCGCGCTACCTCCGGTGGATCGTAAGTTGGCGCAGACACGCCCTGCCCCCAGACACAGCTCACACACAACAGAAACATCAGGCCCGGAAGCAATCGCATTCGCTCCATTGTAGTATGAAACGGCGCCCGACCGCTCACTTTAGGATGGCGCGCGGCTTTGCCAGGCGACGCCAGATCCTTTCCTCATTCAGCGGCAAGCCCGTTACTGTAAACCAGTCACTGTAAATAAGCCGTATCCGGCTCATCCAGCGAATCTCTGCGGGCATGGCTTGATCGGTTAAGCCCAGCACCGTCTTTTCGATTTCTATGAGCGTCTGTATGTTAGATTTGAGACTAGGAGACAAGTGATCCGCCAAGCCTCGATTGCCTTCCTTCTTCAAATAGACCCCTGGAAAATGGTTCAAGACGCCGGCCCGCTGGGTTGGGCGGTCCTGGGAATTTTGTTCTGTTTTTCGGTATACTCCTGGACCGTCATCTTCGCCAAATGGAGCGCTTTCGGCGGCGCGCGCCGGTCTAATTCCCGCTTCCTGCGCGCCTTCCGTAAGGCCAGCGGCATGGAGGCCGTAATGGTGGTCAGCGAGCAGTTTCGCCCTTCGCCGCTGGTGGCGGTTTTTGATTTCGGGTACGAAGAACTGGAGCGCCAGGTGAAGGCGCGGGGCAGCGTGACGAACCGGACGGCGCTCGAACGCACCCTGCAATTGGGCGTCAGCGAAGAAATCGCCAAGCTGGAAAAGAACATGCACTGGCTGGCCACCACCGCTTCGGTAACTCCGTTCATCGGCCTGTTCGGCACCGTGCTGGGCATCATCCGCGCATTTCAGGACCTGGGGAGCATGGGCAGCACCAGCCTCAAAGCACTGGGGCCGGGCATTTCGGAAGCCCTGATCACGACGGCCTTTGGCCTGTTTGCGGCCATCCCGGCCGCCGTCGCGTACAACCACTTCGGCCATACCATCCGCGAAATCGGCGCCCGCATGGATGACTTTTCGCTGGAGTTCCTGAACCTGGCCGAGCGCAGTTTCGGCGGGGAGTAGCAATGGCATTGTCCGTCAACGGTGGTGGCAGTAGTTACGGATCGCGCAGGCGCGGCACCACTTCCACTCTCTCGGAGATCAACGTCACACCTTTCGTGGACGTGGTGCTGGTGCTGCTGATCATCTTCATGCTCACCGCCCACGTCATGGAATTCGGTATCGAGGTGGACGTACCCAAGGTGCGGCCCGTGAAAGAGAACGCCAGGGAAATGCCGGTGGTCTCGATCACCAAGGACGGCACCACCTGGCTCAACGAAAAGCCGGTCAACATGAACGACCTGCCTGCCGCTATCCGGCAGCGCTACGGGAAGGCCAAAGGCGTCTACATTCGGGCCGACAGGGAAACCATCTGGGACATGGTGGCGCAGGTGACCGCCGAAATGGGCGATGCCGGTTTCACCGTGAACATGGTGACCCAACCCGAGGATTCGTCGGCTAAGGGCCGCAAACGATGACTGGCCATCCGGACATTCTGGATCAACCGGAACCGCTCCGGAAATGGTTAATGGGATCTTTGATCCTGCATGCTGCTCTGGTGGCCTCGCTGCTGGGCTTCAACGTCATCGGCCACCGAAGCATGCAATTGGGCGACCCGCACGGCGGCGGGTTCGGCTCGGTTCAAATCAACCCGGTGGCCACCATTCCTTTGCCGAGCCGTTCCGGGCCCACCAACCCCGTGGCTAGCCCGACCGAATCCAAGGTGCCGGAGCCGCCCCCGGTCAAGGCCAAACCCACGCCCCAGGTGAAGGCGCCGGATCCGAATGCGATCGCCATTGCAAGCCGCCTTGCGGACAAGAAGCCGACGCCCGCCCGCTCCGAACCGAATAAGTTTGCCGCGGCGCGGAAAGACCTGCCCGACCAGAATTACACTTCGGTGCCGCAGGCCGTAAGCAATCCCATGTACCAGATGCAGGGCGGCGGCGGCGTAGGGGTGGGCAGCAACTCGCCGTTCGGCACACTGTACGGCGAGTACGCCAATCGCCTGCGCGATCAGGTGGCGCGCAACTGGAAAACCGGAGATATTCCTCCTCAGATTCGGACCGCCCCGATCGCGTCTGTGACATTCAGTTTGCATAGGGACGGCTCGGTATCAAGCGTGAGGATCACACAGAAAAGCGGGAATGCGGCACTCGATTACTCTGCCCAGCGGGCCATTATGGATGCCGCGCCGTTCCCGCCGCTGCCGCCCGGCTTTCCGAAGAACGAGCCGGAAATCGAAATTCTCTTCGAACTTAAAAGGTAGAGGAGGCCAGCTATGCCGGCAAGACACAGGAATCAAGCCATGAAATATCTACTCTGGTTCGCGATTGCGATATTCGCGATCATATCCACGGGAGCCCTTCTGGTTCTCACGGCTCAGGACGCGGTCATCTCGATTGTAGGCTCCGGCCGGCCCAAGATGGGCATCCCGGACTTCCGCGGCGCCGGCGAGGCGCAGAACTTGATGGGCGCGTTCAACCAAACGCTATGGGACGACGTGAAGGGCGCCGCGCTGTTCGATATGGTGGCCAAGACCACCTACCCCACCTTCGTGCCGCAGCAGCCTTCGGACTTTCAGACGCCCGCGCCTTCGTCCCCAACCGCGTCCCAACCGGCGCGCAGCGGAGGACGCTTGATGTCGGACTGGTCCAGCCCGCCCGCCCAGTTGAACTACCTCGCTTTCGGTTACGCGGCGGCGCAGAATGGCGTCCTGGTTCTCTCCGGCTGGCTCTATGACCTGAGTCCGAACGCGGCCAACCACCAGGTATTGGGGAAGCGCTACCTGGGGACCGTGGACGATGCCGGCGCCCGCAAAGTAGCCCATCAGTTCGCCGCCGACATCATCTCGCTGTTTGGGGCCAAGACCAACTTCGGCAGCCACATTTATTTCGCGTCTTCCCGAACCGGGCATAAGGAAATCTGGGTCATGGAGCCGGACGGCAGAAATCAGACGCAAATCACCCATTTCAATTCCATCTCGGCATTTCCGGCCGTCTCCCCGGACGGTTCTAAGATCGCATTTACTAGCTGGGCGAAGGTAAGTCCTGGTATATTTGTATTCTCGGTGGACCCGGTCCGGGATTTGCGGTTTTATAACCAGAGCGCATCGGTGAATGGCACCCCATCATTCACACCCGACGGGAAGCAGGTGGTTTATATGTCGTCCGCGGGGGGCCATTGTTGCCGGATTTTTATTGCCAATCTGGACGGAACGGGTTTGCGTCCGATCTCGTCGTCGAACGCCATCGATACCGAACCTAAGATTAACCCTAAGACTGGAAGCGATATTGTTTTTGTTTCGGGCCGGTCCGGTCCGCAGCAGATTTATAAGATGAATATGGACGGAGCGGATGTGGATCGGCTGACGCCCGGAAACGGGGAGGCGTCGAATCCGTCGTGGCATCCGGCGGGGCAGAAGATCGCCTTTGCCTGGACCCAGGGATACGCCACGGGAAATTTCAACATATTCATCATGGATGTAGCAACGCGCGCTTATGTTCAGTTGACGCATGGCGAAGGACGGAATGAAAACCCAAGTTGGGCGCCCGACGGGGTACATCTCTGTTTTATGTCGACGCGCAGCGGGCGGAAAGAGATTTGGAGCATGCTGGCTGACGGAACGCAGCCGCAGCAACTCACGACGCAAGGCGTGAATGAAACCCCCATATGGGGAAAGTAACGGATTCAGGAGGCGTTGTTCATGTTCAATAAACGGAAGATCACAGTCATCTGGATGACGATTTTGCTGACGCTGTTCGCAGCCGGTTGCAAGAAGAAGGTGCCGCCACCTCCGCCGCCGCCACCGCCGCAGCCTGTGGTTGAGGCG
Organism: Bryobacterales bacterium; assembly: GCA_963817515.1. Lineage (GTDB taxonomy): Bacteria > Acidobacteriota > Terriglobia > Bryobacterales > Bryobacteraceae > DATMNI01. The sequence continues at coordinate 41,295 of CAWFPJ010000008.1, read as the reverse complement.
CCCAAGCCGACTCCCCCGGCTCCGGTCGTGGCGCAGTTCACGGCCGAGCCGACTTCGATTCAGCGCGGTCAATCTTCCACGTTGCGTTGGGAAGTTTCCGGTGATGTAGCTAGCGTTACCATCAATCAAGGCGTCGGAACGGTGCAGCGGACGGGCAGCCAGCAGGTGTCCCCCAGCGATTCGACCACCTATACCTTGACCGCGACGGGACCGGGCGGCACTAACCGGGGCTCGGCCACGGTCAACGTAAGCGCTCCGCCGCCGCCACCACCGCCTCCCCCGCCCCCGGCGGCCACGGTGACCCTCGAGCAGCGTCTCGGGTCCGACGTACAGGACGCTTTCTTCGACTATGACAAGAGCGACATCCGCTCCGACGCGCGCGAAGCGTTGACGCGGGACGCAGCCGCCTTGAAGGGCATCTTGAGCGACTTCCCCAACGCCCTTATCGTTGTGGAAGGCCACTGCGACGAGCGCGGATCGGCCGAGTACAACTTAGGGCTGGGCGATCGCCGGGCCAGTGCGGCCAAGGAGTTCCTGCAGCAACTTGGCGTGCCGGCCGACCGGCTGAAGACCATCAGCTACGGCAAGGAACGTCCGCAATGTACCGAACAGGACGAATCCTGCTGGCAAAAGAACCGTCGTGCGCACTTCGTTCCCGGCCAATAGTTGCTTGGCTGCGGGCGGGTCCCTGTAGGAAGATGGTTATAGAGTCAGAAGCGGCGCGGACGGGGCCGAGGGGTAAGCATCCGGCCGCGCCCAGGAGAGTTGTATGATCATCCGACACCTTTTGGTTTGCGTTCTGCTTGCGGCGCCAATACTTTCAGTGCCGTCGTTTGGGGCCAGCAAGGAAATCATGGAATTGCAGCGGGACCTGGCTTCGCTGCAACAGCAGGTCAAGGATCTGCAGCGTTCCCAGGACGAAAGATTCGCCACCCTGACCGAGTCGTCACGCCAGGCAATCGAAGCCGCCAACAGGGCCAGCACCGGCGTCGCGGTGATTCAGAGTTCCATCAACCAGAGTTTGAAGGATCTGCAGGCCCAGGTGGTAGGACCGGTGGTTGCCGCAGGGGCCAGAATGGACAACGTATCGAATGACCTGCGCACCGTGCAGCAGGCGGTCTCCGACTTGGCCGCTATGATGTCGAGAATGCAGGCCCAGTTGACCGACCTCGGCAATGCCGTGAAGTTGAGCAATGTTCCCGCGGCCGCGCCTCCGCCGCAACCGGGCTCTGGCCCGGGCGGTAATGGCCCGGGCGGTAATGAGGTTCCGCCCATACCGGCCAAGGATCTCTACGACCATGCCATTGGTGACAAGGGCAGCGGCAAGCTGGACATTGCGTTGCAGGAGTTTGCCGACTACCTGAAGTGGTACGGCAATACCGAACTCGCGCCCAACGCGCAATTTTATATCGGGATGATTCACTACGGGCAAGGCAACTACGACGCGGCGGTCAAAGACTTCGACATGGTCCTCGAGAAGTACCAGGACAACACCAAAACCCCGGATGCGCGCCTATACAAAGGCAAGAGCCTGGTGCGGATGCAGGGCCACAAGACCGAAGGCGCCGATGAGTTCAAGGAATTGATCAAACGCTATCCCAATACCGATTCGGCCAAGCAGGCATGCTCGGAACTGACAACCCTGGGGCTGCGGTGCGGACCACCTGCGGCGGCGAAGGGACCTGCCAAGCGGAGCGCGCGCAAGTAGTGAGTTGTTTGTGGCGCAGGCGGTTTAGCCTGCGAAGTGCCGGCTATGTCACCGCTCACTACTTACGAAGAGTTCGCCCAAATGATCGACCACTCGCTGGTGAAGCCTGAGCTTACCGACGACAACGTAGTGGCTGGGCTCGAACTGGCGAAGCGCTATAAGGTTGCCAGCGTCACCGTACGCCCAACCGACATTGACCTGGCTGTGCGCACGCTGCAAGGCAGCCCGGTCAAGGCCGGCAGCGTTTCGGGTTTTCCGCACGGTTCGCAAAACACGGCTACCAAACTTTACGAAACGCGGGACCTGTTGCGGCGCGGCGCCCGGGAGATCGACATGGTGATTGCCATCTCCAAGCTGCTTTCCCGCGAGTTCCAGCACGTGCAGATGGAACTTCTGCAGATGTCGGAACTGTGCCACAAAGAAGGAGCGCTGCTGAAGGTCATTCTGGAGACTGCCTTCCTGACCGATGAGTTGAAGATTATCGCCTGCCGCTGCTGCGAACGCGCGGAAGTGGATTTCGTGAGGACGTCCACCGGCTTCGCGCCCGGCGGCTGCACCATTGAAGACGTGAAGCTCATGCGGAAGTATGTTCCAGAGGAAGTGGGGGTCAAAGCCGCCGGCGGACTGCGCAGCGTGGACCAGGTGCTGGAGGTCTACCAGGCCGGTTGCATGCGGATCGGAACCACGGCCACGGCGGCGATTCTGGATGAGTGGAAGGCGCGGCTGGCGCCGGTGACTCCGGCGGCGTAGGGCATGTTATTCTGGAGGCTCTTTACGTAAGATGGCGCAGACCAGGTCGCTACCTCGCATCTGTATTGCATTGGGCCTGCCAGACGTTGCAACACTTCTTGACCACGCCCGGCGGGAAGCTGAGGCAGGGGAAATCTTCCTCGAATTTCGCCTGGACTTTCTGGACCACCCATGCAAAGGCGCGGAAGCCATTCCGAAATTCCTGGAGCAGTTTCCCGACACCATCATTCTGGCTACCTGCCGCCGCCACCAGAATCACGGAAAGTTTAACGGCAGTATCGAAGAGCAGCTTGCGGTGCTGGACCTGGCGGTCACGAACGGCGCACATGCCATCGATGTGGAAATCGAGACGGCCGAGGTTGCGCAGGAGCGGCTGAACCAGTTTCGCGGGCGCACTCAAGTGATCGTGTCGTATCACAACTTTGAGGCCACGCCCCCCATGGACACGGTGATCAACCGTGTGATGAAGGTGCCGGCTGACGTTTACAAAGTGGTAACCACGGCGCGCAAGCCTTCAGACAACGTGCGCGTGCTGGCTGTTGCGAAGGGGCTGCCCAAGCAGCGGCTGGTGGTACTGGCGATGGGCGAGTTGGGTTTTCCGACGCGCGTGCTGTCGCCGGTATTTGGCGCGGTCTTCAGCTACGCCGCGCCGATTTTCGCCGAAGGAACGGCCGCCGGACAGGTCAGCGCGCGCTTCCTGCGGCATCTGTACCGCGTGGAGAAGCTGGCGAAATCGGCCAGGATTTACGGCGTGGTTGCGGACCCGGTGCGGCATTCGATATCGCCGGCGGTCCATAACCGCGCGTTTCAATCGCGGCGCGTGGATGCGGTGTATCTGCCGTTTCTGGTCTCACCGCCATACTTGCGCGACTTTTTCTCGCTGGCCGCGAAGCTGCCGCTGGCGGGCTTCAGCGTCACTATTCCGCACAAGCAGAAGATCATCCGCTACCTGGACGTGGTGGATCCGCTGGCCCGCCGTATTGGCGCGGTGAATACGGTGTGGCGGAAAGCCGGGAAGTGGCGCGGAACCAATACCGACGCGGCAGGCGTAACCGGGCCGCTCAGCCGATTGCTGCGGCTGCCGAAATCTTCCATCCTGATTGTGGGCAACGGAGGAGCGGCGCGGAGTGCAGCCTGCGCGCTTTCGGACGCCGGCGCGAAGATCGCGCTGGTGGGCCGCAACGTGGATCGCGTACGCGCGCTTTCCAAAGTCTGCGGAGCGGAAACCTTGATGCGGGAGCAGCTGGATTCGCATCATTTCGATGCCGTGGTGCACGCCACGCCTCTCGGCATGTTTCCCCACGTCAACGAGTGTTTTTTCAACGGCCGGATTCCGGCGGACGTGGTCTTCGATATGGTGTATAACCCGATGGAGACCGTGCTGCTCAAGAAGGCCCGGGAACAGGGCAAAACCGTGGTGCCGGGGCTCAGTATGTTTATCGAGCAGGCGGTTCGGCAGTTTGAACTCTGGACCGGGGAGACGGCGCCCCGGGTAGTGATGGAGAAGGCGGCGCTTGAGGCCTTGGAACATAACAAGTGAGCGCGCGGCTCCGATCCGAGCCACGACCGTGAGGGAGTGATCTGAAATATGAAGCTTACGCGACGCAAACTGGCGGCGGTCTTGACCTCTGGCGTGGCGCTGGCGCAAGCGCCTCCCACTCCGCCTGCTACTGCCGGCGATTTGCTGCAAGAAGCGCGGAAGCGAAACCAGGCCAATGCGGCGGCGCTCGACGGCGAGCAGATCCCTATGGCCACGGAACCAGCTTTTCAGTTTAAAGTCTGAGGTAGAGAATGGCGGCCATCGGAAACGATGTTTTCTTCGGCACCATTCCGGAACTCAACGCCCGCCTGAAGGCTAAGGAATTCACTGTCGAGGCCCTGGCGCGGGCTTTCGCGGATCGTCTGTTGCAACTGGGGCCGCGGTACAACGCTCTGGCGCTGCCGCTGAACCAGGAAGCCATCCGCACGGCTAAAGAGGTCGATAAAGAATTCAAGCGCGAGCGTTTTCGGGGCCCGCTGCAAGGCGTGCCTTATGGCGTCAAGGACCTGTTGAGCTTCGCGGGGCAGCCGACCACATGGGGCGCTAAACCGTATGCCGGCCAGGTGTTCGATTACAACGCCACCGTGATCGACAAACTGGCGGGTGTGGGCGCGGTGCTGACAGGCAAGCTTGCGATGGTGGAACTGGCGGGCGGCGGCGGATACCGGCTGCCTTCGGCGTCGGTGACGGGGCCGGGGCTGAACCCCTGGGACCGCACGCGATGGGCCGGCGGTTCGTCAAGCGGCTCGGCTGCGTCAGTGGCCGCGGGGCTGGTTCCGTTTGCTATCGGCTCGGAGACTTCGGGGTCCATCGTGACGCCGGCATCGTTCTGCGGCGTAACCGGGCTGCGGCCGACGTACGGTCTGGTGAGCCGTCACGGCGCCATGGCGCTTTCCTGGACGCTGGACAAATTGGGGCCGTTGGCGCACACCGCGGAAGATTGCGGATTGATTCTCGAGGTGATCGCGGGCAAGGATGGCAAAGACCCGGGGTCGGCGGGCCGGGGTTTCTACTATACACCGCAGTATGCGCGGCCGATGAAGGATCTGCGAGTGGGTTTCGCGCCCGTGGACTATGCGGAGTGGGCCGAGCCTTCGGCGCGCCCGGCATTCGAAGCCGCGCTGGGTGTGTTGAAGGCGTCGGGTGCACAACTGGTGGAGACGAAGCTCCCGCAGTTTCCCTATGGCGCGGCGCTATCCACGATTCTGGCGGCCGAGCAGGCTTCGATTTTCGAGACCCTGATTTCGAGCGGCAAGGTCAACGAACTGGCGGACCAGGCGCAGATCGCGGGCCTGAAGGCCAGCCTGGAATTGCCCGCCAAGGATTACCTGAAAGCCATGCGGTTGCGGCGGTTGATGCAGGAAGCCATTTCGCGAATCTTTGGCGAAGTGGACATGCTGGTGGCCCCGGGCCGCGCGGGAGCGGCATCGAAAGTGAATCAGCCGTTAGACCGCAGCGTGACCCCCGGCGCGGCGGCTCCGAAAGATCCGGGGTTCCGGGCGATCATTCCGGCGGGAAATCTGGCGGGTTTGCCGGCGCTGGTGCTGCCCTGCGGTTTCGCGGATGGGATGCCGGTAGCGCTGCAGTTAGTGGGCGCGCCATATTCGGAAAACATGCTGCTGGCGGTGGGCCGGGACTTCCAGGGGCGCACGGACTGGCATCGGCGGCGGCCGCCAGGAAGTTAATGGTGAGTTAATGGCGGCAGGCGGAAAAACCGCGCGCAGGTGGTTCGTCCGGGGACAGGTGCAGGGCGTGGGATACCGGTACTTTGCGCAACGTGCGGCACTCGACCTGGGTCTGACGGGATATGCGCGGAACCTGGATGACGGGCGCGTGGAAGTGTACGCCGTGGGGCGTGCGGAGAAACTGGAAGAGCTGGCGGGAATGCTGCATCGCGGGCCGAGGTGGTCCGACGTCAGGGGCGTGGAACAGATGGAGGCGGCAGTTCAAGAGGGAGGGGAGTTTCGGATTGAGGCCTAGTTCGGTTGCGCTGCACCGCGCCGCTTGCCTGATCAGAATCCGCGCCTACTTCGCGCTCAGCAGATTGGCGAACAGCCGGTAGGCTCCCGGCACGCCTGCGGGCAATTGCCGGAACCACGCGTACGCCGTGAAAATGTAGATGCCTTTGCCGTAGCGGGTCCACAACTGGCCGCCTTCGAGCAGTGGCTCGCCGGGGTCGTGCGATGCCATCACCGTCTGGTAACGCGGATCCCATTTCACCGCGAAGTACAGACCGCGCTCCTGCACCCACCCGTCGAAATCCTGCGGGTTGATGTGGTTGGGATACTGCAGCAGGGGGCTGTCCGAGTGCGGAAATGTGACAGGCGCCTCTTCTACGGTGACGCGATACTGGCTCCCGCCCGGCACGCTGAACGGGTAAGGCCCCAGATTCTCCGTGACCGGGTTGGCATTGGGCGGCCCCTGGAAAGTTTGCATCAGGCGCGTAATCTCAGGCGGCAGCTGCGGCTGCGGAGTATTGGCGGCGTTGGGGTCAGGGCTGTCGCCCACCTGGTATTGCACAACATACGTGCCGCCATTTTTCACGTATTCCATCAGCCGGGGTTGATTGGCTCGCAGGTCCGCGCGGACGTTGTAAGCGCGCACTCCGCACACGATAGTCTCGAAGCGCGACAGATCTCCCTGGTCCAGATCCGACGGGCTGAGCACCGTCACATCCAGGCCAAGCTGCCGCAGCGCGTCCGGCATTTCGTCGCCCGCGCCCATAATGTAGCCGATCTTTTTCACCGTCACTTTCACGTTGGAGCGCACCAGCTTCACATCCGACGGCGGAAACAGCGTTTGCGCGGGGATATGGGAATATGAAATCACCTGGACACCCGCCGCGATCTCGCGGCCGCCCACGGTGGCCACGGCGCGCATGGTGGCGGTGGTATCGGCAGACGGCGGCGTGATCGTGAACATCAGCTCGCGCTGCTCTCCAACGGTGGCAATCTGGAAGGGCTGGGACTGGGGCACTACCTTCCACGCGGCCGGAACATTCAGGCGCAGATCGCCCGCAGCTTTCGCGATATTCGCCCTCACCAATACGTGGATCATGCGCGGTGCGGCGGCAGGAAACAGTTCCGCAGAATCGGTCAGGTTGACGGCCACCGCCGGAACCACCACCAGGGGCCGCGTGCGCTCGCCCTCGGCGCGGTCGGCATAGCGGTAGTGCACCGGACGGACCACTTCGATGGGCGAGCCATCTACGGTTAGACGCGCGCGCAGTTGCAGGACCGGTGGGGTATCGGGAAGTCCGATCAGGGTCTGGTCTTCCACCGTGTAAACATCCGCGGTGGGCGGCTTGGCCAGCCAGTAGGACCGCGAATAGGGTTGCGCCGCGGGCACTTCCACCGCGAATTCCCGCGTTGCGGGCTCGTCCAGCCCGAGTTTGGCGGGCGGATTGGCGGCGGCCCCACTCCACATTCCCTCCAGGCGGGCGCTTTCGAGCGTCACCTGCGCGGCCGAGCGATTCATCACGATGGCGGTCACCCCGAGTTTGGAACCGGGGGTGGTTTCGAACTGCCGGGCCTGGGCTTCAATCCACAGTCCGGCGCACAGGGCGATGGTTTCATCCAGTTCCGAGAGCTTGACGCGGGCTAACGGATCGGAAATCGCTGCGATTAAGGGTCGCGCTTTGACCAGTTGCGGAATGATTTTCTCGGGGCGCGCCGGTTCATAGTTGCGGATGGCGTCATCCAGAATCGGCTTCACGGCGGCTCCACCGGGCAAGCGGTTCCAGGTGGTGTCGATGCCGTCGAACAGATCCTTGGAGGAAGGGTCGCCCGCCAACATGGAAAACTCGCTCTTGCCGCCGCCGGGCCGCCGCATGGCGCCCGTGCCCTGGCTGTGATGCATGCTGCGGCTCAGCACCGCGAGTTCTTCGTAGGAATACCCCAGGATGGGATCGAAAGCGCCGGTATCGGCTGAGCCCGCGGAAGGCAAGACCGGTTCCGGTGGCGCCTGTTGTCCGCGGCCGGCTTGACCCTGACCTTGACCACGACCACCACGCCCGCCGCGCCCGCCACCCGCGGCTCCGCCGAAGCCCGCGGCCTGCACCATCCGCCTGGCGCGCCAGGGTTCGACATACTTCAACTGTTCGGGGAACCGGGTGGCATCGGCCGCCGCGGCGAAGGCCTCATGCGCCAGAATGGCCGAGGTCTGGTGCTGGCCGTGGCCGTCGCGCGGCGTGCCGCTGAATCCGCAAATGATCACGTCCGGCCGGTATCGCCGGATCACCCAAACCACATCCGAAAGAATGCGGTCGTGGCCCCATTTCTTCAGAGTTTCGGCAGGGGTGCGAGTGAAACCGAAGTCGATGGCGCGCGTGAAGAACTGTTCGGCGCCATCGATCTGGCGCGCGGCCAGCAGTTCCTGGGTGCGGATGAGGCCGAGTTGCGCCCCCTGCTCCGAACCGATCAGATTCTGCCCGCCTTCGCCGCGGGTCAGAGAGAGATAAGCCGTCCGCATGTGCCGTCCGCGGGCGAAGTATGCCAAAACCTGGGTCCGTTCATCGTCGGGGTGGGCGGCAATCATCAAAACAGTACCCAGTTCGTTGAGCTTGTGGAGCGATTGTTCAATCTCGGCCGCACCTGTGAACGGATGCTGCTGCGCCACGGCCGGCCCTATTACGGCTGGTACCATCGCGGCTAAAATCAGCGCGCCCGGAAGGAACTTGGTAACCAGCTTGCTCGTCGATATCATTAGTAGTCCATTTTACGACGGGTGACGCCGCCATTTAACCCGGCACTGTCGTTAATTGGATGGAGGAGGTGGGATGCGGGCTGCAAAGAAAGTGGGTCACTGGCTCGGTGGTCTGCAAAACATCGTCCTGCCGAAAGTGCCGAGAGTGGTGTTACCTGCGGCGCCGATGCCTCCAAGAATCGGCTTGGCGCTGGGTGGCGGATTTGCCCGGGGAATTGCCCATGCCGGTATCTTGGAAGTTTTTGAGCGATTCCAGATTCCCATCCATTGCATTACAGGCGTGAGCGCCGGCTCGATTGTGGCTGCGGCCTACGCCAGCGGCGCTTCGCCAGCCGAGATTGCGCGCGCAGGCTGCGCCATGCGGTTCGGCGACATAGCGCGGTGGAGCATTTCCCGTATGGGATTCGTGGTGAACGAGCGCATGCGGAGTTTCCTCGAAAGGCTGCTCAAGCGTTACCGCTTCGAGGAGATGCACATACCGCTCGGCGTGCTGGCGACCGATCTGGTCACAGGCCAATCGGTCTGTTTCCGCGATTCCGGTGACGTGTTTCTTCCGGTGCGCGCCAGTTGCGCCTACCCCGGACTTTTTCGGCCGGTGCACTACGAGAACCATTTTCTGGTGGACGGCGCCATCAGCATGGAGATTCCCGCGCTGTTGGCACGCCAACTGGGGGCCACGCACGTGATCTCGGCGCATCTGCCGGCCAACGTGGACGGCCCGGCGCCGCAGAACATCTTTCAAGTCGTGAACCGGTGCATGCAGATTCTGCAGTCGCAGACCGAAGGAGCCTGGCGCAAGGATAGCGACCTGGTGATCGCCCCCGACGTCAGCGGGGTGCACTGGGACGGATTCGATTGCGGACCGGGCCTGCTGAAGGCCGGGGAAGCGGCGGCCTTGGCGGCATTGCCGAAGATTCAGGCCTGGATGGTGAAGCCGCAACTGGTGTCTCCGCCAGCGAAGGCGCTGCCCAGTACCAGCCCGGCGTAGGAATATCGCTTGTTGGAAGCGCTGCGCCGGTCAAACCCACAACTGTGAGGGCGTGGTCACTACGAAAGATTTAATACGTCTTTGATAGTGCCGCTCTGGTCCTGGATCTTTTGCTGCAGCAGCATGAGCGCATGGATAAGCTGTTCTGGGCGGGGAGGGCAGCCGGGGACGAAGACGTCGATCGGGATCACCTGGTTCACCGGGATCAGGGCGTAATTGTTGAACACCCCCGTGGAGGTGGCGCAGGCTCCCATGGAGATGGCCCATTTGGGTTCCGGCATCTGCTGATAGAGGTGGCGGATGACGGGGGCCATTTTATTCGACACTCGCCCCGCGATGATCATCAGGTCGGACTGGCGCGGCGAGCCGCGGAAGACTTCGGCGCCGAAGCGTGCGATATCGAAGCGCGAAGCGCGACATGGACATCATCTCGATGGCGCAGCAGGCCAGCCCGAATGACATGGGCCAGATGGAGTTCTTGCGCGCCCAGTTTACCGCCGAATCGAGCGTGGTCATCAGGAGCCCTTCGGAACCCGCGGCGGCGGCATTGGCGACCGAGTAATCGTCAACGCGCGTAAAAAGGTCCGGCGGGCCGGCAGCGGCGAAGGGTTTATCCATACTCTTATTTTCGCATGGGCAATGGCAGTCCTGTAAAATCATAGTCAACCTTCCACATGCCATCCGAAAGCTTCGAGCAGCGACTGGACCGGGCCGCATCCATATTCGGAATCGAGTCCGATTACTGGGACATTTGGGGCCGCCAGCATTTCACCACCGCGACGGCGAAGCGGGCCATTCTGCGCGCGCTGGGATTGGCCGCGGATACGCCGGAGGAACTGGAACAGTCCCTGGCCGCGCTCACGCGCCGGGAATGGGAAAGGCTTTTGCCGCCGGCCGTCGTTGCCGGTGAATCCGCGGAAGTAGACCTGCCAACTGAATGTACCGGCGGAATCCCTGGGGCTCCGCGCGCGGTTCAGCATTCGGCAGGAGAACGGCGAGGCGTCGGAAATCGAACTGGACCTGCGGGACCTGCCGCAGACCGGCTCCATCGAAATGGATGGCCGGACGTGGGTAAGGAAGCAGGCGCGGCTGCCGCTCTCTTTGCCGTTGGGTTATCACGAGATTTCGGTTCGAGTGGGGGCGGCCGGCGCCACTACCCGCTATATCGTGACGCCCGCTCGCGCCTGGATCGAACCTCATCTGGGACGCGGCGGGCGCGCGGCGGGAATCGCCGTTAGCCTTTACGGAGTGCGCTCCGGGCGCAACTGGGGATGCGGCGATTTTCGCGATCTGCTGGATCTGGTGAACTGGGTGAGCGAAGACGTCGGGGCCAGCTTTGTGGCGCTCAATCCGCTGCATGCCATTCACAATCGGGGGCCGTTCAACACCAGCCCGTATCTGCCGAATTGCATCTTCTATCAGAACTTCGTCTACCTGGACGTGGAGGGTATGGAGGATTTCGCGAAGTGCCGCCGGGCGCGGGAACTACTGGGCTCGGCCGAAATGTCGGCTGAGATCGAAGCACTGCGAGCCGCGCCTTTCGTGGAATATGAACGGGTAAGCGCGCTGAAGCTGCGGTTCCTGAAAATGCTGTTCGCGCAGTTCCTGCGGGAGCGGCGGAAGGGTTCGGCGCGCTCACGGGAATTCGATGCCTTTCTTACCCGGGAAGGCGATCTGCTGGAGAAGTTCGCTACCTACTGCGCACTGGACGAGTGGTTTCACGCGCGAGATGCGAACGTGTGGATGTGGACCCAATGGCCGGAACCGTATCAGGACCCGTGCTCGGAGGAGACCCGCGCTTTTCAAAAAAAACATTGGCGGTTGGTAATGTTCTACCAGTATCTGCAATGGCAGATCGACCAGCAGTTGAGCCGGGCGCAGCAGTGGGCGCGCGACCGGCGCCTTTCGATAGGCCTGTATCACGACCTGGCGCTGGCCACCGACCGGTTCGGGTCTGACCTCTGGGCGCACCGGCCCTTCTACGTGGCGGGCTGCCGCGTAGGCTCGCCGCCGGACGACTTTTCGCCCAAGGGCCAGGACTGGGCATTTCCGCCGCCGAACGCAGCGCGGCACCGCGAAGATGGCTACCGGCTGTTCGCCGAATCCATTCGCAAGAATTGCCGCCACGGCGGAGCTCTGCGCATCGACCATGTGATGAGGCTTTTCCGTCTGTTCTGGATACCCGATGGCGTGGAGGCCACGGATGGAGCTTATGTGCGGGAGCGCAACCAGGATCTGGTGCGGATTCTGGCGCTCGAAAGCGTGCGGAACCAGGTGCTGGTGGTGGGCGAGGACCTGGGGACGGTAGAGCCTTCTGTGCGCGAGACGCTGGCGCAACTGGGGATTCTCAGCTACCGTCTGTTCTATTTCGAAAAAGACCGCAATGGCGCGTTCCGGCGGAGCGACGAATATCCGCAGCAGGCGCTGGTCTCCTCGACCACGCACGATCTGCCGACAGTGGCCGGCTTCTGGGTGGGCGCCGACATTGAGGCGAGGCGGGGCGCCGGTCTGATCGACGACGCGGGCTATGCGGAACAGGCGGAACATCGCGCACTCGAAAAGCAGAAGATGCTGGACGCGCTGTTCGAGCAGGGATTCCTGGCTCCCCCGCTGCCGCGCCGGGCGGGCGATTATCCCGAGCTGACCGGAGAACTGCACCATGCCGTTGTCGGATTCCTGGCGCAAACGCCTTCGCAGCTTCTGGCCATCAACCATGAGGACCTGACCAAGGAACTGCACCAGCAGAATCTGCCGGGAAGCACGTGGCAGTATCCCAACTGGGGGCGCAAGATGCGGTTCACGGTGGAGGAGCTGCGTGGAGATCCGGAAGCGCGGGGGTACACGGCGATGGCGGCTAACTGGATCGAGCAGTCAGGGCGGCGTAACCAGTCGCCGGACTGACCACTGGTCATCTGACCATATCTTGATGTACAATGAACTCATGAAGACCCTGATGATCGGCGCCACCGAGTTCAAGGCCAAGTGTCTGGCTCTGCTTGACGAAATCGAGGATCAGGGAGGCACCATTACGGTAACCAAGCGCGGACGGCCGGTAGCCACGATTTCGCCTGTCAAGAAACAAACCTGGAAATCGCCCAAAGGTATCTTGGCCGGGAAGGTCCAAATCACAGGCGATATCGTCAATGTCGATACCTCGGAGTTCTGGGATGCGCTCCGGCGGGATTGAGGACTCGCCTTCTTGAATCCGCGAGTCCTTCTTGACACGCATGTTGTAGTCCGCTGGCTCTCCGATCCCAAGAAGCTGTCCCGGGAGCAAACCCGTGTACTCGATGAGGCTGTGCGGCGCGGGGAACTCGTCGCAGTCAGCGCCATCAGCATTCTCGAAATCGCTTTGCTCGCCGATGCACGCCAGCGCCTCATCACCGGCCTGAATGACTTGTTCCATCAACTGGACACAAATCCGGCCTTTCGAATCCTTCCCCTCACCACGGATATTGCCCACGAAGTCGCCGCACTAGGCAGTTCGCTGCGGGATCCGGCCGACCGGGTGATTGTTGCCACCGCTCGCATCCATCGCCTGCGGCTCTTGACTTCGGATCAGCGGATCATCGGCTCGGACCTGGTCGCGGTAATCGAATAGCACTTACTTCGGCACCTGCCACGTCTCGGTAAACAGGCCGGCCAGCACCACGTCCGGGACGTCGGAACCTTCCTTGGCTTTTACGATGGCGTAGTCGCCCCACTGCGGCATCCCGTAGTCGCCGTTATATTCGCGGTCGATGATAGTCAGGCCGGTGTTCAGGACGACATACTTGGCGGGGTTCAGCGGGTTGGGATAAATCAGGGCCGGAAAGTTTTCGGCGGCAGGAAAGGTCTGGGTTCCGAGCGAGACCGATTCCCTGGTCCACTGGAGCGGGAGCTTGAGGAGCATTCTGGACAAGAGCCGGTTGCTGCCGGGGTCGCCGAAGAGGACCACGTGATATTTCGCCATGTCGGCTGCCGTCACGTCCTTGTCGTCTTTCACGAAGGGGTGGCCGCGGAAGTATTTGGCCCAAAGGCGGTCGAAGCGGGCTAGCGTGCGAAGCGCCTGCTGATTGACGGCGGGGTTCCACGCGGCGCCGGTGGGCCGAACCAGCAGGAACGGATCGATAAAGGCGTCGTCGATCGGGCCTTGCAGGGCGTGGGTCTTGTGAAGTCCGGCAGCCGCATGGCGAGCCTGTTCCAGCTTCCAGATTCCGGCGGTCTTCTGAAGGGTGAGAGCGGGGGCGGGCTTCAGTTTCAGGGTTTGTCCATCGATGCGGATTTCCCGGGCGTTACCGGTTTCGCGGAGGGCAACGCGCGCGATGTTGTGGGTCTGGATCTGGTAGGTCTTGCCGCCGTCGGCGCGCTGAGCGTCGATATCGGCGCGCTGGTAGTGCTGGTCAAGCGCTTCGACCGAGACCCAGTAATCGCGGTTGTAGCGGGTGGTATAGGTCACGAAGCGTATGTGCTCGGGCGAGGGCTGGCCGTGGTCGCCCCATTCCTTGAGGAAGGCGTCGAGGCGCTGGCGCACCAGGGGGCTGGTTCCGTGACCGGTGTTCTGCGAGATGAGGAAGATGTCGGGCGTGCCTTTCATATGCAGGAAGTCGGGGTCGCCTTCGGCAGGGAAGCCTTCCTTCTCCAACTGGGCGCGTGTGCGCAGGGACGACTCCAACTGGCCGCGGGTGGGGGCGCCGGGAGGAGGTCCGGGAAGCGAGGCAATCTGCGTATCGGTATCGCCATCGTGTCCGGCGAGCGGCAGATTGAAGGCGTTGAGCGCCCACTCTTCCATGTTTTCCCAGATCTTCAGGGTGGCGTACTGGTAGGGCTGAAGTCCGGGAGTCTGTGCGCGGCGGGACCATGTGCCGGCGCCGATTTCAGCAGCGGCAAAGCGGTCGGGATAGTGAAGGGCGATGTGCCACGCGCCTTCGCCGCCCATGGAGAAGCCGCGGAGAAGAATGCGTTGGCCGTCGATGTTGAAGCGTTTCTGGACGGCTGCGATGGCTTCGAAAACGTCGGCTTCACCGGCCCAATGCCAGCCGGCGCTGTTGATGCGGCCGAAGAGATCGAGCTGGATCTGGCCCTGATCGGCGACCGGCACGCTGCCGGGGCGAAAGGTCTGCTGGCTGAAGATAAATTCGGATTCAGTGGTATTATTCTGACGGCCGTGCATCCAGACGTAGAGGCGGGCGGGTTTGGCGGGGTCGTAATTCTCAGGGAGGGTGATGGCATAAGGCTGGATGGAGCCATCGATGGCGGAATAATAGGCATGAATCTGCTTCTTGCTCATGGTCATCGCCGTCAAGAGGGGCGGCTCGCCGTTCTGAAGCTGATGAGCGCGCTCAATGCCCTGGTCGAGTACGCTCATGCAATGATCGATGGCGTTCTGGGTGCCGAAGAGTTCCGGAAATTCGAGCAGGAACCGCCCGGCTTTGGCGTAGACCGCGACGTCGCCGATGAGGTCGGCGTTGGCTTTGATGCCTTTCAGGATGGTCTCGATCTGCTCCGTCTTGGATTTGATCTGCGCGAGTTCTTCCGGCTTGGGCTGAATGGGGGGAGCACCCCGGCCGCCGCGTCCGCCTCGGCCCGGGGCTTGTGGGGGTTGTTGGGTGTTGGCCGCCGGCTGCTGTTGGGCAAATGCGGGGAATAGGGCAAACGTGGCGACCAGCGTGGCGGTCGCCAATGCGGTGAAGCGGTTCATATCAGCGGAAAGGATATCAGATTGGGGCCAGGTCTTCCTTATTTCACGTTACGATAGACCCATGCGATTGCTTGCTTTTTCAACGATCATTGTCTCCATGACTGTCACGCTATCTGCTCAAGCGCCCGCGCAACCGGCCATGACCTTGACCATTCCGGGATTTCCCGACGGCGGCCAGATCCCCGTTAAATTCAGTCAGGCCGCTCCGGGCGTTGCCGTCGGCGAGGGTACGTCGCCGGCGATGAGCTGGGCCAACGTCCCCGCTGGCACGCAAAGCTTCTTCCTCCACATGCACGACATGGATCTTGCCCGTAACAAGACCACTGACGATCAGGCGCATTGGGTCCTTTGGAACCTTCCGGCGACCGCGACAGGCTTACCCGAAGGCGTACCCAAGGGATCGCCATTGCCCGACGGAAGCTATCAGATCAGCGCCACAGGAGCCATGTACCGCGGTCCGGGAGCCGGCGCCAACGGTCCGTTCCACCACTACGTTTTTGAGCTCTACGCACTGGACACCAAGCTGGACGTGAAACCATCGGCCGACGCTTTCGAGACCCGCGCCAATGTGATGAAAGCGATTCAGGGCCACATCCTGGCGAAAGCGGTCTACGGGGGCCTGTTCCGACGGCCGAAGTAATCACCAGGAAATCCGAATCCGATTCCTTGCGATTACCGCCGTCGCGCCAACTACGCCTTGAGATCCAGGAATGCCTTGGGATTGATGTTATACACGCCCTTAAAGGGATTGTCCGTATCTGTCATCACCAGGTTAGCGAGGAAAAGTATGACTGCTACCAGCAGAAAACAGGACAGGCCCGCGACCCAAAAGTGAAACGGATAGAAGAACACGAGCAACAGCAACCCGATTTCCATGGTGCGCACGAGGTAAATCAAAGTTGCCGGAATCTGCGTCAGACTCTTGGTCAGGCGCTCATCCCGATGCTCTCCAGCTTCACGCGCAATATCGATCAAGCGCTGATGCACAGCGCCTTCCTCCAAGCTGGCGGGCTTGATGTGCAAAACGCCATCCAGCAGTTCCGAAAAGGCTTGCTCGGAGGACTTGTCCCGTCGCCGGTCCCCGAGCGCCGCCCATTCGGACTTCACTACTCGCTGTACGTAATCCGCCACCGTGCGCCGTATGCCTCGAGCAGCGTCCGGATTGAGAAAATCGGCGAAGCGCAATAGCTCATTGAGCGATTTGCATTCGCGCATCATGAAGTTCTCCACGTCGGTGAACTGCCCCCAGATGACGTAGATCACGAACGCGAACATCACTGCATATATGCTGGCGATTAGCAGAATCAGTGTGCTGATGCCCTCCGCTTCGGCTGCGGTGATCTCGTGCAATCTGCTGCCGTGCCATAGGCTGTAGAGGCATGACGCCGCGACCAACTGGATTCCCAATCGGAACAGGAGCCTGGAAAGAGTGTTCCAATTCATGAGCGAGAATGACGCCTCTCTGCTACTATACTCACATTCCCGGGCGTCAGCTTTTCAAGGTCGCGAGCCCGACACCGGCGTCCCGTAATGGGTACGGACCTTCTTCGCCGCGGCCCGGCCCACCACTGCGGCTAACTGGTCTTCGGTCGCGGCCCGGACCAATTCGGAGCTGCCGAATTCCTTCAGGAGTTTACGCACCGTAAGCTTGCCGATACCCGGGATGATATCCAGTTCGGAGGTGAGCTGCAGCGCGTTTCTCCGCGAACGATGGAAGGTGACGGCGAAGCGGTGGGCTTCGTCGCGGATGGATTGCACCAGATGCAGGATGGGCGAGAAACGGTCGAGCACGATGGGCTCGTCTTCCTGGCCGTAGACGTAGATGATTTCCTCGCGCTTGGCGATGGATGCCAAGGGCTGATCGCTGATGCCAATCGCCTCCAGGGCATCCGCCGCGGCGTGCAACTGGCCCAGGCCGCCATCGATCAGCACCAGGCCGGGCATGGGTAGCTTCTCTTCCTGCAGGCGTGAATAGCGGCGGGTCACCACTTCACGCATGCTGGCGAAATCGTCATTGCCAATTACGGTCTTAATGATGAACTTGCGGTAGTCGGCCTTTTTCATCTTGCCGTCTTCCCACACCACCATGCTGGCCACCTTGTCGGTGCCCTGAATGTGGGAGATGTCGAAGCACTCGATGCGCGCCGGGGCATCGGGCAGATTAAGGGCGTCCTGCAGCGCTTCCTGGATGGCGCGCGACGATGGTTTCAGAACGCGGAAGCGGCCGTCGAAGCTGTGTTTGGCATTGGTCTGGACCAGGTCCAGCAGGGCTTTTTTCTGGCCGCGCTGGGGAGTGCGGATCTCCACGCGGCGGTTGCGCATTTCGGAGAGCAACTCTTCGAGCGCGCCGCGATCTTCGAATTCCACCGGGACGTGAATCTCGGCGGGGATGAACTGCTGGTCCAGGTAGATCTGCTTGAGCAGCGAGGAAAAAAACTGCGCCTCGTCGAATTCGTGCTGGTCCTCCCAGTAGAATTCGCGGCGGTCGACGATCTGGCCGTTGCGCAAGTGAAAAAGATTGAGGGCCACCAGCGGCGGCTCGGCGTAGCAGGCGAAGATATCGACGTCGTCGCCCTTGGCCGCGGCCATGATCTGCCGCTCCGCAATTTCCTCCACGGTAACGATCAGGTCGCGCAGAGATGCGGCTTCCTCGAATCGCATCTCGCTGGCAGCCTGTTCCATGCGGGCGCGGAGTCCGCCGGCGAGGTCAGTGTGGCGGCCTTCGAGAAAGAGTTTGACATCGCGCACGGCTGCGGCGTAAGTCTCATCGGTAGTCAGGCCCTGAACGCACGGCCCCAGGCAGCGGTGAATGTGGAATTGCAGGCAGGGTTTGGGATGGAAGCGGGTGAGGTCCACCTTGCAGGAAGGCACCTGGAAGTGGCGGTGGATGAAATGCACCAGCCGGTGGGCCAGATTGGCGGGAAAGTAAGGGCCGTAGTAGGTGGACCCGTCTTTGCGCAGGCGCCTGGTGACGTAGACCCGCGGGAATTTTTCATGAGTGAGCTTGATGTAGGGGTAGGTTTTGTCGTCGCGCAGCAGGATGTTGAAACGCGGCTTGTACTGCTTGATCAGGTTGTTTTCAAGGGCCAGCGCCTCTTTTTCGTTATCCACCAGGATGTAGTCGATATCGCGGGCTTCCGCTATGAGGGTGCCGGTCTTGACGTCGGCCAGTTTGTCATCCAGAAAGTAGCTGCGAACACGGCTGCGCAGGCTTTTGGCTTTGCCGACGTAGATCACGCGGCCGCCGGCGTCCTTGTACAGATACACGCCGGGCTCGAAAGGGATTTGGCTGACCTTCTCTCGGAGTTCCATCGGAGGGAAAGCTATAATTCAATTATATGCACGCTGGATTTTGGCACTGGTCCTGAGCGGCGCGGGCGCTGTTCACGCGCAAGATCCCAAGCCGCCGCAACCACCCCAGCCGGCGGATCAAGCCCCGGGGGAATTGAGACGGCGCGGGCAGCCTTCCAAACCAGCCCCTGGCGCCACCAAGGAAATGGCTCCTCCCGAAGAGGATACGTCGCTGACTACGAAGGAGTACGCATTCAATCCGCTGCAAGCCAAAAAGGACATCACTACCGGGAACTATTACTTCAAGAAGGGCAGCTACCGGGCGGCGGCGGGACGATTCGTGGAAGCCACCAAATGGAACGATGGCGATACCGAAGCCTGGTTGAGGCTGGGCGAGGCCGACGAAAAGTTGAAAGACCAGAAGGCGGCCAAAGAGGCCTACGAAAAGTATCTGGAACTGGCTCCCGATGCCAAGAACGCGGCGGAGATCCGGAAGAAGATTGAAAAGTGGAAGTGAGCGCGCAAGAGCAAGTTGCGGGGCGCGGCGAGCCGTTGGTATACTGGGTGTTTCGAAAGCTACGGAGATTTCTGTCTTATGGCACAAGTTTGCGAAATATGCGGGCGGGGACCTCAGTTCGGTAACCGGATCAGCCACGCCCACAACGTCACGAAGCGGCGCTGGAATGTGAATCTGCAGTCGGTACGGGCCCTGGTGAAAGGCGCAGGGCGCCGGATGCGGGTTTGCACATCGTGCATCCGCGACGGTAAAGTCCAGAAGGTCGCGTAGTACCGGTTCTACAAACCCACAATCCAAACAGGCTGGTCGGAAATAAGGTGGCTGCGGTCTCGCTATTTTCGAGTTGCCGCCGCTCTGATGGTCCACGGTTCAGAATCAGTGTTTCCGGACTGCGGGCTTTGCTGATCGTTTCCGACACCACAAAGCTACTACAACCCGGCCTAAGAATTCGATCCGGATATTGTTGGATAAGAATTTATTCAAGAGATGGTTGGACAAAAGAATCCCGATCGTTGTAGTATGCTTACATCACCCGAAAGACTGGTTTGAAAGGAGAAGTTGTGAAAAAAGCCCGTGGGCTACTGCTGTATCTCTCGTTTTGCCTTTGCCTGAAGGCTCAAGTATCCCTGGGGCCGACTGTCAGCACTTTCGGAGTTTTGGCTGGCTCTACGGTTACCAGCAGCGGTTTTACGGTCGTGATCGGAAACCTTGGGGTGTCGCCAAGTACCGCAATTACCGGATTCACCGGAATTGCGCCCGGCGGACCCGGGACGGCAACCGGATCGATACACTCGGCCGATGCTTTCGCGGCGCAGGCGCAAAATGAGTTGACCGCCGCATATAACACCGCCGCCGGTTTGCCGGCCCCGCCACCGATTATTGCCGTTCCAACGGATATAGGCGGGACTACAATTGCGCCTGGCGTCCATGCTTATGGGTCCTCGGTTGGAATCACGGGGACTGTCACGCTCGATGGCGGGGGCAATCCGAATGCCGTCTTCGTCTTCCAGATCGGCAGCAGCCTGACAACCGCAACCAGCAGTAATGTGTCGCTCATCGGTCTCGCGTCGCCGGCCAATGTTTATTGGCAGGTGGGAAGTTCTGCCACCCTGGGGGCCACATCCTCCTTCTCCGGGAATATCTTGGCCCTGGCATCCATCTCCATCAACACCGGCGCCTCTCTAAACGGCCGGGCATTGGCCCGCACCGGCGCGGTCACACTGCTGGACAACGCGATTACCAGCCCGGGAGGCCCCGGAGGACCTGGTGGACCACCGGCCACGCCTGCTCCGTCTTCCCTGATTTTGGTGGCGACGGCCGTGCTTTGCGCAGTGCTTTACCAGACCCGCGGATGGTTACTCAAGCCCTTCCGAAGCCACTGACCGGCGCCGGGGCAGTTTCGGCAGGGCCCTGGCAACGGGCGCTTGTCGGGCTGACCGCAGCAGCTCTTCTGGCCTGCCACGCTTCTACGCTTCGAGGCATGTGTGAGCAGTGGTGGATCGACGAAGATATGTCGCACGGTTTCTTCGTGCCGATTGTGATCCTGTGGATCCTTTGGAGGGAGCGCGGACGGTGGCAGGCGCTTCCACTGGAACCGAGTTGGTGGGGTCTGGCGGTTCTGGCAGCCGGCGCCGGCATGCAGATTATAGCTATCTTTGGCGGCGGCCTTTTCGCCGGCGCGGTGGCGTTTCTCGTCTCGGTTGCCGGCGCCGTGCTGTACTTCGGCGGTTTCGCCCTGCTGCGTGCCTGGGCTCTTCCGTTTCTGCTGGCGCTCTTCATGCTTCCCAAGTTGGCGATCGTCTATAGTCAGGTGACGCTTCCGCTGCAAATGCTGGCCAGCCGCATCGCCGCAGCCATGTTGTCGCTGGCCGGAGTGGTGGTAGTCCGCGCAGGCAACATTCTGGATGTGGGCGGGCACCGCGTCTCGGTCCAGGAAGCTTGCGACGGTGTGCGCTACCTGCTTTCGCTGGGTTTCATCGCCGTCGTATACGCCTACTTTTCCGATTCGAGACCCTGGATGCGGCTGGCCCTTCTGGCGATGGTGGTACCGATCGCGATCATCGCGAACGCGCTCAGAGTAGCGGTCTCCGGCCTCCTGCCCGCGCTGGACTCGGGTACGCCTCATACCATCGCCGGCTGCCTCGTCTTTGTGTTGTGCCTGGCTACGCTGGTTCTGATGCGACGCTTGTTCTGCTCCGTGTATGCCCGTTACCGAGGGCAGATGGATGCCTGAGCGCAGACCGATGCCTGAGCCTAGACGGATGCTTGAACCCAGATGGATGCTGGCGCCGTTGCTCCTGGTGGCGCAGTTCGCCCTGGCTCATTGGGCGGCCGGCGGGGAACGTCCGCCGGCGCCGCCCGAGCTTTCGCGTTTTCCCGGCGAGTTTGGCTCGTGGAGGCAGGTCCGCGAAGACCCGGTCACGGCCGATGTGGTGGCCGAACTCGGAGCCGACCGGCTGCTGAGCCGGACCTACTTCGATCGGTCGTCGGGCCTGCTTGGCAGCCTGTTTGTGATCTGGTATCAGTCGCAACGCGCCGGACACAGCCAGCCGCACTCGCCCAAGATGTGCCTGCCTGGATCGGGGTGGATGCCCGAGGTGACCGGCGAGGTTACCCTCGATACCCCGGATGGCCCAATCACCGTCAACCGTTATCTGGTCGCCAAGGGCAGGGAGCGTGCCGCGGTTTTGTTTTGGTATCAGAGGCCGCGGCGTGTGGTGGCAGGCGATTGGGCGGCCAAGCTCTGGCTGGTTGCGGACGCTTTCCGGGACAAGCGCACCGATACCAGTCTGGTGCGTGTGGTCTTGTGGGAGACGCGTGGCGGCGACGACACGGCAATGGCTGCGGCTATCGGTTTCGGGCGAAGTCTTTACCCGTTGCTTCGCGAACACCTGCCGCACTGATCCTGCCATACTGTCGCGAATTCAGTGTGGATCGATCAAGCTATCTGTGGAACTCTAGCAATTCGCCGAAGTAAGCCGGCGGATTGCTCATACCCAGGGCTCGCATCATGAGCCGTTCGAGCGGACTGAATGGCTCATATCTTCGCACTTGCACCAGGCGTAGCCGTTCGCGGAGATAACCCTCCAAACGGGTGTTCAAGGCGTCGCGCGAAATGTCGTGAGTGTTGCGCAGGAACCAGACCGAGGGGACCCGAGGATCATCGAGTGTCGCCAAGGCGCGCGGGTCGCTGGTTCGCAAGACCGGCCGCTGGCGGCCAAGCGCGTATTCCATGGCAACCGGGTCCGAGTTGATGGAATCGATCAGGACCAAAGCATCAGAGGGGACCAGCCGGGCAATTTCACGCATTGGCATGGGGTACTGCTTGTTGCGAAACCCGATCTTGTGGAAGTAACACCAGTCGCCGGTAAGCGTGACGGCAAGCAGCACGGCGAAGGCGGCGGGGCCGGCGCGACCAAGCGTGGCAGCGCCCGCGCCGAAAAGGATGAGTACTAGCGGCAGAACGAAAAGCAGCCGCGCGGGAATGAAGGGATAAGAGACCCAGCGGGCCACCACGATGAAGCCGATCAGGGCTAGCCCCGCCGTGATACCGGCCAGACGCCGGCTGAAGCAGCATTCCGCGCGGTGGGGGCCTGACAGAGTGACATAGACGAAGAGCGGCGCTAAAAGTACTCCAGCCACTACGCCGGCATCGGGCGCCGCCTCGCCCATCGTGAAGGACATACTCCAGTAGCCCAGTTTGAGGAGCGTTTCGGTGAAGCCGCCTGCCACTGCGTAGCTGGTATCGTGGCGGCTCCAGGCTGCCAGCGAGCCCGCCAGACACCAGGCCAACGGCACCAGCCCAATGGCAATGGTTCCGTCCATGAAAGCCAGATCGCGCCAGCGTCGCTTCGCCAGGAGTGCCACATTCGCGACCGTCAGAAGTGCCAGTCCGGATACGTAGTGCGTGTAAATCGCTCCCACAACGGCGGCGCCCACCAGCAGCGCATTCCGGAATTTGGGGGCGTCGAAATATCGGAGCAGGTACGCAACCGCCACCACCGTGACCAGCGCCTGCATGCTGTAAGAGCGGCACATCCGGGTGTAGAGAAGCAGGCAAGGCGAAAGACACCAGAGAGCGAGAAAGTACAGGCGCGCTCGCTGGCACAGCCGCGCGGCGAGGAGCCGGTCCGCCGCGACAGTCGCTGCCAGGCCGATGAGGACCGTGAGGGTGCGGGCTTGGACTACTCCATCCAGGCCCAGCGGCAGGCGCTGCCATACCCACAGCATCAGGTAGAACAGCGGGGGGTGAACGTCACCGGCGGCAAGATGCACGACATATCCGGGAGATCCCCGCTCGAGAAGTAACGTACCTGCTTCGTCCATCCAGGGGGACAGCAGGCCGAGATTCCAGAACGAAAGCAGCGCTTGGATCGACAGGAAGGCCGGAAGGATCGCCCGCTTCACGGCAGTCCGGAAATCGAGTAGCGCTTCATCTTGTTGATCAACCCCTGGCGGCTCAGGCCAAGTACCTTAGCGGCCTGCTGCTGATTGTTTCGTGTGGTCTCGAGAGCCTCGGAAATCATGCGGCGTTCCAGCTCGCTCACGGCTTTTTTCAGAGACTCGCCCCTCGCCGGCTTGGCTGGCGGCTGGGCTTGGCTGGGGGGAGGCATTCCCTCCCACAGATCGTCTTCCTCAATCACGTTGTGGCGCGCGCAGGCTGCCAGGCGCATCACCTCGTTGCGCAACTGGCGGACGTTGCCGGGCCAGGCGGCGCTCATCAGCTTGCGCATCACCTCGGAGGAGAACTCCATGGAGCCGCGGCCGAGTTCGCGGCAATACTCCTTCAGGAAATGATTGGCCAGCAGCGGAATCTCCTCCCGGACGTCGCGCAGGGGTGGCATGTGGATGTGGATAACCTTGATGCGGTAGTAGAGATCCTGGCGGAATCCGCCCTTGGCAATCTCCTGTTCAAGGTCTTTGTTGGTAGCCGCCAGAACGCGAACATCCACCGGGATGGGCGTGCGCCCGCCTACCCGCTCCACCACGCGCTCCTGCAAGACCCGTAGAATCTTGGCCTGGGCGGTAAGGCTGAGGTCGCCAATTTCATCCAGGAACAGGGTGCCGCCATCGGCGTTTTGGAACTGGCCCACGCGGGGATTGACGCCGGTGGCGACGCCCTTTTCAATTCCGAACAGCTCGCTTTCCACCAGGGTTTCCGGCAGCGCGGCGCAGTTGAGCGCCACAAACGGCTTGCGCACGCGCGGGCTGGTATAGTGGATAGCCTTGGCCACCAGTTCCTTGCCGGTGCCGCTTTCGCCGGTGATAAGGACGTTGACCAGGCTGTCGCGAATGCGCTCCACCAGGCGCACCACCTGCTGGATTTTCTGGCCCGTACCGATAAATCCATGGGTGGAGTACTTGCTTTCCACTTCGCGCCAGAGGTGCGCATTCTGCTGCACCAGTTCATCCTGATTGCGCCGCAGTTCACCGATCAACTGCGCGGTTTCGATGGCGATGGCAGCGTGCGAGGCCAGCGCGACCAGGGATTCTTCGTCGCGGGCGTTGAACGGGCCGATGCGCTTGTTGAGCACTTCGAAGGCGCCGATGATCTCTCCCCGCTGATTGTGTACGGCCACGGCGAGCACGTTGCGCGTGCGGTAACCCGTGCGGTCGTCGATGGCGGTGTAGAAGCGCGGGTCGCTATAGGCGTCGCTGACGTTAACGCTGTTGCCGGTCTGGGCGGCGGTGCCCACAATGCCCAGGCGGGCGTCGAAGCGCAGAATCTCATCGCTCCCCAGCGCGACTTTGGACCATAGTTCGTTGCGCTCGCGGTCAAGCAGGAAGATGCTGGCGCGGTCACAGTCCAGCAGGCTGGTAGCTTCACGGGCGATCAGGTCGAGCAGGGAGCCCAGGTCGCGCTCCGAATTCATCTTCTGGCAGATGGTCAGGATGGCGGCCAGTTTCTCGTTGAGCTCCGGCTCAGACAGCGTTCCCATTTGGGTTCCAGTCTACCTCCGATGATTGCGCGCTGTCCATGAAGTAGACAGACTGCCCACTGGCTTTACTACTGCCTAGTCTGTTTACAGATTGGGTTCGTTTCGAATATTGAAACATATGGGCTTCCTCAGCGTTGTGTTTGGTCATGCCCGTGCTTTTGAGAGGTCGTGTTGGGTACTCCCTTCGGAGGCAAACCAAGGCGGGCGATCGGAGGGCAGTCCGCCTTGGTTCGCTGGGAGACCCAGCCGCAATCTGCTTTTGAGCCTGCATCCGAAGGATGAAATCGGGCCGAACAACATCCTTCGCAGCCACCGGCCCGCCCAGGAAGACCCACGTCCTGCGCTTTCGCAAAACGGAAGCGCAGGCCACACCTCAACCATCAATTCTATATGGCGGCCGAACGACAGCACCAGTATCGAATGGACACCCGATGGACCGGAAATCTGGGCAGTGGGACCTCCGCATACACCACCTACAGCCGGAACCATGAGCTGAGCCTGGAAGGCAAGACCGGGGTGATCGCGGGTTCGTCCGACGCGGCGTTCCGGGGCGACCGCAGCCGGTACAATCCCGAGGAGTTGCTGCTGGGCGCCATTTCCGCTTGCCACATGTTGTGGGTGCTGCATTTGTGCGCCGACGCGAAGATCGTGATCACCGAATACCAGGATGACGCGGTTGGCGAGATGGTGGAGCATGGCGATGGTTCGGGAGAATTCACGCGCGTGATGTTGCGTCCGCGAATGAAGATCACCGACCCGGGCCGGATTGGGGAGGCGATGGCGATTCACGATCGGGCGCACCACGTATGTTGTCTGGCGCGGTCGGTGAATTTTGCGGTGGAGCACGAGCCGGTGGTGGTGGCGTAGTCCGTCTTCAGGCCTTCAGCCAGAACCGGAGTTGCGGGAGATGGGGCACTCCTAGTATGCTGGTAGTTTCCCCGTAATGTCAGTCTCGCTTGGGTGGGAGCATTGTGGGTGTATGGACGGGTGGCCGAGCGGCTAATGGCAACAGGCTGTAAACCTGTCGCTCCTTGCGAGCTACGGAGGTTCGAATCCTCCCCCGTCCACCAGGTATTCTTGTACACTGTGGTTAAGGATCGCGAAGGCTTGCGGTCTTTAATGATATAAAGCCGTTGTAGCTCAGCTGGTAGAGCGCGTCCTTGGTAAGGACGAGGTCACCGGTTCAATCCCGGTCAACGGCTCCAGTTTTTCCTCCTGTAACGAAAATCCTTACAGAGAAGGCGTGAGCATGGGAAAAGAAAAATTCGATCGCAGTAAGCCGCACATCAACATCGGGACGATCGGTCATATCGATCACGGCAAGACTACCCTGACGGCGGCGATCACGAAAGTGCTGGCCAAGCACAATCCGAAGAACAAATTCCGGAGCTTCGATTCCATCGACAACGCGCCGGAAGAGAAGGCCCGCGGGATCACGATCGCGGTGGCGCACGTGGAGTACGAAACGGCCAAACGGCACTATGCGCACGTGGATTGCCCGGGCCATGCCGACTACATCAAGAACATGATCACGGGGGCGGCGCAGATGGATGGCGCCATCGTGGTGGTGGCGGCGACCGACGGGCCCATGCCGCAGACGCGGGAGCACATTCTGCTGGCGCGGCAGGTAGGCGTGCCGTACATCGTGGTGGCCATGAACAAAGTGGACATGGTGGACGATGCGGAACTGCTGGACCTGGTGGAGCTGGAAGTCCGCGAATTGCTGAAGATGTATCAGTTCCCGGGCGACGATCTGCCGGTGATCCGGGTGTCGGCGCTGGGCGCGCTGAATGGTGAGCCGCAGTGGGAAAAGACGGTCGATGAGCTGATGGATGCGGTGGACAACTACATTCCGATGCCGGAGCGAGCCATCGACAAACCGTTCCTGATGCCGATTGAAGACATCTTCTCGATCCAGGGGCGCGGCACGGTGGTGACGGGGCGCATCGAGCGCGGGATCTGCAAGGTGGGCGAGGGCATGGAAATCGTGGGATTCCGCGACACCCGGCAGACGGTAGTGACGGGCGTGGAAATGTTCAAGAAGCTGTTGGACGAAGGGCGCGCCGGGGACAACGTGGGGCTGCTGCTGCGCGGAGTGGAAAAGAACGAAGTGGAGCGCGGGCAGGTGATCGCCAAGCCGGGGTCGATTACGCCGCACACGCGGTTCAAGGGCGAAGTGTACGTGCTGAGCAAGGAAGAAGGCGGGCGGCACACGCCATTCTTCAAGGGATACCGGCCGCAGTTCTACTTCCGCACGACGGACGTGACGGGGGTGGCGGAGTTGCCGGAAGGCACGGAGATGGTGATGCCGGGGGACAACGTGAGCCTGGTAGTGGAGTTGATCACGCCGGTGGCCATGGACAAGGGGCTGCGCTTTGCGATTCGCGAAGGCGGACGCACGGTAGGAGCCGGCACGGTAACGGACATTCTGAAGTAGGAGTAGGAGTTAAACAATGGCACGCGACATCATTACATTCCAGTGCACCGAGTGCAAAAACCGGAACTATTCGTCGACCAAGAATAAGAAGACCACCACCGAGCGTCTGGAGTTGAAGAAGTTCTGCTCGCACTGCAGGCAGCACCGGCCGCACAAGGAAATCAAGTAGAATATAAAGGAGTCCCCGGCTACGGGATGCGATCCAGGGGCGTAGGTTTAACGGCAGACCAGCGGTCTCCAAAACCGCGAGTGGGGGTTCGAATCCCTCCGCCCCTGCCAACTACCACGCAAAACAGTTCGGACGGAGCGGTAAGGGAAGGTTTATGACTGAAGTAATGCGGTGGGTCGAGAACACGAAGGATTACTTTAACGAGCTGAAGCTCGAGATGCGGCGCGTGACCTGGCCCAACCGCAAACAGGTGGAGGGCACGACGGTGGTGGTGATTGTCTCCGTCTTTGCCTTCGCGGGATATTTCGCGGTAGTCGACAGCGTGTTGGCGAAGGGCGTCAAGGGTGTCCTGGAGTTTTTCACGAAGTAGGGCATATGGATTCTGAAGACATGGATCGCCCAGAGATGGATCGCCCAGAGATGGATCGCCCAGACCTTGATAGCTCCGACGAGCAAGCCGAAAACGCCGGGCAATCCGAGCCGGAAGTCAGCGCCGAACCGGTAGACGAGCAGGCTGCGCAGGAGCATCACGAGGCGCCGGCGGAGGCAGAAACCTCTGCGGTCGGGGAGCCTGCGGCCGATGCGGTGGAACCGCCCGCCCAGGGCTATGACGAGTCGTCGCCCAAGAAGTGGTATATCATCCACACGTACTCGGGGTTTGAGAACAAGGTCAAGGAATCGCTGCGCACGCGCGCCGAGGCTTTCGGGTTCGCCGACAAGATCGGGGAGATCTTGATCCCGACCGAAGATACGGTGGAACTGCGCAACGGCAAGAAGGTAACCAGCAAGCGCCTGGTCTATCCCGGCTACGTGCTGGTGGAAATGGAAATGAACGACGCACTCTGGCACGAAGTAAAGAACACACCGCGCGTCACGGGTTTTGTTGGCGGCGGAAATTCGCCTGTGCCGCTGAGCGCGGACGAAGTGAACGCGATTTTGAACCGCCAGGCATCGGCTGCCGAGCGGCCGCGCCCCAAGATGACGTTCGAGAAAAACGATGCGGTGCGCATTGTCGATGGGCCGTTTGCGAATTTCTCGGGCAAGGTGGACGAAATCAATCCCGAGCGCGGCACGCTGCGCGTGATGGTGACAATTTTCGGCCGCGCCACACCGGTGGAACTGGAATTCTTGCAGGTAGAAAAGGCTTAAAGTATGGCAAAAAAAGTTACGGCTCAGGTGAAGCTGCAAATTCCGGCGGGCAAGGCCACGCCGGCGCCGCCTGTCGGCACCGCGCTCGGTCCGCAGGGCGTCAACATCATGGATTTCTGCAAGGCCTTCAATGCGAAGACCTCCGGCAAAGACCAGGAAGGACTGATCATCCCGGTGGTGATCACGATTTTTTCGGATCGTTCATTCACCTTCATCACGAAGACGCCGCCGGTGCCGGTGCTGATCAAGCGCGCCGTGAACCTGGCTAAGGGGTCGGCGGAACCGCACAAGATCAAGGTGGGCAAAATCACCGAGAAGCAGATAGAAGAAATCGCCAAGATCAAAATGCCCGACCTGAACTGCTTCGACGTGGAAGCTGCCATGCGTTCGGTGCGCGGCACGGCGCGCAGCATGGGCGTGGACGTAGTTTAGTTCTCGGTGAGGCCGTTGTTCCGGCTGCTCCGAATTGACTCCAGCTTCACGGTCTGAAAAGATAAAGTTGCCTGCCTGTACAAATATGCGGATGTGGCGGAATTGGCAGACGCGCTAGATTCAGGTTCTAGTTCTCGCAAGGGAGTGGAGGTTCAAGTCCTCTCATCCGCACCAAGCCAATTAATTCAATAACTTAACGGGGTCCGAGGGCCCTTGTTCTGTGCTGCCGGCAGAGCCGAAATTCACGTCACTTGTACTTGATTTGGCCTTGCTGATCCGGGACTGGGCTTGAATGTATGCTTCCAATTTGGTTCCGGCGGCAACCAAATCACGTTCGTCCACAATGTTGTAACGGTCCAGCACTGAGCGGGTCTTGTGGCCGGAAATAAGCATCGCAACGCGCTCCGGAACGCCGGCTCTGATTAGGTTGCGTACGCCCGTTCGCCTCAAATCGTGAAAGAGCAGCCTCGGATTGCTGAGGTCGTCAACCAAACCGGCACGTTGGCTCGCCTGTTTCCAAGCGCCGTAGAAGTTCCTAACCGGCTTGCCATAGCGGAAGAACACCCAGGGACAATCGGGATAGTAAAGATCCCGCCGTTGCTGCTGAAGCACCAGCATATCGAACAGTTCCGCTATAAAGGGAATCGTCCGAGCTTCGTCATTCTTGGTCTCCCCCGGCTCCAGACGAACAACCTTCGCCACCAGGTCAACCTGAGTCCATTGCAAGCTGAGGATTTCGCCCTTGCGGCAGCCGGTCATATAGGCAAACGTGATCACCGGCCGGAGATGCTCCGGCAGTTCAGCCCGGAGCCGGACGAGCTGGTCGTAGTCGAAAAAACCCTTGCGAACGTTGTTCTCCTTGAATCGCGGGATTCTTGGCACCGTCGCCACCAGCCTTGGCTCGCTGTTGAAGCCAAGTTGGAACGCGCGCCGCAAGAGCGCCAATTCCCGGTTAATTGTAGAGTTTGCTATTCCTTCTTGCCGCCTCTTCGCAACGTACTGCATGACGACGTCCGTGCCCACCGAGGTCGTTTTCATTTGGCCAAAAACCGGCCGCAAATGACCGTCAATATACTTTGCCCAGTCCAGGGATTTGCCGTTCACTTCATAATCCACCAGCAGCATGTCCAGCAGCTTCGCGACTCGCAATGTTCCGAATGTGGGGCTGGGGGCACCTGAACCTATCTCTGCTTGGCGGCGCTTCAGAAGCCTTTCCGCATCGGCGTACCGGTCTGATCGACTGGATTCCCGTTGCTGCCTGCCATCGCGGTAGTACTCGACCCACCAAGTGGGCAGTTCGCCCAGGGTGCCGTCTGGCTTTTTCCAAGTACGTCGAAAGATTCTTCCAAACCGTGGTTTCCGAGACATGGGGCTAAGACTACACCTTTCCTTGCTTGTTTTCCAAAATCCACGCGTCCAGGTCACGGATGTCCAGGAAGACCCGTTTGTCAGACCGTACTACGGGCAGTACACCGTCCGCGATCAAGTGCTGGACACTGACCTTCGTCCGACCCAAGTACTGCGCTGCCTGCGTGACGTTGAGGAGGCGCTGTGCGGTTGCACGATTTAGTTGGGATATCCGCTGTTCGAGCTTGGCCGTGACGCGTTGCGCCAGATCGTCTAGAATCGAGTCAAAATCGAGTTTAGTACTAGCGCGCAACGGACACCTCCCTGCGCCGAGTTCTTCTCAGCTTCGGTCCTGGTAAGTGTAGTCACGTTCGAGCGCCGCACCATCGCGGATTTCGCCCTCCGTCCGGTTGGTTTAACAGCACGTGAACATGGCAAACAGCCCTCAGGCATCGTCGTAAGGGGTTTGTGATACCTACGGTGCGACCGGATGCCAGGATAGTGCCTTACTGGAAGGAATCCTCGCCCAGATTGTCCCGCGGTCACAATAGCCTCCCTGCGGGGTTCTGGCTCCTCGGCACCCATGAAACGGACACGCGCAGGCGACGCTCACGAATAACGTCCTTGACGCGATCGAGCAATTGCTGAAGTTCGGGTTTATGGATCTTATAAGTACCTTCAAACTGGCAACACATGAGCTGAGAGTCGGAGAGAATTTCGGCCGATGTCGCTTCCGGTAGATGCTTCACTGCCGAAAGGAAAGCACGGTACTCGGCGACGTTATTGGTCAGGCCGTCAACGTGCTTAACAAGTTGCGTGCCAGAGGATTCGTTAAACCATGCGTACCCGGAGCCGGTCCCGAATGGACCCATGCCCGCTCCTCCCACGAAGACACGAAAATGCTTTTGGCCGGAAGCCAATGTTGGAGTGCTCTTGTCCTTCACATTTTTGCTATTCATCTACGCCTCCTTCGATTCACAGTCGGTGGTGACCTCCCTCCACACCTTCGGGCAATTGTCCCAATGCGGAAAGGAGCCCCATGTTGCCTCCTGGAGTGCAGTGGCGGTAAGGACGGCCATCAACAGCCTTTTTTCCCGTGTCTGGTTGTATCCAGCCGTAGCCGGATAACCGACTACTCCCCGTTGCACCCACGCCAGCCACAGGCGGACGGACGGCTGGGAAACTCGCTTTATTCTCTCCGCTTCGCCGTTCTCTTCCCTGTCGCGTTCTTCCGTTCGACGGTCAGGGATGAATTGACCTTTTTCTCCGGATGCTTTAAAAGATTGCCGCCGAACTCGAGGTTGCCGTTTTCGGATAAAGCATGCTGGGCAATGTAGTGGGCAGCCCCGCCAGATGAATCGTAGAGCTCGATTTCAGTTCTGCCAAACTGTTCACACGCCCTCCGCTTCCAAACGTCGATATTAAGATGTTCGACGCCGGCGATCAGCAGATGGTGGTGCAGACGCCCTCCCAGGCCGCCGAAGCCATCGACCATGACCCAGCGAACAAGGCAACCGGCCGCGTCTGCGAGCTCATTCAGGAAGCGATCGAGCTGAGCTCGCACCCACTGACGGCCCGGCGCGTGTGCGCCCCGAAACGTTATCGTGACGAACCACGCCCACGCCATGTACCGGGCGATTGCGTCTCCGTATTCCTGCGCTGTTTGCCTGTTGCGAATGGCTTTTTGAGCCCGCCGCACCTGGCTCCGCCGGTGATCAGTTAGCATTCTTTGTTTATGCGACCTCCACAGTGCTTTGCGTGCAGGACGCGAGAAACTACCGAGCGTCCAAACGATTAGCTATCTACCTCTACTGTCTATGCACACTATTACTACAAGAGCCAGTGTACGAGGAAGTCGTTAGAGATTCGAGAGCAGCAATATAACTGCACTATATACGGGTTTCCTGCAATGGGGCGAGCCGATAATCCTCGTCCTGATTTGAGGAATATAACGGCACTATATACATCCTCGATCAGGTACAATTCAAATCTATGAGCGCGCGCAATCCCACTGCATCCGACTTCGTGCACGACGAGGCCAGAGTCGGCCCCATTATAGCGCCTGACTCGGAGCTCAGACTGGAGGGCGATTGTATATTGTGGAGTTCGTGGCGCCGGATTGACCACTCTCGCCAGCCATATCGCGAGCTAAAACCTCAAACGCACGTTTTCAGAAGGTTTCTGCAACTCCATGACGACACGGACGAAGCGATTCTGTCCTTCGCCCAAAGAAACGGAGTTCTGGGCCTATGCAAGCATGGCTTGCCCATTTGCCATGGGCCCCGTGACCCGCAAGACCGAGTTCTAGAAAGTGGGCGCGTGTATTGCACGTTTGGTTTCACGCGAAGCCGTGCGATCATGGAACCGCTGAAATCGTGGCGCGCTCTCTCTCGGGAAGCGTTGGTATTGCTGACGCTGAGGCGAATGCTGGAGTATTCTGGCTCGCACCGCGGACGTGATGAAATCTGGAAAGACGCACTCTGGCTGTGTTTGAAGCAGTCCGAACACTCGGCCCATCCGGGCTATCGTTCATTGATTCAAACTGCACAACGGACACGCGACCGCGAGAGAATCGCTCTGATAGCCAACGAATGGTTGCGCTGTGGCAGAGTTGAACTCCAACTGAAAAGCGGAAATGGTGGCTATCGGTTCAACCCCGTTCTTCCGGATTTTGGTCCGAATCTGTTTGGATACATTGCATTTCAGCTTGCAGCAAATTTGACCAATCGGGAGGGCTGGGCAATTTGTGCATCTTGTAAGGAGTTTTTTGAGCCAACGAATACGATCAGCCCGGGGCGGCGAACATTCTGCCAATCCTGCCGGAGTAAGGGCAAACCACTGAGCTTCTCCATGATCGATTACCGGGCTCGGATAAAACTTGCACGCAAAATGTACGAGTCTGGACGCCCAGTGGCCGAGATTGCAACGGCACTTCAGCGGCCACAGGCGCAGATTCGGAAATGGGTCCGGTCGGATAGTTAGCTTGCCACGAGGGCCGAGTCGCCCGCCTGCAAGGCTAGTATCCGCTGAACCGTCATAGGGCTGACATGGGTTTGGCTGGCAATTTGTCTGATACTGGAACCTCTCCGTCGCAATTCCAGCACCCGCTCAGGGCGCAGCGCCGCCTTGGGACGCCCAAGATGCTTCCCCTTGGCCCGTGCGCGATTGAGACCCGCCAAGACCCGTTCCGAAATCCGAATGCGCTCCTGTTTCGCTATTGCCGCGAGAATGGCCAGCACCGCCTCCTTGAACACCCCGATAGAACGCAGGTATTCCTCCCGATAGCTGAACCAATCGACGCCATGGGAAGACAGCCGCTGGAGATGCTGAAGGGTCTCGAATACACCTTCCCTAGAGAAACGGTCCAATGACCAGAAGAGAACCATGTCGAATTTCTTCCGAGAAGCGTCCTCAAATAGCCCTTTGAATGCGGGTCGGTCAGCTGTCTTGCCGGAAGCATTGTCCACGTACTCGTGGACGACGCCCCAACCCTCGCTCGTTTTGTGAGTGACGAACTCGCGCAGTTCCATTAGCTGGTTCTCGTGGTCCTGGCCCTTGTCCTTCGT
The DNA here is from genome assembly GCA_963817515.1 of Bryobacterales bacterium. GTDB lineage: Bacteria > Acidobacteriota > Terriglobia > Bryobacterales > Bryobacteraceae > DATMNI01. Next base: position 7,078 of record CAWFPJ010000008.1, on the reverse strand, counting down.
GCTGACCCGCGCGTATAACGCTATTCGGCTATTCATATCCTATTGTACCAAAACCAAATCTATTTGGTACGAACTTTAGATGGGAAATGGCGGCTGTATTTTCAATGCTGGCGAGTGCCCGAAACGGCCGAGGTTTTTGGTACGCCCGAGTTCCTGTTTGGACTATCGCCGATTCGCCGGCCTGATGGATTTCTTCATACCGAACTCGCAAATGTATCGTGATGAACCGCCTTCCCGTACGGATGAGAGTTGGGGATATTGAAACCACTTTCTCGGTTCAGAGGCGTTGAGTAGAAGATAAAACTCTGTGGTGATCGCCAAAAGCTGTAACGGGCAAAGAACGGGAAGGGGTCCACCGTAACCCCCCTGTAGTCGCCGGTTGGAGCCCTCAGGCTTCATCGTTGGGCCCCGGCAAGGTATCAGACCACCGGTGAAAAGCAAACTGCCTCATGGAACCTGCGCCAATATCGTCTTAGGGCCCTGGAACTGGACCTGACATGAGTTCTGTTTGCGGCTCCCGGTACGTTAGGCCCATCTCAAGTTCTCCAGTCCTGCGCCAAACAGGTATAGAAGAATTTTCGGCCTTCAACCGCCCATACTCATGTCCTGCCAGGGAGCATTTTCAGCGTATCCGCCGGTTACGTCTGTGGAATTACGGCATTTTTCTTGTTTCCGCCGGCATTTGGAATTGCTGGGTAGCCATCGGAATTGTAAACCTCACAAAGGGAAAGGTGCGACACGGGATGGCCCAAATCGTCATTGCCGTAACCTGTGCAGGTTTTGGCGTCCTTCGGGGCTATGTCAGCAAGGGCGGGCGTTGTTTAAATGTTCAAACATTTCAACAAACTGCTAAATAAACCGATACCAACGGCTGCCAAACCAAGGCAGAGAATATAACTCAAAAGCAACAGATTTGGCGGCTTTCGGTCGTAGTTACATGGCTCAAGCCAACCCTCGGACCTCAGCGGATGGCACAGCCTGCACCCTTCGAACTCCGCACCCGAAGGTTCCTTACAGCAATCGCCAGCACCCGGGGATCCGTAGCAGTGCGAATGCCCGGCTTTTTGCTGACAAACCGAACCACATTGTCACCGGCTGGCAGATGTAATGAAAGCCCCGGCAGCACTACCGGGACCGCCGAGATCGTCTCAACGTGGGCTTTGCTGGTGCCCTTAAACAGCACGTCCACCGTATTCGGCGGCGCAATGGCCGACAAGCTGCCTTCCATCACCACATCAAGATCGCGCGAAACTAGAATGTGCACTTCCCCGGTTCCCGGCGACCACCGCCACGACTCTGGGCCGCTCTTTTCCAGTCCATGCCAACCCGTAAAGCTGACCGAACATTCATCCACTACTCCCGGCGCTCGTGTGGCCAGCACAGTAATCCCACCGAAATCCCGGACCCACGGGAAGCGCTGCTTATACTCACCCCATGCCGGCACGTGGTTGGCGCAGTCGGGGCAAAGTACAATGCACGGCGGTGAGCTGCTTTCTGCCGTGGCATACCTTTTCGAATCGTTGCTGATCCCCACGTCCCGCACCTGCCGCGTGCCCTGTTGATCGTCCAGCAGCACCAGCAAAGGGTATTCGGCATTATACATGGCCATATTCATACCGATATCGCTGCACTGCTGCTCCCGTGCATACTGTACAGCCGCCGCATAAGCGGTCTTCAAATTACCGATATCGTTGAAATAGGCGTCTAACCGCGACTCCTGTACAATGCTTTCACCCGCATAACCCAGTGGCCGGATCCTGTTTTCAAAAACATCCGGAATAGCCAGCAACAGCAACACAACACCAACCGCACTGGTCACAGCCCGCGGCCATGATCGCGTCAGCACCACACCCGCCACAGCTGCCCCCACTACAAACAGCGGCAGATGCAGCCGCGTGTTCCACGGCTGCCATTTGAACACCACGCAAAATAAAACAAATGCCGCCACTAGCCCCCCAGCCAGCGCCACCGCCTCCCGATATTCGGTGGCGCTCCCCCGTCGGCACAATACGATAATCGTCGCCAGCACCAGCAGGCAATGCACAGGATTACCAGCCAACGCCTCGTGATTGAAAGATTCCACAACATGAAACTCCGTCCCGTCCCATGTGAGCCGCGGATCGTTGACATCCACACCCAACCAACTCGACAACCGCCGCACTGCCGACTCGGTTCCTTGGCGCACGGCAGCACTGGAAGTGTCCACATGGATGGCCAGATTTCGCATTACATTCACGGCGGTGATCGCAATCCCGAACTGATCATTCGTCAGTTTGAAACCTTTGGGAGGGGCATAAGCCGAAGGACCTAGCGGAAAGCCGAACAACTTGTAATTCCGCACAAAGACGCCCGCATTTAAAACCAGGAAAAAAATCCCCGAAAAAACAAAATAACGGAGATATCGCCTCCATTTCTCCTGCGGCCAAAGCAGGGCCACGGCGATGATGACCGGAGGGGCCAGAACAAACGCGCTTCCCTTCGTAAGGCAGGCAAGTCCCAAAGCGGCACCCACGCCGACGGCGTTGACCGGGCTGCGCTCCCGCCGGAAGGCCAGCAGGTAGTAAGCCAAGCACACCAGCCAAAAACTTAGGCAGTAATCGTTCTTTGCCCCCGAAGCTTCGAGAACGCCTTCAGGAATAGTCGCACAGATCAGCGCCGCCAGGACCTGGCCGCCGCCAGTCGCTCCCATCATCTTTGCCAGCAGCGAAACGCCCACCACACTGCCCAACATGCTGAATCCCTGCACCAGGTTGTCAAACCTGTCCCCACCAGAAAGCGCATGCAGCTGTAGCATTGCGTATTCCGCCCACGGCTGCAGGCTGAGCTGCCTCACGTCATGGGTGGGATAAAAGTCCACGGAATGATTGTGTAGCCAGTGCACGATCCGGGGCATGTGGTAGGTCATCGCATCCGTCGTATTAGGCGGGTAAAACAGGGCGGTGAGGCCTACCAGGCCGATGATCAACCCGGCGCCCAGCGCCAACATCAGTTCGCCACCGTTCTCTGAAGAGGCGATCTTTCGCCAAGCGCTGAAGCAGAGCGCAGCCGGCGGCGGCAGGCGGGCGACGCGGTAAAGATAAAAGCTCGCGGCTGCAATCAAGAGCAGCCAGGCCGCCGAGATTCCTGTCCGCGTCAGGCCGTCAAAGCTGCTGAGGGTCTCCGTGACAATGGCTACGCCCACGCCCCACGACGTAGCTGCCATCATGACGGCGGCTCGCCATACATGCCCCTTCCAGCACAAAGCTGCATAAAGAAGCACAAACGCTATCAAGGGAAGACTAACGAGTATACTCATGGAATCTGAACAACGCGCGCGTTAGCCGGCGGTTCTGCCGAGAAACCCCCCTATCCTACCATGTAGCGCCCTCTTGCCCTACACGGTCTTGTCTCATACAAGGTGAGCCTGGAGGAGCGAACCCGCATGCTGGGAATTGACCATCACGCGGGGGCAATCACGGACTTCTTCCAAGAGCACCTAAACTAACTAGCTTAGCTAGTCGGCTCCGATTCGCAGTTTGGCGGAAATGGACCACGAACTTGAGCGGCAAATGACCCAGATGGAAGCGGTCCGTCGGACATCTGTCACGCACTAACGTGGCCGTCGGCAGCAGGATGAGCCAGCATTGCCGATAGTCATCGGAATTTGACGGTGAGCAGATGCTCCTGACATAAAAGCCTGAAGTGAAGTCAGGGAAGGCATTGTAGTCATACTGGAGGATGTTAGTAAGCAAGGACGGTTATGATGTGGCTGTGTCTCAGCAAGCAGATCAGCTAATTGTCACCGGCGATTCTTTGAAAGATGCGGGTGCACGTGATCAGATCTTGAATCGCCTTCGTGCGTCACAAAGGAAACTTGATTGCGGACAGGGTTTTCGATCAGTGCGCTTAGGAAGTACCGTGCTCGCGCTGAACTGTAAGGGAAAGCCAAAGAAGTAGGCTTCTCCGCCCGCGCAGAGTGGTGCGTTGCGCCAAACTCGGTCGGATGTGCCAATGCGTTTTGCCTGGTGACCCGGTTGTTCCAGTGTCTTCCGCTTGCTCACCATCCTGCCGCCATTCGTTAAAACGAAATCAGCGCAGCCTACGGAGTTGAAGATCGTACATGATCGCCCAGATCTTGTGCAGGGCACCAACGTAGTCTGCACCGGTTTGCCCTTGGTAGCAGGCAGCCTCCTTCTTGAAGTTGGACCACTCCTGTTCCATTGCCATGTCGGCCAACATTTGGGCCCACTGCGCTTTCGGGATGATCAGCCGGTAACCGTAATCGTTTTTCGGTGTGGCCCGAATCTCCGTCGCCGCGATCTCCAGAAACCTTTTCTGTAAATTCTGGAGATGAGCCTTTCGCCGCGCCCTCACCATGACCGTGCTGGTGTCGAGGCTGCCATCCTTGTTGCGGGCGCATGCGATGGAGTAAAAGCCAAGCCGAGAGAAAATCCACATGATGCCGAGTTTACAGGTGCCGTCAAGTCGCGGTCTTGGCCACCCATAACTGTATCGGCAAGAACGGGAAGTGGCCCACCGTAAATCCCCCAGTAATCGCCGGTAGGAGCCCTCAGGCTTCATCGTTGGGTCCGGCTAGGTATCCTGAACTGGCTTGGTTCCCTGACCCTGCGCCAAATGACCGCTACCGCCGTGTATCTCGTTCCAATCGGCTCCGAAATCAGTTCTCTTGCGGTCCCGGGACGTCAGGTTGAATGCTAAGCGTCAAACCCTGCGCCAAATACAAACACACAAAAAAACGGATTGCCACGTAAGCGGTCTGTGAGATCCTAGAGAGTGATTGAAAACAGTTGCGAAGCCAGCGTGAAGGCCATTCAGCAAGTGCTCGACGCCGCGCGTTTCGCCGCCGAAAAGCACGCCCGTCAGAAGCGCAAAGGTACCGCTGCCGAGCCTTACCTCAATCATCTAGTCGAAGATGCCGGATTGGTCGCGACGACTCTCGCGGTATCAGACACAAATCTCGTGATAGCCGCGTTGCTGCATGACACCATCGAAGACACGGATACTACCAGAGAAGAGCTCATCGCGCGCTTTGGCACCGACGTGGCCGATCTGGTTTCTGAGCTTACAGATGACAAGGAATTACCCAAAGAAGAGCGGAAGCGCCTTCAAATCGAGAACGCGCCAAAGCTATCGATACGGGCGCAAGTCATCAAGCTTGCGGATAAACTTTCGAACCTCCGAGCGATCCTTTTCAGCCCGCCTGATTGGGATTTCCAGCGGAAGAAGGAATACTTCGCGTGGGCCCAGTGTGTGGTCGAAAGGTTTACGGAACCAAACCCGGCCCTCAAAGCAGAATTCGACAAGATGCTCCAACGGGAACTGGTCTCACCGTAATCCTTCGTAATCGCCTGTTGGACATGAAACGGCATCATTACCGGTTTCCGCACGAAACCAGCAGCATGCGAGACAACCGAGGCATAGGCAATTTTCTGGCAGCGCTCCCTCAGGAGTGTCCTGAGTTGGAGAAACATGGAATAAGTGTTGGTCTACTGACAGGCGCTTTTGGCTGACGGCACGGGTCTTTCCAGATCTTGTGTGGCGTGTCGATTTATTAAACTAACTTTTAACTCATGACAGGAACCTAGACTAGAGTTTTGCGCTTTTCCCGGCTTCTCCCCAGCCTACGGCGGTCACTCGCCACACCGCTGGGAGGCCAGGAACGGCGTAGAATAGTGGCGTCTATGGATAAAGATATTCTGAGCAAGCGTTCGCTCGACATGTTGAACCGGGCTAGCGAAATCAAGAGCAACATCGATTTCTGTGGGCGAGACGGCAGCCTACGTAAAGAGATGTGTCACTTCATGGGATGGCTCGGCGACCATCTCCGCTCGGAATTGAAGCGCGAGGCTTGGGAGGAACCGTACGTGGTGATGGCAGAGGACGGAGTAACCCTCTACCTATATTCACCAACATGGCAGTTGCGCGATGACGACCACGTGGCGTTCTCGTTTTGGTGGCCCAACCTGTTCGAGGAGGCGCCGTCTGTCCTACTCTACGTACCTGCGGAGGAGGTATTCCAGAGGCGCAATGAGCTACTGAGCCGGCTTCGGCCAAAGCTTAAACGGAACGGGTTTACGGACTACTACGAACACGGCGATCCAGATCCGTCCTGCCCTATCTGGAAGAACATTCGGCTTGAAGAGTTCCACAAAGAATCGGGCTTTGATCTGGATTCATTTGTACTGGCGATCGTGGATAGCTTCCGGCATTTGACGGAGTTGGAACAGCTGATTGAGGATGCCTTTCGGTCGCTGCCGGGAAAGCCCTTGCCGCTGCCAGCAGAACGTAGCTTAAAGACGATTGCATTCCTCGACACAGAGTGTGAGGGATCGGGGACTGCCCGCCGGATGACCCAACTTGCGATCATAAATGTTGCTTACGACGCAGAGGAGGATGCGGTTGTCGGCATTCTCGAAGAGTACTACATGGACGCAGGTCAAACACTGGATGAGACAGAAGTCCGAGCCGCGTTGGAAAGGGCGGACTTCATCGTAGCCCACAACGCCTTTAGTGCAGACAGGCCTCTCTTGGCCCGGCATTTGACTGGAATGGAGAAAATGAAATGGCTTTGCTCTTTTCGGGGAATAGAATGGAAGCAACTGCTGGGAATCCAGAGCGAGAGCCTTAAGACTCTCATGGGCAAGGCCGGTCTTCGTTACGAACAAGACCATAACGCCCGCGCGGATGCCCGCGACCTGAAACGCCTACTGTCCCTCAAACATAAGGGCCGCACTTACCTGGGACGATTGCTCGACAGCGCCGAAACGGAAGCCTGACCCAGTTCGTGCGGGAACGCGGCGCCTTGGTCCAAACATCTTCTTGATGTCTTGTGATTTTTCTCGTTCAGTGCCAGATCCCTGTCCCCAGCTAGTTGAAGCCCTAGACCAGAGTATCTTGTCAATCTTCTTCGGCCCGTCTCTTCGCTTCCGCTTCCAGCGCGTTGAGTTCCGGCGTCGTGGGAATCGCAAAGCGCTGTTTTTTCTCCAGGAGTATTTCCGTCATTTCACCCAGAATGAGGCGCTTTCGCTCGCTGCCATCCATCTCGGGAGCCGCCCTGTTGGCGATGTCGATTGTCTGT
>CAWFPJ010000007.1:0-86220 GCA_963817515.1 Bryobacterales bacterium | reverse complement strand
GGCAACCAATGCGAGAGTGCCGTCGCCAATGCGTGTGCCGCGAACATTCAAGGTCTTAAGCGCCCGCCAATCCCGGATCGCGCTCATGCCCTGATCCGTAATCTGTTCCGCATATAAGAGGCTCAGGTCCTGAATTTGACGGGCCGGCCTGAGATGAAGCAGACCCTCATCGGAAATGCGCGTGTGTGAGAGGTCGAGCCGCTCGAGCTTGGGCAAAGCGGCGAGGTCGATCATCTCTGAGTCGTTGACCCAACTGCCGGCGAGATTCACCGCTACCACATCATCCGAGCGGTCCCGCTCGACCAGCCCGCCCAGCTTGGAAATCCAACTCACATCGCTGGCCGCAGACATAGCCTGGGCCACGGGCAGCAGTACGAAGATGCGGCGGGAGAGCATGGGTCTAAAAGTGCAGCCGGCGCGATGGCAGCGTCGAATCCTTGTCCCAGAAGATGCTGCACTTGGGCAACGCCGACTTGATGCGCGCATAGCCCTTATCGGAAACGAGCGTATGGTAGAGGTCCAGCGACCGCAAAGTGGGAATCGCCGCGAGCTGCTCAGCGCCCTGATCGTCAACGTCTGTGTTATCGAGTGTCAGATCTTCGAGGGGCAAGCTCTTCAGCGACTGCATGCCTTTGCCCGTCACCTTGGTGAAATCCAGCTTCAGTATGCGCAGGGTCTTGATCTCCGCCAGCTGCGCCATCCCCGCATCGGTCGCCGCAGTACGAACAAGCCGCAGCCCCTCCAGATGGGGCAGTGACTTCAACAGAGCCAACCCCTTGTCGGTGAACCGGCCGTAGCTCAAATTGAGGTTTCGGAGCGTGGCGAGTTTCGCCAGCTTTGCCAGGCCGGCATCGGTCACATCCACTCCGCGTAACTCGAGCGTTTCGAGCCGGGGCAGTTTCGCGAGCTGGTCGAGTCCGGCATCAGTTACGTCGGAGTTGCTGAGGACCAGCGTTTGGAGTCCGGCCAGTTTGCCGACCTCAGAAAGCGCTTCATCGGTGACCTGCGTTCCGTTCAGATCGAGACTCTCCAGTTGGGCAAGCCCTTTCAGGTTCGCGAGGCCCGGGCCGTGTACGTGAGTGCCGGAGAGAGCCAGGCGGCGAAGTTTAGAGAGATTCGCCAGCGCAGCCAGGCCGCGATCCGAGACAGACGTAAAGCCGAGGTTCAGATCGCTCAAGGTGGTCCACTGCGCCAGCGCGTTGAGCGACCCGTCGCTGAGGTCCGTCGCTTCCAGGTTCAGGCGCTCGATGGCCGGGAGCGATCTGAGCTGCGCCATTTGCGCATCCGTGAAGGGAACGCGCGCGAGGGAGATTGCGCGAATCTGACCGTCCGCAACGCGCGCCTGCCCGCCCAGAGACTCGACCCAAGCCGCTATTGCCTTCACGCCCGACCCGCGCGGTCGGTCCGCGCCGCGCACAAGCGCTGCGGCCGCGGTGTTGCTGACGAACGTGACCACGCACGCCGGTTTGGAGGCGCGCAGGGCTTCCACACCGGTGTTAGTGACATCCGAATAACGAACATCGAGCAAGCGCAGATTGGGCAACTGCTGCAGCTTCGCCAAACCCGCATTGGTAAGCCGGCTCCGATATACGTTCAGATCGCGCAGCTCCTTAAAGCTTGCCAGCACATCGGCGCTGTCGTCGGTAATCTGCGCGCCAAGCAGATTCAGGCGCTTCAGTTTGGTCAGCTTTTTGAGGTAGCCGACACCGGTGTCTCCGACCTTCACTCCGTACAGATCCAGCTCTTCAAGTTCGGTGAGATCCTGGATGTACTTCAGGCCTTCATCGGTGATCAAGGTGCCGACCATGGTGAGCCGCCGCAGGTTCTTCATGCCCGCCAGGCCCGGCATCATCTCGTCGGTCACGTTGGCGTCGTTCAAATCGAGCGTCTCCATGTTGACGAACGGCGACAGAGTCTTCGGACTCTTGATCGTCACCAGACAGACGCGCAGGTCTTTGATCTGGTCCTGGCGCGACAACCGCTGGATTCCGGACTCTCCCAGGCGCAGGTAGGCGAGCGTAGTCAGGCCGGCTTCGAACTTGATCAGCTTGTGGGAATTGGAAAAGAAATCGAACATTTCATCGCCGTAAGCACCTTTGGTGTCGAATGTCGGACTCCAGACCCGCGCCGGAATAAAGATCTCGCGCAGCTCCGCGAGCCGGCCGAGCGGCTCCATCTCCTTGGCGTCGGCGACGGTGCCGTGCATATCCACGCCGGCGATGCGAACGGGGCCTTCGGGCAGATCGAAGGGATCGGAGATGTATTTGCTATCGCCGGTAAGCTGGATGCGGCCGCCCTTTTTCAAAACCCACAAGGCGGTGGCCCGGTCATCTGCAGCAGGCGCAGTGTCGGCGCGAAGCATGAGAAACTCCGAACCGTACACCAGCAGCAGCGCGAGACACAAAGGCTTGACGGAAAACATGTCACTGAAGAGTGTACCGCCTGCGCGGTCGCGGGGCCAAATTGCCTACATAGTGCCGGCCACCTGGACACCTTGCTTAAAGACCCATCGGATCCCGCGAGGTGGAGTTTCGGGGGCTTCATAGCTGGCCGGCCCGTCGATCGTCTGCGCGTCAAAAACGGTGACGTCGGCGTAATAGCCAGGCTCGAGCCGCCCGCGGCCGGTCATACCGAAGCGCTCGGCGGTTTTCGCCGTGACCTTGTGGACAGCTTCCGGCAGCGTGAGCCAACGCCACTCCCGGCGGACCGGTCCGAGCAGCAGGGGGAACGTGCCCCACAGGCGCGGGTGGGGCCGGCCGTCCACATAAAAGCCGTCGCTAATCACATTGCACAGCGGATGCGTGATGAGTGCGCGGAGATTCTCGTCCGACTGGTTAAAGGAGATCATGTTCACGCGTCCCCGCTCTTCGACGAGAAGGTCAATCATGGCATCCACCGGCTTTCGATCGCGCTGCGCGCCGATCTCTGCCAGATTGCGCCCCACCAGGCTTTGGTTTTGAGCCGAGCCCACGGCCGAGACAAAGATGTCATTCCAGGTCTGCGCCAGCTGGTCGACGGTCTCCACCGCGATCTCAGCACGCCGGCCGGTATCGGTGAGCAGGGCAAGCATGCCATCGATGCCGCCGTCGAGCGTCCATTGCGGCAGCAGTTGCGTCATCACCGTACTCCCCGCCAGATACGGATAGCTGTCGAACGCCACATCGATGCCCTCGTCGCGGGCACGTTCGATCTTCTCGATCGCCTGTTGCTGTTTGGGCCAGTTGGCGCGGCCGACGGTTTGCAAGTGGGAGATATGGAGGCGGCATCCGGCGCGTCGAGCGAGATCGATCTGCTCGTCGATCGACGGCAGCAGGTCCCAGGAATAGCTGCGCATATGTGTGGTGTAAATGCGATCGTGCCGGGCCACAACACGGCAGAGCGCCAGCAGTTCCTCAGACGGCGCGCCGCTGCCGGGTGCATACATCAGCCCGGTGGAGAAGCCCGCGGCGCCTTCGGTGAGAGCGTCGGAGAGAGTCTGCTCCAGGCGGTCCATCTCGCTGGAATTGAGCGCCCGCTGGCCGTATCCGAACAGCGCCACACGCAGGCTGCCATGGCCCACCAGGGACGCAACCGTTGCCAGCCGTGCCTGCTTCGCTACGGCCGCGAGGTACTCAGCGGCAGAGTGCCAGCCCCAGCCATCGCCTCCGCGGAAGATCCCGTTGGCATACTGCCGCGACGCGGAGGGGTCTGCCGAACAGGGGTACGCCGAAAATCCGCAGTTACCGACTACCTCCGCGGTAACGCCTTGCGCCACTTTCTCGGGTCGATTCTCAAGCACCTGGATGTCGGAATGACTGTGCCCATCGATGAATCCGGGGGCAACGGTTAGCCCGGTGCAATCGATGACACGGCATGCGGCCGGCGGATCGATAATGCCTACCTCTGCGATCCGCTCGCCCGAGATGAGTACGTCACCGGTTCGTTCCGGACTGCCGGTTCCGTCGATCAGTACGCCATTTTTTAGCAGCAGCATTGAGCTCATTTCTTCAGTCTTCCAGAAAACGCGCCAGCACGTTCCGGGTGATCCGCGACACATGCGCATCGGGAAACAAGGCCGGAATCCAAGTGATCGATCCCGTCGAAAACACCGCACCGCCGCCCGGCCGCTCGTGATAAACCAGTTCCGCGCCTCCCTCATCGGCGTTGGTTCCCTTCGCCAGCAGAACCGTTTCGGGCGGAGAGGAAGGGCTGCGCTTGTCCGTCTCGTGTCCCGAGGCGCCCCCGGAAACGCGCTCGTGCAGGGTTTTCTCGCCGAACAGATCGCCATTGCGCAGTTCGGTGCCGGCGAATATCCAATGCGAATCGTGTTCGACGCGATAAGGCGCGGCCGTCATCAGTCCGGCCGAGGTGCACACTACGCCCAACAGCCTGGCCTCTGATTCGAAGGTGCGATGCATGCGGCTCTCGTATTCAACTGTTGCATCATCCGAGTGGCCGCCCATCTCGCCGTGAAGGCTGTTCACATGACTGAGACAGCGCATGATGCCATCGCCACTCAGTGTCACTTCGCAGTTCAGCCCATTGCCGGCCAGGTACATCAGGCGGCCTCCGCGTTCGAAAACCCAGCGCTTTACGGTGGTGTACATCTCGCGGGTCCAATATTCCGGATGAATCGCCAGCATCAGCACGCGGTAGGCATCCAGGCTGAGCGTCCCATCGTGCAACTGCGCTTCGGCGTAGTAATCGTAATCGAAGCCCTCCCGTTCCAGCCAACCGAGAAGGCGCCACTCTCCCGGCGCCTGCCCGCACTGGACACGTCCGCGGACGGGGTCAGTGACTTCGCCATCATCGAACATGTGGTTGTGGGGCTCGGGGCGGTCGAAGGAAAGAGGCAGGAACTGCTCGTCTTTATGGCGCCACCCGCCGAAGGCTTTCTGGTCGCGGAAGCGGTCCAGGTCCTGACGGGAATTGACGACAGGGCGCGCCGGCAGTCCCTCGGGGTTAATGTAATTACTACGGCCCCCGAAATTGTTGTAGGCATTCCACGTGTTGGTGGAGGCGAGGACGGCGATCTTCGCCCGCGGTTTTGGAGGAGCCACCACCCACGGGAAAGAGAACGCCTCGCCGGACGGCGTTCGCGCCCACAGATAATAGAGGCCGGTACGCTCGGGAGCCGCGATGGTGGGCCGCGCCGCGAATCCACGCTCGTTCCACCTGGTTCCCGTCTGCGTGAAATCGCCATCCGGCAGCAATTGGCGGTTCGAGTCGGGGCCGTGCTCATCCACCCAGCCGATCATCTGCACGAACTCCTTTTTCAGGCCGTACCGCCACAGCGTCAACTGATATTGCTCCGTACCATGGACGCGGTACTCGGCCGGTTCTCCGCTCTGCACCCACTTCGGCCACATGTAGCCCAGCAGCCGGTCGCGAAGCAGGCGGAAGTGGAAGGGCGCAGTGCCGCCAATCACCGCCTCGGAAGTTTTGGACCCGTACCCGGCTTTGCTCAGGGTCACACGATAAGGGCCAGGCTTCAGATCGGCATAGAAAGCGCCCTGCGGGGAAGAACGTAGAAGAGTGACGTCGCCGGTCTCCTGTGAATGGAACTCGGCGGCCACGTCCGGCAGCGCCAGGTACACTTCATCGCTTACGTAAGCCTGTGCTTTCATCATTGCTTTTGCAGTTTATCGCGGGTCATGAGGATTGTCCGTTCGCTGGCCCCGGGGCCAGGCGGGTCCGCTAGGGTCCGCTCCGGTTTTTCGCCGAGTTTCGTGAGTTTCATCACGCTCCTGGGGGCTGATCCGCTTGGCAAAGGCCATTTGACGGAACGAAGCCAATTTTTGTGGAAGTGTTCGATTCGTTACGCCGATTGGCTTCGGCTTGTGCTTGCAATGTCATATGGTTCTCCTACTCTCAGCAGAGCACGGGCGTGCATCGGCTGTGGCAGGTGAGGCGTGCATGTTGTTGAGGGGATGGGACGGGAATATCAAAATCTATGGTCACTTGAAGAGAGCGTCTGAGGACCGGCAGACCATCTTGGCTCGGCAAGTATAATGAGGGTTGGCATTGGAGTTCGAGTGGGATTTGCGAAAGGCTGCGGGAAATCTCGCCAAACACAAAATATCGTTCGAGGAAGCGGCTACGGTCTTCGGTGATCCACTCGGTAGAATCGTGGCTGACCCGCGGCATTCGGCCGTAGAGGAGCGGCGGGTATTGTTGGGCGTTTCTAAGCAACGTCGTTTGCTTGCGGTCATGTACATTGAGAGCGCAGAGACGGTTCGTATCATTATCGCCCGACAGGCCACACGTTCAGAGAGAAGAGATTATGAAGAAGTCCCTCAGCAAAGGCGTGCCTGCTGATCGCGTCGACACCGACGAGATTCTTCCGGAGTACGACTTCAAGCGTGGCTCGCCCAACAAGTTCGCATCCCGGTACGCTGTGGGAAGCGCCGTTGTAGTCCTGGAACCAGATGTTGCCGCCGCCTTCCCCAATTCAGGGGAAGCAAATGAGGCCCTGCGCGCGTTGTCTGGAATCATACAGAAACACCGGCACCGCCGGCAAGTCTCAAGGCGCAGTCTCTAAGAGGCCGGCACGATCCGGCGGCTGCCTCTTCGACCGAGAGCTGCGACGCTCCCATGGATGTCTCGCGGCGCACTCAGAATGCGGGCGGCCACAAGCCGACTAGGACGAAGCCGCAAGCGGCAGGGCACCCTGGTATGGTAGGTTCTCGCGTCGTATCGGGATAAACCAACGAATGAAAGGAGTTCGTTGGAATGACTTCGGTAAGTCACCGCACCAGTTGGGAGCGGAACAGATTCGGGAGTACCTGCTTTATCTGGTCAAGGACAAAAAGGCCGCCCCCAACACAGTGCAGGTCTATCGTGCCGCACTGAAGTTCCTGTATGTGAAGACGCTGCGCCGACCCTGGTTTGATGAACTGGTAGCGAGGACCCGGAGGCGTCCCAAGCTTCCGTCTGTATTGAGCGCCGAAGAGATCACCCGGATTCTCGATCACACCACCAACCTGCAGCACCGGGCCATGATCGCCACGTTGTATTCTACCGGCCTACGCTGCAACGAGCTTCGGCTGCTCAAGGTCCGCGATATCGATAGTCAGCGCATGGTGATCCACGTCCGTGAGGCGAAGGGCGGAATTCCCCGCGACATTGGGTTCTCACCGGTTCTGCTGGAACGGCTGCGCATTTACTGGCGCTGGCGGAAGCCGCACGACTGGCTTTTTCCTTCCAAGATGCGTCCGCACCAGCCGATGGAACGAAAGACGATTCGCCAGGCGTGCACCAACGCCGGACGCCGTGCCGGTATCCACCGACAAGTCTCGCCCCACGTATATCGACACAGCTGTGCGACACATATGCTGGAAGCGGGCGCCGATCTGCGGACGATCCAAGTTCTCCTCGGTCATGCCGACATTCAGACCACAGCCCGGTATCTGCGCGTTTCGACCGTTCGAATGCATGCCGCGCCCAACCCCTTCGATAGTCTCCAGCTCAACCCCATCCACCACTTGAAGGATGATGCTCCATGCCCAACAGCGCCGAGCATTCCGAGACACCTGCGCGTGCCGCACCGCGGCTCTTGGCGCGCACCTGGAACAGTGCGACCAGTGTGCCCATCAAGCCATCGCTTACAACTCGTGCCGCAATCGCAGCTGCCCAAAGTGCCAGTCAACGGCCCGTGATAGGTGGCTGGCAGCACACTCTGCCGAACTTCTGCCGGTGCCCTATTGCTCGGCAAACTCTTCCGCGGCAAGTTTCTCGCTTTCCTTGCGGCTGCATTCCGCAACAAGAAGCTACAGTTTGCCGGCACCTTGGCACATTTGAAAAAGCCGGTGGCATTCGATCGCTTTCTTCGCCAGCTTCGAAGCCAGAACTGGGTGGTCTACGCCAAGCGGCCGTTTGGCGGCCCTCAGTACGTGATTCAGTATCTGGCGCGCTACACCCATCGTGTCGCCATTTCCAATGGACGGTTGATCGAGATGAGGGACAGCCGAGTAACATTCCGATGGAGGGATTCAACGGACGGCAACCAACCGAAGCTCATGACGCTTGACGCGGTCGAGTTTATCCGCCGGTATCTGCTCCACATTCTCCCGTCCGGGTTTGTGAAGATCCGGCACTTCGGCTTCCTCGCCAACCGCAGCCGTCGCCAAGCTCTCATCCTCTGTCGCGCGCTTCTACCGACGCAGACCGATCAGCCGCCGGATCGTTTGACCGACACGCAGCGGCGCGCGATCCAGCGGAAATGCCCGATCTGCCAGACAGGCACACTCCGCATCATTCGCTGGATTTCGGCCGCGGCGCTCACCATATTCAGCGTAAGCGTAAGCGTTGGCCTGGACACATCGTAATGCAGACAGATGGACAACGCCGCGTCTTCGCAGGCTCACCGGGGCCGCGCTTGACGTGTGTCTTCGTCCGACGAAATTGGCCCGTACTTCGGCTGCCCTCGCCTCGGTTCGGCCCTGCGACGGGGCATAGGCGCTTCTCCAGGCCTCCATCGCCGGTTCAAAACCCACATCCGTTGGGCAGAAAGTCCATTCAATCCCCATAGAGCACGGCCCGGCTTCGTCCAAGTCGTCTTATCGGAAATGCTCCGGCGATTCGGCATTCCGCCATACCCGCACATTTCAGCGCCGGAGCACTTCCGATCAAGCCTAAGGACTTGGACTTGTCGTTCTTTTGGTAATGGGATGGGGATTTCGCGGCCAGCTACCGGTTTTCTAAACGCTGCGCCGTTACCGGGGATGTGTCTCGTCCGTAGCTATAGCTCAGCAGGTGTTTCCCGCCATGATTTTCACAAGCCTTGCAGATCGAGATGACGAATTCCCGCGCCTGCACAAACAGCGTCTTGATAGCGGTCGTCAATACATCCCCTAATAAGCCGCGAGGAAGCGGCTGTAGAATTCCAATGCCTGCCTCACCTCATCGCATGAGACGAATTCGGTCGCGGCGTGCGCCTGGTCGATGCTTCCTGGACCAAAAACCACGCTCGGGATTCCGGCGCGCGCCAACTTGCTGGCGTCGCTGCCGTAGGGAACACCCGCCGGCTCTGCCTGCAGCCCGAGGTCGGCCAGCACCTGGGCGGCAACCTGCACCACGCGCGCCGTACCCGCCGTTTCCAGGGGCAAGTCCCGGATCGTTGGTTCGAGCGTGGCATCCAGTCCGGGCAGGATGTCGCGGCATGCCTCGACCAGCCGGCCGTAGTGGTCCCATACACTTTCCGGTTCCTCCCCGGGCAGGAGGCGCCGGTCGATCTCGATGGTGCAGGAATCCGGCACGATATTGACCTGCGCACCACCGCGGATGATCCCGATGTTGAACGTCGCCGGCCCGAGCAGCGGGTGTACTGTACGGTCCAGTTGCTGCGCATCTTCTTCCAGAGCCACAATCAGGCGCGCCATGTGCGAAACGGCGTTCACGCCCAACTGGGGTTTGGAACTGTGGGCGGCCTTCCCCCTTACGTGAACGCGAAATCTGACGCAACCCTTGGTCGCTCTCACCAGCCGCAGCGAAGTGGGTTCGGACACTACGGCCGCGTCCGCCTGGAGTCCTTCACAAAGCTTTACCACCCCGCGATACGAATGCTCCTCGTCGGCGGTAGCAGCGAACAGGACCTCACACGGTGGCTGCGGGCCCGCCGCCACGCGGGCTACGGCATGCATCATGGCGGCGAGTCCCGCTTTGGTGTCGCAGGCACCCCTCCCGTAGACTCTACCGTTCCCGACGCGGGCCTCGAAGGCCGGACTGTCCATGCCGGTGATTCCGGCCGTGTCCATGTGGGCCTCCAGCACAACACGACGCAATGGGTCACGGCCGGGAACTCTGGCCAGCACATTCGGCCGCTCCGGGAACACGATCTGTTCGCAGACTTTGATTCCGCGATCCGTGAAGAATTGCCGGATGTAAGACGCGATGCCCGCTTCCGGGGCGCCGCTCTCGTACGCGGGGTTCACGCTGTTGATCTGAATCAATTCCCGCAGCGTTTGGATGACGTCTTGCATGGCATTAGTCCCAGTCTTCGATTTTTACGTCCTGTTGTTCGCCTCTCTTTACCCTATCGCGGAAGCTTGATATCGGTGTAGTATACTTCGCGTATGCAAATCCACCGGGAGGGGTGCCACCTGTGGCTGCAGCGCTGAAAATGGCCCGCGCTCTGAAGGCGGCAGCGTGAGTCTTCCGGCAACTTCCGCTACCCGGATCCTGATTCTGCTCGTCCTTTCGGTCGCGATTAATTATCTGGACCGTGGCATCTTGTCGGTTTCCGCGCCGCTCCTGCGACGCGAATTGAATCTCTCCTCCACCGAAATGGGACTGCTCTTCTCCGCATTCTTCTGGAGTTATTCAGTCTTTCAACTCGTCGCCGGTTGGCTCGTCGACCGCTACGACGTCAAGCATGTATTCGGCGCCGGATTCTTGCTGTGGTGCCTCGCAACCGCATCGGTCGGTTTCATTACGGGCTTCGGCTGGCTGCTGGGCGCCCGCGTCATGCTGGGTATTGGAGAGAGTGTCGCCTATCCGGCGTACTCGCGCATTCTGGCGCGCGATTTTCCGGAAAGCCGCCGCGGGCTGGCCAACGCGTTGGTGGACGCCGGATCCAAAATCGGTCCCGCGCTAAGCACCTTGGCGGGAGGGCTTTTGGTAAGCCGCTTCGGCTGGCGCGCCTTGTTCGTCGGTATGGGAATCGGGGGCCTCTTATGGCTGGTGCCCTGGGTATTCGCCGCACCTGCCAGCCGGCGCCCGGCGCTTGTCCGGGAATCGGAGCAGCCCATCCCCATGCTCGATATCCTACGCCGGCGCGAGGCTTGGGGCACCTACCTCGGTATGTTCTGCCTGGGCTACGTGTGGTACTTCCTCATTTCCTGGCTTCCTAGTTACCTGGTAACCGGACGCGGCCTTTCCATGCAAAGCATGGCCGTGCTAGGCTCCCTTCCATTCTGGGCAATGGCGGCCACCTCGGTGCTCGGCGGATGGTTTTCCGATCGGCTCATCCGGCGCGGAGCCTCGGTGACCCGGGTGCGCAAAACGTTTGCTACGGGCGGGCTCTTACTTTGTTGTGTAACATTGCTCCCGGCGGCAGCGGTTCGCAGTCCGGATCTCTCGGTCCTATTGCTAGTCGTCAGTTGCTCAGCCCTCGGGTTGTTCACCTCGAACGTTTGGGCCATCACCCAAACTCTGGCCGGACCACACGCCGCCGGCTCCTGGACAGGTATCCAGAACGCGATCGGGAACATAGGCGGAGTGATTTCTCCGGTTCTGACCGGAATCGTGGTTGGACGGACAGGCTCCTACTATCTCGCGTTCGCAGTAGCATCGGGGATGCTGCTGGTCGGCGCCGCTTCGTATCTTATCCTCGTCGATGAGATCGGTCCGCTGCAATGGACGAAAGCATCTCCGAAAGGGAAGATCGCCGTCTGGACGTGAAACATGCGGCACCGAAGGTACCCGGCTACGCGAGAATCTTGAGCGCCACCTCGCCGGAGACGTCGGTCAGGCGGAAATTGCGCCCGCCATACAGATAGGTGAGCCGCTTATGATCCATCCCCAGAATGTGCAGGATGGTCGCGTGTAGATCGTGGATATGCATGCGATCCTCCACTGCGAAGTAGCCATAGTCATCGGTGGCGCCGTAAGTCATTCCGCCCTTCACACCGCCGCCCGCCATCCACATCGTGTAGCCATACGGGTTATGGTCGCGCCCGTCGCCTGACTGGGCAATCGGCGTGCGCCCAAATTCTCCGCCCCACACGACCAGCGTATCCTGTAGCAGCCCGTGCGCTTTCAGATCCGTCAGCAGCCCGTGGATCGGCTGATCCACCTGCTGCGCGGTGCGCGTATGCAGCCGGATCAACTCGCTATGCGCATCCCAACCAACTTCGTTGCCGGGTCCGTACTCATGCGAGATCTGGATGAATCTCACATTGCGCTGCGCCAAGCGTCGCGCCATCAAGCACTGCCAGCCAAAGTCGCGCGTTTCCGGCCGATCCAGGCCATAAAGCTTCTTAGTGGCTTCCGATTCCTTGGAAATATTGAAGGCCTCGGGCGCCTCCGTCTGCATGCGGAAAGCGAGTTCGAAAGCCTGAATGCGCGCTTCAAACTCTGGATCGTGATTCCAGCGGTCCGCGCTCTGGCGGTTCATCTGCTGCAGCATGTCCAACTCGTACCGCTGCTGTTCGACGCTCAGGGTCTTGTTCTTCAAATGCTCGATCGGCTCGCTCAGTTCGTCGATGCTCATTCCGCCATGTCCGACCGCGGTCCCTTGATAAGCCGCCGGCAGGAAACCAGAGCTCCAGTTCTTCGCGCCACCATGCGAGAGCCCAGGTTTCAGAGTCAGATAGGCGGGTAAATTCTGGTTCTCCGTTCCCAATCCATAGATTGCCCACGAACCCATGCTGGGCCGCGTAAACGTATTCGACCCCGTGTGTAACTGTAGGACTGCACCACCATGCGCGACACTATCGCCCACCACGGAGCGCAGGATGCACAAGTCATCGACGTGCGTCGCCACGTTGGGAAACAGTTCGCTCACCGGGATACCGCTTTCCCCGTACTGGCGAAATTTCCACGGCGATTTCAACAGGGTGCCTGTATCCCCTTCGGCGAAAGTCAGGGGCCTCTTGAATGGCAGCGGCTTGCCGTGATCGCGTGTGAGCAGGGGCTTGGGATCGAAGGTATCAAGATGCGAAGGCCCGCCGTGCATGAACATGAAGATCACACGCTTGGCGCGCGGCGCGAAGTGCGGTTCTTTCGGCGCCATGGGATTTCCCGGCTCGGCGCCGAAGCCCCGCTCGGCCAATAACCCGGCCAATCCCATCAGGCCGAAGCCGCAGTAGGAATGGCGTAAAAGATGACGGCGGGATAATTTGTTCGAAGTGTCTGGCATTGGCCTTCTCAACGGATATAAAGAAATTCGTTGGATGCAATCAGGGCGCGGCAGAAACTGGTCCACGCCGGAAGACGGCCTCCCTGGTCATCCTGCTTGCCGGGGAAAAGCCGGATGTACTCGAGCGCGCGCTTAATCTCCGCCTCCTGCGCGGGCCTCCCCATCACCCGGAAATACGCGCCTCCAATGCGGCCGGCGTCATCGAGAACGCCATCGCCCAGTAATTGACTGGCCAGCGATTGGGCCTGCCTGGCGACGAAGCCGCTATTCATCATGTACAAAGCTTGGGGAGCGACGTTGGTCTGGGAGCGCCCCTCGCCGGGCGTGGTCGCGTCGCCGAAATCGAACAGCGTTAGAACGCTGGCCAGGTTGGAGCGGCGTAACGGCAGATAGACGGTGCGCCGCTTGCTCTGATCCGGGTTGAGACTCATGCGTTCGTCGCTAAACTCCTTGTCAGTGCCGCGGCCGCTGAGCAGGGCGCCGCCCATCGTAAAGTCCAGCGAGCCGTCGAGCGCCAGCAAACTATCGCGAATCTCTTCTACCTCCATCCGTCTTCCCGGAAAGCGAGAAAGCAAGGCGTCGTCCGCGTCCCGCTCCAGCGCATCGGGTGAGGCCAGGCTGCTGATCTGATACGTGTTCGATAACATCAGCATGCGATGCATCGACTTGATGGACCAGCCGCCCTCCACAAACGCGCTGGCCAGGTGATCAAGCAACTCCGGATGCGTGGGCCGCTCGCCGGCCTTGCCGAAGTTGCTCGGGGTGCGCACGATGCCCTCGCCGAAGTGCCACTGCCAAATCCGGTTAGCCATGACCCGGGCCGTCAGCGGATTCTCGCCGGACGCCAGCCAGTCCGCCAGTTCCTTGCGCCCGCTGCCGCGCGTGATTGCGGGTTGCCGGCCGCTCACCAGCACCAGGGGAAAACGCTTAGGCACTAATTCGCCGTGATTTTCCGGATTGCCACGGACGAATACGTGCTGTTCCGTGATCTCGCCTTCCGACAGCGCACAGGCCAGCGGCGGCTCCGGAGGGCCGGAGTCTTCCAGTTGCTTCAACGCGCTCTGCAGGGACGCCAGACGGCCGCGGCCCGCCTGGCTGAGAAAGTTGTCGCGATCTCTCTCCGGAAGCGCGAAGGGCGCCGCTTTGCCCGCAGTCACCTCGGTAAAAAAGCGGTCGTCTCCGGCTTGGAACTTGGGCGCGACCGGCAGCTGTTTCCCGGCGACTTGGGCAGCCGTCGCTTCCTGTCGCCACTTAGCCATCGCGTCTCGCCGGAACGTCGCGGTGGCGATAAAGTTTTTCTGATAATCCGCCGCAATCTGTTCCCGCGCACCGGCGGCAGCGTTGTACCAAGGCTCGAGGTGTGCCCGGCGCTCGGCCACCGGTTTCAGATAGGCCGCCCACTTCTCCACGATGGCCTTGTCCAAATGCTTCTCCGCGGCCGCCTTCTCCGCGGTTTCGCCGTCCCGATAAACTCGGCCCGCCGCAAGCATGTATTCGGCCATCCGCGGGGCCAGCGCGTCACGGTAATGTGCCCCCTCCTCGGCCAGCAGTTCGCCGATCTGCTTCTGCACATCCTTGATTTTGGTCTGGTGAGCTTCGTATCGATCAGCGACGTCTTTCGGAACCAGCGGCGCGAAGTACAACTCCGAAACATGCGCTTCCACATTGGCAAGCTGCTTCGAACTGGCAAAGATAGAGGCCAGGCTATAGTAGTCTTTGGTCGAAATCGGATCAAATTTGTGATCGTGGCAGCGGGCGCAGGCGACCGTCAGTCCCAGAAATCCGCGCGACAAGGTGTCGATCTCTTCGTCCACCAAGTCATAAAACATTTTGACCTTGTCTTGTTCCGCGATTAGTTTCGGTCCCAAAGCCAGGAAGCCGGTGGCCACGATGCCCCGCACGTTCACTTCACCCGCCTTTTCCGCCGGCAGTAGATCTCCGGCCACCTGCTCGCGCACGAAGCGGTCGTAGGAGGTGTCGCGATTGAACGATTCGATCACGTAATCCCGATAGCGCCACGCATAAGGATAACGGTGATCTTCGTCCGCGCCCGTCGAATCGGCGTAGCGGGCCACATCCATCCAATGCCTGCCCCACCGCTCGCCGTAGCGCGGCGAATTCAGCAGCCGATCAACCACGCGCGCGAAGGCGTCGGGCGAGTTGTCTTCCAAAAAGCTGCGGATTTCGGCCTCGGTAGGCGGCAGGCCCGTGAGATCGAAAGTCGCGCGGCGCAGCAGCGTCACCTTGTCGGCAGGCGGCGCAGGCTGCAGGTTCTTCCCTTCCAGCTTGGCGAGAATGAACGCATCGATCGGGTTCCTCGCCCAAGCCTGGTTCTTAACTGCGGGCGGCGCTGTGTTGCGCACTGGCTGGAACGACCAGAATTTTCGTTGCTCGGTCAGGTCAGAGACCGGCCTGGTTGCGTTCGCGCCCGCCACTTTGGCCTTCTCCGCGGGCCACGGCGCACCTATCTGCACCCAATGGCCGATCGCCGCGATCTCCTCCGCTTTTAGCCGTCCAGTCGGTGGCATCTTGATCCGGCCCTCATAGCCGATCGCGCGCATCAGCCGGCTTTCCGCCGGATCCGAACCGCCAACCAGGCCGCCGCTGTCGGCGCCTTTTTGAAAGCCTTCCGCGGAACTCAGATCGAGCCCTGCCATGCGCGGCGTGGCGCTATGACAACCTTGGCACTTAGCCACTAGAAGCGGCCGGATTTTCGTCTCGAAATACTCCTCGCCGGTGGTTTGGCCCGCCGCCAGGCGCACGCCGCTCAACAGGACGAGCGGATAAAGTAAAGGAGTGATTCCGCGGATGTAGCGGGAAACGGAAAACGTCAACTGCCGTCCACCGGAAGTCCTATAAATCATGTGCACGGTACCATCCCCAACTACCTCGTCAATTTCAAGAGGTTTCGACCCAGTATAAGGGACGTCCGTCGCCAGTTCCAACAGTGAACTCGTGGCGTGCGTGCTATAGAATTGTCGCGTAATGCACCGATTCACGCGAAGAGACCTTCTGGCAAACTTGGTCCTGGCAAGCGCTTCCGGCCAGCAGAAGGCGGCAAACTACGTTGATGCGCACGTCCATGTATGGACGCCCGATGTCGCTCGCTTTCCGCACGACCCGAAATACGCCGGCCCGCACTACCAGCCCGACAGCTTCACCCCGGAACAGTTGCTGGCGATGGCGAGGCCCTCCGGCGTCGCGCGAATCGTCCTGATCCAGATGAGCTTTTACGGTACCAACAATGCCTACATGTTGGACGCAATCAAGCGCTATCCCGACGTGTTTGCAGGCGTCGGTATTCTGGACCACGACGACCCCGGAGTACGCGCCAAAATGCTCCATCTCGAGTCACTGGGAGTACGTGGCTACCGCATCACCCCAGGCGGCGATACGGCCTCGTGGCTCGATGCGGAAGGGATGCAGGCGATGTGGCGTTGCGGCGCCGAGAAGCGCATCGCGATGTGTCCCCTCATCGGCCCCGACGCGCTCCCGTCCGTCGATCGGATGTGCGCAAAGTTCCCGGACACGCCTGTAGTCATCGATCACCTGGCGCGGATCGGCGCCGATAGCGTCGTTCGAACCGCCGACGTCCGGGCCCTCAGCGCATTGGCCCGGCATCCCAATGTCCACGTTAAGGTGTCGGCATTCTATGCTCTCGGCAAGAAGCAGTACCCGTACACCGATCTGAGTCCGCTCATCCGGGCTCTCTATGACTCCTACGGCCCGGCCAGGCTTATGTGGGCCTCCGATTCCCCCTTCCAGGTCCAGCCACCGCACACCTATGCCGGTTCCCTAGAATTGGTGAGGGACCGGCTGAAGTTTCTCTCGCCCGGTGACCGCGAGTGGCTCCTGCGAAAATCCGCGCACGAGGTCTTTTTCAACCGCGGCTGACCAGCCCTGCACCTGTCGCTCGACGCTAGACGCGGGAAGAGTTCCTTGCATTAAGCCGATTCTGCAATCGCTGCCGGTGCTTCTGTTCGGCCTTTGCGAAGACACTGTCGTCATAGGATTGTCTCGAAGTAAGAAGATGGTAAATGATGCGTGCCACCTTGTGCGCTGCGGCGGTGATGGCTTTCGGGGCTCCGAGCTTCGCTCTCATCCAGCGATAGAACTCGCCCAGAGCAGTCTGGCTCGATTGCAGCGATTGAGCTGCCATGCGCAAGTGACAGCGATCCGGTTCGACGCCCATGAGACACTCCGTGACTTGAACGGGCAGGCTCAATCCGGGAAGGACGAACACCGGCGCAGCTAATGCATTTGCTCCGGTTAGCGACAAGGCAGTTTCCAGTTCGGACATTGGTTGAGCGTATCAACAACCAGCGGCTGCTCGTCAAGGCCTGTTGTTCTCGCCCTTGACGAAGAAGGGCTCCATGCGCTTGTACTCCAGGATCTTCACGGTCGCCTCCTTTGGACCGTTGCCTTGCGCGATCGCGAGGAACGCCTGCTCCGACTGGGCCACCATCGCGCGCGCGAGGTCGTTCTTGTAGATCGAGTGGTACTTGGACGGCATGGCCCAGTGCAGCAGGGGCATGACGTAGCCAAGGACGCCCGGCGTGTTGGAGTTGCCGAGAATGACGCCGGGACGGTACATCCCGAGGAAGTCGAACTTGGCGGACTCGACAGCCTTCTCCTTCTCGCCGATGATCCTCGCGTACTGCATCCCGGCCTCGGGGTCGGCACCCACTGCTGTCATGACCCCGCACACACGAGCGCCTCCAGCCTTGGCGGCGCGGCAAAAGGCCCGCGGGTAGGCGATCTCGATCTTGCGCACCTCCTCCTCGGGCATCTTCGCGCTACCCTTGCCGACGCCGAACGCGGCGAGCGCGACGTCGACTCCCTGGGCGTGCGGCGCAACCTCCTCCTCGAGTCGGTCCATGTTGACAACCACCTCGGAGACCTTGGGGTCGGCGAAGGCGTCCGTCTTACGGCGCGTCACTATGACCACCTTCTTGCACAGCGGGTTCTTGATCAGCAGCTGCACGATGCGTCCGCCAACGTTCCCAGTCGCGCCAAGCACAATCGCCGAGTACTGCGTCTCACCCACCGAACGTCCTCCCACCCATATGATCGCTGACCGCCGTGCGTCTCGACAAACGTGGTGACGTGGAGTTGCGCCAAGGCCGAGACGTCGGCGGCGGTGGCATCACGAAACACAAAGTCGCTAGCGGTCATAGTGACACCTTACCCTGAACTTGTGTGTGGCAAACGCCCGCCAAGAAATCGTACAACGGCTGCGCGAAGCTTCTTCGACGGCTTGCCGTTCCACTTCGACAGGAGCCTGGCTTGGCCGGCGCATACTCATATCAAAAATCTATGGGTCGACCCAGAAATCCCGGGGAACCCAGCCGTTGTACTCGTTCACTCTTCCGTAGCGTTCCCGCCAGTCGTAGAACTTGCCGGCGGTGATGTCGAGCCACTCGATGAACCGACCAGGGCCGATTTCGGACTTCTCCGACCAGCGCCGGACGAAATCCACGATCTGGTCCCGCGTGTCGTGCGGAACCCAGACGCCGGTCAGAGTTTCCCCAAGCGTTTTTTTTAGGCCACGTGCTCAGCCATCAGCTCGGCCAGGACTTCGTCCTTGGTCTGCATCTTCTTCTCCAGGTAGGCGATCCGCTCCAGATCGGCTGAGAGGTTCGGTCGCGCCTTTTGCTCGAAGGCTGCCGTTCCATTCTCGAAGAACTCCTTCTGCCACCGGTAGAAGACCGTCGGCTGGAGGCCTTGCTTGTCACATAATTCTGAGATCGGAACCTGCTCCAATAGATGCCGCCCCGGGATGGCGACCCTTTTCTTCCGGCGTGTAGTGCTTCCGTTGCTTCTTCATGCGTTCTCTCCTTTACCTTACTGGGAGAACGCCGCGTTTGGGCCCACCGGGTCGGGCCAAAGTCCGAGATGGCGGCACGTTCCTCTGAATCGCATGCCTCACGCGATGACAAAGGTGACGAGATCATTTAGAGTTCCGCCACTGGCATCGGGGGCTATGCCGAGTTCCTCGGCGGGTTGGTTCTGACGATTAACCCAAAAGGTCGGATACCCAAACGCCTTGGCGCCGGCCGCGTCCCATCCCGCGAAAGCCGCGAAGAGGATTTCGGCGGGTTTCAAACCAAAGGCATCAAGACCCATCTGATAAGCGCGAGGATCAGGCTTGTAGGCTTTCACGCGATCAGTGCTCAACACATGATCAAAAACAGCCTCCAACTGGGAGTTCCTGATGCCGGCTTCCAGCATCTTGGCTGTCATGTTGGATAGAAACGCAAGCCGCACACCAGCGTTTTTCAACGAGCTTAGCGCAGCCGGAACGTCTGGCCAGCACCGGAGCTTGAGGTACGCCTGCATCAGACGGGCATGCTTCTCCGGAGTGAGTTCCACCTTGACCGCTTTGGCGGCGAAAACCAGGGCGTCGCCGGTTACCTGCCAGAAATCTGAGTAGCGCCCCGATATTGTACGCAGCCACGTGTACTCAAACTGTCTGGTGCGCCATGCGTTACTCAGGTCAACACCCCTGTCGGGGTATAGCTCCTCTACCAACGCGAAAACGGGTCGTGGATCGAGGATAGGAAACGCATCGAACGCAACGGCCTTGATCCTCCGGCGAGAACCGGCGGCCTCAGTCACAAAGCTTTGCAGGGCCAGTCCGGAAATGGCCGTTCGGCCGAGAAATTTGCGTCGGTCTGAGGTCATAGCTAAATCATAGCGTGTACCCCACCGGCAGGCGGCCGGAGGCCCACTGGTTCTCACAAGTTTTGCAACTGTCACTTGGATGTACAACGCGCGATGTTGACGTTTGGCGGGCACAGCGGGATCGGTCCTCCCTTATAGTTGGGAATCAAGCAGCTTGAGATTTGGAGATATCCACAGCCGTCGCCGCGAGCGCGTGTGGAAAAAAGGCCGCAGTTGCCGTGCCGGATGACGGTCTGGCATGGTGTAAAGGCGAGCCGGCATCCCATCGCTACGAATATCCTCCCTGGACACTCGACGTCTACCGTCAGAGCTTCGGGCGGGCGGGATGCTGCTTTGGTCCAAAACGAATTCTCAGATGTCGTCCCGATCGCTGAAGACTGCCTATAAGGTTTTCGCGGATTCAAAGCGTTGCCAGCTCGCGGCTATCAGCGCGCTAGATACAAGGAGGAAGAATGCAACACGCACAACCCGATCAATCGGCGATGCCGGAAATCGCAGTCTGGATCGGAATCGACTGGGCTGATCAGAAGCACGCCTATGCCATGCAGATCGCAGGCGAAGAGCGTGTCGGGAAGGGAGAAATTGATCACACACCGGAAGCTGTAGAAGAATTCTTTAGCGAACTGGGCCGACGGTTTCCCGATCAGATGATCGCTGTGGCCATGGAGCAGGCCCGCGGCTCGCTTCTGTTCATGCTGAGCAAATACGGCCATTTGGTCTTGTATCCAGTTCACTCGAGCACGATGGATCACTATCGAAAAAGTTTCTACCCATCCGGTGCCAAGAGTGATCCCACTGATGCCGATCTGATTTTGGAATTGTTGCGAAAACACCCGGATCGGTTGCGGCCATTTCGACCCGATACAGTTGCTACGCGTACGATTCAGTTCCTGGTGGAAGCCCGGCGCGATGCAGTAAACGACAAGACTCGGTATCTGAACCGGCTGACTTCGCAACTGAAGATGTTCTTCCCTCAAATCTTGCAATGGTTCAAAGAAGTGGATGCTCCAGTGGTCAGCGATGTTTTGACGGTGTGGCCCACGCTGGAACACATGCAGGCAGCCAAACCCAGTGCCCTGGCGAAATTCTTTGGCCGCCACCGGTTCAGCCCGGAGCGCAGCGATCAGTTGCGGACGGCCCTTGTAGCGGCCATTCCAGCAACCCGCGATCAGGCGGTCATCGCCACGGGTGTGATCGTGGTGAAACGTTTGATAGAACAACTGAGGGTCCTGCGTGCATCGATCAAGGAACACGCTGAGAAAATCGAAGAACTTACTACTTCGCATCCGGACTTCGAAATCTTCGCGTCACTCCCTGGCGCAGGAAAAGTGATGATCCCGCGGCTAATTGCTGCCTTGGGAACAGACCGGGATCGCTACATGACGGCTGCCGAGTTGCAGTGCTACTCCGGGATCGCACCGGTGATCAGCCGAAGCGGACAGCAGTGCCATACTGATTGGCGCCGGGCGTGCCCGAAATTCCTTCGGCAAACATTCCATGAATGGGCATGGTATTCGACCAGAAAATGCAGTTGGGCGCGACAGTACTACGACACCCAGCGGGCCCGAAAGAAATCGCATCACGCAGCGGTGCGCGCCCTCGCGTTCAAATGGATTCGAATCCTATTTCGCTGCTGGAAGGATCGCAGCCTCTACGACGAGGCCAGGTACACTGCGGCCTTAGCATCTCGCACGCCTCGGCAAGCTCAACCAAGCGTGAAAATCATGTGGAAAAATATCGCCGGCTTCTGCAAGCCCGCTGAAATACCTTCCGAAAATGCTTGACGTGACAACTCAGATGTCTGACGGCGCAGCGTTTAGGAACCCTTCGGCCAGTGGTTGAAATGGGTTATCGTTCTATGTAGATCCCGCGCGGCGGCATTGGCGAGCATATAGGCCAACACCGAAACGGCGGTGACGGTCTTGAAGGAACAATAGCGCCTTCTTTGGGATCGCGCATATGGTAAACATATTCCATGCATCACTCTTACTACGCCAGACCTGATAAAAACCTAGGGGCTGGGAAGTAGGGTGTCTAAAGACTCGTAAGGAAACGTCCAAATGGAGAATTCTATGCAGGCCAACTCTCGACGCAGGTACTTCAATAAATTCGCGACAACGATGGCCGCCGTGACCGGCGCACGCGTTCTTTTCGCTCAACAGCCTCCTCAACCCGGGGGCACACCACCAGCCAGCCCTGCTGGAAATCGACCTCGCAGCAACCACACACACAATGGCATCTATTACTTCTCGGGCACTGGTTCCAATGACGGCTACTCTAGAGACGATCACATTCTTGTGACGGACCCATTTGAGAAGCACGTCACCCGAACGATGGATGCACTTAAGAAGTCCGTGGAGCGCGCAGGGTGCACGATGGACAGCATCATGCATGTGGAAGTTTTTCTCTGCCTCCCTCACGCCGATAATGTCCCGATGCCTACGGGCAAAGCTCGGTTCGATGCCCATAAAGCGCAGTACGACGCATTGAATAAAATCTACGGGACCTACTTCAGCCCCGGCAAAGCCCCCGCCAGGGCCTGCATGGCTGTTGAGTGGATACCGGGCGATTCGCTGATCGAAATCGTTGGAAGCGCATTGGTCGTCTCCCCGCCGTCTGCGTAAAAACTATTTCAATCACGTTATTGAGATACCTGCACTGGCGTAAGGCGACGCGATGGGGGATGCTGCCGTCGGCTTTCAGCTGCCGGAAGCGATTCCAGGCGATTCTACTTCTGTCGCGACGCCGTTCCGGTCCCGGCGCTAGCCAATTCCTCGGCCTGTTTCTGGCGTTCCTGCTCCGCCGGCAGATTCTTGGCGGCGAAGTCTTTCACACCCGCCAATTTTCCGTTCTTGGCTTCGCGCTCGAACTCCTTCACAGCCTGCTTCTGTTCATCCGCCGCCATCTTGGCGTAGGCGCGGTCGAAATCGGTGCCGGAGAGTTTCGTCAGTTTGCCCTCAGCTTTCTTCGCTTTGCGCGGCGGTTCGGTGGGCAACTGGACATTCAATGCGGCGGCTGCCTGTTTCAATTGTTGGCTCGTCTGAGTGTGCGCCTCCACCATCCGTCTCCCGAGTTCCTTCACAACGTCGCTCGATGCTTTGTCCTGCGCGAGCCGCCCGAGCTGCACCTCAGTCGCGCTCGATTCCGCTGCGTTCTTGACGAAGTCTTTGTCCGTAATGTAAGGGTCTATCTGCTGATCCTGCGGGACGGCGCCGGGATTGCCAGGCGTATTGTCCCGCGGGGCGCCCGTTGGAGAGCCAGTGGAAGATCTATCAGGGGCGGCCTGGCCATTCTGCGGCGGTTGCGTCTGCGTCCATGCCGAGCCTGCCAAAACAACTGCCCCTGCCAAGCCCAGGATGTGTGATCGACTAAACATATTTTGTTCTCCCTTCGTTGTTCAAGTTGCAATCCGCGAACCAGAGAGCTTCACAGACGATTTCCGCACTCCCGCCGCAATCCCTTCAAGGGCTTACAACCTCGGACCCACCAAGAAGCGTTTCCCGACGCCTGACAGTGGCGCTGGAAGGATTGGCATCCCGGCCTGTCATTTTTGCCCATGCACCGTGAGACCTTTCAAACCGTGCGCGTACGTGCTTTCTTTCGCTTGCCATGGGAAACCATTCTCGAACGGTTAAACCGCAACCATCGCGCCCGCATCTAATTCAGAGAAGGATAAATAAATGAAGATCAAAGTGGGTATTTGCTGAAATGATTGTCGCTCACTGACGATTGCTGTCTGCTTCCGGCCAAATAATGGCACGGGCGTGCCAAATCAGATGATGATCACCGTCGAACCTGTTCACCGGGGTAATGTTGCAGCGCAAAGCCTCGTGGCCACCTAGCGGGAGTTTACTGCGAGAACGCCGAAACAGAAAGCTATGGGTATGTCTCGGAGGCGTTTGCCTCAATTTATGTCGTCGTACCCCATCCACATGGGGTAATATATTCCTTGGTAGAAAGCCCAGAAGCTATCTCATTCAGTCGCCGTGGCTTCGCGGTTCCTGCGTTTCCGGAGTGACGCCACTCGCAGTAAAGTCCCGCCAGACTAGGGCACCAGCATCACGGGAGCCTGCCAGAATGCGGCTTTGTTGCCGGTCGGGTCGAGCACGGTTACCTGGCAGTCGTACTTGCCCGGAGGCAGTTTGTTGAGCGCCAGGCTGAAGCGCAGAGGCACGGCTTTCGACTTGAGGTCCATCCCCTCGGTCACCGGCAGCGGCGGCGTTTCGAATGCCTTGGCTTGTCCGCGATAAAAGCTTACGAATGCCACCAGCGGCTGCGTGCTGGCCGCACCGCGCTCATAGGCTTGAAGGTAAACGTACATGTCGCGACGGATGCTGAACACGCGCGTCACGCTGGGAATCAGCTTCTGGCCATCCTGGATCAGCGGGTTGACTCCCGGGCCCTTATCCTTACCCGCGGTGTATAGCGCGTCCCTGAGGTCCATTCTCTGCCCGCTCAATACTACGGAACTGATGGGAACACGCTTCTGCTCTTTGTTCAGGTTGGGGATCACGAACTTGTTCAGGTAAGTTCCAATCCTGCCGGTCTCATCGTCGCGCGCCAGAAACTTCAGGGAGTAAGTGCCGGGCAGCAGCGTGAAGCCGGTGTCATATTGAATCGGCTGCCTGGATAGCTGGGCCGCAGTTTCGCCGCTCAGTTTGATATCCACTTTGTCGCGCACGTTGGCGACGGTCACGTTGTATTCGTCTTTCACCTCGCCGATGAAGTCGATGAGGGTGTGCTCGGCGCCGCGGCGGCGGGCCAGCGCCAGTTCGCTGCCCGGAATCTTGGCCACCACGGGCACATAGTACTCGGCGGAATTCAACTGGAAATAATTCACTTCCATGACGATGGTGAGCTCCGTAATCGGGTCTCCCAGCATCAACGCATCCTGCAGCTGACGCTCCTTGTCGACGGTGGTGAACTTGTTGAACTGCTTGCCGGCGTAGTAGCCCTGGCGATAAGAGAGCTTGGCCGACGGGTCGCCGTTGAAGGCAATCTTGATGCGGCGGAAGCGGCCATCGAGCGCCATGTTCGCCGAGTAATATCCCAGGATGTAATAGTTGGAAATGGATTGCTGGGCCTGGTAGATGCCCCTCGAAAGGTCGTTATTATCCAGCAGGGCCTTGCCGCCGGTGTCCGCGGCCAGCCCATAGAGGGTATCCTGCGACTTCTGAAAATTGTTATTCATGGCCAGCGCCGAACTGCCGCTGTACATGCCGGCGCCGCCTGGCGACCCGTGAGTGGCGTCGCCCATCGGCGCCTGGGCCACAAGGCCGCGCGCGTCGACCGGGAAGAAGGACACGTTGGCACGGATGGCGGCGTTGACCGTGGCCTGGAATTGCGCCTGATTGTCCACGCCGTTGAGGCGCAGCCCGCTGGCGAAGTACACCAGAACTTTTTTCTCGTTGAGCTGGCCCAGCATTTTCACGGCGGTCTGTAACGCAGCCAACTGCCGGTCGGTGTTGAAGAGGCTGAACTCGCTGTCATCCTCGCCGAAGGCCGACCCGATGTCCGCGGCGCTATCGTCATTGAAGCCGGCTTCGAAACCCTGACCCTCGCCGACGAAGAGTTTCACGACCTTCTTTTCCAGTTCGTCGCGATCGGCCGTGAAATCCTGCAGCACGTGGACGCCGTCGGAAAAGGAAATGAGGGCCATGAGATCCGCGGGAGACATCTGGGTCCGGATGAACTTGACGGCCGAGGCTTGCGCGCGCAACTGGTCGGGGACCGGCATGGCGCTCATGTCGAAGTACAGGGCGATCAGGCGGCGGTCGCGGTATCGCAGGTCGCCGGGCCGTTCCGGCATGATCTGCGATACGACTGCTGGTGCAACCTTGTTGTCCTGGGCGTTGTCCTGCGCGGGGGCGGCGGCGGGCGGGGCGGGCGGGAGCGCGGCGGGCGCAGTCTCCTGCATCTTTTGGAATTCGCAGAAACTGATGGTTTGCGCAACGCCGTCTTCGGTGACGGTGAAATCCTTGGCGGTAAGACCTTCGATGGGCTTGCCGCTCTTGTCGGTGACCGTGACGGTCTCTATCACCAACTGGGTGCTGGTCTGGAACTTGACGGTGCCATTGGCGGGGGCCGGCGGATTCTGTTGCGCCTCAACAGCCAGTATTGCCAGCAGGCAGATGATGATTCCCGCACTGATTACTTTAACGATCCGTTGCATGTCTCAGAACCTCCATCGCACAGTGGCTTGAAAACTGCGCATGGTGTTGGCGGTGCTGGGCAATCCGAACTGCGCGCTGCCCACGATCGTGCTCCAACTGGGGAAGGTGACATGGTTGAGCACGTTGGTGGAATCGAACCGTACGTCGAAGTCGCCGAACGAGCGCTGCATCGAGGCGCCCATCACAAACTGGCTGGGTCCGACAATTGAATTCCTTCCGGCATTGCCCCATTGTCCCGCGGCCGGCAACTGGTATGCAGCCGGGTTCAGGAATCGGCCCGGAGGAGCGGCGTAAACCGAGGCGCCGGTAACGTCGGGCCGGAGCGGTCCGGTTACGCCACTGCCCAGCACGGCTGCGAGGTAAGTGGGGGTCAACGGCATTCCACTGCCGGCGGTGATCTGGCTG
Organism: Bryobacterales bacterium; assembly: GCA_963817515.1. Classification (GTDB taxonomy): domain Bacteria; phylum Acidobacteriota; class Terriglobia; order Bryobacterales; family Bryobacteraceae; genus DATMNI01. The sequence goes on along the minus strand of CAWFPJ010000007.1, from coordinate 60,120 downwards.
AGGAAGGTCCAACCTTTGAAGGCCGCGCCCTTCCAGCCGCGCAGCAGGGTTCCCCCGGCCACTCCGACGCCGGTGGTGAACTGCCCTTGCACAGTCAACTGGTGGCGCTGGTCAAAGCTGGATGGCCCCCGCTCGGCGCTCAGATCGAGCCAGTTTTGCGCAATCACGCTGGCGGTCTGGCCGCCGCCGGTGCCCTGGCCCCCGGCCCCGTTTCCCTGGCCCGCGCCGGCGCCCTGGCCTCCGCCGGGACCCTGGCCTCTTCCGCCCAGTGCGGCATCATCGAGCGCCTTAGCGAAAGTGTACTGCAGACTGGCCGTGAAACCATTGTGCAGCCGTCGCCGCAGTTGGAATTGGGCGGCTTCCCGGGTGGAGTTGCCATTCGAGGTCATATAGGCAAACCCCGAGGGACAAGAGGGACAAGGATTCGCCGCCCCGTTCGGGTAAGTGTTAGGCAGGAAGACCTGGACGGCCCGCGTGCCCTTGATGCCCAGGTAAGTTGCCGTGACAACCATGGACTCAAACAGATCGCGCTGCACCGATAACTGCCAGTTTTGCGCATAGCCGGCGAGGAAGTTGGGATCGATGGCAAAGGTGTTGGAAGTGTTGCCGGGCGCGGCGTTGAAGCCACTGGCCAGCGTGAGCGGGTTGGCCGGCCCGTTGGCCACGCTCAGGCTCTTCGATAGCGGGGATTGCTGCGCCATCTGGATCGCAATCGCCTGGTACACGGAAGAGTTGTAGTAGACGCCGTACCCGCCGCGAATCACCATGGACGACCCGAAAAACGGATGCCAGGCAAACGAGATGCGCGGCTCAAAACCGTGCTTGTCGGGTTGCACCAGAGAGCTGGGATAGGGCCGTCCGGTCAGCGCCCCCATGGGATTGTTGGCCACCACTGGCTCTGCCGCCGAAAAGCCGGGAGCGATGTCCAGATTCACCAGGCGGCCATATTTTTCGGTAATGGGCGAGCCGTATTCCCAGCGCATTCCGGCGTTGAGAGTGAAAGACGGACCGATTCTCCAGTCGTCGGTAAAATAGGCGTCCCAGGATGAAGACCGGAAGTATTTGTCGGCGTTGCCGAAAGCGATCGAGCTGGTGTCGGGTATCCCCAGCAGGAAGTCCGCGAAATCGAAACCCGATCCGTTTACCGGCAGGCCGCCGGCGCCCACGGCCGTGGCCGAGCCGTTAAAGGTGAAGCTGCCGCGCGGGTCCTGTTGCGACAGAAGATTGAATTGCTGGCGGCGATAATCCATTCCGAATGTGAGATTGTGCGGCCTGTGAACCCAAAGAAGGTTGGCCGACAGCGCGTGAGTCTGGTTGCGTATCACGGAATCCTGGCTGTCTGAGAGGTTCTGGATGCCGCTTGCGAAGGACAGATTCGGCGGCCCCCAGTTCTGCGGTTCCTGATTATTGCCCGTGATGCCGGCCTCACCGGACACGTTGCGCCGGTTGGCGAAGAATGGCACGGTGCGCACGGCGTAGCGGCTGTACTGGTATCCCAGACTAAGGTTGACGCGCTGATTGAAGATATGCCGCCAGTTCGCCATTGTATTGAGGCCCGTGATGCCGGTGGTATCGAGAAAGCCGAAGAGGTTCGGATTGTCGGCGCGGCTGTTGCGGTATGCGAAGGTGCCATTCACGAAATTCTTGGAGTTGAGCGTCTTATTGACGCGTGACTGCATGTCGTCCTGATGGGTCACGCCGACAATCGGAATCTGGTAGTTATAGCGCGTAGACGCATCGAAATTCGGCAGCGGGTAGAGATTCAACAGAGCCGCGGCCTGGGGGCTGATCCGGCTTGCCGGAATTATGTTGCCTGGGAACGGAACACCGGTACTTGGGTCCAGCACTTGCAGCGGCTGCCCCAGCGGGTTCAACACGTGCGACAAGTCTCCGCCGCGTTCGAACGCATCCGGCACAAGGCCGGGCTGCGTGTTGGCATTGGTGTTTCGCGTCATCTGGTAATTGACGAAGAACTGTCCTTGTCCGTGAATCAGGTGCGGAATGAGCAGCGGACCGCCGAACGAAGCTCCGGCCCGAAGATGGTCATAGGAGGGCTTGGCGGTATCCTGGCCGGTAAACGAAAACGGGCGGGCATCCAAAGTGGAATTGTCCAGGATGAGACTCAGGTCGCCGCGGTACATGGATCCCGGACCCCGGCGAGCGTTGCCGATGGCTCGCCTTTCCACGCCATTGCTGACGCTGCCGTTGACCACGAAAGCATCGGAGGCGCCTGGGTTCTGATCGGCGGCCGGGTTGGCCGTGTCATTTGCGGCAGCGTTTCCGGCGGCGCTCGCATCGGCAGAGGCATTCACGTCGGTGCGTTGAAAGCCGGCACTTGCGTTCACCGGTCCGGCAGATTTCGCAGTGCGCGAGGCCTTTTTATCTTGCTTGCCAGGCTTGGCGGGCTTACCGGGCTTGCCGGCCGGTACGGCACCGGCCTGTGCGCTGGTTTGCGGGGCCGGCTGACTGCCAGCGCTCTGCGAGGTGACGGCTGCAGCGGTTGTGGCTGATGCCGGCGGCGGTGCGCTTGCGGGCGGCGGGGCGGAGGCCTTGATCTCATCGAAGGACAACAGCTTCAATTCCCATACCGGGCTGGGCGCGTTGGGCGCCACCGCTACTTCCTGCCGGACTGCTGCGAAGCACAGCATTTCCACTTGAATGGTCCAGACGCCATCGGGCAGGGCGGCAAATGAATAAGCGCCCTGCTGATCGGTGATGGCGACCATCCTCTTATCGCCCTGAACGGCGGTGACGGTGGCTCCGGGAACCGGCAAATCGCCGAATTTGACTTGCCCGTGATGCTCCGCTGCAAGCCCGGCCACGGCGGCACAGGCGATGATGAAGTACCGGAAATAATTAAGAATGCGCATCCACGATTCCGTAGATCTTCCCAGGTGTTAGACGCCAGCCGCGGCCGTTAATTCTCGGTCGGCGATTTCTCCACGCGGTCGATTACGATCAGCTCAATCGGACCCTTTTTCGGCTCCAGCTTGAGTCCGAGCTGCGCCTGCAGGGCGGCGAATAGCGAAAGGCCGCTGTCTGGGTTGTCCTTGCCGTGGATCTCCGCGCCGTGCATATCAGCGCCACCCCCGGGAGGCGGCGAAGGCGGCGGCACTCCGGCCGGCAGGGGCATGCGCGTGCTCTCATCGGGTGTGTAATCCAAACTGAAATCATACTTTCCCGTGAGCCCGGTCTGGTCCACTACCGGGCGATCCACGCTGCGCGCCAACATATCCACCAGCCCTGACATGCCCATCATCTTGGCCGTCAGGTGTCCCATTCCGTTCATCATCATCATGGGGCCGCGACCCCCGCCGGGGCCAAATTTCGGCATACCGTCCTTACCGATCTGGGGTGGCGCCGGCAGGCCGCCATTGGCCGAAGGGCCGCCGTTCGCAGGGCCGGCATTCGCCTGACCGCCATTTCCCTGTCCACCAGGGACCGGGGCGTTGGGGTCGATTTCGGACTCCTTCATTTTTGGCCCGCCCTTGCCTACCACCAGGGCGTACATGGGCAGCTCTTTGGTTTCGCGGTGGATCTGCAATTTGAAGCGCTCGGCCAGCAGGGTCTGCCACATCATCGGAACCTGATCTTTGGGAGCGCCGGCTGGCACCTTCGCCACAATGTCGAAGCGGGCCGAATTCAACCAGTCCGGGCCGGAGATCTGATAGTCTTTGACACTGTACGCCTGCCGGATAATGTCCTTGAGGCTGACGTTGGTGTAATCCACCCGTCCGGGGTCCCCGCCCATACGGATCATCAACCTTCCGTTGACCGGGGGCGCCGCTGGTTTGATGGACGCTACCTCGAACTCCGGAGGGCCGGCGGCAGTCTGGCCGAAAACCCCGAACGCCAGGATTACGGTCAGAGCAGCCAATGATATTGCGCGGTCCATTGGGGATCTCCTTTGCTTTCAATTCTAGTGATTATTAGACACCACCGGTTATCACTTATGACGAGGATCCAGCCGAAAGCGTTCGAACTTCCAGTAGTTTTTTATTCCAACGGAGGTTTCGAAATCTGGTTGGGTTCAAGAATCATAACGCTGGCCCGGTGTGTTTTGTGACAGCCCGGTTATCAGATGGTTCGGATTTCCGAAATCATCAGTCCGCGCCTGCGGGCTTCGGTGCCGAACGCTTCGGTCAGATCGCTATCGCCACTCGAGACGCCGTCCCATATCAGGACCGCCCTGGCAGGTTTGTAAATTGCCTTGGCCAGCGCCACGGCCTCATCGAGGATGGCGCGATTGGCCTCCGCATACGCCTGGTCGTCCGATCCATTTTGAAGAACGACGAGATCGCCCGCCGCTTCCACCGCATCGAGAAGCTGGTCGTAGAGCGGACCCCACTCGCCGGGCCGGTCGGTCACAGAGGTTTCGCGGAAACGCTTTCGCTCGAACGGCAGAATCACGCGCTGCCGGAGGCCGAGTTGGCCGGCCTCCGCCAAAGCAATCAAATCGGCTCCGCAAGCGGCGGACGATACCAGGGCCGTGGCGCCCTTCTCTTTGAGAAACGCCCGAACCCGCGTCCGCACAGTCTCGATATTCCACAGCGGAAACCGCGGCTCTTTGGCGCCGGCGCTATCCGCGCGCCTGCCGGCCAGAGCGATGATCATGAATTATCCTCCGCCAATACCGATTTACCGGATCACGGACTGCCGCAGCCTTTCCAACTGCCGCCGCGCGATTTCCGCCCATTGTCCGGAGTGATCCAATTTCAGATAAGCCTTCCAGTGGTGCACTGCCTTCAGCGGATCGCCCGTGCGTTCGCAAAGCAGCGCCAGGTTGAAATGCGCATCGGCATACTGCGGATTGAGGTTTAAGGCGCGCCGGTAATGTTCGAAGGCTTCCTTAATCCGCCCCTGTTCGTCGTGCAGGTTGCCGAGGTTGAACTGCGCCAGCGGATAGCCCGGGTCCGCATGGATGGCGTCCACGTAATACTTCTCAGCCTCGCCGAACTGGCGCATCCGATAGTAAATCGTCCCCAGATTGACTAGTGCGCCGGCCGCCCCCGGATTCAGTTCCAACACTTTCTTGTAGGCGTCCACGGCCTCTTCGACCGGGGCGCCGGTCTCTTCCAGTTCCAGCCCCCATTGGAACCAGGCTTCCGATTCCCGGGTGCGGCTGACGGTGAGCTTGCGCTGCGGAAAACTGGCGACCGCGCTCAATTCGGCGGCCTCGAAATCGAAAAGAATCTGGCCGCTGATGGCCTCCATCTTCTGGCCGGCCACATAGACCGCGATCTTCTTCCCGTGAAAAACGACGCGCAGCTCAGAGAGCGGCTGCTTCACCCAATTGAGCTTCTGGCGCAGCGACTTCAGCGCCATGGCGATCTGCCGTCCCCGAATGTTATTTTCGCGAAGCTTGATGAGGGTCTTGACAGCAATCAGATCTGAGAAGGAATACGATTCGGCGGCGGGCAGCAGTTCCTGCCGCTCCCAGTTTTTCAACTGGCGCTCGGACAGGCCAAACTTGCGACGTACGTCGGCGCGGGTATATTCCTCCTTCGGGGCCACAGCCAACATTCTAACAGGGCACTCCAAAGCGGCATACTACTTTGCCACGAAAAGTACTTGAAAGCGCCCCACAAGCAGGGTATGATGTGACTATGGCGACGCCACGCCCGGAGCCTTTGCAAATTCACGCGCACGCCATGGACGATCTGCGGTACATCCGCCAGACCCTGGAGCGCGCCGGTTCCTTTACCGCGGTGCCGGGTGTGGGTGGAGTGCTGATGGGCTGCACGGCGCTGGCTGCGGCGCGGCTTTCCGGGCATCAGGCCAGTTCCGCCGCGTGGCTCAAGGTCTGGACCCTGGAAGCCGCTGTGGCGCTGCTAATCGGAATTGTTGGCGCGGCGCTGAAATCGCGGCGCTTCAAATTACCCCTTCTTTCGGGCCCCGGGCGCAAGTTCATCGCGGGCTTTGCACCGGCGATGCTGGCCGGCGCGCTGCTGACGGCCGTGTTTTTCCGGGCGGGGATATCAGGCTTTTTGCCCGGCGTCTGGCTGCTGCTTTATGGCGTCGCCATTGTTTCAGGCGGCTACTCTTCGGTGCGGGTAGTGCCGCTGATGGGGGCCTGCTTCATGTTGGTGGGATCAGCCGCGCTGCTGGTGCCCGGCTGGAATGAAGTGCTGCTGGCCGCCGGTTTTGGAGGCCTGCACGTAGTTTTCGGCGGTGTGATCGCGGTGAAATATGGCGGCTAAGCAAAACGCGGCACGGCGCGAGCGGGAAAAGCGGCCCTTGCGGCTGGAGGCGGCCGGCGAGGCCCCAAAGTTGGACCGGCTGGTCCACGAACGCCTGCGCCTGGGGATTCTCAGCGCGCTGGCGGTGAACGATTCCCTGACCTTCAACGAACTGAAGAAGCTGCTGGATACCACGGACGGCAACCTGAGCGTTCACGCGCGCAAACTGGAAGAGGCGGGTTATATAGCCTGCGCCAAATCTTTTGAAGGACGCATGCCGCGGACGGATTACAGGCTCACGGCGGCGGGCCGGCGCGCCCTGGATCGCTATCTCGATCATATGGAAGCGCTGATTCAAGCCATGCGCGATAAATGAGGCCTTTTTTTATGCTCTATGACTTTACATCGCAAAGTACTCTGCATGCCGGAATAATCATGGACGGCAATGGACGCTGGGCGCAGGCGCGGGGGCTTCCACGGGTGATGGGACACCGCGCCGGTGTGGAGGCCGCCAGCCGCGTGGTGGAAGCCGCGCCCGCGGCCGGCGTCGGCATTCTCACGCTCTTCGCTTTTTCCTCCGACAACTGGCGCCGCCCGCAGCCGGAAGTGGACGCACTGATGCGGCTGATGGGCATCTATCTGGAAAATGAGACGCCGCGCTGCGTGGCGAACGGCGTCCGCCTGGAAGTGATCGGCCGCCGAGACCGGCTGGACACCAGTCTTTGCGCCGCCATCACCCGGGCGGAAGCGGCTACAGCTTCGGGAGATCGGCTCTGGCTGCGCATGGCCGTGGACTATTCGGGCCGCGAGGCCATTTGGGCCGCCGCCCGCGGTCTGACGGAACTATCGCGGGATGCGCTTGAAGGCGCCCTGGGCCCGCCGGTGGACCTGCTGATCCGCACCGGCGGCGAGCGCCGGCTCAGCGACTTCCTTCTCTGGGAGTCCGCCTACGCCGAATTGGTCTTCTCGCGCACCATGTGGCCTGACTTCGCCCCCGCCGATCTGTGCGCCGCCGTACGCGAGTTTCGCAGCCGCCAGCGCCGCTTTGGCGCGGTTCCGCCGGCGCCCGTACACCGCGGCGAGGCGTGGTTGGACTGAAGCCGTTTGCCCGCACCGGCAAGCAACAGCGAAACTTTTTCCAGGTCGTCTCTCGATTCCGCTCAGGGCTTCGCCCTATAGCGACGCTCTTGTGAACATTCACGATACTGACGCGCGCCAAGTTATTCAATGATTGCAACTCAGGCGCCGCTCACGCGTGGCCTGAGGCGTTGAGAAGACAGTACTGGCAGTGTAAATGCAAGAGCGGTGGGGACCGTACATGGTGGATCATCCGCTTCGTGCGCGGTCGCACAACCGCATGAATGAGAACTCCGTTACCTTTTGGGGGAACTGGCAGGAGAGAGCCCGGGCGCTTCGAAACATTCCGCCGCTGTTGAAGATCGTCTGGAAGGCCGGACCCGGAGTGGTGAGCGCCGGCGCGGTCTTCCGAATTCTGGCGGCTTTAATTCCGATTTCGATGCTTGCGGTTTCGAAACGGATTCTGGATGCGCTGCAAGCCCATTTTGGCGGACGGCCCTTGCCGGAGATTTTCTGGTGGCTGGTGGCGGCGGAGTTTGGTCTGGCGGTGCTGGGCTCATTGATGGGCCGATGCATCGGGTATTTCGACGCGCTGCTGGCTGACCGGTTTACGCGCTATGTGAGTATCCAGGTCATGGAGCACGCGTCGCGGCTCGACCTGGCTTCTTACGAGGATCCGGTCTTCTACGATAAGCTCGAGCGCGCGCGGGTTCAATCGACCGACCGCATCGCGATGATCCAGGCCGTGGGAACCGTGATGCAGCAGTTCATCGCAGCGGCCAGCCTGTCCGCGGGAGTTCTCTGGTTTTCGCCGTGGCTGCTGCTCCTATTGGTTTTCGCGGTTCTGCCGGCGTTCCTCGGCGAAAGCCACTTCGCATTTCTCGGGTACGCCCAGAATATCCGCCAGACACCCGTGCGGCGGCAACTGGACTACCTGCGAACACTGGGCGCCAGCAAGGAATCGGCAAAGGAGCTCAAGCTTTTTGGGTTGAGCGCGTTCCTCTCAGGTGAATATGCGCGGCTCTCCAACCAAATCTACGACCAGAATGTGCACCTGGCCAAACGCCGCCTCTGGGCCGGCGCGTTCCTCTCCTTAATCAGCACCGCGGCCTATTACGGCGCGTACGCTTACGTTATCCTGCGCACGGTTCAGGGCGCGCTGAGTTGGGGGTCGCTGCAATTTCTGGCCGGCGCCATCGCCGGCGCAAGCACCAACATTCAGAGCATCTTTTCGACCCTCTCAAGTATTGCCGATCAATCGCTGTTCCTTACCGATCTGGTGGAATTCCTGCGCGTGCAGCCGAAGATCCAGTCGAAGCCGGGAGCCTTCCCCGCCCCGCGTCCGATCCGCGACGGTTTCGTTTTCGAAAACGTCACGTTTTGCTATCCCGGTAGTCCGCGCGCCGTGCTGGACCGTCTGAATCTGCGAATCGAGGCCGGCGAGCGGATTGCGTTGATCGGCGAGAACGGGCAGGGAAAGACCACGATCGTCAAATTGCTGACCCGGTTGTACGATCCAACCGAAGGCCGCATCTTACTGGACGGGGCCGATCTGCGCGACTACGATATCGAGGATCTGCATCGCGAAATCGGGGTGATCTTCCAGGATTTCGTGCGCTACGAAATGACCGCCCGGCAAAACATTGCGACTGGGCGGTTGGACCGTGCGCAAGACGAGGCGATCCACGAGGCGGCGCGCAAGAGTCTGGCAGACCAGGTAGTGGCGCGGCTGCCCGGCGAGTACGACCAATTGCTGGGGCGCCGGTTTGAAGGAGGGGTGGATCTTTCGGGCGGCGAATGGCAGAAGATGGCGTTGGCCCGCGCGTACTTGAGGGATGCACAGATCCTGATTCTGGACGAGCCCACGGCGTCACTCGATGCCCGCTCGGAATACGAGGTCTTTCAACGCTTCGCCGAATTGACGGAGGGGAAAATGGCGCTGCTGATTTCGCATCGCTTCTCGACCGTCCGGATGGCGAACCGAATCGTAGTATTGGAAAACGGCCGAATCGCCGAACAAGGCACTCACGCCCAGCTTATGGCGCTGGGCGGCAGATACAACGGCATGTTTGAGCTACAGGCAGCGAGTTACAGATGACCATATATCCCCTCCCTTTCGATTTTGGCAAGCCTCTTTCCCGCGATGAGGAACTGGCCGAATGCCGCCGCAGCGGAAGCGTTCTGGCGGCTTCCATCACGGCAACGAAGCCGCACGGGCACCGCGAGCGACATCAAAAACCGGGCCTGGCTTTGCGAATCCGGGCCCAAGGCCGTGCGTCACGGGAGCAGACCCGCGTTTGGCTGATGGATAATGCGCGCCTGCTGCAGACCGCGGAAAAAGAAGCTCTCGAATTTGCCAGCGGGCTGCATCGCTTTCCGGTGGCTTCCGACGGAACATCGCCCGAAACCGCCCGCGTCGCGCTGATTGCGGGCGCTTACCTGGACCAGGTGCAAGGTCATTTTGCAGACGAGAGCTTTGTCGCCTTCCTGGACGGATTTCAATCCCGCGCGACCCTGGAAATGGGCGAAATTTGGGCGCTCAAACCCACGCTGCAACTGGAGATCCTCACGCGTCTGGTGGGTGCGCCGTCCACCATGTGGGCGCCGCTGGTGAGCAGCCTTCGACACGTTGGCGAGACCGCGTGGAAAGAGCTTTTTGAGGCTGCCAGCCTGGTGCATCGCGCGCTGGCGGATGATCCCGTGGGGGCGTATTCGCGCATGGACTTCGAAAGCCGCGACCTATACCGGAAGGTGGTCGGCGGCCTGGCCAAGCACAGCCCGATGAGCGAACCGCAAATCGCAGCGGCGGCGGTGGATCTGGCCCGCGAAGCATTTGCGGTGTCGGATGGCTCGCGGGCCGCCATCCGGCGAAGCCACGTTGGCTATTATCTGCTGGAAAATGTAACGCCCTTGCGTGAGCGGACCGCATATCGCCCGTCCCCGGATGAACGCGCAATGGACCTGATTCTGCGCTACCCCACCGCGTTTTATCTGGGCAGCGTGGAACTTCTGACGTTCGTGATTGTGGCCGTGATGCTGTCCGGCAACGGCCGGCTTACACCCGTGTTCGGAGCGCTGCTTCTACTGCTCTTACCGGCCACTCAGGCAGCGTCGGATTTTGTAAACCACCTGGTTACCTACCTGGCAAGGCCGCGAGTGTTGCCGAAGCTGGATTTCTCCGAAGGGATCCCGGACGATTGTACGACCATGGTCGCCGTTCCCACGCTGCTGCTTAAAGAAGCGCAGATTCGCGATCTGGTGCTGGATCTGGAAATACGCTTCCTGGCCAACCGCGATCCCAATCTGCATTTTGCCTTGCTCACCGATTCGCCCGATTCCGATTGTCCCGTGGACGATCGGGACACGCTGGTGGATGTCTGCCGCAAACTCATCGAAGGTCTCAACCGGCGATACGCGGGTTCGCCATTCTTCCTGTTCCACCGGCACCGGATCTACAACGATTCCGAGGGGCGGTGGATGGGCTGGGAGCGCAAGCGGGGCAAACTCCTCGATCTGAACCGTCTCATCCGGGGCGGGTTCGATGCCTTCCCGGTAAAGGTTGGCGATCTCAGCGTGTTGGAACGGGTGAAATACGTGATCACACTCGACTCAGACACGCAGCTTCCCAGGGAATCTGCCGCCAAACTCATCGGCGCCATAGCGCATCCTCTGAATGCGGCGGTTCTAGACCCCACGGGGAAAATCGTCGTGGAAGGTTATGGGATCCTGCAGCCGCGCATCGGAATCAGCGTTCAATCCGCGGCGCGCAGCCGCTTTGCCGGCCTGTATTCCGGGGAAACCGGTTTCGATATTTATACGCGCGCGGTTTCCGACGTTTACCAGGATCTCTTCGGCGAAGGCAGTTTCACGGGAAAAGGCATCTACGAAGTGGAGGCCCTGCACGAAGTGCTGGAGCAGCGGTTCCCCGAGAATGCGCTGCTCAGCCATGACCTCATCGAGGGGGCTTATGCGCGCGTCGCGCTGGTGAGCGATATCGAGCTGATTGACGACTACCCATCGCACTTCAGCGCCTATAACCGCCGCAAACACCGCTGGGTTCGAGGCGATTGGCAGATTCTGCGGTGGATCCAGTCCGAGGTGCCGGATTTTCATCGGGACATGGTGCCGAATCCCATTACCCTGATTTCGCGGTGGAAGATCATCGACAACCTTCGGCGCAGTCTCTTCGAGCCCGGGCTGCTGGTATTTCTTCTGGCAAGCTGGTTTTTCCTGCGCGGGGCGCCGGCATACTGGACCGTGGCCGGCGTGGCGATATTGTTCTTACCGGTCTACTTCGATCTCCTTTTTGCATTGATGCGTGTGCCCCTGAGACGCCGTGCCCTGCCGGCATGGATACGGGACACGGCGCGGGCCTTCGGCAAGGGGCATGCCATCGCGCTGTTCAGTCTGATCTTTCTGATGCACCAGGCGTTGGTCTCACTCGATGCGATCGCGCGCTCAGTGATGCGAGTCTTTATTACCAAGCGCAGACTGCTGGAATGGGAAACGGCCGCGGAAGCCGAAGCCGAGGTACGGAGCAAAGCGACCGTGGATGTGTATCTGGAATGGACGCCGGGGTTGGCCGTGGCGGTCGGTCTGCTGGTATGGTTGATCCGGCCGGGCGCGCTGCCGGCGGCGGCGCCTATTCTGACTCTGTGGGTGGCCTCCCGCGGGGTCTCGGCCTGGTTGAACCGCGCGCCCCGCACTATGAATCGCGCGCTGCCCAAGGAAGACGCCGAGTGGCTTCGGGAAATCGCCGAGAAGATGTGCCGGTTTTTCCGCGACTGGAGTTCGCCCACCACGCACTGGCTCATACCGGATAGCGTTCGGGAGGACGGCGAGGCCGCGCTTCGCGTGTCTCCCACGAACGTGGCGATGCTGCTCAATGCCAACATCGCGGCGCTGCATTTCGGCGTCATTACATTGGCCGAGTTCATATTCGACACCAGAAAGACGCTCGATAGCGTGGCGGCGCTGCCCAAGTATCGCGGCCACCTGTTCAACTGGTACGACGTTGCTTCTCTTGAGCCCCTGGAGCCGCGGTTCGTTTCGACGGTGGACAGCGGCAACCTGGCCGCCAGTCTTTGGACGTTGAAGCAGGCGGCCCTGGCTTTCGCGGCCGAGCCCAGAGCCAAACACGGGTTGACGGCGGAGATGACCGCCGAACTGGGTGAGATCGCATCGATCTGCGGAGCGATGGTGCGCGAGATGGATTTCCGATTCTTGTATTACCGCCGCAAGAAGCTTCTCTCGGTGGGGTACAACGCTACCAACGGAAAGATCGAACCGTCATCTTACGACCTGCTGGCGTCGGAGGCGCGCATCGCGGTCTTCGTGGCCATTGCGAAGGGCGACATTCCCCAGGAGGCATGGTTTCACCTGGGCCGCGGGCATACCCTGTTCGGCGGCGAACGGGCGCTGCTGTCCTGGACCGGAACCATGTTCGAATACCTGATGCCCGCGCTTTGGATGCGCCACTACACGGGCACGATCACGGAGCAGAGCACGCGGGCGGTGGTGCGAATCCAGCGCGAATTCGCGCGGCAGAAGGGCGTGCCTTGGGGAATTTCGGAGTCGGCATGTCTAGGAGAAAAACCCGGCGTGTATGGATACGCGCCATTCGGGATTCCTACGCTGGCTTTGAAGGCGGCGGCCCCCAGTGAGGCGCTGGTCATTTCGCCGTATTCATCATTTCTGGCGCTGGGGGTGAATCCGGTGGCGGCTCTCAACAACCTCCGGCAGATGGAGGAATACGGCTGGTCGGGACGCTACGGTTTTTATGAAGCGGTGGACTACACGCGAGCCGGCGGCGAGATCGTTCGATCGTGGATGGCTCACCACCAGGGAATGGCCCTGCTAGCCATCTGCAACCTGCTCTTTGATAATCCGATGCAGCGCTACTTCCATGCCGAGCCGCATGTTTTGGCGACGGAACTGCTGCTGCACGAGCGGGTTCCTTCGGCGGTCGAAGCCGAGCAGGAGACCTTCCCGGTACCGGAAGCTCCCATGGCTATGCCGGCGGAAGCCTGAGGCCCGCGGGCGTTCGCAGTTAACTCCAGCTAGGAACTGATGCGCCGTAGCCCGACAGCTTCCATGGCGCGTTTAGTTTGCGGCGTGGACATCACGCTGTTCCAAACCGAGCCGCGGCGCATGTTGGCCGTCATCAGAAGGATGATTCCCTGATCGATGCCGAGAGTGTAGCGGCTGTACCACTTCTCTTTGGGGTGGAACGCGTCGATGAAGCCATACTTCTTCCAGACCTTGTCTCCATATTCGTCCGCCATGTTCTGAAGCACGGCGCCGCACATCTGCGGCAGAAATACCAAAGAGCCACCGGAGGCGCAGGGCACTAGCGTGCCATCGGGCGGGGTGTTGGGCGACGCCCAAACGCGGTACCCGGCGCGCGAATCTGAGGCGGTTACGCCCCACATTTCCGGCCCGTACCAGGGGAATTGGGTTTCGTACGAAAGGCAGTACAAACGATGCGCCTGCGTGGCGCGAACCGAGTTTCTGAAATAGTTGGCGTAGCGGTCGACCCGGTCCCTGAAGTCGAACCAGGCGTGAGAGTATTGATGCACAAATAGCGGCGCGCCGGCATCAATGAAAAAAATGCCCTGATACTCACGCATAGGCCGTGCAAACGCATCCCAACATGAGGCTGGAATGGGGTGCTTTTCAGATGAGAGGGCCAGAAGGTACATGCCCAGCATCTCCGAATACGCGTCCCATCGGTAGGGCAGGAAACCAGCTTCGGGCGTCCAGCCGTGGGATAGCGTACGGCTGCCGTTGAGCATCCACTCCCAATCCGCGCGGTCGAGCAACTCCGACGCCAGCTTGCGGACCTCCGGGTCTTCCCAATACGCGTTCGAATGCAGGACGCCGCACAGCAGCCAGGCGGTATCGACCGACGACAGTTCGCTTCTCCAGATCCTTTTGCCGGTTGAGGAATCGAGGAAGTGGTAAAAAAAACCACGTTCCTGGTCGGCGCGGTCACACAGGAAACGCAAGGTGGTGCGCGCGCGCGCCAGCGCCTGGCCTGGATCAAAGTAGCGGCGGCTGTCGGCGATGGCGAGCGCGCTTAAGCCGAAACCTGTGGCTGCGATGCTGGACACGCTGGGGGCATAAGGCTCATCGGCGGAGGCGCGATCGCGAACCATGCCGCTGTCCGGATCGGCCATGTCATAGAAATAGCGGCAAGCCCGCCGTTCGATTTCATCGAGCAGGCGGTCGGTTGCCTCAGTAGCTTCTTTCCGAACACCTCTTAACATCCGTTGAGTTCCGAGCGATACACCTGCGGCGCCCATAGTACGAAGCAGGTTCCTGCGGGTGGGCTCAGACGAAGGCAACTACTATATTATACCGTGGGGGAACCCCCTCTGTCAGGCCCTTCGCGCGCCGGTTCGAAAGGCGCCGGTGTGTGAATTCACGCTAGAATCCGAAGTATGGTAACAGGCATTGAACACACCGCCATCGCGTCGCCCGATCCGCACCGTTTGGCTGACTGGTACGTGGAACACCTGGGTTTCGCAATCAATTACCGGTCGGCAAACAGCCAGACCGTTTTCGTGAAGGCCGCGGATGGAAGCATGCTGGAAATCATTGAATCGAACGGCGCCGCCCGCCTGCCTCTGGATATGAAGGCTCCCGGCCTGAGACACCTGGCGATCTCCGTTACCGACTTCGACGCGGTGTACCAGCGGCTGAAGAGCAAAGGCGTTGGGTTTCTGGCCGAGCCCGAAAAGAAGGGCGGCAATTCGCTGGTTTTCTTCACTGACCCGGACGGCAACATTTTGCATCTGCTGCATCGCGAGACGCCTCTGCCGTAGGGTTGCAGTTCGAATCTCAGACGGCAGGCGAAACCGCCCAATGTCACTTAGTTTTCGGTAGCACCGGCAATCTTGTTGCCGGTACTTGCCGGATAACGAAAAACCCACCGGCAACAAGATTGCCGGCGCTACCGGGAGTGTCAAGCAGCTCAGGCGGCGGATTCGCCTACACCAGCACCGTAAAGGTGGCTTCGGTCCTCTGCACCGCCCGGTACAGCGTATCCCGCTCTACCGGTTCGCGCCCTGCCTTGCGGATCAATTGCAGCAGCTCCGCCCGCCGCAGCCCCTGGGTTGTGGTGGCGCCCGCGTCATGATAGATGCGCTCTTCCACGATGGTCCCGTCGATATCATCGGCGCCGAACCGCAGCGCGATCTGCGCAATCCGCGGCGTCATCATCACCCAGTAGGCTTTGATGTGCGGAATGTTATCGAGCATCAAGCGCGCCACCGCGATGTTCTTAATGTCGTTGAAGCCCGTGGTCTTCGGAATGTGATGCAGCGCCGTGTTGTCCGGATGGAAGGCCAGCGGGATGTAGGTGACAAAACCGTGCGTCTGGTCCTGCAATTCGCGCAAGCGAACCAGGTGGTCCACGCGGTCCTCTGCGTTCTCGATATGCCCGTACAGCATGGTGCAGTTGGAGCGCAGCCCCAACTGGTGCGCCGTGCGCGCCGTTTCGATCCACTCATTGCCGTCGATCTTGTGGTCGCAGATGATTCGCCGCACACGCTCGTTGAAGATCTCGGCGCCGCCGCCCGGCAGCGAATCCATGCCGGAATCGCGCAGCCGTTCGAGGGTCTCGCGGATCGAAACCTTGCTGCGCCGGGCCAGGTACGCAATCTCCACCATGGTGAAGGCCTTCAAGTGCACCTGCGGGAAGCGCTGCTTCAGGCCGCGCAGCATTTCGCAGAACCAGTCCAGGGTCAGCTCGGGATGCAGACCGCCCACAATGTGAAACTCCGTGACGGCTTCGCTCCACCCTTCCCCGGCCTTGTGCCAGACCTCTTCGAGCGACATGGTATAGGCCTTGGGATCCCGCACCTGCTTGCCGAACGCGCACAGCCGGCAACTGGCCACGCACACGTCCGTCGGGTTGATGTGCCGGTTCACGTTGAAGTAGGTGGTGTCGCCGTG
Source organism: Bryobacterales bacterium (assembly GCA_963817515.1). GTDB lineage: Bacteria > Acidobacteriota > Terriglobia > Bryobacterales > Bryobacteraceae > DATMNI01. The sequence continues at coordinate 43,906 of CAWFPJ010000007.1, read as the reverse complement.
CAGCCGTTCGCGAACCATATTGGCCAGGTAGCCCAGCGCCAGAATGTCGCTGCTGCGATCGAGGGCCAGGCCGTCGTCGAAGGTGAGCCGCTCGCCCGCTTCGATCTTGCTGCGAATCGGAACCAGGCGAGGATCGTCAATTACGACTTGCATATTCACACACTAGTTTGACACATCCATTTTATACACCAGGATTTTTAAGGAAGATATCAGCGGCCCAGAATAAGAAAAACAAAACGCTCACATACCCGTTCATGGTGAAGAAGGCCGCATTCACACGTGAAAGATCGTTGGGCTTCACCAGACTGTGTTCATAAACCAGCAGCGCCAGAATGGCCGCTACTCCCGCCAGGGCCAGAAGCCCCAGGTGGAGCGACCGGATCAGAGCGACCAGGGAGAGCACCATCGCCATGTGCAGCAGTCTGGCGAAGCGCAGGGCGCCGGCGATTCCCAAAACGCGCGGAACGCTCCAGAGCCCCTCGGCGGTGTCGAATTCGTAGTCCTGGCAGGCGTAAATGATATCGAACCCGGCGGTCCAGAAAGTTACGGCGGCGGTGAGCCACAGGATGCGCCAGTCGAGCGAGCCGCGGACCGCGATCCACGCCGCGGCGGGCGCGATTCCCAGGCTGAAGCCTAGCACCAGGTGGGAAAAGGCCGTGAACCTCTTGGTGAACGAATAGAAAAAGACCACACCCAGGGCCAGAGGGGCAAGCCGCAAACACAACTGGTTCAACTGGCCCGCCGCAAAGACAAATATCAAGGACGCAGCCACCACGAATCCCCATCCAAAACCGCGGCTCAACAGACCGGCCGGGAGATGCCGCATTTTCGTCCGCGGGTTGCGCCCATCGATGGCCGAATCCACAAGGCGGTTGAACGCCATGGCGGCCGACCGCGCGCCCACCATCGCCACCACGATCCACAACAGCTTCATCCAGACTTCCGCGGAATTGCCGCCGCTCTCGCGAAACGCCAGCAGGGCCCCCGTCAGGGCAAACGGCAGGGCGAAAACCGAGTGCTCGAACTTGATCATTTCGAGCGTGAGAAACAAGCGTTTCCAGAGCATTAAGGATTGACCATTGTACGGTACGCACTCCATTTTACCGTGCGTGATACTCGTGGTACAGTTGGTTGCGTACGGGCGGATTAGCGGAATGTTGGAAGCGTCCTCGCTCTCTGATAAGGGCTGCGTCAGATCGAATAACGAAGACTATTGCCTGGTCGAACCGGACCTGGGACTTTACGTCCTGGCTGACGGCATGGGCGGCGCCAAAGCCGGGGAGCGGGCATCGCGAATAGCCGTGGACACGGTAGCCGAGATAGTCTTCATGGCGCAACATCGCGATTCGCAGGTGTTGCTGCAAGCCGTGGAGGAAGCCAACCGCCGGGTATTGGACGCGGCCCAGAACGACCCCAGCCTTGAGGGTATGGGCACCACCCTGGTGGCGGCGTTGGAACTGGAGGGCACTCTATCTATCGCCAGCGTCGGCGACAGCCGTGCCTACATGCTGGACGAATCCGGTCTTCGCGTCCTGACCGACGATCAGACCTGGGTCAACGAAGTCGGCCGCCCGCTGGGCCTCGATGAGGAAAGCCTCCGCAATCATCCAATGCGGCACGTCCTCACCATGGCCATTGGGGCCAGCGCGCCGCTCACCGTGAACTACTATTCGGTGCCGCTGCAGGCAGACAACCTCGTCCTGATCTGCAGCGATGGCCTGCACGGTGTGCTGGAGCCGACGGAATTGGAGCGGATCATGCGCGGCGGGAGGGACGGCGTTTCTCTGGATGACAGCTGCCGGAAACTAATCGATGCCGCCAAAGAGGCCGGTGGGCCGGACAATGTAACTGTGGTACTAATGAGGAAGATCGGGTAAGCACCCGCGGTCCCTCTGGTTCGCAAGGCCTTTCTGCGCGTAAGAGCTTCCTGGCTGATAGCGCTTGTTATAGCGTTTTCCTGCCCGGCGACAGCCCAGGTCGCCATTCTTCAAATTCAAGTGATCGAGGGCGAAGGCGCGGTACACCCGCCCGGCTCCCGAAGTTCCCGCCCTCTCAGCGTCGAAATCACGGACGAGACTGGCAAGCCGGTGCCGGGTGCGGCGGTCAGTTTTCATCTCCCCGAGGATGGTCCGGGCGGCCTGTTCGTCAACGGGCTGCGCACCGAGGTTTCCACCACTGATGGCCAGGGACGGGCCAGCCTGCACGGCCTGCAGGTCAACCGCATCCCCGGACGCTTCCAGATCCGGATTGTGGCCTCGAAGGAACAGGCGCGCGCCGGCACGGTCTGTTCTCAGTACATAACGGGGAACGCCGACGCCAGGCGCGAGGCCGACAGGGTGGTGGAGCCTAAGAGCAGCGCCGCGCCGGCCGCCAATGCGTCGAACAACGCGGGAATACGCGTCACTGGAATACGGGTCGCTGGAAAACGGATCGCTGGAAAATGGATCGTGGTTGCCGCAGTGGCAGGCGCGGGAGCCATTGTGGGCATCCTCGCCGCCAGCCGGGGCTCCGCAGCCCTGACGCCCGCCGCGCCGCCCGCTCCCATTCTGACTATTGGACCGCCTTCCATCACTGTGGGCAAGCCATGAGCTCACTCATGATCAGACGCCTGATCAGCCGCTTACTAAGACCATGGCCGCTGGCGATGCTTCTGGCGGCCCAGGCCGTGCCCGCGGCTTACGGCCAGTTCGAACTGTTCGTGGTGGATGGCAATGTAGAGCACCCCGTGCCCGCGGCTTACGATCTCGGTTCGCGCTATGCCGGCGAATCGGCATCCGCGCACTTCCGTCTGCGCAATACTTCGAGTGCGCCCGCCACCGTGAACGTGCTGGAAGTTGGCGGCGCCGGGTTCACCCTGAACGCTCCAACGCCGCCACTGGGCCTGGCCCCGCAGGCTGCCGTGGATCTCACGGTGATTTTCAGTGCAGTGGAGACGGGCGCCTACAGCGCGGCGCTGCGGTCGGACGGAGTTTCGGTTCTGCTCACCGCCACAGTCTTGCCACGGCTCACTTATCTTGTGGAGACCGGAACCGGCCGGCAGCCGCTGGGGCCTGGAGGAGTGGATTTCGGAAGCGTAACGCGCGGCGCCACGGTGGTCCGCCACTTCGTAATCCAGAACCAGACCTCACTGATCCTGACAGTGCCTGCGATCGTGGTTCCGGCAGGCGATTTTTCACTGCTGGCCGGCGTGCCCAGCGGCACTGTGCTGCAATCGCTCCAGACATCCGCGTTCGACGTTCAGTTCACGCCCGCGGCCGCCGGTGCGCGCAGCGGTTCGCTGGTGATCGGCGACCGCACCTATCCGCTATTTGGCGCCGGACAGGACCCGCCGCTGCCCAGGCCAACCCTGGCCATCGACCTGAAACAGCCGGCCAGCCTGCAGCAAGGAATGCTTACCGTGCAGTTCGACTCGCCCGCCCAGGCCGCCGGCAGCGGGAGCGTAACCCTGGCCTTCCAACCCGCCGCCGCGGGTGCCACCGATCCCGCCATCGTGTTCGCTTCGGGGGGCCGCGGCGCCACTTTCGCGGTTTCGCCCGGCGACCTCCAGGCTACCGTCATGTTCCAGACCGGAACCACGGCCGGCGTCATCAGCTTCGCGGTGCAGTTGGGCGGCTTCTCAGATCAACGGACCGTCGTCATTCCTGCCGCGCCTGTGGGTATCACCACCGCCCAGGGTCTGCGATCTGCCGGAAGGCTGGAAGTGCGCGTGACCGGCTTTGACAACACCCGGACGCTTACCGGGCTCACCTTTACGTTCTTCGACACCGGTGGAAACGCCCTAGCCCCTGGCGGAAACGCGCTGGCACCCGGCGCCATCGCTACCGATGCCACCAGCGAATTCGCGCGGTACTTCCAGGGCTCCGACGCCGGCGGCGTTTTCCTGCTAAGCGCCGTCTTCCCGGTGACAGGCGCCGCTTCGGCCATCGCTTCGTTCGAAGTCGGGCTCACCAACTCCGCCGGAATCGCCAAGACCACACGCACCGTCTTTTAGAGGCCGGATTTTGGAGACCGGGGATTTTGGAGGCCGGGGACGGATTCAGGCTGGCGGCGCCGAACCGGCGGCTGCGGCCATGCTGGCCAGGGCGAACTCCAATGACTTTGGCTCGATCCAATTTACCGGGACAGTCTAGGATTTCCAACAACGGCCGATAAGACTTGAGTATGAAACCCAATCCGATAAAGATCGCGGCGGCCTCTTCGGCCCCAATCAAGGTCCGAGCCCGCTGCCGGCACAGAGCGGCGGCTGACCACTCCAGTATCGGGCTGCTCTCGCTGAAAAGCGCGGAACGGCTCCTGGCAGACATTTTCCAGCAAGCGGCATCCAGCGCCACACTGAGGAGACTGCCCAAGCGACCGGCAATACGCGGCTGAAACGGATGAAGGAGCCTGAGTTTCCAGGCCTCCTCTTACGCTTCAGAATAAATAACAGCCAGCTCAGAACGACACCTTGGCGCCCAGTTGTATAAGCTGCGGGGGCAGCCTGTCGCTGCTGATCGCGCCGAAGCCCGCATTCCCGAGCGTCGTATTCGGATTGCTGAAATGCGCCATGTTGAACAGATTGAAAAAGTCTGCCTCAACGCGCAGCCGCCGGCTCTCAGCGCCCAACGTGGTTTCCTTGACTATGGAAAAATCCGTATTGTTTATTCCCGGCCCTCGGATGTGACCAACCGCCGAGTTGCCGAACGTATAGGACGGCGGAGCGGCAAAGCAGCCCGGATTGAACCATTGGGAAACAGTCTTTGGCATGGACACACTCGAACAGGTGATATCGGCGTAGTTGCTGCCTCGGTTGAAAATTGTGAAAGTTTTGTCCACATTCGGTCCGCGGTTGCTTGACGAAGCTACATCGATGAGGCCCGTCGTTGGATCGAAGTTGGACTGCCGGTTGTACTTTTCCACCGGGCGCGTGAACAGGTCCCAGCGCAATCCGACGTTGAGCGTCAAGGCTTTGCTGATCCGGAAGTTGTCCTGGACGAACGCGCCGACAAAGAGCATGCGCAGCGCCGGGACGGTGTTGACAAAATCGCGCGCCACATAGTTCGGGTCTCCAAGCAGGAAACTTGCGAAGGGATTTCCGGTGCCGGGAGCCCCCTGGTTGCTGGTGTAGTTGCCGTTGAAATTGAAGATGCCGCGCGGATCGTCCTGGGAATTGGCCAGCGTGGACTGGATGCGCTGCACATCTCCGCCGAACTGGTTGGACTTGTACGGCGAGCGGCTTTTGCGCAAAGAAATCGCGCGCATTCAAATCATCATTGCGCAGAAAGTCGAAGACCTCGCCGTGGAATGCATTGGTGCCCGACTTGATGGTCAGGTTCACGATGGCTCCGCCGAATGAACCGTATTCGGCGTTCGGGTTACGCGATGAGCTCTAATTAGAGCTTGGCAATATCTTATGGCTGGTTTCTAAGTGTGTCAAGACGGTTCTAGTGCGTATGCGGATCGAGTTAGACAATTGCTAAATCAAAGTGAGCGTTTACGTTCAACAGGCTGATTTCGGACTTACTGGCTTGGGTAATTCCCTGATGACTCCGCCGGTAATTGACACCTGCTAAATTGAAGGTATGGCCGACCGGGCGCGGGCTCTGCCCGAAAACGTGGAGGGGCCGATATTCGTCGACGCCACGTGTATCGATTGCGATACGTGCCGCCAGCTTGCGCCTACGGTCTTCGGCGAAACGGGCGAGTTTTCTTTTGTAAAACTGCAGCCGCGCGATCCTGCCGAACAACTGGCGGCACTGCGCGCGCTGGTGGCCTGTCCCACCGGATCGATCGGCACCGCCGACAAGCAGCGTGTGGCCGAAGCCGTGTCTGCGTTTCCGATGCCGCTCGCGGCCGGGGTATATTACTGCGGCTTCAATTCGCCGAAATCGTTCGGCGGAAACAGTTATTTCCTGGAGCATCCCGACGGCAATTGGCTGATCGATGCGCCGCGCTACGTGGAGCACCTGGCGCGCCGTTTCGAAGAACTGGGCGGCGTACGCTACATCTTCCTGACGCACCGCGACGACGTTGCCGACGCCGATAAATATGCCCGGCGCTTCCATGCCGACCGCATCATACATCGGCTGGAATTATCGGCCCAGCCCGACGCTGAGCGCGTCATCGATGGCATGGCGCCGCTCGAACTGGAGCCGGGCCTCCTGGCGATTCCCACCCCTGGGCACACGCGGGGCCATTGTGCTTTGCTGGCCGGCGAGCGCTTTCTCTTCAGCGGCGATCACATCTGGTGGAGCCGCAACCGCGGCCGCCTCACGGCATCGCGCAGCGTCTGCTGGTATTCCTGGGACCTTCAGGTGGAGTCAGTCGAACTGCTGGAGCGATTTCGATTTGAATGGGTGCTGCCGGGCCACGGAGAGCGCGCATATTTCCCACCGGAGCAAATGCGCCGGCAGGTGGCGCGGCTGATTGAAGCCACGAAAACCGATCGCTGACGCCCGCGGCTCCGACCGAGCCCCGACCGCAAGAGAGGAGCTGGAACATAAGTCGCTGTATGATTGACTTATGGCCGAAAAAGATGGTGCTGTCTCCACCGAATTTACGACGGAAAAGCTAAAGGACGGAGTGCTCGACATGGCAACCGTGCCGCCTATGGTTCTGGAGGGCCAGAAGGTCTTCGTTTACTACAACGGTCCAACGGACCAATTGAGCGGGGTCTCCGCGGGGGCTGCCATTTTGGCGCCCGGCGCCAGCCCGCATCCGATTCATCAGCATCCGGAAGAGGAGTTTCTGATTGTCGGCGAAGGCACGGGCGAGATCGAATGCGACGGCAAGACCATTCAGGTTGGGCCCGGCGCCATGATGTACTGCGCCGGAAATACGTGGCACGGAATTACGAATACGGGCAAGGTGCCGATGACCTTCTACTGGTCGAAGTGGCTGGCGAAGGGCCTCTGAGCCATGGGCACTCCCGCCTTCCATCATTTTCAGATCACGGTAGCCGATATCGAAAAGTCCAGAGCCTTCTACAGTGGCTTTCTCGGGCTCCCCGAATTGCCACGGCCTGAATTCCCTTTCCCCGGGGCCTGGTTCGAACTGGCCAACGGGCACCAGTTACACATCGTGCGAGTTCCCAACCCGCTCTGGCGCGGCACCAAGGCCCTGGAGATTTTTGAAAGCCATGTCGCGCTGCGCGTGAACAGCTTCCGGCAAGCTCTCGAAATGCTGCGCGCGCACGGGTATCGCGAAGATGCCGCCGCCGACGATCCTTACAAAATGGTGATCAAGACGCATCCGCCGACCGGCTACCCGCAGGTCTATTTCTTCGATCCGGACCAGCACCTGGTCGAACTGAACGCTGAAGTCCTGGACTAGCGCCTCTTCGTCAACACGCGAGCCTACCGGGCCGGGGGCCCGAACGCAAGTAGAAGATTGCCCGGCTGGCCTTGTTGGAATCCAGTGTATCCCGACGTGATCATGACCATTCCTCCGGCCACCGTGGCGCCTGCCGATCCGATCGAACCTCCACTGGCAGTAAGGCCATTCACCGTCTTCACTTCCTGAGTCGTATCGTAGGACCACAGTGCTCTTCCGTCGAACGTGGAGAAGGCGCGAAGCATTCCGTCCAGACCAGCGGTGAATAGTACGCCCGGAATTACAGTTACAGCAGCGCTGATGCCCGAATGAGTCCGCATCGATTCCTGAGGGGTGACCCAGGTGGACCATCTTTCCAGGCCGTCTGACAATCGAATCGCAGCGATGCCGCCGCCACGCATCGCGAAGTAGGCATTTTCGTCGTCCATCGCACCGCCGAAATCGATTTCGCCCCGGCTGATGTCCGATTTCCAGACCAACGCCCCCTTCTTGTCCGGATCGTGCGCCCAAACCACCCCGGACTTTTGTCCAACGATCAGGAGACTCTTGCCATTCGGCAGGTTCGCCAGCATCACACCGGCAGAGAAATCCCAATCGGGATTCTGGGCACCGCTGGGACAATAGTAATCCGCCGGCAAAGGAGGCGGAGTCCGCGCAGGCCCACGGCCGGCGCGATTTGCATTGGCCGGATTGCGGCCGGCGCTCCTGGGCGGCAATCCGAGGCCAGCGGGAGCAGGCCCCGCCGGGCAACCCCCATGCCAGATATCCTCAGGCTCATCCTGCTGGACCCAGAGAACTTTGCCGGTATCCATATCCAGTGCGATCACGGCGTCGGACCGGCCGGTCTCAGGCTCGGAGAAACCGTTCCCCGTCGAAACGTAGATCGCCTTGCGCTTGGGATCCACCATCGACGGACCCCATATACCGGCGCCCGAAGGACCGGTGAAGCTCTTACCGTCGGCCGCCTTCCTCTCAGTGGGCACCTCAGGTATGGTGTATGTCTTCCAAATCTCCTTGCCGTTTTCGGCATTCAGAGCTACCACCATTCCCCGAAAAGAACAGCAATGGTAATTGAAACTGCCGGACTCAACCTCTTCGAGCGATGTTACGGGAACATACAGGCGGCCGTTGTAAAACTTGATTCCGCCGCGAATGCGGGCCAGCGGATGTTCATCTACCGTCGTCTTCCACACTAACTCGCCGTTTGATGTATCAACGGCGTAGGTGTTTCCGCGGATGTCGCCGAAGTAGGCCACAATCTGATTCGGATGGCCTGGCCTTGGTTCAATCACAACGGCGCTAGGCACTCCGCTCTGCGCCTCAAACGACCAATACACACAGCCGGTGGCCGCATCCAGAGAATAGACGTAGCCGGAATCGCCGCTGACAAAGACCCGGCCCCCGACGATGGTCGGCTGAGCGTAAACAGATGCAGCCGAAGGAAGCGCAAATGCCCACTTCAACTGCAGCCTGGCAACAGCGGCGGGCGATAGAGCGGCAGACTTGCCGGACTGAAAACGGGCGTTGAACAGATCATTGCTCCAGCCGTTCCAAGCTGGAAGTGAAGTCAGGTCATTGCTCGTAAGGGGAGTGTTGCTGGAACAGCGATTCGGCATCTTACTCGCGTCATCGCTCTCCCCCACACCCAGCTTTCTGCCGCCCATCCATGCCGCGATATCGCGCATGTCCTGCTCGGTAAGTTTAGCCTCGCGTGCCTGCTCACGCATGGCGCCGGTAGTCAGAGCCTGGTAAATTCGCTCCGGTGCCATCTTTCTTAGCATGGCAAGTGAAGGAGCATTGGCCACCTTTCCGTGGCAGATTTCACAATGGGCGCGGAATGAAGTGGCCCCCGCCATCTCTGAGCCGCGGACCGCTGGAGGAACGGCAGCCTGCCCCGGAGCGGCAGTCTGGGCAGCCGGCGCCTGGCCATTCAGACAGGGCACAGCCAGCGACGGGGCTAGCGCCACCATCCATATCGATAGAGATCTGATCATAATTTTCGAAATGCACCCTAATTCTACTGGGCGTTCCGGGCATCGTCAATGGCAACGGGCATGGCAATGGGCTTGGATGTCCCATTAGTTGGATGAACAAAATCCACAACGCGCCTGCCGCGTCAATAACGGCGGAAAGTGTCCTGCCCAATGGACAAAGGTTTCGTCTTTGCCTTGACTAACCTCAACCAGCGGATATATATTTGCACCGAAGCCTAATATAAGCTCATCGTACCTGACAGGCATCCTGCCACTCTTGACGAAGGGAACTGCATGCAAATCAGACCAGCGCAAATTGGGGTAGTGAGTGTCTTTATGCTGGTGTTGTGGGCGCCGGCGCAGACGTCCTCCCCGACCAAGATGACTCCGAAGATAATGCGCGGCCCCGACTGGTCGCGATTCCGTACCGCTATGCCGTCGATAATCGCCGGCCGATACCTGGATGCAGGACGGGGCGCGGGACCCACATCCTGGATTGCCGCCGCTTCTCTCGCCGGTTTTGGACATGACACATTCTTCGAGGCCCTCGAAAAGCAGCCAACGCTTTTTGTGAGGGATGTCGAAGGCACCAGCACCCAAAAGGTCAGCCAGGAGATCCCCAAGAACCTGGATTATAATTTGACGCCTGACGAGATGGCGGCGGTCAAAAGCAAGCTGGCTGCGGCGGGCGTGCGGATGGTGGCCTACGACGTCCCCACGATTAGTTCCGACGAGGCCGATATCCGCAAGGTATTCGAGTTCGCAAAGAGTTTCAGGGTGCTTACGATTGTCGCCGATCCGGCGCCGGAGTCGCTTCCGGCAATCGACAAACTGGCCAATGAATTCGGTATCAACGTAGCCATCGCGAATCGGAGTAAGTCGGAGACGCCGGCCTATGCCGACCCGCAAAATCTCCTGACGGCTCTCAACGGCCTTAGCAAACGCATCGGCGCCTGCGTGGATACGGCCGACTGGATGCGCGAGGGCATTCGGCCGGTTGACGGTCTGAAGATCCTCAACGATCGGGTTATTGCCGTGCATCTGCTCGACCGGAGCGCTCTTGGTAAAGGCGGCCGCAACGTGCCGTTGGGAAGCGGCGCGGCCGGCGTTACGGAGTTCCTCGGGTCCCTGTACCAGATGGGAATCCAGCCTTCATTCATCGCGGTGGAATATACCGGATCCGGTGATGCGCTGGCGGACATGTCGAAGTCCTTCGAGGCCTACGACAGGGCGCTGCAGCCAATAGCCGCTGCCCGCGTGGATCAAATATCCAAGACCACGCCGATTCGCGGCCCGGAGCGCCTGGCGGAAAAAGACCGCGCGGGCGTGGAAGCCGCTGTTCCGGCGGAAGCCCCGGCGAGGCCGAAAAAACCGAGAAGGCTTCTGCTGCTTGATCTGAACGTGGCTTATCCCGGACACGGTTCCATTCCGGCGGCCAATATGGCGATTGAACTGTGGGGCAAGAAGACCGGAGCTTACACCACCATTGCCGATAACAACCTGGACAATCTCAAGTACCCCAAGATCAAAGAATTCGACGCGGTGTTCCTGAATAACACCGTCGGTCAGATCTTTCCGGATCCGGAGATCCGCCAGAGCCTGATGCGCTTCATCCGGGAAGGTGGCGGCCTGGCCGGTTACCACGGGGCGTCGCACGCCTCCATCGACTGGACTGAGTTCGGCGATATGCTGGCCGCCCGTTCCGGAAGCCACCGGGATTTCCACGAGAAAGCCACCATAAAAATTGACGACCCCGCCAGCCCGCTGACAGCCGTGTTTGAAGGGAAGGAATTCGAATGGCAAGACGAATTTTTCCGCTTCACCACCCCGCCCTATTCGCGCGACAAGGTTCACGTTCTGCTAAGCTTCGATGCGGAAAAGACCGACATGCACCAGAAACCGGATTGCGATATCTGCGACCGGGCCGACAATGATATTGCCGTCAGCTGGATCCGTAGCTATGGTGAAGGCCGGATCTTCTATGCGTCTGTCGGCCATCTTCCGACATTCTTCGAGACGCCTTCGATGGCCAAATTCTTCCTCGCCGGACTCCAGTTCGTGCTCGGAGACCTGGAAGCCGACACCACCCCCAGCGCTAAACCGGCGGCCATGAGCCGCAAATAGAGGTTAAGTATGGATGCCACACTGAATCGCCGGGACTTCGTTAGAGCGTCCGCCATCGGTTGGTGCGCGGCCGCGTTTCCTGCGCTGCGGGCCGCTCCGGCGCGACGGCTGAAGATCGGCTATACCTGCATCACGTGGGGCTCGTTTCCGCGGGACGCTGAGTCTGCCGCTACGTTGGAGCCGGCGCTTAAGGATATCTCCAGCCTGGGTTTCTGGGGTTTTGAAACATTCCCCGAAATCCTGGAGGACTGGGACTCCAGGGATGCCCTGAAACCGCTGATTGACAAGTACGGAGTCCCGTTGACTTCCGGCTACATCGGCATCAATGTGACCGACGCTTCCATGGCAAAGGACAGTCTGGCCAAGGTTATTCGATTGGGAAAAGTCATTAAGAAGTATGGGGGGATTTTCGGCGTCATACAGGTGAATTCCGTCAAACGCGACGGCTACGACTTTCAGGCTAACCGCGCAAATATCATTTCCGGGCTGAATGACTCCGCCCTCGCGCTCGCCGATCTGGGATTGGGCGCCGGACTGCATCAGCACACCGGCACCGCCATCGAAACCAGGGACGAAGTGTATACCGTGATGAATGCGGTGAATAAGCACGTGAAGTTCGCTCCCGATGTCGGACAGCTTCAGAAGGGTGGCGCCGATGCCGCGAAGGTGGTGAAGGATTTCCTGCCCATCGTCGCGCATATGCACCTGAAAGATTACAAGGGCTGGAAGGCTTACTCGGGTTACTGCCCCCTGGGGCAGGGAGAGGTAGACCTGCCGGCGATCCTCGATATGGTAGAGGCGGGCAACCAGCCGTGCGACATGATGGTCGAACTCGATCCTTCAAGAAATGCGCCGCAAACGCCTCTCGAAACTGCCCAAACCAGCAAGGCGTATCTGGAGAAACAAGGCTATAAATTTCGGAGCTGATCGCCGCCGCCGGGCCTTTGACGATCAAACAATCAGCATGCAATCCCCGTAGGAATAGAATCTGTATCTCTGCGCCACCGCGTGCCGGTAAGCCTCCATTGCCAGGCGCTGCCCTGCAAACGCGCAGACCAGCAACAACAAACTGGTCCGGGGCAAGTGAAAATTCGTGAGCAGCGCCCCCACCCTTCGAAACTCCACGCCCGGATAAATGAAAATGTCCGTCTCACCGCTCATCGCTCCGTCGCGCCAGGCGCTCTCCACCGTCCGCACCGATGTAGTGCCCACCGCCACCACCCTTCCGGCGGCGCGAATCTTCTGCGCACTCTCTTCTGTAATCCGGTAGCGCTCCGCATGCAGCCTTGCCTGCAAGACCTGCTGCTCATGCAATGGCTGAAACGTCCCCAGCCCCACATGCAGCGTCACGTAAGCCACGTCGGCTCCGCGCGCGCGGCATGCCTCCAGCACTTCCCCCGTAAAATGCAGACCCGCCGTGGGCGCCGCCACCGATCCCCGTTCCTTGGCGAACACCGTCTGGTAGCGCTCGCGGTCTGTGGCCTCATCCTGCCGGCCGGCGTATGACCGCTTGATGTATGGCGGCAGCGGCACGTGTCCGATCTTCTCGAACTGCTCGAACAAATCGCCGCTCCCGTCGGAAGTGGACGGTTCGCTCTCCGAATTCGCCGCGCGCTACGATCTCCGCTTCCAGGCCGCCGTCGAAAACCACCCGTTCCCCGACGCGCATCTTGCGCCCCGGCCTCACCAGCGCCTCCCAATCCCGCCCGCCAGGCGAGACCGGCCGCAGCAGGAACACCTCCACCTGCCCGCTCAAATACTCATGCCGCTTGGGATTGTTTTTTCCAATGGGCAGCGATTTGATCCCCGCGCGCCGCCCGAATAATCGCGCCGGAAATACGCGCGAGTCATTCAGTACCAGGCAATCCCCTGCGCGCAGAAATGAAGGAAACTCGCGAAACGCCCGATCCTCCCAGCGTCCTTCCTGGCGATACACCACCAACATCCGCGCCGCCGCCCTGTCAGCCAACGCCTCCTGGGCAATCAGCTCCTCAGGCAGCCGATAGTCGAAATCCGCGAGGTCCATCCGCCTTGACGTCGGTACCCATGACCGCTCCGGGCCGCCTACTGCTTCGACTTCAGCACGCTCACCAGTTCCTGCACCGAATCCGCGCTCTTCTTCAGTTTGGCCTGCTCTTCGGAGGTGAGCTTGATCTCGTAGATCTTCTCGATCCCACCGGCGCCCAACTTCACCGGCACACCCACGAACAGCCCGTGGATTCCGTATTCGCCCTCAAGATAGGCCGCGCAGGGCAGCACTTTTTTCTTGTCCTTGAGAATCGATTCCGCCATCTCCACGGCCGCCGCCGAAGGCGCATAGTAGGCCGAGCCGGTCTTCAGATGCTTGACGATCTCGGCGCCGCCGTTGGCCGTTCGGTCCACAATCCGGTCGATGGTCGCCTGGTCCATCAGCTCGGTCAGTGGAATTCCGGATACGCTGCTCAACCGCACCAGCGGAACCATGGTGTCGCCGTGCCCGCCCATAACAACGCCCGTCACGTTCTCCACCGAAACCTGCAATTCCGCCGCGATGAACGTCCGGAACCGCGCGCTGTCCAGCACGCCGGCCATCCCAACCACGCGGTTTCTGGCGAACTTGGAAACCCAGTAAGCCGCCTGCGCCATGGCGTCCAGCGGATTGGTTACTACAATGATGATGCAGTCGGGCGAATGCTTCGCCACCTGCTCTGTAGCCGTCTTGACCACTTCGTAATTCGCCAGCAGCAAATCGTCGCGGCTCATTCCCGGCTTGCGCGGGAAGCCGGCGGTGATGATGGCAATGTCGGAATTGGCAGTGGGCTCGTAGTCATTGGCGCCCGTGATCGTCACATCGTAACCCTGCACCGGACCCGATTGCAGCAGGTCCAGTCCTTTGCCCTGCGGAACTCCCTCGACCACGTCTACCAGGACGACGTCGGCCAGTTCCTTGTCGGCAATCCGCAACGCGCAATTCGCGCCCACGTTCCCGGCGCCCACAACTGTGACTTTATTTCGCAAAACCAGCTCCTTCTTTTTTGTGTGATTGACCCTCGATTATAACCCGGTAACGCCGGCGGTCTCTGCCGCCGGTTCTTCGCTGCCGATCCTTCTGCCGCCGGTACTTTGCCGATGGCTCTTTGCCGGCCTGACCAACCAGAAGCCTGGTAAACGGGTGCGCCGGCGCTTCGAATAGTTCCGCGGTGGGGCCGCACTCAACCACCCGGCCTGCATTCAGCACCGCCACCCGATCGCAAATCGAAGCCACCGACGATAGATCGTGGGAGATGTAAAGAATCGCCATGCCAAAATCCCGGTTGAGCCATCGCAGCAGATCGAGGATCCCGGCCTGCGAGACCGCATCGAGAGCGCTGGTCGGTTCGTCGGCAATCAGCAATGCCGGCCGGTGCATCATCGCCATGGCGAGAACCACGCGTTGCGCCTGTCCAACACTCACCTGGTGAGGATACCGGCGCAGGAATGCGTCATCGGCAGGGATGTCCATTTGTCGCAATAGCCCTTGAACGCCGGGCCGCGCCGCGCTCCATGGGGACGCCGCATGCGCCCGCCAGGCCTCGCGCAGATGTGTTTCCAGGCGCAGAGCGGGGTTAAGCGCCGAAACCGGACTTTGCGGCACCAGGCTCATCGCGGAACCTCGCAACCGGCGCAGTTCCCGTTCCGTGCAGCTCATCAGGTCCCGCCCCTGAAAGAGAATGCTTCCGCGCGCCCGTCCGCCACGCATTTCAAGGAGGCGCAGAATGGCCAGCGCAATCGTGCTCTTGCCGGATCCGCTTTGCCCCACCAGGCCTAAAGTTTCGCCGGCGCGGAGTTCCAATTCCACTTCGCTCAGCGCCCCGGGCTTGCCCGGATAGTCCACCGAAAGATTCACCGAAAGTAGAGCCGCGCTCATTTGGGGGCCGGCGATTCAACCGCCGCGCCTAACTCCACCAACTGAAGCCCGAACTCACCGGTACCGGTTTTCTCTACTCGGGCGGCGCCGTTGCGTACGGCATACGCGGCCGCCAACAGATCCTCGGCATCGGTTCCATCCAACGGATAAAAAGCCGCGCCCACCTTAGCCGCCAGCCGGTGGTCGCCAAATTCGGCCATGCTCAGGCTGTCCATCAGAGACTCGATCAGCTTGCGCTTGTCAGTCAGGTGGCACGGCGAAAAGCCGCTCAGAACCATCACGAACTCATCTCCGGTCCAAGCCACGGAATCATCTTCCCGGCAAATGCGCCGCAACCCGGTGGCGATCGCCTGCAGCACCCGCGCGGTTCCGTTCGTAGCCGCAACGTTGAGGGAGTGGTCCGGTTTGAGCCCTTCCACGCCGCAGACCAGGACCGCCATGGATTTCACCTTTGGGTCGAGCGCCCCGCTGTTGCGGCGGCACCTTGCCAGCTCCGCATCCAGCCGCAGAAACAGCGCCCGCGTATTCGGGTAGCGAGGTCACCCAATCCACTGTGGCCAATCGCTCGGCGCGCGCAAACTTGAGTGCGTTCCCGATGCTCGATGCCACCTTGGCGCGGAGCGCCAGCAGCAAGCGGAGATCATCTGCCCCGAAGCCGTCCGGCTGAGTTTGATAGAGGGTCAGCACGCCGGTAAGGTCGCCGCGGGTTTCAAGCGGCACGGCCAGCGCCGAGCGAAGCCTGGACCGCCGCTCGGAACCGGTCCGGCTGGAAAACTCCGCCGCTGGATCCCCATTGACCACCGCCTTCCGCGACTCCGCCACACATCCCGAAAGTCCCTGACCGATAGGAATTTCAAGCCGGGAAAGCAGTTGCGAATCCACACCGCTGGCATAAGCGGGAACCAGAAGGCTTTCACGAATCAGATAGACCGCCATGCCGTCGTAATGGATCAGCCGCTTCAGCCTGCCGTCAAGCCCCGACAGCGTCTCGTTCAAGTCGAGCGAACTTCCCAGCTCGCCGGCCAATTCGAAAAGTCTCCGTGCTTCTTGCCGTTTGCCGGTACCGGTTCCCGCACCGCGGCGTGACGCGCCATGCATACTATTTACCTATCGGAGTTTGCCGGGAAAGCATTAACCGGAATTTGAGGTTGCCAAGGGTGTCCGCAACCGGCTCAAGTTCAACGGGTTTCTGTCCGATAAGTTTCTCAGAGCAATGCCCGAATCAGAGCATGTCTATCTCGGAATACCGGCGATCGTTGCCAGCCACGCCATGCGTCGCGTGATGGAGCTGATCGAACGGGCGGCGCGCACCTCAGCGGCCGTCCTTATTACAGGTGAAACCGGCACCGGCAAAGAAATCGTGGCCCGCGCTATTCATCATTATTCCCTGCGGGCCAACAAGCCCTGGGTAGATATCAATTGTGCCGCGCTTCCCGAACACCTCCTCGAGAGCGAACTCTTCGGACACGAAAAGGGTGCCTTCAGCGGCGCCGATTCGGTGAAACCGGGCCTGTTTGAATTGGCCCACACAGGCACCCTTTTCCTGGATGAGGTCGGCGAACTGGAGCCGCGCATGCAGGTGAAACTGCTGCGAGTTCTGGACGGCGTACCTTATTACCGCGTAGGCGGGCAGAAAAAAGTTACTGTCGACGTGCGCATCGTCTCCGCCACCAACCGGGACCTGGAAGAGGCTTCCCGGACCGGGCGTTTTCGAAGCGATCTGATGTACCGCCTGAACCAGTGCCTCATCCGCGTGCCTCCTTTACGAGAGCGCCGGGACGACATCATTCCTCTGGCCGAGTATTTCTTGCGGCCGCATGCCGGCCACCCCAGATTCTCCGCGGAAGCCAAGGTGGCATTGGAGCGTTACTCGTGGCCCGGAAACGTCCGCGAACTGCGGAACGTGATTACCAGCGCGGTTATTGCGGCGCGCGACTATGAGATCGGCCTGGCCGATTTGCCGTTCCTCGGGCCCGCCGGCCGCCTCCCGCCCCCCGGTTCCATAGGAGGCCGGCCCCAGGGTGTGGAGCTCGAAAGTGTGGAAAAGGTTGCGATCATCGAAGCTCTGCGCCGCACCGGGGGCCATCACCAAAAGACCGCCGATCTCCTCGGAATTTCGCGGCGCACACTGAGCCGCAAGTTGAAACAATACCGGTCTGACCACGCCGAGGACCTCGTATATGCCTCGTGAAACCAAAATGAAACTCGAGGATCGCCGCACCGAGACGCGCTTCCCGGCGGATGAAGATGTGCGGCTCCGGCCGGAAGGATTGATGTCGATATCCGTTCCAGGACGTCTGCTCGATGTCGCCGCCAGTGGCTTCCGGGTTCGGCACAAATCCCGTTCGCTGGTTTCGGGCCTCACTGTGCACTTTGAGTTTCCCGGCGCCGAAGGGATGGCTCGCGTCATGTGGACCCGGATTCTGGGCGACATCGTCGAAAGCGGCTTCCACATTTTGCCAAAAACCAACTCCACCGACTAAGCTGTGGGGCAGGTTGGAAACCTGCAGGCCGATTGTGAATCGGCCTCAGGCACCTGCCAACCCGTTGCGGCCGTTTTTCTTTCGCCGCCGGCCCCCCGCCTCCGCGATCCCACCTCGTCCTCCCGCCGTGTTACTATTCCGTTTGAAAAAGGGAGCAAATCCGTGAAAGTCTACGAAAGCAAGGACATTCGGAACGTCGGAGTGGTGGGCCACGGCGATTCCGGCAAGACCACGCTCACCGCCGGGTTGCTCTTCACCGCCGGAGCCTCCAACCGCCTCCTCCGCGTCGATGAGGGCAACACCATCACGGACTTTGACGAGGAGGAAATCCAACGCAAGATCACCATCTCTACAGCCATCGCCGCCGCCGAATGGAAGAGGACCAAAATCAACATCCTCGATACTCCCGGATACAACATCTTCATCAACGACACCCGCGCCTCCCTTGTCGCCGCCGATGCCGCGCTGGTGCTGGTCGATGGCGTGGCCGGCGTCGAAGTGCAGACCGAGAAGGTCTGGGCCTTCACCGAAGAGTTCAAACTGCCCCGCGCCATCATCGTCAATAAGCTGGATCGCGAGCGCGCTGACTTCGCCCGCACACTGGCCAACGTCCAGGAATTCTTCGGCCGCAACGCCGTTCCCATTCACATTCCCATCGGCGTGGAGCGCGAGTTCAAAGGCATCGTCGACCTTATCCGCATGAAGGCCTACACCTACACGCCGGACGGTGACGGCAAAGGCAAAGAGGGCGATATTCCGTCCGATCTCGCCGACGAAGCGCAGAAGGCCCACGAAGCCCTGGTGGAAATGGTCGCCGAAGGCAACGATGCCTACATGGAGGAGTATTTCGAAAAAGGCACTCTCCCCGTGGAGCACATTCTAGACGGACTCCGCCAGGGCGTGCGCGAAATGCGCATTTTCCCGGTGATGTGCGCCTCCGCTTTCCACAACATCGGCAGCGACCTTATCCTGAACCTGATCGTCGACGATATGCCTTCGCCCACCGAACGCGGAGAAATCACGGCTTTCATCAACGGCGTCGAAGCCCACCGCAAGATCGTGGAATCCGATCTGCCATCGGCCTATGTCTTCAAGACTACGGCGGATCCCTTCGCCGGCCGCATCAACTACTTCAAGGTGGACACCGGAATTATCAAGAACGACGTCAACCTGCAAAATGTGAATAAGAGTACGACTGAGCGGCTGGCGCACCTCAGCAGCCCTCACGGCAAAACGCTGCAGCCTGTCACCGAACTCCACGCCGGAGACATCGGCGCCATAGCCAAACTCAAGGACACCCTGACCGGCGACACTCTGGCCGAAAAGGGGCTCAACATCACTTACCCGCCCGTCAAGATCCCCGAGCCCTCCATCGCTTTCGCCATTGAGGCCAAGTCCCGCAACGACGAAGACCGCATGGGCAACGCCGTTCACCGCATCCTCGAAGAGGACCAGGCTTTGCGTTTCTACCGCGATCCCCAGACGCGCGAATTCCTGCTCGCCGGTTCCGGCCAGCAGCACGTGGAAATCGTGGTCAGCCGTTTGAAGAAGCGCTACGGCGTGGACGTTGCGCTCAAGGCACCCAAGATTCCCTATCGCGAAACCATCCGCGGCTTTGCCGACGTCCAGGGGCGCCACAAGAAACAGACCGGCGGACACGGCCAGTTCGGCGATTGCTGGATCAAGATGGAGCCGCTGCCGCGGGGCGCCAAGTTCCAGTTCGCCAACGAAATCTTCGGCGGCTCCATCCCCAAGAACTTCATCCCCGCGGTGGAAAAAGGCATCGTCGATGCAGCCGAAAAGGGCTTCCTCGCCGGCTACCCCATGGTCGATTTCAAGGTGACCGTCTATGACGGGTCCTACCATGACGTGGATTCTTCGGAACTGGCCTTCAAACTGGCCGCCCGGAAAGCCTTCAAGGCCGCCATGCAGCAGGCCAAACCGGCCATGCTGGAACCCGTGATGAACGCAGAGATTCAGTCGCCCGTCGAATTCGCCGGCGACCTCATGGGCGACCTCAATGGCCGCCGCGGCCGCATTTCCGGCATGGAGACCAAAGGCAGCACGCAGTTCATCCGAGCCCAGGTTCCCATGGCTGAAATGTTAAATTACCAGAGTGACTTAACCGCCATGACGCAGGGCCGCGCTTCCTTCACAATGGAGTTCGATCATTACGATTACGTGCCCCAGTTGCAGGCGGATAAAATCATCGCCGCGGCCAAAGCCGCCAAGTCCGGAGTGGAGGAAGAGGAAGAGTAGGATAGGCCGGGCGGCCTGTCGACGTCAGGAGAACGCCGGTTAGCGTTTCCAGTTGGGCTATTGCGTTGCGACTCAGGGTGTTGTAGGCTTTTTAGGGGCTAGTCTGGGCGGCAACCCGCGGAAGTACCTTTATTTACAATAGTTCGAGGGGTAAAATGGACGTTCGGATAAAGGCATTTTTCGTTTTCTCATGGCTCGTTACAGCATTGGCTCACTGCCGGCTGCGGATATAACCAACCGTCCAGATTTCAGATGTCGTTCCTTCCGCCGGCGCCCCGCGGAGGTGCGCTGGCCGAACTTGCCGAACCCCCCGTCGTCCAACCCGTCGCGGTCCAACCCAACTTATACCTGAAGGATGTTCCCGCTGTTCTGCTGACCAACCCCACGCTTCCACAGCGCCGGACCCAGGCCGACGACACCATGCGCAACGCCGACCGCCGCTTCCAGGCAGGCAAGCGAGCCTATCAGTCCCAGGATCTGGTTACCGCGCGCCGCCAGTTCAACGCCGCAATTGATTTGATGCTGGAAGCCTCCGGTCAGGATCCAACGAATCGTCAGGAATATGAGCGCAAGCTGGACGAGATGGTGGACGCCATTCACCGGTTTGACCTGGCCGATCTGGGCGCTTCGGCCGTCGTTGAGCAGGGCAAGTTCGAAAAGGCCCCCCTCGAAGATATCCTCCAGATGACCTTCCCCGTGGACCCCAAGCTCAAGGACAAAGTGCGGGAACAGGTGGCGGCCACCACCTCCCAGCTGCCTCTGTCCGTGAATGATGCGGTTCTGGGTTATATCAACTACTTCTCCAATCGTGGACACAAGACCCTGGTCGCCGGCTTGCAGCGCTCGGGCCGCTACCGGCCTATGATCCAGCGCATCCTGGATGAAGAGGGCCTTCCGCAGGAACTCATTCATCTGGCCCAGGCCGAATCCGGCTTCATCCCGCGCGCTGTCTCCCGCAAGGCCGCTGGAGGGATGTGGCAGTTCCTTGCCTGGCGCGGCAACCAATACGGGCTCAAGCAGACCAGATTTACCGACGACCGCATGGACCCCGAAATGGCCACGCGCGCCGCCGCCCGCCACCTGCGTGACCTCTATCAGGAGTTTGGCGACTGGTATCTGGCCATTGCCGCCTACAATTGCGGCCCGGGAACCGTGGAAAAGGCCGTCGAGCGTACCGGGTATGCCGATTTCTGGGAACTGCGCAGCCGCGGAGTTCTGCCCGCCGAAACCACCAACTACGTGCCCATCATCCTCGCCATGACTATTATGGAGAAGAACGCCGCCGAATACGGCATTGAGGGTCTGTCGTTGGATGCCCCGCTCGAGTACGACACGGTGGAGACCACCGCGCCCACCAGCCTGGCACTGGTTGCCGACGTCATTGATGTCCCGCTGGCTGAAATTGCCGCCATCAATCCCGGGTGTCTCAAAGGCATTGTTCCGGACAACTACACTCTTCACGTACCCAAGGGCGATGGTAACCCGTTGGTTGCCGCGCTGCAGTCGGTCCCGGCTGAGCACCGGGATTCCTGGCGCATGCACCGCGTGGGCGCCGGCGAGACTCTGGCGACCATCGGCAAGCGCTACGGAACTACCCCCGGCAGCATCATTGCAGCCAATAATCTGACAGCCGACAAGCTGCGATCCGCCCAACCGGCCGAAGGCGACCGCCTGCTGATTCCCGCCGTTATGCGCGCCGATCCGCCCGCCCGGAGAGCGGCATCGGCCTCCGCCGCGGCTCACCGTCCGGCAAAGCCGGCGCACAAGACTCCCGTGATCCTGACTCACGCGGTAGCACGATAGTCAGCCAAAACAACCTCCACCGATTTTTCTCGCCGCCGCATTTTTCGCTATTGCCTCTCCGTCAAAAAAGGGTATGCTATGTGTGATTGCTGCCTGACACTGGAGGCTTGCGTAATGTTTGATAGTCCGAAACTCGCGCTGAAGGACGAAGAAGAGATGGAAGATTTCCCAGATTACGAGGACGAAGAGCAATCGGAGCCCGACTCCAAGCTCGACAACTACGAAGATGCCGAGAATGGCGACGATGACGAGGACGAGGAAATCGAAGTGGTGATTGTTGAGGCAGTCCCGCTGGTGATAGCGTCGGAATCACCGGTGGAGCCGCCCGCCGCCGACGCGCCCCCAAAGAAGCCTGTAACCAAAGCTTCCGCTTCCAAGAAGGCCCCGGCCAAGAAGGCGGCCGCAAAGAAAGCTCCCGCAAAGACAGCGCCGGTAAAGAAGGCTGCCGCTAAGAAGGCTCCGGCCAAGAAAGCTCCTGGCCAAGAAAGCTCCGGCCAAAAAGGCTCCGGCCAAGAAGGCTCCGGCTAAAAAGGCCCCGGCTAAGAAAGCCCCGGCTAAGAAAGCTCCCGCCAAAAAGGCTCCGGCGAAGAAAGCCGTGAAGAAGGCCCCGGCCAAAAAGGGCGGTAAGAAGCGCTGACCCGCGTGTGGCGGTGACCTCGAATTCGAGAATTTCGGCGCCGCCTTTTCAGTCGCTTAGCCCACCGCCCAACAGATTCCCTCCTGCCCACGCTGTCAACCTCGCCAACAAACTGTGACCGTTGGGGAGCGCCCCTGTGCTATCACTAGAACTGAATGGATCGCATCGGCCGCTACAAGATCGTACGCGAGCTCGGCCGCGGAGCCATGGGTGTGGTCTACCACGCCATTGATCCGAACATCGGACGCCCCGTCGCCATCAAGACGATTCAGTTCAGCTCGGTTCGCAAGCCCGAGGAGCAGGAGCGGCTGCGTGACCGCCTGTTCCGGGAAGCGCGCTCGGCCGGCATGCTATCGCATCCGGGCATCGTCACCATTTATGACGTGGAGCAGCAGGGCGACCTGGCCTACATTGCGATGGAGTACGTCGACGGCCCCACTCTCGATCAGATGCTCTCCGAAACCCAAGGCGTCACTGCCGAGCAGATGTTCGGCATCCTGGGACAGACCGCCGTAGCGCTGGATTACGCTCACCTCAAGGGCATCGTGCACCGCGACATCAAACCCGCGAATATCATGATAGCCGCCGATGGCACGGCCAAGATCACGGATTTCGGGATCGCCAAGATTACCGCTTCCGAAAATCTTACGATGACCGGCTCCATCGTGGGCACTCCGCATTACATGTCTCCAGAACAGGTGCAGGGCAAGGCGGTGGATGGCCAGAGCGATCAATTCTCGCTGGCCGTGATCGCCTTCGAAATGCTGACCGGCGAGAAGCCCTATACCGGCGAGCACCTCACAACCGTGGTCTACAAGATCGTCGCCGAGGAGCCTGCCCCGCCGCATCGCCTGAACCCGACCCTCGGCCCCGCAATCGAAACCGCTCTGCGCAAGGCCTTGGCTAAAAAGCCGGAGGCGCGTTATCGCAACTGCCAGGAATTCGTCAGTACGCTCGAAAGCGCGTGTCTCGGTACCCAGGGCTGGAAACCGATGCCGCGCGGCGGCAGCCTTAACGAACCGACCATGGCGGAACTGAAGCGGACGGATGTGAAGCGGACCGATGTGAAGCGGCCGGACCTGAAGCGACCCGTGGTCACCCTGCCTCCGCCGCGCCGTGTCCGCCACGGCGAAACCACCGCTGCGGCCGAGACCGAAAGAAAACGCTTTGGCTTCGTTCCGTTCCTTATCGTCATTCTGTTGGCAGCAGGCCTGCTGGCCGTGGTGGGCCGGCTGATCCCGTGGCAGACTATCAACGCTCCGCCTCCACGCACCAATGCCACCCAGGCCCCTAAGCCCGAGACATCCCTCACGCCCGCAGTAACTTCACCGGCCGCCGCGACCCCGCCCGACGTAGTCGAAGCCAAGCCGAGTCCGCTGGGGTCCGCCGAAGGAACGGCGCCGCCCGCCGCCGATGGAGCGCCGGCGACAGCCCCGCAGACTCCTGTCGCCACCCACCCGCAAACCGAACCCGGCGAGGAGTCTCCACCCAAGCAGCCGCCCGCCAAAACCGCCGAGACCCCTGCCCGCCGTGCCGCGCGCGCCACCGGCGTCCCTCAGGAAGTGCAGGTCACCAGCAGCCCCGGCGGCGCCACCGCCACCCTGGACGGCAACGCCGCCGTGTGTACCACGCCTTGCTCGCTGAACGCTGCGCCCGGCGCCCACACCATTGCCATCACCATGCCGGGCTACCAGATAGAGCACCGTTACATAAACGTTGGCTCATCGCCGCTGGAACTTCCGCCGGTGGTGCTGCGTCTGCCGGGTGGCACCCTCATGCTCACCAGCGTGCCGCCGGGCGCCGCCGTACTTGTAAACGGCCGCCGCATTGAGCAGGTTACGCCCGTACAGATCCCCCTGCCGACGGGAAATTACACCATCACTTTGGACAAAGACGGCAAGCAGGTTTCCGAAAAAGTGGAGATCCGCAACGGCATCAATTACCGCAAGATTCTTCTTGGGCAGTAAGCGTCCGCACCCTGATGGGGGCCTCCTCCATGGCATCATAGCGTGATGGATATCTGGTCGCTAACCGATCTCGAGACGCCATGGTGCATGCGTGTAGCGGCAACGCTGCGGATCGCCGAGCACATCGTTTCGGGGTACACGCACATCGATCAACTCGCCGCCGCATCGGGCGCCGATCGCGACTCGCTGTACCGGGTGCTGCGGCACCTGGTGAGCAAGGGCGTGTTCCTAGAGCCGGAGCCCGGCTGGTTCGCGCTCAATGAGGTTGCCCGGGCGCTGCTGGACGAGCAGGTCCGCATCGGCCTCGATCTCAATGGCATTGGCGGCCGCATGGCACACGCCTGGGGAACTCTCCCAGCTGCCGTACAGACCGGCAGGCCGGCCTATCACGAAGCTTTCGGCCGCGGCTTCTGGGAGGATTTGGATGCCTATCCGGAGATCGCCGCCAGCTTCGACGCGTTGATGGGTCCGGCCGGCCACGGCGTACCGGATCCGAATGTTCTGATCGATCCCGCGGATTGGGCGTCTGTCAAAACTGTGGTCGACGTCGGCGGCGGCACCGGAACGCTACTGGCGGAGGTGCTCCGCGCCCGGCCCCTGGTGCACGGCACGCTTGTGGACCTGCCGCGGACGGTGGCCCGGTCGGCTGAAGTCTTCCAGGCGGCGGGTGTGACTGAGCGGGTGACCGCCGTAGCGCAGAGCTTCTTCGACCCGCTGCCCGCCGGGAGCGATGTCTATGTGCTGAAGAACGTTCTTAGCGACTGGCCCGATCGCGAGGCAACGGCCATCCTGAGACGCTGCGCTGACGCGGCACGCCCATCCGGCCGCGTCGTGGTTTTCACCGGGACGCCGCCGGGCGAACAGGCGTCGCCCGAACTGTTGATGATGCTTCTGGTAGCCGGCAAGGGCCGCACGCTGGAAGAGTTCCGCGAACTGGCTCGCGAAGCCGGCTTGGAAGTCAAGGCGGTGGGGTGCCAGCCTTCGGGCCGCGTCATCGTCGAGTGCCGCCCGGTTTGAACTGTTGAACCGGATGCCGGCCGTAGAAGAACTGCCGTAGAAGAAAAGGTACACTGCGTGCAATGCCCAATCACTCACCAGCCGTCTCCATCATGAAAGATCCCGTGACCTGGCTCTATCCGTCCATCGAGCCATACAACACTGGCCGGCTCCAGGTCTCACCCGTGCATGAAATCTATTTCGAGGAAAGCGGCAACCCCAGCGGTAAGCCGGTGATCTTTCTGCACGGCGGACCCGGCGGCGGTTCGGAACCCAAACAGCGCCGCTTCTTCCATCCTCAGAAGTACCGCATCGTGAACTTCGACCAGCGCGGCTGCGGCAAGAGTACGCCTTATGCGTCTCTCGAAGCCAACACCACCTGGGACCTTGTCGCCGACATCGAAAAAATCCGGGAGCACCTCGGCATTGAGCGCTGGCAGGTGTTCGGCGGATCCTGGGGCTCCACTCTCGCCCTTGCCTATTCCGAGACGCATCCCGATCGAGTGACCGAACTCGTGCTTCGCGGCATCTTCCTGCTCCGCAAGCAGGAAATTGATTGGTTCTACCAGCGCGGCGCGTCGGTCCTCTATCCAGACGCCTGGGAGCCATACCTCGCCCACATCCCCGAGGCCGAGCGCGGCGATCTGCTCTCCGCATACCACCGCCGCCTTACCAGTGACGATCCGGCCGTGCGGCTGGCGGCTGCGAAGATCTGGAGCGGATGGGAAGGGGCCACATCCAAGCTCCTGCCCGACGCTGCCTTCGCCGGCCACTACGAAGAGGATGAGTTTGCGCTCGCCTTTGCGCGCATAGAGGCCCACTACTTCGTCAACAAGGGGTTTTTCGAAATCGACGACCAGTTGCTGCGCAACGCCTCACGCATACGCCACATCCGCGGAGCGATCGTGCAGGGCCGTTACGACGTCGTCTGCCCCATGGAAAGCGCCTGGGCGCTCTACCGCGCGTGGCCTGAAGCCGACCTCATTATCACTCCCGATAGCGGCCACAGCGCATTCGAGCCGCCGAACAGCCGCGCCCTGGTCGCCGTGACGGACAAATTCGCCGGCTGCTGAGCGTCGCCAAGCGGCAGTAACGCTAGACTAGGCAGTGATGAAGATTGAGACGCGCGCCGTTCATGCCGGCCGGCATATCGACCCCGCCACCGGGGCCGTGACCATGCCGATTCACCTCTCCACCACCTTTGAGCGCAGCCCCGCCGGCGAGTACCCGCTGGGTTTCAGCTACTCCCGGGAAGACAATCCCAACCGCCGCGCGCTGGAGGCTTGCCTGGCGTCGCTCGAAGGCGGCAAGGAAGCCCTTTGCTTCGCCTCCGGGTTGGCGGTTGCCACGGCGCTGGTGCAAAGCCTGGAACCGGGCGACCACATCATCGCGCCGGACGACGTCTACTGGGGCCTGCGCAGAGTCATCGGTGAGGTCTTCGGCAAGTGGGGTCTCGAAACGACCTACGCAGACATGACCAGCATCGATGATTTTCACGCCGCCCTGCGACCCAACACCCGCCTGGTCTGGGTGGAGACGCCCTCCAACCCACTTATGAAGATCACGGACCTAACGGCTATTGTGGCGCTTTCGCGGCAGGCCGGCCCCAATATCGTCACGGTCTGCGATGGCACCTTCGCAACTCCTATCCTGCAGCGGCCGCTCGATTGCGGCATCGACATGGTGGTCCATTCCACCACCAAGTACATCAGCGGCCACAGCGACGTAATAGGCGGCGCCCTGATTACCAGGCACGACAATTATCTGTTTGAGCGCGCCCGCAAATCGCAGCGCTACGGCGGTTCGGTACCTTCACCGTTCGATTGCTGGCTGACGCGGCGCGGCGTGGATACGCTGCCCTGTCGGGTGCGGGCGCATTCGGAAAATGCGCTGCGCGTGGCCCAATACCTGAAGACCCACGCGGCGGTGGATGCCGTGCATTACCCCGGCCTGCCGGATCACCCGGGCTACAAGACCGCCGCGCGCCAGATGTCCGCCTTCGGGGGCATGTTGAGTTTCCAGGTGCGCGGCAATCGCGAGACCGCGCTCGGAGTTGCGGCCCGATGCCGGTTGTTCATTCGCGCCACCAGCCTGGGCGGCGCCCATAGCCTGATTGAGCACCGCGCATCCGTGGAAGGCCCGCAAACACAAACGCCGCAGAATCTGCTGCGTGTGTCGGTAGGCCTGGAGCATCCCGACGACCTGATTGCGGATCTCGGCCAGGCCCTCCGGTTGTAGCTTGGCTACGGGACCCACTCCGCAGGCGCCGTTCCAGTATGATACCTGGGATGGCAGCGGTGAAATACGACGTGTGCGTGATCGGTTCCGGAGCGGCCGGCGGGGTCATGACGAAGCAGTTGTGCGAGGCGGGCGCGAAGGTGGTGCTGCTCGAAGCCGGGCGCGAGGTCAAGCCGGCCGAGTACCGTTCGCA
This sequence comes from Bryobacterales bacterium, assembly GCA_963817515.1. GTDB lineage: Bacteria > Acidobacteriota > Terriglobia > Bryobacterales > Bryobacteraceae > DATMNI01. The sequence continues at coordinate 16,036 of CAWFPJ010000007.1, read as the reverse complement.
CTGCATGCCCTATGAGATGCAATTTCGCGGGCTTCGCGGCGAGAAGCAGGAGCCGTTCTATCCCGTCGATGTTCAGAACACGATCCGCTATGAGGATTCAGACGGTATCAGCGTGGATCGAATCCGCGTGCTCGGCGGCCGCACGGTGCATTGGAATGCAGTGGTGCTCCGCTTCGCCGCACAGGATTTCCGCGAGCATTCGGTGAACGGTCTCGAAGAAGACTGGCCGATCAGCTATGACGAGCTTGCGCCCTATTACGAACGTGTGGAACAGATGATCGGCGTGTGCGGCCAGGACGACGGCCTCGAGATCCTGCCCGCGGGCAAGCACTACCTGCCGCCCATTCCGCTCAGGTGTAGTGAGCATCTCTACCGGCGCGCGATCGAGCCCCTCGGTTACAAAGTGATCCCGGTACGAAAGGCGCTGCTGACCAAACCCTACGACCGGCGGGCGGCGTGCCATTATTGCGGACACTGCATGGACGGCTGCGACGTCGCGGCGATCTTTTCGACGCCGGGCAGCATGCTGCCGAAGGCGCGCGCCACCGGCAAGCTCACACTGCGTATGAATGCGGTGGCACGCGAGCTGCTGGTCGACGATGAAGGCCGGATCCGGGCGGTGTCGATCGTCGACAGGTTGACGAAACAGGAGGAAGAGATCCAGGCGCGCGTGTTCGTGCTGGGCTGCGCGGCGGTTGAGAGCCCGCGGTTATTGCTGAATTCGAAATCACGAAGGTATCCGAATGGGCTGGGAAATTCCAACGACGTTGTGGGGCGGTATCTGCACGGGCATCTCAACGGAACCGTCGAGGTCTACCTGAAGGAATTGATGGGCAAGGCGCCTTTCAATCAGGATGGAGCGCTCGATCATGTCTACGTACCGCGCGCCGATGCAAAGACCGCGACCAAGGCCTACGGGTTCCAGGTGAATTATTCCGGGTTCATGTTTCCGCGGCATGCGAAGCGGATCCCCGGCTATGGCGCCGCGTTCAAGCAGACCGTACGCGACATGCAGCAGTCGTCGCTATCGTTCGGGGGATGGGGGAAGGTGCTGGCGCAAAGGGAGAATCGCGTGACAGTGGATGCGGGCCGCCCGGACGCGTTCGGAGTTCCAACGCCGGTGGTGCATTTCCGTTTTGGCGATTTCGATATGGAGAACTACCGCAACATGACCACGGCGCTGCGGGAGATGTGCGGCGCGCTGGGCGGGACGGCCTTCATCAATTTCGGGGAGCGGCCGGGCGGGTTCGCGAGCCATGAGGTGGGGACGATCCGGATGGGCAAGGACAGGAAAACATCGGCGCTGAACAGTTACTGCCAGTCGCATGAAGTGAAGAATCTGTTTGTAACTGACGGGAGCAGCTTCACGACGTTTTCAGAGAAGAACCCGACGCTGACGATCATGGCGCTATCGATGCGGACGGCCGAACAGATCATGCGCCTGCGGAAGAGAGGAGAGCTGTAGTGGATCGGCGGGCGTTGATTCAAGTGGTTTCGATGGGGGCGGCCTGCGGCTCTTTTGTGAGGGCGCAGCATGCCGGTCATTGCGCGGCAGAGATGGCGGCCTCGCCTTATCAACTGCGGTTCCTGACGGCGCCCGAGCACGCGCTTCTGCAGGATCTGATGGACATCATTCTGCCGGCGGATGAGCATTCCCCCGGCGCGCGTGCGGCCCGGACGGCGGATTTCGCGGACTGGATGCTGGCGCATTCGGCAGCAGCCGTTCAACGAAGATGGCGCGAAGATCTGAAATGGGCGGCAGCGCAGGCTTCGGCTGCGGAAGCGATCGCGGGAGTGGCGATGAATGAGCTGAATCCCACGACGGAGGCGGAGCGGTTTTTCGTTCGTTTGAAGAGCATGACCGTGGACGGGTTCTACACCTCAGAGATCGGGATTCAGAAGGACCTCGGGTATGTGGGGAATCAGTATCTCGTGAAGTACGAGGGATGCACTCATCCCGAGCATCAGGGCAGGCGCGGCTGAAGTTGCGCGAATCCCTATTCTCATTCAATTGAATGTTTGCGATACCCACAATCTATCTTGGGTTGGAGGTCTTCAGGGAGGCGGTGAGCGTCTCGAGGGCGTGTTTTTGGTAGGGTTCGGCGTCGGGCTTGGAGAAGACGGGGGTGGCGGATTGCAGGTGTTTGCGCGCGCCGTCGAAATCGTGTTGGCGATAGGCGATCTCGGCCTGGGCGAGCGACACATTGGCGAACCAGTCGGAGAAACCGGCGAGTTGAGCGACGACTTTGGTGTCGATGTCCCCGAGGAGGCGTGTGGCCTCGGCAAGGTTGCCGAGGCCGATGGCGCAGCTGGCGAGGGTATAGGCGGCGCCCCCGGTGAGGCCGGCGCGGGGGCCGAAGGCTTTCACGGAGGAGTCGAAGGCCTTGCGCGCGTTTGGCTCGCCCTCACGAAAGTGTCCGGCGCGGCACTGCGCCAGGGCCGCGTCGGAGAGGGTGGCAATGGCGAAGAAAGACATGGGGCCTTGCTTCTTGATCGCCAGGTTGTAGATCGCCATGTCGTCGCGGATGGCATCTTCCCAGAGGCCAAGGCTGCCTTCGCATTGGGCCCGCGTGGTGAGTAACTGCATCGTCAACTCGTGATCTTCGCCGAGGCGGGCGACGTATTCGGGATAGATGCGGTTGGCTTCGTCGATGGCTTCGCGGTTCTTGCCGCCGATCATGAAGGCCTGTGCGAGATTGAGGCGAACGCGCAGCACGCTGGGGCTGTCCGGACCGCTGGTCCGCGAAAAGGCGGCGATCAGCTCGCGAAACAGACGCTCCGCGGTGGCGCCGTCGCCCAAGCGGACGGACGCGAAGGCCAGCCGCTGCTTGAAGGTCAAGCGCGCGGTTTCATCGAACGCAGGCAGTTTGGAGGCAGCATCCCAGGCGGTTTGGAACTGTTCGGCGGCCTTTTTGGCTTCGTTATCGATCAGGTAGATCAACCCGCGCGCCGAGGCCAGCCAGACCGCCAGGTCCGGGCGCGGGCGGGAGATTTTGGCGATGGCGGCCTCCTGCTCTGCGAGGACGGAACGCGCGAGGGGAACCGACCCCTTCTCGTAGGTGCGGGCCTCCATGGCAGCACGCTGCAGGTGGACCACGATGGCATCCTCGGAGTGTGCTCCCTGGGCTTGCGCAAACAACTGGGCGGCGCGCTCGTACTCGCGGCGGGCATCGGGGAAGCTGCTGCGATTGTCGAGGGCTTTGGCGATGGTCTGGTGGAGGCGCGCGGCGACTTCGGGCTCATCGTGGAATTGCCGGTCGATGGCGGGCGACGCCTGTTTCACGGCGTTCAGGAGGGTCTCCTCGGCCTTGCCGCTCTGGAAGGGATCACTGCGGCCGAGCAGGTCGTCGGCAAGGAAGTGGTTGACGGCGGCGGCGATGGCGGTTTGACGATTGGCCCGGTCCCGCTCGAGGGCGGCATTCCTGTAAAGGTAGAGACTCACCGCAAGGCCCGCGATGAGCGCTGCGATGGCGGCCGCTGCCCAGGGACGGCGGGCACGGGCTGCTTCGACGCGGCGTTCGGCGATGTGCGCACGCTGCCGCGCCTGTTCCATTTCGTCACGCACGGTGCGGCGCCGGTCCAGGGTCTGGAGGCGTTCGGCGAACGCGGCCGCGGACGGCATCCGCCTGGCCGGATTGCCACAGGCTGCCTCGGCGATGTCTTCGCGCAGAAGGGGGTCTGACACGTCCGACTCCCATCCCGGCGAGAGCGGCTTGCGGAAATCGCCCGCCACCACCTGGTAGAGCATTACGCCCAGGGCATACACGTCGGCGGAAGCGGTCGGCGATTGGCCGGCCAGCACTTCGGGAGGCAGGTACATGAGTGTGCCGGTGAGGGTGCCGGCATCGGGAGACAGGGTCTGGGTGAAGCCCAGGTTGGTGATGCCGAGCGCGCTCAATCGGGAAGGCTCCATCATCGAGCCGCTGCCGAAATCGGCCACCTTGAGCTGAAAGGCGCCTTCGGCGCGCGGCGCCATCAGGACATTCGGGGGCTTGAGGTCCTTATGCAGCACGCCGACGTCATGCGCGGCGGCGACGCTCTGCGCCAAGTCCATCATCGCCTTCAGTCGCGTGGATAGCGGGATGGCCAAGAGGCCTCCCTCGTTCTCCGCCCATTCGGCCAGGTTGGGTCCGCAGAATTCGCTCTCCAGGTAGAAGGGCGGTGTGTCGAAGTTCCATTCCAGGACGCGGACGAAGTCGCTGCGTTCGCCAAGGGAATCTTTGAGCACCCGCGACAAAGTGACCTCACGTTTGAGGCCCTTGAGCCGGATGCCGTCGGCGGCGAACTTGAAGACGCGGGACTCGCGGGTTTTCGGATGCTCGGCCAGCCAGACTTCGCTCGATGCGGAAGCGTCGAGGCGCCGGACGAAGCGCCACTGATCGCGCCCGGGCACGGTCTGGCCGGCTTCGAAGCCCAATTCGCGGACGGGCGGAGCCGCCAGCCGCCGGCACTGCACCGGGACGCCGATGCGATATCCCATTCGGGGAACGGTGAGGATAATGGGCGAATTGTCCTCGCCCAAGGCTTTACGTAGTTTGGAAACGGCGGTGGCGAGCGAGCCCTCGACGACGGTGACGCCGGGCCAGGCGGATTCCATGAGCTCCTCCTTAGTCACTACCTCCCCAGCGTGGAGCAACAGTTGGTAGAGGACTTCGAGCGGCTTGGGCTCAAGCTCGATTACGGCTCCCGCGGCGCGCAACTCCCGGCTGGATTCCTCGAACTCGAATTGCGCGAAGCGCCAGGCGCACCCGGAAACCTCCCACTCGTCCCCCTTACCCGCATTGAAACCCATGGACTTGTTTATCTTTAGATTTCTTGACCACTCTTTAGAACCGTCTCGTCGCGATCCGTGACAACATCCCTTACAGATACAGAGTTTCCGCCGGCAACCTGGTTCACCCTTGGCGCTTATTCTAGCGAAACCCGGAACGGATGGCACCTGACGGACGGAACTCTGCGAATCGGAGGGGAAATGAATACTCGGACTCTTGCACTACTTGCTCTAATTGCCCTGGCGACGGCGCCGTGCCGCGGCCAGGGGATCATCAGCACTTACGCTGGTAATTCCAAATGCTGCGCGTCTCCCGATGGCATCCCTGCCGTCAATGCCTGGCTGTCTTCGGCTACTTCTCTGGCGGTGGACCGGCTGGGAAATGTTTACATTTCTCAAGGCGGCTCCAGTAAGATCCGAAAGGTCAGCCCCGCCGGTATCATCACCACGGTTGCAGGCAATGAAACGCTGGGATATTCCGGGGATGGAGGGCCGGCCCTCAGCGCCTCGCTCTCTACCAGCCCAAACTACCCAGGACTGGCGATCGACGCGGCGGGGAACCTGTACATCTGCGATAGCGGCAACAATGTGGTTCGCAAGGTCGATACCGCGGGCATCATCCGCACGGTGGCAGGCAACGGGACCGGCGGATTCTCGGGCGACGGCGGTCCCGCCACCAGCGCGCAACTATTCAATCCCGGCGGCATTGCGGTGGACAGCGCCGGGAACCTCTACATCGCCGATGCTTCCAACAGCCGCGTGCGAAAAGTGAATCCCGCGGGCATCATCAGCACGTACGCGGGCAACGGCAATGTGCGATTCGCGGGCGATAACGGCCCGGCGACGGCGGCGACGGTGGACCGGCCGGAGGCGGTTGCCGTGGATGGGTTGGGCAACCTGTATATTTCGGAGACCAGCAGCAGCCGGGTGCGTAGAGTGGACACGGCGGGAATCATCACGACGTTGGTGGGCGCGGCCGGCCTCAACGGATTTGCCGGAGACGGCGGTCCCGCCACGGCGGCGACGCTCTACGGCCCCGTCGGCCTGGCGGTAGACGCGTCCGGCAACCTGTACATCGCCGACAACATCAACAACCGCGTCCGGAGGATTGATGCGGCGGGAATCATGACAACGTATGCCGGAAACGGCGGGGGCAATGCGTCCACGCCGCTGGGCGACGGGGGCCTAGCCACGAGAGCCTATATCGGCGTCGCCAAGGATTTGGCGCTGGATGCCGCAGGGAACCTTTTTATCGCGGGGAATGCCGGGGGAATCGCCCGCGTCCGCAAGGTGGCTCCGGCGGCGGGCCTGTCGGTGAACCCGAGCGCTCTCTCTTTCTCATTCACCATCGGCGGCGCGATTCCGGCTGCGCAGTCCGTCAGTGTGACCGCCACTGGGACTGCTCTGAGTTTTACGGCGTCCGCCTCCACGACGTCGGGCGGCAACTGGCTTTCTGTGAGCCCCACTAGCGGGACCACTACGGGCACGCTGACGGCTTCCGTCAATCCATCGGGCCTGGCGGGCGGGGTGTACCAGGGCGCGGTCACCGTGACCCCGGCGGGTACCGGAAATGCGCCGCTGACTTTCGCCGTGACTTTGACCGTAACCGGCGCGGGGGCGCCCACGTTCGCCGGCAGCAGCGTGCTGAACGCTCTCGGATACCAAAACAAACTTGCGCCGGATACGGTATTCGTGATTTTCGGAGGCGGAATGGGACCGGCTGCCCTGGCCGCTGCGGCAGGGCCGAATTACCCCACGTCGGTGGGCGGCACGTCGGTCACGTTCACGCCAGCGGGCGGTGGTACGGCCATCGACGCGAAGATGGTGTATTCCTCCGCCGGGCAGCTTGCCGGACTCCTGCCCTCTTCGATCGCGCCCGGGACGTACGCGGTGCGTGTGACCTACAACACGCTCTCGAGCGCTCCGCAGAGTGTTACCGTGGTGGCGCGCAGCTTCGGGATTGCGACTTCCAATAGCGCCGGTACAGGCACCGCACAGGCCACCATCGGCAACGTCAACGGCGGACTGAGTCTCACTCGTTTCACGAGCGGCGCCGCGTCATTCAACGGCTTCAACTGGACGCTGACGCCTGCACACGCCGGGGACACGCTGGTGTTATGGGGCACGGGCGGTGGGGCCGACGCCGCCAATGACACAGGCGGCACTTCGGGCGACCAGACGCAGGCGGGCAATTTCAGTGTCATCGTGAGCGGCAAGCAGATCACGCCGCTGTACGCCGGAGCGTCATCCGGATTCCCGGGACTGTGGCAAATCAATTTCACGCTGCCGGCCGACATTGCGCCCGATTGCTTTGCCTCGGTACAGGTGAGCGCCGGCGGAGAGCTGAGCAACGCGGTTTCGCTGCCGATCGCCGATAGCAGCCTGGACTTTTGCTTCGACCCACAACTCAACAAGAGCGCGCTGGGTTCGCTCGACTCGGGAGGCACGATCGCGGGCGGCGGCTTCGGCATGGCCCGGCTCACCAACACGTTGCGCCAGATCCCCACGCCTGGTGCGGCGGTCAGCTTGATGAATGCCAGCCAGGAGATCGTCAGCGGCGGGATCGCAAGTTATACCGCCGCCGAATATGCGGCGATTTATTCCGGTATTAAATACGGTCCTTGCAGTGTGATCGACAGAACGGCGCCTGCCAACGCAAAGAACCCGGCATCTCCCGAAGGCTATCTGGATGCAGGCACATCGTTGCCGTTCAGCGGACCGGGTTTGGCCGCCGGGTCCGCCCTGACTATCTACAGCACCAACCCGGGGCCGGTGTATAGCCTCTTGCCTGCTAGCGGGGCGTTCGTCGGAGGCGGCAGGTATACACTGACGAGCAATGGCGGCAAGGGCGTGGGACCGTTCAGCACGGCGATCAATTTCCCCTCCGGCTTCACGGTTATCAATTGGGATACCCTCAACAGCATCGACCGAAGCCAACCCCTGACCATCAATTGGACCGGCTCGGGATTGGACCAGGTTTATATCATCGGCAGTTCTTCCATGGTAGTGGGCAAGGATGCGACCAATACGAACATTATTCACCTTGCCACATTCACCTGCCAGGTTCCGGCGGCTCCGGGTGGCTACACGATTCCGAGGGAGGTGCTTGCATTCCTTCTGCCGGGCAGTATCGATGCCGCGTCTCTGGCCAAAGGCTCGACCATCCTGGCGGTTCAAACGGTCACGGCGCAGCAGTTCAATTTGACGCAGGTGTCCGGGGGGCCGGTGGCGTGGGCGGGAATGTCCGCCACGCTGGGATATTCCAGAAATCTTGCGGTGCAATAAGTTCCGAAAGCAGATCGCTTCCTTGCTCCTCACGGCGAAGGCAACGCGATTGCACCGCTGCCAACAAATCTGCTCCCAGAGTTATAGTACGTTCCAATGAATTGACGCCTGTTGCTATGGGGGGCGCAAGACTCGACCATCTGCATTCCACCATCAGTCACTCTGTTTTGTGGCAGGATGGTGTTGAAGGAGTAACAGTAGAAATCCAGCATCACATGCCGACAAAACTAACGAACGAAATCATAGCCGCCGCCATCGAAGGCTTCCAGGCGCAAAAGCACCACCTGGATGCTCAGATCGCAGAACTCCGGGCGATGCTGTCCGGTGGCTCAGATGAGAGCGACGCCACGCCGGAAGCAACAACCCGCAAACGCCGCAAGATGAGTGCCGCTGGCAGAAGAGCAATTGCCGAGGCGCAACGAAAGCGATGGGCGGAAAACAAGCAGTCTAAACCTACAGCCATAGCGGAATCTCCGAAGCCCAAGCGGAAACTCTCGGCGGCTGGCAGGAAGGCAATCATCGCCGCCACCAAGAAGCGGTGGGCACTGAAACGTGCCGAAGCTGCGAAAGCGTAATCTGCTGGAAGGAAGCGGGGCTGCATAAGAGATTGCCGACGAAGGAGTCTTAGGTTGCACGGCTTCTATCATTGGCTACGGCGCAACCTGTCCGGCTTCCAGGCCACGGCAATATGAATTAACGCCGGCAGACTTACTCCCTCGTGGCGCCCTTCTTGAGATAATTAGCCACTTGCTCGTGCGTCGCGAACCACACGCCTGGCTTGGATTTCATATATACGATTAGCTTCTCCAGCCACAGCGCCCGCGAGCGATGGCCGGTGTAGTGCGGGTGCATGGTAAGCACGTAGAGCCCCCCTTCCTGATAAGCCACGTCGAACTCGGCGCGATAGATCTGGTCGACGAGTTCCGGCGTTGGCAGCGAACCGTTGGCCGCGCCATAGTAGGGCGCGTCGTCCAGGATGCGCTCGATGGGTAGCTCGATCACGCCGCTTGGCTGGCCATCGATCGTAACCTCGTAGGCGTCGTCGCTGGCCATCAGGCTGCTGTCGTAAAGGAATCCGGCCTCCCGCACCTGCTTCATAGTGAACCGACTCATGGCCCACGACGGCGCCCGGTAGCCTACGGGCCGCTTGCCGATGGCCTTCGTCAATGCCTCGATGGACTGATTCAGAAGATGCTGTTCCTCGGCTTCGTTGTTGAGCACGCCGAGATGCTCGTGAATCCAGCCATGCACGCCTATCTCGTGGCGGTTGCGCGAAAGGATTGACGGGATCATCTCCGGGTTGAGGGCAGCGCTCACCGCTGGAATGAAGAAGGACGCGGGCACGTTTTGCCGGTCGAGCAGTTGCAGAATCCGCGGCAGACCGTCGAGGGCACCGTACATGCCGCGCGAGAGATCCTCGGAGCCAAGCTGGCCGCGCGACAGCGGAACGGTGGCGTTATCGATGTCGAAACTGAGCGCCACGGCGACGCGGGTGCCATTGGGCCATTGTTTCGGCTTCAACCGCTTGCCGGCTCCGAAGTGGGTGTACTGCGCCTTCAATTCCGGGAGACTTAGGTGGAGCCCCGGCATGGACGACGGCGGCGGCGACTGCGCCGCCGTCGGGAGAGAGATCAGGATCACAAGTCCGGTGCACGCAAGGGATGGTTTCATGGCTAACAAGAATAGCTCAGCCGGGCCGTTTGCGCGAGCGTGCCCGCTGGAAGAAGGCGGCGATCGAAGAAGGCCAGCGAGTGCGGCTCCGGAACAAACAGCCTCGCCGCTCGCGAGCTCCCGATTCGTAAAGCAAATTCGATCAGTAACCCGAGTAGACGTTCGGGTAGCACGGAGCCGGCTGCCAATAGCCGTATCCGTCATAGTAGCCGCAACCGGAACCCGCATCGTAGCCCCAGCCGAACGGGATGCCGATCCCGATGCCAAAGTAAGGACGGGCCCAGAAGCGGCCACCGTAGTAATAGCCTCGGCCGGCGTAGAACCGGCCAGGGTAATAGCCGCCTCCTCTACCGTAGTATCCGCCGCCATAATAGCTGCGCCCGCCGTAATAGCTGCGGCCGGCGTAAGGGGCGGCATAGCTACGGCCGCCGGAATAACTGCGACCCGCGTAGGGGGCGGCATAGCTGCGCCCACCGCCCGAATAGCTACGGCCCGAGTAGGACGGGGCTGAATAGCGGCGTCCACCGCCGCCTGAGAAGGAACGGCCGGAAGAACTGCCGCCAGAGTGCCCGCCTCCCCGCTGGGCCAATGCGGCCGTAGGGCCAAGCAACATGAGGACCGCGCCAAGAGCAAGCACCGGCATCCCGGATTTGAACGACACTGTCTGCACTGTCCGATTCATTGAGAACCTCCAACACTTCCGCCTCTGTAACAAGCAAACCACTCGCCAATTCTCAAGTACCTGACAACAATTAACTTATGTCATAGCGAGAGTGAAACCCCTGGCTGAAAACCACCGCTTGAGGTGGACCTCAGCCAGCCCGTCAAAGTTAGGGCCGCCCCCGCCGGCGCACGCAACGAATGTTCCGAGCGCGACTTGCGCCGCTCCGTGCCCAGTTGGCGTGCTGATCATCCGTTTCCAAGGAAACGCGTACAGAAAGGCGACGAATTCCTAAAAGCTTAGGCGCAGACTCAATTGCAGGGTCCGCGGTGAATTGCCGGAGCTGCGCGTGGCTTGCATGCCGTCTGCGGTGACGCTGTTCACGTTGCCGGGATGGTTGAACACGTTGAAGAAGTCCGCGTTGAATCGCAGGTTGACACGCTCCTTGATGGGCATGACTTTGAACAGTGAAGCATCCTGGCTCCATTGGCGAACACCCGGGACCCACTGGTTCTGGAATGGGTTGAGAGTGGGGTTGTAAGTCGTGCGCACCACGGTGCCATTCTTAAGCGGAAGCCAGACCGTGTTAGTGTCCCAGTAAGTTGCCACATTGGTCCCCGCCGGCGCATTGGCAGGCATCGCGGTGGATCCCCAGGGGATCAATGGCGTGACGGCCGGCTTGTAATTCGCCGGGACTCCCTCATAGCCGTTCGGCTTGCCACTCGCGTCGTGGCTGTTGATCTGGTTGGCTGGGATGTAGCCGTTCCACCATAGGTAACCGGGGACACACACACCGCTGGTGCAATTCTGGATGGGGTACTGGTAACCGTACTGATGGATGGGCTCGCCAGTGAAATTCCAATTGGATGTCGGCAGCGAGAAGTAGGTGCTGCGCAAGGAACCGACGGCAGCGAGTTGCCAGCCGCATGCCCGCGGCGGCCGGTCAGTCGCTGAATCTGCGGGATCCATGGAATGCGCGCCACCAGCCTCTCATGCTGGCCGAAAGCGCCTGTTTCCGGGAGAGCCAGGGCAGGCTCAAGTGTCTGACCTGCCACTCGCCACACGCCACCGCGCCGCAGAAGCCCGGGGCTTATGATGCCGCCTGCATAAGGTGTCACTCGGCTCCGCGACACAAGCTTAAGACCGCTGGGCGGTCCTGCGTAGCGTGCCATATGCCGGCGGTAACGGCGCAGCCGTATCTCACCTTTGCCAACCACCGCATTGCGGTGTACGCTCCCGCCGACCCTATGTCGCCCATCCGTGCGCGCCGCTGAGCGGCGCTCTTTCAGTTCCGCTGCCGGCAACTCTGCCTGGCGCTCGCGACAACTCTGTATCAGAACGTAACCTTCATGCCGAACTCAATGATCCGCTGCCAATTGTAGGAACCGGTCAATTGGCCGAAGGCTGTGCTGGTCGGTGTGGTAATTGGCGCCGTGAACTGCGGGTGATTCAGCGCGTTAATAAAATCGGCAGTGAACTGGAGTTTGAGCCGTTCCCTGATTTGGGTGTTCTTGATTGCCGACATATCCCAGTTGCTCACTCCAGGCGCGCGAAGTCCGCTGAAGGCCGAGGACAGCGTGACGATGTTGGATGAGAGCTGCTGGCTGGAGACGCGGTTAAAAGCACTGACATTGAACCATTGGCCAACGCTGCGCTGATCTGCCGGCAGCACTACGTTAGCGATGGTTTGCCCCGGCAACAGGAGGGCATTGGCGAAGCCCAGCGCCTGGCCGCTCTGGTTCGTATAAATGCCCTGTACCTGCCATCCGCTAATCATCCGTTCCACCACCGGCTTGGCTGAGTTGCCCCACGGCTTGCCTTTGCCGAACGGCAACTCGTAAATCCAGCTCACCACCGAACGGAATGGGCGGTCCAGATCGGAAATCACTTTTTCCGGAATCGGGTCGGTAGGATTCAGGTAAGCGATGGCCTGCATGAACTTCGACCATGTAAAGGAATACTGCACGAAGAGCCCTCCGGAGAGACGCTTCTCAACGCGCGCCTGCAATGCGTGATACCACGAGAAGCCCGAGTTCATGGCCGCAGTCATGCCGCTGAATTGTGGATCGGGTCTGAGTAACTGTGAGGCCGCAATGGTTGTGGAGGACAGATTGGTTCTGGGCAGCAAAGGATAGAATGGATTGGGCACCTGAGCTGTCAGGAGGTTGATGGTTGTCTGATCGCGTACCCCGAGAGTGCTCATATACTGCCGCGGAACGGGATCGAGATCCTGAGTTGCGCGCAGCCTTGTGCCGCGATTCCCCACGTAAGACATTTCGAGGAGGGCCCTCCACGGCAACTGCTGCTGTACGGCCAGCTGCCAGCGCTGCATGTAAGGGTTGGTCAGCCTCGGGTTGAAGAAACTAATGTTTTGACCTAGAAACGTGGACGCGCCGCCCGCCGCCCCCACTGGGGCTGAAAAGCCGCCTGGGTACGGGTTGGTTAAGTTGGCAACGTAGGTCTGGCCATTGTCGAGTGACCCGGTGAAAGCGGTAGACGAGCTAAATCCGGCCTGGTTCACCTGTATGTTTGTTACGCCGAGCGGTTCGTAATAAATACCGTAACCGCCGCGCAAAACGGTCTTGGGCGAGATCAAATACGCGAAGCCGATGCGCGGCATGAACTCCTTCTGGCTGGTGTTCCAAAGACTTCGCGGCAGCCCGCCCACCCCCGCGAAAGTCAGTCCGCCGCTCACGTTGAACTGGTTCACCGGGACCTGCGGTATGGGGCTCTGTGCGTAGTTTTGCAGGACCTGGGCGGCGATCGGAATCGCCGCCGTGGGATCGAAGCCCCTGACACTGCGGTTAAATCGTTCCGTGAGCGGCGATGGAAGCTCATAACGCAGCCCCAGCGTCAGGGTCAGCTTCTTGCCTACCTTCCAGTCATCCTGCGAATAGAAGGCCCAGTACCTGGTTTGCTCAGCATAATTATCGTTGATCGGAAAGCTGCCGCTGGAGGGAAGCCCGTACAGAAAACTGGCAAAGCCCTGTCCGATCGGAGCCGCGGTGGAGTTATTGAACGGGCCTCCAGTATAAGTCGAGTCAAAAGTGAAACTGCCGGATGAGCTGCCTAAGTCATAGTTATTCAGTTGATATATCCGATAGGCCACCCCGGACCGCACGGTGTGCCGCCCGATTACGTTGGTCACGTTGACCGCCCCTTCGTAGGTGTTATAAGTCTGTTCATTGTCGCTGTTGACGCCACCCAGCGTGGAGTAACCGTTTACGTTGAGGTTGGGGAACTTGAGATCCCGCGGATCGAGGCCTTTGATCTGACTGATGAAGTTGGATGAAAAGCCCAGGGCCGCCAGGTCCCAACCCTCCTGGTATGGAGTGTACCCGGTGTAAAAACGAGTGATGGTGAAGCGCGAATCGATGAACAGCCGGGGCGATGCCACATACACGTTATCCACGGAAAGACCGCGATTGAAGCGATAGAAATTGTCGCCGTCGGTCAGACTCTGGCGTACGTTCTCAGGGCGCTGAAGATTCGTGAAATTCGTACGAACATTGAACCGCTCCTTTTCCGATACGTTGTGATCGATGCGGATCAGCTCGTTTCCGTAGGTATCCTGCGCATTCTTACCCATCGTGTAGTTGTTCGTCCCGTCAATGGTCCCCGCCTGGTTTGAAGGATCCCACAGCCCGGCAATCTTGGCTGCCACCGGGTTGATCCTGTCCGCCGGAATGGTGTTGTTCGGCAGCGGCGTCCGGCTAAAGCGCCCTCCCGAGGCTGGAACGGTAGAGTAAGGATCGTAAATCTGATATGAAGGTGAAATCGCCAAAAGACTTGAAAAGTTGCCGGCTCTTTCGGCCGGAGTCGGTACCGATTCCACCACCCAGGGCGAGGGGTCGAAGCTGTAGATCCACTCGTAACCCAGCGTAAAGAAAGTCTTGCTGCGGCCATCGTAAAGCTTCGGAATGTAGACGGGGCCAGTCAGGCTATCATTGGTGCGGTGAATTCGCATGTTGGGTTTTCCCGCCGCCACCCGGAAAAAGTTATCAGCATTCAGTGCCGGATTTTGCATCAGGTAACTCGCCTGGCCGTGCAATGCGTTAGTGCCGGATTTGAGGGTCATGTTGACTGCCGCACCCGGCATAAAGCCAAAGGCCGCATCGAAGGTGGCAGTCTGCACTTTGAACTCCCCCACCACGGCCTGGGGCGGCGAGTAGGCGACCTGCTGCCCCTGCATGTTGCTGGCGCCATCCAGCATGAACTCATTGCTTCCATTCCGCGTACCGTTGATGGACATGGTCGAGGGCGACCCAGTGTCGAACGGGCGGACGTAAGCCGCCGTTTGCGGCGTAAATGTGACACCCGGCGAAAGCGTGGCCATGATCAGCACCATGCCGTCCTTACTAGGCAAGTCCGCGATGGCCCGGCTCTCCATCACCTGACCGATAGAAGCCGTCGAAGTGTCCACGAGGGGCGTCTCGGCAGTCACATCGACTCTCTGCGAGGCTTCCCCGATTTGCATGGTCACATCGATAGCAATCCGGTCGCTCTCCCGAACCGTGATTCCCCCACGGGTGGACGTCTTGAACCCAGGATGTTCCACCGAGATGCTGTACGACCCGGTAGTCAGGAACGGCATAATATAGTCGCCGGTGGCGTTGGTGACGGAGGTATAGTGCACGCCGGTTTCGGCGTTGGTTGCTTCCACCTTGGCGTTGACGATCACCGCATTCGTCGAGTCGCTCACCCGACCCAAAAGGGTACCTCGCGCTTCCTGGCCGGCCAGCGGCAACTGGAAGCAGAGGAGCGTGACAATAGTCAACCAAATCGCTGTGTTCACTTTCATTGCAAGCCGTCCCTTATGTTTGTGAGAATCCGTACCAGGCACAGGGACTAAGTTTATTCTCGGCCTGCATAGGTGTCAAGCACGTTATGAAGGCTGTCGCCGCCACGTGAGAATGTCCTATTTGTGCCAAATAGAAATGTCCTCTTGACAAGGTCAGGCTGGGGAGGTGAAAGAAGCAGGAGTTCTGACTATGACCCAGCGGCAGCGCGCCCTGGGGGCTGCGCTGGTGATTGCTCCGAAACCGGAGGCGGCGTGAAACGCCGGAGCAGTCAGCGGATCGGGGTGATGGCAAGCTGTTGACAGATCTTGCGCGCCAGACGGTTGTCGATCTCGGCATGACGCGGGACTGGAGCTTTTGCACCGTTGGCCGGATTGGTATATATCGTATGGCGACCGCCTTCGCGGTCCAAACGACACCCCTGGCGCTGCAGATGCCCGATTAGTTCATGCCTCTTTAAATTCGGGGCGCCCCAACATGGACAGAGAGCGGCACGAGTTCGATCAGGTCGGCATCGGCAGTTGCGTCCGGGTTAGGAGTCGGCAAGGGCTTGCCTTCTTCCAGGAGACAGTGAGCCAGATCCTCCATCGCGCTGGCGATCATCAACCGGGCATCCGATAAATCGAAGCCCTGCGTGACAGCCCCAGGAAAATCAAGGGCCTCCGCAACCACCATCTCGCCCGCCGCGCGTGGAAGGTGGAAGGCAATATGGTACCGGAGCATACGCCCATGATACTGCATCGCGTCCGGAGCCTATACCTCCGGGCAGGACAATCTCCATTGCTACAACATCAGGCGCTGATTCTCTCGCGCAGTTTCTCGGAAAGCGCCGACGGCAGAGGATGCGCC
>CAWFPJ010000006.1:0-219080 GCA_963817515.1 Bryobacterales bacterium | reverse complement strand
CCGCCCCCTCGGCCGCATTGAACTCCTGCGCCTGTGTCACCGACTTCAGTGGGCGCTACAGCCCCAAGTGAAGCAAAGGTAATGGTGAAGCTAGCCCATGCCAGGCACGATGTTTTGACAAGTACATCATTCTCACAGTACGGTCTCGCACCTTGGGAATGCCGGGGCACACACCGTCGTCTGCCGCACATACAGCGTGCCCGAATGGCCGCGATCTTGCAGCTTTCTTCGGATGCCCAAGTGCCCTCTTTGCGATTCCCGGGACATCCGCATCTCCTATTCCAAGAAGATCCTGGATTCAGTCGTCAGGTGGTTGTTCGATAGGGAGCCGTTCCGCTGCCGCAAGTGCCGCCTACGATTTTACCGCCGGCAGCCGCAAGAAAAGCACGCGGTACTAAGTGAGGTTGCCGCTGTGAGACGGCGGACCGATGGACTCCGCAACTGCCGAGGCTAGGCGAGCGGCTTGACCGGCTGCCGCGAGGGTCGTCGCGCCCACGCTGAAAACTGCACTGGAATTGGAGACATTCCGCCCGAAGGAAGGCCGGTGCTGTTAACCACTGGGTCATATTAACCAGAGATGTGAGAGTTCGGAGCCAGAATCACGGGTTGCAGTCGCAACCCTGGAGAGTTGCCATAATGGTTCCAGACTACCTAGGAGGACGTGCGATGCCGAAACGGAGCGAATCTGACGTGACGAGGAGAGCGATGATGAGGAAGGCTCTCGCGCTTCCGGCGGCGCAGCTCGCGGCAGCCTCAAGCAAGAGCAATGGCGACACTTATACAAGTTCTCGCCCCGGTCTAATCGCGGATCTAAACCGTCAAGAGGGCGCTCTGGACTGGCAGTTGACGAACGTGCGGCTCGACAAGTCAGGGTATCGCTCGAGCCTGATTGAAGGGTACTGCTCCCACCAAAGCATAGAGGCCGGCGACACTCTGCGCGTTATGGTGAGCACGAATCCGGCTTCGAAGTATCAAATCGAAGTCTTCCGAATGGGGTACTACCGCGGCCGGGGTGCTCGCCTTATCACGACTCTTGGACCGCTGGATGGCAAGCGTCAGCCGGACCCGCCAATCGGTCCCAATCGCCTGCGGGAATGCACCTGGGAACCGAGCGCTGAAATCAAAATACCGGAAGATTGGGCGAGCGGCGTTTATCTCGGCCGCCTGACACTCATTCCGGAAAGCACAAACACCCATGCATGGCAGAGCTATGTAGTCTTTATTGTCCGCGACCGGCGTAAGGCGGACATCCTGTTTCAGTGCAGCGACAACACGTGGCAGGCGTATAACCGGTGGCCTGACAATTACTCCTTGTATACCGATCCGCGCCATGCTTGGGCCCCCGGCGTAGCGGCCAGTTTCGACCGGCCTTACGCCAAGTACAGCCAGATCTTCGACCACCCTCTGTCGGTCGGGTCGGGGGAATTTCTCCTGTGGGAATTTCCGCTTTGCTATTGGCTCGAGATGAAGGGCTATAACGTGACCTACTGCTCGAACTCAGACATGGTCGATCCGGCTCAGACGGCGCGCGCAAAGGTACTTGTTAGTGTCGGGCATGATGAGTATTGGGATCCCAGGCAGTATGAAAATGCCATCAACGCCATCCAAGGCTCGATGACGCAGTTATACTTCTCAGCCAACGATATCTGCGGGATATCGCCCTTTGAGCCGAATGCCGCCGGACGGCCGAATCGTCGAATCAGCCGGCAGGGGCGTTACGGAGGCGCCACTGAGATCGAGAACCGCGAGTTTTACAAGTATCCGTTCCCGATGACCGGTCCTAACGAAGCGAAGATCCTCGGTGCGCGCTCGCCGTATCCATTCAACGGGGGCGGCGACTGGGTTGTTTCCAATCCCGACCACTGGATGTTTGCAGGAACCGGAATGCGAAAGGGTGACGCGATTCGCGGACTGGTGGGCTGGGAATTTCATGGCGACCCGGCGGATATTCCGGGCCTCGAGATCGTGGCCGAGGGCATTGCGCTGAGCGGCGGAGTACGCCCGGTGCGCTGGGTCTCGACAATCTATCCGGGGCCGCGGCGCAATTTCGTGTTCAACGCTTCCACCATCTGGTGGTCACAGGGACTTGCCTCTCCACCGGGGCACATGCTTCCCTGGTCGCATGGCGTTCGCCCCCACGGACCCGATCCGCGCGTGCAGCGAATCACCGAGAACCTGTTCAATAAGGCGCTCGGAAAAAGCCCCCGTAAGGGCCACACGCAGGCATAGGGCAATACGCGCGTCACACCAGGCGAATGCGCGAATCGCGCAAGAAGCGGTCCAGAAGATTTGTCGTGATCTTCTGGACCCGCCCGTCAACCCCGGCTGTGCGTGCGATCTCGGAGCCCGCCGGCGCGTGCCCAGGTGGGGAACTCAAACCCTCAGGCCACCATATGGTGCCTGCGTTGAATACCCAGTTCCCTTTGGGTCCGGGATAAATAACGGACGAATGGACGCCTCCATTGTCGTACTCTGGCCGCCTGGAATAAGGAGATAGCTGCGATGAGGCCACTTCGATTAATCCGGGAATATTGGCGGGCGTTCCGTGGAACTCCCATCCGATCAGTCCAGGGATGGCATCGCCATTCTTCACGCCTGTGCCTTCGAACATCCAATGGTCGGCGCGTTTGACCACGTAGTCACCGTAGCCCGGGCCGTACGATTTTACGCCCATGAGTTTCTCTTCGTCGTCGAAGTGTTTTAAGCGCGCAAAGGATCGCAGCGGCTTGCTGGTCACTGTACTGTTGTAGGGCTGAATAATACGGCAGACGGCGTTACCACTGAAGAAGCTTAAACTGACACCGCGGTCGCGGGCTGCCATGACATTCTCATACATGCCGCGAGTCCAGTACTCGTCATGCGCGATGGAAAGAAACACCTTACAGCGGTGCAGAATATCCGGATCACGTTCGATGTCCAAGTTGGAGCAGTAGCTTACGTTATAGCCCTTTTCTTCAAGCCAGTAAGAGAAAGGAAATTCCCAAAGGAGGTATTCGCCCGATCCCAAAGACAGAGCGACCCTGTGCACTTGTCCGTACAAACCGTAAGGCCGGTCGAAACTGACACGTACGTTCGGTCCGGTGTAAGAGAAGCCGTTATGGGCGTAGTTCACGCCGGTATCATAGAGGGAATCCCAGCCAGGCCACTTGTTGTAAGCCTGCCAGGTAATGTCGCTGCACTGAAACAGGAGATCAGCGGGGCGCCTGCTTTTCACGATGAAAATGATGTAGCTCTGCACCGGTTGATCCAGCAGTGAAAGTTTGCCGAGATAAACTCCGCTCGGCCAGTCTGACGGCACGGTGAATTCAGCCGTGGATTCCCAGCGGCACTCTCGCACACGCTCCATGCCCATTAATGGATCCGGCTGCGGCTTACCGGAAAACGGGCCAAGATTGACCATGTGCCGTCCACCTTTGCCGCCATAATAACCGGTACGGTAGATATCGATGGTGAATCGGGCGGACGGATTCGTGCTGATTTTAAATTCGAGTGGCTCGCCCGGGTAAGCGCTCACATCGGAAACATAGCCTTCGAGCATGGGCGAGCGCAGGCCCGAGCCGGAACCGCTGTCCAGGCGATAGTGCTTGAGCTGCCACTCGGCCGTACCGGGCAAGCGATTCTCCTGCTCGATCGGATTGACGCCGGCCGCGGAAAGTCCGGTTGCGAGCGCTGCCACGCCCGCGCCCTTCAATAGGGTGCGGCGGTCAAAACACTCCTGTTGACTCATAATCCTCTCCTGTTTATCAACGATGCCGATTAAAACTGAATCCTGCCCCTCAGCATGACCTGACGGCCAGGCGCGGAGGTCAGCGTCGAGCTAATTACACCATAGGAGGCGGGGGCCGAAAGGTCTGCTCCAGGCAGCCCGAAGTTCGCATGATTGAACAAATTCTGGGCGGCCACTTCGAAGGTAAAGTGAAGACGTTCCTTGAAGGAAAAAGACTTCGCAAGAGTGACGTTGTGCATTTGGAGCCCGGGTCCTTGCAGTATGTTGAAACCGCTGTTGCCGAACCGGCCCTGTTGAGGCACCGCGAAGGCGTTGGTATCGAACCACTGATTAATACTGCGCTGCGAAGAAGGAAGATTGCCGTCGCTGACGCGATCCGGGATTCCGCCGAGGGTGTTGGTGTGTGATGGGTCCGCCGTGTCAAAGCTCGGACTGAAGTAGGGACCGGTTTGCAGAATCGAAATCCAATAGAGTTGCCAACCGCCGATGGCCAGGTCGACTATGCCTGGCAGATGCGACAGATATCCCTTACCCTTGCCGACGGGCAGCGTCCAGATGGCGCTCACAACCGTGCGCAACTTTGAGGTATTCGGGTCGCGACCCCAGCCAAGAGGCGCATAAGGGTTCTCAAGATTCCCCATGTTGTTGTAGTTCGACGAGAAAGCGAAACTGGCGTTGAAGGTCACCTGGCCTGCCTTGCGCTGTCCTTCCAGCACCAGAGAGTTGAAGTTCGCGGCGCCATCGTTCCGAGCGAAAGTTGCATTAACAAATTGCGGATAGGGATTACGGCTGGCGCTGAACGCGGTCAGACTTGGTTGCGGCTTGTTGATATTGATGGCGTAATTCAAGCTGCGGGAGCGTGAGCCAATATAGGACAGCCGGATGCCCACATCCCGCACCTGCTTCTCCACTGTAAAGTTGAACTCGTGGATTTTGCCGTTTTCGGTATCCGGAGAGAAACCGCTCACGCTTTGCGATGCCACGGTGGCCGACACGTTTCCGGATGGAAACGGGTTGGGGAGCGAAAACAGCGGGGCCCCGTTCTGAATGGCATTGAAGTAAGTCTCGGCAATCTGGTAGGGACCGCTGCCTTGGGCGCGTGCAAACCGCCCAAGCGTTTCGTTGTAGATGCCATATCCACCGCGGATCACCATGGAAGAGTCGAACGGGCGCCACGCCACGCCGAGGCGCGGGACAAAGTTCCTCCAGGATGGATTTTGCAGCGCGTTCCCGGTCAGGACGTTTATGTTCTTAGGGTATAGGGGGCTGACCGAGCTGAGGGCCGATTGCGGAACGATCACGCTACCCGTAGATGGATCGAAGTTGTAGACCATGCCGTCGTCGTAATGCGCGCGGCCGAACTTATCCCAGCGCAGACCGACGTCGAGGGTTAGCCGGGAATTCACTTTGTACGTATCTTGCACGAAAATGCCGAGCTCGCTGTCGACTTGGGTTCGATTGATTACCGGATTCACCCGCTGGCTGGAGAAGGGCAAACCGAGGAGAAAATCGGCGTAGCCGTAACCAGTCAGGCTGCCGTTAAAGCTGAACTGTCCATATGTTCCCGTCGGAACCGAACCACTGAAGGATGATTGGGGTCGAAATTCTCCGCCCACTTTGATGACGTGCGGTCCGTGAGCCCACGTCAACGAGTCGGCGTAATCCCAAGTACGGTCCACGATGGGTCCGCCGGGATTGACGGTAATGGCAGAATAGCCGGAGATGTTGAACTGCGGCGCCCCCATGGCACTGAGACCTTTCGCATTCACTCCTTGCAGTCCGATGTCGCTGGTCACCTTATCCCCACGCAGCGGCGTGAATCCGTCCACTTGACCACCATCCGTTGTATTCGGCTCATACAGACCGAATCGAAACGTATTGAGCAGGTTGGGTGTGAAGATATGCGTATCTTCGACGATGATGCTCTTACTGTCGCGGACGCGGGTCCAGGCCAGTCCGGGGTAGTTACCGTTCAGCACGTATTGCGGAGTGCTCGTCAGCCAACGGCCGTAGATCGTATTCTTAGCGGAAATCCTGTGATCGATCCGTTCCTCTAAGCTAGTCCAGCGGAACAGATCGGTGGGATACGGGAACAGATAGCCAAAATTCTTGGCGAGAGCACCGGGAGCCCCCAGGTTCGGTGCCGGCAGGTAATTCTGCTGGACTTTCAGCGCCGTGCCGTTGAGGCGTGAGTTTGGAATGATATTTCCCGGAAACGGATTGCCTGTGAGGGGATCTCGAATCGGGACGGGCTTCGAACCACTCAGAAGCTGCGAAAAATCGCCTTGGCGCATAGCGTCGGTGGGGACTGTCAGAAGTTGATACGTGGATGCGGGCCATCGCTGACCACTATAAGACGTGAAGAAAAATGTTCGGTTGCGGATAATGCGACCGGCGAACTCCCCATCGTAGGTGTGGAAGAGGATCTTGGGTTTCGCGGCGTCGAAGAAGTTGCGAGCGGCGAGCGCGGAGTTTTGATGCCAGTAGGATGCCTTGCCGTGAAACTGGTTGCTGCCGCCTTTGGTAACCAGATTGATGTACGCGGCGCGGGCGTATTCCGCCGATCCGTTGCTTGTAATGATATTGACCTCTTGCATGTCGTGAATGTTCGCCGTCTGGAGAGACGATCCATCCCCGGCAACACCGTCGATGCCTTCCTGAACCTGGCTGTTCGGCAGGCCGGCAATCTGGACGTTGTAAATGCTCCCCCCATAGTTTTGAACCAACGGAAGAGTAGTGAAGTAGCTCTGGGGATTTCGGCCATCGCCCACAAAAGGCGCATCCTCGAAGCGCTTGTTCGAGAAGGACCCTTCGATGTTGGAGCTCTCGGTCGCAATCACCGCCGCCAGCGCCTCAACTCTCACGGTGGACTCGACGGCTCCGACCTGGAACACGATATCGACACGGCGGATTTCGCTGCTTTCCAGGATAATGTGGTCCGCAACGAATGGTCCGAATCCTGGATGGGTTGCCGTCAGACGATACTCGCCTCGCTGCAAATCGGGAATTTCGAAGTCCCCGTTTTGATTGGTAGTGATCGGAGGGCGTTCGATGTTAGTCGCGAGATTTACAAGCCTGAGCTCGGTCTGGGGCACTGCGGCCCCGCTCGCATCTTTCGCCGTCCCGCGAATGGTCGAGACCGCTAACTGGGCGCGTAAACAATTGCAGCCTAAAACGAGAAAGAGTGTCAGTCCAACAAGGCTACGGTACATAGGATCCTCCAGTCAAAGTGCCGCAGTAACGGCGGTTCGGATACTACTCCAGTGAGCGACGGTCAGCGTCGGGGTGCTCCTGTGGGCGCCTCGCGCGGAGTCCCGCCAGCAGTTTCCTTCTCGACGGGCATCATGTCTCCGCCCTTTCGCTGCGCCTGCAGAAACGCAAGCAAGTCGGTTAGTTCAGCCCGGGTCAGGCCCTCATCGAGCTTGTCCGGCATAATGGAGACCGAAGATGGGCGCATCGAGACAATGTCTTTGCGCCGAATGCGTACGCGGTCGTTCGGACCGGTGATAACGGTCACCGACTCGGGCGTGTCATCCTTGAGTACGCCTCCGATCACGTCGGTCTTGGTTTGGACGCTGTATGGCTCAAAACCCGGAACGAAGCTTGCACTCGGGAAGATGATAGCTTCCAGAATGTCCGGACCGGAGCGGATCGCGCCGATCGAGGTGAGGTCGGGGCCGAGGTGTCCGCCATCAGCGCCGATGGCGTGACATTTATAGCAAGTCACTTTATCGCCGAAGAAGACTCGACGCCCGCGGCCGATATCTCCGCCCGCACCCAGTAAAGGAAAAAGGGTTTTCAGGCGAGCGAAGCGCTCTTTCTGCAACGCTTCCATACGGGCCAACAGAGGACGCGCCGCCACCCGGACACTCGCCGGATAATTCTCGAGGATCTGCTCCAGTCGCTTGGCGTCAGCTTCTCCCAGGCGGCCTGGCGCTTTTAATAGTCCTCGAACCATGGCCTGCCCGACTTCGTCTCCGTGCTTGCCGTTGTAAGCATTGAGCAGGCTGGGCAGCACCAGAGAGTCAACCTGCCCGACCGATCCTCGCGCCAGTTCCACAAGCTGCTCTTGGCTTAGTTTGGCGTTTCCGATGACGTGAGAGGCGGAGATTCGCAGCCCGGCTTCGTTCCCGGTGTTCTTCAGGTGGCTGACCAGAAATCGCAGTCCTGAATCATTTAGCGGTCCATGCGTTACCAGGCTCGCAAGAGCGGAAATTCTCAAATCCGACGGTGCACTTGCGTCGTCGGCGATCTTCTGAAGTAGCGGATCGAGGCTCGTGATTTGCTGCTCGCGAACCAGATTCACGGCGCGCAAACGGACCAGCGGCGATCCATGCTCTAGAGAGTTGCCAATCTGTTGGGTCCAGGCGGCCGGAAACTCCTTGAGGGTGCAACCGTTCACGGCATCGAGAAGGAAGAGTTGCCGATTGGCGGCGGTGTGCGTGTCGCCTAGTACTCCGGCGACCATCTGCTGTATCCCGGTATCGGCACAGAACGACAGTAATGCGTCGCGGGTAGGCTCTCGTTCGCTGTCCGGGAATTCAGGGGCGCGGAGGCGGGCCTCAAGAAAGCTCAGCACCTCACCGGACCAATCGGGATGGTGAGAGACCACCCAGAGAGCTGTCTTACGCAAATCCGGATCGCGTTGCGTCAGGAAGGGTCTAATCTGAGCGCGCTCCAGAGGAGAACCGTCCATCTGATCGAGGGAAATCAGGGCCGCTTTGCGGATGTGGGGGTTCGGACTGCTCAGCGCTTCGAGTTCGGGGCCAGGCGTCTTCAGCTCGATGAGAGCATAGGTTACGCTGTGTTCGACGAATCGGTCGTCTGCCCTGGCAGCGGCCGCAAGCAGACTGGGCACGGCGCGAGTGTCGCCGATCATACCCAGTGCGGTAGCTGCCTCGCGGCGGACCGAAGACTGTTGGTCTTGTTTGACCAGTGCGAGCAAGGTGTCGACGGCCTGAGAATCGCGCGCCATGCCGACCGCTCGAGCGGCGGCGACGCGGACGCGGAAGTCGGTGTCCTTGAGGGCCGCGCGCACACCCTTTTCCGCAT
Source organism: Bryobacterales bacterium (assembly GCA_963817515.1). GTDB lineage: Bacteria > Acidobacteriota > Terriglobia > Bryobacterales > Bryobacteraceae > DATMNI01. Next base: position 210,301 of record CAWFPJ010000006.1, on the reverse strand, counting down.
CGGGCGAGCCGATCCGGAACAAGGCCCACACGGAAGCGCAGCGGGCGTCGGGGGAGGTGAGTTGCCCGCGAGCAGCCCCGAGTTGGGCAACCGCCGCAGCACCGGCTTCAACAAGAAGTTCCTGCACTTTGTCGCGCACGGCGGGTCGCGGGTCCTGAAGTAAGCGAGTCAGGTCGGCCGGGGCTTTGGACGCAAGTTGCAGAGCCGTGCCGCGAGGATCATGCACCGCCGGGGCACCGATCTTCCTCACCCTGTAAATGCCGCCCTTGAGCTCAGGCTTGGCAATGCGCGAAACCGGACAACCACGGACAAACCACCCTCCGGTATCCACCACGAGCATGCTGCCGTCCGCGTCTTCGATCACCGTCGTGGGGTGGAAATCGGGGTCGACCGACGTCAGGAAGTCTTCATCCTGCGTGCGGAAGGTAGCGCCGCTTCGGGATACGATGTGGCGCTGGATTCGGTGGGGATTGAATTGCGCACTGAACAGATTGTCCTTATAGAAAGGACCGAAGCTCGTACTCCGATAACGAATCAGGCCTGCGGGCGCAATTCTGGCGAAGCGGGTCATCACCGGCATGAGGTCGCCGGTGCGCTTGAATTCGCTCACTACGGAATACCATTTCGGGTAAACGCCGCCCCAGACCCAATGCATGAGAGCGTCGCGCTGGCCGTTCGCGGGATCCTGGAAGTAAGTCATGGTGCCAATGGTCTCGCCGGTCGGCATGAAGGTGAGACCGACAGGGTTATCAAACCCTCCGCCAGCTACCCATTCCAGACCCGTGCCATCAGGGCGCACCCGCCAAATGCGCGATGATCCGCCGTGGAATTCCTTGCCGTCCTTTGCCTTTATGTCATAGCCGTGGCGCCCGTCGGTGAGATACAGCCAGCCGTCAGGACCGAAGTACGGGCCGTGCAAGCTGGCGGCGTTTGAGGCGAGATGCCAGCCCCCTACCACCACCTCGCGCTTGTCCGCGACGCCGTCGCCATCGGTGTCCTCAAGCCGGATCAGATCGGGCGGCGCGGCGACGTACAGAGCGCCTTTATACCAAACGGCTCCTGCGGGTAGCGTGAGTTGGTCAGCGAACGTCGTGGCCTTGTCGTAGACGCCATCGCCATTCGTATCTTCCAGCATCCGGACCTGGTAATCGGGGTGTTCAATCATCTGCTTGTCTGTCAACGTATTTCCGGATGACTGACAGATGAACAGTCTCCCGCGGTCATCGATGGTGCCCAACATCGGGTACTGCGTCAGATTGGCCCCGGCCACCATTTCTACCTTGAAGCCTTGGGGAACCCGCATAGCCTCCAGACCGTTGACCAGCGGCTGGGAAGCTTCGCTCCAAAAAGCTGTCTCAACCACGACCAGAACCATAAGGAATGCCAGGGTGGCGTAACGGGAAGCACTGCGATTGCTTAAATTGATTCTCATCATCGATGGATTTCCGCTTGATGATATAGCCGAACTCTCTGCCCGAAACGCGGGGTGTTGTGCTCTCTTGCCGCGTTCTGCAATTCGAGGGAGTTGATAAAGCTTAACCACCACGGCTTTTTTTGTCAAGCAAAAAATCTCGCCAAAACTCGCAAGATCGCGCGTGGTCCTGCGCCCGCCCTGTAAGCCTCCACCTCCCCTGCGCGGAACAGCGCGGCCGGTGCAAATAAACTTTTGCTTCCTCTGAAGCTATATTCCGAGTAGTATTGTGAGAGGCGCCGAAGACAGTATCCTAAGCTCTCACGTCGGTGGACAATCCACCGCCCCGACTAATTTTGCCGTTTAAAGTTACCCGCACGCTGGAGATCACGGGACAGCCGGCGGCACCTATAAGAACGGAACCTAGATGCGGAAAATTCCAGAGCTTTGGCTTTCGAACATCCTGTTGACTCTGTATCAACGAGCCGCCGTGACTCGTGAGGAAATCGTTCGGAGCGCGGGACTGAATGGTGGGAGCGTAAGCCAGGCACTGCGTTTTTTGGCTGATGCCGGTACAGTCCTCAAAGTCGGCGAGTTGAGGTCAAACGGCGGTCGACGCCGTGAAGTCCTGACGCTGAACCCGGAGGCGGGTTATTTCATCGCGGTGGATCTCGAAACGGCGCGCATCCGCTATGCGCTCACCAGCCTGGTGGGGGACATTCGATTCCGATGGGAGCAGGACGTCGAACTAGGAGGGGGTCTAGACAGTGCCAGCCTGCTGTCGGGTCTAGAGATCGTCAAGCGCAATTTGGAACCGTGGCAGCGGTCCCGCCTGCTCGCCGTCGGGATTTCGTGTCCCGGCACCATCGAGGACGATCAATCGATCACTGCCGTCAATCTGGGCTGGAGACGTTTTCCTCTTCTCGACAAGCTCGCAGAGGCGACGTCCCTGCCATTATTCCTAGGCGCTTCGTGCCGCAATTATGTCCTGGCGGAGCAAGGCGTCGGTGTCGCCCGCGACTGCAACAACTGCATCTACGTGGAACTTGGAAAAGGAATCGGAGCCGGTATTGTCATCGACAGGCGGTATCTCGAAGGCACGCAGCACACGGCCGGTGAATTCGGGCACATTACCATCGATCCAAACGGCGAGGACGAGTGCAACTGCGGGAAGAAGGGCTGCCTGGAAGCGATCGCATCGATCTCCAGTATCGTTCGTCAATATAAGCGGCTTGCCGGCCGCGCGTCCGACAGCCGGTTTAGCGTGAGTGTGGGCGAGATTTTCGACAAGGCTAGAAACAACGATCCGCTTGCCCTCCGGGTGCTCGAGAGGGCAGGCCAAGCCTTGGGACTGGGTCTCTCGCACCTTATCATCTTGTTCAACCCTGGTCTGGTGATCCTCGGAGGAGAATTGCTGCAAGGCCAAGACGTTCTGGTGCCAATTATCCGCCGGGAACTCGCTCTGCGATTGCCGGGATTCTGCCCTCCCCCTCAGGTGATTGTGACGAATCTCGGCTTGGATATTGGCCTGAAGGGTGCGGCGCTGCTAGCCTTTCAGAATTCCGTAACTCGAAGCGACGTACTGAAAACGTTGACTACGCCATTAACGGAAATGATGGCGGTGACGTCTTTGGAACAGGGGTGAATGAAATAGCCGCGTCTTTTCTTCAAGAGAGATGGCTAACGCGAGAATCTCACCTTTGGAAAGGCTATCGAAGAGCGCGTACTAGTGCGCTATAGAAGGCACGTCATGGGCCATACTCGGCGATCCACGTCCGGTGTGCGCGGCGAGCGGCGGCCGTGTCGACAAAAGGTCACACAGTCACTGGATCGACAGGCCGCGGAGCGCGGTCCGGAGTGCCACTAGTGAAAGCAAAACGATTCCACCGCACCATGACCTGGCAAGGCAGGTGCATTTACCCAGTTGAATGCGACTTCTGCGAAGCGCTCAGTAGGAGAGCGGATGTCAGCGAATCAAAAACTCACTGCTCGCACGCGGCTGGGGTTCATCGGACTCGGATACCTGGGCTCACAAATCGCGCGCCGGCTTGTTGACCCCGGCTTTCCCATGGTCGTCTACAATCGCGATCGCACGAGGAGCAAACAATGAAAATTGGCTTTGTGAGCATGCCCTTGTCAGGGCATTTGAACCCCATGACAGCGCTCGCACGGAGAGTACAATCACACGGCAATGAAGTCGTGTTTTTCGGCGTTCCCGATGTCGAACCATTCGCTCGCGCTGCGGGTCTCGACTTCGTGCCGTACGGCGAAACAGAGTATCCGGTCGGTTCTATCGAAAAAGTCTATAGCTCCGTGGCAAAGTTGTATGGCTTTGAGGTGGTGCGGCATTCGTGTATGGATCTAAATCCTGACCTCACCCGAGTGGCCTTCGACTACTTGGCTGAGAAATTAGCAACGGCAGGCATTGAGGCTTTGGTAATCGACACTATCCACTTCTTCATCGAGCTTGTTCCTCTGAGCATGTCCATACCGTATGTACACATTTGGAATGTTCTTCACCTCGATTTCTCGGGAGCAACTCCAGCCTGTCTTTTCAGCTGCCCGCTTGATCCGTCTCCGGAAGGTCTTAATCGAAACGCTATAAATTTACATAAACTAGGCGCGATACTTGGCCCGCTGGCGGAAATCGCGAGGTCTTATGCCGAAAGGGTTGGGCTCAAGGTCGATTGGAATGATCCTGCTGCGACTGTTTCCAAGCTGGCTATAATCACTCAGACGCCGAAGGAATTCGATTTTCCGGGCATCCCCTGGCCTGCACAGTTTCACTACGCTGGTCCGTTTCACGACGACGAGGGCAGGGAGCCAGTCCTGTTTCCATGGGAACAATTGACGGACAAGCCTCTTATTTACACTTCCCTGGGGACGCTGGTGAACGGCCTGGATGACCTGTACAAACACATTCTTGAAGCGGTTGAGCCCCTGGAAGATGTTCAAGTTGTACTTTCTGTTGGCAAGAATATCAATCCAGAGAATCTGGGTCCTATTCCTTCAAATACGATTGTCGTCCGCTCTGCTCCTCAAATTGAATTGCTGAAGCGTGCAGCGCTTTGCATCACGCATGCGGGACTGAATACAACGCTTGAATCCCTGGCGCATGGAGTTCCCATGGTTGCTATTCCAATAGGCTTTGACCAACCAGGAGCTGCCGCCAGAATTGCACATCATGGGACAGGCGAATTTATAGAAGTGGACGAGCTGACAACGGACCGCCTGAGGGGTTTGATCGAGAAAGTTTTGCAAGATCCGAGCTATCGCGAGAGGGCTGAGTATTTCCAGAAAGTGATTTCAAAGAAGCGAGGGCTGGATGTGGCCGCCGATATCATGGAACAGGCATTTCAAAAATATCAGACGGAGGCGCCACGTGACAGCCGCTCTGTTGCACGAGGAAAACCTAAAACGGCAGAGGAGATGCAAGAAGCATCACTGACATAGTGCAGGCATCTCTCGCAGACCGGTCCGGAGGCCGCGGCCCGACTCGGAGAGTTTGCAGCGAAGAGGGCTGCCAAGGTGACGACCTGCCGCATGAACCGGTTTCGCTGAAGACCATTGCGGACGAGACGCGTGCGGCCGGCTCACAGATCCTGCAGGTGAAGGGCGCATCTTATTACGGGATCGGCGCGGCGCTGGTGCGTATCGTCAGTGCGATTCTGCGTGACGAGCATGCGGTCCTGACCGTATCGAGCCTGGTCCCGGAGCCTATGAACCTCGGCGAGGTGTGTCTGTCGCTTCCCTCCGTCATCAATCGCGAGGGTGTTGCTCGCGTTCTTTCGATCCCATTGAACGAGGCCGAAAAACAGGCCGTGCACCTGTCCGCCGAGACGGTGAAAAGTTACATTGCGACGCTGGATCGTCACGACGGACACTGATCACTTGCCGCTCGGCGCCGGCGGTCAAAAGCCACCTGTCGCGACGCTCTGGTGGAGAATCGCGTATTGCGGTCCTCGTATAGTGAAAAAAATCATCGGATTCATCTCGTCACCACGGCGCACCGTGGGGCAACCGATTTGATGGAGGCCTGGGCAGCGCAAACAAAGCTACGGGCGTACGGAACCCGGCCCCGCCTCGCCATTCCACGGGCTCCCGGAGCTCCGCCGCGCCAAACTTCTGCACGAATACACTCGTGGCCACCATAGTCGGCATCCGGATCAAAGAGGCGCCGACGCACGAATGGGAACCACTGCCAAACGCGACGTGCCCTGCCGACTGGCGAGCGAGGTCCAGACGATTCGGTTCAGGGAACTGGTCCGGGTCGTGGTTCGCCGAATTCAGCATCAAGGCGACTCGCTCTTCTTCCGCAATTTTCACGCCGCCCAGATCAAACGCAGTCCGCGCCACGCGAAAGATCACACGCGCGAGGCCGGCATATCGCAGCAATTCCTCGATCGCTCCGGGCATGAGACCAGCGTCTTCGCGCAGCCGCGACAGTTGTGCGGGATGCCGAACCAGCGCCAGCCACGCTCTGGCAAGGAAAGCGGGCAGCGTCTGGGACAGCGCGACGAATGCCGGACCGGCCATCGGGATCGATTCGCCGGGCACGCTTCGCTTCAGCTCGTCGTTGGCGGCGGATGCCGAGGATTTCAGTTCGGGGTCATCGGGATCGGCCGCAGCCGCCGAGACGAGCCTGGCCAGTTCGGTTAGCTGCCGGAGATCTTTACGATCGACTCCGGTTACGATGCAGGCGAGTTCCACGCACCAGGGCTGCGCAAATTCGCTGACCAGGTCCACCGGCCGATCCGATGGCAATGCGTCCATCATGCTGCGTGCCAAAGGCTCGATTTGGGATTGCCAGTCCACGATCTGTGAAAGCGAGAGCGCAGCCCGGGTGTGGGAGCGAATTTCTCGACTGGTTGTGCCAACCGGCGACAGCCGAGGATCATGCAACGCGGCAAGTACGTCCGCGTATCGACGTAACACCCACGCGCCAAGCGCGGGATCGAAATACGGATCTCGCCTCAAGTTCCGTTCCAATACAATGAGCATACACAACGACTACAGGTCGGGTTGCTCCGGACATTGAGGCCGGCGCGGAAGGCCAGTGCGGCCGGACTGTTCAGGGCGGAAGCCAAACCGTCTCCGGCGTGACCAATTGGAGCATGAAAGAAACAAGGACGGACGGTGCCATCGGTCTCAACGACGGCGGATGTCCAGGGCGCGTTACAGCGTGGCGGCTCCGGCTCACAAATACCGAGGTGGGCACGGTAGTGAAGCGCAATGCGACGCAGCTTCCGGGGGCTGTCCACCAAAAACGGATCCTGGCCCCATTCATCCAGAAGCGCTTCGATCCCGGCATCGAGCTCAGTCAATTCGTCCGCCGCCAGCGCGATCCCGGCTTGCCGCTCCGCGCCCCAGCCGTCCGGCCGGTTGAATGCGGTGGAGGTCACGTCCGCCGCGAGGAACGAGATGCCGAGAAGCCCGATTCCTTTTGCGGCGCGCGCGGTCTCGCGCAAGTAACGGAAATTTTCTCGCTGCACGGTCGAACGCGCGGAAACCGGAAACTCCGGGCGCAGCCGATGCAGAGCTTGGACTCCGCGCGACAACGAGACAAACGCTCCCGGAATGCGTCGAATGCGGTCATGGATGTGAGCGGGACCATCCAACGACACGATCACGTCATCTACATGCTCAACGATGAGCGCTGCATCCCGCTCCAACAGCAGGCCCGTACTCAAGAGGGTGGTGCGGATTCCGAGGCTTTTCAGTCGCGCGCAAAAGGGAAAGAGGTTGGAATGCATCAGCGGCTCGCCGCCCGAGAGCACGACCCATTTCACCGACAGATTTCGAAAATCCTCAAGGTAGCGTTCAAATTCCCTGGATCCGATATCCCGCCGATCGGTCTCTTTCCAGATATCGCACATCACACAACGGCAGTTGCAGCGGCTATGCGGATAGAGCACGATCACCGGGAGCGATTCGATGACGGGACTCACGCGACCACTCCCCTTCCTGCCAGGCGGAAATCCTCACCCAGGATCGCTGTCACCGTTTTCATCAAAGCGGAAACATCGCAGTCGATGAGCCACCGGCCGCGGCCCTCAATCTCAAGAGGCTGAAGTCGGCGCGACAGAACAGGCGCGAGGCGGCGGGCGAACCCGGTGGACATCAATTTGATCCGGCCGCCCACCAGCACGAGTTCCGGCCGCAGTCCGGGCAAAGCCGCCGCCGGCGACTGACCGCGATCCGGCACCACTACAAGGTCGGCGATCCCGCCCTCGCAAATGCTGCCTTCCCCCGACCGAAGCCCCAGAATCTTTGCCGCGACCTCAGTTACCATCCGGTACACGCGTTCCCGGTCGATCTCACAAACCGCCACTTCGATTTCGTCGATCAGGTCGCCGTGGCAGGTGAGAGCTGAATCGGTGCCCAGCGCGATGGGAACCCAGGAGTGCAGCACTTCGGGCGATATGGTCCGCCCCAGAGTGAAGTAGTTGGAACTGGGGCACCAGATCAGAGAGGCTCCGCGTTGTGCGACGAGTGCGACGCCCGCTTCATCCAGCGCCACGCCGTGCACGACTACGGTTGTGGGGCCGAGCGCACCAGCCGCATCCAGTCGATCGATCTCGCCGGCCGATTGCGCATCCGTACCCTCGCACGCGTGAATGACGAACGGAGATCCCGGAGGCGTGCGCGACCGCGCTTTCGCAATATCGCCGCCGTAGCGCAACGAATGCATCCATCCGAACCGCCGAATCACGCGAACCGGAAAGTTCTGCTCAAAGACCGGCGCTTCATAGGGATTGTGGTGGAGCACTGAGGTCACGCCGGAAATCAGGTTCTTGATCCCGCCCCAGACCAGGCGCAGCGGCTTTGGGATCTCCAACTGCCCGCGTATCGGGTCATCGTAAGGACGGTAGATATCTTCGGCCCACGCTGTCGCATTCGGATAGGGCCCACGGCCGAGTCGCGGAAAGAGATTAAATTCCAGGTGATCGTGCGAATTGATCAGCCCGGGAAGAATCAGGCATCCTGAGAGGTCCACTTCCGGCCCGCAGCCCTGGTGCACTCCGAATCGGATGCGGCCATCCTGAATGCTGAGCGCGCAACGCTGCGACTCGGTGGCATTCCGTGCAACTCTGGCGCAACTGAGGATCATGCCGCTCGCCAGTTCGCGATCCACAGCGCCGGCACTTCAGAGATCGTGTTCCAATTCCCGGCTTTGCCCGCGGCCTGGAAAATGGCTTTCTCGGGCTCGCCGAAACACGCGTGCAACTCGGACTCGAGCTCAAGCCCCGCCTGCCGCGCCGCACGATCCATCTGTTCGAGCGAATAACCGAAGTGCAGGAGTTCGTAGACCACGCGATCGACCCGGAACGACCGAGTCCACCCCGCTTCAACACCCGCGGGATGAAGATCGGTGATGATGACGCGACCACCCGCCTTCGTGATGCGAGCCATCTCCGATACCGCACGGTTCAGGTCCGGAAAATAGGCGGCCGCGAACGAACAGATCGCCAGGTCCGCGGTCCCGGGCTGGATCGGCAGGCAGGCCGCGTCGCCCAGCATCAGCCGCGTACGCAGCTTCACGGGAGCATGGTCCAGCATCTCCGCGCAGAAATCAACCCCCACTACGTCCGCACCCCACTCGGCTAAACGAGCGGCCCAGCGTCCGGTTCCGCAGGCCACATCCACTACGCGACGGAATGAGACCGGCCCAATGATTTCCGGCAGCAAACGAGCTTCCAGCGCCAGCAGCGGGTTGGGAGCTGTCTGGTAGGAAGCCGCCCACATCCGGTGTCCTTCGAGCGCCGGGACCAGCATCACAGGCTCTCCAATCGCGGCCGCCGCAGGGCGACGAGGCGCTGCGCCCATTGCAGCTCAATCGGCCAATCGTAGAAGCCCAGCGCGTATCGCCAAGTGCTCAGGGCCTTCAACAGGGTCCGCCCCCACCGCGGCAGGTGAACATCCTGGACGGTCGGCCACCGTGAGTTGACTACCAGTTCGAAGTTATCGATCCGCCGCTTGATGGCCCTGGGCAGCCACGCGAGGTGAGGATCCTGGCGGACCGTAAAGTTGTACCAGCGCTCCGTGGCCCACTCTTCGGGGCTGCTCGGGAATTGGATCTCGCGATCGATTTCGCCGTACATCCCGTCCGGATGGGGCGTTGGGATATAGTGCTGTACGATGATTTCCGCACTGGGGTTGATCTTCTTGATCCGCCGGATGAACCGGATAGTGTCCTGCGTATCGCGCCCCGGCGACTGCGGATTTCCCACGACGAAGGAGAACTCCGGTACGATGCCGAACGGGCGGATTCTGGCGGCAAGTTCCAAGGTCTGTTCCGTCGTGATGCCCTTGTTCATCTGGCCGAGCACCCAATCGGAACCGGATTCCGCGCCGAAGAAGATCATGGCGGAGCCGGCTCGCCGCAGCAGGTCAAGGGTTGCATCGGAATAGCGAAGCACCGCGTCGACGCGGCCCTCCGACCACCATCGCAGACCAAGCGGAATCAGCCGCTCGGCCAGGTCCGCCGTGTGGCTCTCGTTCAGGAAGAAGTTGTTGTCGTAGAATTGAACCGCATCGATGCCGAACTGCTCCTTCAGCCCGGCGAGAACGGCGGTAGTGCGCTCGGGCATCTCCGTTTTCTGCCGTCCCTGATAGATGGGAACGACGCCGCAGAAATTGCAGCGGTACGGGCAGCCGATGCTCGCCTGGTGCACGGCGGTCCGACGTCCCAGGAAAGTCTCTGCGATATACTTCTCCGGCTCAGACAAGCGATGGTATGGCAACCGTGGAAAGTCGTTCGGCGACCGCAGCAGCCGGTCCGGATTGTGCACATGAAGCCCAAACCCGTCCTTGAACGAGAGGCCGGGGATTTCGCGCAGCTTTGCGGCATCTGTCAAAGCGGCATCGCTCAAAGCACCGAGGAGTTCCAGAAAGGTCTCCTCGCCCTGTCCGCGTACCACGTAATCCACGTAGCGGGCGTTCAGTGCAGCGTCCGGGTATAGCGACGGGAAATAGCCTCCCCAAACGATCGGCACCTTCGGGTGCCGCGCGCGAAACTCGCGGCACAGCGGGATCGCAGCCGTCATCTGCGGCCCGGGCATCACAGAGACCGCGAGCAGGCGGGCAGGTCGTTCGCGCATGATGCGGTCCAATGTGGCGCCCGCCTGGGGATCCGCGTTGCCATCCACGATCGCGTATTCCTCTTTGCCTTCCAGGACCGCCGCCAGGGAGAGTACCGCCAGCGGAAACCGGCGGTTCTTCGGTTTGGTGGACCTGGGATGGAGCAGAATAATCATGGTTTGCCGAACTCCCCTACCAGAATCCAGAATCGCGATGGCGGCCGCCTTTGCTGCAGCCATGCCTTCCAGGGACGCATGTGCCAGCGCAAGCCATACCAGGGCCGGTAGACGGTCCAATGCAGGTCGAGAGAACGCGACAGTTCCTGCAGTCCCGGCTTGTGGAGGAATTCGATGCAGGGGATCGCATCCGAGCGGAATCCGTAGCGCTTCTGGAAATCGGCATGCCGCTCGGCCACCATTCGCTCGCCGTGTTCCCGCTTGCGATACACCGGGGAATCGAGGATTACGAGCCGGCCGCGCGGACGCAGGCAGCGCTGCGCTTCGGTGAGCGTGATTTCGTAGCGGGTCGAATAATGTACGGACGAATTGAAAACCACCAGATCAAAACTCGAAGACCGGAACGGAAGACAATCGAACTCCGCCCCAATCGCCATTAGCGGAATCCCGTAGTGGCGTGCAGCCGCCAGCCCGTCCCGTTCGTCCAGGAAAATATCCACTGCGTATGGATTCTGGCGCCGCAGCGCAAGCCGGTACGACATCCAGCAGTTGCCCGCGCCGAGGTCCAAAATATCGAGAGGTCTGCCGGCAGCCCGTTCCAGGGGAGCAAGAATCCGGCACTCAAAATAACGGAAGGTTTTCGCGCGCATTTCCCACATGGCAGAGCTCCGCCCGGAGAGATCCTGGAACGGAAGCGCTTGGTAATAGCCCGGATCCTCCGAGCCGCGCCCTTCCGCGTGCCGGATCTGCCGGTATTCGTCGAGGAAGCGCTGCCGCGCGGTTGCTTGCGTAGTCATATGCGTTCAAAGATCAACAGCCGATGATCCGCGAACATTCGCAGACCAGGAAGATGCGCCAGTCGATGATCCGCGGCCGCAAACCAATCCAGCGCCCGCCCTGAGAGACCGCCTACGTACGAAGGCGGAGTACACAGCCCGATTCCACACCACCGGATCAACCGGAAATCGCGCCGGAACAGCCCTGCCAGATCGTGTACCGTGGGGTAATATACGTGGACCCCGATCGACGCCCGGGAACCGCCGGGGCTCCAGCGTCGAAATGCCTTTCCGAGACGGAGATGCCGCAGATAGTAGAGGGCCTCCCACGCGCAGCAGCGGCCCGCGAGACAGATCGCAACGTACCCGTGCGGCCGAATCAGACGTGCCAGCGCACGCGCAACCGGCTCCAGGTCTGCGATGCAATTCAGCGCCCCGAAATTCGAAAAGGCGCCATCGAAAGCATCGCGCAGCTCCTCCATCGCTTCGATTCCCAGCGTCCGCGCGGTTACTCCTCGGGCACGCGCAGCCCGCACCATCCCGGCCGAGGCGTCAATGCCATAGACCTCGATGCCGCTCGCGATGAAGTGCTCGGCGTCCTTGCCAGTCCCACAACCCATATCGAGGATTCGGTCGCCCGGCTGGAACAGCGGATCTACCCATCGCCAGACGGCCGCTCTCTGATTCCGGCCAATGGCGGTATTCGACCACAAAGCGTCGTACTGTTCCGACAGTTGATCGAACACGGCGGTCATACTTCCACCTCGTAGCGGCTGCCGCGCAGAGCTTCGCGCGCGGCCTCGATCCCGGCGGCATCAGGCTGTTCGGCGAGCGTACTCTTCAGCAGAGTGTCGGCGTGGCGATAGAACTGACGCGAGTGCCGGCCACGAATGGCGAAATCCCGATCCGTGCGGTCCTCCCATCCGCCGATGCTCACCAGCTTCGAAGCCACGCGCTCGTAGTAAGGAGTGCCGCGGATCGGGTAGCTCACGGTAGTGAAGAACGTGTCGGGCCTGCACTGGCGGACATGTTCGACGGTGGCCTCGATATCTTCCAGCTCCTCGCCGTCGTAGCCCCACATCAGAAACATTCCGGTTTGAATGCCGTTGCGCTTGCACAGAGCCACCGCGCGCCGAACCTGCTCTACCGTGACCCCCCGTTCCATGGCATCCAGAATGCGCTGGGAGCCGCTTTCGGAACCGATCCATATCCGGAAGCATCCCAGTGCTGCCAGAGTCTCCGCCACCTTTTCGTTGACGCGGTCGGCGCGTGTGATGCACTCGAAAGGGACCTGGATCCGCCGCCGCTGCATCTCCGCGGCATATTCGAATAGCCAGCCGTGATGGATGGTGAAAACATCATCCGCCAGCCACAACATATCGGGATGGTAGCGCCCTAGAATCCACTCCACCTCCTCCACCACGTTCTTTGGCGAGCGGCGGCGGTGCGTTTTTCCATAGACGGAGTGGCTGCACCAGTTGCAATGGTAGGGACACCCGCGCGCCGTGATCAGAGACACGGACCCCGTTCCGTGATGCGCTCGCCACACCCCGAGATATCGCTCGATATCGATCCGCTCCCGGTCCGGCCAGGGCTGGGCGTCAAGATCGGGGATCAGGGGAGCAGGCGGCGTGCGACACACCGTGCCATCTGGATGCGCGTAAATGATTCCAGGTATCGCCGGCCAGCATGCCGGGTTCATTTCTGTCCGTGCGAGAGCCTCAAGGGCGAGTTCCCCTTCGCCCGCCACGATCAAATCGGCTCCGGCCGCCAGATACTCTTGCGCGTAGTTGGAGGATTCCGGACCGCCGAGGATCACGCGCCAGCCGATCATACGAGCCCGCTTCAGGATTTCCAATACATTGCGCCGCGTCAGTAGCGTTCCGTATATACCGAGAACGCCGGGACGACCATCCTCCAACGCCCGGAACAGTTCCGTTTTGGAGCCGAACGTGGAATCGTAGATTTCCGGCTCGATTCCCTGGCGGCGCAGGTGTGACGAAAGGTAGAGAATGCCCAGCGGAGCGTATGGCTTCATGATCTCCCGCTCCTTGGGATCCTCGTCGAGGAAGTAACCGTGCGTGAGCAGCAGCCTCATGAGGCAATCCTCGACCGCAGGTCTGCGCCTTCGAGTGTGTACACGCGGTCCCATGCCCCGCGGATCGCCTCGGTCTTAGCCGGCTGGCGCACTTCCAAATGCAGCGCGTTGGCGAGTGCCCGGTAGAACTCGCCGGAATAGGCGCCCTGGAACAACATGGCCAAGTCTCCGCTGTCGGTCCAGTTCGCTTTGACGCCCAGTTGGGCGGAAACCACTTGATGGAACTTCGTTCCCGGCAAGGGGTAGGAGACCGATACGCCAATATCATCCGGTGCGATTTCGCGGACCATGCGGATCGTGGCTTCGATTTCCCGCCATGCCTCGCCAGGGTATCCGAATTGCAAGAAGAAACACGCCCGAATTCCATGGCGGCGCAGGTTCTCTCGCGCCCGGTAGGCATCTTCGACGCGAAGCCCTTTATCCATGGCATCGAGAATCTCTTGCGAACCTGACTCCGCGCCCATCCAAACCTCGGCGCAGCCGGCCTGTGCCAGAGCCTGCACGGTATCACGGGTCATCAGATCGCAGCGCGACTGCATCTTGAAAGGAATGGCGGCCCCGAGCGACGCGACCGCTTCGGCGAACTCGGTAGTCCACTGGCTGGAGAGCGCGAAGATGTCGTCGGCAAACCAGAGGCGATCGGGACGATACCGCTGCTTGACGTGCAGCATCTCCTCCGCTATCAATCGAGCTGAGCGCACGTGGTAGGCGTCGCCCCAAATCGGCTTGGAACACCAGTTACAGCGGTACGGGCATCCGCGGCTCGACACCATGTTCAAAGAAAAGTATCCATGAGCCGCGCGCCACGCATCGCGGTACTGATTCATATCCACCAGATCCCACGCCGGAGACGGAAGGGAGTCCAGGTCCGTCCGCAGCATTCGGGGCTTTGTATACTGTGGCGCGCCGTCCGGATCGCGGAATGCCAGTCCGGCGATTTCTCCCGGCGCGTTCCCCCCAACAAGTTCCAGCAGTGTCGACTCGACCTCGCCAATCAGGACATAGTCAAATCCTTCGCGCAGATAGACGGCCGCGTGGTCCGAGGCATCGGATCCGTGCGCCGCTGAGGGAATCCCGCGCCGCTGCGCGGCTTTGGCCATCGCAAACGAGAGTGTGCGATTCCGGCTAAGGCACATCTTAGACAGGAAGTTGAAGTCATCCTCGCAGACCACAAGCAGACGGGGAGAATACTGATCGAGGGCCCGTTCTAATGCCTCCTGCGGCGAATGGAACGTGACATCACAGAGGGCGACCCGGATGCCGGCTTCCCGCAGGACGGCCGCAGCAAGAAGGGTCTGCAACGGAGGATAGGGTTGCATCTTCTCCACCTGCTTGTGGTCGTGAAACAAATGATTGCTATGCGCCAGCAGTACGTCCACCATCAGCGCACCTCCGTGAGACTGCGGCTCAGCGCGATACCGGTCAGCAACGAACGCCGCACCACCAGCCACTCGCGCGCCATTGAAATCCAAAGCTCGACCGGCCAATGAAAGAAGTGGTGTCGCAGCCGCCAGTGCAGCGGCCTCCGCAGAAGGCTCAGTGTCCAGCGCTGCACCCGCGAGTGCGACCGTCTCCTGACCTTATTTACGTGGTGATCCAGCAGGAAATACCGCATGCTCCGCTGCAACGTCCGGTCGGCGTCCGCCGCGAGCCATGGCAACTCAGCACGTCCCAGGCCAACATCGGCCCACTCCGCAAGTGAGCCCGGCTCCTTTAATCCAAGGTCGCGAAGCTCGGGCCAAATAGGAATACCAGGGTATGGGGTGAAGAGGTTCGGGGAAAAGGTGATGTTGTCAAACCGCTCCGCAATTTCGCCCATCACGCCCAGCGTCTGGTTTCGATGCTCTTCTAGCTCGCCGGGATATCCGAAGATCAGGTTGAACGTGGCGCGAATGCCCGCCTGCCGGCACTTGCGCGCAGCCTCAAACATGTCCGGTATCTCCTGATGCGCCTTGTTCATGCGGCGCAGAACTTCGGGCGATGCGGATTCCGTTCCGAAGCCGATGTGGCTGACGCCGCTCTCCGCCAGTACGCGTACGTCGTCATCGCTGATGCGGCAAAGAAGATCGGTGGAGGCCTGGAAAGTCCACCGGAACCGCTTCCCGCTCTCCAGGAATCCGCGCGCGATAGCCACCGCGCGCCGCACATCCACCAGGAAATTCGAATCCACCAGCGCGACCTCATCGAGCCGATGCCGTTCGACCAGGCCGGTTACTTCCTCCACGATCCGGTTCGCCTCCAGCGGATTGAAGCGGCGGTTGTAAAAGACCATGTCCGTGCAGTAGTTGCATGCATAGGGACAACCGATGCTGGTCGCATAAGGTAGCTTGCGAGAGCCGCCGAGCCGGGCGTAGGCTTCGAAATCCGCCATGTCGTACGCCGGCAGCGGCAGCGATGAAAGCGCCGACGGTGGACGATCGGGATTGGAGCAGATCCGGCCGTTCTTCTTGAACCAGCAGCCGGCCACCATCTCGAGACCGGCGCCGGTCTGAAGGCGTTGTAGCACTTCGACCAGTGTCTTCTCTCCCTGGTGCAGCACCACGATATCGACGAAGCTCTCCCGCAGTGTCTGAGCCGGCGCCAGGCTGGGATGCCAGCCGCCAAAAATGATCGGCAGGTCAGGTCGCAGCCTCCGCACCAGCTTCGCGGCGGCAATGGCGTCGTGAATCATCGGTCCGGTGAGCAGCGACACGCCGAATGCAAGACATCCTTCCGCCTCCCGTTCGATCGCATGAAGGTAGTCAGGTGTCATTGCGCCATCGATGATTCGCGGCTCGAAGCCCGACTCTCGCAGAGATGACGCGAGGCTCAGCAGACCGAGCGGCGGCCCAAAAACGCTTCCCTCGTAAGGAGGTAAGAACAGCAGCACCTTGCGATCGCGCACGCGGGTCAACATGTCACGGCCTCTTCGGAAAGCTGGTGCGCATCTACCTTTGATTTGACCGGCGGAAACCAGCGGTTGGCGGCATCCTTCAGCCAGAGCTCGAGGGGCGCTGCGTAGAAGTCGTGGTCCAGGCGCCAACGCGCGGGATTGCTGATCAATTCGTGCATGAACCGGTTCAGCGTACGCTTCTGGTAGCGGCCAATGGGAACGCGATTGAAAGCGATTCGCAGGTAGTCGCGCATGAGCTGTACGCGCCGATGGTTCTTTCCGCTCAACCAGGGCAGGGTGGTGTAGCGCGGAAAGAAATCCGTCCAACCTTCCAGGGTCTCGGGGACCTGGATTCCCAATTCGAACGCGCGCTGCATCACGGGCGCGCCCGGATAGGGCGTGAAGATATTAGTCCAGAACTCGGCTCCCGGGTACTCCCGGCAGATGTTCATGATGAGCCTGATGGATTCGCGGCGCTCGGCTTCACCTTCCCCTGGAAACCCGAAGATCATGTTGAACGAGGGCCGGATCCCTGCCTGGCTGAGTTTGTCGGCGGCCTCGTAAATGGTCTCCACCTTTTGGAAATCCTTGTTCATGAGATGCAGCACCTTGGGCGAGCCGGAATCGGCGCCTTGCGAAACTTGGGACAGTCCCGCTCGCCGGAGCAGTTTGAGCTCCTCAACCGTCAGCCGCACGACTAGATTCGTCGACGCCTGGATGCTCCAATCGAACTGGACTCCGCTGCGGACCAGGCCTTCCGCAATCGCGACCGCCCGGTCACGATCCACGAGAAAGTTATCGTCCACGATCCAAAGCAACGACAAACCGTAGCGGGTAACCAGATCTGTCGTTTCCGCGACCACCTGCTCCGGCTCCAGCGCGTTCCATTGCCGTCCATACACGCCGTCATTCGTGCAGTACGCGCAATTGAATGGGCACGCCAGGCTCGATGTGTACATGGCCCATCGCCGGCCGCATACCCGCTGGTAAGCGTCGAAATCCGCCAGTTGATAGGCTTTGGGCGGCATCTCGCGAATCGGTTTCAGCGCACGAGAGGGATTGAACACCAGCCGGCCCTCTTCCTTGTAACCCACACCGGCAATGCCTCGGAAGGATTCACCCGCCTCAATGTGCTGCACAAGTTCGAGGAACGCCTCTTCGCCCTGGCCTTTCACAACGGCATCGACGTATGGCGCTGCCAGAGTCTGGTGGGGGAGCAGCGAAGGGTGCCAGCCGCCGAGGATTACGGGCTTGTCCGGGTACCGCTCTTTGGCCGCTCTGGCAACCTGGACCGTCTCGCGAATCATGGGCCCGGTCACCAGCGAAACGGCAAGGCATAGAGCGTCTTTCAACTCTTCGAGAACCCGCGCGTGGAAGTTTGGCGCGATGGTGGAATCCACAATTCGAACTTCATACCCCGCTCGTAGAAGCGGCGTCGAAATCGCAAGGATTCCCAGTGGAGCCGTAGCCTCCTGACTGCTGAATGCCGGAAAGAAGAAGACGATTTTCTTGGATCGCATCAGGTTCCTACCAGGCGCCGGTCCCGATGAAGACCTCGGGAATCGTCCGCATCAGAATCGAAAAATACAGCTTCACCGATCGCTGCCGGGCACATTCCAGATCGAGGGCGCTTCGCTCCCGCGCCGTCAGCCGGCTCCGCCCCGACACCTGCCAAAGACCGGACAGTCCGGGCCTTGCCAGCAGGATCTCAGCCGCTCTCGGGCCGTAGAGCTGTTGCAGTTCCGCTCCGGTCACCGGCCTTGGCCCTACCAGGGACATCTGCCCTCGCAGGACATTGACCAGTTGCGGCAACTCATCCAGAGAATGTTGTCGGCAAAACCGGGCAAAGCGGCTCGCGACCCGAAGGTCGCGGGGGGTCTTCCTGGCCGGTCCGGCCTCATCGTAAATGTACTCGACTGTTAAAGAACGCCGTACTCCCCGGCTGGCGTGATCTCCCCACATCGTCCGAAACTTCAGAGCCCACAGCACCGCTCCGTGCTGGCCCACCCTGCGGTGAGCAATTAGTGGAGAACAGCCCGAAAGGGCCAGAATCATTGTCCAGATGACAACAAGTAACGGGCTCAATATCGCAAGCAAAAGCGCGGCGATGATTTGCTCGCCAACGCCAATAACTTGCCAGGCCCACGTACCTTCCTTTCTGTAAAGTGCTTGATGAATGGAAATGAAAGCCATTACTATTATCCTAACCACTAACTTGCCTGTCATAGGTGTAAAACCTTCCCGCTAAGTGCGATCGTGCCAAGACACACTATTTGAACGATCTGACTATTAGGTTTAAATGCTAAATTCACAGCTGCCGGAACACCCTTATGCTTTCTTTTGCACGCCGTACCGCCTTGTACTAGGATTCACGTCAGCGGCGTCTATTCTCTTCTCAATCGCGATCTCTCAGATTTGTTGGCTCTATCAATTGCGGCACTCTTTCTGTCGGATACGAAGCTGGAATTTCCTCCGATTCGCCTTCCACTTATGTTGTTCTTTGTAGACACAGTGATCGCACCGCTGTTATCAGCGGACCCACAAGGCGGCACGCCGCAGATTCGTATATTCTTCCTACGGCCATTTACATAATATTTACTTGCAATACGCCGCCGAGCGAGGAATTCCAGGGTTGCCCGCGATTCTGTGGGCTGATCGGGAGTGTCCTGTGGAACTTTTGGCACAATCTCAAACTGCGCCGGGTTGCACCAGAGGCTCGCTATCTGCTACACGGGGCGATTGCAATTGTTCCTACCAGGCGAGCCGTGCGCCGAACTGCATGTTGCGCATGGGAGAGGTGATTGCCGTGATCTGCCCTGCGTTTCCTGTATCGACATTGGTATTGGGTAGCGCGAGGTTGGTGTTGTTCCAGGAATTATAAACGTCCCAGCGGAACTGCAGATTCGTCCGTTCGGTCAGTTGGAAGTTCTTCGCCAGCCCCGACCTCATGTGTGCTGTCATGTTGATGTCAGACGGCACGCTCGTTGCCAGAGTACGTTTGCAGCAGACCTTTCGCGACGTAGCGCTGTAATACAAGGCCGACGCGGTCTGGAGAAGTCTGGCGTGGTTGCGGCGGAATGTCGAAGGAGTGACACCGTGTCGGCATGACGCCGGGCGCGGCGGCGTTACCTTCCGGGCGAAATCTCCCGCCCCTGTGGTCGCGGCTCAGTGTGATCGACGCGTCGCGGAGTCGCGGCCAGGGGCGGTCGATGCCGTGGCCACTGGTTCTCATGGCTCGGCGGGACAACCGATCGTGGTTGCCACTCGCGCTCGAGACGTGCTTGTGGTGTGCGCCTTCGGTGATTCGGAATACGAGGACGGCTGGCTCACTATTTTGAAGCATACGGGAAGCGGATAACAAAACGGGCGCCGACGGCGGGTTCGATCCATATGTCGCCGCCGTGGTCGAGAACAGCACGTCGGGCGAGTGCTAGCCCCAGTCCTAATCCGTGCTCCTTCCCGGCAGTTACGAACGGCTCGAAAACCCTTTCACGAATCTCGTGCGGAATTCCGGGTCCCGTGTCTTCTATTTCGACCAGCACGTAATTGCCGGCTCTCCTGGCCCCGATGCGGAGCTGCCCGCCGGTTGGCATCGCTTCAAGAGCGTTGGTAATAAGGTTAAAGAACACGCGCTTCATACGAGAGCGCGCCAGCGGCAACTCTACTTGCCCGGGCAGATCGAGCAAGATCTGAACGCTCTGGCTTTCCGTGGCTGACGATGCCGCCTCCGACGCCGCGGCGATAAGCTCGCCAATGTCGCAGATCTCAGCCGTTGATCTGTTTGCACAGGTCACGCTATTGAGCTCCGTCAACAATTCGCGCATGCGGCCGGCAGCGCGGTACATATTGGCCGCGAGCCGCTTCACTTGAGTCGCCGTAGTATCAGAGCTCATTAATATTTCGGCGCCGGCATAGATTGTCCCCACGGGATTCCGGAGGTCATGAAAGATCGATGTGGAAAGCCAACCCATAGTGGAGATTCGCTCCGGCTGGCTCTCGGGTTGCGGGTCCCGCGTAGCGGGAGCGGCAGGAGTTTCGAAGTCCTGCTGCCACCTCCTTATGGCGTGTAGTTCCGTTGTTTTTGGCATCTAGGATTCGCTTGGAACCACTAACATTGTTCATTGCACGGCTGGTTCGTCGAACCCTCTGAAGCATTCTCCTCTCCATCGCTGCAGCCGTTCGCACGTTGTACAACACCTCTACTATCAACGGTTTACGTGAGAGGCTGGCCGGTGTGAGTCCACCTCGAGTTGACGGAGTATCGACACGTGACGACAGAGCGACAGATATGGGAACTTTCGCTGGGCCGGTTTGAGTTGTAACCCGTGCTCATTGCGACGCTGCTGTTGCGAACGCTTTCCGTCTAGTCGCGCCCCCGCCGCGCACTACTCACTTCATCGGCGAGCTGTTCGGACTCTCTGCCGAACCGGATTCACGCATAAACCAACTTGTACCAGCCAGAGTCGCCTCCCTCCAGAACCTCGCAACGAAACCCATTTGCGTTTCGGGGCGGGCGGGAATATGCTTAACGAAAACCAGGAAGGCCCGTTTGGCGCACAAGTGCTGAAGGATGTGCGGGATCTCAGCGGGGGAGGTCTTGAATGCAAATCCAGCCGGGATGAAATTTCACCAAACCGGTAGACTCCTTACCAGGCCTTGCCCGGTCTGCTGAGGCTTGCCGTGCCT
The DNA here is from genome assembly GCA_963817515.1 of Bryobacterales bacterium. GTDB lineage: Bacteria > Acidobacteriota > Terriglobia > Bryobacterales > Bryobacteraceae > DATMNI01. Next base: position 189,201 of record CAWFPJ010000006.1, on the reverse strand, counting down.
GTGAAAGCGGAGGACAATCATCATGGAGCTTTCAGAATACGCCCTCGAACTCCTCCGTAAGGACGAGGAGTATATCCTGTACCGAGGCCAGCACCGCAGCCAGGCAGACGCACCGCCTGTTCTCGTGCTGGCGCCTGTCTCAACACGTCCCGCGCCGGAGAGCCTCAAGAGGATGGAACACGAGTACTCGTTCCGGGCCGAACTGGACCCGGCATGGGCGGTTCGGCCACTCGCTCTCTCCCTCCACAACGGGCAGACGACGCTCGTGCTCGAGAACCCTGGCGGTGAGCCTCTTGATCGACTCATCCAAGGACCGATGGAAATGAGGCAGTTCTTACGCTTCGCCGCCGGTCTCGCAACCGCACTCGGCCGGTTACACAAACGGGATCTCATCCACAAGGACGTCAAGCCGCCCAATGTTCTGGTTAACTCCGCGACCGGCCAGGTCTGGCTGATGGGCTTTGGTATCGCTTCGCGCCTTCCGCGCGAGCACCAGTGGCCCGACCCGCCCGAGTTCATCGCTGGAACACTCCCCTACATGGCGCCCGAACAGACCGGACGAATGAATCGCTCAATCGACTCCCGGAGCGACCTCTACGCCCTCGGCGTCACGCTATACGAAATGCTGACCGGCAGTCTTCCCTTCACCGCTTCCGATCCGATGGAATGGGTGCACTGCCACATTGCAAGACAGCCGGCGCCGCCCGGCGAGCGGTTGAAGAATGTCCCGGGCTCTGTCTCTGCAATCATCATGAAGTTGCTCGCCAAAACTGCCGAGGAACGCTACCAGACAGCAGCCGGCGCTGAAAGTGATCTTCGGCGCTGCCTTACTGAATGGGAGACTCAGCACCGCATCGACGAATTCGCGCTCGGCGAACATGACACGCCGGACCGGCTCTTGGTTCCCGAGAAGTTGTACGGGCGAGCACGCGAAATCGAAAACCTGCTCGCCTCCTTCGACCGCGTCGTAGCCAGCGGCACGCCGGAGTTGGTGCTCGTTTCCGGTTATTCCGGTATCGGCAAATCCTCCGTCGTCAATGAGCTCCACAAAGTGCTGGTTCCGCCCCGCGGCCTTTTTGCATCAGGCAAGTTTGACCAGTACAAGCGCGACATCCCTTACGCCACTTTAGCGCAAGCCTTTCAGAGCCTTATTCGTCCGCTTCTGAGTAAGAGCGAAGCAGAACTGTGCAACTGGCGCGACGCCCTTCGTGAGGCGTTAGGTCCGAACGGACTGCTCATTGTGGATCTGGTCCCCGAATTGAAGCTCATCATCGGAGAACAGGCGCCGGTCCCTGATCTTCCGCCACAGGACGCGCAAGGTCGCTTCCAACTGGTGTTCCGTCGATTTATCAGCGTCTTCGCGCGGCCGGAGCATCCGCTTGCTCTGTTCGTCGACGATTTGCAATGGCTCGACGCGGCAACGCTCGATTTGCTCGAGGATCTGTTGACCCGGCCGGATGTGCGGCACTTGATGTTGATCGGCGCCTACCGGGACAACGAAGTCAATTCCGCCCATCCGCTAATGCGCAAGCTCGAAGCGATCCGCCAGGCTGGAGCGGTAGTGCAGGAAATCATCCTTGCACCCCTAACCTGTGAAGATTTGGGGCGGTTAGTTGCCGATTCTCTTAACTGTGAATCGGAGCGCGCCACCCCGCTGGCGCAACTGATCCACGAGAAGACTGCTGGCAATCCATTTTTCGCTATTCAGTTTATTTCTGCGCTTGCCGAGGAGGCGTTAGTCACCTTCGATCATATTGATGCGCGATGGTCTTGGGACCTGAATCGCATTCACGCCAAGGGTTATACCGATAATGTGGTGGATCTCATGGTTGGGAAGTTGAACCGCCTGCCCGTTGAAACCCAGAAGGCATTACAGCAGCTTGCCTGTATGGGTAACAGCGCAGAGTTCGCCCTGCTCACGATGGTTTACCAGGACTCAAGGGAGGAAATGCACGGTGACCTGCGGGAAGCGGTCCGAACTGGACTCGTCCTCCATTCCGAACATGACTATCGGTTCCTCCATGACCGCGTCCAGGAAGCAGCCTATTCACTAATACCCGAAGGCGCGCGTGGCGCGGCCCATCTTCGAATCGGTCGTCTCCTCGCGTTACGGATTGCACCAGCGGAGATCGAAGAGAAGATCTTCGAGATCGTAAACCAGTTGAATCGTGGCGCTCACCTTATCACGTCAGGTGAGGAACGTGAGCGGATCGCCGAACTGAATTTTATTGCGGGCAGGCGCGCTAAGATTTCGACCGCGTACGCCTCGGCGCTCGCGTACCTCGTCGCGGGCCGGGCATTGCTCACCGAGGAGAGTTGGGACCACAACTACGAGCTCATCTTCGCTATCGAATTTCATATGGCCGAGTGCGAATTGCTGACCGCAAATATGGCTGCGGCGGAAGATCGGCTCTCGACTCTGTCGCGACGTGCCAGAAGCGTGCACCATATCGCTGCGGTCGCGCGTTTACGCCTCACGCTTTACACGACTTTGGATCGTAGCGACCGCGGCGTGGAGGTGTGTCTTGAATACCTCCAACGCGGCGGCGCTCATTGGTCGCCGCATCCCACAAGCGATGAAGTACGACGCGAATACGACCGAATCTGGTCGCAGCTTGGAACCCGGTCGATCGAGGAGCTCCTTGACTTGTCCTTGATGGACGATCCGGATTCCCTCGCTGCTCTCGATGTTCTGACCGAGATGGTGACGCCGGCATTGTTTACCGATGAGAACCTGGTTTCGCTCGTGATTTGCCGGATGGTCAACCTCAGCCTCGAGCATGGCAATAGCGACGGGTCGTGCTTCGCCTATGTATGGCTTGGCATCATAGCCGGACCGCGCTTCGGCAACTATAAGGCCGGATTTCGATTCGGCCGGCTCGGCTATGACCTGGTCGAAAAGCGCGGATTGACGCGCTACCAGGCCCGTACTTATATGTGTTTCGGAAATATCGTCATGCCGTGGACGAAACATATCCGGACTGGCCGCGATTTGGTGCGTCGCGCCTTCGATGCCGCGAACAAAATCGGTGACCTCACGTTTGCGGCTTATAGTCCAGTCCACCTGAATACGAACCTTCTCGCCGTTGGAGATCCGCTCGTTGAGGCGCAACGTGAAACCGAGAATGGCCTCGAGTTTGCGCAGAAGGCGCGGTTCGGTCTCGTCATTGACATCATCACCGCGCAGCTCGGGCTTATCCGGACCCTCCGTGGCTTGACGCCGAAATTCGGCTCCTTCAACGATGAGCGGTTCGACGAGCTTCGGTTCGAGCGCCATTTGTCAAGCGACCCGGTATTGGCGCTGCCCGAGTGCTGGTATTGGATCCGAAAGCTGCAAGCTCGCTTCTTCGCCGGGGACTATGCTTCGGCCATCGATGCGTCAATGAGGGCGCAACGGCTGCTTTGGACATCACCATCACTTTTTGAAACGGCGGAATATCAATTTTACGGCGCGCTTTCCCGGGCCGCGTCCTGCGATTCTGCAGCAGCCGACCAGCGACAAGCAGCATTTTGAGGCTCTGGCCGCCCACCACAGACAGCTCGAGGTATGGGCGGCGAATTGCCCGGAGAATTTCGAAACCCGCGCCGCGTTGGTGAGCGCCGAGATCGCACGCATCGAAGGCCGCGAGCCCGATGCAGAGCATCTTTACGAACAGGCCATCCGCTCGGCACACGCCAACGGCTTTGTCCACAATGAGGCGCTCGCCAACGAGCTCGCCGCGCGCTTCTACGCGGCACGTGGTTTCGAGAAGATCGCGCATACATATTTGCAGGATGCCCGGTACTGCTATCTGCGTTGGGGGGCCGATGGCAAGGTGCAGCAACTCGATCAGTTATATCCGCACCTCAGGGAGAAAGAGCCAGTGCCCGGTCCGACGAGCACGATCGGGGCGCCGGTCGAAAACCTGGATCTTGCTACCGTTATCAGAGTCTCGCAAGCAGTGTCGGGCGAGATCGTCCTGGAGAAACTGATCGACACGCTGATGCGCACAGCGATTGAGCACGCGGGTGCTGAGCGAGGTCTGTTGATTCTTCCACGAGGAGTTGAGCAGCGGATAGAGGCGGAAGCCACGATCAGCAGCGACACGGTCATCATGCGCCTGCGAGAGGCGCCCATGACCGCGGCCGCGGTGCCAGAGTCGATCGTCCACTATGTCGTACGCACGCGGGAGAGCGTGATTCTCGACGATGCCTCAGCCCAGAACCCGTTTTCCGCGGATACGTACATCCGTCAACATCAGGCCCGTTCAGTTCTCTGCCTGCCTTTAATCAACCGGGCCAAACTCATCGGTGTGCTCTACCTCGAAAATAACCTGACCCCCCATGTCTTCAATCCGACCCGGATCGCGGTACTGAAACTGCTTGCGTCGCAGGCCGCGATCTCGTTGGAGAATACACGTCTTTACCGCGATCTTGAAGAACGCGAAGCGAGGATCCGGCGCCTGGTCGACGCCAACATTATTGGGATCTGCATCTGGAATCTCGAAGGTGAGATTATCGAGGCCAATGAAGCGTTTCTCCACATGGTGGAATACAGCCGTGAAGATCTCCTTCGGGGTCGCATGCGCTGGACGGACCTGACGCCGGCGGAATGGCGCGACCGCGACGAACGGGCTGTCGCAGAGGTAAAGGCGACCGGGGCGATCCAACCGTTCGAGAAGGAGTACTTCCGGAAAGACGGCAGCCGCGTGCCCGTGCTGTTCGGCGCCGCGAGCTTCGAAGGACGCCCTAACCAGGGTGTCGCTTTCGTGCTGGATTTGAGCGAGCAAAAGCGCGCCGAGGAGGCCTTACGACGGAGCGAAGCCTATCTGACGGAAGCGCAGAGGCTGACCCATACGGGAACCTGGGCCATCCATCCTTCGGCCCCCGATAGCGTCTATTGGAGTTCGGAATTCTATCGGATTTTTGGATTTGATCCTGCCAAAGACCGGGCGCAGCGCTACGCAGCCTTGGAACGAATTCACTCCGACGACCGAGCCCGGTTTGAGCGCACCTTCGAAGAAGCAATTCGCAAAAAGACAGACCTCGATGCCTCTTTTCGAATCGTTCTTCCGGATGGGACAGTGAAGCATGTCCATACCGTCGGCTATCCGGTCGTCGACCAAGGGGGCGAGGTTGTCGAGATGGTAGGCACGACCATGGATATCACAGAGCAGTATCAAAACAGAGCTGCTCTGGAAAAGGCCCTCGAGGAGATCAGGGCTCTTAAGGACCAGCTCTATAGAGAGAATCTGGCACTGCGCGACGAAGTCGACCGGGCCTCGATGTTTGAGGAAATTGTCGGTACCTCAACGGCGCTGCAACCTGTGCTTTCCCGGATTGCCAAAGTTGCTCCGACCGACTCCACGGTTTTCATCACCGGCGAGACTGGGACCGGCAAGGAACTCATCGCGCGCGCCGTTCACAAACGGTCTCGGAGATCGGGACGTGCCTTCGTTAGTGTGAACTGTGCCGCGCTTGCCCCATCGCTGGTTTCCTCGGAGTTATTCGGCCATGAGAAGGGGGCCTTCACAGGAGCCGAGAATCGTCGGCTTGGCCGTTTTGAGCTGGCTGACGGTGGCACGATTTTCCTGGACGAGGTAGGCGAACTTCCACCGGACACTCAAGTCGCGCTCTTGAGAGTGCTGCAGGAACGGGAAATCGAGCGAGTCGGGGGAGCGCAGCCGATCCATGTCGACGTCCGCGTCATCGCTGCCACGAATCGTGATCTGAACGCCGCCACAGCCAGTGGGGCCTTCCGTCTGGACCTCTTCTATCGGCTAAATGTATTTCCTATCGAAGTGCCGCCCCTGCGAGAGCGCAAGGACGACATCTTGATGTTGCTCGAATATTTCGTTAAGCGTTACGCAAGCCGGGCAGGCAAGAATATCCGGACAATCGACAAGAAGACGCTCGACCTCTTTCAATCTTACGAATGGCCAGGCAATATCCGAGAACTCCAGAACGTAATTGAGAGGTCCGTGATTGTAAGCTCCGGTGATGTTTTCTCGATCGATGAATCCTGGCTTTCGAAAGAATCGTCTCCCGCGGCATCCAGGGTCCAAGCGTCCGGGCCTGCTGAAGACGAGTCTCGTGGAGAACGGGAAATCATTGAGGCCGCACTGGCCGAGAGCAGGGGCCGAGTCTCCGGGCCGTCGGGGGCGGCGGCCAAGCTCCGAATTCCGCCATCCACTCTTGAGTCCAGGATCAAAGCGCTGAAGATTCGCAAGAACCAGTTCAAATTCCGCTAGAGCTTGCTCGCGAAAATCCTTGAATTCGCGAAATTCGCGAAATTCGCGAAGTCCCAAACCGGCTATCCTTTACTGTCCATCTTTATTTTCAATAGGTTCAGAATGGGATGAGGCTTGCTGTTCAAAAGCCGAACGCTATCTGCAGGATACGGCGACGGGGCCGCTGCCGGAAGGAGAAGACAGAATGCCGAGGCTCGCTTTACTAGACCCCACCATGAGGGGAAGGCAGGCGGAGGACCTGGAGAACAGGCTCCGTCACCTTGTCATTGGACAGGACGAGGCAATTCACCAGATCGTGAGTGCTTATCAGACTTACCTCGCCGGATTGTCCCCGGTCGGCCGACCGATCGCCAACTTTCTGTTCCTGGGGCCTACCGGTTCCGGAAAAACACGCATTGTCGAAGCGACGGCCGAGTCCCTGCTGAAAAACCCTCGGGCGGCAATCAAGATCGATTGCGCGGAGTTTCAACACAGTCATGAGATCGCGAAGTTGATCGGTTCGCCTCCGGGATACCTGGGACACCGCGAAACGCATGCCCTGCTGTCCCAACAAGCGCTGAATCAGCACCACACGGCTAACGTCAAGCTAAGTTTCGTACTCTTCGACGAAATCGAAAAAGCATCCGACGCATTGTGGAATCTGCTTTTGGGCATCCTCGACAAAGGCGTTTTGACGTTGGGCGATAACACCAGAGTGGATTTCTCATCGGCGATGGTCTTCCTGACCAGCAATCTTGGCGCGACGGAGATGAGTTCCCTCGTCAGTCCGAGGCTTGGCTTCCACAATCCTTCGCTGGAAGGCAATGCTTGCAGCGCGAAACTCAACGCCCGGATGTCGCGTGCCGGCGTAGGGGCTGCCCGTCGAAAGTTCACGCCGGAGTTCATCAATCGTTTGGACAAGATCGTAGTCTTCAAGGCTTTAAGCATCGAGGAACTGGAGAGGGTCGTTGACATTGAGCTCGAGTTGCTGCAACAGCGGATCCGGACCGCTGCCGCCACTAAGCCTTTCCTGATTGATGTGACGGACAGCGCCCGGGAGTTTCTGCTGATGGAGGGCACCGATTTCAGATACGGCGCCCGACCGCTGAAGCGCGCCATCGAGCACCTGCTTGTACAACCGCTGTCTAATCTGATGGCGACGGGCCAGATTCACCGCAGAGATTGCATCCGCGTGACCCACGGCGATGCCTCACCCGTCCTGACGTTTTTCCGCGAAGCAGACGCCGTTGAAGCTTGGCAAGTTGATGGTGCTGCCGCGTAGCGCCTTCGGCCAAGGGGCAGGGCGAATCGGGAGGTGAGACTCAAAAACATGACTTAAGGAAGGCAAACGCGGAAAGCATTAAGAATAGAGAAGGGCCGAACCTCAAGTTACACGATGAGCTGCAAAATTGAACGATCTGTGAGCGGAGAAGGCCTTGTGGTTTTGCGCGTGAGCGGTCGAATCCACGCGGAGCATGTGGACACGCTTAGAGAATTGGTCGGAAGGGAAAAGGGCCAAATGGCCATTGATCTCAAGGAGGTTATTCTCGTGGACCGCGAAGTTGTCGGCTTTCTTGCCGTCAGCGAAGCCGGCGGAATCGAACTCCGAAACTGTCCGGCCTATATACGTGAGTGGGTTGCCAGAGAGAGGACTCGGACTGGTGAAGAACTCTCACACCCGAACACAGGAGCCAAAGATGGTATCGAAAATCTCTAGTCCCGATAGTAACGGCGTTAGACCGAACTCGGAAAGCTCGACTATGGGCAGTTCGGCCATCACGAACTTTTATCTCAGCCAGGATGGCAAACCCGAAGATGATACGCATGGAATGATTGGGGATAGCCCAGCTCTGAAAACAGTATTGGATCAGATCGGTGTAGTGGCCCCCACAGACTCCACCGTTCTCATTCTCGGCGAGACCGGAACCGGGAAAGAGTTGGTTGCGCGCGCTATCCACAAATTGAGCCCTCGGCGTAATGCTCCATTTGTCACCCTGAACTGCGCCGCCATTCCCGCCGGTCTCCTGGAAAGCGAGCTGTTTGGGCATGAACGAGGCGCCTTTACCGGAGCCGTGACACAACGGATCGGCCGCTTCGAAGCGGCCAACGGCGGGACTCTCTTCCTCGATGAAATTGGTGATATTCCATTGGATTTGCAAGTAAAACTGCTGCGCGTATTACAGGAGAAGGAGTTCGAACGCCTGGGCAGCATCCGCAGCTCCCGTGTGAATGTCCGTGTTGTGGCTGCGACGAACCGTGACCTGCTACAGATGATCGATGACAACGGTTTTCGCGCCGATCTATACTACCGCCTCAGCGTGTTTCCGGTTTCGTTACCTCCATTGCGCGACCGGCCCGAGGACATTCCGGCGCTGGTACGGCACTTCGCTGCAAAGTATGCTGGGCAAATGAACAAGAAGGTGGAAGCCATCCCGTCAAAAACAATGGAAGCCATGCTTTCTTACCATTGGCCGGGCAATATTCGCGAGCTCCAGAATTTCATTGAACGGGCCATCATTATTTCACAAAATACGCTGTTCCAGCCGGATCTCTACCAAATACAGCATCGAGGAGCCAGGCTTGGCCACAGCAAGCAGACGCTTGACGACGCAACCAGGCACCACATTCTTCAAACTCTGGACGAGGTAAACTGGGTCATCGGCGGACGGCACGGAGCCGCCACCCGCTTGGGAATCCCACGAACTACTCTAATCTCCAAAATGCGGCGGCTTGGTATCGAATCCTGCACCGGACCAAGACCCGGTGGGAGGGCGACCAGATCGGAAGCGCTCGCATCAGCCGCGTCCCAGTGAGTGAAAGTGAAAGACAGCTCGCCGTCCTAGAGGAGCGAACAACTCCGAACGTTTGGAAAGCTCGCCAATTTCATCCTAAGCTGGTTCGTCCAACACCCGTATGGTCTGAAAGAGGACCTGCACATCGAAGCACCGGCGGATTGGCGTTGCCGGAATGCGAGCGGCTCTCCCACACATTACGGCAAACTGGTGGTTAATGCTTTTCGCTTTCGGTATTCGCCCAAAGCAGCCGCTGACTCGGCCTCTCGGCCGCGCCGGTGATACAGCAAGACGAGAGAGTACAGGGGCTCGGCCAGTTTCTCATCCAGAGCGGCAGCGGTCTTATATTCGTCGATGGCTGCATCGCTCCGGCCTTGGTTCTCGAGGACCCGAGCCAGATGGTAATGGGCCAGGGCGAACTTCGGATCATATTTCAACGCTTCCCGCAGGTCGTTTTCGGCACTATCGAATTGCTGCAGGCGCAACTGGAGGTAACCCAAGTTGTGGGGTGGCCACGGAGACGGCTTAGGGAGGCTGCGGTTGAGTGCGACCGCCTTGGCAAAAGCCGTCTGCGCTTCTTCGGTCAGGCCCAGCATGTCATAGGAGAGTCCAAGATTGTCATGGCCGCGCACCCAAGATGGATCCATGCTGGTCACCCGTTTGAACTTCTCGACCGCGTCGTCATACAGCCGCTGGCCATAGTCCAGCCTTGCGAGCCAGTACAGATAGATCGGCTGGTCCGGGTGACTCTGGTTGAGGCGATTGAGTTCCGTCCGCGAAGCCTGAACGTCCCCGAGATCGACCAGAGCCATAGCCAGCGTAAATCGGTCGTGGTCGTCCAGTGGACTCAGCCCATCGGCCTGCTGGAAAGCCTGGACGGCCTGGTGCATTCGCCCGCCTAGAAACTCCAGGGCTCCGAGAAGAGCGCGAAGCGTGGCGGCACGGTCGTTCGGCGCCTCGGAAGGTGTGGCGCCAGCCAGGATTGCTTCCAAACGGTTGAAGTCTTTTTGCGAGAATGATGTGGTCACGGCACGGCGCTCGTCTGGCGCCAGCGGCGCATTCTGGATTCTCTCCAGAAGAGCTCCACGAGTTTGCCCGGGCAGCGGGACCGCAACCAGCAGCGCGGCGCACATCACCTTCGCCAGCATCAGTACGGTTTTACCTCCACGCTGCGGAGCATGAGTTCCATGGCTTTGCCGCGCTCTTCGTCGAGGGTCTTGAGCCGCGCGGCCTGCTCTTGAGCTCGCGGATCATGGGCGCGCTGGTACATGGCCAGAAGTGTGCTGTTGGCTTGAAAGCTGTCGGGGCTGAGAGCCAAGGCGCGCTCGATGGCTGCCTTCGCGTCATTCAGGCGGCCCTGCTGCATCCGGACCCGCGCCAGTTCCGAATAGGCCTCAGGGAACGACGGTGTCTGGCGGATGGCCCGTTCCAGTAAGAGCGCGGCTTCGTCGAAGTTCTCGTGGATGCGGGCGATGCGGCCGAGAAAGTATGCCGCACCGGTCTCGGTTTTCGGATCGTCGCTGGCGCTCTCCATTTCCTTGCGGCAGTTCTCATAGTCGCCGGCCGCGAAGTAGGCCACACCCAGCGCGAAGTGTCCTCGGGGGTCTCGCGGACGTGCCGCGATGTAGGCATGGAAGTACGGGATCGCGCTGGCAGCGTCGCGGGCGTTGAGGACGATGGATCCCATGGCGTGGTTGTATTCCGGATTGTGGGGGTCGAGCGCCAGTGCCCTTTCCAAGGACTTCCGGGCGTCGAGCGGCAGTTTCAGTTCGACCAGGATCATACCGAACAGAAAATGGACTCGGCTGTCGGCCGGAGTCAAGTCACGGGCGTGCCCCAGGTAACCAAGAGCCCCCTCCAGATCGTGCGTCAGATAGGCAATCCGTGCCAGCTCAAGCAAATGCCGGGGATTGGCCGGATCGGCGGCGGCCAGACGTTCCAACCCTCGCCTCGCATCGCTCAAACGGTTCATCTGCTCGTAAGCGATCACGAGCTGTCGGAGCGTCTCGGGCGATGCCGCCCCTCGTCCATCGAGTGCCTCCACCAGCGTCACCACCACCGGCGCGGCGCGGGCGTCCGTTGCCAGCGCGGGGAGAATCGACTGGACGTCGGCCTCCGAGAAATCCGCGGCGTTGGTGAGCTGGCGGGCCGCTTGGGCGGCTTCCGGCAGGCGGTTCAGAGCCGTCAGATCGGCGCACCGCAGCGCCAGGGCGGGTGAGTGTGCTGCATCATCCTTAGATAGCCTGGTCAACTCTCTCAGAGAGTCGGCGTACCTTGCCTTGTTGTTGGTAGAGCGCAGCCAATGAAAACCGGGCCTCGGGGTCATCCGGCTTCGCAGCCAGGACGTGCTGCCAAGCGGCAATCGCACAACGCGAACCTTCTCCCACCCGCACCGGGCTGAGCTGGCAGGAACGCGCCAGATTCTGCCACGCAGGAGTGAGACCCGGGGCTAGGGCAACCGCACGTTCGAAGTCCGTGCGTGCTTCGGCCAACTCGTTCCGGCGCGCATGGATGACCCCGAGCAAATTCAACAGCCCGGCGTCCCTGGGGTGTAACGACAGTGCCTCGGAGACAAGACGAAGCGCCTCTGGAAGCTTGCCGGCCTGAATGAATTCCTGAATGGAATCCACGGATACGGAGGAAGGCGAACTCTGTCCGCACAACGGCAGTACCCAGAAGGCGATCACAACAAAGATATGTTTACTCACTAGAATCTGCGCGGTGGCGCACCCTCGCTGCGATTGTAGCTCCTGCGGGTGCCGCTCTGCACCGTCCGCAGAAGGTTTTCCGCTAGAAGGTGATTCGGCCGACCAACTGGATATTTCTCGGCTGGGAAACGGTGCCATTCCAACTTCCGAAATTCGGGCTGGAGGGATCGTTGTTAAACGGTATACAATCGCCGAACGCCTGACCGTCGCAAGTGAAGTAGTGATTGTTCAGCACATTGAACGCTTCGGCGCGAATCTCCATATGGACGTACTCTTTGAAAGTGAACTTCTTCGAGAGCGACAGGTTGGTATCGCGATACGGCGATCCCCGAACCGAACTTACGCGCGGACCGGTGCCGAGATAGTTGCCGTTTGCAAAACTGGCGCTGGACTCGAAAGCGGAGGCGTTAAAGGCGGTTTGGTTCACGTTGAACGAGCCCCATGATTGAGCCAGTACGTTTCCGGTGATTGCGGGAATACACTGCGCTTGAAATTGCGAAGGAACGCCGCAGACGGTCGAATCGCGGAAGTACAACGGCATTCCCGAAGTGAATTTCATGCTGGTTGCCAGCGTCCACCCGCCGAAAATCTTATTGGTGAAGCCAGTGCCGCTGAGCCATTTCTTTCCGGCTCCGAAGGGAAGGTCGTAGGTGCCCAGAATCGATACGGTATTCGGAATGTCATCCGGAGACAGCGACTTGTTGCGGCTTCCCTGGAAAGGATTGATCACGCCGCCGATCCCACCGTAGCCGGCGGTGGCTTGTGTGGTCGAAGAAGCATCGGTGGTGAGCCGGGACCATGTATAGCTTGCCCCCAGATATATACCGTTCTGGAAGCCCTTTTCAAGCTTCGCCTGGAACGATTGGTATATCGAGGTCCCTTGGTTTTCGTTTTCGCCCGTGAGCCCTCCGCAAAACTGCGGATAAGCCACCAAGGCCTGCGCCACGGTGGGTTTGCATGTGCCCCCACTGTCCAGGGTCTGCACCCAATTCGAGTAGGGTACGCTCACGCCGAAGAGTGAGGTCTGTCCAGGTTGAAAAACCGTGTTCAGGTTGGCGCTTCCGAGGCTGGTCAGCAACGCGGGATTCAGAACGTTGAGCGGCTGCATCTGAGAGGGCAGATGAGTGCCCTTGTTGCCAATGTAGGCGACGCTGACGACACTGCTGTTGCCGACCTTGCGCTCCACAGTCAGGTTCCACTGTTGGGTATAAGAAAGGTGGTTGGCATAGCTGGGGCGGTAGTTTGGACCATTGGTGCCGTTGTCGGAACTCAGGCTGATGTTCGGCGCGGTGCTGTAGGATGGGAAGCCCTTGTCCAGGTAAAACGACGGCTCATAGCCGCTGATCGAGTTGCCGAAAGAGAGTTGCGGATTGAAACCGTCGAGAGACATGCCGCCGCCCCATCCCGGGTAAAACGCCTGCGTATAAAAAACGCCATAGCCTGCGCGCACGACGGTTTGGTTGTCCAGCCGGTAGGCCGCGCCCACCCGGGGCCCGAAACCGCCGTTGAACGGAGTCTCCGGGTAGCGGACGCCGGCGCTGGCGGAGCCCCATTTGTTGCCGGCATAGGCAACGCTCCCCGGCAGATTCCCGGCGCCGGGGTTGGCGGCAAAGCTGAAGAAAGCTAACTGGTCGCCGGTCTCGTACGTGGGCGTAAATTTATCCCAACGGAGGCCGTAGTTCAGGGTCAGCTTGGACGTCACCTTCCAGGTATCGCCGGCATGCAGCGAAAAAGCGAGCTGCGCCGCACCATATTTGGAGACATTGTGGACTGCCAGGCTGCCGTTGTCGACTGCGCCCACAAGGAGACTGGCGAAAGCGTCTCCGCTGGCGGCGCCGTTCAAGGCTGTGGACAACGCCGAGAAGTTCACCGAACCGGCCTCGCCATTGGCAGACCGGAAAACTTGCGCCAGATGGCGGTATTCGCCGCCAACCCTCAACGTGTGCGCGCCATGAACCCACGTGACCAAGTCATTGACAATGTGCGAGGGACGAGTGGTTTTGTTCAGGTCTCCCGCGCCCTGGTTATTGCCCCAACCCGCGAAAGTGGTGACGCCATTGCCGGAAAAGCTGGCTGCAGGAGAAGCGTTATAAGAGACGGCGTTGGGGATTTGAATCGCCGTCGGACTCTGGCCCGTGACTGATCCGTAGCCTTCGTTGCGGTTGCCGTACCCGTAGGCGAAGTGACTCAAGAGCGTGGGGGTGAAGATGTGGTCCCAGTTGAAGCGGTTCACCCATGCATCCTCCGGATTGGCGGGGCTTGAAGTACAAAGCTGCACCGGAAGCGCACACTGTTGGTTCGGCTGGGTAGCCTGGCGCCAGATGGTGACGAAGATATGATCTTTCTCGCCCCAATAGTGATCGATCTTATACAGAAAGTGATTGACGTTGGAGAGAATGCCGTCGGAGACAGGCTGGGCCAGGAAGTTATTGTATGGGCCGGGACTTGTAGGGGTCGGCAAGTAACTCATCCACTTGAGAGCGATTGGGCTCTGCGCGCTGGACGGGATCTGATTGTTGGGGTATGGAGTCCGAGTAATGACACCATTGGAAATTGTCTCAGTCTTCGGATCGTAGATCGGAACGTTCAAGTCGGAGAAGTTGCCGGTGCGCTCCTGGGTGGACGGAATCGAGATCAACGGACGGGTGGCGCCGCCGAGGCTGCGCAGGTACTCTTCATCGTGGAAGAAATACGTCTTGTGTTTAGGCCCCCACACGAAATGCAGTTTGGGAATCTTGACGGGACCACCGATAAAGCCGCCGTATTCGTTTTCGTTATCCTTAGGCCTCTGATCGCCTGGGCCGCGATTGTTGGTGAACTGCAGTGCGTTGAGGTCTCTGTTTCGGAAGTATTCGAATACGCCGCCGTGGAACTGATCGGTGCCGCTTCTGGTCGTCACCATAATTACGCCGCCAGTAGTGACGCCATATTGAGGCTCATAGCTCGAGGTGAGCACTCGCACTTCGCTTACCATATCGGGCGTGGTGGGGAAATCGAAAAACGACACCATCCCGCTTTGGGACATGGTGCCTTCCTGCATGCTGGCTCCATCCATCACCGCTTCGTCGCCCATCTTCAGTCCGCCGTTGATGCGCGCATTGAAAGCTTGCGGGCTGGTTCCGGTATTGACGCCGGGGAGGAATGAGATGAACTGTACTGCGTTGCGTGGAGTGCCGGCAGCCACCAGCAGAGGCAATTCATTGATCACCTGAGGCGAGATGCCTTCCTGCCTCGCTCCGTTGTCAACGTTTAGTTGTCCGGCTTCAGCCACGACCTCCACTTTGGTGCTTGTATCGCCTACCTGCAGGCGGATGTCGGCGCGGTAGGGCTGATTGGCACGCAGTTCGATGCCATGCTGAACATACTCGGCGAAGCCCTGTGACGCTAGACTCAAATCGTAGGAGCCGGGAGCCACATTCGGGAATTCGTAGCGGCCGTCGCTATCTGTTTGAACTGTCGTTTTCAACGACCGCTCGGCCTGAGAAAGAGTGGCCGTGGCGTTCGGCACTGGAGCGCCCGAAGCGTCTGTGACGCGGCCCCCCACGCTGGCATTTTGACTCTGGCCGAAGTTAGTCGGGGCAAACAATAGCAGAGCGGCCAATAGTTTGGATATTGTGCTACGTGGCATATAATCTTCAGGTCTGAATCCTTCCGCGGTTTCCCGTGATCGTTGACGCCTTCACGAGCAAAACTAGATACCGAACCGGCTAATGCAGCTTGGCACGGATCTAATGCAACAGCGCTTGAGAGTGTATGTCGAATACTAATTTCTGTCAAGCCAGGACTGCTTGTTTATTATGCTATTTGTATTGATTCGCATTAAGAACGGCCTCTCTCGACATAGGGGGTTTACCTGCCACACTCGCATCGATCGGGTGTGGCTACTCTAGAAAGACGGCTAACAGGCTTTACCGATCTGCGATCGACCATCTTCGCCGCGGTGAGCCGGCGCCCCATCGTCCAGCTTTTTCTCAGGCAGATTGGAAAACAGGCATTCCTTGGTTTCCAACGATTTAAATCGCTTCATCATCGCGCAGTTTTGGCGTAAATCCGTTGCGCGTTCTTGCCGCATATATAAGATTTCCCTCCTGGTAATACCCGAATACCAGGGCGTCGAACGACTTTCCGCCCACGGTATATCCGCCGATGACGAATTCCTGCCCCTGATTTATTCGCATCTTCTGCCACGCGCCCGACCGTTCACCGGGTTCATATTGACTGTCGCGACGCTTTGCAATCAGTCCTTCCAGTCCCTGGGCTTTCACGGATTTTATAAGTGGGGCCCGCGATAATCAACGGTCTACATAGGACACAGGAAGACCAAGGGGCACGTCTGCTGGTGTAAGACTTGTTGCTCCCAACGAGCACTCGGCTGCAGAGAACGGAGAGAGGATCGAGCCGTTCTGCACCGGGGCGCGTGGGCGATCCTTCACCGCTCTCGCCGCACCGCAGTCCTCGAACCGAAGAAGGCACGATCATCGGAACGGCCGCTTACATGTCGCCGGAGCAGGCCGAGGGAAGACCCGCAGACGCGCGGTCGGATACCCCGGCGCCGCAGGCGGGACGGGTGAAAAAGCATTGCAGCCCCAGGCTGCCTTCCCGAGCCGCTCTTGTTCCCGGAAGGTCCGGAGTTTATATCCCGTACCGTCGCCGCAGTCGTTTCAAGCACATTCGAACCTTTATCGACGAGCGTCACGACCAGTGATTGGAGCGGATGCAATCGACACAGTTGACGATGTGCCTGCCGTTGAAGGACCTCCAGGTGAGCCGGCGTGTAGAGCCGACCGCATCGCGATGGGCGAAGCGTATTCATAGTGGGTTCTGAAGGCGAAGCAAAACGGGAGTGCTAAGGTAGGACATAGGGTGATCCAATGGTGAACAGTGTTCTAACTTCCTTATTCTTCATTCAAGCGGCTGTGACCGCCGACTTCTCGTTCATCATGGTACCCGATGTCCATATCAACGGTGGCACAGGAGCCGGCTGGATCGCCCAGGCAAATTGGATTGTCGCCAACAAAACGGCGCTGAATATACAAGGCGTGTTCTCAGTCGGGGATTTTACGTCGAGCGGCTACGTGCCCGACATTGCCAACGGTTGGACACAAGGCTTTCAGGCGATTGATGGTCTCGGGATTCCTTACGGTGTGGCCATTGGCAACCACGACTACGATTCCGACAATCCTTCGGGTAGGCTAAGTACAACCTTCGACGCACAACTCGGGTACGCCAGGATCTCAGGCAAGACGTGGTTCGGGGGTGCGTGGACCGATCCAAACGGACAGCACGCCAACGAATACATTCTGTTCACCGAGCCCACCACCAGCCGCAAATTCCTGGTCCTGTTTCTGGAACTCTACCCTCGGCCTGGAGCGTTGGCATGGGCTACCGGCGTTATCGCCGCGAACCCCGGTCGTGAGGTGCTGGTATTCACTCATGCGTACCAACAAGACGACACCCAGGGAACGCTCGCGGATAGGGCATCCACTTTCGGGCCGAAACTGTACGGTCTGCCAAGCGTGGATGCCTCTGGCGTTGACATCGAGGTGTGGGCGGCAACGCAACCCGTTCGGGCGGTCTTCTGCGGACACTGGATCAATGGGGCGACGCATGGCAACATCCGCACCGATACCGCAGTAGACGGGCATAAGCTGTACGGGATCTTTTCGAATTGGCAGGCTTACGGCGTAGCGAACGGTCCTGTTTGGGTGCTGCTGTTGCAGTTTACGTCCACGACCGTAGCCGTGTCGGTGATCCAGACCACCAATGGAACGACGCGCACAGACACCGTAGGCGTCTCGCCGCATAGCCTGCCCTGGGCGGCAGGCGCTCCCGCCGCCTCGCAGTCCACCACGATACCGGTTATCTCTGCGAACGGCGTGGTGAACGGTGCAAGCTTTCAGCCTGGGCTGGTTCCTGGTTCTTGGGCAACAATTGAGGGTACTAACCTTGCCTCCGTAACTGATAACTGGGACAGCTCCATCGTAAACGGGACACTACCCACGACTCTCGACGGCGTAACCGTGACCGTTGGCGGCCAGAAGGCATATTTGTACTATGTCAGCCCGAGTCAGATCAACTTTGTGGTTCCCAATTTAGCGTCAGGCCCAACCCAGGTAACAGTTGCCAATTCTGCGGGGACGAGTGCCGCGCTCACAGTTACATCTAGCCTCTATAGGCCTGCGTTTTTCACGTGGCCGGGCAGTCAAGCTGTTGCCACGCGACAGGATTTCAGTCTGGCGGTTAAGGACGGCACTTTCGCAGGTGCAGCTACTGTGCCGGCCAAACCAGGCGACGTGATCATTCTTTGGGGAACCGGGTTCGGTCCTACAACACCGGCCGCTCCCATCGGCGTGCAAGTTCCGGGTAATCTGACGTATTCCACCAGCGCCCTTCCAACGGTCACGATCAACAACATACCGGCCAGAGTATATGGCGCGGCGCTGGCGCCCGGTTTCGCGGGACTTTACCAGGTCGCGATCCAATTGCCGAGTTCTCTGGTAAACGGAGATTGGCCCGTCGTCGCGAGTATCAGCGGCGTGCAATCGCCCCCTACGACGTTGTCTGTACAACAATAGCCGGAGTGGCCTCGGGATTCTTGCTTGTCGATGGCCAGTTACTCCGTGAGTTTGGGCAATTAACCGGCTGATCGTAGCAGGAGGAAGATGTGCAAGCGATACCGCCCGGGCGGCAACCCGACTTCGGCATCGCGTCGATCTCGCAATTCCAGTTTAGTCTCGATCCGGTGCCCGTCCCTGAGCCTGCCCTGTGGCCGGTGGTGCTGACCCGAAGCTTCTCCGAGGTACGGTCGAACGCAAAACGCGGTCGAGCCTTCGTTCGAGAACCGCTTTTTCGTGCGCTGTGATCCGTGGGGCCGCGCGGCAGAACATCGAGGCCAGTTCATTCCCGAGTAGAGGGAGAGCTCCGAAAAGGCCAGTCCGAAGTTCCTCAGACTCGGGGCTCAGATCCTTTTATTCATTGGTGCAAAACAAGGTGACCCGCTCATTGTTCTGCCGTGGAGGTGCCTATAGCAATCACCATCCAGGAACTATTTACGGGCCTGCGCCACGGGGGCACTCCTTCGTCCGGCTCGTTTTAATAAGCGGCGGCTGTCGAGTCCGGTCCACTACCGCCCGCATACCAGGTCGCGCACAATCTTGAGAGTCAGAAGCTGCAGTTCGCCATGGAGCGGCACCTGCGAAACCTGGGCTGGCGTGAAAATCGGGGTGATTGATGATGATCTCGGCCGCCCGGCGGCCGGCACGGTGACCCGAGAGAAATCCTGTATTCGCGTAGGCCATCGGTTCCGTGCTGATGATGCTCACTCTGCCTTGCGCACCTGGCTCCTCACACGCCGGGAGAAATCGGTTAGACTATCGCCAATGATCCTGACCATCGCCCTGCTGCCGGCTATCGCGTTTCCAAGCGGCAGTGGGTTCGCTTTCATGCGGAGAGTGGAGTCAATCGGGATCGCGCCGCAGGTCCGCGCCGGTTCGGGCCGCCGGCCCGCGATGCGCAGCACCAATCCGCTGGGCCATACACCGGAAGTCATCTCCGAAGGGCGCCACTTATATAATTCATCGTGCACGGCTTGTCACGGTCTTGAGGGCACGGCCGGCGATCGCGCCCCTGCTTTGGCCGCCGCTCGCCGCTACCTTCGCAACAGTGACGACGAACTGTTCGCCGCTATCAGGAACGGAATCCCCGGCACTCTAATGCCTGCTGCGGGGCTGCCGGAAGATCGGGTATGGAAGATCGTCGCTTATATTCGCAGCCTGCGTGCCACCGCCTCCGATGAGGTGGTCGAGGGCTCCGCGGAGCGCGGCGCTAAACTCTTCCAGGGCAGAGGCGGCTGCGTCACGTGTCACATGATTCGCGGGCGCGGCGGGATGCTCGGTCCCGATCTTTCGAACATCGCCGCGGAGCGCAACGTCCAGTATCTGCGTCAGGCGCTTACCGAACGGCGGCCCAACATTCCCGCCGGCTTCCAGCCCATCCGGCTGACCATGAAATCGGGTGAGACGCTCGACGGAGTCATCAAGAACGAGAACAATTTCTCGTTGCAGGTTATGGATCGAAGTTATGCGCTGCACCTGCTGCAGAGGGACGACGTCGCCAAAGCGGAATACGGCAGCCGTTCACTTATGCCGTACGACTACGGCACGAACCTGACTGCCGCAGAACTGGAGGATCTGCTGGCCTTCCTCAGCCGCCAGGTGAGACAATGAGGCCCTGGCTGGCATGGCTCGCGGTATGGCTCGCGGTGGCCCTGAGCGCGGGCGCGCAGGTAACTTATCAGGATCTGCTGCGTGCCAATCCGGACGATTGGCTGACTTACTCCGGTGCTTATCATTCGCAGCGGCATTCGGCGCTCCATCAGATCCACGCCGGAAATGTACGCTCGCTCTCGCCAAAATGGATCTTCCACGTGCCCGGCGCTTCGCGTCTGGAGTCGGTCCCCATCGTATATCGGGGCGTGATGTACATCTCGCAGCCCAATGAGGTCTATGCGCTTGATTCGCAGACCGGCCGCCGCATCTGGGAATACCGCCACGAGCCCGCCATCGAGCGCGGACCCAACCGGGGTGTCGCAATCTACGGCCATCAGATCTATTTCGGCACGCCCGACGCGCGCCTGGTATCGCTCGATGCGAGAACCGGCAACATGTTGTGGACCGTAAAGCTGGCGGAAGCGATCGAGGGGTACTGGTGTCCACTCGCCCCGCTCGTCGTGAAGGACAAGGTCATCGTCGGCATCGCGCCCGGCGATCACGGCCTGAACGGCTGGCTGGATGCCTACGACGCCAAGACCGGCGAGCGGCTATGGCGTTGGAACTCAATTCCGAAGCCCGGGCAGCCTGGCAGCGAAACTTGGGCCGGCGACTCCTGGAAAACAGCTGGGGGCGACACGTGGTTGACCGGCAGCTACGATTCCGAACTTAACCTCATCTACTGGGGCATCGGCAATCCTGCGCCGGACTTCAACGGCGACATGCGGCTTGGGGACAACCTGTACACGGAGTGCATGGTAGCGCTCGATGCGGACACGGGCAAATTGAAGTGGTATTTCCAGTTCACTCCGCATGATGTCTATGACTGGGACGCCGTCGAGATTCCGGTGTTGGTTGAGGCCCAGGTAAACGGCCGCATGCGCAAACTGCTGGTTCAGGCCAACCGCAACGGCTTCTACTACATGCTGGACCGCGTTACGGGCGAGTTCCTGCGCGGCACGCCCTTCGTCGACCTGTTAAATTGGGCCACCGGGCTTACCTCGCAGGGACGGCCCCAGAGGGTTCCGGGCATTGAGCCGAGCATGCACGGAACCAAGGTCTGTCCGGCTACCGCTGGCGCTACGAATTGGATGTCGCCGGCGTACAATCCGGATACCAAAACCTTCTACGTGGTGGCACAGGAAGGCTGCGGCATTAACACGAAATCGTCCGACCGCTTTCGCCCTGGAGGGTTTCCGTTCTATGCTACGGGTTACATGGAGAGCCCTGAAGAACCGTGGGAGATGCATGTCCGCGCTCTCGACGTTGCCACCGGAAAGCGCTTGTGGGACTACCGGCAGACCGGCTCGAAGCGCTACGGAGCCGGCCTGTTGTCAACCGCGGGCGGGCTGCTGTTTGCCGGTGACGATCAAGGTGAGCTTACGGCTCTCAACGCGCTTACCGGCAAGCCGCTCTGGCATTTCAACACCGGCCAGCAGATTAGCGCGTCGCCCATCGCTTATAGCTGGAAGGGCAGCGACTATATTGCCATCGCCGCCGGCTCCAACATTGTCGCCTTCGGGCTGCCACAATAATGTGGAAACGCCGGCTCGCCATACAAATGCTCTTCCTGATGGCGCTGGGCTGGGCCCAGTTCCGCGAATCGGGCGCACCCGAGTTAGCCGCTCACCTCAACATCTCCACCCAGCCCTTGATGCCCGTTCGCATGTACCTGCTCAAGGATGGACGGCCGTTCCGGCTCAGCCCGGTCGGTGCGATGCTGCCGCTGCGTGTGGACCTGTTCTACCGCGAACGCCTGTGGATGGCTTCGGACGATCCCGACACCCTGGAAGTAACGTGCAATGACCAGTCGCACTTTTTTCTGCTGAAGGGCCGGGCATCATTCGATCTGCCCGCGGGAAAGTACAGGCTCGAAGCGTTCCGCGGCCATTTCTATTCTCCCGGAAGCGTCGAGTTCGAACTGCGCGCGGGCGAGAGCCGTTCCATCTCCGTGAAGATGGAAAACTGGGCCGGCGGCGCTCGCGACGAGTGGCTGTCCGGCGACGATCACATTCATCTCACGCGCTCCTTGCGCGACGACCGGGTGTTCCTGCGATGGATCGAGGCCGAGGATCTCTCGGTGGCGAACTTCCTGCAATTACAACGGCAGATGGACGCGGCAGTGCAATACGCGTTCGGCCCGGCCGGACAGGCCACGCGAAGCGATCGATATACCATCCGGCCCGGGCACGAGTCGCGCAGCGAGTTCTACGGCCACGTGAATCTGCTTGGCGGCCGCGAACTGATCCGTCCTCTCAGCGTTGGAACCATGTATGCGAACACGCCTGACACGTCACTATACCCCGCGCTGCTCTTTGCTCGCGGTCGATCGCTTGGGGCCATCGTGGGATACGCGCACTTCAACGGCTCCACGCCGCACTCCACGCTGCTGATGGATCTGGCGGCCGGCGGTATCGACTTCGTCGAGGTATTCCAGTTCGGCGTGCTGAAGACGGCGGAGTGGTATGAACTGCTGAACGCGGGGTTTCGCGTGACGGGCATTGCGGGCAGCGACTTCCCCGTGCCCTTGAGCCGGACCAAGGAGTGGCCTCGCGCAATTCCGCTGCTCGGCCCAGAGCGAACGCTGGTGCGGGCGCGGCCTAAGCCCGATCCCTACACCGCCTGGGCAAATGGCATCCGCCAGGGAGAAGCGATCGTGACTAACGGGCCGCTGGTGGAGATCGAAAAACCGGGGCCGGACGGGCGCCTCCGGGCGACGGCAAGTTTCTACCGGCCCCTCGATCATCTCGAGATCGTACGCAACGGCGAAGTGCTGGCGCGAGTCGCGGGCGACGGCAAGCGGACGCAGCTTTCGATTTCCGTCGCTCTGCCGCAGGGTGAAAGTTGTTGGGTGGCGGCACGTGTCACCGCGGCGAAACAGGCGGGCGAACCGGACATTCAGGGCCACACCAATCCGTTATACCTGCTTCATGCGGGCCGCCCCGTACTCATTCCCAACGCCAGACAGGCGCTGGCGCGAAAATGGAAAGCCGAAGTCGACTGGTATTCCTCCGGCCCACTTCAGTTCCGGACCGGAGCCGCGCGCGCCGAGTTCTTCGAGCGAGCGGCAAAAGCGCTCGACGCGCTGAACCGGTGAAGCACGACTACCTGCCGCCGGCCGCATACTCCTCGCCGGGAAAGTGGCGCCATTTGAAGGATCGGTCGGGGTGATGGGCATGAACTTCCACCCTACTAGACTGGTTCTCCTTCTTCGCAACGGAACCGCTGGAACAGAGTCAGGCTTCGGACGATCCAAACATCGACAAACCTCTAACACGCTTTCGCCGTATCTTCTTCGACAGTCGGGTCGCTCCATATCAGAACAAGACCTTGAGCGATACTTGCATCTCGCGTGGGTTTCCGAACGAGTTCACCCTCCCGTACGGGTTTTTCAGCGTTCCCGGTGGGCCGATATTGGGATTCGAGGTGTCGCGGATAGTCGAGTCCACCGTCACCCAGTTGGCGTGGTTCAAGGCATTGTAGGCGTCCGCCCGGACAACCAGGTGGAACCTCTCGGTCACGCGGAAATTCTTCGCCAGCGAAAGATCTGGATTCCAATAGCCGGGCTGGCGAATGCTCATGCGTGGCGCCGTGCCGAACCGCGGCGTGGTTACCACCTGGAAGGCGTCGGTGTTGAAGTAGTGGCTCTCGGTCCGCTGCCCCCGCGGCAGAATCGGGTTAGCCACCAGGTCCGGCCGGTCGAACCGCGAATAGCTGGTGGCCAAGCCAGTGCCGTCGCTCACCTGCGTCCCACTCCCGGTTTGCGCCGTGAACAGCAAGTTGGTCTCCCAGGCCCCGAACAGCTTCCCGAGAAAACCTTCTTGCTTCCGGCGATACGGGATCTGGTACAGGACGCCGGTGGTGAAGCGCTGGCGGATATCGAACGTGGTGGAAGACTTGTCCAGGTGGCGGTTGGACAGGAAGTGGAAGTTCCCCGGGTTGCCTACTCCCACGGCGCTCTGCCCCTGTTCCGCGTCAGAAATTGCGTGGCCCCAGGTGTACGAACTCAGGAACACCGCGCCACCTATGCGCCGCTCGAACTTCGCCTGCAGCGAGTGGTAGTTCCCAGAGCCGTCCGACTGCCGCCAATTGATCCCGGCATATTGCGGACGGATGTAGGCTGCCGTTCCGAGCAAATACAAGGAATTGAAATCGCCGGGCACATTGACGTTCTCAGACGTAAAGATATGGTTGGCCTTGTTGGCCACGTACCCCAGATCGAACAGGTTGTTGCCCACCCGCTGCTGCACCGTCAAGTTCCATTGCTGCACCATGGTGTTCTTCATGTGCGGATCCCCGGTATAAATCGACACCCGGGCGCCCACGTTTCCGGTCCCCGACGCGAAATTGTCCCAGAAGAGCGTCGGTTGCGGATTGGCGCTCAACGCGGGCGCGATGAAGTCTCGCGCGAACCCAAACCCGCCGGTCGCGGCGGTCGCCGAATAGATGCCGCCCGGCGGCGGATTGACCGCGTTGTTAATCGGACCGCTGGGGTGTTCCTGCTCGTAATAAATGCCGTAGCCTCCCCGAATCACGGTGTTCTGCCGGCCGAACGGGCGCCACGCAAACCCAAAGCGCGGCCCCCAATTCCAGGGATCTCCGAACTGCAGGGCCCGCCCACCCTCCGCCGCCGTGGCGGTGGCCGCGTAGATCACCTGGTTCGTGCCTAGGTCAAAACCAGCCCAATGGTCATGCCTTTCCTTCCAGGGCTGGAAGTAGTCGTAGCGAATTCCCAAGTTGAGAGTTAGCGAGTTGCTAACCCTGAAATCGTCTTGGAAATATCCGGCGTACCAGAACTGGTTGGGGGTTCCGTGCAGCGGCGAAATCCCGACCACCGCCTCTGACAGATAGCCCAGCATGAAGTCCACCAGCCCGTCGCCTGTGTACGCGCCCCCCGCCGCGGTGCCAAAGCTTAGCCCTCCGCGGCCCGTCAGCGTCTCTATAAAAACGTCGTTCCGCCGCATCAGCGTGAATCCGGCCTTGAAGGAGTGCTTGCCGTGCACGATCGAAAGATTGTCGGCGAACTGCCAAATTTGGCCGCCGTTCGGGTTCCAGGGCATACCAGTCCGCAAACCCGGCAGGCCCAGCGCCGAAGAACTTTGTCCAATGCTGAAATTCGGCGGACCCCATTCCAGCGGATCCCGGGTCTCCGGAAGCTGGGATGCCAGCCCCAGTTGACTGGTAATGTCCTGCTTGAAGCTGGTCTCCAACTCTTCGAACGTCATGCTGCGGTTCCAGCCCGCGCGTACTTCGTTGAAGATGTTAGACGAGAAGATGTGCGTCTCGGAAAGGCTAACGTTCTGATTGTGCCGATTGCGCTTGTACCCGCGGTCACTGCTGCCGGGACCAAATAGCGGAAAGAGGTCGCCCACGTAATCGTTGTTGAAATTCCGGATATACCGGCCGTAGAACGAGTCTCTGTCGGAAATCCGGTAGTCCAGCCGGGTCGTCAACTCGTCCGTCTGGATTCCCGCGGGCCGGATCGGCCCCTGAAAATTATTCACCAGGTTATTGTTCGTAGGCAGGGGAACCAACGCCAGCACCTTCGCCGAGGTCGGGCTGATGAAGCGGCTCATGTGTGCCGGATCCGGGAAGCACGCCGCTACTCCGTTCCCGATGATGTTCAGTGGGTCTTTGATGCACGGCAGCTGTGAAGTGAGCAGTTGCGTAAAGTCTCCATTTCGCATCTGCACCGTGGGGATGGTTCTCTGGCCAAACTGTCCGGAACGCCTCCCCCGTCCGCCTTCGTAATTCGCGAAGAAGAAGAACTTGTTCTTGCGGATCGGCCCACCGATTCCCGAACCGAAAATGTTATTTCGCACCACCGGCTTGTTCGACGTCACGAAGGCGCCGCTCGCCACCTGCGTGCTCCGCAAGTTCTTGGCGTCCATCTGGAAGGCGTTCAGTTTGTCATTCTGCAGATAGTCATACAGGTGGCCGTGAAACTCGTTGGTGCCGGCCTTGGTCACGATATTGATCGAGGCGCCCGCCGCCCCGCCATACTCGGCCGAGTTGGAGTTCACCTGTACCTTGACTTCCTGCACAGCCTCCAGGGCCGGGTCGAAAGCCCGCGAGCCAGCATCGAAATTCATCCCCTCGATGCCATCGTAGTAGAACTTGTTGGAAAGGTCGGTCAAGCCGTTGACGCTCAGAGACATGCCATTACGCCGCACAAAGCCGGAATCCCGTTGCGCCTTGCTGTTGTTGTTGACGAAGTAGGCTCCTGGCGCGAGCAGGGTGACCCCGACGATCTGCCGGCCTAGCAAGGGAAGCTGCGAAACCTGGTCCGACGCGATCGTGGTCGCCACCGAGGCCTCTTCCGTCTTCAGGCTCACCGTGGTCTCCGACACGTTGACCACTTCGTTCACGTCGCCTACCGTCATGCTCAGGTCGACACGCGCTTCCTCACTGGTGGAAAGATTAATATTCTCCACTCTCGTGGTTTTGAATCCCTGCAGCTCACCCGTCACGCGGTAAATGCCGAAAAAGAGAAACGGCACCCGGTAGGCACCGCTCACTCCCGTAGTGACGATGTTGCTGACCCCAGTCCTCGTATTTGCGACCGTGATTTTGACGTTGGGAACGACAGCTCCGGTGGGATCCACGGCGACGCCGCTAATCGAGCCGGTGATTTCCTGGGCACTCACCGTGAGCCCAAGGCAAACCACCAGCGACAGAACTGCAACGATCCTATGCACTGAGATCACCTTCACAAAAGACCTCCTGAAAGCGAGATTGAGATCCCCGATCTCTTGTCAATGCCTAGGTAGGCAAGTATACACCGGAATTCCACCGCGTAATGTCCAAGATCTCGATCTGTTCATGTTAGATCCGTTTGCAGTACCGTGGCGCAGCTGCGGCTGGTATCGCGGATGCCCCCGGGCTTCGAGGGCCTCTATAGAACTGGTGTCGCCTCACGACGTCTTTTGGATTCGTGCCGCTACATAGAATGCCTGGTTCGACACCCATTGACTCCGATTGACATACCTTTGCATGCGCCGGTTCCGAGCGCGGGGCTGATCTAACCGGAACTGACTTTTGGCTCATGACGGCGGGCACCAGCGAAGGGATGGTATTCCGGCAAGCGGGTGCAACGCCCGAGGTCCAAACCTTAGCCATTTGCGCAGTGATAGAATCAACCTAGTCTTATGTGGAACACCCGCTCTCGGGCAGCCTTCGCCCTCGCCTGCGTGGTTGTGATGCCGGCCCTTGCCGGCGCCCAGGAAGACGGACCCGCATTCTTCGAAACCAACATACGGCCCTTGTTCGCGCGCCATTGTCAAGCCTGCCACTCCACAGCTGCCGGGATGGGCGGGCTGCGGATTGACAGCCGCGAGAACCTGATCAAGGGCGGTACGCGCGGCCCTGCGGTAGTTCCGGGCAAACCCTCCGAGAGCCTTTTGATGAACGCAGTGATGCAGTTGGGCAGCCTGAAAATGCCGCCCTCCGGCAGGCTGAAGGACGGCGATATCGCTCTCATCGGACGATGGATCGAAATGGGTGCTCCCTGGGGCGCCCCTGCCGAAACCGGCGCCAAAGCGCCAGCGCCGAAGTACTGGGCTTTCGTGCCTCCGGTGGCGGCGAAAGCGCCGACCGTACAAAATGCCTCATGGGTCCAGTCGCCGATCGACGCTTTCATCTTGAGCGCGCTCGAACTGAAGGGCCTGAAACCTGCGCCTCCGGCCGAAAAGCGCACCTTGATCCGCCGCGCCACATTCGATCTGACCGGGTTGCCCCCGACGCCGGAGGAAGTGAACGCGTTCCTTGCCGACAACAGTCGCGATGCGTTTGCAAAAGTGGTAGACCGCCTGCTGGCCTCGCCTCATTATGGAGAGCGGTGGGCGCGGCACTGGCTCGATGTGGCCCGTTATGCCGATTCAAACGGTCTCGACGAGAACCTGGTGTACAGGAACGCATGGCGGTATCGCGATTACGTGATTGGCGCGTTCAACAAAGACAAGCCTTACGATCAGTTCCTGACGGAGCAACTCGCCGGAGACCTTCTTCCCGCTTCCGACGACGCCACGCAGTTCGAACACTGGACCGCCACCGGCTTCCTCTCGCTCGGCGCCAAGATGCTGGCCGAAGACGACCCGGTCAAGATGCAGATGGATATTATTGACGAGCAAATAGACACGACATCGCGTGCCTTCATGGGCCTGACGATGGGCTGTGCCCGTTGCCACGATCACAAGTTTGACCCGATTCCCACGGCCGATTATTACTCCATGGCTGGAATCTTCCTCAGTTCTAAAACCATGGAGAACTACAACGTGGTGGCTACCTGGCACGAATTTGTGCTGGCTCCCGAGGAAGAGCGCCGCAAGCTGAAGGCGCACTTAGATCTCATTGCCGCGAAAGGCAAAGAGATCGGCACGTTGTCCGACCGGGAAAACAAGGTCCTTGCGAAGGCAGGGCGCTCGAAGATCGGCCAGTACCTGCTGGCTTCTCTCGATGCGCTGCACTACGAAAAGATCGACCTCCGTCCAGTGCATATGACCGGCGTGGCGCCCATATTGCAAAGGACCAGCGAGAGCTTCGAGCGCGGAAACGTCAACCGCAAAATCGAGAAGGGCAGCGCCAATACTCCGAAAAAATCGACGGGCCCTTACTTTGCGGAGTATGACGCGACGGTACCTGCCGGCGGTCGCTATCAATTGGATGTGCTGGAACAGGAAACAGGCTCTGGGACGGCTGACATCTATATCAACGGGGTGCTGGAAAGCGTCGGACAGGGAGCGGTGACAAATCGCGAAGCATCGCCCGATGCGGGCGGCTGGTCCGTGGCCGGGGTCTACGAGTTGAAGGCCGGGAAGAATGTGATTCAGCTGGAGCACAAGAGTCGCTATCCGTACTTCGAGGCCTTCACACTGACGCCGTTCGCGGGCGCGGAGGCGCCGAAGTCCGTTCAGCAGGTAGCGCGACAATATGATGTGAGTCCAGGCTATCTGGATCAGTGGGTGGCAGAGATGCGCCGCGCGAAGGGCGCCCCGCATTCCGTGCTGCTGCCGCTGTTCGCCTACGAGCAGAAGAAGACTCTGAGGGGCGACGCGCTCGCGGGATGGACATCCGCAGCTATCGAACGATTCCGCGGTTATGAGCCCGCTTCGCGGGAGGACCTCGCCGTCCGCTATCAACAACTCTTCGACGAAGCGGGCAAGGCCTGGGGCCAGCTGGAAGCGAAGCGAATCGCCGAATCGAAGGGTGAAACAAAGAAAGTGGAGCGCAACGCCGTCAAACAGGATGAAGGTCTGCCAGACGCTGTTCTCGAAGCCTTTCGCGAAGTATCTTACGCAAAAGCCGGACCCTTCCGCGCTCCGGGTGATGCGAAGCATTACTATCCTCCGTCCGCGCAGGACGAGATCGCAAAGCTGGAGAAAGAAAGGAAAGCTCTGGAGGACACTACGCCAGATTTGCCGAAGGCTATGGGGGTCCAGGAAGGCGACAAAATCTCCAATGCGAAGATCAACATCCGCGGCAGCCACTGGACGCTGGGCGAAGAAGTGCCGCGGCGTTTCCTGCGCGTGGTAGCGGGCGAGAACCAGATGCCCGTTCCCGACACACAGAGCGGACGACTGCAGTTGGCCGAATGGCTCACACGGCCGGATCATCCGCTGACCAGCCGTGTGATGGCGAACCGCCTGTGGCGCTGGCATTTCGGGCGGGGAATAGTGCCGTCGACCGATAACTTCGGTCGACTGGGCGAGATGCCCACTAATCAGCCGCTGCTGGACTGGCTGGCTGTTCAGTTAGTCGACAAGAAGTGGTCGATCAAGGATATGCACCGCCTGATCATGCTTTCAAGCACTTATCGGATGGGCTCGAACTATGACGAGAAGGCAGCGGAGATTGACCCTGAGAACACGCTGCTCTGGCGAGCCAACCGTCAGCGCCTGGAAGCCGAGGAGATCCGCGATGCGGTAACAGCGGTGACGGGCGAAGTTGATCTGACCGCGGGAGGAACGCTGCTGACTTACAAGGACCGGGCTTACGTCGCCAACACTTCGAAGCGCGGCTCGAACGATTACGACAACCCCCGGCGCGCCGTGTATCTTCCGGTGGTGCGCAGTTCACTGTACGAGATGTTCCAGGCGTTCGATCTGCCCGATCCGACGACCCCCAACGGCGACCGCAATTCCACCGTGATCGCGCCTCAGGCGCTGTTCATGATGAACTCGAGTCTGATGCTGAAGAGTACCCGGATGATGGCGAAAAAGCTGCTGGATCACGGCGATTCCGACGACGCCCGCATCCGCGAAGCGTGGGAAAGAGCGCTATCCAGGGCACCGTCGGCGGACGAAGTGGACCGCTCGCAGACTTTTATCGCACAAGTGGGGAAGGCGATGGAGGACAAGGAAAAGGATCCGGCGGCCCGGCGCCTGTTTGCGTGGGAAAGTTTCTGCAAGGCGCTACTGGCGTCGAACGAATTCATTTATCTGAACTAGAGGACGACATGAACCGTCACTGGAACTCTTATCTCAACCGCACGCTTTCGCGACGGGAACTCCTGCGCGTCAGCAGCGCGGGCTTTGGATCCGTCGCGCTTGCCGGGCTGCTGGGCGAACAGCAGTTGCGGGCGACTGCGGCTGCCGGCGCGAATCCGTTGGCGGTTAAAGAGCCTCACTTCCCGGCCCGGGCGAAGCGCGTGATCTTCCTGTTCATGCACGGCGGCCCGTCGCAGGTGGACACCTTCGACTACAAGCCATTGCTGAAGCGAGATCACGGTAAGCCCCTACCTTTCGCGCGCCCGAAGGTGGTGTCCGGCCAAACCTTCAACCTGCTGAAGTCGCCCTGGGAGTTCAAACAATACGGGCAAAGCGGCATGTGGGTAAGCAGTCTGTTCCCGCAGATTGCGCAGCGCGTGGACGACATCTGCTTCATCAAGTCCATGTGGGGTTCGAACTCGCGGCACGGCGGCGCTCTGCTGGAGATCCACACGGGCAGCGATACGTTCGTGCGCCCGTCGTGGGGATCGTGGGTTACGTACGGCCTTGGCAGCCAGAATCAGAACATGCCGGGCTATGTGACCATCTGTCCCACGCAGAGCCACGGCGGCGCGAATAACTACAGCTCCGGATTTCTGCCGGCGCCGTACGCTGGTACGCCGATCGGCTCGGTGGGGATCAAGGCACGCGATGCGAAGCTGCCTTACATCACGAATATCGAGACACCGAAAGATATTCAACGCATGGAACTCGACTTTACGCAGGAACTGAATCGCGAAGAACTCAGGCGGAGCGGTCACGACGCAGCGCTTGAAGGCCGCATCGAGTCGTTCGAGCTTGCTTTCCGGATGCAGGCCGAGGCGCCGGATCTCCAGGATGTCAGCGGGGAGTCGGAAGCCACCAAGAAGCTGTACGGGCTGGACAAGCCGATCACTGAGGACTTCGGCCGTCAGTGCCTTATGGCGCGGCGGTTGTCGGAGAAGGGCGTGCGCTTCGTGCAGGTGAGCCATACGTATAAGTGGGATCAGCACTCCGATTTGCTGCGCGACCATGCACAGAACGCGAGGGAGGTCGATCAACCCATCGCCGGCCTGCTTGCCGACCTCAAGGCCCGCGGACTCTTGAAAGATACCCTCGTCGTGTGGGGAGGAGAGTTCGGCCGCACGCCCACCGCGGAGGGTTCCGATGGCCGCGATCACAATCCAGAAGCCTTCACCTATTTCCTTGCGGGCGGCGGCGTGAAACCAGGTCTGCAGTGGGGAGCGACCGACGACTACGGCTATTACTCGGTGGAGAACAAGGTTCACTTCCACGACCTGCACGCGACCATCCTGTATCTGCTGGGCCTCGATCACAAGCGGCTGACGTATCGCTATGCAGGCAGGGATTTCCGGCTGACCGACGTCCATGGGGAGGTGGTCAACGGGATCGTCGCTTAGACGCTTGTCGGAATCAAGTCGAACCAAAAATTGGGCGTGAACGAGCACGCACCGCTGAAAGAGTAACGCCCACGCGCCCGATCGCACGCCTAATGAATTGTTCGGGGACACGTACGTTTGGTTGCGGATGTGCCAGTTGGGAACGCCTGCGGGAGTCGCGACTCAGATTACTGGCGCGAAATCCCATGTGACCACCGATGGCCGAGCGCCTTCACTGGCCTCCGCGGCCAGCGCGCCCTCGCGCACAATACGAGTCGGGCTCCGCGCGGGAATTCGAGCCACTCGTCGCCGGGGTCGCGTGGGCACGTGCCGGCGCGGATCGTCCAGCCGCGCCGCGCGCCTCGGCGTGTCGGCTAATCGTTTTACTGCTGATGTTGCGAAATAACAGCGTCTATCGAGGCCGGTAGGCGGTGCAGGGCAGCCGTCGGCGGCACTATCCAAGTGGCGGTGTGGTGGGAGCACTAAGGATATTTTCCCTGAGAGGCCGTTTTTGCAGGTTCGCAGAGCAGTAGCCCCAAGCAAATCCAAGCAAAACGTGGAGCCGATTGGACCGGATTTGCCGCCAGATTACAGATGCATCCAGTGGGCTCTCGTAAAATTGGGCTGTGGTTGACTTGGCTTTAGAACTTCAGAAGATCTACGACAGCGAAATCAATATACGGCTCAGCTGGATTTGGGATGCCGGCATCGAAATCCGCCTCGGCGATGAGGTGAATGGCTACCTGGCGGAACGGACTGTGCAGTCCACCGCCGAGATTATCCCTTGGCTTCAGGAGGCAATTGCACTTTTATCCAGATTCATCCTACACTGCGTCGCACGGTTCGGATGTTCGGGGGCGCTCCCGGCATCTGTTATTTCAGCAGCCGAAGATCGGCGCCTCTGTAACCTGCCCCCATTGCGGCGCACCCCACGCCGCTCCGCCCGGCATGGATGAGCTATTCGTATTCGTGCCCCGATTGTGGCAACTTAGTAGAGGTGCCCCGGCCGGCGGTTCAATAGCAAAGATCATGGCCAAATGGAGGCCCGGACCATTCCGGCGGCCACAAGAAAGGCGAGATCGTGATGGTGGGCGCCCATTTCGACTCCTGGCATTCCGGCACAGGGCAACAGACAACGGAGCGGGCAGCGCCGTCATGATCGAGGTGATGCGCATGCTGAAGGCCCTCAACCTCAAGCTCGACCGCACTGTTCGCATCGGCCTGTGGGGAGGCGAAGAGGAGGGACTGTTCGGTTCGCGAGCTTACGTCAAGGAGCACTTTGCCGATCCCAAGACGATGAGAGTCACCACCGATCACGGCAAGCTCTCGGGTTATTTCAACCTGGATAACGGCAGCGGCAAAATCCGCGGCGTGTACTTACAGGGGCACGAAGCCATGCGGCCGATCTTCGAGTCGTGGCTCGCTCCGTTCCGCGACATGGGCGCAACCACCGTCTCGATACGCAACACCAGCGGTACCGATCACCTGAGCTTCGCAGCCGTTGGTCTGCCGGGCTTCCAATTCATCCAGGACCCCCTCGACTACGGCACCATCACCCACCACTCCAGCTGGCAACCATCGAAGCGCGGTCGGTAATGTACTCCAACCAGATGGGCGAATCGCACCGCCGGCAGGCGCAGGATCTTACGGCTGAGAAGGCTGCCATCGGTTTGGGCTTTTCGAGGTGGACGATATCGGTAAGGATTGGTTATCGCCTGCAAGTACCAGACAACTCCAGATAGGTTTCTTATACTTCCTTTACACATTCCTTATTTCTCGGCCGTTAAACTGTGAGGGCGTAGTAGCGCTCGCACGGGTTGTTGACACCTCGAAGACGAGGGAGTTGCTATCAGCATTCAGGAGGAGATAAACAGTTATGCGGGGGAGCAGATTCGTCAGTTTAGTTTCCGTTGCGTTGTTGGCGGCAGGATGTTGCGCCACTCTGTCAGCGTCACCTATTTTAGTGCCTTCAACCTTCAATTTTGCTGGGAACGTTACGTTCACGCCCACCACCATTACGTTTGTGAACACGGACGCGGCTACCACGCCCAACCAAGGCACGATTGGTACAACGGCGACTGGCGATTATGCAGGCGTTCTTGTGAACAATGGAACGGTTAACATTCAACCTTTGAATAGCGCCACGGAGCCATCAACTAATCCGGATGCTTCTTTTACGCCTCCACAGCCGTTTATCAGTTTTATCCCGAGCTCGTTGTTCTCGGCCTTGGACATCAACCTGGTGTTCCATGGCATAGACGGTTCAGGTGGCTGCTCGGCATCGCCGGCCATGGTTGGTCAGACTTGCACACCACCGGTTCCCGTTGGCTCTTCGCCGATTAACTTTCAGAACAACCCAGGGCGCACCGGACCCTCGTCCGTTGCTTCCTTCTCATTTTCGGGAGTGACGGCTGACGGTCTTGACTCATGGACAGCGATTTTCAGTTCGACGTTCACGGTTCCGTTCCAGACCGTGCTTGGCACATTGGCCTCAACCGGGTCGGTAGCGCAGACCTACGCGGCCACGGTCTTCGTTCAGCCGCTCGGTGCTCCCGAACCACCCGCCTCAGCTTTGCTCGGTCTTGGCTTAGGTCTGGTTGGCTTGGCAGCGGTCCTGCGACGCCGCCGCACCGTTTAGTAATTATTAGTTGATTCCTTTGGAGTTACCTGTTGCAGGCAGGCGGTTTCCCGTTTGTCAACAAATGCCAACATTTCAGCGCGTATAAAGGAGCTCCAGACGGCCGTCGCCAGGTGCTCTGGGCGATCCCGAGAGAACCCAGGGCCGCGAAAATCGGCAATGCTCTTTTCAGTGAGAACTGTGGGGCGGCGCGGTGCGCGTACTCCTGTGACTTGCGATCGCGGCGACGACCGGGAAGCAATCACATTTCGGAAAGCTTTTACGCCGCTTCGCGCCACGCGTAGCGATGGTGCAGGCCACCCAGCCGGGACAGGGAAATCACTTCTGCGGTCGGCGCCGGTTTCCGTTCGATAGCCCGTTTGTCCGGCGTGTCCTTTTCGAGAGAGTCGTGAATACGATCCTGATGGTGGTAACGACGAAACCGAGTTTCTGAAGCTCTCCGTGGATTTTCGGAGCTCCCCAACCCTCGTTCTCTTGCGCCAAGCGTCGGATCAGAATGCGAATCTCCTCGGTGATCTTCGGTCGTCCGCCGCGTTGACGAGATCGCCAGCGCCAGTAAAGCCGGAAGCCGGCGCGGTGCCAGCCGATCACGGTGTCGTAGTCAACGAAGCATTCGCCCGGTTGCAGCCAACTCGAACGGGAGCGTACTGTACGCCAACGTTCAAGTTGGAGGCATTCTGCGTTCCATAAACGGCGGAAGAACCTGGCAGCCCACCATAGACATCAACAGCCATCTTCATGAGGTGTGCGCGCACCCGTCCCTACAGCGAATTTTGGCGTGATCACGACAACGCTCAGCAACTATGCCACCGGCCCGGGCACGCCGCGCGAGCTGCAGTTCTCCATGAAGATTGTGTTCTGAGCGGAGAAAAATATTCGACGGCGTCAGTGTGGAAACGCCACGAAATTGTCTTGCAGTTGTCATTCGACGTTCACTTCGTACTGCTAAATTCCTGTGGTGATCACTTGGATCGCGGTCTGGAGCATGAGGTGAATACAAAATGAAAAGGAGTGGAGAATGAAATTGCTTAAGAACAATGGATTGCTCAAAGCGGGTCTTCTCACGGCGGCGTTTCTAATCGCGCCGCAGATTACGAACGCTCAGCTCAATACGCTCATCGACGGCAATGACGGCGTGCTGCCGACGCCGCCGGGCCTGTATGTGACACCGACGGCGCCGCTCACCAGCGCGATCCAGAAGCCGCTGAACCCTGGCCTTGCGAATTATCCGAACTTCGTCGCCGGTCAGGCGGTGAAGGCCGTTGTCAGCCCGGATGGCACAACCCTGGCGATCCTGACCGCCGGCCAGAACTCGCTCGTTAACGCCGCAGGTGCGACCGACCCGGCGGCTTCTACCCAGTTCATCTTCCTCTACGACGTATCGGGCGCCAACAAGACCAACCCTTCTCTGAAGCAGGTCATCCAGCAGCTCAACTCGCATGTTGGTCTGGTCTGGGCGCCGAACAGTCGGACGCTTTACGCGGCGGGCGGCTGCGACGACGCCGTGTATGCTTACACTAAAACAGGCTCCAATTTCGCTCAAAGCGCCAAGATCGGCCTCGGCCACGCCCCGGGCGGTTGCCTATCCAACAATGCCAATCGAACAGGCCTCGGCCTTGGCGTCGAACCGAACGCGGCGGGCCTCGCGATCTCGGCCGACGGTAAGACGCTGGTTGCGGTCAACAACTACAATGATTCGATCACCGTGATCGACCTTATGAGCGGGACGGTTCGTTACGAATATGACCTGCGCCCCTTCTCGACCTCTGGTGCACCCAACGGCACGAAGGGCGGCACGTTCCCCTACTCCGTGGCTTTGAAAGGCGCCACCGCCTATGTTGGTTGCGACCGGGACCGTGAGGTGGTTGTGGTCAACGTCTCCAGTCCGACCGCCGGCTCATTTGTCGCGCGCATCCCGCTCGATGGCAACCCGAACGGCATGACCCTCAGTGCAGACGGCTCCACCCTGTATGTTGCACAGGACAACCAGGACCAAGTCGCGGTGATCAACACTTCGACGAACGCGATCACTCATAAAATCGACACGCGCGGTCCGGCCTTCCTGGGGCTGCCCGCCGCCACAACGGGCGCGGCGCCGACCGCCGTGACCATCAATCACGCCAACAGCACGCTGTATGCCGTCAATGCCGGTTCGAACTCCGTCGCGGTGATCCCGCTGACCGGATCTGCCGCCTTCACCACTACCGGTTTGATCCCCACTGCCTACGACCCGACCGATATCGCCTTCAGCGCCGATGGGAGCTGGATGTATATCGTCAACGGCAAAAGCGACACCGGTCCGAACCCCGGTTATGGTTACGGTAATTTGGCCGCTATCACGTACCTCACGTTCCCCGGCGGCAATGCAGCTGAGGCAAATACGCTGAGAGCCAACAACCAGTATCAGTTCCAGCTGGAACACGCCACGCTGGTCAGCGCCCAGGTTCCGGCAGCAGCGGACCTTTCGAATCTGACCTCGGCGGTCGCGGCGAACAATGGTTACTCGGTCACACCGCCCGCGTTCGACGCTCAGGTGATGAACTTCCTCCATTCCAAAATCCAGCACATCATTTACATAGTTAAGGAAAATCGCACCTTCGATCAAATCCTGGGCGATCTGGGCAACGGTTCGAATGGCGATCCCTCACTCGTCCTGTTCGGAAAACGCGTCACGCCGAGCTTTCACCTCATGGCGCAGAACTTCGTGACTTTGGACAACTTCATGGACCCGGGTGACGGGTCGATGGACGGCTGGTCCTGGTCGATGCGCGGCCGCGTCACCAATACGGAAACGATAACGCAGCAGGAGAATTATGCGTTCGTCAACCGCGGTCTGTCCTATGAGGGCGAAGGGCAGAATCGGAACATTCCGTCCAACCTGAACACCACCGCCGGGCGTGACTTGTTCTTCGACCCGACCGGTGCGACCACGCCTTATACCAACAACACCGCTGGTCTTAAGGGTGGCACCGCCAACATCCTGGCGGGCGACGGCGATCATGCCGCGACCGACGGTCCGGCCGGCTATCAGCAGGGCTATATCTTCAACGCGGTGCTAAACGCGGGCGGAACGATTCGCAACTACGGCTGGATGGCCAACACCCCCGGCAGCATCGGAACCATCGCCAATCCGATCAAGGATCCTTTCACGGCTGGCGTCGTTCAGACCACGGCTGCCAACCAGCTGATCTTTCAAAACGGGTTCTATGACCCGTACTTCCGCGCTTATGATCAAGCCTATCCGGACCTGTGGCGCTTTAACGAATGGAACCGCGAGTTCCAGCAGTTCGTGGCCAACGGCAATCTGCCGTCGCTAGAAATGATCCGCGGCCTCAGCCACGATCACACCGGCAGCTTCGGCTCAGCGCTGGGAGGCGTCAACACTCCGGAACTGCAGCAGGCCGACAACGACTATGCGGTCGGCAAGCTGGTGGAGACCGTTGCCCACAGCCCGTACGCCAGCAATACCTTGATCTTCATCATCGAAGACGACTCCCAGGACGGCGCAGACCATGTCGACTCGCATCGCTCCACAACCTACATCGTCGGCCCGTATGTAAAAAAGAATGCCGTTGTCAGCACGCGCTACAGCCAGCCCAGTGTGCTCCGCACGATCGAGGACATTCTGGGCACGCAGCACATCAACCTGAACACGCACTACACTCGGCCGATGGCTGACGTGTTCGATGTCACCTCGTCGGGCGCCTGGACGTTCACCGCTGTTGCTTCGACGCTCCTGAAGCAGACAACCCTGGCGCTCACACAAGGTGCCAACAACGTCCAGTTTGCCCAAGGTCCCGATCTCAAGCCGACTCATACCGCCAAGTACTGGGCAGCGAAAACCCGCGGCTTCGACTTCTCGGCGGAGGACCGCGTTCCCGCCGACCGCTACAACAAGATCCTGTGGGAAGGTTTGAAAGGAACACGGGCGCCCGTTACACACACTCGGTTCCAGAGCATCGCAGCCGCCGACAAGGATGGCGACAAGGACGACAAGTAGCCACGTTCACGCGATACCGGCGGGACCATCGGGTTACGCCGGTATCAAAACAATATCACTGAAGGGGATGAATATTTTGCCTATGAAACGCACACTCTCTGTTTTCGCAATCGCCGCGCTGGCGGCGGTCGTTCCGGCCCATGCGGCGATCTTGGATGTTAGCTTCGCGGGCACCGTTTTCCAGACGCAAGGCGCCACCGGTGAAGCTGTTGGCAGCACCGTTACGGGTCACTTCGACCTCAACAGCGCCACCGGCAGCTTTCTGGACTTCACGATCGCCGGCAAGTCCGTCGCGGCGGGCTACATGTCCTCCGCGAGTATCGGGCCAGCCCTGACGGATGCGATCTATACGGCGCAGGTGTCCCCAGTCGCGTTGGGCACGCCCAGCAATAGCACGTTCTCTCTCGATCTGTCGTCGCTGACCAACTGGCCGTCGACCGATACCGCTTTCACGTTGTTGACCGACACGGCTCAACTCTCGACCAATCTTGATACGATCAATAATCCGTTATCCGCATTCCCGAGCACGTTTAATTACTACACGGCGAACGCCGACGGCACCAACGTGGTGGCGTTGTCCGCGGACCTGACGTCGATCAGTGCGACGGCCACACCAGAACCGGCCAGCGTGCTGCTGGTCGCGGCTGCATTGCTTGGTCTGGGCTTTTTTGTCCGCCGCCGCGTCCATGCTGGATCGGGCATTTGCATGAGATGATGGAGGACGGCCTCATTTTGAGGCACGACAAAGGGGTGTTCCGCCGCACGTGTCTTACTCGATTTCGCCGTACGGTATGACGCTCGCGTCGGTGCTCGAGAAAATCTGTGACTGGGGACGGAAACATCAGGCCCGGCTTAAGAATGTTCCTCCCGCAGTCATCGAAGAACTGATCGATCAAAATCCGGAGCCTGTGCTTCGCCAATAATGGGTCCGTGAACACGTCGCTATGATGCAAGACGTTCATGACGGTGGTGCAGACCGCCCATTTGCGGGATCTCGATGATCTTTCCAATGTTCGACTCGCGGCGCGGAATTGGACATTGTTTATAGAGGCCCAGATGCGTCCTCGACTCGTGGTACGGGTGCAGATCTCGTTCGGGCGCTCGAGGCCAATCGCATCATTGACGGCGTTCCGGAGCCGCGCTTGCAGCCGATGTAGCGTTCCGTCGTTCGAACGCTGACATGGCCGAGCAGAAATTGGATTTGATCCTGTTCTCCTCTGGCTTCGTGACACAGACGTGCGCAGGTCATGCGGCGCCAATCCGCAATCGGCACAAGCCTTCTTTACTACGCCCCAAATCACCTTGGGACTGAATCCGTGATCGGCAATC
Organism: Bryobacterales bacterium; assembly: GCA_963817515.1. GTDB lineage: Bacteria > Acidobacteriota > Terriglobia > Bryobacterales > Bryobacteraceae > DATMNI01. The sequence goes on along the minus strand of CAWFPJ010000006.1, from coordinate 149,395 downwards.
CGGCCTGCTTTGTTGATTGCTCGAGAGATTGCACCAGAACTGACCTGGGCAGCTGAGGTCCAACTCGTGAGAGCCCCCTCCACCGACGCAGGTACTGGCACAGTTCTGACGTGCGCACCCTTACCGATGAGATCCGCGAACACGCAGTGATCCTCCCTCTGGTGCAGACACCGGCAGTCCAGCGCGGCTAATTCCGCTCGCCGGAAGTCCGCAGCCCAGTGGAACAGCGACCATCGCGTAGTCACGTTGCCGCGAAGAGTGTCCCGATCAAACGCGCTGAGTTGCGTTTTTACTCTCGCGGCGTACAAAATAACCTGGTGCGTTTCGATGTGGCGATTATCGGATCCGGACCCGCCGGTTGCGCGCTCGCGATCCAACTTCGTAAAGCGGGTGTCTCGACGGCCATCATCACGGCTCCACGTTCGGTATCCCACGAATTCCCCGAAACGCTGCCACCAGGAGTCACGGAAAAAGAAGTCTGGCCTTCAGACTCGGCCAGCCTGCGTCCACACTACGCGATGGCTTCGGCGTGGGGCGATTCCAAACTCACAGTCCGCCATGCAATCTGCAACCCTCTCGGGCAAGGCTGGTTTTTGGATCGGGCGATCTTCGATCGTGAGATGCTCGCCCGAGCGACGGCTGGAGGAGTCGTTCCTGTATTCCGTGGCCGGATCCGATCCGCGGAACGAACGCACAACGGCTGGTCGCTAAGGTTCTCCGGGCGGCCGGAAGTCATCGAGACCGGTTTCGTCGCCGATGCTTCCGGACGTTCCGGTGCATTTGCGCGCATGATCGGAATTCGCCGGATAGCGCTTGATCGTCTTGTCTGCCTGACCGCAAGAGCCGCCCCGCATGATTTTCCAGCCGGCGAGGCACTGGTGGAATCGGCTGAAACAGGCTGGTGGTTCTCTGCACTTGATTCCAGCCGAGATTTGTCCATTTCATTCTTTACCAATCCGTCTCGTGCCTCATTTGCGGATGCGCTTCGGGCCACGATTCACACATCGAAACGGGTCTCTCACCTGCTCCCCGGGCGGGCTATGTCGCGCGCGGCGCGCACGGACTGGCTCGAAACGCCGGCGGGCCCGGGCTGGATGGCCGTTGGCGACGCCGCATTTGCTTCCGATCCTCTGGGTTCCCAGGGCCTGCTGCGCGCGCTGGAAACAGCCGAAAAAGCGGCTGCGATGATTGTGAGTAATTCCGCAAACAGCGACGACGGTCCACGGAACTATTGTGAGATTCAGATAAACTATCTAAATCATTTTCTCCGCGATCGAAAGTATTTTTATGAAGCGGAATACCGCTGGCCCGACGCTCGTTTCTGGAGATCGGCTCGCACGGCAACGGGGGGCATTCTATGGCCGAAATAGCATACTGCAGGATTTTCCCTTCCATCGGAATCGCGCGGCTGGGCGACAGCCCCAGTCACTTTTTTGTTGGACCGGAGGCACCGGGCTGTCCTCCGGATCCTGACGGCGGTTTCCGGGATCCCGATGGCCGGATTCAACGCCAGGCCGCGCGTTTCCGCCTTTATGGATACGACGCCGGCGGCAATGTGGTCGGGGAGATTACCCAGGCTTCGCCCGGAACGACGATCCTGTGGACGGCGCAGCTGGCGAACCGCAAGGCGGCCTGGTACAGGTTCCTGGGCACAAAAGAAGGACAGCAGCTCGATCAAAATCCCGACCAGAAAAAACTGCGGAACCAGAACGTTGCGGACCGGACAAAGCTCGCCATCATTGCGTCGGCGAAAAAGATTACGGGGGTGAGCCAGAGGGGACCGGCATTTCAGTTTGATGACGGCTACTTCTTCGACACGCCTGTCTATCTGGGAGAGCTTCAGACGGATGATTCAGGCCGATTGATCGTGCTCGGCGGCCGTGGCAAATCCGAACGAACGGCGGAAGGCAAGCCGCTTTTCACCTATGCCAACAACGACTACTGGCACGACGACGTCTCGGATGGCCCGGTGACCGCGTCGGTCAAGATCAACGGAGCCGATGTTCCGGTAAAAGGAACTGCGTGGGTACTCGTGGCGCCGCCGAAATTTGCGCCGGCGCACGGGAATATCGTCACGCTCTATGAGGTGATGCTGGAAGCCGCCGGCTTACAGCCGCCCGACAAGCTTTCGTTCACCAGGGACATTTATCCGCTGTTCGATCGAATGGCCGGTTATCAATGGATCAACGCGATGGCTTTGCGAGGCCACGGTCCGCAGAAGGGCGGGAATTTCCACAATCCCGACATCATCGCTGCGCTTGCGGATAACAGCGCGGCGCAGAGCACTTTCCGGCAAAATGTCTTCGCGCGTATCCGGAGCCCGCGCAAGCGCACGGCGGATCAGGCGAATTACTATTTCATGCCCATGTTGTCCGGCGATGAAGGTGACGCGACGGTCGGCGAGCCGGATACCTGGCTGTATCTGCTGGAAACCCAGTACTCGATTCTCGAGCGCTGGGCGGCAGGCGATTTCACGAATGACTGGGATCCGCAAGCGCCGCCGCCTCCGCCGATCGAACAGATTGCGCTGGCCGACCAGCCGGCTGCGCTGACCCGTGCAGCGGTCGAATATTGCGTGGGTGGACCTTTCTTCCCCGGTATCGAGATGACTTACGTCGCTCGTTATTCGGACTGGTACGACGAGCCTTGTCGTTTTCGGGAAGGTAGGTTCGAGGCCGGCGATATGACGAAGCGCATGGCGGTACCGTGGCAGGCGGATTTCTTTGAATGCCAGGTCCACTGGTGGCCGGCACAACGGCCGGACGACGTTGTGAATGAAGAGACCTTCGAGGCGGCGCTGTCCAAGTTCCGGGAAGAGGCGCGCAAAGGGCAACTCAGCAATGCACTGCTGGATCGGATTCGCTGGGATCGCGGCATAGGTGATCGACTGCAAGTGGACGCACCGGGTCTGCCAGGCGATAACGACATGGTCGAGAACTGGAAAACGCTCGGCTTCGTCGTCCCGCGGACCACGCCTTACGGGGAAGTGCTTTATGTGGAAACGGGCCGTTCCCGGTACGACGGTCTGCGCGATCGCGACTACTTCTTCTATCTGTTAAACATCGACGGGTACCCGGATTTCCTGCCGAAAGCGAAACAGCTTGCTGAGCAATTCCTTGCGGACGCGCAGGCGCTCCTCGATAGTCCCGATCCGGCCGCTATCGACGACATGTATCGGTATTTCGAGTACTCGCCGGAGGCGCTGAGTCAGCGTCTGGATGAGATTTACACCTTTTATCAGTACTACGCCTCGCAGGATCCGTTCGCCGATCCCGGAAACATCTTCAAAACAAAAGATGACATGGTGGAGCGTATCCGGCAGTTCGCTCCGCTGAACCAGTTGGATGGCGCCTGGATTCGCAACGTCGCGCACGTGGGGCCAATCGATCGCGTGACCGCCAACCTTTTCAATGTCTGGATGGACGAAATGGGGGACGGGAATCCGGATCAGAATCACTCGAACGTTTACACGCAGCTTTTGGCCAAGGTGGGCATTACGCTGGATCCGGTTTATTCGGAAGCGTATGCGAAAGATCCGAATATGCTCGATTCGGCGTATACGGTGCCGATGTACGAGCTGGCGGTTTCGCAGTTCTCGCAAACCTTTTTTCCGGAAATTCTCGGCATGACGCTGCAGCTGGAGTGGGAGGTGCTTTCGGCCAAGCCGACCATCCGGCTGCTCGAACATTTCAGTATCGACCCGCATTTTTACGAACTGCATGTCGGCATCGACAACGCCGAGGAGGGGCATGGAGCGAAAGCGCGGGAGGCGATCGAGTGGTATCTCGACCAGGCACTGGCACGCGGCGGCGATGCCGAGGTGCAGAGATTGTGGAAACGCATCTGGAACGGCTACGCTGCCTTCGCGACCACGGGCAATCTGGGCCAGGATCTGCGCGATCTGCTCCAGCAGCGGGCAAGCGCGCCACCCACGCCGCGCGACAGGATCGCCGATCTGATGGCGCGCAAGAAGCGGTACGGAAACCTGAATCACGGCGATCGCCGGCTGGGGGCGAATCTGATCAATGACCTCTTCGAAGACCCGGACGTCTTCATGCAGGGGCTCATCGATGCGAACTACATCGTGCCTGGCTCGGTCGCCGCGAGTTCTTTCTTTAAAGCGATCAGTTTCGACGGGCCGATGTACAAGGTCTTCACCGATGACGAGATCCGGCTTTGGGAGGAATGGGTGGAGTGGCTGGGACAGCAAACGCAGCCGCAGAAACCGGAAAGCGATCCCGCGAAGCTGATGGCACGATGCATCGACGCTCTGCGGGCGCGGCAAGCCGGCGCTCCTGGGCACTCGGCGAATCAACTTACTGGACCTGACGCGGCGCACCCCGGACAGACTGTCACTCAACCCGTCGCGGCATGGTTCCAGGCACCTGCCGCTGTGTTCATGAGCGTGCTGGCCGATCCGGCGAATGGATGGATCGTGAAAGGCAATTCCGCGGCCAGCCGCTTTGTAACGGAACTCCTCATCACGGACAATCCGATGAGCCTGGCGTTCGATGCTTCGGGCGGAACCGTGGTGGGCAACAAAACCTGGAAGCAGATTGCAATGGACTGGATTGACAAAGGTTGTCCGATCCCGGCGGCAGCGCCTGCTCCGGTTGCGGCGCATGCATCGACTGCCGCTGCCCGCGTCGCTGCGCCAGCCGCCGCTTCGGTTCCCGGTGTGGCGCGCGCCGCGACCCGCGCACAAGGGACGGCCTATGCCGCCACTCCGGCGGGGCTGGCAACAAAGCACACCGCCGAAGCGCCAGGGGAAGCCGTGCCGAAGGTCGCGTACGCCGTTCGGGCGGATGGCGGGTCGCACGCTGTTTCGACGCATGTGGCTCCGGTGTCCCCGATTGCTTCGCACGTTGCTTTCGCCAGAACGCCCGAGCGCGTCGGGCGCAGGATGAGAACGCGCCTGACGCTCACGTCATCGAAAGATGAGGTTCAGGCCAATCCGCGTCATCGTGTGCTGGGCATGGGAGTGGTGCATTGAGATCCGGGACGATTTCATTTATCATTTCGCGAATCGGCGTGAAGAACCCGCAGACATCTAATGGCTTTTCCTGGTTAGTCAGGCTCTGCCGCTGCCAGCACAAGTCGACGATGCCTCTCTGAACGGAATCGTCATGGATGCTTCCCGAGCCTTGGTTCAGGGAGCCCGGATTGTTGCGGTGTCGTCCGCCACCAGTTTTCGTCGAGAGACAACCACGAACGCGGCGGGCGCCTACCAGATACCGGCGCTAGCGGTCGGCACGTATACCGCCACTATCTCCAGAGAGGCGCGGTGAACTACAGCGACGGCTCGCAGCGTAACATTCGCTTCAACGGACACTCCATCGACGACGCCAACTACACGTTCGACGGTATCGATAACAATGGCGTGCAGGTCCAGGTAGTGCGAAGACGGTACCAATCAGTTTCACGGAAGTACCTTCTATTCGCTACGTAACGACGCACTAGACTCACGCTCGCCCTTCGACGGCGCGACCATTCCCCCATTCACACTGCATCAATTCGGCGCCAACTTCGGCGGCCCCATCAAGAAAGGACAAAGCCTTCTTCTTCGTAAATTACGAAGGTTTGCGCCAGGATCTGGGAATCACGCAGATCAGCTTCGTGCCCAATGCCGCTTTTCGCGCTAAGGTCGTCGCAGCCTCACCTGTGCTCAAGTCGCTAATGGATGCCTACCCAACCGGGCAGACCCACCTTGACGATACGACGGACCAGATCTTCACACAACGTGGTGCCTCGCTCGGGTCAACTGGCCTACTTCCCGACGACGATAATCGAGAACGAATCAGGCAGCATCTGGGGCGGGCACGCGGCCTCCGGCAGGGCATCCGGCGGAGGCGGGGCTGGTGCAGCGTACTCCGCGGCAATCAGCAGAGTCCGGTCGGTCTTGCTATCGAGCGTCAGCGTCTTGGCGCCCGTCGCCGTCTTCACGTTCTGTTCCACCGCGAAACGTGTGGGGCTATTCTCTTTGATCACGGTTAGGGTGCCATTGCCGTGCGAGCTGAAAGCTTTCTTGGTCTTGGGGTTAAACGGCGCCGTCGCTGCTCCCCGCGAGCGGAAGCGCGTCACGCCGGCCATTTCCGCAAAGTTCGTCAAGAGGGACAATCTCCAAATCCTCGATCCCGATGCTGTGATATACCCGAATCATGCAGTACTGCGTGAAACTCGGCCCCGCCATGCCCGAGGTCTGCCGCCTGGGTCTCGCAACGCGCGGGGGTTCGCGTTTGCGCCCAGGGGACGCGGAATTCGCCATCGCCCGCGGTCTGAATTATCTCAACTGGTGCGGGCATGCAGACGCATTAAGCCATACCATTTCGGCTCTCGGGGCGGAACGATCGAAGATCGTCGTTGCCGTCCAGTTTCAATCGAGAACCGCGGCCGATGCCGCGCGAGAATTCGATGGCATTCTGGCGGAGTTGCGCACTGCTTACCTCGATATCGCCACGCTGTACTACGTCGAACGCGAGGAGGAATGGCACAAGATCGTCTCGCCGGGCGGCGCGATGGAGTACCTTGTCGCTCAGAAGCAAGCCGGGCGCCTTCATCGCATCGGGCTTACCAGTCATCAGCGGCGGCTCGCGGCCGGTTGGGCGGAAACAGGCTTCCTGGATCTGTTGATGATCCGCTACAACGCAGCGCATCGGGGTGCCGAGCGAGACATATTCCCGTTGACTTCACACCGCAAACTACCCGTGGTCACCTTCACAGGATTGCGATGGGGCGCGCTTCTCAAATCCACCACGGAAGATCCGCCGGGTTATCAACCGCCCACGCCGCGCGACTGTTACCGGTTTTGTCTGGCGAACCAGCATGTCAGTGTAGCGCTCGCCGCGCCTTCCGACCGGCGCGAACTGGAGCATGATCTCGCGCTCCTGGATGATTGGTGCGCGCCCTCTCGAACCGAGTTGGAAGCGATTCGCCGGCATGGCGACCGGGTGAAGCGCCACGCTGATGTTTTCTGGTAGGACCGACGCAGCATAGCCCGCGGCGCGAGGGAATCGTGGGCCTATTGCAAGCGGATCCGTGACTGGCCCGCGTAACCGCGCATGTCCGACAGGATCACGTGGTCGCCCGGCTGCAGCCCTTCCACAACCTCAATCGTATTCACCGAAGAGCGGCCGAATCGCACCGCCACCCTGGTAGCATGCATGCCGTCCGGGTCGATCTTGAACAGGGTTGCTTCGCTGTTGGCGTTCCCAAATACCGGCCGGCCCACATAAGTCACCTGCGGCAGTCTGCCGATGAGGATGGTTCCATCGACTTGAAGTCCAGGCTCCAGTCCCTGGGGCAGCGGGGCATTCAGCCGCACGTCGACAGTGACCACCCCATTCAAGGCGGACGAATCGACCCGCGTTACCTCGCCCGCCAACGTGGGTTTCTGCCTGGTATCGATCGAGACCTCTTGTCCAGTCTGGATCTCTTTCACCTGAGTCTCGGCAATCCGCAGTGCCACGGATTGACGGTCTGTGATCTCACCCAGCCCCCGAACCTGCCTCAACATTTCGCCTCGCTTGACGGTATCCCGCCAGATCGTGTCCTTGGATACGACCGGTTCCTGGCTTAGTACAGGCAGCGCCGTAAGCGCCGCCAAGACAACGGTTGCAATTTGCATGTCTTCCCCCTAAGTCCTCCGGAGAGGGCACGCGAGTTGCCATCCTAAACCATTGACACACAACGAACCTCCCTATGGCCTTGTGCGCTTCCGGCAGAACAATGTCCGCCGCCGGACATAGAACCAGAACAGATTCGCAGCAACCCCGGGTAATCTGATCGAGGTCCAATTTTGGTACACATCGAGCAAAGGCAGGGCACAGAAGCTGTTGACTCAATGATCGAGAAGGCAGACCATCCCAGGGCTGGCTGCAATTCGCCCGCAACGCCTAGCACTAACGCGGGCCGGGAGTACCTGGTAGCTCCGGCGATCTTGTCGCCGGTAATTCTCGGCGGCGCGTGGTAGAGTGGCGCTGATGCGTGCTGCCTTGTGCCTGCTCTTGGCGTCAACCGCCTTCTGCCAACCGTTTGACGTCCTGATCACCAATGCGCGCGTGGTAGACGGTTCAGGCAATCCCTGGTACCGTGCCGATATCGCCATCAGTGCGGGGCGAATCGTCGCCATAGGAACCCTGGCGGGCCGACCGGCAAGGCGTACGATCGCGGCTGCCGGAATGATGGCGGCGCCGGGTTTCGTGGATATGATGGGCGCATCGAGCGAACCGCTGCTCGGGGACCGCACCGCAGCAGAATCGAAACTGCGGCAGGGGATCACGACGCTGCTGGCGGGCGAGGGCGACTCAGCGGCGCCGAGCGAAAGGTGGCCTACCTACGCCGCATATTTCCAAGCGCTCGAACGCAAGGGGATCGCCCTCAACGTCATCCATAATGTCGGCGCCGCGCAGGTGCGGCGGCAGGTTATCGGCGTAGAGAACCGGCCTCCCACGCCGGCCGAACTGGCGCGTATGCGCCGCTTGGTAGAGGACGCGATGCGTGACGGAGCCGTAGGGTTGTCCACCGCGCTCATCTATCCACCGGGCACCTACGCCGCCACGGACGAATTGGTGGCGCTTGCGCAAGTGGCTGGGCGGTACGGCGGCCTCTACCTTACGCATATGCGTAACGAGAGTTTCGCGCTGCTGGACGCGATCCGCGAGTCCGTGCACATCGGCGAGGCTGCGGGCGTACCGGTTCACATCTTCCACCTCAAGGCGGCGGGGCAGGACAACTGGCCGCTCATGCAGAAAGCGGTGGATCTGATTCAGGCGTCGCGGGCGCGCGGGTTGGACGTGACGGCTGACTTCTACCCGTACATCCGCAACGGATTGGGCCTTACGGCGCTGGTGCGTCCGAGCCATTTTTCGCAGGGTGCGGCACCATTCCTAAAGACGCTCACCGACCTCAAGGTGCGCGCGGCGTTGCGGCGGGAAATAGAGGAAACGAGCGATTGGGAGAACTGGTACCGCCACGTCGGGCTCAAGTGGGACAACATCCTCATCGCCAGCGTAGGCGAGGGCGTCGACAAGCGGTTCGAAGGCAAGTCGATCTCCGAGGTGGCGAAAATGCGCGGCTCCGACGATTGGAGCACGTTCTTTGACCTGCTCGGGATGGGTGAGGTGACCGTGAACCCGAAATCGATGAACGAGGAGCAGAAACATCTGGCGCTGCGCACCGAGTGGGTGAGTCTCTGCACCGACGCCCCACCCACCGCGCTCACGGCTACGGGCGCGCACCCGCGGGCCTTCGGAGCGTTTGCGCGTGTACTCGGCAAGTATGTGCGGGACGAGAAGGTGATCTCAGTAGAGAATGCGGTGCGAAAGATGACCACGCTGCCAGCCAACCGCCTCGGTCTTTACGACCGCGGACGCATCACGCCCGGCGCCGCTGCGGATCTGCTGATCTTCGACCCCGAACGGGTGGCCGACACCGCAACCTTCGTCAAGCCGCTCTCGTACGCAATTGGCATCCCATACGTCCTCGTCAACGGCGAGGTAGTGATCGACAATGGCAGGTTCACGAGCACTAACTCGGGCGCGGTGCTACGGCACCGGGCTCCGGCTGGTGATGGGGTGCGTTGACGTATGCCGGATATGTCCAGCTCACATCAGTTCAACGAAACCACAGGCGTTCTGTCCTCTGGCACAGGCGTCACGCCGCCGGGCTCAAAGAAGCCCCAGTGGCCCGAACCCTGCGAAAAGAAAGCGGGAACATTTCCGCCAAGACCGCCGTAATTCCCCGAAAGGAGAACTCGGGATGAGTGTGTTCCTGCAAGATCTTCGTTTCAGCCTTCGTACCTTTCGCAAGGCCCCGGGTTTTGCGCTGGTAGCCGTGCTCGCGCTGGCCTTCGGCATCGGCGTGAATTCTGCCATCTTTACCTTGCTCAACGCCATCGCGCTGCGGCCTCTGCCCGTGTACAACGCCGGCGAAGTGGTCACCGTCTACCAGGTGATGCAGGGCTTGCGCAGCCGCAATGTCCACGGCTCCAACGCCTTCCTTTCTTATCCTGAATACACGGCCTACCGCGACCAGAACTACGTCTTTACCGGCCTTGCCGCGCATGCCTCGGTGCACCTGACCCTCGGCGGAGCTGGTGCCCGGCCGCTCACCGGTTTCGTGGTCTCCTGTAATTACTTTTCCGTGCTGGCCCCCACCCTTGCCTTGGGGCGCGGATTCCTGCCGGGGGATTGCGGCGCGCCCGGCTCCGCTCCGTTTGTGGTGCTCAGCCATCGGCTCTGGAAAGGCCACTACGCGGCAGATCCGCGGATCCTCGGCAAAACCATCGTGCTCAATCGCGGCAGCTTCACCGTCGTTGGAGTTGCTCCCGAAGGCTTCAGCGGCGCCAGCATCATCGGCGCGGACGTCTGGGCGCCGCTCTCCGTACAGGAGCAGTGGATGCAGGGCCGGAACTTCCTCGCCGACGCCAACATGAGCTGGCTCGAAGTGGCCGGCAGGTTGAAGCCCGGCGTCACACTTGCCGCCGCCCGCGCGAACCTCGCTGTGATCGCCGCCGGTGCGGACCGCGAGCACCCCGGCCGGAAGACCACGCTTCTGGTGGACAAGGCGACTTTCATGAACAACCCCGAGGGGCGCGGTCCGGTGCTGGGCGTGGGTGCGCTGATCCTGGCTGCGGTGAGCCTGGTGCTGGTCATCGCCTGCGCCAACCTGGCCAACCTTCTGCTGGCACGCGCCGTGGGGCGGCAGAAGGAGATTGCCGTGCGCCTGGCCGTGGGCGCATCGCGTTGGCGCCTGCTTCGGCAATTGCTCACTGAGAGCCTGCTCCTGTCCGCAACCGGCGGCGTTCTTGGCCTGATGGCCGCGTGGGGGACGCTTCGTGCCGCGATCCCCATTCTGATGGCGCGGCTCCCGGAGGAGGTGCAATCCATCGCTCTGAATCCGAATCCCGATGTCCGGATCGTGCTCTACTCGCTGGCGTTGGCTTTCGCCACCGGGATTGGATTTGGATTAATTCCCGCACTCCAGGCCTCAAGCCCGGACCTCAACTCGGCGCTGAAGGAATCTGGCACGACGGCTGGCGGGCGTTCCGGATGGCTCCGCGGTTCGCTCGTCACTGCGCAGATCTCGGTCTGCCTGGTGCTACTGATCGCCGCCGGACTCCTGGTGCGCGGGCTCCAGGCCGCGCAAGCTATCGATCCTGGGTTCGAAACCCGCGGGATCGCGACCGCCGGTTTCGATCTGGCTCTGGAAGGCTACGATGAGCCCCGGGCGGCGGCATTCCACCGGCAGTTGGCGGAACGATTGGCGGCGCGCGCGGGCGTCGGCGAGGTGTCGTTCGTGGACTCCGTGCCCTTGAGCGGCTCGCGGCGCGGCACCGTCGTCACACTGGAGGGCAAGGAGGGCAACCATCAGATCACCAACGCGGAGGTTTCGGCGAATTACTTCCAGCTTCTCGGCATTCCGATTGTACGCGGCCGCGCGTTCGACCCGCACGAGAGTAGCTGGGAACAACACGTCATCATCGTCAGCGAGTCCACGGCACGCAGGTTCTGGCCGGGTGAGGATCCGATCGGCAAACGCGTGCGAGTGTCAGACTACAAGGTATATCAGCAGGTAGTGGGTGTCTCTAAGGACATACGCGCCACAGGTCTGGCAGCGGTGGACCCGGTCTTCGTTTACTTTGCGGCCGGCCCCCGGACGCATCTCGGCCTGTCGATGCTGGCGCGCGGAGGGGCCGGCGTGGGCGCCATTGGCAAAGCCATTCGCGAGGAGGCGCGCGCGCTCGACTCCAACGTGCTGGTGAAGACGGGTACGCTCGAAGACAACCTCGCGCTGTTTCAGCTTCCTTCGCGCATTCTGTCGACCCTGGCGTTCGCGCTCGGGCTGGCCGGTCTGTTGCTGGCGGCGCTGGGAATCTACGGCGTGATAGCTTATTCGGTGACCCAGCGGACCAAGGAAATCGGCATCCGCATGACCATGGGCGCGCAGCGCCGCGACGTGATGCAACTCATCCTCGCGCAGGCGATGCGCCCAGTGGCGGTCGGCGTCGCGGTTGGCTTGGCTGCCAGCGCCGGTGCCTCGCGGCTGCTGGCGAGTCTGCTCTACGGTGTGAGCCCGCTCGATCCCGTAGTCTTCGTCTGGGTGGCGCTGTTTTTGTCGGCCGTGGCTATGCTGGCCGGCTATGTTCCTGCGCAACGGGCCTCGCGTCTGGACCCGATGAGGGCGCTTCACCACTCCTAACCCTGCATCTTAGGCAGGACGATTCGGTATTGGCTAAGATCCGACCTACGGCTCGATTTCGAAATCCATGGATTGGTTCACGGTGCTGAACTTATTCTTGGCGAGCTTCTCAGTCACGATCACTTGCAGCACGTATTCGCCGGGCGTCATACCTTGCCCTAGCGACACGCGGCCCGAGATTCTCAGGTGCTGCGGGTCCGACGCCCCTCCGGCTGTAGACAGAATCGTCTTGTCAGCCAGCACCTGCTCTCCGTCATGGAACATTCTGGTTTGGACTTCCAACTCAGGAAGCTGGCTGGCACCGGTCTTGGCGTTGATGATTTCGGCGCGGTAGACGAGAGGAGTGCCACGCCGGAAACTCCTCCGGGCGGCCCCGCCGGTGATGTCCTCACCGGGAGCCGGACCCTGGGGAAGATTGGCGTTCGCCTGGGCCGCCCCGGCTGCAGCTTCCTGCAACACAATTCCCGACAGCGCGAGGCGTCCGCTTTCGACATCCGGAACCTCAACGTACTGATCGGCTGAACCGCTTACCTCCGTGGCGGCATCGCGCACGACCGCGCGCACCACGTAAGGGCCCGGCCTATTGACGGGAACGTGTATGCCGTAGACCATACCTTTTTTCAGTGCCGCGTCATAGTTTTGGGAGGTCAATCGCAAGGTGAAGGTGGTATCGATAGGCGCGAGGGTTAAGCCGTTTTCGTCGAATGCCGCGGCCGCGATATCGATCAAGGCCTTATGGTTCCCGTCCGGCTCGATGGACCACTTCAGTTCGTTGGGGCTGAAATAAATAAAGGCATTAATAAATGAGCCGGTCTGCCGCACATTAGAGAAGACTGCAGTCAGGCGTGGATGTATCGAACCGGCGGTGAATGGGGATTGCAGGGCATGGACTATCTCCGCTTGGCGCGTATGTTCCAGTTGCTGATTGCCGCCGCCGGGTTCGCCGAAGAAGCCGTCACGCGAGCGAACGTGCAAATGTGCCCCTTTCACTTTCACCTCGATCTTATGGAACTTGGGCTGGCCGTTCCCGTATTCGAAAGTATTGGCTTCGGGGTGGTAGCCGACCAGGTAGTAACCGTCGCTGTCTTCGGTTGCTTTTCGTAGGGCGCCGGCCAAGTCGTTGGTATCGTGCAGAAACAAGCCGCCGGTTTGCTGCGCCAGTACGAACATGCCCTCTTGGGTATGGACCACCTCCTGCTGCCGTTGGGCGGGAACTCGGGAAATCCGCCTTTGCGACATGCGCGAGGTGTTATCGGCAGATGTCACGTTGTAGTCCTGCATGCCGCGCGGGTCGATGGCATGGATTACAACTGAGGCGCGGCTGGCGGCATCGCTGAGCTGTTGGACGGCGCTTGCTACCGTTGCGTCGGTGCTTCCCCGGAAAATCAGGCGAATGTTCTCGGTAAACAGGATTACGGACTTGCGGCCTGGAAAACCGCTCATGGCAGTCACTACGAAACGGATGGCCCCCAGGGTCCCCGCCGCCAGGGTCTCTTCGCGTAAATGGTTGACGGCGCCGCCGCCGCGCATGCCACTTCCCAATGGCGCGAAGCTGCTCACACCGACGCGGCTTTCTCCATACTTCACGCGATCGAGCGCCGCGTACAGCAGGCGCTTATCGGTAGTGAACTGCTGCAATGCTCCCATCCCGGCGCCGGTGCGGACAATGGCCACCAGGTCGCCGGGACGCATCTGTTCGTCGATAAAATTCCGGATTGAGTTGCGGACGCCCGGAATGCTCTCGGCGGCCAGTCCCAGGTCATCCACCACGAGCGCCAGCGTGCGGCGCACTTCGGTGGGCCGTAGTACCGGCGGTGGCGGTGGCACATCGCCTTTCACCGGCTTTGGCAGTGCGACCCGATGGGCCGGAGCCGTTCCCCCTTCTCCCGGTTTTGTGGAAACGTAGGAGAAATTCGTGATGTCTTGCCGCTTGCCGTCCTGCAAGAGCTCGAAGGCCGCGGCCTGAAGATCGGTTACGCGCCTCCCTCTGGAGTCCGTTACGACGGCGTCCACCTGAACCAGGTTGACATCGATGCGGATCACGGTATTTGGGGCTGTTCCTGTCCCAGGCCTGGACTGGGGCACGGGGGTTTGTGCAAAGGCGATGGCCAAGGCGGGCAAGAGCGCTGTGAGTCGTTTCATGATGCCACAGGGGAAATCCTCAACCCGAGATGTTCGGGCCTGCGGCGATTCTCTCTCACTGCTCACCGGCTGTCAACGCAAGCTGCAGGCCGCTCTGGATCAAATCAATGTCGCCGAAAGCAAGATCCTGGCGGGACATTTTCTTTATTAGCTCACGGCTCCCGAGGGTCACGGAGCTCGACGGCGTGCTCCATCCAGTCGAACCGATCCATTAGCTTCCCGGAGAACCTTGTACATCGCGTAAGCTAAGAGACAGGAGTCTTAGTGACTCTTTCGCGACCCGCCGTGCTGATAGAGGCCGATTATGCTGCCTCCCGGATCGCGGAACCTCGCGGTAATCTCGGGCGCATCCGCGCCGACCGGCTGTACGATCTCGCATCCATTGGAGATCACCGCGTCGATGGCTGCTTCCATGCTATCAACCATGATGTGAATCATCACGCCAGGCGTCGTTGAGGGCGGGCGATTGAGAACCCAGCTACCACTCACTTCACCTACCCCATCGTCAAAAGAAACGCTGCCATCCCCGCGTGTAAAATGGTAGCCAAGACCCCATGAAATCATTTCTCGCTTTCGCCTCCCTTGCGGCCGTAATGCTAGCGCAAGCCCCTCCGATCTCGAACGCACCGACCATCGTGCCCCGGCCTGCGGGCGCACAGATCAAGGTTCCGGCCGGCTTTTCGGTGGTCGAGTATGCCACCGGGTTTGCGCGGCCTCGCTTCATGGTGGAAGGGCCGGGCGGCGAGGTGCTTGTTAGCGACACGGTTCCTAACGGCTCTGTGATCGCGCTGCGGGACGGAACAAAGAGAGTCCTGATTTCAGGCCTCGACCGGCCGTATGGGCTGGCGCTTTGGAAGGAATATCTCTACGTCGGCGAGCCGGAATCGCTCAAGCGCTACAAATACGATTCGAAGACGCTGGTCGCTGGGCCAGGCGAAGAAGTGGTGTCCATGGCGGGCTTTTCGAAGGGGCACGTGACGCGGACGATCCTATTCGATGAGCGCGCGGGCAAGATGTATCTGACCGTTGGCTCGTCGGCCGATCTGGTCACAGGCGACCCGGAAATGCGCGCGGCCGTTCATCGCTACAATCCGGACGGCACGGGCCATGAGGTGATCGCGACTGGGCTTCGCAACACGGTGGGCCTTCGTTTTTATCCGGGTACAACTCAATTGTGGGCGACGGTGGAAGAGCGCAACGATGCGCCTAACGTGGTGGTTGCCGACTTCTTCACCAGCCTCAAGCCGGGCGGCTTCTACGGCTGGCCCTATGCCTACCTCGGGCAGCATCTAGATCCTCGAATTCAGGAGAAAGACCGCAGGCCCGATCTGGTCGCGAAGAGTATCGCGCCCGAAATAATCCTGGCGCCGCATTGTGCCGTGCTCGATTTTTTGTTCTACACCGGCGCACAGTTCCCCGCGGAATATCGCAACGGAGCATTTCTGGCGAATCATGGTTCGTCGCAACTGGAGCAGCGAGTGGGCTACTCGGTGTCGTTTGTGCCATTCAAGAATGGGAAGCCAGCGGGTGCAGTGCGCGATTTCGCGACGGGCTGGATGCTGGGGGCGGACAAGAAAGAAGTCTGGGGTCGCCCCGTGGCACTCCTGCAGTTGCGCGATGGCAGCGTGCTGGTTTCGGACGATGGCGGGAACGTGATTTGGCGGATCTCCTATAAGAAGGGCTGACTTATCGGGATTTAAGCGTCTGTCTCCCGTGAGATTCAGATCGACTGGATACGGAACGTTGAGGTGTGAATACGGGAATGCATTTGCTCTCTAGCCGACTCGGCTCTTCCGTGATTCCGCGTAGTTCCACCCTCGGCCTTGCGCTGATTGCGATCGCTTTGAACAGCCCCGCTATCTGTGGAGAGATTCATGACGCTGCCAGGGATGGCGATTTCGGGAAGGTTAAGGCCTTGCTGCAGGGCAATCCTGATTTAGTATTCAGCAAAGGCCGGAATGGCGAGACGCCGTTGTGGTGGGCGGCCCTAAAGGACCACAAGGACGTGGCCGAATTGTTGTTGGCCCACAAGGCCGATGTCAACGCCAAGGGTGGCGACCACCACACGACGCCGTTGTACGAAGCGACGGATATGGACCGTAAGGACATGGCGGAATTGCTGCTCGCCAACAAGGCAGATGTCGATGCCAGGGACGATTACGGCACGACGCCCCTTCACAGAGCAGCAGCTAATGGCAATAAGGAGATGACAGAATTGCTGCTAGCGCACAAAGCTGATGTGAATGCCAAAGACGTCCATGGCTGCACACCTTTGTTCGACGCAGCGGCGCATGGCCCATGGATGGAATAGCCGAATTGTTGTTAGCCCACGAGGCCGAGGCCGCTTCTTGTGATATGGCTGCTTGCCGATAAGGCCGATGTCAATGCCACGGACGACCACGGCAGGACACCTTTCTACGAAGCCGTGGATATGGGCTATGCCCAAGTCGAAGAGTTGTTGCGCCAACACGGCGGCCGCAAATAGGTCCGTCCTCATTCTGAGTCGGCAGGATTGCGTAGCGGTCCCGGAGAATCAGCAAGCGGTACGGCGAGCCGGGCGCCACATTCGCATGGAGGCGAAACGTACCGCGGTGGAGTCTCTCGCGGCGTCCAAGCTGGAACCCCCAAAGTCGGACAGCGTCCTACAAGAAGCCCCCAAAGTAGTGGATTATCACCCGTCAAGAAACGCGCAAATAGTTGAAAAATATGGTGAGCCGGGCGGGACTCGAACCCAATCTGGGCATTGACAGGATTTAAGGTATTGATTCTGCAAATCGAAAATCATCGGTCTTCCCGTAAGTCATGCCGCCCTTAACGCCGCCGCCGGCCAGCCATGAGGAAAAGGCGCGATTGTAATGGCCCCGGCCGGTCTGGCCTTCCGATCGCGGCGATCGTCCGAATTCTGTAGTAAACACCACCAGCGTATCTTTCAGCAACCCTCGCGATTGCCAAGCAGGAAATCTGGAAGTTCGACGGAAGCTCGATATCGAAGATCATCGACGCGCTGAAGCAGGCGGCGATCGAGGAAGGGCAGTGGAACGAGAAGCGCGAAGCGAAGGGAAGCGTGAGCCTCGACGTCACCATTGCACGATTGCACGCCGGCCGGGAGAGGGTTGCGGCCGCGAAGCGGGTCGCAGATGAGGCTGCCAAGCAGAAGGCTATTCAGTGACGCCTGAGCCCGGCGCGTCGGCGCGCGTGGCGTCGAGGCCGCCGTCGTCGGTCTCGAGCCGGACCACTACGCGCGGCTCAAGACGAGCGCGTAAGAGCCTTCAGGTCGAATCGCCGGGACGCGGTTGATGTCTCACAGCATGGCTGTTTTTAGCCACTCGTGGTACTGTGGCTGACAGTGCTAGCGAAGATGCACTGGCGCGGCGATTCCACCAGCCGCATGCCGTAGGCGCGATCCGGCGGATCCGCCGAAACGGAGGCAAGAAAAGAAAAACTGCGAGTATCCGCCGTTAGCGCCCGCTGGTGGCCGCAGCCTCGCGATAATCCGCCTCAATGTGCCTGCTCATCTTGTTGTCGCGGGCCTGGACCGGAACCGGTGCCGGCCGCCTTGTAAATCCCGATTCGCTGTGTACCGCCTCCCGCGCGCGTTTCGGCAATTCGGTTCGCTTCGATCACCAGATCGCCGGCGGAGGGCAAGATATAGAAACCGTATCCCGAGCGGGCATCGCCGTTATCCAGCACCTGGTTGTTTCGAAACGTGTTGCGATGGCCGCTGTTCTTCAGTGTCTCCGCGCGGAAATACACGCCGCTCGACCCGTTCCGCGCAATCGTGTTGTTGACAAACTGATTGTCGGTATCTTTGTGCCGATCGAGATGCCGTAGTGCCCATTCTCTTCGATGACGTTGTCTTCGAAGAGGCCGTGCCGCACGCGCCAGCAAAGGAACAGGCCGATATCGCCGTTATGGTGCATGCGGCTGGGCTTTGAGACGCTGACGCGTGCGGGTCGCGTTCGATCCCGCTTTCTGCGCGCCCGCGGCGGCGGTGTCGTTGGCCGTGGGTGCTGGTGCGATTGCGCGTCGGGGGCATCACCGACGCCTTCCATCTACTGCGGACGCCAAGTCATGTCCACTCGCACCGGCATTTCGTTCTTAACAGGGACCGCTAAGAGCGACGGTGGGTCGATCTTGAAATCAGATAGCGTGGCTGGAATTGTTCCAGATATTAGGATCTCGTTTCCTTGAATCGCCAGTTGTAATGGGACCTGTTTATATTGGGCGGTCTGGCCGGCAAACTGAATCTCCAGATCGGCATGTATCGTTGCCGATATGGATGCCGCTTCAGGCAATCGGGTCCGCACGCTGACCATGGGAAATTGCGCGCCGCGCGCCACTTGAAGCATGTGAAGATCACGGTTACTGTCCCGCGAATCAAACGACTTCACAGGTACCGCGATCAAAAAATCACATTGTCCGGCGTGACAAACGCCCTTGCCTCGCGCCGCGTGGCTGACGCCGTCGGTCTGATGCAGCGGGTGAGACACGTGATACGTGAGTGTGGATTGTTCAAGAACCCATTGCCTATCCGCTTGGGCAAGCATGGAGGACGCTAGCAGCAATAGGGCCATCGGCAGTCGCGGATTTTTATTCATAAACCCTGCTTAGAATTTAATGGTCACGGACAAGACGGCGAGCCCAAACGCCGCGTACGTCGCCGTGGCCACCGCGCTATGCGCCTTAGCGATCCCATGAACCCTTTCTCCCTGGTGTTCCTGACTAAAAGCCATAGCCCCCAGGACGGGGGTCAGGATCATTCCCGGGCCATGAATCCAGGCCAAGGCCTTGTGAAGGCGGATGGGGCCACGCGTCGGAGTTCCTGGTATCGTGGGCGCGCGGATGGCATAGTACGCGGCCATGAAATACATGTCCGCCGTCACGGCGCCAAGCGCACCATGCACATCCCGGCCAGTCGCGGTGGGGTTCTTGCCGGCAGCCATGTTGGAAGTGGCGATTGTGGCGATCAAAGGAGCAAGCGTTATCAAACCGAACCGTTGATGCATCTTGAGCATGTGCGACCGTTTATCGAGTCGCGCCTGATCCTGGGCATTTCCCTGGGACTGATCCGGGGGGAAGCCCAGATCCCCGAGCGAAGGCGGCGCTGTCACATTACCGGAAGAGGCCCCTAAGGCGAAGTCCATCGTTTGGCTTGCCTCACCCGTGAGCGTTACCTTGGCTACTCTGGTGCTGAACCCTTCCGCCAAGATAGAAACCTCGTAGTCCCCTGGCATGAGGTTGGGTGCGTTGTAGATCCCGGAAGGATTGGTTTGGATCTCCGTCGATTGGCCCGTGGCCACATTCCTGACGGAGATTTTAGCGTTAGAAACGGCTGCTCCCGAAGGATCGGTAATAGTGCCAGACAGCGTGGCGCCAGCCACCTGCGCCCACAAAGGACCCGAGATCTGCAAAGAAAGCATTAGAATCCCAACCCCAAGGAACCACTTTGAGGCTCTCGAATTCATTTGAGGTTCTCCTCTTGAAACCAGTGTTCCCGGCTGATTCCGACAACGACTCGGATTGGTTCCGGTGATCTGAGTTTCAACGATCTGTCTGAAGATCTGATGAAGATCTAACGCGCAACAACAACGGCAAACTACGGCACGCAGAACCTGAAGACGAGGATACATAAGACCGCGCCCGAGCCCAACACGACCAAACCGGAGAGACGGCGCTTGTAAAGGAAGAGAATCAGGACCATGCCGGTAAGAGATACGAGAGCCATCAGCACCGCGGAAAGATCGATCACCTGCGCCCATATATGCCCGGCGTCGCGGCCGCGGCAGGAAGATTTAGTGGCCGCCGGCCTGGTGGTATTCGAGAGTTGCGGATGAGATTTCTGCATTGCCTGGAAGGTGAACCTGTTGTGCAGTTCCGGTGAAGTCCATCTCTCGGCGGATGAGCTGGTACGTTCCGTGCTCCCGTGCAGCTTCGATGGACACGGTGTACCTCCCGGCGCTCACGAATCGGCCGAGATTATCCTTGCCGTCCCACCTTAGCATGTACACGCCCGGCGAACGCGTTGCACCAGTCACCGACGCCGGAAGCTGGGTACCCTCAGTCGTGGATCGGATTCGTTCGTCCCGATACCAGGCGCGCAGATCATCCAGGTAGCGGGGCTTCCGACACCGGAGCTCATCACTGAAAAGGCGGTCGCCAGAGCCCCTCCTACCACGGGGCTTGGCGCCACTACGGTCGAACTGAGAATATCCTCCGCAGACCGTCCGGAGCGCGGGTCCACGATATGTGAGTAATGGCGTCCGGCGATCTCCACACCGCGGCGGTAAGAGCCACTGGTGGCCACGGGGCGATCCCGAATCAACAGACGAGTGATCCGATTGCTCTTCTCTGCGGGCGACAACGGGTCCGTGACCTCGATCGGTTCGGTCCACCGGCCGCGCACCACCAGATCGCCGCCGACATTGACCACTACTCCGCTCACCTTGGAAGCAGCCAGGGCCGCATCGGCGGCATGGCCTATGATGTAGCTCTTGGTAAAGGAATTCAGCTCCAGCGAAACATGATCCAGGTGGGTAGCTGTGCGTTGAACCGGGTCGAGGCTCCAGTGAATCTTTCGGACTTCCGCCACCGCGGCGGAAAGCTCACTCTGGCTGGGTTCGCGGTCTTCGGCGGCGGCGGTTTTCCATACCCGGATCACGGCCGCGGCTGCGGCGTCCAGCGCGCCATTGGTCCGCTGGCGCCACTGCTCCTAAAGGCTCAGCGTTTCGTAGAATTCACGCGAGACATGCACGGGCTGACCGCACGTCCGGAACCAGCCGCTGAATTCGCTCGATGGGTCGTAAGAGCTGAGGATCTTGGCTTCACGGTCGATTTCCGCTGTAGCGGCAGTCATCGCCTGGTCAGCGTCCTTTTCAGATGCTGCGATTGCTTTGAATTCGAACGACGTGCCGAGAACGTTCTCTCGGTCGTATGTGTACACCTGCTGACTGCTCACGAGGACACCACCGAGATAAAACGCCAGGAGCAGCAGGCACGGGATGGCTGCGGCGGTGAGCTTCATGTAATGCCCAAGATGATGAGCATTATGGCTGCGATCAGGCTCCGGCACGAGATGAACTTTGACCAGAATTTTGCGCACCATTTGCATACTCTTACCAATGTTCCCGGCTGCTCCGGCTGAGGCTCGGATTGATTCCGGTGATCTGAATCTAGACGATGCGCCTGAAGATCTGATGAAGACTTCGGCTGCATACCTTCACCGAATCTTCAGGTTGAAACTATAAATTGATAATAGAAGAACAAGGAGTTCCAGTGCGGGTACTGGTCGCTGAGGACGAAAAAAAGATGGTCAAATTGCTCAGGAAGGCCCTGGAAGAGCAGCGCCATTCGGTTATGGTCGCGGAGAACGGAAAGGAGGCGTTAGATCTGGCGTTGAACTACCCTTTCGATGTGCTCGTGCTCGACGTAATGTTACCTGAGATCGACGGATTTGAAGTGGCACGCGGATTGAGGGCCCAAAACAACCGCGTCCCAATCCTGTTCCTGACGGCACGTGACGCAAAGGCCGATGTGGTTCGGGGACTGGACCTGGGCGGTGACGACTACTTGACCAAGCCTTTCTCGTTCGTCGAGTTGTTCGCACGCTTGCGCTCGTTGGCACGCAGGGGACCGGCTTCGGTGCCGCCGGAGCTGTGTATCGCCGGGCTGGTCCTGAACCCCGCCACGCACGAGGTATCCCGCGATGGTCGACGCATCAACTTAACTCGGACGGAGTACCAGTTATTGGAATTTCTCATGCGGCATGTTGATCGCGTCCTTGTCCGCGAGGTTCTCATCGAGGCGGTTTGGGGCCTTGGAGCGACGGTAGAGAATAACACTCTCGATGCCTTCATCAAGACAGCGCGGAAGAAAATCGACAACGGGCATGTAGTCAAGTTGATCCACACGGTCAGGGGTTTTGGATATCGCCTCGGAACCCGGGAGGACGAATGACGGTTCCCATCCGCCTGCGGCTCACAGCCTGGTATTTCGCCGTGATGCTACTGACACTCTCGCTGTTTGGGGCGGGAATGTTCGTGACGATGCACTTGGCCATCGGCCAAGCGGTTGACCGCGATCTCCACCTGCGTTTGGCCGGAGTGGAGGAATTCCTGGGACGCCATATACCGCAAACTACTCCCGACCGGCTTCAACACGAAATCCGAGAACGCACCGGAATGCGGCCAGGAGGAGAGTTACTACAGATCGCAACCCCGGACGGCAGATGGCTGTTCCAGTCGGATGCCATGCGCCAGTTGGGGCTATCCCTCGGGACGGTACCGCCCCCCGGCAGGTCGTCAAGCGAAACGATTGTGATCCGCGGAATTCCCGTGCGCGTTATGACCGAGTGGAGCGTGATCGATGGTACTGCATACGGGTTCCAACTGGCGGCGCCGATGGACCATTCCTTTACAGTGCTCTCGCGCTTCGGATGGTTGTTGCTGGCATCGATCCCAGTACTGGTGGCTCTGGCATCTATCGGCGGATACGTGATGAGCCGGCGCGCACTGGCGCCGATCCACACAATTACGGAAGAGGCCCGCTTAATCACCGCGGAAAATCTTTCGAGGCGCCTCGCGGTTCCTGCGGCTCGGGACGAACTCCAACGCCTTTCACTGACACTGAATGAAATGATCGACCGCTTGCAACAGGCTTTCCTCAGGATCACGCACTTCACCGCGGACGCATCTCACGAACTCAGAACGCCCGTCTCTTTGATTCGCTCCACAGCGGAACTCGCCCTGATGGAATCAAGGGACGACGAAGCGTATCGGGCAGCCTTGCGGGACAACCTGGAAGAGGCTGTGCGTATGACAGACCTGATTGAGGATCTACTTACTCTTGCCCGAGCGGATTCGGGGGATGCTTCTCTCCGTCTGGCGACGCTGAACGTGGCGGATTCTCTTCAGGAGGCGTTCATCCAAGCGAAGCCGCTCGCAGCCGTGAGCCGGATCGATATGCTGCTGGAAGTTCCCGAGGAACAGACGAGGGTGATGGGTGATTCCAGTTCTGTCCGGCGCCTATTTTTGATTCTCATCGACAATGGCATCAAATACACGCCCGCCGGGGGATGCCTATCGGCTTCTGCGCGATGCCAGGAAAACGAGGTGATCGTTGAGCTGCGCGACACCGGAATTGGAATTTTCGAAGGAGACTTGCCGAACATCTTCGAGCGCTTTTATCGAGCGGACAGGTCCCGCTCACGAACTTTCGGAGTTGGCTTGGGCCTCTCCATCGCGAAATGCATCGCCAACTCGCATGACGCAACGATTGAGGTGGAAAGTGCCCCGGGCCACGGCTCCACGTTTCGTGTGCGCTTCCAAAGGATTTGAAGATACGGGTTCGTCCATGCAGGTGAAGGGTGACATACGCGACGCTGATTTTGATGAGCGCTACCGTTGGCGCTCTCCGATCAGCCTTACAGGAAACCTGACGAAGCCGTGCCGCATCACCACTCTCATGCCTTTCTTGTCCCACCGCCTCTGTGTGCGATCTGTCGCAGTCTCCGCGGCAACTATGATTCTTGCGGTGTCATCTTTCTGTCAACCAGCGGTGCCAGAAAGTGGCCAGAAAAGTGATCCGGCCAAACCGCCAGAACCAAACGACAAACGCCTCTTCGGGATCATTCCGAATTACCGGACCTTTCCCACTCTGACGAACTACAAGCCGATCACACCCAAAGAAAAGTTCAAGATCGCCAGAGATGACTCTTTCGACCGGGGCACAGTGGTTCTTGCCGCTGCGTTTGCGGGCGAGGGGCAGTTGACAAATTCGAGTCCATCCTTTGGGCAGGGTGTAAAGGGGTACAGTCGTTATCTCGGGACAGCTTATGTCGATCTGGTCATTGGCGATTTCATGACCGAGGCGGTCTACCCAACCATCCTTCACCAAGATCCCCGATATTTCCGCCGGGGTACAGGAAGCGGATGGTGAAGACTCGGATACGCGATGGGACAAATCTTCTGGACCCACACGGATTCGGGAGGCACGCAGTTCAACTTTTCGGAAATCGTCGGCAACTCGACGGCGGTGCGATTTCGAGCGCGTACTATCCGGAGGGCCGCGATGTGAGCAGCGCGGTGTCGAAATTGGGTTCCCAGATCGGCGTCGACATGGCTGGCAACATCCTGAAAGAGTTCTGGCCGGATCTACGCCGGAAGTTTTCCCGAGATCGTAAAGCACCCGGCTCCGAGCCTGCGCCTACTGATAAGCATTGAATAGTGGCCCATGGAGCGACTCCTTATGAAGCTTGCTGTTGCGTTGATAGTGCTATCTACCCTCGCGATTCCGTCCCGGACATCAGGTCAAACGACGGAGCCGGATCAGATACCACCCGCCGGTTCTCCAACAAGCGCTCCGCCTCAGGCGCCGTCGCCAGTCCCGTCGCAGCCATCAGCCGTTGATAGGCCGGTCTCTTGGAAACTCTTACTTCCTAACATAATCAGTGACCAAGAGCGCATTTGGTCGTTTCCAGCCAGACTCGTGAAGGGACAAGACCTTATACCCACCGCCGCCATCCTCGGAACCACCGCTGGACTAGTGGCGCTGGATCCAACCGAAGCGTCCTATTTCCGCCGCAGCCCAACATTTCATGGGTTCAACAATATCTTGACTAGCAACGCCACTCTTGTCGGCACGATCGTAGCTCCCGCCTCGCTTTACGTTATCGGCCTCGTCCGGAAAGACTCGAAAATGGAACGAACAGCGCTGCTCGCGGGCGAAGCCGTCGCCGACGCAGAGATCGTGACGACGGTCTTGAAGGACGCCACCAAGCGTGCTCGCCCGGCGGGCATCCCGGCCCAAGGAAACCTTTATGACTCGTGGTATGACAGCAGCGGCTCGTTTTTGCGAGGAAACGGAAGTTTCCCTTCAGGGCACACCATAGCGGCCTTCTCGGTTGCCACTGTCATCGCCCGGCGCTATGGAAATCATCGCTGGATTCCATATGCTGCCTACGGCATGGCCGCGCTAGTCGGATTTTCGAGGCTTTCCCTGTCGGCCCACTTTTTGTCGGACGTCTTCATGGGAGGTGCGCTTGGGTACTCGATCAGCCGCTTTACCGTGCTGCGGCAGTAGCTGTTGTCTCTTACAGGTCTGCCGGTTCGGGTTTCTGCTGGCGACTGCGGTCTTCGTTCCGGAAGCACTGTTGGCGCAGTTGACCACCGGCGCCATCGAGGGAACGCTGAGCGCTTCGGATGGCCGCCCAGTGGCCGGCGCATCGGTCGTGGCGGAATTGGGAGACGTGCATGCTTGAGGTGCATGAACCCGTAAGGGTGTGGAGGCTCAAGTTTTCTCGCGGGTACGAATCGTCCCGTAAGAATTTGCCGCTAATGTACAAGCCGTTTAGCGGTGCGCTTCAGCGCTGTTTGTTTTCGGCTGGAAACCTTATGTCGATGGGCTTCTCCGGATTCGCGGTGACCTGGAGCTGGGCGCAATGATGGTACGTGTAGCCGCCGTCGGGATTCCAGCCATGGGCCGCCATAAACTCGATCACTTGCAAGGTGCATTTCGTGCAGTTGATGTTCGGCATCTCGACATCGGCTTCCTGTTCCTTATCGAACGGCGCGGCGTGCATGAACAAACCGTCGGCAAGAACCGGCGGCGACGACGGATAGTGAATGGCTCCCGAAACAGACCGTTGACGACCGTTAGGCCCCGGCTCGCCTATGGCGTCGGGATCGGGAGGGAGTTCGCTTCGCGAATTCACCGCGACGGCAACGCGGTAAAAGCCAGGATGGAAAGCCAGCTCCCGGATTCGGATGTGAAGCTTCTCACCGCCCCGGATTTTCGTGGTGGTGCCGGTGGGTTTACCGGGGTTCGTCAACGTTCCGCCGCACGGAGCCGACCACTAGGGATCGCCGAGTTCCTCCGATTCCTGAAGCCAGGATGCGGGCTCGAGCAGTCTAAAATGAGCCAAGCCGCGCGGCGCCAGCGCCAACGCCAAGAGTAGGCAGCGGCCAAGCAGAATGGTAAACCTTTTCACGTGCTCTCTCCTTTCAGTAACCGGATTGAATCCGCTGGAGGCCATTCAGAAGCGCCGAATCGACACGTGCCGCGAGATCGGTCATGAGTTGGTAGCCTACCCCCATGACCAGCCAACTGACGCAAGTTGTCCCAAGGGCAACCGGGCGTCCGGTGATATTGTCAGCGAGTTCTATCAACCGGCCCGCTGTGGCAGTGACCCCCAGAACCCGGAAGTACTCCCCAGTGACCTGCTCAATGGCGACCTTGCGCGACTCCCTGGCAGTGGGTAACCCCGTGAGTTGCCTGGAGGACGTTCCCGAGCACGCGAACATGCCCTCAAAGACTCCATTGTCATCGCGCATCCGCTCGTAAGCGGATACGAGAACCCCTGCCGGTCACCCCGCTGATGAATCGGCTCGACGACTCGCAGGGCGCTTGGGTTTTGCACCGGAAGGGACTTCAACAGCAGGGCGTCGATGAGGCTGAAAGTGGCAGTTTTGGCTCCAATTCCCAGGGCCAGGGACAGTACCGCCGTGATCGAAAACAGCGGGCTGCGGCGAAGGGCGCGAAACGCGTAGCGCAGATCGTGCAGCATTCGAGCCTCCGGGCAGACCTGAAGGCCTGCTCAACAACAAGACGGTATTGAAGCGGAAGTCGTTTATGCAATTACTCAATCCGGCACGCTCTCCATCACGATCTTTTCGAAGCGGTAGACCCCTGCTTCGTTGCAATGAGTTGAGAGCCGATCGCCTGTGGCTCGACCGGTAATCGTTACTCGCGCTCCTCCGATCGCGGCGCCGGCGGGATCGAGCTCTGTGCCGAGCGCGGAGCGAAGATCCACGTAGCGCCGTTGATCATCCGCACGCCCTCCATTCTTAGCACAATCCGGATGTGCGGAGGGCAAATCCTCTTTCCCATGTCCGGCTCCCTGAATTCATCGCACTCCGATTGTGACCGCATTACTCGCGGCCCAGCTCTGTCACGTATACCGGGCCGCTTGCAGTGGGGGAATTGCGGCCGGTACCCTGACGTTCACGTGATTCACGTCCCTGATATCCATTGAGCGTGGCCGAAGTACGAAACCTCGGGCATGCTGACCGCCGTTCCGTATCAGAAACTGATCCTTAGCCGTAGCTGTACGGCCCGCGCCTGGGTATTGTTCTCAGCGCCGGCAGATGTGTTCTGTACTGTCGAGCTGATCAGACCGCCCGCAGCGTTATTGAACGTGACGTTGGGCAGCGAAAAATTGGGATGGTTCAGCGCATTCTGCGCAATGGCCTGGAAATTCACATGGACGCGTTCTGCAATGCGGAAGTCCTTGCTCAGACCGAGGTGAAGAACGCGCAGCGGCGGCCCTTCCAGAATTCCCCGCCCGCTGTTGCCGTAATTCCCAAGGGTGGGGATGGTAAATGCCGTTTTATCAAACCAGTCGTAGATGGATTGTTGCGAAGCGGGCAGACTTCCGTTGGCGATGCGGTTCGGACGGCCGCTCGATACTCCGGTTCCGGTCGTGTCGGCGCCGGAGAACATGGGGGTGAACCAAAGCCCGGTCTGGAGAGTCCCCAGGGTGCTGAGTTGCCACCCGCCCAGGATGCCGTCGAGAACTTTCGGCGCGTGGGACAGAAACCGCTGCTGGCGGCCGAAAGGCAGGCTATAGATGAAGTTGCCCACCACGCGGTGAGTAACGGCGTAACCTTCCCGCCCCCGTTCGCGCGTACGGCTGTAAGGATCTTCGATGGTAGTGCTGGAAACGCCGCTGCCCGTGTCCTCGATGTCCGAAATGTTGTTGGACCACGTCCATGCCGCATTGAAAGTGAGATTTCGGCCCAGCCGCCGCACCCCCTCGAGTTGCAAGCCGTGATAGATATTGTTGCCGCCATTGTCCTGGAAGGTGATGTTGCCATAGAGCGGGTATGGGCGGAGGCTCTGCGAAAACGGCGTGGTGCTTGGCATGGGCAGGTTGATGTTGCGGCCGTAAAGTAAGTCGACGCCGCGCGTGCCTATATACGAGGCCCGTAGCCCCACGTGGGCAAGCTCTTTCTCCACAGTCAGATTCCATTGCTGCACGTATGGGTTGCGCAGATTAATATTGACTCCGGATACCGAGGGCGGCGCGGACGAGGCGGAAGCGCCGTAATTCGGGAACGCAGTGGGGAATTGGAACAACGGCGCCCCGTTGACCAGTTGGTTGGAGAAGCTTACGGATACCGGGCTGAATGGGCCGCCTTCGTACGTCCCCAACACCCCATTCGGCATGTTGACAATAAAGATGCCATAGCCGCCCCGGACAACGAAATCGTTCTTCTGGTCCAGGCGATAGGCAAACCCGAGCCGTGGTGCAAAATTGTTCCTATCGGAGTTCCGAAAGCCGGTTTGCGGATATCCTACCGAGGACGCCTTGACAATCGGGATCGTCGGATTGAACAGGGCGTTTACGTTGCCGATCTTGGAATCTGGGATAACCAACTGCCCGGTCTGCGCATCGAAGTTATAAATAAGTTGATTCGTCTCCATGAGCGGTTGCTGGTATTCGTACCGCAGGCCGGCGCTAATGGTCAGGCGGGATGATACCCGGAAATCGTCTTGCACGAAGAAGAACCAGTCGGTTTCGTACTTGGTCACCGGTGGAGTTACCGGAACGTGTCCGGATGTCGTGGGTATGCCGAGCAGGAAGTCGGCATAGGGTGTGCCGGTGAACGATCCGGCGAATGAGAAATTTCCGTAGAGGCCGTTGGGAAAATTGTTTGTATCCGGGTATTGGTGCCGCACATCGATACCGTACTTGATGGTGTGCCGCCCATGAATGTAAGTCATGCTGTCGGTAAACTCGCGATTTCGATTGTGGTAAAAGGAACGGTTGGTGTTGTTTTCGCTCAGCGCGCTAAAACCGGTAAGCGTGATATTCGGAAATCCCCAGTCGTCCGGCAGTCCCGCGAGACCTTGCAAACCAGTCTTGTTGATCACGTCGAGACCGCGCGTGCTGCCATAAATGTAGGCGCTGTACTCCCAGATTCTGCCGAAACGGAACTCGTTGACCAACCTGGGTGAAAATATGTGGGTGTCCGCCACGACTATGGTGCTGAAGGTCCGCAAGTCTCGCGTTTGACCAATCGTCGGCAGCGTCTTCAAGTCATTGCCCGGAAACTGTCGCTTACCGACGCGTACGTAGAAGTTATTTCGGTTGCCGATATACTGATCCAGCCGCACATCCCCCATATTTTCCTTTTGCGAATGTGGGTACGTCGTGGTGAGGTTGTTCACTACACTACCGGGGGCGCCGCCATTCGGCAGTGGATAGAAAAGATTCTGAAAAGCCAGCGCGACCGGACTGAAGCGGGTGGCTGGAACCAAATTGCCGGGGAAAGGCGCCTGGCTGAGTGGGTCCTTAATCGATGTTTTCAAGCCGCTGAAATCGCCTGCCCGGTAAGCTAGCGATGGTACCGAATCGGTGCGGACACCCTGGCTCGGGCTGGTATGGCCGTCATAGGCCGCCATGAAAAATGTCCGGTTATGTCCATTATAGATGTGGGGAATCAGTACCGGTCCGGTTAGGCTGCCGCCAAAATTGTGATCGATCAGGTGAGGTTTCTGGAGATCGAAAAAATCTCGCGCATCCATGGCGGAATTATCGAAGAGGTAATAACCCGTGCCGTGGAACTGATTGCTTCCCGACCTGCTGATCAACTGAAAAATGCCCGGTTCGCCGTATTCGGCGGAGTTATCCACGGCTTGCAGCTTGACCTCGAGCGTTCCTTCCATGCTCTGCGAGACCGAGCCATCCGGGGTGTTGTTGTTCGGTGCGGCCACTCCGTCCATTTGAAATTCATATTGCCCGGTGCGCGCGCCGGCGATCGAATACTTGTAAGCGCTGGAGCTGTTCTGTGTCTGCGCGGTATAGAGGCTGGGCATGCTCGCCAGAATGGTGTAAGGCTCGCGGCTCTGATTCTGCGGCAGTGTGCGGTACTGCCGCGTGTCGCGGAGATCGTTGAGACTGGCGGACTCGACCTCGATTTCCGGAGTGCCTTCCGCCACGGCGGTTACCGTGGTCTGCTGTGTCACAGACGCCACCTCCAGACGCACGTCCACCCGCATCGTGGCTCCCGGAAAGAGGAATATATTCTCATGGACAAAGTGTCGAAATCCGGAGGCCTCGGCTTCGACGGTGTAATGGCCCGGCTGCAGGCGGCTCACCTCATAATTGCCGGTCGCACCAGTGTTGAACTTGCGCGTTTGCCCGGTGTCCACGTTGGTGACATTAACGGAGACGTTGGGCATAGCCGACTCCGAAGCATCCGTGACGATTCCAACGATCGATCCGAGGTTGGATTGCGCCCGGACAGCCACGCCAGCCAGAGTCCAAGCCACCAACAGGGATAGTGAAGCCTTCTTGAGCATGCGGTACTCCTTCTCGGGGTCGATTGTAAAAGTGATTCGATGTCGATTGAATAACAATCACGTAAGAGAAGACCCGAGCATCCAATTCACTGGACGGCTGCGGAAGAGGGCGGCGGAAGCGCGAGCTCCTCCATCCTTCATGAGTGGCGTGCGCATGGGACTGAAAGGCGGAAGGCAATTCCAAGGCAGCATCGGCATCGACGCAGGCAAAATGCTCCAAGGTATAATGGGAAACCATTCGAGCTTTCAGAGAGGCCCATGAAGACGCCTTCGGTTCCGGCTCTGGAACGGGGCTTGGCCATTTTCGAGTTGCTGGCCGGCTCGCGGGCTGGATTGACTTTACCCGAGATTGCCAAAGAGCTGGGGCTCCCCAAGAGTTCTGTTCACTGCCTGCTCATCACCTTGGAGCGCCACCTCTATCTCCACCGGAATGAGCGGACCAGCCGTTACCTATTCGGCTCCAAGCTGTTCAGCCTCGGCAATATGTCGTTCGGCGGTCTCGAGTTGCGGCAGATCGCGATGCCGCACATGCACGCGCTCGCCAAGCAGACGGGGCTGGCCACACACATGGCGGTGCTGGAGCGGTATGAGGCCGTGCTGATGGAAAAGGTCGAGCCCCCCGGAGTCACCAAGCTGGCCACCTGGCTTGGCAAACGGATGGACCTGCATTGCACGGGCGTAGGCAAGGCCCTGATCGCCCACTTGCCCGACGAGGAACTGTCGCGGCTGATGAAAGAAACCGGCATGCCGCGCCATAACGACAACTCCATCCGGTCTTTGCGCAAATTGAAGGAGGACCTGGCACGATCCCGCCAGGCCGGTTATTACATAGATGACGAAGAGGACGAGATTGGCTACCGGTGCATCGGCGCGCCGGTCTTCGATGAAGCCGGCCAGGCTGCCTGTGCGATCAGCATTTCGGGTCCCACCTCGGACGTGCGGGAGGACAATTCGAAAGAGCTTGCCAAACAAGTGATTCGGGCTGCCGAGGCAATTACGAAACCGCTCATCGAGCACGCCTCCGATCCGGCCAGGGGCCTGGCCACCCGTTATCTGGATGAGAACTTGTCTCCGCGGCCGTAAACTGCGGACCGCGCGGGCGGGAAGCACCCGTCCAGTACGCTGGACGCACCGTCCAACTGGTGGCCGATGTTGCTCCGATCGACCGGCGCATTTTATTAGACTGAAGCCGTGGAAAACACGAACTGTTTTGGCGTGAGGGCTCCCGCTACGCCGGCCGACCTGGAACTGTTCGCCGATATCGAACAGAATCTGTACACCGCGGTTGTATCGGATTCCCTCGATGAACTCGGTTATCGCGATCAGGCCATGCGCGAGAACCTGAGGCCGCTGTCTTCAGACATCACCTTTGCCGGCTGGGCAAGGACAATCAATTACGTCGATGTCTACCATATCGGGCCCGACCCCTACGGTCTCGAAATCGAATCCGTGGACAGCATCCTGCCGGGCGAGGTAGTCGTGGTTTCCACCGGTGCGGTGCCCTCCACCCGCAACGCGCCGTGGGGAGAGTTGCTCTCGACGGCGGCCAAAGCGCGCGGCGCCAGGGGCGCAGTGGTCGACGGTCTTGTGCGCGACGTCAAGATGATAGAGAAGTTGGAATTCCCCGTCTTCGCCGTTGGCATCAAGCCGATCGATTCCAAGGGCCGCGGCATCGTGAACTCGTACAACGTTCCGGCTTTATGCGGCGGCGTGATGGTCAACCCTGGCGATCTGATATTCGCCGATTTCGACGGCATCGTCGTCATTCCCCCGAAGGTCCTTGCCGATGTGGTCCGCCTGGCGAAAGAGAAGACCAATGGCGAGGATCACAGCCGCCCGGAACTGATGCGGAGCCTATTTGCGCGACGTCTACCGCAAGTACGGCGTACTTTGAGAGGAGCTCAAGCGTGAAAACGGAAATCAAGCATCCTGAAAAGGTTGCTTCCTCCGGCACCTATTCCGCCGGACTGCTGGTGGAGATTGACGCGATCGCGCGTGTGCCGCGCGGTGTGTGACAGTCATGAAAAATCTGACAGCAGATATTAATCCGGTAGGCATCGTCGGGTTGGGACTACTGGGACGCGGCATTGCCACCTGCCTGCTCGCGCGCGGATTTTCCGTGAAGGCGTATAACCGTACGGCACAGCGCTCGGGAGCGGCTGTGGATCACATCGGCGAGGCGCTCGGGGAGATGTTGCGGCGAAGAGTGCTTTCCCGCGCCGCGGCAAAAGGTTGGCGGTCGCGTTTCCAACTCGTGAGTTCCCCCGAAGAGTTGGGCGATTGTGCCTTCGTCATTGAATCCGTAAAGGAAGACCTGAAGCTGAAGCGCGCCATTTTCCGCCAGCTCGAATCCGCGATGAAACCTTCGGCTGTCATCGCTTCTAATACCTCCAGCATTCCGATTTCCGTCCTGCAGAAGGGGCGCCTGCACCCCGAGCGGTTTATCGGCATGCATTGGGGTGAACCGGCCGAGGTCCTGCGTTATCTCGAGATCATTCCCGGCACACAGACGTCGGCGGGAACTATCCGGATTACGCAGCGTTTGGGCAAAGCCTGCGACAAGGAACCGTCGACGCTCAACGTCGATATACGCGGTTTCGTCTCGAATCGCATGATGTACGCAATGATGCGTGAAGCCTTTCACCTCGTGGAGTCCGGCGTGGCCGACCTGGAAACAGTGGATCGTTCCTTCCGGAACGACATAGGCTGGTGGGCGACGATAGCGGGACCGTTCCGATGGATGGATCTTACGGGGATCCCGGCCTACGCCACGGTCGCGGAAGGATTGTTTCCCAAGTTGTCGAACTCGAAGTCCGTCTCCAGGGTGATCGGTGATGTAGTGGCGACAGGCGCGAATGGCATTTCCAATGCCAAGGGCTTCTACAAGTATTCCAAAGCCGGCGCCAAGAAATGGGAGCGAGCCTGGGTGGATTTCACTTATGACATCGCGGGTTTGGTCAAGAAGTACGAGAGACGCGTGAAACTTTAAGAGGGGTACGGTATGCGGTCGTGGATCTTCCTTTTTCTGTGCAACCTCATGTGGGCGTTGCAGTTCACCTGTATCAAGTTGGTCCAGGACCAGGTGGGCGCCCTGTTCACTGTCTGGGCTCCGATGACTCTCGCTACAGTCATGCTCTACCCCCTGATCCGCCGGGAGAGAGTGGGCAAAAGGAAACCGCGGCCGAAGAGCGATGTGCTCATCTATCTGTTGCTGGCAGTGCTGGGCGTGTTTCCAGGGCAGGTGTTGGTCACCTGGGGCACGCGATTGTCTACCGCCAGCAACGCTGCCATCATCATGCTGGCAATTCCCCCTTTTACCGCGGTTTTCGCATTCCTCTTTTTGCGGGAGCGGATGACCCGCGTGCGCTGGATCAGCTTTGCGATCGCCCTGGCGGGTGTCCTGCTCTGCTCGCAAACCGACTTGCGTCAAATGAGCTTCGGTTCTGCCTACCTCGCCGGCAACCTGCTGATTCTCTCGGGCGCCCTGGGTAGCGCGTTCTACAACTCCTACGGCAAAAAGATGCTGGAACGTTACTCCCCCATGGAGATGCTCTTTTATACATACCTGGTGATGTTCGCCGTTATGCTGCCACTGGTGCTCGTCCAGGAGCGCTCGGTGGTGGCCAGTATCCCGCACTTCACTGCCTCGACCTGGATCGGCCTCATTCTGCTTACCGTCATCCACAACTTCCTCTCCATGGTCCTGTTCCTGAAGGCCCTGCAGACGGTCGATGCTACACAAGCGGCGCTTTCGAACTATCTGATCACGTTCTTCGGTATACCCATCGCGGCCGTCTGGCTTGGCGAGAAGCTTGGCGCAGCCTCGATGATTGGCGGACTGCTAGTGCTGATGAGCACGTTGGTTATCACACTGTGGGCAGGATCGGCAAACCCGGCCGGGGAGAGCGATGTGGGCAGCGCCTCCGCCATTGCCGCCCCGCAGGAGAACCTATGACCTTGGTAGTCCTATCCCGGGCGGGGGCGTTGGTGCTGGCACAAGCGCTTTTAGGAAGCGCGATGTGAGCATGGGACAAGCCACAGGAATTATCCTCTCCGGCGGCATGATCGTGGATGGTACAGGCGCACCTGGTTTTTCCGGCCAAGTCGCCATATGCGACGGCAAAATTGCCGCTGTCACTCGCACTGACGCCCCCAACCCCGGTGCTTTGGATCGGCTGGAGCATACGCTGATCGATTGTGCGGGATGTGTTGTGGCTCCCGGCTTCATCGATATCCACAGTCACTCAGATCTGAAAGTCATTGAGAACCGCACCGAAAAGGTCCTGCAGGGAGTCACCGCCGAGGTTGTCGGCAACTGCGGATTTTCGCCATATCCAGTACCCGACAACCCGCAGATCCTTCGCGACTTCGCCAATGGCATCTTATGCGGCGATAACAATTGGGGGTTGGCTTTCGGCCGCGGATTACCTCGCCAGTGCGGGTCAATCGAAAGCAGCCACGGTTGCATCTTTAGTTGGCCACGGCTCGTTGCGAATTAAGGTCGCCGGTAATACAACCAGAGCGCTAAGCCCCACGGAATTGGACCGTATGTGCGGTCTGCTGGACGATTCCTTGCAAGAGGGCGCGGCGGGACTTTCCTCAGGTCTCATGTACGCCCCGGGATCCGGCGCTTCGGCGAAAGAGCTAACCACACTCTGCCGCGTAGTGGCACGGCAGGGCGCGGTTTACGCAACTCACATGCGAAACTACTCCGCCGGATTACTCGACGCGCTGAAGGAACAGATTTCGATTGCGGAAGAGTCCGGGTGTCGCCTCCAGGTTTCCCACTTGCAGGTTGCCGGCGAGGACCACTGGCCTTTGCTGGAGCCGGCAATTTCGATAATTGAGGAAGCGGCGGGCCGCGGTGTGGATCTGGCGTTCGATGCTTACCCGTGGCTTGCCGGGTCCACGGTGCTCACGCAAGTGCTGCCGCAGTGGGCGCTCGATGGCGGAATTTCCCGGCTCATGTCGCGGCTCCGCGATCCGGAGCAGCGCGAATCCATCCGCGCCCGGGTAAAGCCGGAGGCGCGTTGGAACGGCGTCGTCATCACGGCGGCCGGAACCAACGAAGCGTCGCTCGTGGGCAGGTCGATTCGCGAGATCGCCGACGAGCGCGGCGGCGAGCCCGAAGGCGTTGTCTTAGACCTGCTCCTCGAACAGGAAGGCGATGTGACGATCGTGGAACACTGCCAATCCCCTGACAATCTTCGCCAGTTGCTCACGCATTCCCTGGGAATTGTGATCACCGACGGTGTTTATACGAAGGGCCGGTCCCACCCGCGGCTATACGGGACCTTTCCGCTGCTCCTGGGCGACATGGTCCGCAACCGCAAGTGGCTAACCCTGGAAAACGCGGTACACAAGGTGACCGGTAAGGCAGCAGCGATTTTTCACTGGAGCGATCGTGGCCGGATTTCCGAAGGCTGTGTGGCCGATATCGTGGTCTTCGATCCGGAGACGATTCATACGCCTGCCACTTATGAAAACCCCTCGGTTCCTCCCATCGGCATTCGCTGCGTACTGAAGAAGGGCGCCGTGCTGGTTCGCTCCGGCCGCATGGTTTGAGTGCCGACCGGCTGGGTCGACACCTGCGGATGGCGGACTATTGCAAGTGCAACTCGTTCGCGCAAATTTGGACAAGCCAGCGGCGGCCGTATCTCGGGGAGCAGGAACGGAGGTCTCCCCAAAGCCAATCGTCCTCCGGGTCCGCTCGCGGGACGACCTCGCTGGTGGAGCAGACGGGATTCAAGACGTTTGAGCAGAGCCCGATCGAACTGCGGGTATCGGACCGGCTCGAGGTAAACGCCGTGCTGCAAGCCAGACGAATACCTGCGATGCCCAATACGGGCGCACATCGGGCGGCGTCATCAACCTGTCGATCAAGGCGGATCAGGGCCGCCCATTAAATAGCCACCGGCTGGAACGCCTGGGTGAGAGCCGGCGACAGGCAAGCCAGCGTTTCATCGATCATCTGCTCGGTATGGGCCGCGGAGATGGAACACTGTTTGGTGCCGACCGGGAAGAAGAAGACGCCGTGCTCGATCATGGCCCTGCGCATGCGCACGTCCGAGTCGAAATCATGGTTGGCGGCGATGTCGTGCCAATCCACGGGCGCATGATCCATGAAATAAATGCAGAAGGCGGATCCCTGCCGCACCAGCGCCAGCCTGGCCCCGTACGGCCGCGCTAGTTCGGTGAATCCGTCTTCGAACCTCAGTCCCAACCGTTCCATCCGAGCGTAGACGGCGCCGCTGTTCGCGCGCAACGCTCGGATCGTGGCGATGGCCGCCGCAACCGTCATGGGGTGGCCATTGTAGGTGCCGGCAAAGAGGACACGCCGCGTGGGATTGGGGTGGTTGAGCAGCTCCATCAACTCGCGCCGGCCGGCCACGGCGGCAATTGGATAACCATTTGCAATCGCCTTGCCATAGACCGCCAGGTCCGGAGATACGTCTGCAATGGCCGCGTACCCGCCCAAGGCGTGCCGGAAACCGGTCTTCACCTCGTCGAATATCAGCACGAAGCCGTACCGGTCGGCGAGCTGCCGCAGGCCGGCCAGATATCCCGGCTGCGGCTTCACAATGCCGATGTTTTGCAGAATGGGTTCCGCAATCAGAGCCGCAACCGGGTAGCGTCTGGCCACATATTCGACCGAATCCAAATCGTTAAAGTTGACGGGATGAACCAACTCACGATGCGCCGCAGGAATGCCGGCGCTGATCGGCGCTACGGGGTATTCGCCCGGTGACCGGCGGGGACCAATCTCACTAACGGGCGTCATCAGGTTGCAGGCCACGTCGTTATGCCAGCCGTTGTAACCTCCCTGCATGACGATGACGTGGTCTCGCGCGGTGTACGCTCTTGCTAGGCGGATTGCCTGGTAGGTCGCTTCACTCCCCGTGTTCACTACACCAACCTGTTCGGCAAACGGAACCGACTCGCAAATCAGGTCCGCGAGTTCGCCTTCCATCACAGTGGTATTGACCCCGAAGAGACTGGTTCCGTCGCGCAGCACGCGCTCCACGGCTGCGTTGACTTCCGGATCATTGTGCCCGAGAAGAAACGGCGCAAAGGCGGCGTGATAATCGATATAACGGTTGTCATCGGCGTCCCAAAGGAGAGCTCCTTCGGCTTTCGCGAAAACGATTCCTGGGTTGGTCTCGCGATTCAAAGAGAACATGCCGCCGGGGATCGAGCGGCGGTTGTGCTCCAGAATTCGAGTGGACTGAGGATAGGACCGCATGACGTGTTCAGTATAAATCGGAGTTACGGGCCTGGAAGCGGTTACAGCCTGCGATTTGGACTCTGCCGTCCACTGGGCTGGATACAGCCGCCCGAGTGCGGTGGCTATCGTGATGAAGCAGGCTAAAATGCGGTTCAAGAAAGAGATCCGAATGGAGCGTCGGTGTCTATACTGGTTCGCCCTGCTCGTGGCTGGAACCGCGATCGCCTGGGCCGGGCCGCCCGAATTGCGCGTTTACTTCATCGATGTCGAGGGCGGACAGTCCACGCTGGTGGTGGCGCCCTCCGGCGAGGTATTGCTGGTCGATGCCGGTTGGGATGATACCCGCGATGCGCCGCGTATCGCGCAGGCGGCCAAGCTTGCCGGGGTCACCGCAATCGATGCCCTGCTCGTCACCCACTTTCATCGCGATCACGCCGGCGGAGTGGCCGGCCTGGCTGCACGGATCCCCATCCACGCCATTTACGATCATGGCGAGAACACAGAGAACTACAATGGGTCGGCGGAGATCATGGCCCGGTATCAAGGAGCCATTCGGGGCGTGCGTCACCAGGTGGTCCGTCCAGGGGACAAGCTGCCGATTCGCGGACTCGACGTTCGAGTCATTGCTTCCGGCGGGGATTGGATTCACGCTCCGCTTCGCGGGACGGGGGAGCGGAATACCGCCTGCGGCGAGAGCCGGAAGCCGGATGAGCACTCTGAAAACGCGGCGGCCGTCGGCATTTTGTTAGAGTTCGGAAAGTTCCGGATGCTTGACCTGGCCGATCTGCTCTGGAACCAGGAACTGGATCTGATGTGTCCAGTGAACCCGATCGGACGGGCGGACCTTTTGGTGGTTTCGCACCACGGAAAAGACACATCCAACTCGGCGGCCCTGATCCGCGGAACCCACGCACGCGTCGCGATCATGAACAACAGTGAGACGAAGGGTGGCTCTCCCGCGGTTTTCGACATTCTACACAGGGCTCCCGAACTGAAAGACCTCTGGCAACTGCATTACTCGGTCGAGGCTGGAAGCCGGAATGCAGCGGAGAGCTTCATCGCGAATCCGCGAGGCGCCTGCCGGGGATACGGCATAAAGGTGACTGCCGAGAGCGATGGGAGCTTCCGTGTGATCAACGAAGGAAGCCATTTTGAAAAGACCTATGGGCCGGTAGACCGATAGCCGGCAATCGAAATCATATGCGCCTCAGGAAGGTTCTCACAGTCATCATCCTTG
Organism: Bryobacterales bacterium; assembly: GCA_963817515.1. Classification (GTDB taxonomy): domain Bacteria; phylum Acidobacteriota; class Terriglobia; order Bryobacterales; family Bryobacteraceae; genus DATMNI01. The sequence goes on along the minus strand of CAWFPJ010000006.1, from coordinate 110,234 downwards.
CCGCACTCGCGGCCGCCGCGAGCCTGGCCAGTACTTTTCCGGACCGGCCGAAGCTGGTCGTGCTCATCGCAATCGATCAGTTCCGCTATGACTATCTGACGCGGTATGAACGAGGGCGAAAGGAGAACCACGGAGAGACCGTGGAGGGGAAAGCGGCCGTTAGCGTTTTGTAACTGTTCCGGCTGCGGCAGGAGGACATTGTGTCCGCCCGCTGTCCAGCGTAATGGATGTTATCGTCTGATTTCGCGAGTACCGTCTTGGAGCGCGATGACGCCGGTGCTATACACGTCTTTTAAGGAGGTTCGGCGTGCGCTGGGTATTCTTCGGCGTGATGGTGGCGAGCAGCCTCGCGACCGCGGCAGAATGGCCCGCCCTGGCATTTCCGGACACCGCCGATCTGTTGGGCTGGTACATTCTGCCGATCACGTGGGGCGCGGAGTCCGACGTGGTGGCCAAGGGCAATGCCAAAGAGTTGAGCTATGCCCACGAATGGGTGAACCCCCGTTTTGGCAAGCCAGTGAACGAAGTTCGTCTCGGCCGCACTTCCGGGTTCCGCAACACAAGAGATAGGCCGACAGGCGATAATGCGATCGTGCCGGCGGCGATCAGCGTAGTCAAGAAGCGCCTGCCCCCCGCGGCAGGCGTTGCCGAGAGGTGAAAGGTATGTCGACTGTGAGTACGGCGGCCCCGGCGGCCCCGGCGGCCCCGGCGGCCGCGGTTCCCGCCAGTGCCGTTACCGGCCCGCCGCGGCCGGCTGCGGGCCCACGGCTGGTTTCGCTCGACGCGTTCCGCGGCTTTACCATGTTCTGGCTGTTGGGCGGAAAGGCGTTCGTGATGGCGATCGCCGGGCTGGGCCTCGGCGTGGTTTCCGAGTTCCTCAAATATGAGCTCACCCACACGCCGTGGGCCGGCCTGCGCTACTACGACCTGATCTGGCCCAGCTTCATGTTGATGGTCGGCGTATCGGTCCCGTTTTCGATGGCACGGGAGCAGAACATGGCTCGCGTCTGGAGACGCGCCATTATCTTGTTCCTGCTGGGATCGCTGCGCCAATCGACCTCCGCGGGCGCTCCGTTCTGGATCGAGCTGAGCAGCGCGCTGCAGCCGATCGCGGTAGCCTACCTGGCAGCGTCGTACCTGGCCGTGCGATCCGTACGCACCCAGATCGCCACCGCCGCGGGCATCCTGGCGGGATACGCGCTGCTGCTGGCATTTGTCCCCGCGCCCGGCATACCGGCCGGGACTTACGAGGTCAATCACAACCTCGTGACGTACGTAGACCAGAGGTTGATCGGGCGCACGCTTCCGGAAGGATGGGGAACCGCGATCAGCACCATTCCGACCATCTCGACGACGATTATCGGCCTGCTCTTTGGCCAGTTGTTGCTGGCCGGGAAGAAGCCTCGACACAACTCAATGATTATCGGCCTGACGGGCCTCGGCTGCCTGGCCGCAGGGTTAGCCTTGAGCCCCTTCATTCCGGTGATCATGAAGCTGTGGACAGCCTCATACGGCCTGATGTCCGCCGGATGGGCGTGCATGCTATTCCTGGCGTTCTATTGGACTATCGACGTGCTTGGCTATCGTGCGTGGACGCTGCCCCTGACGGTGATCGGAGTCAATGCCCTGGCGGCCTATCTCGGACCGCACTTCATGAATCTGCCGCGAATTACAAACCCGTTCATGAAGCCGCTGGCCGCCGGTGCCGGAACCTTCGGCCCCCTGCTGCTGGCCGGTGGGCCGCTGCTGGTGGGCTGGCTGGTGTTGTTCTGGATGTATCGCCGAAAGATCTTTCTGAGGCCCTGACATGCGATCGAAACTTTTTGCGCTGGCGCTTCTGGCCGGCGCCGCAACGGCTGCCACGCCCTACCGTTTCCTGCTGGTCGCCGGTCATCAGTGGGACGACGACGCCAGCTTCGTGATCGACCGTCCCAGCGAGTTCCAGGTCACGGCCGCCTTGCTGAAGACGTGGGGCTTGCCGTTCGACATCGTGCGGCTCGATCAGCAGAACTTCGACCGGTATCATCTGCTCGATCGGGATGGAAACTCCCGCTACGGCACCATCATCTGGGACGCGCCTGAGGTTAAGGGGCGCGATATCGGCCTGCTAGCCGATCTGAATGCTCACGGCGTCTCCGTGGTCATCCTGGGAGACACGATCCAAAAGGCGGAAATCGCGCTTATGGCCGGGCTTCGATATGTCAGCGAGTACAAGGGCATCGACCTGGCCCGCTTCGATGCCGGCCATCCCCGGGAATGTCACCGGAACCGATCAGGCGCGTGGCAATAGCGGCGTCTTTCTGGCGTCGACCGGTGGCGGCGACGCCGGATACGAGCTGCAGATTCTCGATTCCTACAACAACAAGACCTATGTCAACGGCCAGGCAGGAAGCATTTATAAGCAGGGGATTCCGCTGGTCAACCCGGTTCGAAAGCCGGGCGAGTGGCAGAGCTATGACGTCATCTGGACGGCGCCGGTGTTTGATGCGGACGGATCTCTGCAGACGCCGGCATACGCGACGGTATTTATGAACGGCGTGCTCGTGCAGAACCATTTCGAATTGAAGGGCGAGACGTTGTACATCGGAAAGCCGTTTTACAAGAAGTTCGATTCCGCCCCTATCAAATTACAGGCCCATCCCGATCCCAGTGAACCGGTCAGCTTTCGAAACATCTGGGTTAGAGAGCTGGATTAGCGGCTCTCGAATGCCTTCGCTGCATTTCTAATTGTCAGCTTGCAAGGCCACTGAACTGCTAATAAGGGGCCCACCAAACGCGCTAACTGCGCTGCCTCCAGGTTCGACCGGCCGGCCGGTCCCCCGAACAAACCACGTGCAAGCTTGAGAACTCGGGGAACTGACTGCAGTGTGCGCTTGCCGTCGCGGTTTATGAGCCAGCACGGGTCGGGTCGGATTCCACATTATGCGCGCCAGCGCGGCGCGGTCGTCGATCTCGGGCCGGACCGCGGCGCGCCGTTTGCGGCGATCTCCCGTGCCCAGGCTGCTCTCGGCGAGCGAGCGACCTCACCGGCCTCGCCGTCGCGCCACTGGCGTGGAAATTTCGTTTCTCAACTTCTCGTCCCCTTTCAGACGGCGAGCACTTCATTTACTAACTCATATTTCGCCAGTGTGGTAGTCACGAATTCCAGTCCACCCCGAAGGAGTGTTACATACACATATACTCAGTATCTACCCTTTCCGGTCTTCAGTGATAGCGCTATCATACGGAGCGTAAATACATCTGTTTTAGCACCAGCAAATTACGGTCTACCGTTTGAAAGCGCCGGCCGACGACGTGTGTGTTTTCGAGTCCCGTATCGTATATGAACCCAGTGTGACTCATGTATCTTATTCCAGTTCCAGGGTGGATACACTGGCTGTCACGGTGCACTGAGCACCGGATTTTGGTAGGGACAGACCTTGCACTTTAGTCGGATCCTCACCGCGGGTTGTGGTTGGCTGGGCTAGGAAGCTGCGAGGGGCATCGCTAGCGCACACCGTGGCCAGTAGTCAGCCTTTTCCAGACGGCGATCGTGCAGCGAAATCCAAGTGACGCACCCTCGTCGACTGGCGCGTCGACATGCTTTGCCCACATTTTCTTGGGCGGCGGACGAAAACTACCAATTGGCTCTAAACAAAGCCCAGTAACCGCCTGGGCTTGCCCCACGCCCCAGAATTCTCCGTACGACCAAAAAAGGGTTGAACGCCGTTTCCGGGGCAGCAGCAGTGTGCACTTGCACTGGCCCGTCTGGGGTCCCCCGGCTTCCGCTCACGCTGTAGTCAAATTTGTAGGAGCCAAAACCTCAGAAAGCCAAAAGGGACATCACACTCCCTCAGTTTTCCCTGAGTTTGGCGCAAACCCATGCTGATAACAAAGGCTTTATTTTGTTTCTGGTGAGCCGGGCGGGACTCGAACCCGCGACCCTGTGATTAAAAGTCACATGCTCTACCAACTGAGCTACCGGCCCTTTAGAAGCGAACTGTTGGCAAGACCAAATCCATTTTAGGGCGTTGGACAAGATGCCCAAAAATGGAACTGACCGAGCTGTTCATCCCGGAGCGCAAGTTCCCTGAAGAACGTCAGCTCAGCCACCCTGGTATTCTACCAGAATTGCTTCCGGGATCCGCCGAACTGCTGGCATCGAACTGCTGGCGCCCGGCGACTGCATCGCCCATCACCCACCCGATTCGAAAGGCGTCAGATTCCCTTGGCGCGGATCCAGAAGCTCTCGGTCCACTTCCCGCCGGCGGGGACAGTCTGCAAATCGGGGTACTTCCCCTCGTGCGCCAGGTTCGCACCGCTGATGATGGTGGACAGAGGCTCGAAGCAGATAAATTCCCGGGGCTGTCCATTTGGACCTGCCGGCAGCCAGATGGTGGCCACGGTGTACTTGGGTCCAAACAACGTCTCTACCGTCTTGCCACCCGATTCGATCGAGAAGAGCGCCCGGCCGTCGGCATCGCGCTCCAGGTCCGTAAAACCGTCGTCCAACGTGCGCCCCCTCAGAGGCAGTGGATTCGGTATATCGAGCGGCCGCATTTCGCCGGTCGGAATATTATGCTCGCCGGCGATGACGTGAATCCGGGCGGGCAGGTGGGCCACCCACTCATCGCGCGGGATGTCCGGAATCTGGAAAAACGAGTGAAACCCAATCACCACCGGCATTGACTCCATACTCAAATTGCTGATAGTGGTCTTCACCTCCAAGGCGCCGCCGGACAAGCTGTAGGTCATCTCGTATTCATGGGCGAACGGCCACTGCGCTACCAGATCCGGATATTTCCAGAACTCAAGCCGGCTGGTAACGTGTGCCGACTTCGCATCCGACGCGACTTCGCTCACGTGCCAAAGCGGTGAATTGACCAACAGGCCATGGATCGGCATTTCGCCGCGGACGTTGCCCAGCGTCATATTGAACTGATACCTTTTGCCGTTTGCCCAAAAAGCCTGTTCGTTTAGCAAATCCGCCCAGGGAGCCAGGAAGGGAATGCCCGACAGGCGCGGTCTCTTCTGGTACTCGCCAACGTCTGCGGACGGGAAGTATAGAATGTTCTTCCCGTGTACCTTCATCTCATATGCGCGGTTGCCGATCGATGGCACAATCGAGACTTCCACGCCGTTCGCGGCATCCGTGAGCCGAACGATTGAGACGCCATGGTCGGACGTCTGTTCAGCCGTGTAGTTTTGCGCCAGGGATGTCATCGATAACAACAGGAATGCTCCAACAATACGCATTTTCCAATCCTGACTTACGCCGCGGCACGGCGGGAACTGGCCGCCGTCAGCGGGTGTGAGGCCACTCCGGCTGCTGCCAGAACACCGTTGCCCCATCCTAGAAATCTACGGCCCAAGCTGAGAAAATTCGGCATCATATGTCCTCCATCCGGCACGTTAAACTACTCTATCGCAACTTCCGGCCGCCGGTTGGTATAGAATTACTCGACGATGATGGCTACTGTAAAGATTCCCTTCTTGGTTTTAGGATTGGCGGCCGCGCTGGCGATTGTTGCATTCACCCAAGGGCCGCCCCAAGTTCCAACACCGCCTCAAGGCCAGCCCGCGGCCAAGAAGGCCCCAGCAAAGAAGGGACCGCCGCCCCACCAGCTCACAGCGGACGAGAAGGCCCGGATCGAGACCAAGGCCGACGAACTGGCGGCCATGATTCGGAGTCTCCGGACCAGGAAGGCGGACGAGACGCTACTGGCTGATGTGGAGATCTACGAAAGCGCGGCGCGGATGATCCTGGAGCATCCGGAAGAATTCTTCTCCGACCCATACGTAGATCAAACCTTGACGGTGCTCGATGCGGGTATGGAGCGCGCTAGACAACTCACCGAGGGCAAGTCGCCGTGGACCAGTCAAAAAGGGCGCGTCATGCTGGGCTACCGGTCTGAAGTCGACGGGTCGGTCCAACCGTACGGCGTGATCGTTCCTCAGACTTACGACGGCTCAAAACCCTTGCGGGCGGACCTTACGCTGCATGGGCGCCTCGGCCGGCTGAACGAAGTAAGCATGCTGGCGACCTATGCTACGGCCAACTGGCCCTCGAACGCGGGCAACACGCCGGGTTGGTCGCCCGACGATGGCCAGTTCGGACTGGATCCCTTTGGCCGCATGAACAACGCCTTCAACTGGGCCGGTGAAGCCGACGTGTTTGAGACCCTGGCGGCCGCGTCACGGCGCTTTAAGATCGATCAGAAGCGCGTTGTGTTGAAGGGCTTTTCGATGGGAAGCGCCAGCGCCTGGTTTATCGGCATGCACATGCCCGGACGCTTCGCGTCGCTTGAGTCCGGCTCGGGAGCCAGCCGGTCGCGCCGTTTCACGAATCCCGACACTGTGCCGGTTTATCAGCGGCCGTTCCTCAAGCTCACCGACAATATCTTCGAATGGTCCATCAATCTGTACAACCTGCCCACGGCGGGCTATGGTGGTGAGGACGACCCCCAGCGGCGGGCGACAGTGATCGTTTACGACCAGTTGGTGAAAGAAGGATTTCACTTCGAGGGCGAGCCGTTCAACCTGGCCGGTACGGACATCCCGTTCATCTTTAACACTGCCCCGAAAACCGGTCACATGATCGCCCCTGAGAGCCGCAAGGTGCTGGACGCGTTCCACAAGAAATGGGCGGACCGCGGCATCGTATCGCCCGATCACATCCGGTTCAAGACTTACACCGCCCGCTACAATCAGTCGCATTGGGTGACCATCGATGGCCTGGAGAAGCATTATGAGGCTGCTGAAATCGAAGCCCGGCGCGCGGACAATCATGCGGACTACCGGATCACCACCAAGGGTGTGGCGCGCCTGCTGCTCCGTGAGACCGAGCGCGCCTCGAGCGTCGACATCGACGGCCAAAAGTTGAAGGTGAAGCCGGCGCCGGTCCTAGCGTTAGAAAAAACCGCCACCGCCTGGAAGCAGGCTGACTTGCACGAACGCGGCTTGCACAAGCGCCACGGAATGCAGGGTCCAATCGACGATGCGTTCCTTGAGCCGTTCCTTTGCGTGAAGCCCACGGGCACCCCGTGGAACGCCGAGGCCAATGCGCAGGCGCTGCGCGAGTTGGCGCATTTTGACCGGGTCCACTCCAAGTATCTGCGGGGCCATGTTCGCGTGAAAGACGACAAGGACGTCACGGAGGCCGACTTGAAGAAATATCACGTGGTTCTATTTGGCGATCCGGGAAGCAACAAGCTGATCGCGAAGGTCGCCGGCAAACTTCCGCTGAAATGGACGAGGCAGACGATCACATTGGGCGACAAAAATTTCGCATCTGCGGAAAATATTCCGGTGTTGATCTACCCGAACCCCCTGAACCCGGAGAAGTACGTGGTGGTGAATAGCGGTCTGACGGTTGAGGATCGCGATTACCCCGCCAGCGACTATCTGACCCCCCGCCTGGGCGACTTCGCCATCATCAGGATCAAGGACGCTCCCGGCATGCCGGAGCCCGCGGTGGCGGGTCTATTCGATGAGAACTGGCGCCTGCCCAGGGAAATCCCGTTGGTGCAGCCGCCGGTCACCGCGTCCGCCGCCCGTTGAGAGTGCTGCATGACATTGCAAAATCGTAATACTGATGTTGTTACGCAGGCATAGTTTTTCTTGTAAACTACTCTTTGGGTACTTGTGGACGGTGCCCAAGGAGGGGTGTGTGCGTCGGGCTGCTTCGCTCCGCGTTGCCATTTGCGCCGCTATTTGCGCCACCACGGTGGCTTCGGCTCAATCGCAGCCTCAGCGCGCCCAGCGTCCTCTGATCGAAACCTATTGCGTCGGCTGCCACAATCAGAAGCTAAAAACGGCTGCCGTGGCGCTTGACTCGCTGAATCCCGCCAATGTAGGCGATGATGCAGCCACCTGGGAGCGCGTGTTACGCAAGTTGCGCCGGGGCGAAATGCCTCCTCCGGGCGCTCCACGTCCGGATTCCACCGTGATGGCTGCGTTCACGGCATCGCTCACGGAGCAGTTGGACCGGGCCGCGGCGGCTCATCCCGATCCCGGCAGGCCGTCGGTCCACAGGCTCAACCGCGCGGAGTACAGCAACGCCGTGCGCGACCTGCTGGCCGTGGATATTCAGGCGGGCTCGTCGCTTCCAGTGGACGATTCGGGCTACGGTTTCGACAACATAGCCGATGTGCTTTCGATGTCTCCTGCCCTCTTGGAGCGATACCTTTCCACGGCTCGCATGGTGAGCCGTCTGGCGGTTGGCGATCCCGCGATCAAGCCGGTGGAAGAGCGCTTCCTGCCGCTCAAAGATCCGCCCAGTCAAGTGCCCGCCGTTTCAGCCTACCGCCGCGGGATAACCCGGCTGGAGCGGGCCAGTGCCGATCTGCCGTTCGATTCCCGGGGCGGTCTGTCGATCCAGTATTATTTCCCTCTCGACGCGGAGTACATCCTCCGGGTCAACCTGCCCACCAACGCAGCCAGTTTCGGTGAAGGCATTCATGGCGATGTGAGCCATTCCGATTTGCGCCTGCCCGTGAAGGCCGGCCTCCACATGGTTGCGGTGGCTTTCCAGAGAGAAGATACCAAGCCCGAAGTGGAGGCGCCCGGCGTGCGGCGCAATAATGCCGTGGGCCGGCCCGAGCAACTCGACACTGATCCGCTACCGCTCGAACTGGACGTGAGATTGGACGGTGCCAGGTTGCAGCGGATCCATGTGGCGCGCCGGCCGGGCGCCAACCCGGACGTGGCCGCGTTGATTATCGCAGGACCTTATAACGTAACCGGCCGGGGAGACACGCCCAGCCGCGCCAGGATCTTTGTGTGCCGTCCGGCCACCGTCCAGGATGAGGATCCGTGTGCCCGGAAAGTTCTTTCCACGCTGGCCCGCCGGGCGTTTCGCAGGCCCATCCGTGAAGCCGACCTGAAGCCGCTGATGGCCTTCTATCAGAGCGGCCGGCGCGAGGCTGATTTCGACGCCGGTGTGCAGGCTGCCATTCAGGCCATACTGATCTCGCCCGATTTTCTATTCCGCGCGGAACAAGATGCCTCAAATGGCGGCGCTCCAGGCACGGCATTTCGGGTAAGCGATTACGACCTTGCCTCGCGGCTGTCTTTCTTCCTGTGGAGCAGCATTCCGGACGATGAACTGCTCGCCCTGGCCGATCAAGGCAAGCTGCACGACCCGGTAGTCCTGCGGCAGCAGACGCGCCGCATGTTGAACGATAGCCGTTCGCAGGCATTGATCGGCAATTTTGCCGGACAGTGGCTTTACCTGCGGAACCTGGCCACCATCAAGCCTGATCCGGAGACCTTTCCCGAATTCGATGAGAGCCTGCGCCGCAGCCTGCAGCAGCAGACCGAGCTGTTTTTCGAAAGCATCCTGCGCGAAGACCACAGCGTGCTTGACCTGTTGAGCGCGAACTATACTTTTCTGAACCAGCGTCTGGCCGAACATTATGGCGTGCCAAACATCTACGGCTCGCAATTCCGCAGGGTGGCCGTGACTGATCCCAACCGCATGGGTTTGCTGGGGCAGGGAAGTATTCTGACGGTCACTTCCTATCCCAACCGGACATCGGTAGTGCAGCGGGGCAAATGGATACTGGAGAATCTGCTGGGGGCGCCGCCGCCTCCTCCTCCCGCGGATATTCCGGAGTTGAAGGCGCACAGCAGCGACGGAAAGCCGCTTACCATGCGCCAGCAGATGGAGCAGCACCGGGCCAATGCGGTTTGCGCGGCCTGCCATGCCCGAATGGACCCGATCGGCTTCGCACTGGAGAATTACGACGCCATCGGCCGGTGGCGAACCAAGGATGCCGGTTCGTCCATCGACGCTTTGGGAAAGTTTCCCGACGGAGCGACGTTTGAAGGTCCGGCGGGGCTCAACAGGCTTCTGCTTTCCAGCTACGGCGATGATTTCGTGCGCACGGTAACCCAGAAGCTTTTGACTTACGCTCTTGGCCGCGGGCTTGAGTATTACGATCAGCCTGCGGTGCGGTCCATTGCGAAACAGGCCGCGAGCGAGAACTACACCATGTCCGCGCTGATAACCGCACTCGTGGAAAGTACGCCATTCCAAATGAGGAGAACTCCAGGACCATGATTAATTCGAGCATGATCATTACGAAGAAATCCTTGCCGCGCCGCGCGTTTCTGCGCGGTGTGGGAACCGCTCTGGCACTGCCGCTGCTGGACGCTATGATTCCGGCGCTGTCGAAAGGCGCGACTACGGCCGCGCAGCCGGTGGTTCGTCTGGGATTCATCTATCATCCGACGGGCGCCATACAAAAACAGTGGGTTCCGGCGGCCGAAGGCGTGGGCTTCGAGTTCAGCCCCACGTTGAAGCCGCTTGAGCCGTTCCGCGAGCATGTAAACGTGCTCACCGGCCTGGCTCAGATTCAGGCCCGTGCTTTGGGCGATGGTCCCGGCGATCATGCCCGGGAGGGCGCGGTGTGGCTTACCGGAGTTCACCCGACCAAGACCGAGGGCGTCGGCATCCGTTCCGGTCTTTCGGTGGACCAGATTGCCGCCCAGCATTTTGGCGAAAAAACCCAGTTGGCATCGCTTGAACTGGGCACCGAGAGCGCCAGCCTGGCCGGCGGCTGCGATTCGGGATATAGCTGCGCTTACACCAACACGGTTTCGTGGCGCACTCCCACCAATCCGCTGCCCATGGAATTCAATCCGCGGATTGTGTTCGAACGCCTCTTCGGTGAAGGCGATACCACCGATCCGGCAAGCGTTTCCGCCCGCCTCAAGGAGCGCGGCAGCCTGCTCGACTATGCCGCCGGCAGCATTGACCGCCTGGAAACCAGGCTGGGTCCCGGCGACCGCAACAAGCTCAGCGAGTATCTGGATTCCATCCGCGACATTGAACGGCGCATTCAAAAGGCGGAGAAGGAAAACGCGGGGCCCAGACTTGCATTGCCCGTGATGGCGCGCCCGAGTTCCATTCCGGATGCATACGAAGACCATTGCAAGCTGATGTTCGACCTGCAGATTATGGCTTACCGGGCGGATTTAACACGGGTAATCACGTTCATGCTGGCGCACGCCGGCAGCAATCGCGCATACCCGAACATCGGCATTTCCGACGGCCACCATTCGCTCACCCATCACCAGAACATGCCGGAGAAGGTCGATAAAGTCGCCCAGATCGACGCCATGTTCATCCGCATGTTTGCCTATTATCTGGATAAGCTCCAGAGCACGCCTGACGGCGATGGCAGTCTTCTCGATCACATGGCGATCGTTTACGGCAGCGGCACCGGCGATGGCAACGCCCACACGCATCACGATCTTCCGACGCTGATCGCGGGTGGCGCCGCGGGCCAGATCAAGGGCGGCCGCCACATCCGCTACCCCAAGGAAACGCCGCTGAACAATCTGTTTGTGAATCTGCTTGAGAAGGCCGGCATTCCGACCGATAAATTCGGCGACAGCACCGGTCGGCTCCAGTATCTTTCGGAGGTGTAAGACGCGAGCTTTCATGCAGTGGAGTGCGGCGGCGCTGCTGACAGCCGTCTCCTGTCTGGCCGCCACCGATCTCCGCCTTCTGGACGCCGTCAAGAGGCGTGACCAGAAGGCCGCCGAGACCTTGCTTAGCGAACGCGCCGGCCTGAACGCGGCCCAACCCGATGGCGCAACTGCTCTGGCATGGGCGGCCTTTCAGGATGAGCAGGCGATGGCGGAACTCCTCATTGCGGCTGGCGCTGACGTCAACGCCGCGGACCAGTACGGAGAGACACCGATCACACTCGCCTGCGCCAATGGAAATGCCGCATTAGTCGACAAGCTGCTCAAGGCCGGAGCCAATGCAAATGCGGCCCGCTGGAATGGCGAAACGGCTCTGATGATCGCTGCGGGGGCGGGCAGTTCTGAGGCCGTGAAACTGCTGGCGGCGCACGGCGCAAAGGTAAACGCGGCGGAGCAGCGCAAGGGACAGACTGCCCTGATGTGGGCGGCGGCGGAAGCGCACCCCGAGGTGGTTCAAACGCTCATTGGGCTGGGCGCGGACGTAAAGGCAGCATCGCTCACCGGCTTCACGGCCCTGGTGTTCGCGGCGGTAAAGAATGATTCGAAATCCATCCGCAGCCTGATTGCGGCAGGCGCCGAACCGAACTATACCTTGCCCTCCGGGACCAAGGCGCTGCAGGTCGCATCCTCTTATAAGAGCGCCGGCGCCATGAGCGTTCTGGTGGAATCGGGAGCCAACCCGAATATCGTCGATAGCACTCAAAATACGCCCTTGCATATGGCCGCTCAGATGGGCGATGCCGGGCTGATCAATACGCTGCTGAAAGCGGGAGCCGACCCCAACGCGCGCACTGCCAAGGTGCCGGCGGGGCGCGGCGGTGGCGGTGGAGCCCGCCGTGTTATTGGTGAACAGACCGCTCTGCACCTGGCTGCGAAGGGGGATTTTCCGGATGCCGTACGCGCTCTGATGGCAGGCGGCGCCGACCCTTTGCTGAAGGCTCAGGGGGACACGACGCTACTCATGTCCGCCGCGGGAAGCGGTCGCGCCGACATCGTGAAGTATGTCTATAATGACCTGGACCGGCGGATTGATGCCGTCACCGATGCTGGTGCCACCGTCATCCACGCAGCTGTTACCGGAACCCTCGGAGTATCGACACAAGCGGAGATCTGCGAGGTAATACGGTTCCTGGTGGCCCAGGGCGCCAAGCCCAACACCCAGGACAGCACCGGCCGAACGCCGCTTCAGATTGCCAGCCGCGCCTCGGTTGACAAAGACAAGGTAGTCGAACTGCTTACTGAGTTGGCAAAACCAGGAACCCGGGCAGAAAAGTGAGGTGTCAAGAAACCCGATGACAATTCCAGCTTCTCTCTCCCGCCGCCGCTTCCTTGCCGCGGCGGCCGCTTCCGCAGCCAGTCTGGGGGCGCAAAACAAAAAGCACATCCCCGTCGGATTGCTGATTTACGCGGTGCTGGCGGATTGGAAGAAAGACTTCAACGGGACTTTGACCGCTGTGGCGCAGATGGGTTATGAGGGTGTGGAACTCACGCAGTACGAGAGTTGGACACCGGAGCGCGCCAAGGAGGTCCGGGCGCTGCTCGACTCCATCAAGTTGAAGACTTTCGCGACTCACACAGAGCCTGAGTTCTTCATTCCCGGGGATAAGATGAAGGCCATGCTGGAGCTGAACCGGATCCTTGGCACGCAGACTATTTGCTGCGTCAGAGGCTTGGCAAATTCAGCCACACCCAGCGCCAATAACCCACCCAACGCAAATGCGGCGGGAAGGAGAGGCGGCCGGAATGGCGGTGACCCGGATGCGGCGGGCAAGAAAGGGGGAGGCGGCGGGAACGAAATCGGCTACCACCCCGTGAAGGCGACGAATGAAGCCGACGCCTGGAAAGAATTGGCGGACGTTCTCCAGGCCGCCTGCCAGACCATCAAGCGGGACCACATGGTGGTCAGCTTCCACAACCACGCGGTGGAGTTTCAGACCAGGGGGAACGGTGTCGGGCGTCCTATCGACATCCTGGCGAAGGCAAAGGATCTGAAGTTTCACACCGACGTCAATGTTGCGGCCCGCGCCGGGTCCGACGTGGTGGCTTTCATCAAGCAATATCACGGCAAGACCGACTGCCTGCTGCTCACCGATGGCCCGCCCGACGCCAACCGCCACGCGCCGCCGCTCGGCAAAGGCGACATACCCTGGAAAGACGTTTTCGCCGCCGCCGAGGGTGTGGGTGGCGTCAAGTACTATCTGCTCACGCACGGCGCCACTGAATTGACGCCGATCGAAACGGTCAAGAAAGACCTGGAACAATATAAGCTGATCCACGGGTAACCGTCGGCTTCTTGCGTGCGGCCCGGTATACCTCTATCTTTACTAGTGACAGAGCCGCGATCGTGAACGGAGCGCGGTTAGTCGAATTGTCATAAGATAGACAGCGTATGAAATGTGCGCTGGTGTACGTAGTGTGCGTCATCGGAGCCCTGGCAGCGACGGATCCGAAAGTCAAGCTGCCTAACAGCCGCGCCGACCTGGCCCGCGGCGAGAAACTCTTCCAGCATCAATGCGCGCTGTGCCACGGGCCGAAAGGCGAAGGCGGCCGCGGACCCATGCTGACTCGGGCGAAGCTGATGCGTGCTCCGGACGACGCCACCCTGCTCAAAGTTATTGAGGAGGGCATTCGCGGCACCGAAATGCCGGGCGGCGGGGGCGCCATGTCGGATCGCGAGATCCGGTTCACGGCTGCCTATGTGCGTTCGCTCGGAAAGGTGCCGCTGAAGCCGGTGCCAGGCGACCCGGCCCGCGGAGCGGAGATTTACCGCGGCAAAGGCAGCTGCGCCACCTGCCATTCGATTCAAGCCGAGGGCGGAATCTCCGGGCCGGATCTTGCGGGCGTCGGCGTGAGACGCAGCTCCCAATTCCTGCGCGAATCGATAGTCGATCCGCAAGCTGCCGTCCCGGACGGCTATCTGCTGGTGACGGTGGTCGCAAAGGACGGCAGAAGCGTGACCGGTGTGCGCGTCAATGAGGACTCGTTCTCGATCCAGGTGCGGGACGATTCTGGTCGCTCGCATTCCTTCTGGAAAAATGAAATCGAGCGAATCGACAAACAGCAGGGTAAGTCGCCGATGCCATCGTATAAGGACCGGCTCGCGGAAGATGAACTGACCGACCTGGTGGCATACCTGGCGTCTTTGAAGGAGGACAAGTGAAGGCATTGGGCTGGCTATTCGCATCGGCGGTACTGGTTGGGCAAGTCGTCGTGGCGCAAGTGGACGTGCCGTACGAGCGTATCCGCGACGCGGCTAAGGAACCCGGTAACTGGCTGACCTATTCGCGCGACTACTCCGGCCAGCGTTACTCGCCGCTTGACCAGATCAATGCGGGCAACGTCGGCAGGCTGCACGTCGCCTGGGTGCATCAGGCCAACGAGCTGGACGGATTCGAAGCTTCGCCGATCGTAGTGGACGGCACGATGTTCATCAGCGAGCCGCCCAATATCGTTACGGCTATCCATGCGGGCACGGGCCGCACGTTGTGGAGCTACCGAAAAGAGATCCCCAGCGATCTGCGCCTGTGCTGCGGCAAAGTCAACCGCGGCGTGGCGATCCTGGGCAGCACCATTTACTACGCCAGCATCGATGCGCACCTGATCGCACTCGATGCCCGCACCGGCAGCGTGCGGTGGGATATGACCATGGTCGACTACAAGAACGGCTACTCGGCCACCGGCGCGCCCCTGGCTGTGAAGGACAAAATCATCGTGGGAATGGCCGGCGGCGAGTACGGCGTGCGCGGATTCATCGACGCCTATGACGCCAGGACGGGCAAGCGGGCCTGGCGCTTCTACACGGTGCCCGCCAAGGGCGAGCCGGGCGTCGAGACCTGGGAGGGTGAGAGTTGGAAAACCGGATCGGCCACTTCGTGGGTGACCGGCGCCTACGACCCGGAGGCCAACACGCTCTACTGGGGCACTGGAAATCCGGGGCCGGACTGGAACGGCGACGTGCGCAAAGGCGACAACCTCTACTCGGATTGCATGATCGCGCTCGATCCGGATACGGGCGCCAAAAAGTGGCACTTCCAGTACACCCCGCACGACGAGAACGACTGGGATTCAACGCAGACGCCGATTCTGTCGGAAGTCATGGTTCGCGGAGAGTCCCGGAAGATAGTGGTGCTGGCCAATCGGAACGGCTTCTATTACGCGCTCGATCGCATCAGTGGGAAGTTTCTCGCGGGACAGCCGTACGTGAAGCAGACCTGGGCCAGTGGTCTGGACGAAGCCGGACGTCCCATGCGCCTGCCCAACACAGCCCCCACCGCGGAGGGCACGCTATTGTGGCCCAGTCTGGGCGGCGGCTCCAACTGGTACAGCTCGACCTTCAGCCCGAAGACCGGCTTGTACTACGTCAACGTGAAGGAGATGGCGGGTATTTATCACAAGGGCGACGCCGTGTACCGTGCCGGGGCGCTGTTTAACGGCGGCGGCCAGCGCGAGTATAAGGACGAGGAGCCGTACGGCGCAGTCCGCGCGCTCGAAATCGCGACCGGCAGTTTGCGCTGGCAGTACAAGCTGTATTCGCCTTCGCACTCCGGCCTCATGACCACTGCCGGAGGTCTCTTGTTCGGTTCCAATGCCAGCTCCGCCTTTGCGCTTGACGCACAAACGGGCGGCCTGCTTTGGCGGTTCGAGACTGGCGGCGGGGTGAGTTCCAATCCGATCAGCTATATGAACGAAGGCAAACAGTACGTGGTGTTCGCGTCGGGCCATGCGTTGTTTGTGTTCGCGGTGGATTAGCAAGCGCGTATACTTCCTTAGAGTCGCTACTGAAAGAAAGGCTGCCGACATCCTATGACGCCTTTGCTGTCGTTTTTCGGTTACACGAGCTACGATTCGCTGGACGATGCGCCGCCGGCCGTCAGGTGCCTGCTGACGATGGGCAGCACGTCTGTTTTGTCCGTCCTCCTGCTGTATGTCGTGTTCGATGTCTTGCATATCGCCACACTGAAATACGGCTGGCTGTTCTGGCTGGAATGCGCGGTCATTACTTTGTTGTACGCGCCACTGGTCACCTACCTCCGGAGGTCGAGCTCGCTTGTCCATATCGGACTGCTGATGGCGTCCGCGGCGCCGCTTGATCTGTTCCTCGAAGCGCGCTATCGCGTGCACGGATTCGACACTCTCTGGATGTACAGCGGGGACGGGCTGCTGGGCGCGGTGCATCCTCTTTTGCGGATCTTGATTGTCTGGTCCGGCGACGCCCTTGTTTGCGGAGCTCTGGCGCTCTGGGTTGCCCGCCTGGTGGCTCGGGCCGCCTACAAGAAGCATCCTGAACCAAGCCAGGACCTGTTTCCCGACCAGTGGACCCTCGAGGAGATCGAGAGGCCTCACCATGATTTGGCCTATTACCTTCTTCGCATCATCGGGCTGGCCTATTTTTCGTACTTCGTCTTGGTAATTCTCGGCCTGCCCGGCACGGCGCCCTGGCCTAAACCGGTGCAGGATCTGCTGAACATGACCTATGCCAATCCGGCATTGGCGATCAATACCTTGATCAAGGCCACGATCATGGTGGTGCTCAGTTTTCTGGCCGCGCACAATGTGAAACTGCGCTGGCACTGTTCACTGGTTCTGCTGGTTGGGCATCTGTTGTCCACCGCGGCCTCGCTGTTCTTTTATTTTTTCGCGCCACCCACGGCCGACACCGGCTTTCTTCTCACGTCGGCGATTGTGGACGGAGCGATGAGCCTGGCTCTTGTCTATGTGATGATCCGTTACAAACGGTATTCAAAGGATTTCGCGCGTCCCAAGGAATTCCCGGAATTCTACTCTCTGCCTCAGCGGGCGGCCACTATTTTTTACTACGTGTTCGGCGCCACCGTGGGACTGATTGTGCCTGGAGTGCTGTTTCTCCGTTTTCACCTGGACGGCTCGTCGGGCTGGGGCGCGGTATATGGCTACCCCGACCCGCAGGTGTGCAATACGCTGACGAAATACGGCACCCTCAGTTGCCTCTCCTTCGTATTGGCGAAACGTGAGGCGCTGCGCGAACGCTTGTACAAGGCGATCCTCTGGCCTTACAGCGTCAGCGTCATCGCCAGCGCTCTCTGGCTCCTGATCGGCGGCATGTTCTTCACGGTATCGGTGAAGACGCGCTCGGGCGGGCTCGCCGATATCGCCTGGTACTACATGCTGAATGTGGCTATGGACGGCGGTGTGGTTCTGATCTTTCTCGGCTTGAGGAAGATGATCTACGACGTGGATTACTCCATTTCCGCGATGAGCGCGTCCTCCGCGCAAAACGTCGCGGCCCTCCATGAAGCGCTCTACGGGGGCGACGCGGAAGATCATAGCGCCGTCGCGCAAAGCATAGACAGGCATGTAGGCGGCATACGCGGCCGAAAGCGGGGCCTGCTGAATTTTCCATTTTGGGCAGTGGAACATGTGCTGGCAATGATGTATGGCCTCCACATCGGGTTCTCTTCCATGGATCGTGAGCATCAACGTTCTTTCCTCCGGCGCTATGTGCTGCGCCTGCCGCGGGAGCGCGGCCGGTCATTCATTCCGGAGCTTGCGGAGCTGGTGTATAAGATCGGCACGGCCGCGCATGCTCTTACCACGCTGGCCCATTTTTCACAAAACAAGAATACGGCGGCGATTGGCTATGTGCCCGCCGATGCCCGCGACCGTTTACAGGGTGATTATCCTTCCGGCCCTCCGCCATTCGCGCATTCCGCGCCGCTGCCTGAAGGTCCAGACGATAAGAACAACGATAAGCCAAACGTTCCTTTGCCGGGCAAGCCGCTGATTGCTCCAAGGGTCTCGGCGCTGGTCGGCGAATCGTCAATCCCAGACGAAGTGGATTACCTGATTGTGGGATCGGGCGCGGGCGGCGCTACCATGGCCTACCGTCTCTCGCACAGCACCGGCAGTGTCCTGGTGATTGAACGCGGGCCTCGATATTCCGCTCTGCAGGATTTCAACGACAACGAATTGGAGATGGTGCGCAAGCTCTACAAGGAGGGCGGGCTGCAACAGACAAAACGTTTCGACATGACGATTCTGCAGGGCGAGTGCGTCGGCGGTTCCACAGTGATCAACAATGCGATTTGCTTCCGGATGCCGGCGGCAGTTCAAGCCCGGTGGACGAACGATTTCGGCCTGGATCTCACCAAATTGAACCAGGAGTATGACAACATCGGCGCCGAGTTGGAGATTCACACTTTAGATCCTATCGGCGTCAACACGCGGGTGGAGGCGGCGTTTCGCGCCGGAGTGGCCGGTTACAATGCCGCCATGCCGGGCGGGTCTCTGCTTGGGCCGGAGGTATTGCAGGCCAACCACCGCAATGAAATGGGCGCAGGACTCTGTAATCTCGGCAACCGCTTCGTAAGAAAACGCTCCATGCTCGAAACGTATATTCCCTGGTCGGAAGCTCGCGGAGCCACCACGATCGGGAATTTGAGCGCCGTCCGGTTTCTGGCCCAGAACAGGCGCGCCACGGGCGTCATGGTTCGAACCAATTTGGGAATCTTGAAGACCATCCGTGTGCGGAAAGCCATCATCGTTGCCGCCGGAGTAATTGCCACCAGTCACTTCCTGATGCGCAGCGGACTGCGGGAAAACGTGGGCCAGCGGACGAGCTGTAATTTCGCTTTTCCGGTGGCATTCGACTTCCCCGACGAAATGCGGGCCTTTGATGGCGTACAGATCACGCTGGCGGCGTCCGACCCACAGAATCGCGCCGTTTTCGAAACCTACTTTAATCCGCCCGGTTCGTTCGCGCTTTCTCTGCCGTTTTATTTCCAGCGCCGCGCCTCGGCCATGAGCCGCTATTCCCATCTGGTGAATCTTGGCGCCCTGGTCGGGTCCGAAGCCAACGGAGTGGTGGAGCGCACGCCAGACATTTTAAGCGGCAGGGCATTCTCCTGGGAGTTGGGCGACGGCGACCGCGCCAACATCAAATATGCTCTGGCCACGCTGGTGGAACTCGGCCGGAAGGCGGGAGCCACACGCGCATTCATTCCCATGGAGCCAGGCATCGAACTTCCCTTGGATAGCAGTTCCATCGCCCGGTTCCAATCGGCCCTGGACGGCTTCCCGCT
Organism: Bryobacterales bacterium; assembly: GCA_963817515.1. Lineage (GTDB taxonomy): Bacteria > Acidobacteriota > Terriglobia > Bryobacterales > Bryobacteraceae > DATMNI01. The sequence continues at coordinate 90,702 of CAWFPJ010000006.1, read as the reverse complement.
CACCATCAGCTCCTTGCGGTTGACCACCGCGCATCCACAGGGAGGCAACGGGATGTACGGCGACAGTTCGCCGCTGAGGCGATTGCGCGTGGTTGACGGCGATTACCGTTTGGATGGTTTCGAGAATGTCTTCGTGGCGGATGCGTCGCTCTTCCCGTCGACAATAACGGTCAACCCGCAGTGGACTATTATGGCGCTGAGCTCGCTTGCGGCACAAAGCGTTCTGCGCAACACACTGTGAGTCAGGACCGGTCAGCGGATACCCCGGTGGCCGCCGGGCTTCGGCAGCAGCTCGCGGCCTGATAAGATGGCCTGCAAAGGAGCGGCCATGAACCGGAGAAAATTGTTTACCTTGACAGCCTCCGCGGCGGCCACCGCGATGGCGGCCTCGCGCTTTGACCCTACACGCATCCGCACACGCAAAGCCGGCAAAGTCGAAATCGTCTTCGATTCGCCGGGACCCGCGCCCAACGGTTTGCAAGCCACCCGCGAAGGCCTGTGGATCATCGATCAGGGCGCCGGAAACAAAGCCTACCTGGTAACTTACGAAAATGGTAAAGTGCTGCGCTCGTTTGAAACCGAGACCGACAAATCGAGCGGTATTACCTTTGACGGCGACGCGCTCTGGATCGGCTCCACCTACAGCCGGGAAATCGTTCGCTGCAGCGCGACTACGGGTAAAGCCATTGAGCGTCACTTCACTCCGGGCGCGGGCGTAATCTACAAGATGTCCGGCGATGCTCCGGGTCGGGGCAGTCCGCTGGCAAAGTCCAGACCCAAACCCACAGTGCCGGCCGCCTCCGCGCAGGTGGGCGGATTTCAAGCCGGTGAAGTGCTCGGCTCCAAGGCTTTGGGCACAGGCGCGCATGGGCAGGAGTGGAGGGATGGCAAGCTGTGGTTCGCGGTTCCTCCTTCGCGCGAGGTCTATCGCGTGGATCCAAAAACGTGGACCGTGGAGGTAAAGTTTCCCACCGCGGGCAACCGCCCGCATGGCATCGGCTGGGAAGGCAGGTTTCTTTGGGTGACGGATTCCAACCTTAACGCTTTCTTCAAACATGATCCTGAAACCGGAGAGATGATCGAGAAGATTCAACTGGCCGACAGTGATCCGTTGCCGCACGGTATGACCATCTGGCAAGGTTGGATGTGGTACTGCGATGACGTCGGTGTAGTCTGCAGGCTCAAGCTGTCCTGAACAAGAGGAGAATATGCGTCGAATACTATTGCTCTGCGCCGTACTGGCGCTTTCATTGAACGCACAGACCGTGAAGATTGTGGTCCAGAGCCCGGCTGTGATGAAGGACCTGCAGGCCAGCGGTGAGATTCCGCCGCAGGTGAAACTGGTGACGGCTTCCGGCGCTGATCTCACCAGAGAGATTGCCGACGCCGACGGCTTTGTCGGCGGACCTCTGAGCGCCACTGACTTGAAGGCGGCAAAGAAGCTGCGCTGGGTGCAATCGTTCAGCGCGGGCGTGGAAAATCAGCTGTTTCTTTCCGGGAACACCATCATGCGGGACAGCCCTATCGTGCTCACCAACAACCGCATCGTGGAAGGTCCGGAGTTGGCCGATCATGCCCTGGCCATGCTTCTGACCTTGACGCGCCAACTGCCTCGCTTCATGGCGAACCAGTCCCAGGAGAAGTGGCAGGCAAATAGTCAGGGCATCCTGGTCCTGAAAGACAAGACCGCCGTAGTGATCGGCGTCGGCGGTGCGGGCTTCAACATCGCCACGCGCGCCTGGGCGTTCGGCATGAACGTGATTGGCGTGGATCCCCAGGATTATCCGTTCACACCCATCATCAAGAAGTATGTGAAGCCGGATCAGTTGGACGAAGTGCTTCCGGAAGCAGACGTGGTGTTCATCTCCGCGCCGCACACCGAACAGAGCCATCACATGATGGGCAAGAAAGAATTCGAGTTGATGAAACAGGGCTCGTACTTTGTGGCCGTGAGCCGGGGCGGGCTGTACGATATGGATGGGCTGGTGAAGGCACTCGATTCCAAGCGTCTGGCCGGTGCGGGCGTCGACGTGACCGAACCGGAGCCGTTGCCGAAGGGCCATCCGCTATGGAAATTCAACAACGCGATTGTCACGCCGCACGTGGCCGGACGTTCCGATCAGGACAACGCCCGGATGGTGGGCACCGCCCGCGAGAACATCAAGCGCTTCGTTGCCGGCAAGCCGCTGATCAACGTGGTGGATAAGCAGAAGGGTTATTAACAAACGGTATGCCGGTCATCCTGACTTGATTTGAAATAGGCGTTAGCCTGTAGAGAGGAACCGTATGCCGCAGTTTTTCGAACAAGGCAAACCGCCGCTGGGAGTCGTTTTCGATTCGGATATGGGCAGCGGGATCGATGACGCGCTGGCTTTAGCCATGCTCTTTGGCTTCGAAGGTAAAAACGAGGCCCGTGTTGTCTCCATCAGCGTCGGCAATTCGAACCTGCAGGCGGCGGCTTTTTGCGATGTCGTGGCGCGCTTTTACTCGGAGCCCGCTGGCGGAAACAGCTTGGGAGCATTTGCCCGGCCGGCGACCCCGATTGGCATGGCACTCGACGCGCCGCCACAGCCGGTTGCGCCGATGCTTGCCGCGCCGCTGGCGAAGCTGAACCCGGAGGGCAAGCCGCTCTACCGGCGGGGAATCGAGAAAGTAAATGACACGGCGGATGTCGCCGCGCTGATCCGCAACGCCTTGTCGGCCCAGTTCGACCAGAATGCCGTTGTGGTTGCTACCGGCCCGGCGACGAATCTCGCTCAATTTCTGCAATTGCCTGACGCGGCGGAGTTGATTGTGCAGAAGGCGCAATTTCTTTGCATCGCGGCAGGCAGCTTCTCAAACGGCAGCCCGCACGAGAATGGTCCGGCAGATGAGATCAAGCGCGACATTGCCGCTGCGAAGAAACTCTTCGCGCAGTGGCCCACGCCGATTGTCGCCGTGGGGCAGGAGATCGGCAGCGCCCTCCTCTATCCGGGGGCCAGCATCGAAAGGGATTTTTCCTGGTCGCCTGCCCATCCCGTAGCCGATGCATATCGGGCTTTCCGGCCGATGCCCTATGATGCGCCGTCAACCGCATTGGCAGCGGTGCTGTATGCCGTCCACGCCAAAGAGAATTACTTCAAACTGTCGGAACCCGGAACCATTAGCGTGCAGGATGACGGCAGGCTGAAGCTCACGCCTTCGCCCGAAGGCAAACACCGCCACCTGATCCTCGATCCGGCGCAGAGCGAGCGGATCGTCCAGATCTACACCGCGATGGCCAGCGCCAAGCCGGTGCCCAGGCAGCCGCGTTTCCGGATACCACAGAAGAAAGATGCTGTGCCGTCCAAGGCCCCCGAAGACAAACTGCCGTAAGGTGTACTGGAACGCTCCCATGAATGGAGTGTGCGACAGTGCCCAATATAGGGTGCCCCTTCTCGTGCTGATGGTATTCGGCGACGTATTTCAAGTGCACATTCAGGTGATTACCCGGCCGGTTGTCGCTCAAACGTAATGCGGCGTCCAGTGCCGTCGCAGACGATAGCTACTAAGCATAGCGTAAGGCGTTTATTCTATGTAACAGCACCGACCGCCATATCGGCGACCCCCTTTGGAAATGTACTGCTTTGGCAACGGCTGGACAATTGCACTACTGCGTTCGCAGGGTACTAGATACAAGAACCAGGTTAACAAGGCCCTGGGTAACAGGGAGAGCAATGCAGCAGATGCAACCAGTACGGCAACAAGCGTTCTCTGGGGTTGTCACCCCCAAGACGTGTGCGCGTTGCGGTCGCAATTTCAGCACACTCAATCGGGAGTACGTTTGTTCGGTATGCAGGCAGCCCCGGACGAAGCACAAGATCGGGGGCCCGAGCCTGTCTTTTCGCGAGTCACAGATAGTTGCTCTGATCCGGCAGGCGAAAGCCAACAAGGAAATCGCCTATGAGTTGTGCCTGAGCGAGGGCACCGTGAAGGAATATCTCAGCCGGATCTTCAAGAAGTTGCAGGTGAGGAACCGGACGGAACTAGCGCTACGGGGCCTCGATGTTCAGATAGCTGTCGCCTCCTGAACTGCTCGGCCGGCGCCGGTTTGGGCGTCCCAGGGAAAGACGAATTCGATTGGGCGGGTTGGGGCGCTCAAGTCACCCCTCGTCGCCGCCCATGACGATGACATCCAGTCGATTGGCGGTTCACGCGGTCGCGGGAATATTGAAGACGTCGCCCAAATCCGTACCTTGCTTCTGCAGTGCAGAGAGCAGCGCGGCGCCGTTCAACCTGCCAAGTCCGGTGCAGGCATCCCAGCCCGCGCCGGCCGTATAACCAGGGGCGGGGCCGACCGCATTGCTGGCGCCGTCATGAATGTCGGCGATCACAGACGCGCCCAGTCCATACAGAACCGGGTTCAGATATCCGGCGGGCCGCCCGGCCGCCGCATTGATTACAGCGATGAGCCCGGCGTAAAGCGGCGCGGTTTCGCTGGTGCCCCACCAGCCGGGCGATGTGGCTCCGTTCAACACGATGTTGTAGCCGTTGGCATAACCCGCGATATCCGGAATGCCGCGGCCAACTCGCTCACCGGGATTCACCGATGCCGGTATGCCTTTCCCAACCTGCCAGGCGGGCAGGGGAAACACGTCACTGATGCCGCCGCCCGTGATGCCGTTGTCATTCCAGGTGATCTCTTTGAAACTGGATCCGGAGACGTTCTCGATGGTGGTTCCCCCGCAACAGGTAATCCAGGGATCGGACGACGGGTAATAGCAGTGTGCCTTTCCGTCGCCCACCTGGCAGTTCGAGCCATTGTCGCCTGACGCCACGAATATCGAGATGCCGAGCGCCGCGGCTTCCTGAAACGTCGCGCTGACTGCGTCAATCGCCGCCTGCGACCAAGTAAACGACCCGAAAGTCTGAAATTCGCCCCAGGCCCAACTGATGCTGATGACCGAAGGCATGGCCCAGCCTGCCGGCATTTTGGCGGCATCCTGGACGGCGGTGGTCACAATATCCACCCAGCCCTGTTCTGTGAACGGCGCGAAATAGACTGCGATCCTGGCACCCTGCGCCACTGCGCCGGCAACCGAAATATCAAGCGTGACCTCGGCCGATTCGCTGGAGCCGTCGGGCGCGTTGGTGGCTCCGTCAACGCCGATCGCCGTCAGCGCGGGCGTGGCAAATCCGGGGCCAATGCCCTTGCTGGTCGTAAAGTAGTCCGAGATATCGGAGCCAAGATAACCGCCGCCGAACTCAAGCAAGCCGATGGTCTGGCCGTTGGCCGCAGTCGGGAAGCCGTAGAGTTTGGCGACCTGAACCGGATTCAGCGGTGTGATGGTGCCGCCATTGGTCGCGCGGTGCGCCATGCGCCGGTTGTCCAGCCCGAACACGCCTTCGACAATCTTCTCAAGCGATTCCGGAATGTGGATGTATCCTTCGCGGCCGCGATACTCCTCATTGCCGGCTTTATACTGCGCCAGGCTGACCCTGAACGCCGCGCCCATCTGGGCCACCGTTCCCGACAACACGACAGTCCGCCGCGCCACGCTGCTTTCGACAACCTTCAGCCCGGCGGCCTTCGCGAAATCCGCCACTTTTTGTAGATCCGCTGGATCGGCCCCATACCGGTCCGCGAACTCTTCGCGCGGGACGTACTGGCGCTCGCCGGCGGGCGTATTCGTCCAGTGGTTCATATCGGGCAGCGGCGGAGCTTCAGGTCGGCGCCTCACTCGTACGCTTACCGATAGCACTTCATCTGCATTCGCTGGACCGGCCAGTTTAGCGTTGGGGATCGCATGCCGCTCGCTTTTATTGAGCCGCGTATAACCCGAGGGAACTTGACTCATATGCTTCTCCTTTGAATTCAGCCTGACGACCGCTTCGGCCACAAGCCCTCGTCAGTATAGTTGGAGTTGCGCCCAGATTCGTTCCCATTATTTGTTCTATCTTTTGATTTCGGCGAGTAAGTTTTCTATTGATCGCAGCGGTAACCGCGCGTATAATTTCCGGGGCCGCCTCGGGCCGTTACCGCGCTCAGTTCCTGAGTGTGAGTGCGTTGCTCAGATCCCCCATTGGCCGGCTTCCATTTGCCTTCAGCTTTTCATCGCGAGCCGCGATTCCGGGAAGCGTTGGCAATCCGAAGCGCCTCGCAATGAGACGCAGAATGGAGTTCGAATCGTACTGCGTATGATCGACGTAGCCCTTCTTGGCAAACGGGGAGATGACGATCGCCGGGATGCGTATCCCAGGTCCAAAGCGATCACCCTTGGGCGGTGCCACGTGATCCCAAAACCCGCCGTTCTCGTCGTACGTCATGATAACCACCATGTGCTTCCACTGGGGGCTCTTCTGCAAATGTTCGACAACCTCGGCCATATGCGCGTCGCCGGCTTGCACGTCGGCATAGCCCGCGTGTTCGTTCAGATTGCCCTGCGGTTTGTAGAATGTCACCTGTTCCAGTGTGCCGGCATCAATCGCCGCCAGGAACCCGGTGCCTGCAAGCCCGCCGTCCTTGAGATGCGTGGCGCGCTCCGATGTCCCCGGGGCCATGGTCGCGAAGTAGTTGAACGGCTGGTGATGGAATTGGAAATTCGGAATCGGTAGCGCATTCTTTCCGGACAGAGCCGCCTGCCAGGCGCCTCCATACCAGGCCCAACTGATTCCCTTGGCGGACAACAGGTCGCCAATGGTCTGGCTGGTCTGCGGCGGCAGAGTGGTTGGCCTCATCGGATCCGCAAACGCCGCGTCGCCGCCCGCAGCCGGCGGGTTCGCACTTGGCTGGTATGGCGGCTGCATCGTGTTCACCGCGTAGAAATCCGGTGTCAGGTTGCCATCACTCACGAATTTCGGTAAGCCATCGAGCGCCGATGCCGGCGAACCAGGAGCGACCTTCAAGGTCACACCATCGGGCTCGACAATGGCGATCGTGGGTTTCGCCGGACTCCGGTCTGCATTTGGATATTGGGGCGCGCAGGCGCAGATCAGCCAGATGTGATTCAAGAACGACGAACCGAACGCTCCCATGAAGAAATTGTCGGCCAAAGTGTATTGGCGGGCGATCTCCCACAGCCGCAGCTTTGATCCGTCGTAGTGCCCCATCACCAGTGCGCCAGAATCGGCCCATGCGGCAAAGCGATCGTTCTTGCCGCCATTGATCTGCATCTGGTTCTGGTAGAAACGGTGCCACAGGTCGCGGGTGATCAGGTTCAGCGGCGTTTGGAAGCCTTTTGGATCGTCGATGGCGAAGGGCCTGTTCGGAAGGTGCGCGGTCTGGGCTTCGGTCACCGGCGGAGTGACGCCGGCCGCGGTCAAGCCATTCCAGATGGGCGGTAGTTCTTTGAGCGTGGCGCCATTCCGGTCCCGCTGCGTGGAGCTTGACGCCTTGGCCTGTTTGAGTCCGTTGGCGCCTGGGAAGGAGCCGTACAGAACATCGAAGCTGCGATTCTCGGCAAAGATCACCACGATGTTCTCGATGTCCTCAAGACCCGCTCTCGCATTCTGAGCATAGGAAGCGGTGATGCCCGCCGTGGCCGCCAACAGCAGAAGGTGAATTCTCATGAGTTCCCTTACACTGTAAAACGGATCCGCACTCTAAGGGGCATCGGGGCAGCGTGAGAACATGAATGTGTGGTTTACCGGGTCAGAGGAATTTGGCTGTGCAGCGTCCTGGCGGCAATATTCGCGGGCCATGCCGCGCAGACCGCTCTGCCGCGCCCCGCGGCCTACCAGAGGGCTCTTGCCTTGGCCAATTTGGGCAGGAAGATGTTCTTCGATCCGGCGCTTTCCGGTTCGGGCAAGCTCTCCTGCGCGTCCTGCCACGACCCCGCGTTCGCTTACGGACCCCCGAATGCGATGCCGGTCCAGCGCGGTGGCAGCACAATGCTGCAATGGGGACGGCGCGCGGCCCCGTCGCTGAAATATTTGCAAATTGTCCCGCAGTTTACGGAGCACTACTTCGACTCCGAGACTACCGGTGACGACAGCGTTGACGGCGGCCCCACCGGCGGGCTCACCTGGGACGGCAGGGTGGACCGCGGTCGCAAGCAGGCTCGCATTCCTTTGTTGTCGCCATACGAGATGGCAAACCACAGCCCTGCTCGCGTGGTTGCGAGCGCGCGCCAATCGAAGTATGCCGCAGAGTTGATGCGGCTTTCGAATGGGGCGGCTGTGGATGCGGTCTTCGAAACCATCCTTGAAGCGCTCGAAGCCTGGCAGCAGGACTACCGCGAGTTCTATCCGTATAACAGCAAGTACGACGCATGGCTTGCCGGAAAAGCTCAGTTGAGTGATGCCGAACGGCGTGGATTGCAGGTATTCGTCGAACCGGATAAGGGCGATTGTGCACGCTGCCACATTGCGACGCGCGGCGCCAATGGCACACCGCCTCAATTCACGGACTACGCTCTGGTGGCCCTGGGCGTGCCGCGCAATCGCGAGATTCCGGCGAATTCCGACTCCGGCTGGTACGACCTGGGTCTGTGCGGTCCGGAGCGGATTGATCTGCGCTCCAGAGACGATTACTGCGGCCGGTTTCGGACACCGTCTCTGCGGAACGTGGCCACCCGCAAGGTCTTCTTCCACAACGGCGTTTTTCATTCGCTCAAGGAAGCCGTCGAATTCTACTCCCAACGCGATACCAATCCGGAGAAATGGTACCCACGGAACAGCCAGGGTGTGGTGGTGAAGTTCGACGATTTGCCGCCGAAGTATCAAGGCAACGTCGAAACCGGATCGCCATTCGGAAAGTCTGCTGGAGCCAAGCCGCCTTTGACGGATGACGAGATTGCGGACATCGTAACGTTCCTCGAAACGCTGACGGACGGGTTCGCGAATTGAAGTAACGCAGTCGAAGGCAGTGGGTGTGCAGGGATCGACAGTGGGTGTATAGGGATTAGAGTGGTTGATAATTTACTGTTTGCCCGATTCTCGTCAACCCTATTCGTGCCGCAGTGCCACCATCGGGTCCACACGAACCGCCCGCCGCACCGGTACATATGAGGCCAGCAGTGCGACTGCAATCATTGCCCCGCCGCCGATCGCCAGCGGCACCGCGCTTCCCAATTTCAAATCGGAGAGAAGGCTGGTTGCCAGCGGTCTGCTCCAAAGCACCATCGCCGCCCCCGCCGCGAATCCGGTGCACACCATTCCCAAGACGTCTCGCAGCACAAGCCGGCTTACGCTGCTGGCCGTCGCCCCTAACGCCATCCGAATCCCGATCTCGTTCGTCCGCCGCGCGACCGTATAGGCCAGCAGCCCGTAGAGGCCGATGCCGGCAAGCACCGCGCCCAGGCAGCCGAAAAACTCGGAGAGCGTTGCGATCAGACGCTCGGGAACAATGTTCGAGTCCACCTGGTCGGCGAAGCGTTGTGACCCTCGTCACGGGCACCGTTTTCAAGACGTCCCGCACCATCCGCCGAACTGTCCCGGCCACCGATTCCGGGTCCACGGTAGTGCGCAGTTCGAACTGGTGCGCCAGCCGGCTCTCCTGGAACATGTTGAAGTACATGGTGGGGTACGGAGCTTCACGAAGCTCAACTGCTTTGGCGTCCCCGGTCAGTCCGATGATTTCGTAAGATTGCTCGCTGCCGAACCACCCGCCGGTCTTCGGGTCCCGGTCGATCGCAACGTGCTTCCCGATTGGGTTGGCGCCGGGGAAATAGTGGCGTGCCATCGCCTGGTTGACAATCGCGACGCGAGACCGCCCCGCATCCCGAAAGGCGAAATCGCGTCCGGCCAGCAGCGGTATGCCTAGTGTTTCGAAATACCTTGGCGCCACAAAAGTCACGACTGTGCGCTGCCGATTCTCCGGCTGATCCATGTGCCCTTCCGCGATCAGGTAGCGGCTTCCGGACCCGCAGCCTTGAAGCGGAGTGCAACCGCTGATTGAGGCTGACCGCACCTGCGGAATGGTCTCCATCCGCGCCAGCAGCTCCTGGTATGGCGCGGCCAGTTGCTCGCGCTTGTAGCCGCTGTGGTCCGGATCGAGGGTTACCAGAAGCACATGATCGCTGCGAAAGCCGAGGTCGAAATTCCGCAGCCGCTCGAGGTGGTTTAGAAATACGGCGGCAGCGGTCACCAGGAAAATCGAAAGAGCCACCTGCGCCGCCACCAGGCCCTTTCCGAACAAGCGCCAAAACCAGGTGTCGCCGCCACCTCCCGGTCTGCCGCAAAGCCGTTGCCGGCTGCGCTCGGAACGCGTACCATGCCGGCGCCAATCCGAACAGAAGGCCGGTGAAGAGCGCGATTCCGGCGGTGAAAAGCACAAGGTTCAGGTCGGGTTGAACCTCGATCTCGATGTGCTCGAATGCGCGGCTGCTCGCCATGATCCGCACCAGGATGCCGACTCCGTAATACGCCACCACCACGCCGGCCAGCGTGCCGGCTCCGGAAAGAAGCAAAGATTCGGTCAGCATCTGCCTCACCAGCCGGCCGCGGCCGGCGCCCAGCCCCACACGCACGGCCAGTTCCCGCTGCCGTCCCGCCGATCGCGCCAGCAGCATGCTCGCCATATTGATGCACGCCAGCAGCAACAGCAGGCCCAACACGGTCATCAGGAGCACCAGCGGCTTGCCGTACTGGTCGCGCACGCGCGCCAGGCCTGCGCCTGCCGGCAACAATTCCATCCTCGTGTCCACTCTCGGATTCTGGCTGCGCGCGGTGCTTGGTTCCGGTAGGGCCCGGTACAGTACGGCGAGTTCGGCCTGCGCCTGCGCGATGCGTGACGCCCTGCTTCAAACGTGCCAGCATGGTGAGATTGTCGTGCGCCGGAATCCAAAGATCTGTCCGGGAGCCCACCCGCGGCCCCACGTACGCGCGCGGCGCCACCCCGATGATGGTCTTCGGCGCGTCATTGTAATAAATCCGTTTGCCGATAATCCCCGGATCGCGATGGAACCGCCGGTTCCAGTAAGACCAGCTCACCACCGCCGCATCTCCATCCCCGCTGGCGGGGACATCCTCCGGGCCAATCAACCGCCCGATTGCGGGCTTCAACCCGAGCACCTGAAAGTAATTCCCCGGCACGTTCTCGAGGATCAATGTTTCCAGATCGGACTTCTCCGTGCGCACCGAAGCCAGATTGTCGAACGACATGCCGGTGATCCCCGAGAAAACGTGATTGTGATCGCGGAAGTACTCATACTTCCTCCAATCCCAATACCCTGCCCAATGAAGCTCGTCCGGGGAATCCCTCACCAACTCCACCAGCTGCTCGGGATGCTCCACCGGGAGTTGGCGCAGCATGATGGTGTAGAACAAGCTGTAGATGGCGGTGTTGGCGCCGATTCCGAGCGCCAGTGAGACGACGGCCACGGCCATGAAGCCGGGGCTACGCCGCATCAGCCGCAGGGCATAGCGGATGTCGTTCAAGAGCATCCTCATTAGACCCGGAGGACGCGTCTAAAGTTCCCAGTAAGCCGCCTTAGCTCCAGCCGCCGCCCACGGCGCGATAGAATTGCACCACCGACACGCGCTCCTGCAAGCGCAATTGCGCCAGGGTGAGTTGGCCGTTGAAGAGATTGCGCTGCGCGTCCAGCACCTGGAGGTAGCTGTCCAGGCCGCCGCGATAGCGCAGCTCCGAGAGACGCACCGTATCTTCCAGCGTGCGCACCAGTTGCTCCTCCTGGCTGCGCTGCTCGCGCAGGCGGTCGAAACCGATCTGCGCGTCTGAGACCTCGCGCAGCGCGGTATAGATGGAGCGCTGGTAGGCGATCAGCAACTCGCGCTGCTGTGCCTCGCTGAAGCGCACCTGGTTGCGGATCTGTCCGGCATGAAAGATGGATTGCAGGGCGCTGGGTGCGACGGTGTAGACGCGCGCCGGCGCGGTGGCAAGATCCAGCAGCGAGCGGCTCTGCCCGCCGGCGAACGCGCTCAGCGAAAGCTGCGGGAAGTAAAGCGCGCGTGCGGCGCCGATTTCGGCATTGGCGGCTATCAGGCTTCTGCTCGGCCTGGCGGATATCGGGCCGCCGCTCCAGCAGGGCAGAGGGCAGGCCGGGTGGCATCTGCGCGGGAATCGGGATCTCTTCCAGTTTTCGCCCGCGCGCCTGGGCCGCCGGGATGCTGCCCTGCAGCAGGCTCAGCAGGTTTTCGCTTTGTGCGATGGCACGTTCGGTGGCCGCGCTCTGCGCGCTGGCGGTGTAGAGCAACTGCTCCGCCTGGCGAACGTCGAGACCGGAGGCCGCACCGCGCTCGCGGCGCAATTCCACCAGCTTCAGGCTGTCCTTTGCGATCCCCTGAGTCTTGCGGCTGATCTCCAGTTCCAGATCCTGTTCCAACAGTTGGAAGTAGCCTTCCATTACGTCCGATACCAGCGAAACGCCCACCGCGCGGCGGCCCTCTTCGCTGGCCAGATACTGGGCGCGCGCAGCTTCTGTGAGGCGGCGCAGGCGGCCCCAGATATCCAGTTCCCAGGAAAGGGCGGCCCCTAGCGAGGTGTAGGAGACGTCCAGCTTGGTGCCCGATGGCACCAGCACACCATTGGCCCCGATGCTGGAACTGCGCGCCCCGGTAAAGCCTGCCTGGACATCTAAAAAGGGATACTGGTTGGCGCGCGTGATTCCGAGTTGCGCGCGCGCTTCCTGCACACGCTCGGCGGCGATGCGCAGATCGAAGTTGTTGGCCAGGGCCGTAGTGACCATCTGGTTCAGGGTCTGGTCGGCAAACAGATCCTGCCACTTGGTGTCGGCCAGCGAGGCGGCGGCACCGCCGGCATTGGGTGCACCCGCGGTTGCAGCGCCGGGCGCGCCGCGGAATTCACCGGGGAGCGCGATTTGCGGACGCTTGTAGTTGGGCCCCATCGCGCAGCCGCCTAAGGCCAGGATGCTTAGCGCCAGAATTGGAATGAAGCGCTTCATTGGGCTGCCTCCGGAACCGCCGCGGGAGCGCTCGATGGCCGCCGGCGTTCCACGAAGTTTTCGATGAGCACGTACAGCACCGGCACGATGAAGATCGCCAGCAAGGTCGCGGTCAACATGCCGCCGAAGACCGCGGTGCCGAGCGACCGGCGGGCGGCCGAACTGGCGCCAGTCGCCAGCACCAGCGGCAAGACACCGAGGATGAATGCGAAGGAGGTCATCAGAATCGGGCGCAGCCGAAGATGCGCCGCCTCGATGGCCGCATCGCGGACGCTCTTGCCCTGCTCGTGGCTGTCCTTGGCGAACTCCACGATCAGGATGGCGTTCTTGGCAGCCAGGCCGATCAGGGTCACGATGCCGATCTGGGTGTAAATGTCGTAAGGATAGGCGCGCAGGAAAACCGCGGCCAGCGCGCCGAACATCCCCAGCGGCAGCGCGAATAACACTGCGAACGGAATCGACCAGCTTTCGTAGAGCGCGGCCAGGAAGAGAAACACCAGCACGGCCGCGAAGCCGAAGATAGCTCCCTCGTTGCCCTGCGCCTCCTTTTCCTGGTACGTGGTGCCGGTCCATTCGTAACCGAAGCCTTGCGGCAGGGACGCGGCTGCCACCTCTTCCATGGCGGTGCTTGCCTGTCCGCTTGAGTAGCCCGGCGCGGGTGTGCCCAGAAGTTGAATGGCGCGGAAGCGATTGTAGCGGTAGACCACGTCGGGGCCGCCCGAAGGCGTGATGGTCGCCAGCGTGGACAGTGGCACCATGTCGCCGTTCGAATTGCGCACGTAGAAGCGTCCTATCGAGGCGGGCTGATCGCGGAACTCGGGCTCGGCCTGCAGCAACACCTGCCACGTGTGGCCGAACTGGTTGAAGTCGTTCACGTACAGTCCGCCGAGAAAAGTCTGCAGCGTATTGTAGGCGTCGGTCAGAGAGATCCCCATGGTCTGCAGCTTGTCGGTATCCATGTCGATGGAGTATCCCGGCACCGATGGACGGAAGGTGCTGATTACCGTACCCAGTTCCGGCCGGCGTTGTGCTGCGGCGGTCAGGGCGTCGGCGGCGCGTCGCCAGATTCGCGATGTCGCCGCCCGCGCGATCCTCCAGCATGAACTGAAATCCGCCGGTGGGGCTCAGACCCAGGATGGGAGGCAGGCCGAAGGCGAACGTAAAGGCTTCCGGAACCTGGGCGAACCCGCGCTGCGCCGCACCCAGGATGGCGTCCAGTTGCGTATCCTTACTGGTGCGCTCCTCCCAGGGCTTCAGCGTGGCGATGACCGTCGCCACATTGGAATTCGAGGTGCCGGTGGCGATGTCAAGGCCGCCCAGCACGAAATACTTGTCCACGCCGGGAAGCTTGCCGATCACGTTTTCGATCTTGCGCGCGGCGTCGTCGGCGCGATCCGTGGAAGCGCCGTCGGGGAGACGCATGGAGACGAAGAACGCGCCCTGATCTTCATTGGGCAGGAAGCCAGCGGGCAGTCGCTTGAACAGACCGAAAGTCAGGAATGATACGATGCAGAGCACCAGCACCGGCACGAACGAGCGCCGGATGAGCATGACGACGCCGCTGAGATAGCGGTTGGTGGTCCATTCGAACGCGCTGTTGAACCAGGCAAACGGGCGCGAGAGCCACGAGGCGGATTTCTTGTGCGGGCGGAGCAGCAGCGCCGCCAGCGCCGGGCTCAGCGAAAGCGCGCTGAAGGCCGAGAGCAGCACCGATACCGCGATGGTCAGCGCGAACTGCTTGTAGATCTCACCGCTGATGCCGCCGATGAAAGCCACCGGGATGAACACCGCCGCCAGAATGAAGGCGATGGCAACCACGGGCGCCGACACTTCCGACATGGCTTGCGCGGTGGCTTCCTTGGGAGACATGCCGTCATCGATATGGCGCTGCACCGCTTCCACCACCACGATGGCGTCGTCCACCACGATCCCGATGGCCAGCACCAGTCCGAACATGCTCGTAATATTGATGGAGAACCCGAGCAGCGGGAAGACGCCAAACGTGCCGACGACCGCCACCGGAACCGTGAGCAGCGGAATCAGCGTTGCGCGCCAGTTCTGCAGGAAGATGAAGACCACCAGAAGGACCAGCGCGATGGCTTCCATCAAGGTCTGCAGCACATCCTTAATGGCGGCGCGGACGAACATGGTGGAGTTGTACGGCACCACGTAGTCGATTCCCTTGGGGAAGCTGGGCTTCACGCTGTTCATGAACTTGATAACTGCATCGGCGGTCTCAACCGCATTGGCGCCGGGAGCGAGATAGACGATCACGTTGGCCGAAGGCCTGCCGTTCAACCGGCTGAAGCCGCTATAAGTCTGCGCGCCGAGTTCGACACGGCCGATATCGCGAATGCGCAACAGCGAGGCGTCGGGCTGCGCGCGCACCACGATATCCTCGAACTCGCTGGGATCTGTAAGACGGCCGGGCGCGGTCACCGCATATTGAAAGTCGGTGCCGCGCGGCGACGGCGCCTGGCCGATCGCGCCCGCGGGATTCTGGCGGTTCTGCGCCTGCACGGCGTTAGAGACGTCGGTCGCGGTAATTCCGAGCTCGGTCATCTTGTCCGGGTTCAGCCAGACGCGCATGGAGTAGACCTGCTGCGAACTCAGGCGCGATTCGCCGACGCCGGGCAGGCTGCCGACCTGGTTCACCAGGTTGATCTGCGCGTAATTGGTAAGGAAGAGTGCGTCGTAGCGGTCGTCGCTGGCCACCAGGCTGACGGCCATCAGGAACGCTGTCGAGACCTTCTTGACGGTCACACCCTGGCGCTGCACTTCGGGTGGCAGGCGGGGCAGCGCGACATTCACGCGGTTCTGCGTCTGCACCGCCGCGATATCGGGATTGGTGCCCAGCTTGAAGGTGATGTTGATGACGAGCTGGCCGTTGTTGGCGCTGGTGGACTGGTAGTACAGCATGCCATCCAGTCCGACCAGTTGTTCTTCGATGGGTTGCGCGACCGTCTTTTCCAGATCCTGCGCGTTGCCGCCCAGATAGGTCGCCGTGATCTGAACCGAGGGCGGCACCACCTGCGGATAAGCCGAAATCGGCAGGCCGGGAATGGCGACCGCGCCGAGGATGACGATCACGATGGCGATCACCATCGCGAACACCGGACGATCGATGAAAAATTTGGCCATGATTTAGCTCGTGGTCCGCGGCTGAGATGGCGCGGCCTTTTCCTGATAAGGCACTGGATGGACCACCAAACCCGGACGCACGGTGAGAAGCCCTTCCACCACCACGCGATCTCCGGGCTGCAGCCCCTGTTCGATCAGCCAGGCGTCGCCGATGCGTGCGCCGGTCTTCACGACGCGCGCTTCGATCTTGTCCCCCTGGCCGACCGTGAAAACAGTCTGGATGCTCTGATTCTGTTGCACGGCGCGCTGCGGCACCAGGATTACGCCGGAGCGGTGTTCCTGGACGTAGCGGATGCGCCCGAACTGGCCGGGCAGCAGGCGGTGCTTCGGATTGGGAAACTCGGCCTGCAACTCCAGGGTGCCGGTCCGCGAATCCACCTGGTTGAGCGAGTTCTCCACTTTGCCGGTCTGCGGGAAGACGGAGTTATCGGCCAGGATCAGTTCGAGCTTCAGGCCTTCCTTCGCCGGCCCACCCTTCTTTGCCATGAAGGCCAGGTACTGCGCTTCGCTAACTTTGAAACGAACCCAAATTGGGTCCAGCGGGACAATCGTGGTGAGCGGTTGTGCCGCGTTCGGATTGACCAGGCCGCCGACGGGCACCAGCGTGTCGCCGATCAGGCCGCTGATAGGCGCCTGAATGGTGCCGTATTGTACATTGAGCGTCGCGGTCTGGAGCGCGCCGCGCTGCGCCTGCACCTTGCCCTGGGTGGATTGCACCTGGGTCTCGGTGGTGAGCCGTGTCTGCTCCACGTTGGCCTGGTTGGCGCGAACGCTGGCTTCGGCGGAGCGCAGTGCGGCCACCGCGGCGTCAAGATCCTGCTTCGCGGCGGCATCCTGTTCCACCAGCGGTTTCAGACGCTCATAATCCTGCTGGGCCTTCACGAGGTTCGATTGCGAGGCCGCCAGATTGGCCTCCGCCTGGCGCAACGAAACCTGGCGCTGCGCAAAACTGAGATCGGCCTCAGTCTGCTCCAGCGTACCCTGTGCCTGCTGCACCTGAGCCTGGAAAGGCCGCAGGTCCAGAATATAGAGAGGTTGGCCGGCAGTCACTTCCTGGCCTGGCCGGAAGAGCCATTTTTCGATGTAGCCCTCCACCCGGCCGCGAACATCTACCATGTTTCGGGCGTAGGTCTGTCCCGGATACTCGACGTAGATATTGGCGTCAGCGGGCTTTATCTCGGCGACTTCCACGGTGGGCGCAGGCGCCTGCGCCGCGACGTTCTGCCCTTTGGACCCGCAACCCACGAGGGCAGCGAGCAGTACGATCAGGAAAACCCCCGACATTCCAGATAATTTCATTCGTCACCCCCGAGTGCGTTATGACCAGACAGTCAGTTTGATTTCCAGCCTAGCCTACAGGATTCAGTTAAAAAAGGCACAAGTGGGGCTAGAGCGTGTATAATGCTGACTGGGCAGTCATATTATGGCAGAGTCTACAAACGGTCGCAAGGCAGCCACGGAGCTGCGGCGCTGCGCCATCCTTCAGGCCGCGCGGACCGTATTCGCATCTCAAGGTTACGCCAATACGGTTGTGGAAGATATCGCTACCGAAGCCGGCATTGCTAAAGGCACCCTGTACCTGTACTTCCGTTCGAAGGAACAGATCTACCTGGCGGCACTCCTGGAGGAAGCGCGGCAGCTGGATGCCGATTCGCGCTCCGCCATGAGCGCCGCGGCCACCTGGCGGGACAAGCTGGACGCCTACCTGCAAGTCCGGCTGCGGTATTTCGAGACCCATCAGGACTTCCTACGCATTTACATGACGGAGTTCCGCGGCATGTGCATGCAGGGGAAGCCCCTTTCCGCCGAGTTCTCGCATCTGGTGCAAGAAGGCGAGGCGCAACTGGCGCAAGTGTTCGCGGCTGCGGCGGCGCGCGGAGAGATCCGCCCGGTGGACCCGGAACTGGCGGCGCTCACGGTTTCCGATATGACCCGCGGTCTCATGGAACGCCAACTCCGCAACTGGGGCCGCCCGGTTGGCCCGGACGATGCCGCGTTCGCGTTCGATTTCCTCTGCCGCTCCCTGGCCGCGCCCCCCAACTGCTGATCCGTTCATTGAGCGCATGTAGAATGTATGTTTGACCTTGAGTAGGCGCGAGCCTCGACTGATCGCCGCGAGCGCAATGTGGCTACTGATATCCGGTTGCTTTGCTGCGATGCCAGCCATCGGACAGACGCCCACCTGCCACCGCCTTCTCGAATCCGAACAACAACGCGGCAAATTCAGTTGGGGTTAGTCTTCAAATTCTGATGTACTTTTGATGAGAGGCAGGAGACCTGGCCATGGCATTGAGCCAAACGCAAACCGAACCGCAGACCATCCAACCGGGTATCAGCCGCTGGTGGCGGGTGGTGGGCGGTCTCTCTATGAACCTGGCCCTGGGCACTCTTTACGGCTGGAGCGTGTTCGTGGCCCCGCTCGAAAAACAATTCGGATGGAAGCGTGCAGACACGTCCATGGTATTCACTATCGCCGTGGTGGTGTTCGCGCTTAGTTTCGTGGTGGCCGGACGCATTCAGGACAAGTTCGGTCCGTTTTACTGTTCCCTGGCGGGCGGCCTTCTGGTGAGCCTGGGATTTTTCCTGTGCGCCTACACTACCAGTCTCACCCACCTGTTCGTCTGCTTCGGTGTGATTGGCGGCTTGGGCAACGGCTTCGGATACGCCACGCCGATTCCGGTGATGGCCAAGTGGTTCCCCGACAAACGCGGCCTCGCCATCGGCCTGGCAGTGGGCGGCTATGGCGCCGGGTCGGCCATCTTCGGGCCGCTCTCGCAGTTGAAACTGATTCCCGCGTACGGTCTTCCGGCCACCTTCCAGATTCTGGGCGCCATCTTCCTGGTAATGACGATGGCCGGCGCCTTCCTGCTGAAGAACCCGCCGCCGGGCTACAAGCCAGCCGGATGGAAGCCGGCCGCCGCGTCCAACTCCACAGCCACCGCTTATGACTTCAGCCCCGCCGAGGTTTTGCGAACACCAGCGTTCTACTGGATGTGGGTGGCTTACGCGCTGGGCTGCTCGGCCGGCCTGATGGTCATCAGCCAACTGGTGCCGTTCGCCAGGAGCGTGGGCATTGCGGCGGCCACGCTCTCCACCATGACACTGGTGGTGGGCGCGTTCGGCAATGCTTCCGGCCGCATTCTGTCAGGCTGGATGTCGGACAAAGCCGGCCGCATCAATATCCTCCGCATCATGATCGGCATCTCTATCATCGCCATGCCCACGCTGTACGCGGCCGGCGGCAATGTGGCCGCGCTGTATCTGGCGGTGTTCGTCGTCTACTGGTGCTATGGTACGCAGCTCTCCGTGAACGGCGCCGCCACATCAGATTTCTGGGGCACCAGGAATGCCGGCATCAACTACGGCATGCTGTTCACGGCTTGGGGCGTGGCCGGCATCATCGGGCCGCGTATTGGCGGAACGCTGTTCGACAAGTATCACAACTATCAGGCGGCGTTTTACGCGGCGGCCTTGCTGGCGGCGGTAGCTCTGATGTGCGAAATGTTTGCCCGGCGCCCTGCCCCACCGCGGAATATTGCGGTTCCGTGAATCTGATATCATCTGCCTGATGAAATGCAGGATGTTTATTTCGGGTTCTTATATGGAGGCTTGTTAGACGTATGTTAAAGCGCGCCTGGTGGTCCTTTTTCGCATTCACCGTGGCACTAGCGGCACAGGGCAATCCGGAGTGGCATCGTGCGATTCCCGGGTTCAAAATCGCCGGAGACCTGTATTACGTGGGCACAGCCGATCTCGCCGTGTACCTGATACACACGCCACAGGGCAACATTTTGATCAATTCGAATTTCGAACAGGACGTGCCGCTGATCCGCACCAGCATCGAAGGCCTCGGCTTCAAGTACACCGATACAAAGATCCTGCTGATCAGCCACGCGCACGGCGATCATGATGAAGGCATGGGTCTGATCAAGAAGGACACGAACGCAAAACTGATGGTGATGGATGCGGATGTTCCGGAAGAGGAAAGCACGGCTCGCGGCCGGCCGGGCGTTCACGTCGATCGCGTTTTGCACGATGGCGATACAGTCGAACTCGGGGCCGCCAAACTCACAGCGCGGCTGACGCCCGGCCATACCAAAGGCTGCACCACCTGGACGATGCAGGTCAGGGAGGGCGGGCGGACATTGAACGCCGTGATCATCGGCAGCCCCAACGTGAACCCGGGGTACATTCTGGTGGGGAATAAAAAGTACCCGGGGATCGCCCAGGATTACGTCAAGACGTTCGCGGTGCTCAAGAGCCTGCCTTGCGACCTCTTTCTAGGCGCGCATGGAGCGTATTTTGGGCTCGTGGCCAAGTACGAAAAGATGAAGGCTGGTGGGCCGAATCCCTTCATAGACCCGGACGGGTATAAAGCATACGTTGCCGAGCGCGAAGCCACTTTCCAGAAGGAATGGCAGCGGCAAAAGGAAAATCCCGGCACGGCTGCCCGGTAGTTTTGACGGCCTCTGAGTGACGCTCCAAACAGGAGGGGTCTCTTTACCGCGGAGACGCAGAGACGCGGAGACGACGCTGAGAAAATCCACGCAAGTCAGAACCTGAGAGCGCTGAGGAAGCGGAGGCAAGAACGGCTGACGCCGCGCGTAATCCGATAGTTGCGAGAGCGTGAAGCCGGCGAACCCGTATCAGTGCTATTTTAGGCGGGATCTGGAGCGAGATTGAGTAGACGCGGCGGGCGCTGGAGGTGAAAGCTCCGTGCGCACCAGGCCCAGATACAGCAGCAGCACGACCACCGTGGTCCACTGGCCGCCAACCGAAAAGGCGCTATCGACCAGCGCCAGCGCTATCCGCGAATGCGTGAGACCCTGCAGGCGGGCAAGCACCACGAAGGTGCCGGCCAGGTCCAGAACCATCATCGGCAGCAGCACGAAGAAGATGCGCCATCGATGGCCCTGGCTCAAGACGCGGCTGCGCTGCAGCACGTCGGTTTCGCGGTCGGCCTCAATCGCCACAATGGCGTCAGTGAAAATCAGCCTGACCATCGCCACCACGCCCGGCACCAACAGCAGGGCGCCCCACAGCGTGACGGTGATCTCCACCTTGAACTTGTTCCACAGAGTCTTGCCCCACTGCCGCCGGCCCCAGCGTAGCGATTCAGGTAGCGGAGCCGTGCGGCCAGTGCGGAATTTTGTGAGCAGGCCGTAGATCACCGCCGGAATCACCAGGGCGGACAGAATCAAATCGCTCGAATCCATCAACAGGTATGACAGAACTCCGTCCGTGGGGATATCGAGCACGTAACAAACAAGCTGCAGTGCCAGCTTGCCGGGAAGAAAAACGACCAGTGTTACGGCGGTCAGAAACGGGAGATTGGAGAAGAACACGCGCGCCGAGTGAAGCAACAGACCCAGGACGGAATCGAACGGCTGCGTGGGAAAGTCGATTTGGATGTGGCCCTGGCGAAAGTCGCGATCCATGTTCAAAACTCACTATAGCTCCTGCGAGGCGCCACTCCCTCACGGTCGTGGCTCGGTTCCGGTCGTGGCTCGGTTCCGGGCTCGGTTCCGGACCGTGCGTCAGCAACCGGCATCCCGATACGCGATGATGTGGGTGATGATCAGACGATTCACACTGCTGTTGGCCCTCGCTCTAACCCTGGCGGGGTGCGGCGCCAAGGACCAATCGAAGCGCTACGCCATGCAGGGCGAGGTCAAGGCGCTCGACCAGGCGGCCAAGACCGCTACCATCGCCCATGAGAAGATCGGCGATTGGATGGGTGCCATGACTATGGAGTATTCGGTGAAGCCCGATGCCGAATTTCAGAAGCTGCACGTGGGCGATAAGATCCAAGCCACCGTGGTGGTGGAAGCGGGCGACCTGAAGTGGTACGTGACGGACGTCAAAGTGGCGCCGAAATAAGGCCGGGTCCCCGGGCTTGAGAGGCGCCTGCTAAAATAAGATAAGCAAACCTCTTATGATCAATCCCCAGGAGCGTCAGCAAGCGCTCAGAGATATTTTAGAACAGCGTGTTCTCGTCATCGATGGGGCCATGGGAACCATGATTCACCAGGCGCCGCTGTCCATCGAGGCCGATTACCTGGGGCGCGAGAACTGTCCGGAAATTCTGGTAGTCACGCGGCCCGATGTGATTCAGGATATCCATCGGGCCTACCTTCAGGCCGGCGCCGACATCATCGAAACCAACAGTTTCGGTGGCACGCGCATCGCCCTGGCCGACAACAAGCTGGACGACCGCTGCTACGAGCTCAACTTCGCCGCGGCACATATCGCGCGGCAGGTGGCGGATGAATTTTCGACGGCCGCCAAGCCGAGATTTGTGGCCGGGTCCATGGGGCCTACCAATAAGGATGTAAGTATCACCCGCTCTACCACGTTCCCACAACTCCGCGAGGCCTATTACGAGCAGGCCAAAGGGCTGGTGGAGGGCGGCGCCGATTTTCTGCTGATCGAAACCTGTTTCGATACCGGTAGCCTCAAGGCCGGACTGGTGGCGGTGGAGCAGTTGGAGGCGGAACTGGGGTTTCGGATCCCGGTGATTGCCTCGGTAACCATCGAGAGAACCGGCACCATGTTGGGCGGCCAACCGATTGATGCGCTGTATGCGTCAATTGGCAATCACGATCTTCTGGCGGTGGGGCTGAACTGTGCCACCGGTCCCGACCTGATGACCGACCACATACGGACTTTGAACGAGATGTCTTCCCTGCGCATCTCGTGCTACCCCAATGCGGGCCTGCCGGACGACGAAGGAAAATTCCCGGAGAGTCCGGAATCGCTGGCGTCGCAGCTGGAAAGATTTATCGACCGCGGCTGGCTGAACATTGTCGGCGGCTGCTGCGGAACTACTCCGGCGCATATCGGCGCGCTGGCCCGGATGGTGCAGGGCAAGCGGCCGCGGCAGATTCAACAGCCGTCGCACCGGGCCTATTATTCGGGCACGGAACTGGTGGAGGCCGAGGAAAGCAACCGGCCGCTGATTGTGGGCGAGCGCACCAACGTCATCGGCTCACGGCTCTTCAAGAACATGGTGGCGGAGGAGAAGTGGGAGGAGGCCACCGAGATCGCACGCTGGCAGGTGAAGAACGGCGCGCACGTTATCGACGTCTGCCTGCAGAGCACGGACCGCGAAGAGCTGGAAGATATTCCGACGTTCTATGAGCTGCTGGTGCGCAAGATTAAAGTGCCGGTGATGATCGACACCACGGACCCGAAGGCGGTGGAACTGGCGCTTACGTTTTGCCAGGGAAAGAGCATCATCAATTCCATCAACCTGGAAGACGGCGAGGAGAAGTTCGAACGCATGTGCCCCATCGCCAAGCGCTACGGCGCGGCGCTGGTGGTGGGCTCCATCGACGAAGACAAGCTGCAGGCCCAGGCCTTCACGCGTGAGCGCAAGCTGGCGGTGGCCCAGCGCTCTTACCAGCTACTCACGGAAAAGTACGGAATTCCGCCGGAAGATATCATCATCGATCCGCTGGTCTTTCCCTGCGCCACCGGCGATGTGAATTATATCGGGGCGGCGGTGGAGACTATCGAAGGCATCCGGCTGGTGAAAGAGAATCTGCCCTTCGCCAAGACCGTGCTGGGCATTTCGAATATTTCATTCGGTCTGCCGGCGGCCGCGCGGGAAGTGGTGAACTCGGTCTTCCTCTATTACTGCACCAAGGCCGGCCTCGATCTGGCGATTGTCAATGCCCAGAAGCTGGAACGGTTCGCGTCCATTCCCGAAGATGAGCGCCGCCTGGCCGAGAACCTGCTGTTCAACTCGCCGCCTGTGGATTCGGCGGACGAATCGCTGCGCACTGCACCCGAGGATTGGCGCGAACAGACCGCCGAGCAGAAAGCCGCCATCAACCAGTTCCACATTGGCGCGGTCACGGACCATTTCCGCAAGACCGGCGCGCGCGTGAAGCAGCGGCCTGAGGACGTGCCGCTGGACCAGCGCCTGGCCAATTACATCATCGAAGGCAGCAAGGACGGGCTGGTTGTCGACCTGGACCGCAAGCGTGCCGAAGGCGCCGCGCCGCTGGACATCATCAACGGGCCGCTGATGACCGGGATGGCCGAGGTGGGCAGGCTGTTCAACAACAACGAACTGATTGTGGCGGAAGTGCTGCAATCGGCCGAAGCCATGAAGGCCGCGGTGAACCATCTGGAACAGTTCATGGAGAAGGCCGACACGGCTGCGCGCGGGAAGGTGATTCTGGCCACTGTGAAGGGCGATGTCCACGACATCGGGAAGAATCTGGTGGAGATCATTCTGGCCAACAACGGCTACGATGTGGTCAACCTGGGGATTAAGGTGCCGCCCGATGCGCTGATTCGCGCCTACCACGAACACAAGCCCGACGCCATTGGACTTTCCGGCTTGCTGGTGAAGAGCACGCAGCAGATGGTGATTACGGCGACCGATTTGAAGACCGCGGGCATCGTGGTGCCGCTGCTGGTGGGCGGGGCGGCGCTCTCGGAAAAGTTTACGCGGACGAAAATCGCGCCGGCGTATAGCGAAGCCGTCTGCTATGCGAAGGACGCCATGACGGGGCTCAGCCTGATGAACCGGCTGATGGATCCGGCGGAGCGGCAGGCAGTGCTCGAAAGCCACCAGGCGGTGGAAGCGCCGGTGGCCGTGGAAACGCCCGTGGTGCCGTCAGGACCGGTCACCACCAAGCGCAGTTCCAAAGTGCGCACGCAGATTCCCATTCCGCTGGCGCCGTACCTGGACCGCCGCGTACGCGACCTGCCGCACCTGACTGAGTTGTGGAGTTACATCAACCCCTTCATGCTTTACGGCAAGAATCTGGGATACAAGGGGAATTTCGAGCGTGAGTTGGCGGCGCACGAGCCCAAGGCGATGGAGCTGTTTCATAACGTGGAAGAGGTGAAACAGGAAGCCGCGGGCTTCATGAAAGCCAAGGCGGTCTGGCAGTTCTTTGAAGCCGAACGCGACGGCAACGACATCCGCTTGTTCAATCCGGGCGCGGATACGCCGATTCACACGTTCCATTTCGGCCGGCAGCGCCGCGAGGACGGTCTTTGCCTGAGCGATTATATTCTGGAATCGGAGGACGGGCACCGCGACCATCTGGCGCTGTTCGTGGTGACGGCGGGTGTCTGCATCCGGGAGCGGGCCGAGGCGTGGAAACAGGAAGGCGAATACCTCAAGTCAATTGCAATTCAGGCATTGGCGACTGAAACCGCCGAAGGGACGGCGGAGTGGCTGCACCGCCGCATCCGCGAAGACTGGGGCTTCCCCGACCCTCCGACCACGACGATGCACGACCGCTTCACATCCAAGTATCACGGCAAGCGTTATAGTTTCGGCTATCCGGCCTGTCCCAATATGGAGGACCAGCAGGGACTGTTCCAACTGCTGCGGCCGGAAGATATCGGAGTGCGGCTGACTGAAGGCATGATGATGGAGCCCGAGGCCAGCGTGAGCGCGCTGGTCTTCCACCACCCCGACTGCGTGTACTTCACAGCGGACGAGTAACGCCGGCGGTCTTTGCCGCCGGTTTCGGGGACAGTGCGAAAGGCACCGGCGGCAGAGACCGCCGGCGTTACCGGGCACGTTACGGCAGCACGTCGCGCAGGTTCAAACTGCGGATCAGGCGGCGCAGCGAATTGGGATGTATGTTGAGGCGCGCGGCGGCCTGCTTATGATCGCCCGCGGCCTGCTGCCAGGCAGTGATGATGGACAGGCGCTTGGTCTGGGTGACGGTGGATTGCAGCGCGCCAGGCACCTCCGGGACGCCGGCAGCTTCCAGAATTGTCTCCGGCAGATCCTCGGGCAATACCGCATCGGACGTGCCCAGGACAACGGCGCGCTCGATGGCATTTTCCAGTTCACGGACATTGCCCGGCCAGGAATAATTCGTGAGGTACCGCTCGGCTTCCGGTGAGATGGAGGCGACGCGGCGGTGGCAGCGGGCCGCGGCCCGATCCAGAAAGTAGCTGGCCAGCGCCGGGATGTCGCCGGCCCTTTCACGCAGCGCCGGCACGCGCAGCGTCACCACGTTAAGCCGGTGATACAGATCTTCACGGAACGATCCCGCGCGGACCTCGGCCTGCAGATCGCGGTTGGTGGCAGCCACTATCCGGACATCCAGCTTCAGCGTGCGCGTGCCTCCCACATGTTCAAACTCACGCTGCTGCAAGACGCGCAGCAGTTTGGCCTGGAGGCTGGGGGCCAGTTCTCCGATCTCGTCAAGAAAAACCGTCCCTCCTTCGGCGGCTTCCAGCTTGCCTTTCTTGGTCGCCACCGCACCGGTGAATGCGCCTTTCTCATGGCCGAACAATTCGCTCTCCAGCAGCGTTTCAGTGAGGGCGGCGCAGTTGATGGCCGCGAACGGCTTCGGCGCGCGCGGGCTTTGCCGGTGCAGCGCGCGCGCCACCAACTCCTTGCCGGTGCCGCTTTCGCCCAGGATCAGTACCGAAGTATCCTGGGGCGCCAGGCGCGCGATCATCTGCAGCAGCTTGAGAATGGCGGGGCTTTCCCCCACCATGCCGCTCTCGCCCAGCGCAATCCGTTCCAACAGGAGCGCGTTCTCGGACTGGAGCCTCTCCACGTCGCGTGCCGTTTCGAGGGCGGCCGCGGCCAGCGTCGTGATGGCGCTCAGGGTGTCACGGTGGTGTTCGAAGTTGGCGCCTTCCTGAGCGGGGAACCAGGCGGCCAGCATTCCAGCCACGGCGCCGCGAACATAAAGGGCCAAAGCGATGGTCAGATGTTCCGGCACAATCACCGAACCCTCGCGGCAAAGGCGCGGGGCGATCTCCGCGAGGCGCACGGGGCCTGCATGTTCCGCGGCGGCGGTGGTAAGTTCGCCGGCATCGCGTCCCAACAGAATGGCGCCGCCGGAACAAGGCACGATGTCTCCGATAAGACGCAGAATCTGTTTCTCGAGCGCGCCGCGGTGGTTTTCGCTCTGCGATAGCGCAAAGGCGCGGAACAGGAAGAGCAAAGAGCAAGCGCGCAAAAGCGTGTGTTGCTGAGATTCGGCTGGGATCTCCGCCGCATCTTCGCGATAGACCAGCACGGTTTCGCCGATGCTGACCTGATCGCCGGGCTCCAGGCAGTGATCGGTGACGCGCAGTCCATTGACGTATGTCCCGGTGCCGGTGCGCCGGTCCGATATGTGGTAGCGGCCATCGCGAAGGCGCAGAAGGCAGTGCTCCCAGGCGACGTTCGGTTCCGCCAGCCGGATCTGCGAAGACTCGGCGCGGCCAATGCGCAGTTCGGCGGGCCCAAGCGCGAACCGCGTGCCTAGCAGTTCGCCGCTGACGACGATGAATTCCGCTTCCATATGGAATGCTTTGCAGCGCCCAGTGTAACAGGCACGAAAAGGCCGATGGTAAAGAACGCTGAACAGTTAGGTTCACGCGAGATGAACCGGAGTGTTCACAATTTCCGCAAAATCAAACCGCGCAAGATTGCGGTTACACGCGTTTTCAAACATTTACAACGTACATGGTGTTTTGGAATCGGCTGGCGGCAGGCGTGCATTATACCGGTGCGTAATCGGGAACGCAGCAGCGATCCCGAAGGAGGACGAGACGATGAAAAACCTAACGAAGAATATGATGTTCGCCGCTGCGGCCCTGGTAATCGCGGCAGGCGTGGCTCAGGCGCAGACGATCAAGGCGGAAGTCCCCTTCTCCTTTCGGGCATCCGGCACGGTGATGCCCGCCGGAGAGTATCGGGTCACTGAGACCAGCTCGATGAGCGGATCCCGGATTTTCAGGTTGAACCACGTGGATACGAACCGCTCAATCCTCGCGGTCTCGCATGATTCGAGCGAGCAGAAACCGGGAAGCCCCGAAGCGTCACTGACATTCGAATGCGGCGGCGCCCACTGCGCTCTGGTCCAATTGGCCCCCGGCAGCGGCCGGACATACCGGTTCTCACAGCCGAAATCCGGCATGGACGAGAACACCCGAGTGGCCGTAATCCGCGCGGTTCTGGTTAATGGCCGGTAGTAGTAGCACCGGGGTTCGCCTCGTAAGAGCTGCCGAAGGGCACAGTTTCAAAAACGGCGCCGCCTGATTTTTCAGGAGGCGCCGTTTTTGTTGTCGCCGCCAGTTAGGAGGAGTAAAGAAAGGGGACGCTGCCTATTGCCGCATATCGTCAAGGGGGAGTATACTACCATCCAACCAAGTTGGCGGGCGGGGGTCCGGTCTGCCCTCGCACACAAGAAAAAAAGGAAGGGATTAATGAGACTTCTGGCTCTTGTGGGCATCTTCGCCACTGCTTTGTTTGGGCAGTCGGCTGACACCGGCATTCTGGGCAGCGTCACCGATCAAAGCAATGCGGCGGTGGTGGGCGCCACCGTCACCATCGCCAGTCCGGCGACAGGGTTCAACCGGTCTGTGGTAACCGGGCCCGACGGCCAATACGAGGTGCGCTATTTGCTGCCTGAAGATTACGTGGTGCAAGTGCGCATGAACGGCTTTCGTCCGGAGCGCACGTCGGGCATCACCTTGCGCATCGGGCAACTGCCGCGCGTGGATTTCAAGCTTCAGGTGGGGGCCGTAAGCGAAGCGGTCGAGGTCAGCGCGCAGGGCGTCCTGCTCGATACCCAGAGCGGCACCATGGCTGCCACGGTTTCCGAGGAGCGGATTGTCGATCTGCCGCTGAACGGGCGCAACTACGTAAGCTTGGGGAACCTCACACCGGGCGTGGTGGCATCGGGCACTTCGTTCGCAGCCAACGGAGCGCGCAGTTTCTACGAGCAGATTTCGTATGACGGCACCAGCGTCATACAGCAGCGCAGCAACAACGGAGCGCCGCCGCCGATCATCGACGCCATCCAGGAATTTAAGATCCAGACGGGCAATTACTCTGCCGAGTATGGCGGAAACGCCGGCGCCAACGTGCAGGTCCAGATCCGGTCCGGCACTAACCGATTCCACGGCAGCGCCTGGGATTTCCTGCGCAACAACGATATGGATGCGCGCGGTTACTTCCGGCCCGCCCCTCAGCCCAAGAACGTACTGCGGCAAAACCAGTTCGGCGGGATGCTATCCGGGCCCATCCGCAAGGACAAGACTTTTTTCATCGTGGCGTACGAGGGCACTCGCGCCAACTCGGAAAGCCCCAGCAGTTCGCTGGTCTTGACTCCGGCGCAACTGGCCGGCAATTTCAGTGGATCCAAGACCGTCACCGATCCCACGACAGGCATCGCGTTTCCCGGCAACATCATTCCCACCAGCCGCTTGAATCCGGTTGCGCTGAGCATAGCCGGCGCATACTTCCCGCAGCCTAACGCGGCCAGCACGGTGGCGAACCTTTCGGGTGTCTCCACCACGTTGACCACTAATGACCAGGCGCTGACCCGGATCGATCACACGTTCGGCGAAAAGGACCAGGTTTTCGGCCATTACATTTTTAACCGCAATTACACCCCCAACATCGGCTTGAATCCTCTCTTCGGAAGTCTGCCCAGGACCCGCAACCAGAGCATCGCCGCGCAGTGGCTGCACACCTTCAGCCCGGCCAAAATGAACATGATCGAGTTCGGTTACGACCGGGCCAGCTTGCGGGAGTTGAGTCCGCGGGCGGGAACCTCATTCGACGCCGCCAAGACGCTGGGCATCAACGGTATGTTGATCGGCGGTCCGGGCGGCACGGCGCTCACCGGGCTGAACGCGGGATTTCCATCCATCAGCATCAGCGGGTATCTGGGCATCGGCGACAGCACCGGGGGCCAGGGCGTGGACGGCAGCCACACCCACCAGATTCTAGATGTCTTTACCATGATCAAGGGCTCCCATACGCTCAAGATGGGGGCCGACATTCGCAGACTCGCGGACGATGCCAACACCACCAACCAGCCGTTCGGCTCCATGACCTTCACGGGGAACATCAGCGGCAACGCGGCGGCCGATTTCGTGCTGGGCTATCCGTATAGTTCCGTAACCCCGCAGGGCATTCCGGTTTCGGGTATCCGCCAGTGGCGCTACGGATTTTTCTTCAATGACGACTGGAAGGTGAGTTCCCGCCTGACCGTGAACCTGGGCGCCCGCTACGACCTGCTCCCGGTGCCTTCTGATGCCGTCGGCACCAGCCGCACGTTGCGTTGGGACCAGCCGCCGGTGTTCGCCTGCTCGGGAATGTTTCCGGTGGTGGGCTCTTGCCTGGCAAGCTCCACTCCGTATTTGTGGCCCAACGCCGGCCAGACCGTTTCTTTGTGGAAGAACGAGTACTGGCACATCGGTCCGCGGGTCGGGTTGGCGTATCGCGTGACCGGCAACACCGTATTTCGAGCCGGCTACGGTATCTTCACGGTGACGCCGAACTTCGATCAGATCAATACGCTGCAGAACAATCCGCCCATCGGCGCCAATATCACGGCGGTCAATACCACGGTGAATCCCATCGCCACCATTCAGAACCCGTTCCCCCAGGCGCTGATCTCGACGGGGGGCACGCCCATCTACAACTACGTTTCGATTGAGCCGAACCAGCAGCACATCAACCCGTATTACCAGAACTGGAATGCGCAGCTGGGCCATGAATTCACCAAGAACGATGTGCTCGAAGTCCGTTATGTGGGAGGCAAAGGCACGTACCTCGACACCAGCCTGCTGAACTATAACAGCCCGCCGCCGGGGCCGGGAGCGATCCAGCCGCGGCGGCCGTTCCCGACCCTGGGCGAAATCCGCATGTGGGCTTCGGATGGCAACAGCAACTACAACGCCATGCAGGTGCAGTACGAACATCGTTTCGGCCATGGGCTGAGCGCCACGGCTTCCTACGCCTTGTCGCATCTGATTGACGACCAGGGCAGCAACTTGAATGGTTCGCGGGCCCAATCGCAAGATCCGCGCTGCAGCCGGTGCAATATGCGGGCTGACTCGGCCAACGACATTCGTAACCGCCTGGTTGCGGGCTGGACGTGGCGCATTCCTTTCGGCTCGCAAGTCAAGGGGATCCTGGGTGGCGTAGTGAGCGGCTGGGACATCGGCGGCATCCTGACACTACAGAACGGCAGCCCCATGTTCATCACCGAAAACGGCGATCCGCAGAATGTGGACGCGAACAGCTCGGGATACGTGGAATCGCGGCCCAACCTTGTTTCAGGCCAGAGCGTACACATCGCCAATCCCAGCCCGACCCTTTGGTTCAACACGGCCGCGTTCGCGAACACCGGTATGAGTTTCGGGAATTCACCGCGCAATCCGGTAGTGGCTCCGGGTCTGCACACGGTGGATGCTTCTTTGTCGAAATCGTTCCGCATGCCGTACAAGGAATCGCACCGGATTCTGTTCCGGTTGGAGGCCTTCAACGCGACCAACACGCCGCAGTGGAGCAAGCCCGGCACAACTCTGGGGACCAGCACTTTCGGCATAGTTACCAGTGCCGGCGCCAACCGTGTGGTTCAAGCGGCGCTGAAATATAACTTCTGAAAATTGGTCTCCGAACATTTGTGATAATTTAATCTTCGTTGGAGGTGTCTATGATTAGTTCGATGAAACAGGCTGTCGGGCAGTACCTCGGCGGTCTCAGCCGCCGCGAGCTGTTCCGGAAAGGCTCCGTGCTGGCGGCGGTACCCGCATTTTTCGGAAGATCGGCATCGGCCGCCCCGGCCGCGCTAGCCAGTGCAGGCAAGCTGACGCTGGCACCCTCCGACATTTACAAGTCGTTTGGCGTTCGCCCCATCATCAATTGCCGCGGCACCCTGACGGTAATCAGCGGCTCGCTTGAGCTGCCGGAGGTGCGGGCAGCGGTGGAATCCGCCGGACAACATCATGTTGTGATGGATGAGCTGATGGAGGGCGCCGCCCGGCGTCTGGCGGAGATTACCGGTGCCGAGTGGGCCCTGATCTCGGCCGGCTGCGCTGCCGGCATCTCGCACACCACGGCGGCCTGTGTCTCCGGTGGCAATCCGGACCTGCACGTCCGAATTCCCGGATCTGACTGGTTTTGCAAAGGACGAAGTAGTGATCCCCAAAGCCTCACGCAATGAGTACGACCAGGCCATCCGCTCGGTGGGTGTCCGGATCATCGAAGTGGGTGACGCTGCAGAATACGAAGCCGCCCTCGGTCCGAAAGTGGCCATGGTATACATCATGTCCGGCGGCCGTATGGAGAGCGGCCCGCTGACCTACGACACGGTGTATGGCCTTGCCAAGAAGAAGAATATTCCTGTTTTCACGGACGCCGCGGCCGAAATGCCGAGCTTCCCGAATACCTATCTGCAGCGCGGCTCCACCTTTGTGGGCTATAGCGGCGGCAAGTGCCTGCGTGGGCCGCAATGCTCAGGCGTGGTGCTGGGCCGCAAAGACCTGCTGCAGGCGGCATGGGTGGCCAGCGCACCGCATCATGGCCACGGCCGCACGATGAAGATCGGCAAGGAGGAGATCGTCGGTTTGCTGGCCGCGGTAGAGATGTGGGCGCAGCGCGATCACAAGAAAGAGGATGAGATGTGGACGCAGTGGATGCAGGCCATTGCCGACCGCGTCACGAAAATCGATGGCGTTGCGGCCAGCGTCCGGCAGCCCAGGGGTATCGGCAATCACAGCCCCGGGCTTTCCATCAATTGGGATCCGGCCAAGCTGGGGATAACCGGTGAGCAGGTCTCGAACATTCTGTGGACTACCGAGCCGCGCGTGGCCCTGGGCGGCGGAGGAGGCGGGGGCGGAGGTCGCGGCGGCCGCGGTGCTGCTTCCAACCAGACTGGGATTTCGATCACCGCGTACATGATGATGCAGGAGGACGTCAAGGTTGTGGCCGACCGGGTGTTTCAAATCCTTTCGGCCAAGCGGCCGCAGTGGGCTCCGGAAACTCCGCAGACACCCGCCGGGGATCTCACGGGGCGCTGGGACGTGCAGATCCAATTCGCCGCCGGCAGCTCCGAACACTCGCTATTTGTGAAACAGCAGGCCAACCAGCTGGTAGGCACGCACCAGGGCGATTTCGTGGCGCGCGATTTCACCGGCACAATCTCCGGCGACGATGTGCACATCATGAGCAGCATCGGTGAAGTGCACGGTGCGGCTCTTTCGTACCGCTTCACGGGCAAGCTGAGTGGCGACACCATGTCAGGCGCTCTGGACATGGGCGAGTACCTGGGCGCCAAGTGGACTGCGAAGCGCCATGCGTTTGGCCGCGGAGCCGGCGACGTCGGCTGATATCCGGCAAAAACCTCGGCGGGCTGAATGCCTGCCCCACCTTCCAGATCGCGGGGGCGCATGAACCGTTCGGTTCAGCCGGCTTGAACCGAACGGTTCGCAAAAACCGCGCAACTGGCGCAACCGAATCCCGGTTACACGCATTTTCAAACATTTACGAAGCGTGCGTTGCTTTGGGTTCGGCTGGCCGCAGGCGTGCATTATACCCGTCCGTAATCGGGAACGCAGCAGCGAACCCGAAGGAGGATGAGACGATGAAAAACCTAACGAAGAATATGATGTTCGCCGCTGCGGCCATGGTAGTTGCGGCCGGTGTGGTTCAGGCGCAGGCAGTCAAGGCGGAAATCCCTTTCTCCTTTCGAGCATCCGGCACGGTGATGCCCGCCGGAGAATATTGGGTGGGTGTGCACCGCTCGTCGGGCGGATCAGCGATCCTCAGCGTACTTAACCGGGAGACGCACGGCTCCGTCCTGGCGACTCCGTTCGTGGCCAGCGACCGGGGGGCCGTAGGTCCCCAAGCCTCGCTCACATTCCAATGCGGCGGCGCCCACTGCGCACTGATCAAGGTGGCCGATGGCACCGGCATGGTATACCAGTTCCCAAGCCCGCACGTTGGCAAGGGCGAGAACAGCCGTCTGGCCGTGATCCGGGCCGTTCTGGTGAACGCCAGGTAGTTCAGGCACACGATTTACCGCGCAGGGTTCCAGAAACGGCGTTACCTGATTTTCAGGTAACGCCGTCGGTCGTGCCGCCGGTGCTCTTTGGGTCGTTTGTTATTAAGACGTTCTTCATATAGAATACCTTTATATGGATCTTCTGCAAGGAACGCTCGACATGCTGGTTCTTCGCATGCTGCTGCTGGCGCCGATGCATGGCTATGGGATCGCCAAGGCGATCCGCAGCAATTCGAGTGAGGCGCTCGATATCGAATTCGGCTCACTCTACCCCGCCTTGAAGCGGCTCGAGTTGAAAGGTTGGATTGCCGCCAGATGGGAAACCTCCGAGCATAACCGGCGCGCGAAATTCTACCGGCTGACGCCCGCTGGCCGCAAGCAACTGCAGCGGGAGCATTCGAAATGGTCGGACTTTGTGTCGGCAGTGGGACAGATCATGGGACCGGTTCCCGAGGGGGGCAAGCCATGAGTGTCTGGCAAAAGGTCAAATATCTGCTGCCTTCCTACCGCAGGGCTCAAGAGATGGACATGCAAGAGGAGCTGGAGTCCCTGGCCGCAATGGGGAAGCCGGAGGAATTGGGAAGTCTGGCCAGAGCGGCCGAAGAAGCCCGCGCAGCGTGGGGCTGGACATGGATTGAGCAGGCGTATCGGGATGTGCAGTATGCCTTTCGGACCATGCGTCAGAGTCCCGGATTCACGGCGACCGCGGTGCTGTCGCTGGGGCTCGGCATTGGAGCCAACACCGCGATCTTCAGCTTGATAGACGCTCTGATGCTGCGGTGGCTGCCGGTACGCGATCCACAGGAATTGGTTCAGGTGAAGTTGCGGGCAGCGCGTGCGGCGCCTCCCGGCGAAACTTTCTCATATGCCATTGTCAAAGCGCTGGCGGATCAAAAAGACATCTTCGCGGATGTGAGCGGTTTCAGCAGTGCCGGCTTTAGCGTGGGTTGGCGCGGCTCGATCAGCCGCGTTCCCGGAGCGTGGGTCACCGGCGAGTACTACCAGACGCTGGGCCTGAGCCCTGCGATCGGACGTTTGCTGCGGCCGGAGGACGATTGGCCGGGCGCGCCGCCGGTGGCGGTGATCAGTTACGGGTATTGGGAGCGCCAGTTCGCGCGCAATGCGGAAGCGATCGGCCAGTCGGTTGCGGTGAATGGCGTTCCCGTCACGATTGCCGGCGTAAGCCCGCAGGGTTTTACAGGCGCGAACGTCGGTACCACTGCCGATATCACCATGCCGGTAGCCGCGCTGCCGGTCGTGGAACCGCTAGCCGCAGCCCTGCTCGGTCCGGGGAATTTCTGGCTACGCATACTCGCCCGGCCGAGGAACAGCGTTTCGATGGCGCAAGCCCAGGCCCGCCTGGCGGTGGTTTGGCCCCAGCTATCCGAACGGGTGATTAGTGCGGGCTGGTCCACTTCACGCCGGCGGGCGATGGCGGAAGCGGCCCTGGAACTGGCTCCCGGCGGTACGGGCTACACCTACCTTCGGGAACGGTTTCAGAAACCGCTGATCGTCCTGATGGCAGTGGTTGCCCTGGTGCTGCTCATCGCATGCGCGAATGTCGCCAATCTGTTGCTGGCTCGTGCATCCGCGCGTCAACGCGAGATTTCTGTGCGGCTCGCGATCGGGGCCGGGCGCGGACGAATCGTCCGCCAGCTTCTAACCGAAAGCATGCTGCTCTCTTCGCTTGGGGCCGTCATGGGGGTCGGCCTGGCATGGCTCACGTCCCGTTTGCTGGTTGACACGCTTGCCATGGGCGATCCCTTCCCGGTTTCGTTGGATGTTACACCGAACGCGCACGTGCTCGGCTTTACCATTGCCGTGGCGATGGCGACGGGAATTCTTTTCGGCCTGGTGCCGGCCCTTCAATCCACGGCGGCAGGCCAATCGGCGCTCAAGGGTGACGGGCGCATGACACGTTCCCGCTCGCGGCTCCTGTCGCTCCTGGTCAGCTCTCAAGTGGCTCTTTCGCTGGTGCTGCTGGTGAGCGCGGGCTTATTCTCACGGACGCTGCAGAACCTTTTGAATATCGATCCGGGCTTCCGGCGGGAAGGCGTTCTTCTGGTGGATGTGGATGGACGGCGCGAGGGCTATCGTGATGCGCGTCTGGTCGCGTTCTATCAGGATCTGCTGGATCGGGTTCGGCGAGTGCCGGGAGTCGCGTCCGCGAGTATTTCCAGTCATACGCCGCTGAGCGGATCAACGTGGTCCGAGGCAGTGGTTCCCAAAGGTCAAACGCTGCCGGAGCGGGACAACGCGATCTTCATTGGGGCGGGACCGGGCTTTTTCGCCACGATGCAGACGCCGCTGATTGCCGGCCGCGAGTTCGATGCACACGAGCCGGAAAGCATCCACCCGGCGATCGTCAACCAGGCCTTCGCGGCGCGCTACTTTCCCGGTCGAAGCCCCGTTGGCGAATATCTGTCCGCGACGGTGACGCGTCCCCCCAGCGATTTGCAGATCGTGGGCGTGGCCAAGGACGCCATCACCGCCGGCTTGCGCACGGTTCCAGGGCCGGCCGTATACGTCTCCTACTTTCAGCGGGAGCTCAGCGGCGGCTTCTTTGGTAGCAGCACGGTGGAGATTCGCGCAGTGGGATCGCTTTCCACAATAGCTTTGGCGATCCGCAAGGAGCTTCAGCCGAGCCTTCCGAGCGCTCCGCTGGAGGTCCGTGCGCTCACCGATCAGGTGGAGCGAACGCTGCTACAGGAGCGGCTGATGGCCAATTTGGCTGGAGGCTTCGGCGTGCTCGGGCTCCTGCTTGCCTGCGTCGGGTTGTATGGGCTGCTGGCTTATAGCGTGGTCCGGCGGACCAAGGAGATCGGTGTCCGCATCGCGTTGGGGGCGCGGCAAAGCGGCGTGCTGTGGATGGTCTGCAAGGGTGCTCTTCGCCTGGTGGTCCTGGGTGTAGCGATGGGAGTACCGGCAGCCTGGATTGCGTCGCGATGGGTGCAGTCGATGCTGTTCGGCCTGACGGCCACCGACCCTGGGATCGTTACGGCCGCCGTGCTGTTGCTTGCAGCTGCCGGCCTGGTGGCTGCGTATTTTCCGGCACGGCGCGCGGCGCGAGTGGATCCGATGACAGCGTTGCGCCACGAGTGAATTAACTTCCTGCTGTGACGGGTACTCAGCTTCGCATTCGCAGCAGCAAATAGATTCCGGCCAAACCGAAGAGCATGTCCGGCGCCCATGCGGCGATGGCAGGCTGCAGCAAACCGACATTGCCGATCTTCTCGAAGAGCGGTCCCACGGCCAGGTAAGCCATCGCTATCCCGATGCTCACCCCGATACCCGTCATGGCGCCGCGATTGCCCACCAGGAATCCGAAAGGAATCGCAATCATGGCCATGATCAGCGCGAACAAAGGCATCGAGAATTTCCGGTTTAGCCGCACCTGCAATTTCACCGTGTCAAAGCCGCTCTGGTTGAGATCGGCGATAAAGCGCTGCAGGTCCAGGAAGTTCATCTGGGTGTCCTGCACCGGCTCCTTCAAAAAATACTCGGGCGGCTCGGTCAACTCCGGGAATGTAGACGTCTGGAATTCCTTGTACGATTTGCAGAAGGCGCCCTGGTACTCGCAGGTCCAGCCGTTTTCAAAGACCCAGGCATTCAACGACCGCCTCCATTGCGCGCGCACCGCCGAAACCTGCCGCGTCAGGCGGAACGTCTTGGGCTCCAGCTCGAAGACGCTCACTCCGTTCATCGACGGTTCCGAGGGATCGAGATACTTGTAGTAGAAGATGCGGTTCGAGGCATTGCCCATAATCCAGTTGCGGGCCGGGTTGGTGTAAGTCTGCCTGTCTGTGCGCCCCTTGATTTCGTTGCGCAGCGCGTTCTGCTTCTGGTTGGCGCCCGGCACGAAGGAAAAGTCGAAGGCGAACAGGCCGCCCGAAAGAAGCGTGCTGACCACCAGAATTGGCAGCGCCAGCCGGTGCAGGCTGACCCCACAAGCCCGAAATGCCGTGACCTCATTGTGCTTGGTGAGGACGCCAAACGTCACCAGTACCGCCACCAGAGTGCTGATGGGAAGCATGGTGTAGATCAAAGAGGGAGTCAGGAAGAACAGGTAAGTGAACATCTTGACGAGCGTGCTGTTGCGCAGCATGTCACCCATCAGTTCAAAAAAGTTGTAGACCAGGGTCAACGATACGAAGCTGGCCAACATTACCATCAGATAAAACAGAAAATTCGTCAGCACATAGGTGTCGATTAACTGCGGCACCAGGGGCAGCCGCCATCCGGAAAAACTCGAGCGCTCGAGCGGCGCAGTCTGGGGTTTCAGTCTTCCGAACCACTCCCCTATGCGGTTCTTGATGGTTCCGAATAAATCGCCCTCGCCCGGACGCTCCAGGCGGAATAGGAAGAACAGGCCCGCGATTCCGAATACGGCGTTCGGAAGCCAGACGGCCAGCGGCACCGGCAGCGTTTTTTGCTTGGCCAGCCCGATCAGCCATACCAGGGCGAGGTAGTAGCAGAAGAACGACAGAAACAGCGCGTTCACGTAGCCGGCCGATTTGCCGCCTTTACGCGTGGCCACGCCCAGCGGGATTCCCACCATCGCCAGCATGATGCAAGCTACCGGCAGCGCGAAACGCTTGTGCAGTTCCACCTGGTTCTCAACCCAGTCGGGCCCATAATAATTCATTAATTGCCGCGTGTTCATGGCGCTCGACCGCGGCGGGGTTTGTACCGGCGGCGCCGCCTCGACCGCCTCATCCTGATATGGTGAGGTGGTATCCTGCGACTTCTGGTCCTTCCCCATCTCATGCGAGGAAGTGTCGCGCAGAGAAAGCTGCAGGCGATTGTTCTTCACGTCGGGCACCGCCAGGGCTTCGCGCGCTACCGTGATTCGCGGCCCGATGGCCTGCTCGCGCATGCCGCTCTTGCGATTCTCCGGCGGCGTCACGTCGGCCACAAAGACGTTCTGCCAGCGCGCCACAGCCCCCGGCTTGACTTCGCCCACATAGAGAATGGTGTTGGGGAAGTTGTCCACGAAAATGCGCGGCTGCACGTCGGCGGAAAGCTGCGTGGCCTGAAGCTGCTGGACGATGCGGTTTTTCTCGCGGAAGGCCAGCGGTGTGAGCCGCAGCGAAGCGTATCCGGCCAGCGCGGCGCACAGAGTGGCAAACAGCAGGACCGGCAGAATGGCCTTGCGGCTGGACACGCCCGCCGCCCGCATGGCGGTGAATTCGCCGTCGGCCGCCATACGCCCCAGGCCGATCAGAATCCCCACCAGCACGCCAAAGGGAATCGTCAGGGGCAACACGGGCGGCAGACCCAGCGCAAACAACAGCAGGACGGTGCGGGCATTGGCGCTGCTGCGCACCAGCAGTTCGAAGAGCGGGTCCACGCCGTACAGGAATATCACGAACGTGGCCAGCAGCGTCCCGAGCAGGGCGCTGGAAAGAATTTCCCGGAAAATGTACCGGCCCAGCAGCCGCACTGCCCGCCGTCTCCTATCGCACCGACGCCGGGCGCACCAAATCCGGCGCCGACACTACCGGGAGTTTCGGCAGTTCTTCCTCCACCGGGTGCAGTTCCAGATCGTCAATCAGAATGGAGGGCGCCACTACGCATGCCTCGGTGGTGAACCCGGCTCCGC
Source organism: Bryobacterales bacterium (assembly GCA_963817515.1). Taxonomy (GTDB): domain Bacteria; phylum Acidobacteriota; class Terriglobia; order Bryobacterales; family Bryobacteraceae; genus DATMNI01. The sequence goes on along the minus strand of CAWFPJ010000006.1, from coordinate 51,355 downwards.
CTATCAACGCGAAGGGCGCGGTGTTATCCAGGTATTCGAAAGCTACGCTGTCGTCGCCCGCGGCCAGAATATCTTTCAGAGAGCGCGCATTCAACCCCCGGAAGCGCAGGCCGCGCACCAGTTCCTCATGGCCATCCTGGTAAACCCTATATACCAGGATCGGCATACTCACCGGGCGCCCGCCCTGCTGGCCGCTGAGCAGTTGCCGCACCTCGCTGATTGCCGCCGAGGAAGGGAAGTCCATCTTGCGAATGATGATGCCGTACGGCTTGCTGCGCGCCCGGCACAGGTCGATCAGTTTCTTTTTCAACTCCGCCGCCGGCACGGTCTCGGTGGAACTCACAAACAGGTTGCCGATGGTGGCCGCATCGGCCCCGAAAGGCCCCGGCAGCCGCGCGTGGCCGTTGGAGCCTTCGTACCCGCGCACCGGCTGGCGCGTCAGCAGGTAATTCTTCAGGACGCCTTTTTCGACCAGACGGGTGGGCTTGGGCACCACTCCCTCACGGTCCACTTCGTAGCTGCCGAACAACGGCCGCCCGCGCCATTCCTTCTGCGTCGGGTCATCCATCACGTCGAAAGATTCGGGCAGCACGCGGGCTCCCATGCGCCCTTCCAGTTCGCTATTCTGAAATCCGCCCCCGCGGCCGCCATCGCCCGCCGGCTTCCGCCCCAGCGCCAGGTTCCGTCCCAGCACCTCGGCCAGAATCTGCGCGCCCGCCACACCCTCGAACAGAACCGGGCCGCTGTAATCTTCTCCCTTGGGCGCATGCGCCAGGGCCACCACGTTTTCCGCCAGCGCCGTCACGCCGCGGTTCAGCTCGGCATCGCCCGGCATGCGCGATGCATCCAGGGAGTGGAACGTCACGGCATCCCGCACCGTCATGCCGTCGGCGGCCTGCCCGGTCGCCCGCGCGCGCAGAAAAGTTACGTTCTCCGGTTGGCGCACCTGGGCCCCTTCGGAATTCACAAGGTAAAAGCCGCCTACGCTCGATTCCAACTCCACGCCGGAATTCTTGATATCGGAGTACTGCGCGAAAATCGCCGAAAGCGAACGCACCCTTTTAGACCAGGCATCCCGATCGAGCAGAGGCTGCGAGAAATCGCGAACCAGTTGCACCGGGTCGGCATGCGAAAAATCATTAAGTTGGTCGCTCTGCGTGAGGTTGCGCAGCGCGGCGCGCTTGCGCGAGATCGCCTCCACCGCCGACTTGTAGGCCGAATCGGTTTCGAGCCACAGATAACGGCGCAGCACCGGATATGCATTCTCCAGCGGAAAACGCTCCAGGTCGTAGCGCGAGCCGGAGCCGGATCCGCTGCCCACATAGTTGCTGTTGTCGAACTTGTAGTCCCCCACCCGCACGCGTACTTCGGGAGAGCGGAACTTGTCGTGGCGCTCGGTCAACAACCCGCCCAGGTTGGCGGTCACGCTGAAGCTGTCGGCCTCGTCAATGACGTATTGAACGAAGTACGGCGGTTCCAGGTTGGCGACGGTCAGGTGGCGCGCGCGATCCATCTCGTCCTTCATCGCCTGAAAGACCGGGTCGGGTCCGGTGGCAGGTCCAGCAGCAGGCCCCTGCGCGCTCAGCGCCAGCAAAGCGCCTAATGCGGCCGCCACAATTAACAGCGGCTTCATTGCTGGCCGCCCCTGCTATTGTTCTCCATGGTGGTGGGTTCCGGAAGCAGCGGCGGCCGGTCGTTGGACTTGGCCTTCTTCTCGATTTCGATTTCCGACACCAGAATCGCCGGCGCCACCGCCGAAACCGGAACGCTGCCCGATTCAGCGCCGCAGTACCCGTTAAAAACTTCCGGCTTGTCCGAAGTGGCCAGGATCTTCGAGAAACTCGACAGCGGCGTGCCCACAATGTCGGCTCCGCGCACCAGTTCGTCGGGCCGCCCGTCCGTATAGACCCGATAGACAATCACCGGAATCACTTTGAAAGCCTGCAAGCCCGCGCGCTGCGTGGTGGTGAAGCCGCCCGTGATATCGCGGAAGTAGAGCCCGTACGGCTTGTTCTGCTTCTTGACCTCATCGATCAACATCTGCCGCAGCCTGTCTTCCGGCACCGCGTTGGACGATTCCACAATCAGGTTGGACTGCCGCGAAACCACTTCCAACCCCGGCTGGCGGCGGCCGTGGCCGTTGGACTGTTCGAATCCCTTGATAGGCGAGCGCGACATCAGGAACGTCTTCAACACGCCCTTGTCCACCGCACTCACGGGCCGGGCCTTGACGCCCTCGTCGTCGTAATCGTACCAGCCGTTCAGGTCGATGCCGCCGATCTTCCTGCGCGTGGGATCGAAAACCACGGACAGAAAGTCGGGCAGAACCTTGGTGCCCACGCTCTTGGTGAACGTCTGGCCTTCGCTCTCATCCTTCTGCCGGTGGCCTTCCACGCGATGCCCGAAGATCTCATGAAAGAAGACACCGGCGGCGCGTCCCGAAAAAATCGCCGGGCCCACGAACGGTTGGGATTCAGGGGCCTTGAGCAGGCGCGAAAGATCGTTGGCCACGCGATCCACGGCGGCCAGCAGCGCTTTCTCATTCGGCAATCCGGCGGCGTCCACCGCTTCGAACGTCTCGAACGTGCTCAGGTCCGTGCCGTCCGCCGCCTTGGCCGACGCATTGATCACCACGCGCGCAAACCCGCGGCCGTACGCCAGGCGGGAGCCCTCGGTATTGACCAGGTACTTGGTCTCTCTCTGACCTTGCGCGGAAACATGCGAAGTCAGCACGCTGGAGTAGTTCTTAAAGCGCCCCGAAAGCTCGCGAATACGCTCGCTCCATTCGGCCTCGTTGAACTTCAGATCGGGCGGCGCCTGCACGGAAACCGCCGGCGGCTCAGTGGAGAAATCGTCGGAGTCATCGGCCTCCGCCACCCTCACCTGCGAGTTGGTCTTGATGCGGATGAGCCGCTCAGCCGCTGTGCGGTAGGCGCGGTCGGTTTCGAGCCACAGCCTCCGCTTGATGGAGTTCACATTGTCTTCGAATGAAATCAGAGCGCCTGAAGTGAACTGGCCGCGGTCTCCCCGGACCCGGTGATAGTTGTCGAGCTTGGGTGTTCCCACCCGAACCGACACATCCATCGCCCGGCTCTTCCCTGAATTGGTGGAATCCACGGTCCCAAGCGTACCCGAAACGGTGCGGAACTCCTCCTCGGTCACCTCGTAGCTCAGAAAGTACGGTGGCGGGTCGGCCTTCTGCTTCAAAACAGTATAGTTGCGGTTTAGCTCCTGCGACATCGCGTCCAGCAGAACCGATGGCTGAGCCCCGGCGGTGGATGCCAGGAAGGCGAGAATTGCCAAAACAAGCGAGACTGAGGCGGGTCAAGCCTCTAGGATACCATCAGCGTGGAACAGGCATTTCCGTTTGCGGATCAGCTGCCGATCTGCCGGTGTTTGGCATGCCTCTGTTGCCAGCGTCACCAAATGACTTTGATGCCTTTGTAGAGCCTGAACTTCTCGTCTGACGTGACGACCGGAATATTTTCGGACAGTGCCTGCGCAATGATCTGACGATCAAATGGATCGGCATGGTAAAGCGGCAGCCCGAAAAGACGACCGGCGTGGTCTGCCGTATAAGGCAATATACGCATTCGAAGATCCGCAATGCCCAGCAAGACATCCTCTTTGGACAGGTCGAGTTTGCCCAGGGCTCCCTTGATGGCGATCTCCGAAAGAGAAATGGCGCTCATTTCTCGCACCGTTGCGTCATCCTTGAGTGCGGCCATGGCTTTCCTGGAGATGCGCTCGGGCGAATCCACAGCCCAAACGAACACGACCGTGTCGAGCAGTATGCGCAAGCTACTTGCCCCCGTTGAGGAACGCCTCTGCATCGTCCTCCGACATGGGCTTCCACCAATCGGGATCGTTGATCGTGACCCGGCCTCTCAGCGTTCCGAACGTGGGCTCCTGTCGGGCGTTTGTTTTCGTGGGTACCAAATCCACAACCGGCACGCCGCGGCGGCAAATAGTGACGGACTTACCGCCCTCTACCGCCTTGATCAATTCCGGGAGTTTGTTTTTGGCATCCGCCACGCTGACCTGCATAAAACCATTATAGCCAGGTCAAATAGCCATGTATGCCGCAACCCCGGGCACCATTGTTTTCCGTGCTTTGGGCAGGCAGGGAGGTCTAGCCGACGCGCCTACGCTGCCTTGTCCGCCAGCAGTCCCTTCTCTTTCAATCCAGCAATCGCCAGCCCGTATCTTCCGCGAATTCCGGTCTTCTCGAAGATATGTTTCAGATGGATCTTGACGGTTCCCGTGCGGATCCCCAGAGCCGCCGCGATCTCCTTATTCTTGAAGCCCTGTTCGATCAGCTCCGTCACCTGCAGCTCCCGCGCGGTTAGCGTGGCGTGGCCTGAGCGCACCGGCCGTTCGACATTCTTCACCATGTCGCTATCCATCCAGGTGCCGCCCGCGACCACCGTGCGGATGCAGGTCATCAGTTCGGCCAGGGGCGTGGTCTTGCGAATCACTCCCGCCGCGCCGGCCTGCAGCAAATGCAGCGCCTCGGCTTCCGAAAGCGAGACGCTCCAAACGATGGCCGCCATCGGCGACTTGGCCGCCCGCAGCACCCGCAACCACTCCATCACCGCGTCTATTCCAAAGGCTTTGTCCAAAAACATGATCGTGGGCTGCAATTGCTGCGCCGCGTCCATGCCATCCTTCAGTGAGCTCTCGGCACCGACAACGCGCAAGCCTTCGGCGGATTCGAGGAGGCTCCGCAGTCCCTCCATGGCGATCGGTTCCTTATCACAAACCAAGACAGTATTCACGATGCTTGATGATCGGCTGAACACGCAGCATACTTTAGGCCTCCGGGCCTGGCCTATTCCTGCCGGAGGGCCGACATCGGATCGATTTTGGCGACGCGGCGCGCCGGGATCGAGCACGCCAAGCCCGCGGTTAGCGGCAACCAGGGCGGTAGCGATCCAGACGATAGCCTGATTCCCGGATTCGAGCCCGGCGAAAAGACTTCGGAGGACAGGCGTCAGGGACACCGCCGCGCACAACCCAAGCGCCAGTCCGACGGCGATGGTCGCGAAGCCCTGCCGGAATAGCAGGGAATGAACATCGCCAGGAGTAGCTCCCACGGCCAGACGGATGCCGATCTCCTGGGTCCGGCGCAAGGTGGTGTAGGAAACCACGCCGTAGACGCCGGCCGCGGACATCAGAAGAGCCAGCCAACCGGTGATCGCCAGCAGCGTCACAATGAATCGCCGATCGGCCACGGAGTCCGCCACCAGAGTACGCATTGATGCGCTCAGGAATACCGGCTGATTGGGATCGATCGCGGCGATGGCACGGCGGATGGCCTTTTCCAGATCTCCCGTGGGCCGTGCTGTTCTCACCACCAGGAACACCGCATTCCGCATGGCTCCGGCGGCAAGATAAACATTGCCCTTCACGGGCTCGTTGAGCGCGGCATGACTGGCGCTTGAGACAACTCCGACCACTCGCTTCCAATTGTTGGGCCGTTCCGGCGTGCAATCGACGCAGATCCTCTGCCCCAGAGCGCTGGCATGCGGCCACAAGCGGCCGGCTGCGAAGCTGTTCACAATCGCGGCATCGCCCGATTCACTCATTTCGTCTTCGCGGAACCACCGGCCTTCCAGCAGGTGAACACCCATGGTCTGCAGATACTCTCCGCCGACAACGTCCACCTCGGCGGTTAGCGGAGCATTCGCCGCTCCAGACACATCTCCAGACGGAGCGGCACTGTTGCTGACGAATCCACCGTGGTTTTCTCCGCTAAAGGGCAAGGCGTCGACCGTGCCGGCGCTCTCCACTCCGGGAAGCGCTCGAACCGAATCGAGAATGCGCTGATAGAACAATGCGCGCTGTTCGGGCTTGGGGTATCGTTCGGGCGCGGGAAGCACGACGGACGCCAGAATGCGGTCGGCTTGGAAACCGGGATCGGTGTTGACCAGTTTCACGAAGCTGCCGAGCAGTCTGACCGCCCACCACAACCAGCATCACCGACAGCGCGACCTCAGCCACGACCAGGGCGGAACGGATGCGGTCCCGCCCGCCGGCAGCGGCGCCGCGCGAGCCGAAGGCGCCCAGAGCGACGGCGGCCTTCAGTCTGGCTAAACGAAGCGCGGGCGCGATTCCGAAGAGGATGCCGTTGATCAGTGCCAGCGCCAGAGCGAAGCCGAAGACGGTGCCATCCGCCCGCGCGGCAGCCAGCCGGGGAATGCTCACAGGCGCCAGTGCCGGCAGGATTTTCCATGCCGCAGCGGTCAGCAGATAGCCGCCCAGAGCACCAAGCGCAGCCAGCACTCCGCTTTCCGTAAGAAGTTGCCGCACAATTCGCGCGCGCCCGGCGCCCAGGGCAAGCCTCACGGAGATTTCCCGCTGCCGGGCGAAGCCACGCGCCAGCAGCAGATTGGCGACGTTGGCGCATCCGATCAGCATGAACATCAGAGCCGCGGCCATCAGAAGGAAAAGACCGTTCGTGGCGATGCCCACAGTTCGATCGCGCAGGAAGTTCATCCTGAGTGTGCGGTCACGATTCGTCTCCGGGAAAGTCGTGCTCGAGCGCCTGGCTGATCGAGGCAAGGTCCTGCCGGGCCTGTTCGAGCGAAACGCCTGGCCGAAGCCTGGCGACCGCGCCCAATCCGGCATTCTTGTTGGCCGGCACCGCAAAAGGCGTGGACCAAAACTCGACATATGGAGAAGGCGTGTGGACGGCTGCCCTTCGCAGCGGGAAATTGAAAGCCGGAGGCATGACGCCAATCACCAGGCAGTCGTGCCCGTTTACCGTGACGGCGCGGCCCACCACACCGCGATCCGAGTTGAAGCGGCGCACCCATAGTCCGTAGCTCAGAATCATCTCGGCGGGGCGGCCCGGCTGATCCTCCCCGGGAAGAATATTCCGTCCGAGCATGGGGGACACACCGAGCGTCGGAAACAGGCTGGCGGTCACCCTCAGGCCATAGAGCGCTTCCGGAGTTGTGCCGGCATCGCCCGCCAGATCGAAAATAGCGTTGCCATAAATTCCAACGGATTCGAGCGTGCGGGTTCTCCGAATCAGCTCCTGCGTGTCATTCCAAACCACCCAGTCGCCGTTGGACTGCTCTTGCATCTTGGGGAATTCGCTGCGAATCTGGACCAGTTCCCGGGGTCGCGCGTAAGGCAGAGGGTCGATGAGTACGGATTTGATGGCGGTAAAAACAACCGCGGTCGCGGCCACGCTCAACGCAATCGACAGCAGGGCGATTCCGGTGCCGGCCAGGTTGCGCCTGAAAAGCCGAAAGGCCAGGCGGACGTCTTGCAGGACTGACATCTTCCCCATTATCGGCGATAGCTCTGTGCTGAAGCGCCTCGCCGAAAGCAATGTCACCCAGCAAGTAAGCGATACTTCACCGCATCGGGAAAGCCCCTACCCAACCGCCACCGCACCCAACTCCAACTCCGTCAGATCGACCCAGCAGTTCCCCATTTTGTTTTGCACAAACGTCGCCCGCTCCGCGCGGAACGCGTGCGGCCCGGTGAACTCGGCCCAGCGCCGCGTCGCCAGTTCATACACGGCCTGGACATCGCCCTGCCCGATCTCCTGCGCCAGCGTGATGTGCGGATGGTAGGCGAATGGCTCCTCAAAAGCCAGGGCGCCGCCGCGGTTGATGGCGTCGTGCATCCGATACAGTTCCGAAGCGCCCGCGCCCACTTCGATGTAGATCACGTTGGTCACGGGGAAAATCCTGACCTCCGCCAGCCCTACCGCGAACGGCGGCTGTTTCTCCGTAAGCCCTCGGAGCTCGCGGCCCGCCACCTGCCAGTCCACACCCAAAGAACGCGGCGGCAGCACACTGACGTGGGCGTGCGGATTGCATCCGGGTGCCAGTTCGCGCCGGAGATCGTCCAGAAACCTGCCCAGTGGATCGGGGATATAGATCACCAGGGCATATACATTGAGACGCTGCTCGGCTGGCACGCCAGGCAGCGCCCCGTTTAAATCGAAACCCATGCATCTCTATGTTAACCATTTTGTAGTTTTTTTTACGGTCGATGAGTACCACCTTTCTTTTCGACCTGTTACGCTTTAGGTAATGCAAAGTACCAGCCCGCCTAATCCTCTCTTGGGCTTACCCTTCCGGATTCCATTCGATTGCATCCAGGCGGTGCATGTGGAGCCTGCCATGGCGCAATTGCTTAGCCAGGCGCGCGCCAGGCTGGACGCCATTGCCGCAGCGCCCGGTCCCCGCACTTTTGAGAACACCATGCACGCGCTCGACAGTTTGACCGAGCCTCTGGACCGGGCGCTGTCCGTGGTCCGGCACCTGGAGTCTGTGGCCACCTACCCGGAACTGCGTGCCGCCTTCAATGCCGTGCAGCCGCAAGCCAGCGCGTTCTACACCGGCATTCCCCTTGATGCCGGATTGTGGAACGGCATCAAAGCTTTCGCCGCGACCCCGGAAGGCGCCGGACTCACCGGCGAACGTCGCCGCTTCCTGGACAAGACCGTGGAGACGTTCCGCCGGCATGGCGCCGACCTGGATGCCGCGGGCAAGAAACGGCTGGAAGAGATTGATGTCGAACTGACCCAGATCACGACCAAGTTCGGTGAAAACGTTCTGGATTCCACTAACGCTTTTGAGCTGCTGATCACTCGCGAGGCCGATCTGGCCGGACTTCCGCCCACCGCCCGGGCCGCTGCGCTCGAGAGCGCCGCGCGTAAAAAGCTGGACGGCTGGCGCTTCACCCTGCAGGCCCCGGACTACTTCGCGGTGATGACGTACCTCGACAACCAGGCCGTTCGCCGGCAGGTGTACGAAGCCTTCAGCGTGCGCGCCACCGCCGTTCCGCGCGACAACCGCCCCATCATCACCCGCATCCTGGAACTCCGCCGGCAGAAAGCCGAACTGCTGGGCTACGCAACTTTCGCCGACCTGGTATTGGAAGACCGGATGGCCCACAATGGCGCGCGCGCCGTGGCCTTCCTGGAGGATCTCAAATCCAAGACCGAACGGCGCTTTCAAGAGGAAAACCGCGAGCTGCTGGAATTCCGCCGGCAAATCGAAGGCCCCCAGGCGCCGGAGCTGGAGCCGTGGGACGTCGCCTACTACGCCGAAAAGCAGCGTGCCGCGCTCTACGATTTCGATGAGGAGGCGCTGCGCCCCTACTTCCCCATGCAGCGCGTAGTGGCCGGCCTCTTCGACCTGGTCAATCGCCTGTACGGCATTCAAGTGGAGGAAGAACCCGGCGTGCCGGCCTGGGATCCGCAGGTGCACTATTACAACGTTCGCGATGAGAACGGCGCGTACCTGGGAGGTTTTTATGCCGACTGGTATCCGCGCGAAAACAAGCGCGGCGGCGCCTGGATGGACGCCCTCATCACCGGCGGACCCGCGCCCGATGGCTTCCGCCCGCACCTGGGCCTGATCTGCGGCAATCTCACCGCGCCCGTGGCCGGCAAGCCCGCTCTGCTGACCCATCGCGAAGTGGAAACCATCTTCCACGAGTTCGGCCACCTGCTGCATCATCTGCTGAGCCGGGTAGAGGTCAGGTCGCTGGCCGGCACTAACGTAGCTTGGGACTTCGTGGAGTTACCCTCGCAGATCATGGAGAACTGGTGCTGGGAGCGCGCGGCTCTGGACCTGTTTGCGCGCCATTGGGAAACCGGCGCGCCCATTCCCGAAGACCTGTTTCAGAAAATGAAGCGCGCCCGCACCTTCCGCGCCGCCAACACCCAGATGCGGCAACTGGGCTTCGGCTTCATTGACCTGCTGATGCACACCCGCTACTCGCCTGAGCGCGATGGCGATCCGGTGGAGTACTCGCGCCGGCTGCTGCAGGAATTCAGCCCGGCTCCGCTGCCCCCGCAACATGCCATGATCGCCGCCTTCACTCACCTGTTTGGCAGCCCCGTCGGCTACGGCGCCGGCTACTATTCATACAAGTGGGCAGAGGTGCTGGAGGCCGACGCCTTCACCCGCTTCCGCCGCCACGGAATTTTCAGCCGCGAAATCGGCACCGAGTTTCGCTCCAAGATCCTGGCCAAAGGCGACAGCGAGGACCCGGCCGATCTCTACCGCGGCTTCATGGGCCGCGAACCGGACCCGCGAGCGCTGCTGGAGCGTTCCGGATTGGCATAGCGTCGACGTCGCATACAGTGCCTTGCGGTATTTTGTCACAGTGTCGTGGCGTCAAGCCTTCATCGTCTCCGCTTCCTCTGCGTTCTCACGTTTTGACTTGCTTGGTCTTTTCTCAGCGTGATCTCCGCGTCTCAGCGTCTCCGCGGTGAAAAAGCTCAGCCGAAAGCTTAACAAACTTAACGAATCCTGCCACGCCGCCAGCCGTCTTGACTAATAGCACTTACACGGCAGCTCACTGCTCAACCATATAGGAGACATATAAGTATGACTACAGTACGCCTCACAAGTATAAAGACCATAACCAGGATTGGCGCAGTTAGCCTTCTGTTAACCTCGGCGATGATGGCTCAACGGCCATTCGGAGTCCTGACCTCGGCTACGGGTCCCGATCCAGCCACAGTTGTTGCGAATCAGGTCGAGCGGCTGACAAAACTCCTCACACTAACCACTGCGCAGGCAGCCCAGGCTACCACTATCTTTACGAATTCACTGGCCGCGGTCACTCCTCTTCAGACCAGCCTGCATGCGGACTATACATCGTTAGAAACGGCGGTCAAGAGCAATGCGACGGCCACGATCGATAGCTTGTCGGCCAATATCGGAACACTTACCGGTCAGATCGTGGACATCCAAAATAAAGCCGACGCGGCCTTCTATGCCATTCTGACTACAACCCAGCAGACTACTTTCAATTCGCGCGGCTCCGGTGGACGCGGTTTCGGCCCCGGTGGTCCCGGTGGCCCCAGGCACTAAGTGCGCGCTCTGTTCGGAGCCGCGACCGTAAGGGAATGGTCATAACATCACTACTAAGTCAGTCCATGACCGTTTGTATTCTGGGTTTCCTGGCTTGAGTCCGTCGATCGTGAGATCCGTCGGAGTTATCGCCGGGACTCTCAGATCCAGGGAGCAGGTTGCCTCCGGACTGTTCCCTGGTTACTCCATTTGTCATCGTCCTTTGTTATCCCCACTGTCATTCCCTTGTTACTAGTGGTCTGTCGCAGAGACAATGTAAGTATAATCGCTCCCTCACGGTCGCGGCTCGGATTGGTTCCGCGCGCTGGCGAATGCTAACGAACTCACTGCGACGGCCATTAGTCACGCGGAGAACCGGTACCCTACGCCCCGCACGGTGTGAATATGGGCCGGAGTCTGCGGATGGTCTTCCAGCTTTTGCCGCAGCCACGCAACGTGTACGTCGATCGTCCTCGATGACACGCCGGGTTGATACTCCCACACGCCCTCCAGCAGTTCGTCGCGCGAGACCACTTTCCCCCGGTGATCGATCAGATAGCGCAGCAACTCCAACTCCTTGGCCGCCAGGCTTATCGTCTGGCCTTGCTTCCTCACATCGCCTTGTTCAAAATCGATATCGACGTTGCCGAACTGAAACCGCGCCACGGGCGTGAGTTTCTGGTGCTTGATGCGGCGCAGCAGGGCCTCAATTCTCGCCAGCAGTTCGGGTGGCTCAAACGGTTTGGTCAGGTAATCGTCCGCCCCCAGCTTCAACCCCACCACACGGTCGAAAAGCTGCGTCTTCGCGGTCAGCATCAGGATAACCACATCCTTTCCTTGCTGCCGCAGTTCCCGGCAGACTTCCAGGCCGCTCTTGCCCGGCAGCATCACATCCAGCACGATCAAATCGAACTGTTCCTTGGTGGCTCTCGACAGCCCCGCCAGTCCATCGGTGGCACTTTCGACTTCGTAGCCCTCCGCGCTCAGCAGGTCCGACAGCGTCAACACCAGCCCCGGCTCATCCTCCACCAGCAGTATGCGTGAACTCATGCGGCACCGGCGGGCGCAGCGGGAATCCACACGATGAACTCGGTGCCCTTCATAGGAGCGCTAATCACCCGTATAGTGCCCCCGTGCGCCTCCACAATTCTCTTGGCCAGGTTCAGGCCTAACCCGGTGCCGTGCAACTGATCCTGCACCGCGCGCCGGCCGCGAAAGAACGGTTCGAAAATGTGTTCCTGCTCATCGGCCGGAATCCCCGGGCCATGGTCGGCCACTCGAATCTCCACCATTCCTTTTTCCTCGTCGCGCTTTGGATGCCGAGACGCCGATCCAGTTGCTCCCTCCGTTTCCATACTTGGCCGCATTATTGAGCAGGTTCTGGAGCGCCTGCTTGAGCGCCATCGGGTCTGCCAGAACCAGCGGAAGTTCCGGATCGATGCGCGTTTCCACCACGCATCCGGCCCCCTGGAATACAGCCTTGCTGGACTCCATGGTCTCTTCTATCACGTTGGCAATCGATAGCGGCTCACGTTTCTGAATCACGCGGCCCGCGTTCGATCCGGCAAACCGCAGCACCTGCTCCACCAATTCCGTGAGGCGCCCGCTCTCCTGCTGGATCAAGGCGCCGTACCGCTCCACCTGGCTCGCATTGGCGGCCAATTTGCCGCGCAAGTTATAGGCCGCGGTGTGGATCACGGTCAGCGGCGTCCGCAGCTCATGCGAAATTCCGGCTACGAAGTCCATCTGCAGCTCAGCCAGTTTCTGGGCGCGCTGCGTGTAGCGGATCAGCGCGGCCAGGCTCGCCACCATCAACAGCATCACTCCCGCCGTCACCGCCAGGTTGCGCCATCGCGCCTGCGAAACCACCGCTTCGAGCGACCCCGCGCGATGTCGCACAAACATCTGCCACCGCCCCGTTTCCGGACCCGGTCCAGGGCCCGATCCGCGCCCGCGCCCTGGACCTCGGCCGCGCCCGCCCGGCCCGCCATGAGGGAATAACTGATCGTATTGCGGCCCGAACAGGTTCACCGACGCATCGGCGGTGCCGGCGATCTGCTGTCCCGGATCCGACTGATAAATCACCTGCGGGGGACTCTGCCTGGTGACCACTTCCACTTGATACTCCAGGTTTCCACCCGCACCCAGGTTGCGCTGCAGAAGGTCCGGCAGTAAGACATCGCGGGTATAATCCGGGTTCAATTCGAAAATGATCGAAGGCGATTCTCTTGGTTCGAAATGCTCCGGAGGAGAAGCCGGCCGGGGCGGGCCGTGGTTTGTATCAAGCCGGTTCATATCAAACCGGTTTATCAAGCCGATTTGTATCAAACCGGTTCATGCCAAAGACCGGGAAATCCAACAGGAGTCCTTGATCGTCAAGCCGGGGTCCCGGAGGTCCTCGCCTCTGCCGCGGCTCTGGCCGGAGCCGGCTCTCCAGGCGCCCTTCGACGGGTCCCCACTCCGCCGGCCATTGGGCCGTCTCGAAAACTCCTTTGTCCAAATCCAGGTTGCGCAGCACCAGCGTCTTGTCTTGCGGCTCCGCCAGACCGATACGGCGGAACATCTGACTGTGGCGCCCGCTCTTCTTCCATTGTTGGTAGCGCGCCGCCACTTCCTCTTCGGCGTTCGCGCCTGCACGCGAACCGGCCGGCAGCAATGCGCGGCAGGCGGCGCCAATCTCAGAACTGAAATCCAGGCTGAGACGGTTGAGGCTTGCCTGAAGGCTTCCCCGCAGCCGGTCGCGCGCCGCCAGGCTGACCTCGCCAATCCATCGATATTGCAGCACGCCCAACACGCCGCAAAGAACAAAGAGCGCGCCTATGCACAGCCAGGAAAACATAGTGCGCCGTTTATTCATTTCGGAGACTCACATGCGTCAGCCTGTCTTAACACTACGCCATCAGAGCTCAACCCGCCACACCGCGCCGGTAAAGAAAGTATTAAGAACGTTAAGTCGCTGACGTAAGGAAGGGGCCGCCTCACTTTTCCTGAACTTTGTCCATCTCCCGCCCGTACCACCAGAGCGAAACCAGCCACGCCGCCACGCACGGCAGTACCACTACCGGGTTCGTAAAGATGGTAGAAGCCGCCATCGCCATCAGCACAATCTGCACGATGCCGTTCATGATGGAAGCGCCCGTGGAAAATCGCCACCGGCTCTGCCGTCGCGGCTGATGTACCGAAGGGTGAATGCCCGATCGCCAGGGCCACGCAAGCCGCGCCTGCGCCCACCAGCGGAGCCAGCGGCAACGTGAGCACCAGCGCCACCAGCAGAAATGCCGCATCCTTGGCGGCCAGAAGATGCCAGCCTCTGAGCGGCAGCAGGCGGTAGCGCGAAAGGCCGCCCTCGCCATCCAGGCCGAACAGGCTCTGCGCATAGCTTGCCAGCGCCAGCACCACCAACAGCGTCATGCCCATGTACGCTTCCGCGGGCATGGCCACACGCGCCGCGCGAAAGCCAATTGCCGACAGGCTGAGAATCAGCGCGCAGTAAAAATCCAGCGTGGAAAGAATCTCGCGCAGGTTTTTGCGAACCAGTTGATTCAACCGGCCGGGCAGGTTGGGGACACCGCGCCACATTCCTTGCGCCGGCGCGAACGGCAGGTCCGAAAGTAGAAATCCGGCGGCGAAGATGCCCGCGATCAAGCCCCACAACCCAAACGTCATGGTGCGGCCCACAGTCCAAATTGCCAGCCCCGCGATCACCCACGTCAACGGATTAATCCACGGGCTCACCACGCGCAGCAGCCTGTGCTCCCATCGTTCCAGGGGCCACAGCGCCAGCCGTGATGCCGGAATTTTGCGCAGCGGATCGGTGCTCAGCGGAAACAAAACCACCAACCCCAATATGAGGTAGATGAAGCTTCCCGCCTTCCCCAGAAAGAAGACCGTCGCCAGGAAGAAGTTGTTTCCGGCCAGCGACTGAAATGCCGTCCAGTCGCGCCGGTATGCCACCGAAAGCGCCTTTAGGATCGCGCTGACCCGAGCCATTCCAGTTCCTCTACAACGGGCGATTCCACGAGGTCGAAATAATGGTCTTCGAGGGACTGGGGCAACTCGGCCACGCTGGAGTTCCACACCATGCTGCCCTTACGGATCATAACGATCTGGGTAGCGATGCGTTCCACCATGGAAAGAATGTGCGAGGTAAGGAAAACCGTCACGCCGTGGCGGGCCACTGAGGCTAAAAGTTCGCGCATGATTTTGGCGGTCACCGGGTCTATGGCTTCAAACGGCTCGTCCAGGAACAGCACCTGTGGATTGGGCAGCAGCGCCATGGCGAATGCCGTCTTCTTGCGCATGCCGTGGGAACAGGAAGCCGCGAAAGTGTTTCGGCCATGTTCCAGGCTTAAAGCATGCAGCAGTTGATCGCTGCGCGCGCGGGTCTCTTTGCCGTCCACGCCATAGACCGCCCCGGTGAGCAGCAGGTGCTCTTCCACCGTCAGGTCGTCAAACAGCCCCAGGTCTTCAGGCAGCACGCCGATGCGCCGTTTGATCTCGATCGGGTTGGCCGTCACGTCCAGGCCGCACACCTCCACATCGCCCGATGTGGGCGCCAGCAGACCGGTCAGCATCTTGACGGTGGTCGATTTTCCTGCCCCGTTGGGGCCCAAAAAAGCGCAGATGGCGCCTGCCGGAATACTCAGCGTCAGGCCGTTGACCGCGGTGAAATCGCCAAAGCGTCGCGTGAGATTGCGGCATGAAATCATTCTTCTAGATTGGCACAGCGCGCTTTGCCTGTGTGCCAGTCGTGCCGCGCGGTAAAATTCTTGTCACAAACACCTTATGGAGATCGTATTAACGGGTGTGCAGCCCGCTGAGGAATTCGCGTTGAATCCGGCCGACGCCGCTTCCGCTGGCGACAGCCGGACCGCGGCTTGGGTAGAGACGCTGTTCCGCGCCCATTATGCGCGTATCACCAGCATGCTGGCGCGGCTGACCGGCGACCGCGGACATGCCGAAGAGATCGCCGCCGACGTGTTTCAAAAGCTGGCGCAGCGGCCGGCGCTGATCCAAAGCCGCGACGATCTGACGGCGTGGATCTATCGCGTGGCCACCAATGCCGGGTTCGATGCGCTGCGCGCAAAATTGCGCCGGCGCAGGTGCGAGGAAGCGGCGGGCGTGAACGGAATCCATGTGGTGGCGCCGGAGAGCGCCCTGGATGAAATGCTCCGCGAAGAACGCTGTGCGCGGGTACGGTCCGTGCTGAGCGACATGAAGCCCAGGGAGGCGCAGTTGCTGCTGCTGCGCTCAAGCGGCCTGGCATACCGCGAAGTGGCGCAGACACTCGGGATTCAACCGGGGTCCATAGGGACGCTGCTGGCGCGGGCGGAAGCCGAGTTTGAACGCCGGTTTCGGGCGCGTTACGGAGATGATTTATGAGCCGATGTTGGTCTGAAGGCGCATTGCGGACATACCTTGACCGCGAACTTCCACCGCCGGACATGGAACTGGTGGCGGCGCACCTGGCGGAGTGCGCGGAGTGTGCGGGCGTGTCACGAAATCTGGCTGCGCGAGCGGCGCGGGTTGGCGTCTGGATGGATGCGCTGCCGGAACCGGAAATGATACTGCCGCGGCGGACGCCGTCGCGCCGGCGATGGATCGGGCTTGCGGCAGCCATTGCGGCAGGGCTCATGGTGGCGGCGATGGCCTTACCGCGGCACAAGAATGTAGTGGCCGTGCTGCCGCCGCCGGTAGTATTGGATCCGCCGGTGCTGTTGGATCCGCCGGTGGTTTTGGATCCGCAGGCGCTGATGGTCCCGACTTCGCCCGTCATCGCGGCTGCGCCCAGAAAGGCCCGGCGGGTTTCTTCCGGGACAACCAGGATCCAGCCGCGCACAGTCAGCAGCGATTTTCTGGCCTTGGATAGCGAGCCCATTGAAACCGGCGTGGTCATTCGGGTTGGTGTGGAACCGGGGAACCTTCAGGCCGATATCGTTTTTGGTCACGACGGACGGGCCCACGCCATCCGCCTGGTCAACGCAAGAAACTAAATTCTCTAGGAGGATCGACATGCAAAACCTTTTACGAATCGCAGTGGCACTCTCCACCCTGGCGTTCGGCGCCTCGGCTCAGGAAAATGTCGCCAGGATGAAAATGCAGCTGGAAGGCTCCTTCATGGGCCAGACGGTGAAAGGCGCGCCGTACTCGGCCGACGAAGTCACGCAATCCACCCAGGTGCTGACGGACGGGACGCGCATTCATCAGGAGAACCGGATCACCGTCTATCGCGACAGCGAAGGCCGGGTCCGCCGGGAGGCGCCTGACCAGATCACCATTATTGATCCGGTGGCCCGCACCAGCTTCTTCCTCAATCCGAAAACCATGACGGCGCAGAAAACCCCGGTGATGATGAACCGGATGTTCACTTTCAGTGGCCCGGAAGGAGGCCCGGGTTTGGGAATTCGAACATTCGACGTGACGTCTTCCAGGGAGGGCGCGCCTTCCATGGTCATCAACGGCAATCCAGTGGATCAGAAACTAATGGAGGAAGCCATTAACAAGGCCAAACAGAGTGGGGAAAGCGTAACCTTCAACGAACCGGTTGCCAAAGACATGGTTGTTCTTAGAAAGATGGCCGCCGACAAAATGGCCGCGGAGACGGTTGCGATCTCAGGAACCATGGGGTCAAGGCTAAGAGCCCCGGCAAAATCCGAGGACCTGGGCAAGCAGACAATCGAAGGAGTCAACGCCGAGGGTTCCCGGACCACCACGACGATTGAAGCCGGGGCCATCGGCAACGATCGGCCGATTCAAATCGTGAGCGAGCGCTGGTACTCGCCGGAACTGCAGACGGTGCTGATGACCAAGACCACCGATCCCCGCATGGGCGAGAGCACTTTCTCGCTGACCAACGTGCACCGCGGCGAACCCGGCGCTTACCTGTTTCAGGTGCCGGCGGGCTACACCATCGCCGACCGCAAATAGCGCCGGATACCGCTTGCTCACGCGCGCGGCTCGGTTGGTCCGGAGCCGCGACCGTGAGGGAGCGGTTCTTACCCCGCCATCTCTTCAGGCCGCGTAGTTCGCATTTCCAACCAACCCTGCTGTGGTACGGCATCTACAGGCAGGCCGCTCTGCCACAGCGAAAGTTGGAACCGCAGGCCGCCGCCCTGGTTGACGCCGAGCGCAGCCAGTGAGAATCGCGCTTCCCAGATGCGCGCGAAAGCGCACTCCACGGCGTGGTCCTGGTCACCGGATGCCGTCGTTTTAGCCTGCCCCGCTAGTTGCATTTCTCCAGAAGTGGCCGCGCCGCTCAAGAAGCCAAAGCTCATGTAGCTGGGCTCGCCGCCGGTGAGCGGCTGCGCGGTTACCCGCAATCCCATTCCGCTCAGTCCAGACTCCACACCATCGTGGAAATCCAGCCGCAGATAGAAGTTCCTTCCATCGCTGCCGAACTGCACTTCCTTCACCAGAAATCTCTTGCCGTGCATGGAGCCCGATCGCTCATCCACGCGATAAATGCCGGCTCCGATCCATTCGAAGTAGGAAGTCACCTCTCCGTCAATCACCGGATGGATGGCGCCGCAAGGGTCAATGCGCACCTCGGGCGTCACAACCCGCAGGATGGGCCGCGACAGCTCTTCGGGCGGGTGCAGGTTCAGGAAGCGGTAGACGTTGGCCAGATGGCTGCGATAGAGTTGATCGAACTCCACGCGGTTGTCCGACTCGTGCTCCGGCCCGTACCACCAGCACCAGTCGCTGCCTTCGGCAATCATCAGCTCTTCGAAAGCCATCGTGCGCCGTTCCTCGGGAACACCGGCCGCTGCCGTATCATAGGTGGCGCGCGCGCGCAGCAGGTGGGTCCATGCTTCGTTGTCCTCTTCCGGCCCAATCCAGACGTCGAAGTTGGCGTTGATCCAGGAGCCGGGGAAGATGTGATCCAGCGGTTCGGCCTGCATCAGGCGAAAGGCTTCGCTGACCGTCACCGCCGTCATGCCGCTGTCTTCCGAAATCTTCCGGTAGAGATCGCGCAGGAATGGACGGCCGTTGCGCTCGTAGTATTCCCAGGCATTTTCGCCGTCCAGAATAATGGGCACCAAAGCATCGCGGCCCGCGGCCAGAACGCCGGCGCAATTCTGGCGGATCCGGTGCAGAAAATCCTCGGCCGCATGGGACGGCTCCATCTTGGAGTAGACGAAGCCGATGAGGTCGCTCATGAAATGATCGCGGAAGATCACACGCATCGCATGGTTGCCCTGGCGCCACAGGTAAGGCCGGTAGAGGCCTTCCACCGGAACGGTGCGCGATAAAGTGCGGTTGAGCACGCCGCTGTCAGTGGCCGCCCATTCGAAGCCGAGCTCGGATGCGATAGTGAAGACCTCGTCCGAAACCGACCCTTCCGAAGGCCACAGCCCCACCGGCGCCACGCCGAAGTTCTGCAAAATGTAACCGCGCGCCAGCGCCAGCTGCTTGCGGGCGTCGTCCGGATAACGGAAACGCGGCGGCAGTGGAATGCTGGGGTGCGACACTCCCGCGATGTTGGAATCGCAGATCAGCGGCAGAATGGGGTGGTAGTACGGAGTAGTGGAGATTTCGATCTGGCCCGTTTGCGCCAGTTTTTGGTAGGCAGGCAGCACTCGACTGACAATCTCGCGCTGCTTTTCGCCCATCCGCACCTGGTCGCCCAGCGTGAATTTCCGCCCGCGCTCAATCCATTCCCGGACCTCGGCATCGCCGGCCTGGAATTCCTCGTCGAACCACGCCAGCTGTGACCACATCTGCAGATCGCGGAAGTCCTGGGCCGCGAACGCGCTGTGCGCGCGGAAGGCATCGTAAAGCTCGCCGTACCGCTTGTAGCGGTAGATCATGTGGTGCGGGTCGGAATAGAAGGAATGCCGCAGCAGAAACTTCTTATCCGATTCCGTGAGATTCTCCGCGGGCTTCAGCGCCAGTTGCAGAAACGGGTCGATCGCTTCACCCGAAGCGTACTCGGCTACCTGTGCCATCATCGAAGGCACCAGGTTGAATGTCTGGCGGACTTTGGGGAATTCCTCCAGAATATGCACCATGCCGTAGTAGTCCTTGAGCGCGTGCATGCGGGTCCATGGGAGTTTGTACTCCCCCGAGCTCAGGTCTTTGTAAAACGGCTGATGCATGTGCCATAAGAAGCACAGATAGATTTGAGACATGGATTTAGCGGCAGGTAAAGCTAGGCAAGACACACGACTTGCCTTGGTGGGGCAGGCGGTTTCGCCTGCCAATCGAAACTTGAATTCTCCTGGTCATTTCGCGAAATAGCTCCGTACCGGCGGAGGCGGTGCATCCTTGCGGATGGCGCGCCATAGAATGTCGTTCAGTTCGTCGTCATCGTTGCGGTCGGCTTCGTCAAAGTCCATGAGGGCCGCGCGCGCGGCGGCCGGCGTGCCCTCGGGATTTTTTTCGTCCAGCGAGTGACGCGGCTTTTCGGCGGCGTACGGAGCTGTGTCGGGCCTGCTCTGGAAGGCCGCGGTCATGGCGCGTGCCCCGGCATCGAAATGCGTCATGGGGCGCAATCCCAGCAGGAACTCCATGGTCCGCAGCATGGACGTTGTATTGTACATGCTGCTGTCCACGGCATGATGTTTCACCCACGGCGAAATCACGAAGGCCGGCGAGCGGTGCGAATCCACGTGGTCCGGACCGTTCTGCGCGTCGTCTTCCAGAATAAAGATCGCGGTGCTTTGCCAGAAGCGCGATTTCGAAACGCCTTCCACCAGCAAGCCGACGGCGTAGTCGTTATCGGCGGCCGCGGCCAGAGGAGCGATCTTGCCGCCGGCCGTGCCGGAGGTGTGATCGTTGCCCAGCCGCATCACCAGCAAGCGCGGCATATTGCCTGACTTTTCAAATTCACCCAGTTCGGCCAGGAAAATTTTGGCGCGCTCCACATCGGGATAAGCCAGGTCGAATCCGCGGTATAGCGGGTTGGTCGCTTTGGCCAGTACCGGGTCGCGCACGCCGGTGATCTGTTCGGAACCCATGGGCGCATTCTCTTTGTTGTTGACCATGTATCCGTAGTTGCGAATGGAGACGCCGGCCGCCGCCGCATTGGTCCACAGGTAGCCGGTCGGCGGCACCGACAATGGGTCCTGCTCTTCAAAATCGTAAGTGGTCCGCCGGTTGGCATACTTGTTGGGCCACATCTTCTGCACGTAATCCGGGGCGATGGCAGCGGTGGACCAGTTGTGGCCGTCGGCGCTCACATCGGAGTTCACATAGAAGTTGTCCAGCAGCACAAACTCGCGCGCCAGCTTATGCAGGTTGGGTGTGACATTTTCGCCGAAGATCGTCAGCGAGGCATCGCCGTTGCCTTCCTTCATGTCACCCAGCACCTGGTCGAAAGAACGATTCTCTTTCACGATGTAGATAACGTGTTCGATCTTCGGCAGCGGGCTCTCTTCGTCCATTTTGGAATCGCGGTAGGGCGAGTTGGACAACACCGCTTTCGTCCAGCCGTCCAGCTGTTCCTTGGTGAAGGCTTCAATCCACGATGCCGTGCCGGTTTGAATCCGGCCCACGTAGGCTGCCGCGGAAGCCGGCTCGCCCGCGTGCACCGGCACCGGCCGCTTCAGTGGGTTGGGGCCGTCTTTCGAATTGGGGTACGAGCGTGTGCCTTTGCCGTTGAGCACCACCAGGGTGCCCGAAGGCAGCGCGCGCACGGCCGTGGGGTACCAGCCCGTGGGGATGAAGCCCTCCACGCGGCTCCGCGATTCGGAGACATCCACTACGGCAGCCGCATTGGCATCCGAGCACGCCACGAAAAGCCGCTTTCCGTCAGCCGAGAGCGACAGCCCCGAAGGCGTCATGCCCAGCGGCTGGCGCGGCGTCATGGCCACGTTGATGCTCTCAACCACGCTCAGTTCCTTGGCGGCCGTGACCGCCACGGCATAAACATTGTTGGTATTGGCGGCTGCCACGAAGATCCGCGCCGCATAGGGCGCAGCCTGGCCCTCCCCCGTATCGGGCGCGCCGTTGCTCCAGATCATATCGCTGGCGTGCGCGCCGATGCGCACCGTCGTGATCAAACTGCCGGAGGCGGCGTCATAGTGGCCCAGTTGCCCATCGGCCCAGTGCGTGACGAAGAATGATTTGCCATCGGGATGAAACAGAATGCGATACGGCCGTCGCCCGGTTTTGTACTGCCCGACCACCCTTCCCGACTGCGGATTGACCACCAGGATGGCATCCCGATAGAGGTTTGCCGCGTACAGCAGGCGCCCATCGGGAGACACGGTAACATCGCCGATGAAGTCTTGCGGACCGCGTCTGTCTTTGGGCACCACTTCGAAAGTGCGGGCCGGGGTGAGGCTGCCATTGGCGAACGCGAATTCGAAAATGGAGGCGCGCGAGCCGCCGCCCACGTAAACGAAATCCCCCTTGGGCGTGAACGTAAGCCCCAGCCATCCGTCGCTGACCGGCACCGTGCTCAGCACTCGGCCCGAGGCAGTTTCGATCACGCTGATGGAAGGCGGCTTCCACCCGCCGTTGAGCACCAGCAGATATTTGCCGTCGTGCGAAAGTGCGCTGGACATGGGCAGGGTGTCGAGCGGCACTTGCTTTCCTGCGGGGGTCAGGCGCCATCCGCTATTCAACAGAAATGCGCCGTTCGGCAGCGGCCCTACCTGTTCGCGCGGCGCCGTTTGGGAACTGAGCAGCGCCACCAGGGAGACGAATCCCACCGCGAGCGCTAGCCGGCTCTGGATGGTACCGGGGAGTCTTTGCATGCGTACCCCCTATTGTATCGGTTGGTAACGCCGGCGGTTGGTAGCGCCGGCGGTCGGTAGCGCCGGCGGTCCCTGCCGCCGGTTTTTCAGCTCATGCCGCCGGTTCCGCAGCTCGTCCCCCCACTCTTCGCGAACATCTAACCAACAAATTCCACTACCACACGTTTGGGGATCAGGCCGGCTTCAAAGCCCATATCAAGCAGTTTCTGAGCGGCTTTGGGAACCACATCGCCGGCATCCAGGGTGTAGTGGTTAACGTACATCCCCACGAATTTTTCGGCCAGCCGGGGTTCCATGTCGCGCGCGAACTGCATGGCGTATTCCAGCGCTTCGCTGTGGTTGTCCAGCGCATACTGAATGCTTTCGCGCATTAGGCGGCAGCATTCCAGCTGAATCTCGGTGCTCAGGGAACGCAGCAGCACATTGCCGCCCAGGGGCAGCGGCAGACCGTAGGTGTTCTTGAACCAGCGCCCCAAGTCCACCACGCGATGGAAACCCTCGCGGTCGAAGGTCAATTGAGCCTCGTGGATGATCAGGCCGGCGTCCACGCTGCGTTCCTTTACGGCGTCGGTGATCTTGTCGAAGGGCGTGACCACGGCTTCAAAATCCGGCTGGTACAGCTTGCACGAAAGGTAGGCCGTGGTCATGGTGCCGGGTACGGCGATGCGCTTGCCTTTCAGTTCCTCGGGCTCCATCGGGCGGGCCGCGATGATCATGGGACCGTAGCCGTCACCGATGCTCGAACCGCTGCTCATCAGCACGTACTTATCGCACACGTAGGGATAGGCGTGGTACGAGATGGCGCTAAGGTCATACTGCCCTTCCATGGCCTTACGGTTCAGGGTCTCGATGTCTTCCAGAACGTGGCGAAAAGTGACTTTCGACGACCGAACCTTCTTCGTTGCGAGGCCATAAAACATGAAGGCGTCGTCGGAATCTGGGCTGTGGGCGCTGACAATTTCCTGAGGGGTAGCCAGTGTCATAAGAGGGGCGACTCACTCAGTTTACACCGGCCGTGAGCAAATAATGTGTTTAAAATAAGTGAGAAAATGAATTAAGGGCGGTCATCTGCGAAGAAGAACCGGAAATATCTGTTGGCGATCATCCGATGTGCGCATTATGCGCTGCCGCCCAATACTGAAAGGGCTTCGGCACGATCCGACCGTTCAGTGTTTCCGTACAGCCTGTTCACTCTCCGCAGATGAGACCGCCCTCATTCTGGTCCGGTTCTATATGTCACCTCCCGCCAGCCCTGGGAGGGCCGACTAATATTTGAGACGGCGCGGAATCAAAACCGGTCTGATTCCACCTTCAATATGCGCCTTCCTGATATGCTTGTCAATGGTTGCGACGGGCATGGGGTACTGCCCCTGAGCCTAAGCTCACATTAGCGGTGTTTCGAAGTTTCTTCTCAAAAAAACCGGTTGCATTGTCCGGCACACCCGCGGTGCGCAGGCTGAAAACCTATTCTGCTCAAAGCGGTTATGCCTATCAGTATTTTTACGAAGGCCATCGGCCGTTCCACTCCGCCGGCGAGAGCGGCACGGAGTTCGTCTTCAGCATCTCTGCCGACCGCAAGACCTGGCACGCCACCAGCGTGCTGTTAAGCGATGCCGCCATTCGCGCGTGGCAAACGGCGCACCAGCGGGAGCTGTCCTCCACTGAGCAGTACGCCATTGCCAAGATGTCGCTGTTTCAAGCTTTTGACGAACGGCCCTTGCCCGCGCAGATGAAGGATGAAGTGCGCGTGCGGAACGCCGATGTAGAAGCCATCATCGAGTCACTGGGATTGTAGCCGGGGGGCCGCAACGGCGCCAATCCGGCGCCTTACTCCCGGCGCAGCGTGGGGGACCGCGCGGAACGATTTGGCGGCGGCCGCGGCTGTCGTACTTGAGCCATTTCCAATCGCAATCACGCACACCGCTGAGTAAGAATCCGGGCCGGAAATATCCAGATCGTTGTCGCCCGCGGTGAGGCCGGTCGGCACCGTCAGGTTGATCTGGTATAACCCCGCCAGTTGCGGCGCCAACCCGCTATAGCTGACCGTCGCCGCCGCTCCGCCGATGAAAGCCTGAATCGTGCTGGCGGCAGAGCTCAACGGGTCGCCGGGACCGGCCGCTCCGTCCGCGATCGTTGGATTCACAGCGCCCAGCCCCGTGAGAAACACCGAAACCGTCTCGCCGATCTGCGCCGGATTATTCGGCGTCACCAGCGAACCATTCTGATGCACCGCATCTCCATAGCCGAGTCCGTTCTGCGACTGCGTGAGCACACCGGGCGCCGTCACCGCGATTTCCATGGTCACGGTATTGGACGCCACGCCGTTATTGATCACCTGCACCTGCGCCACGCCGGATGTAACGCCGTACGGAACGATGGCCGAAAGCTGCGTCGCCGTCACGTAATAGATAGGCGCAAAAATGTTGTTGATCTTCACCTGCACGCCGTTCAGATTCGTCGGGAATGGGACGTCCGACGTCACCTGCGTGCCCGGGGCCAGGTTGCTTCCGTAAAGCGTAAGCAGTTCACCGGGAGCGATACCCGCTGTGAATGGCGCGGAGCTGCCGGCGTTCACCACGCCGGTTGGATTGAGGAACACGCCGCTGCTGCTGAGGCTGCTGCTCAGGCTGGGTGCGGCCAGTCCAACGCTCAGCCCCAGGAAGGGCCCGATCCCGCTGCCGATGCGGATGCCTGGTCCCACCACGTAATTCATGGCCGGATTGCTGTACGCGCCGTTGGCCCCCAGGCTGTACGAATCGCTGTAAGTATAGTTGTAGGTGAGAGCGCTCGAAAGCGAGTTGATTCGCTGGTGCCCCACGATGACGCCGGCGTTAGCGTTGAACGAGCCATAAAACGTGTCGGGGATGGCGAAGCCACTGGCCAGTTGAGACTCGTCCTCGTCAATGCCCGCCTCGTAATACAGACCACTCAAGTTGGGCGTGGATGTGCCCGTGCGCACTCCGACGAACATGTCCGCTGAGACCGGCGATCCGCCAAATACAAAGTTCCCATCGGGCGAAAAATAGAGGTAGAATTGCCCCGTCAGCAAGGCGCTGTTGGAATTGGGAAAGGTCACCACCGCCGCTCCGCCGCTGAAGATGTATTTCGCGTTGGATAGCGACTGCGTGGTCTTGGCGGCTCCGTTTCCGCCGATATACCCCGACACCGGCACCGTGCCCAGGTTGCCGTTGCCATCGGGGTTCATTTGCGCCAGCAAGCCGAGGGTGTAGAGCGGGCTGCCGCTCGACAGATCCATGTAAGCCATGGTGTACGCCCCCTTGAAGGTGGAAGCCGTGGGCTGCGGGCTGGCCAGAGGCGCTGCGATAAACATGTCGTTGTAGCCGTTCAACGTCTCGGTGCTGCTGCCCACAAAGATCCCTTGCTGGTTAACCAGGCCGAATACAAAGTCGCCGGGCGAACCCGCGGTGGCCGGGAAGAGCGGGCTCGAGAGGAAGCCCTGTCCGGACGCCGCAATTGAGTACGTGCCCGTCACGGTGCCTTGCTGCGATCCGGACGCCAGATCCACCAGCGTTGCGCTCATCGAGTAAGTGCCCGGGCTTGTGCCGCTAAAATTGACGGATCCATACAGGGAAATCGCATCGGCAAGAGATCCGTCGCCGGCGTTGCTGAGCTGGTAGATCACCTGGCGGAAATAATAAGTCCCCTTCAACATCCCGTTGCCGCTGGTGTCCCAGCCCGTCGTCTGTGCCGTCGCCTGGAATCCCGCCGCCGATACCACCAGCAGCAGTTGCGCAAATCTCATGTCCATCCTCACTTTGGTATTGACGTAATGGCCCCAGCAGGGTGTACGTCGAAATCTCACCCGTCACCCTAATAAGAAGAACACGGTTTTAGCGGGAAAGCTGCGCGCGGCTGGAAACTTAACGAAAAAAAACGAACTTCTGCACGCAGGTATTTGTTAGCCTCACTACCGCCCGTAGTCCTGACCGGGGTAGAGCGCGCGCAGCGATAACATGAACAGCGATCCGAAGAACGGATTGAAGACGCGCCAAGCCAGCATCAGGCCGATAATGGTGAACCCGCGGATCGAATAGCCCAGTTGCTGGAACCGCCGCGCGCCATTTTCGGTCAGCAGCAATCCCACCGCTGCAAAACCATCCAGCGGTGGAAGCGGGATCAGGTTGAAGGTTCCTAACAGCAGGTTCAAGGAAAACATCAGGCTCAGAAAAGTTGCCGCGCCCGAAGCAGCGCCGGAAGAGGTGGCTACCACCACGTGCGTGAACCCGGCTGATTCCGGAGGCGCGAAGATGCCCATCCAGATGCCGGCATGAATCAGCACCGCAGCCAGAATCGCCAGCGTGAAGTTGGCGCCGGGCCCGGCCAGGGACATCACCGCGGCCCGCTTTGGATATCTCATCGACCACCGCGGATCGTAGGGCGCGCTGGCCCATCCCATCATCCAACCTCCCAGTGCGTACGAAAGAATCGGGAAGACAACCATTCCGAACGGCTCCCGGCGAATGTGCGGCAGCGGATCAAGCGACGCCTGCCCTCCATGAAAGGCGGTGGGGTCTCCACCAAGCCTGGCAACATAGGCGTGGGCCGCTTCGTGGCACGTGGTCGAAAGCAGGAAGACCACATACCAGACCACACCGGCTATCAGAAAATCCGTAGTCATAGTTTATGAATCGCTCCCTTACGGTCGCGGGCGACAGGGTTGTTTCATCACAAGCGTTAATGCGTCATCGAATAGATGACGTAGTTTATACCGTATCGATAAGCCAGCCTGGTCATGGCTTCGGGGTAATACGGCACGTCCGCAAA
Organism: Bryobacterales bacterium; assembly: GCA_963817515.1. Lineage (GTDB taxonomy): Bacteria > Acidobacteriota > Terriglobia > Bryobacterales > Bryobacteraceae > DATMNI01. Next base: position 24,036 of record CAWFPJ010000006.1, on the reverse strand, counting down.
CTCCCAGGCATCTCCCACATCGGTGTTGAAGTTGACGGCCACTACCATGTGATTCTTTTCGTCGTAAATCGCCCGCCACGCCGGAGCCGTGCCGTCCGGTTGTATCACCTGCACGCTTCCATCGTAGCCCCGGCGAAGGTGGCGGGAGCCCGGGATGAATGTGAGGTCCTTCTCCTGAATGTCGTACATCACGTGCATGACCGAATCCGATTGTTGCAGATCCGTAATCGGCCGGTTCGGCAAAACGCGCTCCATCGTCTGGCGGAAAATCTCCCACTGCTCGGGGCCCCAAAAATCGTCCACCACCAGATAACCTCCACGCAGAAGGTATTCGCCCAGCCGCTTTGTCTCGGCGTCGGACAAGCCCCACCATCCCGTCTGCGTCGCATAGATCCACGGATAGTCGAAGAGGCTGTCGTCCGTCAGGCGGCGGTGGCGCGGGTCTCCGGCATCAATTCTGGTGAGCCGTTCCACACCACTGGTGAAGTGATTGTCGGCGGCCGGCCAATCCACCAGCCACCAGCCTGAGCCGGTGGCATCGCGCGACACATATCCAAACCGGCGATGGAACTGCGGCAGGTCCGTATATTCAACCCGCACGAAGTGAAACTCCGCTTCGCGCGCCGGGGCTTCGGCTTCGTCGTCGTCCGCCCGCCGCTCCACACGCCCTCCGCGTTGGGCCAGGGCCGCGGCGGCAAGCATCAGCAGAGCTCCCAGTTTCATACTCCCAGGCTACCGCGCCTTCAGTTCCCCGGTTTTCTTAGCGTTTTCGCGTTTCTTGGCGTCTTGCGAGAGGGAATTCAATTCTTCACGCCTTCTCAGCCGGCGCCACGTGTGCGTCCAGGTTTGGCAGCAAGCCGGCCAGAAGCCCGATCATGGGAAGGAAAGAACAGACCTGGTACATAAATCCGATGCTGGTTCGGTCAGCCAGTACCCCCAGACAGGCCGCACCCACGCCGCCCATGCCGAAGGCAAATCCGAAAAACAGACCCGAAATGGCCCCTACTCTTCCAGGTACCAGTTCCTGCGCATAAACCAGGATCGCCGAAAAGGCCGAAGCCAGAATCAGGCCGATCACTACACTGAGGATGCCGGTCCAAAACAGATTGGCATACGGCAGCGCCAGCGTGAACGGGAGCACGCCCAGGATGGAGCACCAGATGACGTACTTGCGGCCGAAACGGTCGCCGATAGGGCCGCCGATGATGGTCCCCGCGGCCACCGCGCCCAGGAAAACGAAAAGATGCAATTGCGCGCTTTGCACGGACACGTGAAACTTGCTCATCAGGTAAAACGTGTAATAGCTGATCAGGCTCGCCAGGTAGAAGTACTTCGAAAAAATCAGCGCGCCCAGAATCGTCAGCACCGCGGCCACTCTTCGCGGGGACAGCGTCGCATGGTGCTGGCTCTCTTTCGCCTGGGATGTTGACTTCGCCAGGCTGTGGCTCTTATACCAGCCACCCACCCTGGCCAGCACCACGATCGCAAGGATGGCCACCGCCGAAAACCAGGCGATACTGCTCTGTCCGTTGGGCAGCACAATGAAGGCCGCCAGCAGCGGCCCCATCGCGGAGCCGGCATTCCCGCCGACCTGAAACAGCGACTGCGCCATGCCATGCTGGCCGCCCGAAGCCATGCGGGCCACCCGCGAAGACTCCGGATGGAACACCGAGGAACCCATGCCCACCAGCGCCACCGCCATCAGGATCACCGGGAAACTGGGCGCGATAGACAATAGCACCAGCCCCGCCAGCGTGAACGTCATGCCGATCGTCAGCGAGTATGGCTGGGGCCGCCGGTCCGTGTACAGCCCGACCACCGGCTGAAGAAGCGAAGCCGTAAGTTGCGACGTAAGCGTGATCAGCCCGATCTGTCCGAAGTCCAGGTGGAACCCGCTTTTCAGCAGAGGATAGATCGCCGGGATCAGCGATTGCAGCATGTCATTCAGGAAATGACAAAAGCTGATGGCTCCCAGAATCGCGAAGACGGTTTTACCGGCGGAGGCTTTTTGAGGTTGTGTAACGGATCGTGCTCACGTATAGAGCAATGATAAAACACTAGTGGTGGCGCAGGCGGTTTCGCTTGGTAGCGCCGGCAATCTTGTTGCCGGTGGGTTATTCGGATCGGGAAAGCTCGTTACTGGTTCCCTTGGTATTCGGTGTAAACAGCTCTTCGGTTGGTTTGCGGCATTCGGCGGTTTCGCCTTGGCCGAAGTGATTCGCGGGCCGGAAGCTCGGATGCTATTCTCCCTTCATGCCCCCTCGCAGCGGTAATCGCACGGTTCAAGCTTCCGCTAAACCCCCGGCCTCTGCGCCGGGATGGTTGCGGCCGGCGCTGATGGGCTTGACCGCGCTGTTGCTCCTCACGTGGTTTACCGGAGAGATCGCCGACACCGATATCTGGCTGCACTTGAAGACCGGGCAGCACACCCTGAAAACCCATTCCCTGACGGTTCCGGACCCGTTTTCCTATACCAGCAACATGGGCGCCGCAGCGTCGCCGGGCGAGGCCGCCACCCGATATTTCAACCTGACGCATGAGTGGCTGGCCCAGATCGTCATGTACGGAGTCTACAGCCTGTCGGGCTTTCCGGGATTGGTGCTGCTGCGCGCCGCGCTGCTGATCGCCTTCTGCTGGCTGGTGGGGCTGATGGCCTGGTGGCGCTCGGGCCACTTCTACCGGGGCCTCGCGGCGGCGATTGTGGCGGGCGCGGTGGCCATCAATTTCCAGCAAAGCCGCCCGTTCCTGGTGACGTTCGTACTGCTCGCCGCAACCATGGCGATTCTCGAATCACGCCACAGATGGCCGCGGGCTCTGTGGCTGCTGCCCGGCATCTTCTTATTCTGGGCCAACTGCCATGGCGGCTTTTTCCTGGGTTGGGTGATCATGGGCGCCTACTGCGGCGAGGCGTTGATCCGGCGCTGGCAGAAAAACCCGGTGGAGGGCGAGCGCCAGTTGTGGCTGTTGACTGTGATCTGCTTCCTGATTTCCGGCCTGAATCCGAATGGCTTCCGCGTGATTCAAATCCTGTTCCTCTACCGCGGCAGCCCCATACAGGCCAGCAACGTGGAGTGGCAGTATCCCGCATTCTGGCAGCCCAGCCCTTACAGCTTCATGCTGTTCGGCGCGCTGGCGGCATTGCTTGCCGGCTGGCGGAAGACGCGGCCCGTGGACTGGCTGCTGTATGGCATCTTCGCGCCGTTCTCGTTGATGGCGGTTCGCAACACCATCTTCATGGGGATCTTCGGACCCATCCTCGTGGCCGCTTTGCTGCCGTCGTCTTTGATCCCGTCATGGAAGAAGGCGATGCCGGTGGTTGCGGAGTATGCGGCGGCGGGCCTTCTGGCAATGGCGGCCATATGGTCGGCGGTATCGGGCGGTGCGTTCCAGTTGCGCGCGGCCGAGTGGCAGCTGCCTTCCGGGGCGGCTGACTTCCTGCAGGCGCACCAAATCTCACAGCGGATATTCAATACATACGCGACCGGCGGCTACCTGGTATGGCGTTTGTGGCCCATGCAAAAGGACTTCATCGACCCGCGCGGTCTAAGCGAAGAGGCCTTCGCCGATTACAACCGGATGCTCGTGAACACCGACATCAACGGCGGCAAGAGCGCCCGGCGAGCTTTTCGATAAATACGGAATCCAGGTCCTGATCCTCGAAGGCTTTGATCGGTTCTCGGGGAAGGTATACAACCTGTCGGTGAATCTGGCCGATCCGAATCAGAAGGAATGGATGCTGGTCTATTCGGATGCGAAGGGCGTGGTCTTCATGCGGCATCCGCCGGTGGGCGTGCAACCGCTGAATTCGCTCGAGGCGCTGCACAGCATTGAGCTGCAGTGCCAGCAGCAGGTGCAGCACGATCCGGCACACCCGCTATGCGCGCACGGGATCGACGAGCTGTATGCCCAGATCGGGAATCCGGCGCTGGCACAGCGGTGGCAGCAGATAGAACGCACGCTGCCCGGGTTGCCGGCGCGGTAGAACCTGCCCTCACGAACTACTTCACTTCAAAAACGCCAAAACCCAAACCCAAATCGCGCGGGTCAGCGGCCGGGCGGATGGTCCGGCTCACTTCGACTGAGATCGCCATTTCCGGCCTGCCCAACAGCCGCTCGGGCATGTCAAACGAAATCTCAAACGAGTTTTCGCCGGCGCGGATTTCGGCCGGCGGCAGCGGCACGCCCCGGCAGTCACGGTTACTCTGAGCGGGCCTGCGCGGAACTGCTCATCGGGGCAGATTCCGCGCAGGTACAGTTTCTGGCCGGCGGCAGTTGGCGCGCCCATGCGCAGCGTGGCGCGGGCCGGCATCCAGCGCAATGCGCCGTCGCTCGGATACCACTCCGGGCCCAGCCACGGCGCAAACAAAGTGCCGGCGGCATCCACGCGGCGGGGCAAGCTTGGTTCCAGGCTCCGATCCTGTCGCGCTGTGAATGATGAAGTGATATTGCGCAAGCGCGGCCCGCGCACATCGTAGACCACCATTTCCCCGCGTTCGATAGCTCTGGCGGCGGGTCCGGCGGGCGCGATGAATTCGTTCAGGTCGCCGCGGTCCGGATAAGCCGTGATGAAGCGCTCGCTGCCCGGCGAAAGATAGACGTCGTGGATGCCAATCAAGCGGAACGGATGGTCGCGCACCGCGTTCCAGAACAGATCGGTATCCACGCCATCCAGCAGAATGGCCTGGCTGGGATGCTGCTGGTGGGCGCCGGCCGCGCCTTCCACCAGATCGCGAACACGCGCCGTGAGGCGGTAGTTCCGCTCCTCCGCGGTCAGCGCGTGCGGAGCGGCCAGCAGCGTGTAGAGGGCCGCCAGGGCGACGGCCGCGGCTCTTGCACTGAAGCCCAGGCGCCATGCCTCAGCCATCGGCCCACCCGCCCAACCAGCACAGGCCGGCCACAGGCAGGAAAACGTAGTATTCGGTGAGGTGATCGCGCAGCAGCAGCAAAGGCGAGAGAAGCGCCAGGTACCACACCACGCAAAACAGCGGTGCGCCAATGCCCGCCCGCAGTCTTGCGCACCACGAAAACCGCCAGGCCGGCCGCGGGAAGAAGCGCGGCCGCCAGCGCCAACCAGTGCGGAAGGCGCAGGAAGGCCGGCTGCACCGACCATGTCCAGTAAACCGCGAACGTGCGCACCACCGCGCCCGTCAGGTGCAACGAATACAGGCCGCTCTTCAGCGACGGTGCGAAAATGTTGTGCACCGCGGCATATACGGCTGAGACCGCGAACATGGGCAGCGTTTGCCGGAAATACTTGCGTGCGCACAGCCACGTGTACGTGGCGGCCAGCGCCGGGTACACCACGTTCAACTCCAGCGCGCCGAAGCCCACCAGAAACACGGCCCACTGCCACACGTTATAGCGCCGTTCGCCCGATTCCACATAGCGCAGCAGAAAGTAAAACGCCAGCAGCAGGCAGAGCCCGCACATCTCTTCGCAGTAGTTGCATGCCCACGCCAGCGGATAGAGCAGGGAACTGTTCAGGGCCCAGAAAACGGCCGCCCAGAAGCCCGCGGCGCGCACACCGCTGATGCGCCATCCAATGGCCGCCAGCAGCGCCAGGTTGGCGAACTGGGTTGCGAACGCGGCGATGCGGAAAGGCAGCGGGTCCAATCCGAACAGGTTGTATGCCGCCATGAACAATGCGCGCTCGCTCAACGGCCGGATGGTGCCGTGCGGGCTGGGCGCGAACAACGCGTGCAGCAAACCGCGGAAGCCGCTGCCGTCCATGCCCACGCTTAGCCAGGCGAAATCGTCGGCGCGAAACCATGCGTTGAAGCTCCGCCAGTGCAGAGCCAGGCAGAGTAGGGAAGGGACAATCCAGTAGAGCACCACCAGCGTCCGGCTCCGCCAACGGGTCGCGGGCCGGTGCAAGCGGCGCCTGAATCATGTCGTGCTCAGGCCTTTTACTCCCCACCCGCTGCGATACGCCCGCCGCACGTGGCTGGTCGCCTCGGGCGAATTCTTGAACTTCATCCTGCCGGCATTCCACTCGAGCGTGGTCTTCGGAAACCGCGTAGCGATGGGCCCCAACAGCACGGACTCCGTCAGCGGCCCTGCATAGTCCAGCGGCGTCGCGGTCTTGCCCTGGTTCAGCACCGCATCCACAAACTGGTGGTAGTGGTTCTCTGCCTGCACCTCCGGCAGGGCATAGTCCTTGAACTGTTCCTCCGGCAGCAATACCGGTTTGGCAACGTGCGCCAGCAGCATGACGCCCTTGGTGCCGATGAATATCGAACCCTGTCCCGGCATCGTCCTTGACCCGATCAGCGCCTGTATTTCCCGCGGCGGTCGCTCATCCCCGTCATACCAGTGAATGTCGATCGTCTTGCCTTCCGTGTATGCAGTGCCGGGGAACACGTAGCGGATTACCGTGTTAATCGCCCAGTTGGTCTGGTTCGGCGCCATTCCTTCGGAGCGCACCGAAAGCGGCGCCGTCAGTTGCAGGCTGCTGAAAACCGGGTCGATGATGTGGCAGCCCATGTCGCCAAAAGTCGCGGTGCCGAAATCCAGGCGCTTGCGCCAGTTCACCGGGTGGTAGTAGCCGTCGCCGATGTAAGGGCGCGGCTGCATGACGCCCAGCCAGTCATCCCATGAGAAGTTGGGCGGCACCGGATCGCTGCGGTCGGGCAGTGGATCCAGGTCCCCCCATTTCTTCTCGCTCCAGGAATGAACCTCTTTGACTTTCCCGATGGCGCCCGTCTGCACCAGTTGCACGGCCGACTTGTACTCGGCGCTCGAGTGAATCTGGATGCCCATTTGCGTGACGAGCTTCTTCTTCCGCGCCATGCCGGTGAGGCTGCGCACTTCGTAGATGTCGTGCGCCAGCGGCTTCTGCATGTAAACGTGAAGGCCGTGTTGCATGGCGCTCATACCCATGGGCGCATGCATGTGGTCCGGCGTGCCGACGCAGGCCACATCCAGGTTCTTGCCCTCTTTGTCCAGCATCTCGCGCCACTTGTCATACACCTTGGCGTCGGGGTACTTCTTCTTCATCTGCGCCAGGCGCGTCGGGTCTATTTCCGCCACGCAGACCAGCGTCACCTTCGGATGCGTGGCGATGCCGTCCAGCGTGTGATAGGCCATGCCGCCGCCTCCAAAGCTGGCCAGCCGGACAGTGCTGCTGGGCGGAGCCGAGATGAGATTGCGGACGAAGGCCGGAGCGGCCAGGCCGGCGGCGGCTGTCTTGAAGAACGAGCGGCGGTTCGAGGTTTGCGATTGAGTCATAGGGCGGCCTTAGTAAGATCGGCCTTAGTATTGTGTCAGATTCGTGCCTTGCCCTGCCACCCCGCAAATTGGGTTCGTTTCACATCCCCGGTATCCACCTCGGAAGCTATTGAAATTACACAAGTCTTACACACAGCAGGCGCCGGTATTGCTAGGTTTGATATGTAAGATCAACAGGGGGAGCTGTGAAGCAAAGAGTCGTCGCAATCTCCAAGCACATTGGAGTTAACTGGTTTACTGCCATCATTCTAGCCCTTTTCCACATCGGGGCCGTGGCGGCTCTGTTTATGTTCAGTTGGCGAAACCTCGCCGTGGCGGCCGTCCTTTACTATGTGGCCACGGGCCTCGGCATCAGCATGGGCTACCATCGCCTGCACACCCACCGCTCTTACAAAGTGCCGCTGTGGCTGGAATACTTCTTCGCGCTTTGCGGCAGCCTGACGCTGGAAGGCGGCCCGATTTTCTGGGTGTCCACCCATCGGTTGCACCATCAATATTCGGACCTGCCCGGCGACCCGCATTCCCCCAACGACGGCGCTTTCTGGTCTCACGTGGGCTGGATTCTCTTCGGCGAGGCCAACCACAACAACACGAAGATGATGTCGAAGTACGCGCCCGATCTGGCCAGGCATCGCTTCTACGTCTGGCTGAACGACTATCATTGGATTCCCGGTACGGTGCTCGGCCTGGCGCTGCTGGCCATCGGCGGGCTGCCCCTGATGCTGTGGGGCATATGCCTGCGCGTGGTGGTGGGGCTCCATGCCACCTGGCTGGTGAACTCGGCAACGCACATGTGGGGCCGCCGCCGCTTTGCCACGCGCGATGGTTCGCGGAACACCTGGTGGGTGGCGGTCATCAGCTTTGGCGAAGGCTGGCACAACAACCACCATGCGCATCCCACGTCCGCACGGCACGGCCTGGCGTGGTATGAGTTCGATCCGTCCTGGCTGCTGGTGAAGGCGCTGCGGTTCTTCGGCGTAGCCAAGGCGGTGCACGTGGCTTCGGTGAGCAGCGGGATGGCGGAGCGTGAAGAAGCGGCGTAAAAGCAGGATAGGCCTCCTGGCCTGTCTTCTGCGCGTTGTCCCACTGGCGTAAGCTAAAGTCATGGAGATGACCGGGCGGCGGAAGTCGATCGCGTTTTTCATCGTACTCAGCGTCGGGCTCATCTCGGTTCTTCTAGTCCTCTACATCGGCTATATCCTGTTGAACTGGCGAACCGTCGTCTTTCAGGTTCTGGGTGTGCTGCTGGTGACCATGATCATCTGCGGCATCCTGATCAACACGATTTTCCTGGTGCGCGAAATCCGCCGCAATGAACAGCAAAACTCGTTCATCAACGCGGTTACGCACGAACTGAAGACGCCGGTGGCCTCCATACGGCTTTACCTGGAGACTTTGCAGACCCGGCCCGTGGACGAGGACAAGCGCAAAGAGTTCTACCGCATCATGCTGGAAGACAGTGACCGCCTGCTGTCCACCATCGAACAGGTGCTGCGCACCGGGCGGGTGGGCTCCACCAGCCATGCGCTGAATTTGTCGCGCGTCGAAATGGCGGAACTGGTAGCGCGCTGCGTGGCCCGCGCCCGCACCATGCATCACGCGTCGGCCGAAGCGCTGCAATATCACCCGGGTCCGCCGGTCACGGTTTTGGGCGACGCGGAGGAGGTGACGGCGGCCGTTCTGAACCTCCTCGACAATGCCATCAAGTACTCGGGCAAGGAAGTCCGGGTGACGGTGGAGACCGCCAGAACCGATGACAAGCATGTGGTGGTGCGCGTGAAGGATGGGGGCGCCGGCATTCCGAAGGACGAACTGAAGCGCGTCTTCAAGCGCTTCTACCGCGTGCCCGGGCCCCTGGCATCGCGCGTGAAGGGCACCGGGCTGGGGCTTTACATCGTTCGATCCGTAGCCAAGCGGCATGCCGGCCGCGTATGGGCGGAGAGCGAGGGGCCGGGACGCGGGAGCACCTTCTTTCTGCAGTTCCCGATCGCAAAATGAGCCGGATTCTGGTAGTGGAAGACGAGCAGCACCTGGCCGAAGGCCTGCGATTCAACCTGGAAGCCGAGGGTTACCAGGTGCAGGTTGTGGAGACGGGCGAGGCGGCGCTCGAAATCCTCGCCAAAGATCCGGCGGCCTTCGACGTGGTGGTGCTGGATGTGATGCTGCCCGGCAAGGACGGCTTCACCGTGATGTCCGAACTGCGGCATGGCGGCCAGTTCATCCCCACCCTGATGCTGACGGCGCGCGGCCATCCCGAAGACGTGCTGCTGGGTTTCGCCGCCGGGGCCGACGACTACCTTACCAAGCCCTTCGAGCTGACCATTCTGATTGCGAGATTGCGGGGCTTGCTGCGCCGGCGCGAGTGGCTGCGCGCATCTATAGCTCACACCCCGGCAGCTCACACCGCGGCCAACCACGTGGAGGCGGAGCCCGAATCCAAAGATGCGTTCACCTTCGGCGACAAATCGGTGCAGTTCGATCTGCTGGAACTGCGCGTCCGCGACCAGGTATTCCCCATGACCCTTATGGAGGTGAACGTACTCCGCTACCTGATTCAGCACGAGGGCAAACCGGTATCGCGGAAGACCATGCTGGAAGAAGTCTGGGGGCTGCACGAGGATACCGACACGCGCGCGATCGACAATTTCATCGTGCGTCTGCGGCGCTACATTGAAGACGACCCGACCAAGCCCCGCCACTTACTGACCGTGCGCGGAGTGGGCTACCGGTTCGTGGCGGCGCCCTCTCAAGCCGCGAAAAAAGTAGAAACCTAGAGTAGTCTGGAAAACCGCCGCTACTCGTAGCGCAGTGCCGCCAACGGATCGATCCGCGCGGCCTTTCTAGCCGGCAGAAACCCCGCCAGCAGCGCCACCGCCGCCAGCAGCATGGTCACTCCACCCAAGACCACCGGATCGGTCGGGCTCACTTCAAACAATAGACTGGCCATCACGCGCGTCATGGCGAAGGCTCCGGCCAAGCCGAGAAGCACGCCCACCGCCACCGGCCGCAGCGATTGCTTCAGGATCATGCCGAGCACGTCGGATTGGTCCGCGCCAAGCGCCATGCGGATACCGATCTCCTGCGTCCGCCCGGCCACGATGTATGACATGACGGCGTAGATCCCGATGGTCGCCAGCAGCAGCGCGAGGCCGGCGAACGCGGAAAGCAACCGCATGGAAAGTCTGGGCTGCCACACTGCGTCCTCCACCACCTGCTCCATCGGCAGCATGGACGTGACCGGAACGTTGCGGTCGATGGCCCAGAGCTGGTCGCGAACCGCCGGCGCCACTCCAATAGCCGGCAGCGTGGTGCGCACTACCAGCGTCATGGTCAGGAATGACATCGGGCTGTGCAGGTAGTCCGCCGCCTGCAGATAGGGAATGTACATTTCGTTGTCCGCGGGCGCCGCCCAATCCCCTTGCCTGGCATCCTTGATGACGCCTGCAATCGCCATCCACGGAGTCAAGCCGTTGACCACGTTCATGCGGAAGCGCTTGCCCAAAGGGTTCTGGCCGGGCCAGTAGCGGCGCGCCATGGTTTCGTTGACTACCGCCACGCGCGGCGCGCCCTCATTGTCGCGCTGGTCAAAATCGCGGCCGTTCAGAACTTGCATGCCGATGGTCTGGAAGTACTGCGGCAAGGCGACGCGGTACACGGCCTTCGGTTCATCACCAGGCCGCGGCGCGGGCCGGCCCTCGATCTGAATTCCGAGCCGGAAAAGGTCGCCCGCCAGCGGGACGTGGTTGACCGCGCTGGCGGATTGAACGCCGGGCATGGCGCGGAGGCGCTCGACAGCTTCGCGGTAGAAGTTGGCCCGCCGGTCGGGCTGCGCATGGTCTGATCCGGCCACGGCCACGCTGACGGCCAGAACGTTGTGAGGACGGAAGCCGGCGTCGATATCCCTCAGTTTGCGAAAGCTCTGGATCAGCAGGCCCGCGCCGGCCAGCAGCATCAATGCCAGCGCGATCTCCGAGACCATCAGCACACCGCGAATGCGCTGTCCGGAGCGGCCCACCGTGGAGCCGCGCCCCGTCGAGTTCAATCCCCGGTTCAAATCCGCTTGGGAAGCCTGCAGCGCCGGCGCCATGCCGAACAGCAGACCGGTCAGCAGGCACACCAGGAAGTTGAAGCCGATCACGGGGCCGCCGATGCCAATCTCACTCTGGCGGGGGATGCGGAAATTTCCGGCGTTCGGCAGGGCCGCCACCAAACTGTTGACGGCCCACCAGGCGACCAGAATTCCGAGCGCGCCGCCGGCAAATGAAACCAGCACGCTCTCCGTCAGGAACTGGCGCACCAGGGGCAGGCGCGCCGCGCCCAGCGCCTGGCGAATGGCAATCTCCTTGTGGCGCGCCGTGGAGCGCGTCAGGAAAAGGTTGGCCAGGTTGGCGCAGGCGATCAATAAGGTGCAGCCCACCGCGCCCAGAAGAATCAGCAGCGCCGTCTGCACCTTGCCTACAGACATCTCATGCAGTGACGTCACAACCGCGGTCTGTTCAGCGTTGGTCTGTGGATGGTCCTGCGCCAGTTGGCGGGCGATTATCCGGATGTCCATGCGGGCTTGTTCGAGCGGCACCCCGGGCTTAAGGCGGGCGAACGTGCGCAGAGTGCTCATTCGCCGGTCCTGCGCCTTAGCGGCGGTGAAGGCCAGCGGCGCATAAATCTCGGCTTTGCTGGCCCAGAACGGCGGGAAATTGAAGCCTTCAGGCATCACTCCTACCACCGTGTACGGCAGGCGATTGAGCGTGATGGTGCGGCCGACAATGGAGCGGTCACCGCCGAACCGGCGCTTCCACAATCCCCACCCCAGCACCACAACCTGCGACGATTCCGGCCGGTCATCTTCCGCAATAAACGCGCGGCCCAGTGCCGCCTGAACGCCCAGCACCTGGAACAGGGAGGCTGAGGCGTGCAGACCGGGCAGTTCTTCGGGTTCGCCCGAGCCGGTCAAACTGGGGGACCAGACTTCGGCCGCGGCCATGGCGTCAAAGCTGCGATTGCGGTCGCGGAAATCCAGGTAGTCGGCTGGCGGCATGGAGAAGCTGCCGCCTTCTTTTACGCTGCTCCCCATTACCACGGCCAGGCGTTCGGGCTGGTAGTACGGCAGCGGCCGCAGCAGAACGGAATACACCAGGGTGAACATGGCCGAGTTAGCGCCAATACCCAGAGCCAGCACCAGGATTGCCGTAGCCGTAAAGCGGGGCGATTTCAAGAGAACGCGGAAGGCGTATCGAACGTCGCGCAGCATGTGCGTTGGACGATGAAGAGAAGCGCTGGTTAGCCGGGCCCAAGACGGTTACAATGTTACTGTCGCATCGGGCCCTTAGCTCAGCGGTTAGAGCCGCGGACTCATAATACTCTGGGCGTACTGGTTATTTTGGTTTGTTTTCAGTAACATCCACAATGATACTGTCCTAGATTTGTCCTACATGGTAGACTCCATGCATGACGACCACCACGGAAACGATCCAAAAGACGCAGCGTAAAAAGCCGGGATTGTAGCTCTCCCTCCGTTGCCGGATACACAAACCTCCACAATCAGGGTGATACCAGCCCAGCCTATCAAGAAGTATATCTCCGCGTCCGATGAGCGCGGCCAAACCAAATGCGAGATAAAGTTGAGCGGGGTTGTGACTTTCTGATTGTCCTCGCAAGTTTCGCCGAGGCTTTCGGAGAAGGATTTTTGGGCGATGGTGGAAAGGTCTAGGCTGGTTCGGTGGGCGCGGGCCTGGGGATTATGCTACCTTCGCCAGTTTCTTCATTGCTTTGCGGTGCGCACGGAGTTCAATTGTGAGACTAACCGATCTGTCCGAGGCAGCTTTGATCTCCTGAACTAATTCAACCTGCTCTTTGTACAAGCGGATCACGGTTGGATGGTCCAATTCAGTTTGCAGCCCAGCCTTTCTTCTCGCAGCAGCGGCACAATCCGACATCAGACGCTCTTCGGTTTTTGTCGAGATGCGGTTACGCAACTTCAGAATAAGATGAACACCTAAAAACATCCCGTTCAGAGAGAAATCGAGTATTTTAGTGAGCAAATGGGGAACCCCCGGCTGATCTACTTTACCACGCCCATAATAGCGTCGGTGGCTGACTAACCGGGAGTGTGGGCTATCGCTCCTAACTTTAGATATAGGCTAAGATACCGATTCGCTTTCGTGGCGCGTTTAAGGCGGCATAGGTTTTGCAAGTTCATGAATACGGCGGCGTAGCGATTTAATGATCCTGCGTAATGCTTCGATCTGGGAAGCAGTTGCTAAGGCGTTTTTTTCGTCCTGTGTTTTCACAACCCGTGTCGTTACGAATAACTTCTTTGGCATGGCCAAATCCTACCATGACTTTCGAGCCTTAGATAGTGAGTAAGACTGGACAGAGGGGGTCCAGGACAGGGGATTCCCTGGTGAGCAATATAGCTCAGACATGCATTTGCATCGCCTGTATACTCACGGCGACAATGCGAGAGGTCTATAGAGGTTGCGTGATCGAATCGAACCTCGGTGAACACCCAAAACCGGCCATACGTGATCACCTGAAAACCGGCCAACGGTAAGCCTGACGACAGGACATTGATTTCAACGAGAGGGCGCTATCCTCCCCTCACTGTGAGCAATGTCTTGAACGATGAAAAGAAACACCAAATCATAGCCCTCGGGAAGTTAGGCTGGTCCCTGCGGCGAATCCAAACAGCCATCGGCGTCCGACGCGAAACAGCGTCCAGCTACCTCAAAGAGGCCGGCATCGCGATACGGCCACCCGGCGGTTGGGGACGAGCCTCGCCGGCAAAACCGGCCAACGAAGTGATCACCGACTCTGCGCCAAAACCGGCCATAGAGGTGATCACCGACTCTGATGCGAAACTGGCCGCCCCGGAAGAGCTCCGCCCCGGCCGCAGTCCCTCCTCCAGTGCCTGTGCGCCATACCGCGAAGCCATTGAAGTGGGGCTTTCCCAAGGGCGCAACGCCATAGCCATCTGGCAGGACCTGGTGGACGCCTCCGGCTTCACCGCCGGCTATCAAAGCGTCCGGCGCTTCGTACGGAAGCTCGAAGGAAGCTCATCGCCGGAAGCCCGGGCCGTGATCGAAACCGCCGCGGGAGAAGAGTGCCAGGTCGATTACGGCGATGGACCCATGGTGCGCGATCCGAACACCGGCAAGTACCGGCGTGTCCGATTGTTCGTCATGACGCTGGGCTGCAGCCGCAAATCCGTTCGCCTGCTGAGCTTTCGCTCCAGTTCACAGATCTGGGCCGAACTGCATGAAAAGGCCTTTCGCCGGCTCGGCGGCACTACACGCGTTGTCGTCCTCGACAATCTCCGCGAGGGCGTGCTGACTCCCGATATCTACGATCCCACTCTCAATCCCTTGTACCGCGACATGCTGGCGCACTATGGCGCCGTCGCGCTGCCTTGCCGGGTTCGCGATCCGGATCGAAAAGGAAAGGTCGAAAGCGGGGTCGGCCACGCCAAGCGCACCCCGCTCAAGGGGCTGCGTTTCGAGAGTCTGGCCGCAGCACAAACCTATCTCGATCATTGGGAAGAACGCTGGGCCGATACGCGGATTCACGGAACCACCAAACGGCAAGTCGCGGCCATGTTCGCCGAGGAACGAGCCAACGCTGCTCCCGCTCCCCCTGGAGCCATTCCGCTACTACCAATACGGCGAGCGAACCGTGCACCTGGATGGCTGCGTGGAAGTGGAGGCCGCCTACTATGGCGCGCCGCCCGGTTGGATCGGCAGGCGCGTCCAGGTGCAATGGGACGCCCATCAGGTTCGTCTGCTGGATCCACGCTCGGGTCAGTTGCTGCGCGAACACTTGCGTCAGGCGCGTGGACGACACCGCATCCAAGAGGAAGACCGGCCCAAGCAAACTCCCCTGGGCATACAGCAGTTGCTGTTCCGCGCCGACAGGACGGGCAAGCAACTTGGTGCACTCTGTCGCGGGCTGCACCAAGCCAACGGCGATCCCGCCGTGCGCCACATCCTGGGGATGCTGCGCCTGGCGAAGAAGTATGGCGCCGCCACGGTGGATGACGCCTGCGCGGCTGCGCTGGAGCTGGGCATCTACCAATATCGGTTTGTGCGCCGGTATCTGGAACGCCGGCCACCGATGCCGCTCAGCCTGCGGCAAGTCGATCCGCTGATCCGCCAACTCAGTTTGTATCGCGACCTCATCGAAGAAAAGACCAAGGAGATAGCATGAACCTCATCGAAGTAGAACGAGCTTTACGACAACTCCGGCTGGGCGGCATGGCCGATGTGTTGGAGACCAGACTGCTGCAGGCACAGGCAGAAGCCATGGCGCCGATCGATCTGATCTCCTGCCTCCTCAATGACGAGTTGACGCGCCGCAGCGACCGGTTGCTGGAGCGCCGCCGCAAGCAGGCCGGATTCCGCGATCCGCACAAAACGCTGGATAACTTTGACTTCACCTTCAATCCGAAGATGAACCGCAGCATGGTGTTTGACCTGGCCACGTGCGCATTCATTGGCAGGCGGGAAGATGCTTTGTTCCTGGGCCCGGGCGGATCGGGAAAAAGTCACATCGCACAGGCGCTCGGTCAGTCCGCCATTCAGCAAAACTATCGGGTGCTCTATCGCGAAACTCATGTCCTGCTGGACAATCTGGCGGAAGCGGTCGCCGAAGGCACGCGCAAGGAATTTATGGACGAGATGTCGAGTGTGCCGCTGCTGATCATTGACGATTTCGGAATGCGCAAACTGCCGCACACGGCGGCGGAGGATCTGCTGGAGATCATCATGCGGCGCTACGAACGCGCGAGTACGCTGCTGACTTCGAACCGCCCCGTCGAGGACTGGGGGAAAGTGTTGGGCGATGTCGCGGCGGTCACGGCGATGCTGGATCGACTGCTGCACCATGGTCACGTACTGAAGTGCGGTCCGCGGAGTTGGCGCACCAAAACGGCGGCAGGGAGCACGGGAGGCGATCAGTGATTCTGTTGCGATGGGAGCGGGCTCTGCGCTCCGCCCCGAACCACGGAAACGAAAGTCAAAACCTTTCTGTTGAATGCAAAACCAAAGCGCCGTGCTCCCTCCCGTTGGTCGGGCCTGGAGGGTTATGTTTGCCGGAGGACTGCAGAATCACCTTGCCTCGTGTGCCCCTGGCGCGGTAGAACAATCTTGTGTCCTGCGTGTGGCTCCGTTGGCCGGTTTTGAAGTGATCACGTATGGCCGCTTTTGAGGTGTTCACCGAGGAATCGAAGGCCTGGGATTTGCTTGAAGGTAGAGTGTGGGTGCCGGTATGTACCATCGAGTTCAAGGGTAACGAAGGTCGCACCAAAGTAGAATCGTTCTTCTCAGATCAGACATGTGGCACGGAAGAAAGGGCGATAGCGGCTGGCATCGCAAACGCTAAAAACACAATTGATTCTCGCCTTGGTGAGCAGACGAAACACGTGGCCGGGGGAAGCTGAGTAATCTCTTCCTTACCCATGAAGACTGATGCTGAGATTCTGAGCATGGCCCTGGCACTGGTGGGCTTCGAGCAGACAATCGCAAGAGTGACCGAGCGCATCAAAGATATTGAATGCCACTTGGGAATTGCGATAGCTGAAGAAGAACGGTGGGTGGCGTTCTTCAAAGAAAAAGAATCGGAGAAGGCAGCGACAAAGACGCTTATGAAGAAGGCGGCACACGCACCGTAGCGCAAGGAAGAATCTGTCAGCCGCACGGAAAGCCGCGATGGTTGGCAATCTGAAAAAGCACGTGCAGCGATGGCAGCGAAAAGGACCAGCGCGTGAAGCGGTCCCGTTTTGAGATCGTGCGATTTAATCGAATCTATCTGGGATGCTCCAAAATGGATCGGTGGAAGATCCAGATATAATCTCCTTATGGACCAGCCGAGGGAGTGGCTGAATTGTCTATCCGCCCGATACCGGATGGCGTTCGGTTTGTTTTGTCAGGAACAGTCGAAAACTGAGACTATACGTCTTGAAGTCGCTGATAGATTTACCGATCCAGATGTGATGCGTTTGGTGCGTCAATCTGTTCTAGAGGGACGGGCACAGGACCGTTACCGGGATGCTCATCGTGACTACGTGGCGTTCTTGGAATACATGAAGGAAAACAATTTGCTGTAGCTGAGCAACGGCCGGGGTCGAGTCCGGGGCTTGTTTCCGTTTTGAGAGCATAATATCTGCAATCGGCCATTTGTCCGAATGCGCCGCACCTACAATCAGCGTATAGTTTAGAAGAAATGAATGGGAAGTCATTTCAGCTAACCGCTGGCATTCCCGCAATTCAATCCGTGGACGGTCAGCGTACCGCCATCATGATTCCGCAAGGCTCTATCGTGAAAGTGGTTTCCGAGTCAGTGGCCGACAGTCGAATGGTCGATGTTCTCTCGGATGGCCGCACGGTATGCAGTATTTGCTGAAGACCTTTTCGAGCGTGGCAAAGCAGTTCCGCCAGCAGCTTAATCCGTTATCATCGAAACTAGCAGCCGTGCTCCGTTTGATGTTTCACGATGGCACATTTTGCTTCTTCTTTTCGTTTCGCAGCGGCTTTTATTTTAGCCTCAAATCTGTCGTCACCGATTGCAAGCGCTTTGAGGTATTCGGTTTGTGCCTGGACGTAGTCCGAAGCCGCCACGGTAAATTCCGCAAAGAGCCACTGCTTCTCGATGCAGAGAATCGGCATGGTCGACGCCATGGCAAAGCGTAAGCCTATGTTTTACCCCTGTCTGGTCAATTTTGCTCACGCTGTCGCCGAGTCAATTTTGCTCACGCTCATCAGCACTCATGGCTGGCGACGTGATCCCGAAGAGCCCGAATCATGAATTCTCTCAGTTCCCGCTCTTTCAATAGGTATGCTTCACGGTGGGGATTTGGATCGCAATCGCCGTTCAAGATTGCCACAACGTCACTATTGTGAAGGATCAGAATTCGCTTGTGACAATCAGCTAATTCTTCGATCAGCCGAGTTTTCTCTGGGCAACCGTGTTCTGAAGGTGCCGGTGACGAGGACATTTCCCAAGAGAAAATTGTACACAAAAGCGGCTCCGGGTGCATGGCTTTTTCGTGGCTGCGGTGTTGTCTAGTGGTAAAAAAACAGGGTCGGATGTTTGACCGAGTGCGGTTGTTTTCTGACTAGCGTATGCTCTTTTGCGTGGTGAGCTACGGAAGGTTTCTTCGATCAACGGCTGGCATTCTTGGAATTTATTCTGTTCAAGGTCAAAGGACTGCTGTGATGATCCCCGAGGGCGCTCTGATCCGGGTCGCCCTTCCCGCTTCCGATACCCGAATCATTGACGTGATCTGGGAAGACAAGGTTTTGGCGGTTTTCGCTGACGATCTTTTCCGGCATTCCCAAGATTTGAATTCGGTCAGGCCGCAGAAGGACGGTGGCTCCAATGTACACGGATAAGAAAAACTAGCAGCCGTGCTCTCGCCAATGATTGAGGACGGCCTGCTTCGTTCTGCGTCGCAATGAAGGAATACGAAGACAGTACATACGCAAAGAACCACAGCCTCAACACGTAGCTGACCGCAAGTGCTATTTCAGCCGTTTCGGACAGGTTGGCGCGAATCGGTTTGGCGCGGGCCAGGAGCGTGGCCGGGTGAGGATGGGGAAGGACGGGCGCGGGGTAGAAACGAGGCTAGAATCGTGATTGTGTTACGATGCGATTCGAGGGACCGTAGCTCAATTGGTTAGAGCAGCAGACTCATAATCTGTCGGTTCCCGGTTCAAGTCCGGGCGGTCCCACCAACCGAAACCAGTGTCCTAGATTTGTCCTAGATAGCAAACCAAAGCGCCCCTTTTCGCCACAGTCGGTTTTATATTGTTCAATCAGATACCTAGCCAGACCGCCCCGCGCCAAAGCCATTTAAGGACTCATAATCCGTTGGTCGTAGGTTCAAATCCTACAGGGCCCACCAACATTTCAGGTCGTTGATTAAGTTAGTTCTCCCCGCGGCCGGCGATCACCGAGGACTCCGCCGTCGCCACGCCTCCCGCACCCCAGATGGCCTGCGATGCCCACAGGGAATTCACCGCCACCGTATCGCCCCACACAACCTGGTCGCCCCAAATGACCTGATCGCCCCAAATCACCTGATCGCCCCAGATGACCTGATCGCCCCAAATGACCTGATCGCCCCAAAGGACCTGTGTGCCCCTCGGGCCCGTGCCGATCAAGTGAATGGTTCTGTCGGCCGGGCCCAGCCCTCCGCCGGCTGCGGCAGAGGGGGTTGTAACCGCGTTGCTGTCCAATGTAACCGCCCCGGTCCGTGCCAACGCTCTGCCGTTCAAGACTACGCCGGTGTTGACCGTGATGGATGCCTGGGCCAGGATGGTTCCGTTAAAGGTAGTGTAGGTTCCAAGAGTTGCCGAACTGCCGACCTGCCAAAAAACGTTGGATGCCTGGGCGCCGCCGATGAGGTTCACCGTACTGTTGTTGGTCGCGGTGATTAGCGTGCTCCCGATCTGGAAGATGAAAACTGCGTTCGCATTGCCGTTACCGTTGAGGGTGACAGTGCCTGTAATGCCAAGCGAGGTGGCCGAGTTACAGTACACGCCTGGCAGGAGAGTGGACCCGCCGATGTCCCCGGGCAGGTTGACGATAGGACATGCTCGTCCGGCAACGTCGGTATACGCGGCTGTCAAGTCGCTTTTGGCCTGGGCAGCCACGGCATTACCCGCCGCGATCGTCCCGCCTGCCACGATTCCGGGGCCAAATCCAGTCACCGCCGTGCCCGGGCTCACTCCAAGATTACCGTTCACCACGGTATTACCAGTGTTGGTAACCGTAGAGCCACCCAGAACTGCGAAAGTGCTGGTTGTTCCGAGGGGTACCGTGGTTAGAGCGTTCACGTTGTAAGTCGCGGTCGGAGACAACGCATCGCCCGCCAGCAGATCGGTGTTCTGCAGGGCCGCGCCGACGTCCATGTATCCCGCGCCAACCGTGAACGCGTCGTAATAGTCGACATAAGTCACCCCGGTTACCGGGTCCATCGCCACACTGGAAACCGGGAACTGCTTGCTGGCGGTTTTCATGAGGCGTGCCTTGACTTGACCCGGCGTAAGACCAGGCTGCTTCTGCAGCATCAAGGCCGCCGCCCCGCTGGCCATCGGTGCAGCCATGCTGGTGCCGCTCAGCGTGAAGTAGGCCCGATTGAGTACCTCATTGGCCGGAAACATTGCGTCCAAAGTGCTGTTGGGGCTCAAAATCGATGTCACACGGTTGCCCGGCGCCACCAGGTCGGGCTTGACGATGTGATCGATTGCCGTCGGACCCTTGGCACTGTAGCTGGCGATAAAATCGTCGCTACGCACCGACGTGCCCATGGTCTTCATGGCGCCGACCGTGATCACGTAGGGATCGTTCCCCGGGGCCAGGATGGTGCCATAACCATGAGTGAGGGCGGTGTTATTGCGCCCGTCGTTACCGGCCGCGACCACCACTACGATGCCGGCCCTCCATGCGGCTTCCACCGCCTGGCATATCGGATCGAGCGTATAGGTCTCGAATATGGGACGCCCCAGCGACAGGTTGATCACCCGAATATTGTAGGTGGACTTCAACTGAATGGCGCGTTGGATGGCCGCGATCACGTTGCTGTCCGTGCCGGTGCCGTTCTGGTCGAGAACCCTCAGGTTGACGATGTTGATGCCGGGAGCGATTCCGGTGTACAGGCCGGTCGAGTTTTTCCCCGTGCCACCCAGAATTCCGGCTACATGGGTGCCGTGGCCGTACGCGTCCTTGGTAATGCCGTCACCCAGAAAACTCTCTTCGTAGACCACCCGGCCTGCGGTCAAGTCCGCGTCCTGGGTAATGCCGCTATCGATTACCGCCACCCCGATCCCGAGTCCGGTCATACCGAGGTTTATCGGTGCAAGGGCATTGATCGCCGCGACGGAATGATCGAGCATCCCTTTTACGGAACGGTTCGGCGAGATGTAGGCGATATCCGGATCATTGGCCAGGATTTCCAGCACACCGGCGGGAATGCTGTAGGCGCCGGCTTTCAAACCACCCAGATCCGTTTTCAGTATGCCGCCCCTGGCGGATACCCGCTGGCGAGTGGCCGCGCCCGGAAGGCTTTTGAACTGCACGATGACGTCGACGGTGGCGCCGGCAGGTTTACCCTCCAGATCGCGAGCCACTTTCGGATGCCGGGCAAATGCAATGCCTGTTCCCAGCATGAATAGATTGACTGCGATAACCGCGGGCGTCATTTTCCTGGTCATGATTTCCTTTTGTCTTCCGTTAAGCTGTGGGAAACGAGGCCGGCGATCCGGCCTTTCGGACTTCAAGCTCTTTAATGCAGCTTGACGGCCAATGGTAACTGGTTTGTTTGCAAATCCTGATCCGGCGAGCGGCGCGACACGTTGTCCCCATGAGACAAGTTGTCCCAAGCGCCCGTGCGCGCGGCGAAAGGCACGGGGGTCCGGCGCACACGTTTGGCCAGATACATCCGGCGGTCCGCTTCCGCCAACAGAGTCTCGGCATCGCGACCGTTCTCCGGACACGAGACCGCACCGATACTGAGGCTCAGCAGTGGCTCGCCGCAAACCGCGACGCCCGCATCCCTGGCCGTCTTTTCCAGAACCTTCACCTTGGCGGCAAGATGGTGGAGACCCAGGCTGGGCAGCACCAGCACAAATTCATCGCCGCCCATGCGGGCAACGTAGTCAGTTTCGCGGCAGCTGTCGCGCAGCCCCGCGGCCACCAGCTTCAGGATCTTGTTGCCTTCCAGGTGTCCGAACCGGTCGTTGACCTGCTTGAAACCATCCAGATCGCAAAGCAGCACCGCCAACTCGGAGCCGTTCGTCTTGCAGAGCGTGAGTGCCGCGTCCAGATGCAGAAACAACGAGCGCGCATTCGGCAGCGCGGTCAGCACGTCGGTAGTCGCGGACACCGAGACCTGCTGGTAGCGGAGGGCGTTCTCAATGGTTAGCGATAGCTTCGACTTGAGAGCCAGCAGCACGCGCAGGTGATCTTTCGTGAACGCCTCGCGCCCCAGATGGTAGAGTGTCAGGACTCCCATGATTCCGGTGGCGTTTTCCAGAGGAATAGCCAGAGCGGAGTGGAGCTTGCTGAGCTCGGTCGAATCGTTCAGGTGGCCCGGTTCCATTGAGGGATTGCCGTTGATCATGGGCTTGCCGCTGGCCGCTACCCAGCCGCAAATCCCTTGCCCCAAAGCGATCGGCCGCATGGAGAAGTGGCGCATGTTCTCGCAGTTGACATATTTCGGAGTCAATTGATCCCCTTCGTTGAGATAGACGGCAATCGCGTCGTACGGGATGAGGCGCCGCAAGCGGCTGTCCAAGACAGACAGCGTTTCATGCAGGTTGAGGGAGGTTCCCAGGTTCTGGCTTAATTCGTACAGGGCCTGCGCCTCCTGCCGGGCCGCCGCAATCGAGGCCAGGAAATTCGGGAGTGGCACTTCGTGCGGAGCCGCTACCTGCAAGCCCGCGGCCGGCGCGGCTGCGCCCGCGATTCTCTCGCCTGTCGGCATCGCCTTTGCCCGGGGCTCCTTAGTGCGGGTCAGCTTCTCCCATTCCCGATAGTTCGCCCGCAACGCCTCCACTACCCGCGGATCGTAACTCTTGCCCGCTTCCGATACGATTACCGCCATGGCTTCATCCAGCGGCAGTGCGCGGCGGTACTGGCGGTCGGAAGCCAGTGCATCCAGACAATCCACCACGGAAAGAATGCGCGCGCCCAAAGGAATCGCCTCGCCCTTCAGTCCGTCCGGGTAGCCTGCCCCGTTCCACCTTTCGTGGTGAGAGCGAACAATCGGGACCACCCCATAAGGAAATCCCACGCGCTCCAGGATTTCCGCCCCCACCACCGGATGGATCTTCATCTTCTCGAATTCCTCGACGGTGAGCTTTCCAGGTTTCGAGATGATGTGCTCCGGTACCGCCAGTTTGCCGATATCGTGCAAAATCGAAGCTGCGCGCAGCGCCCGCAGGTCCGCCTCCGTCACCTGTAGCGCCTTGCCAAGTTCCACGGCGTAAATCTGAACGCGCTGCAGGTGATCGTGCGTCGTCAGGTCTTTTGCCGCGATAGCCATTGCCAGCGCTTCAATGGTTCTCAGGTGCAGCGCCGCCATTTGCTCGGCATGGCATTTCTCCCCCTCCAGGCGCTCCAGGTAAAGCCGGTAGGAACGGAAGAGGATATAGACCGCCGGCAGCGCAAGCACCGAGGTCTCCCATCCAAAACGACGATTGCCCCAACTGGCCAGGAGGGCGATGGCGGCTCCCAGCAGGTAATACGGGAACAACCAAAAGTGACAATCACGCCACGTTTTGTAGATGCTGCTGCCAGAGGTGAGCCCAATCACGGCACTGATGGCAAACGTATTCGTAAGGAAGTAGGCGATGGCGGCGATGGCGATGCTGGCCACCACCGACAGCGTGTTGTCCAGCCCGTGGTGAACCACGTACCCCACCCGAATCGCAACCGCCACGCTGGACAGATTGAACAGAAATTGAACCGCGCTCTGATGGTTTTTGCGCCACACCGCCTGGACGGCAGCGGCCAGACAACCTACAACCAGGGTCTCAGGGTAGCTGAAATCGACGATGCTCAACAGTACCAGGACAAAGCTGACCGACAGGCTGGTAGGGCGGCCCGGGACCGTCACCTTGAACACCGAGGTTCCCAGCGCAAGACCGAGCAGACAAAGGTAGCCAAACGGATCCCGACAGGTCCAATGCGCTATCCCGTACCCGAAGCACGCCAAGCCTGCGGCGACCATCGCGGTAATGTAGAGCTTCGCAAGAAAACTCATGTTGCTGCCCTTCCTTATCGGCCAGATCGCCGGATCTGTTATGGTCGGGAAAT
>CAWFPJ010000005.1:0-168055 GCA_963817515.1 Bryobacterales bacterium | reverse complement strand
AAACCTTCCACTGCCCCGTCGTACCTTGGTAGAAGCGATGTTTCGTTCCCTGCTTGAACACATGGTTGAACACATGCGGTTTCGCGGGGCGCTATCCACGGCGCAGGAAATCGCCGCCATTCGCCAACGCGAGACGGAGCTTTCGACGCTGGACGATGCAGCCCTCCGGCGCGTCTTTTCCGAATCGGACGATCTTCACACGACGATCGCCGCGGTGGCGGTAGTCGCGGCTCGCGTCTTGAACATGCGGATGTTCGATGTACAACTGCAGGGCGCCCTGGCCCTGGCCCGCGGCCGCATCGCGGAGATGCAGACCGGCGAAGGCAAAACCCTGGCCTGCACTCCCGCCGTCGCCTGGTACGCACGCCGGGGCCAGGGCGTCCACGTGATGACCGTCAACGACTACCTGGCCCGCCGCGACGCGCGCTGGATGGGCGGCATCTACGAATTCCTGGGTCTTTCGGTGGGCTGCATCCAGCAGACCATGGGCACGGCCGACCGCCGCCGCGCCTACGCTTGCGACATCACATACGCCACCGCCAACGAAATCGGATTCGATTCGCTTCGCGACCAGATCGCCCTCCGCCTGGATCAGCAGGTACACCGCCCCTTTCACTCCGCCGTCATCGATGAAGCCGATTCCATCCTGATCGATGAAGCCCGCATTCCCCTGATCCTTGCCGGCGGCGAGGCCGGCGAAGAAGTGTTCGCCCGCCAGGTGGACCCCATCGTACGCCGTTTCCATCGCGGCATGCACTTCACGCTGGATGAATACGGCCGCAACATTTCGCTGGCCGACGAAGGCATCCGCGCCCTGGAAAGCGCATTGGGCTGCGGTAACCTCTTCGCCGAACTCAACCTGCCGCTGTACACCGCGGTGCATAACGCCATCCACGCGCGCTTCCTGCTGCGCCGCGACGTGGACTACGTTGTCAAGAATGGCGCCATCGAATCCGTGGATGAGTTCAAAGGCCGGATCGCGCAGGACCGCCGCTGGCCCGCCGGCCTGCACACCGCCATCGAGGCCAAGGAGGGCCTGCGTTTCCGCCGGCAGGGCCGCGTGCTGGGCTCCATGACGCTGCAGAACCTGGTGGCGCTCTACCCCGAAGTCTGCGGCATGACGGGCACCGCGGCTACCCAAGCTGAGGAGTTCCGGGCGTTCTACAAACTGGACGTGGAAGTGATCCCGACCAATCGGCCCGTGATTCGGATCGACCAGCCGGACGTGGTCTTTCCATCCAAGCAGGCCAAGGAGCAGGCCGTGGTGGAGGAGATCCGGCGGGTCCACGCCGCCGGCCAGCCGATTCTAGTTGGGACCGCCAGCGTGGAGGAATCCGAGCGGCTTAGCGCCGCCCTGCGGCAGCATGGACGGGTTTCCGGTGTACCGCATTCCGTATTGAACGCCCGCAACGAGGAAGCCGAAGCCGGAATCATCGCGGGCGCCGGAGAATACGGAGCCGTCACCATTTCCACGAACATGGCCGGCCGCGGCGTGGACATCGAACTCCGCGAAGGCGTGGCTGAACTGGGCGGGCTCTACGTGATCGGCATGAACCGCCACGAAAGCCGCCGCATCGACCACCAGCTTCGCGGACGCGCAGGCCGCCAGGGCGACCCCGGCCGGTCGCGCTTCTTCATCTCGCGCGAGGACGACCTGCTGGTCAAATACGGCATCGGCAATGAGAAATTGGGCCACGACGCGGAAAGCATTCAACGCCTGGTGGAAGGCCAGAACCTGGAGATCCGCCGCTTCCTTGCCAAGTACGAAAGCGTGATCGAAGGCCAGCGCCAGTGGATTCAGGAACGCCGCCAGGCCGCCCTGGCAGCGGAAATGCCGGAGCTCGAACGCCTGGTGACGCTGACCACCATCGACGATCTCTGGAGCGATCATCTGGCCGCCATCACTGAGCTGCGCTCCGGCGTTCACTGGTATTCGTGGGGCGGGCGCGACCCATTGCACGAATATCTGACGCGCGTCGACACCATGTATCGCGAACTGGAAGGCCGGCTGGACTCCGAGATTGCCGCACGGCTGGCAGAGGCGCAGCGAGAAAGGCCTGGACCCTTCACAGCGCGGCGCCACATGGACCTATCTCACGACCGACCGTCCCTTCGGCGATTACACCGAACGCATTCTTCGCGGCCTGACCAGAAAATTCCAAAAGCGCGAATTGTGGGGCTGATGAGCGGAGATTCTGTCTTGATCTCTTACGCTTCCTCCGCGTATTCTCAGCGGCTCTGCGACTCCGCGGTGAAAGTTTTTCCTTACCCGATCTGCGGTATAGGCACGCGGAACTGCCCGCGGAAGACTTCGCCGAAGAGCCCCAGCACCTCCGCATGCAGCGCGCCGTTGTCGGCCAGCAAGTGTTCCGACGAGGTCACGCTGTGCCCCGCCCCGCGCATGTCGGACACGGCGCCGCCGGCTTCCTTCACCAGCAGAGTGCCGGCCGCCATGTCCCACGGCTTGAGCCCGAATTCCCAGAAGATGTCCAGGCGCCCGCACGCCACATACGCCAGATCGATGGCAGCCGAACCGGTGCGGCGCACGCCGTGCGATGCCACCGCCATCTGGTGATAGAAGTGGATGTTGACGTTCTGGTGGCGCTTGCGGCTGGGAAAACCCGTCGAAGCCAGACTGTCCTCCAGGCGTTTGGCGCCCGAAACGCGGATCCGGCGATGGTTCAGATAAGCGCCTGCCCCGCGCTCCGCCGTGAACATTTCCTGGCGGATAGGATCGTAAATTACGCCGGCCACCATTTCGCCGGCCTGCGCCAGGCCAAGCGTCACGTTGAATATCGGGAAGCTATGGGCGAAGTTGGTGGTTCCATCCAGGGGATCGACAAACCAGCAATACTCGGAGGGGCTTTCGTGCCCGCCGCCCTCTTCCGCCACGATGCCGTGCGAGGGGAAATGCGAGCGCAGGCGCTCCACCACCAGTTTCTCCGAGGCCCGATCGGCTTCCGTCACCAGGTCGAACTCGCCCTTAAGCTCAAAGGCGACGCGGCGTTCAAAATAGTTCGCCAGAAGCGCGCCGGCCTCGCGCGCAATCTCCACAGCCGTTTCCAGATAGGGCAGCGTTAGCTCTCTTCCTGCAGGTATTTGATATCGTGCTTGAAAATGAAAAGATTGGGTTCGCCCTTGCGGGTCAGGCGGATGAAGGATTGGTCGTAGTATTCGATGATTCCAGCCACTTCCTCTCCATCTTCCAGTTTGACGCGCACCGGCGTGCCGCTCTCAATCAAGCTCTTGAGATACTTGATCTCTTCAAACGTTTGTTCCGGCGCGCGCCCGGACTTTGGGGCAAATTGTGGCGTAATCACTTCTCCTAACGTTTCGATTTTTTCTCGGGGGTAACCGATATCCGGGCGCCCGGCGCGCCCGAACCACCCTCGGCATCACCATAATAGCCGTTGCGCGCCGACACCCGCAATTCCGGCCGCTTCACCCGCACAGCCAGCCTGTGGAAGCGCTCCTTCGTCAGCGGCACGTTTTGCGGATAGAAGCCGAGCATGTATTGCGTTCGCAACTCGGTGACGATGTCGGTGAAGGCACGATCCAGATCCGGCCCAAGGGCCGGGTACTGCGCGCGCCCGCCGGTTCCGTCGGCAATGAATTTCAGCGCATTCTCGCCGCCGATGTTGCGCCCGGCATCGTTGGTGATGGGCAAAACCACCACCGGGTAAATCACCGCATTGGCAAGCTGGGCCGCTTCCAGGGCCTCCTTCAGCGTGGCTTTGCTGAAGGTGTCGCCGCCATCGGTTACCACCACGATAACCTTGCGGCCGTCGCGCAATTCCAAGTCACGCGCGGCCAGGTAGACAGCGTCGTAGAGCGCCGTGCCGGCTTCGCCATGCAGCAGCTTTAACCGGTCTTCGAGCGACTTGTAATTGTGGGTGAAGCCTCCGCGCTGCCGCACTTCGTAGTTGAAGGTGTAAAGAGAGAC
Source organism: Bryobacterales bacterium (assembly GCA_963817515.1). GTDB lineage: Bacteria > Acidobacteriota > Terriglobia > Bryobacterales > Bryobacteraceae > DATMNI01. The sequence continues at coordinate 164,112 of CAWFPJ010000005.1, read as the reverse complement.
CACGTCATCCGGATTGCCCTCCGTCAGCAAAGCCCGCAGGAAGCGCGCCGCGGACTCGCTTTCGTACTTCAGGTCTTTCGCCGTGGAGCCGCTGATGTCCACCAGCAGGGCGACCGAAAGCGGCTGCGCAGTGGTGCGCTCGAAGACGGCGATTTCCTGATGCGAGCCGTTGTCGTATACCTCAAAATCCTCTTTCTGCAGACTGCCCACCAGTTCCCCCGACTGGGTTTTCACAGTGGCCACAAGGTGCACCAGGTTTACGTTGACGCGGATAGTGGTGGGCTGCTGCGCCAATAAAGCCCCGGCGCAGGCCAGTGCCGCCAGCGAGCGCCTATTTGGCAACCGGCACATCGCGATCCCACTCCCCTTCCACCCAAACCTCGCCATCGGCGAAGTGCTCTTTTTTCCAGATAGGAACCACTTTTTTCAGCCGGTTAATGCCTTCGAGCGCGGCTTCGAACGCCGGACGCCGATGGGGCGCCGTCACGATCACCGCTACACTGGTTTCACCAATCAGCATACGTCCCAGCCGATGCACCATCGCCATACGGCCGATCTCACGCCCGGCGGAAATCTCGCGCCCGATCTGCGCCATGAGCTTCAGCGCCATAGACTCGTAGCCTTCGTAATCGAGGCACAGAGTCCGCCGGCCCGCGGTGTTATTGCGCACTGTGCCTTCGAAGGTGACCACGGCACCTTCGGAGCCGGTCTGCAGGCGCGCGATCAACACCCGTGGATCAATGGCATGGCGGGTGAGCGCGAAGTAGTTCCCGTTATCGGAAACCTCCAGGGTGCCGGCTGCCGCCGCGCCGCCGCTGACGGGAGGCAGAAAGGCCACCTCGTCGCCATCGGTCAATTTCGTTGAAAGCTCCGCAAATTCCTGATTTCGCGCCATCACGATGCTGCGGGCCATATCCCGAAGCGGCGGGTAGCGAAGTGCGTAACTCTCGAAAACCGCGCGCAAATCCGTACCTTCGGGAAATTCGGCGTTGTCGGCGGATCTGCCCACCAATTCTTTCAGCATCCCGAAAAATAGTACTCTCGCGCGCATTTTGAGCTAGCGTCCAGTCTAACAGACGGTGCCGGAGGCACACCCGTTGCACTGAGTTACAATTCGCGCTGATCTCTTGGCCGGGCTTGTCGGAGAGTTACAATGCAGTGTCCCGCATGACAACTGTTACCGAAACGCGCCTGCATGTGCGCTACGCGGAAACCGACCAGATGGGGGTGGTCTATTACTCCAATTATCTGGTGTGGATGGAAGTGGGCCGCGTGGAGATGTGCAAGGCCTGCGGCTTCAACTACCGCAATATGGAGATCGAGGACGGCATTTTTCTGGCAGTGGCTGAAGCTAACTGCCGGTACAAATCGCCGGCCCGTTTTGACGACGAGGTGATCATCAAGACCTGGATTGAGAAGGCCGGCACCCGCATGGTTATTTTCGCCTATGAAATGCGTCTGGCCGGGACCGGGCGCGCCCTGGCCACCGGATACACCCGCCACGTCTTTGTGTCGCGCGAAATGCGCCCTGTCCAACTGCCGCCGAAATACCGCGCGCTGTTCGGCCTCGGGTAAACCGGCGGATCCGCGCTAGACTTGAGTTATGCGCATCCTTCTTTTCAGCGGCAAAGGAGGCGTCGGAAAAACCAGTCTTGCAGCCGCTACCGGACTGGAATTGTCCCGTCTGGGCTATCGCACTTTGGTAATGAGCGTCGATCCGGCTCACAGCCTGGCCGATTCCTTCGATCTCGAAACCAGCCTCTTTCAAGGAAAGACCGGCGACCCCTACCCCATCACCGACCGCCTCGCCATCCACGAGGTCAACATCCAAAGAGAAATCAAGCGCCACTGGCGGGAAATATCCGCTTATGTAATCTCGGTACTGCGCACCACCGGCATCAGCGATGTGGAAGCCGAGGAGTTGGCCATCCTGCCCGGCATGGAGGAGCTGAGCGCCATGATGTACGTCAATCAGTTCCGCCGCGAGAACCGCTACGACGTCATCGTGCTCGACTGCGCCCCTACCGCCGAATCCATGCGCTTCGTCAGCATGCCGACCACGCTCGAGTGGTACATGAAGCACATCTTTCCCTTCCAGCGAGGGCTGCTCAAAGCCGTGCGGCCCCTGGCCAACCGCGTTTCGCCGATGGAATTGCCGCCCGACAATTATTTCGCGAATATCCAGGATCTTTTCAGCCGCCTGGATGGCATCGGCGAACTTTTGGAAGACCCGAAAATCACCAGCGTGCGCCTGGTCACCAACCCCGAACGTATGGTGCTTCGCGAGACGCAGCGTGCCTTTGTTTATTTCTCCCTGCACGGGCTGACGGTAGATGCCGTGATTGTGAATCGCGTGCTGCCGGCCGAAGTGACGGATGCCTTTTTCCGGGAATGGCATTCTTCGCAGACCCGCATTCTGGACGAGATTGAGGGCTACTTCGCGCCCGTTCCGGTGAAAAGAGTTCCGCTGTTTACGCACGAAGTGCTGGGCCGGGAGCGCCTGGAGGACCTCGCGCGGTCGCTCTATTGCGGGCAGGAAGATCCCGCCGCGGTCACCCGAACCGAGGCCCCGTTCCAATTCGTCAAATCCGATGGCCGCTACGAGGTGCGCTTGCAGTTGCCGTTCGCGGTAAAGGGCGAGATCGGTCTGTTCAAGAAGGGCGATGAACTGGTGGTTCAGGTTGGAACACTGCGGCGCCATATCGGGCTGCCCACATCCATGGCCAGCCTTTCGCCGGGCCGCGCGAAGTTGGAAAATAGGATTCTTACCGTCGAAATGAAGGAGGCTTGAAATGCCTGAAATGGAAGCCGAGAATACCGCCGCCGAAAGCCACACCCGCACCCCGGGTTGCTTCATCTGCGAGACCGCGCTGCCGCTGGTTGAAAAGATCTGGTCCGAAGCCACGCGCGATCACTTTCGCAATTCACGCGTGGAGTTCCTGAAAGGCCTGCGCAGCCTGATTGACGACCGCATCGCGCACCTTTCGCGCGATCCGCAATCCAAAGGCACACACGTCACGGTCGAGTGATAGCGGAACCTGCTCCTAAAGCGACCCTAAGGGTCGCGGATACTCAACTCCAAGCTCCTTCAAGAGAGCCTCCGCCTTATAGACTTTCCGTAGCGCCTCGACGATACCCGGCGTTGCCACGTGCACCGCGCGCGCCTGCTCCTCGCTGTACAAATACGTAAGCGAGAGGCTTTCAATGTTGCCATCGAAAACGATGCCGACAATCTCACCCTTCGCATTCACGGTCGGACTGCCGGACGTGCCTCCGCCCGTAATGTCGCACGTGCTGGCGAAGTTAAACGGAGTCACCAGATCCAGCGCCCCCTTGCCATCCGCCCAGCGCTGCGGCAGTTTATAGGGATCCAAGGGGCCGGCCCGGTGGTACATGCCGCCGAACGTGGTGGCGAAGGGCACCGCTGCTTCGGTCTTGTCCTTGTACCCCTTCACCACGCCGAAAGTCACGCGGGGCGTGAACGTGGCGTCCGGATAATCGGTAGCCCCCAGCACCCTGAAGCGGTATTGCCCAATCCGTTCCACGCTTGAGGCCTCCAGCGCCTCAATCAGGTCCTCATGCTTCTTGCGCAGCTTCCTGGCCGGTTCCTCCAGGAGCCGCGCCAGCCTGATCATGCCGTCGTCCGATTTCGCCGCCGCATCGCGATTTCCCATCAGCCGCCTGCGCTCCGACACGTCCTTCAACTTTGTCGACCGCACGAATTCTTCGGCCGCCTGCTGCGGAGTGCGGCCGCCGAGCACCGCCTTCACCGGCGCATCCTTCTCGCCGAGCGCTTTCAGTTCTTCCAGATACTGGGCCAGCATCAGGGCTTCCAGTCCGTCGTCAATGGGCGCCGGCGAATAGAGGGAATTTTCCAGCGACCGCATGGCGCTGTCGCGAAACTCCGGGAGCCGCTGGTCATTGGGCTTGGCGCGCTCCTCGTTCAGACGCACGATCTGGCGCGCCATCAGAAACAAGCTGGAACCCTGCGCCGCCGGTCGCTCCAACACCTCGAACGGCTTTTCGAAAGCCGTCCAGGCCTTATACGCCGCAGCCACCTCATCCCATACCTTGGCCGCGTCCGCGCCCAGTTTGGGATCGCGCTCCACGGCACTCCTCAGCTTGCGTTCGAAGTTTTGCTTACGCGCCGTCAGGCGGTCGTCGCGCAGCCCAATGAGCTTCCCGGCCGACGACTTGTACGTATTCGAAAACCCTGCCACCACCTGCTGCGCCACCCGATGGTTCTCCTCGCTTCTGGCTCCGAAGGCCTGTAGCGCCGCGATGCGTGTCTGTAGCCGCGAAAGGCTGAACGGCAATTGCACATTCCGGTAAAAGGCCAGTTGCGGACCGGTCGCCAGCCTCGACGTAGCGCTGGGATTGCCGGCCGCAAACACCAGTTCCGTCTCCCTGGCGCCGTCCGGATTCCACCGCAGGTAGTGCGGAGTGCCCGCCGGCTGCCCGTTTTCATAAGCGCGCACGAAGGCAATATCCAGGTCGTAACGGGGATATGTGAAGCTGTCCGTCTCACCTCCGAAAAACGCCATGCTAGACTCAGGAGCGAACACCAGCCGCAGGTCGATGTACTTCTTGTATTGATACAGATCGTAGCGCTCGCCCGAAAAGAGCTTTACCACCGTACAACTGTTGCCTGTCTTTTCACCGCATTCCTTTTCCAGGCGCGCGATCGCCGCATTGCGCTTCTGTAACGCCTCGGCTGCCTTGGAGCCGTCCTTGGCCGTATCCCTCACCTGCCTGGTTACGTCTTCCAGTTTGAGTAGCACGTCGGCCTCGAGGCCCGGGCACTTGAGCTCCTGCTGATTGCCGGCGGCGTAGAAGCCATCCTTAAAGTAGTCGTGCCCCGCGCCGCTGACTTTCGAAATGCAATCGGAAGCCACCTGATGGCTGGTAACGATCAATCCGTTCGGCGAAACGAACGCGGCCGACCCTCCCGCCATTCTCAGCGACGCCAATCGCAGATTTTCAAGGAACTGGTCGGTTACTTCGAAGCTATATTTTTCCTTTACCTTGTCCTTCGCAAACTGATTGAAGAGCCACATACCCTCATCCGCCATAGCGGGCAGAACCAGGGCGCACACCAGCAGCAGGCTACGGAATCTCATGAGAGCACCAAACCGAAACGGTAGCACAGGTATTCCGCTCGCGTATTGACACCACTTCTTGGCTCAGATACAGTGAACGATCAAACTCATGCCTCCGAGCACAAACAAGAACAGCATTTTCGTAAGAGATGACGGGAAGAACCTGCTGTTCACGTTCATTCTGGTGAGCTCGTTGTTTCTTCTGTGGGGTTTTTGCAACGGCATGATTGACGTGATGGACAAACACTTTCAGGAGGAGTTGGGCCTGACGAAATCGCAATCCGCCTGGGTGCAGTTCGCGCATTATCTCGGTTACTTCCTGATGTCGCTGCCCGCGGGATGGCTGGCGGTGAAACTCGGGTACAAGGGCGGAATCATTGCCGGTCTCCTGATCGTTGCGGTGGGCGGATTCTGGTTCATTCCGGCCACCCATATCAATGCGCTGGTGCATGAAGGACGCGTATCGTCCACCACTGCGTTTGTCGCCTTCCTGGCCGGCGTTTGCATCATCGCCACCGGCCTCACGTTTCTCGAAACCATCGCCAATCCTTACACCACCGTGCTGGGCGGCCAGCGCTACGCGGCAACCCGCATCAACCTCGCGCAATCGTGCAACGGCATCGGCTGGATTCTTGGTCCGATGGTCGGCAGCGTGTTTTTCTATTCGAAGGACGCCCTGGGCCACAGCACAGGCAGCCAGACACTCTACATTCCTTACGTGGGCATCGCCATTGTAGTCCTCGTCCTCGCCGTGATTTTCTTCTTTGCCAACGTTCCCGACATCAAAGCCGAGGACGACTATCACCTGGACGATTCCGAGCCCGGCGTGCCCGAAGTCTATTTGGGCGCACCCGCACTTCGCGTTGGCTGTTGCGGCTCAGTTCTTCTATGTTGCCGCACAAGCCGGAATTTTCAGCTTTTTCATCAACTACATGACATCCGAACTTCCCGCCATTCCTGCGTCGTGGAACACCGTCATGAACAATCTGGCAGCCCATTCCAACGTGTTGCACGACTGGCTCCTGGGCTGGTTCGAAACCAATAAAGACGGCATTCTTTCCCTCAGCAACAAAGGCGCTTCCAATCTGGCCTCACTGGGCTTCGTGTGCTTCCTGGTGGGCCGCTTGACCGGCGCCGGTTTACTGAGGAAATTCGCCGCCCACAAAATCCTCGGCCTCTACGCTCTTCTGAATGTCGCGGCTACTTTCCTGGTCTTCTGCAAGCTGGGATGGGCGTCGGTGGTTTGCGTGTTCCTGAGCTTTTTCTTTATGTCCATCATGTTTCCGACCATTTTCGCCCTCGGGATCTTCGGCCTCGGCGCTCGGGCGAAAAAGGCATCGGCCTTCATCGTGATGGCAATCATGGGCGGGGCGATATTACCCAAACTCATGGGATACGTTGCCGACGAGTTCGATATGTCCCGAGGCTTTATCGTACCGATGTTCTGCTTCGCTCTGGTGGCCTTGTATGGATTGAACTGGCCCCGGTTCAGCAACGCCGAGTCGCTGTACGGCGTGAAGGCTCCCACCAGCCATTAGCCTCTTTCGAGCGACCGCCTATTTCAAGTGCCGTTCCAGGAATCGGACCGAGGCCCCATAGGCCTCGCGCCAGCTCCGCCACAGCAGGAAATCGTGGATTTCGTCTGGAAGTACCAGCTGCTCGATCTCCACGTTTTGCCGGCGCAGCGCATCGGCCAGCATCACGGTCTGGTTGAATTGCACATTGCGGTCGTCGTCGCCCTGAATCAGCAGCACCGGCGAGCGCCAGCTCTTGAGGAAAGCCATGGGTGAGGATTCGAACGCGATTTTGTAATCCGGCGCAGTCACCGGGATGCCCAGTTCGGTTGCCCAATTATGTACGCCATGGAAATCCACCCCCGCCTGAAATAGATCCGACGCGCGCGCCAGCGCCATGGCCACCAGGTAGCCGCCATAGGAGCCGCCCCAGGCGCCGATATGCGCCGCGTCCACGTCGCTGCGTGAGCGCAGGTAGACGCCCGCGCCCTGCACGTCGTTGTATTCCGTCCCGCCTGACGCGCCGTAATTCTGCGCTTCTCGAAAATCGAGGCCGTAGCCGGTGCCGCTGCGATAGTTCACTGAAAGCACGACGTACCCCAGATTGGCCAGATACTGGTTGAACGCATAGGCGTTGAAATAGTAGTACATCGGGTGCCAGCCCAACAGCATCTGCCGGCGCGATCCGCCATGGAAAAAGACCATCGCGGGCGCCTTCGAACCCGCCTTCATATTCGGCGGAAGGAACAACTGGCCGTGAATCTTCAGTCCGTCCGCGCTTGAGAAGACCACCTGCTGCGGTGTGACCATATTGCGCAATGGAAAATCAGACGGGACCGCCGCGGAATCCAGATCGCGAATTTCGCCTGCAACCCGAATGGCCGCCCGTAGCGGCCGCTGCGCATCCGCTCGCAAAAACGCCAGAGCATTGCCATCGCTGATTGCAGCCGGCAGACACTCGATGCCCTGGCCGGAAGTGACCGCAGCCGGTGCGCTTCCAGCGATCGCGACCTTCCACAAGTGCCGCCGGTCGATATCGGCCTGGTTGGATGAGACCTGGTTGGATGAGTAGACCACCTCGCGGCCGCCCGGCCCGAGCGTCACGTCTTCCACTTCGAACGCGCCTGGAGTAAGCAGCGCCGCCTTTCCGCCTTCCGCCGAAACGGAATCTGAGCTAATCGAATAAAGATGCGTCCATCCATCGGCTTCCCACGGGAATACGATGCGCCCGCCGGCAGGCCACAGCAATTGGTTGCGCGCCGTAACATTGCGAAACACGCTGCCCGCGCCTTCCTGGGCGCGCCAGATCTGGCGGCCCCTGCCCGTCTCCGCCGAGGCCACGCGAATAGACCATGGCTCCCCGGTACGGTTCGCCTCGCGCGGCGATCGCAATCCGCTGCCCGGAATCCGGATGAACGCTACACTGCGGCCATCGGGTGACCATTCGGGCTCGCTGTCCGTGTCCGTGCTGGGGTCCAGATAACGCAGCGCCCCGGCGGCAGCGTCGTACACGCCGATGAACCCGTGGTCGCCGCGGCTGCTCACAAATGCCAGCCGCGCGCCATCCGGCGACCAGACCGGCTTTGAACATTGTCCGCGAGCCTTGAAGATCTGCGACGGCGCCGTCTTGCCATCTACCGCGGCCCACCAGAGTTGGCCCCGCCGCGCGAAGGCCACGCGATCGCCCTTGGGCGACACCGCGGGCGAGTTGCCCTCCGCAATCTTGCGCGGCGCCGCCCCGTCCAGGCCGGCAATCCAGACGTCTTCGGTCGTGCCTTTTGGGTCCATCGCAGGGTTGGGGATTTCGCCTGCCCCATTGGGCTCTCCGCCGCGCACATAAACAATCCAGGCCGCGTCAGGAGCCCAGCGCAGCTCCCTCAGTTCCTGTCCGTCGTCCTCCACATATCCCGTAAGCTTGCGCGCCTGATATCCCGGCGCTTCGGCCACCATTATGTTCCGAACACCCCGTGCGTTCGAAACCCACGCCACCTTTCCAGCCGCCGGCGCGGCCGTCAACTCTGAAGGGAACGCAGCGCCAAGAACCTGGTCGAGCGTAAACGGAGCCTGCTGCGCCGCCGCGCAAACCGCAAACACCAGTGCCGCCAGCAGTAACATGGAATCAATGTAGCACTCCCCTCTCTTTCCCACTCACATCGGATTTCTGAGAGAATCGTCTCTCCGTCTGTAAGTTCCTTAAGGGCTCGCATGAATTCCGCACTCATTGCCGAATTGATCAAACTCCGCTACCAACTGTTGTGGGCCAAAACGCGCTCACGCAACGGACGCATCGCCATCTTTCTGGCCGGTTACTTCCTGCTGGTCATGCTGATCGCCCTGCTTGCCAGCGGCGGTTTCGGCGCCGCCATGATAGCCGTGCGTAGCGGCAGGGCCGAGATGGTCGCGCGCGTGGCGCTCGTCGCCCTTTTTGTGCAGGCCCTCATCGCCACCACCATTCTGGGCTTCGGCATGAACGCCATCTTCTCCGAAACCGAACTCCGGCGCTATCCCCTGAAGTCGTCCGAGCGCCGCATCGCCCGCCACCTCATCGGCATCGCCGACCCTTTCTGGTTCCTCTTCCTGAGCCTCGAACTGGGCCTCGCCATAGGCTTCTATGTCAACGGAGTCGGTTCCTTCTGGCTGGGATTCATCGCCACCCTTCTGCTCTTTGTCTGCAATTACCTGGCTGCCCGCGTCCTGGCCCTGGTCGTCGACCGCGCGATGCAGCGCAAGTCCGGCTCACTCCTCGTGCTGGTCGTCATCCTCACTTTTTCCATGGGCCCTTCCCTGCTTGTGCCCATGCTCAAGAAGAATCCCGCGATCGTGCCCGCCGCCCTCCGCGTGCTGCGTTACACACCGCCCTTCGGCGCGGCTGCCGCCATGGTCCGGACCGATTCGGCAGCCCTGTTTGGCTTAGGAATCATCTTCTCTTGGATGTTGTGTCTGGCTGCTTCGCTGGTTGCCTTGGAACGCCGTCCGCCGCGCCAGCGCATTCGAGCCGAAACCACCACCATAAATTGGGATGGCCCCATGGACCGCCTAGCCACCCTCTTCGGACCGGAAGATGCGCCGCTGGTGGCTCATTGGCTGCGCTTCTACGCGCGCAATAACCGCTTCCGCGTTCTCTACATGTTGAGCTTGCCGCTGACGGCTTTCCTCACCTTCAACACCTCACGCACAAAAGGTCCCAATGGATTCTTCGCCGCTGCCCTCGGCACCATCGCATGCGTCTGTTTTCTGGGAACTTCGCGCATCGCTGTCAACCTGTTTGGCTACGTCGGTGGCGCTTTCCGCCGTTACTTCCTGTTGCCCACGGAGCCAACCGCTGCTCTGCGGACCGGCAGCTACGCCTCACTTCTGTTAGGCGGCAGTATGCTGCCACTTGCGCTGCTGGCCTGGCTGATCTTCGCACCCGTGGTATTTGACGCGCGTATGCTGTTCATGCTGGCCGGCACCGGCCTCACCGGTCTGTTCGTCTTCCATGCACTGGGATTGTGGATCACCTTGTTTAACCCGCGTCGCGGAAACTATACCAGCAGCTTCGGCAACGATCTTTCGCTGGGTGGCAACATCGTGCTCATCGGTGGTATCATCACCTGCCTCCTCTTACCACAAGTGCTGTTTCGGATAAAGCCGGCCGTGGTTTCGCCAGACAACTGGTGGGGCGTGATTCCGCTGGCGCTGGCCGGTATCGCGTTCTACGTGGTATCCCTCAAATACGTTGGCGCGATGTTCGTGGGCCGGCGTGAAAAACTGCTCGCCATTATTGAAGGAAGAGGATAGGACGAAAAAGGTAGAAGGGAGAGGCTGGTCTAATGGACGCGATACGGCTGACCAATATGGTGAAAAAGTATGGCCCCACGGTGGCCGTCGAAGACCTCTCGCTCACGGTCCGCGCCGGCAGCATGTTCGGTTTCCTGGGCCCCAACGGTTCCGGAAAAAGCACCACCATCGGCTGTATGACGGGGCTGCTGGACCCAACGTCGGGTGAGATCGAACTGTTGGGCCAGCGCTTCACCGCGGAGAATGCCGCCATCAAGCGCCGCATTGGCGTCATGCCGGAAACTCTTGGCCTGTTTGAGCCGCTCTACGCTCATGAGTTCCTGGCCTTTGTGGGTCGCATGTTCGGCCTGGATGAAATCACCACGCGCAAACGGGTGACGGAACTGCTGGCGGCATTGGAACTCACCGACGCCGGCAAGACCCTCTCGGAGTACAGCACCGGTATGCGCAAGCGGGTTGCCTTCGCCGCAGCTGTAATCCATTCCCCGGAGGTGCTCTTCCTGGACGAACCCTTCGAGAGCATTGATCCGGCCGGCGTATCTCTCATGAAGCAGTGGCTCCGCCGTTTCACCGAACAGGGACGAACCGTCTTCATCACCAGCCACGTGCTCGAAACCGTGGAACGCGTGTGCCAGGAAGTCGCCATCATCACCAGGCCAGGCAAACTGGTCTGGCAGGGCGACATCACAGCCTTCGCCCAAGATGGCTCCGTCAGTTGCGGCAGCCAGCAGTTCCGCGCGCTGGAGCCGCTCTTTCTGCACCTCACCGGCGAGCGTTACGCCGATCTAAACTGGCTTTGATGACCCTTTATCTGAAACCCACTTGAACTTCATGCCGCAAAGCGAAGAGTTGGCTTCGCGAAAAAGGCGCCGCATTTGAAGAAGTTGACCTGAATAAGGGCCTGTCAGTGGCCCAACTCGACAGCTTGATTGGAGCGCGCGACTACCGCGGTTTCCTGAATTCCAGAAACGAACTCTACCGTGAGCGTGGGATGAAGGAGCATCCGCCCACCCGCGCCGAGGCCCTGAAGCTGATGTCGGAAAATCCCAACCTGATCAAGCGCCCGATTCTTATCCAGGGCAAGGAGATTTTGCTCGGCTTTGACCAGGAGCGATGGGAGTCGCTCAATTAGCGTCAGCGGCTTACTGCGCCCGAGGCTTACTTAGCCGGCTGCGACCAGGGTGGCACAATCCCGTTCACCCTGGCATAGGCGATCGCCTGGCCCAGATGCTCGGCAATGTGCGTATCAAGCGATGTCAGCACGCCGCGCAGGGTGGTCGCAGTCCCGAAAAAATCCACATCCCGGCTCAGCGATCCGGTTGACTGAATGCCTTCGAGCGTCTTCCGCACCGCCGCAAAGCTTGCGTCCAGCGTCTGCAGTACCTTCTCCTTGGTGGTTGGATCCTGCTCGGATTTCGCATTCTCCTGGATCTGCTTCATCAGCTCTTCCTTCGGCGGTTCGTTGTTGGCAACGTTCAGCAGAAGCTGATTGCCGTATGCGATGTGCAGAAAGACTTCCTGAAATGACCGCACGCCCTTTCCCGGCCGCCAGCCATACTTGTCTTCCGGCACCGCCCTGGCCAGCGCCACCACATGTTTCTCCATCTCATCGAAGGGCAGCAGCAACTCTCCCGCCGGCCCGCCGGTGTTGGGCGCATCCTTCACATCCAGTAGTTCCACGTCGAAGATCAGCTCCGCCTTGGGAGGAATCTTTCCGCGCCCCAGTTCACCGTAAGCCAACTGGTACGGAACGAACAAGCGCCGCTTGCCGCCAACCTTCATGCCTTCGAAACCGACGTCCCACCCGGAGATCACCTGCCTCCGCCCCTGCACAAACTTCAGCGGGTCTTTGTCCACCGATGAATCGAACTGCGTGCCATCGCGCAGCCAGCCGGTATAGTGAACCGTAAACTGCTTGCCCGCCGCGGCCACTGCCCCATCACCCACTTTGATATCGATGTGCCGTAGCGTGGCATCCTCGGCGACCTTGCCCGCGGCCGCCGGGACCGATGCCGGCATCTTAGGATCAAATATCTGAGCGCATGCCGCGCCTGCCAGGAGCACGGCCGCGGCGGTCAATCGAACCGTGCAAATTCCTGCGCGCATACCAGCGCCATTATGCCATAACGCGTTCACGGGCGATCATTTCTTATCCGTGTGAATCCGTGTTCATCCGTGGCCAGATCGAATTCTCCATTCAGAAGCGGATGCGCAGTCCAAACTCAATCGACCGGTTCTGTGCGCCATTAGGAGTCGTAAATTGATTGGTCACCACGCCAAACGTACTCGGCGTATCGATATTGGTGGTCGGATCGGCTGGCACGAAATGGTTGAGAATATTCACAAACTGGAATGTCAGTGTCGCACCGAACCGCTCCGTGGCCTTGATGTCCTTCGAAATTGTCGCGTCCAGATTCCAGAACGGGAAGCCGCGAATGGCGCCGGCGCCCCCCGAATTCGTATCCTGCCCCAGAATCGGCCGGCGGAATTCATTGTAGACGGCTTGCGGATCGGCGAACAAATTGATTCCCGAGCCCTTGGCCGCCGGATTGCCGCTTGCCCCAGCCGGGCCGCTGGAGGTGACGTTATAGTTCGGAGAACTTCCGCCCGTAAACGGGCCGTTGCCGGCAGCTTCTTCGTAATTCGATGACTGCCCGGAGTAGATTTCTCCAAACGCCTGGGCGTTTCCGCCCACCGAAACACGCAGTGGCAGGCCGCTGCGAGCCGTAAACAGCGGTGCCACCGTCCACCCGCCAAGCACGTGTCCAAGAATGCCCTTCTGGCTCCTCATAAACGGCGACTGATAGAGCATCAATAAGCTGTAAGTAAATTTCACGTCAAATGGCTGCAGGCCGTAGGTACCGAAGTTGTTGAAGTTATACGGATTCGGAACGGTGATGGAACTGCTGGATTGCATGACGCTGCCGGTGCCGAGCGCCCTGCCCCACGTGAAGTTAGACCGGGCCGTCAATCCGTGCCAGTCCTTCATCGTGACCGCCAGGAACGCGGCGTTGTAATTTCCATGCCCCAGCGAGTTCATGAAATCGAAAGCGCCGGTCAGCGACTGTCCCGTGCCCGGAGCGGCCTGTAAGGTCCGGCCCAACGTCCACCCCGGGGCCTTGTTCAAGTCAATCCAGGTCTGATAAGCCTGGGTTGTGGCGATGTTCTTTTGCTCATTCTTGCTGGCCACAACCGCCGCCGTGCAACTGGCAAAACCCGTACAATATGCCGAACTCACCCCACCGAGCGCAGCCTCAAAGAAAGGTTGCGCGGTCACGGCCCCGGCGTTCGGCGTGCAGGCAGGACCGGCGCCGGCACACATCTGGTTGTAGACGTTGGCCCACGCCTGGGCAAAACTCTGGCCGCCCAGAGTCGTCATCCAAGGCACGGCATCCAGATTGATCTCCTGAAATTCATTGGATATCTTCCGCCCGATGTAGCCCGCTTCGATCACCATCTTATTGGTTATGGAACGCTGAATGGTGAAGTTGAATTCATCGGAATGGTTAGGCTTCAGCTTTGGATCAAGCTGCGAACCGTCCGCTGCCGCCGCACTGAGCAGACCGTTTTGAACCGTGCCCGGGTAGAACGGCTGCGGCAGAGTTGCGGTCGCGCTCGGCACCGGAGCCGTATTGCCGTCCACGCCGATGCGGAATGCCGTGGCCGGATTCGCGCCGCCCGGTCCCGCGCACTGGCCTGAGATAGTCACGCCAACGCAGGAGACCGCCTGCAGCAGACCCGGGCCCAGAAGCGGAACCAGCAGCAGGGTCACCCCGTTGAGCCGTCCATAAATCCGGCCGTAGCCGCCCCGGATCACAGTCTGCCCATGACCAACCAGTGCACCCAGTATCCCGCCGTCGGCTCTCGGGCTCCATGCCAGGGACGCCCGCGGACTGAAACCCCCGTAGAACGGATTGAACGGGTACTTGCTCGCGCCGCCGTTTATGTTCCGCTGGGTCGCAAAACCAATCGTCGGATTATAAACCTGCCCCTGTAAAGCGGCACTCTGCTTGTTGAGCATGTAGCTCTGAATGTCGATCGGATTGCCCGCGCCATCCACCATCGAAACCTGCTTGCCATTGATTTCGTACGGCGGCATGGCCAGCCCCCAGCCCAAACCGTACGTCAGCGTCAAGGTGGGTTTCGCATGCCAGGTATCGGAGAAATACACGTCGTATGACGGAACCACGCTCTGGTCGAAGCCTGGCGTTCCCAGTGGATTCAGTTGCAGATTCGTCCCGCTCCGGGTGTACATCACCTGAGTCTGAGTCACAATGCCGAACACCTCGTTATACATCAGGGCATAGTTGCCCAGTGCACTTGCATTGGCGCCGTTTGGAAGCGTATACGCGGCATTGCTTATGCCCGTGCCGCCCACCTGGTAGACCACCGAAGTGTTGATGCCGACGCCGTTATCGTCGCGCCCGTGATAATCGAACTTCCGGGTGTAAGTGCCGCCGAATTGAAGCAGGTGGTTCTTCTTCAGATAGCTTACGGAGTCTGAAAGGAAGTAGTCGTGCCCGTCCCAGAACCGCTGCCGCACGTTCTGTGAGTCCACATTGTAGGGAATCAGCGATCCCGTCTGGCTCTCGCCGCCCACTTCAACCGCGCCGCCCAGTCCGGCAAACTGCGGCGGACCTGCCTGCGTGGACCACTGCCAGAAGTTGCGCAGGTAGCTGAAGCGTACGTCGTTGGTGAG
Organism: Bryobacterales bacterium; assembly: GCA_963817515.1. Lineage (GTDB taxonomy): Bacteria > Acidobacteriota > Terriglobia > Bryobacterales > Bryobacteraceae > DATMNI01. Next base: position 149,020 of record CAWFPJ010000005.1, on the reverse strand, counting down.
GTTCGGTGTGATCGCGGTGGTCACACCTGCCACCAGGAACGACGGCTTGACAGGCCGCGGGGCGAATGACGAATACTGGCCGCGACTTGAGCCGGGCAGCAGGCCGCCCATATCAACCTGGCTGTTCACCAGTTGTTTGAAGCTGTAGTACCGGTAACTCGACATGAATTTCCACTTCTCGCCGAAATCGTGATCAATTCGGCCCACCACGAAATTCGAAGTCTGTGGAAGCGATAGATTGGCCAGATAGCCTTGCGCATTGAGTCCGTCTACCAGCCCCGCGCTGGAATTGCCGGTGGTAAAAGTCGGATCGTTGGGCAGCGGCATCGTGTTCCAGAGCTTCTGGATCAGCGGGTTCACGCCTAGCCCGCGCGGGTCGCATGTCGTCGTGCCGCACAGCGCGGGCTGATAAGTGACGCCGCCCACGGTCACCTCGCGCGGGTTGAGATTGTACGCCGTATTGACACCAGCCGTGTTGGGAAGAATCAGGACGCCGGCGCGCATCAGAGCGGTGGGCGTTCCATGGTCGAAGCTGACCACATTCGGGAAACGGCTGCCTTCATAGTTGAAGAAGAAGTAAGTCTTCCCGCCCCAGAACTTCGGGCCCACCGGACCGCCGATGGCGCCGCCGAAACGGTTTCGATGCGTGGCCGGAAGCGGCGTCGCCTGGCCGTTGGCCAGCAGCGTGTGGTTGTTTCTCCAAAGATTGGCTGCCCCCACATTGCTCCCGAAATAGTACTCGTACAAGGCGCCGTGGTAGTCATTGGTACCGCGCCTGGTGATCATCTGGACCTGGCTGCCGGCCGCGCCGTTGAAGTCCGCGGTCTGGCCCGTGATGCTGACTTTGAACTCTTCGATGCTCTCAATCGGCGTCGGCATCACGCCCGTCGGTGTCCCGCCCGTTGCAGCCGCGCCGCTATACCCGTTGCCCACTGTATAGGTCGCGTTGGTGCCCGCCATATCGTCGCTATTGTTGCCGCCGTCCAACTGGAAAGCGTTCTGGTCGGTGGCAGCTCCCGCCACATTGCCGGCCAGGGACACGCCTACCTGCAGCACGGACAGCGACGACGCATCCCGGCCCAGGTTCGGCAGCAACTGAAGTTGGTCGTTCCGCAGCGTCGAACCTATGGTTGCGTTGAGCGTCTGCAACTCCGCCCCCTGTGACGCCGCCACTTCCACCACGGTCGAAGCAGCGCCAATCTGCAGTGTGACGTTGAGGCTCAACGCCAGCCCTACATCCACTTTTTGCCCTTGCATCTTGGACTGCGCGAAGCCCGGATGGCTTATGGCCACATTGTAGATGCCGGGTTCGACGTTGATGAAGGTGTACCGGCCGGCCTCGTTGGTGCTTGCGGTTCGCGAGATATCCGTCCCGGTATCGGTGAGTCTGACCTTAGCCCCCACTACCGCGGCACTCGAAGGGTCGCTCACCAGCCCGGTGATTGTACCAGTTGAAGTGGTTTGCGCCCACACCGGCATGGCCGCCAGGCACAACAGCGAAAGTCCCATGAGCCGTAAGTTCATTGAACCCCTTGGTAACGCCGGCGGTCGTGCCGCCGGTGCTTTTGTTACTTAATCGCCAGCCACGCCAGAAATAACCCATCCGGCTCCACGTCTTCCCAGTAAGAAATGAACCGGCTCGTAACTTCCCGGCAATGCCGCCCCAGAAGCCGTTCCAGCTCTTTTCGGCTGAACCATTTCTCCCACTCCGGAGTGTCCAGCTTGCCCCACTGCTCGGCATTCTTATCGATGATTGCGATGCGCCCGCCCGGCTTCACCACGCGGCAAATCTCGTTCACCGCCCGGTCGATTTCCACCGCGTGCTCCAACGATTCGGTGGCGTACGCCGCATCGAAAAACCCGTCCTCGAACGGCAGCTCCGTCATCGAACCGGCGCGCGTTTGAATGCCCTCCGGGACAAAGCGCAGCATCTCCTCGGAAATGTCCAGCCCCCAGATTTCCGCCTCCGGTTCCTGCTCGCGAAACACGCGCGCAAATCGCCCTTTGCCGCACCCCACATCCAGCACGCGTTTGCCGCGCAGGTCCCCCAGGTGTTCGCGGATCAGTTTTACGTGGTATATCCGGGGATCGATAGTGGCAGGAAAATGCTCCTCGTCGGCCGCCGCCTGGTCGAATGAGGATTGGATGCGGGCGCGCAGCTCCGGCGTGAGACGCGCGCCTTCCGGTTTGATAAATAGCCGCTTCCAGTTCATCCTGACTTACTGATCCGTTACATTACTGACTCATTTCCGAGCCGCGACCGTTAGGGAGCGATTCTACCATTGGACTCTATGCACGCGTCAGGAAGATCGGCAGCCCTGGCCCGTGGTGATAAGTCGGGCGGTACCGTTCCGTGTTGTACATAGTCGCCACCTCTACTCTGCGCGATCCCAACTTCGGGTCAGGAATCGCCTTCATGGAATAGCAGCCGTCGCTGATCGCAGTCATCAGCCCATGCTTTCCTTCCTGGATGGCATCGATCGCCATTCCCGCGAACGTGGCCGCCACCATGCGGTCCACAAAGTCCGGACTGCCCGAACGCAGGTCATAAGTAAGGTCGCTGACAATCGTCTCCTCGCCCGTGGCCTTCTTGATCTCGGTGCTCAGGTCTTCCGCCACGCTCATCTTTTTGCGATGGCCGAACGCATCCGGCTCGCCATACTCTTTCACGGTGTAGCCTTCCCATTGCGCGCCCTCGGAAAGGATGGCCAGCGAGTAGTTACTCGGGTTGTGCTGCTTGTCGGTCACCAGCATGGCGATCAACTTCTGCAGGTCAACCTTATATTCCGGAATACAGCAGCGTATCGACGTCACGTAAGCTGTGTACAATGCCGTGTAACCGGCATCGCGGCCGAACACCCGGAACAGACCGATGCGTTCGTGCGAGCCCACCGTGGTCCGCTGTCGCTCAATAGCATCCATCGCCCGCGTGATAGCTGTCGAAAACCCGATGCAGTATTCCGTATTCTGCACGTCGTTGTCCATGGTCTTCGGCACGGCAATTACTTTCATGCCCTGCCTGTCCAGTTCCGCCGCGTAGCTCAGCGTATCGTCGCCGCCGATGGCCACCAGGTAATCGAGCGCCAGCGTCTCGATGTTCTTCAGCACGGCGCGCGTCACGTCGAAAACCGTGGATGTCGCGCCATTCTTGGTGGACTCCTTCGACGGAAACATTCCTCCCTCCAGTACCGGCGGCAGCTTCTTCATCTTCGACGGGTTGGTGCGCGAACTATGCAGATAGGTGCCGCCCGTGCGGTCGATGGTCCGCGTATTTTCCTTGTTCAAAGGCAGAATGTAGCGTAAGCGGCTGGCTGGGTCCTCCAGGTTAACGTGCGTCAGGCCCTCCCATCCGCGGCGAATCCCGATGACTTCACAGCCAATCTCGCTTCCCCGGTAAACCACCGTCTTGATCACGGAATTCAGTCCCGGAACGTCGCCGCCGCCGGTGAGAATGCCGATGCGTTTCCCAGCCATGATTGCTCCTTAATAATGTGCTTCCTTCAGATCGGAAAGTCACATTATAAGGGATATCGCCGATGCGCCCGCTTCATCCACTCGTCGAGCCGTTTGGCTTGAGTATTCCCAACATGCGCTGCGAATAGCTGGCAAACGCGGCCTTGCCCTTGCTGGTCAGGCTGCAAACCGTGAGCGGTACTTTGCCCTTATACTTCTTTTCGATTTCGACATACCCGGCTTCCTCCAGCTTGGCCAGGTGGCCCGAGAGGTTCCCTTGCGTGAAGCCGCCTTCGCGTTGTAAATAAAGGAAGTCGGCTTCGCCCACCCCATCGAGGATCATCATGATCGACAACCGCGCAGGCTCGTGGATCAGGCGGTCGAGTTGGGAGATTTCCTGGATCTTGGGAGTCACGCTCCAACGCCTTCCGAAGCCCGTGGATACGGGTTCTCGCGCAGGTATTGAACCAGCGTGCAAACCCCTTGCGCCAAAAACCAACTGCCGACTAAAAACAGCGGCAGAGACCTCCGGACCATGGTCGAAAGCTCCACTTGCGAAAACATCACTGCCGTTAACGCCAGCGCCAGAAGCGACCACCATCGGTAGGGCCGCTCGGACTTGCGGCCTGCCCAATACAAGGCGGCAGCCAGAAGGACCACCGCTACCGTGCCGGGCCAGCGCTGTTCTTCCGCATCATGATTTCCTTGCACTCCTACATAGAGGCACCACCAAACCAACATCACGGTACGCTGCCGGAAGAATGTTATGTTTTCGTTCGGCCGCGGCTCCGGGCGAATCGAAAGAGTGGTCAGTCTGGCGCGCGGTTCGGGGTCCTCAGGCGGAGGGACGTATCCCGTGCGGGGATAAGTCAGGCGTGATTTCAGCCAATCGATCACTGCGTTGCCCTTCCACCAAAGGACGGCGAACCCGGCTGCGACAACCAGGAAATAGCCGTTCTCCAATGAGCCATGAGCCGTGTACGCCTGCCAAACCAGGCCGAGGGCCGCGAACAGCAGGAGCGATACGCCAAAAACAATCTCCGGCAAGCCGTCGATGAACCAGTACGAAGCTGCTCGCCGCCCCGGAGAAGCATTCTGTGCGATAGATACGTTCTTCATGCAGTCTAGTCTGTATCACAGACTAGTTCTTGTCAAGAGATTTGTTCGCTGGATAAGAGGAACCATTGCGCTTCCCCACAGGCCATTGTATTCTTGGTGTTACGACTGGTCCCATCCCATGCGAGCTTGCGCTTTCCTGCTGATTGGCTTCGTTTCGCCATCAGCCTGGGCTGGCGACTTTTCCTTTGACGATGCCCAGACGCTGCTGAAAAAGTACTGCCAGGGCTGCCACCAAGGCCCGTCCCCGGCCGGCGGAATGGCCCTCTCCTCGCTTGCCGCGCCGGCAAGTCTGAGCACCGCAACCGGCACCTGGAACAAGCTCCTGATGCGCGTGCGCAACGGCGAGATGCCTCCCAAAGGCATGCCTGCTCCTTCACTCGAGGAGCGCGAGCCGTTGCTGGCATGGATTGACCTGTCGCTGCACACCGCTGCCTGCCGCAACGGTGTGGTTCCCGGCCCGCATACCATGCGCCGGCTGAACCGCGACGAATACGCCGCCACTATCCGCGATTTGCTGCGCGTGCACTTCAACGCCGGCCATGCGCTTCCCTCCGACGGCGCCGGGGGCGAAGGCTTTGACAACGCCGCTGAAACGTTGTTTCTCTCGCCCATTCACGCCGAGAAGTATCTGGAAGCCGCCAAGGAAGCTCTGGACTACGCCGCCAAAGATCCCAAATCCAGGGCGGCTTTTCTCATCGCCGAGCCGCGCGACGGAACTACGCCCGAACAGGCCGCGCGCAAAATATTGGAAGCTTTCCTGCCGCGGGCGTTTCGCCGTCCCGCTGCCGCAGGTGAGGTAGACCGCTACCTGAACCTCTTCCGCACTGCTCAAAAGCGCGGGGAGAATTTCGACCGGTCCATTCTATTTGTTCTGGCCGGCGTTCTGGTATCGCCCAACTTTCTTTTCCACTTGGAATTGCCCAGCACAGGCCAACCCAACACCGAGCAACCCATCCCCGGCTCCGAACCGCGGCTGCTGGACAGCTACGCCATGGCCTCGCGCCTCTCCTACTTCTTGTGGGGCACCATGCCCGATGCTGCCCTTTTCGACCTCGCGGCACAAGGCAAGCTGCAGGACCCGGCCGTGCTTACGGAGCAGATCGGCCGCATGTTGAAGGACGAGAAGGCCCGCGAGTTCGCCGAACGCTTCATCGACCAGTGGCTCAACACTCGCGAACTGGGCCTCGACATCAAGCCGGACGAGAAGCTGTTCCCGACATACTACGAGCCTGCTCTGCAGTCGGCCATGCGCTATGAGCCGATCCTGTTCTTCCAGGAAATCCTTTCCCAGAATCTGCCGCTGGTAAGTCTGCTGGACTCCAACTTCACCGTCCTCAGTAATGCGCTTGCAAAACACTATGAGCTCAAGCTGACTGGTCTCACTCAGCAGCCCAAGCACGCCGAACTGCCGGCAGGGAGCCATCGCGGCGGCATTCTAACCATGGCCGCGGTGCTGGCCGTATCGTCATACCCGCAGCGCACCAGCCCGGTGCTGCGCGGCAAGTGGATTCTCGAAACCATTCTGGGCACGCCGCCGCCCCCTCCTCCGCCGAATGTTCCGGCGCTCACGGAGAATCATGAGGGCGCTTCGCCCAAGACGCTGCGCGAGCGTCTGGAAGAGCATCGGCGCGACCCGGTTTGCGCCAGTTGCCACAGCCGCATCGATCCGCTCGGTTTCGCGCTCGAAAACTACGACGTGCTCGGCCGCTGGCGAACCGACGATAGCGGCCAGCCGATCGACAATCGCGGCCAATTGCCGGATGGCACGGTTATCAATGGCCCCGAGGAATTGAAGAAGGTTCTGCTGGAACGTAAGACTGTATTCCTGCGCCATTTCACTTCGAAGATGCTCGGCTACGCTCTGGGCCGCGGATTAACGCCCTCCGATTCCTGCACGGTGGACCAGATTCTGGACCAGATCGAGAAGCAGCAGTATCGTTCCCAGACGCTGATTCAGGCCATCGTACTCAGCATGCCGTTCCGCTACCAGGCGAGTATAATTGGAGGTAAATTATGATCCGCCGCCACCATCCGATTTCACGCAGAACCCTGCTTCGGGGCGCCGGCGCAAGTCTGGCGCTGCCCTGGTTGGAGATCATGGCGCCCCAAATCTTGATGCCGGCATCGGCCGGAGCCGCCCAGCGTTCCACCGTCCGCATGGCCATCCTCTATATGCCCAACGGCGTTCGCGAGGACATGTGGACTCCGCAGGGCACCGGCCGCGACTTCACGCTGTCGCCCACCCTTGAGCCGTTGGCGGACCTCAAGAGTGAAGTGCTAGTCGCGACCAATCTCTGGAATCAAGCGGCTAAGGGCGCCGAAGGCCACTACATCAAAACCTCCGGCTTTCTGACCTGCACCAGTGTCAGCAAGACTCTCGGGGTGGACATCAACTGCCACGGTATTTCCATGGACCAGGCTGCCGCCAAGGCCGCCGCCGACCGGACGCCGCTGGCCTCACTCGAACTGGGTACGGCACCCGTCGCCACCGGCGTCGATACCAACGTGGGATATACCCGCGTGTACGGTTCGCACATCGCCTGGAGCGGGCCCACCAGCCCGGTCGCCAAAGAGATCAACCCGCGATTCGTCTACGAACGCCTGTTGCGCGCTACCGGCCCCCAGGCCAATTCCGCCAAAGACGACCTGGCGCTGCTCGACCAGGTTCAGGACGACGCCAAACAACTGCGCGGCCAGCTGGGCGCTGCCGACCGGATTAGGTTGGACGAGTATTTGTCGGTAGTGCGGTCGCTCGAAATGCGCGTGGACCGGGCCGGCAAGGCGCATCGCACCAAGTGGAAGCCCAGGGCCCGTGTGGCCGCCGCCGCTCCGCCGGAAGGCATTCCGAAGCAGCATGCCGAGCACGTGCGCCTGATGCTCGACATGATCGCCCTGGCCTTTCAGAGCGACACCACGCGCATCGCCAGCTTTATGTTCGGCAACGCCGTAAGCAACGAGAATTTCTCGTTCCTCGAAGGCGTCAAAGGCGCGCACCATTCCATCTCGCACCACCAGAACGATGCCGACAAGCTGCGCCAGTATCAGCTCATCAACCGCTGGCATGTGGAGCAGTACGCGTATCTGCTGCGTAAGCTTCACGCCATGAAAGAAGGCGAGCGAAGCGTGCTGGACCAATCCATGATCCTGCTGGGCGCCGGCCTGCGCGACGGCAACAAGCACGACCCGCACAATCTGCCGATCGTGCTGGCCGGCCGCGCCGGAGGCCGCATCGCCGCCGGTCAGCATCTCAGCTACCCGGCGGATACTCCGATGGCGAATCTTTGGGTGTCGATGCTGGACGCCTTCGGCACGCCCGTCGAACGTTTCGCCGACAGTACCGGCCGGCTGCCCGGCGTGTTGGTGTAGCGCGCGGCCGCGCGTGCCGCCTTCACGCCCACAACGCCGACACTACCTTCCCTTTCACTAACTCCCGCGGCTGGTTGAGGTGGTTCAGCACAATCGTATCCGGGTCGATCCCCAGCGCGTAGTACACCGTCGCCAGCAGGTCGTTCGGATGCATCGGCTTGTCCTTTGGCGAACTCGCCGTCTGGTCCGATTCGCCGTACTGCGCGCCGCGCGCCATGCCGCAGCCCGCCACCACCGCGCTGTAGCAATACGGCCAGTGGTCGCGTCCATCGGGCGCATTTGAGTTGCCCGAAGTGCTGACGCCGATGCGCGGCGAACGGCCGAATTCGCCAATCGCCACCACCAGCGTATCCTTCAGCATGCCGCGGTCGTTCATGTCCTCCAGCAGCGCCGACAGGCCGCGGTCCAGTTTGGGACAATGCAGGTTCTTCAGCGGCGCGAAATTGGCGGCGTGCGTGTCCCAGGAATCCACTTCCGGGTTGCCGTTCGCCACCGACGGCCAGTTCATCTGCACAAAGCGCGTCCCCGCCTCAATCAACCGGCGCGAGAGCAGCAGCCCCTGCCCGAACGTGGTGAGCCCGTAGCGTTCGCGGGTCTTGTCGGCCTCTTTGGTCAGGTCGAACGCGTCGCGCGCCTTGCCGGAGAGCACCAGTTCGAATGCCTTGCCGTAGTATTCGTCGATAGCGTAGCTCTTCAGCGCCTTCTCCAGGTCCGGCATGGAATCGTTAATGCCCTTCAGCAGTTCGAAGCGTTCCTTCAGGCGCTCCGGCGGCACCTCTTTGCGCAGTGCGAGATCTTCAGTCTTGATCGGTTTCGCCGGGTCCTGATAGAGCCGGTATGGGTCGTAGGCCTTGCCCAGGAAGCCGGCCGCGCCGCCCTTGCCGATCACGCCCGATTCCTGCAGCGGCCGCGGCAGTTCCACGAACGGCAGCACCGCTTCCTTGGGCGGCTTCAACTTGGAGACGTGACTGCCCGCCGTCGGGAAGTCGGCTCCGTTGGGCGGCTCCAGTTGCCCGGAAGGCGAAACGCGGTCCGGCGGATAGCCCGTCAGCATCTGGTAAATCGCGGCCGTGTGGTTGAACAGCCCGTTGGGCGTATAGCTCATCGAGCGAATCAAAGTGGCCTTGTCCAGCGCGTTGGCCATCATCGGCATATGCTCGCCGATGTGCGTTCCCGGAATCTTCGTCGGGATGCCTTTGAACTCGCCGCGGATGTTGGCCGGCGCATCCGGTTTCGGGTCCCAGAGATCGATGTGGCTGGGCCCTCCCTGCAGGAAGACCATGATCACAGATTTGGCGCTGCCGAATCCGCGCGCCCCATCGTACTTGGCTTTTACGGATTCAGCCGCCGCGCTGGCCGTCTTCTGCCACTCCAGAAACGTGGCCAGGTTCAGACCCAGCATCCCGATCGATCCAGCGCGCAACAATTCGCGCCGTGTAGGACCTTCGCAAGTTTGGCACCGCCGGCCTGGAATCACGAGCATGATGGCTTCCCTCCCTTTCAGTAGTTATAGAGAAATGCTTTGCTGTTGACCAGCGCCCACAGCAGGTCCTGCGCCCGGGCCGCGCGGCCCATGTTTATCTGCGAATCGCCAGGTTCGAGATACTTCAATCCCTTCTCCAGTTCCGCGGCGGTCGGCGGCCGGCTCAGCGACGCTAAATACAAATCCTCCACCAGATCGCGATCCGCCCTGCCGCCCAGAATAGCTTTGGCGATCCGGCCATTGGCGTCCGCCACAGCGTCGGAAATGGTTCTGCCGTTCACCAGGTTGAGCGCCTGCGGCAGGCTCAGGTCGCTGCGCCGTTCGCACTCGCATGAGGATTCGCGCGAGGGCCTTCCGAACAGGTCCAGGAATCCGTCCTTGCCGATGTGCGGGTCCGAAATCTGCTCGGCGCTGGTATCGGGTGGCGCTTCTGCAAATACCGGCCGCACGCCGGTGGCCTGCGCCAGCCCGTCCATCAGTTCCTCCGCGCTCAATCGCCGCGGCACGGCGTGCGAAAAATTCTCCGTGTCCTGAGCATTCCATTCGTTGGTCGCGATACTGGTCTGGTAGGCGCGGGAGTTGGCGATGGTCCGCATCAGGTAGCGCAAATCAAAATCGTGCGCCACGAAATCCTTCGTCAGCGCGTCCAGCAGCGCCGGATTGGCGGCCGGATTCGACGCGCGGATGTCATCTACCGGATCGATGATGCCGCGCCCGAAGAAATAGCTCCACACGCGGTTCACGGTGGATTTCGCAAAGAACGGATTGTCCTTCGCCGTCAGCCATTCGGCGTATACCAGGCGCCGCCGCTGGTCGGTGGGTACGGCCTCGCTGCCCGCCGCGCCCGGTTTGGTCGATGCCTGGGCAGACCACGTCGCCGGCACAATGAACTTCGGATTCATCACGCGGCTGTCCTTCGGGTGCTTCATATCGAAGTCCTGCCGCTGGTCGTAAAGGATCTCTTCGCCCACCTCGTACCCGGGCCTCAGCCCGACGGCTGAGAAGAACGCCGCCATCTCGTAGTATTGGTTCTGCGTCCAGCGTTCGAACGGATGGTCGTGGCACTGCGCGCACACCATGCGCACGCCCAGGAAGACCTGCGTGGTCTTCTCCATGGTCGGCTTAGGGTCGCGCGTCACGCGGAAAAAGTTGGCCGCCGGATTCTCATAGGAACTCCCGCGGGCGGTCAGCATTTCCCGCACCATGTGGTCGTAGGGCTTGTTCTGCGCGATGGATTCGCGGATCCACTCGCGGAATTCGTAGGCGCCTTTTTCACCCAGGTACTTGCGGTTGTTCTGCAGCAGGTCGCCCCACTTCAGTGTCCAGTGGTCCACGTACGCCGGGCTGGCGATCAACTTGTCGATCACAACGCTCCGCTTGGTTTTGGATGGGTCGGCCGCGAAGGCCCTGATTTCTTGCGGCGCGGGCAAACGGCCCGCCAGGTCCAGCGACACGCGCCGCAGGAAACCGGCATCGTCCAACAAATCGGAAGGTTGAATTTTCAGCCGCTGCAGCTTGGCATCCAGCGCCTTGTCGATGTAGTTGTTCTGCGGCAGCTGCTTCCAGGCAAATCCCGGTTTAGGATTCAATACCGTCACCGGCACCGTGGTCAGGTTGCCCTGGTAGCGAACCAGCAGCGTAGCTTCGCCCGTGCGCGCGCCCTTCACGGAAGCGTCGGTTACGGTCGCGACATCCGGCACATTGCTTTCGACAATGGACTCCCGCGTGACATCGCGGGTACCGCCATCCCCGTATGTCGCCGTCACCTTCACGGTCGCCGATTCGCCGGGCGCATTCATGAAGACCTCGGCCGGCTCGGTATGCAGGCTCCGCACCGTGTCTGCCGCCGGGTCGCCAAACGGAACGCCTTGGGCGATCCAGTTGTAAATGGTTTTGTAGTAGCCACTGGCGATCTCAAAGCGCAATCCGCCGCCATGCGGTACCTGCTGCGTCGGCTTGGCCAGCATCAGGCTGCTGCCCGGATCGGCGCGATTGAATCGGCGGCCGGAGAGATCGTAAAGCAGCGTTTCGTAATCGAATTGCGGGTCATAGCCGCGCAGCGAAAGCTTGAAACCGTTCTTGCCCTTGGCGGCGCCATGGCACGTGCCCGAAGTGCAGCCGGCCTTATTGAGAATCGGCGCAACGTCGCGCAGGAAGGTGACCTTCGGGGCGTCCGCGGCAGCCAAGGCGCCCGCCAGGAACAGAAACTGAAACAAGGTGGCACCCACTGTGCTGCAGGTGGCGCAGGCGGTTTCGCCTGCGTATTTACTTCGACGCGACATTGGTCCCTCCGCTCACTTCAAACACAATCGGGCGCGAGACAATGGCTTCGTCGCCGTCGTCCGTTCGCAGCTTGCCGTTGATATACAGGTCGTAGCGAGCCGGGTCGGTCGCCTTGGTTGTCGTCACGGCAAACGTGCCCGACATGGCGCCCGTTGCCGCCTTCATATCGATCACGCGAATATCCTTGGCGCCGATCACATCCGCGCTCACTTGCGCCGGCGGCGTTCCGCGCCCGTGCAGCGTCCACTTGTAATCGTACTCGTAGCGTGCGCCCTCTTCCATCTGAATGATCTTGGTCTGCCGCACTTCGAGCGTGGCCGCGGGCGGCTCCGCCATTGCCGCAGGCAAAGTAAGCCCCAACCATGGCGCGGTCACCGCGCGCTGCCGGTCTACCACACCCTGTTCCGTAGCCCCGGCCACATCCACCACCATGCCCGGACCGCGCGCCTGCCTGCGCAATACGGATCCATCGGACAACTTGGCTTCGCCCCACACCTGCAGTTCCTGGGGCAGCGGGACGCCCGGCTCAGCCGTCAGCATCAGGAGGCCGCGCCGGTTGAACGTGCGGGCATTGCTGGCATCCACGTATTCGCGCGGGATAATGCCGCCTTCCACGCGGACGCCCTTCGGCAGGTCTGGAATGGTCAATTGAATGGGCCCGTCGAAGCCGTGGCGGTCGGCCGCCACCGTGATGGCCACCGTGCCACCCGCGGGAATATTTACGAAGGGCGAAGCGATCGAAAGCTTGAAATCTTGCGCCTGGCGCCGCGTGATCAGCCGGTAGCCGTAAAAAGGCCCTCCGCGCTTGGCCAGGTCTTCCACCGTGACTACGATTTCGTGCGCACCGGCAGGCGCCGTAAAGTTGAGGAACGGATCGCTGCTGGTACGGCTGGTCCCCTGCACCGCGAAAACATCTTCGGGCAGCGGCTGATCCCCGGCCGAATCCAGCTTCTTGCCATCGGTGCCGTACACCGTGATGATGCCCTCCAGGCGCGACGTACCCAGCTCGCGCGCCTGCAATTCGAAGAGCAGTTTCTCGCCCGGCTCTACATTCAGGTGGTAGCGATCCACTTCGCCGTCCTTGTCCAGGCGGCCGTTCACCACGCTCGGCACGGGCACCGCGCCCGGCACCGGCTCCATTAGTTCCGGCAGATCGCCGATCGCAAAAACAAACGGCAGGGCCGGGGACTCCGGCAGCGCCACGCGCGTGAATGCGTCGGACTTCCCCGCCCCGCGCAGATCCACACTGGATTTCGATCCGGCTCCCACGCGGCCGCCGAAGAACGTCACCGGCACCTGCTCACCGCGCCGGCCGCCCAACGGAAAAATGCCGTCGGCATAGCGGTAAGTCCCCATCTTCAGCCGGTAGAAGTTCTGTGCCTGCGTGCTGAAACGCGCATCCGTCACTTCCACGTAGTAGCTTCCGTCTTTGGGAAAAGTGAAGTCCAGGCGCGCGTCCAGACCAGTGCCCGGCGAATCGTCGCTGCGCGCTAATTGCTTGCCCGCGCCATCCAGAATTCGCAGCACCGGGTCCACTGCCGACCCGCATCGCCGCGCCTCCACCTCGAACACGCGCCGCTCCCCGGCCTTCCCTGCTACGCGAAACATGTCGCGCTCCGGACCGCGCAGCGTGCCGTTAACCACCACCGGCACGGCCGCCACAGGCTCCGCCGTCTCAATGGAATCGTTGCGGTTCGGGGGCGAGCCGGGTTTCGATTCTTCCTCGGTCACCTCCGGAAACGTCCCCAGGGTGAACAGCAGAATGTTCGACAGTCCGGTCGGCGTCTCAATGCGCAGCGGATACACGCCCGGCGCGGCTGCGGCTTTCGGCTCCACCAGGAACGAGAGCGAACGGCCCGCCACCGGCATGCTGCCGGGAACCTGGACCGGTGTCATCAATGTGAATGCCGCCGGCAGTGTGGACGTCACCTTGGCGCCCTCGCCCAGATTCCGGCCTATCAGCGTCAGGGTAAACGGCCGCCCGATCTCGGCGCCGCGCGGCTTCAACTCCGTGAGTACCGGCGTCGCTGCCAGCGCGGTCTGGGCTGCCAGGACAGCCAGCCATGCATTCCGCATCATTTCACACCTCCCGCTTCGGTCGCCGGCTTTTCCAATGGGACAGGCACGAAGGCCTTCTTCAATTGGCCCGTGCCGGCATCGTACAGCCGTACCATTCCGTCAAATCCCGCCGTCGCCAAAACCGCGCTGTCGGGGCTGAACGCCACCGTGTAAATGCCCGCCGTATGCCCCTTGCACTGCGCCACGCGCGCGCCTGTTTCGGCGTCGTACACATTCACTTCCGGGGCCGCACCCGCCACCGCGATCCGCCGTCCATCGGCCGACCAGGCCAGCGCCGTAATGGCGCCGTTCTGCAGATCGAGTTTGCGGACCAGCGTGGTGTCGTCGGCAATCTTCATAACCTTCGGCCGGTCCATCACGTAGATATAAGGAATGCGATCGGCGCCGCCGATGACTACCATGTCCTTCGACGGGTGCCGCGCGATGGCCGCCAGCTCGCCGCGCAGCAGGTTCACGTTTTCGAGAAAACCGCCCGAGGCCGCATCCGTGAGTTTGGCCGCGCGGTCGCGCCCCACCGACACGATGCGCTTGCCATCGGCGCCGAACACCGTCCCCAGCACCCAGTTTTCATGCGCGCCCATGCGGTAGAGTTCCTTGCCCGTGGCCGCATCCACAATGCGCACCGTGTTGTCGGTGCATCCCACCGCCGCCCGCGTTCCATCGGCCGAGAGCGATCCGCCGAAAATCGTGTCGCCGGTCAGCATCAGGGAATGGCGCAATTTGCCCGCGGGCATGTCCCACAACTGCAGCTCTCCGAAACGGGCCGGAGTGCCGCCGGCCGCCAGCAGCAGCGATCCATCTTTGGAAAATGCCAACGACAAGATGCGCTCCGACAAGCCGGACAACCGCTTCGGCGCCGCGCCGCCGTCACCCGCAGTGTCCAGGGCATGAACCAGCACTTCGCGATTGCCGGACACCGCCAGCGTCTTGCCGTCGGGCGAAAACGCCACCGCGGTCAACACCGGCGGCAGCATGTATACTGCGGGCTTCTCGGGCGCAACCGTCCCGCGCGCTTCGGCCGGCGTGTCGTCCTTGCCGCCCGCGGCCACCCAATTGCGCACCAGTTCGATTTGTTCGGCGGGGAGCGGCGGCTGCCCCAAAGGCATCTGCGGCTTCATCTCGCCGGCAAGGTATTTGACCACGAAGCCCAGCCCAGGGCCATGTTTGCCGCCTGCTATCAGGCCTTCATAACTGCTCAAGTCAAGATCCGAGGATTTCAGATTCGGCTGGTGGCAGCCCTGGCATTGGCGCTGCAGTACGGGCCGGACCTCGCGGAAATAGCTGGGTTCTGCCGCCGGCATGCTGAATGCAACCCACCCCGTAGCCAACGCTAACCCAAGCGACAATCGCACAGAATACACAGTGCATTGATTATATGGCAATTAGAGCCGGACTGACAGACCTATTTTAGGCCCATGCCGATCAGTCTTTTTCCTAGCCTTTCTAAGGCAGAATTGCGCTTGATCGGCTGCCGCGAATATGTCCAAATGTGAATATGATCATGGGCGGGGGTCCACTACGAGCCGAACAGCAGGACCGGGATTCCGCCATGCTCTCGCATGGCCGGCGCGTGGCAGCGCTAGCAGTGGAAATAGGTCGCAGGGCCGGTTTTCCGCCTTCCATGGAGCCGATGCTGGAACGGGCGGCCAGATTCCACCATTCCCTTGACATGAAAAGGGACGTGACCAGAAATTCCACGCCGCTCAGCCGGCTGGCATGGAGTGTCATGTGCGGCGGCCCGCCGGAGGACAGCACATCAGGCGGAGCCTCGCAGATTCAGGCCGTAGCCGGCATCGTGCGGGTTTGCAACCTGGTGGATGAACAGTTCGAAGCGCTTCAGTTCGACTACAAAGACACGGATATCATTTGGGACGAGATCGAGAGTATTGCCCCGCTCGAAGGTTTTGACCCCGGTCTGGTGGAACACTTCCGGCAAATGCGTTGCCATAGCCTTCCGCAGCAGATCAGGCGCGGGGAGGGTCTTCCGGTGGAAGCCTGTGCCGCTCGCCAGGTATTTCGCGCCTTGGGTCCTGAGCGGGAATACGAAGTCCGGGAACTGGAAGCCGCCGCGGTGCAGGACCCGGTTCTGGCCGCAAGCCTGATCCGGGTTGCGAATTCGGCTTTGTATTCGCCGGCCGGCAGGTTCTCCACGGTGGGCCAGGCAATCTCGTACATCGGCACCGTGACCGCGCGAAGGGTATTGCTGGCAGCGGTGCTGCGCCCCATGTTTGCATCCGCCGGTCTCAGCCGGCTGTGGAGCCACTCCGTCGGCACGGCCCAGTTCTGCTCTGCGCTGGCAGGGCAAACGCAGTGCATCGGCGCGGAGGAAGGGCTGATCCTGGGCCTGGTCCACGATTTCGGCGCCCTGGGAGTTCAGTTCCTTCCGCGCGAATCGAGCGGCCTCTACGCGCGGCTGGTGGAGCGGGGCTGTCCGGCCACCTATGTCGAGCGTTTGCTCTTCGGGTGCGATCACGGCGAGCTCGGCGCCGAAATACTGGCCCAGTGGGATTTCCCCGACCACATCATCGAGGCGGTTCAATTCCATCACCAGCCGGAACGGTCGGCTTCCGGGCTGGCGGCCTTCGCCTATCTGGCGGAGTTCTGGTCGGGTCTCGATGAAGACCTGCCGTCATTCAATCGAGTGGAAGATTGCCTCGACCGTACAGGCTTGTCCCTGGAAGTGCTGACGCACATCGGAGCCGCCAAAGACAACCCGCTCAAAGCGCTCCGGTCCGTTGCCTGAGCGCTACCCGTAGCGCTACCCGTATCGCTACTCGTATCGCAAAGCTTCCACCGGGTCCAGGCTGGCGGCGCGGCCCGCGGGCCAGATACCGAAGAACAGGCCGACCCCAACGGACACCAGCACGCCGGACGCAGCCGCCCACAGCGGGACGGCGGTGGGCAGGTTGGGGAAGACCAGCCCGGCCAGGCGGGAAATGGTCCAGCCAAGCAGCAGGCCCAGCATACCGCCCATAGCAGTGAGCACCACGGCCTCGGTCAGAAACTGCACGATGATGTCGCTGCGGCGCGCCCCCACGGCTTTCCGAATCCCGATCTCGCGGGTGCGCTCCGTAACGCTCACCAGCATGATGTTCATAACGCCGATGCCGCCCACCAGCAGCCCGATCGAACTGAGGATCACCATCACCACGGCCACGGTGGCGGTTACGCTGTGGAACTGTTCGATCATCTGCTCGGCTGTGGTGATGGAGAAAGTATCGGGCGCGCTGAACGGCACCCGGCGCGCGATGCGAAGCACGGCGCGAATTTCGTCCTGGGCGGGAATAACCATCCCCGGATAGGCAATCGTAATCAACATGTGCTCGCGTGCGTTGGGAAACATTTTGCGCATGGAGAAGTACGGTATCAGCACGCGGTTGTCATCCGTGCCAGGCAGCGAGTTTGGCGGCCGGTCCATGACGCCAAGCACCATCAACTCATGGCCGTCCACTTCAATCCACTTGCCGACCGGATCCATATTCGGCAGCAGCCGTTTCTGAATATCCTCGCCGATCACCACCACCGGCATGTGATGCGAGTTTTCGGTATCGGTGAAGAAGCGGCCGTACTTCATGGTGGTGCCGCCATAGGCATAGCCTTCTTCGGTGCCGCCAATCTGGATCCCGGTATAGTCGTTGCCTTTATATCGCGCCGTGCGGATGCCGCCGTTGGGCATCAGGTAAGGGCTGACGTGCTCCACCGAGGGGCAGCGCTCCGCGATGGCGCGCGCATTTTCCAGCGTCAGCGGCACGCGGCGGCGCTCCTCGCGAGTCGCGTTCCCCATGGCGGTGGTCTTGGTTACGATCACCGTGTTAGGGCCGAAACTGCGCAGCAAGCCGGTGATGGCCCCATCCAGGCCGGCGATGATGGAGCCAACTCCAATGACGGCGCCGGTGCCGATGATGACTCCGAGCACCGTCAGGAAAGAGCGCATCTTGTGCTCGCGCACGGTGCCAAGCGCCATACGCACGCCGGAATCCAAAGATCGTACCGTCATTATTTAACCCTCAGCACGTCATTATTCCTCAGCACCCTCAGCAGCGTCATTTTTCAGCTCTCAAGGCTTCGATCGGATCCAGTTTCGCGGCTCGCTGCGCGGGATAGATTCCGAAGAAAAGGCCTACTGTGGCGGAGAGCACCACTCCCACAATCACCGCCGTCACCGGCACCGCCATAGGCACAGGAGTGAGATTGCGCACCAGCACCGCCACAATCCAGGCCAGCGACACTCCCATAACGCCGCCGATACCCGAAAGCATGGATGACTCCACCAGGAACTGGTTCAGAATATCCTGGCGGCGCGCGCCCACGGATTTGCGTATGCCGATTTCGTGCGTGCGCTCCGTAACTACCGCCAGCATGATATTCATGATCACCACACCGCCCACCACCATGAATACCGAGACCACACCCACCGCGGTGGCCGCAATGGCGCCGGTCAACTGGTTCCAAAAGTCCAACAGGGCGTCGGAGGTCAGCATGGAAAAGGTGTCGTCATCCTTGGGACCCAGGTGGCGGTAGGCGCGCAGCAGCATGCGGGCCTCCTCCTGCGCCTGCAAAAGGTGTTCATGATCGATGGCGGTGGCGGCAAAGTTCATGCCGTTGCGCGATCCCCAGATTTTGAAGTACGTGTCAACCGGAATCACAATGTAGTTGTCCTGCGACTGGCCGAAGACCGAACCCTTGGCCTTCGCCACCCCAATCACCTGAAATGGAATTCCGTCCGCGGTAATGGTTTGGCCGATGGGAACTTCGTTGGGGAAGAATTTGGTCTTGATGTCGTTGCCGATAAAGGCCACGTTCGCATGCCGCTGATTTTCGATCTCCGAAGGGAACCGGCCTTCCACAGCTTCATAATTCGCGATGACGGCTATGTTCGGAGATGCGCCAGTCAGCCCCACTCCCTCCGAGGTTTCCTTGCCCGCGTGTATCGTGACGCTGCGGCCGGCTTGTATGCCGATCTCTTTGGTCATAGTGACGCGCGAGCGCAGGAAATCGAACTCCTCGCGGCTTAATTGCGGATTGCGGCGCAGCAATTCAAGGAATTTCTTGGGATCCCGCTGGGTCATGAAGATACGCGTGACGGTGTAGCCGTCGGCGCCCATGCTCGACACGTTGTCGGCGATCACGCGATCCATGCCCGAGATCACCGACATCACCGCAATCAGCGTGGTGGTTGCCAGGATGATGCCAAGCAGCGTGAGGAAGCTTCTCAGCTTGCTGCCACGGAGAGATTGGACGGCGCCCTTTACCGCCTCCCAAAACGACGCGTTGTGCGTTGTCATTCAAACCTCTGACGGCTCGATGGTCGAGTACTTAGCGAGTCATGTTGGATGTCAGCCTATTGTAGCGGTTGGCTAACGCGAGCGGGCCGCGATCCAATTCATGATAGTCTCATCGGCCCAGAAGCGATGCGGCTTGCGGCCCAGGAAACCGAGATGGCCGCCGTGGTCGGGGGCTATCAACTGCACCCGGGGATTGGAGCGCACGGCGTCCGAATCGAAAATCTGGAAGGGCACGAACCCGTCGTCCTTCGCCTGGATCAGCAGCGCGGGCACTCGCAAGCCATCCAGAAAACCGATGGAGGACTGAGACCGGTAATAGTTCGCAGCATCGCCGAAGCCGAAAGACGGGGCCGTGATGCGGTCGTCAATCTCCATCACGGAGCGCAGGCCGGCAAAATCATGGGCCGTATATCTGCCGGTGGCGCACATACGGGCGCGCATGCGGCGCACGAAGCGCGTCTGGTAGATGCGATTGCGAGGCTCGGCGATGCTGCGGGCGCAGGCCTCCAGGTCGAGCGGCGCGGAAACTGCGCAGACGCCGCGGACGAACGGGAGCGCAGCTTCACCCATTTCACCGGCCAGCTTCAGGACCACGTTGCCGCCCAGCGAGAATCCGACCAGGAACGCCGGAGGACGGCCGGCAGCATGGAATTCGCGCAGTACCGCCAGAAGATCACTGGTGAGACCGGCGTGGTAGAGCGTCCCGCAATGCCGCTCGGTGCCGCCGCAGGTGCGCATGTGAAAACGGTGAGCGGCGAAACCGGCATGCAGCGCGGCCGAGCTCAGGCTTCGAATATAACCGGACTCGCCCGAACCCTCCAGGCCATGCACCATCACAATGGCGCCGGCGGCCTCCCCTTCCGGGTACTGCGATTGCACCAGCACCTGAACATCGGGTTCGGTGCGGTACAGCCGGCTCTCAATCGGAAATCGCGCGCCGTCATCGGGCCGCTTCCAATAATTTGCAGCAATGGTTTGCAAGTGTGGATTGCGGAAAAGCGGGTCGAAGGGAACCGTGTCCAAAGGACGCATGAAGGCCGCGGAAACCTGTAGTATAGCTCCACGGTGCTATCTTAAAATTTGGCCAATATTTATCCTTTCCAACCCTACCGGTATACCGAAAAAGCCGGTCCATTGCAGTCGCTGGTAACTCAGCCGTATGACAAGATTTCGCCCGCCATGCAGAGCCGGTACTTGTCGCAGAACCCTTACAACCTGGTCCGCGTGGTTCTGGGCGAACGCAGACCGGACGATTCCGACGCCGCGAACGTGTACACCCGCGCCACACGCTTCATGCAGGAATGGATAGCCAACGGTATCCTGGCACAGGACAGCGAACCGGGAGTGTTTCCATACTTTCAGGAGTTCGTGGTTCCCGATACCGGCGAGCGTCTGGTGCGCAAGGGGTTCATCGCCCTGGGCGCGGTGGAGGATTATTCGGCGGGCGTGGTGTTCCGCCATGAGCAAACGCTTTCGGGCCCCAAAAAAGACCGCCGCGAACTGCTGCGCCATACCCACACCCATTTCGAGCCGATCTTTATGCTCTATGCGGACCCGGCCCTGGCCATCGATACGCTGCTGGACGAAGCGGCGGTTCAGGCGCCGCTCGGCGAAGTCACGGATGAATACGGGGCCATTCACCGCATTTGGAAAATTGCCGACGGCCGGCGCGTGCAGGAACTGATGGCCGGCAAAAAGCTGCTGATCGCCGACGGCCATCACCGCTACGAAACCGCGATCGCCTTCCGCAGCGAAAACCCGAATCTCAAGGGCGCCGACCGCATGATGATGTCGTTCGTCAACATGCACTCGGCCGGTTTGAGAATCCTGGCCGCGCATCGTCTGGTGAACGGACTCGATACGGCAGGGGTCCCCGCGGGAGGCGGACTGGTCAACAGCGAAGACTTCGCCGAATCATTTTTGCGCGCCGCTTCCAAGGATTTCCAGGTGCAGGAGGTTAAATCGCTCGATGCCGTCAAAAAGGCATTGGGGGACGATGCCGCCGGCCGCACCATCATTGGGGCCGCCATCGGGAGCCGCTTGTTTCTTTTGGAGGATCGCACGGCGCGCGGTGAATTGGACGTGCGGATTCTGCACGACCGTCTGCTGGGGCGGGCGCTCGGCATCAGCGAAGAGGCCGTGCGCGATGAGAAACACTTGCGCTACGTTCGCGGCATCGATGCAGCCGTGGCGGAAGCGCGCACCGGCGGCGCTCAGATAGCGTTTCTGTTGAAGCCGACCTCCGTCCAGCAGGTGGCCGACACATCTTTCAGCGGCGGTGTCATGCCGCAGAAGTCCACCGACTTTTATCCCAAGCTGCTTTCCGGCATGATGATTTATAAGTTGGGTTAACACTCCGCTGCCGCGCTGCGTCTTTCCGTCAGATTGAACCCAGGAGGGAACACAATCATGCGAAAGACAATCGTTCTTGCAATGCCCGTGGCCGCCGTGCTGGCGTTCGCGGGCCAACTATTCGCCGGCGGCTTCTGGCTGCAGTTGGGCAACCCTGAGGCCAGCGCCGAAGCGCGCAAAGTGAACGCTGTGGTCACCATCAAAGCTACCGGCTGCCATGATCCGGCGGCGGCCAAGGTCACGGCTACGGCTATCGGGATGGTGGACGGACAGCGGCGCAGCATCCCGCTGAAACTCGAAAAACTGTCCGAACCCGGCGCCTACGCGCTCTCGCAGCAGTGGCCGAAAGAAGGCAAGTGGGTGATCGAACTGGTCGGAAGAAATGACGAACAGTTCACCAACACGCTGTTGGCGGCGGGCCCGGATGGCGTGGACCGGCTGCATGCCAAAGCCGACATGAAGGAGTTTAAGACCGGCGATGTGGACTCGATGTTAAGGTGATATGCCGGTACTTGAGATTGGGCGGGGCCAGGCCCCGCCCCAGGCATCGATGCTGGTGGCTGTGGAGACTTCCGAAGATGATGGGTTGATCCGGGCCGCGGTGGAAGGCGACCGTTCGGCGTTCGGCGAACTCTATCTGCGCTATGCCCGCATGGTGCACAGCATTCTGCTGGCGCGTGTGCCCGCGGGCGATGCCGAAGACCTGGTGCAGGATGTTTTCATCGCGGCCATGCGGCAGCTTCGCGGGCTGCGCACCGCGGCGGCCTTTCGCGGATGGCTGGGAGCCATCGCGCGCAATCGCGCCATCGACTATTTCCGCCAGGCCAGGCATACCATACCCCTCGACGAGAAGACCGAGCGCGAAGAGGCACCGCGGGAAACCAGCCAGGACTCATTTCTGGTGTTGGAAATGATCCGCGGTCTGCCGGAAGCTTATCGCGAGACGTTGATCATGCGGCTGGTGGAAGGCATGACGGGTCCGGAGATTGCAAAACTGACCGGCCTCACGCCCGATTCCGTGCGCGTGAATCTTTGCCGCGGCATGAAGATGCTCCGCGAGTTGGCGGGCACTGGGACGGGCGATGGAAAAGGTAGAGCAAGAAGCAGGGAAGGACAATGAGCGAAGAATATTTATGGGACCGGTCCGGGACGCCCGACCCGGAAATCGAACAGTTGGAGCGAACGCTGGCTCCGCTGCGCTACCGGCATCGGGACCCGTTATTTCACGCGGGCCCGAAGAGGCCCCGAATCTGGTGGGCCGCCGCGGCCGCAGTCGCGCTGGCAGCCGCGGGCCTGTCGCAACTGGCGATGCCGGGGGCGCGGAATACCGGCTGGCAGGTGACCAACCTCGAAGGCGCGGCGCGCATGGGCGATAAGTCTGCGGCGCTTGCCATGCACGTGCGATCGGGACAGGTCTTACGCACGGCCGACGGTTCGCAGATTTCGCTTCAGGCCGACGGTGTGGGGAAGATCGATCTGGGGCCGGATTCCGAGTTGCGCGCCGCCACGGACCGCAAGGTACTTTTGCAGCGCGGCATGTTGCACGCCTTCATCTGGGCGCCGCCGCGCGAGTTCGTAGTGGACACGCCCGGCGCCCGCGCTGTCGATCTGGGCTGCGAATACACGCTCAACGTGGATGGCGCCGGCAACGGCTTACTGAAGGTTTCGCTGGGATGGGTGGCATTTCAATTCGGCGGCCATGAATCTTTCATTCCCGCCGGCGCGGAGTGCGTCACCCGTAAGCGGACCGGCCCCGGGATCCCATATTATGCAGATTCCTCCGATGCCTTTCGAGAAGCGCTCAATGACTTCGAGCGCGGAGACGGCGCAGCGCTGAGCCGCATCCTGGCTGCCGCGAAGCCTCGCGACGGCCTGACGCTGTGGCACCTGCTCACCCGGGTTTCAGAGCGCCAAAGGGAAGTGGTGTTCGACCGCTTCACCCAGTTGGTGTCACTGCCGCCAGAGGTTTCACGAACCGGAGTGTTGCGCAAGGACGCGCACTCGATCGATCTATGTTGGAACGCGCTCGGCCTGGAAAATACCGGCTGGTGGAGAGGCTGGGAGCGCAGGTGGTAACGCCGGCGGTCTAGCCGCCGGTTCTCCGCTCTTCCCACGCTGAAGCTATCCGCTACAGAGTCTTCAAATAAGCGATCAGGTCGTCTTTTTCCGTATCGCTCAGCATATCTTTGTAAGCCGGCATTCCGTTCCCACCCTCATCCACACGGCTGCGGATGTTGGCCTCGGTGGGCTTCTTGCCGTTGACCATCTTGTCTTTCTTAAACAGGCCCTTCAATCCCGGACCCATTTTCTTTTCGTCGCTGTCCGCGTTATGGCAGACGCTGCATTGTTCAAAAACATCTTTGCCCTTGGCGGCGTCGCCTTTGTCGGCGGCAAGCCCAGCCTTCGAACCCACGGCCAGGGTCAGACAGACAGCAAATACGCGAAGTCGATCCATAGTTTTAGCGCTTTCTCCACAGTGCGAACTTATTTATTCTACAACGCACACCGCGGGGAAAGGTAGAGAGTTAGAGTAAAATCAGGCCAGGGCTTTCATGGGCCGCTGGCCATCGGAAATGCTGACCGACTTGTCGAAAATTGTCATGTCCTGTACCATCCGCCCCGTATCGGCGCCGTCTTCCATCACGATTTCGTGCTCCACCCAGTCGGAAAGCGGAATGTTGCGGAAGTACATGCGTTCCTGCAGCACCAGGCTCTTGCGATTCTGCACCAGCAAGCGGTTTTCGCGCGTGTAGTGCCGCTGCTCCACGCGCAGTTCTCCCAGGAAGTTGTCCAGCGCCTGGCGGCGGGCGGTCTCCTCGGCGGCGCGCAGCGCGCTGTCGAGCGAACCCGATAGAGCCGACTTTTCGGCGTTCAACGCTCCGCGCGATTCGGCCAGATGTTCCCGCTCCTGCGCCAGAGCCACCTCCATGCGCGATTGCATGATAAACCAGGCCAGCAGACCGGAAGCCAGGGCCGTGAAGGCGGGCAGCGCGATCCAGAGTAGAGCGTCCATGGGTTAATGTTATCTGCGGCCGGAAACTAAACGCTAGATACCAAAGGTAAACCGGCGGGCGTAACCTACGGCCGTGTTAGACCGCACATTATTCCTGGGTGCCATCGATTTTCTGGCCCCCCAGCAGGTATTTCAGCTCACCCAGGCGAAACCCGAAAAGTGCACCGAAAACCGCGCCGATCCGAGCCTGAAGACCGGCTGCGAAACCCTGGTACTTTCCCAGAAAGACCGCTCGGCTGTTTTGAAAATCGGCCTGCAGAAGGCCCGACGAACCTTCCCCGCCCCGATGGCGCACGCGCTCTGAGGGGATCAGCAGAATCTTCCTGGCCGACCGGCGGATCTGCGCCGCCAGGTCCGCGTCCCCGCCGAATTGGCCATACCGTTCGTCAATCTGCCGGATCGCCTTAATCAGAAAGACCCGCACCATGAGCGCGGCGCCTCGCGGATATTCTACCGGGAGCGATTCACTCGAAGCCGGGGCCGGCATCCACACGCCCGATGGCGGCAGGCTGCCGAGTTGCGGCGCCGGGCGTCCCTCGTCATCTACCAGCAATGGGCAGACGGCCGCGGCCTCCGCGTTGGAATCGAGCGCCTCAGCCAGCCGGAGCACGGTGCCCGGCTCTACTTCGGTATCGTCATGCAGGAAAAAAACGTACTCGGCATCGGCCGCGCGCCAACCCAGGTTCCAGGCTTTGGTGAGCCCGAAGTTCTTAGGCAGCCGGATCCACTGCACGTTCGGAAACTCATGGTCTAACTCCGTCAGGTCCGAACCGTTATCCACCACGATGACTTGCAGGGCGGCCCGGCCCTCCGACCGTTCGATGGACTCCAGGCATCGGCGCAGATCCTCCACGCGGTTGTGCGAAACCACCACCACCGATACGCGCGGCGGTTCAGACTTGGGTTCAGGCGTCAAGCCAATAGAATACCGCGCGGCAGGATTGTCGTTATCCCTTGAAGTGCAGCTTGTCGACAAGCGAAAGGAACCGGGGAGCGTCGCGCAGGCCGGCAAACTTGGCATTGCGCAGGAAAATCAATCCGCTCGAGCGCTGCCGGAAGGCTTCCTCGAAAAAGCTCAAAGCGCGTTCCTCATCGCCCAACATCAGCGAAACACTTCCCATGTCGAATGGCGACACATACCGCTGCCGGGAGAGGCGATCCAGCTCCCGCTGCAGGTGAACGCCCTGGTCCCGTTTCCCCAACTTGACGAACGCGCAAGCCACCACCGCCAGGGCATGCGGACTGTCGCCCGCGGATTGCAATGCCCGGGTTAGGGCGGCTTCCGAATCCGCCGGGTTGGAGGCCGCCCGATAGGCGTGTGAGAGCACCACGTCCGCCGCGGTCAGCCCGGGAGCCAGTTCAGCCGCATGCCGCGATTGCTCCAGCGCCGCGCCGTAATTTCCCTCCTCCAGAAGGCCATAAGCCAGGTTGACGCTGGTCATCACTGAGAACGGCTCCAACTGCGCGGCCCGGCGCAACTCGGGAAGCGCTTCCTGCAAACGCCCCTGGTCGCGCAGGAACATTCCATACCATAAGTGCGCCGCCGGCAACCCGGGATTCAGGTCCAATGCGCGCCTGTATTCCCGCTCCGCTCCAGCCCAATCCCAGTCGTAGGCTTCAATGATGGCGCCCAAAGAGACATGGCCCTCGGCCAGCCGCGGATCGATTTTGAGCGCTTGCGCGGCGGCGTCCCGGGCCTGTTCCATAGCCTCGCGTGGCGGCATAAATCCGAATTGCGAAAGCAGGTTGTAGGCGTCGGCCAGCCCGGTGTAAGCGGCGGCGAATTTCGGATCGCGCGATATCGCGTGTTGGAAAGAGAGCACGCTTTCGCGCAGCGCAGCTTCCGTCTGACGGTCCATCACATAGCGGCCGCGTGCGTAAAGATCCTGCGCCAGCGGGTCAGGCAGACGGGCATAGATTCTAGAAGCGGCGTGCGTATGGGCCAGCCAAACCACTGCGATGGCCAGAAGCACCACTACCGCGGCCACGATCAGGGTGGGCCGGGACAACGCGCGCGGCCATTTCGCACTCGGCGATTGCACCGCTCGAGATTGCACCGCGGGCGCCGGCGCCGTGCTTGCTGCCGCTACGGCAATCTGGGTAATCCCGGTGCCTGGAACGCCGGCGGCGGCCACCGGCTGTACGTTATGGAACACCGGAACGTACGTGCCCTTCGGGAGTTCGATAAAAATCTCGTCTGTCACGCCCTCCGTGGCATAATACTTCGCGATGCGCGCACGCAGGTTGCGGGCCTGCACGCGGACGATGGGGTCCAACCGGGGATTGAAGTCATCGCCGCGGCCAAACACTTTTACACCGAGGGAGTACTCCTTAATCGAGCCGTGCCGGCAGGCCAGAGTCTCTTCCACGATAAAACGTAGAAAACGGCACAAACTAGGAGACGAAGCCAGCGCAGGGCTCTTCAGAATTCGCTCCAACTGGGAAACAACCGACTCGGGCTCACATCCGTTCTGCACGACAGGCCTCTTCCGCAGGGTGGCTGTTGTACTTGGACGCGCCAACAACAGTTTCGTCCCGAAACACATGCAAACATTCCAGCGGTTCGGCGTGATAGCGTAAAGCTGATGACCTCCAAAGAAATTCTCGCGTTCATCACCGAAGTCGGAATTGTCCCGGTGGTTCGCACCTCCAGCGCGGAGAGCGCCATGCAGGCGGTGGACGCAATTTATAACGGTGGCATTCGCGCCGCCGAGATCACCATGACCGTACCCGGAGCAATCCGGGCACTAGAAAAGGTAGCCGACCGGTTCGGAGACCGGCTCATGCTGGGGGCAGGCACCGTGCTTGATCCCGAGACGGCCCGCATTTGCATGCTGGCGGGGGCGCAGTTTTTCGTCACGCCTTCGCTGCGCGTTTCCACCATTGAGATGGCCAAGCGCTATTCCAAAGTGATTTGCCCGGGCGCCCTCACCCCCACCGAAGTTCTCACCGCGTGGGAAGCCGGAGCCGATGTAGTTAAGGTTTTTCCCTGCGGCAACGTGGGTGGCGCAAAATACATCAAGGCCCTGAAGGGGCCGTTCCCACAGATTGAAATGATCCCCACCGGCGGCGTAAATCTGGAAACAGCCGGGGATTTCCTGAAAGCCGGCGCCTGCGCGGTAGCGGTGGGAGGGGAGTTAGTGGATGCCAAGACCATTAGCGACGGCCGGTACGACATAATTGAGGATCGCGCCCGTCAATATCTGGCGGTCGTGGCCAAGGCGCGGACAGAGATACGAGCTTCCTAAACTCAGACGCCGTGGATTGCTACACTGGGTTAATTCGCTATGGCTATCAGCAAAGATCTGCTCGAAATCCTCGTGTGCCCGATTTGTAAGGCCACGGTTGAAATCAAGTCCGACCAAAGCGGTTTGAAGTGCGTGCAGTGCCATCGCGTGTACCCCATTCGCGACGACATCCCGGTGATGCTGGTGGACGAGGCGAAAATCGAAGAATAAGCCGTGCAAAGCGTTTTGGAATGTTTGCCGCGGGGCAGCCGGATAGCAATCCTCCGGTTCCGTTCCCTGGGGGATTGCGTCCTCACCACACCCGCGCTCGACATTCTCAAACGCAGCCGCAGTGACCTGCGCGTGGCCGTCATGGTAGAAGACCGCTTCCGGGCGATCTTCGAAGACAACCCTGACGTGGATGAGATCGTGCGCCCGGAATTGGGAGCGCTCCGCAAGTGGAATCCGCTCCTCTGCCTGAATCTTCACGGAGGCAGCCGCAGCGCCTGGATGACAGCCGGTTCGGGCGCCCGGTATCGCGCCGGCTTCGGACACTACCGCCACCAGTTTGTATACAACATCCGGATTCCGCGTGCGCAGCAGATTCTGGGCGTCGCGCGCACGGTGCATACGGCGGAACATCTGGCCAGCGCCATGTTTTATCTGGGAGCACCCGTTGTAGAGATACCGCGCAGCCAAACTCCGTGGTAGCGCCGGCGGTCGTGCCGCCGGTGTAGTTTCACGACCGACCGCATCGCAGGCGATCATTCATCCCGTAGCCGCCACTCCCGAAAAAACCTGGCGCGCTGACGGCTTTCTCGCCGTGGCCGAACATCTCAAGTCTTCGGGCCTGGAGCCGGTCTTCATCGGCGCCGCCGCCGACGACCTTTCGCCGTTCCGCGCCTACCGCACCATCGCCGGCGCTCCGCTCTCCGAAATCAAAACTCTCCTCAGCACCGCATCGCTCTTCGTGGGCAACGATTCCGGTCCGGCCCACATGGCCGCGGCGTTCGGCGTGCCCGAAGTGGTGATCTTCGGCAATTCCGACCCGGCCATCTGGGGGCCGTGGCGCACGGTTTCCCAAGTGATCACCGCGCCCGGCGGCATCCGTCAGGTTGACGCTGCCCAGGTACTCAACGCGTTGCAGCGTCTGCGGGTGCCCGCATGAAGCCGGTGCATCTATGAGAGAGATCAAGCGCCTGCTCTCCTACGGCCGCCACTATTGGGACTACCTGTTGGCCTCCGTAGTGCTGATGGCGCTGGCCGGCGCGGCGCAGGGAGCCATGGCGCTGCTGATCAAACCGATCTTCGACCGCGTCCTGGTTTCAAACCCTCCCGGCGGCCTGACGCCGCTTCTCCAGCACCCCATCCACAACCACCAGATTTACCTGGAACAGATTATCCCCATCCACAGCCGCGGTATCTGGTTCATGGTGGCGGCGGCCATTTTGCTGGCCTTCCTGGTCAAAGGGGTCTGCGATTACCTGGGCAACTATCTGATCAGCTATGCCGGTTTCTCCTCGGTGACGGATCTCAGGAACGCGGTCTTCGAAAAGGTTCTGAAGCAGGGCGCGCAATTCTTCGAGGCGCACTCCACCGGCCAGCTCATGTCGTCCATCATGAACGATGTCGACAAAGTGCAAGTGGCCACCTCGCAAATTCTGGCCGATTTTCTGCGCCAGCTATTCGCCGCCATATTCCTGATCTTTGTGCTGGTCAGCAACGATTGGCAACTGGCTGCGATCAGCCTGGTGGTGCTCCCGGCCGTCATGATTCCCACCACGCGCATCGGCCGCCGCATACGCCGCACCAGCCGCAGCACGCAGGAGCGGCAGGGGGAACTGAACCAGATCCTGCAGGAGACTCTGAGCGGCCACATGGTGGTGAAGGCCTTCGGCGCCGAGGGCTACGAGTTCCGCAAATTCAGCGACGCCGCGCACCGGCTCCTGAAGACCAATGTCCGGTACGTCCTGCAGCAAGGCCTCTCATCGCCCATGATCGACATGTGCGCGGCCGGCGTCATCGTGGGTCTGCTCACCTATGCCAAACTGCAAATCAAGGCAGGCATTCTCACCGCCGGCGATTTCACCAGCTTCATCATCGCGCTCCTGATGCTGCTTGAGCCGGTGAAACGCCTGGTGGGCATCCACAATATTTTTCAGCAGGGCATCGGCGCCTCGCAGAAAGTATTCGAGTATCTGGACCATGCCGAAGAAGTCGCCGAGAAGCCCGGCGCGCTGCCCACCGTGAATTTCGAGAAGACCATCGTTTGGGAAAAAGTGGCGTTCCGCTATCCGGGCGCCCCCGATGGATTCCAGATCCAATCGCTCGATCTCGAAGTCAAAGCCGGCGAAGTGGTGGCGCTGGTCGGCCCCTCCGGCGGCGGCAAGACCACGCTCGCCAACCTGGTGCCGCGCTTCTACGACGTAACCGGCGGAGCCGTGAAGATTGACGGCCGCGACGTGCGCGAGATCAGCCTGGCAGGCTTGCGGCAGCTGATTGGGATCGTGGCGCAGGATACCTTCCTGTTCAACGATACGGTGGCCAGCAACATCGCCTACGGCCAGCCCGGCGTGGCACATGAGGCCATCCGCCGCGCCGCGGAGACTGCCCTGGCCCATGAATTCATCATGCGGCTGCCGGAAGGCTACAACACGGTGACCGGCGACCGCGGCGTCAAGCTCTCCGGCGGCCAGCGCCAGCGCATCGCCATCGCGCGCGCGCTGCTCAAGAACGCGCCCATTCTGATTCTGGACGAAGCCACGTCGCAACTCGATACCGAGTCCGAAATGCTGGTACAGAAGGCGCTGGCCAACCTGATGGAACACCGCACCGTGATCGTAATCGCCCACCGGCTCTCAACCATACGGCGCGCCGACAAAATCGTGGTGGTCGAGAAAGGCCAGATCCGAGAGACGGGGACCCATGAAGAACTGGTCCAGCATGGGGGAATATATCAAAGGCTCCACGAACTCCAATTCGAGGATGCGGAGGTCCTTATGGGCCCGGCGGTTGATCTGTGAGTCGATCTATGAACAGCATACGCAGCATGACGGGCTTTGCCCGGGTCAGAAAAGAGATCCAGCAGGGCGAAATCGTTGTGAGCCTGAAGAGCGTGAACCACCGCGGCCTCGACATCCACTTTCATCTGCCTCCGGAGCTGGATGTTCTGGAGAACGATATTCGCTCCACCATCAAGAGCGGCGATGGCGCGCGGGCACGTGCAGATTCACATCACGCTCACCCGCACCACCGCGCCCGGCGCCGCGCCTCTGAACCGCGGGCTGCTGCAAGCCTACATGAGCGCGTTCCAGGAAGCTGCCGGGTTGTACGGCCTGCCCGACCAGCCCGACTTGAACGCCGCTTTCCGCATACCTGGCATGTTAAGCACCGGCGGCGACAACCAGGAAGTGGGCGAGGATATAGCCAAGGCAGTGCGCGAAGCCGCCGCCGAAGCCGTGGCAATTCTGAATACCGAGCGCGAGCGCGAAGGCGCCGCCACTGAGAAGGAACTGCGCCAGCGATGCCACAGTATTTGCGATCTGGTCACCCGCATGGAAGAGATCCGGGCGGGAGCGGTGGGCGCCTTCCACAAACGTTTGAAGGAAAAATTGGCCGACCTGCTGCACGGAGCCGGCATTGATCCGCAGCGCCTGGCCCAGGAAGCCGCCCTGCTGGCCGACCGCAGCGACATCGCCGAAGAACTGATGCGTCTGCGCACGCACACCGGCCAACTGGTAGAAATGCTGTCGGGCTCGGGCGAAGTGGGCAAGCGTCTGGATTTCCTGCTGCAGGAAATGAACCGCGAATCGAACACGGTCCTGTCAAAGACCGGAGGCCTCGGAGACGTCGGCCTGACCATCACCGGCCTGGCTCTGGCAGCCAAGTCCGAAATCGACAAGATTCGCGAACAGTCGCTGAACCTGGAATAGCATGGAAGCTTCTATTCACCGCAGAGACGCAGAGACGCGGAGGCAAGCGCAGAGAAGGCCGGAACTATTACGGATTTCTCGTTTGAATAATTGCCGTTTTCTCCGCGCTTGCCTCCGTGTCTCTGCGTCTCTGCGGTGAAAATCTGTCCTCCCAATGACCACCATCTTCATCATCTCCGCGCCCTCTGGCTCCGGGAAATCCACGCTGGTCTCACACCTTTTGTCCAGTGTTGCTGATCTGATGTTCTCGGTTTCTTACACCACCCGAAAGCCGCGCGGGGCTGAGGTGGATGGCGTCAGCTACTGCTTTGTGACTCGTGAGGACTTTGAGGCCAGGCTAGCCCGCAACGAGTTTCTCGAATGGGCTGAAGTGTTTGGCCACTATTACGGCACCCACCGGGGAATTTTGGAGCTGGCGCGGGCGCAAGGCAAAGACTTGGTACTCGACATCGACGTCCAAGGTGCGAGACAATTGAAAGAGCAGGTTCCCGAAGCCGTCAGTGTCTTTGTATTGCCTCCTTCGCGGCAGGTTTTGGAGCAAAGGCTTCGCGCACGCGGCGAGGACCGGGAAGACGTGATTGCCCGGCGGCTCAGGGATGCGGCCGAAGAAATTCGGAATTACAACCGTTACGATTATGTTCTGATCAACAAAGACCTGACCGAAGCCGAGGCCGCCATGGATGCGATTGTTCGGGCGGAGCGGGTGCGGCGGCCCAGGATCGAAGATCGGATCCGGCCCATTCTGGGATCATTTCAAGTTTGAATTGGACGCAGTTAATTAGAAGAGGATATCGAAGTTATGGCAGACAAGACTCCACGCAACAACGCGCACTGCACCATCCCCGATGACAAGGACCAGAGCACGTACCGGTTCATTATCGTAGCCGCCAAACGGGCGCGCCAGCTGCAAGGCGGCGCCAGGCCGGTGCTGCCCACGTCGTCCAAGAAGCCCACTGTCATCGCCATGGAGGAAGTGCGGCGCGGACTGGTGAAGTATGAACTCACCGGACCGCTGGTGCATGGACACTTGCCGGAAACCGAACCCACCATCTAGTTGGCATGAAGATTATTCTGGGGGTCGGCGGCGGCGTCGCGGCGTATAAATCCGCGGAACTGGCACGCCTGCTGATGCAGGAAGGCCACCAGGTGCAGACCGTGATGACGTCTGCCGCCCAGAAATTCGTGCAGCCGCTGACTTTTGCGGCCCTCACCGGACGCCGGGCGCTCACCGACTTGTTCGCCATTGAGAGCGCCATCGAGCACATTTCCGTGGCGGTAGAGCACGAAGTGCTGGTCATTGCTCCGGCCACCGCAGACCTGATGGCCAAGCTGGCGCATGGGCTGGCGGACGACTTTCTGACCACGCTCTACCTGGCCTTCACCGGACCCGTCGTGATTGCGCCCGCCATGAACGTAAACATGTGGCAGCACCCGGCCACCCAGGCCAACCTTGAAACACTGCGGGAGCGCGGCAACCATATAGTGGAACCGGACAACGGCTACCTGGCCTGCGGAATGACCGGACCCGGAAGGCTGGCGGACCCGGAGGTCATCCTTCAAGCCATCGTGCACGTGTTGCTGGCGCAAACAACCAAGCCTCATCGCCGTGACCTGGAAGGCGAAACCATCCTTATCACCGCCGGGCCCACCCAAGAGCCTTTGGACCCGGTGCGCTACATTTCCAACCGTTCCAGCGGCAAGATGGGGTACGCTTTGGCCGAAGCCGCCGTAGCACGCGGCGCGCGCGTCATCCTGGTCTCCGGCCCGGTGCATGTGCCGGCCCCGGCCGGCGTGGAACTGATCGGCGTCCGGACGGCCGTCGAGATGCGCGAGAAAGTCATGGAGAATCTGAGGGATGCCGGCATCGTCATCAAGGCGGCGGCGGTCGCCGATTTTCATCTCAGCAAAGTGCCCGATCAAAAGGTGAAGAAGACCGCGGCGCGCATCACCCTCGAACTGGACCCCACACCGGACATTCTGGCCGAACTGGGCAAAAAGAAGGACGACCGCCTGCTGATCGGTTTCGCCGCCGAAACCCAAAATCTGCAGCAGGAAGCCCGGCGAAAACTGCAATCCAAGAATTGCGACATGGTTGTGGGCAATCTTGTGGGCGGAAGCGAAATTGGCTTCGAATCGGAAGAGAACGAAGTGCTGCTGGTGCTGAGCACCGGCGAAACTCTCACCCTGCCGCGGGCGCCCAAACGCGAAATCGCCGATCGCATTTTCGACGAAGTGCTGAAACTGCGCCTGGCCCTCCACGCCAATGGACGCTGACCCCCGGCCCGACCTCCTCAAACGGTATCTGGAATTCTACCGGGACCTTGGAATTACAACCTTGTATAAGCGAGAGCCTCTGCCTGGACGGAAGCCCGTGCCGGCTCAACCGCCGCCGCCTCTACCGCAGGTGGTTAAACCACCGTTGGTTCTACCCCCACTGGCGCCCGCCGGCGAAACCCTCCTCCAGATCATGGAGGACATCGGGGATTGCCACCGATGCCGCCTGCACGAGGGGCGGAACAAGATCGTCTTCGGGGTGGGAAACGAAGAATCCCCGGTGGTCTTCGTTGGAGAAGGGCCGGGGGCGGATGAAGATGCCCAGGGCATTCCCTTCGTCGGACGCGCCGGCCAGTTGCTGACGCAAATGATTGAGAACACGGCAAAAAAGGAAGGCATTCCATTAGTGCGCAGCCAGATTTACATCTGCAACGTCGTGAAATGCCGGCCGCCGGAAAACCGGACTCCGGAGCCGGACGAAATGGAGATTTGCGGCCAATTCCTTTTCCGGCAACTTTCATCCATCCGGCCCAAGGCTATCTGTGCTTTGGGCGGAACCGCTGCCCGCGCTCTCACAGGGCATAAAGAAGGCGTTACCAAAATGCGCGGCAAGTGGTTTAAATGGCGCGATATACCGGTCTTGGTGACATATCACCCTTCGTACCTGCTCCGCGCGTACAATCAGGACGCCAAGCGCGAAGCCTGGGAAGATCTCAAGAGACTATTTCATTTCGTCTACGACTAAATCAAGCAAATGACCGAGGCGCAACAGGTTACAGGCAGTGTAATATGATTACGCTTCTTCATGGACCAACTCCAACCAGACGGCATTCGGAAGAGTCCCGCGCCGGACTTTTTCCAATCCCTGATACTTGAGCAACGCGGTGCTACCGAGGAACTGAAGGCTCTCTGCAAGGAATTGCAAACTCTCCTGGACGACCTTGAGTCTGCCAGGCCGGACCTTCGCCTGACGTTGTCGCAGCTCATGGTTGAGCGGAACCATCAGGAAGCGCCCGGGCGACACTCGAAGGCAGTGCCTCAGGAGATGACCCGGGCACAGTGCAAGAGAGAATCCGAACGCAACCTGATCAAGAGCACAGAGCTAATTCGCGAGTCCGCCAAGATTCGCCAACGGTCCAAAGCCATGCGGGCCGCACTCCGTGGCGCAACTCCCCGTCGTTCCAGGCTAGCCGTCGCAGACAGGGACGGGTTTCACGCCCTGGACGGCAAGGACGGATATCATGCCGTGGACGGTAAGGATGGATGGCACGCGCTGGATGGAAAGGACGGACACCGCGGGAAGACCAGGAAAGACGCTCCCAACCGGGAAGGGCTCTCGAGGCGCGAGTTCGAAGTGCTCCGTCTGATGGTGGACGGAATGACCAGCCGTGAAGTCGCCGCCGAGTTGGGAATCTCTTTCAAGACCGCCGTCACGCACCGGGCCAGCATCATGAGCAAGCTGGATGTGCATGAAATCGCGTCAGTCGTGCGGGAAGCCATCCATCGCGGTTTAGTTTAACCGGTCTGGTTCAATTGGCTTCGTTTAACTGACACGCTCCGGTCGTGTCTCATCGGGGAGTTGGCTCGATGAACTCCGCTCGATTGCCTCCTCCAACCTGTCGAGCGTTATATCGATGTGTTTCCGGTTATAGCGAAGCAAGCCCAGTCTTCGCAGGCGGTTCAGCTGAAATGTGACCACCTCGCGCGACGTCCCTACGTATTCGGCGAGGGTCTGGTGCGTGAGCGACTCTACCCGCGTGGAACCGTCGGCCATCCGCACGCCGGCCTGGCGAGCGAACTGCACCATCGCCAGCATCACCCGTTCGGGAGTTCTATGGACCACCCTGGTCTTGATACGCTCGGCCAGTTCCATGCAATTCTGCGCCAGATGTCGCGAGAGCACCAGGCCCAGCCGGGGGTCCAGGTCGACCTGCTGCTCGATTTCGCTGCGGCTCCAAGCCATCAGCGTCACAGGACTTAAAGTGACCGCCGAGTCCAACCTATGCTGAGCATTCACCAGGGCCGGTTCCCCGAAAAGCCCGCCTTTGTGCACGATGCTGCATACGGTCTCACCGCTGCTGAGCGCGTTGCCGACCTTAACACGGCCCGCTACTACCAGATATAGATTGTGGGACGGCTGTTCCGGGGAGTAAATGACCCCGTGCTTGAAGAATTCCTGAAGAGGCTTGCGCGGCAGGTAAACGGTCAGATCCATCTTCGCAGCCGCCTCGGCAACCCGTTTTACTGGTGTCATCTGCGCCGACGAAGTCATGTATAAAGGCTACTGCCAAGGGATAACGCCGTTCATCAGACATTTGTCCTACTTGTAAGAAATAGTTGTGCAAATTGAGACTTTTTTTCGGGGTTTTTCACCACGTTTCGCCGCGCCTCGGGAACATCCCTTGTGGGCCGGGGCCCCCGGCCAGGGGAACAATTTAACGATCTCTGGTGTCAGTTTACATGATATCCGTAAACCATTTATGGGACAGGAGATTGGACGCTTGAAGGCTGTGCATTGACGAAGCGGTTCAACGGCACCCCGGTGGTGTAGCGTGCCCCGTAGTGTAGCGTGCCCCCATGTTCTCGACGTCTCGAAAACTCGGGCGTGCTGATCCTCTGCAAGGGACAGCGGGAACCGGGGCCCAGCTTCAGCGGACGGCCGCGGAGCGCGCTGGACGCTAACTGAACGGCTGCATTACGCTGGAAAAGATGAAGTCTTTCCGGCCTTATGCGGCGGCCACACTGCTGTTGTTGGTTCCCTGTTTCTGGCAGCCGCGCTTGCAGGCGGGCGATCTTTCGAGCCACATTTACAATGCCTGGCTGGCGCAGTTGATCGGCCATGGCCAAGCCAAGGGGTTGGTGATTGCGCCCCAAACCACCAACGTGCTTTTCGACTGGCTGCTGAGCGCCCTGTTGCCGGCTTTCGGCGCGGCGGCGGCACAGCGCATAGCGGTTTCGCTGGCGGTGTTGGCCTTCGCGTGGGGCGCCTTCGCCCTGGTCGCCGTGATTTCCGAACAACTGCCATGGCACCTGATGCCTGCCCTCGCCATGCTGTCCTACGGCTGGGTGTTTCACTCCGGCTTCTTCAATTTCTATCTAAGCCTGGGTTTGTGCTTCTGGGCGCTGGCAGCAGCATGGCAAGGCTCGGCGCACCGTACGGCTGCGGCTGTGCCTCTGTTTGCCGCGGCCTGGCTGGCCCACGCCCTGCCGGTGCTTTGGGGCCTTTCGATTCTGGCGTACGTATTCCTCACCAGGCGCATTGCACCATCGCGGCGGGGCTGGCTTCTGGCGGGAAGCGTGGCGGCGATGGCGGCACTCCACGCGGCGGCACGCGCGATGCTGCTCTCGCAATGGTATCCCCGGCAGATCCTGATGGGGTCGGGCGCCGACCAGGCACGGGTCTTCGACGACAAATATTACATTACGTTTCTGGGGCTGCTGCTGATCTTCGTGCTGCTGCTGGTGGAGCTGCTTCTGCAATCCGGCGTGCGCAAGGTGATGTCCGGAATTGCATTTCAGGTGTGGCTGCTGTGTGTGGCGGTGGTAGCCATGGTCCCCACCGCCTTGATCGGCCACGGTATGCAGGCGGCGTTCATTTCCGACCGGATGTCGCTTCCCGCGGGCGTGTGCCTCTGCGCGCTGCTGGCCCCGGTCCGGCCGCGCGGTCTGGAACGCTACGCGCTTTGGGGCGTCGCGCTTGTGTTCTTCGCGTTCCTGTACCGGGATGCGCGGATTCTCAACGCCTTCGAAGACCGCCTGGAGCAAACCATCGCCCAATTGCCCGCCGGTCAGCGGGTGTTAAGCGCCATCAACGACCCTGATCTGCACGTCAACGCTCTTACCCACATGATCGACCGCGTGTGCGTCGGCCGATGCTACAGTTACGCCAACTACGAAGCCTCCACGGCGGACTTCCGGATTCGAGCGGAAGCCGGTAACCCGTTGGTGGCTGCGACCTATGACGATTCGTGGAGTTTGCAGAACGGCACCTACGTTGTAAAACCGCGCGACCTGCCTCTACACCTGGTCACGCTGGACGAGTCGGGCCGGATGGTGCTTCGCAGCCTGCATGCCGGTGAAAGCACTGGAAGCGCTTATTGGAAGGCCCTGCCGGATCTGTTCTGACGTGATAAACTACGTAATTCGCCCACACAGAATGCTGCTTGCCAGAGAATTCGTCGCCTACATTTCCCGACAACTAGTCCAGAGCCTGACTCCCGGCACCATTGATACAGCGAACCCCCAATTCGTAGCTGAGCAGATTGCCCTGGCCATCACGCAGGAATTGGAGGTGGAAGACCGCCTCAATGACGAAGTGCGCGACCTGCTGAGCCAGTACAGTGAGTACATGCGGCGGGAAGGGGTGAGCTATCAGGAGATGTTCCGGCGCATCAAGAATACGCTTATCTCGCAACGCAAGGTGGTTCGGGCCGCGGGACGCGATACTCACGATGCGATGAAGCTCTCGCGCGACAAGGTCACCGAGATCTCGCACACCATCGTGGAGATGCTCAGAAAAAGCCGGGAAGTGCGCCTGAAGAATAAGGACACCAACGCAGTGCGACTGGAAATTCTGCGCGGCATGACCGAGCTGCTGCTGGCCGAAGACAAAGTGGACCGCGCGGCGCGCCAGAAGATCCGCAACCAGAAGAAGGAAATTCCCGAGGGCAGCGAAGAGTGGGACCTGCTGCACCGGCGCTACTACGCCGAGGAACTCAAGAAACTGGGCATCGATCTGGGAAGATAATGCCGGCGCTGGTGGTGCTCGGCAGCCTCAACATGGATTTCGTGGTTTCGGTGGAGCATCTGCCGGCGCCCGGAGAGACCGTGCTGGGCCGCGATTTCCAGATGGTTCCGGGGGGCAAGGGCGCCAACCAGGCGTGTGCCGCCGGGAAATTGAGCGCCGGGGCTGTGGCTGTCCGCATGATTGGGCGCGTGGGCCGCGACGTTTTCGCCGACCATCTCAAAGCCAGTCTTGCCGCCGCCGGAGTGGACGTTGCAAGCGTTAAGGCCGTGGGCTCACAACCCACCGGAGTCGCTCTGATCTGGGTGGACAGCGCCGGCCAGAACTCCATCGTGGTTGCCTCCGGCGCCAATAGCGCGCTGGCAGCCGCTGATGTGGAAGCCATGCGCCAAGTCTTTCGCGGCGCATCGCATGCGCTTTTCCAGTTGGAGACTCCGCTTGAGACCGTAGGCGCGGCGCTCAAGCTGGCGCGCGACGAAGGATTGGCCACGGTTCTCGACCCGGCGCCG
Source organism: Bryobacterales bacterium (assembly GCA_963817515.1). Lineage (GTDB taxonomy): Bacteria > Acidobacteriota > Terriglobia > Bryobacterales > Bryobacteraceae > DATMNI01. The sequence continues at coordinate 109,901 of CAWFPJ010000005.1, read as the reverse complement.
GCGCAGCCTCTCTCGCGCGAACTGCTGCGGCAGGTCGACATTCTGACACCCAACGAAAGCGAGGCCCTGCTGTTGCTGGGGCGGCCCGCCGCCAGAGTTTCACTGAGCGACGCGCCTGCGCTGGCGGAGGGGCTGCTGCAGCTGGGACCGTGCGCCGTAATTCTTAAACTGGGCGACCAGGGCTGCTTCTATTTCGACGGCCGCATGAGCAGCCATCAGCCGGCGTTTCCGGTAGAAGCGCGCGACACTACGGCGGCGGGCGATACCTTCAACGCCGCGTTGGCGGTGGCCTTGGCGGAAGGCAAACCAATGGAGACTGCACTGCGATTCGCCAACGCGGCGGCGGCAATTTCGGTGACCAGGATGGGCGCGCAATCGTCGGCGCCGTCGAGGGCGGAAGTGGATGCGTTGATCAGTGGCCGCGACATGCGAAACCTCCCGTAGCATTATGACGGTAGTCCAGGCATGACCACACGCGATACGAGCGCGAACGCGGCGCGTGAATTACAGCGTCAACGTTTCCCATGAAGCCGAGAAGGTGCTCGACCGACTTGATCGGCCTACGGAACGCCGCATCCGGCTCCGCCTCGTCCAACCGGCCGAATATCCGTTCGATCCGCGCCCGTCCGCTCCTCTGATCGAAAGCGAAAGGCACCGGCGGCTACGACCGCCGGCGTTACCGGGCAACGGCGGCGGTCCGAACCAACTGGGGAACTAACGCTTGTACCCGATCATCCGTAGGAATGCTTTCCGCTTCTCGGCGTCGTCGGCGGTCTCCACGGATTTCGGCGGAAGTCCGTCGATCACGCCAAGCACGCCGCGGCCCTGTTCGGATTCCGCCACCACGGCCTGCACCGGATTAGCGGTGGCGCAGAAAATGGAGCAGACTTCGGGCACGTCTTTGATGCGCCCCAGCACGTTGATAGGATAGCCGTCGCGCATCACCACCACGAAAATGTGGCCTGCCGCCAGCGCCGTGGCGTTCTTCGCGGCCAGCAGCTTGAGCCCGTCGTCGTTGCCCTCCACGCGAGTCAGGCACGGCCCGGAAGCTTCGTTGAACGCCACGCCGAACTTGATTTGCGGGACGGTGTTTACGATAGCCTCGTAGATGTCCTCGACGGTCTTGATGAAATGGCTTTGGCCCAGAATCAGGTTGCCGTTATCGGGAATCTCGAGCGGTACGAGTTTCAGTTCCATGGGAATCCCCAGGATACTCTTACTGCGCAGCGTCTCGCAGCACAAAGGCCGCGGCTCCGCCGGCAGCCACCAGCATCACCGCGATAAACGGAACTACACCCGCGGCGGTCATATGCGCGCCCATCGCAGCCGCGCCCAGCAGGCACACCGCGCAGGCCAAACGTTCGGCAACGCGCAGAGGCTTCGTGGCCCGGTTCTGCGCCGCCATGCGCCGGCGCAGTTGAGCGCGCCACCAGATGGCGCCGGAATCCAAAGACACCGGCGGCGAGACCGCCGGCGTTACCGGGCCTGCGGCCATGGTCCGCATCCAGCCTTCAAATTCACGATCGTTCATGAGTGCCCCTCGAATCCATGCTCTTTCAGAATGGCTTCCATCTTACGACGCGCGCGAAACAACAGCACCTTGATGCTCTTTTCCTGCAACTGGAGAATGGCGGCGATCTCGCGATGATCCGCGCCTTCCACATAGGCCAGCCACAGCAGGGCCCTTTGCTTTGGCCCGAGCAGCCGGAACAGCCGCTGCATGTCCGAAGCCAGTTCGACGCCGGCATCCGCGGCCTCTTCGCGGCGCGGAAACAGGCGCCACCATAGCCGGTACCTGGTTTGAGCCCGCCAATGGTCGGTGACCAGGTTGGTGGCCGTCCGATAGAGGTATGACTTGCGCTGCTCATCGGGCATGGGCGGCGCCTGCAGCAGGCGGATGTAGCTCTCCTGAAGCACATCGTCAGCCAGGGCGGCGTTCGCGGCAATGCGGCAGAGATACGAACGGAGGGCCGGCGCCGTCCTGGCATAGAAGGCCTCGAACTGCTCATGGCCGAGCGTCTCCGCGCCGCCATCCAAGGCATATTCCATGGTGGTCGCAAGGTTCACTAATCACTTCTCCCGGTCCTGCAGCAATCCCCACCACCTTGACAACACATACGTGACGATCGCGGAAAGCAGGAAGCCGCACCCGACGCACACCAGCACGATCCCGATGCCCGAAACTGCCCACGAGTCTTTGAAGCCACCGCTCAGCGGGAAGAATCCAGCCCCCAGAAATATAGCGATGATGCCTTTCTGGATGGAGCCCAAGACCGATTGAAGCGGGCCGCCGCCGGACGAAAGATCGGCCATGAACCGCTGCCCTCCCTTGGTCTCGAGGAATGCGCCAAGGTCCTGCGCGGAGGCGAACTTATCCAGCATGGCCTTGCGGGCGGCTGACTGCTGCGAACTGCGAATCGCGTTAAACGCCAGAAAGAACACCAGCCCGATCAGGCTGAACATCCCGAACGCCATGATCAAATCCATGGGATTAAGATCTCGCACGTTATTTGTCTCCCAAGCTTATAACGCGACCAGACGCTCGAGGTTAACAATGTTCCTACTGAAATACCTCACCCACGGGTATCACCGTAATGTCGGCGGGCCGCAGGCCTAGCGGCCACTTCTCTACGATCTTGTCCTCCTCGGTGATGGCGGCAGGCTTGGGCGAATTGTAAGTCATGGGGGACGGGTCTTCGCTGTCCAGTTGTGCTTTTAGGCCCTCGCCGTTGCGCGACACCACCGAAATTACCAGGCGGTTGGTGCGGAGGTGCGCCTTGATGGCGCGGTTGACGTCTTCACGCGTGAGTTTGGCCAGGGCTGTCTTGAGGTACTGGTTGTATGGTGAAATCCGGTAGTAAGCGCTATCGATAGCGTAGCCCAATTCCGCGCGCCTGGTTTTGGTCAGCACGTTGACATACTTGGTGAGGAAGCCGCGCGTGCGCTCGAAGGCATCCTGTGAGATTCCTTCGTTGATCAGCTTGTCCAACTCGTAGAGTGCCAGGCGCAGCGCGAACTTTGCCGTGGGTGGTTCCACCGGCCGGATCCACAGTTGGAAGATCTGATATTTTCGCGCCAGGTTGGGCTGCGGCTCACTCAAAAACATGCCGCGCGGGAAGTATTCGATATAGGCGTAATCGCCATAATTCAGGCCGCGCTGTTCGCGCATCCGGTTGTACAGTACGCCGCCCGACATGCGATGCTGCCCCAGATACGACGACACCAGCAACATAGCCGCATAGTCCGGCCTGTCGCGCGTCACGCCAATGGGAAAGCCGATCGAATAGGCCACGGAGCGGGTGTCCTTATCCACAATGACCACGCGCGTTCCGTCAATCATCTTAGGAGCCGACATCCGCGGATGGAAGCCGGCGTTCTCCGGCAGGCTGCGGAAATCCTTCTTCATATTGTCGAGGAACGCCAATGAATAGCCGCCCGCGATTCCCAGAATCAGGTGCGACTGCGTGTACTGGCTGCGATAGAACTCCTTCACGTCGTCCAGTGTGATTTTTTCGAGCGAACTCACCGTGCCACCGGAGTAGTGGCCGTAGGGCGTCCCCTCGTAAATGTTCTGGTACAGCACCTCCTTGGCCAATTCCTCGTCGTTGTTGCCGCGCAGCCCCACCTTCAATGCGTTGATGGCATCGTCCTTCACGCGCTTGAAATCGTCTTCGCGCCAGCCGGGCGTAAGCAGCATGGCGCGCAGCAGTTTGTAGTATGGGCCGAGATTGTCCACGTGGGTGGCTCCGGAAAACGTGCACATTTCCTTGTCCACCTGGGCGCTGACGCCGCTTGCCATGGGAAACAGCGCGTCCACAATCTGCTTGTAGGTCATGTCCCTGGTGCCGCCATCGGCCAGCATCCTGGCAGTGAGGTATGCCAGGCCGGGCTTGGAGACGGGGTCAGACGCCGAACCCGTAGTGAACACGATGCGGAACGTCACCAGCGGCGATTTGCCGGGCAGGGCCACGGTGCGGATCTGAGCCTGCGCCGATGACAGCAGCATAAGAATGGGAAGCAGCAATCTCACCTGCTAACCCCCGAGCCGGCAGCCGCGGCACCTGTAAGGGTGACGATGGTTCGGGACTTCTCCACAAGGTAGTTGGTCGCGGCCTGCTGCACCTCCTCCGGCGTGAGGCTGGCGTATTGGTCGAACAGCTTGTTCATAGTCTCGGGAGATCGCCGCAGCGCCACGTAACTTGAGAGGATCTGGGCGATGGTTTCGCTATTGTCCATCGCCAGCGCGACTTCGTATCGCAACCGCTTGCGCACCGAATCCAGGCGCTGCCCGTCCACCGGCTTCTCCTGAAAGGCCTTGATGGCGGCCAGAATCTGGTCGCGCACGTAATCGAGGTCCGCGGCTTTCTTGACGCGCGCCGTAATCTCAAACAGGTCGGGATCGACGCTGCTGGGTGAGTACGCCCTCAGCGAATCGACTCTCTGCTCCTGAATCACGAGCTTCTGATAGAGGTCCGAACTGGACGAAAAGGCCAGCGTGGACAGGACATCGAGAGCCGCCGTTTCCTTGGTCGTGTCACTGTATGCCGGGCCCTTGAACGCGACCGTTATGATCGGCAGGGTGGGACTGGGCCAATCCACATGGCCGGTGCGGGGCGCTTCCTGCGCGGGTTCCATCGGGATGTCCGGTTTGTAGCTGCCGTGCTTCCATGCGCCCCAGTATTTATCCACCAGGTCGCGAGTGGTCTTGGACTTCATGTCGCCCACCACGATGATGGTGGTGTATTCCGGTCGGTAATAGCGGTCGAAAAACTTCAGGCTATAGCCGTACTGGTTGGGCATGTCCTGAATGTCTTTCAGGAAGCCCATGGCGTCGTGCTTGTAGGTGTGGCGGTCGAAGGCCGTGTCATTCATCACTTCATTCAGTTTCTGAAAGGGGCTGGAACTGTTCTTGTTGTACTCGCCCAGCACGGCCAGCGTTTCGGTTTTGAATTCGGGCTCGGTGTATTTGAGGTTCTGAAACCGGTCGGCCTCCATCATGAGCACGGTTTCCAGATCCTCCTTGGAAAAGGTGGTGTGGTAAACCGTGTAGTCGCTTGAGGTGGACGCGTTCGAAGCGGCCCCGATCCGGTTGAGGGTTTCGTTGTACCTTGCGGGCGAGAACTTTTCCGTACCCTTGAACATCAGGTGCTCAAACAGGTGCGCGAAGCCGGTGTGTCCGGGTTCCACTTCATTGCGCGACCCGGTCTGCACCACGATGAACACCGCCACGATATTGGGATAGTCCGTGGGGACCGCCACCAGCCGCAATCCATTGGGCAGGTCTTCTTGCGAATAAGCATAGGGGAAGACTTTCTGCGGAGGCTGTGCGCCCATGGCGATGGCTGCGCAGCACGCGGCTAATAGAAATCTTGGGATCATCTATTCCATCTTACTTGGGCCCTGTCACTGTTGCTCATTTCGCAAGCGGCCGCGGGCTTCCGAAAGGCGCGCCGCGATCTCAAGCAGCAGTTATTATAGGAGCTACTCATGACACGCCCACCACTTTCCCGCCGCCGCTTCGTGCTTCTCTCGGCGGCTTCGGCAACCGCATTGAGAGCACAAACCGGCAAACGCATTCCCATCGGATTGCAACAGACCGCCGTGGGCCGGAATATTCAGCAGGATCTTACCGGAACGCTGCGCGCCGTGGCCAGGATGGGCTACGACATCATCGAGTTGTCGGCCAACACCTTTATGACATGGACCCCGGAGAAGGCCAAAGAAGTGCGCACGCTCCTGGACGAGATCCATCTTCGCTGCCGGTCGACGCACAACGAGATTGTGTCGTTCTCGGGCGACGGCCTCTCGAAATCCCTTGAACTGAACCAGATCCTCGGATCCAATACCCTGGTATCCGTCCGAGGTCCCGGAACGCCGACACTGGACGCCTGGAAGCGATTCAGCGACCAGCTTAGCCAGGCCGCCGGCCGCATTCGCGCAGCCGGCATGACACTGGGATTCCACAATCACGACGTCGAGTTCAAACCCGTTGAGGGGACGCGGCCGATGGATATTCTTGCCGCTAATAAGGACATCACTTCGTTCCACCTGAACATCGGGCTGTGCCTGAAAGGGGGCGGCGATCCGATCGCCTTCATGAAGCAGTGCCCGGGGCGCATCCAGTCGCTGCTGGTTCAGGATTACCAGGGCCAGGCCCGCTGGAAGCAAATCTTCGCCGCCGCCGAAGACGCGGGCGGTCTGGAGTTCTACCTGCTCCAGCGAACCGACGGTCTTTTCCTGGTGGAACGCCAGGGCAACGACCTTCTGGATTTCGCCGCCAAAGACCTGGAATACTTCCGCCAACTGCACGGCTGACGCGGGTACACACGTCATAATAGAAGAGTGCCTCCGCTGACGTTTACCGAAGCGCGCGAAACGGTACTCACCAAAGTGCGCGCGGCGCGCCAGATTCCCGCCGTGGAAGAAGCCGCCCTCGAAAATGCCGCCGGGCGCGTGCTGGCGGAACCCATCGCGGCCGATCGCGATAGCCCGGCTGTGGCCCGCTCCGTGCGCGATGGGTACGCGGTCCGCGCCATAGATCTGCCGGGCCAATTGCAGGTGATCGGCGAGGTACGCGCCGGCGAGCAGTTCGCGGGCACCGTGGGACCCGGCCAAGCCGTCGAAATCATGACTGGCGCTCCAATTCCGGCAGGCGCCGATGCCGTGGTGATGGTGGAGCACACGCATCGCGAAGACGGCCGCGTGCGCACCGACTACTCGGCCGAACCGCACCAGTTCATCAATCCCCGGGGCTGCGAAGCGACGGCGCACGAAACCGTGTTGCACATCGGGAAGCGTCTGGACTACAGCGATATCGCCATGTTGGCCGCCTTCGGCCGCCCCCAGGTTCAGGTTTACGCGAAGCCGGTGGTGGCCATCATCGCGACGGGCGACGAAATCGTCGAGGTGCATGAGACACCGGAGCAGTTCCAGATTCGCAACTCCAACGCCTGGTCGCTGGCCGCGCAGGTGACGCGCGCCGGCGGCACGCCGCGTATTCTGCCGGTGGCGCGCGACACCGTGGAGCACACCCGCGAATGCATCGCGCAGGGTTTTGCCGCCGACCTGCTGCTGCTCTCGGGCGGTGTTTCCGCCGGTAAATACGACGTAGTGGAAGAGGTTCTGGCCGGCTTCGGCGCAGAGTTTTATTTCGACCGCGTCCTCATCCAACCGGGCCAGCCGCTGGTCTTCGGGCATGCCAACGATTCGGGGAACAGCTCCGGCAAGTTCTTCTTCGGCCTGCCCGGCAATCCGTCATCGACCATGGTGACGTTCGAGATTTTTGCGCGCGCTGCCGCGGAACTGCTCTCTGGGCGAAGAGGAGATTCAACTCCACATGCCCTTGGCGCGCCTTACCCGCGACTTCCGCCACCGCATCGGGCTGACGCGCTTTCTGCCGGCCCGCCTGAGTTCCGACGGCTCAGAGGTTACGCCGGTGGAGTGGCACGGCTCCGGCGACGTACCGGCTCTTACGCGTGCCAATGCCTACCTGGTGACCGACCCCGATCGCGCCGAATATCCGCGTGGGGAACTCATCCGCGTCTTGCTGAAATAGGGCCGTGCATGAAACACCTGTTGCTGAAAATGAAGACCCGATGAAGAAACTCTCACACTACGATGCCGCCGGCAGCGCCCGCATGGTGGATGTCTCCGCCAAGCCGGAGACGCATCGCACGGCCCGCGCCCACGCCTTCGTTCGCATCACCCCGGCGGTGCTCCGGAAACTTCCGGAGAACCCCAAGGGGAATCCGCTCGAAATCGCGCGCATCGCTGGCATTGGCGCCGCCAAGCGCACTTCCGAACTGATTCCCTTGTGCCATCCGCTCATGCTGACACACGCGGATGTGGAGGTCAGGCTGGAAAAAAAGGGCGTGCGCATCATTGCCAGCGCAGCCACCACTGCCCAGACGGGTGTCGAAATGGAGGCGCTCACCGCCGCTTCTGTCGCTGCCCTGACAGTCTATGACATGACTAAGGCGCTGGACAAATCCATCGAAATCCAGGATGTGTATCTGCTCGAAAAAACCGGCGGCAAGAGCGGAGACTTCCGGAGGAAAGGAAAGCATGCCTAACGCCGCCGTTCTGACCATCAGCGATTCGGTAAGTGCCGGAACCCGGGCCGACCGCTCCGGCCCCGCCCTCCGTGAACGCCTGGAACAACTGGGCTGGAGCGTCTCGGTAATGGAAACCATTCCGGACGTGGCCGTCGAAATCAGCGCCCGCCTGGCGACGCTGGCGGACGGCAGACAAGTCGCCGCCATCTTCACTACAGGCGGCACAGGCGTGGCGCCGCGCGATGTTACGCCGGAAGCCACTCGCGCTGTTCTGGACCGCGAAATCCCGGGGCTCGGCGAACTGATGCGCGCCCGGGGCAGCGAATCCACGCCTCTGGCCGTGCTCTCCCGCTCGCTGGCCGGCACGCGCGGGCAGGTCCTGATCGTCAATCTTCCGGGTTCCCCGAAAGGCGCAGTTGAGTCCCTGGATGCTATCGTGGAATTGGTGCCACACGTGCTGGAGCTACTCACAGGCCATACCGAACACACGCTCGCCTGAGGATAATTATGCTTCGAACTCTAATATTCGCCCTTCTCTGTGGGGTGCTGACTGCCCAGCAACCTGCCCCCCAAAAGGAACCTCCGCCAGAGCCTGGACAACTTCCGTCAACCAGAATTACCACTACGGTAGATGTGGTGCAGGCGCCGGTCCTGGTCTTCGACCGTGACGGCCAATACGTCGCCGGCCTGCAGCCGGAGCAGTTCCACTTGTTTGACAACGGCAAAGAGCAGAACATTCACGTGGACGTATCTTACCAGCCGATCTCTCTGGTGATTGCGCTCCAGGCCAATCAGCATGTGGAGGCGCTGATGCCTGAGATCCGCCGAATCGGCAATATGATCGAGCCCATCATCATTGGCGAGCAGGGTGAAGCGGCGGTGGTGGCGTACGATTCGCGCATTCGCGTCCTGCAGCCATTCACCAACGACCCCGAAAAAATCACCAAGGTGGTGAAGACCCTGAACACCTACGGGGGCAGCACTTCGAACCGTATGGTGGATGCCGTCAACGAAGCCACCCGCATGTTGCGGTCGCGCCCCCGCGAACGCCGCCGCATTATTCTGTTGATCGGCGAAACGCGCGATCTGGGGAGTGAAACCCGCCTGCGCGAGGCATTGCTCGATCTGGAATTGTCCAATGTAATGTTCTATGGCGTGGACATGCCGCGCCTGGAAACCACGCTGACGGCCCCTCCGCCGGTGGGCAGGCCCGACAACCTTCCACCGGCGATGCATCCGCTGCCGGGCGGCGTGCCGTCGACCCCCACTACGGTGCAGCAAACCTATGGCACCAACGGCGGACGCGCCGAATTCATCCCGCTGATGGTTGAGCTTTTCAGGGACGCGAAAGCTATTTTTAGAGACAATCCTGTGGAAGCCTTCACTAAGGGAACCGGCGGCAGCGAGTTCAGCTTTTATCGCCAGCGCGGTCTGCAGGACGCCATCCAGAAGGTTGGCGCGGAACTGCACAGCCAGTACCTGGTGACTTACACCCCCAATAATACGGACGAGGGCGGCTTTCACGAGATATCGGTGACTGTTTCGGGTGCGCCGGAGGTGAGAAAGACGCAGACGCGTCCCGGTTATTGGTTGTCGACCAAGTAAGCAGGGCGGATCAAAGAGAGATCCGCCCCCTATCAGTCGGCGGACAGGCCGGAAGCCTATCCTATTTCGCGCCTATAACTTCGAGCCGTCTTACTTCGAAGCCTTCCTTACTTCGATTCGACGCGCAGATTATTCACTACTGAAAACACGCCGCTCACTCCATTGGCGCGAACATTTGCCAGGTCTTTGTCGCCCTGATTCGCCACTACACCTTCGAGCGTAACCTTACCGTTGTCCACGATAATGTGGATGGGCGGCACCGCCTGCATGGCATACCGATCCAGCCCCGCTTGCCCGTAGATGGCGCGGTATTCGGCAATGCGAATGCGGTCATCCATCGGCGAAAGGGGCAGCACCTGAATCTGGTTGTCCACCTTCTCCACGCCTTCGATTCTCTTCACAACGTTGCCGGCGTCGCTCTTCAAGGTGGGGCGCGTGACCTGTCCCAAAAGGGTCACGCTGGTGCCGTCCACGCGGAAAGCCAGGTTGTCGAAGACGCCATAATAAGGCAACATAACCAGTTCATGGCGAACTTCGCGCGCGATGCGATCTGGGCCACCCCCGCCTGGCTGGACCGCGCTGCGATTGGCCGAAGACTGAGCGGATAGCGGCGTCAGCCCGAGGGTTGAAGCCAGCAGAAATCCGCAAATGTATATTCCGGAACGTTTCATATTTTACTCCTCAATCTGAGCAATTGGATGTCCGATCCCAGGATATTTTTGTACTAATCATTACCGGCTATGCGGACCAGGGGTTCGGCCGCCGTGCCGTTCACGACTGCCGCGGCATCCTCCATCGTGAAACCCTCGACCTTGGCGGAAATGTTCATGGAGCAGAATTTGGGACCGCACATGGAGCAGAAATGAGCATCCTTGAATCCCTCTTCCGGCAGGGTCTCATCGTGCATGGCGCGGGCAGTTTCCGGATCCAATGACAGGTCGAACTGGCGGTTCCAGTCGAACGTGTAGCGCGCGCGCGAGAGTTCGTCGTCGCGGTCGCGGGCGCCGGGACGATGACGCGCGATGTCGGCCGCGTGCGCCGCAATCTTATAGGCGATAATGCCGGCCTTCACGTCGTCGCGATTGGGCAGGCCCAGATGCTCTTTGGGCGTCACATAACACAGCATGGATGCGCCGTGCCAGCCGATCATGGCCGCGCCGATGGCCGACGTAATGTGGTCGTAACCGGGAGCGATATCGGTGACCAGCGGGCCCAGAGTGTAGAACGGCGCTTCGTAACACAACTCGTTTTCCTTGCGGACCTGCATTTCAATCTGGTCCATGGGAATGTGGCCAGGGCCCTCGATCATCACCTGCACATCGTATTCCCAAGCCTTCTTGGTTAATTCGCCCAGCGTCTTGAGTTCCGCAAACTGGGCCTCGTCGCTGGCATCGGCCACGCTGCCGGGGCGCAACCCGTCACCCAGCGAAAAACTCACGTCGTGCTTCTGGAAGATTTTGCAGATGTCTTCGAAGCACTCGTACAGCATGTTCTGCTTGTGGTTCTTGATCATCCACTCGGCCAGGATGGAACCGCCGCGGCTCACGATGCCGGTGATGCGCCTGGTGGTGAGCGGAATGTACTGGACCAGCACGCCGGCGTGAATGGTCATGTAGTCCACACCCTGTTCGGCCTGCTCCTCAATCACTTCCAGCATCACCTCACGGCTAAGATCCTCCACGCGCCGCACGCGGGAGAGCGCCTCATAGATGGGAACCGTGCCGATGGGGATGGGGGAATCCGCGATGATGGCCTTGCGGATGGCCGGGATGTCGCCGCCGGTAGAAAGATCCATCACGGTATCGGCGCCGTATTTCACCGAATACTGCAGCTTCTCCAGTTCTCCCGCGATGTCCGAGGTAACGGCCGAATTGCCGATGTTGGAATTGATCTTGCACCGGGATGCGACGCCGATACACATCGGCTCCAGATTCTGGTGGTGAATGTTTGCCGGAATGATCATCCTGCCACGGGCCACTTCGGAGCGAACCAGCTCCGCAGAGAGACTTTCGCGCCTGGCGATGTAGTGCATCTCCTCCGTGATGACGCCCTTGCGGGCGTAGTGCATCTGCGTGCGGATCTTGTCGTTCTTACGTTTCGATACCCACTCTGTGCGCATGTTAGCTCCTGGTTCCTTTGTGGGGCGGATTGTAAACCTGCAGACTTGCGCCGATTTTGATCGGCTCGCAGGATACCATCCTGCCCCACCAGCGGCTGACCCTACTTTTGCTTCTTAGGTTTCTTGACTTCCTTTTTCGGGCTCTTGTCCTTACCCATCGTGATCCTCCCTTACGTTGAGATTATAACCGCTAAACATTCCGCTGAGGCTTCAAATCGTATCGGTAGCCCCGCCACCGGATGGTATTGCCGAACGCCGAGGACAACAATGCGGCCAGCCAGATCCACGTGGCCAGCGGCACCCAGATGGCGTGCACCCAGGCGTGGCGTTTGAACCAGGCCTCATATTCCGGCAGCGCCGCCTTCGCCAGGGTGGCGCGGTTCAGGCCCTTCAGCATACCGGGCGATAACTGCGCGATGAGGGCCCACTCGGCCAGCCGGTTGCCCCGAGCCGACGCCACGATCGAGGCTGCCATTCCGCCGCAATAGAATACGTGCGCGATCAATCCGGGCCACCAGATGCGCGGGCTGTAGACTCTGGTGATGGTCATTTGCCGGCGCATCCACCGCCAGAACCGGCCGGCGGAAATGTGCTCGAGGGAAGGCGTGAGAGCTCCGGGCGCGTAAGCCACAGTCAACCCCGCGGCGTGCACCGCCGAAGCCAGTGCGTAATCGTCGCTCACGGTGTTCTGCCAGAGTTCCGGCATGCCGATTTCGAAAAACAGCTCCTTGCAAATTGCCATGGCGCCGCCCCAGACAAAGCGGTTGTCGCCGGGCCCCATCATGCCCGCGGCCACGGCATCCCAGACGCTGCGCATCAGCGGCCAGAAGGCGGGCGGGTCCGGCAGGAACCAACGGTAGCCGGTGGACGCGCCGACCCCCGGCTCGATCAGCGGCGCCACCAGGGCGCGCAGCCAGCCGCGGGTAACGCGCCCGTCGGAATCGGCGAAGGCGAAAACCTCAGTCCGCCGGCGCGTGGACCGGACGGCCGCCAGCAGGTTCTGCACCTTTTCACCAGTGTTCGGTTGGTCGCCGTGCGCCAGCACGATTTTGGCGCGGGCCGGCAGCACACCCGGCGGAATGTCGGAAGCCGAGTATGCCACCACCACGAGTTCGTAGTCCGGATAATCGAGCGAAGCCAGCGCCGCCAGGTTCTGGCGCAATCCTTCGTCGTAGCCTTTGACCGGCACGATGACCGAGGCCGCAGGCAGCCATGCCGGAGTTTGCGAGAGACGGTGCGCTACGTAATCGGCGCGCTTGCGCTCACCACGCAGCGAAAGGAAAGCCAACAGCAGCGCCGGCCCAACGAAGAACCAGTACCAGAACACCAACTCGTAAGGATATCATCAAGCACTTCGCACACCTGCTTTTCGTGCACCGCGGGCCAAGTCTACTTCATGGCTCTGTAGGCGTCATACATGTCGCGGATGCCGGCCTGGTTGACGTCGCCCGGATGAATCACCACGCGGTAACGGAACCTGAGCGATTGCCCCATTCGAAGCGAGAGACTGCCATCGCGCGCCGTATCGTGTTCGAAATCGTGCACCCCGAAAATATTGGCCGCGAACAATCCGTAGCCGCGGACGTGCCAGTAAGTGGGCTGGCGCGGGCTGGACGGGTTTTCGAAAATCGTGACCCCCACGTTCTGCCCGTTCAACTGGCCGGAATAATCCACCCACTCGGAGCGCTTGCCCCACACGTTCTTTTCGGTCATCTTATTTTGAGCATTCGTGATTTTGCCGGTGCGCTTGGGTTCGGCGATATCCTTGGGCTGATCTTCTTCGAGAGCCGCGGCCAGGCGCATGGCGAACACGCCCTCCTTGGTGTCGCCGAAGGTTACCGGCTGGTCCGGAGAGAGAGTGATGTCGAAATCCATGGTGCGAAACTGCGGATCGGAGTAGAACGTCATGGTGCGCCGTTCGGTGAGAAGGCTGGCGCCTTCGGTGGTTCGCCACTCGAATGTGGCGGCGATGCTGCCCGACTTCCGGCCGCCGGAGATCTTATCGATCTTGATGAGGACGATCTTGCCTTTGCCCTTGCCGCTGGACTTGTTCACCGGATCGGCGGCCCAGAAGTTGTAGCCGTTCACGTCGCCATGCGCGAACCAGAGCCCCGTTTGATGCGGCTCATTGTGCATTTCACCGGGAATATCGGGCACCATCGGCCACCCGCGCGTCACCACCACGCCAGCCGCCGTGCGCAGCGGATGCAGGTAAGGCTTGCTGGTTTCGGGACCGACGTAGAAGTCCGTAAAGGGCTTGCCGTCGATCTCCACCGAGACTTTCTTGGCGACCTCTTTGCCCTCGGTGATCTTGACCTGCGCGCACAGAGGCAGGCAGAGGGCGGCGAAAATCAGAATATGCTTCATGGGTGTAGCCTCATTTGATCATATTAGACACTACTTCGGCTTGACGGCAGGCCGATTGACAATCGGCCGCAGGCTGCCAGCCTGCCCCACAGGCGCGGGGCTGAGCTTCTTACACACTGCGGGATTCATTTTCACCTTCCTCCTCTACGCTTCAGGAACGCATAAACCATGGCCCCCAGGATCACGATCACCAGACCGGGCCACGTGCTGTCCGGCCGGTAGAGGAACAGCATGGCCAGCACCGTCGCCGCGCCGAGAATGTAGAGCGCCGGCACCACGGGGTAGCCCACGGTGCGGTACGGCCTGGGCAGATCGGGCCGCGTTTGACGCAGGCGAAAAACGCCGGCAATTGTCAGGATGTAGAAGATGAGCGCCGCCGAGATGACATAATCCAGCAGGTTGCTATACAGGTTGCCGTACTGCTGCGTCTGTGGATTGTAAGTGCGCAGCAGCACCAGGCCGGCCGACCAGATGCCTTGCACCACCAGCGACCAACCGGGCACGCGCGCCCGGTTCAGCTTGCCGGCCTGCGCGAAGAACAAACCATCCTGCGCCATGGCGTAGTAGGCGCGGGCTCCGGCCAGCACCAGGCTGTTCACGCACCCGAAGGTGGAGATCATAATGAGCACCGCCATCAGGGTGGGACCGTAACCCGGGAAAATTTCCTGCAGCATGGCCGTGGCCACGCGATCGGCGGGCGCGTTCTGAATCGCGGGAAGCGGCAGCACCACCAGGTATGCGACATTGGCCAGCACGTAGAGCACGATCACGCCTGTGACTCCGAAGGCCATGGCGAGCGCGAGGTTGCGGCTGGGGTTGCGAACCTCACCGGCGATGAATGTAATATCGTGCCAGGAATCGGCCGAAAACAGCGACCCGGATTGGGCCACGCAAAGAGCCACCATCAAGCCGAAAATGCTGCCGGCTGCCACCCCGAGCGAAGGGTCGTAGGCGCCCAGGCGGAACATATCCGTGAAGTTTACCTTGACCGCGTTGGCATTCCAGCCCAGGACGAGGCCGGCCAGGATGAGGGCGGCAAGCGCAGCCGTCTTGGCGGTCGTGAAGACGTTTTGCACCATCTTGCCGTACTCCAGGCCGCGGGTGTTGGTCCAGGTAAGCAGCGCGATCACGGCGATGGCAACCAGTTGCGCCGTGGAAAGCGAAATCGCGTAGCGCGAGGAGATGTGGATCGGTTCGATGAGGTAGCGATTCTCCGCCACGGGCGGAAAGATCACGGAGAGGAACCGCGAAAAGGCCACGGAGACGGCCGCAATCGTGCCGGTCTGGATCACGGTGAAGAGCGTCCAGCCGTACAGAAAGCCCCATAGCGGCGAAAAGGCCTCGCGCAGGTAAACGTACATGCCACCGGCGTGCGGCAGCATAGAGGCCAGTTCGCCGTAGGAAAGCGCCGCCGCGATACTGAGCACGCCGGTCAGAACCCAGGCCATCAGCATCCAGCCGGGGCTGCCGATCATGCGGGACATATCGGCCGAGACAATGAAAATCCCGGAGCCGATCATGGTGCCGATCACCACCATAGTGGCGTCGAACAGATTGAGGCCGCGTACGAAACCCTGTTCAGGGGCCGTGGTGATGGGCTGAGGCATTGGCGTTCAGTGGTGACGGGAATTACTCAAAATGCACGTAAGTTACAATAGTATATTCCACTATGGCTACCACCCAAAGTACAGCAGTTGGCCCGTTTCAGAACGAGCCCCTTGTGGATTACAAGAAGCCTGAAAACGCGGCGGCCATGCGCGCCGCCATCGCCAAAGTTCGCCAGGAACTGGGGCGCGAGTACCCGCTGGTGATTGACGGCAAGCGTAGCAAGACTACTGGAAAGATTACTTCCCTCAATCCGGCCAAACCATCAGAGGTGGTCGGGATTCACCAGAAGGCCGGAGCGGAGCACGTGGAACCCGCGATGCAGGCGGCGCTGGCGGCTTTCGAGATCTGGAAGCACGCGCCAGTGGAGCAGCGGGCCGGCCTGGTTTTCAAGGTGGCCGATATTCTGCGCCGGCGTAAGTTCGAATTCAACGCGTGGATGGTTTTGGAAGTGGGTAAGAACTACGACGAGGCCGAGGCCGATACCTGCGAGGCCATCGACTTCTGCGAGCTTTATGCGCGCGAAGCGCTGCAACTGGGTTCGGTGGAACCGCCGGTTCAACTGGCTGGCGAGCGGGACTACCTCCGCTACATTGGGCTGGGCGTGGGCGCGGTGATTTCGCCGTGGAATTTTCCGTGCGCCATCGCGCTGGGTATGGCAATGGCCGCGGTGGCCATGGGCAATACCGTGATCCTGAAGCCTTCGAGCGATTCGCCCACCGTGGCGGCCAAATTCTTCGAAGTGTTTGAAGAAGCCGGGATGCTCCCCGGAGTGGTCAATTTCTGCCCCGGCGCGGGCGCCACGTTCGGCAACGGCGTGGTGGCGCATCCCAAGACGCGGTTCATCGCTTTCACCGGTTCGCGCGAAGTTGGTCTGGACATCCACACGCGCGCCGCGCAGACACAACCGGGCCAGATCTGGATCAAGCGCACGGTGCTTGAAATGGGCGGTAAGGACACCATCATCGTGGATGGCGATGCCAACATCGATTCGGCGGTGGAGGGCGTAGCTGCGGCGGCGTTCGGCTTCCAGGGGCAGAAATGTTCGGCCTGTTCGCGAGTGGTGGTGGATGCACCGGTCTACGATGAGTTTCTGGAAAAGCTAAAGACGCGGGTGGAGAATATTCAGATCGGCGACCCCGCGGAGAATGCTGCCATGGGGCCGGTGATCAACGAAGGCGCCATGCAGTCGATCCTTAATTATATTGAGATCGGCAAGAAAGAAGGCCGGCTGATTACGGGCGGCAAGCGAGCGCCTGGTGATGGCTACAACATTGAGCCGACGGTCTTCGCGGATATCGACCCCAAGGGCCGGCTTTCCCAGGAAGAAATTTTCGGGCCGGTGCTGGCGGTGATCAAGGGCAACGGCTTCGACGAATTGCTGGCCATTGCCAACAACACCGAGTTCGGATTGACGGGCGCTGTGTACACTTCTTCAGAGGAGAAGATCGACCAGGCTATGAAGGATTTCCACGTTGGGAATCTGTATATCAACCGGAAGTGCACTGGCGCGGTGGTGGGCGCGCATCCGTTCGGCGGGTTCAACATGTCGGGAACGGATTCAAAGGCCGGCGGGCCGGATTATCTGTACTTGTACAGCCAGGCGAAATCGATCGGCAGAAAGATCGGCTAGGCGATTCGCAGGCGAAACCGCCCGCGCCACCAAGAGAGTGACGATCCACATTCCAAACGCGGGTGTCTTGACGCTTTAGTGTATAGCGACATACACTATATTTGTGATTCGTTCGTTTCGAGACGCCGAAACTGCGAAGATATTCAACGACGAATTTTCAAAGCGGTTTAGGTCCATCGAAAAGGCGGCGCGCCGAAGGTTGTATCAACTTCACCAGGCTCGGGCTCTCGCTGACCTTTCGGCGCTTCCGGGAAACCACCTGGAAGCACTAAAAGGAGACCGCTCCGGACAGTTCAGTGTACGAATCAACGACCAGTTCCGCGTTTGCTTCGTTTGGTCAGACGGAGACGCCTACAACGTCGAAATTGTGGACTATCACTAAAGGAGATTCACGACTATGCCCAAATTGCTACCTCCGATCCACCCGGGCGAGACGATAAAGGAGGATATCCTGAAGCCCCTTAGCATGAGCGTCAACCAATTGGCCAAGGCCCTCGCAGTTGACGCCGCCCGTCTCAATGAGATTGTTCGCGGAAGGCGTGGAATTACTGCGGACACTGCATTGCGCCTTGCCCGCTACCTTGGAATGACGGCTGAATTCTGGACTGGCCTACAGGCTGATTATGAGCTTCGAGTGGCGCGCCAAGCGAAGCTAAAGCAGATTGAGCGCGAAGTGCAGCCGAAATCAAATGCCGCGTAAGGCGTCGGGCCAGTCATGGCAGGGCAAACGCCACCACGGAATCCCCCATCTTGGTTCCCAGCTTTCCATGCCCTCCGGCGCAGATCACCACGTATTGCTTCCCGTTCACTTCGTACGTCATCGGCGTGGCCTGCGCACTGGCCGGCAGGTCGCCTTTCCACAACTCGGCGCCGGTTTCCGCATCGAAGGCGCGCAGATACGTGTCCATTGCCGCTGCGGTGAAGACCAGTCCGCCGGCGGTGGCAATGGGGCCGCCCAGATTCGGTGAGCCGGTCTTGGCTCCGGGCTTCATTTCTCCCAGCGGCGACTCCCACCGCAGCTTGCCGGTTTTCAAATCGAACGCAACCAGCGCGCCCCACGGCGGGGCATTGCATGGCGTCCCCTCCGGGGAGATCAGAAACTCCCGGTATACGGCGTAAGGAGTACCGGCTTGGCGGCCAAATTCTCCGTACCCGATGTTGCGAGTGTTTTGAAATGCCGCGTACGCCGTGGGCAGTTCCGCTCGCGGAACCAACTTCACCGCGGCTGCCAGCCGGTTGGTGTCGGCGAACAGCAAATTACGCCCAGGGTCCCACGCGGCGCCGCCCCAGTTGACTCCGCCAACGTTGCCGGGAAACTGCAGCGAGCCGCGAAAACTCGGCGGGGTGAACAATCCGTCATTGCGCAAGCCTTCGATTTTCTGCTTGCACCATTCACGAACTTCCGGCGTTGGCCCCCACGCGTCGGCCGCCGTCAATTTCTGCGGGACCATTGCCGCCCACCCAGGGAACGGCTGCGTTGCAGAAGCCTCTTCGCCCGGTACGTCGCTCTTCGGCACGGCGCGCTCCTCCACCTTCATCAACGGCTTGCCGGTCTCACGGTCCAGCACGAACACATTGCCGATCTTGGTGGTGACCGCCACCGCCGCGCGGCCCTGGTACTCGATGAGCGACGGCTGCGAAGCCACGTCGTAATCCCACAGGTCGTGATGCACCACTTGAAACGCCCACACCAGTTTGCCCGTGGACGCCCGCAGCGCCACTACGGAATTGGCGTGGGCATTATTCCCCGGCCGTTCCGAGCCGTAATAGTCGGGGCTTGCGCTGCCGGTTGGGATGAAGACCAAATCGCGGGCGGCGTCGGCCGCCAGAGTGCTCCACGCATTGGCGGCCCCGGTACGCAGTCCGCCACTCAACACGCGCTGGTCAGCCCACGGGATTGGGTCCCACGTCCATCGCAGCTTTCCGGTTCGTACGTCGTAAGCGCGTACCACGCCGCGCTCCACATCCACGGTGCGGTTGTCGCTGATGGAAGATCCGGTAATTACCAGATCGCCAACCACGGCGGGGGCCGAGGTTACTCCATAATTGCCGGGGTCGCTGAACGCCACATCGCGGGTCAGGTCCACCTGGCCGCCGCTCCCGAAATCGGGGCATAGCTTCCCCGTCCTGCTGTCAAGCGCCAGCAGACGGGCCTCGATGGTTCCTTCGAACAGGCGCACGCGGCAGACAGCGTCCTTGCCTGCCTTTAAATCTATCCATGCCGCAACGCCCCGCGACGCCACTTCCGAATAATCGTGGCCGCGGTTCACGTGAGGGTCGTACGTCCACTTCTGGCGGCCGGTAGCTGGGTCAAGCGCAATCACGGCATTGAAAGGCGTCGTGAGATAAAGCGTGCCTTCCACCAGAATCGGAGTCGCTTCAAAGGCCGCCTTTTGGTTGCGGTCCGTTACGGGTTCGAGCGCACCCGTGCGGTAGGTCCAAGCGACATGAAGCTTGCCAACGTTAGCGCGGGTAATTTTCCTGACCGGTGAATACCGAGTGCCGCCCGCATCGTGTCCATAGGCAGTCCAACCGGGTTTCGCGTCGCCGGCATTGGCTGTGGACACCCCCACCGCCGCAAAGAAACCCAAGATGGCAAGCCCGAACTGCAGTCTCAGTTCCACAGCCCACAGTATAGAACCTGGTCCGCAACCCCCGCGAATTATTCGCGCACCGGACGGTGGCTCCGCCGAAATTTTCTTGACGCGCGGGCAATCACACTATACTCTATCAAGATAGTACATATTACGTGAAAAGCTGCATTTGAAGGCTCGGGAGCGATAGCCTCCCAGGCGCCTTCCACGATCGCAGGGCCCCCCTCTGCACAGCTTCTCGCGCTCAGTATCGCCCCGGCTTGCGGTTTTCTGAGTTTTAGGAGGCTGCATGAAATTCATATTTCCAACGATGGCGCTACTGCTGACTGGTGCGATTCACGGCCAGACCCTCACCACTGGAAATGCAACCGGACTGGTGACTGACGCGAGCGGGGCCGTCGTCCCCGGAGCCGCGGTTACCATTACGTACGCGGCCACCAACGAGCCCCGCTCAACCACCACCAACGAGACCGGCCGGTACCGCTTCTTAAGCCCGGAGAGTATTCGATCTCGGCGCAAACTACCGGTCTGAAATCGGGCACTCTCAAGTTCTCGCTTGTGGTAGGACAGGAACGAGGCGTGGACCTGGTGCTGACCGTGCAGGGCACCGAGCAGAGCATTGAGGTCCAGGCGGACGCTGGCCTGCTGCAAACCGAAAATGCCAACCAGTCTACATCCTACGGCACGCGGCAAATTGAAAATCTTCCGGTTAACGGCGGCGACATCACCAACTTCGCTTTCTCCACGCCGGGCTTGCGTCTCAACGCGGGGGGCGGCAACAACAATTTCAACGCCAACGGACTTCCCTTGAATGCGGGTCTGTACACCATGAACGGCGCGGACATTACCGAGCCGTACAATAACAACAACAAATCCGGTGCCAGCAACAATACGCTAGGGTCCAATGAGATTGCCGAAGCGGCCGTGATCCTCAACGCCTACAGCGCGCAGTATGGCCGCATGGCCGGCGTGCACCTATGTGAACGGTTCGAGCGGTCCGCGATTCGGCGTGGACACTCCCTGCGCCTTGGCGTTTGGCACCAATACGTCCAATGTAAATACCGAGAGCTTAGTGGCCGGACGAATCGATCACGAAATAAATTCCAAACAGCGCGTCTACTTCCGTATTAGCGAGGACTGGGGCTTGCAAGCCAGCAGCACCAGTCCGCTCAGCCCCGCCTTCAACCGGCTGAGCGATCAGCCGTGGATCATTCCCCAACTCAACCACACCTTCGTCATCACGCCGACGCTGGTGAACAACTTCGTCCTCAGCGGCAACTGGTACTCGGTGATCACGGGAGTGCCGGATTTCCAGAAGGCGGTTGACCTTGTGCCGTCAAAGTTTTCCTTCACCGACGGCGGCGCCAACGGAGGAGGCTTTGCCGCCATCAGCCCGGCCCTTCCCACCGGAAGGCGCGGCCAGCAATTCCAAGTAATTGACGACCTGTCCTTCAGCCATGGCCGTCATACGATGCAGGTGGGGATCAACCATCGCGCCAACCGGGTGACGGATAGCAGCATCGCCAGCGGATCGGCCGTGGGCGCTTATGCGTTCAGCGACATTCAGGATTTCGCCATCGGCACGGTGAACAGCACCAGCACGGGCAGCCGGTTCACGCAGTCCTTCCCGCTGCTGCAGGCGGCGCACATCCGCTTCTATTCGCTGAACCTCTACGCCCAGGACGAGTGGGCCGTGGCGAAGAACGTGAAGCTCACTTATGGCATCCGTTTCAAACAGAACGGAAATCCCTCCTGCCAGGAGAGTTGCTTCTCTCTATTCAAGACCGGCTTCCTGGCACCCGGCTACCAGGCGGGTGCAAACGTGCCCTACAATGCCACCATTGTTACCGGGATTCACAATGCGTACGCGAAGATGGAGGGCTTCATACCGGAGCCGCGATTGGGCATTGTATATTCGCCGTTCGGTTCAGGCAAGACCGTGATCCGCGCCGGCGTCGGCCTGTTCGCGAATGCGCCGGCGGGAAACGTGGCGGCGAATGTCTTCGGCAATTCGCCCAACAAATTCAGCCCGACGGTGAGCTTCGGATCCGTAGGATTGGCGGCCGACCCGGCCAGCTCGCAGGCTGCGGCCATCGCGTCCAGATCAGCTACGCCTGGAGCCACGCGCTGCAACTGCCGTGCCCAATGGTAATGTGACTGCGGGGTCGTTCGGAACCATCACCAGCACGGTCAGCTCCCCCACCAGCATTTATGGGACGGGACAAGGCGCCATCGTGTCCGGCCGCGTGCTGGTGCTGGTGGCAAAGTTCAACTTCTAATTACAGAGGAGAAAGCCGATGAAGCCATTTCTGTACACCCTGTTGGTTGCCGGCACGCTGACCGCGCAGACTCAGCCGTTGAAGCTCACGCTTGATGATCTTTTGTCGGACGGCGGCGGCCGCGGCGGCCGTGGGGGGCCTGCGCTCACTCCCGATGGCAGGCACTTCGCCAGCGCTTCAAACGGGCAGATCGTGTTCACGCCGGTCGAAGGAGGCGCTGCCGTGCCGTTCACGTCGGCGCCGGGGCAGAAGTCCGAACTGAGCTGGTCGCCCGACGGTAAAAAGCTGGCATTCGTCAGCCAGGGCGCAATTTGGGTGGCGGCGGAAGGCAGCAACGAAGCCCGGCGCCTTACCGAAGGCAAGGCTGGACCGGGCGATCCGCGCGGCGCTACCGATCATACGCCGCGTTGGAATCCCAACGGGAAGTGGATTCTCTTCCAGTCCGGGCATAGCGGCCAGAACCAACTGTACGTTGTCAGCGAGGATGGCCGCACCACCAACTTGCTGGCCGCGGGGGAAATCTACGAAGGCCCCGACCATCTGGGCGACGCGGTCAGTTCCGACCGCTTCAATCCCGAGCCCGCCTGGTCTCCGGACGGCACCAGGATTTCCTATACCGAGCGCTCCCGGAAATTCTTCTCGGGCAAGTTGAAGGTTCTGGCGTTCGATGCGGCTTCGGGTACCGTGAAAGGCACTCCGACGGTTCTCTACACTGCGAAGAACGATCGCGGCGGCGCGTGGGCCGTAAATACGGCAGCTTGGGCGCCCGACAGCAAGACGCTGGCCGTGATCCTGCAGGATAGCGGGTGGGACAAAGTCTGGCTGATTCCAGCGGCGGGTGGGAAGCCGAAGCAATTGACGCGCGGCGAATCCGAGGACGAGACTCCGGTGTACTCGCCGGACGGACGCTCGATCGCCATCGTTTCCAACCGTGATAATCCCGAAGAGCGCCACATCTGGATTGTTCCGCTGAATGGCCCGCCGCGCCGGCTTACCAAGCTGGGCGCGGGAATCGAAAACGGCCCGGAGTGGCTGCCCGACGGCAAGTCGATCTACTTCCATTTCACGACGCCGCTGCATGCGGGGGGCTTGTACGTTGCCGGCGTCGATGGCAGCCAGCCGGCGCATCCGTATGGACAGCTCGAACCTTCGAAGTTCGAACGGGCCGGGCTTTCCGCGCCGGAGGTGGTGCACTTTAAGAGCAAAGACGGCGTGCCCGTCGCCGGAATTCTGAACCGGCCTCTGGGATTCCATGCGGGCACGCGCTACCCCGCTGTCATTTGGGCGCACGGTGGTCCCGAAGGACAGGACACCATCGGTTTCTCTTCGTGGCCGTTCTTCCTGGCCCAGGAAGGCTATATCGTGCTCCGTCCGAATTTCCGCGGGAGCACGGGCTACGGCGAAAAATTCCGCAACCTGAACGTAGAGGATTCCGGCGGCGGCGAAATTGACGACATCGCCGCCGCGGTGAAGTTTCTGGTCGATCAGGGACTGGCGGACCCGAAGCGGATCGCGATCGGCGGCGGCAGCCACGGGGGAACCGTAGTCGCCAACGCCGTGACCAAGCTTCCGGGTCTGTTCGCCGCCGCCCTTGAGCTGTATGGCGTGGTGGACCGCGCGCTGTTTCTGCAGTACACTAACCGCAATTCGAAGATCCGCTGGGAGACCAAGATGGGCGGCACGCCGCACGAGAAGCCCGCGGTTTATCGCAAGGCCAACATCCTTCCGGATGTGGCGCGGATTGAGACGCCCCTGCTGATTCTTCATGGCGAACAGGATCCGCAAGTGCCTCCGCAGGAATCGCAACAGTTGGCCGCGGCTCTAAAACAAGCGGGCAAGCCCTTCGCCTATTTCACGTATCCGGGAGAAGGCCACGGGTTCACGCAGCGCGAGCACCGGCTGGACGCCTGGCGGAAGCAACTCGAATTTCTGCAAAAGTACCTGAAGAAAACCGGGGACCACGTGTCGTCCGCCGGCGCTGAGTAACGCCGGTGGTCTCGGCCACCGGTTTGCGATGGTGACGCCGGTGGTCTCGGCCACGGGTTCCCGGTATATACTAATTCGTTAGTATGATCCGAGATCTTCTGTGGGCGATGCGCTGGCTGCGCAAGAACCCCCTTTTCACCGCCGCCGTCACTGCCATACTGGCCCTCGGAATTGGCGCCAACACGGCAGTCTTCAGCATTGTCGATGCCGTGCTTCTGCGGCCGCTTCCTTACGAATCTTCCGCCAGGCTGGTCCGCATCCAAGAGACCACCGGCAAGAACGGCGACAGCCGCGTTCCGGCGCAGGATTATCTGCGCTGGCTCAATCGCAGTGACGTGTTCGAAAAATCCGCCGCCCACCTCAGGGACGATGTCACGTTCACCGGCGCCGGTGAGCCGCAGCAGGTTGTCGCGCGGCGAACATCCACCGGACTGTTCTCTCTGCTCGGTGTCCATGCCCACCTGGGTCGAACTCTGATGGATTCGGATGGCGAATTCAATGCCCCCAACGCGGCCGTGCTCAGCGACCGGCTCTGGCGGCGCCTGTTTCATGCCGACCCCGGCGCGATTGGCCGCGCCATCGACATCCTGGATGCCCGCTACACAATTGTCGGCGTAATGCCGCCAGAATTCGAGTTCCCGTATTCCGATGTGGAGATGTGGCTTCCTCTGCGCCTGACCCCCGCAACTACCGACCTCGTGGAGGTAGTGGCGCGAACCAGAAAGGGAATTTCCCTTGCCCAGGCGCAAAGCGCCATGCAGATTGTCGCCCTTCAATTGCAACGGGAGGACCCGCAAAAGAAAGCCGGTGTGCGGATCGTGGTGTCGCAGTGGCGGGACACCCTGGGCCAGAAATACGAAATGACCCTGGTCTTCGTTCTGGCCGCGGTGGGCCTGGTTCTGTTGATAGCCTGCGCCGATGTAGGCAGCCTGCTGCTGAGCCGCGCCGTGCAGCGCCAACGGGAAATCGCCATCCGGGCATCGCTGGGCGCGGGGTTCTGGCGCGTTATGCGGCAGCTCCTGGCCGAGAGTTTCGTGCTGGCGGTGCTGGGCAGCGGAACGGGGATCGCGGTGGCGTACTGCGGGCTGCAATTTCTGACCCGTCAAATCGCCGCACTGCCCATTGTGCTTCCGCATATCCAGCGCGTCGCGGTCAACCAGCGCGTGCTCATATTTAACGCGGTCTTGTGTTTGCTGCTGGCGTGCATATTCAGCATCGCCCCGGTCTTGCTGGCGTCGAAGACGGACCTGCAAGCCGTGTTGCGCAGCGGGCAGGCGGCCGGAGGGTCGAAGGGTGGGACGCGCCTCTTTTCCATCCTGATCGCGTGCGAAGCCGCCTTCGCCTTTCTCCTGCTGGTTGGTTCGGGCCTGATGATTCGCAGCCTGATCCGGCTGCAGCAGGCGGACCACGGTTTTCATGCGGACCATGTGCTCACCATGCGGGTGCCCATCGGCAGCA
Source organism: Bryobacterales bacterium (assembly GCA_963817515.1). GTDB lineage: Bacteria > Acidobacteriota > Terriglobia > Bryobacterales > Bryobacteraceae > DATMNI01. The sequence goes on along the minus strand of CAWFPJ010000005.1, from coordinate 84,201 downwards.
TCACGCAAACGCGGCCCAGCGGCAAGTATGACACCAAGCCGCGGCAGATGGCTTACCATCATGCACTGGTCGAGCGCCTCAAGGGCATCCCCGGCGTAAGGGCCATCGCGGTCGTCAATAATCTCCCGTTATCCACGGCCAACACCGCCGTTAATATCCTTGGACCCGATGGCGAACTCGTGCCGGTTCCCACCCGAACCATCAGCCCGGATTACTTTTCTGCAATGGGGATTCCGCTGGTGGCCGGCCGCATTTTTTCCGACGCGGATCAAACCGGCGCCCCCCGCGTTGCCATTATCAATGAGTTTCTTGCGCACCAACAGTTTCCGAACCGCGATCCATTGGGCCACGCTCTGCCGGGTGAGGGTTCGGGTGAGGGGCCCATAGTGGTGGGGGTGGTGAGGAATACGCCCCAGATGAGTTATGAGCAACCCGCAAAGGCCGAAATGTATCTGCCTTACCAGCAGCTTGTCTTTGGCGTGTTTCTATCGACCATCGTAGTCAGGACGTCGGGCGAACCTTTGTCGCTGGCCGCCACGCTGCGCAAGGAAGTTTGGGCGGTGGACCCCAACCAACCCATCGTCAAGGTGGAAACCATGAACGACGTGATCACCGATTCCATCTGGCGCCCGCGCTTCTCCGCCTGGGTGTTTTCCGTGCTCGGCGGTCTGGCATTGCTGCTCACCTCCGCCGGAGTCTATAGCGTGGTTGCGTATACCACCGCACTGAGGGCGCGGGAGGTCGGAATCCGGGTGGCGTTGGGCGCCACTCCCTCCAAGATTATTGCCGTTGTTATGCGAAGGCGCCATGCTGCCTCTGGCCGCGGGCCTCGCCGTCAGCCTGGTGGCCGCGTTGCTTCTGTGCCGCCTTCTGGCCAGCCTTCTTTATGAAATCGCCAGTAACGATCCGGTAACTTATGTGGGCGCGGGTGTGTTGCTGCTGGCGATCGGAGCAGTGGCCAGCGCCCGCCCGGCATGGAAAGCCGCCACCGGAGATCCGCTTCAAGCGCTAAGGAGCGACTAGCGCCGAAGAAACGCTCCCTTACGGTCGCGGCTCTGTTCCGTACCAGCATGCTAACCCAGCCGAGCCGCGCACGTGAGTAAGCGGTGCTTCCTTTACCGCGCCCGTCCCACCGCCGGAATCAAATCCGGCTCACGGCCCACCACGCCTTTCTTGGCCTCATCGACATTGACGTTGTAATCTTCGAGCGTAGTGCCCAGAACTTGTTGCAGAGAGACGCGCGCGCGAATGTACTGGTTGCGGGCATCCACCTCGGCCAGTTCGCGGGTAGTGGTGTCGCGCTGCACGATGACCACATTCAAAATACTGGAAGTTCCCAACTCATACTTCCGCCGTTCGCCGGCCAGCGTCTGTTCTTGCAGCTTGCGCGCCACCACTGCGGTCTCATACGCCGGCGCGCGCCTGCCTCAGGGCTGTCTGAGCATTCAGCACGTTCAGCTTGATGCTGTTCTGCAATTGCTTGTCCTGGATCTGCTGCGTCCGGTAGTTGAGCTCGTCGGTGATCATGTCGGCCTGCGCCGCCCGGTTGCGAATCGGCATGGTGAGCTGAAAACCCGCGCTGTAATTGGGGAAGTTGCGCCCGAACAACTGCGACAGAATCGTGCCGTAGCCGCCCAGGAAATACCCGTTCACATCGGCCGGGGTGCGGGTGGTGGTGAACGGCTGTCCGTTGACCGTCACCGTAACCGGCAAAGTATTCACCTGCCCGGCCAGCGCACTGTTGGAGGCGTTGGCAAACACGCTGAGCGTAGGCAGCAGCGCGTTTTTCGTCCCCAGCATGCTGATGCGCGAATCCTCCATGGCAATGCGGCTCTGCTCCAGTTCCGTACGGGTCTGAAATGCCTGTCCCACCAGGTCCTGAAGCGGCAGCACTGCCTCTTGCGGGGGAACTACGGGGCTGTCGGTAGGCACGATGCGCGCCGTCGCGATGGCAATGTTGTCTAATCCGGAGCGCGTCAGGACGCTCTTCAATATATTCTCCTGCTGGATCACCTGCGTCTCCGCCGTGATCACGTCCTGCTGGCTGCTTTTCATTTCGGATTCGGCCTGGATGATGTCGATCTCAGCCAGCGCTCCCAATTCGGCGCGGCGCTTGTTGTCGCCGTACAAGCTGGTATTCAACTCCAGGGTGTGCTGCTTCACCTTGAGGCTTTCATTGAAAGAAACCAGGTCCCAATAAAGGTTCACCACGTTGGTAACGGTGGCGATTAACTGCTGCCTGAAGGTCAGGTCCGAAATGTGAAGCTGATTCTTGGCCACGCGGATGGCGCGATTGTTGACCGCTAGTCCGAAGCCCTGCAGCAGGTTCTGGCTGAAGGAGAACTGCAGGCTGGCATTGGTGGTGGGGTTGAAATCGTTATTCGGCGAGTTCTGTTTCAGGCCAATGGTGTTCGCCATGCCGATCGACAGGGTGGTGCCGGTAAGGTAGCTCTGCTGGATCCCGTAGTTCAGGGCGTTGTATTGCGTGGTCAGAAAGTTGGTGCCGGTCACAAAGCTGCTGGATTGGGGTGCCGTCTGGTGCGCGAACTGCGCGTTGATGATGAAGGCCGGGTCCAGGTTCGGAATCGCGGAGCCGGCCAGTTGCACGCTGAGGCCGCTGAGCACGCCGCCCGTCCCCGCCGTGCTGGTGGCGCTGCCGCCCCCAAGGGAGTTGGCTCCCGAGAGCACGCCAAGCGAAGCCGAAGAGGGTCCCGAAGTAACGCTGCTCGACACGTTGCGCAGCAGCGAACCGGCGCTGGCGCGCAACAGGTTGGCGTCCTGCAATTTCGGAGTGAGGCGCGCCGATTCGATGTCCAGGTTGTTCTCGAGCGCCAGCGCAATGGCGTCACGCAGGGAAAGATAGATGAGATTGGCGCGCATCAGCTTTTCCAGCCGGGGCGAGTCTTCGAAGCTGATCCTGGCGACCGGTGACGGCCGGTAGGGCCTGGAGAGTCCATACCACACTCCGTGGTTGTTGCCGCCCGAGATTTCGGGCGTCTGTGCGAAGACCGGCAACGCGATGACGTAGCAAAGAAGGATCGAGACGAGGGGTTTGAAACGCATAGACAATCGAGACCTCAAGAAACCATTATGGTCAAAAAATGTCCGGCCATAGTTTCGACCGGCGGCTGCTTCCTTCGGGTATACGCATAATTAGACGATCGGGTTCAGGAATTCTTAGCTTACGCCACCTGCGGTAGAGTAGGTTAAAGGTATATGCGTAAGTACCTGGCCTTCCTCATCCTCGTTTCCACGGCCATGGTCTTCACGGCCCGGGCGGCCAACCTCAAGCTTTACTTGAAAGACGGTTCCTATCACGTTGTGCGCGAATATGAAGTGCAGACCGACCGGGTCCACTTCTATAGCGTGGAGCGGAGCCAGTGGGAGGACATGCCGCTCGACCTGGTGGATCTCAAGCGCACCGAATCCGAAGTTTCCCAGCGCAAGGCCAAACTGGACCAGGACGCCAAGGTGATCGAACAAGAAGAAAAAGTGGAGCGCGAATTGGAAAAGGAGACTTCGCGGATTCCGCAGGACCCCGGAGTCTACTGGCTGGAAGGCAATCAGGCCAAGGTGATCAAGCTGGCCGAATCGACCGTCCATACCAATAAGGGACGCTCGGTTCTGGCGAAGCTGGCGCCGGTTCCGGTTGTGGCGGGAAAGGGGACGCTCGAATTGCAGGGTACGCATTCCCAGAATGTCTTCACCAATCCGGAGCAGGAACTCTTCCTGCAGCTTTCGGATACGGAACGCTTCGGCATCTGCAAACTGACGGTCAAAGGGAACGTCCGGATCGTCGAAAATCTGACGTTCATGCCGGTCACCAAGGAGGTTGTGGAGGAACCCACCATGGTCGGAACCTTCCAGAAGCAACTGGCGCCCGGCGGCCTGTATAAGATCTGGCCCAAGGAGCCGCTTCCCCCGGGTGAGTACGCGGTGATCGAGTACACCGAGGGCAAGCTCAACATTCAGGTCTGGGATTTCGCTATCGCCACCCCAAACAAGTAAGCTCCAGTAACCTGGTACCAAACCCCTCCCCGCATTTGCGGGCTTGTGTTAAGGATATTCCCTCAACTAGTATTGTAAAATAAAATACAGAACGGGGGTCCGCGATTGATCCGAATCGGGGTACTTGGTAGATTTGTTCTTTCCACCACATTTCTTGTACTGGCAGCGACGGGTGCCGTCACGACCGGGGGTTTGGGCAGCCTGACAGTATCGGTGGACCCCAGTGGGTCATATGCCGTGTCGGTTCCCGGTCTGTCCTGGAACTTTAGCGGCAACATCGGCTCTCCACTCCTGAACATCGTGGTGGCATCGGGTACCGATGCGCTGGGCGCGTACAATGAAATCGCATTTGACTTTCAGTCCGATGCCCCTCGTCATGCGGCCATTCGCAACTATTGGGACCATCTGGAAGTTCTGTTTACGGTGAGCTATCCATCGGCTGCTCCCAATACGTTCTCTTTTCCAAACTGGAGCCAGTACCCTCGAAATCTGGATCACCTTACGTTTTCGGGGATCTTCGCTCCGCCCACATTCAGCGATTTTTCAAACGAAAGTCCGTGGGTCTTTTTTGATTCTTCCTACAATGCATTCATTCTTTCGCCGCTCTCCAATTTCATGTCGGCCAGCACCGCCTGGGGACCGAACGGGGAGATGGCAACTGGAATCGCGCCCCAGATTTCCAGCTTGCCGCAAGGCTTCGAACACCGCACCCTGCTGGTGATCGAAAAGGGAATCAACCACGCCTTCGATACGTGGGGTCAGGCGCTCACGGCACTGCACGGCAAGACCAGGCCGGCCAATGACGCCGATGCCAGCCTTAACAAGGTTGGCTATTGGACCGACAACGGCGCTCCCTATTACTATCAGACTGCGCCCTCGCTTTCTTATGAGCAGACGCTGGCCGCCGTCAAGTCCGATTTCAATCGCGTGGGAATCGGGCTCGGGTATGTGCAACTGGACAGCTGGTTTTATCCCAAGGGCCCAGGTGCGTTATGGTCTGACAACGGGGACGGCATCTACCAATACACCGCCGCGTCGCCCCCCTTCACCAAAAGTCTATCCAGCTTCCAACAGAGTCTCGGGGTGCCTCTCATAACCCACGCCCGGTGGATCGACTCCAAAAGCCCGTATCGCACGCTGTACAAGATGTCGGGCAATGTGGTGCTCGATCCGGCCTACTGGAGCACGGTGGCCGGATATCTGGCCACCTCAGGGGTTGCCACATACGAACAGGACTGGCTCGACGACAAGGCCCATGCCGATTTCAACCTGACTGACGGCGAGGCTTTTCTGGACAATATGGCGGCGGCAATGGCGCAGCGGAATCTCACCATGCAATACTGCATGGCCTCACCGCGGCACTTTATGCAAAGCTCCAGGTACAGCAACCTGACCAGCATCCGCACCAGCGCCGACCGGTTGGGCCGGGACCGCTGGACGCAGTTTCTGTACACTTCGCGGCTGGCAAGCGCGCTGGGAATCTGGCCATTCACGGATAACTTCCTGAGCACCGAGACAACCAATTTGTTGGTAGCAGCGCTCTCCGCAGGGCCCGTTGGCATCGCCGATCCAATCGGGGCCATCAGCGGCGTCAACCTGCTTCACGCCGTCCGGCGGGACGGAGTCATCGTCAAGCCGGATGCGCCTCTGACACCCGTCGATAGCAGTTACTCGAACATGGCGCATGGAGTAGATGCACCGCAAGTCGCATCCAGCTACTCGGACTTTGGCGCGCTCCGTACCTATTACATTTTCGCCTACGCTCAGGGATCGAATCTTCAGGCCACGTTCAGCCCTTCCGATATCGGCGTGGAGCAGCCCGTGTACCTCTATGATTATTTCGGCGGAACCGGGCAAGTAGTCAATCCCTCGGATGTTCTACAGAGGCCTATCGTAGGCGACGCTCTGTACCTGGTTCTCGCGCCGATCGGTCCGTCGGGTATGGCGGTTTTGGGAGACGTCGATCACTTCGTCCCCATGGGAAAAAAGCGCGTACGGGCGCTGACGGATGATGGCCAGATCCACCTTACAGTCGCTTTCGCTACTGGCGAGACGGCACGGGTCATCACGGGTTACTCGCCATTCGTGCCTGGCGCCAAGGCCGCTAATGGCTCTATCGGACCGGTCACCTATGATGCCGCAAGCCAGCAATTCCAGATTCCAGTAATGCCCGGGGCTGACGGTACGGCGTCCATGGTGATCCAAAGGTCGCACCCGCGCGGTGGCCAGCTTGTCCGGCCGCGGCCCAAGGGTCACAATGAAGCCGATCATTCGGGCGACCCGGCAGGAGCCGGCCAATAGTGACGGAATGGCGAGCCACGGAATGCCGAGTCACGGAATGCCGGCCCCTACTGTAGTGCCAGCGTGAGGCCCGGTTGGCTGGTGGCATCGCCGATCTGAAGCACCACCGGTACCGAAGGCCCCGTGGGCACTCCGTCGGGAATCTGCAAGTTCACCTGAATAATTCCCTCTACAATGCCGGAGGCCCCGCCCGCGTAAAGCACCTTGGCCGCCTGGCCGCCGACCATTGCAGAAACCGGCAGGATCGGCTGAGGCGGGTTATCCGCGGTAACCACCGTGCCATCCTGTCCGGCCGGGGAGAGTTGGCCGGCTCCCGTGGCGTAAAGTACGATCACCGAATCGGCGGATGCCGGATTATTGGCTGAGTTGATGGTTCCGTCCTGGTTCATGATAATCGCCTGGCCGCCGCCGGAGTCATCGGCCGTAAAAATACCGGGGCATGAAGGAGCCACCGCAATTCTAAACGTATTGGATATCTGGCCCTGGTATTCCACCTGCACCTGCGTGGACCGGGACGACAACCCAAATGGCACGATGGCGTTCACTTGATTGGCGCTGGCGGACTCCATCGGGCCAGGCACGCCATCAAACAGCACGCGAGTGTCCGCGATGTTGGTTGAAACCAATCCCGAGGGGTCCAACTGCACGCCCGCGGGATTCGCCGGCCCGAGGTTGGAACCGAATATGGCCACCATCTCACCCGGAGAAACCGTGCCCTGCGAGTAGCTGGCAGCGTTGGCCACCGCTTCAATTACCGGCGCCGTAACCTGATCTCCGCCCTGCCCAAGCAAACCATAGACGGCGACGGTGTTCGAAAAGGTCGGCACATAGACTTTGCCGTTCACTACCGTGGGGCTGACAAACTTTCCGACTGTTCCCATCCCATCGCGATCTGGATTCATATCGCTGTTCCAAATCTCATTCGCCAGGTTGGAAGCGTCGAACGCATGCAGCGTGCCGGGCGCAGACGCGACGTTATAGTTTCCTGTGGTCTCCCAGACTATTCCAGTGTCGCTCTGATCGCCGTTTGCCGAAATCGTCATACCGATCCGGGCAAATTGAACCGGCTCGGACGCCATTGAAACCGGCGTCGTGTCGAAGCCGGCGCTGGTGAGTTGGAAGCACTTGAGTCCTTCTTGTTCCCCTTGCACATAAATGTAAGTGCTTCCGGTCCGGCTCCATACCGCAAAATTGAAAATCGAGAGTTGAGCCACGGGAAAAGCGCTCTGCCCGTCTTCGGAATTCACGGAGCCGGAAAGCGCCATAGAATCGGTATCCAATATATACAGACTGCCCAGCTTGTCAGCCCCGATAAACGTATGGGTGGCGGGTATAAGTGCGGGCCCTGCCGACAAGTCAAAATCATTATCGGACATCGACTTCCAATCGGCGGGTGTAAATGAAGCCACTCGAACGGGAGCGGATCCGGACAGTTTGAGAAAGCTCTGGCTGAAATTCTGTGAGCCGTCGTAATCTCCGTTGGCGGCTACGGCATAGACATTCCCCTGGTCATCTGCCGCCAGCCCACGTCCGGACTGCCAGATTGAGCCGCCCTTAGCGGAGGGTGTAGTCAGGAATACTCCCAGTTGATTGGTCAAGTTCGAAGCATCGTAACTCATCACCCACCCGTGCCATGGAGCCTGGTCGCCATGCGAGCCGAAGGCGATATAGACAGCGTTGTTGGCCAGCAGCAGACCCGGGCGCTGGACATGCTGCTGCGGGTCGAACTGAACCGTGTCAGAGCCGCTGGCAGTGCCTGGGACAGCGGCTGTTATGGCAACGGGGCCATTCAACCTTTCCTCGCCGCTGGTGAGATCGAGCGCATGCAGATAGAACACCGGAGCGCCGCGCTCGAGGACATCCGAAACCACGTATATGACTCCGCGATCGAGATCAATGGCGCCGGTGCCCAGAATTCCGGCCTCTACGCCGATATCGCCGTTGCCGCCAAAGAGCTTGACCGAAGGCACCGATGGCCCCAGGTTCACATGCCATAAAGCAATGGGTGAGAGCGAGTCGGCGTTATAGGCATAGACGCTGTTGTGCATCGTAGAGACATACAGCACATTTTGGGCGCCGCTACCTGGAATCGGCAGACCGTTGACGTACAGTACCTGCGAGTACACCTGACCGTCAACCGGAAGAGTTCCAATTTTTCCAAAGGTGGATGGACTGACAGTGGCCGGGGCAAGTTGAGTTTCCTGCAGATTGGCGTTGGTGCGGGTGTTACCCCCGTTGGCTGTAAGTACGTTAACCTGGGCGCGGCTGATCAGATTTCCTAGAATTATCAGACATAAAATCCGTATGATCGAGTACAAACCCCTCCTCCTGTGAGCCCATAGCGCATAAAGCTCGTCAGAAGTAGAGACTCATTCAGAATGGAGATTGTTGCTGGGGAGTTTCCCGGTATATGTCGTCAAGTGTTAACGAGTACTCAGTTAGTGCGAAAAGGTCCGGAAGCTTCCTTACTCTACCGTCAAGATCTCGGTCTTCTGCCGCGGCGGATAGGCGTAGGGCGTCACCAGGCTCTCAGTCCCATTGTTGCCGATGGCGCGCACGCCAAACTTCATGTCGTCAATCGGCACGTCCTTCAACGTGTAAGTATTCACCTTGCCGACGTAGATTTCCTGCTCCCAGTAGGGCGACGTAGTCGGCCGCATCACGATCGCATAACCCTTGATGTCGGCGTCCGGCCCCGCCACACGCCATCGCAGCACGGCGTCGTATCCTCCGCCGCGCGCGATCATCGGTCCCGGCCTTCTGGCGCCCGGCCCGCCGGCAGCCGCACCGGGAGCACTACCAGCAGCCTCCGCCGCCGCTCTCGGTTCCGGCATCACGATCGGCGGCTTCGGGGCCAGCGCCAGGCTCGCCGCCACCACGGCGTTCACCTTGGCCACGCGCGCAGTGAAGGGCACCGACATATTGGCCAGCGTGTCCGTCGCATGGTGTTGATTGGCATAAATTTCATTCGGCGTGGAGAAGCGCACTGCCGCGAAACCCTCCCATTGGAAAGGCGTGTGGTCGCCGCCGCGGCCCAGGCGGTCACCCATGAAGATCGTGTTGACCCTCATGGATGGCAGGTATCGCTCGCCAACCTCGTGCGCATAGCGGGAGAGTTGCTGCGAAATCGAATCCATGGTCTCGTCGCTGTAGATGTTGATCGAGCCGTTGCCGGTGCGTCCATTTCCCGCCACCTCGGTGCCGATGATGTCGTTATTCAGCATGGCCTCGATTACCTGGCTCTCTTTCTTCGCCTTGGCCGCCTGCAGTGAACTCCCGATCAGCCCCTGCTCTTCGCCCGCGAACGCTACAAAGACCAGCGTCTTGTCGAACTCGTATTGGCTCATCGTCCGCGCCAGTTCCATCACGGCGGCGGTTCCGCTGCCGTCGTCGCAAACTCCGGGCGCGGGCAGATCCGCAGCCTTCTCAAAATCCGCCAGGGTCATGCTCGCGGTCGCGTTGAGGCCGCCGCCCGCCGCTGCATCCGTTCCCGGACCGCCGGCCGCACCGGAGGGCCGGTTCCCCAGGTTGAGCGAGTCGTAATGGCCGCCCACGATAATCTGGGTCTCAGGCATCTTGGTCCCGGGCAGCACGGCAATCACATTGTAGAGGTCCACGTCTTTGAAAATCCGCTGGCCCTGCTTCTTGACCCGGAATTTCTCGAAGCGTACCTGAAGCCTGGGGCTGTAGCTCTTAAACTCGTTGAGAATCCACTGCCGCGCGGCGCCCACCCCGCGCACCGGGTCATCCTGGTTGGACATCGTGTTGCGCGTCCCGAAGCTCTCCAACTTCTCGAGGATGGCCTTGATGCGAGCTTCGGAAATCTGGTCCATGATTTCCTGGATCTTAGGGTTGACGGCCTTCTCGTCCGCGGACGCAAAGACGGATGCGAGAGACAGAGCTAGGGCGAGCGTCATTGCCCGTTGAGAGATTCTCATGATGTTGTCCGAAACTAGCAATCTTACCGTATTCTCTGCCCGATTCGCTGTTCTCTGATAAAATTTGGATCACCGCGCCGGAAGCGGCGTAGAAGGAGAAGAAGAGTCCAATGAATCGCTTGTTACTGAATGTTGCCCTGTTCGCGGCTTTTGTAATCGCCCCATTTCACGCTCTGGGGCAGAACCCTCCTGCACAGCCGCCGAAGCCCAATGCCGACCCCTACGCCAACAACCCGGATGCCGGGAAGCTCAGGTTTCCGCTTGCGGCCCCCGCCGGCAAGGATAGCGGCGCCATGAAAACCGCGCTGCCCGGTGCCGCCAATGCCGGGGCCTTTGATGCCGCCACCTGGAAGTATGGACCCAATTTTAATCCGCCCGCAGGGTCGAAGATCTGGAATCCGGTGAAGCTCAAGATGATGCAGGGCGGCAAAGTGACAGGCGGGACCTTGTTCAGTGCCACGGATCCGGAAACGTATTGTGCCATGGCAAATTCCGGTTACGACTTCATCTGGACGGAAATGCAGCACAACTCCCGCGATTGGGAGCAGGTGGCTCGCATGTGGCGCGCCTGTCCCTATGCCAAGGCCGTTCCAGGCGTTCGCGTGGCCTACACCGACGAACGTGAGATTCAGCATGCGGCCGACGCGGGCGCGCTGGTCATCGTGGTGCCGACCGTGGATACCGTGGAGGAAGCCAAAGCGGCGCGGGATTGGGCTTATTTCCCTCCCCTCGGAAAGCGCAGCCAGGGCGGCGGGCAGGCGTTTGACGCGGGGATGTGGGGCGGCGTCCCCGGCGGTTATCGGGCCACCATCAACGACAACATCGTGCTGATTCTCATGATTGAGACGCTTGAAGGCATTAAGAACGCCTATGAGATCGCCAAGGTTCCAGGTGTGACGGCGGTTTTTGCGGCCAGCGGCGATCTGGGGAACTTCTCCGGATACGCGCAGGGCACGCCGGACTATGAGCGCTTGATCAACGTAGTGCACGATGCCGCGCTTGAAGCCGGAAAGCGGTTGTGCGGTCCACTGGCATGGCGCGACCGCGCAGACTTCACCTGCTTCCAGGCAGGCAGTGAGACGGCGGCGATCGCGCGTGGCGTGGCTGCCGAACTGGGGCCGCTGGCTAATACGCAGCCGAAAGTCGAAGTGGGTCCTCACGCAGCCGAAAGTCGAAGTGGGTCCGCTCGCCCCGCCCGCCGGCAAACCCTAAGCCCCCTCAATTCCTTGCGGAAGAGGACCGGGGCCTTGCCTTATTCCTCGCGCAGGATTTCAAGCGGCTTGCGGCCTAACGTGCGAAAACTGGCAGCCCACCCCGCCGCGGCCGCCACCAGGGCGCTGATGGGCACGGTCAGCAGGTGAGCCGCGATGTCCGGCCGGAAATCGATATCCAGCAGCCGCTTCAGCACCAGCCCCGAGAAGGCCGCCGCCAGCAGGCTTCCCATCAGCCCGGCGACGCTTCCCAGCGCCAGGAATTCAACCGAAAAAATCCACGCAATCCGGCGGCGCGTGGCGCCCAGCGTCTTGAGCGTTACCACCTCGCGCATGCGGCGGAACCGTGTGCCGGCCACGCTCGAGGCCACCATCACCGCCCCGGCCAGAATGGTGAAGGCGGAGATGAACCGGATCACCATGGCGATGCGGTTAACCACTTCCTCCACGATTTGCATTACGTCCGCCACGTTGACCACCGTGACCGTCGGGAACCGCTGGTAGACGGTGCGTTGCAGCGCGGCAACATTGGCGGGCCGCACCCGCGCGCTGCCATAATACACGGCGGGCAGGCCATCCAGTTGGCCCGCGTTGAAGATAAATTCGAAGCGCGCTGTCATACGGATGGACTCCGTGCGCTCAATGCAGGCCACGCGCGTCCGGATGTTGCGGTTCCAAATGTTCCAGTCGATCAGCGAGCCCGGCCTGAGATTCAGAATCCTGGACGCCTCTTCGTTGACGCAGACCAGGGGCTCGCGGGCATCCGGCTTCCACCACTGGCCGCTCAGGATTACCGTATCGGCCGGCATGGCATCCATGGCGGTCACCGAGCGGGTACGCGCAAATCGGCGCGCATAATCGCGAAGGGCCAGCCTTTCGACGGGCTGGCCGTCGACCGCCGTGATACGGCCCGCCACGGCGTAAGCCACCTCCGGCGCCGTTTTCACACCCGGCTGAGCCTGGATAAGATCGGCCACGGCCTGCCGCTGCGCGCCCGGAATATCCAGCAGAAACACGTTCGGCATGCCCGGTCGGCGCACTGCCGCGAATCTGGCCCACCAGCGCGTTTTGCACAAGGTAGACCGTGAGCGTGAACATCACCCCCACCCCCAGCGCAACCACGGCGGCCTGCGCCTGGTTTCCCGGACGGTAAAGATTCGCGATGCCGTGACGCACCGCGCCCGGCAGCCGGCTGCCCGCGCCGCGCAGAAGTGCCCGCGCGCCGCGGAGTGACAGCCACCCGACGAACGTCAGCATCCCCAGCCCAATGGCCAGCGCAACCGTGAAGTAGGCACCGGTCAGAAAGGCGTCGCGCGGGCTGCCCTCCGTAAGCGTGGCAGCCACGGCGCCTGTGCCCATCAGAATGACAATCCGCAGAACGACAATCCGCAGTCCCGCAGCTGAAAATTGCGGACCGCCGCGCGCCACTCGTTTTTCGCTCTCCATGTCCCGCCGGAAAATTTGCGCCGGCTTAATCCCCTGGATACTGAACAGCGGCGGCAGCGTAAACAACAGCGTCACCAGGCACGCCACGGCGATGCCCTGCAGGGCCGGCCAGGCATCCCACGTGAACGCCGCATCGGTCTGGAAATACTTGGCAATCATCCCCGGAAAAGCCGCCGATACCGACATCCCGAAGATCACCCCGATCAATCCGCCGCTCAAGCCGAGCATAAGGGTCTGAGCGGTGTAAATGCGGATCACCTGCGCCGAGCGTGCGCCCAGGCATTTCATCACGGCGATGGAATCCAGCCGCTGCTGCAGGTGGCCGTGCATAGCGCTGGCCACCCCCATCGCGCCGATCACCAGTGCGATCAGCCCGATCAGGCTCAGAAAAGTAGTCGACCGATCCAGGCCGCGCGTGATGATGGGGTGAGTCTCCCGGTAATCCGCGATGGTCGCCTCAGGGAAAGTGTTTTTCAAGACCCCGCGCACCTCCTCCACGCCAGGAGTTCCGGCAGGCGGCAGTTTGAAAAGAAACCGTTCCGCCGCGCGGCTGCCGACGCTGATCAACCCCGTCCGTTCCAGCCCCTCGCGGGAAATCATGACGCGCGGCCCGACATTCAAGCTGCCGGTCATCCGGTCGGGTTCGGAGACAACCACACCGGCGATGCGGAAATCCTGGCCGCCGATCAGCAGCCTCCCGCCGGTACGCACATTGAGCCGCATCAGCAGATCGTCGGAAACCACTACCGATTTGGCATCGAGCGCTTCTCGCAGCGTGCGTGGCGGGTTGAGTCTGACCGCGCCGTAGTACGGATAAGCGCTCGGATCCACGGCCTTCACGGAAATCAGAAGCGGGTCGGGCGTCGCCTCCGAAGAGGCCATCGTGACGGTTTCGGTGATCCAGGTCCGGTCCACGCCGCGGCCCTTAAGATGGTTGAGTACCGCCTCCTGCTCCGGCGTGGGCATCCCGAAAACCCGGGCCGAAAGGTCGCCCGCCATCAGGGTGCGCGCCTGCCGCAGCAGCATGCGGCGGAATGACCGGCTGAAGCCGCGCACGCCGGTCAGCGAGCCCACTCCGAGCGCCACAGCCAGAATCACGAACAGGAACTTGGCCCGCGCCGCACGCATTTCGCGCCACGCAATGCGGATAGCCACCGGCCATGGCAACCGCGGGTTCATGATGTGTTAACGACGAGACCATCGCGCATCAGAATGCGGCGTCCGGCGCTTTCTGCCAGGGATGCCTCATGCGTCACCAGCACCATGGTAGTTCCCTGTTCGCGGTTGAGGTCCAGCAGCAGATCGAGCACGGCGCGCCCCGTGGCGGAATCCAGGTTGCCCGTGGGTTCGTCGGCCAGTAGAATCGGCGGCCGCAGCGCAAAGGCCCGCGCCAATGCCACGCGCTGCTGCTCTCCGCCCGAAAGCTGCACCGGGTAATGATCGAACCGGCCGGCCAGACCGACGCGTCCCAGCAGTTCGCGGGCGCGCTCCCGTCCGCCCGAATCCTGTCCCGCCAGTTCCATCGGAAGCAGTACGTTCTCTTCGGCGGTCAGAGTAGAAATCAGGTGGTAGGATTGAAATACGAAGCCGATTTTTCGCCCGCGCAGCAGAGCCATGTCGTCTTCGCCCAGCCTGGTGATATCTTCGCCATCCAGAATCACCTGTCCGCTGGTAGGAGCATCCAGGCCTGCCAGCAGCCCCAGCAGCGTGCTCTTGCCGCTGCCGGAAGGGCCCATGATGGCCGCAAACTCGCCCCTGGCAATTTCCAGATCGATTCCCTTCAGAATTTCTACGCGGTGCGTTCCGGTATGGATGGACTTGGTGAGGGCGCGAACCTGAATCAACTTTTATTATGGCATTCAGATGAGAAACATTTTTGGGGTTGCGATTTCGCTGATTGGGATGTCAGCGCTGCTTACCGGTTGCCGGCAGCCGGAGTCCGCGCCGAAGGCCGCCATCGAAGCATCGCCCAAAGCTGAAGCATCGCCCGAATCACCCAAGCCTTCGCCCGCCGCAGATCCTCGCCCGGTGATTGCCTGCTTCGGTGACAGCATCACGGCCGGTTTCGGACTGGACCCCGCCCAGAGCTTTCCGAACCTGCTGCAGCAGGATCTGGACCAGCAGGCCCTCAATCAACCCCGCTACCGTTATCGCGTCGCCAACCTCGGGGTGAGCGGCGATACCACGCAGGACGGCCTGGCACGCCTGCCGCTGCTGCTGGCCGAAAAGCCCGCGATTGTCCTTCTGGAATTAGGCGGCAACGATGGCCTGCGCGGCCTGCCGGCGTCGGTGACTCAGAGCAACCTGGCCGCGATCATCGAGGCCGTTCAGAAGACTGGCGCTCGCGTGGTGCTGGCCGGTATGTCCCTGCCGCCGAACTATGGACCGGCTTACATCCGCAGCTTTGAAGCGATCTACCGCGACCTCGCGGCCCGGTACAAGCTGGCATGGATCCCGTTTCTGCTGGTCGGGGTCGGCGGAAATGCCGACTTGATGCAGCGCGATGGGCTGCACCCCAACTCCAAAGGTGCGCAGCGCGTGGAAGCCACGGTGATGAAGACTCTGGCGCCCCTTCTCAAGTAGCCCTCCTCAAATAGCCCTCGCATCTGGAATAGCGGTTGCATTCACCCGTAGAGCCATTAGAAATATTTCGTCCGTGAAAGAACCAACTTAGAGCAAAATTGACCAGCTTTTGTGGCCTAGTACGTACTAAGCTCACTTAGACAAGCTTACCAACAGGCCGACTTTTAGCTATGAACCTCGGGTCAGATTAGTAGCGGTACAAGCCATGTGAAAGCTGCCAGGGATGGATCGCCGCAGGCTGAATAAGTTCCATAGCTCGAAATCAGCTCGGTGTTTCAGGACTGCGGCTCCTACAACAGAAAAAGGAAACTAAAATGATCATACTGCTTATTTTCTTGGTCGTGATTCTAGGTGGCGGCGGGGGTTACTACGGCCATAGCCGCTGGGGTTACGGCGGAGGAGCTGGAGTGGGGCTCGGCACCATCCTATTGATAGTCCTTATCGCCTATCTGTTAGGGCTCGTTCCGTGAGGCGTTCCAAGCCTTCTAATCCTTTGCAGGCCTCGAACTTCCCGTTGCCGCTTCACGGCCCGGCCCTTTGGGCGCTGAGTGAATTCTACTGCTTTGCAACTGTCGTAACGAAAAAGGAAACTCATGGTTGAGTTTTTCCGCGGGCTGTTTGCGAGCGGATTCATGCCACACGGGATGTGCTACCTGTGGGATCCGGCCGTACTCTGGCTTAACGTGATCTCGGACGGGGTAATCAGCATCTGCTACTATGCGATTCCCCTTTTCCTGATTGGATTTTTTCGTAGCCGGCAAGACTTAGCCTTTCGCTGGATCTTCGTCGCTTTTGCCATCTTTATTGTGGCTTGCGGAACAACCCACGCCATGGGTATTTGGACCGTTTGGCACGGGGCTTATCGACTCGACGGTATGATCAAGGCCATCACTGCACTAGCGTCGCTCGCGACAGCCGTCCTGCTGATCCCTTTGCTGCCTACCCTCGTCAAGTTGCCCAGCCCCACAGCCTTGCAGCAAGTCAACCAGAGACTAGAGGACACCAATTTAGAGCTTAAGCAACAGATCGAACGAGGACTGGTCTTAGAGGATCAACTGGCCCAGGCCCAAAAGATGGAAGCCATCGGCCGATTGGCCGGAGGTGTGGCCCACGACTTCAACAACATGCTCACCGTCATTCTGGGCTACAATCGCATGGTTCTGGATAAGGCCGGCCAATATCCGGATACTCTGGACAATGCAGGGGAAGTCCAGCGTGCCGCGGAACGAGCGGCCGCCTTGACGAAACAGTTGCTGGCGTTCAGCCGCCGCCAGGTATTTCAGCCTCGCGCTATTGATCTCAATGAAGTGGTGGGCAACATGGAAAAGCTCCTAAGGCCCGTGATTGGAGAAGACATTGACTTCGCCACTCGTCTCGAGCCAACCCTCGCCACAGTGCAGGCCGACCCTGGCCACATCGATCAGATCATCATGAATCTGGTGGTCAATGCCAAGGATGCCATGGGGGCAGGAGGCAAACTCACGATTGAGACTGCCAACGTCAACCTCGATGAGGAGTATGCCAAAAGCCATCCCGGAATTACCCCCGGCCGTCATGTGCAACTGACTATCTGCGATAACGGACCGGGAATGAACGAGGAGACGAAACAGCGCATTTTCGAGCCGTTCTTCACCACTAAGGAATTGGGACAGGGAACGGGCATGGGCCTTGCAATCGTCTTCGGGATAGTGAAGCAGAGCGGAGGCGACATTTCTGTCGACAGCCAGGAAGGGAAAGGGACGACCTTCAAGATTTGTCTGCCGGCGGCAACCAGCAGCGATACCAGCGTTGAGGCGGCCAAGCCTGCCGCCGCGGCAACCCACCGGAAAACAGAGGTGATCTTACTGGTGGAAGATGAGGCCACTGTGCGCGGCTTGGTTCACTCCATGCTCGCCAAGCTGGGTTATGTCGTCCTGGAGGGCCGAAATGTGCATGAAGCGATGCAGATTTGCAAGGATTATCATGACCCTATTGATCTCTTGGTCACCGATGTGGTGATGCCCGGCCTGAGCGGGCCTGAATTGGCCCAACAACTCGTCGTGCTCAAACCGCAGCTGAGAGTACTTTTTATGTCCGGTTACGCCGACACCGCGATTGATCGGTATCGCGGGCTCCCGCTGAATGCCGCCTTACTCGAAAAACCTTTCTTCTCGGCGGACCTCAAGAAGAAGGTTCGTGAAGTGTTGGAGGCGTAATTGCTCAGACATGGGGGAAGACGCCTGCGACACTAAGGCATGATCTGATCGCGATCATTGGAATCCCGCAACATGCCAAAGACTAAAATCCTGGTTGTGGAAGATGAGACATCAATACGAGACCTGTGCGCGGTAATACTGAACTCGTCTGGTTACGAGTCCATCGTTGCAACCAATGGAAAGGAGGGCCTTGAAGTCTACCAGGCGCGGCACGATGAAATATGCCTCGTTCTTTCTGATATCACAATGCCCGTCCTGGACGGCGTTGAAATGACTCGGAAGATTCTTGAAATGGATTCCCAAGCGAACGTGATCTTGATGTCAGGCTATATACTCACTGAGCTTATCCCCGATGAAGTTAGAACACATTGTTCCGTGATAGAGAAACCCTTTACCGCGGGACGCCTGCTCGAAGCCGTGCAAAAGTGCCTTAAGTACGACGCCGAGCAGCATCCGTCGCTCGCAGGTTGAAACGGATCGAACGCCGCTACCGGGCGCACTGACCGACGCCGATTTTTCTGTTAACGCACGATCAGCAGGCGCCACCTCATACCCAAACATTCCGGTTTTGTTAAGTTGCAGGGAATCAAATATGGGTAGGCTAGAATATCTCTAGGTCTCGGATGCCCATCCCGCAATCTAAAGGTGTCAAGCCCGGACTGCTCCGCCAACTGGGATTCTTCAGCGCGACCGCGCTCGTGATTTCCAACATGGTGGGGATGGCCATTTTCGGGACTACCGGTCTCATGGCGGCACAGCTCGGAAGCCCGGGCCTCATCCTGGCATGCTGGAGCGTGGGTGCCCTGTTCGCTTTTGCGGGAGCCTTAAGCTATTCCGAACTGGGCATCAACTTCCCCAGCTCCGGTGGCGAGTACGTCTACCTGACTCATGCCTTTGGTCCGGAATGGGGCTTCATGACCGGTTGGGTCTCCTTCTTCGCGGGCTTTTCGGCGCCGATCGCGGCAGCGGCCCTGGCCTTCTCCGACTACCTGGGATACTTCTACCCAAGCCTGAAGCAGGCCAACGCAACCCTGGTAGTGGGCTCGGGCGCGCTCTCCTTGCGCCTGGGCAATGGCCAGCTGGTGGCATCGTCGCTGATCGCGGCGTTCACCATCCTGAATTGCTTCGGAGTGGGACGCACCGCCAAAGTGCAGAACGTGCTCACCTCCACCAAGCTGATTGTCATCGTCGGCTTCGTGCTGTTCGGCTTCGCTTTCGGCAGCGGCAGCTGGAGCCATTTTTCCGAACATGCGGTTCGCACTTCCACGCTGACTCTGCCGGCGCAGTTTATCGTGAGCCTGCTATGGGTCATGGTGGGCTATAGCGGATGGAACGCGGCCACTTACGTGGCGGAGGAGGTGCGACGGCCCGAGCGCACGCTGCCCGCGGCCCTGGCGGCCGGCAGCGCGATTGTAGCCGCGCTATTCCTCGGCCTCAACATGATCTTCATTTATGCCACACCCCTCGAAACCATGAAGGGCGTGATCGCGATCGGCTCGCTGTCCGCATCGAACCTTTTCGGGCCGCGCGTGGCCGGCGCTTTTTCCGCGTTGATGGCGCTCTCCATCGTTTCCACCGTGAACGCCGAGGTGACCGTTGGCCCGCGAGTTTACTATGCGATGGCCAAGAACAAGGCGTTCTTCAGCGCCGCGGCTAAAGTGGATCCACGGTGGCACACGCCTGTGAACGCCATTTTGAGTCAGGGCCTTTGCGCCATGCTGATGACCCTTACACCGTTTCCAGAGCTGTTGGTCTATATCGGCTTCAGCCTCACGCTCTTCACCGTGCTTTCCGTGGTTGCGTTGTTTGTTTTCCGGCGCCGTCGCCCGGATTGGCAGCGATTGTGGGCCGTGCAGATTGCGTGGCCGTTGATTCCAGCGTCGTACATCCTGGTTGGCGTCTGCATGATGATCTACGGTGTGATCTGGCAGCCCGGTGCATCGCTGACCGCCCTGGCCACGGTGGGCGCCGGAGCCTTGGTTTATCGCTTCGGGGTGCATCCGTCTTCGTGAACGGATCACGCGCAACCGGCCATGTAAACCAGCCAGGCAAACCAGCCACGTAAACCAGGCCATTTGCATTCGTACCCGAAAGGTGATCTGATGCGAGACGGATGGCTATTCAAGTTCCAGGCAGAACCGCACTCCAGCGTCCTACGCGGGTTCGCAATTGGGTGATCGTTTTTGCGGTCACGCTGGCGGTAATCACCTATATCGATCGTGTCTCAATTTCCTTCGCGGAGAAATCCATACGCGAGGATTTGGGGCTGACCCATGTGCAGATGGGCTGGGCCTTCACGGCTTTCGGCTGGGCCTACGCGCTCTGCGAAATTCCCGGAGGCTACCTCGGCGATTGGATCGGGCCGCGCACCGTGCTGACGCGCATCGTGCTCTGGTGGTCGATTTTCACCGCCGCCACCGGTTGGGCCTGGAACTTCGTCTCCCTCCTGGTCACCCGTTTCCTGTTCGGAGCGGGCGAGGCGGGCTGCTTCCCCAACATCACCAAAGCCTTCACCACCTGGCTTCCCGAAAATGAGCGGGTTCGCGCGCAGGGCATCACCTGGCTGAGTGCGCGCTGGGGGGGTGCGTTTACTCCGCCGCTGGTGGCGCTGGTGATGAGCCTGGTGGGCTGGCGGCACGCGTTTGAGATTTTCGGTTGCCTGGGCGTGGTGTGGGCATTCGTCTTCTATCGCTGGTATCGCAACAATCCCTTGGAGAACCCCGCGCTCAACGACGGCGAGCGGGAGTTGCTGCGCGAGAGTTCGAAGTCCGCCGCCGGCCATGGCGACGTGCCGTGGGCCAAATTTGCAGGCTCGCTCCAGGTTTGGATGATCTGCCTGCAGTATTTCTGCCTCTCCTACGGATGGTATTTCTACATAACCTGGCTGCCCACCTACTTGCGGGAAGGCCGGCACCTGGAAATCACACAGACCGCGCTGCTGGGAATCCTTCCGCTATTTTGCGGTGGGCTGGGAAATCCGGCCAGCGTCGTGCTTTCCGCATGGATGGTGCGCCGCACGGGCGATGTGGCGCAAGTGCGGCGCACTATCGCCTACATCGGCTTCACCGGCGCCGCAGCATTTCTGGTCCTCTCCACCCGGGTGGACGATCCCTTCCTGGCCATGCTGGCAATCGGCCTGGCCAGTTTTTCAAATGATCTGGTCATGCCCGGTGCGTGGGCGGCTGCCATGAGCGTGGGCGGCACGCATGCCGGTTCGCTTTCCGGCGCCATGAATATGATGGGCAACATCGGCGGCGCCATCAGTCCCCTGGCCATCAGCTACATTCTGAAGTGGTCAAACAACAACTGGAATCTCACGTTTTACGTCTCAGCGGCGATTTACCTCATGGGGATCGTGTGCTGGAGGTTCTTGGATTCGGTCACGCCGCTGGAGCATAAACCGGCTCCGGAACGCGTCCCGGCGTAGTCGCTACTCCAACGCCCATCGCCGCGATGCCCAGCACGTCGAAATGGCGGTCGTACGTCCACACCGCAACCTGCAGCCGTTCGCTTATGATCGCAACCACGCCGTCGAACAGCGTAATGGATTGGTCTTCGAAGTTCAGGATTAGTGTGGCGGCTTTGACGTAGTCCCCGGGTTCCGGGTTGATCAGCATCGTGCCGTCCATGACTTGTTCCAGCCATTGATGCGCATAACCCGTGCCCAATCGCCTGAGCACCAGGGTGTAAGACTCGGCCAGTGTCGGATAGGCCACGGCCAGGATTCTTTTCGTGGCGGAGATCTGGTCCAGTTGTGTTTGCGCGCGAAGATGATATTGGTCTGAGGGATCGGCCAGGGCGTACAGCGGACCGGTATCGGCCAGAATCAGCCTATTCATTGCTGGCGAAATACCGATCGTGGTTGCGGCTGACGTCGGACTTGCCGCTACCCTTCTTGGCGGGGGTGATGCGCAGAGGCTTCGATGGCGCGGCAGCTCCACGGCGAGCCAGATACTCCCCGAGCGCTGCCTGGACGATGGCTGTCAATGTGGGGGGCACTTCCTGGCTGCTGACGTATGACTCGAGGACCGTTTCCAAGTCATCCTTGATCGTGATGGTCGCGCGCTTCATATCCCCATAATAGCACCAACTGGTGCATCTGGTGCTGACCTTATCGAGAATCGTCTCCGATACGCCGTCGGCGTGGTGCCCAGCACTCGGCTGAAATGATGCCGCAGCGTCGCCGCCGTCTCGAAGCCCACCGCTACCGCAATCCGATCGATCGCGTCGTCGCTCTTCTCCAGACGCCTCTGCGCCGCCAACAGGCGCTGGTGTATCAACCATTGGTGAGGCGTGGTTCCGGTCTGCAGCCGGAACTGCCGCGCGAACGTGCGCCCCGACATCGCCGCCTTTCGCGCCAGTTCCGGTACCTGGCAGGGCTTGTCTAAATGCGATTGCGCCCACTCAAGCACCGGCGCCAGTCCATCCCCTGCCGCACTTGGCACGGGTTCGCGAACATACTGCGCCTGCCCGCCGTCGCGATGCGGGGGCATCACCAACCGCCGCGCCACTTGATTGGCGATCTCCGCGCCGTAATCGCGCCGCACGATGTGTAGACAGAGATCGATCCCCGCCGCGCTGCCGGCCGAAGTCAGAATGCTCCCTTCGTCCACATACAGCACGTCCGGTTCCACGCGTACGTTCGGATACCGCGAGGTCAGCCGCTCCACGTAACGCCAGTGTGTGGTTACGCGTTTGCCGTCTAGCAGTCCGGTGGCCGCCAGCACGAAGACGCCCGAACAGATGGAGACCAGGCGTGCGCCATCGGCATGCGCCGTTCGCAGCGCTTTCACCAGCGCTTCCGGAGGTGCTTCGTCGGCGTGCCGCCATCCCGGAATCACGATCGTCCCGGCTTTCGCCAAGCCCCGCAGCCCCCGCCGCGCCTCTACCCGGATTCCGCCCATGGCGCGGATGGGTCCGCGCTCAAGCGAGCAGACTTCGAAGTTGTACCATTCAACGTTCAACTCCGGCCTGCGCTGCGCGAAAACCTCGACTACGATTCCAAACTCGAACGTACAAAGACCGTCGTATGCGAGTACGGCGACGCTCCGCGGGTCCCGGGATGCCATGGCAGGATTTTAGCGCATATTGGCATTTCTGCCTATCGACGGAGCACCCGGGCACGCACCAGACTGGAGGTATGCCACTTCTCGCCGCCTCGCCAGTCACTGAAATCGCAGCAGCCGATCCGCAAACGGCTCTCGATCACTACCAAAAACTCCTCTCGCTCGAAACCGATTGCTGGGATGTCCATAGCACCATGCATGCTGCCGGTCGCGGATTCGTTCTGCTGGATGTACGCAGCCCCGAATGCTTCGCTGCCGCCCACATCGCCGGTGCCGTGAATCTGCCCCACCGCCGCATCAATGAGCGCAATCTCAGCCCCTGGCCTGCGGATCAATTGTTCGTGGTCTACTGCAGCGGCCCGCACTGCAATGGCGCCGACCGCGCCGCGGTTGCGCTGGCGCGCCTCGGCCGCAAAGTGAAGAAGATGATTGGTGGCGTGGAAGGTTGGAAAACCGAGGGCTTCCAACTCGAAACCGGAACGCCGCTGGTCCAGGCAGGTAACACTACGGGTTAAAGCGAAATCGTCTAGAACACCCGACGCTTCAGTCGCTCCAGGTTGAACTTCGCGGTGTCCGCCACCAGCATTACCGCCATCACACCGGCCTGCACCGGGTCGCTCACCACCAGATTGGCGGCATCCGGAACACTGCCTGCCATATTCAAGCTGATCACCACCAGCCCTTCCCGCCGCACTTCCGTAACGGCGGTCTTGATATCGCCGCCCATCAGCGAGCCGGCCAGCACCAGCGCCTTGGCGCGCGGCAATCGGGGCACGGCGCGCACCGCATCCGCCAGTTTTTGCTCGCCCACCAGCGGAATCGTATCCACGGAAATATGCTCCCCGCGAATATTGTGCCGGTCCGCTTCTGAGATCGCCCCGATCGCAACTTGCCCCACTTGCGCTCCGCCGCCCATGATGATGATGCGTTTTCCATAGATCTTTTCCAGCGTTTTCACGATCTCCACGCTGCGTACGATGGAAAGCTTTTTCAGGTCCTCTACCAGGGCTTCGGGGCCAGCCGGAAGAATCATTTCAAAATAAGTCCGGTCCACGGCCGGCCAGTTGTCCAGGATCTCCACCGAAGTGATGTCGCCTTCGTGCCGCGCAATCACCCCGGTCAACTGGTGCAGCACGCCGGTTCTGCCGGTGGCATGCACCACCAGGCCGATAGTCTCGTTTTCCATGTGTATATGCTTACTGGTAATGCGGCTCGTCAGATCGGAACGAATTGGCCGGAAGCCCGGCCTGGTTGATCAGGTTGCACACCGGGTCGTCGGCCCAGGCGTAGCGGACCGCCGTTGGTTCGGCCACCTGCGGGCTCGAAACCATTACTGTGCTGCCGTCAACGTGTGCCGCGGCGGGCACGAAGTTACCGTCGGCGCCGGCGATCGTGAAGCCCGTGATGTCCCCGCCGCCCCTGGCCTGGAGGCCGTCGGCATGCGTCAGCCACACGCGCATCTGGCTGCCTTCCGGAGTCGTCTGGCGATACATTGGGCCGGCGTATTCGATGGCCTCATGGTAGACCACGTGGCGCGCGGCCAGCGCCAGCCGGTGACCCACGTCCTGCTTGTTCTTGGGATGGATGTCGTTCGATTCGCCGATGTCGATCGCCAGCGCCATGCCGGTATTGCGCAAACTAAGTGTCTCGGTTTGCGATTCGCGGAGCACCGGCCAATATTGGTTGGATTTAAAGTTTGCCAGCTGCACGAAAAGGAAGGGCATGTCGGCCTCGCCCCAACGCGCGCGCCAGTCTTCAATCATGGCGCGGAACAGCCGCCGGTACCGGTAGGCGTGAGCCTCGGTGGCGTTGGATTCGCCCTGGTACCAGATCACGCCGCGAATGGCGTAAGGCGTAAGCGGCGCGATCATGCCGTTGTAAAGACCCGCGGGTGTGTTCGGGTGGCCCGGGCCCTGCGGCGCTCCGGGCCGGTTAGGTGGCGGCGTGCCGGCGGCTTTGGCTGCTGCCACAGACTGGTTCCAGGCATCCAGACGTTGGTCGTAGCGTGTCTTGGCTTCCGGATAGGCCGCCAGAATCTTGTCCCAATCCTCCAGCACGAACCTCAAAGCCGCGTCCGATTCCATCCCCGCCCTGCTGGTCCACGACTGCGCCGGCGTCCCGCCCCAGTCCGATTCGATCAATCCCATGGGCACGTGCAAATCGTGGAACAGATCGCGGCCGAAGAAGTATTCGACTGCCGAAAAGCCACGGACGCTCTGCGGGCTGCACACCTCCCACGCGCCCACCACGTCATCGGCCGGCTGGTCCGCCACAGCTTTCTTGACGTGGAAGAGATGGATTAACGGGAAGTTTGCGCGAGCGATTTCCTCATCGTGGTTCACCGCGTTGTTGAGCGCGAATTCCATGTTGGACTGCCCGGAGCCTACCCAGACTTCGCCCACCAGCACATCCTTGATTGAGATCGTATTCGTCCCGGCGATCGTCATCTCGAGCGGGCCGGCCGCCGCCAGGGGCTTCAACCATACGCTCCACTTCCCGTTCCCCGGAGCGCGCGCCGAGACCGTCTGGCCTTGAAAATCCACGCGCACCGTTTCGCCTGCGTCGGCCGTCCCCCAGATGCGCACCGGCGCGCCCTGCTGCAGCACCATGCGGTCGGAGAGGATCGCAGGCAATTTCACGGCAGCTTGCAGAGCCCCCGCTGTGGCAGCCAATAGCACAGCCCACTTGGCATTTCTTAGGATTCCCGGCATCGAGCACCTCGCAGTGATTCTGAATTCTTGCATACCCCCGGATCGAGCGCAATCGCGGCCGCCGCGCCCGGCAATGCTCAGGCGCGAAAGCAACCGGCTACGGAAGCTAAGCCGGCGGAGCCGTATTCTTGACGATCTTCCCGAAGAGTTTTCCACCGTGCTGCGCGTCGCCCCATGTTCCCGCATACGCCCCGTTGTAGATCACCACACGGGCGGTAAAGGAACCGAAGCCGGGCACCGCGAAGTTGGTCAGCGAAATCACGGGCGTGTCGCCAGCCCATTTCACGGGCAGCGCCATGGCGACTTTTACATCCTGCTTGTTGTACTGGATCCGCGCTTCGAACTTCCACACGTCGTCCTGGACCTTCGAAACGCGTTCAATCACGTATCGATCTTCATGCAGCTCCGCCCGGTCGCCCTGCGTGAAATAGCCCACCAGTGCGACGTTGTCGAGCGCTTCTTGAAATCGCTTTTCGTCGGGCGTCATCGCTACCGGCGAAGATACCGGAGAAGGCGCATTCTGGGCCAGAGCGCAGACTGCAAGCACCAACAAAGAGCAGCCCAACAGCTTCATGACAAGATAGCCTAGCACAATCGCGAAACGGCTTCGACGCCTGCTCCGGGGCGTTCAGCCTGCCCTGGTCGATTCGCCCGCCCGTGTGTGGTTTCCCGGCCTCCTATTGACATTCTATATGACCGGCGTTATCCTCATACAGAATCTCTATACAAGAGCCTATGCCGCACCGCCAGACCAATCTTCTGCAGGGAACCCTGGACCTGCTTATCCTGAAGGCGCTAGCCTTGCAGGAACTGCACGGCCTGGGGATTTCGCATCGCATCGCGCAGATGACGAAAGGCACCTTCCAGGTCAAACCTGGCTCCTTGTTTCCCGCGCTGCATCGCATGGAAGAGGCCGGTTGGCTGGCCTCCGCCTGGGGCGAATCGGAGAAGAACCGCCGCGCCAAATATTATCGGCTCACCGCCGCCGGCCGCCGCCAGTTCAAGACTGAGACTGTACAGTGGGAAACCATCGCGCTGGCTATGGCCAACGCCCTGCAGGCCACATGAATCGTCTGCTCGCTTTCTGGCGAAATGCCTTCCACAAGTCCCGCGTGGAACGGGATCTCGACGCCGAACTGCGCGCCTATCTGGACCAGTTGACCGACGAAAAGGCCGATAGCGGCATGAGCCCCAAGGAAGCCCGCCGCGCCGCTCTGATTGAATCGGGCGGCATACAGCAAGTCAAGGAAGAGGTTCGGGACGTAAGGAGCGGCCGCCTGTTCGAAGAACTGCTGCAAGATCTCCGTTACGGCATCCGCACCCTGGCCCGAAATCCTGGTTTTGCCGGTGTGGCCGTGCTGGCTTTGGCCATGGGAATTGGCGCCAACACCGCCATGTTCAGCGTGGTCTACGGAGTCCTGCTGCGGCCCCTGCCGTACGCCGATGCCGATCGTGTGGCCACGGTCTACATGCACTTTTACCCGCAAAATAACGAGCGCGGAACCATGTGCGTGGCCGACTACCTCGACTGGAAAGCCAACAACCACACCTTTGAAGATCCCTCGGTCTGGTCCAGCCGGCGCATGGATCTGGCCGGCGCGGGCGAGCCCGAGCAGGTGCAGGGCGCCGCCGTCACCGCCGGTTTCTTCGGTACGCTGCAGGCCCGTCCCCTGATCGGCCGGCTCTTTCTGCCCGGCGAGGATCAGGCCGGCAGCCCCGCCGAAGCGGTTCTCAGCGAGTCTCTCTGGCGCACACGCTTCGCCGCTAGTCCGGCGGTGCTTGGTCAAGTCATTTCCGTAAGCGGCTCGCCCGCCACCATCATCGGAGTGGTGCCCGCCAGCTTCGCCTTCCCTCGCGAGAACACCGCGCTGTGGACCAACCTCCAACTTGCCCCGCCCACTCGCCGCGGCCCGTTCTTTTATCACGGCATCGCGCGCCTGAAGCCGGGAGTCTCGCTCGATCAGGCGCAGGCCGAAACCAACGCCATCGGGCGCCGCATCATGCGGGAGAACCCATACTACAAGAACCTCACGCTCCCCGTGGTCACGCTGCGGGAAGCCCTGGTGGGCAGCGTCAAGACGCCGCTTCTAGTGCTGGTTGGCGCCGTCGGGTTGGTGCTGCTGATTGCCGTCGGCAACGTGGCTAACCTGACGCTCGCCCGCGCCACCGTGCGCCAGCGGGAAATGGCGCTGCGGCTGAGCCTCGGCGCCGGACGCAGGCGTCTGATTCGCCAGCTGCTCACTGAAAGCCTGCTCCTTGCCGTGGCAGGGGGTGCGGCAGGTTTGACCTTGTCTTATGGCGCCATACAGCTCCTGCGCGCCTGGAATCCCGGCAACCTTCCACTGGCCGGTTTTATCCATCTCGATAGCCGTGCGCTCGGCTTCATGCTGCTCATTTCCTTGCTGACCGGAGTTCTGTTCGGTCTGGCGCCGGCGTTGCAAAGCTCTCGCGCCGGTCTCAACTCCACCCTCAAAGAGGGAGGCCGCTCCACCGCCGGCAGTGCCCACCGCCGCACCCGCGCAGCCCTCGTCATCGCTGAGATCGCCCTTTCGCTGATGCTCCTGGTTGCGGCAGGCCTGCTTCTCCGCAGCCTGGCGCACCTGCAGCGGGTAACCGGAGGCTTCGCCGCCCCGCCGCAAGAACTTCTGACAATGGCGATCTCACCCACCGATCGCAAGTATAACGATGCCGTGCCGCTCCGGGCATACTACGACCAGGTGGTGGAACGGGTGCGCCAACTGCCCGGCGTCCAATCCGCGGCGGTCTCCGACAGTCTCCCGCCCAACCACCAATCGGACGCGGATACTTTCATGATCCAGGGCCAGGCGCTCGCCGCCGGCGAAATCAATCCGGCCGTTTCGGACGCCGTCGTCGGACCCGGCTACTTCGAAACCATGCTCATCCCCCTGCGCAAGGGCCGCTATTTCACCGAGTACGATACCCAGCGTTCGGCGCCGGTGGCGATCGTCAGTGAAAGCCTGGCCCGCCGCTTCTTCCCCGGCCAGGACCCCATCGGCCAGCGCATCAAGCAGAGTGGACCGGATTACAAAGTCGCCTACATGGAAATCGCCGGTGTCGTGGGAGACGTGAAATACACTGGCCTGCAGAAGGAAACCGATGCGGCCTACTACATGCCTCACCGCCAGAATTACAGCCGCCAGATGTTTCTGGTGGTGCGTTCCACCCTGGACGTAGCCAGCCTGGCGCCGGTGCTGCGCCGGCAGGTTCAGGCCATCGATCCGGGGGTGACTCTCAATGCCGTGTCCACCATGCGACAGGCGCTCGACACCGATTTCGCCCAACCCCGCTTCGACAGCATCCTGCTGGCTCTATTCGCCGGCATTGCCCTGGTGCTGGCCGCCGTTGGGATCTACGGCGTCATCGCTTACTCAGTGGCGCAGCGCACTCACGAAATCGGCGTCCGCATCGCTCTGGGCGCCGGACGCGCCAACGTCTTAGGCATGGTGATGCGACAGGGCGCGCTCCTGGCACTGACCGGAATCGCGCTCGGCCTGGCAGGCGCTTTCATCCTGACTCGCCTGCTCTCCACTCTTTTGTTCGGAGTCAGCGCCACTGATCCGTTCACCTTCGCCGCCGTAGCGCTGGGCCTTCTGGCGGTGGCTTTATCTGCCACGTTCATCCCCGCTCACCGCGCCACCGGCATCTCCCCAGTCACAGCTCTGCGTTATGAATAGCCTGGGATAGGCCTCTCGGCCGGTCATGTATCGGTGCGCCGGTTGACTTCCCTCGCTCCACCTGCTTAACTATAGTTAAATTTCATGAGCCCGCCAAGCCCGATCAAGCCGGACGTGCGTTCCCTGGCCGAGGTTCACTCCACCGTCGGCACCTCCCAGATGTCGTTCTGGAAGCGTATGTTCGCCTTTGCCGGCCCGGCTTACCTGGTCAGCGTGGGCTACATGGACCCGGGCAACTGGGCCACTGACCTTGAAGGCGGCGCGCGTTTCGGCTACCAACTCCTGTGGGTCCTGGTTATGTCCAACGCCATGGCCGTTCTGCTCCAGACTCTGAGCGCCAGGCTCGGCATTGTGGGTGGGCGCGACCTGGCCCAGGCCTGCCGCGAAGCCTATCCCCGAAAGGTCAACCTGGTCCTCTGGGGCCTTTGCGAGATCGCCATTGCGGCCTGCGATCTGGCCGAAGTTCTGGGCGCGGCCATCGGGCTCAACCTGCTGTTCCACATCCCGCTCCTGTTCGGCGTGCTGATCACCGCCGCCGATACCCTGCTCCTGCTCTGGTTTCAGAGCTTCGGCATCCGCACCATCGAAGCCTTCATCCTGGCCCTCATCGCGGTCATGGCGGGCTGCTTCGGTATTGAGATGCTGTGGGCCAAGCCATCGGCGGGCGAAATGTTCAGCGGCCTGATCCCCAGTCTCAATCGCGACAGCCTGTATGTAGCGATTGCCATGCTGGGCGCTACCGTGATGCCCCACAATATATATCTGCATTCGGCGCTGGTGCAAACCCGCAGTTTCGGCCACACCGAGCAAGCCAAGCGCACAGCCTGCCGCTACAACCTGATCGATTCCGTAGTCGCGCTCAACGGCGCCATGTTCGTCAACGTCGCCATTCTGGTGCTGGCCGCGGCCGTCTTTTTCAAGCACGGCATCGTGGTCACTGAGATTCAGCAGGCGCATCAGTCTGCTGGTGCCGCTGTTGGGAACCAGCTTCGCCGGAGTCCTTTTTGCCGTGGCGCTGCTTTGCTCGGGTCAATCCTCCACGCTCACCGGAACCATGGCCGGCCAGGTAGTGATGGAGGGCTTCCTCAACTTCCGCATGCGGCCCTGGCTGCGCCGCCTGATCACCCGCTCCCTCGCCATCATTCCGGCGGCGCTCACCATATACATCGCCGGGGACCAGAGCACGCTCGGCCTCCTGCTTCTGAGCCAGGCCGTGCTCAGCATGCAGTTGCCGTTCGCCATCATCCCGCTGATTCATTTCACCAGCGACCGCGCACGAATGGGTTCGTTTGCCAATGCAGCCTGGGTTCGCATTCTGGCCTGGGCCACCGCCGCTATCGTCATTGGATTGAACATCCGGCTGGCTGTGCTCGCCATCGGGGAATGGCTGGCAACGCCCGGGCCATGGCGAATTCTCATCTGGCTGGTCACCGTGCCCACGGGAGTTGGGCTGCTTCTGCTTCTGCTGTGGATCACCGTGGAGCCTATGGTCAATCGCAGTCGCGGGTTCGGCCGGGCTCCCCTTACGCTTCCCGAAACCACCGGCGCGGAAGCCGTGGCCGCCCCAATCTATCACCGGATCCTGGTACCCCTCGACCATACCAATCTCGACCACCTGGCCGTCAGCCACGCCGCAGCCATGGCCAGGCTCTATGGCGCCAAGGTGTATCTGCTCCACGTGGAAGAAGGCGTCACCAGCCAGGTCTATGGCCCGGCAGCCGCCGACGCCGAGGTGGAACTGGGCGAACAATACCTGGAACGCATCGCTCAATCCCTGCGAGATCAAGGCGTTACAGTTCAGAGCGAGATCCGCTACTCGCTCTCGCCAAAGAAGGAGATCGTGCGCTATGCTCACGAGATTCGAACCGACCTGGTCATCATGGGAGCGCACGGCCACGGTGGACTGAAGGACTTGATCTTCGGTAATACCATCAACCCGGTCCGCCATGATCTCGACGTCCCCATGTTGATCGTGAGACCGGGAAAGACCTGATAATTTGGGACACCATGTCCCATCCGCCGTGTCAGCGGGCCACAGCCTAAGTTGGGTTGCTGTTAGCTAAGCCCCACAGCTTCAATAGGATCGAATGGCATTTTACCTGCAGGTTAATCCTCTAGTGAAGCGTCACGTCATAGCTCCGGCCGCGGTATTTCTGGCCCTGACGGCGCTGCTGCCACTCCGGTGCGCTACCCTGGAGCGGCTCAGCCTGGACGACATGATCTCGAAATCGAGCGCCATCGTCCGCGGCAAGGTCACCGATTCATGGACGGCCTTCACCGGTTCCGTTATTTACACGCACTACAAAATCCAGGCCAGCGAGACCTATAAAGGCTCCGGCCAGAAACTGCTCGAAATCGTGGTTACGGGCGGGACGGTGAACGGCGTGCACCAGAATTTCTCGGGTTCGCCCACGCTCAACAAGGGCGACGAGTTCGTGTTCTTCCTGTGGACCAGCAGAGCCGGCCTCACCCAGATCATCGGTTTGACGCAGGGTCTGTTCGCCGTTTCATCCGGCGGCTCAAATGCGGCATCCGATCCAATGGCTACACGCGCGCCCACCCGCGAACTGATGCTCGATCCGGCAACCGCCCGCCCCGTGAAAGACGCCGCTTTGAGCCTGCATCTCAGCGAACTGCGGTCGCAGATCGCCAAAACGCTGGCGGGTGCTCATTGATGCGAATGCTGCGGGTGATGGCGGGTTTGCGCTATCGCGGCAGCCGCTTTCCTGGCCGGCAGTCCGGCCGAAGCCTACTATCATTACGTTCACTTCAACTCAGGCGCGCTGGGCAACCCTTTCCGTGAAAGGTTCGACCCGAGTGTCAAGACCGTAACCTTCTTCGTGAACGACCAGGGCCCGGCAGTGCTGGCCGCCGGCGATTCTTTCGGTTCGATCTTGGGCGAAGTCAAACAGGCGTTGGCGGCCTGGGATTCCGTCACCACCTCAGATCTGCGGGTGGCCTTCGGCGGCCTGGAAACCGCGGGCCAGACTTCCAATACTCCCGGCGGCGATGTGATCTTCGAAGATCTGCCCCCCGGCCTGCTTGGACAAGGCGCGCCGACTTCTTCGGGAATCACGATTCTCCGCGGCACGGTAATTCTCTCGAACAATACCAACAAGGGTCCGGGGCCAAGTTATCAGGAAGAATTCTTCACCACCGCGGTGCACGAAATCGGACATGCCCTGGGCTTGCAGCATACCTGGACCGGCGCCGCCATGTCGCAGGACGTGATCCGCAACACCTCGCGCGCCCGCAAGGTGGACGCCGACGACATAGCCGCTCTTTCGGTTCTCTACGGCCATGCCGGATGGCAGTCGAATTACGGCTCTATTGCCGGACGCATCACCTTCACCACCGGCCAGCCGGTATCTCTGGCTTCGGTGGTAGCGCTTAGCCCTACCGGACCGGCGGTCAGCGCGCTGACCAATCCCGATGGCACATACCGCATCGACGGAATTCCGGCGGGTAACAATTACAACCTGTACGTTCATCCCCTTCCACCCGACGCCATTCCTCCGGACCACTCCGGGCTCAAGCTGCCGGTGGATCAGAACGGTACGGAATTGCAGGGTAGCGCCCCGTTCGGGACGGTCTTTTACCCGGGCACCACGAACGTGCAATCGGCCACCGCGTTCCAGATCAGCCCCGGAACGGTTCTCACCGGAAGAGACTTTTCAGTCAGGCAGCAGGCGGCGGTGCCGATGTACGACATCCTCACCTACAGCTTCTTCGATCCGGCTACGCGCAGCGCCTCATACTCTCCGGGAAGCAACGCCATCTGGATTACTCCGGCTTACATCAACACCAACCAGGGCGCCTTTTACGTCGCGGCCCGGGCAAATTCCGGCGATATGCCCGTACCGCAATCCGTCACGTTGCTGGGGGGGTTTGGCGTGGCCAGCGGCCAGTACCTGGTCCCCTTCTCTCTTCCGGACAGCCCGCGCCGGGCCATCGCTCTCTATTTCGGAATGCCCGTGGGCGCAGGAACCGGCCCGCGGCACATGGTCTTTAATGTCGGCAACGATATGTACGTGCTGCCCGATGCCGTCAACCTGACGCAGAAGGGCGCGCCCGTCATCAGCGCGGTCATACCCAACCCAGACGGCAGCGTCACGGTTACCGGCAGCGGCCTGGGCGGCGACAGCCTGGTTTACTTCGACGGACTGCCATCCACTGTGCAAACGCCGTTCAGCGGTTCCGACGCCCAGGGATCCATCACGGTAGTGCCGCCGCAGGGATCGGGCGGCCAGGTTTCGGCCGTCACGGTCTTCAACGCCGACGGCCAGAATTCCACATTCCTGCCATCGCAGGCTCAGCAGACTTACGCGTATCCGCCCAACTTCAGTCCTCAAATTACGGTTGACCGGACGGCGCTGACGGCGGGTGCCACCTCGCTGGTCAACATCACCGGACAGAACACCCGCTTCGTGGACGGTCAGGTGACCGTGGGGTTTGGATCGGACGATGTGACCATTCAGCACCTGTGGGTGGTGAGCCCCACTCAACTGCAAGCCAATATCGTGGTGGCTCAGGGGGCCGCTCTGGGGACCTCGGAAATCAGCGCAATTTCGGGTTTCCAGGTAATAATCAATTCCAACCCGTTCCAGTTGCAGGCGGCCAACCCAACTCTTCCTGTGATCGGCGTGCCCGTGGTGAATGCCAACCCGAACCAGCAGACCATCTATCCCGGATCTTTAGCGTCGCTCTTTGGCGCCAACCTTCCCCCCAACGCGCAGGTGACGCTGAATGACGTGCCGGCAGTGATCACGTTCGCCAATTCCACTCAGATCAATTTCGTGATCCCGCAAGGTTTCCCGGCGGGCGTGGCGACGTTGAAGCTGATTGGAGGCGCGGCCAGCGCCAACCCTGTGCTGGTGCAAATCGCCAGCCCGCCGCCGGTCATCCAGAGCGCGACCAACACTCTGGGTGTGAACTATGACAGTACCCACGTTGCCGGCGCCGGCGACGTGATCGACATCTTCGTAGCCGGTCTCGACCCTACCGTGCAAAGCGACCCGTCGCGCCTGCTGGTGACGGTGGCCGGGGTGGCAATGCCGCTCCAATCCATCGCATCCGTTTCCAACAACCAGTTCGAGATTCAGGTTAGTCTGACGCAATCGTTCGGCGGCCAGCAGGTGCCGCTGGCCGTCATCGTTGACGGCTCCAGCAGCGCCACCGTTCAAATTACCGTCAGGTAACGCGGCCGCCGTTGTCAGGTAACGCCGGCGGTCGCAGCCGCCGGTGCCTTTCACTCCGTGCTAGCATCACCAAAGATGGCCCTGGTTGATCTCACCAAACAACTCGCCAAGGAAGCTCTTCTTTCCGCCACCAGGGACCCGGCGCCCGCGCCCGCTCCGCCTGACACCGCCGGCTCCGTCGGCTCTATCGGCCCCCTGATCGTGGGCCAGCTCGGTGCCATGCAGAAAGCCCTCAAGGAAGACGAGGAACTGGTAGTCTGGTTCCAAAACGGCTCCGAAAGAGTACGCGTGATTGAGGTCATCATGCCGTCCTGGCGCCTCGCCGTCCTTAGCGGCCTGGATGCCGACCGCAATCTTACGCGCGTCATCTCTCCGGTCGAATCCCTGCAACTGGTCGCCAAGGTGATGAAGCTGCAGCCCGGCGCAAAGCCCACCCGCGTCGGTCTGGTCACTCCGAAACCGAAAGATTCCAGCGCGTAATCACCCGCGTCTCGCGCTCGTAACCGAGCGAACTCAAGGCCGCCGTGCCCAGCGCGAACAGCCGCCCGGCGTCGCCCGAAAGGCCCAGCCACCGGCTGGCGAGAATTCGCAGAATGTGCCCGTGGGCGAACAAGGCCACATCGCCGTCTGCCTGAAGCGCGCGCGCAATGACCGCATCGGCCCGTGCCGCCACCTGGCCGATGGTCTCGCCATTGCGGACTCCCGATACCCACAACGACCATCCCGGAATCTCTTTCTGAATCTCAGCTGTGGTGCGACCCTCGAAGTCTCCATAGTCCCACTCGCACAAATTGGGTTCGTTCTGCGCCACGTCCCCGAACCCCGCCAAGCGGCAGGTCTCCTGCGCCCGTTTCATGGGCGAACACAGCACCAGGCTGAAACGTGGCGCCTGATGCCGGGCAAGGTACCGGCCGAGCGCGATCGCACTTCCCTGCCCCGCCTCAGTCAGCGGCAAATCCGTCCTCCCTGTGTGCGCGCCCGAGCGGCTCCACTCCGTCTCTCCATGCCGCATCAGCCAAATCTCTCTCATGTCATCCCCCATTGTCCCGGCCGCAATTACCCATTATGCTGAATAACGAAATGAATTCCCGCCCCATCAATGCCCGCTATGCTGTTAGCCTCCTTTGGGCCGCCATCCTTTGCCTGACCGCAGCGGTGGTGGCACAAGAGAAAAAGGCCACCCCCGGCTATACCGATACGGCTATTCTGCCGGGCCAGCCATGGCACGTCCACGACCCTAACCGCCCGCACCCCAATCCGGTTACGCCGGGTAAAGTTCTAGGCGCTCCCCCGTCCGACGCCATTGTGCTCTTCGATGGCACGGACCTGTCGCACTGGGTGCAGAGCGGCCGCGGCGCGGACCGCGGCAAGACCATCAATCCCACGTGGAAGGTAGAGAACGGCTACTTCGAATGCGCCCCCCGCACCGGCGACCTGCTGACCCGCGACAAGTTCGGCAACGTCCAATTGCACATCGAGTGGTCCGAGCCCACCGACGTTAAGGGCACCAGCCAGGAGCGCGGCAACAGCGGCGTACTGTTGATGAACCGTTATGAAATCCAGGTGCTGGATTCCTATCACGACGTCACCTACGCCGACGGCCAGGCTGGCTCCCTGTATGGTCAATGGCCTCCGCTGGTCAACCCCATCCGCAAGCCCGGCGAATGGCAGGCATACGATATCGTTTTCGAAGCGCCTAAGTTTGAGGGCGAAAAACTCATGCGTCCCGCCTACGCCACGGTTTTCTTCAACGGCGTGCTGGTTCACAACCGCAAGGAAATTCTGGGCACTATGGTCCATCGCCTGGTCGCCAAGTACACGCCCCATGGTGACGAGGAGCCTCTGGCGCTGCAGGACCACGGCAACCCCGTGCGCTACCGCAATGTCTGGATCCGGCGCCTGGCTGCCTACGATCAGCCCGAACGCTAAGACCGCTCCCTCACGGTCGCGGCTCTGACCGGAGCCGATTCACTTGTGCGCGGTGACTGTAATCTCGATGCGCGCCTTGGGCGCCGCGAGTTTCGCCACTCCGACCGTGGTGCGCGCCGGCCGGGGAGGGGTGAGGACCTTGCCGTACACGGCATTCATGCGGGCGAACAAGTCTATGTCCGTGAGGTAAACCTGCACGGCTACCACGTCCTGGAATGTCATTCCGGCCGCCTTCAACACGAGTCCGATATTGTCCAGCGTCTGCTTCACTTCGGCCTCGAAATCCGCAGGTATCTCGTGGGTCTTCAAGTCGGCGCCCGTCTGGCCCGCGACGTAAAGCGTTCCATCCACCAGAACGCCCGGGCTGAAATTAGGCGCAGGGGCGCCGGCGGCGGGAGCAAATTCCGGCGGAGTAATGACCTTCTTCTTTTCAGCCAATAGAGGCAGAGCAAGCAAAGCGACAGTGAACAGCGCGCAGATGGATTTTCTCATGAGAATCAATGTACCATCTTGGCCGCCGATTTATCGACCGAAGTGAGTTGCCAGATAGTCGACGACCAACTTGACCTCGTCATCCTTGACGGCGGCGCCGCGCGCGATCATGTTGCCGACCATTGCCTCCCACGCCTTACGTTCGCGGCGCATGCCGGTAACGGTTTCGAGAGTGTGGCAAGTTCCGCCGCACGCCCGTTGCACCACCGCCTTGCCCGGGCCATCGGGCAGAGTGACTGGACCCGCGAGTTTGGCGGCCGCCGGCGCCTCAACTGACGGCGCGGCATGGGCCGAGGGCTGCGCAGCAGAAGACGTCGGCGCGGGGCTGTCGCCGAGCGCGAATGCCATCAAGCTGTCACTGGGCGTGCCGCCGAAGAAGCCCCCGCCGCCACCCGCCATGATGGCGACATACTGCTTGCCGTCCTTGCCCTGGTAGGTGATCGGGATCGTGTGGCCGTTGGCGTCGATCGGCTGGTCCCACAGCAGCCGTCCGGTCTTCGAATCGAATGCCCGGAAGCGGCCGTCGTTGGTGGCCGCAATGAAGACCAGACCGCCGGCTGTCGCGATGCTGCCGCCCAGGTTCGGGGCGCCCGTGTTCTTGACGCCTTTTTCTTCCAGCGCGGGGATGGTTCCAAGCGGCGTCCGCCACGCGATGTCGCCCGTCCGTGTGTCCACCGCTACCAGTTCACCAAAGGGCGGATTCGTGCACGGGATTCGCGTATCGCGATTCCAGAAGCGCGCATATGTTCCATACGCCGACGTGCGTACGATAAGTGACCACCCCCGTCTTCGGATCGGCCTTCTTCTCCATGTGGCCCCACTGGCCCAGGTTGTTGATGTTGGTGAACAGATAGCCGAGCGAGGGATCCACCGATACGCCGCCCCAATTCCCGCCGCCGAGCGTGCTGGGAAACATCAACGCGTTGCCATCGAGCGGCATCGGCGTGTAGAGGCCGCCGATCGTCATGTGCTCGTTGTCGAACAATTCGCGGCAGAACGCGGCATGGTCCGGCGTCAGGTTGTAGATTTCCTCTTTCGTAAACGCCACGCGCGATAGCGGCGGCGGCTTGAGCGGAAACGGCTGCGTCGCCGACGTCTTCTCACCTGGGATGGTACTCTGCGGCACGGCGCGCTCCTCCATCCCGTAGAGCGGCTTGCCCGTCACGCGATCGAAGGCGAACAGAATTCCCATCTTGGTGATCTGCGCCACCGCGGGGATCGTCCGTCCGTTGCGCACCGCCTCGAACAGAACCGGCGCCGCCGCCGCGTCGAAATCCCACAGGTCGTGATGGACCAGTTGTTGATGCCACTTTCGCTTGCCCGTGGCAGCATCCAAAGCGACCAGGCTGTTGCCGTAGAGCCCGTCGCCATGGCGGTCCGCACCGTAGAAATCGGACGTGGGCGCCCCTAGCGGAACGTAGACGATGCCGCGCGCCGTGTCGACGGTCAGGAATCCCCACGCGTTGGTACCGGAGCGGTTCTTCCAGGCATCCGGCGGCCACGTTTCGGTACCGGGTTCGCCAGGACGGGGCACCGTGTGGAAAGTCCACAGCAGTTTGCCCGAGCCGGCGTCCCAGCCGCGGATATCGCCGTAGGCGCCCTGGCTCGGCGACCCTTCGCCGTTGGCGCTTCCAGTGATCACGATATTCTTGTAGACCACCGGCGGCGATTGCAGCGCAAAGCGCGCGTCCGGCAAATCGCCCAGCACGCCTTTTAGCAGGTCGAGCAATCCCTCGGCGCCAAAGCCCGGCGCAGGCTTGCCGGTGGTGACATCGATCGCGATCATTCCGCCCTTGACCCCTGCGAAAACGCGCGGATGCGTCTGTTTGTCGCCAGGCCAGTAGGCCAGCCCGCGCAGCGCCACCTGCGTCGCTTCGTAGTGCCAGATCTGTTTACCCGTCTCCGGCTCGATCGCGAAAATGCCGTTCGCCGCAGCGGCATACATCACACCGCCTACGACCACCGGGACCGCCTCCGAACCGGGCTTGCCTGTGTGAAATGTCCAGGCCACGCTGGAGCCGGTTGACGTTCGCCGGGTTAATCTGCGTAAGG
The DNA here is from genome assembly GCA_963817515.1 of Bryobacterales bacterium. Lineage (GTDB taxonomy): Bacteria > Acidobacteriota > Terriglobia > Bryobacterales > Bryobacteraceae > DATMNI01. The sequence continues at coordinate 45,376 of CAWFPJ010000005.1, read as the reverse complement.
GGCGAGAAGCGCCTGGCGCCGGGATCGTGCCCGTACATCGGCCAATCGGTCTGGGCGCGAACAACCGGGAGGGCCAGGGCTGCAACCATGAGAACAAGTCGGTACGGCATCGTCTGAAATATAACAAGTATCCAGGCTCTGGAACAGATCCCCCGGGTCTGGAACACATCCCCCCGGTCCGGTCAGAGGTTTATCATCTAAGGAACGGCCATGCCTGTCCTCCTGCAGATTCCGGAGAATCCCAATTGCGAGCCGCTTGACGGCCAGATCTTTCAGTGCCGGACTCCACCGCGCGCGGTGACACACCTGCTTTGCGAATATGACGGCGGCATGGCGTGGTGCCCGATTACGGGCCTCAACGAGGGAGGCGCGCCGTGCGCCGCAACCGCCTGCATCGTGGAAGATTCAGGAGACGGAGCATGCTATCTTGTCGTGGGCGGCGAGTGGGGCATCCGCCTGAAACCTCCCGACGTCACTGACGCCTGGGACCTGGCGAATCCCAAGCAGTGGGGCAAACCCTTCTTCCTGCTGGGCGGCGACGGCGCCGATTTGCGCTTTGATCTTGCACGGGGAACTGAATGAAGCGAACTGACTGGCGGCCCCTTTCGCTCTTGCTTTGCCTCCTGTCCGCGGCAACGCGAATCACCGCCCAGGAAACATTGCCAGGCACCAGCGCGTTGACGTTCGAGGGCGACCCGGCTACCGCGATGGTGGACAGCATCCATACGTTCCTGCTGCGTGAAACCGTTCGATCCGTGGAACCGCGGCAGCAGCTTTGGAATCTCGACCATAGCTCGCCCGACGCCTACCAGCGCTCCATCGCTCCCAACCGCGAACGCTTGCGCAGGATTATCGGCGCTGTCGATCGCCGCGTTACGCCCACAACGGTTCAACTTGAGGCCACCCCGGCAACCGCCGCCGAAATCGCCAGGGGCAGCGGCTACCGGGTGTATGCGGTCCGCTGGCCGGTTTTCGACGATGTGGAGGCCGAGGGCTTGCTGCTCCAACCGGACCGCACGCCCACCGCCAGAATTGTAGCCGTTCCCGATGCCGACTGGACACCGGAAATGCTCGCGGGGTTAGCGCCCGGAGTCGATCCCCCGTCACAGTTCGGCCGGCGTCTGGCGGAGAACGGCTGCCAGGTCCTCATACCGGTGCTCATCGATCGAAGCGACACCTGGTCCGGCATACCGGGTGTGAGGATGACCAACCAACCGCACCGTGAGTGGATCTACCGCATGGCCTATGAGACCGGCCGCCACATCATCGGGTACGAGGTGCAGAAGGTGCTCGCAGGAATCGATTGGTTCGAGCACGAAAATTCCGTGCACGATGTCCCCATCGGAGTGGCCGGCTACGGGGAAGGCGGCCTGCTGGCCCTGTATGCCGCGGCCATGGATCCGAGAATCCGCGCAACCCTGGTCAGCGGCTACTTTCAGTCGCGTCAGGAACTTTGGAAGGAGCCCATCTACCGGGACGTATGGGGACTCCTGCGGGAATTCGGAGACGCCGAACTGGCTGGTATGATCGCTCCGCGCGGCCTTATTGTGGAAGCCAGCCGCTTCCCCGAAATAGCCGGGCCGCCGGCCGCCACGCCCCAGCGTAAGGGCGCCGCTCCGGCCGGAGCGATTGTCACCCCGGCCCTCGATTCCGTTCGAAGCGAGGTGGAACGCGCGCGCCCGTTCTTCGGTTCCCCGCAAGCCGCGGCGCCGCTTCAATTGATTGTCAGCGGTGACGGGCGTGGTTCCCCTGGGTCCGGCCCGGCTTTGCAGGCGTTGCTGCGATCGCTCGGAGTCCAGACCGCGAACCTTGCGGCAGTTAAGTCCGGGGGAGTCTCGCGCCGCGACCTGCGCCCGAACTTTGACCCAACCGTTCGACTTCACCGGCAGTTCGATCAACTGGTAGCCCATACGCAGGCCCTCGTTCGCGGGTCGGAACGGGAACGGTCGGCATTCTGGTCGAAAGCCGATTCCACGTCGCCACAGGAATGGAAGAAGACCACCGAACCGCTGCGTGATTACATCTGGAACGAGGTGATCGGGCGGCTTCCGGATCCCGCAATTCCGGCCGGCGCGCGCACGCGTCTCATTTTCGACCAGCCCAAATTCCGCGGCTATGAGGTGATGCTGGACGTCTGGCCCGGTGTCTTCGCCTATGGGATTCTGCTGGTGCCCAAGGACATCGAGGTCGGTGAGCGGCGGCCGGTGGTGGTTTGCCAACACGGCCTGGAAGGGCGGCCGCGCGATGTGGCCGATCCCAACGTGGACAATGCGTTTTACCACCGGTACGCCGTCCGCCTGGCCGAGGAGGGGTTCATCACGTTCGCGCCGCAAAACCCGTACATCGGCGAGGACCGCTTCCGGCAGATCCAGCGCCAGGGGCATCCTCTGAAGTTATCCTTATTCTCTTTCATCCTGGGGCAGCATCAGCGCCTGCTCGAGTGGCTGGGCGGGTTGCCGTTTGTCGATCGCGAACGAATCGGCTTTTACGGGCTGTCGTATGGAGGAAAAACCGCGATGCGTATACCGCCGCTGCTCGATGGATACGCTCTTTCGATCTGTTCGGCGGACTTCAACGAGTGGGTCTGGAAGAACACGAGCGTGGATGCGCCCTATAGCTACCTGCTGACCGGCGAATACGACATGCTCGAATTCGACCTTGCGAACGTGGCGAATTACTCCGACCTGGCGAACCTCATGGCGCCGCGCCCATTCATGGTGGAGCGCGGTCACGACGACGGTGTGGCGCCCGACGAATGGGTAGCGTACGAGTATGCCAAGGTGCGCCGGTTTTACGACAGGATGGGTATTCCCGACGGGACCGCAATCGAGTTCTTTAACGGTCCGCACACCATTCACGGCGTGGGCACGTTCGCATTCCTGAGGCGGCATTTACGCTGGCCGGAATAGCGCGAACTCAATCGAGTGCCTCATCGGTCACGTCTACTTCTGCATCAATACAAGGGTAATCGGCCTGTGCTCCGGCACTTCGACCTTGAGCAGCAATGTGCCGTCCGCAGCAAGACTGTAGCGTTCGAGGGTAGTGACTCCCGCCTCGTGTGGTGGTTACCTTGAGAACGTCGCCTTCCCACTTGGCCTTACTCTTGAAGTCTTTTCCGGTTTCAATGGTAGCGTTCTCCCTGCCATCGGTGCTGAAGCTGTAAAAGATGGTTTCGGCGGCGCCGTCGTATGTGAAATGGCGCGCGACGGTGATGTTGCCCTGGCGGTCGTCAATGGTCACGGTACCGGTTTGAAAGACAGCCTGCCCGGCAAAATCGCTCTTGGTCGGCACCAGCGTCCAAGTCCCGTTCAGGGCCTGATGGCGTTGGCTTCCGAATGTCGAAACCGCCGCCAGAACGATCGTCAAGGCCGCTCCACTAATAGTCCTGCTTAGCCGTATTCGCATGCTTTTCCTTCCAAGAATTACCTTTACTACTGAAGTACAGCACGCGGAGCGCCATCTTTCACCGGAATACTCCACAATTAGCGGATGTCCAATAGATCCGCCTCCTTGTATATCGCTGCGGGTTAAACCTGCCGATGTCTTATACCAGAGAAGAACGAAATAATATGCAATCCCCGCAGTATCCTGATTCACCCGAAACGAAACTCCTGACCGGACGAGAACTTCAAGTGGTTCGCTTGATCTGTGAAGGCAAGACCAGCAAACGAATTGCGGAAGAAATGGGAATCTCGTTCTTGACGGCTGTCAATCTACGAATGGACATCATGCAAAAGATGGATTCGGTGAGACATGCGATTCGCAGCGGGCTGATCGCCGCCTAGCCGCCCTTGCGTTGCGGGCGGACAACGGCCCCGGTGTAAAATAGGGCTAATGAGCGATGTAGACCCAAACGATCAAGAATCGGAAGAATATCCCGTCCCCCTGCCGCCTCCTTCATTTACCTGGTTCGTGCTCTCACTGCGAGCCCAGTGTGAAATGCAGCTTGGAATAATGCACTTCGGCGAGGAGGAAAAACCTGCACCGGATCTCGAGGTCGCACGCCATACCATCGACCTGATGGGCATTTTGCTCGAAAAGACAAAAGGCAACCTGACGCTGGAAGAGCAGCGGCTGCTGGAGAATTCCATTACGGAATTGCGGTTCCACTTCGTCCAGATTGTGGATGAGGTGGGCAAAGCGGCGTCGCAGAAAGCTTGAATGCAGGCGCCTTCTTCAAAGATCACAGTCCTCGGATCGGGAACCAGCGTGGGCGTTCCCACCATCGGGTGCCATTGCGCCGTCTGCACGTCTGACGACCCGCGAGATAAACGGCTGCGGCCCTCCATCCTGATCAGCTACGGCGGCCACAACGTGCTCATCGACACCACGCCCGATTTTCGGACCCAGGCGTTGCGCGCGCGCATCGACCACCTGGATGCCGTGCTCTTCACGCATGCGCACGCCGACCACCTGATGGGCCTGGATGACGTGCGGCCCTTCAACTTCCGGCAGAAGTCTCAGATTCCGATTTTCGCCGCGGAGGACACCATGACCGCCATCCGGCGCTGCTTCCAATATGTGTTCGACGGCGTCAAAAAGGACACCAACATCCCGCAACTGGAAGCCCGCCTGATTGATGGCGCGCCCTTCAATCTCTTCGGCCTGGAGTTCCTTCCCATCCCCGTCCTGCATGGCCGCCAGACCATCTACGGTTTTCGCTTCGGCGCCGCTGCATACCTTACCGATCACAGCGACATTCCGGAATCCTCCATGGATCAGTTGCGCGACCTTGACGTGCTCTTCCTGGATGCCCTGCGCTATAAGCCGCACCCCACTCACTCCACGGTGGACCGTTCCGTCAAGACTGTGGAGCAACTGTCGCCGCAGCGCGCTTTCTTCACCCATATCTGTCATGACCTTTCGCATGAGCGAGCCGAGAGCCTTCTGCCGTCGCACATCCGCCTGGCCTACGATGGGTTGGAAATCTACGTCGAAAGTTCGCACTAACGAGGTTCGCATTTGCCGATGAGGATCTACCGCAGTCTCGCCGATGTGCCCGCCGATTTCGGCCCGAGCGCGCTCACTATAGGCAATTTCGACGGCGTGCATTTCGGCCATCGCCGCATTCTCAAGCGCCTCAAGACCATTGCCGATGAGCACAGCTGGAAGCCGTCGGTTCTCACCTTTCACCCGCATCCCACGCGCATTGTGGCGCCGGAGCGCACGCCGCCGCTATTGACGTCGCCCGAAGGCCGCGCCCGGCTGATGCTCCGGGAAGGCGTCGAACAGGTGCTGATTCTGCCCTTCACCCGCGAACTGGCGTCGCTCGAACCTGAAGACTTCGTACGTCGGCTGCTGGTGGAGCGGCTGGGCGCGCGCGCTGTGCTGGTGGGCGACAATTTCCGCTTCGGGCGCCGCCAGGCGGGCAACGCGATGATGCTGGCGGAACTGGGACGGCTGCTGGGCTTCGAAACAGAAGTCATTTCGGCGGTAGAGTGCCGCGGAAGGCCCGTCAGCAGCAGCGGGATCCGCGAGCTTATCGGCGCCGGGAACGTCAGGCTGGCCGCGCGCCTGCTGCAAAGGCCGTACGCCCTGGAAGGCGATGTAGTGAGCGGGCAAGGCATCGGTTCCAGGCAAACGGTCCCCACGTTGAATCTGGCCACTACGGCAGAGGTCATTCCCGCGCGCGGCGTCTACGTCACGCGGACTTGTGACCTGGACACGGCGCGGCAGTGGACTTCCGTCACCAACATCGGCTACCGCCCCACATTCGGCGCCAGCGATCGGCTCACCATTGAGACCTTCCTGCTCGATCCCCTGGAAGGCGATACGCCGCGCCGGATCCGCGTGGATTTTCTCTGGCGCATACGCGATGAGCGCAAGTTTCCAACTCCGGAAGCCCTGAAAGCCCAAATCCTTAAGGACGTGCGCACGGCGCAGAGTTACTTCCGGCGCGCCAAAGCGTGGATTGGAACGGCTTGCATTTCCTGCTGAACGGCCTCAAGATCGTGCTGATCGACCTGCTGCTGGCCGGCGACAATGCCCTGGTCATTGCCCTGGCCGTGCGCTCATTGCCGCCGCGCGAAAGGCGAATCGGCATCATAGGCGGAGCCGGGGTGGCCGTGTTGCTGCGCATCGGGCTGACCGTGGTTGCCGCACGGCTCCTGGAGATTGAGTATTTGAAACTCGGGGGCGGCCTTTTGATCCTCTGGATTGCATTCAAGGTACTGAAGGATGCCAGCGCGCCGCCCGATTCGACGCCAGCGCCCAATCGTTTCTGGCAAGCCATCTGGTACATCGTGGTGGCCGATCTTACGATGTCCACCGACAATATTCTGGCCATCGCCGGCGCGTCCAATGGCAACTTCTGGCTGATCACTTTCGGTCTGGCGCTGAGCATCCCGTTTGTGGTCTTCTCCAGCAACCTGCTCTCGAAAGTGATGGATCGCTTCCCCGCCGCCATTTACCTGGGCGCCGGCCTGTTGGGCGAAGTAGGTGGAGAGATGATCCTGACCGACCCGTTTATCACGCGCACTCTCCATCCCTCCGAGATCGTGCGTTATGCAATCGAGGGCGTACTGGTGCTCGGTTTCATCATAGTTGGCAGAAGGATGTGTGCGCGTTGTCCACCCGGCGCCAAGGGCTGACAGCGCCGTGGAGCAGACTCTCAGTCTTCCATGTTCGGATTCATGCGTCCGGTTGGATGTGAAGGAACACACACGCCGCCGCGCATTTCTTCCCGCGCCCACCCCTGGCGCTGCGTCAAATAGAGGTAGGTTCATGCCAAATCGACCGCTGCTTGCTGCCTGCACCGCATTTCTCCTGGCCGCCCTGCCCGCACACGCCGCCGAGGCCGACGCGCGCGCCATTACCGCCAACATCCAGGCCCGCCACTTGCCCTTCGGCACAATTCTCGATCCCATCTTCACCCTCACCGACAGCGACCAGATCGCCAGCTACACGCGCTGCGGCGATTCCGCCCTCTGGACGGGACACTACCTCGCAGCGGAAGCCTTCCGCTACAAAGTCACTCAGGCGCCGGACGCCCTGGCCAACCTCAAGGCCGCCATCGCGGGAATCAAATCCCTGGCCGATGTCACCGGTACCAACCTGCTGGCCCGCTGCCTGGTTCCCATCAATTCGCCTTACGCCGCCGGTATCCGCAATGAGGAAGTGGCCAATGGAGTTTACACCAATAGTTCCGCCGGCTGGATCTGGGTCGGCAACACGTCGCGCGACGAATACTCCGGCGCGCTGTTCGGCCTGGCCGTCGCCTACGACATGGTCACCGACGCCGCCATCCAGAGCTCGATCAGCGACCTGGTCACCCGCCTGGTGGACTTCCTCAACGGCAACGACTGGTCCGTCGTCATGCCCGATGGCACCAGCAGCACGTCGTTCCTCATCCGCCCCGACCAGATCGAAACCTTCCTGGCCATCGGCCGCCACGTCAATCCCGACCACTTTTCCAGTTTCAGCTACGAAACCCAGCGCGTGCTGCTCGCCGCGACCGTGCCGGTCCCCATCGGGGTGGATACCTCGACCGACGATTCCTATTTCAAATTCAACCTGGATTACATCAATCTCTACAACCTGGTCCGCCTGGAGGCCAGTTCCGCCGGCTCCATTTACCAGTCCGCCTACGGCGTGCTGCGGGACCATACCGCGGCGCACCAGAATGCGTTTTTCAATATCATCGATCGCGGCTTGAACGGCCCCAACGCCGTGCGCGACAGCCAGACGCTCGCCCTCCTCGATGCCTGGCTGCTCCGGCTGCGCCGCGATTTCGGAGTCGACCTCCACGGCGTCGTCCCCGTCTGCGGTACCCAGGCCTGCCAGCCCGTGTCCGTGTGGCTCCGCCCGCCCACCGATTTTCTCTGGCAGCGGAGCCCCTTCCAGCTCGCCGTCGGCGGAGCCGGCATTATCGAGTCCGCCGGAATCGATTACATCCTGCCCTATTGGATGGCGCGCTACTACGGTTTGCAGGAATCCATCGTGGTGCAATCGGCGGCCGCGCCCATCTCGGTCGTGGCTCCGGCATCGCTCGGCTCTATTTTCGGCGCTAACCTAGCTTCCACCACCCGCCAGGCTGCTTCCCAGCCGCTGCCCCTCTCGCTTGGCGGCGTCAGCGTGACCGTGCAGGATGCAACCGGCAATTCCGTCCCGGTTCCTCTGCTGTTTGTCTCTCCCGGGCAGATCAATTTCCTCATGCCGCCCGTGTTGGCTCCCGGCATAGCTACTTTTACCATCGCTAACGGCTCCGGACCGCCTTTAACCGCCATAGGCGCCGTGGGCCAGGTGGCTCCCGCCCTGTTCAGCATGAGCGGCGATGGTTCGGGAATCGCCGCCGCCACCGCCATACGCGTGAATGCCGGCCAACCGGCGCAGCAATCGCCCGTGACCCTTTTCGATTGCAGTAAGTCGCCGTGCCAGGCCGTGCCCGTCGATGTCGGAACCGATACCCCGGTCTACCTCACACTTTACGCGACGGGGATCCGCAACCGCAGTTCGCTCGCCAACGTGCTGGTCACCATCAACGGGACCTCCGTGCCGGTTCTTTACGCCGGCCCCCAGCCCGATTTCTCCGGCCTCGACCAGATCAACGTGCCGCTGACGCTCAATCTCCGCGGCAGCGGCACGGCGAACATCGTACTCAAGGTGGACCAGCATCCGGCTAACACGGTTACGGTGGCCGTTCAATAACGGGTCGCCCTACTTCGCAACCGGCGGTTTTGATAAGACGTAGAACGGCGTTCGCGTTTTCGAAGACGATCGCGTTGGGTCTTGAGATCGCGCTTAGTACGTCCGGGTGCCATTGACGCGGGCACGGGCGCGGTAGACCGATTGCCCGGCGGTAATGTAGAGATCCCGGAAGCCTTCGCCCCAGTTGCAATTGCCGGCAGGCTCGGAGAGAGGCATGGTTTCCAATTGCTTGCCGGCGCGGTCGAAATGGCGGATACCGGATAGGCATGCAGTCCAGACATCCCCGGCTTCATCGGTTTTCAATCCGACCGGGCTGGTCCTCGCAGACCGCGAAGACTTTGCCGCCGCTGACCGATCCATCGCCGGCCACATCGTAAACGCGGATTTGGCGGAGCGCCTGGTCCGTTACGAAGAGGCGCTGCTGATTGGGCGCCAGCGCTACGCCGAAAGGATGTTCGCAGTCGTGCGCCACGGCCCGCAGATCGCCATTGCGACGAATCTGGTAGACGACGCCCGCCGGCGGATCCGAAAAATAGACACTGCCGTCAATGGCGTAGACCAAGTCCGCAGGCTCCTTAACGCCCTTCGCCAGGACTGTGATCTTGCCATCCTTCTCGGTGCGGGTCACGCGGCCGGTCTCGCAAGTGAGCAAGCGCCCCTGGTGGTCGAAGGTGTTGGACCTGGCGCCGTGGCTGTTCTCTCGAAAGACCGTGACTTCGCCGCGCTCCCATTTCAGGATGCGGTTGGAAGGCACATCGCTGAAGAGCAGATAGCCGCGGCGGCTGAACAGCGGACCCGCAGTGGCGCCGTATCCGCCGGCGATTTTTTCGGGCTGCTCCATTACGATCCCCTCCCGTGTGCGAAATAGGAGTTGGCAGGCGCGCGGTACGCCACATTGAGCATGGGCGTTTCCAGCCGCTTATGGCCTTGGTACGCCGACTCCATGATGAACGATAGTGCGCCCGTGGTGAGCAGCGTCCGCTCAACCGGATAGGCGCGCTTACCGGTCAGGTACATCTGCGCGATGGCGTGTACCAGCGGGCTGAAGTTGTTCGAGTTCTCGAGGGGATCATAGCAGTTGGTGCTATCGATCTGGCGGCGGCCTTTTACCCGGAACGCCACCAGGAACTCGCTTACCAATCCGCCGAGCATGACGATGGCGGCGCGGAATCCATCGTTGTATTCCAGCAGGCAGAGCACCGGGTTCTTCACGTCCTCCGGCCGGCCTGGGCCAGGCTTTTCCGCGCGGGCAAGGGCGGCGTGCAGCAGATCCTTCGACCAGCGGCCCTGTTCGGCGGCTTTCCAGACGGCATCGCCCTCCAGGTGTTCGACGGCGCGGATGCCGGTCTCGCCGCCCTTGCGCCGTTCGACGAAGCACTGGAGCGTTTCGAGGTTATGAAAGATACCGCCGTCGGAAGTCCAGCCGCCGCCCACCATCAGGGCATCATCGAACTCCACGCCCAAGGGATAATCCAGTTCCGGGCGGCGGAATGAGACGGAAACCGAGGAGCCGGCCATCAGCGGATAATGCAACTCCTGCGACCAGGTGTAAATCTGTTTGGCTTTGGCCCAGTCGTAGGAGAGGTGCTTGTCGGAAAAAACAGGCACGGCGCGCCCGGACTCGCGGAAGACGTCGACCACCTGCTGGTGAAATTCGAAGCGCGGATAGAGCTGCTGCTGCTTGTCGTTGAAGGGATAGTTGCCGTGTTCGGCGACCAGCAGAACGCCATCGACCGCCAGTTTACCCGTGCCCAGCTTGAGCGCCTCGGCGATGGATTTCATCACCGGGAAACCGTAGGCGGTGGAGAGGCGGTAACCGATGTCGGCCGGATGTACCTGGTCCATGTAGAGGGAGACGATGTCGCAGGGCGGCGGATAGTAGCGGTCGTTGATCCAGTAGCCTTCCAGAAAACGGGTGATGAAATTGTCGGAGTGGGAGCGGACGTGGTAGGTAGTGGAGAGGGCGGCGATGCGCGGCCGCCGCTGCTGAGATGAGGCCACAGGCAGGGCCGCGGCGCCGGCAAGGAATTGGCGTCTGTTCATTTTTCCGCGGCCTCCTCGGTGGCGCGCATCACGCGCAGCAGATTCTCGCCCATGATCTTGCGGATGTCCTCATCGGAGTAGCCCATGGCGATCAATCCGCGCACCAATTCCGGGTATTTGGAAACGTCTTCCAGACCAGCGGGCACCATTCCGGAAACGCCGTCGAAATCGGACCCGAAGCCGACGTGATCGGCGCCGGCGACCTTGACGGCATGATCGATCGTGCGAAGGGCTGCATCGATGCCAACCTTCGGCAGTTCCGCGCGGTAGCGCTGCTGGATGGCGCGCTTCATCTCCCAACGGCGCGAGTTTCCGACATTCAGGCCGAGCATGTCGGCGATGTCGCGGTCCCTCCGATCGCGGAATTGCGAAAACGCATCGTAAGTCTTGCGGTCCAGATAGGCGATGTTGAAATTGATGTTGACCACGCCGCCCTTGACGGCGAGTGCGCGGATCATGTCGTCACTCATATTGCGCGGGATGTCGCACAGCGCCCGCAACGAGGAATGCGAGGCGATCACCGGCGCGCGGCTGATTTTGAGCGCGTCGTAGAAAGTCTTGTCGGAGACGTGCGAGATATCCACCATCATGCCCAACCGGTTCATCTCACGCACAACCTCGCGGCCGAAAGGGGAGAGGCCGTCGTGGGCCGCGACATCGGTGCTGGAGTCGGCCCAGTCGTTGGTCTTGAAGTGCGTCAGAGTCATGTAACGAACGCCCAGGCGGTAGTAGTTGCGCAGTACGGGCAGGCTGTCCTGGATCATGTGGCCGCCCTCCACGCCCATCAGCGCGGCGACTTTGCCGGCGCGGTGAATGCGGCGGATATCCGCGGCGGTGAGGGCGACTTCAAGATCAGCAGCATGCTGGCGGGCCTGCTGGTGGACTGCGTCGATCAATTCGAGCGCGCGCGGGATCCAGAGATGGGCCGGAAAATTCTGCGACTCGACGGGGATGCCAAAGAAGACGGCGCCCACGTGACCGCGACGCAGCCGCGGGATATCGGCTTCGTAATAACTGTGCTCTTCACCGAGATTGTAGCCCTCATCGACGATGTACCAGGGCGTATCGACATGCGTATCGATGAGAACGGCCTCACGCAGCAAGCGGTCGAGGCGCCCGGTCGCAGTCTGGGCGGAGGCCAAAGCCAGCGAGGCCAGCAGTACCATCAGGCAACGCATATACTGGCGACTGTATCACACCTATGTATCACACCTGTCCGGCCCGTCTCTGAGCATGTGGCTGTGGCCTTCACCGCGATAACCTGGCGGCGCAGGCCGAATTACTTTTCGACCGAGGCTACTACCGCGTTCGAGACGAGCCGCAGAAAAAGCCCGCCATCCACTGCTAAAGGGCGGGTCGTTAAAATCACGCAGATTAACCCGGTTTCCGGATCGGCCCACTCCATGGTTCCCGATGCGCCCATGTGGCCAAACGCATTGGGCGATATCAGATCGCCGAACTCCTTACCCTGGGAACGGCCCAGCCTCCAGCCCACTCCCCAAGGCGCTTTCAAATCCGCGTTCTGATCGGAGATCATGGCTTTCACCGTTGCCGGACTGAGGACTCGCTTTCCGGAGTAAATACCCGCGTTTAAAAAGGTCTGGAGCAGCGTCGCCAAATCCATCGTAGTGGTGTGCATGCCGCCCCAAGGATGGGCCATGTTCCGCCAATATTCGGTATTCGCTCCCCAGCTTGCCAAATCTTTGGGGTCACCTGATTCCTGACACTGTACCGTGTCGCCAATCCGCATGTGGCCCAACCCGAGCGCGCTGTGCTCCATTCCGAGCGGTTCGAAGATCTCTTTCTGCTCGAAATCCGGCAACGGCATTCGCGAGATCCGTTCCGCGATTTGAGCCGCGAGCAGGATTCCCATGCTCTGATAATGAAATGCCGTGCCGGGGCTGAACAGCAGCGGCGTCGTATAGGCGCGTTTGACGAACTCGCTAAGCGGTGCATGGGCGCGGCGCAACTCGGTATTTTCCGGCAACATATCGGGCAGACCGGAAGTGTGCGCGAGCAGATCCAGCACGCGCACCTTGGGTCTCTCACCTCCCGTGAATTCCGGCAGGTAAGTGGAGACGGGCTCATTCAGCGAAACCTTACCGCGTTCGACCAGAATCATAAGTGCCGTGGCGGTCACAGGTTTGGTGAGGGAAGCGACGAGGTAGACCGAATCGGGTTTCACGGGCGCCGATCCAGGCTGCTGCGCAAAGTGACCGAACCCCTTGTGCAGAACAATTGTTCCATGCCTCGCAACAAGAATCGACGCAGCTTGCAGGCCCCCAAGCCGAACATCCGATTGCAGAAGGTCTGTTACACGATCGAGCCGGGCGGGAGATATGCCCACTGCAGCCGGTTCTCCTGTACGAAGCTGGGCTGGCGCTGGCATGCTAAGCAACACCACTGCAACCCAGCACCAACAGATATGCCCGAGCGCCACGGGCTTGCTGCACTGACCCTTGCTGTTCTGACCCTTGCTGCTCTGACGAATCATCGTGGCAATGGAAACATTCGCTACCGAAAACCGGAGGCTCACCCCTGTTGAACCGCCTCCCCCGTCCACAGGCGCGGCAGCCGGCGATCGGTGTCGCCGAAGCGGTCCAGATTGACTCCCATGCCGTCCAGCAGCGAAAGATAAAGACTGCAGGCACGGCGATTCTCGTTCCCCTTTTCAAGGTAGTCCACGATACGGCCGGTCTGTAGTTTTCCGCCCGCGCGTCCGGCGATCACAATCGGCATCTGGTCGGCGCCATGGGCATCGCCGTCGTATAGATTGGACATCAGCATCAGCAGCGAGTTGTCCAGTAGCGATCGGCCGCCCTCGTCAATCTCCCTGAGGCGCTTCACCAGGTAAGTGAACTGCTGCATATGGAACTGGTTGGTCTTGAGGTACATCGCCTGGAGTTCCGGCGTCTTGCCGTTGTGCGTCAGGTCCAGATGCAACGCTCCCCGCACACCTTCGATGAACTTAAAGTTCATCTGCGAGAGATCGTTATTGAGCATGCACGTGACGATGCGGGTCTTATCCATTTGGAAAGCGAGCACGATCAAATCCAGCATCAGCTTCATGTGGTCGGGAACGTTCTGTGGAATCTCGTCCGCGGGACGCGGCATGTTGGGCCTTTTAAGCGTGGGGCGCCAGCCCTCCAGCCGTTCCTCTTTGCCAGCGCGATCAATGCGCTTTTCGATGTCGCGCACTGACTCCAGATATTCATCGAGTTTCTTCCGGTCGCCGGTGCTGATCCGTGGTGTCAGGCTGCGCGTGTCGTCCAGCACGGCATCGAGAATGCTCCGGTCGAGCTTGCGGCCCTTGCCGTCTCCCACCAGTTGATCGAAAGTGCGGGCAGGGTAGATTTCCTTGGTGGCCGGCTTGGTGGGAGATACCCAAGAAACGTTCGAACCATAGATCATCGACAGCCCGTCTTCGAGCCGCAGCTCATTGGGCTCGATTCCCAATGCCATGCTTGGCACGGCGGTCCGATGACCGATGCTCTGCGCCAGCACCTGGTCCATAGTGGTCCCCACGCGGATCACACTCGGGTTCGGGCTGACCGGCGCTCCCGAAAGCATGTTGGCCATGCGGCCCATGTGCGGGCTGGGATTCTTGAAGGCCTGTTCGTTATACAGGCCATGGAGCCAGACTAAATCCTCGCGGATCGGCGTTAGCGGCTGCGCAGCAGGTCCGAACTCCATGGCGGCGCCGGTACCTTTGGCCCACCAGTCCTTGGGCGCGACTCCATTCGAAAAGTAGATGCACGCGAAACGCACGGGCGGCTGGTTGGGATCCGCCGCGGCCGCCGCCGGGAGGTCCTGCGCCTTCAGGATGGGCAGCGATTCCATCCACGGCAGCGCTAGCGCAACGCCGGCGCCGCGAAGAAAGTGGCGCCTCGATTTTTGGTTCGACTGGTTCCGTTGTGGTTTGGTCATTTTGTAGTCATCTTGTATCTGGCGTATCGAGATTGCGAAATTGGCGGCTGCTGGCGATCTGCGCCGCTAATTGCGAAAAGCCAGCTTCGCCGCCGGCGCCCACCATGCGATCGATCAGCGGTTGGTCAGAGGCCTGGACAGTGCGTCCCAGCGCATAACCGAGCAGCTTCGAGGAGAGCGTGCGCAGCACCTGCGCTTCCCTTCCCCGTAAGAAGTCCAGGAGCCCGTTCACACCCGCGATTTCGGTATGATCGGCAAGTGTGCCGGCGTCGTAAATGGGTTTGTCGTCGGCGTAGCGCTCGCGCCAGCGGCCGGTCGCATCGTAATGCTCCAGCGGAAAGCCCAATGGATCGATTCGGGCGTGGCAGCCGGCGCAAGTCGCATTGCGCTTGTGCGCTTCCAGCTTCTCGCGCAGCGAGAGACCGCCGAAAAGCTTGTCGTCGGCGGGAATTGATCCGGCGTCGGCCGGAGGAGGAGGCACAGCGGTGCCCAGGATCCGCCGCAACACCCAATCGCCGCGTTTCACCGGACTGGTGCGCAGGGGCGCCGATGTCGTAGTCAACACAGCGCCCAGCCGCAGCAGGCCGCCGCGCCGGAATCCGCCGGCATCCTCCACCAGTTCCATCTCATCGCCGGACTTGATTTCCTTTTGCACCCCATAGAATTTGGCGAGCGGCTGGTTGAGGAATGTGTAATCGGCGAACAGGATCTCACGTACCGGCCGATCTTTGCGGATGACGTGCTCGAAGAAGGAAACCGCCTCGTCATACATGGCACTCTTGACGTCATTGGTGAATTCCGGAAAACGGCTGGTATCTACACCGCGATGCCGGTCGAAGTGGTAGAAGCCCAGCCACTGGCCAAAGAACTCAGTGGAGAGCCGCCGGGCTTTCGGATCTGCCAGCATGCGTTTCACCTGACGCTCGATCTGCCGCGGATTGCTCAACTCCGCCGCGGCGGCGGCGCGCCGCAATTCATCGTCGGGGATGGATGCCCACAGAAAGAAGCTAAGACGGCTGGCCATCTCCCAATTGGAAATCGGCTTGACGGCTGCGCCCTCGGCCGGCTGTTCCACGCGGTAGAGGAACGCCGGTGACACCAGGACGCGCGTCAACACCGCGCGGATAGCCTTCTGGTGATCGCCCTCCGACGTAACAGTCTTGTCATAGAAAGACCGGAGACTCAGCTTTTCCTTTTCGGACAGCGGCCGCCGCCAGGCGCGGGCGGCGAACTGGAGGCAATCGTCCACGCGCCGGGGCCGGGCCGCTGCCTGGGCCGCCTGCACTGCCTCATAGGAAGCCCGTATCGGCAGGATATACTGGCGCGCCACCGGCGGCAGGGCTTCGATTTGAGCTTTGTCCAGGTCGGCGATCTTTTGGCCCTTAAGGTCAATGTGGAAGTGGTCGGCCAGGAGATGCAGATAGTTGTCGTGGTAGGCGAACGATGCGTAAAGGTCGTTCCAGGCGGCATCCACACGGGCCCTGGTGGCGTCGTCAAGCATGTGCTCGTAGACGAATCGATCATCGCGCAGATACTTTACCGTGGTGTCGAACTCATCGTGCTCGGGAACGTTGTAAGTGCTGTCGAAAGGCTGCGGGATGGGATCTTTGTCGGCGGGCGTTGGCTCGTTATACGAATTCGGCGGCAGCAGGGAAGCCAGTTCCATCACCCCTGCTTTGAAAGTCCGATAACCGGCGCTTTTCGGATCTCCCAGCAGTGCGCGAACTGGAATCCCCCGGGATCCGCCATCATCACGATCCGAAATGGTAATGCGAAAGACCTGGTCGCGATCCCGGCCGAGGTCGGCGTCAATCTGCAATTCGAAGCCGGCGGAATCCGGCGGCACCGGCACTTCGAACACCACCGAAGAATCCGAGGCGAAATCTTCAGGACCAACCGGAGTGTCGTCGATGCTCTTGCCGAAACCGAGCTTGGCTGCGGACTCCGCGCTGATCAATGCACGCAAGGGCTGGCGCGGTCCGGTCGGCCCGCGACCTTTCCCGCCTGCGGCCTGCGCTACTGCGCCATCGGCGGTGGCCTGCGCTACCGTGCCGACGGCGGCGGTCGGCCCCGCCGCACCGCGCCCTCCTGAACGATATCCGATCGTCGCATTCCGCCAAACGATCACCGGCTTCCCGTGCGCGCTGGGGTTGACGGCCGCAATATTGAGATGAATCCTCGCCGGGCCCGCCGCAGGCGTCCCGCGGCCTGCCCCTCCGCGGCCCCCATTGAACCCGAAATGGTTGAACCGGAAATGGTGCAGGGGATCGACTTTGAGCGATTCGTCGCTGAATATCAGCGGGCTCTCGTCGCCGGCCCCTCCTACCGCCACGTCGCCGCGCGCAAACAACCAAAGCGGCCAAGTGGTCACATACTTCTGCAGTTCCTGACATGCGGTTCGCGCGGCCGCGGTGCTGGCATGGGCATCTGGTCCGGGAACCGGAAGTTTGCGCCAACGGGCAGCCATCTCAGAGGTGGGATAGCCCAACGAGGCCCGATTCATCACCGACCAGACATGCTGCGCGAATCGAGGACTGATTCCCTCACGCTTCGCCAGTGATTGCAGCGTGGCATTGGGTTGGCCCAGTGCCGCGCGATGACGATATTCCCAGGTGACGAAGAAAACCTTATCGTATTTATCCAGGCCGAAAGCAGCCCCGCCCTCACCCGATACGGTTCGGAATCCGTTCGCAGCGTAGATCTCCTTAAGGCGCGAGACAGCCGACATTTCAAAGCCTGTCTTGCCGGGATCGCTAAAAAACTCCAGCGGCCCGGCCCCGATCACTGCATGATCAGCAACCTTCCGGGCGGCCTCCAGATAACGCTCCAGGTTGGCGTCCTGCATGAACTGGACGTCGCCGAAATTGGTGAAGCCCTCGCCCCCAACCGAATCGGTAGTGGCGTCAATCCCTACATCCAGAGCCAGCCCGGTCAAGTCCTCGATGGCATAGCCGTACTCACCGCTGGTCAGCCGACGGACAGTGATTCGCCCGGGATCGCCATCGTGCTTTTTCGCGTAGGCAGTCAGTTCGGCACGAATCCAGGCGACGGCCTGGTGGCGCTGGTCGTCGCTCGGCTGCGGCATACCCTTGGGCGGCATACGGTTGGATTCCAGCGCCGCGATTGCGCGTTCCCACGTCTGGTAGTTGTCGCCGACTGAGGGTTGCGCGGTCAACTGCTCCAGGCTCACGCCGGCCATGGGCGCAGTCTTGCCGTGGCACTGAAAACAATACTGGCGAAACGTAGGTAGCGGATTCGACGCCGGTTGGTCGGCGCCCCATATGCTGCCTCCAACCTCTAACGCGATCGCCAGGCATCCACACAGAACCAGTTCCTTCCCCGCGAACCGCGCCATTCTCATACGTGTAGTGTAATTCTACGCCTTGGCACGGTCGGCGTCCACTTCCGGACGCCCGTACCGTACTGCCTAGTCGATTCCGAGTGGCGACGGATCCGGTCGCAGTGATAGAATCCGTGCAAATGCGCATCCCAATCCATGCTCTCTACCTGTTGCTACCGGCTCTGCTCGGCGCAGCCGATCACGGAAAAGTATCCAGCGGGCTGGAGCGACTTCTTTATGTCACCGACAAATCCGGGCTCAGCATCTACGACATCAACGATTCCCATAAGCTGCTGCGCAAAATCGACGTGCCCGAGACCGGGGATTACAAGGGTATCTCCGCCAGCGTGCAACTGAACAAGCTGTACCTCACCTCCTACAAGAAAGACGAACTGGTATGCCTGGATCTGGCCACGGAGAAGATTCTTTGGCGCCGGCACTACGCTGACGGATACGCGGACAGCCAGGCCATTACGCCGGATGGGAAAACGCTCTACCTTCCGCTGCGCGACGGCGACAGTTGGTGGGTCATCGATGCGGCCACCGGTGATCCAAAGGCGAAGATACCGGTGACGCACGGCAAGGAATACGCTGCGGACGACCATCCGATCCTGGGTGTCGGGCCGCATAACACCTGGATGAATCGGGATGGCACGCGGGTGTACCTGGAGGTTCTGACGGACCCCTACGTCTATATCGCCGATACCCGCACGAATCGCGTCATCGGTAAGGTCGGGCCGTTCAGCAAGGGGCTCCGTCCTATAGCCGTCACCGATAATGAGCAGTACGTATTTGCGAATGTCGATTGGCTGCTGGGGTTCGAGGTTGGGGCTGCGCGCACCGGCGATCAGTGGGGAGGCAAGATGCTGTACCGCGTGGAAGCGAAGACGCCGGCGCCGCGGCTGGCGCAGATCCCGAATCCGCCCGCGCGTCCACCGCACAGCACGCCGAGTCACGGCCTCAACATCCGGCCCGACCAGAAGGAAGTGTGGATGGTAGACGGCGTCTATGGGTACGTCTATGTTTACGACATCACTTCCGTGAAGCCGCGGCATGTTGCAGACATCGCGTTGTTCCAGGACCCGTCCGAAAAACCGCATCCGGGCTGGATTTCGTTCAGCCTGGACGGGAAGTACGCTTATCCGGATGGCGGGGCAGTCATCGATACCGCGACGAAGGCGGTGGCGGCCCGCATTCCGACCAGTGAAAAACTGCTCGAGATCGACTTCCGCGACGGCAAGCCGGTGAAGGCGGGCCACCGGTAACTCTGTAGACGTATCGCGCGAAGTCTTCGGAAGAACGGGGCACGCCACCAAACAAGTCGTTTGAACATTGGCGTGAGCATCGAACCCTTATACTAGTATCATCATCCATGTCTCAACGAGAATTTCAAACCGAAGTCAGCCAGTTATTGCAACTGATCGTACACTCTCTCTACTCGCATCCCGAGATCTTCCTTCGCGAGTTGATTTCCAATTCGTCAGACGCACTGGACAAACTCCGGTACCTGACGCTCACGGACGATTCCTATAAATCGCTTCCGTTTGAGCCCCGGATCGATCTGGAGCTCGACGAGGAAAACAAGACCCTAACCGTCGCCGACACGGGCATCGGTATGAACGAGGAAGACCTGGTCTCGAACCTCGGTACCATCGCCCGTTCCGGAACCAAGAATTTCGTCTCGCAGCTTTCCGGGGACGCCAAGAAGGATTCTAATCTCATCGGCCAGTTCGGTGTGGGTTTCTACAGCTGCTTCATGGTGGCAGACCGTGTGGAAGTGGTGTCCCGTAAAGCCGGCGACGAGCAAGCCTGGCGCTGGACCAGTGATGGAAAGACGGGGTTCAACATCGAGCCCGCGGAGCGCCCGTTGGCGGGCACAACCGTACTTCTTCACTTGAATGAAGAAGGCAAGGAGTACGCCAATAGCTGGCGCCTGCAGCAGCTCGTCAAGAAGTACTCCAACCACATCGCCTTCCCGATCTTCCTCACCTTCGACAAGAGCGACTGGAGTGAACTTGAGAAGAAGTCGCTCAAGACCCGTACCACCGAACAGGTCAATGCAGCAAGTGCTCTCTGGCGCCGCCCCAAGGCTGAGCTGACGGATGAGGACTACAAGGAACTGTACAAAGCTGTCTCCGGGGATTGGGAAGATCCTCTCTTCTGGTTCCACACCAAGGCCGAAGGCAGCCTGGAGTACACCACGCTGTTCTATATTCCCTCCAAGGCTCCGCTGGACCTCTACCAAGCCGAATACAAGGGCGGCGTAAAGCTCTACGTAAAGCGCGTCTTCATCATGGAGGACGCTAAAGAGCTTCTGCCACAGTACCTGCGCTTCGTTCGCGGCATTATCGACAGCGAAGATCTGCCGCTCAACGTCAGCCGCGAAATCCTGCAGCAGAACCGCGTGCTCACCAGCATTCGGACTGCCAGCGTCAAGAAGATTCTTTCCGAACTGAAGAACATCGCAGCCAACCAACCCGGCCAGTACGCAAAGTTTATCGCCGAGTACAACCGCCCGCTCAAGGAGGGCCTGTACGGCGACTTCGGGAATCGCGAAACGCTCCTTGAGCTTATCCGATTCAAGTCCACGAAGGTTGAAGGTTCCACCAGCCTTGCCGAAGTGAAGGCACGCATGAAGGACGGGCAGAAGAGCATCTACTACATCACCGGCGGATCCGAAGCACTGCTTCGCACGTCGCCTCTTCTCGAGATCTACAAGAAGAAAGATCTTGAAGTGCTGATTCTGGATGACGACATCGACGAAATCGTTTTTTCCGGCATCGATCGATACAGTGAAATTGACCTGAAGTCAGTGAACAAGACTTCCATCAGCGAAGACTTGAAGGACGAGGCAGAGCCCGACAAAACCCAGGAGCTCAAGCCGCTGCTCGACAGGTTCAAGGCGACTCTCGGCGACCGTGTGAAGGATGTACGCGCCTCTGTGCGGCTGGCAGATAGCCCTTCCTGCATTGTCTCCGAAGAAGAGGAGCCCTCCATGAAAATGCAGCAGATGCTGCGTGCAATGGGCCAAAAGGACATCCCCGCCCTGAAGCCCACGCTCGAGATCAATCCGGATCACGAAATCGTGAAGAAGCTGCTGGCACATGCCGATAACGCAGTCGCCGAAGACGCCGCATGGCTCCTATATGACCAGGCCTTACTCATGGAAGGTGTACCGCTCCAGGATCCCGGCACGTTTGTTCAGCGTCTCAATCGTGTCTTAAATCGCTCCATTTAACTCTATCGGCAAGCACGGCCATGGTCGAGGGCTTCGGTGAGCAATATCACCGGCTAATGGGGTAGGGCGAAGGTCATGATGTTCGAGCCGGCGGCCAAGGTCACAAACTGTTCTCCGTCGACCGCGTAGGTCATCGGGGAGGTCTTGATGATTGCGTTCAGCGGGAGTCGCCATAGGGTTTTTCCGTCGCGTTCATCAACCGCCAGAAATTCGCCGCTGGCGTCTCCGTAAAACACGATTCCTCCGGCTGTCCCTAACACGCCCGCGTCTCTCTTGCCGTCGATCTCTCCAATTTCCGGGTTCTCCCAAACGATGTTACCTGTTTCAATATCGAGGGCGCGCAGATACTTTCTTGCAGGTTCCACAGCGGGACGCTGCTCTTTCCAGCTGCCCGGAGTGAGTGTGACCTGGCACTTCTCGACGGCCATGACATAGTAGAGGCGGGTTACCGGGCTGAACGCTGTTCCATTCCAGTTGGTCGCGCTGTCCGGACAGGTGACGTTACTCTTTGGTAAGAGCATGGGACGGCCACGCTCGTCAATTCCACTCGCCCAGTTCATCCGCTGAACGAATTTCCGGGCCATTAGAAGCCGGCCGTCCGTACGGTCAAAGACATAGAAAAATCCGTTCCGGTCGGCATGCAGGAGGAGTTTTCGATTCTCGCCGCGATACTTCGTGTTTACCAGAACAATGGGCGTGGTGGCATCCCAGTCGTGCATATCATGCGGAGTGAACTGGTAATACCATTTCAATTCCCCGGTGGCGGGGTTCATCGCCAGGACGCAATTGGTAAACAGATTATCGCCGCCTCGCTCGCGATCGTCGGAATTAGGAAACGGATTGCCCGTGGTCCAGTAGAGCATATCGGTCTCGGAGTCGTACGAGCCTGTCAGCCAGGTGCCGCCGCCACCGTAAGTCACCGCACTCCCCTGCCAGGTATCAAAGCCGGGTTCCCCCTTGGCCGGAACCGTCCAGTGCCGCCACACGCGCTCGCCGCTGCCGGCCTTGTACGCAGCCAGGAATCCGCGGATACCCCAATCGCCTCCGGAGACGCCGGCAACGACCATATCCTTGACGATGAGGGGCGACACCGTGGATCCATAATGCTGAGCCTCATCCGTCATCACCACTTCCCACAGCAGCCGTCCCGTAACGCGGTGCAAGGCGATCAAATGTGCGTTATCGGTTGACATGAATATCTTGTCACCCAGGATGGCCGCGCCCCGATTGGTGCCCAGGGAGGCATCGGAGACCACTCCTGCAGTGCGCGGGCGAGAGTAGTTCCAAATTGGATGGCCCGTGCGGGCATCGAGCGCATACACCTGATTCGGGCCCGTCACGTACATGATGCCGTCCACCACGATAGGAACCGTCTCCAGCCCGAAGTACCGCATGTTTTCGTGGTAGTAAGGCGTGTCGGGAAGGAACTGCGACCATAAAGGGATCGAAAAGCTCCACCGCAGACTTAGCTGTTTCACATTCGCGGCATTGATCCGGGTGAGTTCGCTATACCGATTTCCGCTGAGGTTCCCGTTGTAGGTTGGCCAGTCGCCCGGCTTTGGATTCAGAATTCTCGCGAAGTCAATTCCGCCTTCAGCGGTAGGGCGGGAGGCGGTAGGGGCTCCGGAGTTAACGCCCGACAATCCACTAAGGTAGGCGACCAGATTCTGCAGTTCGCCGGGAGTGGCTTTGACGGGTGGCATAAGGGATTGTTTCTCCTCCTCGATGGCCGAGACGCGATCGAGCGATACGGGATGAAACACGCCCTTCAAGTCCTGCAATTGAATGTCAAACCTGGTTCTGCTTCGCACGAAGCCGCGCAGCGCGCGCCCGTCCAGCAGACGAATGGTGGCCAGCCCATAACCGGAAGTGATCTGCGCGCCGGGTTGCAGCAAAGCTTCTCGAATCTGATCTACCGTCAGTTCGCGCGCCACATTCGAAAGATCGGGACCAATCGGCTCTCCCGCACCGTAGACCATATGGCAAGCGGCGCATTGACCCTTGCCGAAGAAGAACTCTCTTCCAGCCATTCGGTCGCCGGCCACGGTGCTATCGGCAGCCGGCGCGTTGAGCGACTTAACCAAGGCGACCAGAGCATCGAGCGTCGCGTCCGGCAGTTCGAACGGCGGCATACCGGCCGCCGGAATTCCCCGGAGGATGACGTTGCGCAAGTTCTGAACGGATCGCCTGCGAACTCCGGGATTTCCGGCAAGCCCCGGCCCCTGCTGCGAGCCATGGGCGTCGGCTCCGTGGCAGCCGGAACAGAGCTTCGCGTATGTTTCATGGGCGTCCGCCGCGGATGGGGCGGCGGGAGGATTTTGCGCCTGCTGCAACGGGCTCCAGACGAGCGCAGTGAACAGGATCGTTGCGCGCAGGAGGGCGGCGCGCGGGTAGTTGCACATACTTTACTCTCCTATTGATCGGCGGTCAGCGCAAGGGCATCGGCTTTCCGCCGGCTTCCTTGCTTCGTTGGGCGGCGTCCATAAATGCCATGATCTCCAGCGTCTCTTCAGGAGCGACCGGGGGCCGGCCGGTCTGGAAAAATTTCACAATCTCCTGGAGCAGCGGGCCATATCCCTCCTTCATGGTTTCGTCACTCTGCGTGACCCGATTGTTCGGACGGAAGACTGCTGCCCCTTGCGCGCCGTGCGGGCGATTGGCGCGCACGCTGCCGATCCGTCCACCCTTCCAGCGTCCCACGATCTCATCGGAATCCGTCGAGGCCATGCGGCTCACTTGCTCGCAGCCCATGCCCATCAGTGTATAAAGAAGCTCGATCGGGTGAATGGCATACCAGGAAAGGTCGAGATAATGATGCGGTTCGAGCGGCCCCGGCCCCCAGACGATGGCTCCCTGCACATCCGGAAACTTCAGCGCGGTGGCGATGCCGGCAAAGCGCGCCGAGGAGGAACTGAAGAACGGCACACCCGCCTCCCGCGCAAGCCGGGCGATCTCGCGCGCATCCTCCAACGTCGAAGCCAGCGGCTTGTCGATGAACATCGGCTTACGCGCCGCGATCACCTGCCGGGCTTGCGGCAAGTGCTTGCGGCCATCGTTACTCTCAAGCAGGATCGCGTCCACTTTGGCGCACAGTTTGGGGATATCCGGTTCGAGCGTGACGTTCCACTTCGTCCGCAACTCCTCGGCATAGTTGTCTACCCGAGACCAGCTCGAATCGATGTCAGGGCTGCCGCCCTTGAAGGCCGCGACCACTCGGACGCCGGGCACGTGGTCTGGCCGCGCCGGGTCGTTGAACATCTGGGTGAAGACGACCACGTGGGAGGTGTCGGTGCCAATAATTCCCAAACGGATATCGGCCGCGCCAGCGGCGGCGCCGAACAAGGAGACAACCAGAAGCAGTTTCACAACTTCCATTAGAACACTCCGTGCAAGAGTCAAACTGCAAGTATACTGAACCAATGTGTGCAGTCAAGGTGCGCGGAGAATTCTACGGGTTTGACAGACCGGAACTCGCTGCGAAAGGATACTTTGTATGCGTCGACCGTTGTTGATTTTCTCGTTTTGCTTTCTCAGTTTGAGCCATGCGCAGAACGTTACCAGTTCGCTGAATGGTGTTCTGGTCGATCCGGCTGGCGCCGCTGTTCCAGGCGCTTCCTGCACGCTCACCAGGCTCGACAGCGGAGCGACTCTAAAGGCGATCTCCGAGGCGACCGGCCTGCTCACATTCCCTGCGGTGGCGGCTGGCGCCTACAATCTCGAAGTGAAGGCCACAGGTTTCAAGTCCCTGTCGTTGACGGGAATCGTCGTGGTCGCGAGCGAACGTCACACATTGGGCAACCTGACGTTACAGGTCGGCGATGTGCGGCAGTCTATCGAGGTAACCGCGGAATTGGCAGCGCTGCAACTGGCCAGCGGAGAGCGCTCCGGACTGGTCACCGGGGCCCAGGTGAACGACCTGGCCCTGAAAGGCCGCGATTATTTTGCGCTGATGCAGACTATTCCCGGCATGGTAGACACGGTGACGTCACGTGACGCAACCAGCAATACCGCCGGCGCCGGCGTCTACATTAACGGCGCCAGAGACAACACCAAGAACATCACCGTGGATGGCATAACGGCGATGGACAGCGGCTCCAACGGCAGCCTGACATTCGAACCCAACATGGACTCCATCGCGGAAGTTCGAGTCCTCACGAGCAACTATCAGGCTGAATACGGGCGCAACGCCGGCGGCGGAATCATGGCGATCACCAAATCCGGCACGCGCGAATTTCACGGCTCGGGATATGACTTCTATCGCAACGAGACGCTGAACGCCAACGACTTCTTTTCCAACCGCACCGGCACGCCGCGGCTGCCCTATCGATACCGGATCACCGGGTATTCCCTGGGCGGCCCGATCTATATCCCACATAAATTCAACACCACCAAGAACAAGCTGTTTTTCTTTTGGTCGCAGGAATTCACGGGTTTCAAGCAGAACTATGGGGCCATGTTTGCCACCACACCCACAGCCCTCGAGCGCGCCGGCGACTTCTCCCAGAGCCGCAATGTGAGCGGTGCCCTGGTGGTAATCAAAGACCCACAAACCGGGCAGCCCTTCCCGGGGAATGTAATCCCCAAGAGCCGCATCAACTCGCTGGGGCTCTCCATTCTGAACTACTACCCGACTCCCAATTACACCGATCCGGACCCTAACAACGCTTATCGCTGGAACTATCGGTCGGTCTACAGCGGCAACACGCCGCGACGCAACGATATGCTGCGCACAGATTGGAATGTGACTTCTACTCTACAGATTTATTACCGCTATGGGCGTGATACCGATAATACTCTGGTGCCCTGGGGCGGAAAGGCGGGTTCGGTCAACTACCTGATCAGCCCGGTATTCGTCGATCGCTTTGGCGACGGGCACCTGGCCCATGTGGTCAAGACGTTCTCTCCCACGCTGGTCAACGAAGCCACCTTCGCGCGCAGCATGGTGAACCGCTACTTCGATTACACCAACCCCGCAGCTGTGGACCGTTCAGGCATGGGCAATCCGCCGTATTGGTACGATCATTCAAACCTGAAACAGAATTACATTCCGATCGTGCAGTTCGGCGGTCAACCAGCCAATACTATCTTTGCGAACCTGCCATTCCCTATTCCGAACTACTATAACAACCCTATCTACACGGCCACTGACAGCCTCAGCAAAGTATGGGGCCAGCATAGCATCAAAGTGGGCATCTACTATGAGCGCGACCGGCAGCAATATCCCAACGGTTCCACATACTCGGGAGTCTTCAACTTCGCCGTCAACGCCTCCAACCCGCTGGAGACAGGGTATAGTTTCGCCAATGCGCTGCTCGGTAATTTCTATTCGTACACTGAAGGGCAGAAGGAGTTCACCGCGAACGATGGGTGGGGGACCCTGGAGTGGTATGTGCAGGACAACTGGCGCGTGAACAAGCGTCTCACACTGGATGCCGGGATCCGCCTGTATCACGCTCCGCCGGCCTACGAATTGTCGCACCTGGCCGCGGGCTTCGATCCGGCGAAATGGGTTGCGCAGCAGGCGCCGGCGCTTTACGTGCCCGCGATCGTCAATGGCAGCCGTGTCGCTAAGGATCCCTTGAGCGGCGCGGTTGCCCCTGCGCCTCTGATCGGCCAATATGTGCCCGGCTCCGGCAACCCGGCCAACGGGTTGTTCATCGGAGGCGTGAATGGCGCTCCGGCCGGCCTGGTCACGCACCCCGCAGTCAGTTATGGACCGCGGTTCGGGTTTGCCTACGATGTGTTCGGCAACGGTAAGACGGCGTTGCGCGGCGGTTGGGGTTGGTTCTACGACATCATGCAGACCAATCCCTCGAACGCCACCACCGGCAATCCGCCGATCTCGTATAGTCCGACTCTCTACTTCGGCAACTTGTCAACGTATGCACAAGGGGGAGGCGTAATCGGCCCGAGTAATCTATCCACTATGTATGGAGCGCATAAGCCGCCCAACGTGATGAATTTTAGCTTGGGAATCCAGCAGCGGGTGATGGGGGTCGTGTTCGATGCTTCCTACGTTGGGTCGTTGAGCAGGAATCTGTACTATCTGTACAATATCAATCCAATCCCCATTGGGGCTCACTTCAATCCGGCTAATTTCGATCCCACGCTGTCGGGCTCGCCGCTCCCGGACAACTTCCTGCGGCGTTATCCGGGCTTCGGCAACATCAATGTGTACGACAATGGCGCCAGTTCGAACTACAACTCCCTCCAGGTTTCTGTAAACCGGCGGTTTGCACGTGGCTTGCAGGTTGGCGTGGCTTACACATTCTCGAAGACACTGGATGTCGCCGACTCCGATACCACCGCGGTCAGCCCGTACTTCCCGGCGCGCAGTCGCAACTACGGTCTG
The DNA here is from genome assembly GCA_963817515.1 of Bryobacterales bacterium. Lineage (GTDB taxonomy): Bacteria > Acidobacteriota > Terriglobia > Bryobacterales > Bryobacteraceae > DATMNI01. Next base: position 17,830 of record CAWFPJ010000005.1, on the reverse strand, counting down.
GCTTCATTCGACCGCAACAACGTGCTGGTGGTGAACTACCTCTATGAACTGCCAAAATTCGCGGGACATTCGCACTTCCGGCCCGCACACTGGGTACTCGATGACTGGCAGGTGAGCGGCATCACGTCGTTCATCGCCGGGGCGCCGTTCGTGCCAGGATTCAGTACGACAAACGGAGCCGATATCACAGGTTCCACTGAAGCGGCCCGCATCAACGTGGTTGGAGACCCAAATCTCTCGAAGAGCGACCGAACGTTCTATCATAATTTCAACACGGCGGCTTTTGCTCTTCCTGCGGTCGGCACATTTGGCAATGCCGGCATAGGAATTCTGCGCGGCCCGGGTATCAATAATTGGGATATGGCGGCTTCCAAGCGCTTTACGCTTTTTTCGGAATCCCGCTGGATCCAGTTCCGGGCTGAGCTCTTTAACGCCTGGAACCATACGCAGTTCGCGGGCCTGTACACCAATGCCCAGTTTAATCCCGCAGGCCAGCAGATCGATCCGAACTTCGGCGCCTTTAGCTCTAGCCGGCCGCCACGGGTGATTCAGTTTTCGCTCAAGATTGTATTCTAATTCCGCCAAGGCCGCCTCTGCTCAATTCAGAGTTCGGCGATGGATCACCGAGGCCACTTCTGTCCCGACGGCATGCCCATGCCGCATCAGTGAGGATATACTGATTGCGGTCATGCAAAGGTTCGGACTTTTCATTATCTGTATCTGTGCCGCGGCGCTCCCGCCAAGCGCCCGCATCGAGCAAATTGCCGGCGCTCCACTGAAGGGCAAACTCGTGGAACCCTTCAGCACGGGCTTCGATCCCTCGGGCAACCTATACATCTGCGAGTATCAGGGCCAGAGCATCACCCGGCAGGGTCGCGATGGCGTTGAACAGCGCTTCGCCGGCACTGGGGTCAAGGGCTTCAGTGGCGACGGGGGCCCCGCCGGCACAGCACAGTTGAACGACCCCCATAGCATCTTCACTTCCAGGACTGGGATGTACATTGCGGACACCATGAACCACCGCGTTCGCAAAGTGGGCTGGACCACCGGCGTCATCACCACAATCGCGGGTAACGGCACCGAGGGTTTTAGTGGCGATGGCGGCCCAGCGCTCGAGGCGCAATTTCACGGCGTCTACTCCATCGCCGTCAACATCAACGAGACCGCCGTCTACGTGGCTGACCTCGAAAACCGCCGCATACGCCGCATCGACCTCAAGACCGGCATCATCGCCACTGTGGCCGGCAACGGAACCAAAGGCGTTCCGGAAGATGGAGCTGTGGCCACGCAAAGCCCGCTTGTCGATCCCCGCGCCGTCGCCGTCGATAACCGGGAAAATGTGTACATTCTGGAACGAGGCGGCAATGCACTGCGCATCGTGGGCCGCGACGGCAAAATCAAGACCCTGATCGGTCCCAAGACCGTCACGCCGCCGTTAAACGGCCCCAAGGATCTCTGTGTGGGCCGTGACGGCACCATCATCATTGCCGACGCCGAAAACAACCTAATTCGCCGCTTCGACGCCAAATCGTCCACCCTCTCCACCATCGTGGGCACCGGCCGAAAGGGCGACAAACTCGTTCCAATCGATCCCCTCGCTACTGAAGTCTTTCGTCCCCACGGTGTCCGCATGGGTCCCGGCGGTGACCTCATCATCACCGACAGCTACAATCACCGCGTGCTGCGACTGCGCTGACACATCTAGCCGGTCCAGCGTGAGAGCGTTCTCGGGACTGAACTAACTGCTGGAGAGAAGGATATTCCCGCAGAACGTAGCATGCTACGATGGTCGACCTAGGCTCTTCAGGATCAGGACGTCCGCGTATCCGGGAGGTGATGCTGGACGCGAGATACTGCCGAGGTGTCATCATGATCGAATCTTCTGATTTTCGGCTTACGAGAATGCCGCTCAACCACGGAGCCGGCGAAATGCCCGTACTCGGGTTTGGCACCCTGATTCCCGGTGCTGCCGCGACGATAAGTGCTACCAGAGAGGCGCTGGACGCTGGATTTCGACACTTCGATTGCGCGGAACGATACCGGAACGAGCGTGAGGTGGGCGAGGCTTTGCAGGCAGGTCTTACCGCTGGAGGGATTGCGCGTGAAGACATCTTTGTTACCACAAAGTTGTGGAACACCAATCATCGGCCCGAGCGCGTCGAACCGGCTTTCGAGGCGAGTCTGGACAGACTCGGGCTCAACTATCTGGATCTCTATCTCATTCACACTCCATTTGCGTTTCAACCGGGGGACGAGCAGGATCCGCGGGATCAAAACGGCAACGTCCTTTACGACCGCGGCGTGACTTTGCTCGATACCTGGGGGGCGATGGAGAGTCTCGTGGACCGTGGCAGGTGCCGGGCCATCGGACTGTCTGACATCAGCTTGAACGTACTGTTGCCCATCTACGAATCTGCGAGAATCAAGCCAGCCGTGGTCCAAGTCGAAGCACATCCGTATCTGCCGGAAACGGAGCTTCTGGAATTCTGCAAGGAGAAGGACGCTGTTTTTTTGGCTTTCGCGCCATTGGGTCACGGAATAAGGCCGGGGCCGCTCGAAGATCCAGTCATTACGGCAATTGCCGCACGAGTTGGAAAGACGCCAGCACAGGTGCTGTTGGCCTGGGCGGTGCAGCGTGGCACGGCTTTGCTTACCACGCCCAGGACTGCGGCTCGCGCCCGCGAGAATCTCAACATCTCTGCCCTTCCGGAAGACGCGCTTGACGAAATCAATCGAATTCAGACTAGACAGAGGTTCAATGAAGTAGTGAAGACCGGCAGCCCGGGTTTCATTCCGCAAGGTAGATGATCATGAAACCCAAACCGCACCTGGAGGAGTCCATGCAAGAGGAACAAATACGTGAAGCCCTGAATAAGCACTGGCGCGCGTCGGCAGCCGGCGATGCAAACGCGGAACACGATATTTACGATGACGATGCCATTTGTGATTATCCTCAGTCAGGTGAACGAATCCTCGGGCGAAGCAATCTGCAGGCCTTGCGGAGTCATCATCCAGGCAAGCCATCGGGTTTCAACGTCAGGCGAATTCTCGGAAAAGGTGATCTCTGGATCACGGAATACACAATCACCTATCAGGGGCGACCAGCATACACAGTGAGCATTATGGAGTTCCGCAACGGTAAGGTCGTGCACGAGACACAGTATTTCGCGGATCCCTTCGAGGCGCCGGCCTGGCGGAGCCAATGGGTTCAGCGGATCGCGTGACGCCAAGGATGTCAAGATCGGAGGCGGTGTTTCCACGGTGCCGCAATATCTGCAAACAGGGCTGATACATCAGGTTTGAATTGAGACTCGACAGATGTGTGCCCCCTCCAGATGGCCGGACAGAATGCGCGCGAACTGAGCGAATTAGAAGCTGGTGAGATACTGAAAGCGAATGAGCCATACGATGCGACGGCTGGCGGTGATCTTCGGAATGAGTTGTCTGCTCTTCGCAGATGACGAACCCAAACGGAAGGTTCAGGTAGTCCACACGGAGCACACGGATTTCCCTTCCGGCGGCTTGCTCCGGTTGAAGAATTCGATCGGCGAACTCACGGTGGAGGGCTGGGACCGGCCCGATGTCGAGATTACCACGATCAAGTCGACGACAGTCGCATATGCGTCCCGAGACCGCGACAGGGCGTCCCACGAGTTGGATAAGGTGCGAATTTCGGTGGAGCGTCGAGGCGACGAGATCGTCATCACGACGGGTTTTCCCCGGCACCGAGGCCTGGCGCCCGGTTCGCCTCTGCGACCAGCCACGGGCATCGATTTGGACTACCACATCAAGATCCCAATGAACGCCAGGCTGGCCGTTGATCATGGTACCGGCGAAGTGCACGTCGACAATCTAACGTCGGATGTCCACGTTACCGTCCGTAATGGAGGAATCACGCTTCTTCTGCCTCAGGAGGAAAAATACCGTATTAACGCCAGAAGCGATTTCGGCAGCGTGACCTCTGACTTTCCAGGCCACGAAAAACGCAATCCGTGGCTGCTCGGGCATCAGTTTGTCCAGGGAACATCGGCACCGCACAACCTGTACCTTACAGTCGGGTTCGGAGATATTATGATCATGAAAATGCAGGGGCAACCGACGCCCGGACCACTAAATCACTGAACGGAGCGTCTGTGGCCGCCTAAGATCCTGCCACCTGAACCGCAGCCAGCCCCTATAGGGTTCCGCTCAAGTTTCGTCCTGGCGGTCCTGAAGAGCGCGTCCCAGATAAAGCCGGAGAAAAAAAAGTAGTTGTAACAGTGTGTACGGTGGTGAATCAAGTGCATTTGTTGAAACCATCCGAGCACTCCCCCGAGATTCGGAGATTTGTGAAAAACTATATGGAGTCGGTGATCCGCGATCATGCAGCCGTACAGGGCAATCGCGAATGGGACGCTATGCATCCAACCGCGTAGCCCGCCGTATGCCGCAACGAAAAGGAGCGCGACCGGCGCCACCAGCCAAAATGGAAAACTGATGAACAGCTCCTTGGGATCCTCGGCGATTTGCAGGTCGCGTTGCCCATGATTGTCGTAAATGCGGTGATGTTCCCGCTCGCCACGCGCGTAAAACGTCTGCTTACCATGCCGCATTTCATCATGCCACCAGCGATGTCCAAGATTGTGGGCAAGCGACCAGACACACCACCCCGCTGCTATATCCGCGCCGATGAGAAGCAGATCCATGGTTCCTCCTGGCTACCGTTTGGTTCGGCGGCGCACGTTGAAGTATATTATCATCCCAAATCTCGGGTCTCGACAACCCCACGATAGATAGTTGTGGGGATTTTTGGAGAAGAACGCGAGAACGGGTACGACCGACTTTCCTGCGAAAAACGACCTCCTACGGTGGGTGAGTTGCTCTTCAATATCAGGGTACTCCGCGACGTTGAACCACGCGGAGAACTCATGTAACAAGTGCTCACAATTGAACTCAAAGCGGATGCGCCGTACAATAGATTTCACGATGGCTGCTGTCGCCCCTGACTTAATTTCCAGACTTCGCGCGATCGCTGGAACGGATCACGTTTTGACGTCGGAAGCCGATGTCGATCGGTATTCCAGATGTACGATTCCATGGGACAAACGATGCAGCGCTATCGTTCTGCCAGGGTCGACGGAGGAAGTCCAAAACATCGTGCGGTTGGCGAATGAATTTCATCTCCCTCTTTGGACGTTCAGTCGTGGAAAGAACTGGGGTTACGGGACAACCTGCGCGTACCAAGAGGGTGCGGTGATCTTGATGTTAGAACGCTTGAATCAGGTTTACGAAGTCAACGAAGAACTGGCGTATGCGGTCATCGGTCCGGGCGTCAGCTATGGAGAACTAAACGATTGCCTCAAGTCTCGCCGTGTCAAACTTTGGGCCGATTGTACGGATTCAACAGCCGATGGCAGTGTGATTGGGAATGCGCTGGATCGAGGGCACGGCTATACGCAGTATGGAGATCATTTCGCCAGCTTGTGTGGATTAGAGGTTGTGTTACCGGATGGAAATTTGATGCGAACCGGCGGTGGTCCTGCGAATACGCATAGCTTCCATACGTATCGCTATGGAACGGGTCCTTGCGTAGAAGGCCTTTTTAGCCAATCGAATCTAGGAATTGTCGTCAAAGCAGGGATCTGGCTCATGCCGGAGCCGGAACGATTTCTATTATTCAGTTGCGAAGTAAAGGACGAAACTTCTTTTCCGGACGTTATTGATTCCGTCCGCCGCCTGGCCCTGGCAAAAGTCATTAACAGTTACGTCCATATGGGCAATGCTTTTTTGACCATGGCTCTTTGCTATCCCTACCCATACGAACGGCTCAATGGCAAGACATGCTTATCGGACGAGCAACTGGGGAAACTTAGACAGCACTTGCACCTAACGCCTTGGCTTCTATCCGGCGGACTCTATGGTCCCAAGGAACAAGTGAGAGCGGCTCAAAAGGCCATTCAGAAAGAATTTTCCCGGTATGGAAGGGTGGTCTTTGCGGATGACGCCCGGATGCGGTTCTTACAAGGTCTTCTTTCATATCTGCACCGTACGGAGAATATTCCCTTAGTGCAGAAGTTGCTGCTCCAAGTCAAGAATCTTCTGGTTTCGCGATCTCCTATCCGGGTGATTGAATCGCTGGCAAAATTTTATCCGATCTTCAAAGGCATCCCCAATGCGTCGAGTCTCAATATGGCTTATCTTAAACGCAGGGGAGGACCTCCTGTTCCTGGCGACCGGGATCCCGCCCGCGATGCGTGCGGTATTCTTTGGTTTGCTCCCGTGTCGCCAATGAGCGGCAAACATACCAAAGCTATAATCGACCTGTGCAAGCCGGTGTTTGTTAAATACGGCATAGATTTTTCCGCGGGCTTTGTATATTCGAACCCGCGTGCAGTCGTTGTACTAATGCACATCTTTTACGACAAAGAGAATGCCGAAGAAACAAGGAGGGCCATGGCGCTCTACAACGAAGTGGCCGAACTTACAGTGCGTGCGGGCTACCCCCAGTACCGCACCAGTCTCATTTATATGGATCGCATCCTGCAAGCTTCCGGTCAATATCATGATTTCGTTAATCGCCTTAAGTCAGCTTTGGACCCTCGGAATGTCTTGAGTCCAGGGCGGTACGGAATTGGCCTATGACCCCCGCCCGTGTGACGGTCTCAATTCCGGACCCACCGTTGAAATCGATATTTGTTCCATTTTTTCTCCCTGTGCCAAGGCTTCTCGAACGGGTACGGAAAGGCTTCCAAGAATCTCCCATCGTCGAAGTCAAAGGATACCCGCTGCGGATCTTTTGTCTAAGAGATCCCGAGACCATTGCCCAACTTTATTCCAACCCGCAAGCCGGAGCGACCAAGCACCCGGGCTTGCTGCCGCGTGTACAGCGGGTCATGGGGAATGGGGCTTTCATTCTGGCCGGCGGCGGGGAATGGCGAGACCGGCGACAGCAGGTGCAAGGAGCATTCCGCCGGTCGGAACTGCGTGGGTATATTCAACGCATTCCCGAGGATGTGGACCGAGCGCTTGACGAGTGGGCTCCCCTGGTTAAACGCGCGGAGATTGTTGACATTTATAAGTTAGTACGGATTATGATGACTGGGATTAACTTACAATTGTTCTTCTCAGCTCAGCTTTCCGAAACCGAGGTGCATGATCTGGAACAGGAAGTGCATTTCATCGAAGGGAATTTTGTAAAGCCAAGCCCGTTGTTCATTCCATTTCCAAAGAACCTGCGCTTTCGGCGTTATGCTCGAAGCCTTCGGGCCCGAATGCTTCGCCTGATCCAGGAACGCCGAAACTCCAACACACAGTTTCATGATCTGCTTTCCTACTTGTTGAACGTGCGCAATCCCCAGACGGGGCATCCATGGCCGGATAAAGAAATAGTGGACGAGATCTTGTCCATTCTTTTCGGCGCCAGTGTCATGAGCGCGACTTTGACGTGGGCGTTCGGTCTTATGGGTTCCCATCCGGAGATCCAACGGAAGGTGAGCCAAGAAGTTTTAGACATTCCAGGAAGCGGGCTTGCAGTGGAAGATCTATCGAAACTTCGATACACCCAATTGGCCCTCAAGGAGGTTATTCGTCTATACCCGGCCGCTTGGGGCTATCCGCGACACACAGACCACCCGCTGCGATTTGGCGGCGTTGATATTCCCGCAAACTCACTTGTCATTCCGATGGTTTATTTACTCCATCGGGATCCGAGGTTTTGGAAAGACCCCGAGGACTTCATCCCCGAGCGCTTCCAGGACGAGGAAGCCTCTATTCCTCCATTTGCCTATCTTCCCTTTTCGGCGGGACCGCGTACCTGTCTAGGGGCAGGGTTGGCTCCTCTGGTGCTGCAGACAGTACTTGCGAAAGTACTGTCTCGTTACCGAATTATCTCCTGCCCACGATTTAAAGGTGATCCTGTTACGGATTTCGGTTTTGGAATTCAACCTCGCGATCAGGTTTTGGTTCGGCTTCACGAAGTTGCAACACTATCATTAACAAGTCAAGATGTCCGGTCTTGATTAACACGTAATCTGTCCGCTTTGTGAAACAAAGCGATGCGGCCGTCAGGCCGCCGCCTTGGGTTTAGTTTTGGCCTTTGCTTTGGTTTTCGATGGGACAGAGGCCGTAGCCGGCGCGGTGGAAAAGTGGGAATCTCGCGGTTTGTCCGAGATTTCCAAGGGAGTGAGGGAACCGGTGAAAACCTGTTCTTGGTTTGCCCCGGTTTCCCTGCTCCCGTCTTTTCCACCGCGCTTCTTGGGTTTCGCGTGGTTCTGTTTTTCTCCCGAGCTGCTGTAGTGTCCCACCACGTGAGGGCCGTAGCGGATCGAGATGCTTTCATCCGGCTGTTCATGGATCGTTACCCGTACTTCCCGCCAGCGTGTTGCGGAATTGTGTTTTGTCGATCTGCCAGCAGCGATCCCCTATCGCCGCTGTATTGTCTTTGGCCCACTACCCGCTCGGTCTGCATGGTGAAGATCCAGTTCAGGTCCGTGCGTCTGGTCCGGCGAAATGCCGTGCATTTCTCCGGCGCCGGTACTTGGAACATACGATTAAACTCCGCCATCTAGCTCTCTCTCAGAAAGGTATTGGCCCCCTCTATCGTGGTAATCCCCGCCAGCCGCAGTTCCTGCGGCAGCCGCCCTTGCCAGGTGCCAAAAAGCTCCGCTCGGACCGGCCTCGCGCTTGGGGTGAATCAGCCGCAATCATATGCACCCCCAGTTCCTTCATCGCTCGCCCAACCTGCGTCAGGCGGTGCTTATCTACCTTTTCACCCTCCTTCACCGTCACGAAAAAGTGACTGCCCCGGTCGCTGTACAAGGCGCAGAACAGGCCCTTGGTTTCGATCACCTCCCGCAGACCGGCCATCACCGTGCGTGTCGACTCTTCCTCCACCAGTTGCGCGTAATAGATTTCACTCGTGGCATCGTCCACAATTACGATCAGGTCGTACCACCGATCGTCGTTCAGCCAGCGATGCTTGCTGCCGTCGATGTGCAATAGCATCCCTGCCATCGGCCGCCGCGGACGCCGGCGCCGGTTGCGGTCCGCGTTTGCGCCGCTTCGCCACCAGCCCCGCTCCCTGCAGGGCCTGCTGCACCCAGGTGTAGCTTACCTGGATCGTATGCTCTTTCCGCAACTTTTCGTGGAAGTGCCGCATGTTGAGATCGAAGTACACTTCCCGATACAGCCGCAAGACCTCCTCTGCCGTTTCCATGGGAATCCTGTGGATGCTCCGCTTCCCCCGTCTTTGATCGAACAGTCCGGTGTAGCCGAATTTGGCATATCGATCCCGGATCCAGCGCATCGTCCGGTCCGTTACTCCCGCTATCTCAGCTGCCTCCATCCAGCTGATCTTCTTGCCCATCGCCTTCAAAAGTACGTCTTGTAATTTCATCGTCCGCTCCATTGCCGCGGCGCTAATCGCTCCTGGGATTGTCAACTTCCAGGATCGCCGCCGTTTTGCTGAGCGGACAGATCACATGTTCACTCGACCGGACATTTCACATACTAACGACAAGTTTCTGCTTTTATGTTGACAATCGGAACCACCTCCAATAGAATTATTCCTGTCCGAAAGATACAATGGTTTAGGCTTGTTTCGCACGCACGTGTCGGGGCCGCATAGCCATAGGACAGTTCTTTGAAGGCGTGATCAGGCCGCTTGCACACACAAGCTGCCTGGAGACTTGTGGTTCGCAGACTTTAATCAGGCGGGCGTGCGGATCCGCGGCCCGTGCTGGAACTTTCACCCGCCCCGAGTCCGGCAAAACCTTCCTCGAAGAAGGAAAACGACGATGACGTTTTGGCTCCGTGTTGAGGGTTGACACTAATCCCGGCGGCACTTGGAACAACCAGGCGGCTCCGACTTTCAGGACCTAAGGAATTAAAGTGTCATTACCCTTTCAATACGAGCCTATAAGATCCGTGTAATTGCGCTGGGTAAGAAAGAACGCCGATTCTCGATTTAGTTTGCCAAGCGTGATTGCCGCGAGCAGCTAAGGAGGAAATATGTGGCGTAGCATATTCGTACTGACGCTAGCGACGGCCGGCGTTCACGCGCAACAGGTCGCCCATACAGGTACGCTGACGGGAAACGTCACCGACCCCACTGGAGCGGTCATAGGCGGAACTAAAGTGAGAGTGGTCAACCTGGAGACGCAGGTCGCGTCCACTGTGCTCACCAACGAAGCGGGACGCTACTTTATACCCTATCTGAATCCGGGGCGCTACGAATTAAGGGTGGAGTCTGTGGGCTTCAAGGCCTACGTGCGGACAGGCATCGAGTTGCAGGCAGGGGAATCGCCGCGCATCGATATGCAGCTCGAAGTAGGTTCAGTCAGCGAATCCGTTATGGTCTCGGGCGCGGCACCGCTGATCGATACGGAGACGTCGACGGTATCCGCTTCGTTGGGCCACGAACAATTCATGGAGCGGCTCTTTCTGTTGCAGAACCGGTCGTTCAACGTGCTGATGTATCTGCCGGGCGTGGCCAATACCTCCGAAGCCACATTCAATATGCTGGGGCAGCGATCCAGATCCATCGGCAACGAAGTAGACGGGGTGAGCGCGAAAATGCCAGTGCAAGGTACCCCGGTCGGCGACTACCAAGCCCTGCTGGTGCCGGCCGACGCGTTGGAGGAGGCGCGGGTGTTGACCACCGGTGTGCCGGCGGAGTTCGGGAGCGCAGGAAGCGGCATGGTCGTGCAGGTCATGAAGAGCGGCACCAACCAACTCCACGGATCAGCGGAAGACCGCTACCTGAACACATCGATGACGCACCGCTCGTATTTCACCCAGACCGCGACTCAGCCGATCTCATATCACGATTTGTCGGCTACCATTGGCGGGCCGGTCATGCTGCCGAAGCTTTATAGAGGGAAGGACAAGACTTTCTTCTTCTTCGGCTGGCAGCGGCAGAACGAACGAGACGGTTTTTCCGAGATCGACAACGTGCCCACTCCGGCCATGCTGAATGGGGACTTCAGCCTCGGCGGTTTGGGCTATCCGATATATGATCCGGCCACCATAAAGCAGACTGCCACCGGCGCGTGGACCGCCAGCCCATTTCCGAACAATCAGATTCCCGTCAGCCGGTTCGACCCCGTAGCCGTGAAGTTTTTGAGTTATACGCCGTGGCAATTGCCCAATCAGGCGGGATTTGTCACAGCTGCCGGCCCCCAGCAGAACTTCCTGGGAACTTCAAGATACCGATCGTATCGCAGCCGGTTTAGCTGGAAAGTAGACCAACAACTTTCCCCCACCCACAAGTTTTTCGTGCGCGTAACCTGGAACCGCCACCGGCGCTGGAGCAATGAAACCTACGACCAATTCAATTGGCTGCTGCTGAACGCCGGCGCGATCCCCCAGCGGCGAGACATGTTAGGCCCATCAATCTCCGATACGTGGACGATAACCCCCACACTCATCAACGAGTTTCGCGTCAGCATGACTCGGTTTAGATATACGCTGACGCCGTTCACTACCGGGCAGGGTTGGGCACAAACCCTCGGCATTCCAAACACGTCGCCAACCACATTTCCGGAGTTTCCAGACACGCAGTATCCGGTGAACCTCGGAAATTATGCCGAGCAGGTGGCTGAGAACTTCACAGCCTCAGAGAACCTGACGAAGGTAATTGGGCCACACACTTTGAAGATGGGGTGGCAGGTCATTCGCTCGAGATATAACAACATCGCGCAGGACGCCCCTTCGGGCATTTACAATTTTTCAGGCTCCACGAGTTTTCCCTTCCAGCCAAACACGGGCAGCGCCTTCGCCGGCTTTCTGCTTGGAGCGGTCTCAAGCGCCCAGTTCACGCAAAATCAGGCGTCCTGGCTGCCGCGCTGGTGGCAAAACGCGCTCTACTTGCAGGACGATTACAAGCCGACCCGGAATCTTACCCTCAACATGGGGATCCGGTGGTCCGATGAGACCCCGTTCCAGACTAAGTACGGCCAGCAGTCCGAGTTCAACCCGAATGTGGTCGACCCGCTTACCAATATGATGGGAGCGATCACCCATCCCACGGGGCCTCTGGCCAAGCAGCAGTGGCTCAATTTCCAGCCGCGGTTCGGCCTGGCCTGGAACCTGCGCAAGAATCTGGTGTTTCGGGGCGGCTTCGGGCTCACCACGATGGATCTGTTGGCCAACGACCTCAACGTTGCTTTCGACGAGTATGTCGCCACCGCAAACGTACAGGCGCCTCCGGGGAACCCCACGCCTGCCTTCTATCTCTCGCAGGGTGCGCCCCCCCACCCGTTCACAGTCCTCGGCAACGGTACGTCACCGTATGTCGGAAGTAACTTCAGCCAAAGGACGGCGACTCTGTACGACCCGAACATGTATATGCCGCGCATCATGAACTGGTCAGCCGGCTTCCAGTTTCAGTTGCGGCCCACCTGGATGGTGGAGGCCCGCTATGAAGGCACCTCAGGCGTCGGACTGTTGAACTGGTGGAACATGAACCAGATTCCGTTGAATATTTCCAGTGACCCCACGGTACTGACTAAGATCTACCAGGCGCCGCAGAGTTACCTGCCATACCCTCAGTTCGGACGCATCATGAATTACAGCAACTTTGGACACAGCACATATCACGCGCTCACTGTCCGGGTGGAGAAACGCTTCAGCAGTGGCATCGGGCTGAACACGTTCTATACCTTCTCGAAAGCGCTCGACAACGCTGACGGTGAATCGCAAGCAACCGGCGAGGACTTCTACAATCGGTCTTTGGAGAAGGGCCGGGCGGGCTTCGATCTGACGCACCGTTTCATCAACACGGTGATGTGGGATCTGCCTGTCGGACGGGGACGACGCTTCCTGAATCGGGGCGGCGTGCTGAACGCGGTTTTCGGAGGCTGGCAGTTGAACTGGAGCGACACTTTACAAAGCGGGCTGCCGTTCTCGGTAACATTCGCGGGAAGCCCTAACCTGTATCTGCCCGGCGGCGGCGTTTCCCGCCCGAACATTCTGGTTCCATACTCTCAGGCCATCGCAAATCCCTGGCACATCGGTCCCAACCGGTTCCCGACTAACGCTCAGAATCCTTACCTCAACGCGTCCGCGTTTGCCTATCCGGCATCGTTCACGGCTGGGAATCTGGGAAGGAATACATTTCGGGGTCCCTTGCTTTACTGGCCGCAAGGTTCGGTGGTCAAAAGCTGGAGGATTAAGGAGCGGACGACTTTTTCCTTCCGTTGGGCAGTACAAAACGTGGTCAACCGCCCGGAGTTTTCCACGCCCGGTTCGGTGTACAACTTATCGAATTTGGGGAACTTCGGCCGCTTCACTGGTACCGTCGGCGCTTTCAGCGGAATTGGTGGGGAGTTCAACTCGTCGATCATCGTACGCTTGCAGTTTTAGCGAGATCACGCTGGCAGCAACATTTTCGCCGCCGCATATAGAATGAGCTTGGAGGATCGGTCAGTTCCCCGAAGCCGTCCTTGCGTGGCTCGTTGTAAATGCTTTACGATTCGGAAATGCAAATCTGCTTGCGCCGTCTCGTCCTGCTCCCCTTGTTGCTGCTGGCCCCGCTCCTGGCTGAGGACAACCTCAAGTTCGGCCAACCCGCCTGCGTCGCGCCGTTGCTCGACAAGAAATTTTTCGTCGTGTGCTACGACCCCGCCCACAAGATCCCGGCGTGGGTTGGCTACGCCCTCACCAAAGAGGACTCCCTATCCAAGGCCACCAGCCGCGTGGGTAGCTTCCGTGCGGATGCCGCGCTACCGCGTGGCGAACGGGCCGAGAACTCAGACTATTCCGGCAGCGGTTATGACAAAGGCCATATGGCTCCCGCCCGCGACTTTACGCGAAGCGTACAGGCGATGAAGGCCACATTCGTTTTGACGAACGCAGTGCCGCAGAAACACGGCGTCAACGCCGGCAAGTGGGCCGAATTGGAGGAAGCCGTCCACGCGTTAGCCTCTACCCAGACAGTATGGGTTTTCAGTGGGCCGGTATTCGCCGGGGGAAAGCCCACCAAGACGATTGGGCCTGACAAGGTAGCGGTACCCACTCACACGTACAAGGTGGTTCTGTGCATCCACCCGAACGGCGACAAGCAGATGTTCGGATTTGTGCTGCCGAACATCGAAAAGCCCACTGGCGCGATCAGCAGCTATACCTTCAGTGTGAACCAGGTGGAGAAACTCACGGGCCTGAATTTTTTCGATGCGCTCCCGGCTGCCGAGCAGAACCGGCTGGAGCGGACGGTGAATGCACTGCCGCCGCAGGATTGAGCCGCAGAAGCCCTCGGCGATACCCCGAAGCGCGGATGTCGCGGAGCGGTCACTGTGCGCCGCTAATCAATATTCGAAGCGCGCGACGATTTGCAATTGCCGGGGGTGGAAGCCGTTCGCCAGGCTGCCCACCTGTCCGAACGAACCGCTGCCAAACGTAAAGCCCGCCCGGTCAAAACGAGTGCGATTGAAGGCGTTGAAGGCCTCCATCCGTACCTGAAAACGCATGCTTTCGCGAATCTTGAACTGCTTCCTCAGACCAAGATCGGTATTGGCGATTCCCTGGGAATTAAGATTCTCGAAATACCTGGGTGCGCTCCCGATTTGTTGATCGCCGGGGTCGGCAAAGCAGTCGGTGTTGAATACCGCGAGGCCATCCGATGCACCATTTAAAAGCGCGGCGGCGGCATCGTGATAGCTGACGCCAGTACCCGGGGTTGAGCACGTAACGTTAGGCCGCTGCCGTCCTCCTGAGATACGGTTCTGGGCCATCTGGATGTGTACCGGCTGCCCGCTTTGCAGGGTGATATTCGAAGAGGCCGACCAGCCGCCGATCACGCCATCGAGGATCTTGTTCATATTTGTGCCCAGCAGCAGGCCGCGGCCGATTGGGATGTTTGCCGTAAGAGCGGCCGCCAGACGCTGCGTGGCGTTGTTGGCGCTGATGGAGTTTTCGTTGCTCAGGTTATCCAACACCTGCGGACCACCGTTGGTGAGCCATCCGATCCAGCCGTTGGCGCCCGACGAACTGTTGTCTGTAGCGCGCGAGAGAGTGTAACTGCCCTGGATGACGAAATACTTGCCGCTCCTTTTTTGAAAGCGAAGCTGCAGGGAATCGTAGCGGGAGACGGCGGTCTGCAGAGGCAGCCCGGTGAAATTGCCGTCAAACTGCGGGTAAGGCCGCAAGAGGTTGATGAGAGGAATCTGCGCGTCGTTGTACCGGGAATCAGGCTCGTTGAAAATCGCGTTCGGGCCGGTGAAGAAGGGCTGGAACGGATTCGCCACCAGGCTGTTCAACTGGTGAGTGGAATAATCTTGCCGTATGTCGGTCGGAACGTAGTTGCGGTTCCGCGTGCCCGCGGCGAAGCTGCCCCATGGCAGATGCGTGCTGCGGTTCGCGGAATAATCCGCGCTGACCACCAAATCCCACGGAAAGAGATGCTGAACCCCGCCGCTCCATTGATAGATCTCGGCATTCTTGTTCAACTCGTAACTGAGATCGCCCGAATTGTCGAATCCCCACATCGCCAAAGGACCGTACTTGTTCCCTTGCGGCGACGGCAGTCCATTGGGGAACGGATTTTCCAGCGTGGCAAACTGGGTCAGGTAGTTGTCCTTCGTGAAGTAGGACACGGCGTTCTTGAAATACGCAGGGCCAGTGTACTGGAAATTGGTTTGCATGTCGGCCCCGTAGTAGATTCCGGCCCCGGCCCGGATCACCGTCTTCTGGTTCCAGCTATAGGCCAGTCCCAAGCGCGGCGCCAAATTGTTCCGGTCGATCGGAATCGTGCGATTGCCAGACACCGGAAACAATGTGGTCCCTTTAATTAGTCCCAGGCCCGGCACTGTCACCCCGGTGCTGTCGCTAAAATCCGCGAATGTAGACCGGTTGTAGCGTTCCGTGTAAGGAGTGCTCCATTCATAACGCAATCCGATATTCACCGTTAGCTTGGAGCTTACCCTCCAATCATCCTGAATATAGAATCCGGTTTCTTTGGACTTGTCGGCCACGGGCGGCTTAATGCGCAGCTGGCCGCTGGTGCCCCACCCCATCAGCAAACTGGCGAACGAATCGCCTTGCGTCACTACACCGTTTCCGGCCTGCTGATTGTTTACGTCCTGCCCAAAGGTGAATAGACCGGTAGGGTTGTCCGGCTGCCAGAAACTGTTGAAGAAGGTTCGCTGTTCGCCGCCGAACTTTATGGAGTGCGAACCCTTCGCCCAGGAAAGAGCGGAGGAACAGCTATACAAGGTGTGCGCAAAATGCGTGTCGACGCAACATTGGTCGAACACCTTGCCGAGGCCGAATCGAATCGATCGTCGGATTCGGGCGAGCCCGTCATTGATCATGTAGCTGGAAAGCCGGCCTTCGCTGAGATCGGGTAGCTGGGGATGCCCGGCGTGATCGCCAGTCCAAACCCAGGTGGCCGTGTAGACAATGCGCGGCGTGATTGTCCTGGTATAGTCGATCACCGCGTCGTGCACCTGGTTTTGTAGAGGTACGAATCGTCGACGAAGGTGGCCTGGGTGGGGCTGTTGCTGTGAAATTGGCTGTAGCGCAGGATATCCGGTTGTTGTCGTCAACCGGTGGTCCAGCTTGGCGTCGAGCTGATAGGCCGAGGTGCTGGACTGAACATCCTTGTGGGAATCGTCGCGGGTTGCGCCGGGCTGCCCGGTTACGTTGGTCTCGGTAGAACGCCAGAAGATTGGTGGCGACCTGATCATCATATTTCGCCGGAATGATGCTGCCAGGCAGCGGCTGCCGCGCGCCGTCCGCCGAGCCGCCGAACGGGGTCATAAATCGGACTGGTCACCAGGTCGCCGTTCTCGTCCATGTTGGGTCCGCGAGAAATTCCTGCTCTGCTGCAGATCGGTCGGCATGGTGGCCGACGGTGTGCGATGAGCCTATCCGCGCAGCTCTCGAAAACGAAAAGAAGAAGTCTTGTTCTTCGACTGGTCGCTGGACCATTCCGCGATATCTGATCGTGCGTGAGCGGGGATGTTGGCAGTTGGCCGCTGCGAAGAAATCGTTGGCGTTGAACGCGTCGCGTTGGCTGAAATACGAGCCGCCGCCGTGGAATCCGTTCGCCCTGGCCCGATCACGACATTGCAACTGTTCCGCCGTTGTTGCGCATTGGTCGAAGAACTGTTGTTCTCGATTTTCAACTCCTGGACCACTTCCACCGAAGGCGTGCACAGACATTGGGGTTTCCGCCTCGCCCTGCTGGCAGCGCCGATGCGAACTTCGTCGAAGCGTACTTCAGTGAAGTACTTGAATTCGTCCGTCGCACACGAAGTTAGTGCCGGAAGGGGCGTCCGAATGCGACTGCCAGCCGACTGGGCAATCCCGACCGACAGGAATACCAGCCGCAAAGAAATGTGCGAAAAAACAGCGGCATGGCCGCGCAGACGGCCGGTTACGGTGGTGCCGATCGGCGCTGCCGGTGTCGAGCGTTGGGGCTGGACGCCTGCACTTCCAACTGAGGTCTGGATGCTGGCCGACCTGGAGCGAGAAGTTCATGTTAATAATTCCCAAAGTCACCGAGAACGGTTGATCGTCTCCTGGCGCGAAAGCGGTCATCTCGGCCTCTCGACGAGATAAGTCGCGGGACGCAACCGAGAACCGACTAGCAAACTGTTGGTGATCGTCGAGCTGGAAACATTGGTTCCGAGATCCGCGACGGCGACCTGGCCCGCGCCACTGCGCCGCCGAGCTGCACCGCGGAACTGTTCCGTGTACCTGCGCCTCAAGCTGGGGTGCCCGAAGATCAGCGCCGCCCCAAGAGCCGACGAAGGAAGGGAGCCAGCTCCGGAGCTTCCTCAAGACTCATCGAAGCATTGGAGCCTCCTGTCAGTCTCGGATTAGCCTTGGACGGTCGGTCGACAGGTACCCT
>CAWFPJ010000004.1:0-77372 GCA_963817515.1 Bryobacterales bacterium | reverse complement strand
GGCCGGTGAGGAAGAACAAAACTTTCTTTCTTTTTGATTTCGAAAAGCTGCGCGATATCGGCTCATCGCAAACCGTGGCCACCATGCCGACCGCTCTGCAGCGCAGCGGGAATTTCTCCCAGACCCGAACCATCGACGAGGACGGCAACCTGGTGCCGGTAACGATTTGTTGACCCCCATTCGGCGGCGGCAGACGGCACGCGGCAGCCGCTGCTGGCGACGTCATTCCGGCAAACATGATTGATAAGGTGGCCACCAATCTTCTGGCGTATTTCCCGGAGCCCAACGTGACCGGGCAGGTTGGCACAAATTACAATAATTACCGCAAGAATGTTCAGTCCAGCACCTCGGCCTATCAGTTCGACGCCAAGCTGGACCGCCGTTTTAACGACAACAACCGGATATCCTTGCGTTACAGCCAATTGCACAGCAACAGACGCCCCACCCAGGCCACCTTCGTCGACGACTCGTACCTCTACAAAACCGAGGTGCACAACGCAGTGGTTGACTATACCAGGACAATCACGCCGCGCATTGTCTACACCGGCCGCCTGGGTTTGGATCTGGCGATCGCGCCGGGCATCACCAGTTACCCCGATCTCACGACGCAGGCTTTCCCAGCTACATGATCAATAACGGGCTGGCCCGAATACGAGACGATCGAATTCGATTCGGCCTACAGCAACCTGTTCGACCAATGTTGCGTAGACACGCATTTTGCGCACACTTTTGTATACCTATTCCTCCGCTCTTTCCTGGGCGAAGGGTTCGCACTCCATAAAGTTCGGCGGCAAACAGCGAACCTTCTTCAACAGTTTCTGGCAGCCGGACAACCCTACCGGTCTATTCACCCTTCGGCAGGACGTAAACAATCAGCAGGCCGGAAACGGTGTAGTGACGCAAGGCGATTCGTTCGCCAGTTTGCTGATCAGGTAGGGCACAGCGGCCGCTGCGCATTAAGCCGCCGTGGCCGACAAGTCCAAAGAAACCGGATTCTATATGTCAGGATGATTGGAGGGTAAGCTCCAAGCTAACGGTGAATATCGGATTGCGTTATGAATGGAGCACTCCTTACACCAGAACGCTACAACCGGTCTACATTCGCGGATTTTAGCGACAGCACCGGGGTGGACGAGTCCGGGCCTGGGACTAATTAAAGGGACCACATTGTTTCCGGTGTCTGGCAATCGCACGATTCCGATCGACCGGAACAATTTGGCGCGGCGCCCCTGGGACTGGCCTATAGCTGGAACCAGAAGACGGTGATACGGGCCGGGGCCGGAATCTACTACGGGGCCGACATGCAAACCAATTTCCAGTACACTGGCCCTGCGTATTTCAAGAACGCCGTGTCCTACTTCACGAAGGACAACTACCTGACCCAGTTTGCCACGCTGGAAAATCCGTTCCCCAATGGACTGCCGTCGCCGCAAGGGAACAAGTACGGTCCTTTGGCGATGTGGGGATTCGACAATTCGGGCGATCTCAGTTACGAGTGAACAAGAATGCCGAGATCTATCAATGGAGCAGCAGGGTCCAGCATCTCTTTCCGTGGGATTTGGTGGTCAGCGCGGATTATTCCGCGAACCGCAGCACGCATCTGCCATGGGGCGGCTCCGCCGCGGGCACGCGGAACCGCAACTACGTTCCAACCGACATACGGCAAGATTATTCCACTCACCAGTTGAACAGCCTGGTGGCGAATCCGTCCAGCCCTTCTTCACCGGCCCGAACGCGATTTTCAACGAGCCTGATTCCCGGTACAACGACGCGCAGATTCCCCTCATCAACCTCTTGCGGCCTTACCCGCAGTTTGACGGCAATTTCACCGGGCTGCCTCTGCAGACCCGCCGTCTCCCTACGATTCCCTGCAGCTTCGCTTTCAAAAAAGGAGCGGCAAGTATTTCGTCAATCCAGGGCAGTTACACCCTCTCGCGCGCTACAGACAACAGTTCGTCGGGCGCCAACGGCTGATCGGATGGCTCACCAACGGTGGTGCCCGCAGGTGTTGGATAACCTGAGCAACGAAAACTCCATCAGCGCCAACAACGCCACGCAGCGTCTGGCGGCCGCTCTTACGGCAAACATCCCAATCGGCCGCGGCCTGCTGCTGGCGCACAAATACGAACAAGATCCTCGATGGCGTGATCGGCGAGCTGGTCGGCCTCTTCGAATATCACCCTGCAAAGCGGGCAGCCGGTACGCTTCCAGATGGCCCAGAACCGTATCTCAGGAGGACGGCAGCGGCCTAACGTTACGTGCTCCACCCCGGGTACTGGCGTCAGCTATCACGATGCCGCCGCCGCACTTTTAAATGGTGCATCGGATGGCCTCGCGGTATTCAACACCGACTGCTTTGCAGACCCCGGCGATCAACAAATCGGGAGCGCACCCAGGTATTTCGAGAATCTTAATTCCCAGGGAATCGCCAATACCGATCTTGGTCTGAGAAAGCAGTTCAAGATTCGCGATAGCATGCGTTTTCAGGTACGGATGGAGGCCTTCAACGCCTTCAATCGCACTCGTTTTGACCGGGCGGGCTTTACGTTTGGCAGCGGTTCGTTCGGACAGGTGGGCAGCCTGGCGAACGGCTTCCACCCCCGGCAATTGCAAATCGTCGCGCGCTTCGAATATTGATTAGCGGCGCACAGTGACCGTCGGCTTGATCCGTGTCGGCGGAAGTGCATTCACCGTCCGCTCCAGCCGGTTCTGCTCGGCAGCCGGGAGCGCATCGAAAAAATTAAGGCCCGTGAGCTTCTCCACCTGGTTCACACTGAAGGTATAGCTGCTGATCACGCCAGTGGGCTTTTCGATGTTCGGCAGCACAAATCCGAACATCTGCTTGTCGCCGTTCGGGTGGATGCACAGAACCACCTTGTACGTGTGAGTGGGTACCGCTACCTTGTCCGGCCCAATCGTCTTGGTGGGCTTTCCCCCGGCGAATACCGGCCCACTGAAAACCCATACTGTCTGGGTAGCGGCTAACGCGTGGACGGCTTCCTCCAATTCGGCCCACTTGCCGGCGTTGACGCCATGCTTCTGCGGCACTGCGTTCGTCAAAACGAAAGTGGCCTTCATCGCCTGTACG
The DNA here is from genome assembly GCA_963817515.1 of Bryobacterales bacterium. GTDB lineage: Bacteria > Acidobacteriota > Terriglobia > Bryobacterales > Bryobacteraceae > DATMNI01. Next base: position 74,284 of record CAWFPJ010000004.1, on the reverse strand, counting down.
CTTCGCGTAAAGTCGCGGGCGGGAGCCATATGGCCTTTGTCATAACCGCTGCCGGAATAGTCTGAGTTCTCGGCCCGTTCACCACGCGGTAGCGCGGCGTCCGCCGGAAGCTCCCCACGCGGCTGGTGGCCTTGGATAGGGAGTACCTCTTTGGTGAGGGCGTAGCCAACCCACGCCGGGATCTTGTGGGCGGGGTCGGTTAGCACACGACGAAAGAATCTTCTTGTCGAGCACCGGCGCGACGCAGGCGGGTTGGCCGAACTTGCAGGTTGTCCTCAGCCAGGAGCGGGGCCAGCAGCAACAAGGGGAGCAGAACGAGACGGCGCAAGCAGATCTGCATTTCCGAATCGTAAAGCATTTACAGCGAGCCACGCAAGGACGGGCTTCGGAGACTGCCCGATCCTCCAAGCTCATTCTATACGTAGCTGCGAAAATGTCGATGCCAGCGTGATCTCGCTAAAACTGCAAGCGTACGATGATCGACGAGTTGAACTCCCCGCCAATTCCGCTGAAAGCGCCGATGGTACCGGTGAAGCGGCCGAAGTTCCCCAAATTCGATAAGTTGTACACCGAACCGGGCGTGGAAAACTCCGGGCGGTTGACCACGTTTTGTACTGCCCAACGGAAGGAAAAAGTCGTCCTCTCCTTGATCCTCCAGCTTTTAACCACCGAACCTTGCGGCCAGTAAAGCAAGGGACCCCGAAATGTATTCCTTCCCAGATTCCCAGCCGTGAACGATGCTGGATAGGCAAACGCTGACGCGTTGAGGTAAGGATTCTGTGCGTTTGTCGGGAACCGGTTGGGGCCGATGTTCCAGGGGTTTGCAATGGCCTGAGAGTATGGAACCAGAATGTTCGGGCGGGAAACACCGCCGCTGGGCAGATACAGGTTAGGGCTTCCCGCGAATGTTACCGAGAACGGCAGCCCGCTTTGTAAAGTGTCGCTCCAGTTCAACTGCCAGCCTCCGAGAACAGCGTTCACCACGCCGCCCCGATTCAGGAAGCGTCGTCCCCGGCCGACAGGCAGATCCCACATCACCGTGTTGATGAAACGGTGTGTCAGATCGAAGCCCGCCCGCCCTTTCTCCAAAGACCGATTGTAGAAGTCCTCGCCGGTGGCTTGGGATTCACCGTCAGCATTGTCGAGCGCTTTCGAGAAGGTATAGAACGTGTTCAGCCCGATGCCACTGCTGAAGCGTTTCTCCACCCGGACAGTGAGCGCGTGATATGTGCTGTGTCCAAAGTTGCTGTAATTCATGATGCGTCCGAACTGAGGGTACGGCAGGTAACTCTGCGGCGCCTGGTAGATCTTAGTCAGTACCGTGGGGTCGCTGGAAATATTCAACGGAATCTGGTTCATGTTCCACCAGTTCAACAGTCCGACGCCTGAGGTCCCTTCATAGCGGGCCTCCACCATCCAGGTGGGCCGCAACTGAAACTGGAAGCCGGCTGACCAGTTCATGATGCGTGGCATATACATGTTCGGATCGTATAGAGTCGCCGTCCTTTGACTGAAATTACTTCCGACATACGGTGACGTACCGTTGCCGAGGACTGTGAACGGATGGGGGGGCGCACCCTGCGAGAGATAGAAGGCGGGGGTGGGGTTCCCTGGAGGCGCCTGTACGTTCGCGGTGGCGACATACTCGTCGAAAGCAACGTTGAGATCGTTGGACAACAGATCCATCGTGGTAAGCCCGAAGCCGCCCCGAAAAACCAGATTCTTGCGCAGGTTCCAGGCCACGCCGAACCGCGGCTGGAAATTGAGCCACTGCTGCTTGGCCAGAGGCCCCGTGGGATGCGTGATCGCGCCCATCATATTGGTAAGCGGGTCGACGACATTCGGGTTGAACTCGGACTGCTGGCCGTACTTAGTCTTGAACGGGCTCTCATCGGACCACCGGATCCCGATGTTAAGGGTAAGATTCCGGGTCGGCTTGTAATCGTCCTGCAAGTAGAGCGCGTTTTGCCACCAGCGCGGCAGCCAGGACGCCAGGTTTTGCGTGAACTGGGCGCTTGAGACCGCTCCAAGCAGAAAGCCGGCGAAGGCACTGCCCGTGTTTGGCTGGAAAGGAAAACTCGTGGAACCTGAAAAATTGTAAATGCCCGAAGGAGCGTCCTGCGCGATGTTGTTATATCTCGAGCGAATGACCTGCCACCCCATCTTCAAAGTGTGTGGCCCAATTACCTTCGTCAGGTTCTCTGAGGCTGTGAAGTTTTCAGCCACCTGCTCGGCATAGTTTCCGAGATTCACCGGATACTGCGTATCTGGAAACTCTGGAAATGTGGTTGGCGACGTATTTGGAATGCCGAGCGTCTGTGCCCAACCTTGCCCGGTGGTGAACGGCGTCAGCGTATATCTAAACCGAGTCATGCTGACGCGAAACTCGTTGATGAGTGTGGGAGTTATCGTCCAGGTATCGGAGATTGATGGGCCTAACATGTCTCTCCGCTGGGGGATCGCGCCGGCGTTCAGCAGCAGCCAATTGAATTGGTCGTAGGTTTCATTGCTCCAGCGCCGGTGGCGGTTCCAGGTTACGCGCACGAAAAACTTGTGAGTGGGGGAGAGTTGTTGGTCTACTTTCCAGCTGAACCGGCTGCGATACGATCGGTATCTTGAAGTTCCCAGGAAGTTCTGCTGGGGGCCGGCAGCCGTGACAAATCCCGCCTGATTGGGCAATTGCCACGGCGTATAACTCAAAAACTTTACGGCTACGGGGTCGAACCGGCTGACGGGAATCTGATTATTCGGAAATGGGCTGGCGGTCCACGCGCCGGTGGCAGTCTGCTTTATGGTGGCTGGATCATATATCGGATAGCCCAAACCGCCGAGGCTGAAGTCCCCATTCAACATGGCCGGAGTGGGCACGTTGTCGATCTCGGAAAAACCGTCTCGTTCGTTCTGCCGCTGCCAGCCGAAGAAGAAGAAAGTCTTGTCCTTCCCTCTATAAAGCTTCGGCAGCATGACCGGCCCGCCAATGGTAGCCGACAAATCGTGATATGAGATCGGCTGAGTCGCGGTCTGGGTAAAATACGAGCGGTGCGTCATCGATGTATTCAGGTAGCGGTCTTCCGCTGATCCGTGGAGTTGATTGGTGCCGCTCTTCATGACCTGAACGACCATGCCGCTTCCCGCGCTCCCGAACTCCGCCGGCACACCGGTGGTCAACACCCGCGCCTCCTCCAGCGCGTCGGCCGGCACCAGCAGGGCTTGGTAGTCGCCGACGGGGGTACCTTGCACTGGCATTTTCGCGCTCACTCCGTCTACTTCATTGCCGATGGATCTGGATCGCTGCCCCAGCATATTGAATGTGGCTTCAGAGGTATTGGCCACGCCGGGCAGATACATCAGCACGTTGAACGACCGGTTCTGCAACAGAAAGAGCCGCTCCATGAATTGTTCGTGGCCCAACGAAGCTGACACCGTTGACGTCTCCGTATCGATCAGGGGTGCCGCGCCCGAGACCATAACGGATTCGCTGACTGAACCTACTTCCAGCTGCATATCGATGCGCGGCGATTCCCCGGCCTGCAACTCGATGCCAGTCCGCACGTAGGCCTTGAAGCCCACGGACTCCACCCTTAATTCGTAGTGCCCCGGATTCAGATAGGGGATAAAATAGCGTCCCGCGTCGTTGGTGAGCACCGTGGACGCGACCTGCGTTTCCAGGTTCACCACTCTCACTTTAGTTCCGCCTATGACCGCTCCAGTGGGGTCGGTGACGTTTCCCGTCAGCGTACCTGTATGGGCAACCTGTTGCGCGTGAACGCCGGCCGTCGCTAGCGTCAGTACGAATATGCTACGCCACATATTTCCTCCTTAGCTGCTCGCGGCAATCACGCTTGGCAAACTAAATCGAGAATCGGCGTTCTTTCTTACCCAGCGCAATTACGCAGATTTTATTGGCTCGTATTGGAAGAGTAATGACACTCTAAATCCTTAGGCCCTGAAAAGTCGGAGCCGCCTGGTGGTTCCAAGTGCCGCCGGGATTAGTGTCAACCCTCAACACGGAGCCAAACGTTATCGTCGTATTCCTTCTTCGAGGAAGGTCTTGCCGGACTCGGGGGCGGGTTAAGTTACAGCACGGGCCACTAATCACAGATCCGCACGCCCGCCTGATTAAAGTCTGCGAACCACAAGTCTCCACGGCAGCTTGTGTGTGCAAGCGGCCGGATCACGCCTTCAAAGAACTGTCCTACGGCTATGCGGCCCCAACACATGGGTGCGAAATAAGCTTAAGCCGCTGTATCTTTCGGACAGGAATAATTCTATTGGAGGTGGTTCCGATTGTCAACACAAAAGCAGAAACTTGTCGGGGCAAACAAACAGGGATTGCCCCGACTTACCAAAACAGAAATTTGGTTTGCCGCAGGTTGCAGAAAGTTACGCGACTCGGCGCAGGCACCGAAGGTTCGGCCGCCGCAATCTGCGACGGTATCGGATCGCCTCTCGAAGGCGTATGTCCTACGGGACCAGAGAAACTCGCAACTAACTTACCGCTGCGCGGCGCCGCTGCGGCCCATGATGGGCCACACGTCCACGATCTGATCGCCCTTGGTAATGTAGTACCGGTCGAAGGCGTTGGTGCTTTGGTCGAGGTTGGTGCAATAGATCTCGATCCGGTCGCCCAGTTGCGGCTCCTTGTCGCCGTCCTTCCACTTCAGCGCGCCGTATTCCGCCCCTTGCACGCCCACGGTCAGCCACGGTTTTCCCACCACCTGGTCCGTCTGCTTCGCCAGCGCCTTGTTGCCATAATCCGTGGTCACAACATTCGGCTTGGTTTTGCCATCCACCGTTGTCAGCACGGTCAGCGCCGGCTTCCAGTCGTTGTACATCTTATCGTCGCCGTCCTTGCCCCCGACGATGAAGTACTCGGTGTCCATGAACACGTAGGTACCGGCTTCCAGCTCATTCAACCCATTCTCGTGATCGATGTTGTACGTACCGGTTGAGCCGCCGCTCATGATGTTCACCGGTATCCCGGACTTCTTGGCCAGATCGCGGCTCTCGCGCACGCCCGCCAGCACCTCATTCGAACGCTTTTTCCGGTTCTCGAATCCCTTGGTGTGGGCCGCGCCGCCCGAGTATGCCATGAAGCCTTCGAACGATATGCGCTTCGACGAAGACACCTTCTGCGCCAGTTCGAGCGCCGGCTGACCGCCGTCGATGCCTTGCCGCGCCATGCCCGCGAACACCGACACCGCAACCCGTACCTTGGCATTGTGCGCCGCTGCCGCCTCCTCCACCCAATCCACCACCTTCGGCGAATCCGTTACGAACATGAAGGTCGGATCTTTTTTCGAGAGCAACACCGCCCGCTGGATGTTGTTGACGCTGGCCGGCTGCTTGGTCCACAGCACGCCCTTGATGCCGGCGCCCGAGAACAGTTCCGCTTCGGCGATCGTGGCGCACGTTAGACCGATGGCCCCATGGGCCACCTGATGTTTGGCCACGTCCACGCTCTTGTGAACCTTCACGTGCGGGCGCACGTTGATGCTGTTAGTCTTGGCTGTGTCGGCCATGTGCTTGACATTGAGCTGGAACATGTCCATGTCGACCACCATGCAGGGGGTGGGCAAAATGTCCTTAGTCATTCCGCGGAAATCCTTGCGCGCGATGCGCTGTTCGAATTCTGCGAAGTGAAACTCTGAGCCAGTGGTTTTCGCGGCCCATACCCGCGCAATCGAGGCCGTGCCAGCAGCGGCAGCTCCGGCCATAAGGAAATCTCGGCGTGACTTCATTCAAACCCTCCTAACTGGTTATTGTACATACCCTACTGTATTCGAGCCTGCGTTGCAACGGGTAGGGACTCTATATCGATCGCCTCGGGGACAGCAAACTTGACTGTGTCGACGTGGACCGAAACAACCGCGGCGGGAATTATTTCCACGCCAGCTCTCGAAGGCCGGCGGGAAAGCGCTCTCTTATGACCGGCCGAAGATCGGACTGCTGAGCGTACTGGTGCTGTCGGAAAACGATTCCTGCTCTATGTCTAGAGCGTGCAGAATGCTGAGGTGCACGTTTGACATCCGCGCTTCGCCGTCTGCGCGCCAGTAGATTCCGTGCTTGAGGCCCATGTTGGCGCCGCCTGCAATCAGCGTCGGCAGGTTGTGGGAGTTGTGTGTCGTACTCGCGCCGCTTCCGTAGAGCACGATGGTGTTGTCGAGCACGCTGCCATTACGATCCTGGTAAGTGTTCAGGCTCTCCAGGAAATGCGCGATGCGCTGGCTCAGGAACAGATCGTATTTGGCGAACTGCAACTGGCCTTCCTTGTCGGTGGCATGCGAGAGATTGTGGTGCGTCTTCGATAGACCAAGCTTGAGCGGGAAGGTATCGCTGATACCCATGCCGTCTTCGCGGTTGAGCATGAACGTGATCGAGCGCGTGATATCGGCATCGAACGCCAGGGCCATCAGGTCGAACATGTTGCGGTAGTACTCAGCCGGATCTCCCTCGTTCGTGATATCGAGGTTCAGATGCGAGTAGTCCTGCTTCTTGAGCGGAATATCGATCCAACGCTCGGAGGCGATCAACCTCGATTCCACTTCGTTGAGTGAAGTCATGTATTGATCCATCCGCTCGCGGTCGGTCTTGCCCAGTTCCTGATCCAGTGAACGGGCGCTTTCGGCCACGGCGTCCACCAGTTTGATGCGCCGCTGCAGGTTTTCGTGTTCCGCTTTTAGCGATTTGCGATCGGCGCGAAACAATCGGTCGAACACACGGCGCGGATTGTTCTCAGCCGGGATCGGCCGGCCATCCAGGTTATAAGAGATGGTGCCGGTGCGCGAGAGATAGCCTGTGCCGGCGTCGATCGAAAGCACCAGCGACGGCTGGCGGCAGTACTGCTTGGTGTGCAGCGCAATCACCTGGTCGAGTCCGGCCGAGTTGTAGGTGCCGGGCTTCGGATTCTGCAGCGGAGCGCCGGTGAGCCACATGTCGGAGCAGACGTGCGGATCGGCTTTGGGACCGTTCGGGTGGTACAGCCCTCCCATGAAACTGAGCTTCTTCCGGAAGGGCGCGAGCGGTTCGGTCGACTTGCCAAAGGCGAAGTCGGCTTTATCGCCCGCGGCCGGAAACCAACTCCAATCCGGGAGGCTGTGCTCAGCTTTCGGCAGCGACATGCCATTCGCGGTGTAGATCGCACAGAAGCGGCGGGGAATCTGTCCCGTCACTTCGGCGCCCATGGCGTCCAGAACGGGCAAAGCCAGCGCAGCTCCTCCAATGCCCTTGAGGAAAGCACGGCGGTCAAGTTGAAGAGAGCGGTTCATACAGTCCTTTAAATTTTACTATTTTTCGAGGAACACTTTACTGTTCACTACATACCGGATCATGTCCTGCATCCGGTAGCCGTTCGCCTTCAGTTTCAAGCCATCCTGCTTCAGGTAGGCCAATTCGTTGTATGTCAAGGTTCGCCCGGTCGAATACGTCATCAGATGCTTCAGAAAGCTGTATGCCACCTGATCGATGCGATCTTCGCCGAGATACCGCTTAAGATCGTTTGCGCCGTTGATTTCGGTGCCATCGGGCAGCGTGGACCGGGCATCCGCCGGCTGCGGCTTCAGGCGTCCGCCTGCGTCAAACTGCTCAAACGCCACTCCCCACGGGTCAATTTTTGAGTGACACTGCTGGCATGCGGATTGATTGCGATGCTGTTCAAGGCGCTGCCGCAGCGTGAGTCCGGCCGTGTCCTCTTTAAGCGCCGGCACATTGGGCGGTGGATCGGCGGGAGGTTCGGCGATAATCTTTCGTGCGATCCACGCGCCCCGCTTCACGGGATTCGATTCACGGCCGTCCGACAGACCCGCCATGACGGCCGCCTGCGTGAGCACGCCGCCCAACTCCGGGCGAGGGTGTTGGATGGCCACGAACCGGAAGCCGCTCTCGGGCTTTTCCGACAAGTCATAGTAGCTGGCCACGGCTTCGTTGGCGACCACGAAATCGGATTCAATCAGATCCCGGACCGGAAGATTATTCCGGATCAGGTATTGCAGAAACTCGACCGGCTCTTGCTTCAACTGGCTGCGGGTCTCGCGGGTGAGTTTGGGATATCGCTTCCGGTCCGGTTCAAGCACCTGGAACTTATCCAGGCTTAACCATTGAGACGTAAACTCGCTGGTGAACTGTGAGAAGCGCCGATCCGCAATCATCCGGCTGACTTCGGAATCCAATTGCTTTCGCAGCGTTCCGCTGGCGGCTAACCCCAAGGTCTTTTGATCCGGTGGACCGTTCCAAAGGAAGTACGAGAGCTTTGAAGACAGCTCATAGCTGTCGAGCTGCTCAGGCGCCGGCGTCTTGCTCTTCTCCACCAGCAGCAGAAACTGCGGCGACGTCAGAACCACCAGCAGCGCGTCCTTGATACTATCCTCGAAGCAGCGTCCGGAGGCGGACGATTTCTGGTACACCGCCAGCAAAGCGGCCTTTTCAGGCACCGTGATGGGACGCCGATAAGCGCGCGCCGCGAAACTGGTAACGATCTTTTCCGCATAAGCAGGTAAATCGTTCTTGCGGTCGAAATCGACGAAGATGCTGCGATGTGACGCCGGTGGCCATTGTTCGTAAAACGGTCCTTCGAACTCCACGGACCGGACCAGAAGGCGCGGCATATCGCGGCCGTCTGTGTACTCACTGCGGACGCCGATTTCACGCACGCCCGCCAGATAGTTGACGTTGTCCTTCTCCACCGACGGGCTGGGGAAATTGCGAATGGCCCCCTCAAAGACGAATCGCGAGAGCTTTTCGCCGGCTACGTTTTGCGGCGTACCCACCGGAGCGAGCGTGCTTCCGCAATCGCGGCGCAGCCCGAGATGCACGCCGAGCTCGCGGCACCCGCTTCTCAAACGTGAGGAAACGTTTCGCCACTTCGCTGCCGGCGGCGAGAGGCGTGAACACCACTCGATCCAGCTCCCGCGCGCCCGTGTGCTGAACGTTCACTTGCAGCGGTCCTGCGTTCCAGGCGCACCGCCAGAAACGCAGGCTGCTGCACCGTGCCTGAAAACTGACGGCCGCCCAGTGTAAGCGTCACTACCTGTTTGTTTTCGGAGTTCGCCGGCACAAACTGCTTTCCGGGTTGGACAAGGGCTTGAATTTCGGTCTCGTCGAGCGGCCTGTTGTAAAGGCGGACGTCTGCCAATTCGCCCTGAAACGGGGGGGCACCGGGAATGCGTCCAAGCTGGAGATCCGCTTTGGTGTCGTCGAATTGTGCTGTACCTGTCGACGCCTTCGCCACCAGATAGCCATTCACGTAGAGCCGGGTTTCGTTCTTGCCGCGGCGCACAACGGCTGCGACATGCTGCCACGTGTCGGCCCGTATGACTCCGGGCGGCGACGAAACCATCGCATTCGCCTGGTTGTCTCGCCCCGCTGTTTCAAACCGCAGCGTGCCCCTGTTGCCGGATGTTTCCAGATACCAGCCCAGCAGCCGGTCCGACGCACCAAGACTGACAATCCCCGCCGATCCGAGCTGGCCCGGGTGAATCCACGCTGACACCGAGAAATCGCCTTCGCCGACGTTCATCGCGTCGTTGGTTGGGATCGCGTCGCGCGGAACGGTGAACGAATCGCCGCCGCCGCTGAGAGATACCGCCTTCCCCAGCGGAGAATCCACCACCTTCGCCTTTCCCTCCAGATGGCCGGGCGCAGCCGGATCCGCAGGCCACACGCCAGCCAGTCCGGTGCCCAGCCGCGAGGAGTCCGGCGGCGGTAGCTTCTGTTCCGGCCCGTAGACGTCCACCTGGTAGATGCCCGCCTGGGGAAGAGTAACGCTGCCCGCAGTCTTCGTGTCTTTCCAAACGATGCCGTTCGTAGTCTGCGAGGGCGTACCCGGATCGAGCAGCAGGCCATCGTTGTACTTCGCCGCCGTAACGGTCACTCGGAAGCGGCCGTCGTCGGGCAATTCACGCAGCGAAATCTTGAAGTTCGCCTTTGGCCCATACGTGCCGTCGGCTCCGAAAATCTCATCGTTGGGAATGGCTGGCCGCAGCAGCAGTCCTTGCGGGACGGTGTTGTAGGGATCCCCCTTGGGATAACCTTTGCTGCCACGCATGTCCGCAAAGACCGCGTGATAAATGCTGTCGTACTCCCGCCATCCCCGGACCGTATCGTTTCCCCGGTAGCCTTCAATGTAACGGTACTTCGTGCGCATGAAGAACGGATCGAAGGCAAACGGCTTGGTGGGCGTCAGCTGCGTCACCATGAAGTCCGGGTTCTCAAGCAGCATGCTGTCCGCGCCCAGCACCAGTTTTTCAGGCAGTGGCGCCGGATTGATTCCGGCTCCCAGGTCAACACGGAAGTTCTGGATGGAGGGCTTGCGTTTGGGATCGACAATGGAACGGTCAAGCGCCGCTTCGGCAATCTCAAAATAGGATTCGGTCAGCAAGGGCGACAGTTGCAGGGTGTCCTTGTTGTTCACGAAGCCGTCTTTGGAGATTGCGTCCGGCGGCAGGCCTCCGGTCAAATCGTCTTCCAGCAGCAGCAATTCGCGGAGAGTGTTCCGGTACTGTGAGACAGTCAGGCGCCGGACGAGACCATTCTTCGGCGCCGGACGCAGGCGGGCAGTCTCCAGCGCGTTCCCGATCCACTCCACCATGCGCTGGCGGTCGGCGCCGGAAGGCTGCGGCAGGCCCTTCGGGGGCATGGTCCCCGCGCGCATCCGGTTCCGGATGGCTTCCCAGGTCTGAATATGCCGGTCCTCGATTGTGGCGTCAAGTTGGTCCACCCGGATGCCTGCCGTACTCATATCCGAGTTGTGGCAAGCCATGCAGTTTTGTTTAAAGAAAGGCTTCACGAATTGTTCGAACGAGGGTTCGAGCGCCGCGGGGCCGCCAGCCGTCTGGGCCAACAGGAAATGCGCTGTCAGCGCAATTCCCGCGACGGCAGACAAAATGACGGCAAGTACTGGTTGCAGTCGAAGCCGACTATTCCTGGTATGCACGGATCCGATATCCAATCACTTTACTATATCGTTAAACTATACCTTCAGGCAAAACCAGTAACGAGCTTTCCCGGTAGCGCCGGCAATCTTGTTGCCGGTTGGTTATTCGGATCCAGCAAACACCGGCAACAAGATTGCCGGCGCTACCGGGCGAAACCGCCTGGCGGTTTCGCCTGTCGTTTCGGACTGCGTCAATCGGAGCGAGTCAGCGTCGCAGCCACGCTGCATAGTCGGGCTTTTCTTCAGTCACGGTCCACATGGATCGCGGCTTCATGGACGCCGCAACATCGGGCAGATCGAAATCGCGCAGCACGCCCGGCACAACCATCCCAATGATGCCTTCATGCATCTTTGCGTGCACGATGTCCATGTAAGACGCGGGAGCCCTCTCGCTGGCCACTTTGACTATGCGGGGCTCCAACGCTGCCGCATAGAGCGCCAGAACGCCGCCATTCCCTTTGCCGATAATCGCGATGCGCTGGAGATCCACATCGGGCCGGGCGGCCACCCAGTCGAACGCGGAGAGCACATCGCCGGTTTGCATGCCCGCCATTGATTTACCCACCAGGATGGCACGCATCGCGGTCCGGTAATTGGCAGAGTCGCTTCCCCGCGGGTCGGGCGGCGGGGCGCTCTCTCCCCATCCGCGCGGATCGATTGCGAGCACGATGTTTCCCGCGCGCACGATGGTATCGATCGGCCCACCCTCGTCGGCATCGGCGGCCTTGCCCGCGGCGTTTACGTATATGACGGCCGGCTTGCGCGGCAACCCTCCGGTAGGCAGAAAAGCGAGCGCTGGAATCGTGATGCCCATTTCCGGCCGCATCGCGATCTTATCGATCGTGTAGCCATGCCGCTCGATCACGCCGATTTTTTCGGCCGTGGGAGCGCCGCGCCCGGTGGTAACGCCTAGCCGCGCCCGTATAAGCCGCGGGATGTCCTTCCCGTCCGCCCCCGCCCGCTTCGCGTAGAGCTTCTCAGCCAGCGCCGCATTGATGGACTGCACGGTCTGGGCATTGCGGAAAGTCGTCGCCACCTGCCCTGTTTCCGACGACTGCAGGTCCTTCGGGGTGTCCACCGTGAACTCGAGTTCTTTGCCATCTTCCTGGCGGTCCTGCAGAGACTTCGCGAACCAGCGGTAGGTCGCTTCCCGCCGCGGCTGCGACCAGCCGTGAGTGTCGTCGAACTCGAAATAGCCCACGCGATCGCTCGCGCCTGACACTTCCGTGCCTAACACTTCGAAGATATGTTTTGCCTCGGCGTAGGTAGCGCGGGCGCCGTCAATCGGGAAAAAGTCTTTGATGGCCACGGCCATTTGGATGGGCTTGGGCGCGAAGGCGATAAGGAAGTCCGGGAAGTCCAGGCCGTCCTTGAGAAATCCCGCGAACACCTGCTCGCCGTCCTGCGGGCCGGGGGCCGCCCACAGTTTTTCCCACGACGTGATGTAGCACGATGGCGCGGCGGCCGCCAGGCGCGGTTCGAATGCCGCCAGGTAGGCCGCTTGCGTACCGCCTCCGGAATTCCCCGCCACTGCTATGCGTTTCGGATCGACATCCGGCCGCGTCTCCAGATAGTCAACGGCGCGGATGCCGTCCCAGATAAACCAGCGCGCGATGTTTGTGCCGGTCAGCAGACACTGCGCAGCCGCCATGCTATGTTCGCCCGTGCCCCCTCCGGGCAGCTTCGATTTTCCCGTGGCCGGGTCAAGGTACTCAAGCCGTTCGCCCTGCCCGGGGGGATCGTACGCCAGCACCAGGAATCCGCGTTTCGCGAGCGAAATCCACGCACGCTGATACAATTCCGTCGCCTTGCCGTCAACGCTGTGACCGGCAGTGCCCAGCACTGCCGGGTAGGGGCGTCGGCCTGTCTCCGGGACGAAGACGTTGGCCGTGACGTAAAAGCCTGGCTGGCTTTCGAAGATGAGCTTCTCGACTGAGTAGCCGTCACGGTGGAGGGTGGACGTAATGCGGGCGTTCAGCGGCGTCTTTTCCGGAAAGCCGCCGATTTCTTCAGTCAACGTCCTGCGGATGTAGTCCTGACGTTCTCTGACATCGGCGGGCGTTCGGATCTGCGCCACTCGCGCCGACCGGGCTTCCAACAGCTTCTTTGCAGCCTCAGTCAGGTGGCGGTCCACCATTCCCTGAAGGCCGCTGGTGACGTCCAACGGCGATTGCGCGAACGAAACCGCACTGGCGAGAAAGAGTAATACTGTTCTCAAGATGCCCCTCCGCGAAAATTCGAACCTCTCATGATACTAAGGATGCCGGAACCCGATGCCACCCTCAATCTTGATAAGCTCCTTTCAGGAGAGCTTTCTTGCAGCCGGACGACCTCGCCGACTGGACGCCAGTTTCACTCCGCTGGGAGAGTACCGGGCCCGTGGTCGACTGGCGCCGCATGAACGGGCGCCGGTTTGTTGAGCCCTTCTTTGAACAAACCATCCATAAACACCAGCAAGAAACGCGGTGCGCCAACCGCACAACACCTGCCGAAATACTGTTGACCAGCACGGAGCGGGAGCGGCCGCCAACAGGTTTCATCTGCCACGCCTCGCGTTGCGGCTCCACGTTGGTGGCTCAGATGCTGGCATCCCTGCCGCAGAATACCGTGCTGTCGGAGCCTGCGATCGTCAATCAGGTGCTTTATCCCAAGCCTTGCGACGGTTCGGTCACGGATGCGGATCAGGCGCATTTGCTTCGAGCCGTGGTTGGGGCCTTGCGCCCGCGTTCTGACGGCCCGCAGTGTTATGAAGGCGCGCAGCAGTGTTTCATCAAATTCTCCAGCGCTGCCATCTCGAAGATGCCGCTCATCCGTCGGGCGTTTCCTGACGTGCCCTGGATATTTCTGTACCGGGAGCCACTGGAAATCGTGGGTTCCTATTTTCGTTTTCCGGCCGACCGTTTGCCGCCCGGGGTGGCCGATAACGGTCTGGTGGAAGGTGATCCCGCGGAACTGTCCGAGATTCCGCCCGAAGAGTTCTGGGTGCGCGTGCTGGCGGCACGGTTTTCGAATGCACTCAAGTTCTACCAGCCCGGCAAGACCCTGTTGATGAACTACGCTCAACTGCCCGAAGCTGCCTTGGGACCAATGCTGAAGTTCTTCGCCACAGTCTGCTCGCCGGAGGAAATTGAGCAAATGCGCCGGGCAGCCATGTGGAATGCCAAAAGGCCTTCTGGAAGGTTCCAGAGCGACAACCATCAGAAGCGCAGTGCCGTGCCAGTGAGCGTATGTTCGCTAGTGGAGCGATTCGTCATGCCGCAGTATCGGCGCCTGGAATCTATCAGAACGATCGGAGCGTCGGCATCACTCCGTAGGGTGTGAGCCCCGTTCGTCTTCGGCTGAATGCACCCCTCCCGATAAGGACCACGGCTACGGTTGCACCCGGTTACGCGCTTCGGCTTCCGCCAGCCACCCGCGTCGCAGGCGTTCCGGCGGTACGGTTGAGAGATAGGGCTTGATGTCCAGAATCGGGGTTCCTTCAAGCATGTCTATCCCCCGAACGTGGAGGGCCGGCCCCTCCCGGTATAGCAATTCGACCACTGTTAACCCAATCGGATTCGGACGTCGCGGTGAGCGGGTTGCGAACACGCCGTGCGGCCGGTTGTCGCTCGGCGGCGTTCCCATCAAGTCGAATCCTTGGGAACGATCGAATGCCCAGATGACGAACAGGTGAGAAAAGCCTTCAATGTCCGTCAGGCCAGCCTCAAATTCCGGCCGTATCTCGAGAACCCCTTCCGCCTCATGCTTCGCATCCAATCCCTTCGGAATTTCGTGAGTATCCCCGTAGGGGCTTCTTACATATCCGATCGGCTGCATTGACAGCATAGTGCAAAGGGTCCGCTAATACAGTAGCGCCTTGTCCTGTGACTCCGGCTCTAGTCCACAATCGCCTGCATCACCGCGTTTTCGAAATCGCGATCGAGCTGCCGGTTGGGATTGTCGGTCTGAACCATCAGAACTCCGACAACCTTCTCTTTGGGATCGACCCAGAAGTGGGTTCCGAAGGCGCCGTCCCATCCAAAGCTGCCGGGCGATACCCGATAGCCCGCCGCAACGGGATCGTTGACAACCTGTACGCTGAGTCCAAAGCCTCTGCCGCGCGACCTGCCGGGAAGCGTGTCCGGCGCGAACACCGAGGACATCAACTCAACCGTTCGCGGACTCAGCAGGCGCTTCCCATTCAACTGGCCGCCGTTGAGCAGCATCTGACCGAACTGCAGATAGTCTTCCGCGTCAGTCATCAGCCCTCCGGCGCCAGAAAAATACGTAGTGTTTGCCAACCTGTTCTGACTGTCCACCAGCCGCAGCGCACCGTCTGCGCGATGGTATGTGGCTGCCACCCGCGGCAGCCGATCAGCGGACGGATGAAAGAAAGTATCGGCCATCCGCAGCGGCTCGAAAATGCGCTGACGCAGGAACTGGTCGAAGGGCTGGTCGGAAATGATCTCGACGATGCGTCCGAGACTGTCGAAAGCCGCACCTGGACTGTAGCTCCACCGCGACCCCGGCTGGAAGTCGAGCGGCGTGGCACCCAGGCGCGGAATGTAGTCGGACAGCTTCTCACCGGGCTTCCTGGCAACTTTGGCGGCTTCGGCGCCGCTGGCAGCGCCGCCACTGGCCAAGCCGGATACATGGGTAAGCAGGTCCTGGATGGTAATCTCGCGATCGGCGGGAACCGTATAGAAGACCGGCGGCGTCACTGGTGGGGCGCCGGCCGGCCGTTCCTGAATGACCGCCACCTTCATATTCTTGAACTCCGGCAGGAACTTCGATACCGGATCATTGAGCCGGATTTTGCCTTCTTCCAGCAGCATGAGAATGGCGACGCCGGTGATCGGCTTGGACATCGAAGCGATCCAGAAGAGACCATCCTTTGTCATCGGCTTCTTCGATTCGAGATCCATCACGCCAAGCGCTTCGATGTGGGCCACGTGGCCTCTGCGAGCCACCAGCGTCACGGCCCCCGTGATATCGTGCTCATCGATGTGGCGCTGAACCGTCTGACGGATCCGCTGCAGGCGCTCCGAAGAAAGCCCAACCTCTTCCGGTTTTGTCGTCTGGATGGACGCCGCAGCCAACGGCAGTGCCGCCATAACCGTTAAAAAGACCGTAATCACCTGGGGGCGCATGTTGCTCTCCTGGAATGAAGTCTGGTGCGACTGGGATTGTATCGCACCGGAGAACTGAAATGAAGCGCCGATCCCACCGCGGTATAATTCTTCGATGAAGCATTACCTGTTCGCTCTCCTCTTTGTTCAGACGCTATTATTTCCCGCTTCGAACGATTTCGTATCGTTAATGCCGAAAGAGCGAATCGACGAATTCTGGACCGCCGAAAGCGCGCCGGCCGATATATGGTCCGTGCGCGACGGCATCATTTACTGCAAGGGCAAACCCAACGGCTTTCTGCGGAGCAAGAAGGTTTATCGCAATTTCGTTCTGCGTGCCGAATGGCGCTTTGAACCCGAGGGCTGGGTAGGTGCGCCGGAGAAGTGGCCCAACGCCGGGTTCTTTATCTTCGCCAATGAGATCAAAGATATCTGGCCGGTCTCGCTTGAAGTGCAGGGCTATCATGGCGAAGCCGGCAGCCTGTTCGGCGTACGTGGCGCCAAGGTGGAGGGAGCCAAGCGCGGACCGTTCGTCACCGATCGCCCGCCGCTGGGATCGTGGGACAAGTATGAGATCACCGCGCGCGAAGGCCATGTGCAGGTGGTGCTCAATGGAAAGCTGGTCAATGAGGGCCACAACGCGGTTCCGTCTCAGGGCAGTATCTGCCTGCAGTCGGAGGGTTGGCCGGTGCAGTATCGTAACGTGACGGTAAAGGAGCTGGAGAAATGATGGACTGGCGCGAGTTATTCTCCGGCACGTTAGTTTGATCATGCGAGTCTGCCTGCAGTTGGTTTTCGCCGTGAGTCTGGTTGCCGCGGACCGCTGGTCCTTTGTGCCGCCGCGGCATCCGGAGCCGCCCGCGGTGGCGAAAACGGCCTGGATACGAAACCCCGTAGATCGATTTGTGCTGGCGCGTCTGGAGCGGGAGGGCCTGGCGCCGTCGCCCGAAGCGCGCAAGACGGCCCTGCTCCGGCGGATCAGTCTGGACCTGATCGGGCTGCCGCCGGTCCCCGAAGAGATCGCGGCTTTTCTGGCCGACCAGCGGCCTGACGCCTACGAACGCGCCGTGGACCGTCTGCTGGCTTCGCCCCACTTCGGAGAAAAGTGGGGACGCCATTGGCTGGATCTCGCACGCTACGCCGATAGCGACGGCTATGAGAGCGATCTGGCCCGGCCGCATGCCTGGCGCTATCGCCACTGGGTGATCGACGCGCTGAACCGTGACATGCCGTTCGACGAGTTCACGGTCGAGCAGATCGCCGGCGACCTTATACCGCACGCCTCGGTCGAGCAGAGAGTGGCAACTGGATTTCATCGCAACGCGCTCACCAACCGCGAGGGCGGAGTAGATACCGAAGAGTTTCGTATTGCGCAGATGATCGATCGCACCAACGCGGTGGGGACCACCTGGCTCGGGCTGACGGTGGGATGCGCACAGTGCCACGATCACAAGTTCGACCCGATTTCACAGAAGGAATACTATCAACTCTTCGCCTTTTTCGACACGATGAAGGAGGAAGACATCCAGGCGCCGCTCGGAGGAGAGCTTGGCCCCTATCTGCGGGCTCTGCCGGAGTACGAGGCCAGGCGGCACGCACTGTTCGCGGAATACGGACTGGTGGAGTTGGAAAGGGAATGGGAGCGCAAATTGCTGCGCGCCTTCCAAAATCGCGGCGAAGCGCCGGAATGGGACACCGCGTGGAAGTTCCTGGGCAACAACGCCACCGGCGGCCAGGTGATGGTGCGGCTTGAGCCCGGCCGGCGCACCGCGAAACAACAGGAGGATCTGGAGAATTTCTTCGTCGGCAATGGTCTAACTAAGATGGGCCTGGAGGACAAGCGCGTCGAAGAGATCCGCAAAAAGTTCAAGGAACTGCAGGCGGCTGCGCCGCAGATCAGCCAGGCGCAAACCGTCTCCGAAAACGAGATGCCTCCCACCACGCGGATCATGATCGGGGGAGAATACGGGCATTGGGGGCGCGACGTAAAACCGGATGTGCCGGCGAGATTGCCGCCTCTAGCCGCTGGGACGTCGCCTTCCCGGCTGGCCCTGGCGCGCTGGCTGGTTTCGAGACAGAATCCGCTGACGGCGCGGGTCGCGGTCAACCGGATTTGGCAGCAGCTATTCGATCGCGGACTGGTGGGCACGTCCGACGATTTTGGCGTCCAGGGTGACGATCCCTCGCACCCGGAGCTGCTGGACTGGCTGGCAGTGGAATTCATGGATCGCGGCTGGAGCGTCAAAGAGATGATCCGGCTTATCGCGACATCGGCCACCTACCGGCAGAGTTCGAATGCCCGGCGCGACCTGTCGGAGCGCGATCCCGAGAATATCTTGTTGGCGCGCCAGTCACGCATGCAGCTTCCGGCCGAACTGATTCGCGACTCCGCGCTCTATGCCGCCGGGCTGTTGAACATGGCCGTGGGCGGCAAGAGTGTGCGGCCGCCGCAGCCGGCCGGTGTGGCGGAGCTCGGTTACTCGAATGCGGTGAAATGGCCAGAGAGCGAGGGCGCCGACCGCTATCGGCGCGGGCTTTATATCTTCTTCCAGCGCACCGTGCCCTACCCGCAGTTGGTCAATTTCGATGCGCCCGCGGGAAACCTGAGCTGTAGCCGGCGGGAATCCACCACCACTCCGCTGCAGGCGCTCAACCTGTTAAACGATCCGGTCTTCATCGAAGCCGCGCAGGGGCTGGCGTATCGGATCCTCCACGAGACGCCGGGTACTTCACGGGCCGCCTTCCGGGAGCGCTTGGATTACGCTTTCAATTTGTGCCTGTCCCGCCCCGCCACCGCCAGCGAGGCCGCACGCCTGGAACGCTTATTCGATAGCCAGGCCAAGCCCGAAGAGGCATGGGGCGCCGTGGCGCGCGTGATTCTCAATCTGGACGAATTCCTGCACCGGGAGTAGCGGCGCTCAAATTCGCACGCCCATGCTTTCCCACGTCAGAACCTGCTTGCGATAGATCGAATCTCTTCCGAGTATGGCGGTGAGCGCCGCGGTGGCAGCCACCGTGATGTCCGCGGGCGATTTCTTTCCCGTGCGAATCGATTCGAAAAATGCCGCCATGTGCGCGTGTGGGTCCTCCTTGACCGGCTCCGCCAGCACCACCGGTTGGCCGCCGCGTTCCAGCGGGTAGGCCGTGGCGGTGTCGAGATCGACGCCTCCTTTGGTCCCATACACGTATGTGCTCTGGCCGTTACCGGGCATACCCCGCGGATGAAAGAAGACCTGCGTATACGAGAGCTTCACGCCGTTCGCGTATTCGTAGGTGAGCGAGTAGCCGTCCATGTTGGTGCGGCCGGGAGGATCGTTTTTCCAGAGTAAGGTACCGCCGAAACCGGCCGCGCGCTCGGGCCGGCTGCCGATCACCCAGTTGCAGCAATCCAGATTGTGCACCGACATTTCCACGATGACGTCGCCCGAGCGCTTCGCATCGAAAAACCAATCGCTCGAAGAGGCGTCGTGAGGCAGATCAGCCCCGGCATGACGCTGGGCTTTCACCATGATGACGTCTCCGATGACGCCCTCCTGCACCTTCTCTATGGTCCGTTGCAGCCTGATCAGGCTGCGCATCTGCTGGCCGATCTGGAAGACGCGGTCGCTCGAGCGCGCCACGGTTAGTAGTTGCTGGATGGATGCGGGGTTAATGCCGGCCGGCTTCTCGCAATAGACGTGCTTGCCGGCCTTGAGCGCCGCGATGGCCATCTCCACGTGCAGGTCGCAGGGCGTGGCAATGACCACGGCGTCAATGTCCTTGCGGGCAAGCAGTTGGTGATAGTCCCTGTAAGTCGCCGGCTTGTGCGCGGCAGCGGTAGTGGCCGCCTTGTCCAGACGATCAGGCTTGAGATCGCACAGCGCCATTACTTTAGCGGAGGGCTGTGCCAGCACGCTAGCCAGATCCGAGCTGCCGCGGCCACCTATGCCGATAACGCCGGCGCCGATTGTGCCGGTCGATTGTGCGCGCGCACCGCCCACTGCGGCAGCGGCCAGCGATCCCATTAGAAAATATCTGCGATTCGTCCCGTTCACTTGTTCGCTCCTGGTTTAGACTGGCCTGGTTTAGACTGGCCTGGTTTGGACTGATCTGGTTTGATCGACTGGCCCGGTTCGATGGACTGGACGTCGCGAACCACAATCTCCAAAAATTCACGCGCGCGCCGCGCCAGAGCATCCACTCCGTCGGCCTGCGCGGGCCGCGGCACGATCGGTTCAAAGATATTCTCACAGGCCAGCGGCATGTCCAAGCCCGTACGGGCCACCGGCATCAGCAGCTTGTAATGATCGATCTCGCCCAGCCCAGGGCCGCAATCCTGATTGCGCGGCGTGTAGCGATGGTCCTTGATGGCGAAGGCTCGCACCTTCGGCCAGCACTGCTCAATATCCGGGATTGGATCCTTGCGCTCGTAATCCATGACATTGCCGGCGTCGTAGCAAACGCGCAGGCCGTCGTCGCCCACCTCATCCACGATGCGGGCGCAGTTACTGCCGGTGCCGGTATTGCCGCCGTGCTGTTTGATCACTACGGTGACCCCGTGGCTGCGGGCGGCCGGCGCCATGCGTTTCAGGTTTCCGATAAAAGTATCGTACTCGCCCGCGCTGGTTTTGCCGAAGGTGAGCAGGAAAGGAATTCCGGCGGCGGCGCACTGTTCAATGCGGCGCAGATGGGCATCGGCGGCGTTCGGTTCTTCCAGTTGCACGGTGGAGAATGTCATCACCGGCTCCAGCCCCATATCGCGGCAGCGCGTGGCCAGGCGTTTGGCATCGGCGGGAGGCGCATCCACGGCTAAAGCCGGCCGGCGATCCCCGGGCGCCTCCATGTGCGTCGTGCCCCACGCGACGAATCGGTAGCCGGCGCGGGCAATTCCTTCGAGTGCCCGTTGCATTGGAAAAGGCGCGTACGGTAGCGTCATGCAGGCGATCTGGAAATTCGTAGGCTTGGCGACTTGCGCCGAGGACAGCATGACGCCGCCCGAAGCCAACAGGAAATTGCGCCGAGTGAGTCTGCGGGCCGACATGCGCTCATTATACTGCAGCCGTCCTCTCCGGCCGCTGCTACCAGAGCATTTTCAGCGCGAGTTGGATCACCCGTCCGCTGGCCGCGCTGGTGATGCGGCCGAAAGTGGCGCTGCTTACCGTTTGATTGGGGTTGCCGAAATTCACCTGGTTGAGAGAGTTGAACATCTCGGCGCGGAATTGCAGTTTCCACGATTCGTGCAGCCTGAAATCCTTCAGGGCAGAGAAGTCGGTGTTCGACGTGGCGGGTCCGCTGATCAGGCCGCGGCCCGCGTTCCCGTAGAGTCCCAGCGGCAGAAGCCGCGGTTGAATGAAAGCCGCGGTATTGAAGAACTGGCTGACGAATGCGTTGCGGTCCGCGTGGCTCATCACAATATTGCCGGCGGTGATACCTGGCGCCAACTGCGCGTGCTGCGCCCCTCCGGTTCCGTCCAGCGCAACGTCGGTGCCCTGAACGAAGGTAAGCGGAGTTCCGCTCTGCAGCGTGGTAATGCCGGTGAGCGTCCATCCACCCAAAATGCTTTCGACCGGTTTGCTGGCAAAATGCACCGGCAGATTCCACAGCCACGATGCCACGAAAGCATGCCGGCGGTCCCACGACGAGCGTCCCCTCTCCGTGCTCAAATCGAACGGATCGGAAACTGTGGCACCCAGGTTGTTGGTGGAACTGCTGTCGATCGATTTCGCCAGCGTGTAAGACGCCAGCACCGTGAAGCCGTGGTTCATGCGCTTGGTGACCTGCGATTGCCAGCTATGGTAGGTACTGCGGAAATCGTTACCCAGCGAATAAATCTGCGGCCCCAGAATGCCCGGCTCAAAGAGCACACGGTCGTTGACGTTCTGGGCGGAGGGCGCGGCGCCGGTCACAGGCGAGTTCACGAACGCCGCGGGATTGATAGGCCGCAGCGCTTCGATCTTGATGCCGATCTTTCCGGCGTAGGTGGATTCCACCATCACGCTCGAAGTGACCTGTCGCTGAATCGAAAGATTGAACGACTGTATGTAGGGCGATCGCAGGCTGGGACCGGTGTAGATGCCGTTGATGGGCAGCGGAAACAGGGGACAGCTGTACCCCGGATATGCCGTGATCTTGGAGCAGCCGAAGCTGGAGGTGGTGGTCACCGGCGGCGCCTTGAGGCCCAATGAGCCGAAGGGATCGCTGAGCAGGCCGCCGAACAGCGGCGTGGTTCCAGCGTACGGGGCATTGGTCTGCGAGAGCGAATCGGCGTTGATGCTTTCGAAAAAGATGCCATAGCCGCCGCGCACTGATGTCTTGCCGTTGCCGAAAACGTCCCAGGCAAAGCCCAGGCGCGGTCCGAAGTTATTCAAGTCGGCGGGAGCAATTCCGTTGGTGACGCCGGCTTCGCCCACATAAACAATACCGAGAGGCGCATCCGGCACCAGGGTCGATTGTTGGCCCGGCCGGATGGCGTTAATGCGGTTATGCGCTTCCTTCCAAGGTAAAAACGGCTCGTATCGAATCCCGTACGTGAGAGTCAGATTCGGACGGACTTTGAATTCGTCCTGAATGAACATCCCGTGGAAGTTGGTATTGTTATCGGTGTCGCGAACGCCGAAGCCCACACTCCCGCTGTTAAATAGTCCCAGCATGAAATCGGCGGTGGCGTTGCCGGTGGCAGTGCCGCTGAAGGTGAAACTCGGGGCCCCCAGAAATGCCTGCCGAAACTGCAGATGCAGCAGCTCGTAGCCAAATTTCACCTGGTGCCTGCCGTGCGTCCAGCTCAGGCTATCCTTGGCTTGAAAGTTCTGGCTCCAGAAGAACGTAGGCGTGCCGCTGCCGAGAGTGAAATTGCCGCTCACCGCCGCCGTAATCGCGCCCGACGTAGGGTACTGCGCCAGATTGACACCCAGCGTGGTTGGATTCACGGTCTTGTCCTCCACCTGCGAAGAATTGGTGCGGTTCCAGGAGAAGGTCGCCTGGTTCAACAGGTGCGGACTGAAAGTGTAGGTGTCGTTGACCACTACGACGTCGGTGGATTCTTTGAAACTCTCCGACATGTAATTGGCCAGGGTGCTGCTGCCGGCTAACGGACTGGAGTGACTGTTGCGATCCAAAAAATAAGAGCCGAAGATGCGATGCTTGGCGCTCTGATTCCAGTCGACGCGCGTCATCCCCATATCGCCGCGGATCGGGCTGGCGGCAAGCGTGACAATGGTGCCGCTGTCGGTTTGGGGCACGAAGCCGAGCAGCTTGGCGGATGCCGCGTTGATGCAGCCTGTGGCGATCTTGTTGCCCGCCACGCAGGGTGAGCCAGTGACCGGATCCAGAAACGGCTGGCCGGTGAGCGGGCTGATGGGGTTCGTAAGAGCGGTTTTGAGCGCAGTGAAATCACCCGCGCGCTGCGCTGTCGTGGGGACGAAGGACTGCACGGACTGGGCCTGCTGATTGTTGATCAGGCCTTGATACACGCCGAAGATGAACAGCTTATCCTTGCGGATAGGAACGCCCGCATCGCCGCCGAACTGATCCTGGTGAACCACCGGGACCACCGGCGAAAAAAAGTTGCGCGCGTTTAACGCGTTGTTGCGCAGAAACTCCCACCCCGCGCCGTGAAACTGATTCGTGCCGGATTTTGAAACCACCATCACCTGGGAGCCCGGATTGTGGCCGTACTCAGCCGAGAAGTCGTGCGTGAGAATGCGAATCTCATCCACCGCATCCGGCGGTGGATAATTGACGCCGGTGTTGCGCGACGGGTTGTTGAAATAGCCGCCGTTGAAGGTGAACAGGTTCATGTTGGACCGGCCGCCGTTAACATCCATGATCGGGCCGGAGCGGGCGTTGTCCATCTGCTGCGGCACCGCAACGCCCAGCACCCCTGGCAGAACCGCGGCCAGCGACATGATGTTTCGGCCGTTCAACGGCAGGTCGACCACCCGCCGGTCGTCAATCAATCCGGAGAGCACCGGGCTGACGGTGTCTACCAGCGGCGCGGTACTGCTCACAGTCACTTCGGTTTCGAGAGAACCGACTTCGAGCGAGGCATCCACACGCAGGTTCTGATTGATGCTGAGCTCGACGCCGGAGCGCAACTGGCGCCGGAAGCCGGAGGCCTCAAAGACGAATTCGTAGTCGCCAGGCGGCAGGGCGACGAACTCATAGAAGCCCTCGGTGTTCGTCTGCGTCTTACTGGTGGTCTGCTGCTGCGTCATGCGGGCAGTGACATTGACTGATGGAATTGCCGCGCCCGCCGGATCCCTGACGAATCCGCCGATGCGGCCGGTTGTCTGGCCCCAAACAGGCAGGCCGGAAGTAATGAGAGCGAGAATTGGCAGAAAGGCCCGGTAACGTCGGCTAACCGCAGTGCACATAAGATTCCCCTGTCTAAGTATTTTCATTATTGTACCGCACGCAACGTGACTTGCGTCACGGCTCCGAACGAGGGGGCGATGATGGCGTGCTGCCTCAGCCAGACGGCGGTGGTTACCTCCCGATGCCGAGAACCTTAATGAGCATCGCACAAATTAGAATACAATACGATGATTCGGACCTGGCGGCAGTGCGATGCCGTCCAGGCACATTCCAGATCGGCGATTTATTTATGACCATTCAACGGCTTGGTTTATCATTTCTCTTTTCGCTGCGGCTTTTCGCCTCGACTGCGTCTCCGCTGTACGAACGCGGGTATGCGGTCATGCCTGAGCCGCAGAAAGTGACGCTCGGGCCCGGCGATTTTCAATTCGGTTCGGAGTGGCGGCTCGAAGTCGGCCCCGGCATTCAGGAAAACGAAAGCGCCGTGCAGACGCTCCGCGAAGATCTGTACTCGCGTTTCCACCTGAGAATGGGCGCGCGCCGAACCGGTGCCGGCGTGCTGCGCCTGGCGGTCGCGGCCGATTCGGTGGCGATAGGCGCCGCACAGGATCAGGACAAAAAAGCCATCGCTGCTCAAGCTTACCGGATCGATCTCGCGCCCGGGCGAGTCACCGTGAGCGCCAATGGCCCCGTGGGCCTGTTCTACGGCGTAGAGACGCTGGTGCAACTGCTCAAGCCGCGCGCCGGTTCTCTCTGGTTGCCCGAAGGCCGAATAGAGGACTGGCCCGACCTGCAGCTCCGGCAGATCTATTGGGACGATGCGCATCATCTGGACCGCCCGGACGCGCTGAAGAAAGCCATCCGCCAGGCGGCATTTTTCAAGCTCAACGGTTTCGCCCTCAAACTGGAGGGCCATTTCCAGTTCAAGAGCGCACCGGCAATCGTGGAGCCGTACGCCCTGACACCGGCCGAGTATCAGGATCTGACCAACTACGGATTGAAATACCACGTCGAGCTCATACCCTATCTGGATGGGCCGGCGCACATCGCATTCATCCTGAAGCACCCCGAGTATGCCAATCTGCGCGAGTATCCCGACAGTAACTACGAGTTATGCGTGACCAATCCGGATTCCTACAAGCTGACGTTCGGAATGTTTCAGAATCTGCTGGACGCTAACCAGGGCGTCAAACACTTCTACCTATCCACTGACGAGGCTTACTATGTCGGCATGGCCGATAACTCGCAATGCGGGGAGGCGGCGCGCGCGAAGGAACTTGGCAGCGTCGGCAAATTGCTTGCGGAATACGTGACGAAGGCCGCCGGTTACCTGCACGATCATGGCAGGACCGTTATGTTCTGGGGCGAGTTTCCGATGAAGCCGGGCGACGTGGCGTCCTTGCCTTCGCACGTTGTCAACGGCGAGGTGTATGGACCGCGGTTCGATCCGGTCTTCCGCCAGCACGGAATTCGGGAGATGATCTACACGTCCAGTCAGGGCGGCATGGCGCGCCTGTTCCCCGATTACTTTCCGGGGCCCGCATCCCGGCGGCTGCATCCCGATGCGCGCGTCTCCAACCGCATCGCGGACACATTTCGCAAGATCTCCTATGACACGGCGCGCCGCGATGCCGACCTGATGGGTGAAATCAACGCCGGGTGGGCCGACCAGGGTCTGCACCCGGAAACCTTCTGGCTGGGATACGCCACGTCGGCGTCTACAGGCTGGCATCCCGGCTCGCCGGACCTGCACGAATCCGTCAGCACTTTCTATACCCTGTATTACGGATGGAGCCAATCGGGCATGGACCGTTTGTATCACCTCATGAGCACTCAGGCACAGTTTTGGAACGACAGTTGGGACACGATTGCATCTACATCGCGAAAGGGGATCTGGGGAAATTCAAACGAAATCCACCACCCGCGCCGCCCGGCACGCGATGAAACGATTCCACTGCCGCCTGCGCCCGCCGCCGGCCTGAGCTACCACTCGGATTGGACGGAGAAGAATGCCAGGCGTGTGCAGCTCACGTCGGAGTCTCTGGCCGAGAACGAGGAATTGCTCGGCCTCTTGCACGAGAACCAGAAGCAAGTTGAGCTGAACCGCTACAACATTGAGGTGTATCTGTCCATAGCAGCACTGTACCGGCATAACCTTGAGTTGGTGGAATCGATCGCGAATGTCGACGCGATGTTGACCAGCGCGGCTGCCGCGGCGGAAAAGAATCAGCCGAGGCAGGCTGTGCAAGCGGTCGATCGGGCCCTCGATCGAGCCCGATCCGTCCTATGGTCTCGCAATCGCGCGCTGCGCGACCTGCAGCAAACCTGGTACAAAACCTGGTACCCGCGTGTCACGGAAGCGAACGGCCGCAAGTTCCTGCACGAAGTGGATGACGTCAAGGATCATCTGCCCGATCGCACCACCGACATGACTTACCTGATCCTCCGCGAAATGCAACTCCCCTTCGGCGATTGGGTGGAACAGATCCGGGCGGCCCGAAACCAATATGCCCAGGCCCACCAACTGCCAGTGCGGGCCGAGAAATTTGACTGGCAAGACCTCAAGCCAATCTCGGGAATGGAAATCGGAGCTATTTCGCTGGAATAACCGGCGGGCGGTTTGGTGGACCCTAGTGGACTCGAACCACTGGCCTTATCCGTGTCAAGGATACGCTCTAACCAACTGAGCTAAGGGTCCAAAAAAATTTAGTTTATCACACCGCCGCTTCGGCTTCGCCAACCGTAGCGCAGACGGTCACGATGGTGTTCATTTGCGTCAGCTTCAGCAGTTGCAGGACGCGGCCTTCAGGCGCGACCACCGCGAGTTTGCCGCCGGCTTCTTTGATTCTGGCGGACGACAACGACACCACGCCGATGCCGGCGCTATCGATGTAGTCCACGCCGCTCATATCGAGGATCACGCGTAGAATCCCCTTCTGGGCATATTCCTCCGCCAGCCCCTCAACCCTCTGGCTCTCGCGGCCCTGCGCCAGCTTGCCTGCCAGCTCAATCACGGCGATGTCAGGCTCGATTTTTCGTTCCGCAATTTGCAGCAGCATAGCAGTTCGGTTTAGGATACCGCGCGGCTCATGGCTCCACAAGAGAGAGAATCGTCGCCGGCGCGTTGCCTTCCAGGCGGTTGTTGACGAACAGGAAGAGGAATTCCTTGTTCTCTCGCGCGCGGCCAATCAGCACCCGCATGGAGTCCCGCGCCTCCGGATTGGGATCCTGCACTTCCCGGTAGGGAGCGAACGCGGCTACGGCATCCTCATACACGCGGCCGTGGCGGAGCAGGGCGCGGCAGACCAGAAAATCGGCGGTGGCCGAATCGGGGATGGCGATCTGGCGGCACAACTCGGGCATCTTCGACCAGGCATTGTATACGTGCGCCACGCGACGATTGCGCAGGCAGGCGAAGTACTCCTTTTGCAGAAACCCAGGATTGCGGATTTCCACGGCGTAGCGGAATTCAGGCGGCAGGCTGGCCAGAAAGGGATCCAGGCGGTCCAGAAATTCGTCCAGGCCGGACAGGCTTCGGCGTCCGAAAGCGCCGAATTCGAAGATCAGAAGCGCGGTCTTCCGGCGATACGGCAGCAGCGGCCGCGCGAACATTTCCTGGAACATGCGGCTGTCCAGAAAACCTTCGTTCTCCTGGCCGGCGGCCGTACCGTACCGCGGATGCGCCGGAAAGATTTTGCACGTGATCTGCTCGGGCACTTTGAAGGCGAAGCGGAAATCCTCCGGCGTCTGCTGGAACAGCCTGCGCCAAAAGTCGTCGGTGGGAAACTGGTAGAAGGCGAAATCGCCGCATACCGTAGGGAAGGTTTCCGCGTACTCGCGCAGGCACTCAGCTTCGAAGAGCTTCTTCGAAAACTTTCCGCGCGAAAGGTAGCGTCCGCGCTGGTAGATTTGGCCCAGCCACCCCTCGTACTTCCACGAACTGCCGCCGATGTAGATGTTGGCGGCCGCGAGCTGCCGCAGTTTTTCGGCCAGCCCATCCCGGTCGAAGGCCCCAGGCTCCTCGAAGAGCGAACCTACCACGCCTGAGCGGCCCGGAAGTAGAACGGGTCGGCGCCGGCTTCAATCAGGCCGAACGGCGTCAACCGCACGATCACCGGCGCCGCGCCGCTGGCAAACCGCGTACGCATCTCCACCAGGTGATGGCGCTTTTGCAACTCGGCCACCACCGCGGGCAGCGTACGCTCATCCAGCAGCAGGCTGCCCGGACTCATCGCGTGATTGTCGAAGCTGGATACCAAATGCTCCGTCTGGAACCGCGGCGACTCCACCGATGCCTCGGCGTTCATGCCAAAAACGATCGCATAGAACAGGACTTGCAGCAGCGACTGATCCTGGTTGTCGCCGCCCGGCGTGGAAAGCGCGATCACCGTGTTGTTGGGATTGGTCACCAGCGTCGGGCTCAACGTGACGCGCGGCCGCTTGCCGGGCGCCAGTTCGTTGGGGTGGCCGGGCACCAGCAGGAAACTTTGCGCCCGCTGGGTAAGCGGGATTCCGGTATCGCCGGCAATATAGGTGGGCATCCACGCGCCCGATGGTGTCGCCGAAAACGCCACGCCGTCCTTGTCGATAGCGTCCACGCAAGTGGTGTCCTTGGCCAGCAGCACATCGTCGATCTGGCGCCGCGCCATCTCCGAGTAATAGGGATGCTGCGGCGGATTGTCTCCGATCTTGCCGGGCCGGAACTCAAGCGATGCCTCGCCCGTAATCAGCTTGCGCCTCTCGTCGCCATACTCCTTCGAGAGCAGCCGCTCGGTGGGGATTTTGGAAAACTTGGGGTCGCCGTAATAAGTGTCGCGGTCGGCGTATGCCAGCTTCAAGGCTTCTACCAGCGTGTGGATGTAGTCGGCGGAATTGAGTTTCAGGCCAGGAATGTCGATGCCGTCCAGAATATTCAGCGTTTCGATCATGGATGGCCCCTGGCTCCAGAAGCCGGGCTTGTAGACCGTATAGCCTTTGAAAGTTGTGGACACGGGCTCTTCGGGCTGAATGCGGAAGGCGGCCATATCCTCGTATCGCAGCAGCCCGCCGTGCTGTTTGGAGAACTCGTCCAGGCGGTGCGCAATTTCGCCGCGATAGAAGAAGTCGCGAACCGCGTCGATGGCTTTGGCGCGGCTGGCGCCTGAGGCCAAGGCCTTCTTCTCCGCATCCTGCATCGAGCGCAGGGTACGCGCCAGATTTGCCTGGCGGAGGATATCGCCGGTCTGCGGGGGCCGGCCGTTGGGCAGGAAGATCTTCTTGGAGTCCGGCCAGGCCTCCAGGTATTTCACACTGTTGGCGATGGAACTGACGCGCAGTTCGTCCAGCGGAAACCCGTCAGCCAGTTCCACAGCCGGCTGAACTGCGTCGGAGAAAGACTTCGTGCCATACTCGCGCAGCGTGACCAGCGCCGCTTCCACCATGCCGGGCACCAGTGCGGGCAGAATGCCGGCCACCGGCACCCAGCCTTTCAGGCCGCCCTTTTCGGGCTGGTCCACAATCTCAAACTCGGAAAGCTTATGGTCCCGGAAAAACTGCGCCGTCGCCATTTTCGGCATGGTGCCCACTCCGGCGATGGCGTGAACCTTGCCGTCCTTGGTGCGCACCAGTATGGGCGCTTCGCCGCCCATCCCGAAGTGTGAAAACTCCGCCACCGATGCGGCCAGCATGGCGGCCACTCCCGCATCCACTGCGTTGCCGCCGCTGAAATACATGCGCATGCCGGCTCCGGTGGCATATTCGGTTCCTCCAGCCACCGAGCCGCGCGTGCCGCGCGAAGTCAGACGCACGGGGCGTTCGCCTTTTCGCGGCTGCCCCCAGCCGAGGGTAAATACAAAGACCAATGCAACCGCCAGTCTGAGCTTCATCATCGTGCTTCCATTGTAGGGGATGTATCCCTCTCCTTGTGGGGCGGGTCTGAAGGGACGTTACTTGCGGAAGAGGATAGCCAGAAAGTCGTGGCGAAAGTCGGCGGGGGCGATGAGGAGCGTCTTGGCTTTGGCTGGATCGTAGAGCTGGATTTTTGAGCCTTGAAGTCCCAGCATGGCAAAACCGTGGAACTCGGTCACGAACTTGACATCGCCAGGATCCGGCTTGGACGCGGCGATAGATGGCACACGGCTGGAGACCTGGGCTGCATCGGTGATGGTACTGAGGGGCGTGGTAGCCTTGATCTCTATCTGACCGGGCTTGGCGCCGGTGATCTTTTCCCAGAAGTCATTGGCATTGATATTGAGAGCATCAAAGTTTTCGTAGCTCTTGAGTTTAACGGCCAGCGCCTTTTCGATAATCGCCGCCCAGATTGACTGATCGCTTGGATCGCGCATATAGAGCGGCGACCAGCCAGCATCGTGATCGTCCGTGTATAGGACATCGCTCACATCCTCGGAGCCGCCGGGAAGCACGACAGTGAAGTATCTGGATGAACTGATGGTGGCGTCTGCGTTGCTGCCCAACTGGATGCGGGTGCGCACAGGTGGATTCGCAAGAGTCTTCGGTGGGAGGCTTGACAGGTCTGTCAAAACATTGTCCGCCGTCTCGGACACCATGCCCTGGATGACCTTCCGGCCCACCGGCGTATAGGCCAACGCCGCCAGAATCGAGGCGACCGGGCAGTTGGCGATGTTGGGCGACTGCATCACCTCTTTGTAAGACGGGAACTTCTTGGTGGAGTTGAAGAGAGGCCAGGTGATCTCATGAACGTCTTTGCTGGTCTGGTCCTTGGTGGGCGGCGGCATGATCGTGGTCTTCACCGCTTTGGTCAGAGTGCCTGTCCCGCTATGGGATTGCTTCTGCCACAGGGTCTGGCCTGTGGGCCCGGGGACGCGTCCCCCGAGGCCGCCGGGAGAGATGCCCGCCGATCCAGGAACCCGGGCGCCGCCTCTGTACGGAATGGTCATGCCAGTAACTCTGCCTTACTTTCAAGTGAGAGGTCTCTGGATTTACCCCAGCACCACTCACGATTTACGCCAAAAATTATAACATAAGCCTGCAATTGAACCCGATTCAGGAGAGCTATTCAAACGGCCAACCGGGCAGTTAAAAACCATTAATGGGCAACGCCGGCAGTGTTTCGACCGTCCTTGTGATGTAGGCTGAAGACGCCAGTGAGGATTCTATGAAGCTGCGAACTGTAATGACCTGGAGCTGGATGCCCGTTGCGGCATGCGGTCTCCTTTGTGCTCAAGACCAGCCAGACCCTCCGTCGCGGGTAGCGCGGCTGAACTATCTGGGTGGCACCGTATCGTTTCGCCCGGCCAACGTGGAGGAGTGGGCCGCGGCCACCCTCAACTACCCGCTCACCACGGGCGACCATCTGTGGACGGATCGGGATTCGGGGGCCGACATCCACGTCGGTTCGACCGTGGTCCACCTTGCCGACCAGACCGCGTTTGCCATTCTGAACCTGGACGACCGGATGGCCCAGCTCAGCCTCACTCAGGGCGCAGTCAATGTGAAGATCGAGCGTTTGCAGAGCGACGAAGCCTTTGAGGTGGATACTCCCAACGGCGCCATCGTGCTGTTGCGCGCCGGCGATTATCGAATCGATGTCAACGGCGAGGCCAACTCCACCGCGCTGGTGGTTCGTGCGGGCGATGCCGAAGTGACCGGCGGCGGGCAGGCGCTGCCGGTGCATGCGCGCCAGATGCTGCGATTCTCCGGAACCGACCAGCTTGCCACGGAAATGCTGGCGGCCCCGATGCCGGACCAGTTCGACCAGTGGTGCATGGACCGCGACCAGCGAGAAGAGCGCGCCATTCAAGCGTCGGGAAGTTACGTTCCGCCGGAAATGATCGGCGCCGGTGATCTGGCCGCCAATGGCGTGTGGCGCAATGATCCCACGTATGGCCCGGTCTGGGCGCCGTCACGCGTGCCGGTTGGCTGGGAACCTTACCGCTACGGCCATTGGGCCTACGTATTGCCTTGGGGCTGGACCTGGATTGACGATGCACCGTGGGGTTTTGCTCCGTTCCATTACGGCCGCTGGGCCATGATGGGCGGCGGCTGGGTGTGGGTGCCGGGAACCATGGTGGCGCGTCCGGTGTATGCGCCGGCGCTGGTGGCCTTTGTGGGCGGCGGCGGGTTCGGCGTGGCGGTAGGGATTGGCGGCGGCGGGGTAGCGGCCTGGATTCCGTTGGGGCCGCGTGAAGTGTACCGGCCGGCGTACCGTGTGAGCGAGGTCTACGTCCGCAATGTGAATGTCGCACACGTGACCAACATCAACGTCACCAATGTGACCTACGTGAATCAGACGCATGTGGTGGCGGTTCCGCAGAGCGCCTTCATCGGCGCGCGTCCGGTGGCGGCGGTGGCGGTGCGCGTGCCTCCGGAGGCGATCGGCCGCGTTCAGGCCGTGAATGTCATGGAGGTCCGTCCGGCGCGCGAGAGTTATCTGGGAAGGCCGGTCCAGCCCGGCGTCAGGGTCGGAGCTCCGCCGGCGCGAGTGGTGGAGCGGCAGGTGGTGACCCGGCAGGCTCCTCCGGCGTTGGCGCGTCCGGTGGGCCGGGAACGGGTTGCGGAACCAGTTCGTCCGAACATGCCGAACGGCGGTCAGCCCGCGATGACACCGCGGAACGACAGGCCGGCTCCGGCTTACAGCGGCCGGCCGGCAGTGAGCAACGCCCCGAATCCCGCTGCCCAGCCCGCCGCTCCGAACCGGGCGCCGGTGAACAACCAGCAACCGGCGACCGCCGCGCAGCCGCCGGCACAGCACCAGCAGCAGGAACGACAGCCGAAGAACGATGAACGCCGGAAGAGAGACTCGAAGTCAAAAGACAAAGACAAGGATGAGAGAAAGTAGCAGGGAACCTGCGTGTCAGACTACCTGGAGGATCAGGCACTTCAGATAGAGGGTCTCGGGGACCGTCAGCAGAATGGGATGGTCCTGGCTTTGGGTGCGGCGCTCCAGCACGCGCAGGGTGCGCCTGGCGTCGAGCGAAGCTTGGGCCACCAGTTCCAGCAGCATGGATTCGCTCAGGTGATGCGAGCAGGAACAGGTCACCAGGATTCCGCCCGGCGCCAGCAGACGTAGAGCGCGGAGGTTGATCTCCTTATATCCGCTGGCGGCGGCCTCCAGGTTGCGGCGGGATTTTGCGAAGGCCGGCGGATCGAGCACCACCAACGAGAATTGACGATGGGCGGCGGCGTAGCTTGACAGCAGATCGAAGACGTCGGCTTCGCTGAACTGAATGTTGGCAATGCCGTTCGATTCGGCGTTGGCGCGGGCGGCGGCCAGCGCCGGTGCGGAACTATCGACGGCCTCCACCGCGTCGCAGCGGGCGGCCAGATGCAGGGCGAAACCGCCGGTAGAAGTGAAACAATCGAGCGCCTTGCCTCCTCCGACAGCGTAACGCGCGGCGGCCTGGTAGTTTTCGCGCTGGTCCAGGAAGATGCCGGTCTTCTGGCCATGCAGCAGGTCGGCGCGCAGCGAGAAGCCGTTCATCCGCACGGCCACCGATTCGGGCACTTCGCCGGCGAGCACGGCGGTTTCGAGAGGCAGCTCTTCCTTGGCGCGCACCGCGACGTCGTTGCGCAACAGGATTCCGCGGGGGTGGAAGATCTCTTCCAGGCAGGAGGCGATCACGGCCTTGGCGGCGTCCATGCCCTGGTCGAGGGTCTGCATCACCAGGTAATCGGCGTAGCGGTCGACCACCAGGGCAGGGAGGAGGTCGGCTTCGCCGTGCACCACGCGGTAGGCGTCGCTGTCGCTGACTACGGTGCGACGGTGCTGCTCAGCGGCCTGCAGGCGGCGCATAAAGAAATCGCGGTCGATCTCTTCGACCTGCCGCGAAAGCATGCGCAGGGAAATCTGCGAAGCCGAGCTATAGTGGGCGGTGCCGAGAGGACGGCCGCGCTCGTCAGCGACTTTGACTGGCTGACCGGCCACGACGCCGGATCGACGATTAGCGATGTCGCTGGTGAAAATCCACGGATGACCGGAGGCGATGCGGCCGGCGGCTTTCCGGTTGACCCGGACTTCATTCATCGCATGGCCTGCAGACGGGCGATGCGGTCCTCAGTGGACGGGTGCGTGGAGAACAGGCGCATGAAGCTTTGGCCGGTGAACGGCTTGATGATGAACATGTGGGCCGTGCCGGGCGAAGCGTCCATGGGGATCTGTTTGGACCAGCTGTCGAGTTTCTGCAAGCCGCCAATCAGAGGGTATGGCGAACCGACGTACTTGGCGGAAGCGGCGTCGGCATCGTACTCCCGGGAGCGCGATATAGCCATCTGGATAAGCATGGCGGCGATGGGCGCCAGGATCATCATGGCGATGGCGGCGATGCCGTTGCCGCGGTCTTCGTCATCGCGGCTGCCGCCGAACCAGAAGGCCATGCGAGCCATGAAGGTGATGGCGGCGGCGAGCATGCCGGCCACGGAACTGATCAGGATGTCGCGGTGCAGCACGTGGCCCAACTCATGCGCCACCACGCCTTCGAGTTCGTTGTCGTTCATCCGGTCGAGAATGCCGGTGGTGAAGGCGACCGAAGCATGCGAAGGATTGCGGCCGGTGGCGAAGGCGTTGGGCGAATCGTCGGGAATCAGCCAGAGTTTCGGCATGGGCAGGCCCATGCGCTGCGCCAGGCCGCGGACGATGGGGGCGATGCGGTGGTATGCCTCAGGGTTCTCGGTCTCAGTGACGGGCTGCGCGGAGTAACTCATGAGCGCAATCTTTTCGGAGAAGAAGTAGGAGGCGAAGTTCATGAGTATGGCGAAGCCGAGGCCGTAATAAAGGCCCTGCCGGCCGGCGATGGCTTGACCGCCGACCAGCAGAAGGCCGCTAAGAAGGCCGAGGAGCAGAGCCGTTTTCAGAGTGTTGATGGACATACGTTAAGTTCCTTGGCCCGGAAAGAAACCGGCGGCGTTACCGACCGCCGGCGTTACCGACTTCGGAGAGGACCAGCTTGCTGAATTGCAGTTCAGTCTCGCCCTCTTTGGCATCCACCAGGATGGTGTCGCCTTCCAGAAATTCGCCGGTGATCAGCTTGAGCGATAGCGGGTCCGCAATCAGGCGCTGGATAGCCCGCTTCATGGGGCGCGCTCCGTATTGCGGATCGTAGCCTTCGGAGATGATGGCGTCCTTGGCGGCGGCCGAGATCTCCAGTTTGACCTTGCGGTCTTTCAGAAGTTTGGACACGTTGTTCAATTGGATATCCACGATCTGGCTCAGATGTTCGCGCGTCAACGAGTTAAATACGATGATATCGTCAACGCGGTTCAGAAATTCGGGCCGGAACTGGCTGCGCAGGGCTTCCAGCAGGCGCTTGCGGGTATCCTCGGTGGCTTTGTCTTTGCCATGCACGGAAAACCCGATTCGGTTCTTGTCCACGAAGCCGGTGCCGATGTTGGAGGTCATCACGATGACGGTGTTCTTGAAATCCACCGTGCGTCCCTGGCCATCGGTCAGGCGGCCATCGTCCAGAATCTGGAGCAGGATATTAAAGACTTCGGGATGGGCCTTCTCGATCTCGTCGAACAAGACCACGGAGTAAGGCCGGCGGCGCACCTGTTCGGTAAGCTGTCCGCCTTCGTCGTAGCCGACATATCCGGGAGGCGAGCCGACCATGCGGGATACGGCATGCTTCTCCATGTACTCGGACATATCGACGCGGATCATGGCCTTGTCGCTGTCGAACAGGTAATCGGCCAGCGCGCGGACCAGTTCGGTCTTGCCGACGCCGGTGGGTCCCAGGAAAATGAAACTGCCGATGGGGCGGTGGGGATCGCTCAAGCCGGCGCGATTGCGCAGGATGGCATTCGAGACCAGGCGGACGGCTTCGTTCTGGCCGACCACGCGGTCATTCAGGCGCTCCGGCATTTGGACCAGCTTCTGGATTTCACCCTCCATCATGCGCGTGACCGGGATGCCGGTCCACTTGGCGACGATGCGGGCGATATCGTCTTCATCGATTTCTTCCTTGAGCAGCGCGTTCTCCTTGACCGATTCGAGCTCCTGCTCGGCGGTCTGAATCTCCTTTTCAATTTGCGAGAGGCGGCCGTAGCGTAGCTCCGCGGCCTTCTCCCAATCGCCGGCGCGGCTGGCCTTTTCTTCCTCCTGCCGCATGGTGTCCTGCTCCTCTTTGAGCCGGCGCACGCGGCCGATGGCCTCTTTTTCGCGGTTCCAGCGGTCTTTCAGCGGGGACGACTCGCCGCGCAGGCGTTCGAGCTCGCTTTCGACATGGCGCAGCCGTTCGTGGGAAGCGGAGTCGCGCTCTTTACCGAGGGCCTGGCGCTCGATTTCGAGGTGCGAAATGCGGCGTTCGAGGTCGTCGATCTCAATCGGCATGGAGCCGATCTGCAGGCGCAGAGCGGAGCCGGCCTCATCGATCAGGTCGATGGCTTTGTCGGGCAGGAAGCGGTCTGCGATGTAGCGGTGCGAGAGCACGGCGGCGGCGATGATGGCGGAATCCTTAATGCGCACGCCGTGGTGGATCTCGAACTTCTCCTTGAGGCCGCGCAGGATGGCGATGGTGTCGTCGACCGACGGTTCGCCGACCATGACGGAACGGAAGCGGCGCGCCAGAGCGGCATCCTTTTCGATGTGCTTCTTGTACTCGTTGAGCGTGGTGGCGCCGATGCAGCGCAGCTCGCCGCGGGCCAATGCGGGCTTGAGCAGGTTGGCGGCGTCGATGGCGCCTTCGGCGGAACCGGCGCCGACCAGCGTGTGCAGCTCATCGATGAAGCAGATGATCTCGCCGTTGGAATCGATGATTTCCTTGACCACGGCCTTCAGGCGGTCTTCGAACTCGCCGCGAAATTTGGTGCCGGCGATCATGGAGCCGAGGTCGATAGCGACCAGTCTCTTGTTCTTGAGCTGATCGGGCACGTCGCCGCGGATGATGCGCTGGGCCAAGCCTTCGACGATGGCGGTCTTGCCGACGCCGGGTTCGCCGATAAGCACGGGGTTGTTCTTGGTGCGGCGGCTGAGGACCTGCATGACGCGGCGAATCTCATCGTCGCGGCCGATGACCGGGTCGAGCTTTCCCTGGCGGGCGGACTCGGTGAGGTCATGGGCGTAGCGTTCGAGAGCCTGGTATTTGGTTTCGGGATTCTGATCGGTGACGCGCTGGTTGCCGCGCACCGAGACCAGGGCCTTGAGAATGGCGTCGTGAGTGGCGCCGGCGCGATGCAGCAACTGGCCGGCGGGGTCACTGCGCTCTTCGGCTATAGAGAGGAGCAGATGTTCGGTGGAGACGAACTCGTCCTTGAACCTGGTGGCCTCATCAAAGGCGCGTTCGAGCACCTGGTTCATGGGCTGGGAGAGATACATGCCGGGCTGCATGCCGTTGGTCTTGGGCAGACTGGCGAGCAGGCGCTGGGCTTCGGAGAGGATGGCATCCGGGCTGGACGCCGCATTTTTCGAGCACCGGGCGGACGATGCCTTCCTTTTCCTCGGCCAGGGCGATCAGGAGATGGAGCGGAAACATAATCTGGCTGTCATTTTTTTCGGCAATGGCCTGGCATTGCTGCACAGCCTCTTGGGCTTTCTGAGTGAGTTTGTCCAAACGAAACATTTGAAGATCCCCCTATACACGAACAGGGCAGGCTTTCCGGAGACTACCGGGGCCTGCCCTTACGAGTGCAATTCTTTGGCCGCTTACCGGCCCCTACGAAATTAGATGCTTCAGGCCTTGACTTCGACTTTGACCTGGCGTGGTTTGGCAGCTTCCTTTTTGGGGAGGCTCACGCTTAGAACACCGTTCTTATAGTCGGCGGCGATCTTTTCGGTATCGAAGCTATTGGGCACCGCGAAGCTGCGGGTAAAGCGTCCGTAATTGCGTTCCATGCGGTGGTAGCCCTTGGTGGTCTCTTCTTTTTCGAATTTGCGCTCGCCGGAGATGCTGAGTGTCTGGTTTTCGACGCGGACGTCGATATCCTTAAGGTCGACGTCGGGCAGGTCGGCTTTCAGAACCAGTTCGTTTTCCGTCTCGTAGATATCGACGGACGGGGCCCATGGCCGGTTGGTTTGAGGCTCGGTGAGCATGCGGGTGAAAGCGTCTTCGAAGAGTCGCAAGTTGGCTAATGGGTCGAAATGGCTGAGAGACATGTGATTGAAACTCCTTGTGATGTTATTTGAGAGGCCTCAATGTGACCTCATCCAGTTACGATGATAAAATATGAGTGTTAGTTTGTCAATAGAATTTTAGTGCACAGACATGGGGAGGAGCAGCCGGCCCAAAAGCCAAAAAAAAGCTGCAATGCGGAACGAACCCAATTTTGCTTGCGAAAGGCACCGGCGGCAGGGACCGCCGGCGTTACCGAAGCTAATTTTGCTGATTTGATTGGGATTACGAGAGTTAGAGGAGGATGCTTCGCGAGGATCTGCGTTCGGCTCACACATCCTAATTATAGCTGGCGGTCGGGTCGGGATCTGGCGGTGCCATCCGTAAAGGGTTGACGGAGTGGGTAGATTCGGGCGCGGAAGGGCAGTCACCGCGAAGGGTGCCGCTGACTTTTGGCCGCCAGGTGTATGTTTCCACCGCGGCGGCCGCAGGCAGGCTCATGATGAAACTTTACGCACTAAGGGTGTTCGCCGCTTTTCCTGTTTGAGGGCGCATCTGTTTCGTAAATTCGCGCATGGCGGCGAGATGACCGGGTGCGCGGGTTTCGATCCAGGCCTCGTAGCGGGTGGCAGCTTTTTCCAAGTGCGCGAGGAACTGCGGATTCTTCCATTGCTGGCGGCCCTGCTGGATACCGGGTTTGACGCGCTCCCACACTCCGAAAAACTCACCGTTGGTTTCAAAGAACAGGTCTTCATGGAGTAAACCATGATTGAGAAAGGCACAGGCCTGATCCCAATAGCCGAATACCATCATAGTGAACGCGCCGGCTTCGGTTCCAGGCTGGGCGATGCGCATGGCTTCTTCGAAAGTGTCGGCAAAGTAATTCTTGAAAAACCAATCGCGCGCCTGCCGCAGGCGGGCCTCACGGCGCATCTCGTAAATTTGCAGGTGGAGCTTTCCTTGTTCGTAAGTGGGTTTTGCTTGCATGATTCGTTATCTCCTTTGGTTTGGCTTGTATACGGTTCTAATTGGCTGAATCGGACTTTCAATAGTAAGTCGAACGAGGTACGGCGAAATCGACCGCCTGCGGTGATTTTTTTTTGGTAATTAATGGCCCAGTTCGCGAATACGGATGTTGCGGAACATGATGATCGAAAACTGGTCGTGCAACTGCAAACCGATGGGCCCGGTTTTGGAACGCTTGGGATCGCCCGCGTGCTCGGCGACCACACGGCCGTTGAGCTTGACTGAGATCTTATCGTTGCGCGAGGAGATGTCCATGGTATTCCAATCGTCATTGTGGTTGGCTTCCTTGGGCGCGTCCATGAAACCGTAGATGCTGCCGGAGGGATGCGGGTCGGGAAAGCGATTGTTGATTTGGATTTCGTAGCCGATCTTGGACGGCGTGTGGGTGTAATCGGGCGGGGTGACGATGCCCCACTTGGCACGCGAGGTGTCGCGGATGGACACACCGCTATTGCCGGTGGTCTTGGTCCAGTATTCCAGGTGCAGATCGAACTCGCCGAAATCGTTGCGCGTGGTGTAGAGCCACGATTGGGTATCGACCCATCCTTTGAACTGTTCGGGCGCGGAGAACGGGCCGCCGGGCACGAACATCTTACGCAGGTCGCCGGTGCGTTGACCGAGCAGCGTACCGTCGGCCATCACGGTCCATTGGCCGTCGCCGATGACTTCCCAGCCATTCAGGTTCTTGCCGTTGAAGAGAGGCGTTCCATCGGCGGCAGCCAGCGGGCCGGCGAACAGGAGCCAGGATGCGAGCGCGCCTGTGGTTGTGAATTTCATGATCTTCAGTATAAAAGAGGGCGAAGCCGGTGCCAAACGGGAAGCTTGTATTCATCGCTGAGACGCGGAGACGCGGAGACGGCGCTGAGAAAAGCTAAGCAGGTCAAAACCTGAGAACGCGGAGGAAGCGGAGGCAATGCTGGCTGACGCAACGAAGCTGTAACAGAATATCGCAAATGCGTTTTAATCAGGATTAGCGAGAAACGTTTCCGGTATGGCAATGCCGGGCGCTTCATTTTCCTGCGGCGTGAGGCCTGGCACGGCGCTGTTGGGACCCTTTCGCGGGCGCCGGCGTCCGGCTGCGGATCAGTTGCAAATCGTGCACAGCCTCAGTGTAGTCAACTCCGGCGGCGCGGGCGCATTCCACGGCCCGCTCCACGAAGAATTCCGCGGCGTACAATTCCCCCTGGAACATCAGGATATTTCCCAGCCCGTTCAACGCGCTGAACTCGAGCGGGTTGACGAACAGCGTCTCAAAGAAGAAGCGCTCGCCTTCCTCCAAGACGGGGTCGGCTGGAAAGCGGCCGGCGGAATATTCGTCCCAGTGGCGGAGCATGTACCAGTTCTTGCGGTGGTAACCGGCGAGGTTGAGAACGGTTGGATCATAGCGCCAGCGCTCCTCGGCAGCGTGCATTTCAGGGTCGAGGCTGGCTTGCAATTTTAGCGCGGCGGCTATATCTCCCAGGCGCAGCAGGTCTCGTTGTTTGGCGTCGATGCTGTGGATCGCCTGGATCAACTGAGGATCCTGGTAGGGTTCGAGGGCGGGGAACTCGTTTCGGGAGCGGGGCGCGCGCTGGAGTTGTTCGGCCAACTGAGTCAGGGCGTCGGCGCGCTTGCGGCGCAGATCGCGATAAATGGAGCGTGAGAGAAACTGCGGCAGCGCGTCGCGGGAGAGCACGCAGGGCACGATGAAGCGGTCGAGGTGGAAGGCGGTCAACAGTTCGGCCGCTACCCAACGTGAGGCGGCGGCCGCCCGGGACCAGATCAGGACCACCAGTTCGCTGGCCGCGATGGACTGCTGCAATTCCTTTCCGAGCAGGACGCCAGGGCGGATATCGGACTGGTCGAGCCATGGGTCGAAGCGCGCCTTCAGGGCGGCTTGCACTTCCTGGGCGACGGGAAGATTGGCCGATGCATGGCTGATAAAGACACGCGGCAATTTCTTGGGGTGCTTGGTTTGGCGCGTGGCTGCCGGTATGGTTTTTCGCATATCGCCTCCAATCCGGTTGGAATCGAGGTGGTAAGTATACACCCGCCGAAGGGCAAATGGCGGCGCGCTTGACAAGCCGCGTGAAGGTCGTTGAAATTGAGGGAGTCTCACGGGACGCGATGGAGAAGCGATTGAGCGGGGCGGCATTGAGCGATCATCATGAACCTTGAAAAAATACAACAGGAAATTCGCAAGCAGAACCTGGACGGATGGCTGTTCTTCGATCACCACCTTCGCGACCCGCTGTCTTACCGGGTGCTGGGCCTGAATGTGACTAAGGGCCCCACGCGCCGCTGGTATTACATGATCCCGGCACACGGCGAGCCGCAAGGCATGGTGCACCGCATCGAACGCGATCAACTGGCCGGCCTTCCGGGCGAAAAGATCGCCTACTCGAGCTGGACCGAGCAACTGGTGGCCTTGGGAAAACTTACCGCCGGCCTGAGGCGCGTGGCCATGCAGTACTCACCGATGTGCGCCATCCCGTACGTTTCCACGGTGGATGCGGGAACCGTGGAACTGGTGCGCAGCCTGGGCGTGGAGGTGGCCAGCTCGGCCGAACTGATCCAGGTGTTCGAGGCGCGCTGGAGCCCCGAGGCCCTGGAATCGCACCTGGAAGCCGGCCGGCGCGTGGACCGCGTACGCGCCGAGGCCTTTGAACTGATCCGCGAGCGCACACGCAACGGCGCGCCGCTGCAGGAAGTGGAAGTGCAGAGGTTCGTGCGCGATGGTTTCTCGAAGGCCGGTCTGCTTACAGACAGCGGCCCCATTGTGGGCTGCAATGCCAACGCTTCCAATCCGCACTACGAGCCGAGCGACACCGTCACGTCGCCCATCCGCTCCGGCGATTGGGTGCTGCTGGACATGTGGGCCAAGCTGGACCAACCCGGCTCAGTCTACTATGACATCACCTGGACGGCCTTTTGCGGCGACAATCCGAGCGACAAGATGCGCGAAGTCTTCGCGGTGGTTTTGGGCGGACGGGATGCGGGCATCAAGCGCGTACAGGAGGCTGTGGCGGCGGGCCAGCCGCTGCGCGGTTTCGAAGTGGACGATGCCACCCGGGAATATATCGAAGGCCGCGGCTATGGCGAGTGGTTTACGCATCGGACGGGCCACTCCATCGGCCAGGAAGTCCATGGCAATGGCGCCAACATGGACAATTTCGAAACTCACGACGAGCGGCGCGTGATGCCCTGGAGCTGCTTTTCGATCGAGCCGGGCGTGTATCTGCCGGAGTTCGGAGTGCGCGCCGAAATCAACATGTTCGTCGGTGACAAAGAGGCGCGTGTGACCGGGCAGATTCAGCGCGAAATGGTTCTGCTCTAATGCCGGCGCAGGCGCTGGCCGCGGTGGCGACACTGCTTGGGATGGCCGCGCACGGCAACCGCGTGGAGTTCCAGTTGGACCGCGGCAGTGCGGAGCTGGTCTGGGTTACCCCCAGCACCTTTCGTTTTCGCCGCGTGCTGGAGGGTCCGCTGCCGGCGGCGGCGACGAAACAAGGCGAGCCCGTGGAGGTGCAGGCCGACGATATTCCCGGCACCGCGCGCATCCGATCGAAGTACCTCGAGGTCACCATCCAGAAGCATGGACTGCTGGTGCGCGTGCGCCGCCTGGACGGCACGCCGCTGATGCAGGATCTTTCGGAGCCGAGATCGGAGGCCGCCGGCGTGACGTGGGAGCGCCAGAGCCCGGCGGGCGCGCAGCTCTACGGCCTGGGCCCGCGCACCGATACCATTTTTGATTTGCGCGGCAAGTCGCTTCGGGCCGAAGTCCCCTTCCTGATGTGCACCAACGGTTACGGCGAATTCCACGCCGGCGCCGGTGGATACCATTTCGATTTCACGGCGTCAGACAGGTACCGCATTGAAGCTCCGGAGATCGACTACTTTTTCTACTACGGCCCAACCGCCAAGGAGATTTTCGACGAGCACCGCTACGCGCGCGGAAAGGCTAAACCGTGGGCTGCGGCGTCGGATCGCTTTGGCTCATGGAGCACTTTGCGCGCCGCATTGCTGCGGCTGGTGCAGGGTGCCATGTCGGCCGCGCTCGAGCCCACCTTCGATCTGGCGCCCTACAACAACGCCCCGCCCGAACTGCAGCTGCGCGCCCGGCAACTGGGGTCGCTGGTGCCCACGGTCTCGGCCGGCGCGTCCGGGGTCTCGGGATTTCGCAAGCAGCTGGAGACCTTCTTCGGCACGTACGCGGCGGAACTCAGCGACCACGGGTACCCCGTCTGGCATCCACTGCCGTTCCAGTTTCCGGATGATAGCGAGGCCGCCCGCCACGCCGATGAGTTCATGCTGGGCGACGAAATGCTGATTGCCCCGATCTACCAGCCGGGCGACCAGCGCACCATCTACCTGCCGCGCGGCATCTGGACCAACCTTGAAACCGGCGAAGTGGCGAAGGGGCCCGGCAC
Organism: Bryobacterales bacterium; assembly: GCA_963817515.1. Classification (GTDB taxonomy): domain Bacteria; phylum Acidobacteriota; class Terriglobia; order Bryobacterales; family Bryobacteraceae; genus DATMNI01. The sequence continues at coordinate 30,519 of CAWFPJ010000004.1, read as the reverse complement.
CATTACGGTCAAGACGAAGTCGCTTCCGGTAATGGCGCGCAACGGCGTGATTATTCCGCTCGATTCCGCCGGCGGCTCGGTGGCTTTGCACTACTTTCCCAAGCTGGGCGCCGAATTCTTTCTGCTGGAAAGCGAGCTGGCCGATTATACCCAGGTGCATGCCGCGCCCGCGGCCGACATCATGCGGCTGGAGATCGAATCGAAGAAAGGCCGCGACTACCAGTGGGTGGTCCACCATGTGGAGAAGCCGGCCGCGGTGGGCTTCGACCAGGTGCAATACCGCGAGGTGAGCGAAGCCAGCCGAATGGCCGACCGTACGTGGTTCTACGATCCTGCTACGAAGATTTTGCAGGTGCGGGTCCACGTGAAAGCCGATGAAGACAATATCGTCAATTTGTTGCCTCCGGATAGATAGAATGCCTGATGCCTTTGAGAAATTCCTCCCTCACCCCGGGGCTCCGATTGGATGGTGTCCATGTCATACGCCTACGGCTTGCGCGCGGTCCACAGGACACCAAGTTAGATGAAGCGTTTTTGGTCCAAGGCCAGCCCTGTGGTGAAGGTGCTGTTGGGGGCGGCTATCCTGACGTGGATGGCTTCGAGCGGGAAGCTCAATCTGGCGCAGGTGGCGCGGAGCCTCTCGCGATGGCCGTTGATGCTGGCGATTGTGGCGCTGGCGTATTCCCAGGTGGGAATCTCGGCCTGGCGATGGAACCTGCTGCTGCGGGCGCAGGATATCCAACTTCCGTACCGGCGGGCCTGGGGACTTACGATGATCGGGATGCTGTTCAATGTCGTAATTCCCGGGGCGGTGGGAGGCGACCTGGTCAAGGGCTACTACATCACCCGCGCCGCTTCGGGCCGGAAATCGCATGCCGCGACCACACTGCTGATGGACCGTGTGGTTGGGCTGATCGGTCTGCTTTTTCTGGGCGCGGTGATGGCGATCGTGGATTTTGAGGAGACCATGCGCAGCGCCGCCACGCGCAGCCTGGGGATGCTCACCATCGGCGGAATGGCGGGCGGCCTGGTGGTGCTGTACGCCGCCGTATTCGCGGGCGGACCCCTTTCCGAATGGCATCTGCTTCCGAGGGTGGTGCGCAATGTTTTTCGGGCGCTGCACGAGTACCGGCAGAAGGCTTCGGTAATCCCCATCGCGCTGGCGCTCAGCGTGGCCAATCAGGCTTGCAGTTGCGCCATGTACTACCTGGCGCTGCGGGCCACCGGAGTGGTGGATATGCCGCTGGGGCAGTTTTTTCTGGTGGTTCCCCTGGGAATGGTCACGGCCGCGCTCCCTATCTCGCCGGGCGGGGTGGGTGTCGGTCAGGCGGCTTTCTTCGCCCTGTTCCAGATTGTGGCGCCAAAATATGCCAAGGCCGGAACCGACGCAGTCACTGTGTTTCAGGTGGTGTTCATCCTGGTCTGCATCACGGGATTGTACTGGTATCTTTCCTATAAGCACGTGGATCTGGAAGGCGGGACGGACACCTGAAACGCCGGGCGCCGATATCCCACTAACAGGAAATATGGCACCAGTTCCTGTAAGAACGGAAGGGCGCAAATGCAAAACGCGCGATGATTTGATCCTGGCCTTCCTGCTGGCGGTCAACCGGCAGAATGAGGATAACTCGCTAGTGGAATGCGCCCAGAGCGAGGAGTTTCGGGAAGAGGCGCGAGCGGTCCTGGAGCAAAGCCGCAAGAAATGCCAGAGGCTGCAGGCGCTGATTGCGACGCATTGCCTGAACCACCGGTGCTAGCGCCGCGGCGAAGCGTGAAACGAATCCGAAGTGCGACTCACTATTGGATATTATGCAAGCCACCGCAACCAAAACCGGAGGGGAACAAGCCGTGATGACGGCCGAGTTCCAGATGACCTACCTCATGGCCGTGAACCAGTTGAACGAGGTCCGTTCGCGGGTTCAATCGGCCCGAAACGAACAGGAGCGCCGTAAGTCGCTGTTGCGCCTGCAATATGCGAGCCAACGGTGCAGAGTACTGCAGTCACTGGTCTTCCCGCAGGAATCTTAGCATTCTTCACGCCGCCATCTGTATAATAGATCGAATGCAGGTGGCATAAGCGTGGAATTCCACGTATTCGATGCAGATTACGTAGCACGGCTGGCCGCAGGCGACCCAGTCACCGAAGCGCATTTCGGTGCCTATTTTGAGAGGTTCATCTTCTTAAAGCTGCGCTCGCGCAGGGTGTCTCCCGAGATGATCGAAGACGTGCGCCAGGAGACCCTGCTGCGGGTCCTGAAGTCTCTGCGGCAAGGCACCGGCGTTACCCATCCGGAGCGTTTCGGCTCGTTCGTAAATTCCGTTTCGAAGAACGTCCTGCTGGAAATGAGCCACAAACAATCTAAACATCCGCTCATGGACGAAGGGACTCCGGAGCCGTCGGATGACCGGGTGGATCTGGACGCGACCGTGATCACGGCAGAACGGAAGCGGATTGTAGCGGCTGTCCTGGACGAGCTGTCTTCTAAAGATCGCGAGATCCTGCGCCTGATATTCTTTGAAGACGCGGACCGGGCGGATATCTGCAAAAAACTGAAGGTGGAGGCGGACTACCTGCGAGTTCTGCTGCACCGCGCCAAGGCCAAGTTCGAATCGGCATATGTACGGAAACACGGTACGGCCCGGTACGCGACTAATTTTATTTTTGTAACGATTTTGAGTAACGTAATGGTCTCAGGAGTCACGATGTTAGTGGGATGGTACTAATGGACCACGACACGGCAATCCAGACAAAGGCGTCTGAAAGGTACGTCGCGAAGGATCTGTCTTCGAACGAGCAGGAAGAATTCGAAGAGCATTTTTCGGACTGTACCCGCTGCATGGACGACGTTTCCATGGCTTCAATCTTTGCCGCGAACGCGAAAGCGGTTTTTCGCGACCGCGCCCTGGCCACTTCCGCCCCGCGGCATACCGCGTGGATGGGCTGGTTGTTTGCCCGGCCCCTGCCGGCTTTTGCCGCCGTGGTTCTGGCGGCGTTCATCGGCTATCAGAATCTGGTGGTGATTCCCGGAATTAAGGCGCCGCGCTCGGTGATTGCCTCGGTGATTCTGGATGGCGAAACGCGGGCCGCGCTGCAGCAAATACGTGCCGGCGACGCGCTGCGCGTACAGATGCCGTTTGACCGCGCGGCGGGAGCCGGCAAGCTCACCGCGGAATTGATGGATACCCTGGGCAACCCGCTGAGCAGCGGCCCGGTCGCAGTTCCCGAGGCCCACCAGCCGCTCGATCTCTATTTCCCAGTCAAGGTGAACCCGGGCCGTTATACTGTGGTGGTGCGGTCGGAACAAGCCGGCCGGCCGGCGCAGGAAATTGCGCGGGGATCATTCGAAGTGATTTCTCAGGAGACGAAAGTTCAATGACAGAAGCCGCACCTCGCTATATCTTCTCCGGACATGCCATTGGCGCCTCAGCGCAGTTTCATCGGCTAGACCAGACACACAATTTGAACCACGTGGTACCCACCCTGGGAGCCAGCGTGCTTCCCGTGACGGGCGGGGTGTCGAAGTCCGAGGTGAACCATTTCTGCTTTACCGTGGATCAACCGCGCCGCAGAAGCCTGCTGGGCGTGCGGAAGATTGTAAGCACGGCGACGGGGCGCGATCTTGGAGATCGTTTCGAGACCGAGGTGGAGGCCGAGATCGACGCCATACACCTGGTGGAGAAATTGCACATTGAGCATGTATCGCTGCATATCCTTTCGACGTACCAGGCCGGCGGAACCGAACCCACGGTCAGCACGCGGGGCAACCGGATCGACGGCATGCGACTGGGCAAGGTGCATGTCAGCGTGGAATTGGATGACGAGCCGCTGTGCTCCTGCGGCAACCAGGAGCAATTGGCGGCTTTTTATGGAAAGCAGGACGGGGCCTACCGGCGCCAGAACGCCTGGCGGTTCCGGACGGATCCCAAAGCGCCGAAGATCGCGGCCCACGGACCGCACTACAAATTCTCCCTGGTGCGCAAGATCAAGCTAATCGGACCGCAAGCCGATAAGCAGAAAATACACGTTGACGGCTACACTATCCATTGGGAAGGTTTCGGAAGAATCATTCTGGGCGAGACTCACGTCAAGGGTAATGACCGGCAGCTTACCATGGTGCGGTTGGCTATGGGGTCGGATGCGGCCGGGCCAGCAATGGTAGGCGATGGCCAATCAAACGGAGCCACGGGCACGTAGATACGCGCTGATTCTGGTTGCGATCACCCTTGCCTCGTGTGCCCGTCCGCGGGTAACGGAAGAAGCTTATTCTCACGCCTGGTCCACATATGCTTCCGGCGATCTGTCACATGCGCTGGAAGAATGCTCAGTGAACGCCGGCCGGCTGCGAGATCCAAATTCCCCATGGTTCTGGAAGTTCCGGCTGCTGCGATCCGAAGTGCTGACGGCTCTGGGCAAACGGAAGGAAGCCGAGGAGCTTTTACGCAACCCGGTTCCTTCGCACGCCGAGTTGAGCCAGCTTGAAGCGCGGCGCCTGGTGGATCTGGCCGCGGTCAACCGTGGAAACCCGGCCGCGGCGACGGATTTACTCCACCGCGCCGCGACACTGGCCAAAGATCCGGAGCTTTCCGTTCGGATAAGGATCATCGAGGGCCTGCTCCTCCTGGACCAGGAGCAATATGCAAATTCCGAAGTTTCGTTTGGAGCAGCCGAGGAACTGGCGGCGCGCGCAAGCCATGGCATATTGGCAGGCCCAGGCACTGAGCAATCATTCCGTGGTCGCCAAGCGGCGGAACCGCTATGAACGCTCTGTGGAGCTGGCGCTGGCCGCAATTTCGCTGGCGGACAAAGCCGGAGCCCGGAGAGTTTCGGCACAGGCCCACATCAATCTGGGCTCCTCTTACCTCTACCTTGGAGAAACCGAGCTGGCTCTCGATCATGAGGAAAAAGGCGCCAAGGCGCTGGAGGCGCTGGGAGACAGGGCAAACTTCATGATCGCCCTGGGCGAACTTGGACTGATGTACGACCGCCAGGGTGACACGGAGCGCGCCATCGCAAGTAATAAACAGGCGTTTCAAATAGCCTGCGATTTGAAAAGGGACGGGGATGCGCGACGGTTCGCCGGCAATCTTGCCCTGACCCTGGTGGAGGCCAGGCAGTGGGATGCGGCCGCGGACTGGAATCAGCGTGCCACGGAATTAGCGCCTCAGGCGAAAGACGACCGTACGCTCGCTTATCTGACCCGAAACCGCGCGTACATTGCGTATGGGCGCGGCCAGGCCAGGGAAGCCACGCGGATCTGTGAGGAACTGCTGCGCATGAAGACGGACGCCAGCCTGCGGTGGGAAAGCTACGCCCTGATGGGCACGATCGATGCCGAAGCCCGGCAGTTCCAGAAAGCCAATCAGGAGTTCGAAAGCGGGCTGAAGATCATCGACAGCAGCCGGTCAGACCTGAGTAACTCACGCTATCGGATCACGCTTCTTTCGCACCTGATTCCTTTCTATCAGTACTATGTGGACGCGCTGGTGCAGCAGAACAACGATGCGGCTGCACTGCGCATCGTGGAGTCCAGCCGTGCGCGCGTGCTGGCCGAGCGGCTGGAGCTCAATCTGAAAGCGGAACAGTTTCCAGACCTTGCCAGTCTTCAGCGCGTGGCACACTCTACGGGTGCGTCGCTGCTTTCGTTCTGGCTGGCGCCCGAGCGCTCATTCGCCTGGCTGATCACTTCGAACAGCGTGCGCCGGTTCCCTTTGCCGCCCGCCGGCGAGATCGAAAAGCTGGTAACGGCGTATCGCGAAGTGGTGGAGCATCCGCTGCGAGACCCGATCCTGACCAACGATCCATCGGGACCCAAGCTCTGGAATGCTTTGATGGCCGGGATCGCACCGGAGATTCCCAAGGACCGGCGCGTCATTGTTATCCCTGACGGCGCGCTGCACCGGCTTAATCTGGAGACGCTGGTGGCGCCTTCACCCAAGCCGCATTACTGGATCGGTGATGCGGAAGTCAGCGTGGCCCCGTCCATCACGGTCGCCGCATCCAGGCCGGGACCCCGGGCGGGCCGATCGCTGCTGCTGATCGGCGCACCCGACTATTCGGGCACGCAGTTTCAGCCGTTGAAGAATGCCGCGACCGAGGTGCATAACATAGAGACCCGGATGGCCGGTTTAACGCAGACGGTGCATACCGGGCCGCAAGCCTCGCCGGCGGTTTACCGCGCCGCCAATCCCGGCCAGTTTTCGCTGATCCACTTCGCCGCCCATGCCGAGGCCAACCGCGAGAACCCGCTGGATTCGGCTGTCATCTTATCGCCCGAGCGCCAGAACGGACAGAACCGGCTGTATGCGCGCGACGTGCTCGATGTGCCCATCCACGCGGACCTGGTAACTATTTCGGCGTGCCGCAGCGCCGGCGTCCGTTCGTACAGCGGCGAAGGCCTGATTGGTTTCGCGTGGGCCTTCCTGCAGGCCGGCGCCCACCAGGTGGTGGCGGGACTTTGGGATGTGAGCGACACCTCCACCGAACCCCTCATGAACCGCTTTTATGGCGGCATTGCCGAGGGGCAGGATCCGGTGACCGCGATGCGCAAAGCCAAGCTGGCGCTGGCCAGTGAAGACGCACGGTATAGCAAGCCGTTTTATTGGGGGCCGTTTCAGGTGTACATCGGGTCGGGCGCAAAAGCCGGGGCGGGGAAGTAAGGGCGCGGGCGTCAGCCCGGTAGAGACTTCTTTAGTTTCTCGGCCATTTCAGAGATAGCGACGGCGCTCAGCGGGCGCATGCCCGTCTCGAGCTCTTGCAGCACTGCCACGAGCGACGCGCGACAGCTTTCCATGGCATTGGGCTCAGCGCGCCGGATTTGCGTAAGCACATCCTGAATCCTGATTTCGAGCGGACGCCAGACCTGGATTAGTTTCTCAAGCTGGGACCAATCGACAAAGTCGGCCCATACATTGGGTTTGTCCAGGCCGAGTTCCATGGCGTCACGGTGCAGCAGATTCAATTCACGCTGCATGTCGCGCGCGGTGTCCGTCAATGTCCGCGCCATCTTGCAGCCGATACTTGAAAATTCGCTGGTATGCTCCAGGAACATGGACCGGAAGCGGCAAAAAAGTTCCAGACCCTTGAGAAGCAGCGTGGTGTCGTGGTCGCCGAAATCCTCACGCTTGAGATACTCGACGAAATACAGGTTGAACTCGCGGACACCGTCATAGTATCTGGTCCCGGTGGTCAGGATGACGCGATAAGTATGCTTCTCGTCGTTGGACACAATGACCTGGCTGTTGTCCACTTCGAGCTGGCTCTGCAGGGAGGAGGTCACAACGCTGGTGATGGCGTCCATCCAGCAATCGTGAAACTTGGCATTCCTGGTATTGGTTTGAAACTCTCCCCAGGTGATCTCGACACTCTCCAGACCAAAGATGGAAAGCGGGTTGCCTGTGCCCACCGGCATGAGAAGTGCGTCCTCGGGCAGTTCACAGACCCTGGAATTCAAAGCAATATCATTGGTCTTGATGGTGATCTGCTTTTGCGGTTTGAGAGTGGATTCCGGCGTGGTCTTCAAGTGGCTGAAGATGGCCAGCTGCATTCTCTTAACCAGCCCGGGCACGTCCCGCTGGTCGGGAGTCTGTGGAATCCTGGCACCGTTGTATTTTTCGTGAAGCCCATCGACCAGCACCTGGAAGTCCCGCAGAAATTTGACGGTGGCATGGTCGTAGTCGATGTCTTGAAGGCTGGCTTCGTACTCCTCGGCGGTTAAGGAGAGGGTGGCGTGGGAGATGTCGATTTTGATTCCCTGATGGTCTGCGAGAATATCCGGGGGCTTCTCCGAATATACGGGGACTATCCGGCGCGGAAAATCCCGGTCTACCTCGCGCTCCATGGCTCGAATGAAGTAGCCGAGTTCCATGCCGGTGAAGCCGAAGGCCGGCTTGAGGGCGGCCGAATCGATAACTACGAGGGTGTCGGTTTCGTCGAGTTTCTTCTTGATCTCATCCTGGAAGCTGAGGCCAAAGCTCAAACCGCTGTCGATGAAGACCTCGGCGGAAGGGCCGAGCGCGCTTTGCAGCGCATTGTGAACGGCAATGGCGATTTTCGTGTCTTCGCGGGCGTAGCTGATGAACAGGCGAAAGACTCGCGGTTTAACTTCGGAATGTGCCGTCATCCCAACGCTTGCGCCCATACCGGTTTGCCTGCCCAGAAACCTCTCAGGATACAACACCCACAACAGGTGGTGAATGGCGGCGGAAAAGCGTTACAGATTTCGTTACTCGTCTCGCAACGCGATGGCCGGATCAATCGCCGTGGCCCGATGCGCCGGCACCCAGCACGCTACCAGCGCCACCAGCGTCAAGAGCGCCGGCACCAGGACGAATGTAACCGTGTCGCGCGGGCCGATGACAAGGAGCATCCCAGCCACCATGCGCGATGCCGCCAGCGCGATCAGCATTCCGGCCAGCACTCCGACGGCGACCAGTTTTACGCCTTCGCTCAAGAGCATCATCTGCACGTTGGCGCGGGTGGCGCCGAGTGCCATGCGCACGCCGATCTCGCGCTTCCGCTGGGTGACCGAATACGAAACCACGCCGTAGATCCCGATGGTGGAAAGCAGCAGCGCCAGGCTGCCGAATACGGCCAGCAGCCCGGCGGAAAGCCTCTGTGCCCAGAGCGATTCGCGTATGGTGGTCTTGAGGGATTCGGATTGCAGATACAGATTGTGATCGAGCGGCTGCACTTCGCGGCGCACCGAGGCCAGAACCGAATCCGGGTCGCCCGCCGTGCGCACGACCAGCACGCTCATGGGGAAATAATATTGCATCAGCGAAAGGTAAACCAGCGCCTGCGGCACCTCGCCGACGGTCTGGTAGTTGGCATTGTGCGCCAGTCCAATCACCTCGGTGGGAAGCGGCTCGCCGAAGAACTGAATGCGTTTGCCGATGGCACTCTCGCCGGGCCAGTAAGCGGCGGCGGCGGCCTCATTCACGATGACCACGCGCGGGGTTGTCCTGGCATCGAGCGAGCTGAAATCGCGGCCGCGCAGCAGGGGAATCCCCATGGTCTGAAAATAGCCCGGCCAGACCACAGAGGTCAGGGTGGCGCGGCCCATTCCACTGGTGGTGCTCTCCTGGCCTTGCAGCAGCACCGTGCGCGCCGAAGCAACCCTGAAGGGCGGGTCCTTCGAAAGCGTCGCCGCGGTGATTCCGGGAAGCGCGGAAGCATGCCGCAATACCTGCTGGTAATACTCGCGGCCGCGGTCTTCGCTATAGCCCAGATCAATCAGGTTGAACGCGACAATGCCCAGGTGCGCTGCATCGAAGCCTGGGTTGATATCGCCCGCGTTTTGCAAACTTCGCATGAAGAGGCCGGCGCCCAACAGCGCCACCAGCGATAACGCTACTTGAGCGATTACCAGGACCGACCTGGGACGCCAGCCTCCGCCGGAGCTGCCGGGCTGGCCGGCGCGCTCCTTCAGATCGGTTGCCAGATCAGTGCGCGTGGCACGGATGGCCGGGGCCAGACCACAAACGATGGCGGTGACCAGGGAGACCGCCAGGTTGAACCCAAGCACGCGGGAATCCAGATCCAGGTGGAAACCGGCATGGTTGAAGATCGGCGGGCGAATGGACCACAGAAGCTCACCGGCCCATCGCGCCAAAGCCAGGCCGAGCAGGCCGCCTGTCGCCGCCAGCAGAATGCTCTCCGTCAGAAGCTGGCGGATGAGACGCCAGCGGGTAGCGCCCAGCGCCAGCCGCACCGTGATTTCGCGGCTGCGGCCCACGGCCCGGGCGAGCAAAAGGTTGGCGATGTTACCGCAGGCGATCAGCAGAACCAGGGCCGAAATGGTCAACAGGACGGTTCCTACGTTAGAGACTACGGGCCGGGTTTTGGGGTTGAGCGCGGCTTCGGCGATTGAAGTAAGCTTGACCCGCCGGCCTGCATTGTCCTTGGGATACTGGCGCTCCAGTTCCTGCGCGATGGCCTGCATGCCGGCCTCCGCCTGCGCCAGGTTCACCGCCGGTTTCAGGCGGCCCACGGCGGAGAACAGCAGGGCCCGCCGCTGGTTCACCTGGTTTGGGAATACATAGAGCTGCGGGTACATCATCATGGGCACGTAGACATCGGCCGCGGTCATTTGAAACAGGCCCTGGAAGCCTTCAGGGGCCACGCCCACGATGCGGAAGGGCAGGCCGTTGAGGCGAACGCTGCGGCTGGTGATCTGCGGGTCGCTGCCGAACTGCCAGGTCCACATGCCGTAGCTGATCACGGCTACAGGGATGGCGCCGGGGCTGGCATCCTCTTCGGCCAGAAAGCCGCGGCCGATCACCGGGCGCACTCCGAGTGTCGAAAAGTAATTGCCGGAAACCATCTGCGCCATGATGTGCTGGGGTTCGGCCGCGCCGGTCAGGCTGATGGTGATTGGAGCGTAGAGCAGCATCGACGAGAAGACGCTGTTGTGGTCGCGGTAGTCAAGATAATTCGGGTAAGAACACAGCAGCATTCCGGGATTGTGCTGATCGATTGTGAAGACGGCTGCCAGGCGGCCCGGATCGGCAACCGGCAGCGGGCGCAGGAAGATGGCATTCAGCAGCGTGAAAATCGTCGTGTTGGCGCCGATACCCAGCGCCAACGACAATACGGCCACCACAGTAAAACCGCGGTCTTTGGCCAAAGCCCGAACGGCGTAGCGCAGATCTTCGAGAACCCCTGTCATCCTTCAAGCGACCTAGCTTGTGTATAACATGTTTCACCTTCAGGCCCTGTTATACTGCCCCCTGTTATACTTCCTCTTCGTGGTGGGTCAATTCGGAATCGGCGGGCGCAACTGCGGGTTAACAACCGGCCTGCAGGTTTACACTGTGCCCCACAGCTGCTACTTCTGCTGGCTATCGCGGCAATGTTGACAGGAGCCTGCGGACGGCGCGCCGGGAGCTTTCCGATGCCCGCCCAGCAATCGCTCGACCTGGGGCCGGACCCCGGCCGGCTGCGCAGCATGGTGAGGATGGACGATCCCGATGCCGACGTCTTCCTGGTGCGGGACATCAGCCCGGAGCGCGGCGTATCCCGCTGGGCGTTTCGAAATCCGGAATTGCGGCTGCGCGTGAATGACGCTCGCAACCTGACATTTGCCGTAGAGTTTGCGATCCCCGAGGTGACGTTCCGGGTTACGGGTCCGGTGACCGTTTCCTGTGCAGTGAACGGAAAGACTCTGGCAACCATGCGATGCGATCACGCCGGCGAGTACCGCATGGAGCATGCCGTGCCGACAGGGCTGGTGGAGCCGGGCCGGCCAATTCGCGTAACGTTCGAGGCCAACCCGAGATGGATATCGCCCGACGATGGGGCGCAGCTTTCATTTCTGCTGCGCACCGCGGGCTTTGTCCAATAGCTTTACGGCACCCATGCGGGAGGTCTCAAACATTCTCTTCGGCGCGTCCTTTACAGTGGCGGTCTCCACCGCGATGGGCATGCTTCTGCTGCGCCGCCTGGGCCTCAATCTCTACCGGTTCGAGGCCGCGCTGTTGGCATTCGTAGCCGGGAGCGGACTGCTCAGCCTGGCAGTTGCTCTGCTCTGCATGGTGCATCAGGCGCGGTGCGGGGTCTTCCTGTGGTTGGGGGTGGGAGCGATTGCATGGGCAGTGTGGCGGGAAAAAAAGTCCCCGCCGCGCACTGCGCTACCTCAAGTGAAGCATCAAATTCCGGCAAGCTGGCTAGTCCTTTTTTGCGTGATATTTGGAGCATTTTTCATCTGCTATTTCTTTAAGGCTCTGGCGCCGGAAGTCAGCCCCGATGGCAGCGGCTACCACTTGGGGAACGTGCTGCGGATTTGGAAGCAGCATGGCTTCGCGTGGGATTATCACAGCCTCTATGCCTATCTCTCGCAAGGGATGGAGATGCTATTCCTGGTGGCTTTCGCATTTGGTCGGCATTCGGCGGCTGCCATGGTGCATTTCGCTTTTCTGACAACTCTTCCGCTACTGATGGTCTGTTACGGCCGCCGGTTCGGTTTGGAACGGCCGGCCCTGTTTGCGGCAATCCTTGTTTATGCCAGCCCTGTGATCGCGATGGACGGCACCGTGGCATACAACGACCTGGCGGTTGCAACTGTGATATTTGCAGTTTTCTATGTACTTCAAGTATGGGATGATTTAAGAGATCCTAACTATTTAATTTTAGTTGGCTTGCTGGCTGGGTCAGGGTATGGGATAAAGTACACCGCGTTCCTGGCATTTCCGATTGCCGCCGTTTTTGTATGGTGGAGGTCAGGCAAGCTGAGGAGCGTCCTGCCGTTATCTATTCCAGCCGCCATCATGGTTGCGCCATGGATACTGCGCAACTGGATCTGGCTTGGCAACCCGTTCGCCCCCTTCCTGAACGCCTGGTTCCCGAACCCCTACTACCACGCCGGCATGGAGAAGATTTATGTGGATGCGCTGAGACATTACACCGGCATCAAACACGCTTGGGAAATCCCCTTGCAGCTTACTTTGCGCGGGGGCCTGGTGACCGGAATGTTCGGCCCGGTCTTCCTGCTGGCACCGCTGGCATTGCTCGGGCTGCGCCAGCGTCAAGGCAGGCGCCTGTTGCTGGCTGCGGTGGTGTTCGCTTCTCCGGCGTATCTCAACATTGATGCGCGCTTCCTGATTCCCAGTGCGCCGTTCCTGGCCCTTGCCATGGGACTGGGCCTCGCCGATTCGCCCGGTGTCCTGGCTGCCGTAGCTTTATTCCACGCGGTGGTCTCATGGCCAAGCGTTCTGGCAACGTACTGCGACCCATATGCGTGGCGCATATCTGCGGTGCCGGTGAAAGCTGCGTTGCGACGGGAACCCGAAATCCCGTACATCGAGCGCCATCTCTTCGACTACGCCCTGAAGATACCCATCGAACAGAACGTGCCGGCCGGGGAGAAGATCTTCTCGTTCGCCGGCAGGCCGGAGGCGTATTTCGATCGGGACATCGTGGTCCAGTACGAATCGACTTTCGGCAACCTGGTGCAGGATATTCTGCAGGCCCCGGCCCTTCACCCGCCGAAGCACCGCCAGCGGTTCAGCTTCCTGCCGATTACTACGCGGGGCGTGCGGGTGGTCAACATCGCGACCGCGGAGAATTTCTGGACCGTTGCCGAAATGCGCGTCTTGTCGCAAGGCAGCGCGGTATCTCGTAATGCCGGGTGGCGCGTGAGTGCCTGGCCCAACGGCTGGGAAGCGCCGCTCGCCTTCGACAACAGTTACGCCACCCGCTGGTCCACCTGGCAAGCCATGCCGGCGCATGCCCGCTTGCAAATCGACTTCCCGCGAGCTGAGCGCATTGACGGCGTGCTGCTGGAGTGCGATCCGGCTTGGGAAGCTCACGTACAGGTTGAAGTCCTGACGGATACCGGCCGATGGGTGGCCATCACCGATACCGTGGAAAACTCCGATGACGAAGTGCCGAGCGGTATCCGGCGCGCGTCCACGCGAGAAGTAAAGGCGCTCGGAATTCACTACCTCTGGATTAACGATTCGGATTTTTGCGCGGAAGACATGAAGAACTACGCGAAGTTTTGGGGCATCACCGAGGTCGCCAAGGGCAATGGAACCAGATTCTACCGCATCGATTAAGATAGCCCGCACGCTTCTGGTGACGCTGTTTGCGGTGAATGTATACCGCGCGGCCACGCAGTCCTGCACACCGGACGAGGCCGTCACATACAACCGTTTCGTTGGGCCGCCGCTGCGTGAGGCGTTCAATCTCACGACTGCCAACAATCATGTGTTGAATACTTTGCTGGCGATTATTTCAACTTCCTATTTTCATTTGACCGACCTGGCGCTCCGGCTGCCGAGCGTGTTATGCGGCGGACTTTATTTTTGGGCGGTCTACCGGCTGTCGCGCCGCACCTTCGGAACTGGTCCGCTGTTTCTGGCCGCCGTGGCCCTGTTGACCTTGAACCCACTCGTCCTGGACCATCTTTCCGCAGCCCGCGGGTACGGAATGGCGCTGGCATTCTGGGTTTGGGCCCTCGAACTGATGCTGGAGTATCTGGATTTAGGTCAACTGCTTATATCAGATAATATCAACTTGAAGATTAATCTGGCGGCGGTGTGCTTGGGTCTCTCGGTGGCTTCGAACCTGGTGTTCATCGTACCGGCGGCGGCTCTAGCATTTTCCTTTGCGGCCTGGGTGAAGAGCCAACCGGTCCGCCGATCCTACCTGGTGCAACAGTTCGCGATCCCGGCTCTTGTCACGGCATTCCTGGTTCTGGTCATCCCGATGAATCATGCCGACTTCGCGACCTTTAACATCGGCGCCACCAGTCTTCGACAGACGATGAATTCGATCACCGCACTTTCGCTCTTCCACGGCCGCACCTCCGGCCTGCCTTCGGTGCTGGCCGCTGCGGTCCGGGTTGGAATGGGCCTCGTAGTGATCGCCATGGTCTTCGCGGCTGCTGAAATTCTGAGGCGGGGTCGGCTAGGCTTGGGGGGCAGAGTCGAATCGCTTTTGGTACTGCTGGCCGGCACCATGCTTCTGACTTTCGCAACGCTCGAACTGGCCCACCGCATCCTTCGAGTGCCTTTCCCAGTCAATGGCTCAGCCCTTTACTTTATCCCTGTAGCTACGTTGGCAGGCTTGGCGCTGGGGTGCAAAGTGAATCGAAAGCCGGTGGAATTGGGGACCCTTATTGCGGCGGCTCTGTGCGTCGCCGTCTACTTGCTGCAGTTCAATGTTCGGATTTACGGTGAGTGGCCGGAGTATGCGGAAACCCGATCCCTGGTGAAGGCCATCCGGGAGGATGCGGGACCGCGGCACATCCGGATCGGCGCCAGTGCGGATATCGAACCGGTTCTGAATTACTATCGCGCACGCTACCGTCTGGGGCACTGGGATCCTGTGGACAGCAGCAAGCCGCTGGCGGATTCTTACGACTACTATGTCTTGAGCCGACCGGACGACGGGCTGTTCGAAAGACGTCATCTGCGCGTGATTTTTCGCGAGGCTAACCTGACGGTGGCGCGATAGAGGCATGCTCAATCGCGGCCAGGGTGGTGGTTTTCGGCCACCGTCCAGGCTTTCTTGGTATCACAACTAATTGATAACGCAGCAGATGCTTTTGGCATTGGCATTGCATACCAGAGGGCGTAGTCGGGGGACAGCGACCATGCGACCTACTTCGAAATTCCGGTGTCTGGCTTTGGCGAGCGCAGTCTTGTTGACCGCCGGTGTCTTCACTACGGCGCATGCGCAGGACGCCGATGATCTGAAGCGTGGAGTGGCCCGTATCAGTTTGATCAACGGCGATGTTTCGGTGCGGCGCGGCGATACCGGAGACTGGGTGGCGGGCGTGATTAATGCGCCGCTGCTGACCGATGACCGCATTGGCTCGGGTGCCAACTCGCGGGGCGAAGTGCAGTTCGATGCGGCCAACATGCTGCGCTTCGGCGCCAACACCGAGTTGCGGCTCACGCAATTGGAATATAACCGCTATCAGATGGTATTGGCACATGGACTGGTTACTTATCGCGTTCTGCGCCCCTCGGAGGCCAACGTCGAAATTGACACGCCCAATGTCTCTGTACGGCCGGCGAAGCAGGGAAGTTACCGCATCTCCGTGAATGAAGCGGGTCAAACCGAAGTCACGGCGCGCGTGGGCGACGTGGAGGTCTTCACTCCTACCGGGTCGCAATGGGTGCGCACCGGGCAGACCATGATGGCGCGCGGCACCGCGTCGGACCCCGAATTTGAGATTGTGGCAGCCAATGGCGCCGACGATTGGGACCACTGGTCCGACAACCGCGACCGGACGCTTTTGCAATCCACCAGCGCCCGGAATGTCGGCCCCGGTGTGTATGGCGCCGAAGATATGGATGCCTATGGCACCTGGGACAATGTTCCGGAGTACGGTAACGTGTGGCACCCGACGACGGTGGGTAGTGACTGGGCTCCTTACCAGGCCGGGCGTTGGGTTTGGGAAGACTGGTATGGATGGACCTGGGTAAGTGCGGACCCGTGGGGCTGGGCTCCCTACCACTATGGGCGCTGGTTCCGTCATGACCGGTTTGGCTGGTGCTGGTATCCGGGCGTCTTTGGCGTGCGGCACTACTGGTCGCCGGCGCTGGTGGGCTTCTTTGGCTTCGGCCCCGGAGTTGGAATTGGCTTTGGGTTCGGGAATGTCGGCTGGGTACCCCTGGCACCCTTTGAGGTGTTTCGTCCCTGGTGGGGACGCGGATTCGGCGGCGGCTTCAACCGTTCCTTGAATATTACGAACATAAATGTTGCAAATACATTTAGAAATGCGCGCTTCCGTAATGGGGTTAGCGCCGTTGGCGTGCGTGAATTCCAGAGCGGCCGGTTCAATAACGTGCAGCGCTACAACGGCAGCCAGATTCGCGAAGCCGGCATGGTGCGGGGCCAGATGGGAATCGCTCCCAGCAACGCGAACATGCGGTTTTCGGACCGCCAGGCAAGGGCTATCCCGCGGAGCAATGAGAATGCCCGGTTCTTTACGCATCAACAACCGAACCCGGTGGGGCGTCAGTCTGTTAACCATGTGGGCGGCGCATCGCCTGCGGTCGGATCTCGGAGTTCGGGCGTAGCCGGCGGTGGGCAGGCTATGCCGTCTCGCGGCGGGCAGGGCTCATCGCCGGGTGAGGGTGCCAGCAGTTGGCGGCGCTTCGGCAGTCCGACTGGACAGGGCGGAGGCGCGCAGTCTTCGCAGCAGGGCGGTGGATTCCGCGGCTCTCAGAGCGGCGCACCGGCTAATCAAACGATGCGCAATGACAGACCGGCTCAAGGCCAGCCAGGCAATTCGGCGGCGCCGCGCAGCACTCCTTCAGCACCACGAAACGGCGGCGGCTGGCAGCGCTTCGGCGCCCCTGGAGACAGCCAGAGTTCCGGGCCGCGCGGCAATGGCGGGATGCATTACAACGCGCCCAATGGCGGCGGTCAGAATATACGGATTGCACCCCCGGTGGTGCGGGAGCGCTCCTATAGTGCGCCGTCTACAAGCGCGCCACGGCAGAGCGCTCCAAGTTATAGTGCGCCGCGCGGCAACCCCGGCGGCGGCGGTGGTTCGCGGCCCTCAGGAGGTGGCGGCGGTAACCACGGTGGCGGCGGCTCTCACGGCGGCGGCCGCCGATAACAGGTTTTTCCTTTAACACTGCGTCAGTTTCTTCCCATAGGCCCGGTCCCGTTCAGCGGGGACCGGGCCATTTTTTCGGTTTCATACGCTTGACAGCACAGCACCTTCATGGTGGACAAAGCGCTCAACTATGACGGGCAGTAAATATGACTCAAATACCAGGAATATCTTCGGCGGCGTACGAATCGTTGAGCGGCGTGTCCCGCGTCCAGCGCCAAAATCCGAGGGCGGTTTTTGCGCGGATTCGTTCTACTATCCAAACGACTAACAGACCCAAAACGGAGAACATTTAATACCTCGAATGTGTCAAACTCTGTAGTCGGTCAGCAGAAAACGCAGTCTTCTGATAACCGCTTACAAACACCCGACTGGGACGCGACCCGAGTTACGCGGCGACGCGAAATTGCCGGTGGTGGGGGGTGCAGTTTTAGCCAACCTCGACTTCGAATTTAAACCAGTCCATCAGCTATATCTGGTCAATTCTGCTCATGTCCTGATCTATCCCTCAGATAACCGAGGGCCGCGAGAATTGTTGCAGCGCGGCCTGGAAAGGCGGGTCTCTTAGAGAGGTCGCCGGCTTCCAAACGAAAAAGTTGACATAATATTCGTTATCGGAATCCAATCCAGGCGAGCTGCTGGTGGATGCTGCTAGCGCAGCTCAACATTGAGGCCCACCGCTCGATAAGCTTCCAGTAACGCGCCCTCGGCTGGGCCGTGCTTCGGCGGCTGGCAATGCGTTCCGTCTTCCAACTCGACCAGCATTCGGAACCGCTCCAGCAGGCGCCGGCTCGCGAACACGCCTCCGATGAAGGCCACATCAATAGCTTCGCCCGGCTTCCATAACTGGCTGCGCACGGCGCCCGTCAAGAGCGCCAGCTCCTGTGCGGCACTATCCAGAATGCCGGCAGCCAACGCGTCGCCCTCGATGGCCGCGGTGTCCACCAGCCGCGCCAGCGTGGCCACTCGCGAACGCGGCCAGTCATCGGTATAGAACTTGTGCAGCATCTCATTGGCAGTCTGCGAGTCCGTGGCCTCCAGCAGTTTGCGCTCCAGGTTCGTGGCGGCGCCCCAGCCTTCTTCCATGCGGAGGACGGCGCGCAGAGCCTGGCGCGCGATGTCGAAGCCACCGCCCTCGTCGCCGAAAATGTGGCCCCAACCCCCAGCGCGCGCGGTACGGCTTTCGGCGTTCCGGCCAAAGGCGATGGAGCCGGTGCCGGCGATGGTGATAATTCCCTGCCCGCTGGCGGTGGCCCCCGCCAGCGCGATCACCGCGTCGTTGGTGACCATCAACAGCGGCGTCTTTAAAATCCCCGCCAGGATGGTCCGCTTATCCTCCGGGCCGCCGCTCATGCCAAAACAGGCGGCCTCAAAGACCACCGCGGCCGCATCCAAATCCGCCTGCGCGCAAGCTGCCTCCAGGCTTCCGTTCACGGCGCGCTCCAGCCTGGCCCGGCCTTCGGCGGCGGCAGCGTGGTTGCACGGGCCGGCCTCTCCGGTGCCCAACACGCGGCCAGTCTGGTCGCCGATCACGGCTGTGGTTCCCGACTGTCCGCCATCCACACCGAGGAAAAGCTTCATGGCTTCGCGCCTCCGGCCAGCGGCAGTTGGTAGAGTCTCGCATCCTTATATTCGCCCACCTGGCGAATGCCATAAATGGCGGCGTTCTGGCGCAGATCGTCGGCTCCCATATCGCTGTCGAAGGACAGCACGTAATCGATGCCGCGCCGATTCAACTCTTCCGCCACGGCCCGCCTCAGCCCTAACGGACGTGGCGCATCGCTCAACTCCGGCGCCGCGGTGAGCAGTTTCCACGGGCCATTGCCTTGGGGTTGGCCCTCGAGTTTGAGCCCGAGGCCCCACTGGTTAGGGGCGGTTTCAATCACCACCGCATCGGCTGCCTCAGGGGCTCCGAAATTCACTTGCACGAATTGGCCCGGATGCAGCATCTCGCCGCACATCCAGAAGGTAGCCAGGCTATTGTCGAATGCCGATTGTACGCCCCAGGGATAAGGCCGCGCCGTGAGCCGCCAACGCGGTTCGCGGGTCAGCTCGCGAGCACCGTCGAAGACCCGGAATTCGTGGACGTTCCATTGATCCTCAGAATTGTTGGTCTGGACAGCCCGAACGGCGCCGAGCGGCTGGCGCGGAAATCGAAAGCGCAGACGCCAGGTGGGGGCGTATTCCGGCACAAATGCGGTCCAGAGAATGGCGCCGCTGATCTTGTTTTCGGCGGATTCGTATTCCACCAGAATCCGGCGCGAGGTGTACGCCTCCGGAATGGGCTTGAAGGTGAAGATGGCGGAGCCGGGCGCGGTGCTGCGCTCGATCATCCGGTCCACGCCGAAGTACAGCAGATGCGACTCCAGGTAACCGTCTTCCGGTTTGATGCGCAGCGCCTCCCGCCACGGAACCTTGCCGAGGTGCCAGGCCTCCGGACGGCAGTATTTCAGCACCATCGAGGGCCACGAAATGAAAGCGTGCAGCAGCATCACGGCCACCGCCAGATTCGGTAGCTGGCTCAAGACCATTGCCATGGCGAGCGCCACGAACGGCAGCGGCGGGATAAGGAAGCGGGCTCCAATGTTGCCGAAATAATTGGCGCCGAAGACCAGCGCCGCCAGAAGCAGCTGGCGCCCCTGCCTTCGGCGCAGTGCCAGTAAGGCTACGGGCGAAAGCAGAAAAACCGGTCCCAACAGCCCCCCGAGCGACCCGTAGGTTGTTACCTGCATGGGGATCTGCCAGCGGCTCTTGAGCTCATAGGTGGCGAGCATGCGCCGGTAGATTTTTTCGAATGAGACCATCACATAGGGATTCGGGAAGAGCTGATTGAAAAACGGCGCCACCGGGTTATGCACCCAAATCCAATTCCTGGCCAGCCAGGGCACGATCATCATCGCCGCGGCCACGGCGACGTAGCGGAGTTCCCTGCTGGGCCTTTTCCATGCGACAAATGCCAGCGCATAGGGAACGGCCAGCCACCCAGTATACTTCGTGGCCACGGCGAACCCCGCCATTAACCCAATCGCCACCAGCAGCCGCCGGGACGAATTGCGATCGTCCAACATCTGGAGCAGATGAAAAAGCGTGAAGGCGATGGCGGCCAGGGCGACATCATTATATGCGCTGGCGGCGTCCGCCCCAACCAGTGGGCTGGCGAATACCAGCACCGCCGCGCAGGCTCCGGCAACCGCAAACCCGGCGCGGCGGCCGTAGCTGAAGACCTGCCACGCCAACGCCAGCAGGAAGGCGAAATGGACCATCGCCGCCGCCGAATGCCGGCCGAATGCAAAGGCAAAAAGGAACAACAGTTCCACGGCCTCCGGCATCATGGCGTAGATGCTGTCCACATTGCGGTGGAAGCCATGGTCGCGAAGATAGCGGCCGGCCAACCCGAGGTGGTAGGCGGCGCCATCGGGGCTGGATTCGGGCGCCATAGAGTTAAAGAAATACAGGATAAAATATACTGTAAATATAACTAATAAGATATATTTAACTGATCGTCTAAGCGGCGGTTGAATCTCTACCACGCCAAGACCCGAGCGAGCGAACCAAAGCGCTACGATCCCCAGGCCCAGGAATACCAGGGGATAAGCGAGGCCCAGGCTGCACAAGGCGAAAACCAGCAGACTCAAGACGGCGGCGCCGCACACAAACCGCACCCCGAGATCGCGACAGGCATCGCGCAAAACGAGCGCGCCCAGAGCCGTAGCCACGGCCACGGTGAACAGTGCACCGAACAGGATTGCCAGCGCCTGCAAAGCTACTCCGCGAACCCGGCGCGGGAGATGATGAACCCCAGTGTGCCGCCATCAGCCTTCGAGACCCATACCGGAAACGGGTCGATGGCCACGAGGTTCTCAGTATTCTTACGCAGGAATTCCGGCGCCACGGCGTGGGAATAATGCAGCTCGCCTGGCGTGTCGAAGCGGGCGCGGTCGAAGAATTTGCCGTTCATGATGAACGTCAGGGTGACGGGCCCGGTCTCGCGGAAAATTCGTTCCGGCAGCGAGAAATCCAGCACGAACCGCAGGCGCTCTACGTCGGGCACCAGAAAGCGCAGCACCGGATGCTGGTAGGTCCACCGCCAGGGCACTTCGGACCGATCGGCGATTCCCTGCACTACGTAGGCGCTGGAATTTGGATCGCTCATCGACACGTAATAGCCGAGCCCTTTGGCCGGCGGCACCAGCAATGGTTGACGCTGCGGCGGCGGCGCCCAACTCACCGGCAGGCTGCCGCAGCCCGCCCAGACGGCAACCGAAAAGACCGGCAAGAGAGAGCGAAACACAAACCCCGATTGTAGCGTTCTTAGGAGATCACCGAGTTCTTAAGAGATCAGGCCGTTCTCAGGAGACTGGAGCGGTGGCTTATAAGACGAAGGCGGCCGGCTTGGATGCCGGCCGCCTCGAATGGCAGGATATCGGGCGGATTAGCTTTTCTTAGCTGGTGGGTTTTCGACTTCGAGGTTATTGACTACGGGGCCGAAACTCAGGCCAGCGTCCGACGCACGCATACCGGCAACTTGTTTCTCGAGCGTACTGTTGACCGATCCGGTGAGCGTGACGCGGCCGTTGTCCACAATGATATGTATAGGCGGCAGGGCCATATTTCTATAGCGGATAAGCGCCGGGTCGCTATAAATTGCCCGTGCTATCTGGAGCCGCAGCCGATCGTCGTGAGACGACAGCGGCAGAACCTTCAGCTCATTAGTGACGCTGGCCACGCCCGGTACCTGCTGCACGATCCGGCCCAGATCGTCCTTCTTGAAAGGCTGGCTCACATCACCCAGCAATGCGACGCTGCCGTCTGAGACGCGGAAACTCACATCGTCCCAAATGGTGTAACGCGAGTACATCAGGATCTCATGCCGCACCTGTTTGGCAATTTCGGCGTCGGTTTTCGGAACCATACTGGGAGGCTTCGTAGATGCAACGGCGGCGCCTGCCATGAGGGCCGCAGCCACCAGAAACCGTCCTAAAACATTGGCTTTCATTTTCGTTTCCTCCTACTTATAAGAACGTAAGTGGAAAGACGTTGGTGCCAGGTATTTTGTAAATGGTTAGTAAATGCCAGGTGCCGGGAAACAGCCTCTCTTACATTCGCGGCTTGGATCGACCTCTACGCCGTCTTATCCCTGGCATAGCACAGCGAGTTCAGCCCGCACTCGGCGCATTTCGGATTCCGGGCCACGCACAACGCCCGCCCATGCAGAATAATCTGGTGCGAGAAGAGAATCCACTTCTCCTGAGGAATGATTTTCATCAGATCGCGCTCGATCTTCACCGGGTCGCTATTCTTCGTAAGGTCGAGGCGCGCCGCGATGCGCTGCACGTGGGTATCAACCACCACGCCAACCGCAATCCCGTATGCCGTCCCCAGGACAACGTTGGCAGTCTTGCGCGCGGCCCCGGGCACGGTCAGCAGGGCCTCGATAGTGCGCGGCACCTGGCCCCCGAACTCGCCCACAATTCTCTTCGCCGCGCCCACAATCGACTTGGATTTGTTGTTGAAAAAACCGGTGCTCCGGATGTCGCCCGCCAGCACTTCCGGCCGCACCGCCGCAAAATCCTTAGGCGTCGGGTATTTGGCAAAAAGGCCCGGCGTCACTTCGTTCACGCGCTTATCGGTGCATTGCGCGGAAAGTATGGTGGCGACCAGCAGCTCCCACGGGCTGCCATGATGCAGCGCGCACGTGGCGGCCGGATACATCTGGTCCAGGATGCGCAGGATTTCGGCCACCCGCTGCTTGCGCTCGGCCGCAGTCTTCGGTCGTTTCACGTAAGCTCTTTAACCCGCCGGCGCCGTGATCTGAATATCCGTGCTGATATTCTGCCAGTCGGGCAATTCGTAGATCTTCTTCTTGGTATCGAGCGGCGCGGTCACGGTCTTCGATTCAAACGGCGCCAGGCTGGTGGAAAACGAAAACGTGCCCTGCGCATCCTCTTCGGATTTCTGCGTGCGGCCCCAAATGGTCACGTTGCCGGCGATCCCGCTCATATCCGTTTCCGAGTGGTTGACGATCACGAAAGTCACCAGCGTCTTCTTCCTGGCATCCTGCGAGAAGCGCACACCGCTAATTTCGATGTACTTCTGCAGCGGATTGGTTTTGGCGCCAGGCTTGGCCGCCGGGCTTTCCACGCTGGCGGCGGGCGCGGGACCCGTGCTGCCGCCTGTGCCGGTCCGCAACAGGGAGTACATTCCGAAAACGGCGCCACCGATACCCACGGCAAATACGATCGCCATAAGCCACGGAGGAAGATTCTTCCAACCGGACCGGGGAGGCTGCGGGTAATATTGCGGCGGCGCCTGATGCTGCTGCGGCGGAGGGTAATAAGGAGGCGGCGACTGCGGGGCATGCTGCTGCGGCTGGTAATATTGCGGCGCCTGGGCAGTCTGCTGGTAATAGGGCTGGCCGGGCTGCGGCGGCGGTTGATATTGTTGCGGCGGCTGCTGATAGTAAGGCGGCGGCGGCTGACCGGGAGCCTGGGGCGGAATATACTCCTGCCCTGGCGCCGGTGGGTAAGGGGGCGGTGGCGGCCCGCTTTCAGCGATCTTGCCTTTACAATCCGGACACTCGTTGTAGGCCGGAGGTACTTCGCGCCCGCACTGCGGGCAGATCCACGTGAACATGTGCTCGCCTCAATTTCTAATGTACCGCTTCAGCGAATACCCACGAAAGAATGCAGGCGCCCGGCGGCTTCTTTATCGCGCCGGAACGAATGGAACTCCTCGGGCCGGCACATGGTGCACAAGTTCGACGCGTAGATTCGCCCGCGCGTTACGCCAACCTCTTCCAATTGCCGGAGATTGATCCCCGCCAAGTCGATATGCGCTCTTCCCTGCCCTCCGCGCTCCTGGACTCCGGACTCCGGCACTTCAAACCTGGCCGCCACTTCGGGACCCACCTCATAGCAGCAGTCACCGATGCCGGGCCCGATGGCCGCGTGCAAGTCACCCGGTTGCGTGCCGAAATATCGCTCCATGGACGCCACGGCATTGGGCACAATTCGCGCTGCGGTGCCGCGCCACCCGGCATGCACCGCCGCCACCGCGCGCTGCCGTTCATCCACCAGCAGGACCGGGATGCAGTCGGCCGTCTTTACCGCCACCACCGAGCCCGGCGAATTTTCGAGCAGAGCATCGCCTTCGCCCAGCAGCCCGGAACGGCCCGCGGCCGGCACACACGTGGCGGAGTGAATCTGTTTCAACGTGGCAAGCCTGGCGAACAGCGCATCGATATCCGAACGGCGTGTCCCAAAACCATGCACCAGCCACTCGAAGGAATCCAGTTCCGAAACCCGGTAGACGTGGCGCGAATCCCGATAAAACACGGCCTTTTCCGGGTTTACGCCGGGTTCTGAACTTGGGCGATCCGGATCTGCTGCTTGAACTCGGCCAGCATGGATTCGTCCAGGCGCACCTCGGTGGGCCGTTTCACCAGCGTGCTCATCTGATCAATCTTGTCCTGCAATTTAAGCAGTGCATAGAACAGGTTCTCGGGCCGCGGCGGGCAGCCGGTAACATACACGTCCACGGGCACGATCTTATCCACGCCCTGCAGCACGGCGTAGGTGTTGAACGGACCGCCGACGCTCGAACAGGCCCCCATGGAGATGCACCATTTCGGATCGGGCATCTGATCCCAGATGCGTTTCAGCACCGGACCCATCTTGAGGGTGACCGTGCCTGCCACGATCATAAGGTCAGATTGCCGCGGACTGGGACGAAAGACCTCCGCCCCGAATCGCGCGATATCGAAGCGGGATGTACTGGAGGCAATCATTTCGATGGCGCAGCACGCCAGGCCGAACGTAAGCGGCCAGAGCGCCGACTTGCGCGCCCAGTTGAACACGTGATCTACCGACGTGGTGACAAAGTTCTGTTCAAACTGGTTTTGAATGAAAGAAGCCACGCAACTCTCTCCTTGTGCTTACACCGGATTGTAGCACTTTAGCTAGCCGGGGTTGCAGGGTTGTCGGGTTCTTGCCCTTGTCCTACCGAGCCCCCGCAAGCTTAATCACGTAAGCCTGGCGAACCGGCAAAGCCGCGGACACAGCCTCGGGCACCTGAACTCTAAGCCGTTTTCCATCCCGCGAAGACTGCAGCGGCTGGCCCGTCTCAAGCAGCGTCACCCTCGCACCGCCGGGCGCCTCCACGTCGTCGATGACGATTTCCTTAACCGGCCGCCGCGGCAGAATCGCATAAACAGCATCGGCTTTAGCAGTCAAAAACGCATCCACACGCGCATATCCAGACGGCGGCGAATCCACCAGCTTAGTGATGTCATAGTCCGACATGAACTCCTTTTCCTCGAATTTCGGAATCCCGCCGGCGCTGAACTGGCGCGGATGCCGCCAGCTCCGCGTGCCGTAAATCGCCTCGCCGTTGAGCCGCAGCCAGTTCCCGATCTGAATCAGCCGCTCCTCCATAATCACCGGAATCCGCCCGTCCGCCGTGGGCCCGATGTCCAGCAACAAATTACCGCCACGGCTCACTATGTCGATCAGCATCATCAGCAGTTCGCGATCCGTGTGGTAGTCGGTCAGCGTCTCCATCCGGTTGTATCCATACGAATACCCCATGCCGCGGCTTTCCTCCCACGGATGCGCGCCCTGCTGCATGCCCGACGTATATTCGGTGGTGTAGTAACCGCCGTGCTTATGCCGCGTGTCCTTGCCCCACCGGTCGTCGATCACCACTTCGCCCGCCACCGGTGAATCGTTCACCAGCCACGCCAGCAGTTCCGGCGACCGCCATTCTTCGCTCGTCATCTCCCATTCGCCGTCTGAGAAAATGATGCTCGGCTTTACGTGATTCACCACATCCTTAAACTGCGGAAACATGTGTTCAGCCACGTACCGCTTGCGGTCCGCAATCCAGAGCGGGTTGTACCATTCGTAAAGTGAATAGTAGATCCCCATGTGGAGGCCGCGGCGCCGGCCCGCTTCGCTCAGGTCCAGCACCAGGTCGCGTTTAGGACCAATGTCCACGCTGTTCCACGGGCGGCCCCACGCGCGGTTAGCCTCAGCGCTTTTCCAAAGCGTGAAGCCCTCGTGATGCTTCGACGTCAACGCGACATACTTTGCCCCAGCCCGCGCGAAAACATCGGCCCAGTGATCCGGATCGAATAATTCCGCCTTGAACATGGGCGCGAAATCGAAGTACGGGAATTGAGCGCCATACACCCGCTGATGAAATTGCCAGGTATGCGCGCCGCGGCCGGGCTTCCCGTTGAGCTTCATTCCTTCGGTGAGCGAATTCCAGTACCATTCCGCGTACCCGGTTTCGCCTTTTACATTCACAGGCGCGTACGCCGGCACGGAGTAAACGCCCCAATGGATGAAGATGCCGAACTTGGCATCGGTATACCATTTGGGCGAAGGCCGCCGGTCAATCGATTCCCAATTCGGCGCATAATGATTTTCTGCCGCCCGGAGGGCCAGTGGCGCCAACGGGGCCAATGCGCATTTCCGAAGCAGGTCACGCCGTCGCATAAGGTGTCGCATAGCTTCCGGTGGACATAGTATCAATTCTGATGACGGAGGGCCAGGACTAGTAGCCCAGACTTGGTAGCGCCGGCAATCTTGTTGCCGGTGGGTTATCCGGCATCCGGCAAGAACCGGCAACAAGATTCCCGGCGCTACCGGGAAAACTCGTTACCAGATCTCCATGTGGTTTAGTGAAGACCGTCTCAGATCGGCGGTCCGCCTGCGAATTCTGACAGCTTGAAGGATAATCTCAGAGAGGCCGGATCATGAAAAGAATCTTTCTGTCTTCGCTTTTCTGTCTAGTCGCAACTGCCCAGCCCCAACATCCCGCCGCCCCGGAAAAGCCCGTGGTGCTCTATCCCGGGCTGGGCATCTGGACGCACCCTATTGCCACACGCCAGCCGCAAGCCCAGAAGTTTTTCGACCAGGGGATGGTGTTGCTCTACGGATTCAACCGCTACGAAGCGCTGCGCTCCTTCCGCAAAGTGCTGGAGATCGACCCGAACGCGGCCATGGCGCAGTGGGGAATCGCCATGGCGCTGGGCCCGTACGTGAACATGGACATGGACCCGGATATCCATGTCAAGGAGGCTTGCGATGCAGCCGCCGCAGGTCTGCGGCTGGAGTCCGCCGCGCCCCCCAATCAGGCGTATGCCCGGGGTTGGCTGGAGGCCGCGGCGGCGCGCTGCCCCGATTATTCGGACCCGGCGAAATACGTCAGCGCGATGCGCGCCCTGGCTGCAAAATATCCCGATGACCCGGATGCGCAGACTTGGTATGCCGAATCCCTGATGCTGCCGGTCCGCTGGCGATGGTACAGTCTCAGCGGCCAACCAGCCGAAGGCGTGGCAGAGGCCGAACGCGTGCTGGAAGGCGTGCTGCGCCGGCATCCGGACCACCCCGGAGCAAATCACCTCTACATTCACGCCGTGGAATCCTCACCCACCCCGGAGCGTGCCATCCCCAGCGCGCAAAGGCTGATGGGTCTGGTGCCGGCGGCTGGACACATGGTGCACATGCCCGGCCACATCTGGCTGGTGACCGGCGATTACAACACCGCCGTGGACGTCAACCAGCGCGCGGCGGAGGTGGATCGGCAGTACTTCGCCCAGACCGGCGTGATGGGCAGTTACTATCCGTATTATCTCCACAACCTGCAGTTCATCCTGTATGCGAGCGCCATGCAGGGGCGAACCGCGGAGACCATGAAGGCTATCGCGGAGTTCCAGGGAGCGGTCCAGCCGATGGCGCAGATGATGCCTGAAATGGCGGAAGTCTTCGGAGTGTTTGTCACCATGACGCAACTGCGGATCTGCCGCTGGGACGAATTGCTGGCGGCGCCGCAGCCGAAATCCGACAATCCACTCACCCTCTCGGTGTGGCGGTATTCGCGGGCGCTGTCCTTTGCGGCGAAGGGACAATTGCGCGAAGCCGGTACCGAACAGCAGCACTTTGAAGAGTTGCGCAAGAAACTCGACCGCAACATGCCTTGGAGTACGAACAAATTGGGCGACGTGATGGATCTGGCATCGGCTGCGCTCGAAGCGCGCCTGCAGACGTTGCCCGCCAAGGCCCCGGCTCTGTGGCGAAAAGCCGTGGAGATTCAAGATGGGCTGGCCTACGACGAACCGCCCGCATGGTATTACCCGATGCGCGAATCACTGGGCGCGGCGCTCCTGCTTTCGGGCGACGCGGCCGCGGCCGAAACTGTGTTTCGAGAGGGATTGCGCAGAAGCCCGAACAACGGTCGCATGCTGTTCGGGCTGATCGAGACCCTGAAAGCTCAGGGCAAGACGGAGGCCATGACATGGCTGGACCGTGAATTTCAGGCCGCATGGAAAGGCGCCGACCTGGTCCTGCGAGTGAAGGACCTCTGACCGCTGTGGGGCCGGTTGCCAACCGGCGGCCGCTTGCTAATCGACCCAGTCATTTTAGCCTTTTCAAAACTCGCATCCCTTATCCGCTCAATCACATCCGCCCCTTAGCTCTCCAGAATTCCGCTTTCTCGTGGTTAGCTGGAAGTAGGACCAAAGGTTCCTGCTATGCCAATTGGCTTCGTTTCGCAAATTCGTGTTACCTTCCAGATTATGGATCAGGCGTCCGTCATCGCCCGGCTCAAAGAGTTCGAGGGCTGCATCAATTACATGTATAAGTGCACCGGTGGCGACGTCACCATCGGGATCGGCCATGCCATACAGACCGCCGCCGACGCCGCGGCGCTCGTCTGGCAGCGGGGCGGCGTCGCAGCCGATGCCGCGCAGGTGCAATCCGACTACGCAGCTGTGGCCGCGGCTCCCAAGGGCCAGGCCGCGCCCGCATACCTCCACCTGACCCAGTGCCGCATGGGCCCTGACAACATCCAGAACCTGGTGGCAGCCGACCTCCAAGCCTTCGAAGCACAACTGGCGGCGGCCTTGCCCAATTGGAATTCCTATCCCGACCCGGCTCAGCAAGCCCTCTTCGACATGGCTTTCAACCTGGGACTGGGCGGCCTCAAGAAATTCCCCACCCTGCTTCATGCCGTCGATTCCGGCGACTGGGCTACCGCCGCCGCTCAGTGCCATCGCATCGGCATCAGCGAGGCGCGAAACCAGGCGACGAAAGCCCTCTTCTTGAAGGCCGGGGCCTTGCAGACCGGGGCAGTGGCTTAGGCCCACCCGGTACAATAAGAGTTCGTGCCCATCACCTGCTATCTGGACGCCTTCTCGGGAATTAGCGGCGACATGCTGGTCGGCGCGCTGGCCGATGCCGGCGCTGACCGCAAGACCATCACAGACGCCATCGCCTCGCTCGAAACCGGGGCCGTGGTGTCTTTCACCCAGGTCAAACGCTGCGGCATCGGCGCCACCAAATTTCACGTCGATGTTGAGGCAGCGCAGCCCCACCGCCACCTTTCCCACATCGTCAAAATGATCGAAAAGGCCGGCCTTTCGGCGCGCGCCCAACGCGACGCAATTGCGATCTTTCGCAAACTCGGCCAGGCCGAAGCGCAGGTCCACCAGGTCCCCATCGAGAAGGTGCATTTCCATGAAGTGGGCGCCGCCGATTCCATCGCCGATATCGTCGGCACCGCCGTCGCGCTCGATCTTCTCGAAGTCTCCACCGTAGTCTGTTCTCCCTTGAACGTCGGCAGCGGAACCGTGAAAACCGAACACGGCATTTTGCCCGTGCCGGCCCCCGCCACAGCTCTGCTGCTGGTTGACGCGCCCGTGTATTCCCGCGGACCCGCGGTCGAATTGACCACACCAACCGGCGCCGCTGTGGCCGCAACTCTGGCTGCATCTTTCGGCGTTCTGCCGCCCATGAAAATCACCCGCACCGGATACGGAGCCGGCGGCTACGATTTCACTGAACATGCCAATGTCCTGCGCGTCCTGCTGGGCGAAACCACCACTGTCGACGAATCCCTGCAGGTTGCCGTCCTCGAGGCCAACATCGACGATCTGAACCCGCAGGTCCTGGCCTACGCCGCCGAGCGCCTTCTTGAGTTGGGCGCGCTCGACGTTACCTTGCAACCCATCCTCATGAAGAAGGGCCGCCCCGGCCACCTGCTGCGCGTCATCGCCAGGCCCGAACAGCGAGAGGCCATCGCCCAACTGGTCTTCGCCGAAACCTCCACGCTCGGCCTGCGCATTTACGCGGCTGAACGCCGGGTACAAGCTCGCAGTTTCACCGAAGTGAACACGCCCCATGGCAGCGTGCGCATCAAGGTTTCAAGCGAAGGCGGCTACGCGCCTGAGTACGAAGACTGCCGCAAGCTGGCGGAAAAATCCGGCGTGGCCCTGAAACAAATCATCGCCGAAGCCAATTGCGCTTACCTGAATCTATCCCGATGAAATACTTAGCAAGTATTGAGAGCACGGAGCTAGTGAAGATAGGTGGTCTGAAAGGGTCCTTGTTCACGAAAACATTGTTGCATCAAAATGCTTGCTGCTCGAAGTACCGCCGAAGCGCAA
>CAWFPJ010000003.1:0-7527 GCA_963817515.1 Bryobacterales bacterium | reverse complement strand
GAGGGCGAGGAAACGATAGCCCAGGACGCCACGCCAGAACTCAAGGATGCCGCGCTGATTGGCGCCGCCCAGCGGGTAGAGCACTACGAAATGGCGGCTTACGGCACGGCCCGTGCGCTGGCCGAGCAGTTGGGTAATCTGGATGCCGCCGCGCTGTTGGGAGAGACTCTGGATGAGGAAAAAGAAGCCGACCAGAAGCTGACCGAGATCGCCGAACAGTTACTGGGACAAATTGGTGAAGGCAACGAACCAGCCGACGAAGAGGCCGGCGATAGTGTGAGTGGAGCACGGAGAACCAGCAGGACCAGAACCTCCGGAGCCTAAGAAGCCACGAGCCTAAAAAGCAGAGATTGCTTTTCGAAGCGGGCGCCGCAGCTTCTTCGGAACTGGGCGCCCGCATTAGCACCGGCGCTTGCCGCGGGCCCGGTATTTTTCGACATAATGAAAGCTGCCGGAGGGTTACGTATATGCGCCTGTTCTTGCAATTCATATTCGCAGCTTCGCTATTTGCGCAAGCTGCCGGTGACGAGGCTGCCATTCGCGGAATGGTTCAGAAATATATGGACGCGCGTGAGAACAACGATCCGCGTGCCATTGAGGCGCTATTTACCAGCGACGCCGATCAGCTGGTTTCTTCCGGCGAATGGCGCAAAGGACGCAGCGAGGTAGTGAAGGGAACCATGGCCAGTTCGCAGGCTTCCGGCGGGAAGCGCACGATTACCGTGACATCGGTGCGTTTTCTGGCGCCGGGTGTGGCACTGGCCGACGGCCGCTACGAACTTACCGGGCTGGCCGCCGGTGCCACCCGAAGCATGTGGACTTCGCTGGTACTGACACGAGGTTCCGACGGGTGGCGTATCGCGGCCATTCGAAACATGCTGCCGGCCGCGCCTGCACCGTCGAAGTAAGTTTTTCTACCGTTGTCAATTACTAGTGATTGCCGCCAGCGGCGATTCCAGTTGCTTTGCGGCCGAGAAAACATTCGCGACAATAGACCGGCCGGCCTTGAGTAGGTTTGAAGGGTACCGTAGTTTCGCGACCGCACTGCGAGCACATGGTCATCGTTTCGGTTTTGGCGAAACCTCCGCCCCCCGAGCCCTGGCGCTTGGTCTTGCAAGTCTTGCAGCGCTTGGGCTCATTCTTGAAGTTCTTGTCGTGGAAGAAGTGCTGCTCTCCCGCCGTGAAAACAAAATCTGCTCCGCAATCTACGCACTTTAGGACGCGATCCTGAAACTCCGGCATAGCCTGTGCACCCGAGGTCAACCTGAACGTGTTGTCCCTATTTAAGGCGACGGGGCTTGCACCCCGCCTCCGCGTTACTCAATTTCCCGGCGTGACTTCTTCCGGTTTCGCTTGCGGGCCAGCGCCTGCTTGACCCGTAGCTTCTCACCCGGCTTCAAGTAAAAGGAGTGTCTCTTCACATCCTTGAATAATGTCGTCATGCTGAACTTTGCGCTTGAAGCGGCGAAGGGCGTTTTCAAGGGTTTCGCCCTCTTGAAGCTTTACTTCTGCCAAACGAAATACACCTCCAAACCAGACCAGAATCCCCATGCCGCAATATTGGATTTTATGAGACGTGCATTCACCACGAGTGATGGCGCGCCCCCCAAAATCCTATACTTCACACACAAGGTACTGATATCATAGGTGGTTGAAAAATAAAGTCAAGCCAAAACTTTCGGCGCCATCGAATATTCACTCTCAGAATATTCGGATACTCTTTCTTTTCAGGATCTTACGCTGAAATGGAAAATGTATTAGCTATTCTGCTGGCGGGGGGCACCGGTGAGCGCCTCTTTCCACTGACCAGGGATACGGCAAAGCCGGCTGTCCCGTTCGGAGGCGCCTATCGAATCATCGATTTCACGCTGTCCAACTGTATCAACTCCGACATCCGGCGAATCCTGATCCTGACGCAGTACAAGTCGTTGGAACTGATCCGTCATATCCGCGATGGCTGGAACATTCTGTCGCCGGAACTGGGAGAGTATGTTGAGGTAATCCCTCCCATGAAGCGGGTCCATGAAGACTGGTACCAGGGCACGGTGGACGCCGTTTTTCAGAATTTTCAAAGCATTGAAGCCGAAGCGCCTGCCTACACTCTGATCCTTTCCGCCGACCACATTTACAAGATGAATTACCGGGAGATGTTGGACTGGCACCGGGGGCACAAAGCGGACGTCACATTGGCCACCATCCGCGTGCTGCCCGAAGAGGCCGGACGATTTGGGGTGCTCGAGATCGATCAGGACCACCGGGTGACGGGGTTCGAGGAAAAGCCGCAGCACGGAAAGCCCACGCGCTCCCGGTTCGATGCTTCGATGGTAAGCGCGTCCATGGGCATTTACATGTTCGATACGGATGCGCTGCTGCGGATGCTGCATGAGGATGCAGAGGAGCCGAACTCGAGTCATGATTTCGGCAAGGACGTAATTCCCAGGAACCTGGAGAAAGCGCGGGTGGTGGCTTACGATTTCCGCGACATCAACGACAAACAGGCGCGCTATTGGAGGGACGTAGGAACACTCGATTCATACTACGAAGCCAATATGGATCTGGTGGCTGTGGTGCCTGAATTCAACCTTTACGACCAGCGCTGGCCCATCCGCACCAAGGCGACGCAGCAACCGCCGGCCAAATTCGTGTTTGCGCAGGAAGGCCGGCGAATGGGTCTGGCGGTGGATTCGGTAGTGAGCGCCGGCTGCATTGTTTCGGGCGGGAGGGTGATGCACAGTGTGCTGTCGCCGGGTGTGCGGGTGAATAGTTATTGCGAGATTGAATATTCGATTCTGATGCCCGGAGTGGAGATCGGGCGCAACAGCCGCATCCGGCGCGCTATCGTAAATACGGGCACAAAAATTCCGGAATCCAGCTTGATTGGATTTGACCCGGAGGCCGACCTCGCCAAGGGACATCACGTCACCGAGTGCGGGATTACGGTGGCGGGGTAAACGGAGGCCGTTCTCAGAGGAGCAATCATTGACGATCGTAAAAGTGACTGGACGAGAGATACTGGATTCGCGCGGCAATCCCACTGTGGAAGCCGACGTGTTTCTTACCGATGGCAGCATGGGAAGGGCCGCGGTTCCTTCGGGCGCATCCACCGGCGAACACGAAGCCGTGGAATTGCGCGACGGCGACAGGGGGCGTTACCTGGGCAAAGGCACGCTGAAGGCTGTCGGACACATCAACGGTGAAATCGCCACAGCGCTGCACGGCAGGGACGCCACGCAGCAGGCGGAGATCGACGGCCTCATGATCGACCTGGACGGCACCGGCAACAAGGGACGGCTGGGTGCCAACGCCATGCTGGCGGTCTCCATGGCTACGGCGCGGGCAGCCTCAGTGTCACAGCGAACACCGCTCTACCGCTATCTGGGTGGAGTGGGGGCGAACACGCTGCCGGTGCCCATGATGAACATCATCAACGGCGGCGCACACGCGGATAATTCGGTGGATGTGCAGGAATTCATGATCGCGCCGTTCGGCGCCACGAAATTCTCCGAGGCGCTGCGCATGGGCGTGGAGGTGTTTCATACCCTGAAAAAGGTTCTGAGCAAGAAGGGCTACTCGACGGCGGTGGGTGATGAAGGCGGCTTCGCACCCATGCTGAAATCCAACGAGGAGGCCATCGAGAGCGTGCTGGAGGCCATTTCGCAGGCCGGCTACAAACCGGGCGAGGAGATTGGCATCTGCCTGGACCCGGCATCGAGTGAATTCTTCCAGGACGGAATGTATGTGTTCAAGAAGTCCGACCAGAGCCGCCGGACCTCGGAGCAGATGGTGGAATTCTGGGCCGACTGGGTGCGGCAGTATCCGGCCATTCTTTCGATTGAAGACGGCATGTCCGAAGAAGACTGGGCAGGCTGGAAGCTGCTGACCGATACTTTGGGTACGCGGATTCAGCTTGTAGGCGACGACATCTTCGTTACGAACCCTGCCATCTTCCAGCGTGGTATCGACCAGGGCATTGCCAACTCGATCCTGGTGAAGGTCAACCAGATCGGCACGCTGACGGAGACGCTAGAGGCCATGCAAATGGCGGCGGCCGCCGGGTATACCGCGGTGGTGTCGCACCGTTCCGGAGAAACCGAAGACCCGTTTATCGCAGACCTGGTGGTGGCTACCAGCGCCGGCCAGATCAAGACCGGTTCGGCCAGCCGGACGGACCGCATCGCCAAGTACAACCAGTTACTGCGCATTGAAGAGCGGCTAGGCGCGGCGGCGCGATTCCCAGGCCGAAAGGCGTTCCGGCAGTGAGCAGGCTGGTGATTGTGCGCCACGGCGAAAGCACGTGGAATAAGGAGAATCGGTTCACGGGCTGGACCGACGTGGACCTTTCTGAAAAGGGGCGGCAGGAGGCCAAAGAAGGCGGCCAGGTGCTGAAGGAGGAGGGTTACACGTTCGATGTAGCCTACACCTCGGTGCTGAAGCGGGCCATTCGGACATTGTGGATCGTCCAGGACGAAATGGATTTGATGTGGATTCCAGTCCACCGTTCCTGGCGTCTGAACGAGCGGCACTACGGGGCGCTGCAAGGCCTGAACAAGGCCGAGACTGCGGCGAAGTTCGGCGAGGATCAAGTGAAAATCTGGCGGCGGAGCTATGACATTCCACCGCCGCCGCTGACGTCGGACGACGAGCGGTACCCGGGAAACGACCCTCGATACCAAGGTCTTAGTAAGGAAGAGTTGCCGCTTACCGAGTGCCTGAAGGACACGGTGGCGCGGGTGCTGCCGCTATGGGAACAGACGATTGCCCCAGCGATTCGAAAGGGCCAGAAAGTGCTGATCGCGGCGCACGGCAACAGCCTGCGGGCGCTGGTGATGTACCTGGACAAGGTCCCGGAAGCCGACATCGTCGAGCTGAATATTCCGACGGGAATGCCGCTGGTTTATGAGCTGGATGACAACCTGCGGCCCTTGAAGCGGTTTTATCTGGGTGATCCGGAGAAGGTCAAGGCGGCGATGGAGGCGGTGGCGGCGCAGGGTAAGAAAAAGTAGCGAGCTGGTGGTGCATGTAGCCCAGGTTTTTCGCGAACACCACCCGCGGGCGCGCGGCTAACGGCGCGCGGCCGGATTCTGAAGCGGTTACGTTAAGGCCACCACGGCCGCACCGACCGGTTTCTCGCCGACGGGAACCAGCGTAAACAGGGGCGCCGATTTGTAGCGGCGCACGCGATCGCCGCCGGTCTGCTTGCCGCTCAACGAGAAGATCCGGATGACGGCGAGGTCACCGGATTTCTCATTGAGCACCAGGGCGTACTGCCGGTCGGGCGGATCCGGAGTGAGGACAATATGACGCGGCTCCTGGCCTACCTGAACCACGGCTACGAGCCTTCCGGTTTCCACGTCCAGCACGGTAACGCCGTTGGTCTCGGGATTGGCAACCAGCAGGTACGATGGACTGGTCTCACTGGTCACCACCATGGCGCCGGGCGCGCGCCCCGCCAGGATAGTCTCGACCACCTCGGTTCGGTAAGGGTAGACTGTGACCACGGCATCCATGCCATCGCCGGTGACGAACAGTTGGCCGCCATCGGGGGTGAAGCAAAAGTTGCGGGGCGCAAGCGGCAGCGGCAGGCGCACCACCGTCTTACCCGAAGCAACATCGTAGATAGTGAGACTTCGGTCGGCCTGGCTGCCGGCGATTAGCTGGCGGCCATCGCGGCGAAAGCCGACAATCGAAGGTTCCGTCGCAGCCTGAATACTGCGGACGATGGCGGCCGGAGTCAGTGTCACGATGTCGATGCGGCGCTGGCCGCGGCTTACGACCGCGGCATAATCGGTTTTCAGACTGAGGTCGAAAGCATCGGGCGGCGCGGACAGACGAATGCGCCGGCCCGGCTTCAACGAATCGAACGGTAACTCGACCAGGCTCGCCGGGTCGCGGTAGAGCACCCAGAGCGCATCGCCGCTGCGCGAGAGACGCATGCCTACGGCGTCGTTTCCGGCACGCGCACGACGGCCAACCGCCAGGAACGTCGCATCGATTTCGTAGACCGTGCCGCTCTCTGCCGCCAGAACATACGCTTTTGGCTTGTTTGGAAGCGCAAGGATGGCAGTGGGGGCGGCATCGAGAGGGATCGGCCGGCGGACCCGAAAGCGTGTGAGGTCGACCACTCCCACAGCCCGGCTCTCCTGATTGGCCACCAGGCAGTATCCGAAAAAACCAGTGGCTTTCTGGGGAGCGCAAGCGGCCAGACCGGCGGCGGAAGAGAGCAGCAGATTGCGCCGCGAGATCGGCGATGAGGGCACTTTCCCTATTCTACTTCCCTCTCCGAGCGGAGGCGCGAACTGAGCTTTGGGGGAGTTGATGCGCCACATGTTATCCTGTTGAGAGATTTAGGGCAGCTTGCGAAGCGGCTTTTTCCGAACCGGAGAGATGGCCGAGTGGTTGAAGGCGCACGCTTGGAAAGCGTGTATAGGGGAAACTCTATCGAGGGTTCGAATCCCTCTCTCTCCGCCATCGTATTTTCAGTAACTTACAGTAATTTTAGCAATCTTGGGTAATGGCCGTAAAATAAAGGCCTGGGATATGGTTGTCCTCCGCAAAAATGTCGTCCGACCCTCCTGACCGGCTCTGGCCGGGTTGCGTAGGATCCATGCGAAGGTCACGCCGCGGTCTTCTCCAAGGCGTATTCCTGATGGAGACCGCCCAAAACCGTCCTGCTGCGAATGACGTGCCCGGCGGGGATGACATGACGGCTCATTCGCCGGCGGGGAATGAGGCGATTGACCGCGAAGCCAATGACAACCGGCGAGAAATCCGAGCCGCCGTTCCATCGATAGAGTCCTCGCCTCGTGCCCCCATGACGTGCCGTCGCGTCCGAAGCCAACCATCCGAACCGTGTCGTCCCCGGCTGGGCCAACGTGATAAATAGTCACCCGTGGATCGCCAGGCTGCTCAAGAAGCCGCGGCGAGATGCGGAATACTCCGGCCCTCGTGCCGAGCCAAAGATCGCTGTCCGGGCCCTCCGCCATGGAGTGGACGTTGATGAGCAATTTGGGGAAAGGCGTCAGACCGGTGTAGGTGGCAATCCATAGGAACCCATCCCTTGTCTGCAGGATGGCATTGATGACATTCGCCCCGAGCCATCTTCCGTGGTAAAGGTGGTGCGGCGATAGCTGGTCGCCGGCGACTGGGGATCAAGGGCGAGGCCCGGGCGGGTGGCAGCCGCCAGGAGCGCCAAGGCGATCTTTACCCTGCCTACATTCGCGGCCTGGCGTACCTTCAGATTGGTGAAGGGCCGCTCGCGAAGATGGAATTCCAGAAACCTCTTGATCATCCGGGGTTCATCGGAACAGACGTGATTGGAGCCTTAACTCATCTTCAACTGGCCAGGGCACTGAAATCGAGCGCTGACGCCTACACGGCGAATTTTGGCGTGATCACGACAACGCTCAGCAACTATGCCACCGGCCGGGCACGCCGCGCGAGCTGCAGCTCTCCATGAAGATTGTGTTCTGAGCGGAGAAAAATATTCGACGGCGTCAGTGTGGAAACGCCACGAAATTGTCTTGCACT
>CAWFPJ010000002.1:0-106102 GCA_963817515.1 Bryobacterales bacterium | reverse complement strand
CGAAGGAGGGCGCCGGCGGTTTCCTCGTGCCGATCAGTTCCCGTCTAAATGTCTGCACCCCGACCGTCCTTCCGGCGAGGAGCTACCTTTTGCAGGGCGTGGTCTTGAGCCCTTGAATCTTGGCGGTCTCGGTGTCCATGGTCAAGAGGAACGGATCTTTCACAAATGCTGACGGAACGCCTTCCCACTGAATTTCCGTATTCAGCTCTACTTTGCCGCCGAGCAGATTGTCGAGCTTCAAAGCAATCTCCGGCTTGACAGTTTTCGAAGCATCGGGGAGGCTCACCGCCACCAGCAGTTCCTTCGGCCTGCACACGGGCCTGGCTGCCACCAGCGTGCCCCGGAGCTGAGGCACCGCGGAGTCCTTCAACTGGCTCTCGAAGTACTCCTCGCCGCCGGTGTCGGCAAGCGCGGCCTTGATTTTCATCCACAGGGCAAGCTGCGGATTGCTTTTTTCAAACAACGCCTGCTTTTCCTCCAGAATCTCGCTGGCGGTCTTGATCTTGAAGCCGGGCGGCGGAAGCGGCGCTTGTTTCACCTGCTGCTTAAGCTGGTCCAACCCTTCGTCGCTGCCATGGATCCGCGTATAGTAGTTGTCGGCGAAGTCGCGGATCTTCCCGGGGTCGTTCTTGGGGTCGCCCAACGTGGCGTCGATCACCGCGGCGCGTTCGAACGCATAGATTGCCGGCGACACTTTGTCGCGATTCTGCCTGGCTTCGCAACTCAATGCCCGGCCCAGTTCGTACGAGAGTGCAGCCTTGTCCGGGTAGCCGCCAATGGCGCTGACGTAAGCGGCTTCGGCGGCGGCACAGTCGGGTGGCTGCCTGGCCATGGCTTGAATTCCTGGCAGCATGGCGACATAGAGCAGCGCGGCCTTGGCCTTCTCTTGCATGTCTGCGCGCGCCTGGGCCCATTGCTCCGCGGACGTGCCCGGCAGTTGCTTGTCATACTCCAGCAAGCGGTGCGCCGCCTTGTCGCCCACCGCCAATTCCTCCGGGGTGGGGCTTGGTACGTGAGCGATGGCCCACGCGGTGTTATAGAGCAGCCGGATGACGGTGCCTTGTCCGGCGGAGCCGGGAAAAAGAGCCTCGAGATCCTGGGAAAGCAATTCGCCGGCCGCATCCACGGATTTGGCCGCCTGGCCGGCGCCGGCGTAAGCCTGGACGTAGAAGGCCTTGCGATCTTCTTTGTAGTCCGAGTCCGGATACTTCTGCTTCCACGTGTCGAGATCAGTCAGGGCTTTCGTGAAGCTGTTGCCGTTGATGTCTTTGAGGACCTCATTGTAAATGTCGAACTCCCCTTGATCTTTAGTTTTTTTCTCGGGTTTCTGCGCATGAGCCAGCATTGCGAAGGCTAGTACCAGGCTGATGCTACGCATCAGGCCCACAGTTCTTGTCAGTTTGTGCATACACAGCTCTCCTTACAGGAATCCGGCTTGGTCTTGCAGGAACGCAGGCAGGGACGCCTACGCGTTACTTCACGATCTCAAAGGACACGTCGTCAACCCAGACCCGCCCCCTGCCTATGGACATAAAGCCGAAATTAATGAACTGGGCATCCTCATCGATTTCGCCGGTGATTTCGCATCGGGTCCACTCTGCAGATCGGAGCGGCCGGTCGTCCATGTTGTCCGAGAAGCCAACCCGTCGATTGGCGCGGTCAACAGTCAACCACATCTGCGCCCGATCCTCCGGGTTCGCGTCACTCTCCCTGAGGCCAATTTCCAGCCGAAGCCACGCGCGCAGCCGGACGGTCTTGCCCCGGTACGCGTCGGCGCTGAAGCTCTGCATCAGGGTGCCCAAAGGTCTCGGCGCATTGGCCGGCACCAACACCACAGCACAACCGCCGGCGCTGCGGCAGCCGTTGCGGCGCAGTTCAGCCGAGTAATCCGCGTCTCTTGGCAGCGACGGCACAAACCAGCCGGGCGGAACTTTTCCCGGCACTCCTTCTTCGAACTTGAGGTTTCGCGGACCCGGCTGCGCATCCTGCCAACTGGCTAGCCTGACACGCGCCTCCGCAACAATCTCCGGCTGGTCAGAATACTCATTGACGATTCGCCGGTAAGCATCGTGCGCGTCTTTCCGCTGCCCCTGTTTGTCCAGGCACTGCCCAATCTGAAACAGCGCCCGCGCCGCAACCGTTCGTGCGTTTCCCGCTTGCGCCAGAACCGTCTTGTATTGTGCGATCGCGCCTGGAAGGTCGCCCAGCACGATTTCACGGTGAATCGCGGCTTCCAATTGCCGCTCGGAGTGCGCGCCCTGTTCCGCCGCGGCCAGCACCATCGCTACCATCCCAAACGACAGTGTACGGAGGCAGTGCGTGAATGCGGTCCGGGAATTGTCAGATCTGCGTAACATTTCCGCCTGTAATTCAACCATCAAAACGGTAACCCAGGCCGCGCACATTGCGCAGGTAGCGGGGATTGGCCGGGTCCTGCTCAATCTTTCTTCTAAGGTTGACGATGTGGTTATCGACTATCCGCTCGGAGGCGAACGTATCGGGCCCCCAGGCGCCTGCCAGTAGCCGGTCGCGGCTCAGCACGCGGCCGCGCGCGCGGATGAACAATGCCAGCAGCTTGAACTCAATCGGCGTTAGGTCCACGGCGTTGCCCGCCCGGCGCAATTCGCCGCGCTGGAAATCCACCTCCACGTCTCCGAAGCGGCAGCGCTCCAGTTCCTGCTCGCCGTTTCCGCGCCGCAGCAGGGCCTTGATACGGGCGCGGAGTTCGCGCGTGCCGAAGGGCTTAGTCACGTAATCATCGGCGCCCAATTCCAGGCCCATCACCTTCTCGGCTTCCTGGGTCTTCGCCGTCAGCATCAGGATCGGAGTACGCAGCCCGGCATGGCGCAACTCACGGCACACTTCGAAGCCGTCTTTGCCGGGCAGCATGACATCCAGCAGGATCAAATCGAACGCCGTCTCGCGCGCTCTACGTGTGGCCGCCACTCCGTCTCCCACGGTCTCCACTTCATAGCCCTCCATCTTCAGGTCGTCTTCCAACCCAAGAGCGATTCCGGGCTCGTCTTCCACCACCAGAATGCGCGTCATGGCCGCTCCACCGCGGGCAGCAGCATGGTAAACGTGCTCCCCTGGCCTGGTTCGCTGGCCACTTTGATCATGCCCCCATGGGCCGCCACGATATGGCGCACCATGGCCAGGCCAACTCCGGAGCCTTTCACATTCCCCGCCACGGACGCGGTTCCGCGTACGAACTTCCGGAAGATGGCTTTGCGTTCCCAAACTGGAATGCCCGCTCCTTGATCGCGCACGCGGATCGCCACATATTCGTTTTGAGCCTCCCATTCCACCCATACAGTGGGGCAATTCGGCGAGTACTTGAGCGCATTGTCCACCAGGTTTCGAAGAGCCACGGAGAGCGCCTCTGGGTCGGCTTCGAGCTGGCATCGATAGCCCGGCCCCATGCACTTCGATCTGGCGGCCGGCGCCGGCGATTTGCGGCGCGAACTCCCCCACCACGCGCTCCACCAGCGTGGCCGCCTCCAGTTCTTCGAAGCGGTATTGGCGCGCGCCCGCCTCCATGTGACCGAAGTTGAGCAGCGATTCCACCAGCCGCTGCAGCCGCGCGGTTTCCCGCACCAGGGTCTCGTAATAGATATGGCGGCGCTCCTCATTGGGCACTCTGCCGAGCATCAGGATCTCCGACAGTTGCCGAATGGAAGTGAGCGGCGAGCGGAACTCGTGCGAGACCGCCGAGACGAAATCCGATTGCATACGAGATACTTCCATTTCCCGGCGGATGGCGCGCGCGATAAAATACGTGCCGGCAATCAGGAACAGGACCATCACGGAAATGCCGAGAAGAAGGAAGCGCTGGCGCGTCAGCATGCCCCCATCCAAAGCGCTTTGCGAGCCGGTGACGTAGAGCGTCCACGGAAGCTGGCTTTCGGCAGCCGTTCGCACCGCGTACCCGCGGCCCTCCAGATCGGTCCGGTGAGAGCCGGAGGGCCGCGGGTATTGCCCTGCCAGGGCCCGCCCATCGCTATCCACGGCGGCCACGAAGAATTGGTTGCCGGCCAGCGCGGGCTTCATCATCGAATCGGGCCTGGTCACCAGCACCGCCCGCCGTCCCGTGCTGCCGCGCCAGATCAGGAAGAACGGCCGGCCGTCTACCAGGACAATGCCCTGCCCGCGAGCGTTCGGCTCACGCATGCGTTGTCCCCATGCCAGCGACGCGGCTTCGGCCAGCGCTACTGGCTCCGCCGGCGGCGATGCTTCTCTTCCCGACATGCGGGAAGCCTCCGACCAGTAATATTCGAACTGTCCCCTGGTCAGATGCCAGCGCGCGCCAAGCAGGCCGGCCTTCAAAGCTTCCGTGTCCCCGGGCCGGCCTGGCAACTCGCAGAGCGCGTGCCAACCCACAAGCTCCGCCGGCGCGCCCGCAACCCTCACGCCGTGGATTGCCGCCAACTGCGCATAAACCTTGCGCGTTGGTTCGCCGGGCGCCGTTTTCCGTAACACGCGGCCCATGCGCATGAGTGCGCCTGCCCGAACCGCTGGGTCCTTCGACTGGGCCAGATTCCGATACCATTCGAGCGCTCTGACGGGCTGAGATTGTTGGAATTCGAGCACTTCACCCTCGGCAAAGAGGTCTGGGGCGGCTTCTGGCTCAGGCGAAGGAAAGGGCCGGTAGAGCAGCCGCTCCGGCGGAAATGCGGCCAGGCTGCTTTCGGTGAGGATCAGCAGCAAACCCTCATCCGGCTTGCCGTCCGACGGCGGGGATGCCGCCCACGCGCCCAGGCGTTCTCCGGTCTCGGCCAGCGTCCCGCGCATGGTGGCGGCGATCCGGTCCGCGGCCTGTTCCACGCGGTCCTGTGCCCGCTGCGCTTCGACCACGCGTTCCTGCTCCAGCAGTTTCCACCCGAACCAGCCCAACGCAGACACGGAGACGAGGGTAAGCAGGAAGAGTATGATGAGCAGACTGCGGGGCGGCTTGAGCCACTCCTTCAGTGGCGTCATCATACCCACGATTGTACACGCAGCGATTCCGAATACGGTTCGGGATCTGTCACGTTTGTGTCACGGTGAGGCGGCTGGCGACGCGTATGTTAAATTGGGGGAAACCCCTCCCAAATGAAAACCGCTGGCGAAAAGTTTCAACAACTGGTCGGGATCATGGCACGCCTGCGCGCGCCGGGCGGCTGCCCTTGGGATCGCGAGCAGACTTTCGACAGCATCAAGCCCTTCACGCTGGAAGAGACGTATGAGGTGCTGGACGCCATCGACCGGCGCAATTGGAAAGATCTGGCCGAAGAGCTTGGCGACCTCCTGTTACAGGCCGTTTTCTACGCCCAGATGGCCTCCGAGCAGGACCTGTTCCGCATCGAAGACGCGCTGGATGCCATCAACCAGAAGCTGACCCGGAGGCACCCGCACGTGTTTGGGGATGAAACGGCGCAGTCCGCGGACGACGTAAAGAAAATCTGGGGCGAAGCCAAGGCGGCTGAGAAACGCGGCCAGGGAAAGGCGGAGGAAGGCCTCTTGCATTCGGTGCCGCGCGCGCTTCCGGCGCTGGTGGAGGCGCAGCAGATTGCGTCGCGAGCGGCGCACGTGGGATTCGATTGGGAGAATCCCGAGCAGGTGATCGAGAAGCTTCATGAAGAACTGGCGGAACTGGATGAGGCCCGCCGCAGCGCGGCCCAGGATGAACTGGAAGACGAAATGGGCGACCTGCTGTTCGTCCTGGTCAACCTGGCGCGGTTTGTAAAAGTAGACCCCGAGCAAGCCCTGCGAAAGACCAACGCCAAGTTCCG
The DNA here is from genome assembly GCA_963817515.1 of Bryobacterales bacterium. Classification (GTDB taxonomy): domain Bacteria; phylum Acidobacteriota; class Terriglobia; order Bryobacterales; family Bryobacteraceae; genus DATMNI01. The sequence goes on along the minus strand of CAWFPJ010000002.1, from coordinate 100,331 downwards.
GAAGCGCTTCGGCTTCATTGAACGCACCCTGGCGGAGCGCGGAAAGAAGCTGGAAGATTCCAACATCCAGGAAATGGAGGCGCTATGGCAGGAAGCGAAAAGGTGATTGAAATTCGCCAATTGTCCCGCCTCGATGAATTCTCGGATGTGCTGCGCCTGCAGCAGGTCATCTGGGGCTTTGCCGAGGTCGAATTGCTTCCCGTACGTTTTCTGGTAGTGGCCAGCAAAATAGGCGGGCACGTGTTCGGCGCATACGACGGCGCGGAAATGGTGGGCTTCTGTTTTGCCATTCCCGGTATAAAGACAGACGGTGTAAAGACAGACGGTGTTAAACCCGGCATCAAAACAGTCGGCCTGCCCTACCTGCACAGCCACATGCTGGGCGTTCTGCCCGGGTATCACAATGCCGGAATCGGGCGGCGGCTGAAGCTGCGGCAGCGCGAAGAAGCACTCTCGCGCGGCATTGAGCTGATCGAGTGGACATTCGATCCGCTGGAGCTCAAGAACGCATTCCTGAACATCGAAAGGCTGGGCGCGATTGTACGACACTACTATCCCAACCAGTACGGCACCACTTCCAGCCCGCTGCACGGCGGCCTGCCGACGGACCGTTGCATCGCCGAATGGTGGATCGACACGCCGCGAGTGCGCTCGATTCTGGCGGGCGCGTTCGTGGTGCGAAACCCACAGGAAAACATTTCGTATCCGGCCGATATCGCGCACATTCGCACCGTGGACAGCGTGCGCGCCCGCGAAATTCAAGCCGCCAACGCGGACCGGTTTCTGCGCGCGTTTGAAAGCGGTCTGGCAGTGACGGGTTTTGAGCGCAGCGACACTGAGGGAACCTACCTTCTGGAGGCATGGCATTGAAACTCGAGCGAATCACGCTGCGCCAGATCCGCATGCCGCTGGTGCATTTCTTCGAGACCAGTTTCTCCCGCACCTACAGCCGCGACATCATCCTGGTGGAAGTGCTGTGCGAAGGCATCTCCGGGTGGGGCGAAGTTACGGCCGGTGAGAATCCCTTCTACAACGAAGAGTGGACCGGCTCGGCGTGGATGATTTTGCGCGATTATGTTGCGCCGCGCGTGCTGGGCAAGCCGCTGCAATCGGCCGAAGACGTCTACCCGCTGACCGCCCACATCCGCGGCCACAACATGGCGCGTGGGGGACTGGAGGCCGCCGTCTGGGAGCTGGAAGCCCGGCGCGCGGGCGTTCCCTTGTGGAAGCAAATTGGCGGAGGCGCGCGGCATGAGATCCCATGCGGCGTGTCGATCGGCATTCAGGATTCGGTGGAACAACTGATCGACAAGATCGAGCACGAACTGGCCGATGGCTACCAGCGCATCAAAATGAAGATCAAGCCGGGTTGGGATGTAGATGTCGTGCGTCAGGTGCGCGAGCGGTTTCCCGCCATCAAACTCATGGCCGACGCCAACTCGGCCTACACGCTGGCCGATACGGACCACCTGCGCAAACTGGATGATTTCTACCTGATGATGATTGAGCAGCCGCTCAGCCACGACGACATCATAGACCACGCCGAGCTGCAGTCAAAACTGCAAACGCCCATTTGCCTGGATGAGTGCATTCGCTCCGCGCATCACGCCGAGCAAGCCATCAAAATGCGCGCCTGCGGCATTATCAACATCAAACTGGGGCGCGTAGGCGGCTTCCGCGAAGCCCGGCGCGTACACGATGTGGCGCAGGCAGCCGGAATTCCCGTCTGGTGCGGCGGCATGCTGGAGGCCGGCATTGGGCGCGCGCACAATGTGGCGCTGGCCACGCTGCCCAATTTCGTGCTGCCGGGCGACGTCTCGGCCAGCCGGCGGTACTGGAAGCAGGACATCATCCAGCCCGCGGTGGAAACAACGCCGCGCGGCACCATCGTGGTTCGCGACGAGCCGGGCTTGGGCTACGCCCTCGATACCGATTACATCCGCAGCATCACGGTGCGCGAGGAGTCCATCGGTTGAGGCGCGGATGAATTCGTTCGTCTCACTGCTCCGCCACAACCGCAACTATCGCAACACGTGGATCGGACAGGTGGTGAGCGAGATCGGCGACCACTTCAACAACATCGCCGTCTTCGGTCTGGTGCTGGCCCATACCGGTTCCGGGATGGTGGTGGCCGGCGTGATGCTCTCGCGGGCCGTACCCGCGATGCTGGCCGGGCCGCTGGCCGGGGTGGTGCTGGACCGCCTGGACCGCAAGCGAGTGATGATTTTGAGCGACCTGCTGCGCGCCGTCGTGGCCCTGGGTTTCATTTTCACGGTCAACCGGCCGGACACGTGGCTGGTCTACGTACTGAGCGGGCTGTTGATGCTGGCGTCGCCATTCTTCAGCGCCGGGCGCGCTGCCATTCTGCCCGCCATTGCCACCAAAGAGGAATTACACACGGCCAACTCGCTGACCCAGACCACGCAGTGGACCACGCTCAGCGTCGGCGCGTTTCTGGGCGGCGCCAGCGTCACGCAGTTCGGATACACGTGGGCCTTTTCCTTCAATTCGCTTTCGTTCCTGGTGTCGGCGCTCTGCATCTCGCGACTGAGCCTGGCGGGCCGCGGCTTTCGCGCCGCCCGCCGCGCGCTCACCGAGGCCGAAGTGGTACGGCCGTGGCACGAGTATATGGAGGGGCTGCGGTACATGCGCGGCCATTCGCTGATCTTCGCCATCGCGCTGGTGGCCGTAGGATGGGCCACGGGCGGCGGCGCGGCGCAAATCCTGTTCAGCATCTTCGGAGAGCTGGTGTTCAAGCGAGGACCGGCCGGTATCGGGACCATCTGGGGCTGTGCCGGAATCGGACTGCTGTGCGGCGGCGCCATCGCCCACTGGATGGGGCGGCGGATCAGCTTTCAGAATTACAAGCGCGCCATTTCCATCTGCTACATCTGCCACGGCGGATCATACATCGTGTTCAGCCAGATGCGCAGCTTCGGGTGGGCGCTGGTCTTCATCGCCGTTTCGCGCGCGGCAGTTGGCGTAAGCTCGGTGCTGAACATGAGCCAGTTGCTGCGCCACGTTGCGGACGAATATCGCGGGCGGGTATTTTCCACTATGGAATCGATGCAGTGGTCCGTAATGATGGTCTCGATGACGCTGGCCGGAGTGGCTTCGCAGCGCTGGGATCCGCGGACCATCGGGGCCATTGCCGGTGCGCTCAGTTCCACCACGGCCATATTCTGGGGCTGGGCCAACCTGACCGGCCGATTGCCCGAGCCCGCCATGGAGGGTGTGGAACCGGAGGAAATTGAGGTTCATGGCGAGCCCAATATTTAGACTGCGTTTGATCTAGCCGCGCCACCAGCCAGCGGTTGCACTCGAGCATCAGACGCTGCGCATGGCTCCGCCATCCACCTGCAACGTCGCGCCCGTAATATACGACGCAGCGTCCGACACCAGAAAGGCTGCCGCCCGCGCAAATTCCTCCGGCTCTCCGTAGCGGCCCATGGGAATTGTGGCCACAGAACGCTGGCGCTGCTCCTCCGCCGAAATGCCCTGCCGGTTGGCGTTGGCTGCATCCAGATTTCTGAGCCGCTCGGTGGAAATGCGCCCCGGCACCAACTGGTTCACACGAATTCCCTTGCCTGCGAACTCGTCTGCATATGCTTTAGCCAGCGCCGCCACCGCCGGCCGGATCACATTCGACAAACCCAGATTCGGGATCTGATTCTTCACGGATGAAGACGTGAGCATGAGGATGCTCCCGCCTCCGCGTGCCGCCAGCGACGGCAGCACCACCCGGACCGTCCGCACCACGGACATCAATAGTAGTTCGAACGCGGCCTGCCACGCGGCATCGTCGAACCCCGAAGCCGCACCGGGAGGCGGGCCGCCCGAGTTGGTCACCAGAATGTCTACGCCGCCGAATTTTTCTACTGTGTTCCGATGCCAGGCTTCAATGGCGGCTACCGAATTGACGTCGGCAGCCGTGGCCATCACCTGCGCGCCAGTGGCTTCTTCGATGCGGCTGGCCGCGGCGTTTATGATCTCCTGTTTTCGTGCCGCGATGGAGACAAGCGCGCCTTCCGAAGCCAGGGTCCTGGCGATGGCAAACCCCAAACCCTGGCTCGCAGCCGCCACCATGGCGACCTTCCCTTTCAGTCCTAAATCCATTCAGACAGTGTAGCGTTAGTGATAGTAGCGCTCCCTCACGGTCGCGCCTCGGTTCCGACTTATATCCGTCGTAGTGAGCTGAAGGATCATCCTCACGTGCCGACGTGCGCGGCTCTGATCGGAGCCGCGACCGTGAGGGAGCGATCATGCTCACGTCTCGCGGAGCTCATCCTGACCTCAAATACATTACCGCTTAACTCCCGGAATCTGTTCGCGATACCGCCCCCAGTCTTTCACCAACTCCGCCACCACCGCATTTCCCACTCTCCACGCGGCTTCCAGGGCCGGCAGGTATCCCGTGTATTTCCCGATCTTGTTTTGCGCCAGGCTTTCGGCCGCACTCATGCCGGGCCTTTGTTGATCGAAATCACTGGCCGTCCGCAGAACCAGCACGCGGTTCAAATCAACACGGCCGGCCTTCGCCAAAAAAGTCAACGACTGCAGCGTACCAGTGTCCTCCATCGCCGTGGTCACATAATTGGCCTTTCCATCGGTATGGTAGCTGACCCAATCGTTGGCCCATTGGCTGAGCAGCTTTCCGTGCCAGAAGGTCGAGCCCGAAAGCGTATCGCCCTTCAGCACGAACGGAGGCCGCTGAGCATTGGCGGATGCAAACTGCCGGCGCTCCTGCTGCATCGGTTGGCTATCCATCAGCACCACGTTGCGCGTCAGGTTAAAAGCCCAGTCCGTCAGCCCGGCGTTCAGATGGTAGGTCATTCCATCCACCTCCAACCGGGGTTTTTCGTAAGGCACTGACTTGCGCAGCGGCACGTATCCGGTCTTCCAATCCGCGGGGATTTCGCGGGCGTCGATCTCGTGGCCCAGGTCGCCTTCCACCACCCATTCCGCCCATGCCGCCGATCCCAGGGAGCCGTCGGCAGGATCGATACCCGCAATTCCGGCCACCAGCCAATAAGCTTTGCGTAAGTCGAAACGCGGGTCCAGGCCAAGCGCCATAATACTGGCCGCCGCCTTCGCGGTACCGACGCCCGTCAGGATCCCGAGCACGCCATCACGGTTCATCCGCAGGTCGTGGTAGCCCTGCGGAAACGAAATCACGCGATCCAGTTTGTTGCGCTCCACCCAAAACTGAAACTCTCCGGGCTCGTCCCCCGTGTCCGCGCCGCGCTCGAACATCGTCACCACCACCACTTTGACGGGGATGGCGCGGGCGGCAGCCGTAGCGCAGCATGCCGCCGATACGGTCATCATCCAGAGAAATGCCGGTAGCCGCATTTAGGTAAGGTGAACCAGTTCGGCCATTCGATACTTCGGTGGCGCTACTGTTTGGGTGGCTGGTGCGTCTTGATGTACTCGTCCATCTCTTTCTGAAGCGCCGGGTCGCTCGGCCTTCCATACAGTTCGCTCGATTTGTACTTCCGCAGGTCCATCTTCTGCTTGATCCATTCATCGCGAGCCTTGGTGCTGTCGGCAGCATCAATCGAGGCCTGCACCAGGTGCGGAGGGATGAACAACAGGCCCTCTTCATCACCCAGCACCACGTCGCCGGGCATGACGGTGGCGGTGCCGATACGGATCGGTATGTTGATGCCGGTCAGCATCACGTTGCCCAACGAATCCGGAGAGGTTCCGCGGTAGTACGCCGGCATGCCCGTCGGGATGATCTTTCCCAGCCAGAACATTGCCCCATCCACCACCATGCCCGTTCCCGTGGTTTTCCAGATATAGTAGGCCAGCTTGTCGCCAACGAATGTGCCGCTGTCAATCTTGCCGAACAGATCCACCACGATTACGTCGCCCGGTTGAAGCATGTCGATGACCGTCTGGTTGCGCAGACGCCCCAGGCCTTTGCTCTCTGCCTCCGCCTGCATGGCTCCGGCCACGTCCGGCCTGGTGGGCATAAACTGCACCGTGAAAGCGCGTCCCACCAATCTCTTCCCGGGATTCAGAATTTTCCAGTCGCCGGCGTACTGGTTGGGAAAGCATCCACCCCCGCCCGCCGCCGCAGCGGCTCCGCGCCCACCACGGCCCGCATTTCCGCCGGCATTCCCTCCGCCGCCGCGCCCGGCGCTGCATCCCTGGCGCACGGCGCCCCACGCCTCTTCAATCACCAGCCCCTTCACTTTCTCCAGAAGGGCGTCCGGCACCTTGGGCCGCCCGTCGGGAAAACGCTCGTAGGGATTCATGGCGGTATAAGCGGTCATCTGTTCCTTTGTGAGCGTCCACTGCGCCCGGGCGCAAACCGGAACCGACAAACCAATGCCCAGCGCCTGAACCATCACAGCCAGGCCCAGCGCCGTTTCCATTCTTCTTGTCATGGCAGCCTTCTCCTCATTACTCGCAAAACCTCGAACGGTCTCGGAAGCGATTCTTGAAATGATACCTCCGAATTCGGCCGGCCGCTCGGGCCGGAATAGCGCGGAGATTACGATTTGGCAATCGTGCGCGATTCCGGGAATGGCAAAGGTTCGCGTTATTGTATAAACTAACAACACTCGGGAGCATGAATTGAGCGCGGCAGGAGGTGTTTAACACATGATTCGAATCTCTACCCTGGCAATTTGCGTGGCGCTTTTCTGGAACCAGGCCAGCGCTCAAACGGCTGAGGCAGGCCGGCGGCCGTACCAGGCGCGCTGCGTTGGCTGCCATGGCGAAGACGGAAGCGGCGGCGGACATGGCCCCAACATTGTGGACGTCCGCCGGCCTCGCGCCACCTCGAAAGATGCCGTGCGCGATTTGATCCTCAAGGGCATTCCCGATGGAGGCATGCCGGCCTTCCAGATTCCCACGGCTGAGGCCGATGCTATCGCAGCGTTTGTGATGACGTTGAAGTCGCCGGCCGGCGCCGGTGCGGCGACAGCTAACGCCGGGGCCGCGCCGGGTGATCCGGTAGCAGGCGAGCACTTCTTTTCCGGCCAGGGCAACTGCACCAGTTGCCATATGGTGCAGGGGCGCGGCGGCGTGCTGGGCCCCGATCTTTCCACCATCGGCCGTGATCGCAGGCCGGCCCAAATCGAACAGGCCCTGCGTGATCCAGGAGCCGCACCCGCTGCCGCGACGGGCCGTGGCGGACGCGGTGGACGCGGCGGCCCGCAACCCTACCACGCCGTGACTGTACGCTTGCGCGACGGCCAATCAATTCGCGGCATCGCCAAGAACGAAAGCGCCTTCGACCTGCAACTGCTGGGCATGGACGGCAAGCTGCACCTGCTCTCGAAGGATCAGGTGGCCGAAGTGGTGCGCGAGAAAACCCTCATGCCGAAGGTCGAAGCCAGCGCCGCCCAGATGCGCGATTTAGTGGCTTACCTCAGCCGGCTCAGCCCCGATCCTAATGCTAAGGCGACGCTGGCAACCGGTCAAATGGGGCCTGGAGTGGTATTCGATGACGTGGCCTATCCCAAGCCCGGCACCTGGCCCACCTACGATGGCAACCAGAGCGGCAACCGTTTCAGCCCGCTCAAGCAGATCGATATCAGCAACGTCGAACGCCTGGCGCCCAAGTGGATGTTCGCCATTCCTGGATCCCCGCGCGCGCTTGAAGGCACGCCGGTGGTGGTGGATGGCGTGATGTACGTAACGGCGGTGAATGAGGCGTACGCGCTCGATGCCCGCAGCGGGCGCGAGATCTGGCACTACAGCCGGCCGCGTTCGCAAGGCCTGGCAGGCGACGCGGCCAGCGGCATTAACCGCGGCGTAGCGGTGCTGGGCGACCGGGTGTTCATGGTCAGCGACAACGCTCACGTGTTCGCGCTGCATCGCTTCACCGGCCAGCTTCTCTGGGATGTGGAGATGGCCGATTCGCGCCAGAACTACGGTTCCACCGGCGCGCCGCTGGTGGTGAATGACCTGGTGATCATCGGCGTCTCTGGCGGAGACGAAGGGGTCCGCGGTTTCCTTGATGCCTACAAAGCCTCCACCGGCGAGCGCGTATGGCGTTTCTGGACTATTCCGGCGCCGGGTGAGCCAGGCTCTGAAACTTGGGTCGGCCGCGCGATTGAGCATGGGTGCGGCGCCACGTGGCTCACCGGCACATACGATCCCGAGACCAGGCTGCTTTACTGGCCCACCGGCAATCCCTGCCCCGACTATAACGGCGACGAACGCAAGGGAGACAATCTGTATAGCGCTTCCGTGCTGGCACTGGACCCCGCCGTGGGCAAACTCAAATGGTATTACCAATTCACCCCGCACGACCTCCACGATTGGGACGCCACTGAAACTCCGGTGTTGGTGGATACGCAGTTCCACGGCCAGCCGCGCAAGCTGATGCTCCAGGGGAACCGCAACGGATTTTTCTACGTGCTGGACCGCATCACCGGCAAGGTTCTGGTGGCCGAACCGTTTGTCAAAAAAGTAACCTGGGCCAGCGGCATCGGCCCCGACGGCCGGCCTAAGCTGCTGCCGGGGAACGAGCCCACGGTGGAGGGCCAGTTGACCTGCCCGGCTGTGGCCGGAGCGGCGAACTGGACGTCCAACTCATTTAACCCGGCCACCGGCTTGTACTATATGTTCGCGGAAGAATCCTGCAACGTCTACAGCAAGAACGACCAGTGGTGGGAGGCCGGCAAATCGTTCTATGGCGGCGGCACACGCCGGCCCCCCAGCGACATAGTCTCGGGGAAATTTCTGAAAGCCATTGACATCCAGACGGGCAAGACGGCTTGGGAAATTCCGGATATCGGCGGCGGGATTCTGGCAAGCGGCCTGATGTCCACAGCCGGCGGACTTCTTTTCTATGGAGACGGCAACGGCGCCTTCATTGCGGCCGACGTGAAAAACGGCAAGCCGTTGTGGCACTTCAACACGGGCCAGAGCTGGAAGGCGGGTCCGATGACATACGCAGTGGAGGGCAACCAGTACATTGCCGTGGCGGCGGGCTCAACCATTCTCGCCTTCAGTTTGCGATAAGGAAAGGAAATTCTGAAGTGCAGGACAAAAGAAAATTGAGACTCGCACGCGCAATGAAATTAGGTATGGTCGCGTCTGCCATTGGCATACTCGCGCTATTCAGTTCCTATGCCGTCGCTTTCCAGGCCAAGGGCGGTCCTCCGCGCCAGTTTGAACTCAAAGCGGAATCACCCAAATTCTGGGACCTCTTCACGCAAGGCGCCCAGCTGGAAAAGATCGCCACCGGCTTCGGATTTACCGAAGGTCCGGTCTGGGACCCGCATGGGTTTCTCTACGTCAGCGATGAAGAAAAAAACAAGCTCTCGCGCGTTTACCCGGACGGCCGCGTGGAGACGCTGCTTGAAATCGGCGACCCTGATGGAAGCACGCTCGACGCCCAAGGCCATCTGGTCACTACCGCGAGCGTGCTGCGCGCCATCATTCAGGTGGATCCCGACGGCAAGTACAAAGTGCTGGCCGATAAGTTCGAAGGAAAAAAGTTCAACAGCCCGAACGACATCGTGCTGGGTCCGGACGGAGCGCTCTACTTCACCGATCCCACGCTCGATCTGGTCAAGGGCGAAAAGCAGGAGTTGGATTTTCAAGGAGTTTTCCGCCTGGGGCAAGACGGATCAGTGCGCCTGTTGACCAAGGATCTTCCAACCCCGAACGGCTTGACCTTCTCGCCCGATGGCAAGCGCCTCTACGTCAATGACACCAGGCAGCACGAGATTCGCGTTTACGACGTGGACTCCAAAATGGAGTTGCAGAACGGAAGGCTATTCGGCAAAGAAGAAGGGCGCGGAGGCGCTCCCGATGGAATGCGCGTCGACATGAAGGGCAATGTCTATTGCACCGGTCCGGGCGGCGTCTGGGTCTGGGACCCCGAAGGCAATCACCTGGGTACCATCATGCTGCCGGAATCCACTGCCAATTTCAATTGGGGAGATGCCGACTACAGCACGATTTACTTCTCATCGCGGACATCGATTTACCGGATGAAGACGAAAGTCCGCGGTTTTGTTCCCGGCGTCAAGAAATAAGGCGGTTTCGCCATCCGAGCCGCGACCGTGAGGGAGCGTCACAGCGCCCGCTTTGTCGTCCGGCGCTCCGGTTTCGGCGCCGCCGGGCTAAAGCAACTAAGCTCGAAACCCGAAAGACGGCCGGGCAGGCTTGCGAAGGCGCGTTCCACGATCACCCGAACAGGCTTCGGCGCAGCGGCCGCACGCAGGTTGAGCAGCAAGTGATGGTTGGCGGCGGGGGAAGCATCCAGCGCGCCTTCCACCGAAGGCTCTTCACCGTTGGCGCAAAGAGCCGCTTTGAGCCATCCTGTAGGCGCATGATCAAACGCCTTCATGTGCACGATGGGGATTGCGGCCTCGCTGAGTTCGCGGTCCAACTGATCCAGAAAAGGGCCCAGGAGCATAGCTGGTGAAAGCGGCGGGTCGCTCTCAAGATCGGCTTCGGCATTGAGCCACGCGAGCGCCGCCTCCGCCTGCGCATAGCGTTGGTAGTCGATGTCCAGAATGGTGCCGCCCAGCCCCAGCTTGCCGGTCATGATTTCATCCAGCCATGCAGCCACGCCCTGACCGGTGCGGGCGCTGAGTTGGCGGGTACTAGTTCCAGCCAGGCGCGGCGGATCGGGATAAAGGTCGGACTTCGTGAAACAGACCAAGTCGGCCTCTTCCAATTGCTTTCCGAATAGGAACGCGATGTCCGGGTTCTGCAGCTGTTGAACGCGGCCCGGGTCGACCAGCAAGGTCAGGGGCGCCAGCCGAAACATTTTGCGGTAGGCATCTTGAATGGGTTGCAAAATAGTGGCCGAGAGATCTGTGCAACTGCCGACAGGCTCGGCGAAAATGACATCGGGCGAGTGTGCACTGAGTTGCCCGGCGACCTCAATGAGTTCCGAGAAGCGGCAGCAGAAGCAGCCCCCGGTTACCTCCCCCGCATGCAATCCGTTCGATCGCGCCACTTCAGTATCCACCAGGGATTCGCCCTGATCGTTCAGGATGATAGCGCTGCTCAGACCTCGGTCCCCAAGCACGCGCGCGGCCGCCAGGATGAGGCTGGTTTTTCCCGCGCCCAGGAAACCGCCGACCACCACCAGGTGTGGACGCCGTTCATGCGTGTCCCGATGCATGAACGCCAAGCCTCAGAACGCTGCCCTCCACTAGCATGAGCGGCTCCGCAAAACGGAACACGGCGCGCGAACCAGACCGTTCGATGCGATGGTCAAGGGCTTTTCCATCGAGCGTGGCCGCGCTTGTGGTACCAGCGTCTTTTTCGATGGCAGGCCGCGGGAACTCGCAGGACTGGCAAGGCAGGCTCCCGTGCAGCACCTTGATTTCGAGGCCGGGGCCGGTCGAGAAAACGCCCCAGCCCGTGGCGGTAGACCAGAAGCAGGTGAAGCGATCCACCGGAACCCGCGGCACAGCCGTCACCGCAGCTTTAGGGCCGTGGTAGCGGAAGCCGCTGAGGGCCAGCACCGCGGACCAGGCGGCCATGGCGCGGGCATAGTGGTGGCCGCATTCCGCCTCGTCCCACGGATTGCGTTTCTCCCCGTCGTAGCGTGCGCGTATGTTACCGATACACTCCACGCCTTCGCGCAGCAGGCCGGCGTACAGCATATGGGCCGCGGTGGAGTACTCAAAACCCGTCATTACTTCCGCATAATATGGGAAAGGAATTCGTGGACGCTCGGCCTTTCCATAGTCACAGATGACCATGGCGGCTTCGTTGTTCAGAGCGAAAGTCCGTTGCACGGTATCGTGATTCGCAAGTGAACGCTTGTGGTTATAGCGGTAGATCGAAGCCAGCGTCTTTCTGACTTTGTCCCGCGAGACTAATGGTCCCAGGCCCGCGACCTCCGCCAGGTATTGGCCCACAAGCTGATCCACCAGGCAGCCTTCGCCCACCTGGTATTGCGGGTGTTCGGTATCTTCCGAGCCCATGTTACTGCGCAGCGAAAGCGCGATTTTCTCTTTCGAGAAGCCCTGAATTTTCTGTATGTAGAATTCGCCGTTGAATAAGTTGGCGTCAATCCACTTACTTCCCGATTCGAAGAGCCGGCGATATTCGGCAGCCGAGTTACCGTCCTGGACAGCTTGCGCCATTTCTTCACCGGCCCGCAGTGCGGCCAGATAGTAGATGCCGCACATAGGGTTGGGTCCGTAGAACTCGACATCATAGGTGTTGTGCTGGACGCCTTCCAGTACTCCGTCTTTATCGGCATCCCAGCCGCCCGGCACCCAGGCAAATTCCAGGCCCTTCTTGATGCGGGGCCACATGCGGCGGAGCCACTCAGTGTCTCCGGAGAGCGACCAATCCAGGTAGGCGTGCACGATCTGCCCCATCTGGCCGTCTGTGGCGGCGAAACCTGAGCGCTCCACACCGTCGGGCAGCAACTGGCGGAAGTGCATGGCGCCTGCGTCATCCATGCAATAACCGAAAGCCGCGGCGCGCAGCGACCGGGCAAGCGATGGGAACAGATGCGGCGTGGCGCTTTCGTAATTCCAGACGTGGGTGCAGTTCCCGAAGCAGCAGCCGTTATGGTCGTTGACGCCTTCGAATCCGTGAAATTCGCCGTCCGCGGTCCGGAAGCAAGTGGTGCTGGCAAGCGTCGAGAGATTGGCGCCGGCCGCCTCCTTCACCACGCCCGGGAGCGTGCTTTCGCGCATGGCCCGGGCGAACAGGCGGGTCTGGCTTTCAAGGCGCTTCAGATTGGCGGAGGCGTATTCGGCAGCCGCCAGCGCCGTGGGAAACCGGGTGCAGTAGTGATTCCCGATGATGGTTTTCTCGTGACCTTTGGGTGCTTTCCAGCCGCACCAATCCGGCGTGCGGTTGGGGAAGCGCCAGGCGAGAATGAAGCTGAATTCGGCCGAGCCGCCCGCTGGGATGGTGCGCTGGAGCGAGAGCACGCCAACGCCGTTACGCGGATCGGGCTCGGCCGACAGCCGGCCGTCATCCGAGAAATCATCCCAGAACAGCATCGGCGAGTTCCACCAGCGGCCCTGCGGCCAGCCGCGCCACAGATCTACGCTGGCCCCGGCGGCTTTGGGCGAGCACAGAACGAATTCGCCCAGCATGGGGTCCTCGGGCGGCAAGTCCGGGCTGTGCATGACCAGGCCCGAGAGCGTGCTGCTGTCCAGCGGCTGGTTGTTTGCCTTTGGATCGTTCCCTTTCATAGGGTTATCAATCGAAAAAGCGATCGAGACGACGGCTTTGGCCAAATTTGGGTTCGTTACGCGATATCGCATCACGGCGACCGGGAGGCCGGATTCATCGGCTTCGTGCGGGATAAACGGCGAAAAGGCTTCGAGCGAGACTCTGACAGGCAGCGACCGGTCCTCGAAATCGACTCGGGCCAGCGGATATTCGCCGGTGAACCTGGCGGATTCGAGCCGGGAGAGCCCGGGAGCGTTGTTGGAGCCGAGTCCGTTTTGCCCTTCATAAGGGGGAAGGATGTGGGCTTCCAGAACGCGCGTCACCGGCTTGGCGCTCCCCGTCCGCGCCCAAATGGCGGGGAAGGCATAGGCGGGAGAAAAGCCTTTGTTTGGCTTGTTGAATATTTCCCAATCGCGAAGTTGACCCCTGCCGCCAAGGCTGATGCTGCCCGCGCCCACGCCGCCGAGCGGGAAAGCGATCATCTTCAATTTTTCGCCGGAGAAGACGCGTGGGTAATCGGCAGCGGCCCCTGCGCGCGTCTGGGCGATGGAGATCTGCGATGCGCCCACGGCGGCGGCCGCCTGCTGGAAGAAAGTCCTTCTGTCTGAGCCGGCGGTTTTTCCCATCAGGTTGAGTCTATTATGAATCCGAAGACAATGGGATTTGGATTTCCCAAATCTGATGAGCAATAGTGAACAGACGAAATCCCTATCGGCGTGGCACTCTTGTATTTTCCTTAACAATAGAGGCGGCTCCAATGACCGACGTTTCCGACGATGCCGTTCGAACGGTAGATGTCACCACCGAGGTCCGCCGCGAAGAGGCCCTGCTTAAAACGGGGGCCCTGCAGAACGCTATTTTCAACAGCGCCAACTTCTCGAGCATCGCCACCGACGAGAAAGGCGTCATTCAAATATTCAACGTCGGCGCCGAGCGTATGCTGGGCTACGCGGCCGCCGACGTGGTGAACAAGATCACCCCAGCCGACATCTCCGATCCGCTGGAAGTGATCGCGCGCGCCGTGGCATTGAGCGCCGAGCTCGCAACCCCGATTACGCCGGGCTTCCAGGCACTGGTCTTCAAGGCCTCGCGCGGCATCGAGGACATTTACGAACTGACCTACATCCGCAAGGATGGCAGCCGCTTTCCGGCGATCGTGTCGGTCACGGCGCTGCGCGACGATCAAGGCGCAATCATCGGCTACCTGTTGATCGGCACCGATAATTCCGCGCGCAAGCAGGTGGAAGCCGAGCAGATGAAGCTCGATCAGCGCCTGCGCGATCAGCAGTTCTACACGCGCTCTCTGATCGAATCCAACATCGACGCGCTGATGACCACCGATCCGGCCGGCATCATCACCGACGTCAACAAGCAGATGGAGGCGCTCACCGGCTGCACCCGCGATGAGCTGATCGGCGCGCCGTTCAAGAACTATTTCACCGATCCGGAGCGGGCCGAGGCGGGCATCAAGCTGGTGCTGCGCGAGAAGAAGGTCACCAACTACGAACTCACCGCGCGCGCCCGGGACGGCAAGAAACCGTGGTGTCCTACAACGCGACCACCTTCCACGACCGCGACCGGAAGCTGCAAGGCGTATTCGCCGCGGCGCGCGACGTCACCGAGCGCAAACGTCTCGACCAGGCGCTGCAGGAGAAGAACGTCGAGCTGGAGAGAGCCAGGGCCGCGGCGGAGAAAGCCAACCTGGCGAAATCGGATTTCCTTTCCAGCATGAGCCATGAGCTTCGCTCGCCGCTCAATGCGATCCTCGGCTTCGCCCAGCTCATCAATTCCGACTCCCCGCCGCCGACGCCCTCGCAGACGGCAAGCATCGATCAGATTCTCCACGCGGGATGGTATCTGCTGGAGCTGATCAACGAAATCCTCGATCTCGCGCAGATCGAGTCCGGAAAGCTGGCGCTGTCGCTGGAACCGACGTCGCTGGCCGAAGTCATGTTCGAATGCCAGGCCATGATCGAGCCGCAGGGGCAAAAGCGCGGCATCAAAATGACCTTTCCCCAGTTCGACGTCCCTTGCTTTGTCGATGCCGATCGGACCCGGTTGAAGCAGGTTCTCATCAACCTTCTTTCCAACGCGATCAAGTACAACCAGGCGAATGGAACGGTCGTCGTGGATGCGAACTGCGCCGCGAACCACCCCGGAACGCATTCGCGTCAGCGTCAGGGACACCGGCGCGGGGTTGCCTCCGGACATGCTGATGCAGCTTTTTCAGCCGTTCAACCGTCTCGGACAGGAGAGGAGCGCGGAGGAAGGCACGGGCATCGGCCTGGTGATGAGCAAGCGGCTGGTTGAACTGATGGGAGGCGAGATCGGCGTGGAAAGCACGGTCGGGTCGGGAAGCGTGTTCTGGTTCGAACTGAACTCGGCTGCTGCGCCACAGCTTGCGGTTGACACGGCCGAACCCGCGGCAGATCGCGCAAGCGCAGGTTCAGCACGGCGCGCCGCTGCGCACGCTGCTCTATGTGGAGGACAACCCGGCCAACCTGAAGCTGATCGAGCAACTCATCGCGCGCCGCCCGGATATGCGCCTGCTGAGCGCGAGAGACGGAAATCTGGGCATCCAGCTTGCGCGCGCCAACCAGCCGGAGGTGATCCTGATGGACATCAATCTGCCCGGCATCAGCGGCATCGAAGCCCTGAAAATCCTTCGCGAAGACCCGGCAACGGCGCACATTCCCGTGGTCGCCCTCAGCGCCAATGCCATGCCGCGCGACATCGAGAAGGGCCTGCAGGCCGGATTCTTCCGCTATCTCACCAAACCGATCAAGGTCAATGAGTTCATGGAGACGCTGGACGTGGCACTGGAATTCGCGGCGACAAGCAGCCGGCCAGGCCAAATGAATCCGGGCGAAGGTCATGGTCAGCTCAGCCGACATTCTGAACGCCAGAATCCTGGTGGTCGACGATAAGGAAGCCAATGTCCGTCTGCTCGAGGGCATGCTGCGCGTCGCCGGCTATACTTCGCGTCGAGTCCACGACGGATCCGAACCAGGTCTGCGAACTTCACCGCAAGAACCGCTACGGCCTGATCCTGCTCGATCTCCAGATGCCCGGCATGGACGGATTCCAGGTGATGGAAGGCCTGAAGGAAATCGAAGAGGACGGCTATCTTCCGGTCCTGGTGATCACCGCGCAGCCGGATCACAAGCTGCGCGCGCTCGAAGCCGGCGCCAAGGATTTCGTCAGCAAACCGTTCGATCTGGCCGAGCTGCGCGCGCGCGTTCACAACATTCTGGAAGTGCGCCTGCTGCACCTGGAAGCCAAGAACTACAGCAAGGTGCTGGAGGAGACGGTACGGGAACTGGAAGCCAGCCGCGAGGTGATTCGCCTCAAAACCCTGGAGGAGCAAAAGAGGAGCGAGCAGGAATTAGCCCTGGCGCAGGAAACTCAGGAAAGCCTGCTGCCGCGTTCCCTGCCCCAGTTTGAGAATTTTCACATCCATGCGTTCAACAATCCCACACGCTATGTGGGAGGAGATTTCTACGATTTCCTGCAACTGAGCTCAGGGGAATGGATGGGGGTTCTGGCGGATGTCTCCGGCAAGGGAATGTCCGCGGCCCTGTTAAGTTCGATGGTGCTGGGCGCTCTCAGCATGGAATTTCGCTCCGGGACCCAACCGCAGGAGGTCTTGAACCGGGTTAACCAGCTGCTTTGCGAAAAATCTCTTCCCTTCCAGTTCGTCACGCTCTTTCTCTTTCTGCTGAGCCCGGATGGCATGGGGCAATTCATCAGCGCGGGACACAATCCGGCCTATTTGTTCCGCTCCGCCACGGGAAAAATCGAAGAGCTGGCCTCCGACGCGCTATGTTCTGGGGATTGTTCGATTTCGCCTCTTATCAATCCCGCACGCTCCGTCTCGATAAGGGAGACATTCTGGTGGTGTATTCCGACGGCCTTACAGACGCGCAAAACCAGCAGCAAGAAATGTTCGGAGAGGAACGGCTGCTGGAAATTATTCGGCAGGAGGCTCCCTCGGGAAGTCACGAGCTGGAACGAAGATTCCTGAGCGTCGATTGAGGAATTCACCCAGGGCATGCCGCAAACCGATGACATCACCTTCGTGGTGGTTGAAAAATGCCAGTGACGCGAACGCCTTCCTTCCATCATTCTGGTTGACAGTATAATGTGCTCTGTGTCCAGACTAATACCGCTCTTTCTTGCTGGCGCCTGGTCGGTTGTGATGGTAAATGCCCAGGCCCCGGATATCATCTATTACAACGCCAAGGTGATTACCATGGCGCCTGCACGCCCCACGGCCGAGGCGCTGGCGATTCGCGGGGACCGGTTCGTCGCGGTCGGCGGCAACGACGAGGTGCTCAAGACCGCGGGGCCGCAGACCCGCAAGATCGACCTTGCCGGCAAGTCTGTCGTGCCGGGAATTATCGAATCGCATGTTCATCCGATCGGCGCGGCTTTGAGCGAAATCGATGGGCCGGTTCCGCTGCTGCACACTGTCGGCGAGATCCAGGGCTACATCCGCGAACAGGCCCGGAAGCTGCCGCCGGATCGCCTGATTTTTGTGCCCAAGGTTTATTCCACCCGCCTGAAGGAGCTGCGCTATCCCACCCGCTACGAACTTGACGAGGTCGCGCCCAACCGCGAGGCGATGCTCGATAACGGCTACGCGTCGGTGCTCAATTCGGTCCTGTTGAAGAAGCTCGGCATCACGCGCGACACGCCGCAGCCGGCCAACGGGCGCATCGAGAAGGACCAGAAGGGCGAACCCACGGGCCTGATTTTAGGCGCTCCGCAACTGGTGCAAAAGCTGCGCGGCTCGCACCCCGCCAGCGACCAGGACCGGCTGTGGGCGCTCAAGAACATGCTCCAGCGCTACAACTCGGTTGGGATCACCAGCATCTACGATCGCTCTGAAGGTCCCGAAGGATTCCGCGCCTATCAGGCTCTGTATCAGGCGGGCGAACTGACGGCCCGCAGCACGGTGACTTACATCATCCGCGCCGAGGGCACGCCGGCGCAGGTGCGCCAGGAGATCGAGCACATTCCCTTCGTCACCGGATGGGGCGATAACTGGCTGCGCGTGGGAACGCTGAAAGCCGTGGTGGACGGCGGGATTCTGATCGGCACGGCTTTACTTCGCGAGCCCTATGGGCCGCACACGCAGATCTACGGCTTCGCTGATCCCGATTACAAGGGCGTGCTCTCCGTGCCGCGTGAGAACCTGTTCGAGATGGCGAAGGTAGCCGACCAGCTAGGCTGGCAAATGACCGCGCATACTACCGGCGGCGGCGCTACCGATCTGCTGCTCGATGCCTACGAGGCCGCGGACCGCGTCAAGCCCATCAATGGCCGCCGCTTCACCGTGACCCACGGCAACTTTCCCAACCCATCCGCCATCGAGCGCGCACGAAAACTCGGCGTGGCCTTCGACCTCCAGCCTTTTTGGCTCTACCTGGACGGCCCCGCTATCAAGGGCATCTTCGGGCCCGAACGCATGAAGTACTTCCAGCCGCTGCGCGCTTTATTTGACGCCGGAATCGTGGTGGGCGGCGGATCGGATCACATGATCCGCTTCGATCCGCGCGAAGCCACCAATCCGTATCATCCGTTCCTCGGCATGTGGATCGCAACCACGCGAAAGATGGTGGACGGCAACGTTCTCAATCCGGAGCAGCGCATTTCGCGCATGGAGGCCCTGAAGATGTGGACCTGGAACGGCGCCTGGCTCATGTTCGCGGAAAAAGAGAAAGGCTCCATCGAGCCGGGCAAACTCGCCGATCTGGCGGTCATCTCCAAGGACTACGCGAACTGCCCGGAAGATGAAATCAAGGACATCGAAGCTCTACGCACCGTAGTGGGCGGCAAGGTGGTTTACGATAAGCTCCAGTAACGGGCGGGTCATTTCGGCAGGAACAGCAGGAAGCGGCCGATCGTGACGGGCGGGCCGATCCAACCGTACAGCGCGAGTTTCTTCTGATTGCCGATGCAGTCCGGGCAGAGCACGGCGCAGGGTTCCGGGGCGTTTGGCGGTGCGTATCGCGTGGTGGCATTCTCCACGCCGGTGTGTACGAATTTCACCTCGGGATTGCGCTCGCGCAGCAGGGCCTGGAACGGGTACTCAAGCTGGTTCTCGCTGATGTCGATACCCACCGTGGTGCAGCGGGAACGGGCGGTGCGGTCTACAGACTCCAGATAGGACGCCCGGTTGTTCCACTGCACCATGTCCGAGAAATAGTTGTCGGCGCGCGCCGTGACCAGGAGACTGTGCGGGCCCTTGAGTGGACGAGTCCAGTTTTCGAAAAGTGCTGGGCGAGCACCGCTTGCCAGGAAGAGGCAGATGGCGATTGGCGCTACCACAAAGCGGATCGACTGGAGCAGGAACGCTGCCAATGGCGCGGCCAGAATGAACAGGGGCAGCTCCAGCCGGGCCAGGAATGGCTGCCATTTCAGGTAAGCGCAGAAAAGCAAGAATGCCAGCAGGAGGCCGGCGGCGTATAGGGTCCAGGCGCGGTTGCGAGTGGCGGCGGCATACAGCGCGGCCACTGCGATCAGCAACAGGTGCCAGCGGTTGTTGGCATTGGCTTCGTGATTGGCGTTGACGGGCGGCTCATAACAGGGCCCCGCGCCACGTGGTCTCCTGGTCCTGCGGATCGATTCCCAGGGTGCGGTGAATGGCGATCGCGGCGTTGTACACGGTTTGGTTCCAGCGGGGGCTGCGCGCGCCGAGTTGTTCGGACGCGTGGCGCAGGGCATTCGATACGGTTGGTTTCCATCCGAAGTGTTCGTTGCGCCAGCGGAAGAAGCCGTTGCCTTGCGCGGAATCGAAGCCGAGCGGCGAACCGCTGAGGCGGAGATTGCGGACATATTGCGGGCGCATTGATTACCAGAATGCCGGTCAAGAAGATGCCCGCGAGTTTTGCGCCGATTGCCAATCGGCGCGCAGGATACCATCCTGCCCCACAGCACACCAGAGACACCGGGCAGGAACAAGTAAGCGGTGGCCTTGGTGGCCAGCGCGAGGCCCATGGAGAGGGCGGCGAATCCGGCGCGGCGGCGGATGGCGAAGTAGACCACGCACACCATCCAGAAGGCCAGCAGCATATCGTTCTTGGCTCCGGAGGCCTGCAGGATGGCGTTTGGCAGCGTGGCGCAGAAGAGCGCGGCGAAGGCCTGGCCGCGGGACCCAAGACCGAGCGCGGCGGCGACGGCGGAGACGCCCACAATGCACCCAAGAAATGCAGCCCAGGCGACCAGATTGATGAAATGGTCGCCGCCGGAGAATACGTAAGTGTGCAGCATGATGTACTCCGCCAGAGGCTGGAGCATGATCTGGTTCAAGTACGGGGTTGGAAAAAATGCCACGCTGCCGGATTGCGCCCAGTACACGACGCGCGGCAGGTGGTACGCCATGGCATCGGCGCTGTTGGGCGGGCTGAGGATGGCGGTGAAGCCGACGATAGCAGCGATGGCCGCGATAGCGAGTGCGACGGCGGTTTCAAGAGGGCGAAACACAATTTTCGGCAGCGCCGGCAGCCGCCGCTTATAGATGAGGCCACCTGCCGCCAGCGCGATTGCGATCCACGCAATTGCAAGCGGCGTCCGGCGCAGCCAGTGGAAAGGGCTCAGGCCCTCAGTGAGGAGCGCGGTGACTGCGCCGAAGGCGACGAGAGCTCGCAGCAGGAAATCGCGCAAAACCTATTCTATGCCGGCGGCGGCCCTTTCAATTTTCTCGTCACTTTTGCAAAACCTCAAGCGTCGGGTGTAAGATGGTCTGCTGGATAATGACAGTTTGAGGGATGCTTCTTCTTAGCGAAAGACGCGGCGAGCGGTTAGGCTCTTTAGCGGTACATTTTTTCCAACGGCCACTCATTTTATGTATCTTGCCCAGTCCGACGCTCTGCGGTAGTGTTCCTACGCCTGCTATCCATGAACTCAGAGGGAATACGGCCGGGCAATCCGGCATGGGGACAAGATGGCGAATCCAACGATAGAGCCCGCTGAATCCGCGGCGCCGCCGCCGAAGTCTAAGCCGACCCTGGCGCAGGCGCTGCAAAAAATTTTCTCCAAGACCGGAGACGCCGACGAAGCTAAAACGATAGCCCGCCGCCGCAAGTTTGTGATGGCCGCCGTGCTGGGCACGCTGAGCGTGAACCTGCTGATGTTTTTGCGCTTCTTCTTCCCGCGCGCCCTGTATGAGCCGAAAACGAAGTTCCGTATCGGATACCCGTCGGACTTCGGTTTCGGCGTGGATACCAAGTTTCAGAACCAATACCGGATTTGGGTAGTTCGCAACACCGAGGGAATTTTCGTGATCTCGGCGATCTGCACTCACCTGGGCTGCACGCCCGACTGGAAACCCAGCGAGAACAAGTTCAAGTGCCCGTGCCACGGCAGCGGCTACGACCCCGAAGGCATCAATTTCGAAGGTCCGGCGCCGCGTCCGATGGATCGCGCGCACGTGGAACTGGATCCCGAGGGCCAGATTTTAGTCGACCTGAGCCACGTCTACCGTTGGCCCAAGGGCGAGCCTTCTCAATTTAACGACCCGGGTGCCATCCTCCGGGGATGAGGTCTTAATCATGGCTGAAACCAACGGAAGTCCTGGAAACGGCAGTGGAGCTGCGGGCCCGGAGGGGAATGGCGGCGGGAAACTGGCCGCGGTCCTGGCGGGCGCCAAGGAAGTAAAAGCGCGCGCCACAGGGGAACTTGCAGAGACCATCAAGGCGCCGGAAAAGACCGACGTCTGGAAATCCGTACTGCGCGTTAAGCACGATGAAACACCGCGCAGCCGCGCCCTGGGTGTTCTGAGCAACGTCTTTCTGCACCTGCACCCCGCCAAGATTAATCGCGACGCAGTGGCCTACAACTATACCTGGGGCATGGGCGGCATGACGTTTTACGTGTACATCACGCTGGTGTTCACGGGCACGCTGCTGATGTTTTATTACCATCCTTCGAAGGTGGTGGCGTTCCGCGACATTCTCTACCTCGAAAGCGACGTGCCGTTCGGCAAACTGCTGCGCAACATGCACCGCTGGGGCGCGCACCTGATGGTGATCATGGTGGAACTCCACATGTTCCGCGTGTTCCTGACGGGGTCGTATAAAAAGCCGCGCGAGTTTAATTGGGTGGTGGGGGTGCTGCTGCTGGTATTGACCCTGCTGCTCAGCTTCACCGGATACCTGCTGCCCGACGATCAGCTTGGATTCTGGGCTGTGACCGTGGGAACCAACATGGCTCGCGCCACGCCGCTGCTGGGCCATGACGGACCGTTTGGCGCTCAGTTTGGCATGACGCCGTTCAACGATGTGCGTTTCGGGCTGCTGGGCGGATCGATTGTGGATTCAAACGCTCTGCTGCGCGCCTATATCTGGCACTGCGTGGCGATTCCGATTATCGCGTCGCTCTTCATGATCGTGCATTTCTGGCGCGTGAGGAAAGATGGCGGGATTTCGGGCCCGGCGCCGATCGTGCTGGAGAGCGAAATTAAGGAGCCAAAGAAGGTGTAATTATGGATCTTCATCAGCTTTGGACAATTGTAAGCCTGCCGGACAACGTGCCGATCGTGCTGCTGCTCTTTGTGGTGCCGTTCTATACGTGGTACGGAATGCGCCAGGCATTCGCCAATGACCGGTTGATCGAGCAACTGGAAGCCAATCCCGAACTGGCCAAGACACACCACCGCAAGGTCCAGCCCTGGCGGCCGGGATGGGCGCGCGACGTCCACGTCTGGCCGTATTTGTTGCGCATTGAACTTCTGGCCACCATCATCGTCACCATCATCCTGATGGTCTGGTCCATCACGCTGAATGCGCCTCTCGAAGAGCCTTCCAATCCCACCCTGACGATGAACCCGTCGAAGGCGCCGTGGTATTTCCTGGGGCTACAGGAAATGCTGGTCTACTTCGATCCGTGGATCGCGGGCGTCATCATGCCCTCGCTGATTATTGTGGGGCTGATGGTGATTCCTTATATCGACACCAACCCGCTGGGCAACGGGTACTACACGCTCAAGCAGCGCAAGTCCGCCATTCTGACTTTTATTTTCGGTTTCATCGTGCTGTGGGTAACTATGATCGTGATCGGTACGTTGATACGCGGGCCTGGCTGGATGTGGTTTTGGCCCGGTACGACGTGGGATCACAACCGGCTGATCTTTGAAATCAACCGGGATTTGCCGGATATTTTCGGTATCCACACGCGCGTGCCAAAGATCATCTTCGGCGCGATTGTGATCGGCCTGTATTTCGTGGCGGCCGGAATCGGCATGCACAAGCTGATTACCCGGACCGCGTTCAACCGCAAGATTTACGCGCGCATGAGCGTTCTGCAATATGCCACGATGCAGGTCTTTTTGATCATCATGCTGGCGCTGCCGTTGAAGATTTTGTTCCGGCTGATGTTCCGCATCAAGTACATTTGGGTCACGCCCTGGTTCAACATATAGAAGCCAATATACAGGCGACAAATATTTAGCGACGACCATATGAGCGATCAAGAGAAGGATCCGGTAGTCCATTCATCGCTGAGCAAGCCCCTGTTCATTTCATCGGTCCTGCTGGTGATTTCGATGGTGTGGGGCCTGTACGACGAGATGTACGGTATTCGTCCGTGGAAGGGCTACGAGGCGCGGTTCGTAAAGCTATATTCGCGATATCTGAAAACCCTTTCCGGCGGAGAAGCCGACGTCGAGAAACAGATCAGGACTTCGCCGGATTACCAGCGGTTAGACCGCGAAATGGCAGCAGCCGAACAAGCTGCCATGCCGGGCGCGTCCACCATCGATAAGAAAATCAATCAGGAACTCGTACCCAAGATCCTGGCGCTGAACGATCCTTTCCAGGAAGTGCGCAGCCACATCGGCGCGCTCACCTATGAGATTGAGGTGACGAAGAGCGAGAGCAGTAAGGACTCCTTGCGCAAGCAGATTGTGGAGTTGAAAGCCGAAACGAAAAGCGTGAAGCTGCCGGGCGACGAGAAGGCCAACGAGATGACTTTCCAGCAGATGGCCGACCAGCTTCAGGCAATGAAAGACGAGAAGGCCAAGCTATTGCAGCAGCGTGTGGACCTGATGAAGACGGCCACGGAGCTTCGCGCCAAGCGCGACCAATACCTGTCGGACCGAATCGCCGCTGCCAGCACGGGGACCATTTCGGCGGTGCAGTCCTCGCTTGAAAAGTTCGACATTAAAATTCGCCAGATCCATGTCAAGGACGTGGACCTGGTGGACCGCTGCGAATCCTGCCACCTGGGAACGCGCGAGCCGATCGTGCTGACCAAGGCCGCCATGGGCGGTGAGGAAGTCTTCACCAGCCACCCGAATAAGGAGCTGCTGAAGATCCACGACCCCGACAAGTTCGGTTGCACACCCTGCCACGGGGGCAATGGGGCGGCGCTTTCCAGTATCGAGAAGGCGCACGGATATAACAAGTTCTGGCTTTGGCCGATGCACCACAAAGAGAACATCGACGCCGGGTGCCAGCAATGCCATGTGCGTGAGATTGTCACTGAGATGGCGGACACGCTCAACCAGGGGCGCGAAATCTTCCGTCTTCGCGGGTGCATGGGCTGCCATCGGTATGAAGGCTTCGACCGCGAGGCCGACGAAATTTCATCGGTGAACCAGCAGATCCGCCAGTTGGAGCAGCAGAAGGCTGAGTGGAAGCGCGAGATCGGATTCAGCGATGAGAAGGCCAACAACCCGCGAACCAGCGATACCGAGGCCAAGCAGCTCTTCCAGCACTCCAACGATTTGAAAGTGCGAACCAGCGGCCTGGATGCCAAGATCGAGCAGTTCGATATGCGCTCGCGCAGTCTGATTCGCGAAGTCAAGAAGGTGGGGCCAAGTCTCAAGGAAGTTCGCGCCAAGCTGAAGAAGCAATGGATTCCGGTCTGGTTGAAAGACCCGCACGTCTGGCGCGAAGGCACCAAGATGCCGACCTTCCGCCTGGATGACAATGAGATCCGCGCGATTTCAGCCTTCATCTGGCAATCGGGCGTCAATGCCGCGCCGCCGGCGCAGAAGCCGGGCGACCCGGCCAAGGGCCAGGAGGCTTTTGAAACGCGCGGCTGCATGGCCTGCCACTCCATGGGCGAGGGCGGCCAGAAGCAGGGCGGCACGTTCGCAGCTAATCTGAGCCGCGAGGGCGAAAAGGCTAACTACGATTACCTGGTGCGGTGGGTGCACAATCCGCGCCAGCGCTCGGCGCCGTACTGCTCCTTCGAAAAGAAGGACCTGACTGCGGAAGACTATCAGCGTCACAACCTGCCGTACGTCTTCGACCTGGAACACTCCAAGTGCCCTAATGACGGCCATGAACTGCAGGTGCAGCAGATGACTCCAATGCCCAGCCTGCGTCTGACGGAAGACGAAGCCCGGGACGTTGCCAGTTACCTGATGACCCGCAAACACGGCGATGCTGCGTACGCGAACACGGACTACATGGACGACCCGAATCTGAAGAACCAGGGCCTGTCGCTGGTTCGCAATTATGGTTGCGCCGGATGCCATGAGATCGCGGGCCTGGAAGAAGAACAGCGCATCGGGACGGAACTGACGAAGGAAGGTTCCAAACCGACGGAGCGCCTGGATTTCGCGCTGCTCGGGCACAAGGCCGAAGAGGAAGGCTGGTATACGCACAAGGGCTTCTTCGAACACAAACTCGAGAACCCGGCGGTGTATGACACGGGCAAGGAGAAGGCCAAGCAGGACCGGCTGAAGATGCCGAACTTCAACTTCTCAAAGCCGGAGATCGACGCCGTGACGACGCTGCTGGAAGGTTCGGTGGATGCCAGCGTGCCTTCCCGGTATTTCTACACTCCCACCGACCAGCGCCAGGACATCATCGACGGCTGGTGGGTGGTGCGCAAGTACAACTGCATGGGCTGCCACAAAGTGCATGTGGGGCAGAACAGCATATTCGACACCATGACCAAGTATCAGGATCCGGACTGGAAAGACCAGAAGCCGCCCACGTTGATCGGCGAAGGCGCGCGCGTGAATCCGGATTGGCTGATGCGGTTCCTCAACAATCCGGCGCTTAGCGAAACCGACACCAATCGCGATGGAGTTCGCCAGTATCTGAAAGCGCGGATGCCGACCTTCAGCTTCTCCGATGGTGAGATCCGCAAGCTGGTCCGGTTCTTCGAAGCCATGTCGTCGCAGGCCCAGCCATTCATCGCGGAAAAGCTGGATCCCCTGACAGACCAGGAGCGGACCATGGCGCGGCAGTTGTTCACCAGTGAAGGCGCGCCTTGCCTGAAGTGCCACATGACGGGCGATCCGAAGCATGATTCCAGAGCCACCGCGCCGAATTTCACGGTAGCCAAGGAAAGGCTGAAGCCGGGTTGGACGCGCCGCTGGATGCTGGATCCTGCCCTGATGAGTCCGGGCACGGCGATGCCCTCGGGCCTGTTCCGGCGCGAAGGCGACCGGATGGTTTTTGCCGGCCCGGTGCCCGCCAGCTTTAACGGATATGAGAAGGACCACGCGGATTTGCTGGTGCGGTACATGTTCTCATTCACTCCCGAGGAACTGAGCAAAATGCGCGCCAGTGCGGGAACAAGTAATTGATGGCCGTATAAGTTTAAGCCAAGGAGGCTTATTAAGTATGAAGAAGATTTGGATGGGAATTGGGCTGGCAGCCGCCCTGACGTTGGTTGGATGCGGGGGCGACAAGCCGCCAGAGACGGCTAAGACGGATACCGCGGCGCCGGCAGCCGCGGCGGCGGCGCCGCTGCAATGCCCGACGAAGCTAATGGCGGCACGGTAACCGGCAAAGTCGTATTCACGGGTGACAAGCCTAAGATGGCAACCATGGATATGTCGGCAACCCCGGCCTGCGAGGCGAAGCATAAGGGCGCCCCCCAAAAGTCCGAGGAAGTAGTGGTGAACGACAACGGTACGGTGAAGTATGCTTTCGTGTGGGTCAAGTCCGGCCTGCCGGATAAGAACTGGGCCGTGCCCACCACGGCAGTCCTGCTCGACCAGAACGGCTGCATGTACAAGCCGCACATGATCGGAGTGATGACTGGGCAGAACATTGACATCAAGACCAGCGACCCCACCAATCACAACATTCACCCGCAGCCGGCCGTAAACCAGGAATGGAACGAGT
This sequence comes from Bryobacterales bacterium, assembly GCA_963817515.1. Lineage (GTDB taxonomy): Bacteria > Acidobacteriota > Terriglobia > Bryobacterales > Bryobacteraceae > DATMNI01. The sequence continues at coordinate 73,107 of CAWFPJ010000002.1, read as the reverse complement.
CGCAGTCACCGGGCAGCGAAGACAAAACGAAGGCGTTCGCCCGCCAGGAAATCATGATTCCGGTGAAGTGCAATGTGCACCCGTGGATGCGTTCCTACATCAATGTAGTGGCGCACCCGTTCTTCGCCGTGACGGGCGACGACGGAACGTTTACACTAAAAGGATTGCCGCCCGGGACATACACGATTGAAGTGCGGCATGAGAAGTATCCCGCGCAGGAACAGACCGTGACTGTCGGTGCCAAGGAAAGCAAGACTGTGGATTTTACCATCAAAGGGTAAAGTAGGGTAGGCCTCCTGGCCTGCTGGTGGCACTAAGCTGGTGGCACTAAGCAGGTCAGGAGGTCCACTCCACGCTGAATGCGCGATTACATCGAATTGACGAAACCGCGAATCACCTGGCTGATCCTCATGAGCACAGGGATCGGGTATTTCTTCGGGCTGCCCCGTGCTGCCACCTGGTGGGACTTCCTCACCCACATCAATCTTCTCTCGCTCTTGCACACCATCTTCGGGACCGCGCTCATAGCCTCCGGCACGGCGGCGCTGAACCAGTGGTATGAGCGCGTAGCCGATCGCAAGATGCACCGCACGGCGGACCGGCCGCTACCTTCGGGCAGGCTGTCCGCCGGTCGCGCGCTGGCCTTTGGCACAGTGCTTTCAACCGCCGGTTTTCTCGAGTTGTGGCTGGGGGTGAATCTGCTTTCGGCCTTGATCGGCGCCTTTACGCTGGTCAGTTATCTGTTCCTCTACACCCCCATGAAGCAGCGGACATGGTGGTCCACTACAGTCGGCGCGATTCCGGGGGCCATGCCGCCTATGATCGGTTACGCTGCGGCGGCCGGCGGCATCACGCGCGAATCGTGGGTTCTGTTCGCGATCCTTTTCCTATGGCAGTTCCCGCATTTCTATTCGATCGCCTGGATGTATCGGGAAGACTACGCGCGCGCCGGCATCCTGATGCTGCCCGTAGTGGAGCCGGACGGCCGGTCCACGGCGCGGCAGATCGTGCTGTATGGTCTGGCGCTGATTCCGGTCAGCCTGGTGCCGGGTCTCCTGGGAATGTCGGGACGCATCTATCTTGTCGGGGCTCTGCTGCTCGGTCTTTGGTTTTTATATTCAGGTGTGCGGGTAGCGCTGGAGCGAAGCCTGGTGCGCGCGCGCAATGTCCTGATTACGTCCGTGATATACCTGCCGCTTATCTACGGGCTCATGCTCCTAGACAGGCCCGGTCTGTGATCCAAGTTCAAAACCTTACCCATCGCTACGGTGACCGGGTTGCGCTTTCGAGCGTCAGCTTCGACGTGAAGAAAGGTGAAATCTTCGGCCTTCTCGGGCCCAACGGCGGTGGAAAATCCACGCTCTTCCGTATTCTCTCCACCATGATGTCGCCCACCGAAGGCCGCGCAATCATCGCGGGCCATGATGTGGAGCGCGAGCCCGCCGCCGTGCGCCGCGAAGTAGGCGTGGTCTTCCAGACGCAAAGCCTGGACAAGGCCCTTACGGTGGAAGAGAACCTGCGCGCGCAGGGCCACCTGCACGGTCTCAGCGGCGTGCTGCTGCGCGAGCGAATGGCCCGCGCCATGGAGCGCCTGGGCTTGACGGATCGGCGCAAAGATCTGGTGGAAGCGCTTTCCGGCGGATTGCGCCGGCGCGTGGAGATCGCCAAGGCGCTGCTGCATCAGCCCAAGGTGCTGTTGATGGATGAGGCTTCGACCGGCCTCGACCCGGCTGCGCGGCGCGACCTTTCGCGGCACGTCGAGAGCCTGCGCGAACACGAGGGCGTCACCATCCTGCTGACCACCCACATTCTGGATGAAGCCGACCGTTGCGACCGGCTGGCCCTGTTGCACGAGGGGAAGCATCGTGGCGCAGGGCAGTTCCAGCGAATTGCGCGCGCGTATCGGCGGCGATGTGGTGCTTCTGGAAACGGCGGACAGCAAATCGCTGGCGGCCAAGATTGAGCAGCGCTTCGGCCTGCACCCTGTAACCCGGGACGGCCAGGTGCGCGTGGAAATGCAGAACGGCCACCGCTTCATTGCCGAAGTGGTGGAGGCGTTTCCGGGCGCGGTGGAATCCGTCGGCCTGCATAAACCTACGCTCGAAGACGTGTTCATACGCGAAACGGGAGCGGCGCTTGAGTAGCTTCTTCTTGCCCGCAGCAACCTTGTGGCAGCGCGAAATGCTGCGCTTCTGGCGCCAGAAAAGCCGCGTGATGAGCGTGGTGGCTTCGCCGCTGGTTTTCTGGCTGCTGATCGGTTACGGTTCGGGCGACCTGGCGCGATACTATTCGGGAACTCTGGTGCTGACGGTGATGTTTTCCGCCATCTTTTCCACCATTTCGATCATCGAAGACCGCAGGGAGGGTTTTCTGCTTTCCATGCTGGTTTCGCCCGCGCCGCGCACCAGCCTGGTGCTGGGCAAGATTCTGGGCGCCGCCACGTTGGGCTGGATCCAGGGCCTGATGCTGCTGGTCTTCGCCCCGCTGGCCGGGGTGAGCATCGGGCTGATAGATGTGTTGTGGGTTGTGGCCGCGATGTTTCTAATTTCGTTCACGCTCACCGGTCTCGGGTTTGCGATCGCATGGAAAATGGATTCCACCGCGGCATTTCACGGCATCATGATGTTGCTGCTGGTGCCCATGTGGATGGTGTCAGGCGCCCTCTTCCCCATGGCCACGGCGCACGGATGGGTAAGGGCCCTCATGTGGATCAACCCGCTCACCTATTCAATCTCCCTGCTGAACTATATGCTCGGGTTGCCCAACGCCGTCCCCGGGCCGGCCGAAAGCCTCGCCATCACCGCGGCCTTCGGACTGGCGCTTCTACTGGCCTCCGGCATGTTGGCGGCGCAGAAGTCAACCACATGAGCACCCGCCGTGGAGCAGGCACTCGTGCGTGCCACGCCGGCTTTCAAACCGGCACGGCATGCCTCCTGTTATCCCTTCTAGCCTCATGCGTCACCACCAAGCCGCTGCCGGTGCTGGGCGAGGTTCCACAGTTCGACCTCATCCTCCAGACCGGCCAGCCCTTCGACAGCAAGACTCTCGATGGCCACATCTGGATCGCCGATTTCATTTACACAACTTGCGACGGCCCCTGCCCCATGATGAGCCACCAGATGCGCGGACTGCAAAGTTCCACCGAATCGACGCCTGACGTCAAGCTGGTTTCCTTCACGGTGGACCCGGCGCACGACACCCCGCCGGTGCTCGCCAAGTACGCGCAATTCTTCAAAGCCGACCTGGCGCGCTGGTATTTCCTGACCGGCGATATGGCGCGCCTCAACGAACTCGGGCTCAAGGGTTTCAAGCTCACCGGCGTAGACGGCAGCCTGAGTCACAGCACGCGGTTCGCCTTGGTGGATGGCCGGCGGCGCATTCGCGGCTTCTATCTGACCTCCGACGACGACTTCAAGGCGCGCCTGCTCCACGACCTCCACCAGTTACAGCGCGAGCGATCATGATCGCAATACTGCCCACCGTAAATGCCACGCTCAACGCCACGGCCGCCGTGCTGCTGGTGTGGGGCTTCATCCTGATTCGCCGCAAACGCATCGACCAGCACCGCCGGGTCATGAAAACCGCGTTCGCGACTTCGTGTTTATTTCTGGTCTGCTACGTGATATATCACCTGCAGGTGGGCTCGGTGAAGTTTCAGCATACCGGCGCCATCCGCACTGTCTATTTCACCATCCTGTTCACCCACACAGTGCTGGCCGCGACGGTTCCGGTGCTGGCGACTATCACGCTGCGCCGCGGCCTGGCTGCCCGTTACGACAAACACCGGAAAATTGCGCGCTGGACGCTGCCCATCTGGCTTTACGTGAGCGTGACCGGCGTGGTGGTGTACGTGATGCTCTACCACTTCTGAGCAGCAGCGCCGACGGCCTCGGCAGCCTGTAGCACCGGAGTATCTGTCGCCGGTAGCGCCGGCGGTCTCCGCCGCCGGTGTTTTTTGCCGCCGGTTTTCTAAGCCGCCGGCGCTATCTGCTACTTCTTCTTAGTCGGAGGAGCCACTTCGACAATCGGCCCCTTGTACTTCTTCTTAGGGGGCGCGATTTCCACTATGGGCTTCGGCTTTGGCTTGGTAGGTGGGGCCACTTCCTTAATCGGCCCCACAGGGCTTGGAAGGCTTTGGCTTCACCGCCGGTGCTATCTCCTTTATGGGCCCCCCGGGGGGTTTGCTCTTCCGTTGAACGGCGGGCGCTATTTCCATCACACCACCGGCCTTTTTCTTGATGTCCGGAGCCACTTCGACAATCACGTCACCGGGCCGTTTGCCTTTGACCGGCGGCGCTATTTCGATCACCGGCTTGGTGACCCGACGCTTGCCGGTTGGCGGAGCCACTTCGATGATTCCTCCATAGCCCTTCTTCACGGGCGGGGCCACTTCTATAATTGGTCCTGGCTTCTTTGGTTTCTTCTTGCCTGCCATTCTGATTCTCCTCTTGTATTTGCTACTGGAATTAGAGCTTGGGGATAAAGTTCGAGAATCGCGGCCAGCGAGTGGGCCACGAAATCGATTCGGATGTGACTGCTGTATAGGTTTTCGCGAAGACCGCCTAGAGCGTATCCGGGATTGGGAAGCACAGAGCTATCGCGATCCTGAATGATCAACCGGTCAAGAAATGCGAAGCCGCGGCGATGTGCGTCCGAATATCGCTGGTACCGCGTGGTGTCGCCGCGCGCGAGTGCCGTCACCGCCGCGGCAGCGATGCCTTCCAGATAAACCGCGGTAGTGTACCCGGGAGTATCCGGTTGGTGATCGGTAAGAAAAGCTCCGGTGCCGGTGTGCTGAAATTGCAGAATCCAGTCGGCGATCTCGAAAACGAAATCTGCAAACTCCGGTTCATTCCGCAGCCGCCACCAGGCGCTCCAGGCCAGCGCCATCCAGGAAACCTGTCCGAAATCCCGTTTGTAGCGGAAACGATGCCGGTAATACAGAAACGCGCGGTTGAGTTTCCGCTCGTCGCAGGGAAAATTGCCTGCGCGTGCGGCCGCGGCAAGGGCCAGCAGGACATGGCCAGGAGCATAGTTCTGAAGGTCCTCAGCGTCAATGGTCTCGCTCACGCCGGTGTCAGCCTCGGGGGCATCGGCGGAATCCTCATCATCAGATTCCACGGCCGCAGGCGGACTCCAGGTGGTCACGCGACCATGACGGTCTATTGACGTCCACAGTCTGGCCGCGATTTCCGCAGCCGCCGGCAGGTCACCCTCGGCCAGGGCCGGTTCGCACTTCGCGAGCAGGAAAAACGCGTCGCGCGAAAGCCTGAGCGGCTCGTCCCCGGATAGATTTGCCGCTCGTTCCAGAGCCGCGTTTGAGGCGTCGGCCAAACCTGCCCGCGCCAGAATCCAGCCTGCGTGCGCCAGGTGAGCCGCGTCAATGCCCTGGTAGAGTGTGTTCTCAAATGCGTAGTGGCCGAAGTAGAGCGATCCATCCGGGCGCTGGTTGCGCAGCAAATAGTCCGCGTGCAGGCGAGCGATTTTGGCGAGGGAAAGATCGGCCCTATAAAGATCGGCCGTGTGATGATAAGCAGCAACCTTGAAAGCGCCATCGAGCCGCGCAACCCCGTCTTCGTCCGCCAGCCAGGTATCGCAATCAAAGCGCCGCCAGTTATACGGCGGACGCGTGACGCCCGCCTTGTCAATCACTTCATCGACGAAATCCTCGGCGTCAAGGCTGAGCCACGTTGCCACGCATGGCAGCAGCAGTCCCTCGCGGCCCTTCTGGTCGAGCATCAACGCCTGCTGTCCATGCCGATAGCGGAAGCGGACCTCCTCACGCGAGAAATCTCCCATAACCAATTCGTTGTAGAGCACCGAGACGCTCACCGCCACGGTAGAATCTTCCTCGATCGGCGCGGCTTCGAACCGCTCGTCGGTAAGGGCCGACTGCGCCAGTTCACGGAGATCCTCTTCGGCATCGCCGATTTCCGAGCCCATGCAGCCGCGCACCCGCCCGTCGATATAGAGCGTCACGAACATGAGTCTGGCGTTCTCCGGAAGGTGGACCGCCGCCAGCGGTGTGAAGGGTTCGCAGCCCCGGCTTATTTCACGGGTGACGACTTCACGGGCGCGCACGGCCCAGGCGCCGAAATCGCCCGGCGTCTTCGAGTCCCCCACTCCTCCCGGCGGCCACGGCGCTCCCGGTTCGATGAACTTTCGAACTTCATGGCGGTAGACCGTGTAAGGTTCGTGAGGGTACAGCGCGGCATTGTTATACCGGGCGTGGCGGAACTGTTGCCATTCGTCACGGATTCCCGGCATACCGGGCAGAGCGCCGCCCATGATTTCCGGCCGCTCCGCACTGGCTACGATTATGCCGTAGCGTTGGTTGTCCAGTTCCCCGATGGCCGCGCGTTCGAGCCTCGAAAACAACGTCACAGCGGCATGGCTGTCTCCCAGCAGACTGATGCCCTTGCCGCCCGCGGACATTTCGAGGGCAGTGCGGAACGCCGCGCGGACGATATCCTCGGCCGCTCCCCAGGATCCCTCCTGGGGAAAATGCCAGAAGCCGTCGCGCGCGTAACGCTCGAACATATCGTCCCGTGACCGCAGGCTCACCCAGGCCCCTCCCCTGGAATCGTAGTCATCGCGATCCAGGCGGTCCGGTGGCCTCAGCAACTCGCCGCTGGCGAAATACTCCTGCATCACCTCTCTGGCAAGACGTGCCGGATGCAGCCCCTCGGGCGCGCGCCGCGTGCTCCAGCGAAATTCCGGAAAGCACTTTGTCGGGTTATAGTCTGGCCCAGGCTCGCCCTCCATTCGCGCCATGAAGTCTTCAAAGATGTCGTAGACCGCCTCCACGTGAAGGCCGCGCTGGGCAAGCATCGAAAATCCGCCTTCCCAACCGAACCGCACCAGAGCCACGCATCCCTCAACGCGAATACCGGCCGCCTCCAGTTTCTCGATGCCCTCACTCATGCTCACGCCGGAGGCGACGGAATCGTCGATCAGTATAGTGGGCTCGTCCGGATCGATGCAGCCTTCAATCAGTTTCTGCGAACCGTACGCTTTGCGCTCTTTGCGCACCAGCAGACCGTGATACGGGCGTTCCGGCTGCAGAACTGCCGATTGCACGATTGCCGATTGCAGGATGGGAACCGCGGTCAGCCCGTAGGTCGCGATTTGCCGGCCATCGAAATTCCGCAGACGCTCCAGCACAAGCTGTCCGGCCAGTTCCGCTCCCCTGCTGGTCATCGTGACGGCCAGCGAATCCAGCATCCAGCGGGCCGGTTTGCCATCGCGTGAAAGCACCGGCTGAGCTTCGTTGCGGCGCAAAATTCCACGCTGCAGCAGCATGTCCAGCAACTCCTCGCGCGGGGTTGCAATGCGGGGAGATGCCAGGTGGTTAATGGGAATGTCCTCCTGTCAATCCGGCCAGTGAAACCAAACCCGCAGCCGAGTTGCTTTGCGCGCCGGCGCCGCTTTCAGAGAGCGCACGCGGCGGCGTCACCAGTTCGAAATCCGGATTCTCGGGCAGCGCCAGGCTGAGATATCGGCCATCCAGAAAGAGCATCAGATCTCTGCTTACGAATTCATCCAGCGCCTCCTGTATCCAGGTTTCGGAACCCGGCCCGGATCCTATGTTGGCGGATATATCGCGCGGCGTTCGCGCATCGGCGCAGTATTCATAAAGAGCGGCCGGGCCGTCCACGTACGAATATGTCTTAGGTTTCCGGCGCCGTCTATCTTCGATGACGATGCTCTTGAGCGCCTTCCGGTAGCGCAGCGTCGGGTGGCCGGCGTCGGTCCAACTAGCCTGCCACCGGGCCACATGGTCCAGCAGATCTCCGTAGCATTCTTCGTCCACAATGTTGTCCATCTCGTGGTCGAAATAGTAAGACACCCGCTCCAGATTGAAGCCCTTGGGAAAAATGTGGTCGTAACAGGCGGCCGGTTTGAGGCGCGTGATGGATTGCGTTTCCGGTTCGGTAAACATGGGGGAGCCACGGTCAGCCCGCGCCTTGACGATTCCGTAGGGCGGCTGCAAATGGAGCAGCTTGGGGACCAGCGCTGCCTGTACCCTGTAGTCTTCCTCGGTCTCGCCCGGAAAGCGCATCAGGATGTTGTACATATTATTGATCCCGTAGTACGTGCACCACTTGATCAACTCGACATTGCGCATGCCGGTGGTATTCTTGCGCATGCTTTTCAGAATGTTGGTAGAGAGGCTCTCCACGCCCGGTTGAACCGAATACAGGCCCCCCTTCCGCATCCGGCCGAGTTGGGTTCGCGAAAAATTGGGCCGGATCTCATAATGGAGCTGCAGGTCGCTATTGGCCTCAGCCAGGCGGCGGAAGAGCTTCTCCGTGTATTCCGGCGCCATAATATTGTCGATGGCATTGAAGTGCAGAACCCCGTATTTTCGCGCCAGATCTTCCAGTTGCTCGAGGACGCGCTCCGGCTCCTTGGCGCGAAACTCCATGCCTGAGCGGTTCAAACCACAAAAGGTGCAGTGGTGTTTTTCGCCCCACCAGCAGCCCCGCGCCGTCTCGATCGGAAGCAGCGGTTCGCAGGCCTCGTCGTAATCCTCGTAGCCGCCTTCCTTGCGGGCGTAGAAGTACTCGTCGAAATCCGGCAGCGGAGTCTCATCCATGGCCATGAAATTGGGCGCCCGGCCGGCATACTCCACTTTGTCCCCGTTGCGCCACATCAGGCCGCGCAAGCCCTCCATGGATTGGCCGCGATACAGCCGCTGCACCATTTCGGGAAATGAGATTTCGGCGTCGCCGCAGTGCAGGTAATCCACCTGAGGACACTCCCGCATGATCTCGTCGGCGATATCGTCTTCCAGACTCGCTCCTCCGAAAATGATGGGAATCTCCGGGTATCGCTTCTTCAGAGCTTTAGCCAGCGCCAGGCTGGCCAGCGTTTGCTGGAAGACCACGGAAAAGCCAATTACTCCGAAGCGCCGCCAGTCTATGGCCTCCAGGCAGAAGTCTATAAACTTCTGAGCTTCCTGGTCGCGGATCTTTTGAAAGCGTTTGGTGCTACAGCCGGCGGCGCGGCAAATCGCTTTGAAAATATAGTCGTAAGCCCCGAAATAGGCGTCGTCATCCTGCCGTATCTGGTCTCCGAAAGCGGCCTTTGTCCAGATCCATTCACCCACCATGCTGGGCCAGACGTCGGCAATGGCTTCGTTGATTCTCCAACCGATCTGTTGCCCAAAATACATAAACATAGAGAACGTCTGGGCGGGGATGCCGGCCTTCTCCAGAGTTGGTTTCAGCAGTGCCAGTTGGAACGAAGGAAAGCGCGCCGAAAGAGTCGGCATACTGATGAGAGCCACCGGCTTGATCATTCGATTTTGGTTAGTATATACCGAACACCACGGATTCAATGCTACATCTTTCGGTCACGTACGGTCTAACATTTCCCTGCACTCTCCAGCCTCCCAAGCCGTCATACGGTCAGAACTTATGCGCCCATATCTAATGCCGGAATGTCTGCTGTTGGCTCTTACAGCCGGTATTCTCCAGGCCGCCAACATCCGCGGAACCGTGGTGGAGCATCAGAGCGGAAAAGTGCTGGCGCGCGCCCTTGTGGTGGTAACGCCGGTGCAAGGCACGCCCGGCCCGACAATTTCCGTCCGTACCAATTCCTACGGCGCTTTTGAGACGCCCACAATCCCCGCGGGCGCCTATCTGGTCAGCGTGTCAAGGCGCAGCTTCGCGCCGGCCCTCTATGGACAAAAGCGTTGGAAAGCTCCGGGTATTCCCGTAGTACTCGAAGAGGCGCAATCCACGTCTCTCAACATCCGCATGCCGCGGTTCGGCTCCGTTACCGGCGTCATCCTGGATGAAAATGACGTGGGCCTGCCGGAGCACGACGTCGTGATCTATCGCAACACCCGTCCGCCGCAACTGGTCACACGCGTGAAGACCGACGATCGCGGCATGTATCGCATTGCCGGTCTGGAGCCCGGCCGCTATCTGGTCCGCACCGTGGGCAAGGAATATGAAGAGGGCGGTTATCTCCCTACGTTTTATAAGGAGGTGGCCGCCGTGGACCAGGCGTATCAGGTGGAAGTGGAGATCGACCGTGAGACCAGCAACGTGAATGTTCGCCCGCACCCGGGCCAGTTATTCATCGTGGCCGGACAGGCCCTGGTTCCCTTGTCGCCACCGCAGCCGGCGCTTCTGACCTTGATTTCCGATACCGGGTCGGAGACTTTCTCGAGCGACCAGGACGGCAACTTCAAATTCGCTCCCACGGCCCCCGGCCGCTATGAGTTATACGCAACCGCGCCGGGCGATCGCCGCGGACCGCTAGGCGCTTACATGCCGCTGGAACTCGAGCGCGACCGCACCGACATCCGGATCGGCCTGCGCACCTATCCGCCGCTGCAGTTCTCATTTCAGGACACCCAAGGCCAGCCGATCGACCCCAGCACGGTGCAGGTATTGGCGCGCCGTAAGGATCTTTCGGGTGAGGGCAAGACCGAAACCCTGCGGCTTTCGAAGGGCGCCACGCAACTCGCTCCCGGCCGATGGGACATGGCGGTGGCTCCCACGCCGAAATATTACGCCGAAACGTTCAGAGGCCCTGGAGTAGACGGCAGGCCGGACGGCGTGGACCGCAGCCGTGCCGATGGCTGGAACGAAGTGCTGCTGCCCTCGACGCAGGTTGGCACCAATCTGGTGACCTTCCGTTTGTCCACTCCCGGCCAGCTTCACGGCACGGTAGCCATTGCCGGCCATGACGCCGTGCCGGGCGCGCCGGTGTACCTGGAAGCGTACGACGTGGACGCGCGCAAGCGCCTGATCGACGTCAGGGAAGCGCGCACCGACATTCACGGCCAGTACCAGTTCTACGGCGTGGCTCCCGGCAATTACCGCATCCTCAGCACGTTCGAATTTCAGGCGCCGGATTCGGCAACTATGGAGTCGGCCGGCCCCCGCACGGTGAAGATCGAAGAAAGCCACGACACGCCCCTCGATCTGGAGCTGTACGTTATCCGATGAAGCCGGCTATGGCGAAATGGCTGCTGCTGATGTTGATGCTCGCCTTGGCCTTGGGTACGTTGCAAACCACGCTGGATGCCGCCGTGATTCGCGGCAACGTGGTGGAGCACCAGACCAGCAAGGCGCTTTCGCGAGCGCTGGTGGTGGTGCAGCCCGTCGCCGGAACCCCTGGATCTCCGCGGCGGGCGCTCACCAATCGCTACGGCATCTTTGAGTTCGGTTCGCTTCCCGGCGGCGTATATGTCGTCAAGATTTCGAAGCCATATTTTCTGCCGGTGGAGTATGGGCAGAAGCGGTGGAATTCCGCGGGTACTCCGGTAACTCTGGATGAGGCCGCATCCGCATTCCTCAACGTCCGCCTGCCGCGATACGGAGCCATCACCGGCGCAGTGCTCGACGATAACGAGGTGGGGCTCCCCGACCACGATGTGGTGGCGTACCGTAACACCCGGCCGCCGCAGGCTACCCAACGCGCCCGCACCGATGAGCGCGGTTTGTACCGTATCTACGGTCTTGAGCCCGGCGCCTATGTGGTCCGCACCGTGGCCAAGCTCTACGAAGAGGGCGGCTATTTGCCGACTTATTCTCCGGCCGCCGCGAGCGTGGAGGACGCGCGAATTTTGGACGTGGATCTGGACCGGCAGGTCGCGAACGCCGATGTCCGCCCCTTGCCGGGAAAGCTATTGAGTCTCTCGGGCGCGTTCACGTCGGACCTCGAACCGAACATCAGAATCACCGCGACTCTGATCTCGGAGATGGGCCGCGACACCACGCAAGGCGGCGGTTTTCAATTCAATTCCCTGACGCCGGGCGGGTACGAATTGTTCGGGCAGGGCTTCGACCCGGCCTCAGGCGCTCTGCTGCAGGCAGCCTACGTACCTGTGGAGTTGGCACGGGACCAGAGGCTTGTCACGCCTCTGCAGAACCTGCGCGACACGCAGTTCGATTTCCAGGGCGCGCCGCCGCAAGCGCTCTCATCGGGGTCCATGCAGGTGATGGCGCGCCGCAAAGATCTGGCAGGCGAAGGCCCCGCAGCCAGTCTGAAGCTGGTCAACAACCGAATCCCGCTGGCTCCAGGCCGCTGGCAGTTCCTGTTAGCGCCGCCGCCAGGGTACTATGTCGCCGGATTTTCCGGCCCGTTCTACGCCCGCCGTCCGGATGTGCGCGCGGACGGCTGGAACGAAACCATCATCCGGGGCGGCTTCGATCGTGTCAGGTTCGTGCTGTCGTCCGGCCCGGCGGCGGTCCATGGGACTGTTAAAGATTCCGCGGAACCGGTGCTTGGCGCGCCGGTCTACCTGGAAGGATACGACCCGGACGGGCGCAAGCGGCTCACGGATCTGCGGGTCACGCGAACCGATGCGCACGGCCTGTATCGTTTCGAGGGCCTGGCGCCCGGAAGTTACCGAATCCTCGCCACCTTTGAGTACCTGATGCCGGATGCCGCAGCCATGGATGCGGCCGCGGCGAAGACGGTAGGGATTCAGGAACACGGAGACCTGGCTTCGGATCTGGATTTGTACGTGATCCGCTAGCCACCCGTGCGGCTCTGATCCGAGCCGCGACCGTGAGGGAGCGTTGATGCCCCCCTACAAACTCCGCAAACTGAACCCGCCATCCACGTTCAGCACCTGCCCGGTGGAGTAGTCCAACAATCCATCGGCAATGGCCCGCACTGCCTTGGCGACATCGCTGCCCTCGCCCATACGGCGCTGCGGCAGCAATCCGGCGGCGATCTTTTCGTCGTAGATTTTCTCCACCTTGGCGATCATGTCGGTGCGGATGATTCCGGGGCGGATCTCGAATACCTTCACCCCGATTTCGGCGAGCCGTTGCGCGTACAGCGCCACCGACATGCTCAGCCCTGCCTTTGAGATGCAATATTCGCCGCGATTCACCGAAGCCGTATAGGACGAAATGGACGTTACAAATACTATGCGGCCGTCCCCGCTATCCGCCATCCAGCGCGCGGCAAGTTGAGTCAGAAAATGAGGGCCCTTGAGATTGGTCGAGATCAGTTCGTCGAAGCTTTCCTCGGAGGTTTCCAGCAGGTCGCGCCGCTCGCGCGGGCCCATCCCGGCATTGTTCACCAGCACGTCCAGCTTCTGAAACCGCTCGCGCGCGAAGCCTATCAACGCTGCGCGGTCTTCACGGCTGGCCACGTCGCACTGGAAAATCTCGCAGCCTGTCTGGTCGCGGAGCGACTCGGCGGCATCGCGCCGGCCGCGATACGTGGCAATCAGATCGTGAGTTTGCGCCAGTTCGGTGGCGATGGCGCGGCCGATTCCGCGGCTGCCGCCGGTGACAAGAGCAGTTGGTTTAGGCAAGCCAGGGCCACCGATCAGATTTGTACGTCGGTGTCTGTAGTAAACGTCAGCCGCGTCTCCGACGGAATCTGGACACGCTGGCCTTTGGTCACTACTTGAACGCCGGTACCCGCCGCGGCTCCGGCTCCAGCGCCGATGGCAGCGCCCTTGCCGCCGCCTGCAATGGCGCCGATGACCGCCCCTACCGCAGCCGTGCCGCCCGCAACTTTAGCGGTGCGCTGTCCGCGCGAATCGCTCTCGCGCTGCACGGTCTGTGTGTTGATGTCTACCATCTTCCCGTTGACCCTCACGGAAACCAGGTCCAGGGTGAGTTCGGCGCGCCCGGTCAGTTTGCCCGAATCCTTGGAGTCCACCAGCTTCATCGTTACGTCGGCTCCGCGCGGAATAATCGACTGCCCGTTCACCAGCAGCGGTTCATCCAGACTGCCCGCGAACGTTTGTCCCACCTTGGCAGTTTCCGAATCCACCGGATCGATCATCCGGACCACCAGATTAGTCCCGGCGGGCAGCTTAACCGGATCGCGCGGCGGGGCCGCAGGCGCCGGGTTGGCATCGGGACGGAACACGTTGCTTTCAGTAACGGTGTTGTCGCTTCGGCGAAGCACCGGCCGGTCTGGATCGTCGGCCGGGGCGGCATTGTCCGCACGCCGCAGCGTCGGCCGGTTATCTGAGCTATCGGCGTTGTCCGCACGGTGAAGCGTCGGCCGATTGTCGCCGCTATCGGAATTGTCCGCACGGTGCAAAGTGGGGCGCCGGTCATCTGTGCGCGAAGACGGCATGTAAGGCGCGCCGCTGAAATCGATCCGCGCAATGTCGCTTATTTCAAAGGTTTGGATCTGGTCGGCAACTTCGATCTTCACCTGCCGAGGCGAGCCGCCTAAGTATGTTCCATTGATTACACGGCCGTTTTTCAAAACGATGGTGTCGGCAAATCCAGCCGTGGCAAGGGCTAATGCTATTCCGAAATGTATCAGGCGCATAGTCTCATACCTAAGGGAACAGTTCTTCCCTAATTGTACGACGCATCCCGAACCGATTTAGTTTACGCCTGCTTTTTCGCGTAACCGAAACGATTCCGCAATTTCGCGCCCGCGTCTTATGCCTTCCTGGAACAAGTTTCGCCGCTGGTCTTGCGTATGCAGCCCGTTGTTTTGGTGCAAGAGTTCCAGCCCTTTCCCGGCCACGAAGGTTCCGGCGTACGCAATCGCGCCCTTGGGTATCAGTCCGCCACCCAGCGGAATATGCGACACCAACTCCCGAGCCAATGCCCGCCATCCGAACGCCCCGGCCGCAATCGTAAGGACTTCGGCCTTCTGCTTCGCGAATCCCACATCCTTTCCGCACGCGGCTGCAATCTGAAAGGCCATACGAACCTGGTTGGCTGTAAGAAACATGGTGTCGGACGCGAACTCGCCTATGACCCACGGCAGTTCGATCAGGCTCGGAACTATATTCGGCAAAGCCGTGGTCACTGCAAATAGGGCATTCTCGCGCGCTACCGAGTGAATGATGTCCTCCAGAACGGCCTTGCGGAAAACCGGGAACTGGCGCGCCAGGGGTAGGGCGAGAGAGTCCTTGTCCTTCAGTATTTCAGAAATCGTAGCATCCGGGTCGTCGCGGCGAAACGTGTAAGCATCCCGCGGGCACGGAAGGCCGGGCTCGTAGAGTACCAGGTCCACATCCTGGGGCACTCCGGGGTCGCTAGACCTGTGCACTTGCTCCATCAGTTGCATGCGCACCGCATGCGGCACGCCGGCCGGTATCAGGAAGTCCTCCATTTCCGAGTATGCGGCGCTACCGTCGGCAACCAGACCGATATGAACAGGCTGGGTGGCACGGTGTGTAATATCACCGGGGCTCAGCAGTGCCAAAGCGGCTCGGGCTTGTTTCACAGTGTTTAGCATCATAAGAGTCGGCCGGGCTGATTCCCCTGATCACTATTTTACCGCCGGGTCTCTTCGCTGCCCCGATTTTTGTTCACTCCGTCCGCGGTCCGTGTGCACCGGACAGACGAAACATCACATGTAGCCCCTTCCGCCAATCCGCCCCCAGCCCAATGCGCTCCACTTCGATCGCCGGTGAGAAATAGCTCAGAACGGTCTCGGTGGTTGAATGAAACTCGAGCGAGGGCGAGACCAGCAGCAAGCGCGGCGGTTCAGGCCGCAGAACCACGCCCGGAAAGTATCCGTTGGCCGCGAACTCGCCGCGGTCCAGGTGCCATTTCACACGAATCCAATAATCCAGGGCCTGCAGCGGCAAGTGCAGATCCGTCGAAGCTTTCAATTCGATGACCACCAGCCGGCCGCCGCGCTCCACGGCCAGCAGGTCCAGAATGCCGCGCTCTCCGCCCGCGAAGGCAGGCACCTGCCCGTAAACCGGCTCCGAAACCAGCGACGCATCGAGCGTCTCAATCTGCAATCGCGCCTGCGATTCCAGCCACGCCTCGGGATATTTGCGGTAAAGCGGGTGGTCGCGGTCCTGGCTTTCGGGAGATCGCGCCCGCTCGATTTCTTCCACCAGGCGTTCGATTTCGCCGCGGTGATGCTCCTGCGCCGGCCGCCGCTCACCCAGGCCGAACCGCAGTTCCCCGCCCGACAGTACGCCGAATTCCATTCCGTGAACCCGCAGGCTGGCTCGCCCGTCGCTCTTCTGAATGCTCTCCACCCCGGGCAGCCGCAGGATGCCTCTGCCACCACTCGCCCGGGTTGGTCGGCAAGGCATGGTTGGGCTCCACGCCCCGGCAGGGCTCCAGGCGCGTGTCCAGGTTGCCATGGTCTTGCGGATCGATACGCGCCACCAGATCCTGCTCGGAGTACGTGAACAGCTCGAAGCGCGCGGTGGCGGCGTCAAGTGAAAGCAGCCGCAGCGCCGCGGCACGCTCACGCCCCGCCGGAACATAAATCGCCAGGCCCTCCAGCGCCACACGCCGTTCGCGCGTGCGCACGTAAGAAAGCCAGATCAAGCCGAAGGACAGGACTGCCGCCGCATCGCCTTCCGGCGGGCAGGCGATGGCCGCCCAACCGTGCTGCCCATGACGCAGAAATGCCCGTGGGAAGGCCGGTGAGAGGCTGAATTCCAGATTGGCTTCCGCGCTGATCTCCGCCAGCTTCCATTCGGGAAACTGGCGCCGCAGAAACAGCCGGAATCGTTCCCGGAAAATCAGTCGTCCGCTCCGCCGCCCCAATTCGGCCCCAGAGCTCCGGGCCAGATCCAGCAGGAAGAGCTTTCCTTCGCGCCGCGCGAATCTCTCCACCGTCATTTCCAAGCGGGCGAGCGCCGGTTCCCGAACCGCCAAAATGCGCCGCGTCACGTTGCGCGTGCGGTCCCAGGCCTGCAGCGTGAGCCGCGAACCGCGGATTTCGAGCGAAAAATTATCTTCCGTGAGTTGCAGCAATTCCTCGCCGGGTTCAAGGAGGGCGGGTAATTTTGCCTGCTTGATGAATGCCTCAACCACCTCGCGGATCTGCTGCGGGCTCCCGCCGGCACCCAGCACGGCAGTTGGTATCAGGCTCTCCACTTCACACCGAGATCGAGCGCCTGGCGCGCATACTCCACCCCGCGCACCATGTGGTCCGTCTGCTGGTACTGCAAGGCCGCGGCAATCGGCTCCGCCATCTTCCCCGGCACATCTTCAATCACCATGTGATTCTCGTAAGGGTGCCCCCGCTTCGCCAGAGCTATGAATCGCGCCAGGTCCGCGCCCCTCATGTCCCTCCAGGTCTTCATGAACTCCGGGTCGTAAATCGCCAGAAGCTGCGGCGGGCGGCCGGTGATGGGCTTGTTGTAGACCGAGATTGGCGGACAGACTTCTTTGGCTTTGGCGATGATCTTTTTGAAATCCACCACACCCTCGCCCAGCGGCACCCACTGCACGGCGATACCGTTGTGCGATTCATAAACCACCGAATCGCGCAGATGCAGCATCACCGCCACCGGCCCCAGCGTTTCCACCGTGGCCAGCGGATCTTCCATCACGAAGACCGGATTGCCGGTATCGAGATATGAGCCGACGAACTCTTTGCCCGCCCCATCGATCACCTGCCGCGTCTGCCAGCAATACAAATCCTTATGATTCTCAATCGCAAATTTCACGCCGGCATCCATGGCTTCGGTGCGTACCGTGCGCAGCACCTGAATCATGGTTTCCATGGTCTTTTCCACCGGGCCCGGCGGCATACTGGCGCGGTCGCCAGCCACGCGGAAGCGCACCAGCCTGGACCCGATGCCCACCGCGTGCCGGATTCCGTCGCGCATTCGCTTGAATGTCGCGTCCATTCCGTCCGCAGTCCGGGGCAGCGCTCCGGCATCGCCGCCGTGCAGCTCAAGCCCGAGCCGTGCGGCGGTCTCCTTGAGTTCCTTCCAGTGGGCCGGATCGTTGTTCGCCGGGTCGAGTGAATCCTGCAGATAGACCGCGTCCAGCTTCAGGCTCGCCCCATACTCCAGCAGTTTCACATCGTGCCAGCGCATGGCCCGAACCGAATACGTATTGAACCCGAGAGGGAACCGATCCATGTGTCCTCCTACCGCAAGACACCGGTGGCACGACCACCGGCGCTACCTATTTTCGCAACGCCGCCACCGTCTCTCGCGCCTTCTCCAGCAGCAGCACATGTTCCGCCGCCAGGCCCACGAAGCGCATGCCGCGCTCCACCCACTGCCTCGCCATCGCCACGTTGCGCGTCTGGATGCCCGGAACCACGTGATGCTGGTTGCACTTCTCAATCAGCTTGCCGATGGATTCGATCATCAGCGGGTGTTCGAACTGGCCTGGGATGCCCAGAGAAATCGAAAGGTCCGCCGGACCCACCATAATCACGTCCACGCCCTTCATCGAGAGCAGTTCATCGGCGCGCTCGAGCGCCGTCACGGATTCAAATTGCACCACCCCCAGGGTATTGAGGTTCTGGTGCTCGATGATTTCGGGGAAACTGCGCGTTTCATAATCGATCATGGTGGCGTTGACGCCAAACCCACGCTTGCCGGCGGGGGGAAACCGCAGCCAGCTCAGCGCTTCTTCTAGAACCCTGGGATCTTCCACGCGCGGCAGAATGATGCCCTGCGCTCCCTGGTCCAGCAGCCGCGCACACAGCGTGTACTGCACTTCCCCCACTCGCACAATAGGGGTGATCCCGGCCAGGTTCGAGGCTATGATCATATCGTGCACGGTCTCCAGATTGTAAGAGCCGTGCTCCATATCGATAAAGGCGTAGTCGAAGCCTGCCGCGGCTAAGGCCCGAGGAATTTCACTGGACCGGTAAACCTGCAATCCGCAACCGTAGACCACCTCGCCTTTTGCGAGACGCTCCCGGGTATGATTAACGCGCATTCTGAGGAATGCTCCTTTTCGTTGGTATACAGACTATGCTAGCCTATCGCCCTTCGCCTATGACTGTCGAATAATACTCGCCCGGCACCGCTCCAGCCCGCCCCGCCGTTCCCGCGCCGCCTTGCGCCGCCGCCTTGGTCCGCGACGATCGACGCGTAGCGAGAAATATTAAATGTGAGCAATATTGAGCAGTTCGGGAATTCATATCGCACTATCATGATGAGACACGATGCTCAATTGAATGGCAGCCGCCTATAAGAGGAACCGATTGAATATGATTGGCGCGCCCAAGTTCCTGACACAAAAGACGAAGATTACGGGAATGTCCGACTCCAACTCGGGTAATGGATCCGCTCCTATTGTTATTTCAGACTGGCAGATACAAATTGAAATCGCCGAACTGGCCTTTGAGTTCTGGCGGGCAAGAAGGTTCCGGAACGGATCGCCCGAGGAGGATTTATTCCGGGCGCGCCGGGAAGTCTACGAGAGAACCGAAAGGCAGAACATGAACGTGGGCGGGCTGTTTCTCGTGCGGAAGCCCGGATTCTGAACTGATCGCCGGATCAGCGATGACCGGAAACATTTTCTTGACCTCTTTCCCGCTCAGGGACCTGAGTGGAGAGTTTAGTGTCGAAAGGATACCGCCATGAAGAAGCCGCCCCGTAGTGAGAACAATCCCGCCAGAATCCTCATACTTGACGATGAGCACGATGAACGGTGCCAGCTTAGCGGACTAACGACGTATCTGACAAGCAGCGGTTACACGGTCTTGCAGTGTCGATCGGTTGAGTCGGCCGCGGAACAGTTTCAACAGGAAAGCAGTGACATAGATCTCTTGATCTCGGACGTCACACTTGAGGACGATAGCGGCGTGAAGGTCTGCCTCCGTCTGCAGGCGGCCGCACCCACGCTGAAACTTCTCTTTATATCGGGCGCTCCCTTAACCGAGTGGAGCGCTTGGGACGCCTCCCGGCTTCGCGAAATGCCTTCAAATTCGGTACGAATCCTTATGAAGCCCTTTTCGGCGCTGGACCTGCTGCTCAGGGTAGACGAATTGATCGGAGCGGCGCCGGAAGCCGTCAGTGCTTCCGAAGCCAGGGCGCTGGCGTAGAGTCCTCGCCTACGGGGCGCGCTAGAACGTGAGCTGATCTTTTCTCGCTTCGATCTTGGCCTTATCAACTCCGTCCACTCTCGTAAGGTCGCGCCATTCCTTGAACGGTCCGTTCGCCTCCCGAAAACGAACAATCGCAGCGGCTTCGCCCGATGTGAGCTCCAGCACACCGGCCAACTCCTTCGCCGCCGCTTTGTTCACATTGATCTTCGGCCTTTCGGCGGCCTTGGGTGCCGCTTCGGAGGTCTCGACCGTGCCAAAATACTCGAACAGGTAGCCCACAAGAATGTCGAGCTCCGAATCGCTCATCGTGGCTCCCTTGGACCTCATCGCGACGGCGATGGCTCGCCAGCGCTCCCTGGAACGCAACTGGCTCAGAACCTTGTCTAACCCGTGGCATTCCGTGCAAGTATTCTCAAGGGTTTCTTTTCCCTTGCCTTGCGGCAGTTCGTCCTGAGCTGTCAGAGGCAGACACAAAGCCAGAACGATTGTCGCCATCCGCAAGCAAGCTCCCCCGATCGCCTCCATCATTCGATCTTCATCTTACACGGATCTTCCACCCGGCTCGTTCGCGACCTCGCCGGCTTCCGGCGATTGAGTGGCTCATGGCAGAGGTGTACAATTCATATTGAAGCTATTCAAACTGGAGGCCGGGAATGCTGAAACGATTCGTGCCCGCGGTGGCGCTGGTGTCGTTTGCCTTGGCGTCGGATGTGGTGGCGCCTCTCGGCACCTACTCGGAAACCGATCGCAAGCAATGGGCCTTTCTGAAGCGGTCCGCTCCAGCCGTCCCGTCGTTCACGGCGCCGGTTGACCAGGCTTGGGTGAAAACTCCCGTCGACGCATTCATCCTGGATAAGCTGAAGAAGGCAGGGCTGCAACCTTCGCCGCCGGCTGACCGGCCAACCTTGCTGCGCAGGCTTTATTTCGACATGGTTGGATTGCCGCCTACGCCGTCTGAGGTGGCGGAATTCGCCGCCGACAAATCTCCCGATGCAGTTTCGAAGGTGGTGGAAAGACTGCTGAAAAGCCCGCAATACGGCGAACGCTGGGGCCAGCACTGGCTGGACGTTGTGCGCTTTGCGGAGACCGACGGCTATGAGTACGATACGATGCGCAGCGACGCCTGGCGGTATCGCGACTATGTGATCCGCGCCTTCAACAATGACAAGCCGTACGACCGCTTCGTTATGGAGCAGATTGCCGGCGACGAGATCGCACCCAAAGAAGACGAGACGCTGATCGCGAGCGGGTTCAACCGGCTCGGCCCTCTTCGCAAGAATGCGGGCAATCAGGAAGTTGCCAGCAGCCGCAATGAGGTCCTGACCGAAATGACCAACGTGGTCGGAGCCGCCTTCCTGGGGGTAACGGTGGGTTGCGCGCGCTGTCACGACCACAAATTCGATCCCATTCGCCAAAGCGACTACTACCGGCTGCAGGCATTCTTCGGCTCGACCTACGAACACGACGTAGCCAAAGCCACCCCGGAGGAGGAAGCCGCATGGAAAGAGAAGGCCGCTCCGATTAACAACGAAATCAAAACGCTGCGCGCGCAGATGATGGCGTTGCGCGGAAGTAAAGATCCCGAATCGGCCGATAAACGAGCGGCATTGACCAAGCAGCTCGAGGAATTGCAGGAGAAACTGCCTCCGCCCATACCCTCAATCCACACGGTCATCGACAAGGATGAAAAGGCCGAGACTCATATCCTGGGCCGCGGCGAATACACCGCCAAATTGGACCGCGTGGGCATGCGGCCGCTCGGCGTTTTGCTGCCGCCCGGTACGCCCGAACTGGCGGAGGGTACAAAGAATCCGCGGACGGAGTTGGCCCGGTGGATTGTGGATCCCGACAATCCCCTCACCGCCCGTGTCATGGTCAACCGGATCTGGGAGAATCATTTCGGACGCGGCATCGTGGACACGCCCAATGATTTCGGCAGAATGGGCAGCCGTCCCACGCACCCCGAGTTGCTTGACTATCTCGCGAACCAATTCGTGGCCGGGGGATTCAGCGTGAAGCAGCTACACCGGCTGATTTTGAATAGCAGCACGTATCAGCAGTCTTCCGCCCCGTCCATAGATCAGGCCCGCGAGGCGCTCATCGCCGACAATGATCCTGACAATAAATTGTTGTGGCGATTCAACCGGCGGCGGCTGCAGGCAGAGGAACTGCGCGATGCCATTCTTTCCGTATCCGGCCAATTGAATCCCAAGGCCGGTGGGCCCAGCGTCATGATTCCCATCGATCAGGGCCTGGTGAACACACTCTATAAGCCTTCCCAATGGGTCCCGGCAAAAGATGCTTCGGAGTATACCCGGCGCGGCGTCTATCTCCTGGTCAAGCGAAACCTCCAGTTGCCTTTCATGCAGGTGTTCGACGCTCCGGACGGTTCCACAAGTTGCGCGCGGCGCGAATCCAGCACGCACGCTCCGCAGGCCCTGGAGATGCTGAATGGCGACCTGACCAATACCGAGGCCGACGCATTTGCCAAACGTCTGGAAGTTGAAGCCGGACCCGATGTTCGAAAACAGATCGACCTTGGCTACCAGTTGGTCGCCGGGCGGCCCGCGAATTCCAAAGAAATTCAGGTGGCGATGGGCTTCCTGAAAACCGAGCCGAAGCGCGGGCTGGCGCTGATGCTCTTGAATCTCAATTCCTTCGTTTACGTGAACTAGGAGTAGTGGATCATGCCGGAACATACTCGTATCACTCGCAACCGCCGCGAATTTCTGTGTGATGCCTGCTGCGGTATGGGGGCGCTGGCATTCGGCGCCATGCTGCAGCAGGAGGTGGCACGCGCTGCCTCCTATAATCCGCTGGCGCCCAAGCCGCCGCACATGAAGGCCAAGGCGAAGTCGATGGTATTCCTGTTTCTGGCCGGCGGTCCCAGCCAGGTGGATACGTTCGATCCCAAGCCGCTGCTGAACAAGCTTGATGGACAGAAGCGTCCTGCGACATTCGGCGACGCACAGTATCAGTATGTCAACGCCGAATCGCGGCTATTGGGCACCCGGCGGACATTCCAGCGCTATGGAAAGAGCGGAATCGAAGTCTCCGACCTGTTCCCGAATCTGGCGCAGTGCATTGACGATATCGCGGTCATCCGCTCCTGCTATGGCGATATGGTGGTCCACTCCGCGGCACAGTACCAGCTCTTTTCCGGCAGGGTCATTCCCGGCTTCCCCAGCATGGGCTCATGGACGCTTTACGGATTGGGCTCCGAATCCGAGTCGCTGCCGGGCTACGTCGTGATGCCCGATCCTAAGGGGGCCCTCGAAGGGGGCGCGCCGATGTACTCGAACGGCTTCCTGCCATCGGTGTATCAGCCCACCATGTTCCGTCCGGGCGGCCGGCCCGTCTTGAACCTGGATCTGCCCAAGGGGACCACGCTCGAGAGCCGGCGAAAGCTGCTGGACAGCTTGAGAACTTTGAACGAACTGGACATGAAGCCAGGGGATGCGGAACTATCGGCGCGGCTCACTTCCTACGATCTTGCATTCAAAATGCAAACCGAGGCGCCGGCGATCTTCGACCTCTCCACCGAGTCCCAGGAGACTCTGGACATGTACGGTATCGGCAAGCAACCGACGGACGACTACGGCCGCCGCTGCCTGCTCTCCCGCCGATTAATCGAAAATGGCGTACGCTTTGTCTGCCCGGTCTCCGGCGGCGGGCCCGGGAATATGCAGTGGGACGCCCATGAGAACATCGAAGAAAACCATCTCCGCAAGGCTGCTGAAACAGACCAGCCGATGGCGGCGCTGTTGAAAGACCTGAAGCGGCGGGGACTCCTCGATTCAACGCTGGTCATGATCGGAGCCGAATTTGGGCGCTCTCCGGAATCCCAGGGCAGCCAGGGCCGGGATCACCATAATCTGGGGTTCACCACTCTCATGGCGGGCGGCGGCATTCAAGGCGGTATCGTCTACGGCGCCACCGACGAAATCGGAATGAAAGCTGTTGATAAGCCCGTGCACTTCCGCGACCTCCACACCACGATTCTGCACCAGTTGGGCTTGAACCAGGACGCTCTCAGCTACCTGCACCTGGGCCGCAAAGAACGCCTCACCCAAATCCAGGGAGAGGTGATCAAAGGAATCCTCGCGTAGGCTCGCGCGGACAAACGCCAAACGTATAATGGCCGGCGGCATTGGAATCCCAACGCCGCCGGCCGAGGCTCCAACTAAGAAGTAAACTGGATGCAGGCTGGCGCTGGAGTAGATGCGTAAAGTCCCGCCGCCGCCAGCATGCCGCTTCCCTTGTCTACCCTGAAGGTTACGATATTCGCCGAATCCTGGTTGGCAACGTGGATGAAGTTGCCGCTTGGATCGAAATTGAAATGCCGCGGCGTGCGGCCCTGCGTGTGAACCCAGCCGATCACGCTCAGTTGATAATTTCCCGGATCGATTGAGCAGATCACAATGTTATCGTTGCCCCGGTTTGAGCCGTACAGGAACCTGCCAGCCGCGTCCACCAGGATCTCACCGGCGCCGCTGGTGCCCAGGAATCCGTTGGGCAGCGTGCTCACGCTTAGTTGCAGCGGAGTCAGGTTGCCGTTGCCGTCCCACATATACACATTGATCGTATTCAAGAGTTCATTGATCGAGTAGACAACCCTGCCGTTGGGATGCCACGCCAGGTGCCGGGGGCCGGAACCGGCTGGCGCCGCGGTGCGGCTCACCTCGGTCAATCTTCCCACCCCGGCATCGAAGGAATAGACAATTGTCGCATCCAGGCCGAGATCGTTAACCAGGACATATTTGCCGGTCGTGTCTGGCAACACCATGTGCGGATGGGGAGCCTCCTGACGGCCGGTGTTGGGCCCGAGTTCGCCGAAATGCGAGATGATCTGGGGTGTGGTGCCCAGCGATCCGTCCGCCTGAATCGGGAATACCGCCACCGTCCCGCCGGTATAATTGGCTGTCAGCAGATGCTTTCCGCCGGGGTGAATGGCTACATGCGCCGGCTGGCCGCCTGCACCCACCGAATTGAGGAACCGCAATGCGCCGGTATTTGGATTCACGCTGAAGGCGGATGCGCTGCCCGCGCCGGACTCATTTCCGGAATAGAGAAACTTCTTGGTCGCGTCCAGAGCGATGAAGGACGGGCTGGTGACCGGCGCCACGATACCGACCAGGTTCAGGGCATTGGTAGTTGCGTCATAGTGGAACACGCTAATCCCGCGTGCGTTGGACCCGCCAGTGTAGCAGCCGACATAGGCATACGGTGGCGCTGTCCCGGCTTCTCCCGAGACATCTTCGGTAATAGCCAGATGCTGGCTGCTGTGGTCAGCCGCTTGCAAACGGCTGGCGGCAAGAGTGGTGGCGGCTCCTATCAAGAGGCCGCGACGGGAAAACGAATTGGACTTCATCTTTTGGTTTCTCCTTGTCTTTTACGGGAATACGATCATGGTTTCCCGCGATAGGAACCATACAGATTCCTTCGCCCAGGTTTAAAACCGTCCAATGATATATGAAGCCGGAGCCGATGAAAAGCAGGGAAAGTCAGGATAGGGGATTATCCCGCCGCGCAGAACGGGCGCAGCGGCTGAAAGAGGCGCGGGCAGCGAAGGCCAAAAACCGCAATCCAATGAGGGCCGGAGCGCTAACCCTGGGCGCGCTCCGGCCAACTTACGGCTTGTTACCAGTTCAGGTGCGTCGACAACTGAGTGACCCGCGCCGGGCTGCCGGAATTGCGCACACTTAGCAGCCCGTCGGATGTCACAGCGATCGGATTGTTCGGGTTGTTCAGCGCATTGAAGAAGTCAATGTTGAACCGCAGCGTAACCTTCTCACGGATCCTGACAGACTTGAACAGCGAAGCGTCCAGGAACCATTGATTCGGTCCGGAAAGATACTGGTTGCGCCAGGGAGACAGGTTATTGTTGTAAGTCGTGCGCTGCACCGTGCCGTTAGAGAGCGGAACCCAGACGGTGTTGGTGTCATAGTAAGACGACAAGTTGGTCCCGGCTGGTGCATTGGGAGCGGAAGTGGCTCCGTAGGGCAGCAGCGGGGCGCCTGCCGGCTTGTAGTTAGCCGGCACGCCGCACACGCCAATGCACTGGCCGGCGGCGTTGTGTTCGTTGATCTGGGGCGGCGAGATGTAGCCGTTAAAGTACAGATACGCGGGATAGCAGGCGCCGCTGCGGCAGTCCTGTACAGGATACTGATAGCCGTATGTTTGTATCTGGTTTCCGGTGGGGTAAATCGTAGTCGGCAAGGTGAAGTAGTTGGTTCTCCACTGGCCGGTGCCGGCAACTTGCCATCCTCCGATCAGTTTATCCAGAGCCCCATGAGCGCCCCCCAGCAGTGCCTTCCCCTTCCCGACCGGCAGCTCCCACACAAAGTTATACCGCATCTGCTGGTGGGGAACCGTGGTGTAGCGCTGATAGTTCAGGAACTGGTCGCGAGCGGCTTGATCCGTGGGAACAGCGCCCGGCAGATAGGCGTTCAGGGTCGGGATCGAACTGGTAGAGCCGGAGCCTTGGGTCTCATCGGTAAACGAGTTGGCCAGGGACCAGAACGTCTGAAACGCGAGGCCGTGGCTGAACCGGCGCTCGAACTCAAGGTTTACGCCGTTGAAGTTGGAATGGCCGATCGGACTGTACTCGTAGACGCCGCCGAAGACCTGATTCCCCCAGGGCGTGGTCCCGACCGCCGAGTACAGGCCCGTCGGAAGCGGCTGCTTCTGAGTCGCGTACCAGATATAACGTCGGAGTGGAATCATTGTAATCGATCTGCTGAAGCATGCGCGACACATGGTTGCCCAGGTAAGTGGCGCGCACGATGGTATTCGCCATGATCTCTTTCTCGATGGTGAAGTTCCAGTCCTGCACACGCGGATCGGCCGTGGTGAGGATCCAGGAAATACGCGGAGAAACCGGGAGTGATCAGGCGGGTGTCGTTGAGATTGATGATGGAGCTCGGACGTATTCTGGCCCGGCGACGTACTGCGGAACGCTGCGTAATCCATAATTCGGCAGACCGTCCGGCGAAAGAGACGTATTCGACACGCTGTTCTGGAAGTTGGCCGATACCAGTTCGCCGCTCTGCTGGGTGTTGAAGTACGATCTTCGAGTGGCTCGGTGTAGTACGAGATGCGATAGCCGCCGCGAAGGACGAACGACTTTGCGGCCGTCCCCAGCGCGATAGGCGAAGCCCAGCCTGGGTCCGAAATTCGAGAAGTTGCGATAGACCAGGGTCGACGGCAAGCCGACATCCTGGTTGGTTTCCACGCTGCCGCCGAAATCCTGCAGCGCGGTGACCAGCGAAGGAAGCGTGTCGCCCAACTGTTCGAAGCGCGTCCAGCGAAGTTCCCAATACATAGGCGCGTTTGCTGAGGTCGAAACCCATCAACGCGCTTTGGCGGTCCGAGATCGGGCGTGCGATACTCCCAACGCAGACCCAGATTCACCGTCAGGCGCTGCGTGACGGCTTCCAGTTGTCCTGGAAGTAGAGCGCATCTTCCTGCCGCGTCATATAGACCCACGGACGCGCGAAGGTGGCACCGTAATCCATGGAGCCCAGGTACATATTGGCCACACCCAGGCCGGTAAGAGGCAGAGCCTGCGGACTGGTGGCCGTTGAGCTCGGGTCGTATAGCGCCGTTGCCTGGGTACTGAAGTCATAACTGCCGGCCGTCGGCAGCACGCTCTTGGGGACGAGTTCATAGCGATACTGGAAGCCGAACTGGAATTCGTGTTTACCCTTGATCTTGGTGGCGTTGTCCTGGAGCCGACGAAGACATTCGTGATCAGGTAGAAGTATTCGCCGCCAAACGAGTAACCGGTCAGGTCTGAGCCCGGCGTGCTGGAAGACGCCACATTAATGGTGGGCCAGTTCGCGGCCTGGAACGGATTGGGAAGGCCCAGTAGGGTCTGGGCATAGTTGGTCTGGAAATCACCCGAGCCGCGGCGCTGAAAATCGCGCGTGCCGGTGACCAGCAGTTCGTTCGTCAAGGTCGGGGAAAACGTGTGTACTTCGGTCAGCGACAGCGCTCTGATCCGGCCACCACCGTTGGTCCACGCCGGAAATGCCGTTCAGCATTTCCGGTCCGCCGGACTGATAGGACTCGTGATGATGACCGTAGGAATAGCGCCCATACAACAGGTCCGATCCCGAGAACCGGTGGTCGATGCGGACGGTCTTCACTTCCTGGTTGAGTGAGCGCGGAATCTGTCCGACCCAGTTCTGCCCGACCAGCGGATTCACCGCAGGTAGGTTGGGCAGCGGAGTGATGCCGAAGAGATATTTCGCTGTCGGACTCTCCCGCGACGGGCAAATCGTGTTGACGATGTCGTTGCAACTGATCAGGCGACCTGGAATAGTTAGCCCCGGTAGTGGACGGATCGTAAAAATTGTACGCCCGGCCCAGGCTGTCCGTGATGCCGCGGAAATCGCCATTCCGCATCGCGACCGTCGGAAACGACTGTTGTGACGTTGTGTATTGAAGGCTTCGGATGTCTTCCCAGGAGAAGAAAAAGAACGTGCGGTTGTGGCCGTTGTAAACCTTCGGAATGTAGACCGGGCCGCCCACCGATTCGCCCCATTCGTTGCGGTTCAGGTAGGGCGGCTTGAGAAATGTGTCCTGCCGCATGCGGGCTACGCCATAACCGCTGTTGCGGTTGGTGTAGAAGAGCCCCCCATGAAGCTGGTTGGTGCCGCTCTTGCTGGACATCACGATGGTGGTGGGCCGGGTGAACTTGGCCGAGGAGTTATTGGTCTCCACCTGCATCTCCTGGATGGTGTCAAGATCCGGCGTGCGCGCCACGTCCCATCCCTCCCACACTTCGTTCTGCGCCGCTCCGTCGAAGGTCAGAGTCGTGGTTCCGGGCCGCAAGCCGTATGCCTGAACCAGCGCGCCGATTCCGAAGCCCTGGCTCGACCAGGTCACGGCGGGCACGGTGACCAACAGATTCTGATAGCCGCGCCCGTTCACCGGGAGTTCCTGAATGCGCTGCGTCTCGAGCACATGGCCGAGCGTGGGCGAATCCGTTTGAACCATGGGAGTCACGTCCTTGACCTCCACGGTAGTGTTCGCCTGTCCGACTCTCAGGACGGCATTGACCTCGGCATCCACCTGCACCTGAACCGTCAACGTGCCTTCGAAGCGCTGCATGCCCGCCGCCTCGACGGTGATGCGGTAAGGTCCCGGAGTCACACCGGGAAATGCAAAGTACCCAGCTTCGTTGGCGGCGGTTTTGCGCTCAACCCCGGTGGCGGTAGCGGTGAGCGTCACTGAAGCTGCGGGAATTACGGCATCCGAAGAATCGCGGACGCTTCCATGGACCGTACTAGTGCTCGATTGTGCACAGGCCGCCGCGCTCATACACAGCAGTAGCAGCGCAGTTTGCCGGAAACGATTCATACTAACCTCCTATACCGGAATTGCCCCGGCGATCCGGCCGCCCCCTTTTTATTTGTTTGCAATAGTGTAAATGAAAAGCAAAATAGATGCAACATCCGTTTCTTTCTGCTTGTGATTTCCAGCGGCTGCTTTGTATTTTGGTAAGCAGCGCTCATTGCGGTGGATGACAGCCGAGCCGCTGGGCCTTGGTGCAGCGGCCGCGCCGGAGTATACTTCCCGCATGGACGCCTTCCCTGGAGGATACTTTCCGCGGGTGTATCGGTATCTTCCGGCCCTGGTTTGTTCAGCCCTGGTTTGTTCTGCCTTATTTTCGTTGGCCTGCCGATCCGCCAGTGGGCAGCAGACCGCGGTTGACGACATTCCGGCCCTGACAGCGCGCGTACGCCAGTCGCCGGAAGATCCGAACGCCAACTATAGCCTGGGTCTCGCTTACTTCCGGCAGCAGCGGCTCCGCGAGGCGCGCCCATTTCTGGACCGGGCCGCGGCGCTTTCGCCGGCGGAACCTGACGTGTGGAAGGCGCTGGGGCTGGTGCTGCTCGGACTCGACGATTTCGCGGCCGCGGTTGAGCCCCTTCGGCAAGCCTGCGAACTGGCATCCGGCGACCCAGATGCCTGCTACCTCGCAGGGCCGCGCGCTCTTCCTGCAGGCGCGCTATGACGAAGCCGTAAAGCCGCTCGAAACGGCTCTGCGCAAAGCCCCCGCCGCGGATCAGGCCAAAATCAATCGCGCCGCTGCACTGAATTTCGACCGGCTGGGCAGCGCCGCGGATGCCGAGAGCCACTTCCGCGCCGCGATTCGCTTTATCCTTATCGCGAACGCCGCGCGAGCGCTCGCGCGAGGACCCGCGCCTGGATTATGGAGCCTTCCTGGCGCGCCACGGACGCGCCGCGGAAGCCCTGGAACCGCTTCAGCAAGCGCTCGCCGCGTTCCCAACTTCGCCCCAGGCGAATGCCGAACTGGGCCGCGCGCTGCTCGATCTCGACCGCCCGCAGGACGCCCTTCCGCGGCTCCAAAAGGCGGTCGAACTCGATCCCGCGGCGTGGACCGTGCGCATGCTGCTCGGCAAAGCCTACCTTCGGCTGGGACGCGCCGAAGAAGGCGAACGCGAGCTGCGCATCGGCCGCGAGGGCTGGGCCGCCAAGGATCATTCTTCAAGAGTCCAATGATCACGGCTCTTCCAGAGTCCAATAGCGATCGCACTTGACGTTGGCTTGCACCTGTCGGACGCCGCTTGGCCAGATCACCTCTACAGAGCCCACGGCATCCTGCGCCATCCCGAAGAACGCCGTGCGGTCGCTCGATGAGCCGTAGCCCACCGCCGTAGTGACGCGGTTCCATTGTTCGCGCCCCGAAGCGCCGGTCACGTGCACCATGGCGCCGATGCCGTCGCGGTTGCTGCGCCGGCCGCGCAGTCTCACCGCCAGGTAATGATTCCGGTTGGTGGATGTATTCCGGAAAACCGCGGCGCGCTCCCCGATTCGGCTGACCACCGCGTCCACGCGCCCGTCGCCGTCCAGATCGCCAAAAGCCGCGCCGCGATGCCAGGCGGCCTTTTGAAAATCGCGGCCGGCTTGCGCGCTGACGTCGACGAATCGCCGCCCGCCGGCATTGGCCAGCACCAGATTCGGCTGCCGCGAGTGCCGGTGAGAGAATTGCTCCACATTGTCGTCGATCGCGCCGCAGGCCGCGAACAGATCCTTGGCGCCGTCGTTGTTGAAGTCGAAGACTCCCGCGCTCCAGCCGGTTGACGCCAGGGTCTGGCTGCCGGCCCCGCTGGCATAGGTGATGTCCGCGAAAAGCGCCTTGCCCAGATTGCGGAAGACCGGAAAGGTTTCGCTTTCGTTGGCCGTCACGAACAGGTCTTCACGGCCGTCGTTGTCCAAATCCCGCGCATCCACTCCCATCGAACTGACGGCCCGGCCATCGTCGTTGAACGCCACCCCGGCGGTGGTCGCCACCTCTCGGAATGTCCCGTTGCCCTCATTGCGGAACAGGAAATTGGGCACGGCGTCGTTGGCGATGAACACGTCGAGCCGCCCGTCGCCGTCGAAGTCGAGAAAGCCCACGCTCATCCCCTTGCCGATGTGCGCCGCAATGCCGGACGCGGCCGAGACATCCGTAAAGGTGCCGTCTCCGTTATTGCGATACAGGCTGTTCGGAAGGCCCGCGTAATACTTCGGATGGCAGTAGGTTCGCGCCTTCCCGATGGTGCACGGCGGTTCGCGCTCGGGCGACCAGACGCAATAATTGACCACCAACAAATCCAGCAGGCCGTCGTTGTTGTAGTCGAACCAGCCCGCCGAGACCGACCAGGGCTTGCGCCCGCCTTCCGCGGGATTCAGGCCGGCGCGCGCGGTGACGTCTTCGAAAGTTCCGTCGCCGCGATTGCGATACAGGATATTGCGATCGACGCCCGCTATGAACAGATCTTCCCAGCCATCGTTGTCGTAATCGGCGGCCGCTACGCCGCTCGCGAAACCCGCACCGGCCACACCGGCTGCCAGCGTGACATCGGTAAATGTTCCGTCGCCATTGTTGCGGTACAGCCGGTTGAACCAGGAGGAGTCGGGCTTATCGAGTGCCGGTTGGCGCGCGCCGTTGACGAAGTAGAGATCGGGGCGGCCGTCGTTATTGTAATCGAAAACCGCCACGCCCCCCACCATGGTTTCGATCTGATGCCGCTCCGGCGTGGCCGAGTTTCGCAAAACAAAATCGACCCCCGCACGCGCCGTAACATCTTCGAACGTGATCGGCTCCGGCGGCGTGACCGCGGCGAAGTACGCAAGCAGACTACCGGCGCAGGCTAATGCTGCGAAACCGGCCAGCAAGCGCATCAGGCCATCGCAGCGTCAGGCGAGTAGCGCGGAAATCTTGTGGCTGGCGGTCGGAAATTGGCCGACGCCCGCGCCCATAATTTCATCCGCCAACGTCAGGTGCAGGTCGCCGATGGTGCCGGTCAATTGCGAATGCATACCGGTAGCAAGCTTTCCAGCGTGGCCCGCCACAATCGCGCCATGACCGATGTTCTTGTGCGGATTGGCTTCCGCGTGCTCATGCACGTAAAGTATGCAGCAGTGATCAAGCAGCGTGCCATCGCCTTCGGGAATCGATTTCAGCTTGCTCAGGAAGTAAGCAAACTCTTCCACGTGCCAGCGGCAGATATCGCGGAGAATGCGCTGCCCCTCTACGCCATCGGCGCCCGGAGCCTTACCGTCGGCATGCGTGTAGTCGTGATGCCGGGCCGCCGTGTAACCGAGCCAGGGGAATCGCGAGAGGCCCTGGCATTTGGTCAGCATATAGGAGGCAACCCGCGTCTGCCGCGTGATCAGCGCATAAGCCAGCAGATCGCTCTGCAGTTTGGCGATGCGCGGCCAGTCCTTCATATCCTCGCATTCCGGCGGATCAATGTGGCGATACTCCGGCGGCAGGCTGGTGACCGCCCGCTCCACGTCGCGCACGGAAGAGAGGTGCTCTTCCACTCGCACCTGGTCGTCCTTCGGAAGAGTTTTCTTGAGCTCCGCTGCATCTTCACGCACGGTATCTAGAATGCTGCGTTTGCGATTGATCCATCCTTCTTCGCGCTTGCCGAAGAGGCGGTCGAACAAACGGTCGGGCAGCATCTCCGGCGGAAGCGCGCGCTCATAGCCGGACCAGCTCATGTTGCGCTGAATGCTTTCTCCGAAGGATTCCTGTGAGACCCCGATCTGCAGCGAGCGGAAACGCGAGTCGCCGCCGATATTCGCGGCAATCGCCTGATCGATCGAAGGCCCGCCCGCGCCACGGCCGGTAAACCGTGTGCACGTCATCAGGCCGCTCATGGAATTATGGTGTCCGTTGCCCGGGCCCGGAAGCCCAGCCGCCGAATTGTCCAAGCCGCTGAGGACGTGGATATCGTTGCGGAATTGCGCCAGCGGCGACAGGCACGGCGTCATGCGGAAATCGCGTCCAGCCTCGGCCGGAATCCAGTAGCGCTCCGGAATACCATTGCCGTTGAACCACATCACGAACCGGTTTTCGATAGGTGTTGTGGTCGCGGCAGGCGAAGCATATGCGGTGCCGGTGGAATTGAACATGGCGACCAGCGGCGGCAAACCCACCGAGATCGCGGAGCCCGATAGAGTCAATCCCCGCAGGAACCGGCGCCGGGAAACCCTGTTGCGCTTAGTGATTACTTGCGACATGTACACTCCTATCTTCGCCCGGAAATTCTCGCGAGCGAATCAGCGACAAGATTAGTTCTTGAAAACGATAATTTGAATTCTTGAAATCCTGGAAAATGCGGTCCAGCGCGGGACGGTCTGCCGGCGTTTCCATACGGCCGGCGGCATAGCGGAAATACTGTTTCACCATGCATTCCTGGCATTGCGGCGCCGCCGCCAGAATTGCACCCAATTCGCGCGGCGAGCCAAAAGACGATTCGCTGATCCCCACCACCGATCCTTTCGAATTGATCGGCAGCATAACGGACTTGGGCGGCGTGCGGCGCGCCGCGGCTCCGTGGCCCATGTTGGCGAATGTCAGCTTGAATTCTTCGCGCCGCATCCCTATGGCGTCGAACTTCTCCAGGCCCCAGCCGATCGGGTCGATCAGGTTGTGGCACGAGGCGCAGGCCGGATTCGTGACATGTTCCGACATGCGGTCGCGATTGGTCTGAGGATGCGCTTCCGTAGAGGGCGGCAGGTTGGTGTTGACATTGGCCGGCGGCGGAGGCACATGCTGGCACAAAAACTGCTCTCGCACGAAGAGCCCGCGAGCGGTCAGCGAAGCGTCCTCGGGCTTGGACGTCAAGGCCAGAAAGAGCGGCTGACCAAGCAGCCCCGCACGCTCCGAAGCCGGCGAAAACTCCACCCGGTCGAATTCGCGCGCCGGTACCGGCACCCCGTAAATCGGCGCCAGTTCCGCATTCACAAAACCATAATTGGCCGTGAACGCGTCCATGAAGTTGCGATCTTTCCACACCAGGTCGCCCACGAAAAGCTGGGCCTCCTGGGTCATCGCCACCGCGGTTTCACGGCTGAACTGCGGGTACCGGCGACGGTCGCGGGTGGTGTTCAGGATGCGGTCGAACCGCAGCCATTGCGAGACAAATTCGTCCAGAGCCTGATGCGCCCGGGGATCCCGCAACATCCTTTGAGCAGCCTTGGTGACACCTTCAGGCGTAGCCAGGTCTCCGCGCGCTGCCGCTGCCATCAGCGCTTCGTCCGGCATGGTGTCCCAAAGGGTGTAAGAGAGGCGGTTGGCGGTGGCGTAAGGCTTGAGCGCGGCGCTCGGTGTGGCATCCAGCCGGAACAGAAAACTGGTTGACTGCAGCATCGCCTCTACTACCAGTTGCGCGCCCTTCATGAAATTGGATTCGTGCGCGAACAAAGCCAGGTAGCGGCCCGTCTCGCCGGCATTCAGCGGCCGCCGGAAGGCCTTCTTTCCGAACGTCCGGACAAACGTGGCGCGGCACTCCGCCGATGGAGCGCAAGGGATCAAATGCTGCGTATCTCCATTGCGGAACGCATTGGCGGCCAACTGTTCGGCGGCGTCGCCGTAGCCTTCCTCAAGCAGGGGCGAGAGGTTCTGGGCGTCGTATTGATTCTTGAAACCGTTGACGAAATCGTCGCTGGGAAACTGGTTGGCTGGAGCCGTATGGTCGCCAAGCAAATCGCGAACCGTATTGTTGTACTGGCTGTGCGTCAGCCGGCGAAGCGTGGGTGCGGGGATGGCGGTCCCATCCGTCGGTTGGCCGTTGTACTTAGTCGCCTGCGCCAGCTCTTTTGCTGAGAGATGCGCCAGCACGTCAATCCAGGAGATCAGCGTCGCCTCTTCCGGGCTTCCCGCTTTGATTCGCTCGCCGCCGCCATGCGCCACGCGCTTGGTCGGCTTCCTCAGCAGAAGCGAGTTCCCGGGCTGGTCGCGATCCACCAGAATCACCAGCGATTTCCCGAACGCGTCGAGGCCTTCGGGCGCCGTGCCGGGCTCTGGAAAATGAAGACGTGTCGCCGAAGCCACACCGTTGCTGTTATGGCAGGCTGCGCACCCGGCCTTTTCGAATACAGGGTAAACCGACTGGGCGAAGGAAGGCGCCTGCGCTCGCGCTGCCGGCAGGGCCGCGGTCAACAGCAACATCAGGACACTACGCATTCCGGGAGATTGCCTCCGAACACCAGGATATCGCGAAGGATGTCGTCGGCGCAACCAAAATATGAGTTCGGTTGAATAAAAAGTAAATAAACGCAAGCTAGCAGAGTATTCGCTTTGAGAAACACATCTTAACAGTGCTGTATCCAAAGTGCCCACAGGGATCAAGTCATTTCGACTACAAAGCAAAACAAAGCCGGATGTGGCATCTTCTTTCCATTGCCTTGTAACTATGGTATCGTCAATCATGCGTAGCGCAGCAGTCCTTTTGGCAGCGTTGTTGGCCTCCGCTACGGCCAGCTTCGCAGCCGGCCCCGCGGAACGGGAAATCGCGGATTGGGCCATACGGATGGGCGGGCGCGTGACCATCGAGGGCCACGCCGCCGCGTTAACCGACGCCACCCAAATCCCTCCCGGCGACATTCGAATCACCGGTCTCGATCTGACCAATACCGTGATCGACCCCACCGACCTGCGAAAGCTCGCCGGATTGACGGCCCTTCGCGAGTTATACCTGCCCGGCCCGAGCTGGAACCCGGCATCCGGCAGCCGTCTGGATGCCAACGAAGAGCTCAAGAACCTGTCCGGTCTCGTCAATCTCGAGCGGCTCTATTTCAGCCTGCACTTCCTGCCCAACATTAATGTACGGGACAAGGGAATTGCGTACTTGGGCGGGCTCACAAAGCTACGGGATATCCGGCTGACCCAGTGCCGCATCGACGCGCCCAACCTGGCGCCTTTCACCGATCTGCGGTCGCTCGACGTCAGCTACACCACCTTTAATGATGCAGGCATGAAAACTCTGGCTGGCCTGAAACAAATCCGCCGCCTGAACCTGCGGGACACTTTGATCACGGACGAAGGCCTGCAATCCCTGGCGGATATGACCAACCTTCAGGAACTCGACCTGTACGGCACCAAGGTCACCGACGCCGGCGTGGCCCGGTTGCGTAAGTTGACGGCCCTGACCAAACTCAACCTTCTGGGTGCGGACGTGAGCGACGAATCGGCCGCTACTCTCGCCGGCTTCACGCATCTTCGTGAACTCAACCTCTACCGCAGCCGCCTGACCAACTCCGGGCTCACTACGCTGGCGGCGTTGAAGGATCTGAGCAGCCTCGATGTGCGCTACAGCCGCGTCACCGGCACGGGCGTGGATGGTCTGCGGGCATCGCTCCCCAAGTGCAAGGTGGAATATGTGGGCGCGACGGCTTCCGCATCGGGAGGCGCGGCGCGTCTTCAGGGTTCGGGCGATCAGGCGGTCGGCGAATGGGTTCGCAAGCTGGGCGGCAAGGTCGAACTGGCCAACGGGAAAATCAAGGCTATCTCGCTGCGTTCGGCGCGCGTGGGCGACTCACAACTGGCCGGTCTGCACGGCTTGACGGATCTTCAGGCGCTCGATCTTTCCGCTACCGAAATCGGCGATCTGGGGCTTGCCTCTCTCAAGGGACTCACCGGCCTTCAGGAGCTGATTCTCAACAACACCACCGTCTCGGATAAGGGCTTGAGCCAGCTCGCCGATTTGCACAGCCTGCGCCGTCTGGGTCTGGAAGGCACGCTGGTGCACGGTGAAGGTTTTCAATCCCTCAAAACGCTTCCGCTGGTGGA
The DNA here is from genome assembly GCA_963817515.1 of Bryobacterales bacterium. Lineage (GTDB taxonomy): Bacteria > Acidobacteriota > Terriglobia > Bryobacterales > Bryobacteraceae > DATMNI01. The sequence continues at coordinate 36,272 of CAWFPJ010000002.1, read as the reverse complement.
ACTCGACCTGACCAGCGCGCCCGTCAGCGATGAGGGGTTGCAGCACATTGCCGCGCTCGGCAGCGTTGAGCGGCTGTTGCTGAGCTACTCGGATATTTCCGATGCCGCAGGAGCCTCTCTGGTCAAATTGACCCGGCTCAAGGTGCTGAACCTGGATGGAACCGATATCGGCGACGCAACGCTGCGAAACATCGGCACGCTGCACAGTCTGCAGGAACTGGAACTCGACGCCTGCCGCTTCACCGAGAAGGCGCTTGAAGGCCTGCGCCCGCTCGACAACCTGCAGCGGCTGGGGTTGGGACATACGCGAATCACCAACGCGGGAATCGCTGTGGTGGCCTCTTTGAAGAATTTGCGCGCCGTGAAGCTGGATTACACCGCCGTCAACGATGAGGGTTTGGCATTGCTGAAGACTCTGGCGCCCTTGCAGGAATTGCAGCTCGATGCCACCGGCGTAACCGACGCCGGCCTGGATTCCCTGGCGTCGCTTTCCGGCCTGAAGGTGCTCAACATTTACCACACGGCCGTGACCGAAAAGGCCTTCGACCGGTTCAGGGCGGCGGTGCCCGCCTGCCAGGTGGTCTGGGATCGCGATTCCGCGCTTCCCAACCGCAGAAAGGGTTGAACATGAGATACCTCGTTTGTGTGGCTCTGCTGGCATCCGGCCTTCCGGCGGCCACCGGTCCGTCTGCCTGGATCGAAGCCGCCGGCGGCACGGTGACGCGCAACAGCGCCGGCCAGATCAGCGGCGTCGATCTGCACGCCAGTTGGGTCACCGATTCGGACTTGATCGACCTGGCCACTCAGCCGGCCCTGACGCGGCTGGATCTCTCGATGACCCGAATCAGCGATCGCGGCCTGCTGGAGATGAAACCCGCCTCGAATATTACCGAGCTCAACTTGTACTACGCCGAAATGGTGACCGACCAGGGGCTCGCGGTTTTGAAAGGCTGGAAGCGGCTGAAACGGCTTAATCTGCGCGGCACCAAAGTCACCGACAGCACGCTGCAGTTTTTGAACGGTCTGACCTCTCTTGAAGCCCTGGACATCGGCTTTGCCCAGGTTACCGACAGCGGTCTGGCGCAGCTCAATGCGCTTTCGAACCTGAAGGAGCTTTCGGTCGGCGGCAACAAGCTGACGGATGCCGGTTTACAGGCCCTGCGCCAGATGCCTGCCTTGACCAGCCTGGACCTGAGCGGCGCGCAGCGCACCGATTCCGGCCTGTGGTCGGTCAGTCTGACTGAGTCCGGCCTGGATTCAATCTCCACGTTGAAGAATCTCCGCCACCTGCGCCTCAACGGAGTGGCCATTTCGCCGCGCGGACTGGAAAAGCTGAAAGGCTTGGGCAAACTGGAGCGCCTGGACCTGCAGGCCTGCGCCCGCATTAACGACGACGCCGTCCCGGTGCTGGAATCCCTGCCGGCATTAAAGGTGCTGGACGTCTCCGCTGCCGCCATGAGCGAGAAAGCCCTGGGTGAGCTGCGCAAGACAAAGCCCGGCTTGGAGGTAGTGGCGAGCGCGTTCCAACCCGCCAAGCCTGCCATGCCCAACGGCCCGGCCAATTGAAGACCGGCGGCCCTCCCACCAATACGCAGCCACCAATACGCAATAATTCGAAAGCGATAACTTGTCTTTTGTTTGATACTGCTTTCGATGTGCGTTACAGTAGGTAGTTCAGGAGAAAATCTGGTGAAACAGCCGTTTTCCTTTAAACTGGCGGTGTTCTGTGCCGCCATCCTCGCGGCCTGGTCCTCAAGTTCCCTGCACGCCGCCGATCTGGTGCGAATCGAAGCCAAAAATATCCGCCTGGAATTCGACAATCGCATGCACAGCCACGTGATTGCGCGGTTCGACGGCAAGGAGATCGTTCTCGGTCCGTTTACCCCCTCGGAGACGGTCACCATCGACGGCGCCGAGATTGCGGATTTCGCGCTGAGCGGCAACGGGCAGCAAAGCGTACGTGGTGCTCTCGGCGCCGGCCGGCAGACTACCCTCATCGGGACCGCGGGCACCTTGCAGAAAACCGTCCTGGTCACAGTCTACGACCGCTTTCCGCAAATGGCTTTCCTCCAGGTCCGGTACACCAACAAGGGCACCGCCGATGTGCGGGTGACCGGCTGGACCAACAACCGCTATTCGATCTCCGCCAAGGAAGGCGACGCCGCGCCGCCCTTCTGGTCCTACGAGAGCGGCTCATATCAGCGGCGTCCCGATTGGGTGGTCCCGCTGAAGGTGAGTTTCAAGCAGGAGAACTACCTCGGCATGAATTCCACCGATTACGGCGGCGGAACCCCGGTGGTGGATGTGTGGCGGCGCGACGCCGGGCTTGCGGTGGGCCATGTCGAGATGAGCGCCAAGCTGGTTTCCATGCCGGTGACGATGCCGGACGCCGAACATGCCACGCTCGGGCTGAGCTTCAAGCCCAACCAGACCGTGAAGCCCGGGGAGTCCATCGAAACCTTCCACAGCTTTGCCGCGGTTCACCAGGGCGACTATTTCCAGACGCTGCGCGCCTACAGCCAGGTGATGCAGGCGCAGGGCGTGAAGTTCGATCCGGCGCCCGCGTCGGCTTTTGAGCCCATCTGGTGCGCGTGGGGTTACGGCCGGACGTTCACGCCCACGCAGGTGCTGGGCGCGCTGCCGGTGGTCAAGAAGCTGGGCTTCACCTGGGTGGGAGTGGATGACGGCTGGCAGTCTCTCGACGGCGATTGGAACCTTGTGAAGACCAAGTTCCCGAACGGCGACGCCGATATGCGGGCCCTGGTGGACCAGATCCACGGCCAGGGATTCCGCGCGCAGCTCTGGTGGGCGCCGCTCACCGCGAAGCCGGATTCCGATCTGGCCAAGAACCATCCGGAGGAACTGCTGCTCAACGCGGACGGTTCGAAGCAGAAGATCTCCTACTGGAACGACTGGTATCTGTGCCCCGCCAACGCCGCGGTCATCGAGCACCATCGCCAGCTGGTGATCAAGATGATGCGCGATTGGAACTACGACGGACTGAAGCTGGACGGCCAGCACATGAATGGCGTGCCGCCCTGCTTCAACCCCGCCCACCATCACGCCCGGCCGGAGGAATCCGTGGAGGACCTGGCCAAATTCTTCCAGATGATCTACGACACCGCGCGCAGCATCAAACCCGACGCCATCGTGGAATGGTGCCCTTGCGGCACGGCGTTCAACTTCTATAATCTGCCGAACCTGAATATGAGCGTGGCATCGGATCCGCACAACTCATGGCAGGTCCGCACTCAAAGGAAAATCGCTCAAAGCGCTGCACGGCGACGCCACCGCTTATTTCGGCGATCACGTGGAGCTGAGCGACGGACGGCAGGATTTTGCCTCGACCCTGGGGATCGGCGGCGTGGTAGGGACGCAGTTCACCTGGCCGGTGGGTTCCGCGCGGCGCGCCAACTACGATCTCACTCCCGAAAAAGAAGAGATCTGGCAGAAGTGGATCTCTCTCTATAAGGAGAAGATGCTGTCGCAGGGCGAGTATCGCGGCGATCTGTACGACATCGGCTTCGACCGCCCGGAGACCCACGCCATTCGCAAAGCGGGCAGCATGTACTACGCGTTTTACGCTCCGGATTTTCAAGGCAAAGTCGAACTGCGCGGCCTGGAGCGCCGCAACTACACCGTCCGCGACTATGAAAACGGCCGCGATGTAGGCACGGTGCGGGGACCGTCGGGAAGCGTGGATGTGAAGTTTGCCAAGCACCTTCTGCTGGAGGCGAAGCCTCAGTAGCCCGTGGGCCAACCGGCAGGTTCAGCCGGCGGGTTCGAAATCAGCGGCGAAAATCATTTAGACTGGTGCGGTGGAACCTCGTGTAGCAACCTCCCGGAAAGACAAGATGCTGTCCGAAGAACGGCGTCAGAGGATCCAGGAGATTGTAGAAGAAAAGGGCCGGATTACGATTGAAGAAATCGTCGGCAAGTTCAGCGTCTCGGCGGTAACGGCCCGGGCCGATCTGGACGTTCTGGCAGAGCGCGGTGGAGCTATGCGCTCGCACGGCGGCGCGGTCCGGCAGCTGAACCCGGTGGTGGACTATCCGCTCCGCTTCAAAGAGAGTATCCACCACGCGGAAAAGGTCCGCATCGGGCGCGCGGCCGTGCAACTGTTGCGGCCGCATCAGACCATCATTCTGGATTCGGGAACCACCACCGCCCAGATAGCGCGCCAGCTGAAGACCGCGCGTATTCATCCGCTGACCATAATTACCAACGCGCTGAATGTGGCCTACGAACTGGCCGAGACCGAGGGTATTTCGCTGATCATGATCGGCGGCATTCTGCGGCGCGCTTCGAGCTCACTGGTCGGACCGCAGGCCGAGCACATGCTGCAGAATCTCCATGCCGACCATCTGTTTCTGGCGGTGGACGGGCTGCACATGGACGTGGGATACTCGACGCCGGATATTCTGGAAGCGCAGCTCAACACCATGATGATCCGCATCTCAAACGAGGTGACGGTAGTGGCCGACGCCAGCAAGTTCGGCAGAATCAGCCTGTCACTGATCGGCAAGATCGAATGCGCCCGGCGCGTGATTACGGACGACCGGGTGGACAAGGAGATCGCCGAAGCTCTGCGGGCGAAGGGCCTGGATCTGATGATCGTCTGAGCGGTAGTTTCCCATCGAAAAATCCTGTTGCCATCTTAACCACAAGCCTGTCGGCGAATATATTCGACTAAGGCCGCGTTATTAGTCCATCCTTCAACTCGTTGGCACTCCAACACTCCTGAAGTCATATTCCTGTAGAGCTTGCACGAAGACTCCACAAAGTCCCGTAGTGTCATAAACGGATTGTCCACCTCCGAGCGGGACCCGGCCTTGAAAATGTACGCCCCGTCTAAGCCCATCTCATTCGCGATTTCCGGATATACCGGCCAGACCGCATCAAACAGGCTCTCGTCGGGGAGATAATCCTCCGCTCTCCCGCCGAGCGCGGGGGTGCAAGAATTTTTGAGCATGGCTCGGGCGACGTCAGACAACACAAAAAGCTTGGGGTGATTGATGGAGTTCATGAACAGGCCGCGCCGGACCCACGACCGGTACATTCCTTCCAGAGGAAACCCGATCTGCTGACACTGTTGGAACAAGGCCTCTTCAGATGTTTTCCAGAATTGGTAATAGCCCAGCCTTTCAAACACTCCAGCGTGGAAGAGACGCAGTGTCTGTTCGACCGTGAAGCGCAGCGAGTAGCCAAGAAACACGACCGCAGAGTGATAGTCTCCGATCGGCGATCTGCAGAACTCCGATGACTTTCGGTCCCGGATGTACACACAGTCGGGGTGAAAGGCGCTGAACTCGAGTACGGGGTAAAAGTGAAACCGATCTCTGAAGTGCTCTCTCAGGACACGACCGTCCAAGTCTGGATGGAGACCGGGGCCGAACGGCTGGGCGAAGATCACGTCGAAGCGACCAAATTCCTGGAATAGAGCTTCCTTCGTAGGAAAGCGAGCGGGAAGATCCACGAAAGAAAACCTGACCACCTCGGCGGACGGCGCAAAGAGGTGCAGGACCTTGAACAGTGTGGCCGCCTGACAGTTGCCTAACAATGCGATGCGTGGATATCCCATTACGCACTGACCCGGGCGGCCCTAGCGGCCTGTCGCAGAGACAACGTGAGCATAACCGCTCGCTCACGGTCGCGGCTCCGACCAGAGTAACCAACGCGGGCGTCAGCAAGCGGTTGGCGCATGCTAACGAACTCACCGAGACAGGCCACTAGTTATTCAAGGCCTCTTCATCGCAAATAATATCCCTTACCGCGTTCAGCTCCTCCTCGAGATAGTTCACCCTGTCGGATCTTGCTTCCTGGCGTTCTGACAGCGGCTGGGCGAAATGCGAAAAGAATACGCGCATCACATGATTCACGCCCGCTTGGGTAACGGATCGAAGATCGTCCTCGAAGTAGCGGCCGCCCGAATGCGGCCCGGTAATAATTTCGTAGGCAGGGAAGTAACAAACATTGGAATGGCTCGAAGCACAGACCTCGGCCGCGACCCGGAGTACCGATTTGCTGAGGCAGGTGGACGCCAGAACATGCCTGGCTTCATAGGTAGCAACCAAGGGTACAGGAGAGACGGTCAGAATGATGCGGCTGGACGGGTTGACGCTCCGCAGGCGAGCGATAAATCCGGTCAGATCGCGTTGAACATCCTCCACATTGTAGTTTCGGAATTCGTACTGCCCGGCGTCCCATTCACCTCCCGCCACGCCGGGCGCGAGCGGCAAGGCCGCCTGTTCCCCGCGGTGTTCCCAGCCTTCAGTCAGGCCGAGAGTGAATACAAATACGTTGAGGCTCTCAAAAAGACGCCGCACGCATGCAAAATGGCGAGTCCGTTCAGCAATCAAATCCGCCTCGGAGGCGAAACCGTCCGGCTGAATGCGCGGCCGGAAGGGATCTACATAGCCTCCGCCTTTGGTCAGCCACACGGATACCGAGGGGTTATATGTGCCATAGGCACGGTCGAACAATTGTACAAGTTGCCGGGTGGTGTAAATGTTCCCGTAGCGGGCCGAGAAGGTACCGTAGTTGGCAGCCGCCGCTGCCGGTCGTGACATCCCAGGCGGCGCCGTTTCGGTTACGAAATAACGGAATCCCTTTTCCCCTAGGGCGCGACTGATATTTTGGGCAAAACAACTACCGGCAGTCGCCACCTCGTCAGCGGGCGAAATCCGGAATGGAACAGCCACTACGGGATCAACTGCGAATGGAGGGACCCCCGCGACCGAGCGATTCCAGAAGGCGTATTCAGGTAGTTTGGAATAAGGATGCGAGCTCTTGCCTGAACCTTGCGTAACGGATCCCTGACTCATGGAAAGGAGCATAGCACAACCCCTATACTCCCCTGGAGAGAAGGTGGAACGGGGTAGAAATTGCCGGACAGCAGCCGCGGCATGCGTACCTGAGCCAGCGTCGTTCCGCTCGCCCGGAGTATAATGAGTCGCAGCCAATAAATTCATGAGATATCAGCAAATGCGAAGAGCGATCCTGTGCGGCCTGCTTCTAGGTTTCGCCGCGCTGCCGGTCATGGCCGAGATTTCGTTTGCCGACGAGCGCCAGGTCGCGCTATGGATCCTGAGGCGCGGCGGCCAGGTCATGGTCGACGGGGTGGAGCATCCGATCGGCGATCCTTTTGACTTGCCGGACGGGGATTTTCGGATTGTAGTGGTGGACCTGCACGGCACCGTGATCGAGCCCAAGCAACTTCAGGAGATCAGCAAGCTGGAACATGTTCGCGAGATGTACGTTCCGGGGCGCGTCTGGAGCCCGGTCAGCGACGTGAAAGCTCCGTTCTCGGATGAATCGTTCCAGTATTACCAGGGAATGAAGCACCTCGACACCTTCAGCGCCGGTTTGACTACGTTGGCCTGGCTGGATATTGGCGATGAAGGGGTGAAGCGCCTGGCGCCGCTCTCGCAGCTCAAACATCTGCGGCTGAACAACACCACCATCAAAGACCCCAAGTGTTTCGAAGCGCTGGTCAACCTGGAGTCTCTCGATCTTGGCGATGCCTATGTGCTGGATTATTCGCTGGCTCCCCTGGCGAACATGAAGAACCTGAAGCGCCTGAACCTGCTGGGCACTCTGGTTACGGATGAAGGCCTCAAGTACTTGCGGGACCTTACCAGGATGGAGGATCTGGACCTCTACGGCGTCAAGATCACCGACGCCGGCGTGGAGCATCTGCGGAAGATGACGGGACTCCGCCGGCTGAACATGCTGGGGGGCCAGGTTACGGATCAGAGCGCGGAGATTCTCGCGGGATTCCGGGAGTTGCGCGACCTGAACCTTTACCGCAGCAAGATCACCAACGCCGGTCTTGCCAAGCTGCAGTCTTTGAAGAAGCTGGAAATGCTAGACCTGCGCTACAGCGCCGTCACCAGCGCGGGCGTGCAAGCCTTCCGGGCGGCGGTTCCCGAGTGCAAAGTGGTCTATGTGGAATCGGCGCCGCGAGTCCCGATCTCAAAGAACCTGGCGCCTCCGCCGGGCAGTGGTGAGCAGGCGATTGCGCAGTGGCTTCAATCGCTGGGCGGCCAGGTGCACATGGGAGAGGGAAAGATTCAATCGATTTCCATGGCAAGAGTGCCCTTTGACGATACCCAGTTGAAACATCTGGAGAAGCTCACGACACTCGAGAAACTGAATCTCGATGGAACCGACGTCAGCGACCTGGGTCTCGAAACGCTCGGCAAGCTTTCCAATTTGCGCGAACTGAGCCTGAGCTTCACTTCGGTTTCGGACCGGGGTCTGGCATATCTCGGGCCCCTCAAGAACGTGCGCCGTTTGATGCTGGCCGGTGTCAGCGTGACTGGATCCGGATTTTCCAGCCTGACGGGCTGGACTGAGCTCCGAGAACTGGACCTGACTTCAACTCCGGTGACCGATGAGGGCATGCTCCACATCGGCAAGATGACGGCTTTGGAGCGTCTGATTCTGAGCTATTCCGATGTGACGGATGAAGGGATGGAGCCGGTTGCCAAGCTGCCGCACCTGGCGATTCTGCATCTTCGGGGCGTGGACGTGAAGGATCCGGGCATGGGGAAGCTGGCGACCGTAAAGACCCTGCGAGAGCTGGACCTCTCCGATGGCCGCTTCACCGATAAGGGTCTGGCGCAACTCTCGGCGCTTCCAAACCTGGAGCGGCTGTCGGTGACCCGCGTCCGGCTCAGCGACAAGGGAATCGAGGCTCTCCTGGGAATTCGGACTTTACAGGCATTGACGCTGGACTACCTGCCGCTCACGGACAAGGCCCTCGAGTCATTGAAGACCTTGCCGGCTCTCAAGCAATTAAGTTTGGACAACACCAATATCACCGACCGTGGAGCCGAAATGCTGCAGTCGATCTCTACGCTGCAGTCACTCGATATTTATCACACTCCTGTCTCGAAGAAAGCCTACGAAGCGCTGCAGGCCTCATTGCCGCAATGCCGGATATTCTACGATGAACAGTCGGCGTCTGCCAATCGCCGCGTGGCCCACGGGCAGTGAGTCTTGAGGAGCTGAACTTATGTTGAAGCGCGGAACATTCCTGATACTTCTCGCCACGCCTCTGCTGGCCCCTCTCCTGGCGATGGGTACCGTGGCGATGGATACCAGCTGGATTGCCGGTTTGGGGGGTAAAATCCAGCGCGACTCAGCGGGCCGCATCGTGGCTGTGAATCTTAGGGGCGCCTGGGTCAGCGATGTCCAAATGATGGAGCTAGCCAAGCTGCCGGACCTGGAGCGGCTGGACCTCTCCCATACGCGCATCAGCGATGAGGGGATGCTGAATTTGAAACCGGCGCCCAAGATCAAGGAACTCAAGCTGTTTTACTCCGAGTGGATTACCGATCAGGGCATGACCGCAATCAAAGAGTGGAAGCATTTGAACCGCTTAGATTTGCGCGGCACCAGAATCTCCGACGGCACGCTCGAACTGGTCAGCCACCTCACCGGGATCGAAGCCCTGGACATTGCGCAAACCGAGGTAACTGACTTAGGCCTGGAGAATCTGATCACTCTGGTCAATCTCAAGGAACTTGCGGTGGGCAGGGGCCGCCTGAGTAATTCCGGGCTGACCAAGCTGCGTATGCTGCCGACGCTCACTTTCCTCGACCTGAGCGGCGCGCGGCCCACGCCTGCAGACACTCCGACCGGTAAGGGCGCGGGCGTCCGGCATACCGGAAGAGACGCTGAAGGCCATCGCCGAGCTCAAGGATTTGCGCGTGCTCTATCTGGGATTTTCCACTATTAATGCCGATGGCCTTCGTACTCTTAGTGGCCTCGATAAAGTCGAAAAGCTCGGGCTGCAGGGATGCGGGCGGGTTGACGATGGCGCCGTGGCTGAACTGGCTAAGTGGAAGAGTCTGAAATACCTCGATTTGCAGGAAGACCCAGTCACTGAGAAGGGAGTAAGCGAGTTACGGAGTGTCAAGCCCGGAATCAAGATTCTCAGCGGCGGCACTCCGCCACCTCCTCCTGCGCCCTATAGCAGGTAGGCTATCCGGCTCTTATTGCACTTCCGGGCCTTACTCCAGCTTCCAGTTCTTACTGCAGCTTCCAGGATTCGTCGAACAGGCCGGCGTATGCGGCTTCGGGATCGTCAGAGCCCTGCTGGACCTTGAAGATCGCGAAGTCTCCATAACGAGGTGTGGGGAAGTCTCCGGCCCAGTCGGCCCAAGCGGCGGTCAGTCCGCTGTTGATCACCACGTAATGGTCCGGACTCAGCGGACTGGGATAGATCAACGCCGGCACTGACTCAGCCGCAGGGAAGCTCTTACTGCCCAGCGCGACCGCCTCCTTAGTCCAATGCAGCGGCGGCAGCTTACCGTTGAGTTTGGCGATCCAGCGATTGCTGCCCGGGTCACCGAAGAGCACCACGTGATACTTCGCGAAATCGGCCGCAGTGACATCCTTATCGTCTTTCACACGGATGTGTCCGCGGTAAGCCAGAGTATATTGCCGGTCAAAGCGCTGAAGCATCCGCAGGGCCTGATCATTGGCCGCCACATTCCACGGTGTGCCCGTCGGACGAACCACCAGAAAAGGCTCCAGGAACGCGTCATCGATCGGACCTTGCAGCCCGTGCTTCTTCCGGATGCCCTTTTCGCGAACGCTCGCCAGCTTCCAGGTCCCATTGGATTTCTCAAACGCGAGCTCAGGTGCGGACTTTATGTGCAGCTTCTGGCCGTCGATGCTGATGGCGGTGGCGCGGTCGGTCTCGCGCAGAACCAGGCGCGTCAGATTCCTGGTGGTGATTTCGTACCGGGCGCGCTCGTCAGATCGAGTGGCATCTATTTCGGCACGCTGGTAGTGTTTCTCCAGACCGTCGAGAGTGACCCAATAGTCGCGGTTATACCGGGTGGTATAAGTCAAAAATCGAATATGGTCGGGAACCTGCCGGCCCATCTTGATCCGCTCGTACAGAAACGCATTGAGAGTCTTGCGGCTCTCCGGGGCCATGGCATGTCCCGTCTTGGGAGCGGTCAGAAACATCATAGACGGGGCGTTCGTGGCTTTTAGAGAGAACGGATCACCCTGAAATTGGATACCGTCACGGGTCAACTGTTCCCTGGCGCTATTGTGCTTGACGACGCTGCGATCGTTTTCGCCGGCGTAAGAGGCAAACGGAATATCGTAAGCGTTGAGCGCCCATTCGTACAAATTGTCGAAGATCTTGCACATCGCCTGGTAATACGGAGGCAGCGTATCGAGGACGGGAATTCTGTGCGAGGTATTGTCCCCTGCCCCGACCTCAACGGCCGCCCAGAGATCCGGAAAATGCAGGGACGTGTGCCATACGCCGGCGCCGCCCATCGAAAAGCCGCGCAACGTCATGCGTTCCGGATCGATCTTGTAGGCTTTCTTCGCAAACTCCATGGCCTCGAAGACGTCGGCCTCTCCGGGCCAGTGATAAGTATTCTTGCCGCGCCCGAACAAATCGATTTGCAGCGTGCCGGGCAGATAATCGATCTCCGCCCCTTGCCAGGAGTTGAGAGTCTCCACTTCATAGAGACTCGTGAAGCGCCCGTGCTGCGCCACGTCTAACGGGAAGGCTCGCGTACCGTCATACTCATCGGGGACGGTCACGCGGACCGGCTGCACTGAATCGTCCAGCGCCGAGCGGAAGCCGCGAACCACACGGCCCTTCTGGGTTGTCCAGGGCGATTTGCCTTCTTTCAATTGCGCGGCCCGCTCCAGCCCCTTGTCCAGCACGGCCAGGGTATCGGTAACTGCACGCTGGCGGAAAAATTCCTCCGGATAGGCCATTTTCCAGCGCGCCGCTTCGTAATAGATCAGGACATCGGGCAGCAGGGCAGCGTTCGAAGGCTGGGATCGGAGCTCATTGATGACTCCGCCCAACTGGTCGATCTTGGCCTGGATCTGCTGCTTTTCCGCATCCGTCGGCTGGTAGGGCGGAGTGGCCGGGTGAAAGCGGGTCCACGGCAAGTTCTCCGGAGGTCGAACTCCTTTGGTGGCGGCAGGCGCTGGCTCAGATGCTTTGGGTGGCGCAGTTTGTGAAACTACAGGAAGGCTGGCTACGACCAAGAGGCCGCCGCCAAACACAATACCGATGATGTACCGTTTCATCTTGCCTCGGAGTGAATTGGGCTTAGTTATCAGACGAGGATTTCACTCAGTTGCCGGCTAGCCGTGGGAACCTTACCGAGCCCGGCTCCCATCACGCCGTCAAAGAGAGTCGTATAAAGATCACCGATAGTGCCGGCGATCTTGGTATGGCGCCCAAGCTGGACCTTATCCTTGCTGCCCGCCACCAGGGCGATCATGCCGCTGGTCTTGTGCGGGCCGGCTTCGGCGTGCTCATGCACGTACATCAGGACGGTGTTGTCCAGAACGCTGTGGTCGCCTTCCGGGATGGATTTGAGCTTGGCCACCAGGTAGGCGAACTCCTGCACGTGCCATCGGCAGATATCACGGAGAATGCGTTGGCCTTCCTCGCCCTTCTCGCCGGGAGCCTTTCCGTCTTTATGCGTGTAATCGTGATGGCGCGCGGCGGTATGGCCAAGCCATGGAAAACGGGCCAAGCCCTGGCACTTGGTCAGCATGTAGCTCGCCACGCGGGTCTGGCCGGTGGCGAAAGCATAGGCCAGCATGTCGCTCTGAAGTTTAGCGACGCGCGGCCAGTCCTTCATGTCGAAGTCCTCTTCGGGGGCGGTAACCTTCTGGTAATCCGGCGGCAGGGACGCGACGGCGCGCTCCAGATCACGAATCGATGAGAGGTGCTCATCCAGGCGCGTGGCATCTTCTTTTGGAAGCCCCTGGCGCAGCAAGGCTCCATCTCTCGCCAGCGCGTCCAGAATGCTCCGCTTGCGGTTTATCCAACCCAAATCCCTGGCGCCGAACAACCGGTCAAAGAGGCGATGCGGAATTTCCTCCGGCGGCAGCGGCCGGTTCGGCCCCGCCCACGTCATATTCTTCTGGATTGCGCCGCCGAACGACTCTTGCGAGACGCCGATCTGAAGCGACCGAAACCGCGAATTGCCGCCAATTTTACCGGCCAGGACCTGGTCGAGCGATGGGGCGCTGGGCCCGGTCGAATTCAACCGGGTGCATGTCATCAGCGCGCAGAGAGACTGCGGGTGACCGGCGCCGCCATACATGTTGTCGAGCCCGCTCAAAACCAGGATGTCGTCCTTCAGCCGCCCGATCGGAGTCAGGCACGGTGTGATGTCGTAATTCGTTCCCGTCGAGGACGGAATCCAGTAGCGCTCTGGAATGCCGTTGCCGTTGAACCAGATTACAAATCGCTTCTGAATTCCGTTGGCACCTCCGGCAAGAGGCGGAGTATCGGCGGCATACGCCGTACCAGTGGAGTTGAACATCGAAATCAGAGGCGGAATGCCGGCGATAACCGGCACGTGGGCCGCGGTCAGGCCCTTAAGAAAGATCCTGCGCGACAGACGAACGCGCTTAGTGATTATCTGCGACATTACCAGTCCTCCGTGAGTCTGGAAACTCTCTCGATTTTACCAGAGCAACTATCAATTCTTTGAAGTGGTATTCCGATTTGCGAAAATCTTCTAGAGCCCGAGTCAGCACCGGCCTGTCGGCAGGGGTATCCTGGCGACCGGACATATACCGGAAAACCTGTTTGACCATGCATTCCTGACACTGCGGCGTCTTAGCCAGAATGTCGCCGAGCTCGCGGGGGCTGGAAAACGCAGAGTCCTGGATCCCGGCAACCGAGCCCTTGGTATCCAAATCCAAGTCGATCTCCCTGGGTTTTGCACGCCGCCCCGCCACACCGCCGAGGTTCGGATAAAAAAGTATTTTGTTCTTTTCGCGGCGCATTCCGATGGCATCGAACTTCTCGAATCCGAAACCGATGGGGTCGATCAGATTATGGCAGCCGGCACACATCTTGTTGGTAGTGTGCATCGCCAGCCGCTCCCGATTGGTTACGGGTTTCGCCTCCTCGATAGGTGGCAGGTTGGTGTCCACGCCGGGTGGTGGCGGCGGCACCTGCTGGCAGAGAAACTGCTCTCGAATGAAGAGGCCGCGGCCGGTGGGCGCCGTTTCATCCGGCTTGCTCGAAAGTGTCAGGAATAGAGCCTGTCCCAATAGTCCGGCGCGCTCCGCCTCGGGCGGAAATTCAACACGCTGGAAGTCGCGCGCCGGCGCCGGCACCTTGTAGACCGCCGCCAGATCGGAGTTTACGAAGCTATATTTGGCCGTGAAAGCGTCCATGAAGTTACGGTCGTTCCACACCAGATCGCCGATGAAGCGTTTGGATTCCTCCGTCATGGACCGGGCCAATTCCCGGCTGAACAGAGGATAGATACGCCGCTCTCGAGAGGCCGTCATCACGCGATCGAAGCGCAGCCATTCGGAAACGAACTCATCCACCCCGTCTTTGGCGCGGGGGTCTTCGAGCATGCGGCGGGTCACGCGTTCGACGCCTTCCGGCGTATTCAGGTCGCCTCGGGCGGCGCTCTCAAGCAGAGCATCGTCGGGAGCGGTGTCCCATAGGAAATATGCCAGCCGGGAAGCTTTTGCAAAGGGCTTCCATTTCGGATTGGGGGTATCTTCAAGCCAGAAAACGAAGCTGGGCGATTGCAGCATGGTCTCGATGACTGCCTGCGCGCCGGCGAAGAAGTTCTTTTCGGCCTTGAAAATAGCCTGCTGCGATGCGATTTCTTCGGGCTCGAGAGGCCGGCGAAAAGCGCGGCGGCCGAAGGTCTGGATAAATTTCGTCCGGCAGGCGGCATCGGAATCGGATGCGGGTTTGCAAGGAATCAAGCCACGCGAATCGCCTCTGCGGAAGGCATTGGCAGCCAGCCGTTCGGCGGATCGGCTGTAAGCGTCAGCCAAAATCGGCGAAACCGAAAGCGCTTCATACTGGTTCTTAAATCCGTTGACGTAGTCTTCGGGTGGAAACTGGCTGGCAGGATCGCTGGTGTCCCGTAGCAGATCACGCACCGTATTGTTGTACTGGCTGTGAGTCAGGCGCCGCAATACAACCTTGGGGACGTCCCCATACCCACTCTCCTCGGCCCGCCGGTAGCGGAGCGCCTCAGCCAACTCGGGACCGGAAAGTTTCGCGAGGTAGACAATCCAGGATTTCAGCGCCGCTTCTTCCGCGCTGCCTTTCGGGATGCGCTCACCACCGGTGTGCGGAATGCGCAGGGTCGGCTTCAATAACAGGACCGATGTCGCGGGATCCTGCTGGTTGACAAATTCCACCAGCGACTTGCCAAACGCCTCAACACGCGCCTGGCCGGCATCTTCGACCGGGAAATGAAGGCGTGTGGCGGAGGCTACTCCTTCCACGTTGTGACAGTTGCGGCAGCCTGCCTTTTCGAAGATAGGGTAAACCTTTTCGGTAAAGGAAACCTGCTGGCCCATAAGCGGTAACGCACTGGCCGCTAAGAGGAACGGTAGCTGAAAAGACAGACGCATTATGACATTTTTCCTAAAGCCGCCCACGGGAGAGCCCCGATTCCGCGGCTGAGCGGAGACCGTGCACTCCGCCTGTGGCTCACCGGTAACTCTATCAGAACACGTAGCCGAAATCAATTTGGATGCGACAAGATAATGGTAGCCGGAGGGCCTCGCAAAGTACTCCTTCGTAATAAACTATGGAGCGGAGGTTCCCGTGCCCGCCACTTTAATCCTCGCACTCCTTGCTGCTGTGCCTGCCGCTTTCGGCGCTGGTTGCGAAGGCTTGTCCGCACTTTCTTTGCCCGCCACCACCATCAACAAAGCCGAGGCCGTAGCCGCCGGCGCTTTCACGCTTCCCGATCTTAACCCTGGGCAACTGAACGCGGGACAACTGGCGGCGTTCAAGCAATTGCCCGCCTTCTGCCGTGTGGCGGCCACCATCCGGCCCAGCTCCGATTCTGAAATCAAGATAGAAGTGTGGATGCCGGCGGCGGGTTGGAACGGCAAGTTCATGGGGGTGGGCAACGGCGGCTGGTCCGGCGCGATCGTTTATCCGGCACTGGCCACAGCGCTGGGCCGTGGGTATGCCGCCGCCTCCACCAACACCGGTCACGACGGAGGCGACGCGTCATTCGTTCCGGGCCATCCGGAAAAGCTGGTGGATTTCGCGTATCGCGCCGTGCACGAGATGACCGTAAAGGCCAAGGCGCTGACTGAAGCCTACTATGGCAAAGCACCGGCGCGCGCCTATTGGAACGGTTGTTCATCGGGCGGCAAGCAGGGGCTGAAAGAAGGCCAGAAGTTCCCGCGCGATTACGACGGGATTGTAGCCGGTGCGCCAGCCAATTACTGGACGCATTTGATGGCGGGCGATCTGTGGCCAGCCGTGGTTACGCGCAAAGATCCCGCTGCTTCGCTCCCACCGGCCAAACTCGATGTGCTGCACAAGGCGGCGCTGGCGGCCTGCGACAAGCTCGATGGGGTGGAAGACGGGTTGCTGGAAAATCCGACGGCATGCCACTTCGATCCGGCCACCGTGCAGTGCCAGGGCGGCGCGCAGGAGAACTGCCTGACCGCGGCACAAGTGGAAGCGGCGCGTAAGATCTACGCCGGCGCGCGCAACCCCAGGACAGGCAAGCAGGTCTTCCCGGGCATGCCGCCGGGCAGTGAACTGGTCTGGCCCGCGCTGGCCGGACCCAAGCCATTTGAGATTCCCGTCTCTCACTTCAAGCACGTGGTTTTCAATAAGCCGGACTGGGACTTTCTCTCACTCGATTTCGACAAAGATGTAGCACTGGCAGACAAGCTGGATAAAGACCTGATCGGCGCCACCGACCCGAATCTGAAGGAGTTTTTCGGGCACGGCGGCAAGCTGATCATGTACCACGGATGGAACGATCAACTAATCAGTCCGCTCAACTCCATCGACTACTACAACAGCGTGGCGGCGAAAACGGGCGCGGATAAGATCGACAGCTCATTCCGGCTTTTTATGGCGCCGGCCATGAACCACTGTAGCGGCGGGGATGGACCTTCGCGTATCGATGCGGTTTCGGCCCTGGAGCAGTGGGTGGAGCAGGGTAAAGCGCCGGAGAAGATAGTGGCGTCGCACGTCTCGGCCGGGAACCAGGTGGACCGGACACGCCCGCTCTGCCCATACCCACAGGTGGCGCGGTACACGGGGACGGGGAGCACGGACGAGGCGATCAATTTCACCTGCGTGCGCGACAAGTAGCCTCGCGAGAATTGAAGAGTTGCGGCTAAGTTTGCCGCCGGAAAGCAGCCTACTCGGAGCAGGCGACACCGGTTGGGGGGCCGGTCGGAGCGCCCATCCGGAAGCCGTCTGAATCGATCTTGCGGAAGGTCAGGTGCTGCAGGGTGGGCGGCTGTGTTGGCGCGAGCGTGAAGAAGACACCGACGGTGCCTTTGCCGCAGGTGAGGTTGAACTGACCCCGCAGCCAGTTCTCCGGGATGACCGGACCGGCCGCGGTGCACTCTCCAACCTGGCCCTTCAGCGTCTGGATCTCAGCGCGCCGCTGCGCCACCGGGGCGTCGAGGAACAGATTCATGGCAGCGATCTGCTTCGCCTCCGCGTCGTCCCATGACTTCCAGAGATTCAGGATGTGGCCGCGCATCTGCGAGAGGATCGGCGAAGCGGGCAACTCGCGCTTCTGCAGGCCGCCGGTTTTCAGCAGGACATCCCATGCCTGGCTGATGGGCTCTGCGGGCCCGACGTACGTCAAGGTGGCCATGGCAAAGATGCCGACACCGAAATCGGGGAGCCAGGCCATGTAAGATCCAAAGCCGGGAAGTCCGCCGCCATGACCGATGATGTGTTCGAAGCGGCAATCGGTGGTGGTGCGCAGGCCGTATCCGTACCCGGTTTCGGCCGCGCGCAGCGTGTTGCCGGAGCGCCCTGCGGTCAGATTCGAAGGAGTCCACATCTGGCTCATTTCGCGTACTGAAGCGCGGCGCACGGGGCCCGCCTCGGCATCGTCGCGCGCCGGCCATGCCGAAATATGGAAGGCGACATACTTGCCGAGATCCGTGGCGGTGGTGAGCAGGCCGCCCGCGGAACCGAAAACACCCTGAGGGAGGGGCGCTTCCTCAAGGTACGTGCCGTCCGGCTGCAGGCGATAGCCCACCGCGCGACTGGCCGCGGGCACCTGGGAGAACTCGAACGTGGACGCGTCCATATGTAGCTTTGCCAGAATTTCGGCGCGGACATATTTCTCGTAAGGCACTCCCGAGGCCTTGGTCACAATCCGGCCCAGCAGGCCGAAAGCGTAGTTGGAGTATTCGTAGCGTGTGGCGGGAGGCGTGGAAAACGGAATTCCGCGGCGGAGCCATTGCGTGAGATCGGCGTCGCTGGCGCTCAACTGCTGGTCGCCCCAGGGATTGTCCTCCGGGAAGCCGGCGCTGTGGCTGAGGAGCTGCCGGATTCGGAGGGGCGCGGTGTCGCGTGTCGGCAGTTCCATGCGCGCGAATTCGGGAAGCCATTTCGACACCGGGTCTTCGAGCGACAGCTTGCCCTCATCGCGCAGCTTGAGAATGGCGAGAGAGGTGAAACTCTTCGTCATAGAGGCAACGCGAAATGCGGTGCCTGCAGTGATGGGAGAGTTGGAGGAGCGCTCGCGAACGCCGGCCGATTCGACATGCGCCAGCCGGCCATCAATGACGACGCCCCACACCATGCCTGGAATTTTCCTCTCGGCGGCGTATTGGCGGAAGATCCGATCGATATCCGGAAACCCGGATTCGAGCTTGCGGACTCTCTCGGGGTCGGTGAAGCGCGGTGGCGGGTAGGCGTCGCTCGCGAACAGCACAGCGGCGGCGAAGAAGCCGCAAACGGGAACGAATCGCATGTCAGTCAGGATCCCATACATTCGCTGCAACGTGCGTCAGAGCAGTGCGTCAGAGCAGAACCGCCAGGCACGCGCGGACGGGACTGACGGACGCTAGCCCACCACCTCCAGGAACGCCTTGGCCGCGTGGCTCAAAGCCCGCCGCGTAGGATAGAGCAGGCGGATCTTGCGTTCCACGTTCATCTCTTTCACGCGGACCTCGCATAGCGTGCCCTGCTCGATCTCCTGCTCTACGCACATTCTGGGCAGGAAGGCCACGCCCACATTGTGCTGCACCAGCTTGCGGATGGTTTCGATGGTGGGCATTTCCACTTCCATGCGCAGCGGCACCTTGCGGGTTTGAAACTCGCGCAGCACCACTTCCCGGTACGGCGAGACGACGTTGTGGGCGATGAAGGTCTCAGTACCCAGCTCCGCAATCGAAATGGTTTTGCGATGCGCCAGCCGGTGCTTCGGCGACACCACGAAGGCGAGCGCGTCGGTATAAATCACCTTGGATTTCAGCCGCTCATCCGAAGGATCGTAGCTGATCACCCCCAGTTCCAGATTGCCGTCCAGCAATTCGTTGGGGATCTTGCTGGAATAACTGCGCCGCACCTGCACCTTCACTTTCGGATAGAGTTCCCGGTAGCGCTCGATATGCCGCAGCAGATAAAGGGTGGTGGATTCGTTGGCTCCGATAATGAGCCGCCCCGATGAATTGTCGCGCAGTTCGGCAATCGAGTTGTCCAGCTCCTGGTGCAGGCTCTGAAAGCGGCGCGCGTACTCCAGCACAGTGCGCCCGGCGTCGGTCAGAATGAGATCTTTGCCGGACCGGTCGATGAGTTTCTCTCCCAATTCCAACTCCAGCCGCTGCAGCGCCAGCGAGATCGCGGGCTGCGTTCGCAACAGTTTCCCGGCTGCCCGGGAAAAGCTCTTCTCGGTGGCAATAGTTAGAAATACCTGAAGCGAATAGAGTTCCATACCGAAGATTCGAGTATAACACCGGCTAATATAGACCGCTAAAATTATAAATTTGCCAAATCGTACGGGAGCCGCGATAATTGGTTTGACTGGTGATACTGTGAGCGACCGCGTATATATTTTCGATACAACCCTGCGCGACGGCGAGCAATCGCCCGGCTGCAGCATGACGGTTCCGGAAAAGCTGCGCATGGCCCGCAAGCTGGTGGAACTGGGAGTAGACATTCTGGAGGCCGGCTTTCCGATTGCCTCGGAGGGCGATTTCGAAGCCGTCGATGCCGTCAGCCGCGAGTTTCCGTGGGCGCAGGTTGCCGCCCTGGCCCGCTGCTGCACGCTCGATGTGGAACGCGCCGCCAAATCGCTGGCCCATGCCAAACGGCCGCGCATCCACACCTTCATCGCCACCAGCGACATCCATCTCAAATACAAGCTGAAGAAATCGCAGCAGCAGGTGCTGGACGACGCCTCGGCCGCCGTGGAACTGGCCCGCCGCCACGTGGACGATGTAGAATTCTCCGCCGAGGACGGGGCGCGCACCGATCCGGCTTTTCTCGAAAAAATTTCCCTGGCGGTGGTCGCCGCCGGCGCCCGCACGGTGAATATTCCCGACACTGTGGGCTACTCCACGCCCAAGGAATACGGCGGGCTGATCGGCCGCATCGTCAAAGCGCTGGGCGATGGCGCCATCGTCAGCGTGCACTGCCACGACGATCTGGGATTGGCAGTGGCCAACTCGCTGGCAGCCGTCGAGGCCGGCGCCCGCCAGATCGAATGCACCGTCAACGGCATTGGGGAAAGGGCCGGCAACTGCTCTCTCGAAGAGATCGCCATGATTTTCAAAACCCGGTCAGATACTTACCCGTATCACACCGGAATTCACGCCGAGCACCTGTACTCGGCCAGTCAGTTGTTGAGCTCCATCATCACGTTCGGCCCGCAACCCAACAAGGCAATTGTGGGCCGCAACGCCTTCGCGCATGAGGCCGGCATCCATCAGGACGGCTACCTCAAGGAAAAAACCACCTACGAGATTATCGATCCGCGAACGGTCGGCGTGCCCGAAGGCAAGCTGGTGCTGGGAAAGCACAGCGGCCGCCACGCCCTCAACCAGCGCGCCCAGGAATTGGGCTTCACACTGACCAAGGACGAACTGGACGACGTCTACCTGCGCTTCACCGCCATAGCCGATCACCGCAAGAAGGGCCTGATGGACGAAGAAATTGTCTCGCTGATTCACGCCGGTCAGAAGACCGAACGAGTGGCGGCGAAGTGAACTATGCATCTTAACGTTTTGGTATTGCCGGGCGACGGCATCGGCGTCGAAGTCACGCGCGAAGCCGTGCGCGTGCTGCGCTACGTCGCCGACAAGTGGAATCATACCGTGAAGTTGACCGAGGGGCTGCTGGGCGGCATTGCGATTCACCAGACCGGCACGCCTTTTCCCGAAGAGACCGCCCGGCTGGCGGCCGCCGCCGACGCTACCCTTATGGGGGCTGTGGGCCTGCCCGAATTCGACAACGCACCGCCTGAAAAGCGGCCCGAAAAAGGCTTGCTGGCCATTCGCAAGGCTCTGGGTGTTTACGCCAACCTGCGCCCGGTGCGCGCCTACGCGTCGCAGCTGGATTCTTCGCCGCTTAAGAATCACCTGGTGGAAGGCACCGACATGATTATCGTCCGCGAACTGACGGGCGGAATTTATTACGGCACTCCGCGCGGCATTACCGAAGACGGCGCGGAGACGCGGGCGGTCAATACCATGACCTATACGCGCAAGGAAATCGAACGCGTTTCCCGCATGGCCTTCCACCTGGCGCGCGCGCGCCGCAAGAAAGTGACCTCTGTGGACAAGTCCAACGTGCTGGAGAATTCGCAGCTCTGGCGGCGTGTGGTGGTAGAGATTGCCAAGGAATTTCCGGAGGTGGAACTGGACCACCTGCTGGTGGATAACTGCGCCATGCAACTGATTTTGAATCCGCGCCGCTTCGATGTGGTGCTCACGGAAAACATGTTCGGCGACATTCTGAGCGATGAAGGCGCGGTGCTGGCCGGCTCCATTGGGATGCTGCCCTCGGCCTCCATCGGCGACCAGCGTCCGTCCGGCGCCTGGGTGGGTTTGTACGAGCCGGTGCACGGTTCGGCGCCCGATATCGCAGGCCAGAATAAGGCCAACCCGCTGGGCGCCATCGGTTCAGTGGGGGCGCTTTTGGAATACAGTTTCGGTTTGAAAAAAGAAGCCTCCGCGGTGGATGCCGCCATTGAAGCCGTGCTTCAAAGCGGCAAGGTTACCGCGGATCTGCGTCCTTCGGGTGCACCAGCAACTACTGAACAGGTAGGGGAAGCAGTGTGCGCCGCGATCGGTTGAGCGGGGGACTTACCGGTTCCCCGCCGACTTATAAATCGGCAGGCGAAACCGCCTGCCCCACCAACCTGCCCACCAAGACAGGTCACTTTGGTTTGCCTCGTCGCAGGAATAGAATATGCCACGCACGATCATAGAAAAACTTTGGGATTCTCACGTAGTCTCCGAGCGACCCAACGCTCCGTCGCTCATCTTCGTCGACCTTCACCTGGTCCATGAGGTCACTTCACCGCAGGCGTTTCAAGGGCTGCGCGACCGAGGGCTGAAGGTCCGGCGGCCCGATCTGACCATCGCCACCGCCGACCACAGCATCCCCACTACTGACCGCTCGCTGCCCATCGTGGATGAGATCGCGGCCAGGCAACTGGCGCAACTGGAAACCAACTGCGCCGAATTCGGCATCCGCTGCCTGGGCATTCACAGCAGCCGTCAGGGGATCGTGCACGTGATCGGTCCCGAACTGGGGCTTACGCAACCCGGCATGACGGTGGTCTGCGGCGACAGCCATACGGCCACCCACGGCGCATTCGGCGCGCTGGCTTTCGGCATCGGCACCAGCGAAGTGGAACACGTTCTGGCTACGCAGTGCCTGTTGCAGCGTAAATCGAAAACATTCCAGGTCCGCGTGGATGGTGCGCTCAGGCCCGGTGTCTCGGCCAAAGACATAATTCTGTCGCTGATCGCACGAATCGGCATTGGCGGCGGCACCGGTAGCGTCTTCGAATATACCGGCAGTGGAATCAGCGCGCTCGGTATGGAAGAGCGCATGACTGTTTGCAACATGTCGATCGAAGGCGGCGCTCGCGCGGGCCTGGTGGCGCCCGATGACACCACCTTCCAATACCTCTGCGGCCGCCCGCACGCACCCAAGGGCGCCGATTGGGACGCCGCCATCGCACGCTGGAAACAACTGCCCACCGACGAAGGCGCGGCCTACGATCGCAGCGTTTCGATCGACGCCGACGCGCTAGAACCCATGATCACCTACGGCACCAACCCCGGCATGGGAGTCTCGATCAACGCGCCGGTGCCCGACCCGTCGCAGGTCTCAGACCCCATGGAGCGCGACGGCATCGCCAAGGCCCTGAAGTACATGGGGCTCGAAGGCGGCAAGCCGCTGGTGGGCCACCCCATCGACGTGGTCTTCATCGGAAGCTGCACCAACTCCCGCATCAGCGATCTGCGCATCGCCGCCGGACTCCTCAAAGGCCGCAAGGTTAGCCCCAACGTCCGCGTCATGGTGGTGCCCGGCTCGCAGGAAGTCAAGCGCCAGGCCATCGCCGAAGGCCTGCCCGAAATCTTCCGCGCCGCCGGATGCGACTACCGCGAGCCCGGCTGCTCCATGTGTATCGCGATGAACGGCGACCAGCTTTCGCCCGGCCAGTACAGCGTCTCCACCAGCAATCGCAATTTTGAAGGACGCCAGGGCAAGGGCGGCCGCACGTTCCTCGCCAGCCCGTTGACAGCCGCCGCCAGCGCCCTCACGGGCATGGTTACAGATGTGAGGACACTGCTATGATCCCTTTCACCAATTTCGAAAGCCGCGTGGTTGCGCTTCCCATCAACAACGTCGATACCGACCAGATTATCCCCGCCCGCTTTCTGAAGACGGTTTCCAAAGTGGGCCTGGACCAACAGCTTTTCAATGACTGGCGCTATGACGCGCAGGGCAATCCCAATCCCGATTTCGTCCTCAACCAGCCCCAGGCCAAGGGAGCGCAGGTTCTGCTGGCAGGCGACAACTTCGGCTGCGGCAGTTCGCGGGAGCACGCCCCGTGGGCGCTGACGCAGTTCGGCTTCCGCGCCGTCATCAGCACTTCGTTCGCGGACATTTTCAAACAGAACTCGCTCAAGAATTCGCTGCTGCCCGTGGTGGTTCCACCGGACGTGCACGCCGAACTGTTCGCCGCCGTGGCCGCCAATCCGGCCGCGACCATCAAGATCGATCTTCCCAACCAGATGCTGACCACGCCCTCCGGCCGCCAGGTGGAGTTTCCCGTGGACACATTTTCCAAGCACTGCCTGGTGGAAGGCGTGGATGAACTGGGCTACATCTTAAAGCACGAGCCGCAGATCGCGGCTTATGAAGCCAGGCGCGTAGGATCCATCGACACTTCGGCATTAAACTAAGCGAGTGCTCTTCGCCCGGTTAGCATTGGCATTGCTTGTGTTGATCGTGTGCTCCTTCGCGCCTGGATTTTTTGTAATCCGCCGTTGGCGCTGGAGCCCCATCGAAAAGCTCTGCGGCGCGGTCGGGCTTTCGCTGATTCTGGTCTTCCTCGCCGAGTGGGCCCTGTTTGTGTTCGCGCCCGGCGCGGGCGCCCTCGGGGCTTACGCCATATCGGCGTCCTGCGCGGTACTGGGAATTCTGGTGTGGCAGGACGCGCGCAGGTTGTTGTGCGTAGCCAGGGTGCGCCGCGCGCTGGCAGGCTTCGCATTTCTACTGGTGTGGACGCTGACCATCCTGGCCACCATCCGCAATTATTCCGGAGGCGGCTGGTCCGGCGATTGGTTGGAACAATTCAACCGGACCCTGTTTTATCTAAACCACCTGCCGCTGCATACGCAAATGTACGGCGGATACCCCATACCCGCCAGACCTCCCATGGCCGACGTGCTGGCCGCCTTCGTGATGGGTCAGACACAGGATCGCTTTGAAGTCTTCCAGGTCGCCTTCACGTTTCTCAACCTGCTGGTTTTTCTGCCGTGCTGCCTGGTGATGCCGCGGCTGGCGCGCCCGCGGCGGAACGGGATTCTGCCGTTGACTTGCATCTTCGCCTGCAGCCCGCTGCTGATGGTCAACGCCACGTACCCCGCGACTAAAGGCTTCGCGGCCTTTTGGCTGGTGATGGCCCTGGCTTTTTATCTGGCCGGTTGGAGGAAGCGCGATGCGGTACGCCTGACGGCCGCGTTCCTGGCGCTGGCCGCGGGCTTGCTGGCCCACTATTCGGCCGGCCCTTACTGCGTATTCTTCGCCCTGCATTACCTGGTTGCCATTTTTCCATCGCGGCCGCAGAGATGGAAGGAATTGGCATACATTGCGACAGCCGGCGCCGGCTTCATACTCACCTGGTTCGGCTGGACCATCGCCTCCTACGGATTGCACGGTACATTCATGGCGCCCGTGAACACGTCAGTGGCTTATGGGGCCGAGTCCAACGGCGGATTCGTTTTCAAGACTCTGGCCAACCTGATGGACTCCATCGTGCCGCACGTTCTGCGAAGTTCGTCGCTGATGCATGCCTGGGATCAGCCCAACGCGGCCGGCTATCTGCGCGACAACCTGTTCGTGATTTACCAGACCAGCCTGATTTTCAGTATGGGGCTGATCGGCGGACCGCTGGTGGTCTGGTTTCTGATTCGCCGGTTCAGGCGCGGCTCCGGCGAGATCAGGAACTTCTGGCTGGCGCTGCTGGGCTTCTCCGTGGCCGCCTGTTTTTCGGTGGTGGGCGAACGCGATTACTACGGGGTGGCGCACTTGACGCTGATACCGCTGTTCGTCCTCGGGTTGACGCTGCTTGCCGCGCAATTCACAACGCGGTCTACATGGTCGCCGCTGGTGG
This sequence comes from Bryobacterales bacterium, assembly GCA_963817515.1. Taxonomy (GTDB): domain Bacteria; phylum Acidobacteriota; class Terriglobia; order Bryobacterales; family Bryobacteraceae; genus DATMNI01. The sequence goes on along the minus strand of CAWFPJ010000002.1, from coordinate 10,629 downwards.
CATGGCTGATCGTGGCGGGTTGCGCGATTGATTTTTCCCTGGGAGTGTTCCTGCAGGCGCGCATCGAACACCTGGAGAACACCGCGGGAAAAACCGTCTTCGCCGGGCTCAACTTCAGAAACGGAACCTTCGACATCGCTACGCCGGTGCCAGACTCGCTTTCGTCTATTGCGTGGGGCAACTGGTATCGCAAACACCAGTACGCGCTGAGTGAACAGTGGCTGCGGGAACTGGCGGGCTTCCGTCCCAATGACCCTGCTGTCGAGCCATCCAAAGCCGCCGTGCTCCCTACCATTGAGCAGGCGGTCCGGGACGATGAAAAATTCTGGCACGGCTGGTACCGGCGGCACGGCGGCGAAATCGAGTTCTTTGGCGATCATTTCGGAAGCAGCGACGCCACCAGTGTTCTGCTGGCGGTGGGGGCGCTGGGGCTGCTTTGGAAGTTGTCGCGCCACGTACCGAAGGCGCCGCCCAAACCCTCTCCGAAGCCACTCGCGAGAGCCAGACGGTAACGCCGGCGGTCCTTGCCGCCGGTGCCTTTGTCTAATCTACCTGGTCTGTGGCAGGGCACCAGGCGGCACGTAGTACAGAAGGAACGTCCCCACGCGTTCCCTGGGTTCGATGTATTCGAACCATGGTTTCAGGTTTGGATATCGATAGAAGAGACCATACTGAGTGGTCTTTTCTGTGGTGGGGCTCACGGCTGTCCAACCGGCCGCGGGCTCGATGGGGTTGATTGATTTCACGGGTGGAAGACCGGGCCAAAACTGGAGATCTCCATCCACCGAATAGACACTGCCGTAATTGACCTGGGCGGCGCCGAGATCGCGCAGCCGTTGGGCCAGGCGCTTCACGTCCTGGTTCCAATCCAGGTCGGAATCCACCAGAACCCGCTCGGGCTGGCGGCCCACGAACTCGTTGAAGTATGCCAGGTAGTCCGGATGGCTGAAAGCACCCGCGGCCGCTATCCACAGCAGCAGTACAACCGCGGCAACTCCGCCCCGCTTGCTCCGTGTCAACTCCAGCACGGCCAGTGCGGCGACGATCGAGAAGCCCATATAGACCGGCAGAATGTGCCGTACTCCGATGTTGATATGGCCGGTCATGGCGGGCAGCAGGATGCCCAGTGAAAATGCCAGGGGCAGCCAGTAAGCCGGCCGCGCGCGACGCTTCCAACATATCCCGACACCGATGCCCAGCAGAACCAGGAAGGCGATGGGAGTCTTCACCGCCACGACTACGGGAAAGTAATACCACCAGCCCCGCGAGCCCACCTGGCCGAGCAAGTATGCCTGGTGGCCGCTTTCGTTGTGGAGCATCGCCATGCCGATGCCGTCGAAGAATTTCGGAGCCGGCACGGGGCCAAACGAAAACAGGTAAGCGCCCCAGATTACGATTGCGCCAGTAACTACCGCGATGGCGAAGGGCACCGCGCGCTCTCTAGCCATTGCCCACAGTTTGGGCCAGGCGGGCCGCGCCAGCGCAAGGTACGATAACAGTGCCAGCGCCGCGCCCGCCGGCAAGTATCCGAGCGCGGTGAATTTGGAGAGCGCCGCCAGCGCAGCGGCCAGGCCCAGCAACAGGCTGCGCCGGAGCGTGGGCGCTGCCACCCAAACTATCAACGTATAGAACGCCGCGCCAAGACAAGCCGTCAGCGCCATATCGGTGCAGGCCAAGCCGGCGTGCGCCAGAACCGGCGGCAACATGGTGAACAGTCCCACCGATAGCACGGCGGCGGCCGGTCCGAAATAGTGTCTGGCCCAGAAGTACACCACCAGACACGCCAGGATAAAGAATGGCAGCACACCCAACCGCGCCAGCATCAGTGTGCGCTCAGGACGGCGGTCATGGTAGAGCACCGCCACTCCCTCTTGTTGTATCGTCGATTTTCCCTGCGGGCGCGCTCCATCGAGATACGGGCCCAAGGCCGCCATGACGCGCGCCAGCGGAGGATGCTGAGTCTCGAGAGAGTAGTCATGCTGCGCCAGGTATTGAACTCCGGCGGCTATGTGTACGCCTTCATCGTTGGTGTTGCTGAAAACCGAATAGGTGGCCGCAATCCGAAAGACCGCAATCGCGATCAGGCAGCAGGCCAGTAGAAGCGCATGCTTCTCCAGCCAGGGCAGTACTCTGCTTTCTAAAAAAGCGGGCTGTTTGGCTGCCTGCGGAGGAGTGGGCGGTGGTCTGCGGGCCAAGAATCCATTATACGGTTCTGCGTTCCAGATCAATCAGCGCCCGTTTGCGCGCCAGGCCCCAGCGATAGCCGCCGAGTTCTCCCGTTCCGCGAATCACACGATGGCACGGGATGACGATGGCGACGGTGTTGGATGCGCAGGCGCGCGCTACCGCCCGCACCGCCGCCGGTTGCCCGATACCGCTGGCCACCTCGCTGTACGATTGCACCTCACCGGAAGGAATGGTCTGCAGGTAATTCCAGACCCGCATCTGAAACGCCGTGGCGCGAATATCCAGGGGCAAATTCTGAGCCGCGTTGCCATCCGGCCGGGCCAGATATTTGGTGATCGCCTCCGTCCACGCCCGGAACTGCGGGTCCTGCTGCTGGCCGTCCTGCTGCTGGCCCATGGCGTTCACAAGCGCGTTGGGATATTCCTTGCGAAGCGCCGCCGCCAGTTCCTCCTGCGTCTCCCCAAACTGCAGGAAGCAGATTCCCCGGTCAGTGGCCCCGATCATCATCTGCCCCAGCGCCGTCTGCACCGACACGTAGGTTATCGCCACGCCCTGTCCGCCGCGCCGGTACTGATTGGGCGTCATGCCGAGCCGCGTATCGGCGCGTTCGTACACCCGGCTGGACGAACCATATCCGGCCTCATAAACCGCTTCGGTCACATCCTTCGCCTGCTTGAGCCCGGTCTTCAAGCGCCCCGTGCGCAGTGCTTCCACGTACTGTTTTGGCGTCACCCCCACTACGGCTTTGAAGGTTCGCTGCAAGTGAAACCGGCTCAGCCCCGCGCGGGCCGACAGCTCCTCCAGATTCAAGCGGCTGTCACCGTCGTTTTCGATCTGGCCTTCGAAGCGGCTCTCGATGTACCCGCAGAGCTGCCGGATCTTTTCCGCGGCGGCATCGGCGGGCGCGGCCTCAAGCGGGCGGCATCGCAAACATGGGCGCAGGCCGTCGCGCTCGGCTTCCTGGCTGGTGGCGTAAAACCGCACATTCTTGCGCAGCGCATGACGCGACGTGCATGAAGGGCGGCAGTATATGCCGGTGGTGACTACACCGACGAACCATTGGCCGTCCTGGCTGCGGTCGCGCTTTTGAATCGCCTCCCAGCAGCGTTCCGTATCTAATATGGCAACTGACATTAGCATCTCTCCCAATCACAGAGTGCCTCATTCAGGGCTTCGGCTTCTATCCGCTTATTGCGTTCGAATGTTGCGTTCGAATGTTGTGTTCGATCGCGAACAGCGCGACGGCCGCATCCGAAATATCTGCTACCCAGCATAGCCGTGAAGCATCTAGAATGGTACGGAGCCTAATTCGAATGAAACGTACAGCCAACGCGCAATGGCGCGGCGATTTGAAGAGCGGCGCGGGAAATATCTCCACCGCCAGCGGCGTGCTTTCGAGCACGCCTTACTCCTTCCACACGCGTTTTGAGGAAGGCAAGGGTACTAATCCTGAAGAGTTGCTGGCAGCCGCGCATGCCGGCTGCTTCACCATGGCTCTTTCGGCGCAGCTTGCCGCCGCCGGCCTTACGGCGGACAGCCTGGAAACCACGTGCAGCATCTCGCTCGAGAAACTGCCGGACGGCTTCGCAATTACCGAGAGCCATCTGGACCTGAAGGCCAAGATTCCCGGCGCCAAGCAGGAAGCCTTTGACGCCGCCGTGAAGGCCGCCGAAACCGGCTGCCCGGTTTCCAAGTTGTACAAGACCAGAATCACGGTGACGTCCACTCTCCAGCAATGACAGGCGCCTGACGCCTGTGTCATAATTCGTAGCATGTCCACGGCCGTCTTGAAGATGGAGCCCAAGTCCGAGGGAATCCTCACCCCCCGCAAGAAGCGGCCCAAGGAGCTTGCCGTCATCACTGAATGCTGCACCGGGTGCGCCGGATCGCCGGCGTGCGTGCCCTACTGCCCGGTGGCAGATTGCATGTACTGGGTTCCGGATGAAGACAATGCGCCTTTCGGCCGCATCGAAGTGGACCCGATGCTCTGCATCGGCTGCAAGAAGTGCGTCAGCAAGGGCCCGGACGGCGCATTTCTGGACGGCTGCCCGTGGGACGCCATCGAGATGGTGGCCATCGAGGAAGTCGAAGCCATGATCGGCATGAAGATGCCGGTCTGATCGCCAGCCATGTCTCTTGAAATCGAGCAGCACGAACGCGAAGGCATCACTATCGTCGCCATGAAGGGCCGGATCACCGTGGGCCTTGAGGCCACATCTTTGCGCGAAGCTGTTGCCGCGCTGATTGCCGCCGGCACGCGCAATCTGGTATTCAATCTGGCCGACGTAGACTTTATCGACAGCACCGGCCTGGGCGCACTGGTGATGTCGGCGAGCGCGCTGCGCAAGAGCGGCGGCAACGTCAAGCTGGTGAACCTGAACCGCCGCACGATCGAATTGCTGGTGATGACCAAGCTGGCCACGATTTTTGAAATTTTCACCGACGAGCAGGACGCCGTCAACAGCTACTACCCCGACCGCAAGCTCAAGACCTTCGACATCCTCGATTTTGTAAACAAGATGAAGCAAGAGGAGTAACGGCCGATGGCATTGGTGGTCATCGGTGGTGTCGCCGCAGGCCTCAGCGCGGCAGCCCGTGCGCGCCGCATCGATCCGCATCTGGATATCGTCGTCCTGGAAAAGGGCCCCGTCATTTCGTACGGCGCCTGCGGCCTGCCGTATTTCGTGGAAGGCCGCGTGCGCGAGGCGAAGCAACTGATCGTTCACACGCCCGAGTACTTCCGCAAGGAGCGCAACATTGAGGTGCGCACCGGCGCGCGCGCCATCGCCATTTCCCATCCACGACGCGAGGTGGTGCTGGAATCCGGCGAACGTCTGCGCTACGAACACCTGGTGATTGCGACCGGCGCGCGCCCGGATGCGCTCGGCATCGCCGGCGCCCGGCAACCGCACGTCTTTACGCTGCACACCCTGGACGACGCCGAGCGGCTGCGCCAGTTCATCCTGGAGAAACAGCCCAAGCGCGCGGTGGTGATCGGGGCGGGATACATCGGAGTGGAAGCCGCCGACGCGCTCCGCCGCAACGGCCTGCGCGTCACCATAGTGGAGCGATCGCAGAACGCTTTGCTGCGACACGACCCTCTGTTCACCGCCGCCGTCCGTCATCAACTGGAAGAACATGGCGTCGAACTGCGTTGCGGCGTGGGCGTGACCGCCATTGAGCCCGGCAGCGCCGCCGGCATACCCTGCGACGTGGTGGTTCTCTCGGCCGGGTTCAAGCCCGCCGTGGAGATTGCAGCCGAGGCAGGCGTTGAGACCGGCCGCAGCGGGGCCATCCGCACAGACGACCGCATGGAGACCAACCTGCGCGGAATCTATGCCGCCGGCGATTGCGCCGAAGTCAACCACATCGTGACCGGCCGGCCCACTTACATTCCGCTCGGCACTACGGCCAACAAGTGCGGCCGGGTGGCCGGCGCCAACGCCGCCGGGGGACGGGAGCGGTTCGCGGGCATCGTGGGCACCGGAATCGTGGGCATCTTCGGGAAGGCCTTCGCAACTACAGGCTTCTCCGTGGAGCAGGCGCGAGCGGAAGGCTTCTCTCCGGTTGCCGCCCGGATAGAGGCCAATACGCGGCCTGCATACTACCAAGGGACCAAGACGACGGTGGAACTGGTAGCCGACCGTGCGACGCGCCGGCTGGTGGGCGGGTCTGTGATCGGCGAAGACGGGGCCGCCGGCCGCATCAACGTGATCGCCGGCGCGCTGCAGGCCCGCCTGCGCGTGGACGATTTCGAGCAGCTAGACCTGGCGTATTCACCGCCGTTTTCCGCGACGTGGGATCCGCTGCTGATCGCGGCCCAGCAGTTGATCAAAGCGTTGTAGAGCGTAAGGCTCCTGTAACGCTGCCTGTAACGCTCCCTCACGGTCGCGGCTCTGTTTGTGCAATCTGGGACGTCAGAAATACAGCTTCAACGCGAATTGCAGAATGCGCGGATCAAACGCAGCTTGCACCCTGCCGAAGGTCGAAGAGCTCAACCCGGTAGAAAGGGTCGAGTAGCCCGTCACCGTGCCGGCCGGCGAAATCGCGCCCGCGAAGTTAGTGTGATTGAAAACGTTGAACGCGTCCAGGCGCGCCTGCAGGCTGAACCGCTCCGTGAACTTAAAGGTCCGGCTGAGCGCGACATCGAAATTCACGGTCTTGGGGCCGCGCAATGCATTGCGTCCGATATTGCCATAGGTGCCGAGCGCATTGCTGGCGAACGCCGCGGGATTGAGCCACTGGACGCACGCGGTGGTGCCGTTGTTGCAGCCAGGGTCGGTCGCATAAACGTTTGCGAGCGCCTGATTGGGCCGGTCGTTGTTGAGACCTGTGAGCGAGTTATCCTTGCCGACGGTAACGTTCAAGGGCTGGCCGCTGGAGGCATGAATGAGCGGCGCGAGTTTCCAATTGTTCAACAGGTGGCGCACCAACGGGTTGCCGCCCTTTATTGAGCTGTCCGCCACCAGGGAAGTATTGAAGTTGTGGCGCGTATCGAAGACGCACGGACCCCAGTCGGCATGGCGATTGAACGGTTGGGAATTCCCGGGGGTGGCCAGAGCGGCGCCAAAATCGGTGTCGGAAACACAGTTGGAGTCCGTGTAGTTGGCCAGGAACGTGAAGTTGTGGGCGAAGCGATGTTGCAACGAGACCAGCAGGCCGTTGTAGTGGGCCACGGCCCCGTCATCCATCGTATTGATGCTGGCGTAGCCCGCGCCCAACGCTGGATTCGCCAGGAAGAGGCGCCGGCGCTGGTTGGTGTTGGATGTGGTGGAGCAGGTACTGTAAGCGACGCCGTTGATGGTGCATGCGCCCAACCCCAGGAAGGTAGCGGGATTCACTTCGCCGTTGTTGCTCCACAGGTGCGTGGTCTTGTTGCCCAGATAGCTGACGGAAGCCATCCAACTGCCAGGCAGCTGCCGCTGATAGGTGATGTTCCAATTGGCGACGTAGGTGGGCTTGGGATCGATGGGGAAGTTGACGTAAATTCCCGCAGTCGGGAAGAAGGCCTTCCCGTTCTGAGGAAATGGATTTCCACCGGGATATCCCTGCCACGGATTCGATAACCCGCCAACCGGGTTCACCGTGTCGAGTGCAGTGCCGACCGGGGCGTTGGTGGTCTCGCGCTCATTGAACCAGGTCTCCGACACCTCGTAGAGGATCGACCCGCCTACACGAAGCGTGTCCCGTCCGTCGCCGTGGGGATTCCACACCACGCCGACGCGCGGCGCGAAATTGGCCATGTGCCCGTTCCAGTTCGCCGCGGGAATTCCCGGGTCGCCCGGAAAGAACAGTCCCGCGGGCGCATTCGGATACCTCTGGCTGAACTGGCCGGCATTGAAGCCCGGAAGGCTGAAGGAGCTGCCGCGCTTATACTTATCGGGATCGGGAAAAGTCGGCTCCCAGCGCAGGCCGAAGTTCAACGTGAACCGCTGAGAGATTTTGAAGGTGTCTTGCGCGTAGAAGCTCATGATCCATTGGCGCAGGTCGTCGGGAGTTGCATTGGTCTGCTGGAAATCGTTAGGCCGGCCAATCAGGAAATCGGCCAGGCCCAAACCGCAGTTTGAGCAGCCCGGCGAGGCCGTGGACCCGGTGAGCGTTCCATTAAACGAGAAATTTCCATTCTCGTTGAAACCGGAGACGGTGTTGTTCTGCACGCGGAGCAGGTTGAATCCGAAGGCCATTTGATGCCGCCCGCGGATCACGTCCACGTCGTCGGCCGCCTGGTAGCTGGTGACGTTGAAGTGTCCGGGAGCGCAGGTGCCGCAAAAAGTGCTGAAACCGCCGGTAACCGCCATCAACAGAAAGTTGGGCACGGCGCTGTACATGTTGACGCCAAGCAGGGTCGGGTTGATCGGAATATCCGTCGGCCCGCGGTTGTCGCGCCGCCGGTTGAAAGTAAGATGAGCCGAGTTCAGCGTAGACGGACCGAAGGTGTAGTTATCGCCGATCGAGAGCGACTGGGCGCGCTCCAGGTTGCCGGCCTGAGTGGTCGTCAGCAGATTCTTGCCGTCGTAAGTGGGCGGATTCTTGAAGTCATCCAGGAAGTACCGCCCAAATAACGTATGCTTCGTGCTCTGAACCCAGTCGACGCGCGTGATCACCTGTTCCTCATCGCCGGTGACCGGAATACCGTAGGTGATCTTGCCGCAACCATCGGCCGAGCCTACCGGCAAATAGCTACTGGCGATCTTCTGGGCTATGGGATTCAGCAGCGATTGCGGAATCTGGTTGTTGGGGAACGCCAGGCCGCCGTTGGGATTAAAGAGCGTCAACTGCTTGCCGCTGGACGTACACGTGGGCGAAGTAACCCCGCTGAAATCCCCATTCAGCATGGCGGCGTTGGGAATGAACGTGGTATTCGCGGTCGGGTTGGAGCGGTTGCGCGTGCCTTGAAACCCGCCGAAGAAAAACAGCTTGTCCTTGATGACTCTGCCGCCCGCCGTGCCGCCGAATATGTTGCGCTTCAAGCTGTCGCGTGTCGGCGCGAAGAAGTTGCGGGCATTCAAATCGCCGTTGCGCAGATATTCAAAGAGGTCGCCATGGAATGCGTTCGACCCGGACTTGGTAACCACGTTTACCGTAGCCCCGGGGTGAATGCCGAAGCGCGACGACACGGCGCTGGTCTCCACGCTGAACTCCTGAAGCGCGTCGGGGAAAGGAAACGGCATGTTGACATTCGACATCGGGTCGGTGTTGTCGCCGCCATCCAGAAGATAAGCAGTGCCGTTGCCCTGTCCGCCCGCCACCGAAATCCTGGTGGAGCTGTAGAAGGTCTTGCTTCCCGTGTCGCCGGCATCCCCGTATGCGGCTGCGCCCAGGCCGATGATCAACTGGGTCGCCTGCCGTCCATTCAGCGGCAGTTCGTTGATGCGCTGGTGGTCGACCAGACTCGAGATCGAGTTCTCCTTGGTCTCGACCATGCTTGTAGTCGCAGTCACCTCAACCGTCTCCGAAGCCGAGCCCACCTGCATCATCACGTTGACTTGAATATTGTTGTTGACCGCCAGCTCAATGCCGGTTTGAACGTAATCCTTGAAGCCCGGGCTCCTGACTTGCAGGCGGTACGGTCCCACGGGAAGATTCGGCAGAGTGTAATTGCCGGTAGGATCCGTAACGGTAGTGCGCACGGTGTGCTTATCGGTTTCCGTCATCGAGATCTGGGCGTTGGCGATGGCGCCGCCGCTCGAATCCGAGACCGTTCCGCTGACTTGGGCCACGGCCACTGCCTGGGCCCGTGCCGCGGACTGCAAACCGGGGAAAAGCAAAATCGATGCCAGCAAGGACAAGCTTGCGAATGTCGACCGAGACATGTGTTTCATGACTAACCCCCTCCAACTAACACACAGTTAACAAATTGACCCAGTGTTAACGCTATCGAGATCCTCCAAAGCCGAGGTTTAGTGCAGTATGAGAGTGGCAGCCGCCGCCTGTCAAGCCATATAATCTAAAAAGCTAATTTAGAATTTCTAAACGAAGGAATCGCACCCATGGAAATCGGCCAATTGCGGGCATTTCTGGCGGTGGTGGAGAGTTCCAGCGTCACGCGCGCGGCCGCCGCCGTGGGCCTGACGCCGGGCGCCGTCAGCCAGCAGTTGCGCGCTTTGGCATCGGAACTGGGAACGGAATTGTTCGTCCGGTCCGGCAAACGCATAGCGCCTACGGCCCACGCCCATCGGCTGGCGGAACATGCCCGGTCGATTTTGCAGCAGGTCAGCCAGATCCAGCAGGAATGTCAAAACGACCCATCGGGCGACGCCCGGCCTTTCCACTTCGCCACCGGCGCCACCGCGCTGATCTACCGGCTGGGCACACCGCTGCGCATGTTGCGCAAGCGCTTTCCACGCACCGAGATTCACGTGACCGTGGCCGCCACCGAAGAGATTGTGGCGGGACTGCTGAGCCGCCGCTTCGATCTGGGACTCATCTCCATGCCGGTGCCCGAAGAAAAACTGACGATCCTGCCGCTATTCGAGGAGGAACTTCTGGGGCTGCGCCCGTCTCCGGTGCGGGTCAGCCGAACCAAAGTGGTCTGCATCCAACCTGCCGAACTGGCCAACGCTCCGTTTCTTCTCTACCCGCAGCACAGCAACATGCGGTACATCATTGATGCCTTCTTCCGGGGCATCGGGATCAACCCGCGGGTGACGATGGAGGCGGACGATACCGAAGCCATCAAGCGCCTGGTGGCAGCCGGTTTCGGCTATTCGATTCTGCCCGAGTATTCGCTGCGCGGCCAGAGCCGTTTCTTCCAGACCTTCCGCGTGGCGGGACATCGCCTGGCCAGGCGACAGGCGCTCGCCATGGCGCGCACGGAGTACCCACGCACGCTGACGCTATCCATCGCCAGGCTGATTCAGTCGGCGCTTTTGAAGAGGGAGTTGAAAACCGCTACGGACCCATGACAGGAGTACGCCGGTCGCGGCCCGGTTGTAGCATTAA
>CAWFPJ010000001.1:0-256254 GCA_963817515.1 Bryobacterales bacterium | reverse complement strand
TCAGGCTGCCATGCCCGCATTGATGCGGGCACAATGTCGGGCTCTCTGTAAGCCACATGCTAGACTAAAACCAGATCCCCATTTCATGGACTTCCTCAAAGGGCTCAACCCGCAACAGCGCGAAGCGGTGACCCACACAGACGGACCCCTTCTTATCCTGGCCGGCGCAGGCAGCGGTAAGACCAGGGTCATCACGCATCGCATCGCGCACATCATCACCACCAAGGGCGTGCCCCCATCCGCCGTCCTGGCGGTCACTTTCACTAATAAAGCCTCCAGAGAGATGCGCGAACGCGTCTCCACCCTGCTCGCGGAAACCCATCTGGAATCCCAGCCCACCGTCTGCACGTTCCACTCTTTTTGCGTGCGGCTTCTGCGGCGCGATGGCGATCCGCTGGCCCGCGTCCGCCCCGGTTTTACGCGGCGCTTCAGCATTTACGATGACGAGGACCAGCTCGGCATCGTCAAGATGGGCTATCGTACGCTCGGCCTCGAAGAAAAGGATTTCATTCAGTACCGCGTGGCGCTTTCCCGAATCAGCCATGCCAAAAACCTGAAGCAAACGCCCCAGGACCTTTACAAAAAGGCCGTCAACAAGGAATCCGAAGCCTTTGCCTCGGTCTTCGAACAATACGAAAAGACGCTGCGCTCGGCCAATGCCCTGGACTTCGACGACCTGCTTCTTGAAGCCGTTCGCGTGCTGCAGATTGACGATGCCACCCGCGAAGCCTGGAATCGCCGCCTGGCCTACGTCATGATCGACGAGTATCAGGACACCAACCGCAGCCAGTACGAGCTGATGCGCCTGCTTTCCGAATCCCACAAAAATGTTTGCGTGGTTGGCGATGAGGACCAGTCCATCTATAGCTGGCGCGGCGCCGATATCCGCAATATTCTGGATTTCGAGAAGGATTTCCCCAACGCCGCGATCATCCGGCTGGAGCAGAATTACCGCTCTACCAAGAACATTCTGGCGGCCGCCGGCGCCGTGGTGGAAAACAACAAGGCGCGCAAAGGCAAGAAGCTCTGGACCGAATCCGGCGACGGGGAAATGATCGGCCTCTACTCGGCCTACGATTCGGAAAACGAGGCCTTGTTCATCGCCGATACTCTCGAAAAGCACCTGGCCGCCAATCCCGCCGACCACGTCGCCGTCCTGTACCGCACCAACTCTCAGTCGCGGCAGATTGAAGAAGCCCTCCGCCGCTACGGGCGCAAGTACAACGTGGTGGGCGGCTTCAGCTTCTATCAGCGCGCGGAAATCAAGGACACCGTAGCTTACCTGAAGCTGGCCGCGTCCAACGCCGATTCGGTCAGTCTGTTGCGCGTCATCAACACCCCGGCGCGTGGTATCGGCCGCACCACCGTGGAACAGATCGAGCGGCACGCACGCGAGCACGGCCTCAATCTTTGGGATGCCATTGAGCGCATCATCGACGACCAGAACCTTTCCACGCGCTCCCAATCTGCGCTGGTGATGTTTCGTAATTTGATCCAGGAGCTTTCCCTCGTAGCCAGCGGTTCGCCGCTGCCGGACCTGATTCGGCATATCCTGGACCGCACCGGCTACCGCCGGATGCTGCAGCAGGAGAAAACGCCGGAAGCCGAAACCCGCCTGGAAAATGTGGACGAGTTGACCAACGCCGCCGCCGAAGCCGCCGAGCGCGGCGAATCCATCTCCGATTTCCTGGACCATGCCGCCCTGGTGGCCGATGCCGATTCCTTCGACGAGCGCGCCGCCGTCACCCTCATGACCCTGCACAACGCCAAGGGCCTGGAGTTTCCGGTAGTCTTCCTTTCCGGGATGGAACACGGCTTGTTCCCGCACAGCCGGTCCTTGGATTCCGAGGCCATGCTCGAAGAGGAGCGGCGTCTCTGCTACGTGGGCATGACCCGCGCGCGCAAACGGCTGATCCTCACCTGGGCCAGGTACCGCCGGCGTTTCGGCGGCGGGGAACAGGAGCGCTCCACGGCTTCGCCGTTCCTCAGCGAAGTTCCGGAAAATCTGATTTTGAACCTGGGACCGCGGGACGATCCCGGCGGGTGGATCTCCACTTCCAGCGCCACGACCCCCGCCAGTCGTCCAAACGCAGTACCTACGCCGGGAAAACTTATAATTCGGTGGACAATATCTCGCAGTTTTTTGGCGAGCGCGGCCTGCCGTTCAAGCCCGGCCAGCCCGCCGCGCCGCCCAAGCCCGACCTCAGAACTCCGCCGCAGTTCCCGCGCCCCATCGGTTCGGCCCCGCTCAAAACCGTGGCCCCGCCTCCGCCGCAGGTGCGTAGAGGCGCCCGCACCGGCATGGTCGTCGAACACCCCAAATACGGCACCGGGACGGTGGTGCGGCGCGAAGGCGATGGCGAAGATGCTAAGATCACTGTTAACTTTCCTCGTTTTGGATTGAAGAAGCTGGTAGAAAAGTACGCAGGACTGAAAAGAAACTGATGAATACGAAGAACGTCACCGACAAGATTGAACGCAAGAAACTGAAGCGCACGGCCCGTAAGAAGGCTGCCCCCAAGGCGAAACGCGCCGCCGGCGTGGCACGCGGTTCGCAAAAGAAGAAGATTCGTCACCAGGCGCAGGGCCAACGCAAGCGTTAATCCTCGGGCCTTAAACACCACGAACAAGGCGCCGCACCGTGAGTATTTTCCGGACGAAGAGTATCGACGCACTCATCGCCGCCTCCGAGGAACCGGAGAAGAAATTACGGCGCAGCCTGGGACCATGGAGCCTCACCGCGCTCGGCATTGGAGCCGTGATCGGCTCCGGCATATTCACGCTCACCGGCACCGCGGCCGCCGGCAAAGTGGTTCCCATCAAATCGATTCTGAACGCCACGGTCATAGACCTGGTGCTTTACGGCTCGCACGCCGGCTCCCAGTTGGGCCGGCCCGGCGCCGGTCCGGCCATCACGGTTTCTTTCCTCCTGGTGGCCATCGCCTGCGCATTCGCCGGTTTGTGCTACGCCGAACTGGCGTCCATGATCCCCATCGCCGGCAGCGCCTACACCTACGCCTACGCCATCCTGGGCGAAGTGATCGCGTGGATCATCGGCTGGGACCTCATCCTGGAGTACGCCGTCTCCAACATGTCGGTGGCGGTAGGCTTCTCGGCCTATATACAGGATTTGTGCGACAACCTGTTCGGCTGGCATTTGCCGCCGCAACTGGCCTACCCGCCTTTCCCCGCGCCCGGGGGACCCGCCGGCTGGTTCAACATTCCGGCGCTGCTCATCACCCTGCTGGTCACCTGGGTCCTGGTGCGCGGCGTCAAAGAAGGCGCCAACGCCAACGTGGCCATGGTGATCATCAAGATCGCCGCCATCCTGCTTTTCTGCTTTGGCGCCGCCGGAGCCATCAAGCCCGCCAACTGGCATCCCTTTGCGCCTCATGGCTTTCCCGGCATCCTCACGGGCGCTTCCATCGTATTCTTCACCTATATTGGGTTCGATTCGGTTTCTACGGCTGCCGAAGAATGCCGTCGCCCGCAGCGCGACCTGCCCATCGGCATCATCGCCACCCTGGTGGTCTGTACCATCCTGTACGCGGGCGTGTCCCTGGTATTGACCGGCATCGCCAACTACCAGACGCTGACCACGGATTCCCCGGTCGCCGATGCCCTTAAGGCCCTTGGATACAACCGCCTGCGGCTGATTGTGACGGCCGGCGCGCTCATGGGCATGCTCTCCTCACTGCTGGTCTATCAGTACGGCCAGGCCCGCATCTGGTTCGCCATGTCGCGGGACCGCCTGCTGCCGGCCATGTTCTCCGCCGTGCACCGCCGTTTCCAGACGCCCTACATCAGTACCTGGATCGCTGGTTTCGTGGTGGGAATTCCGGCCGGAATCTGGGATATCGACACCTTCGCCGAACTCTCGAATATCGGAACCCTGTTTGCCTTCGCCCTGGTCTCGACTGGCGTCATCGTTCTAAGGCATCAGCAGCCCGACCGCCCGCGCTCGTTCCGAGTGCCCCTGGTCCCTCTGTTTCCAATCATTTCCATCGTCTGCTGCCTGGTCCTGATGATGGGTTTGCCGCTATTGACCTGGATCCGCTTTTTCGTCTGGCTGTTCATCGGATTTGCCATCTACTTCCCCTTCGGCCGCAAGCGCAGCGCCCTGGCTGGCCAGTAGCCGCCCGGACCGATTTCTTTCTTACAGTTTTGTGAATAAGTCGATAAATGTCCGTTCCAAAGCCCCTGAATCTGTGCTAAACTCAACACAGGTTGGATGGTTATTAACCCGGAGGAAAGCGTGCACAAAGGCTTAGGCCGCACAGCGGCTGCATTGTTGTCATTGACATTACTCACCATGGCGGTGCCCCAAAAGGCCAGTGCCTATGTAGACCCGGGTACAGGAGCGATGTTGTGGCAGATGGCCGCCGCTGCCGTTATCGGCTCGCTTTTTTATGTCCGCCGGATATTCGGCTGGGTCCGCCAACGGCTTGGGATGCGTTCCGAGCGGCCCACCGACGAATAACCAAAGTGGCCGGTGAATAATAATCTAGCCGGGGAATAATCCCATTTAATCGTCCGATTAATCCACTTAATCGCCGATTAATTAATTTAATCCTGTTGTGCAGCCCCCGCCAACGGATACGCCAGACTCTCCAATAGCCACTCACGGTTCTCCCGGACATCGGCCGTAAGCCGCGTGCACAGCTCCAGCCGTTGCTCGAACAGCCGGTACCCGGAGACTTCGCGCAGGTACCCACGCGCCCTGGGCTCCCGGGCGAATACGGCTTCGGCTCCCTCTTCCTCCACCAGGCGCCGGTAGCGCTCCCGGTTTTCCAGCAGGGCCTTCACCAGAAACGGCATAACCAGCGAGTAATCCTGCTGCATACTCTCGGTAGTTTGCCGGTAGGTCTCCTTGTCCACCTTACCCCAGGTGACAGCTTCGGCCGGCGGGCAGGAGGAAAGCGACCCGTCCGTCACCGGCGCCGTCACCACCTGCACGTCGAAGTGGTAGCCGCGGACGTTGGGAAGTCCCAGCACCTGGCCCAGCGCCGGTTCCGGCTGGAGGTTGTAGTTTTTGGGAACGCCGCCGCCCAGAATCACCGTGCCCAGCGCGTGTACCGGGTGGTCGAACAGCCCCCAGCGGTGGTAAGCGCAGGCCTCGAAGACTTCCGCGTGAAGGTCCAGATCGAAGCCGTAATCCGCAATCAGGCCGGCCTGCCGCATGGCCCAGAGCTTCATGGAATTCAGGAACACGCTGCCGTCGCCGGGCGCCCCCACGAAGATCGGAATCGCGCGGCGGTAGCAGGTGGACAGCAACCCGGCCTCCACGCCATTCTGCGTCTCCTGGGCAGCGTAGTACTTGCCCAGCAGGTAGCGTAGTTCCGTGCCCGTCATCTTGTGCTGGAACTCGGGCCGTTGGAGCATGGCGGTGATGAAGCGGTCCTGGTCCAGCAGCACGCCTTCGTCGAAGGCCATATCGGTCACCCGGATGGTGCCTTCGTCGCGCAGCGCAGCGTCATCGCTGTTGATGGAAACCTCGTGAATGGGCCCGGATTTGTGCCCTCTGGTTTGTAGGCATTGAGACTGCGATGTCCGTCGTGATAGCAGACGGCATCGGTGGTGCTCAGATAGGCCACCCACCCCGTTTCAATCAAGGGGATCAGCCATGTCTGATGCTGGCCCGAAACCGTCACCGGCCCGGAGACGGCCAGCGTCAGCGGGCATCCCATCCCGATGGCGCGGTCCAGAATCTGGTATATCCGCCGCAGATACGCCCCGCCGAATGCCGGCAGGCAATTCAGAAACAGTTCGTCAAGGGTGGCGCACTGATCCACCCGCCGCACCTTGACATACCGGCGCCCGTGCGCGCATTCGTCTTTGGTTTCCATCGCCATTCTTTCTGACCGTAGCACACGGTGGCGCAGGTCCGCCCGCGTTCCGGCTAAACCACCCGCACGTCCCCCTTGCCCCATACCGTCTGCCGCCCCACCCCCACCCACCGCGCAGCCCGCAGCCACGGCAGGAATTCGGCCAGGCCGCCATAATCACGGTTGGCACGGTCCGGGTCGGCATGATATTCCGCTTCCCCCGTGAACCCCCCGATCGGGTGGACCTGTCCCGTCCGCCCCGATTTGCGCTTCGTCTGTTCCCACTCCAACTGGCATCGAACCAGCCGGATCAGTGCCGCCCGTTCGCCCATCCCGCGGAAGTCGATCCCGAGCGGTCCGGCCCCATAGAGGCTCCGCAGCGTGCTGATGCGGTCGCGCAGCCGGCCGAACAAAATTGCGAATTCGGGCCGTTCGGCTACGCCGCCGGCGCTCTTCAACTCGGTTGGCGTAAGAAATCGAACCGCCACCTGTTCTACCGGCCGGGGGTCGCCCTCGAGACAAACCACCGAGGGCGCACCCGGAACATCGGTCACCACCTCCGGCCTTTCGTCCACGTCAAGCTGTTCCACGCGCTCCAGTTCGGCGCGGCCGCGGCCCGGGCCCAGGCCCATCTCCGCCAGCCGCACGAAGGCCGCACGGAAGTGGGGCAGCGCCGGCTGGCGGAGATCGAAGACGTGCGCGTCCAGAAAAAACCCGGCGCCCGGCAGGAGTCGTCAGCCCGTCCATGTGGGCCACGCGCAGCACAAACGGCCGCGGCCAGTCCGCCAGGCCGCTCGGGCCGCCGCCGCGAATCCCTTCGCCCAGCGCGGTGCCGGGCTCGAAGAGTCGCCGATAAACCGCGGCTGGAACGGCCTCTCGCAGAACCGTGCCAAACGCGCCGCGCACGATGTTGGCGCTCTTTCCCGCCGGGAAGTGCACCGGGTCAAGCGCTCGAAAATGGAAGCGGAAGCGGTAGAATTCGAATGCCGTCATGATTTTGGCGGGGAAACCCGGTCCTTGGCCGGGATAGTATTGCGCGCCTGTTGTATAATAGTAGGGCATTTGAATCTTGTTTTCCGCTTCGATGATCGACTTTGATGAGGGGGCTGCGCGAGTCCATTCCGCAACCCCCTTTTTCTTGTTTTCGGGGCCGGATTCCTGGTCAGTGCATTTCAGCAAAGAAGGAATAGAGTCAGATGAAAGAAAAAGGTACAGTGAAGTGGTTTAACGCAGCCAAGGGCTACGGCTTTATCCAACGGGAGAACGGCGAGGACGTCTTCGTGCACTTCTCCGCGATTCAGACGGAAGGCTACCGTAGCTTGGATGAAGGATCGAGTGTCGAGTTCGAAGTAACCAAGGGCCCTAAGGGTCTGCAGGCGGCCAACGTCTCAGCGGCCTGACGGAGCCAGGCGGGCTGGATTCCCTTTGGGGAAGCCGGCCCGCAAAAACCCGGACTGGGAGGTTTATGAGCAAAGAAGATAGCATCGAAGTTACCGGTACGGTTCTGGAGAAGTTTCCGGCCGGCCAATTCAGCGTTCAACTGGAACATGACCGCGTCGTATTGGCTCACCTCGCGGGTAGGCTGCGCCGTAACCGTATCCGTGTTCTTGCCGGCGATAAGGTTACTCTGGAATTGTCCCCCTACGACTTGACCAAGGGCAGAATCACGTTCCGGCACCGATAACTTCCGGTCTATCCTCAACGCTATCCTTCTGCTTGTTAGTACTATTTGGTGTGACTATGAACATACGCGCGGCTGCACCTCGTGCTACAAATGGGGATAAGCAATCACAACCAAACAATAAAAACCGTTTGCGTCCCAGTTCGAGTGCTGTTAAATTGCTTTATTTGATAAGCAAAGAGGACTCTGATGAAAGAGCCTGACGTTCCTCAGCAGAAACGGCGTACGCGGACCAAGCCAGCCGCCGCCGCTGAAATTAAAGCGGAGAGTGGCGTGGAAAAGCCGAAGGCCGTACCAAACCGGACTCGGAAGCCATCTTTGGATCCCGTTGAGGACCTCACCGCGGTCCTGTCCCAGAAGGTGGTGGGACAACCGGCGGCTACCCGCGTGATCGTACCGTACATCCAGATGTATCAGGCCGGGCTTGCTCCGGAAGGCCGCCCGGTGGGCGTGTTCCTGTTGCTGGGTCCCACTGGCACCGGCAAGACCAAGACCGTGGAAGCGCTTGCCGAAGTGCTGCACGGCAGCGAAAAGAACATGCTCAAGGTGGATTGCGGCGAGTTCCAGATGGAGCATGAGGTAGCAAAACTCATCGGCGCACCCCCCGGCTATCTGGGCCACCGCGAAACCCAGCCCATGCTCACCCAGCAGAAGCTGAACGCCGTCACCAGCGAAAAATGCAACCTGTCGCTGGTGCTGTTCGATGAAATCGAGAAGGCGGCGCCCTCCATGACCCGGCTGCTTCTGGGCGTCCTGGACAAGGGACTGCTGCGCCTGGGCGATAACTCCACGGTTAATTTCGAAAAGAGCATCGTTTTCCTCACCAGCAATCTGGGCGCGCGCGAAATGATGCGCGAAATCAATCCCGACTTCGGCTTCCAGTCCGTGAAGTCGGCGGCCCGCACGGACCTTACCAGCAAACTGCAGAACATCGCGCTGGTCTCGGTGCGCAAGCGTTTTTCGCCGGAGTTCGTCAACCGCATCGACTGCATCATCACGTATCAGCCGCTCACCACGGAATCGCTCTCCGCCATCCTGGATCACCAGATTACCGACCTCCAAAGCCACGTCAATACGCGCCTCGGGAACCGCTCCTTCACGCTCGATGTCCCGGTTGAGGCTCGTCAGTTCCTGCTGCAGAAAGGCACCAGCGAGGAGTACGGCGCACGCGAACTGAACCGCACGATCCACCGCAACCTGACGCAGCCGCTTGCCACCCTGGTTGCGACCAACCAGGTAAACCCTGGCGCTCACGTGCGGGTGGAGGTCAACGAATCCGAGGACAAGCTCAACATTCGCGTGCTTGATACCGACGCCGCCGCGGCCCCCGCGAACCCCACGGTTCTGCTGGTGGACGACAACCGCGACCTGCTGCATTTTCTGGAGCGCCTGATGGCCGATGCCGGATGGACGCTGCTGACGGCCGAATCGGCAACCGAAGCCAAGAAACTAATGCGGCAGCACAAACCCAACGCCGCGCTGCTGGACTACATGCTGCCCGACGGCAATGGCGTGGAACTGGGAGTGGAATTCCTGCAGGCCGTGCCGAACATGCTGGTGATCGTGATGACCGGAACCATCCTGCCGGCCGAAGAAGAAGCTCTCTGCGAGGAACACAATTTCCCCGTGCTGCGCAAACCCTTCCTGGCCTCGGATGTGATCAACCAGATTCGCACACGCCTCATGCCCGTCAGCGCCAGCCGCGCTTAGGAAGCCTGGCTGCCGCCGCAAGAAGACCTCTCCGCAGACGACGAAATACGATCGTCCGCGCCACAGACTCCTATCAATAAAAAAGCCGCGCTCCCCGGTCTCCCGGAAAGCGCGGCGGAACACACTTAAAGTACCGGCGGCCGAGACCGCCGGCGTTACCTAGTAATCCATCTCGGGGCCGTGGCCGCCGGGACCGCCGGCCGGAGCCGACTTCTTCTCCGGAATTTCCGCGATCATGGCTTCGGTGGTCAGCATCAGGGATGCGATCGACGAAGCATTCTGCAGCGCCGAACGGGTCACCTTGGTAGGATCGATCACGCCCGCAGCCACGAGATCTTCGTAGGTGTCGGACATGGCGTTGTAGCCGTAGTTGGGGTTGCTGTTCTCGCGAACCTTATCCACCACAATCGCGCCCTCGGTGCCGGAGTTCGACACGATTTGCCGCAGGGGCTCTTCGCAAGCGCGCTTCACGATGGTTACACCGATCTGCTCATCGCCGTCGATCTTGAGGGTGGCAAGGGCCTTGGACGCGCGCAGCAGAGCCACGCCGCCGCCCGGAACGATGCCTTCTTCAACAGCCGCGCGAGTGGCATGCAGAGCATCTTCCACGCGAGCCTTCTTTTCCTTCATTTCGGTCTCGGTGGCCGCGCCAACCTTGATCACCGCCACGCCGCCGGCCAGCTTCGCCAGCCGCTCCTGCAATTTCTCGCGGTCGTAATCCGAAGTGGTCTCTTCAATCTGGCTGCGGAGCTGCTTGATGCGGCCTTCGATGGCCTTCTGCTGGCCGCCGCCGTCCACGATGGTGGTGTTATCCTTGTCCACGGTCACGCGCTTGGCGCGGCCCAGATCTTCCAGACGGACACCTTCCAGTTTCACGCCGATATCTTCCATGATCGGCTTGCCGCCGGTCAGGACGCCGATGTCTTCCAGCATGGCCTTGCGGCGGTCGCCGAAGCCCGGGGCCTTGACGGCGCAGGCGTTCAGGGTGCCGCGCAGTTTGTTGACCACCAGGGTGGCCAGCGCTTCGCCTTCCACTTCCTCGGCAACGATGAGGAGAGGCTTGCCGGAGCGCGCGATCTGCTCAAGCAGCGGCAGAAGGTCTTTCATGTTGCTGATTTTCTTTTCGTGGATCAGGATGTACGGATCCTCAAGCACGACTTCCATACGCTCGGCATCCGTCACGAAGTAAGGCGAGAGATAGCCGCGGTCGAACTGCATGCCTTCCACGGTGTCCAGTTCCGTCGACATGGTCTTGGACTCTTCCACCGTGATGACGCCGTCCTTGCCGACTTTCTTCATCGCGTCCGCAATGATGTTGCCGATGGTCTTGTCGCTGTTGGCCGAAATCGTGCCGACCTGCGCGATCATGTCACCGGAAACCGGCTTGGAGAGCTTCTTGACTTCCTCAATGGCCACTTCCACAGCGCGCTCAATGCCGCGCTTCAGGGCCATCGGGTTGGCGCCGGCCGCAACGGCCTTCACGCCCTCGCGATAGATGGACTGCGCCAGGATGGTGGCGGTGGTGGTGCCGTCGCCGGCCACGTCGCTGGTCTTCGATGCGACTTCGCGCACCATCTGCGCGCCCATGTTTTCGAGCGGATCTTTGAGCTCGATTTCCTTGGCGACCGTGACACCGTCTTTGGTGATGTTCGGACCGCCGAATTTCTTCTCGAGAACCACATTGCGGCCCTTGGGGCCCAAGGTCACCTTCACGGCATCGGCGAGCTGGTTTACGCCGCGCAGGATCGCCTGACGGGACGCTTCGGAATATACAATTTGTTTTGCCATTCTCTTTTAGACTCCTTAGCTAATCTTCTTAGTTCTTAGCTGGCTTTCTTCGCCGCTTTAGGCGCAGCGTCCAAAATCCCGAGGACTTCATCCTCACGCATGATCAAAAGTTCTTCGCCATCGAGCTTGATGTCGCTGCCCGAATACTTGCCGAACAAAATCTTATCGCCGACCTGGACATCGAGAGCAATGACTTTGCCGTCTTCCAGGCGCTTGCCCTTCCCTACGGCCACCACTTCACCCTCCTGGGGCTTCTCTTTGGCGGTATCGGGAATATACAGACCACCCTGCATCTGTTCCTGCGTTTCAATCCGTTTGACTACGACACGGTCATAGAGCGGACGAATTTTCATAGAAAACAACCTCCATTTGGTAAGAAATATTGAGTATCCGGGATACGGCAGGCTCCATGTGCGTTCCTGCCGGGTTCCAGTGAATATTATTAGCACACTCTTCGATAGAGTGACAATATATTCGTCTAACCGATTCTGTCAAAAGCGTTTACAGCTCTTGACAACAACCGGCTCAAGGTTGGTTCAGTTGATTCCTGCGCGGATGGCTTCGCGGACTACCGAGGCAGTTTCATGAACGCCAAACTTCCCGAGAATGCTGTTTCGGTGAGTGACGGCGGTCTTGAAGGTGATTCCGAGTTGTGCCGCGATTTGTTTGCTGGAAAGCCCCGCAATCAGGAGTCGTACGACATCCATTTCGCGGTTAGTGAGAGCAAACACGTTTGCCGAGCGCGGAGGACTGGCGTTGGACATAATTTATCGCCTTTCCAAGCTCAGCGTAGTGGTTGAGTTGGGGATTACAGTAATCAGTATACTGCCAATCATCAGGAATAGCCACGCATTTCGGAGATCAGCGTCCCGAAATAGGATTTGTCTCGAAAATGCCCAGTTTGTGATTCTTGTGGACTGAGTGCCAGGGAAAGCACCGGCCGTTCATCGCCACATACACTCCGGGCTCCAGGGTTTGCACGAACGCCAGGGCCGTTCCCAGATTGAACAACCCGTCCGAACTGCCGAAGGTGTAGGGCACCATGGCGCCAGTCAGGACAATGGTCTTCGCGGTAATGCTCCGCCCCAGAACAGCGGCGGTCTGTTCCATAGTATCGGTGCCATGCGTGATGACGATCCTGCCGGCAGCACTGCCGGTGCACCGGTCCAGAATCAGTTGGCGGTGGGCGTCAGTCATTTGCAGGCTGTCGATCATCATGAGGGTTTCGATATCCACATCCAGATGACAGCGGCCGAGGCGAAGCATGTCGGCGGCGTGGGTATTCTGAAAGAATAGTTCGCCTGTGAGTTCGTTGTACTCCTTATCGAACGTGCCGCCGGTAACAAAGATCTGGATGCGATTGGAATTCATGGCGGAGTGCACATCATTTCCTTAGAGTAGGAGACGGCCGGGACTGCCCACGAAGGCGCGCGGCACGGGCCCGCACATCCTCCGTGCCGGCGTAGTTCGGGGCCAGCAGCACATAGCTGTCGTACGCTTCGGCGGCCATGGCGGGTTGGCCGAGCGTCTCCCGGGCCTGCCCCAATTCGAGATAAGCCGGCGCATAGTTCGGGTCCAGGCGGATCAACTCGGCGGCCGCACGTTCCGCGAGGCCGGCATTCCCGGCAAGCCGCAGGACATGGGCCAGGTTCCATCGGTTCACCACCGATCGTGGATTGTAGGCCACCGCCTTTTCCAGGTACGGCACCGCCTTCCCGGGTTCACCCGAAGTGACCAGTTGCTGGGCGATTTGGAACGGCGGCAATCCCCATTCGGGCGTGAGCTTAGCGGCCGTTTCAAATGCCTGGTGCGATTCCTTGGGCCGGTTGACGCGCGCCAGCGCCACGCCCAGCGCATTGTAAGCGCAGGCAAACCGGGAGTCGCGTTTCAAGGATTCCTCCAGCGCCACCACAGCTTCGGCGAAACGGGTTTCGGCAATCAGCAGGCGTCCGCGGCAAAAGAGTTTGCGCGTTTCAATGGAAGGATCGTTAGGACGCATGGTTTGCAACCGGTCGAAGGCGTCCACCGCGCGCTGCAGCATGGCGCGCTTCAAACCTGTGGCAGTGGACTGGACGTAGTCGGCGACGCAGGCCTGGCCGTATTCTTCGAGCGCGCCTGCCATCAATGCCTGGGCGGCGGCGCGGTCCGGCGCCGGGAACGGCTGGCTGCGATAGAACTCCCACGCCCCGTTTGCCTCCAGCACGCGGCCGGCATTTACGCGCGCCCGCAGCTGCGCCAGCGGCGACGCCCCGGGTGGCGCAATCGCAACGCGAGCCGGCGCGTCGGGCAGAGTTACGGCGCCGTTGAGACTCGAACCATCCGGAAAATCCGCTGAGAACGCGTGCGGGCCAGGCGCCAGAGCGTCGACGCGCAAGCCGCCAGCCGCCCGGATTGCGCCGCGAAACACGTTGTCGAGATAAACCGCGCTGCCCGCCGGACCCGTAACGTCCAGCGTGACGGCGCGCGGTAATTGGGAAGACGCCGGCGGCAATTGGGAAGACGCCAGCGGCAGGCGCGCATCGAAGGTGCCGGCCACGCGCGGGTGTTGCTGCGCATCGGTAAGCTCGGGAACGCGGCGCGAAACGTAGTCGATGGCTTCTGAGGCGCGGATCACGCGATCGCCATCGGTGTCGGCCTGGCCGTTCAATCCATCCAGCAGGACATAAGTGAAAACGCCGTGGCCGCCATTCCACTTCTCGTCTTCATATGACCGTTCACTGGGCCGCGACGCCAGAAGCTTGAGGAAGGATCGGTCGCCCTGCCCGATGCGCGCCAGCGGCTCCGCGGCGCGGCTGGTTGCGGCGGCTGAATAGCTGGACCAGCCCAGCCGGCCGGCATGGCAGGCGTCGGCTATCATCACCACCAGTGAGGCCCGAAGCCGGGCGCTCAAGGCCGCATCCACTTCCTGAAACGAGAGCGCAGTGGCATGCAGATTCTGGGGGTCCGCATCGTGCGTGACGAAGTAACCGTCGTCGTGATCGTCCAGCACGCTATGCCCGGCGAAATAGAAATACACCACGTCCTGCGGCCCGGCGGAAGCGACCAGCCAGGTGTTGAGCGCGGCGCGGATTTGCGCCAGGGTTGCCTGCTCGTCCGTGAGGATGCGGATGTGGTCGCCCGGAATGGCGCCGCCCGCGGTACTCCGCAGGAACGTGGAAAACTGCGCGGCATCGCGGTGGGCGAAGTGTAATTGCGCCCCGGGAGGAAGGTGCTGGTAGGAAGAGATTCCCACGATCACGGCCCATCGGGCGCCGGAATCGCGCAGGGGATTTAATCGGGACGCGGGCTCGATGCGGAGGTCCCGCCGATCCTGCGCAATGCAGAATGCGGTGAGCAGCAACAGCACGCAGCCCTTCGCCATACGCTTGATGATGATACCCCAGGCAGAGCGCGCGAAGTGACCCATACCGAGCCGCGACCGTGAGGGAGCGTTAGAATTAGTGCCACAGCCCGTGACGTATCTGATCACCTTTACCGTCTACGGAAGCCATCTGCATGGCAGTGAATCGGGCTCCGTCGACCGCGAGCACAATGTGCCTGGGAGTCCAATCCTCGAAGCGGATTCAGCGCGTGCGTCAGCCGAGAACGAACGGATGGATCAGGTTCCTTATGATCTGGACCAGATCCGTCGCGATGTCGTCCTGGAAGCGATTCAGGAAGTGTGTGCGCATCGTGGATGGGATCTGTTAGCGGCCCATGTGCGAAGCAATCACGTGCACACGGTCGTCGAAGCCGAGGTTCCGCCAGAGCGCGTGATGAGCGATTTCAAAGTCTACGCCAGCCGCCGTCTGAATCGAATGGGGCTGGACGCACCGGGACGAAAGCGATGGGCACGGCATGGCAGCACGCGATGGCTGTGGAAACCGCAGAACGTCTCGGCGGCCATTCGGTATGTAGTCGGCGAGCAAGGTGAGGCTATGTCCGTGTTCGAATGTGACGAACCCTGAATTTGTTCGCGTGGTTCGGAAAACGCTCCCTTACGGTCGCGGCTCGGATAGGTGTCGCGTAGGTGTTGCGGAACGGATGGGTGTCGCGACCGGGATGTTATGATCAACGGTAACAGCGTAAGAGGAGGGAAGAGATGACAATTTTCAACTCGCCCGCAATGCAGCGGCGGCTGTTTCTAAGACTTCTTGGCGGCGCCTGTTCGGCAGCAGTGGTTCTCAGACCTAAATCCGCCGCGGCGGCGGAGAAAAAGCACCTGGTGCGTATTATCGAGTTTGACCCGTCGGGCCTCCGAACAGGGGTTACCGAGGTAGAGAAGGTTGAAAAACCGTTGGCCGAATGGAAGAAGCTGTTGACGCCGGAACAATTCGAGGTAACGCGCAGAGCGGGTACGGAGCGGCCGTTCACGGGCAAGTACGCCAACAACCACGCGGACGGGCTGTATTCCTGCATTTGCTGCAGTACGGTTCTCTTCGATTCCAAAACAAAGTTCGAATCCGGCACGGGCTGGCCCAGTTTCTGGCAGCCCATCGCCAAAGAAAATGTCGCCATCCAGGGTGACAACTCACTTGGAATGCAAAGAGATGAGGTACTGTGCAGCCGATGCAGCGCTCATCTGGGGCATGTCTTTGACGATGGTCCGCCGCCCACTCACTTGCGCTTTTGCATGAACTCGGCGGCCTTGAACTTCGTCGCTCGCGTCAGGCAGCAGTCTTCAAGATAGGCCACGGAAACAGCCGGGCCTTCTCAGGTCGGAACCCGATCGGCGGCCCTTCGATGAATGGCTATTGGGAGGGCGCATGGTAGCGGCCAAACCATGCCGCCTTGCCAATGATGTGGCCATCCATCGCCTTCAGCAAATCGTCGCGCGTCGTGTTGGCCGGCAGATCCAGTTTCGTATCCAGCGCATAAAACTCGAACACGTAGTGATGGAAGGGCCCTGGACCGGCGCCGGGCCCAAAATAGGCCGGCGGATTCCCGCCACGGGATGCAATGCCTGGACCGTTCCGCGTTCCATCGGGCAGGTCGCCCGACCCCAGCCCTTCCGGCAAGCCCTTGGCCGTCCCAGGGATATTGAACGCGGTCCAGTGGAGCGTGTCGGCTGTAGTCTTGTTGGAGGAATTCTCGATGTCATGAAAAATCACGGCGTAGGTTTTCAGACCTTCCGGCGCCGTGCCCGGATTTGGGCCCAGGTTCCAATGGAATTCGAACGCCGGCGATTTGTTCTCACCGCGGCCGGCATTTCTCATGGGAACCTCACCGCCGTCCGGCCAAGCCGTCGTGGTGACCGAAAGCACCAGGCGCGGCGGCGCGGCTCCCCGTCCCCCGGCGGGCGCCTGCGCCATCGCCATGGCAGAGGACGATATGACGACGATCGTCGAAAGCAGACCTCGTTGCATTGTATTCATTGGCGTTTTCTCCTCAAGAAAATCTATTTGTCCCAACGGTCATTTTGTAGTGTATCCGAGATGAAGTCTTTTGCACCATACATCTTTATCCCTGAGAGGCCCTTATAACGGCCTCCCTTGCCTAATTCTGCAAACCATCGGAGAATACCTCGTCAGAAGAAGGCCTCGCGTCTATACTGAATGGGAAAGACGGTCGCTTATGGATACAACCCTCGAGAAGAATCGGCGAAGGATGAAGGAGTTGTTGGCCAGACTGACTACGGGCGAGGGGATGCGCGCATCCCTCCTGGATGGGGTGAGGCTGGCGCGTGCGGACCGTAACTATCCGCGCACGCCGGTCATGTATGACCCCAGCGTTTTCATTGTCGCAAACGGCCGCAAGAAAGGTTACCTCGGGGACCGGCGTTTTATCTACGACGCGAACAACTACCTGGTCTTATCGGTACCGCTTCCGTTCGAATGCGAAACGGAAACCGGACACGGGGAGCCGATGCTGGGATTATCGGTCCGTATGGATCTGGCGGTTCTGAGCGAGCTGGCCATCAAGATGGATGTCAGGCGACAGGGCCCCTCCGATGACCAGAGAAGTATGTGCGCAACTCCGCTGGACGCACCGTTAAGCGAAGCCGCCGTGAGGCTGCTGGAGTGCTTACGCTCGCCGGTTGAGGCGCTGGTGCTGGGCCCCGGTATCGTGCGGGAGATCACCTATCGTGTGTTGTGCGGCCCGCGCGGCGATGCGCTCCTGGCGATGCTGGGCCGGAACGGGCAGGTAGCGCAGATTCACGCGGTGTTGCAGCGGATACACTGCAAGTACGCGGAGCCGCTGGACGTGGCGCGCATGGCTGAGGAAATCGGCGTGAGCGTATCCGCCTTCCATCACAATTTCAAGACCGTGACGGAGACTTCACCGCTGCAGTACCTGAAAGCCGTCCGCCTGCACAAGGCGCGGATGTTCATGGCGCATGACGGTTTGGGCGCAGCGGCAGCCGCGGACAGAGTGGGTTACGAAAGCCCTTCGCAGTTCAGCAGAGAGTTCAAGCGCTACTTCGGCCAGACTCCCAGGGAAGAGGTAACGCGAGTACGGCAGATGCTCGGCCTGGACGCTTCCGAACAAGCGGCGGTGGCCTGACGCGCCCGGGGAATTGCAGAATCAGGCAAGGTCAGCGCACTGCCGCCTGAGTATCCCGGCTGGATGCTCCGGTTCCAGAACGCCAACCGTCTGGCGCCCGCCCCGATGCCCGTGCCTGTAGAGAAATAGCGCCTTACAGCCTTGCCGCGACGGATTTCGTTTCGGTGTAGTGCTCCATGACTTCCTTGCCCATTTCACGGCCCCAGCCGGACTGTTTGTACCCTCCAAAGGGCCAGGCCGGATCGCCGTAATTGTGCGTGTTGATGCAGATGGTGCCGGCTTTGATCTTGCGCGCCATCATGTGAGCCACGCGCAAATTGCGCGTCCACACACTGGCCTGCAGGCCGTATTCGGTGTCGTTTGCGAACCGCGCCACTGCGTCCAGATCTTCGTCGTCGAACGATTGAACGCAGACAACGGGGCCAAAAATTTCCTCCCGGACCACTCGCATGTTCCGGTTGGTCCCAGCCAGCACGGTGGGTTCGACGAAGTAGCCCTGGGAGCCGGAAGTCTGTCCGCCCGTAACCACCTCGGCGCCCTCGCTGCGGCCGGATTCGATGAAGCCCGTAACGCGCTGATGCTGCTCTTTCGAAACCAGAGGGCCCAGATTGACAGTCCGGTCGAGTCCGTGCCCGATCTTCATCTTGGCGGCCTCTGCCACTACGCCGTCGACGATGCGGTCGTAGATAGACTTGTGCGCAAAGAGGCGCGAGCCGGCCGTACAGCACTGTCCCTGATTGTAGAAGATGGCGGAAGCCGTTCCGGCAATGGCGAGATCCAGGTCAGCATCCGGAAAAACAATAGCCGGAGACTTGCCGCCAAGTTCGAGCGAGACCCGCTTGAGATTTTCAGCGGCGGCCTTCACGATCAGTTTTCCAACTTCGGTGGACCCGGTGAATGCCACCTTGTCCACGTCGGGATGCTCGGCTAGTGCTGCGCCGGCGGTCTCGCCAAATCCCGTTACTATGTTGACGACGCCATCGGGGATGCCCACTTCCTGAATCAGCTCCCCCAGGCGAAGGGCGGAAAGCGGGGTCTGCTCGGCCGGCTTGAGGACAATCGTGCACCCGGCTGCCAGCGCCGGTGCGATCTTCCATGCCGCCATCATGAGCGGGAAATTCCACGGGATGATCTGGCCGACTACGCCAACGGGTTCCCGCAAAGTGTAGGCATGCCAATTACCCGGACTGGAGACGGGAATCGACTCTCCGTTCAAACGCGTTGCCCACCCGGCCATGTAGCGGAACATCTCGATGGAGCCCTGCACATCGCCCCTGCGGGCATTGGTTACGGGCTTGCCGTTGTCGAGGGCTTCGAGTTCGGCGAACTCGTCGCTGTGTTGCTCCAGCAGGTCGCCAAGGCGCCATATCAGGCGCGACCGATCGGCTGGCGAGATGCGTGACCAGGGGCCGGATTCGAAGGCCCGGCGTGCGGCGGCGACGGCAAGGTCGATGTCGGCCTTGTCACCGGCAGGCACTTGAGCGATGATCTCTTCGGTCGCCGGGTCTTCGACGGGAAAGGTCTTGCCGCTGACTGCGGCTACCCATTTTCCATTGATGAAAAGCTTGGGCTCCTTCGCCAGGAACTTCGCGGCGGCCGGACTGAGCGATGGCTTCTGCAAGGTGATGGTCATATGGTTCTCTTTTCGAGCTCTTTCGAGGCAAGCACTCCGTTCGGTTGTACAGTAATTGAGAATGGCGTCAATTGTCAAATCGCGCCTGATCAACCGCAGAGCCGCTGAGGCGCGGAGCAAAACGCAGAGAGAGCACATCGGCTGTGGTGCGTATATGGGACAATAGCAGCTTAATGCTTGAAACACCGTTCGCGATCCGAGCCACGGCCCAGATGCTGGCCGAGAAAATCAGCTCCCGACGCGCCCGCGTTGGAATCGTCGGGCTGGGCTATGTGGGCCTGCCGCTGGCCGTTGAGTTTGCCAGGGCCGGTTTCACGGTCACCGGCATCGACCTCAGCGAAGAGAAAGTTCGCCGCGTCAACGCGGGTGATTCCTACATCGGCGATATCCCTACTGCCACTCTGGCTCCGTTGGTGGAAGCCGGCAAACTGCGCGCCACCACCGATTTCGCAGCCGTCCAGGAACTCGATACCATCAACATCTGCGTTCCCACGCCGCTGCGCAAAACCAAGGACCCGGACATGAGCTACATCGTGTCCGCCAGCCAGGAAATCGCGCGCTATTTCCATGCCGGCACGCTGGTGATTCTGGAATCCACTACCTATCCCGGTACCACCGACGAGCTGGTGCTGCCCATGCTTGCCAAGTCGGGCCTGGAAGTGGGCCGCGATTTCTTCCTGTGTTTCTCACCGGAACGAGTGGACCCAGGCAATCCGAATTTCCACACCTCCAACATTCCGAAGGTGGTCGGCGGCTGCACGGCCGGCTGCACTGAGATGGGCCGCCTGTTTTACTCACAGGCCCTGGACCACGTGGTGCCGGTAGCTTCCACCCAGGTGGCCGAAATGGTCAAGCTGCTGGAGAACACTTTCCGCATGATCAACATCGGGCTGGCCAATGAGATCGCCTTGATGTGCGACCGTATGGGGATCAACGTCTGGGAAGTGATCGATGCCGCGGCCACCAAGCCGTTCGGCTTCATGCCGTTTTATCCCGGCCCGGGGCTGGGCGGGCACTGCATCCCGATCGACCCGTTTTACCTTTCCTGGAAGACCAGGCAGGCGGGCATTGAGGCGCGGTTCATCGAACTGGCCGGCTATATCAACGGGCAGATGCCGGATTTCGTGGTGGACAAAATACAGAACGCGCTCAACGATGCCGGCAAGCCGGTTAAGGGATCGAAGATTCACGTGCTGGGGGTGGCGTACAAGCGCAATATCGACGATGTGCGCGAGTCTCCGGCGCTCGACATCATGCTGCTGCTGAAACGCCGCGGCGGCATCATTTCCTATAGCGACCCTCATGTTCCCCACCTCCGGGTGGAGGGCCTCGACCTCATTTCGAGCCCGGAAGACGCCGTCGCCTCCGCCGATTGCGCCGTCATCATCACCGACCACGCAGCCTTTGACTATCGGGCGCTATTGTCCCGGGCGCCCCTTATCGTGGATACACGCAATGCATTAAGAGGTGTGAACTCTTCTAAGATCGTGCGTCTGTAGTTCCAAAGATACAGTGTGTGCCTATTGACAACGGCTCTGCCAGTGCGCAAGCTATAAAGTGAAGTAGAGTGAGGTGTTTATGAAGCACGTTTCGAGTGTGGCGCTTACCGCTGCCATTCTCGCGCTGGGTGCGATTGGGGCATCGGCGCAACCCGTGATCTCGGCTAAATCCGGCTTGGTGGCATATGTTGAGGGCAAGGTCTTTGTCGGCGATCAACTGGTGCAGCCGTCGCTCACCAGCTTCCCCGATGTCAAAGAGAAAATGGTGCTGCGGACTGAGGAAGGCCGCGCCGAAGTTCTCCTGAGCCCGGGCGTGTTTCTTCGCGTCGGCGAAAACAGCTCCTTCCGCATGATCACCAACCGGCTCATCGACACCCGGCTCGAAGTTCTTACCGGTTCGGCGGTGGTGGAAGCCGATGAAATCGCCAAAGATACCAATGTGACCGTAGTGGCCAACAAAGCGTCCATCCTGATCGCCAAGCACGGTTTATATCGGTTCGATCTGGAGCCCGGGCGTGTCAAGGTTTTCGATGGCGTGGCCTCGGTCACCACCGGCGAACAGACCACACCGGTGGGCGCCGGCAGGATGCTGAGTCTCGATAGCAACACGGCCTCCGTTGAAAAGTTCAACAAGGAAGACACCGACGCGCTGGACCGCTGGAGCAAACGGCGCGCCGAGAATGTCGCCATGGCCAATGTCTCCTCAGCCAAACAGGTTCACGACTACGGCTGCACGAATTACGGCACAAATTACCGCACCAACCTTGTGGATGCTGTCGGCATACCCGTAAACGGCGTGCCCGTTAATAGCCCCTGCTACAACCCGTGTGGATGGCGTTACAACAACTGGTACGGCATGGTGACGTATATCCCATGCGGCTCCAACATTTACAGCCCTTACGGATACCGTTACTGGAGCCCGAATACGGTGGCCCGCATGTACTATGTGGCGCCTCCGGTTCCGCGTGGCGGCGGTTACGGCGGCGGCACTGGCGGCTATTACCCTTCGATGGGCGCTAGTTCAGGCGGGTACTCGGGTGCCGTTGCCTCATCGGGGCCCAGCATGAGTTCTGCCGCGACTATGTCCTCTGGATCGACTGCGGCATCATCCGCCGGCGCCTCATCGGCGGGCCATGGCGGAGGTGGCGGCGCCAGTGGTGGCGGCGGCCACGGCAAGTAACGCCGGCGATCGTGTCGCCGGTTCTAAACTAAACGGGCCGGGCGGTTCAGCAAGCCACCCGGCCCGTAGTCTTTTTGGTGGAGCTAGACTGCCGCGTGCAGCGGCTAGACTGCTGCGTGCCGCAGCGGCCGATACCGCCGGCAGGCCCGCACGCCGATCAACTCGGCAATCTCACCCAGCAGGTTAGGCAGGTTCTCCGTATGAATCGCCATCTGATGATTGCCGCGCCCCGGCTTGCGCTTGAGCAGTGGCTCGTACGAAGTGATCAAAGCGGTTGCCGGCCGGTAATCCTTAACCCGTGCGTAGGCTAACAAATTGCGGCCAGCCTGCGGAGAGCCAAAATGATTGTCGCTCAATACCAGCTCATAATGGCCTTCGTCCAACTTGGCAATGGCTTCTGCGGGCGATGCCGCGACATCCACAAAATATCCGCCGGCCTGCAGGATGGTTCGGAGGGCCAGCCGAGGTGCAAGTTCACCATGCACTAGGAGCACCCGGGCGAGATTCAAAGAACGTCTGGTCCCACTGCCGCGAGATGGGTTGAGAGCTTTATGCATTTGGGTGTCTATACAGTTACTTTAACCGATATTCGCTTTTCTTCATCCTAAATTTTGGTAAGGAAAACTCTAGAAAACTCCGGTACGTAAGTTCCATGAGTACTAATCAGCAGCCCTGATGCTATATATCTTTGCTTCAAGATAATCGATGCTAAGATTGTAAGGTGAAGGATTTCACCTCATGAAAGAAAGCGGTACGCATTTGTGGCTGGTTCTCTGGAAGGCGTTCGACGCGCTGCGGGCGCATGCGGAACGGCATATTCATTCCCTGGGAATTGGTTTCTCGGACTTCGCAGTGCTGGAAGTTATTCTTCACAAAGGACCTACGCCCGTCAATCAGATTGGCTCCCTGGTGCGCCTGACCAGCGGATCGATCACCACCGCGGTCGACCGGTTGGAGCGAAAGGGTTTGGTTTCGCGCTGCAACGATCCCAAGGACCGTCGCGCCCGCGTGGTTCATTTGTCTGAACAGGGCCGAAAGTTGATTGAATGCGCCTTCGCCCACCATGAGGCGGCCATGGACAAGGCTGCCGAGGGTCTCACCGCTGCCGAACGTATTGAGGCCGTGGCCTTGCTGAAAAAGCTCGGCCGTCATGCCGAAGAAACCAGCACGCGTGAAATCACCGCGCGTGAAATCAATGAAAGCCGCCGGCTGCATCCAGTTTGAAATGCCGCACGCCCGGGCGCGCCTCTTCACCGGATATGGATTGCGGCTCCTCGCGCACACGCGGGCGGTCTTCGCCGAATAGGGCCGCCAGCCACCGCTCGGCGATGGCGTTGTCCCATGGCAGGAAAGCATCCGCGCTGGCAAAACAAAGCGCGGCATGCCAACAGTTGCCGGACTGGTCGCGCGTGAACGTCACCGAGACGTGCGTGGGAAGATGCCGCGCCGAAACCGTTCGAACGTAGTCGCGGTTGACGGCCAGCAGGCTGCCAGTCAACGCGGCCCCATCGCGCAGCACGCCCCGTGCCGCATTGAAGCGCAGCAGCCTGGCGACGTTGGCAATGGACCAGTCATCGCCATATATGCGGCCCAGTGCCGGCGGAACCGCGTTGGGGCTCTCCATCAGTTCCAATGATCTCACTATCGCTCTGCTATACTCCCCCTCATGCCGAATATTGAAAAGCATGCGCCGGGATCGTTCTGCTGGATTGAGCTGGCGACTACGGACCAGAACGCCGCCAAGGCATTCTATGCCGGAATTTTCGATTGGGCGGCGGTCGATTTTCCCATGGGCCCGGATGAGGTCTATACCATGTTCAATCTTGAGGGACGCAATGCCGCCGCAGCTTACCGGCTGAAGCCCGAGATGCAGTCGCAGGGAATTCCGCCGCACTGGATGATCTATGTTGCGGTGGAAAGCGCAGACGCCACCGCGGATAAGGCAGCCGCGGCCGGCGGAAAGGTGGTGGCAGCGCCGTTCGATGTTTACGATTTTGGCCGGATGGCGGTCCTTGAGGATCCCACGGGCGCGGCGTTCTGCGTGTGGCAAGCCAACAAGCATACCGGCACAGGTATCGGAAAGGTTCCTGGCACATTGTGCTGGGCCGATTTGGACAGTCCCGATCAAGCCGCGGCTGCGGTGTTTTATGCGACGGTTTTCGGCTGGCAAATTATGCCCGGCCAGGACGATTCCGGCTACCTGCACATCAAGAATGGCGAAGAGTTCATTGGTGGAATCCGGCCTCCCCAACACCAGAATCCGAACGTGCCGCCGCACTGGATTTCCTTCTTCCTGACAGCCGATTGCGATGCCACAGCAGCCAAGGCCAAAGAACTCGGCGCCACGCTCTATATGGAGCCAATGACTATCGCTGAGGCGGGACGCATGGCGGTGCTGGCCGATCCGCAAGGCGCGGCATTTTCAGTGATCCAACCGCTGCACAAGTAGCGTGGAGCAGGCTTTAGCCTGCCATGCCGGCAATCCTGCCGGCACTCGTCAGACTTGCGCTTCTATAATGTAAGCGCATGTCCGCACCGGTGTCCGGTCCCCGCGCACTCACCAAACTGCTGATGTCCAGCCGGGCCGTACTGTGGGTGGGGTTCGGCAGCCTGCTGGTGCTCATGATCGTAATCGCCTCCAGCGCCAACCGCGCGCTCGAGCGAATCCAATCCAGCAATGTCAGCATTCGCCAGGAATTTCTGAGGCGGGACGCCATTCTGGACCGGCTGCGATCGGATCTTTACCGTTCCAGCATCGATGTTCGCGACTACCTGCTCAATACCGACCCGCAACTTGCCGAGCGCCGGCGCACCGAAGTGTTGAAGACCGAAAATGAGATGGCCGCCGCGCTCGAGCAGTATCGCAAAAACCTTCCGCCCGAGGAATCGGCCGCGGTGGACGAGCTGCTCCGCGATCTGAATGCCTATTTCAGCGCCGTGGAACCCGTGCTTCACTGGGACGCGGAGACTCGCCGCCTGCGCGGCGGCGAGTTCATCGGCGGCCAGATGCTGCCGCGGCACCAGCAACTGGTGCAGCTTGCCGAACGCATCAGCCAGATCGATACCCGGCAGCTTGGCGTGGGCGAAAACAACCTGGCGCGGGTCTTCGTGGATTTCCGCCGGGAACTGGTGCTCACGGCGCTGCTGACCATCCTCTTCGGCCTGGCGCTGGCCCTCTTCAGCGTAAGGCGGGTGCAGGCTTTAGAGCGCGAGTCCGAAGCCCGCTACAAGGAAGTCGTGCTGGCGCGCGAGGAACTGCACCGCCTTTCGGCCAGGCTGGTATCGGCGCAGGAAGAGGAGCGCCGGAAGCTCTCGCGTGAATTGCATGATGAGGTGGGCCAGGCCATGTCGGCGCTGCTGGTGGAATTGGGAAATCTCGATTCCGTATTGCCGGCGGGAAACGATGCGCTTCACCGCCGGGTGCAAGAGGTCCGCCAACTTGCCGAGAGCAATGTGGGGCTGGTGCGCAATATGGCGCTGCTGCTGCGGCCTTCCATGCTGGACGACCTGGGACTGGTGCCGGCCCTGAAATGGCAGGCGCGGGAAGTGGCCCGCCGCACCGGAACCAAAGTCAGGGTGGACGCCGAGGACGTGCCCGACGACCTTCCCGACGACTACCGCACCTGCATCTACCGCGTTGTGCAGGAGGCCCTGCACAATGCCACGCGCCACGCCAAAGCGGCCACCGTGAAGGTGACGGTGCGGCGCGAAGAAGCGGGAGTGAGGGTGGTGATTCAGGACGACGGCGTGGGCTTCAATCCACGCGACGACAAAGGCATGGGCATACTAGGAATGGAGGAACGCGCGCGTAATCTGGCGGGTGTTTTCCGGGTGGAGTCCGCGCCCGGCCGTGGAACCACAATCTCGATTTTCCTGCCCATGAAGAGTTCGTCCGAAAGCCTGAAACCAGCCGGCAGCCTATGAGCCAGATTCGAATTCTACTTGCAGACGACCATTCCGTGATGCGCACCGGACTGCGCCTGGTGCTTGAGCGGCAGCCGGATTTTGAAGTGGTGGGAGAAGCTTCGGATGGACGCCAGGCGGTGGCGCTGGCCCAGCAGCAACTGCCCGAGGTGGTGGTGATGGATATCGGGATGCCGAATCTCAACGGCATCGAAGCCTCGCGCCAGCTCACCGCGGCGCTGCCCGACACCAGCATCGTGATCCTCAGCATGCATTCCGACGAGAGCTACGTTTTGCGCGCGCTGAAGGCGGGAGCCCGCGGGTATCTGCTGAAGGAGTCGGCTGAATCGGACCTGATTGCGGCCGTGCGCGCGGTGCACTCGGGCAAGGCCTTCTTCAGCCCGGCGGTGAGCCGGATGCTGGTGGAAGATTACGTGCGCCAGTTGCAGGACCGCGAGATTGAGGACAGCTACGAACTGCTGACTAACAGGGAGCGGGAAATTCTGCAGCTGCTTGCCGAGGGAAAGAGCAACAAGGAAATGGCGGCCATGTTGAATCTGAGTCTGTACACCGTGGAAACCCATCGCGGGAATCTGATGGAGAAGCTGAACCTGCATACCGTGCCGGAGCTGATTCTCTATGCGGTGCGTAAGGGCGTGATTTCCTAAGAGCGGTTGATTTCCGGACGCTACTTTTTCCTTTTGGGCGTGGACTTGGATGGCGCCGGCGGCTGGTCGAAACTCTTCAGAATACTTTCAAGCTGGGCGCGCAGATCCTGGTTGACGGGGTTGGGCGGGTCCAGGATCGCGAGGGCCCGCACGTAGAAGGCTTTGGCCCGGTCCAGGTGATTTTCGGAAAACTCCTCGGTGGCCTGCTGCGAAAGACCGGTGGCCAGAAAGTGGGCGCGGATGGCGGTGGAGCGCTCGAGCGCGGCGCGGGCCTCATCGAACTTCTTCTGGTCCGCGTAGAACACGGCGACCTTGTCGAGGGCCACGGCGACCATCGGGTGATCCTTGCCGACAGACTCTTCCCACAGCGAAATCAGGCGCTGGTAGACGGGTTCGGCTGCGTCGTACTTCTTCTGGCCGAAGATGGCGTATGCCAGGCCATCCACGGTGGAGATGAGGTCGGCGTGCGTTTTGCCGTACAGGGTTTCGCGAATCACCAGCACATGACGGTAGGCGTCCTCCGCTTTGTCGTAGGCACGGACCGTGATGTAGAGTTCGCCGAGGCGGTCCAGATCGGGGATCAGGGAAGGGTGCAGGGGATTGTTCAGCCTGGTGCGGATTTCCACCGCCGCGTTCAGCGAATTGATGGCGCTCTCGGCGTTTTTCTGGTCGAGATAGATTTGGGCGGTGCGGCTGAAATCGTCAGCCACCGGAGTGCTGTTCATAGTGAAGGCCGCCACGTGCAGGCTGCGGACGCGCTGCATGATGTACAGCGCGCGGTCGAAATCCTTCATGCCGCGGCACAGGTTGACAGAGATTACCAGGTCGTCGGGAATCGCGGCGTCCTTCTGGCCCAGGATGTTTTCGCGCCACGTGACCGCCTGTTGCAGCCAGTTGTCGGCATCGGCGAATTCTCCAGCCGCCGCGCGCACCGAGGTGAGCCGCTTGCAGATGTCATAGCGGACCGGGTTGTCATTGGGCGTCTGTTGCGCGAACTCCCAGGCTTTGGCGAAAGACTGCCGGGCGGCTTCATAGTCGCCCTTCAGGTAGAAGGCGTCGCCCTCCTTGAGCAGCGGCGGGATGGCTGTGGCAGGGTCGGCTTGAGGAGCATCCTGCCCTCGGGCGCAGCCACAGGCATACAGCAAAATCAATCCAGCAATCGTGCAGACGGACATCTTGAATTTATAGTACTAATTCGTTAGCATGTCAATCCAATACCAACGGTTTATTATGATGGTTATTCGTGAAGACCACTTACACGCCCGCCGGTGCCGAGTACCTGGGGCAGCGCCGTTTGCGCCGGCACGCGCGTGTGATGCATCTCTGGGCCATGGGCGTGGGCGCCGTGATCTCGGGCGATTTCTTCGGCTGGAATTTTGGCCTCACGGCCGGCGGATTCGGCGGCATGCTGCTGGCCGTGACCGTGATGACCGTCATGTACATCGGGCTCTGCTTTTCCATCGCGGAGATGTCTCCGGCGCTGCCGCACGCCGGGGGCGCCTATTCTTTCGCGCGCACGGCGATGGGGCCATGGGGCGGTTACATTACCGGCCTGGCGGAAAATATGGAGTACATCCTGACGCCCGCGGTGATCGTGGTGGGGATCGGCGGATACCTGGGCGCGGTCTTCGGTACGGCACACGTGTGGGAACCGGTATGGTGGCTGCTGTGCTACGGAGTGTTCGTGGCTCTGAACGTTTGGGGCGTGGAAATGACCTTCCATGTTTCGGTAGCGGTGACGCTGGTGGCGATGGCCGTATTGTTGGTTTTCTGGGTGGGGGCAGCGCCGCATTTCGATCTGGCACGCTGGGCCACACCGTACTTTCCGCCGGGCACCAACAGAGCCAACGCGGCCTTTCTGGAACTGCCCTTCGCGCTGTGGCTGTACCTGGGAATTGAGCAACTGCCGCTGGCCGCCGAAGAGAGCCACGACCCTAAACGCGACATGCCGCGCGGCATTATGTATGGGCTGATCACGCTCATTGCGATCTCCTTCCTGACGGTGATTCTAAGCGCCGGAATCGCGCCGGGGGCGGCGGTGGTGGCGAAGTCGAACGAGCCGCTGTTCCTGGGTTTTCAGACCATCTTTGGACAGGGCATGAAGACGCGGGTGCTGGCACTGGTGGCCTGCACGGGCCTGGTGGCGAGCTTCCACACCATCATCTTTGCGTATGGCCGGCAGATCTATTCGCTCTCGCGCGCCGGCTACTTCCCGACTTGGCTTTCGGTGA
Organism: Bryobacterales bacterium; assembly: GCA_963817515.1. Lineage (GTDB taxonomy): Bacteria > Acidobacteriota > Terriglobia > Bryobacterales > Bryobacteraceae > DATMNI01. The sequence goes on along the minus strand of CAWFPJ010000001.1, from coordinate 227,653 downwards.
CGCATCGGACGCGGAATACTCCGCATCGGGCGCTGCTGGCGGGGTCGGCGCTGGGGTTCCTGGTGGCGCTCGGGATTCATCTGTCGCCCGAGGGCAGCCCGGTGGGCGCCATCCTGCTCAACATGGCGGTGTTCGGCGCAGTGCTGGCATACATTCTGCAAATGGTTTCGTTCATCGTGCTGCGGCTGCGGTTTCCGAAAATGGAGAGGCCGTACGTGAGCCCGGTGGGCATTGCGGGGGCCGCGGTGGCGGTGCTGATTGCAGGGTTGACGCTGGCGACTCTCTTCCGCAATCCGGACTATAACAAAGGAGTGATCGGCGCGGCGGTCTGGTTCCTGCTGGGGTTGGTTTACTATGCGGTGCATGCGCGGCACCGGCTGGTATTGGCTCCCGAGGAGGAAGCGGCTATGCTACATCAGAAGGAAAACGCGACGCCATGAACCTGCGGGAACTGTTGGGCAAGGCGTCCCCGTTGCGATCCGGCGATGAGCTGGCCGGCGTGGCCGCGGCCAACGCAGAGCAGCGGGCCCGCGCCCAGATGGCGCTGGCGGATGTGCCGTTGAAAGCTTTCCTGGCCGAGCCGCTGATCCCGTACGAAGAGGACGAAGTCACGCGGCTGATCTGCGACTCGCACGATGCCGCGGCCTTCTCCCCGGTAGCGCACCTGACCGTGGGAGAATTTCGCGACTGGCTGCTTTCGGAGCAGGCCACCACGGGGCGCCTGACGGCGCTGGCCGCCGGGAGTGACACCCGAAATGGCTGCGGCTGTTTCCAAGATCATGCGGCTGCAGGACCTGGTGACGGTGGGCGCAAAGTGCCGCGTAGTGACGCGGTTCCGTTCCACCATTGGCCTGGCGGGGCGGCTTTCGACGCGTTTGCAGCCGAACCATCCCACCGACGACCTGAAGGGAATCGCCGCCAGCGTGCTGGACGGGCTCTGCTATGGCAACGGCGATGCGGTGATCGGAGTCAATCCCGCGACCGATAACGTGGCCACAGTGGAGGCGCTGCTGCGGATGCTGGACGGCGTTCGCGAACGTTACCAGATCCCCACCCAGATCTGCGTGCTGGCGCATGTGACCACGCAGATGCAGGCGCTGCGGCGCGGCGCGCCGGTGGACCTGGTGTTCCAATCGATCGCCGGGACCGAGGCGGCCAACACGGCTTTCGGGATCGACCTGGCGATGCTGGATGAAGCGTGTCAAGCCGCGCGTGAGCTCAAACGCGGCGCGCACGTGATGTACTTCGAGACGGGGCAGGGAAGCGCGCTTTCGGCCAACGCGCACCACGGCGTGGACCAGCAGACCTGCGAGGCGCGCGCCTATGCGGTGGCGCGGCGGTACCAACCGCTGCTGGTGAATTCGGTGGTGGGCTTCATCGGGCCGGAGTATCTGTACGACGGCAAGCAGATTCATGCGCGCCGGCCTGGAAGACCACTTCTGCGGCAAACTGCTGGGCGTGCCGATGGGCTGCGACATCTGCTACACCAACCACGCCGAGGCCGACCAGGACGATATGGACGCGCTGCTGACCATGCTGGGCGTGGCCGGCTGCAACTACATCATGGGCGTGCCCGGCGCCGACGACGTGATGCTGCACTACCAGAGCACCAGTTTTCACGACGCGCTGTACCTGCGTTCGGTGCTGGGGTTGAAGCCCGCGCCGGAGTTCGAAGCCTGGCTGGAACGCCGTCCGGAACTGTTGCCCGCTGCGACCGAAATGGCTATTGACCTGAAATGGCTTTTGACCTGAGACGATTCACGCCCGCCCGCGTGGCGCTGGGGCGGACGGGCCACAGCCTGCCCACGGCCGAGTTGCTGCGCTTTCAACTGGACCACGCCCGCGCGCGCGATGCGGTGTATGAGAGCTTGGACCCGGCTTCGCTAGGTGTACCGCACCTGCTGTTGCATAGCGCGGCGCCCGATCGCGTAACGTATTTGCGGCGTCCCGACCTGGGCCGGAGGCTGAGTGACGCGTCGCTTGAACTTATGGTCAGAAGCGATTACGATGCGGCCATCGTGATTGCGGACGGATTGTCCGCGCCTGCCGTGCATCATCATGCCGCGGCTTTGCTGGAGGCTTTGAACGGCGTGCTGCGCGATGAGGATTGGCGGATGGCGCCATTGACCGTGGTGCTGCAGGGGCGCGTGGCCATTGGAGACGAAATCGGCCAGGGGCTGGGGGCGCGGCAGGTAGTGGTCCTGATCGGCGAACGGCCGGGCCTGACGTCGCCCGACAGCCTGGGCATCTATCTGACATGGGACCCGCGCCCGGGGCGCACGGATGCGGAGCGCAATTGCATCTCGAACGTGCGGACGGAGGGAATCGGTTATCGCGCGGCGGTGCACAAGCTGCATTTTTTGATGCGTGAGGCGCGAGTGCGGAAGTTGTCGGGCGTAGGTCTGAAGGAGGATGTGGGGCTGCTCACCTGAATCAGAATGTGAGCCGCCCCGAGATCTGCAACTGCCGCGCGCCGTACAAATTGTTATTGGATGAGGTGGGCGTGAAGAATGCCGGATTCGCGACCACACAATTGTTGGTGTGGCCGGCGCACAGGCCGGTGCCGGCGGCGGTGAAATTGTATTGCGTGTTATTGACGCCGAAGAAGTTGGTGAAATTGAAAACGTTGAAGGCTTCGCCCACCAGCGAGAGCCGCATCTTTTCGGCGATCCGGAACTCCCTGCCGATCCGGAAATCGACGTTGGCGACGCCGGGACCGGTAAATGAATTGCGCGGCTCTCCTGGAACCCGCGAGGCGGATTGCGCCGTGCCGGAGTTGTTCACCACCGCGCCCGTGAGGCCGCCCGCAGGTCCGCCCGATGGCGATCCGTTTATAACCCCGGTGACCGGTTGGCCGGTGGCCACCAGCACAACCGAGGAGAATCGGAAGCCGTTCAGAATGGCCCGTGCGGCAGGATTGGCGATCTTGGCCGTGAACTGCGGAACCCAGACCACATTGCCCACGAAGCGGTGCCGTTGATTCAGATCCGACAGGCCGTATTCCAGTTTCCGGTTGTAGGGATCGAGCGCCGAAATGGTGCCGTTGAACGTGCCGAACTGTCCCTGCGCCTGGCCGCCGTCGGTGGCTCGGCTCAGCGTGTAATTGGTTAAGAATTCCAGGCCGTGATCCATGCGTTTTTTGAACGTCAGCACCAGGCTGTGGTACCAGGAGTTCACGTCGCTGAAGCCGGTCAGTATGGGCCCCGTGGGATCGATCCGGCCGGTGTAAAACGGCTCGGTAAGCGTACTCTGCGTGGCGCCCGATGCGTTGGTGACGTCGTAGGTTTTGGTGGTTGTGGAAGGCGCAATGTTGGTGTCCACGAAGATGGGCAGGCGCAGGGCGCGGCTGAAAACGTAGCTGGCCGAAACGCTGATGTTGCCCGGGAGTTGATGCTCCACCGTCACCTCGCCTTCATGCACCATGGGGTTGACCCAGTCCGGAGACTGGCCGCGCGCCGTGGCCGTGTTGCCGCCCGGCGTGAATGGGACCACCTGCGGGGTCAGCGCTCCGGCGAACGGGGCCTGCGGCTTGCCGCCGGGCGGCGTGAAAATCAGGTTGGGGAAGAGCAGGGCCGGGCAGGTGGTGGGATTGCAATTGTATGTCTGCTGGATGACGCCGTTCTCCACGCGCGTCGCATAGTAGGTGCTGTTGGAGGTCTTGCCGTAGAAAATTCCGTAACCGGCCCGGACGACCGTGCCCTTGCCGACGGACCAGGCCATGCCCAGGCGCGGAGCGAAGTTGTTCTTGTCGATGTTGATGGTCGACGTGTACAGAGTAGTCAGGGGCGTATTGGTATTGGGCTTGGGCGGATGGGGAATCACCTGTACGTCGTAGCGAACTCCCAGGTTGAACGTCAGGTTGGAGCGCGCCTTGAAACTGTCCTCGAAAAACCCGGCGAAATCGTTGTCGTAAAAGTCGTCCTTACCCACGCCCGTCACCGGGTCGGTCACCTGTACGAACGTGCTGAAGTGCCTGCCTGTAAGGCCGTCGCCGAGGTTGATTCCGGCCACGTCGGCCACCCAGTTGTTGAAGGCGGCGGTTCCCGAATAAGTGTAAACGCCGCCACCCTGGAAGAGATTGATCAGCAGTTCATGGATGGCGTTGAAGTCGGCACCCATCTTGAAAGTATGGCGGCCTTTGCTCTTCGAGAGGACATCGGAAAACTGCAGGCGATGTTCATCCGGGAAAGCGGGACGCGGAAGCGCATTGGGCATTCCGTAGGCCATCACGTTGGCCACGCTTACGCTGGGCGCGGTGCCGTTGGCGCCCTGAATCTCCAGATCGCGCGACCATTGAAACCGGAAATTGTTGAGCATGGTGGAGGTGATGGTGGAATCCCAGGAGGCCACGAAGATGCGCTCATGGGTGGCCGAAAAGCCGCTCTGCGAAATGGACGTGTTGTTGTTGGTGGTCGAAGTCCCATACGAATTGGGCGAGCGGAAGTTGTCGAAATTGAATGAACTGCTCAGGTGGTTGCGGGAAGTCGCCTGGTAGTCCAGTTTGCCGAAGGCGATGTCCTGGCTGAAAAACTTGGGATATGTGCCGAGCTGCGACTGGAAGAACTGATTGGCGGCGGCGCATTGCGAGGCGGTGATGGGCGCCGAACAGGGCTGCGGAAAAGTGGCGAAACTGGCGTAGGTGATGGGGCTGACCTTGCGTGAGCCGTCGTACGTGGCAAAGAAGAACAACTTGTCCCTGAGGATGGGGCCGCCCACGCTGGCGCCGAACTGCTGCTGCTGATGGACCGGCTGCGAATAGATGCCGTGCGACTTGTTGAGTGGATCGAGCGCGTTCAATGAAGGATAACGCAGGTAATAGAACAGGTCGCCGTGAAAACTGTTGGCGCCCGATTTGGTCACCGCGTTCACTACCCCGCCGGCGGCCTGGCCAAGCTCGGCGCTGTAGTTGCTGGACGTGACTTGAAACTCCTGGATGGAGTCCATGCTGTAGACGTAGGGCACGCCGGTGGCGGTGCGGCCCTTTTCTTCGGAAAAAAAGGCCTGGTTGTTGTTGGCGCCATCCACCGCGCTCGAGTTGTAGAGACCGGAAATGCCGCGATAGGAAACCAGGCCGGTGCCGCCATCGGTGGTGACGTTGGGGGTGAGAAGCGCGAAACTCTCCCAGCGCCGTCCGGCCAGCGGCAGGTTGTCTTTCTGCGTCTGGCTGACCACCTGCGACATCTCGGTCTTCTCGGTATCCACCACCGAAACCTCTCCGGTCACCGTGACTGTTTCGGAGGTTGCCTGGAGCGAGAGAGCCAGGTCAAGGGTGAGGGTCTGGCCCACCTGCAGGGTGACGTCTTTGCGGACCAACTTCGAGAAGCCCGTCTTGGCAACAGTTACCTCATAGTTGCCGGGCGGCAGGAAGGGCGCCGTGTAGAAGCCCAGTTCATTTGTTTGCACCGCTCGATCGATGCCAGTGTCCGTGTTGTGAATGGTGATGCCGGCTTCGGGAACGGCAGCCTGCTTTGGATCGTGGACGGTGCCGGTGATGGTTCCGGAACCGGTCGCCTGTCCCCAGGCCGTGCCCGCGATCGCCAAGAACAGAGAGAATACGAAATGACGCGTCTGGTTCATCATGAGGGACTCCCAATGTGCGCGCTGCCTTCGTTTTGGTTTCGCCCTCTGACCGGGAGGGCTCTGCGCACCCGCGCAGGGCGAGTTGATAGGTGACGTGACCTGCCCTGACAGCTTTGATGGAAATAGAGTAGCAGAAACGAACCCAAATCGCGTGTGAAATTTCACGTTTGCGGGCCTCGAAATTGGGAACGAGTGGGATGCGATGGTTTGGTGTTTAGATACATTTGCCGTCTTCAGGTATAGCATTGGTAGGTAGGGCAATCGGCGGCTGGTGGGAGTCAAGTGATGGGAGAAAAAGGGCTTATGCTGGGAAAATCAGCTGTGATTGGGACTTGTCCGCAAGAGTGCGGACATGGCAGACTGAAAGTCTGCTCCACGGTTTTGTTGGTTTGGTCGCTTCTCTTAACCGCGGCTCCGCAGGACCTGCCTACCTTCTCTACCGACGTCAAGGTTGTCAGCCTGCTGGCCACGGTTCGCAACAAAAACGGGGCCATTATCCGAGATCTTTCAAAAGACGACTTTACCCTCACCGAAAACGGCCGGCCGCAGAGCATCCGCTACTTCTCCCGCGAGTCCGACCTGCCGCTGACCCTGGGGCTGATGGTGGATACCAGCATGAGCCAGCACCGCTTGCTTGAAGCCGAGCGCGGGGCCAGCTTTCGCTTTCTGGACCAGGTGCTGCGCGAGAACAAGGACCAGGTCTTCATCATGCAATTCGATCTGTCGGTGCAGCTGCGCCAGCCGCTGACCTCATCGCGCAAGGCACTGGACGACACTCTCCCCTACGTGGACACCCCGACCAACCGCCAGTTGCAAGTCCAGTCAGGCGGCGGCACATTGCTCTACGACGCGGTGGTGACGGCCGCACAGGACGTGATGCAGAAAGCCCGCAACCGCAAGGCGCTGATCGTGCTTTCGGATGGCGTGGATATTGGCAGCGAAGCCACCCTGGCGCAAGCCATCGCAGCCTCGCAGCGCGCCGATACCCTGATCTATTCGATCCTGTTCGCGGATCCCAGCGCTTACGGCTTCTCCATGGCGGGGTCCAGCGGCAGGAACGCGCTGATGCGCATGTCCAGAGAAACCGGCGGGGATTTTTTCGAGGTATCGAAGAAACAGTCCATCGACCAGATTTTCGGCCGTATCCAGGAGGAATTGCGGAGCCAGTATAGCGTGGGCTATGTTTCTGATGAGCCGGTGCGGATTTCGGAGTTTCGCAAAATTCAAATGATGGCCAAGCCCAAGGGCCTGATGGTGCAAACGCGCGAGCAGTATTGGGCGCAACGATAAGGTACGGCTTAAAGACCAGAAACGGCCATGTCGGTATGGAATACCGACATGGCAGGCTGAAGCCCGCTCCACGGGTTCTAGACGGTGTGGCGATGGGTTCGGCTCAAGAGTTCCTGGGCGCGCTTCAGCGCCTTCGCTTCGGCCTCTTCGCGGGTGGCGCCGGTGGTCCGGGCCAAACCCGCGCCCGGCGACACGTTGTCGGCCTTGCAGCGCCACTCCGTGCCTAAACGGTAACTGGCCAAGTTCACCGGCCAGCCGGCGACTTCCAGCTTCCGCTCTTGAAATTCCTCGGCCTTCATGACTATCCCTTGGCTGCGCTGGCGCTGGCGCCTTTCTCCACCGGAGCGCCCACCAGGTTGCCCCATTCGGTCCAGGATCCGTCATAGTTGGTGACGTGGTCGAGACCTAACAGGTACTTCAATACAAACCAGGTGTGGCTGGAGCGCTCGCCGATGCGGCAGTAGGCGATCACGGGTTTGGAGCCGTCGATGCCTTCCCCGCTGTAGAGCGCCTTCAATTCGTCGGCCGATTTGAACGTGCCATCGTCATTGCAGGCCTTGCCCCAGGGAATGCTGCGGGCTCCCGGAATGTGGCCGCCGCGCTGGCAGGTCTCGGGCAATCCCGGAGGCGCCAGAATTTCGCCGCTAAATTCGCCCGGGCTGCGAACGTCCACCAGTCCCGAAGATCGCGCAGCCGAGGCCGCCTGCACTTGCGGCAGAAAGGCGCGCAGCGAATTGTCGGCGTCCTGCGCAGTGTAAGTGGTGCGCGCGGGCCGCGGTGTTTCGGTGGAAAGCTCGCGCCCCTCGGCCAGCCACTTCTTGCGGCCGCCGTTCATCAGCCGGACATCTTTGTGCCCGTAGACCCTGGCTTGCCACAACGCCCAGGCGGCGAACCAGTTGTTGTTGTCGCCGTAAATGATCAGTGTGGTATCGGGCGTTACACCGGAAGCCGCCATCAATTCCTCCAGTTGCTGCCGGGAGAGAATGTCGCGGCGAACGGTGTCGCACAATTGAGTGTTCCATGCCCAGGCCAGCGCGCCGGGGACGTGGCCCTCATCGTAAGCCTTCGTATCTACATCGACTTCCACGACGCGAACGTTCTGATCATTGCCATGCTGCGCGACCCAGTCGGTGCTGACGAGGCTTTCGGGGTGAGCGTATTCGGCCATATTTTCTCTCCTTGGTTACAGCCTCAATTGTACCGGCAAACTTGCCCAGGATGTACCATAGAAATGTATATGCTTTCACGCGCGTTAGGCATTCTGCCGCTCTTGCCTTGGCTTCTGGCCGCGCAGACGGCCGCGGATCCAGGGGTCGCCGCCCGCAAAGCCACCGACCTTCTGCTTGCAGGAAAGTACGCCGATCTGGTGCAGATGTTCACGCCGGAGATGCAGAAGGATCTACCCGAATCGGCGCTGGCTAAGATCGGCGCGCAGATCAAGATCTTCGGCGCAGTGAAAGCGATCGGGGATGCGCTGCCGCGGAAGATGGGCGCCAACACGATCGTAGTGATCCCGGTAAAATTCGACAACCAGAACGTCAATTATCAGTGGGCGGTCAACGCGGCGGGCCTGATGGCCAGAATGGTGCCTCTTCCTGGTCCCATGGACTGGCAGCATCCGGCTTACAGCAAGCCGGATGCTTTCAAGGAACGCGATGTCACCGTGGGCGATGGAGAGTGGAAGCTGCCGGGCACCCTGACGGTACCCAGTGGCAAAGGCCCGTTTCCAGGCGTCGTGCTGGTACACGGTTCCGGTCCCAATGACCGCGACGAAACGGTGGCCGCGATCAAAGTTTTCCGGGATCTTGCCGAGGGCCTGGCTTCGCGCGGCATAGTGGTGCTGCGGTATGAAAAGCGGACCAAACAGTATCCCAGCAAAATGGCGGGGATGGCGAAAATGACGGTCGCCGATGAGACAGTGGACGATGCCGCCGCCGCCATCGCCTTGCTGCGAACCCAGGCGGAGGTGGACCCCAAGCGCGTTTATTTGCTGGGACACAGCTTAGGCGGATACCTGGCGCCGCGCATCGCCGAAGAGGATGGAAAACTCACCGGCATGGTGATTCTGGCGGGCAATGTCCGGCCAATGGAAGACGTGGCGATAGACCAGGCCGAGTACCTGGGCGTCAAGGGCCAGCAAATGGATTCCGCCAAGGCAATGCAGGCCAGGGTGAAGAAGCTGGATGTCGGGGACGAGGATTCGCCCTCTGTGATGGGCGCGCCGGCTTCCTACTGGATCGATCTCAAAGGGTACGATCCGGCGGCCCAGGCCAAGCGTCTTGGCCTGCCTATGCTGATCCTGCAGGGCGAGCGCGATTTCCAGGTGAACATGAAAGACTTCGCCCTCTGGAAGGCCGGGGTTGGCAGCGGCAAGGGCGCGGTGATGAAGACTTTCCCCTCGCTGAACCACTTGTTCGTTGCCGGAGAAGGGAAAAGCAACACGGCGGAGTATTCCAAGCCAGGGCATGTGGCGCCCGAAGTGGTTGACGAGATCGCCAAGTTCGTGAACCCTTAAGACAATACAACGGGCCGATTGCCAATCGGCCGCCGGTTTGACGATTGGTCCACAGGGGCGGCCCCACAGGGGAGAGGGCCCTTACCAGACTACGGGCACGCCCGGCTGCAGCGGCCAGACTTCGGTCTTTAAATGCGCGATCCGTTGGCTCAAATCCTGTGGGTTGCCCATCAAGGCCGGGAACGTGCCGAAGTGCATGGGCACCACTTTGGGCACCTGGAGCAGGTCGCATGCCATGGCTGCTTCGAGAGGGCTCATGGTGAACAGGTCGCCGATGGGCAGAAACGCCAGTTCCGGACGATAGAGCTGGTGAATCAGGTACATGTCGGAGAATACGTTGGTATCGCCGGCGAAGTACAGGGCGCGGTTGTCCGGAGGGCGCAGCACATACCCCGACGCTTCACCGCCGTAGAGAATCTTGCCGTCATCCAGAATCCCGCAACTGTGAACGGCGTGGGTCATGGTGATGGTCACGTCACCGGCTTTTTGCGAACCGCCCTTATTCATGGCGCGGGTATTCTTGACGCCCTTCGATTCCAGCCAATGGCAGGTTTCGAAAATCGCTATCACCTCGGGCGAGAATTTTTTGGCCAGGGGCACCGCATCGTGAATGTGATCGAAATGGCCGTGCGTGATGCAAATGGTGTCGACGCGATCGATTTCGTGACCTTTCGGGTACATCGGATTGCCGTCAACCCAGGGGTCCATCAGGATCACCTGCCCCGAAGGGAGCCGGAATTGAAACGTACCGTGCCCAAGCCACGTGATTTCCATACCTCAATTATATAATCTCTGATGACAGTGTCCTTTCCCGAATGGGTCGAACCGATGGCGGCGACGCTCACGCAGGAGCGTTTCGACGGGCCAGAGTGGATCTTCGAGCGCAAGTTCGACGGCATCCGCCTGCTGGCGTTTAAGCAGGGGGAGGATGTACGCCTGTTGTCGCGCAACCGGTTGCCGCAGAACTGCCCGTCGATCGCAGAAGCGATCGCGAAGCTTCCCGTGCGCGAGGCGATTCTGGATGGCGAAGTTACCTGGAGCCACGCGGGCACGGCGTACCATGTGTTCGACCTCTTGTGGCTGGACAGCCGCTCCGTGACCTTGCTGCCGCTGGACGAACGTAGCGCCCTGTTAGACACTCTGGATCTGCGGCCGCCTCTCGAACGCGTGGTGCGGCTCACAGATTCCAAGCCCTGGGAGCGGGCCTGCAGCGAAGGTTGGGAGGGTGTCATAGCCAAGCGGCGCGACTCGCCATACGAACATCGCCGCTCACCCCACTGGCTGAAAATGAAGTGCGAGGCGTCGCAGGAACTGGTGGTGGGCGGGTTCACGGATCCGCTGGGTGGACGGGTAGGCCTGGGCGCGCTGCTGGTTGGCTATTTCGAGAATGAGGCTTTCGTTTTCGCCGGGAAGGTGGGGACGGGTTTCGATACGAAGCTGCTGCTGGACCTGCGCACGCGGCTCAATGCGCTTGAGATCCCGAAATCGCCGTTCACCAAAGCGGTCGGTCTGCCGCGCGTTCGGGCGCACTGGGTGCGTCCCGAGATCGTGGTGCACGTGGCTTTCATTGAGTGGACGGTGCATGGCAAGCTTCGCCATTCGCGATTTCTGGGCCTGCGCACCGACAAGCCTGCGCGCGAGGTGGTGCGGGAGATTTCGTGATCACGCATCCAGACAAGGTGCTGTTCCCGGAAGAGGGGATCACCAAGGGCGAACTGGCCGCATACTACGAGACTATTGCGCCGTACATGCTGCCGCACATCCGCGGACGTCCTATCACGATGGAGCGGTTTCATCGGGGGATCGGCGAGCGGGGCTTCTTTCAGAAGGACGTCTCGAAGGGTTTCCCGGAGTGGCTGGAACGCGCCGAGGTCCCGAAGAAGGGCGGGACGGTGCACCATCCACTGGTGTACGACACGCGATCGCTGCTATGGCTTGTCAATCAGAACAGCATCACGCCGCACGTGTGGACATCACGTGTTCCGAACCTGTATCGGCCCGATGTCTGCGTGTTCGACCTGGACCCTTCGGAAGATCGACCGGACGTGCTGCGCGCGGCAGCGCTCGGGCTTCGCGACCTGCTGAATGACCTGGGCCTCACAAGCAGGGTAAAAACATCGGGTTCCAAGGGATTCCACATCGTGGTACCGCTCGACGGCGAGGCCGACTTTGGGGAAGTTTCGAGGTTTGCACACGCGGCAGGCGCGATGCTTGTAAGGCGCGATCCGGAGCACCTGACGCAGGAGTTCAGCAAGGCCGACCGCGGCGGGCGCATTCTGGTGGACACCGGCCGCAACGCCTACAGCGCGACGTTCGCGGCGGTCTATGCGGTGCGCGCGAAGCCCGGTGCTCCGGTGTCCGCGCCCTGCACATGGGATGAACTGGAACGCGGCGAGGCCGCCCCGCGAACATTTACTCTGCGGACAATGGCCGGGCGCATCGCCGATGCCGGTGACCTCTGGTCTGAGATGGACAGCCGGCAGCAGTCACTGCAGGGCCCGATGGAGCAGTTGCGCGGGATGTGAGGGCGCTAGTCTAGTGTCATGTCCCGCTTAATTATTGGTAACCGCTCCCTGACGGTCGCGGCTCTGATTGCACCTCAGCGCGGGCGGCGTAACGGTGCTATTCGCGCTTCAAAGTTTCCCACTTCACCAGCTTCAAATCCAATACGACGATCGAGTAAATCACCGGCACCAGCAGCAGCGTAATGAACGTCGCCATCGTGAGCCCGCCGATTTGGGCGAAGCAGAGCGGCTCCCACAGCGGACCGCCGTGGATGGCAAGGGGGAAGAGCGCGATCACAGTGGCCCCCACCGTAATCATCACCGGCCGCAGGCGCATTATCCCGGCATCGAGCACGGCCAGTTCGAACGGCTCGCCCTCGGCATGCTTTTCTTCGATGAAATCGAACAGTACGATGATGTGGCTGACAATCACACCGACCAGGCTGATGATTCCCAGAAACCCCATGAACCCGAACGGAGCGCCCATAATCCAGAGGGCGATCAGCGCACCCACTGCGCCATAAGGGACGGCGGCGAAAACGATGAAGGGCTTCACCGCGTTTTTGAACTGGAACACCAGCGCGAGGAAGATTGCGGCCACCGAAATGGCCAACACCTTTGCCAGGTTGCCGAAGCCTTGCACCTGCTTCTCCTCCTCGCCTCCGATTTCCAGGCGATAGCCGGGCGGCAGCGATTGGGCCAGTTTCTGGAGACGGGGCCGCGCATCCTCCATCACCGACGAGGCCAGGACTCCTTCGACCGGGGCCGCGGAAATGGTGATGGTACGGAACTGATCCCGCCGCCGGATCACCTCATCGCGCAAGCTGTAATCGATATGGGAAATCGAGCGCAGGGGCACCTTCTGCGTTCCCTGCCGCGAATAGACATAGAGATTCTGAATGTCCTCAAGCTGCGCGCGCTCCTCCATGCGCAGCATGGCCACCACGGGAATTTGTTTATCGCCTTCCCGCAGCACGGTGACCCGGTCGCCGCTCATCGCCGTCGCCGAGGCCGCAGCCACGTCGAGATTGGTCACGCCGGCCAGGTTGGCGCGATCGGAATCGGTCTCGAGACGCACGTTGAAACGCTCCTCGCCCCAATCGTCGCGAGGCCGGGCCGCGATCGGGATGGAATCGAAAATAGCCTTGACCTGCGCGGCCTCGGCGCGAAGCGTCTGAATATCTTCACCGGAGACGCGAACCGCCACCGGCAATCCGACGGCATCTCCCGTCTCCAGTTGCCGCACGTCGGTTCGCGCGCCTGCCACATCGCGCGATAGACGAGCCTGCAGCGGACCGATCAACCGGCCGGTATCGTGCTTGTCCTTCAGCAGAATAATGACCTGCGCGAAATTCAGGTGCTGCGGCTCAGGTGCGAGCGAGTACCAGAATCGGGGGCCTGAGCCGCCGGAGAAGGTGGTTAGAGAGACGAGCGGGATTTTCAATTCTCCGGCCACGCGCTCGACAGTGGCTTCCACCTCCTGCGCGGTGCGATCGGTGGCCGAAAACGGCGCGTCTTCCGCCAAAGAAATATCGATGTAAGAGAGATACGAAAGATCCTTCGGAAAGAACTGCTTTTTCAGCTTCCCGCCTATCACTCCGCCGAGCACCAGAAAGAACAGCGAGCATCCGAACACGACCCATCGATGGCGCACCAGAAATCTGCCGAGAGTATAGTATTTCGCGCCGAATCCCTTGGTACGGCGCTCCTCCATCGTGGGCTCAACATGGGGACGCAGCAGATAGCGGCCGAGCATCGGAATGAAAGTCATCGACGAAATACGCGAGGCCACCAGCGACGCCGCAATCACCACCGCCAGACTGTACAGAAACTGGCCGGTGCTTCCCGGCAGCAGCAGGAACGGCAGATAGGCCACGATGTTGGTGATGGTGGCGTACAGGATCGCCGTGGCGAGCTTGGTGGGCCCCAGCCATGCTGCGATTTCCGGCGAATTACCGTCGGCCAGGCTGCGTTTGATGGCATCGCCCGCAACCACGGGATCATCCACCAACAACCCCAGAGCCACGATCAGCGCGGCTATCGAAACCTGTTGCAGGTCGATGCCCAGCACCCGCATCAGCCCGAACGTCATCAGCAACGTGATCGGAATGGAGATCGCCATGATCAGGGCCGAGCGCCATTCCCAGAAGCCTATAAGCGAAACGACGACCACCAGGATCACGGCTTCGTACAGGCTGGTCATAAACAGCTCGACGTTTTCCGCCACCTGCACCGGCTGATCGCTGGTGCGCGCCACGATCAGGTCTCTGGGCAAGCGCGTTTTCAGGTCTGCCAGCGTCTCATTGACGGCCTGTTCAAAGCGACCGATCTTCTGTCCGGAGCCCATCTGCACGCTGATGGTGATGGCCCGCATCCGCTGCCAGTGCCCACCGGCATCGCGCGAGGTGTAGAAATTCAAGTAGCGAGCCGGCGTGTCGTAAGCCCGGACCACCTCCGCGACATCGCGCAAATACAACGGCGTGCTGTTGGAGGAAACGGCAATCGCCACGTTCTTAATGTCACTTTCCGAATGAAAATCGCCGCTTGGATCGATGGAGACGTTCTTTTCGTCCACGGCAATCTCGCCGCCCGCCGCGGTAATATTCCGGGCTCCCAGAATGTTCGCCAGGTTTCCCGGCTGTGCCCCGTAGGACGCCAGCCTCTCCTGCGAATAGAGAAGGAAAATCCGTTCCGGCAGAATCCCGCTGCGCGTCACCTTGGCGACGATCGGTATGTTCGTGTCGGTGCGCGCGGTGGCGAGCAGGGCTTTCTCCATGGCATCCGTAAAGTCATCAAGCTCGCGATAACTGTATTTGTCGCCCGCGACCGCAGTCAGCTTGGCCTGCGTTTCGGCAGGATCGCGAATCACCACCGGCGGCCACAGGTCGGGATGAAACTCGTCCTCGCGATAATTCGTAGAGAGAAAGGCCTGGAGCGTGGCCAGCAGGTCCGCATCACTAGCACTGGTTTCTCCGTCGACGCCGACGAATCCATCGGCCTCAACAATGCGCACGTCCTTGCCGACGTGATGCGCATGCAGATAGTTGGTGTACTGGACAACGCCCAAATGAAGACCTCGATTGTCGATCGCGGGGGGGTAACAAAGGAGGATCGCGGCGCGTCCCGCAGACCCTTGGGGGCGAACCCGCGCCAGCGTTCGCTTGATGGCTTCCGCGCGCACGCCGATCTCGACGGCATCGGCCTTCGGACTGGCGACTGTCAACATGAGCGTGGCGGTATCGCCGAAATCGCGCACGTACTGGACCGGCCCCGCGCCGCTAGGCAGACTGGCCACGGCGGCCAGGCGTTCCCCGATATCGTCGAGGACGGGGCCGATCACCGTCAACTCGTCTCCCAGGGTAAAGATGATGGTGGATACATTGCTGCGCGAAGTGGACTCGATGCGCGACACGCTGGAGTTCGAGGCAATGGCCTTCTCGATCGGCCTGGTCACCAGCTCCTCGATCTTCTCCGCGCTGGCGCCGGGCCAGGCAGTGCTTACCATGGCCTGCTTGATTGGAATTTGCGGATCTTTCCGCTGTGGCATGGTCAGATAACCATAGGCGCCCCAGACGATCACCCCGATTAGCAGGACCCAAGCCAGATGGGGCGTTTCGACAAACAGCCTCGAAAGGTTGTGAGTGCTGCGAATGTACTCCTCGTCGCTTCGCCCGATCATCGAACCACCCGAACGGCCTCACCATCGGTGAGCAAGGCCGCGCCCGAAGTTACAACGCGCTCACCGTCTCTCAACCCGCGTAAGATCTGGATGCGGTTGCCGAAAGTTTCGCCCAGCGCCACGGTTCGAACGCGGGCATGCGCCACGCCGCCGGTCTCATCCACCACGATCACACCGAAGGCGGCGCCTTCTTTGTTGGCATGAACCACCGCCCCCAGAGGCACCACCAGTACCGGCTGACGACGGGTTGCGCCGGGCGCTACCGAGGCGATCATCCCCGCCAGCAGGGTGTGCTGCGCGTTCGATACCGTGACCTCGATGGGAAATAGACGCGTGTTGGAATCGGCAACCGGCGAGACTGACGTCGCGATCCCGCGAAACTCGCGCCCCGGCAGCGCATCGGTTGTCAGCGAGAGTGTCGCACCGGTCTTGAGACTGGCCACTTCGATATCAGGGAGCCCAAAGACCGCCTTCACGGAATCCAGATCGGCAATTGTAAATCCAGGCGAGCCAACCCCGACCAAGGTTCCGACTTCCACCTGTTTCAGCACTACGAATCCGGCGAACGGCACGATCAGTTCCGTGTCAGAGCGCGCCAGATTCGCGTCGCCCTCGCCGGCTTGCGCCATTTGGATCCGCGCGGCCGATGCTTCGATCTGCGAGCGAGCCGCGTCCACCTGTGCCTGGGTTGTGTCCCGCTGGGCTGTGGCCGCGTCGTAATCGGGCTTGGTGATGCTGTGTGTCGCGAACAAATCTGCAGCACGTCCGAAATCGAGGCCCGCTTTCGCCGCGGCCGCCTCTGCCACCGCGAGCTGAGCCCGGGCCGCGCTCTCCGATTTGCGAGCCTCTCCAAGCTGGGCTTCGGCCTGGTTGACCTTCAAATCATAATCGCGCCGGCGCACGCGCGCCAGAATTTCTCCGGCCGTTACCTGGTCGCCCGGACCCACGTTGCGCGGCTTCCCATCCACGCCGTGGACTTGCAGGATCGATTCGACAAATCCGCCCGATTTGAAAGACAGGCTGACCTGCCGGTACGGCGCGATGGACGCGGAGTATCGCCTCCCTGTTTCGGGTGTGAACATAGAGGCCGCGTCCACGTGTACCGGCACCGGGGCTTTCTCTGCCGTGGCTGTCTCCTCGCGGCAGCCCGTTAAGACGATAGGAAGAACCGCGGCTGCGATTCGCAAGTACGGCTTCATGGATTGTCTCCGACCGCGTGTTCGAAATCGGCCTTCGTGGTCCAAAAGAAAATCAGCGCCTGCCGGTAGTCCGCGTTGGCCTGCTCCAGGCTCGATTGTGAGGAAAGAACTTCGCGCGTCAAGGACGCCTGCTGCTTGAATTTCTCCTGGACTACGCGAAGATTTTCGATCGCCGTCTCCTGCTGCAGACGAGCCACGCGGAGCTGTACGCGGCTCTCACGCAGCTTGCGGAAGGCGTCATTCACGTCGAGGATCACTTGCCCCTCAGCGTCGGCCGCACTGTTGCGCGCTTGCTCGATCGCCTGATCCTTGCCCACCAGATCGTGCTTCTTGCGCCCCCAATCGAACGGCTCCCACGAGATGTTCACACCCACGCTGTTGAAGTGAAGCGGAATAAATGTGTTGAACCCCACCACCTCAACGCTGTTGAAGCTGGCGCTGATATCGGGAATGTATTCGGACCTTTTGAGGCGCCGGTCCTGCTCGGCCTGATCGAGCTTCAGCCTGGCCTGCCGAACTTCCGGCCTTTGGGCCAGCGCCCGGCCCCGGGCCGCTTCGACATCGGATTCGAACTCCGCCGCTTCGAGCGCGCCCGTGACCTCAAACGCCGTCAGCACATCGCGGCCCATTAAATGGTTGAGCTGCTCCTTACCCGACGCGATCTGATCTTCGAACGTGAGTTGGCTTTGCTCGGCGCGCGCCAGCCGGACCTGCGCGTCCAGATGATCGCCCTTCAGCACCACTTGCTCGGCCAGATACCGCGCCACCAGGCTCTCGGTTTCCCGATACAGCTTCACGGCTTCGCCGGCCGCGCTGAGCGAGCTTTGTGCCTGTTGAATCCCGTAGTAAAGCTTCTTCACGCTGCGAACCACGTCCTGGCGGCTGCCGCGCGCCTGCTCGGTTGCCAACTCCCGGTTCAGGTCGAGCAGCTTCAGCCCCAGCCGGATGCGATGAATCTGCGAGAGCGGCTGCGTGATGCTGCCGACGAAGATTGCGGTGGGGCGCAACGGAGTCTTGATCGGTACATCGCTCGCAGGTATCGGGCCCGTGCCGGGGTAGGTTCCGAGCAGCCCCTTTTCCAATGTGAAATCGACCGGCGTCACCAGCTGCGAGGCCAGAAGATTGAGTTTGAACGCCGGGTACAGGCTGGTCCTCTGCGACAGTGCCTGGGTGCGCGCCTTCTGAATCTCTATGCCGGCGTTCCTGAGCGACCGGTTATTCGCGGTGGCAAGCTGAACGGCCTGCTGAAGCGTAAGCACCTCGGCAGCCCTTGCGATCAACGCTGACGTCAATACCAGCGAAAACAGCCTGGCAATCATACAGAAGACTCTCTACTTGAGCTCTGGAGCAGCCTGGTCCGAGGCGGTCACGCCGGGCGGTAATTCCATGATTTTGATGTTGCGAAAGTGGATCTCCGCTCCTTCCGATTCCAGGCAAAGGTAACCTTTCTTTTGCGACGAGGCGCGGATGCCATTGACGAACTTGCCGTTCACGGAGAGCTTGATGACGCCATCGACCGCGACGACGTCGTAGGTGTTCCATTCGCCCCGGCCCTTACAGCGATTTTCGATGGACATACTCCGCTCGCCTCGCGGGTTATCGGGCACGATCTTCACGCCATCGACACCAAAGAGTTCGCCGTGCACATAGGCGAGAGGCGGAGTCTTCCCGTCCCGCTGGTGCAGGTTGGGCCATTCCAATTCGAGCATCTG
This sequence comes from Bryobacterales bacterium, assembly GCA_963817515.1. GTDB lineage: Bacteria > Acidobacteriota > Terriglobia > Bryobacterales > Bryobacteraceae > DATMNI01. Next base: position 209,174 of record CAWFPJ010000001.1, on the reverse strand, counting down.
GACCTCTATGCCGTTAGGGAGGCGGCTTTTTTCATTGGGGCGGGCGTTGCTCCATGCGAACACTCCGGAATTCCCTCCGGGTTCCATGTGCATCCATTCGATGTGCAGGATGAAGTTCTCGTACTGCTTTTCGGTCCGCATGACTCCGATGGGATGTCCGGAGCAGATCAGCAGACCATCACGAACCCGCCATGTGTCCTCGGCGGTGTTGACGTTCACCCATCCAGCCAGGTCTTTGCCATTGAACAGATCCACGAAACCAGAGACTGAAGCGGCACTGCCCCGGCCGCCGCCCCCGGTCAGCAGCAGGAGCCATACCAAGAGTATTACAGCCGAAAGCCGTTTCATCATCGTTGGGCCTCTCAGATTACTATAATCCCAACGGCCCCAACATTCATCGGCGGGATTGATCCCGGCTCACTCGCCGCGGATCAAGCATCGTGATCGGTTTCACAGCAGACTTTCAATCAGCGGCGGTTGTGCCTGGTGGATGGCGATGAATCGCGGTTCATGGCTACTGTGAAAGGCGCAGGATCGCGGAAGCAATCGTGTTGAAAGCAGCGGCAAGCGCGGCTTTGTTGCTGGCCTGCACGTAGATTCCAGTTGCCTGACTTGGGTCATAGTCGCTCGAACTCTTGTCATTGGCGACCCGCCTCAGCAGACCATCGTCACAGCCACCGTTCCTGGTGTAGCCAACGGCGTAGATGGCGATTGGCATGGTGGTGGTGTCACCGGTCCGGTTTCCCCGGTTGGCATCAGTGCGGGCGTTCTTGGCAGCCCAGTCCACGGTATCCCAGATTAGTCATCCGTTTTTTGAGTCCGGTCCAAAAGCGTTCTGTCATATATCGAGGTCACAGGTGCGCTTGTGCCGACCATGTGGGAGTTCTTGTAGCCATTGTTAGTGCCGATGGTCGTGAGGTTGCCGTACATATCCTTGGATGGAATCTGAAAAAAAGGTCGGTATTGGACGAGCTGTGTATACCGGTGCCGTCCAGCCCGGTGCAACCGGTAAACGGCGTCGTTCCCGGGCTGATACTGGTGGCGTCTGAACCGCTGTGGTTCATCCACCAGACGGCGTTGTGTAAGGCAGTAGGGTCAAGGCTGGCGAGAAGATAGATGACCCTTAGTATCAGTTCACCTGTGTGCCTTGCCTCTAAGAGATAACGCTATCCGAACGGGCAGACGAAACCGTCCGCCCCACTGCTGCAAACAGGGCGATAAGATGGCGCGCAGCCGGTTTCGCCCGCGGGTTACGAACTGCCGATCAGCACCCCGGTCAAGAACACCAAGACACCTCCGAGCCCTACTTGTAGTACTGCTGAGACCGCCGAGGTCTCCATGTACTTCGTCCGGATCCACGAAATCACACCCAGTTCCGCCACCACCACCACAATGGCCGCAAACATTGCCACCTTGAAATCCGGAATCAGGAACGGCAGCGTGTGGCCGATGCCGCCCAACGCCGTCATGAGCCCGGTGATGAGCCCCCGCACCCATGGATGGCCGCGCCCGGTCAAGCTGCCGTCATCCGAAAGCGCCTCCGCAAACCCCATGCTGATGCCTGCGCCAATGGAGGCCGCGAGGCCAACCAGGAATGCGTCGTTGGCCTTGTGCGTGGCCAGCGCGGCCGCAAACACCGGAGCCAGTGTGGAGACTGAACCATCCATCAGCCCGGCCAATCCCGGCTGCACGACCTGCAGCACGAAGAGCCGCCGGTTGGTTTCCTCTTCGCGCTGTTTGACGTCGCCGGCGAGTTTGTCCTTCCCTAACTCCTCCGCCCGCGCCTTGTGCTCGCGCTCTTCTTGCGCCAGGTCATCGAGCAACTGGCGCAGCCCCGCATCCTGCGAGCGCGTCGCGGCTTTTTCGTAAAACCTTCGGACCTCCAGTTCCATCGCCGCCGCCTGTTTCCGTACGGCATCGAGCGAAAGCGGCTGCATCAGCCAGATCGGCTTGCGATCCACAAAACCCTTTACGTCGTGGCGGCGGATCAGTGGAATGTGGTCGCCGAACCGCGAGCGGTAAAGTTCGATCAGGCGCCGCCGGTGGCCCGACTCTTCTTCCCGCATGCCGTCGAAGATCTCGGCCGTGCCCGGAAAGTCCTGCCGCAAGCCTTCGGCGAAGTCGGCATAGATGCGTTCGTCCTCTTCTTCGAGGGCAATCGCCAGCGCCAGAATTTCGCGCTCCGTCAAACTCTCAAAACTTCGCATCATCCTAGTTTAGGCGGAGCGACACTAATCCACATCCTTAACGGGCATGTGATGAGCGTTGGGACTGACGACGACACGGAGTGCCGCCGCTTCGATGAAGCTCTGAGGAAGTTTATTTCTCCTTCCATAAGACTTCAGCGTCCGGCCGGCGCACGTAGTCAGCATCTAAAGCCGCCGGGTCGCAGGCCTCGCCGCGGAGCCAGCGCGCGGCGGCGATACGCGCGATGGCCGCGGCCTGCGCCCTCGGGGCGGTCACCACGGCGGCATCCTCGAAACGAGTGCCTGCCAGGCTCGCGCGAAACGGCGTGAAGTCGGTTGAGACGAATTCCATACTGTTCGGCAGGTCGTTCGTCAGGTGGGTCAACCAGGCTGTAAACGGCGCCACCACTTCCGGCGACACCACGCGTCCGGCCTGGTCGTATACCGCGCCGTACACCTCACCGCGCCGGGCATCCATTACCGCGGCGCGGAAAGGCGCGGTTCCGAATGTGGCCATGGCTTCCAGATTCCCGACCGCGACCGCGGGCTTGCCGACCGCCTCCGCCAAGCCCTTTGACGCAGGCCAGCCCAACCCGCACCCCGGTGAATGAACCCGGTCCCGACGCCGCGGCGAAACAGTCGATCATGGCCGGCTTCACGCCGTGCCGCGCCAGCAGATGACCCAGGTGCGCGTACAGCACTTGCCCAAACCCGGCCGGCGCGTGCAGCGGGACCTCTTCTAGTAGAGCGTCATTCGAAGCCAGGGCCAGACTGCCGAATTCGTGGGTAGTGTCGATAGCAAGAACCAGATTCGCTGGAACCAGCTGCTTCACGGTTTGAGCTGGAATCCTCTATCCAGTTCGTAGACCTTGCCGTTGGCGTTCATTCCGTATAGCCGCAGATGAAAGGTCGCGGGATAGCTCTTGGCGGTTTCCGCCAGGCGCTGCATCACGCCCTTCGGCCCCGTGCCGATCACACGGTACCCCTGGCCATCAGCGGCCACATTTCCGGTCCACAGCCACATCATGGAACGCGTGGCGCGGGTATCGCGCGTGATTTTTGCCTCATACGGCGGCGGCAGTTTGACGGAGAAATCCTCGGTCGGCTGCACGATCGTAAACGGCACCTTCGGACTGTTCGATTCCAACTCCTGCAATACGATCTCCCGCGACTCGAACTTGTACGACTTGTTCATGCTTTCCTGATGCCCCTCGCGGACCACATGCAGCACCCAATCATGCGCGCGGTCGGGGGCCTCGCCGGTAAAATGCTCGCCGTTGAACTTTTTCCCCTTGGTTACTTCGCCGTTGATGGGATTGATCCAGTAGACCTCATAACTATGCTTCTCCACGCTCAATTCGAGGGGGCCCGGTTTCTCGATGTAAACCACGTACTCGGTGTCTTCGAGAGCCAGGGCGCGCCCGCCATCCACGTCAAAGTACGGCTCCAACTCCCAATGGCGCGTGTCCGACATGAGATTAAACCAGACGGTCATCTGCTTTGCGCCAGGGGAATTGGCGTACTGCGCGGGCGTCCCGGTGGCGCCGCTCCCGGTGTTGGCGTAGGTGAGATACTGGCCGTCCATGCTGGCGTTCCACACACGGTGGCGGAAGGCCGCGGCATCCAGGTCGTCCGGCCCCTGCTTGCCGGCGCCGCTGTCCTCGCGCCCCAACTCCAGATTTACGAACGGCACGGCAAAGAGCTGGTGCTCGATGGCGCCCACATTGTCGTCCGAAGTTCCGTAAGCCGCATAGTCCATCCAACCGTCATCCAGCAGCGGCGCGGAAGTCACGTGGGCGCCGGCGCCGCGGGGATGCTGGAACGGGTCTAACTGTTTGAGCAGCGCGCCCATCTCTTTCAGCAGCGCCCGGCCATCGGAAAAATCTTCAAAATACTCGACGCCCTGCCACGTCACGTGCATCCCTGAGTAGCGCGCCACCACGTAGCGGATGAAGCGGCGGCGCTGCTCCCAGGTGGGAAATAGTTTCGCAAGCTGACTATCGCCGCCGCCCAGAATGAGATCCGCGGTGATGCCCTTTTCGTTCAGGTAACGGATGCGCTGGTCCAGGCGCTGCAGTTGCGCCAGGTTGGGCGAATCGGCCGCCTGGAAAGCCGCATCCGGCCCCGTCCCCAGCAGCAGCCCGCGCAGGTGGTTAAATTTCTGCGCCGCGCGCGCATCGGCGATGGCGCGGAATCCGGCGTCATCCATAAATGCGAAGCGCATTTCGGTAGCGCCCATCCACAGGTGGGCCTGGTCGAGGCCCGCCGCGGTCTTTTCGGTATACGCCCAATGATGCATATTGGCTGCCCGGATGAAGCCCGGCGATTCCGAAGAAGCTGCCGTAAAGCTGCCGGTTTTACCTTCCCACGCGGCCACGTTGCTGGCCAGCCGGTAATCCCAGGCGCCGCCCTCAGTGGGCGCAAAACGCACCACGATTCGCCGCCCGCCATCCCAATAACCAGGCATGGCATAGGTACGGTGCCTGGGGGATCGGAACTCCGCCCGCAGTTCCACCGTCTTGAACGGATCGGGATGCCGGGCCGCGTCTGCCTCGCTGAGCTCGAAGACCAGTTCGCACGGTGAATAGGCGGGCGTATTGTTGCAGGGCGTATTGTTCGACGGGGTAATGTTTCCCACGGCCGGAGCCTGCCCCCAAAGCACCAGCGGAACCAGACCAAGAACCGCGGCAGCCAATCTCATTGCCATGCAACCAGTGTACGATTCAGACGGCCCGCATGGGTGCTTACGCGGATTGAAAATGAAGCTCTTGCGCGCGTGCATCCGCGTTCCTTCGCAGCCTGTCCCACTGGCCCTTTCCCGCGTGCTATCCTGTCTCACATACGATGGCTTCCTGCATGCTCCCACATGTTGAACTCCCATCCGGGTTCAGGCCGTCTGTAACTCTAAACGTCTACCTGCGCGTCCATATAATCAGCATGACCATTTCCTGACGTGGCCTCAATGTTTGAGATTCTGTTCAAATACCCGGCCAGCATCTTTCGAAAGGGCCATTTTGTCCTGCTGACTCCGTGGCCTCTCTGGCTACTTGCCATCGCCATCCTCGCCGCGGCGGGCTTACTTTTCTGGCACATCCGCCGCAATCACGGCATGCTCAGCGGCGCTCGCCCAATGGCCCTCTGGCTGCTGGAAACCGGCTTGATCGCGCTCATCCTGTTCCTGCTGTGGCACCCCGCGTTGAGCATTGCCACCCTTCGCCCCCAGCAGAACGTGGTGGCGGTTCTGGTGGACGATTCGCGCAGCATGTCTATTAAAGATTCATCCGGCACTCGCGAAGCTGCCGCACAGGCCGCGCTCAACTCCGGCATGTTGAAGTCGCTGGGCGAAAAATTTCAGGTCCGGCTTTACAAGTTCGGCAAAGAGCCGGAGCGCATTCAGAAGCCCGGCGAGCTTACTGCCTCCGCGCCGGCTTCGCGGATTGGCGATACGCTCGAGCGCGTCCTGGCCGAATCGTCATCGCTTCCGCTGGGCGCCATCGTGCTGCTTTCGGACGGCGCCGATAACGCCGGCGGCATCGATCTGCAGACCATTGCCGCCATTCGCCGCCAGCGCATTCCTGTCCAAACTATGGGCTTCGGCCGTGAAACACCGGAGAAGGACGTGGAGATTACCGACGCCATCGTTCCCGCGCGCGCTTTGCCGGATTCTAAGTTGATCGCGCAGGTGACATTGCAGAACTACGGCCTGGCGGGCAGCAAGTCCAAACTCACCGTGAAAGATGGCGCCAAGGTGCTGGCTTCCCAGGATGTCACCTTCAAAGGCGATGGCCAGCTGCAGACCGAAACCCTGGTATTTAGCGGCGGCGCGGCCGGTCCCAAATCGCTTGAAATTGCGGTGGAGCCGGTCGCCGGCGAAGAGAACCCACTGAACAACAAAGTTACGCGCCTGGTCAATGTGGAAGCGCGCAAGCCGCGGATTCTTTACATTGAGGGCGAGCCGCGCTGGGAGTACAAGTTCATCCGCCGTGCCGTCGACGATTATCCGGATATCGGAATCGAGCTTCCGAGCATGGTGCGCACCACGCAGAACAAGATGTATTTCCAGATCAGCGACGAGGACAAGAAGGCCGTGGAAGACGGCTTCCCTTCCAAACCCGAGGATCTGTTCAAGTATCAGGGGCTGATCATCGGCACCGTGGAAGCCAGCTATTTTACGCCCGCGCAGCAGACGGCCATTCACGATTTTGTGGACCGGCGCGGCGGGGGGCTGCTGTTCCTGGGCGGACGGGCTTCGCTCAACGATGGCGGCTATGCCAGTTCGCCGCTCAATGACCTGATCCCCGCGAAACTGGCTGAGACCAAGCCCAGTTTTCATCGCGATTTCACCGGCCAGCAGCTTACTCTCGCCGGCGCCCAGAGCGTGCTTTGCCGTCTGGATGAAAACCCCGGCCGCAACCTGGAAGCCTGGAAGAAGATGCCGCAGATGGCCAGTTACCAGGACGTGGGCGAGCCCAAGCCCGGCGCCACCACGCTGCTGGAATCCACCCCCGCCGGCAAACGCGCGCAGCCGCTTCTGGTCACCGAGAACTATGGCCGCGGCCGCACCGTTCTCTTCGCTACCGGCGGAAGCTGGCGCTGGAAAATGTGGCTGGATCATGCCGACAAGACGCACGCCACTTTCTGGCAGCAGATGTTCCGCCACCTGGTGGCCGATACGCCCGGCCAGGTTGTCTCCAGCACGCCCAGGCAGGTGCTGGCCGACGATACCCGGGTGCCGGTCCGCGTGGCAGTGCGCGACAAGCAGTTCAAGCCGGTCTCGAACGCCAAGGTGCAGGCGCGTTTTTTGGGCCCCGATGGCAAATCGGCCACCATGGAGCTGACGCCCCAACCGCTTGAAGAGGGCATTTACAGCGGAGAGTGGACCGCCGAAAAGCCGGGGTCGTATGTTACTGAAATCATCGCCGGCCGCGAGCAGGAAGAGTTGGGCCACGATATGCTCACCTTTCGCCGCGAGGATGGCGTGGCTGAGAATTTCCATACCGGCCAGAACCGCGAACTGCTGCAAAAGCTTTCGGAGCAGACTGGCGGCCGGTACTATAAACCCGATCAAGCGTCCAAACTATCGAACGAGATTTCTTACTCCGAGGCCGGCATCACCACACGCGAAACGCGCGATCTTTGGGACATGCCCGTCATCTTTCTTCTGGCCCTCGGCATCCGTGCCAGCGAATGGCTGCTGAGGCGGAAATGGGGGGTGGTATGACCGCTTGCTTACGCGCGCGGCTCAGATCGGGTCTTGGGCGCGGTATCCATCAGAGCCGCGACCGTAAGGGAGTGGTCGCCATTAAAATTCTGGCGCTGCTGCTGATGGCTGTCGTCTCTGCTCCCGCTACCACGTTCTACCTAACCATCTCCGGCCTTGGCGGCGAGACCGACTACACCCAGCGCTTCAAGATGTGGGCCGACGACATTGACGGCAGCCTCAAGCGAGCCGGCGGCGATTCGAACGTGGTCACCCTTGAGGCCCCCACCCGCGACCAGATCCGCGCGCGGTTCGCCGAAATTACCAAGCAGGCCAAGCCGGCCGACGCCATGGTCCTCATGCTGATCGGGCACGGCACCTGGGACGGCACGGACTACAAGTTCAACATTCCGGGCGCCGATCTTTCGGGCGGCGAACTGGCAACGCTTCTGGACCACGTCCCGGCCGGGCGCCAACTGGTGGTGAACATGACAAGCTGCAGTGGAGGCTCCATCGAAAGCCTGCGGCGGCCTACCCGTATCGTCATCACCGCCACCAAGAGCGGGGGCGAAAAGAACGCCACGATTTTTGCACGCTATTGGGCCGAAGCCCTGCGCGAACCGGCCGCCGACGTGGATAAGAACGAATCCGTCTCCGCGCTCGAAGCCTTCCAGTACGCGCAGCAGAAGACCACCGAGTTCTTCGATACGCAGAAACGCCTGGCCACCGAACATGCCGTGATTGAAGACACCGGCAAGGGCCAGGGCGAGCGCATTCCCAACGTCGAAAACGGCGAAGGCAAACTGGCTGCGTCTTTTGCCATGGTGCGTCTGGGCGCCAATGCGGCCGCGGCGCGCGACCCCAACAAGCGCCCGCTCATCGAGAAAAAGGAGCAGATCGAACAGGCCATCGACAAGCTCAAGTTTGAGAAAGCAGCCATGCCGGTGGCGGACTACAAACGCCAGCTGACGCAGCTTTTGCTGGAACTCGCCAAGACCCAGGAGGCCCTCGACAAGTGACAAAGGCCCTGCGGCTCAGCGCCGTTTCGCTGTTGCTCGCGCTTATTCTCCCGGCCCAAACCCTGGACCAGGCGGAAGCCCTGTGGAAAGCGCGCCGCTATACGGAGGCCAACGAAGTCTTCAAACAGTTGGTGGCTCAGCATCCCCAAAACCCCGATTACAGAGTTCGCTGGGGACGCCTGTTCCTGGACCACTGGCAGCCGCCGGAGGCCGCCGGTCTCTTCAATGAGGCACTGGCCATCAAGAAGGACCACGCCGGCGCCATCCTCGGACTGGCGTTGGTAGCCGCCGAAGACTTCGAAAGCCGTGCCGCCGATCTGGCCGCCAGAGCCCTCGAAATCGACCCGAAGCTGCTCGAAGCCCAGGAACTGCTGGCGCGCCTGGCGCTGGAGGACAACAACCCGGCGAAAGCCAGCGAAGAAGCCCACAAAGCCCTTTCGATCGACGCCAACTCGGTTCAGGCCAAGGCCATCCTCGCCACCATTGACTGGCTGGCCGACAAGAAGGAAACTTCCTGGGACCCGCACACCGCCCGCGGCTACGAAACCGTGGGCCACTTCTTCGTGCTCAACCGGCGCTACGAGGAAGGCATTCAGTATCTCCGCAAAGCTATCGAAATGGACCAAATGTTGTACACCGCACGCTCGCAACTGGGCATCAACCTCATGCGGCAGGGCCAGGAGGAAGAGGCTTACCAGCAGCTCGAGATCTGTTTCAAGAATGGCTTTCAGGACAATGCCACGAAGAACTCCCTGATGTTGATGGACACGTACAAGAACTTCGTGACGTTCAAGACCGATAACACCGTTCTCAAGCTGTCCAAGAAAGAAGGGGAGCTTCTTCACCCGTACTTCGAATCGGAAATGAAGCGCGCCATCGCGACCTACGAGAAAAAGTACAAGTTGAAGCTGGAAAAACCGGTGCAGGTGGAGGTCTACCCGAATCACGAGGACTTCGCCGTCCGTACCATGGGGATGCCGGGCCTGGGCGCGCTGGGCGTGACCTTCGGCTACTCCATCGCCATGGACAGCCCTTCGGGGCGTCCGCCGGGCACGTTCCACTGGGCTTCCACCATGTGGCATGAAATGAGCCACGTCTACACCCTCACCGCCACCGGCCACCGCGTGCCGCGCTGGTTCACGGAAGGTTTGGCGGTGCATGAAGAAACCGCCGTTTCGCCGGATTGGGGCGACCGCCTGGGGCCGGATGTCATTGCGGCAATTAAAGCCAAGAAACTGCTGCCCATCACGGAACTGGACCGCGGCTTCATCCACCCCGTCTCGCCGCCGCAAGTGATTGTCAGCTACTTTCAGGCCGGCCGCATCTGCGATTACATCAACGAGAAGTGGGGTTGGGATACGCTGCTGTCCATGCTGCACGATTTTGGCGCAGGCGAAGACACCGCGGCCGTGGTCAGGAAGGAACTGAAGATCGAGCCGGCGGAATTTGACAAGCGCTTCCTGGAGTTTATCGACGCCGATACGAAAAACGTGGTGGAGCACTTCGACGAATGGAAGCAGGGTGTCAAGAAAGTAGCCGAGTTGTCCAACACGAAGGACTGGGGTGCCGTCATTAAGGAAGGCACTGCCATCCGCGACATGTACCCCGACTACGTGGAAAACCATAGCGTTTACGAAGCGCTGGCCACCGCCTACATGGCCAAGGGGGACAAACCGGCCGCGATCGCCGAACTGGAGCGCTACGCCAAGATCGGCGGCCGCAATCCTGAGAGCCTCAAGCTGCTGGCCAAACAACTGGATGAGGCGGGCCGCAAGAAGGACGCCGCCGATGTGCTGAACCGCCTGAACTTTATTTACCCGATGGATAACGGGGCGCACCGGACGCTGGGAACGCTCTGGTTCGACCAGGGTAATATGGCCGGCGCCATCCGCGAATTCCAGGCGGTGCTGGCGCATATTCCCGTGATCGACCCCGCCCAGTCGCATTACGATCTGGCCCGCGCATATAATGCCAACCACCAGCCCGATCAGGCCAAGGAAGAATTACTGGCCGCTCTCGAAGCGGCGCCTGGATTCCGTCCCGCCCAGAAGCTCTTGCTAGAATTGAGCACTACCGCCGAGCGAAAGTAGGAACAGACTAATCATGTCGACAACCGTGCCGCAGCAGTTGGATTCCGAAGTATTGAGATCGCGCATTCAGCGTTTCCGCCAGGTGCAATCCGAGATCGTGACGCAGGTACGCCGCGTGATCATCGGTCAGGAGGAAGTTCTGGAGCAGGTCATGATTGCCCTGTTTGTGGGCGGCCATTGCCTCATCACCGGACTGCCCGGCACCGCCAAGACCCTGCTGGTGCGCACGCTGTCGCAGACGCTGGGCCTGGTATTCCGGCGCATTCAGTTCACACCTGACCTGATGCCGAGCGACATCACCGGCACCGACATCATTGAAGAGGACCCCTCCAACGGCCGCCGCACCTGGACCTTCGTCCAGGGACCCATCTTCGGCAACATCCTGCTGGCCGACGAAATCAACCGCACTCCTCCAAAAACACAGAGCGCCCTCCTCGAAGCCATGCAGGAACGCTCCTGCACCGTGCGCGGCAACATGTACACGCTGCCCAGCCCGTTTTTCGTGCTGGCCACACAAAACCCTATCGAACTGGAAGGTACCTACCCGCTACCCGAAGCCCAGCTCGATCGCTTTCTATTCAACGTGATCCTTTCCTATCTCACCGCCAACGAAGAACTGCAGGTAGTGGATCTGACCACGGTAACCACCATTCCGCAAGCCGACCCTGTGACAAATGCCACGGAAATCCTGGATTTCCAACAGCTAGTGCGCATGGTTCCGATCGGCGAAAGCATTGCCAAGCACGCCATAGAACTGGTGCGGGCCACCCGTAGTAGTGACGAAACCGCCCCCGACTTCGTCAAGAAGTATGTGAACTACGGAGCCAGCGTCCGGGCCGCACAGTTCCTGGTACTGGCCGCGAAGGCAAGGAGTCTGATGAGGGGCCGCTACCACGTCAGCTACGAAGATGTCCGCGCGGTCTACACTCCCGTGCTGCGTCACCGCATCCTCTTAAATTTCCATGCCGAAAGCGACAAGATGACGCAGGACGACATTTTGAAGAAGGTCTTGGATTGGAAGCCGACTCCGCGGGATTAGGAGGCTTGAATTTTACCGCGGAGACGCTGAGACGCCGAGATGGGCGCAGAGTTTTTTTGAGGAAAGGCAATGCGAACCGATTCCAAGGGAGCGGAGACCGTGGAGAATGTCCTGACCGAGAAGATCATCGGTTCGGCGATTGAGGTTCATCGGCATCTGGGTCCGGGGTTATTGGAAACGGCATATGACGAATGCCTTTGCTATGAATTGAGCCAGCAGGGTTTACGGTTTCAACGACAGGTGCCTTTGCCGATCAGGTACAAAGGTGTGAAGCTGGATTGCAATTACAAATTGGATTTACTCGTAGAAGACATCGTAATAGTCGAAATTAAAGCCATTGAAGCATTGCTGCCCGTCCATTCCGCGCAGCTCTTGACCTACCTGAAATCCTCGGACAAGCGTGTAGGCCTTTTAATCAATTTCAACGTCACCCTGCTTACCAAAGGTCTCAAGCGAATGGTCAACCATTACGTTGAAGGCCCAATAGAATACCTGGCTCCAAACTCTGTCCCGCCTTCTCTGCGCTTATCTCCGCGGCTCTGCGACTCTGCGGTGAAAAGTGAGCCCATCTAATGCTACAGCGCTTCCTTGACCCGGCTACGCTCGCATCCATTTCCAGCCTGGATCTGGTGGCCAAGACTGTGGTCGACGGGTTCGTCGCCGGCCTCCACCGTTCTCCGGACTTCGGCTTTTCCCAGGAGTTCGCTGAGTACCGCGCTTACTCGGAGGGCGATGACCTGCGCCACGTCGACTGGAACGTCTTCGCGCGCACGGACAAGTGCTTTCTTAAACGCTATCGTGGCGAAACCAATTCCCAACTGCTCATTTTGCTGGATACCTCGGCTTCCATGAGCTACAGTTCCCAGCCCGTCAGCAAGCTGGATTATGCTCAGTTCCTGGCGGCTTCACTTTGCTATATGGCTCACGGGCAGCGCGATGCCGCCGGGCTCATCATCTTCGATGAAGACGTCAACAATTATGTGGCGCCCTCCACCCGGCAGGGACAGCTTTTCCGCCTGCTGCACGCCATCGAGAAAGTGGTGCCCGGGACCCACACTGATTTCACCAAGCCGTTCGTGCATTTCCAGAATTTCCTGCATCGCCGCGGCATCGTGGCCGTGATCTCGGATTTTTACGAGGACCCGGAAGTCATCGTCAGGACCGTGGAACCGCTGCGCTACCGCGGCAATGAGGTCATCCTTTTTCACATGCTCGATCCCCAGGAGATTAAGCCAAAATTCCGCGAACCGGTGCTGCTGGTGGATATGGAGCACTCCACCCAGGCCCTGGAAGTATCGCCCGAATACGCGCGCAACGAGTACCGGCGCAAGATCGATTCGCACATTGAAGCGCTCAGTTCCAAAGCGCGCGCGGCGGGCCTGGACTACTTCCTGATGGATACCGGCCGGCCCCTGGATGAAGGGCTGCGCGAATATCTCGCGGTGCGCAAGGGGCGATTCTAGCATGGGATTCCTCACGCCATGGTTCCTGGCCGGCGCACTTGCCGTAGGGCTGCCCATCTGGCTGCACCTTCTGAAGAAGCACAAGACCACGCCCCTGCCGTTCAGTTCCCTGATGTTTTTTGAGCGCCGCACTCAAAGTTCGATCAAGCACCGGCGGCTGCGCTATCTGCTCTTGTTCGCGCTGCGCACGCTGCTGGTGATGCTGATCGTTCTGGCCTTCGCGCATCCTTACGTGCGGCAGACGGCCATCGCATCGCGGCGCCAGGGCGAAGTTACGGTGCTGGCGTTGGACAACTCACTCAGCATGCGCGCCGGCAACCGGTTGCAGCAGGCTAAGCAAGCCGCCAAATCGGTGATCGGCGGATTGCGCGTTGGCCAGCGGGCGCAGGTGCTGGCATTCGGTGCGCGCGTGCAGGTGATGAGCGAAGTCACTGACGACCATAATCCGCTCAACGCCGCCATCGATTCCATTGAGCCCTCCGACAGCCGCACCTCATTTGCCGAACTGGCGCGCTCGCTGCGCTCCATCTCGCAGTCTCTTAAACTGCCGTTGGCCGTGCAACTCTATTCGGATATGCAGCAGACCGGCTGGCCGCAGAACTTCAACGACCTGCGGCTGAATGCCGACGTGCAACTGACGCCGCACGGCATCGAAGCGAAAGAGATTCCCAACTTCGCGGTGGAGAACGTGGTGGCGCCGCGGCGCGTGTACGACTCCAAGAAGTCGCGCGTTCTGGTGACCATTGCCGGGTTTGGAACCAAGAAGGCGGCGCGCAGCGTTTCGCTGATCCTCAACGGACGCGTGACCGAGACCAAACAAGTGGAAGTTCCGGAAAACGGCCGGGCCCCGGTGGAGTTTCTTTCTCTGGATGTTCCCCACGGCCGTAACAAGGGCGAAGTGCGCATCGATTCCGGCGACACCCTGCCGGCCGACGATGTCTACTATTTCTCGGTGGAACGCGCCGACCCGCGCCACGCGTTGTTCGTGCAGGAAACCGCCGGCAGCCGCGGGCTGCTGTATTTCAAATCCGCGCTGGAAGCATCGGGCCAGTCGGCCTTTGAGATCGATCCGGCGACCGTGGACCAGACCACCAACCTTTCGCCCTCGAAGTATGCCTTCGTGGTGCTTTCGGATATCGGAGCCCTGCCGGCCCAGTTTGAAAACCAGTTGCGCGATTACGTGCGCGTGGGGGGCAGCGTGCTGATCGCTCTGGGCCACCTGTCCGCGGGCCGGACCAAAGTGCCGGTATCGGGCGACGCCATCGGCGAAGCGCGCTACATGGGGCGCGAAGGAGAGCGCTTCCAGACCGCGGCGTGGCTCGACGCCTCACATCCTTCGATTCTTAAAGACGACCGATGGGACGACGTGAAGTTTTATCAGGTGATCCACGTGACGCCGGGCAATTCACGAGTGGCGGGGCGGCTTTCCGACCAGAGCCCTCTGCTGCTCGATCAGCAGATCGGCGAGGGCCACGTGCTGGTGTTCGCGTCCACGTTCGATAACATCGCCAACGATTTTCCGAGACACGGGTCCTTCGTTCCGTTCATCGAACAGACCGCGCGCTATCTGGGCCGCCTGGACAATGGGCCATCGAGCGTACTGGTTGGCACGTTCGAAGAACTGCGGGATTCCAAAGAGAAGGGCGCCGCGGTGGACGTGGTCGACCCTAAGGGCGAGCGGGCGCTTTCGCTCGAAGAGGCCACCAAGGCGCAGAACATCCAGTTCGGCATGGCGGGCTTCTATGATATCCGCCGGCCCAATGGCCGCAATGAGCTGGTGGCGGTGAATTCCGACCGCCGCGAATCCAATTTAACACCGGTCTCCCAGGAGAGCCTGACCCTGTGGCAGAGTACAGCCCAGGGGACCGCGGCCGCAGGAGGCACCATAACCGATGAGCAGAAGCCACTGTCTCTGTGGTGGTATGCGATGCTGGTAGTGTTGGCACTGGCGGTAGCCGAATCGTTGTTAGGAAATCAACATCTTTCCGTTGATAAAGAGGCGGCATGAAACCTTTGGATCGCTTGTCTGAGTACCTGGGCGCTATTGAGCGGCGGATGCGGTTGCTGGCGCTCACGCGCGGGGCGGCCGTAACCGCGGCCATGGCCCTGGGCCTCACTGTGGTGGCGGTGCTGGTGGCAAACCAGTTCGCCTTCTCCAACCGAAGCGTGATGGGCGCACGGGTCTTCCTGTTTCTGGGGTTGGCCTTCGCGCTGGCGGCGGCGCTGATTATCCCTGTAATCCGCCTCAACCGCAGGCGCGCGGCGCGTGAAGCCGAGCGAAGGTGCCCGCAGTTTGAGGAGCGCCTGCTGACCTTCACCGAAAAGCTGGAGCAGAATCCGGGCGATCCGTTCCTGGAGCTTCTGGCCGCCGATACGCTGGCTGTTTCGCAGAATGCCGCGCAGACTGCCGAGCCCCACGAGATCACCAGAAATTCCTGGATTTTCGGTTTCTCGTCGGCCGCGATTGTTTCGGCTGTGGTCCTGATCTGCCTCGGTCTCTTTAATACCGGATATCTCGGCTACGGAACGTCACTGCTCTGGGGCGGCTTGCCGAAGGGCGAGATGAAGCCTTTCTACGCCATCCGGGTTCAGCCGGGCAACCGCACGGTGCGCAAGCGATCCGACCAATTGATTACCGCGCGCCTCATGGGCTTCACCGCGCCGAAGGTGCGCTTCTTCGGCAAATACGGCAGCGCTTCCCAATGGGAGCAGGCCGAAATGGCGACCGAACCCGGCGGCTCCAGCTATCAGTTCATGATCGCCGGTGTGCCGGAAACCCTGGAGTATTACGTGGAAGCCGGCGGCGTGAAGTCGGAGACGTACAAGATGACCGTGATCGATCTTCCCAGCGTCAAGAAGATCAAGGTGACCTATCACTATCCGTCGTGGCTGGGAATGAAGGACGCGGTTGAGGATCCGGGCGGCGACCTGCGCGCGGTGGAAGGGACGCATGCCGAAGTTGTTGTCCAAACCGATAAGACGCTGGCTAACGGCGTGATCGTGCTGGACGACGGGTCCAAGGTGCCGCTCAAAGCGGGCGCCAACGGCCTGGCGGCTACGGTGCCGATCCAAAAGGACGGGTTGTATCACATCGCCGCCATCGAAAACGGCGAGGACGTGCGGCTGAGTGAAGACTACTTCATTGAGGCCATGAAGGACCATCCGCCCGAAGTGAAAATTACGCGGCCGGGCCGCGATTTCAAGGCTTCCCCGATTGAGGAAGTTAGCGTTCAGGTGGAGGCCAAGGATGATTTCGGCCTGAAGAACGTGGAGCTGCACTATTCGGTGAACGGTGGTCCCGATAAGACCAGCCCCATACTGCAGTCCAAGGACGGCAAGACTTCTACCGGCTCTACCACGCTGGCGCTGGAGGATTTCAAACTGGAGCCGGGCGACGTGGTGAGCATCTACGCGGTGGCGAAAGACGCCCGCAGTTCCACCAGCACCGACATTTATTTCATCGAAGCGCAGCCGTTTGAGAAAAACTATTCGCAGTCGCAGCAGGCTGGCGGCGACGGCGCCGGCGGAGATCAGGACGAGCAGCAGAACCAGATTTCGCAACGCCAGAAGGAGATCATCGCCGCCACCTGGAACCAGGTCAAGGGAACCGGCGCCAAAGGTTCAGAGACCGAGAATGCCACGTTCCTGGCGGGCGTGCAATCCAAACTGCGCGACCAGGCCAAGTCTCTGGCCGAACGCATGAAGGCCCGGCAGTTGGAAGGCGCGGGTGATTCCTTCAAGAGCTTTGTGAAGGACATGGAGCTGGCCGTGGAGGCCATGGGGCCGGCCTCGGATAAGTTGAAGATCGCCAAGTGGCAGGATGCGCTGGCGCCGGAACAGAAAGCGCTGCAATATCTGATGCGTGCCGAATCCACGTTCCGGGATATTCAGGTGGCCTTTGGGAAGCAGGGCGGTGGTGGCGGCGGAGGCGGTGGTGCCGGCGCCCGCGACCTGGAGGGTTTGTTCGACCTGGAACTGGACACCGAGAAGAATCAGTACGAGACCAATCAAAAAGGGCAGTCGTCCCAGCAGCAGCGGCAGCAGGCGATTGACGATGCGCTGCAGAAGCTGAAACAACTGGCGCAGCGGCAGCAGGAACTGGCCGAGCAGCAGCGCAAAAATCAGCAGCAGACCTCGCAGCAGCGCTGGCAGCAGGAAATGTTGCGGCGTGAAGCTGAACAGTTGCAGCAACAATTGGACAAGTTGACGCGGCAGGAACAGGGCCAGTTGAGCCGTGACGGCCAACAGGGCCAACAAGGTCAGCAAGGACAACAAGGCCAGCAGGGGCAACAAGGTCAGCAAGGACAGCAAGGTCAACAGGGTCAGCAAGGACAACAGGGCCAGCAAGGACAACAGGGCGGTCAGCAAAACCAGCAGCAGGGTCAGCAGGGTGGACAGCCCCAGCAAGGTCAGCAATCGGCGCAGCAACGGATGCAACAGCAACCGATGGGGCAAAACGGCGGCGTCCGCGGCGCCAACCCGCAGCAGTTGCAGCAGACTGCTCGACCACCTCAAACAGGCCGTGGACGACATGCGTCAGGCCGCTAATTCGCAGCAAGCCGGAACTCCGCAAGGCGACGCGCAGGCGCGGCGCGCGGCCGAGCGCTTGAAAGAGGCCGAGCAGATGCTGTCCGGTATGCGCGGCAAAGAGTCCACCAATCAGGTGGAGCAACTGGCCCAACAGGCCGACGAACTGGTACGCCGACAGCAGGCCTTTGAAGGCCAGATGCGCAAGACTTTCGGTCCCCAGGGACAGGAAGTAGGCCGCGAGCAGGCCAACCAGTTGGCATCCGAGAAAGACGGCGAAATCCAGGACCTGAAGAAAATTGAACAGGGAATGCAGTCCGCCGTGCGCGACCTGCAGAACTCGCAGCGCAAGGCTGCCACTAAGATGCGCGATGCGCTGGGAGAAATGCAGCAAGCCGAAATTTCGCGCGATATGCAGCGCAACGCCGATTGGATCCGCCGCGGGATGGGTGGCTACGCTGTAATGTCCGAAGCCACCATCACGCAAGGCTTGAGCGCACTGCGCGATCAGTTGAAGCAGGTGCAGCAGGCCATGGGCCCCGGCCAGGACGGCGACAAGAATGGACAAGGCGACAAGGTGGCCGAGAACGCGTTGAACCAGGTTGAGAAACTGCGCCAGCAATTGGAGCAGATGCAGGCCCGACGCGGTCAAGGGCAACAGGGTCGGCAAGGTCAACCGGGTCAGATGGGCCAGCAGGGTCTGCAGCGCGGCCAGCAGGGACAACAGGGCGGTCAGCAGGGTCAGCAAGGACAACAGGGCCAGCAAGGACAACAGGGCCAGCAAGGACAACAGGGTCAGCAAGGACAACAGGGTCAGCAAGGACAACAAGGGCAACAGGGCCAGCAAGGTCAGCAAGGGCAACAGGGTCAGCAAGGGCAACAAGGTCAAGGCCAACAAGGTCAAGGCCAACAAGGTCAAGGCCAACAAGGCGGCCAACAAGGCGGCGGTCAGCAGGGCGGCGGTCAGCAGGCTGGCGGAAATCAGCCTGGTCAGGGTGCCCGCGGCGGGCAGAACCAGTATGGTGGCGGCGGCCCGACCAACGGCAATGGCGGCAACTGGAACAATAATGGCTTGGGCGGCGGACCGTGGTACGGCGACAGCGGTCCCATTCCGCCGCAAGACTTCCAGAGCAACTATCAGGGCACCCTGCAGGCGCTGCGCCAGATGGAGCAGCAGTCGCAGGGCGATCCCAACATGGTGAAGGATCTGCAATCGCTGATCCGCGACATGCAGCGCCTGAACCCCAACACTTACTCCAACGACCCGCTGCTGGCCGAGCGCATCCAGGCCACGCTGCTCTCGGGCATTCAGCAGGTGGAAATGGAACTGCGCCGCAAGGTGGAAGACAGCGCCGGCAACGGCAACGTGCGCAGCTCCGGCGCTGAAAAAGTACCGGAAGGCTATGCCGAGGCGGTGTATGAATACTTCCGCAAGCTGAGTAAGTCGAAGCAGTAGCCTGTTTGTGCTTTAGCTGCAAATAAGGTAATCTCTATAGGGTAAGGGGTGATTACATGCCTAACGCCATCCAAGAGGAGCTTGCGCAACGTCAAGCGTTCGAAATTCAGCATGAACGCACGGTCCATGACGAGATCGAAACTTTCCGCCAGAAAGCCGATTCTTTCCTCGCCGGGGACATCACTGAGGACGCATTTCGCCCGTTTCGCCTGAAGCATGGCATCTATGGGCAGCGCCAGGCGGGTGTCCAGATGGTGCGTTGTAAAATTCCCGGTGGGCTGCTGACTGCCGCGCAAGTGGACCGGCTGGGGCTGATCGCGGATGAATTCGGCGGCGGCAGAGGCCACCTCACCACGCGGCAGAACATGCAGTATCACTTCGTGCCGCTCCAGCGCGTTCCGGACCTGATGTACCAGCTTGCCGACGTCGGCTTAACCAATCGGGAGGCCTGCTATAACACCGTGCGCAATGTGACGGTCTGCGATTGGGCGGGCCTGGCGCAGGATGAGGTCTTCGATGTGCGGCCGTACGCCCAGCGCGTGGCCTATGCGTTTCTGCGCAAGGACCTGACCGGCAACCTGCCGCGCAAATTCAAGATTGCCTTCGACGGCTGCGCAGGCCAGGATTGCATTCAGGGGGCCATCAACGATATCGGGCTGCGCGCGGTGATGCGCGACGGCCAGCGCGGGTTCCGCATGATCATCGGGGGCGGCATGGGGCCGCTGCCTGTCGAGGCGCAACTCCTGGACGAATTCGTTCCGGTTGAGCGCCTGCTGAACAAGTGCGAGGCCGTGATCCGCGTCTTCAACAAGTATGGCAACCGCAAGAACAAGAACACTGCCCGCATGAAATTCGTGATGCGGGAGCGCGGTATTGACTGGATGAAGGAACAGATCGAAAAAGAGTTCCAGGACATTCTGGTCAACGGCGGAATTGCATGGCCCGAGATTGTGCCCGAAGGCTTCGGCGGCTTCCGCTCACAGCCGCAGATGCTCTCGAATGGCGACCTGCTGCCGGTCTTAAACCCGTCGTGGAGCGCCGACCCGCAGTACGATGCGTGGCTCGAGACCAACGTGGTGGAGCAGAAACAGCTCGGTTACGCGGCCGTGATTGTGCGCGTCGATCAAGGCAATCTGACGGGCGATCAGTTGCGCGGTTTGGCGCGACTCGCATCCATGGCCGGCGACGGGCAGGTGCGCGTAGCCATTAATCAGAACCTTGTAGTGCCGTTCATCCAATTGCGCCGGCTGCCGCAGGTGTATGGGGCTCTGGCGGAGTTGGGTCTGGCAGGTTCGGGCGCGCGGCAGATTGAGGATATCATCACTTGCCCGGGCGCCTACACATGCAACCTGGGGCTCACCAAGACCATGAACCTGGGCGCCGCGCTGCAGGAAACCGTGCGGCAGTATGACGACCCGCAGGTGAAGCGCCTTTCCATTAAGGCCAGCGGCTGCCCGAATGCGTGCGGCCATCACTGGATCGCGGATTTCGGCTTCTACGGCAACGCCCGGAAGATCGACGGCCGCGAAGTTCCGTATTACCAGATGCTGCTGGGCGGCGGGTATGACGAAGAGGGGTTGATGCGGTTTGGGCTGGCGGTGCAGTCGATTCCGGCACGGCTGGCGCCGGAAGCTGTCAAACGCGTGCTGGACCACTTCATCGCCAATCGGCAGCCGGGCGAGCGATTCCGGCAGTACGTGCTGCGGCAGAAGGTGGAAACCTTCCGCACCATGACCAGCGATCTGGCGAAGCCGCCGGAGATGTTCCCGGAGATCTATCAGGACTGGGGCGACGAAGAGGCCTACTCGCTGAAGCTGGGCCGCGGGGAGTGCGCGGTTTAGAACAGCGCAGGCATCCTCGCTTGCGTATGTCTCTCTGGTTGTCTGGTATCGTTCGAATAGATGAACAAGATCGAACGCGTACTCCTCAGTGTCACCGATAAGACCGGCATCCTCGAATTCGCCCGCGCGTTGAACGGGATGGGGGCGGAGCTCATTTCGACGGGCGGGACGGCGCGCGCGCTTCGCGAAGCCGGCGTCCCCGTCAAGGACGTTTCCGAGGTTACCGGATTCCCCGAAATGCTCGACGGGCGAGTGAAGACCCTGCATCCCAAGATCGCCGGCGGAATTCTGGCGATGCGGTCGCGAGCCGGCCACATGGAAGCACTCCGGCAGCAGGCGATCGCGCCCATCGATATGGTGGTGGTCAACCTCTATCGCTTCGAGGATGCGGCAGCCAAGGCCGGCGTGCACCTGGAAGAGCTGATCGAGAATATCGACATCGGCGGACCCACCATGCTGCGCGCGGCGGCCAAAAATTATCAGGATGTGGCGGCGGTGGTCTCGCCCGGCGATTATGAAGCCATCATTGATGAGATGCGGACCCTGGGCGGCGCGCTCTCGTACGACACGCGGTGGCGCCTGGCGCGCAAAGTGTTCCGGGTCACGGCGGACTATGACGCGGCCATCAGCGCGCGGCTGGAACAGGTGGAAGTGCTGACGCGAATGCCGCGGCTCTGCTGCCGACGGATCTGAGCCTGCGCGCCCCCAAGGTAATGGACCTGCGGTACGGCGAGAATCCGCACCAGGTGGCGGCGTTGTACGGCAAGCGCGGCCAGGGCATCGCGGGGGCGGAGCAGTTGCAGGGGAAGGAACTCTCTTACAACAACCTGGTGGATCTGGACGCGGCGTGGCAGCTGGCTTCGGAATTCGCGCAGCCGGCCGCGGCCATCGTCAAACACACCAATCCGTGCGGATGCGCGGAGAGCGGCACGCTGGCGGAAGCCTACCGGAAGGCCTTGGAGTGCGACCCGGTCTCGGCGTACGGCGGCGTGATCGGGCTGAACCGCGCCATGGATGAGGAGACGGCGCGGGAGATCGCCAAGACATTCGTCGAGGCCATCGCGGCGCCGGAGTATTCGAAGGAGGCGCTGGCCGTGCTCGGCGTCGAAAAAGAACCTGCGGCTGATGCGCGTGGCGGCCGGCGCGGATTCTCTGGTGGTGAAGTCGATCTCGGGCGGGTTTCTGGTGCAGAGCGTGGATGACGCCAATCTCGATCGGCGCGGCGAGCCTTGTGAAAACGCATCGGGCTCCTTCAGAGGCGGAATGGGCTGCCCTCGAGTTTGGCTGGAAGGTGGCCAAGCACGTGAAGTCGAATGCGATTGTCTATGCGCGGCCGGGGCAGACGGTGGGAGTGGGGGCGGGGCAGATGAGCCGCGTGGATTCGGTGAAGATCGGGGCCATGAAGGCGGTGCTGCCGCTGGCCGGTTCGGTAGTGGCCTCCGACGCGTTCTTTCCGTTTCCGGATGGCGTGGAAGAAGCGGTGAAGTACGGGGCCACGGCCTTCATACAACCCGGCGGGTCAGTCAGGGATGGGGAAGTGATCGCCGCGGCGGACCGGTTGGGCGCCGCGATGGTGTTTACCGGCGTGCGGCATTTCCGGCACTAGGGATTTCATATCATCACGGCAGTAACAAACCAGTGATCGCAACGGCGGTGCCGGCCACGCCGGCGATGACGCCCAGCACGGGGAACATTTTCTTGCGCGCGATGAAGTAGAGGGAACTCAGCACCAGGCCGATTTCGAGCAGACCTTCGCCGATGTCGTAGCGCAGCGCGCGGTGCTCATCGGCTTCGGCGAATTCGTCGGCGCCCCGGGCCTTTTCCTGGATCTCCTTACTCTGCTCTTCGTATCTCTTCTCTTGCGATTCGTAGTTCTTGAGGATCTTTTCCGCGCCTTGATCTTTTCCACCGAACATCTTGACCAGGTTCTGTCCCAGTTCGGTGCTATGCAATTTTACGCGCGTAGCCTGGTAGTACGCCCACTGGTCGTTGGAGCTGGACTTATGCATGATGGCGGACGTGTGAGTGCGGTGCGATGCGATGGTGACGACGGCCAGGAACACCGCCAGAATCGCGGCGATCACGCCGACTGTTTTGCCCACCGGGTCGGACTCATGTCCCTCATGATGGATCTCGAGTTCAGCCATAGGATCTTCGTATTATAAACTCAGTACTGATGTTCGGAATTACCATGACGAATCCCGAGCCCGACACTCCCTAACGGTCGTGGCTCGGATCGGAGCCGCGCTTGAGCAAGCGGTCTTGCGATACGTCACCGAACTGCCGAAAGAGTGTACTTAAGTGATCCCGGACGAACGCTTTATGTTTGAGGCCCTGCGGCTGGCGCGCGCGGGTGCGGCGGCGGGAGAAGTGCCGGTTGGGGCGGTGCTGGTGATAGGGGGCGAGATTGCGGGCCGCGCCTCGAATGCGCCCGTCGCGCGCCACGATCCCACGGCGCACGCGGAAATTCTGGCCGTCCGCGAAGCCTCGGCGCGAATCGGCAATTACCGGCTTGCGGGGTCCACGCTGTATTGCACGCTCGAGCCCTGCGTCATGTGCGCCGGCGCCCTGGTAGCGGCGCGGGTGAAGCGATTAGTATTCGGTACGCGCGACCTCAGGTTCGGCGGAGTGCGCAGCAAATTTCAGGTGGCCGATTCGGAGATGCTGAACCATCGCGTCGAAATAGTGGAAGGTGTGCTGGCGGTGGAATGCGTGGAGTTATTGCGCGAGTTTTTTGAGGAGCGGCGTTAGGGCTCGATGCGCTGCGCCATAGCGAGTGACATCGGTTGTTCCCGACAGCTATCGCGCGGCGGTACAATTTAGCCTTCAATGACCGGCCAGGCCGCAAGACAAGGAGTTTTTACATGACTGAAAATCACCGTATGGGGTCGAACCCACTCTTCACCCGGCGTGAATTGCTGGGAATGTCCGGTGAGGCGGCTCTAGCCGGCATCGTGGCCGGTACTGTTTCGCATGCTGCTGAAAGACGGCCTCGTATCGCTTGTGTTGTCACCTATTGGGCTGCTCCCGGATCACATGCGGACTGGATCATAACCAAGCTGTTGGACGGTTATTGGTGGAAGGGCGCCCATACTCCTTCGCGGGTGGACGTGGTGTCCGTTTACATCCATCAGCTTCAGGAAAGCGGATTGGGCCGGAAAGTGTGCAAATCGAAAAGCATTCCGATCTTTAACACAGTAAGTGAGGCCCTCACGCTCGGGGGGAAGGAACTTGCGGTGGATGGTGTGGTCCTGGTCGGAGAACACGGGATTTATCACAGCAATCTCAAAGGACAGAAATACTATCCGCGCTGGTGGCTCTACCAGCAGATTATCCGGGTTTTCGAGCAGAGCAAGCGCTCGGTGCCAGTCTTTAACGACAAGCACCTCTCCACCAGTTGGGACGAAGCCAAGTGGATGTTTGACAAGTCTCGTGAGCTGGACTTTCCCTTGTCCGGCGGTTCCTCCATACCGTTCTACTACCGTAAGCCCGAGATAGAACTCGATATCGATACGCCCATAAAAGCATCGGTCGTGGCTGGAAGCGCTGGAGATGAGGGAAGCCTTTTCCATTGCGTCGACGTGCTCCAGTGCTTTGTGGAACGCCGCAAGGGCGGTGAGACGGGCATCGAGGCGGTGCAGTGCATTCAAGGGCCTGAAACATGGAAGTGGACCGACCGCAATCCTTGGGCGGGCAATCTGCTTGATGCAGTGCGGACAAGCTTTGACCTGAAGCCGGGACACTTTCAGGAGACCGTCCGCGAGCCAAGCGTCTGTATCGTGGACTATCGTGACGGGACGAAAGGGGCGGTATATTCGGTCCAGGGTGTGGGATGGACCTACGCCGGCAACATCGAAGGGCGTAAGGACCCGACGATCATCTCGATGCTTGGCTGGCCCGGGCCCTACTCCCAGTACCACGCCGCGAACGCCTACGAGCACTGGCTTATCGAGATGATGCTGACCAGAAAGGAACCATTCAATGCGGAGCGACTGCTTCTGTCTACAGGGATTGTATCGTACAACATGGATTCAAACTGGGAGAACGGCCGTCACTATGACATCGGACGCCGCATCAAGACGCCGTTCATGGACATGACCTACCGCTCGACACGGGGACCGCTCTTTAGCACGGGGCCGCGGCCGCCGGTCATCCCATACATACGGGGTTTTGAACAATAGGCTCTGCGCGAGAGTGTGGCGGCCGCAGGATAGCTCACTGCCCTGACGAAACCAGCGCCTGCGCCACCCGCGAAGCTAGCTGGTCGAACGTAATAATCTCGTAGAGGCTCGGGTCGGACATGATCCGCGCCACCAGCGCCGCGTGCATGGCATGCCCCGCGCGTTCGGCGATCACATGCCCCAGCAGCGGCCGCCCCAGCAGCGCCAGGTCCCCGATCAAGTCCAGCGCCTTATGCCGGCAGCATTCATCGGGCGCCCGCAATCCGCCGGGGTTCATCACGCCGCTGTTGGTGAAACAGACGGCGTTCTCAAGCGACGCCCCGCGAATCAACCCCATGTTGCGCATCTGGTCCAGGTCGGTTTCCCAACCGAACGTGCGCGCGAAAGCGATCTCAGTGGCAAACCGCTCGGGAGTTACTTCCAGTTCGAGCGACTGCCGCCCCACCGGAGCAGGGTAATCGGTGTCGCAGGTGAGGCGAAAACTTTCGTCGGGCAGAATGCTGATGCGCTTGCCTTTGTCTTCCACCGAAATGGGCCGCCGGATTCGCAGGTAGCGGCGCTTGCGGCGATACTGCCGGATGCCGGCCTGCTCTATCAGGCGCACGAAGGGAAGACCGCTGCCATCCAGGATCGGAACTTCCAGGTTGTCGATCTCGACGAAGGCGTTGTCGATGCCCATCGAATAAAAAACGCTGAGCAGGTGCTCGGTGGTGGAGATCAGGACGCCTTGCCGCATCAGGCTGGTGGCGTAGCTGACGCGCGCCACGTGACGCCAACTGGCGGGAATCGGGAAGTTGTCAAGATCGGTGCGGACGAAAACGATTCCGGTAGAAACGGGGGCCGGCATAATCCGGATCTGCACCGGGACTCCGCTGTGCAGGCCTACTCCCGTAGTTTCTATCGGGCGCTGCAGCGTAGTCTCAAAACGCAACGCAGTACTCCGCAATCTGATCCGCCATGATCACCTCTCCATTACAGCAACTCGTCGTCGCAATGTACAATCCTTTGATGTAAAAGGACTTGTAAAGGTTTCAGTGTGGTTATAAAGCCACACTTCGAGAGCCGTACTGTTGCGAGAATGCGGCGGTCTGCTAAAGGGTATGATGGGCAAAGTGTCAAAAGATCGGTTGTTTCTCATTGATAGCTTCGGGTTCATCTTCCGCGCGTACCATGCGCGCGCACGGTCGGGTGCGCCTCCTATGCGGACCACCACCGGCTTCTCCACGGAGGCGGTTTACATTTTCAATAACATGCTCCGCAAACTCTCGAAGCAGTACGATCCGGCTTACATCGCGGCGATTTTTGAAAGCGGCGCGCCGACGCATCGCGTCCAGGAGTTTGCCGAATACAAAGCCAACCGCGTGGAGACGCCGCCCGACCTGCTGGAGCAGATTCCGGTCATACGCCGCATTCTCGAAGCCATGAGAATTCCGGTTCTGGAGTATCCCGGCTTCGAGGCCGATGACGTGATTGGGACGCTGGCCCGTCTGGGGGAACAGGCCGGCATGGACGTGGTGATCGTTTCGAGCGACAAGGACATGCTGCAGCTGGTGACCACGCGCGTGAGCATGCTCAACCCCGCCAAAGACGATGAGTGGTATGACCCGGAGAAGGTGAAGACTTTCATGGGCGTGGGTCCCGACCAGGTGGCGGATTTGCTGGCGCTCAAGGGCGATGCCGTGGACAACATTCCGGGCGCGCCGGGAATTGGGGACAAGGGCGCCAGGGATTTGATCGAACGCTTCGGGTCTTTGAATGCGGTGCTGGAGCGGGCCGCGGAGGTTGAGCGGAAGACCTACCGCGAGAGCCTGCAGAACAACGTGGAGCGGATCCGCATGAGCCAGCGCCTGGCAACCATCGCGACCGATGTGCCGATCCAGTTTTCGCTCGACGCCGTCAGGGGTCAGGCTCCGGATCCGCAATTGCTGAAGGCGGTTTATAAGGAGATGGAGTTCCACAGCCTGCTGAAGGAACTGGGTCCGGCTGAGGATACGCGGCAGCGCGACTATCATGTGATCGCGGGTCCGGACGAGCTGCAGGCCTGGCTGGCAGAGGTGCCGGAAGCGCGCGCCCGTGGCCGTGGCTATTTCGAAATCGGCGGAGGGCGAATTCGCACTGGGTCTGACATGCTAGATCCAGGCAAAGTGGCTGCGGTGGGTCTCGCGTGGCGCTCCGGGCAGGCGCGCGAGGTCACGGCTGAGAACCTGCAGCATTTGAAACCGTGGCTGGAAGATGCCCGCTCGCCTAAGATCGCCTGCGATGTGAAATCGGCGCTGCTGGAACTGTCGCGCTTAGGGGTGGAAGCCCGCGGCTTCGAGCATGACGTGATGCTGTACGCGTTTCTGCTGGATGCCGAGCCCTCCGGCTGTTCGCTGGAGCAGCAGGCGCAGCGGCGGCTGGATTTGAAACTGGGGCCGGCGCCCGGGCAGCACGCCGACATCACGCTCGAAATATGGAGCCTGCTGGCGCCCATGGTGGAGCAGCGCGGGCTGCGCAAGTTATATGACCAGATCGAGCTGCCGCTGACCCGCGTGCTGGCGCGGATAGAGCGTACGGGTGTGCGCATCGATCCGGTGGAGTTGAAACGGCTCTCTGAGCTGATGGAGATTTCGATCGCCAGGCTGACGGCGGAGATCCACGAACTGGCCGGAAAGCCGTTCAACATCAGCTCCCCGCAACAGCTGGGGCGTGTGCTCTTCGACGATTTGCATCTGCCGCAGCCGGTGAAGTATGGCAAAGGGAAGATCGTTTCGACGGCCGCCGATGTGCTGGACGAACTCGCTGCCGACTACGAAATTGTGCGCAAGGTGCTGGAGTACCGGCAGCTCACGAAGCTGAAAGGCACCTATGTGGACGCGCTGCCTCTGTTGATCGACGGGCGCACGGGCAGGCTGCATACCAGCTTCAACCAGACCGGCGCGGCCACCGGGCGGCTCTCGTCGTCGAATCCGAATCTGCAGAATATTCCCATCCGCACGGAGTTGGGGCGGGAGATTCGCGCGGCGTTTGTGCCCGGCCCGGGATGGAAGCTGCTGGTGGCGGACTATTCGCAGATTGAGCTGCGGCTGCTGGCGCACATGTCCGACGATCCTCTGTTGTTGGACGCCTTCCGCAATGGCGAGGACATTCACACGCGCACGGCTGCCGAGGTGATGGGCGTGCCGCCGATGATGGTGACGGCCCAGGCGCGGCGCGAAGCCAAAGCCGTGAATTTCGGGATTGTGTACGGCATCAGCGCATTCGGCCTGGCGGCGCAGTTGGGAATTCCACGGGCGGAGGCCGACAAGTACATCAAGAATTATTTCGTGCGGTATGCGGGCGTGCGGCGCTTTATCGACGCCACCATCGATGAAGTGCGCCGGACGGGTGTGACGCGCACCCTGTTCGGACGCGAGCGGCCGATTCCCGACATCAACAGCCGCAATCCCAGTGCTCGCGGATTTGCCGAACGGACGGCGGTCAACTCGCCGCTGCAGGGAACGGCGGCCGATCTGATCAAGCTGGCCATGGTGCGCATTGACGCGGCGCTCGAGGCCGGCGGATTCAAAAGCGCGATGCTGTTACAGGTGCACGATGAACTGGTCTTCGAGTGCCCGCCGGAGGAAGTAGAGGCGGTTTCGAAGCTGGTGCGGCGCGAGATGGAGGGGGCCTGCGATTTGAAGGTGCCGCTGCTGGTGGATGTGGGGGTCGGGGACAACTGGCGCGACGCGAAGTGATGACTGGCGCGATGAGAACGGCATGATATTCTCGTAAACAAGGCGGAGGCTGGATGGCTGTTCGTAAGGGCATGCTGCTTGCGGTAGGCGGGGTCGCCTTCCTGAGCGCTTTGTTTGCCCAGAGACCGTGGCGGGAATATCCGGCCTTTGAGTACAACGATTTTCCGATCCCTCCCGATTACCAGGAAAAGACGGAATGGGCCTTCGCCCGGCTGATGTATCCGAATGCATCCTTCGCCGGTTATGGCGGCTATCGAGGCCGTTTTGGGGCGGATTGGACGCAAGGTGGCCGCGGTGTTTTCTGGACCATGGACTATCCACGGTCGGACCGGCATTTTTCGCAGGCGCTGCGGCGGCTCACCCGGGTTCATGCGCGCTCCGTGGAAGAGCCCGTCAACGTCGACGAAGGTTTCCAGTACAACTGGCCGTGGCTCTATGGCGTAGAAGTGGGCCACTGGAACCTCACGGATGCGCAAGCCAAGGCGATGCGCGAGTATCTGCTGCGCGGCGGCTTCTTCATGTGCGACGACTTCCACGGATCGCAGGAGTGGGATGTCTTTATTGCCAGCATGCAGCGTGTGTTTCCCGACCGGCAAATTGTGGACCTGGAAAATACCCAGCAGATTTTTCACATCATCTACGATCTGGATGATAAGTACCAGGTGCCGGGCGCGATTTTCCTGCGCACTGGTCTCACTTATGAAAAGGGTCCCACCGGAAGGCCCGAGCACTGGCGCGGAATCTTTGACGAGAAGGGCCGGTTGATGGTGGCCATCTGTCACAATATGGACTTGGGCGACTCCTGGGAGCATGCCGACAACCCGGAGTATCCGCAAGAGTATTCGGCGCTGGGGATTCGCATCGGCATCAACTACGTCGTATATGCAATGACGCACTAATGAACAGGCGTCAGATGAGCTTTCGCAAGAGTGCGTGGTGGTTAACCGGCGCGTTGGGTGCGCTACTCATTGGAGCGGCCTGCATCGGCGCTCTGCAGGCGCAGCGTCCGTTCCGCGAATTTCCTGGCAGAGAGTATAACGATTTTCCAATCCCCAACGACTGGCGCGAGAAGACCGAGTGGGCTTTCGCGCGCCTGATGTATCCGCCGGCGTTCGGGGCTCGCGGCCGGTACGGATACCGGGGATTCAGCAACGTGCCATGGCAGCAGGGGCTTTCAAGCTGGACCACCGATTATCCGCGGTCGGACCGGCACTTCTCTGAAGCTCTGCGGCGTTTGACGCGCATACACTCGCGCTCAGTCGAGCAACCAGTCAATCTGGATGAGGGCGACCAGTACGATTGGCCGTGGCTTTACGCGGTGGAAGTGGGGCACTGGGAGTTGACGGATGCCCAGGCCAAGGCCATGCGCGAGTTTCTGGAACGCGGCGGGTTTTTCATGTGTGACGATTTTCATGGAACCGACGAATGGGAAATCTTCGAACGACAGCATGCGCAAGGTGTTTCCGGACAAGACCATCGTAGAAATCGAAAACAAGGAAGCAATTTTTCACACGATTTACGACCTGGACGACCGCTATCAGGTGCCGGGTGCGCAGTTCATCCGTTCGGGAAGCATGTCCGAATACGGCGGCACCATACCGCGCTGGCGCGGCATCTACGACGACAAAGGCCGGCTGATGGTGGCCATCTGCCACAACATGGATCTGGGCGACTCGTGGGAGCATGCCGACAATCCCCGGTATCCAGAAAAGTTTTCCGCGCTCGGAATTCGCATCGGCGTCAACTACGTGGTCTATGCCATGACCCACTAAACGGATGTCGTCATCCTGAGCGCACTTCAGCGCCGCAGGTAGCTGTCGTCGCCGCGCTGCCAGTCATCCCTTGCGGGTGCGAAGATATCCACCACCACGCTGTCTTCCATCGCTTCCACACTGTGCGGCACGTTCGGTGGAATGGCGATGGATTCGCCGGCGCGTACAATCTGCTCCCCGCCATCGATAAAAAACTTCAGCGCGCCTTTCTCCACCGTGGCCACCTGCTCATGCACGTGATGGTGCTCGGGAACCACCGCGGATTTCAGAATCTCCAGGCGCGCGATGGTCATGTTCTGGGTGTGGATGGCTTTGCGCCGCAAGCCCGGATTCAACTGCTCGGCTTCCATTCGATTCCAGTCGTAGAGGTTCATGGGCAGTATTCTAGCATCGGTGAAATTTCCACACTTGGTGGTCTTCCCAGACTATGGTGGGATTCCCGAGATTCAGCGTGAAATCCCGTATTGGTATGATGGTTAGTTATGAAAGGCATCGTGCTCGCCGGCGGCACGGGAAGCAGGCTGTTCCCGCTGACCAAGATTACCAACAAACATTTGTTGCCTATCTATGACCGGCCAATGATTTATTTTCCGATCCAGACGCTGGTGGATGCCAACATTCGCGACATCCTCATCGTCACCGGCGGCAGGAATTCGGGCGATTTTCTGCGCCTTCTGGCCAACGGAAAACAGTTCGGCCTCGCCCATATCAATTACACTTATCAGGAGGGCGAAGGCGGGATTGCCGATGCGCTGGCGCTGGCCGAACATTTTGCCGACGGCCAGAAAATCTGCGTCGTGTTGGGCGACAACATCATCGAAGGCGATATCGCCCAGGCTGCGGAGCGGTTTCGCAAACAACCGGCCGGCGCCCACATACTGCTCAAGGAAGTGCCGGACGCCGAACGGTTCGGAGTGGCTGAGGTAGCTGGCGGAAAGATTGTGAGCATCGAAGAAAAACCGCAGCGTCCGAAGTCGAACTACGCGGTGACGGGCATTTACATGTACGACGCCAGCGTATTCGACAAGATCAAGACGCTGGTGCCATCCCGCCGCGGCGAACTGGAAATCACGGACGTCAACAACGCCTATATCCGCGAAGACGCCATGACCTTTTCCTTTTTGGATGGCTGGTGGACCGACGCCGGCACGTTCGATTCGCTGCTGCGCGCCGCCAACCTGGTGGCGCAGTCGTCCGCCAAAAAGACCGCGCTGCCGGCCGACGGTGGAAATGTGGAAGCGGCGAATACGGTGGAAGGGGCCGTGCGAATCTGATGTTCCAGCAACCGGCTACCCAACAAGAATATCGGCAGGATGCCGGACGGCTGCTGGCGTCTGCCGGTGATCTGCAACTGCTGGTTCCCGAATGCCCCAAAGGCCTGGGCTCGGTTATCACGGCAATCGATTCGGCCGACCTGATCGCCGGCGTGCGCGTGCAGCCGCTTTCGATTTTTCCGGACGACCGCGGATACTTTCTGGAAGTGCAGCGCCTGGGGCGCGGGCTGGCCGCGGATTTTCCGGCAACGCGGTCGCAGATTTCGGCCGCCGTGAATTTCGCCGGCACCGTGAAGGCGTTTCATTTTCACCTGCACCAGACGGATTGCTGGACCCCCGTGAAGGGAATGATGCAGGTCGCGCTGGTGGATCTGCGGTACGGGTCGC
Source organism: Bryobacterales bacterium (assembly GCA_963817515.1). Taxonomy (GTDB): domain Bacteria; phylum Acidobacteriota; class Terriglobia; order Bryobacterales; family Bryobacteraceae; genus DATMNI01. Next base: position 177,023 of record CAWFPJ010000001.1, on the reverse strand, counting down.
CCACCTTCGGGGGGCGCAACACTATCTACGTGGGACCGTTGCGGCCGTGGCAGGTGCTGATTCCACCCGGCGTGGCGCACGGTTACAAGGTGATCGGGAACGAAGAGGCGCTGCTGGTCTATATGACGGACCAGTTTTACAATCCGAAGGACGAGGGGCGCATCCCTTATAACGATCCTTCCATCAACTACGATTGGGAAACGCAGCGCAAATGAACCTGCCGCACACGTCATGAAAATACTGGTTACCGGCGGGGCGGGGTTTATTGGGTCGGCATTTATTCGGATGGCGGTTTCCGAAACGGATTATCGCATCGTCAATCTGGATCAGCTGACCTATGCCGGAAATCTCGAAAACCTGGCGGCGGTGGATGGCGACGAGCGCTATCGCTTTGTGCACGGCGACATTTGCGATGAGGGCCTGGTCCAGTCCGTCTTGAGCGATGAAGAGCCGGATGCCATTGTGCATTTCGCGGCGGAATCGCATGTGGACCGCAGCATTCTTTCGCCGGAACCCGTAATCCGCACCAACTTTCACGGCACGTTTACGCTTTTGGATGCCGCCCGGCGGCGCGGCATCGGGCGCTTCGTGCATGTTTCCACCGACGAAGTTTACGGCAGCCTGGCCGCGCCGCTTGAAGCCACGGAGGAATTTCCGCTCAATGCCAGCAGTCCGTATTCGGCTTCCAAGGCCGGGTCTGATCTCCTCGCCCGCTCCTACTTCGTGACGTACAAGCTGCCGGTGGTGATCACCCGCGCGTCGAATAATTACGGCCCCTGTCAGTTTCCGGAAAAGCTTATCCCGTTGATGATCACCAATGCCTTCGCCGATCAGCCGCTGCCGGTCTATGGCGATGGCATGCAGGTGCGCGATTGGTTATACGTGGACGATCATTGCCGCGGCATTCTGGCCGTGCTGCGCAAAGGGTGCGACGGCGAGATCTACAATATTGGCGGCAACCGCTCGCTGCCGAATATGGAAGTCGTGCGCAAAGTGCTGGCGCTCACCGGGAAGCCCGAGAGCCTCATCCAGTATGTGCAGGATCGGCCGGGGCACGACCGGCGGTACGCCCTGTCCAGCCAGAAACTAACGCGCCAAACGGGATGGCGGCCCCTCATGGATTTTGAGACCGGACTCGCCCGGACCATCGAATGGTATCGCGGGAATTCGGCCTGGGTGGCGAACGTGCGCAGCGGCGAGTATCGTAGCTATTACGAACGCAATTACGGCAACCGGGCCGTGACGTCATAGAACCAACCCCATGCGCGTGGCGATTGAAGCCGCATCCCTGGCCCTGTCAAGCGGCGGGTTGGCGCGCTACACTTCTGAACTCAGCCTGGCGCTGGCCCGCTGTTTCCCCGACGATGAGTTCTTTCTGCTGTCGGACCAGCCGTTCCGCATGCCGGGGGAAGGTTCGAAGGACGCGCCTTCCAATCTCAAGCGCGGCGGCGGCCCGCGTAATGCCGTGGAGCGCCGCTGGTGGCTTTGGGGCATTCTGCGCGAAATGAACCGGCTGGGTGCGGACTTGATCCACGGACCGGATTTCGCAGTGCCGTATATCCCCCGGCGGCCCAGCGTGCTCACCATCCACGACCTTTCGCCGTGGATGGACCCGCGCTGGCACCATGCCGCCGACCGCGTCCGGCGGCGCACGCCCGTGCTCCTGGATCTGGGGATTGCCACCATGATCGTGACGCCCGGCGAGGCCGTGCGCAAGCAGGTGGTGGAAAGGTTTCGTTTGCGGCCCGACCGCGTAGTGGCTGTGCCCGAGGCAGCGGCTTCCTGGTTCAGGCGGCCAGAGTTTCAACCTCAGTCCGGCAATCCATATTTTCTCTTTGTGGGAACGTTGGAACCCAGGAAGAATCTCACCGCGCTGGTGGAAGCCTGGCGCGCCGTGCGGCGGCACCATGACATTGACCTGGTCCTGGTGGGTCGGCGCCGCGCCGATGCCCCGCAGATTCCGCCCGAGCCCGGGCTGCTGCTGATGGGCGAGGTGGCGGACGAAAAACTTCCTGCGCTTTATTCGGGCGCGCTTGCGTTCGTGTACCCTTCGTTGTACGAAGGTTTTGGCTTGCCGGTATTGGAAGCCATGCAATGCGGCGCCTGCGTGATTGCTTCGCGCGCGGTGCGCGAGGCCGCCGGCGATGCGCCCTTATATGCAGATGGCGCGGAAGAATTGGAGCGGGCCATGCGGGAAGTGTTGGGCCGTCCGGAACTGGCGGCGGAGTTGCGCGAACAGTCGCTGGCGCGGGCGCGCGAATTCACGTGGGAGCGGACGGCACACATGACGCGCCAGGTGTACGAGGAGGCACGCAAGCGCTTTGGGAACTGAGCCTGGCAGCCCTTCCGCAAAACCCTCCGCGCTATTTCTGTCTCCGGAAGCCCCCTACCCGCTGACCGGCGGCGGCGCCTTGCGTTCCGCATCGCTGCTCCAATACCTGGCCCGAACTCACCATGTGGACCTGTTGATGTTTCGGCAGCCCGGCCACGCCCACCCCGCCGCGTCCCTGCCGCCCGGCTTGGTGCGCCGCGTTTTCGTGATGGATCTGCCTTCCAATGGACGCAGCCTCGCCGCCCGGACCATCCGCAATGGCGTGCGAGTGGCGCGGCGCGTTCCGCCCCTGGTGGACCGCTTCTCGGGATTCGGGGGCCCCATCAGCCAGGCGCTCGAGGGGCGCCGTTATGACCTGGGAATAGTCGAGCACTTCTGGTGCGCGCCGTATTGGGAGCAGTTGTCGAAGGTCTGCAAGCGTATGGTGCTCGATCTGCACAATATCGAATCCGTGCTGCACGCGCGCTGCGCGGAGGAAACGGGTGGTCGGGCTGCACTTACCCAAGCCGTATTCGCGCACCGCATCTTTCGTGACGCTTCGCTCAAGCTGGAGCGCCGGTGGCTGCCGCGCTACTCGCAGATCCTGGCAACTTCGGCGGACGATGCCGGCCAGGTGCGCGCCATCGCGCCGGGTGTGCGGGTCACGGTTTATCCCAACGCCATCCCGCTGGTGCCGCTGCCGCCCGGCCTGGATGAGAACGCCGAAAACGCCATTGTCTTCTCCGGCAACATGGAGTACCACCCTAACATTTCCGCCGTGCGGTTCTTCCGCCGCCAGGTCTGGCCCCAACTTCGGGAACAGTGGCCGGACCTGGTCTGGCGGCTGGTTGGCAGGAATCCGATTGGTGTGGCACGGTACACTTCGGGTGACTCGCGAATCCAGGTCATCGGACCGGTAGTGGATGCCGTCGCCGAATTGGGCCGCGCGCGTGTTGCCGTAGTCCCCATCCTCGCCGGCAGCGGCACGCGCTTCAAGATTCTGGAGGCATGGGCCGCCGGTCTGCCCGTGGTCTCTACCACCGTCGGCGCCGAAGGCCTTCCGGCCCGCGATGGCCACAACCTGTTGCTGGCCGATGGCGGCGCGGCATTCGCCGAAGCTGTTACACGGCTGTTGAAGTGCTCAACCCTGAGACAGAGCTTGGGTTCGGCTGGCAGGCTGTTGTTGGAAAAGGAGTTTACCTGGGAAGCGGCCTGGAAAAAGTTGGACTTTTAACACAGCCTGGTGTCATTGTGGTTCACGCGGTTCGCTATACTGGATAGGTTAATGCGTTTCGCCGTTGATGCTCATGCCATCGGCCGCCACCTCACCGGAAATGAGGTCTACGTTCGGAGTCTCCTCAATGCGTTGGCGGCGCTGGACCAGGACTCTGAGTTCGTGGCGTACGTGTCCACGGACAGCGCGGCGCAGTCCATTCCCTCCAACATTCGTACCCGGCGGATTGCCGCCAATCCTTTCGTGCGCCTCGGCCTGGACCTGGCTATGCAGGTTCGCCGCGACCGGCCGGACTTACTGCATGTGCAATACACGGCGCCCATCGGGTGCCCGGTTCCCGTGGTCGTTAGCGTTCACGATGTCAGCTTCCTGGAGCATCCGGAATATTTCACCCGCGATCGCGCCTGGCAGTTGCAGTGGACTGTGCGGCGGACGGTCAAGCGTGCGGCCAAGATCCTCACCGGCAGCGAGTTTTCCAAGTGGTCGATTCTGAAAGTCTACGGCGACCTGGACGAGGACAAAGTGGTGGTGGTGCCCAACGCGGCGGCCTCGGAATTCCGGCCGATTTCGCGCGAAGGCGCCGCCGTCGCGGTAAGGGAACGGTTTTCGCTGGCCGCGCCGTTCCTTCTTTCGGTGGGCGATTTGCAGCCCCGCAAGAACCAGATCGGGCTCATCCGCGCCTTTGCGCGTCTGGTGAAGGCTTACCCCCAGCTCAAGCAGGATTTGGTGCTGGCCGGCAAAGAGACCTGGTTTGCGGACCAGGTTCACAGGGCCGCGCGCGATTCCGGTGTGGCCGACCGCATCCGCTTTTTTGGGTTCGTTTCGGATCAGGACCTGCTGCAGCTTTACAACGCCTGCGACCTTTTTGTGTTTCCATCGTTTTACGAAGGTTTCGGGCTGCCTGCCTTGGAAGCCATGGCGTGCGGGCGCGCCGTGGTTTGTTCCCACACGTCGGCTCTGCCGGAGGTGGTGGATGGCGCCGCCATCCTTTTCGATCCCTACTCGACGGATCAGATTGTGCGCGCCATTGCCGATCTGTTGCTGGATTCCGAATTGAGGCTGCGCATGGAGCGGTTGGGACTGCAGCGCGCGGCTCATTTCAGTTGGCAGAAAACGGCGCAGAGAACGTTAGGGGTCTTCCATGAGGTACTGGAGAAGTTGCGTGTGCCCAGCCCGGTTGCCGCCTCCCGAACCACAGTTCACCGATGAATCCTACAAGCAGTCTTAACTCAGCAGATCCGCGACAGGGCACCGATCCGCGACAGGCTACCGAGCCGCGACCGTCAGGGAGCGGTGCTCTACCAAAGGCTGTGTTAGTGCTGCTTGCCATAGTTGCGCCGCTTATGCCCGCGGCCGACAACCTGACCGGCTTTCCATTCCAGAACGAAACCCTGCGCTATAACGTCAACTGGCCCAGCGGCCTCAGTTTGGGTGAAGCCACCATCACGGCCAGCCATTCGGACGCCGCCTGGAATTTCTCCCTGATGCTGAGTGTGGGGGTTCCGGGGTTTCCCATCGCCGACAAGTACCACTCCTCCTCCTCTTCCGATCTTTGTTCCACGGAACTGCAGCGCGATATCAGTCACGGCAACAAGAAGGTGGTCGAGAAAACCACCTTCGACCAGGCGAAGGGCACGGCCCAGCGCCAGACCCTGACGCCGGCCGGCGGGGGCAAGAGTGATCTCAGCTTTCACGGCTGCGGGCGCGATGCGCTGGCTTTCTGGTTCTTCGCGCGGCGTGAACTGGGGCAGGGAAGAGTGCCGCCGCAGGAAACCGTCTTCTTCGGCTCGGGCTATTCGGCGCGTATGGATTACACCGGCGCCATGACCATCCCGGTAGCCGATAAGCCCACCGTCACAGACCATCTGGTGGCGCACGTCAAGGGGCCGGCGTCCGATTTCACGTTCGAAGTCTTCTACGCGCGCGACGCCGCGCGCACGCCTCTGCTCATCAAGATCCCCGTTAGCGTAGGCACCATTTCTCTGGAACTGGTGCGCTGAAATGCGCGTGGCTTTTTTCTCGCCGCTGCCGCCGGCGCGCAGCGGGATCGCCGACTATTCCGAAGCCCTGCTGCAATCCCTGAAGCCGCTTGTGGACCTGGAAGTTTTCTCCGGCGGCCACCAGCCCTTTAACGCCCAGGCCTTTGATATTGCGCTCTATCACGTGGGCAACAACGGCTACCACGGGTTCGTGTATGAGACCGCGCTGCGCCATCCGGGCGTAGTGGTGATGCACGAATCCAATTTGCACCATTTGCTGGCGGACCTCACCATCAAGCGCGGCGATTGGGACCAGTACGTACGCGAATGCGAGTATAACGGCGGTGCCGCGGCGCGCGAGTTCGCCGAGCGTGTGCGCAAGCTGGAGATCGGGCCGGATTACGAAGGCGTACGCATGACGCGGCGGCTGCTGGAAAGCGCGCGCGGCGTGGTGGTGCACAGCCACTTCATGGAAGCCGAGGTGCGCGCCGCCGGATTCACAGGACCGGTGGCGGTGATTCCGCACGGCGCCTGGATTCCCGATGCCGACCGCAACGGATACCGGCACAAACTGGGCCTGGATGAGTTGACGCCGCTGGTGGGAATCTTCGGATTTCTCAAGCCCTACAAGCGCATTGCCGAATCGCTGCGCGCTTTTCGACGGCTGGTGCGCCTGGCGCCCAATGCCAAAATGATCCTGGTGGGTGAGCCGCACCCGGAGTTTCCCATTGAACCCATGATCCGCTCCATGGGGCTGTCGGCCAACGTGCGCGTGCTGGGGTTCACGCCCATCGGCGAGTTCGTCGGTTACTTGGGGGCGTGCGACATCGTCCTCAACCTTAGGTTCCCCACCGTAGGCGAGAGTTCGGGCACGCTGCTGCGGTCGCTCGGTCTGGGCAAGGCGGTGATGGTTTCGGAGATCGGCTCGTTTCAGGAATTCCCCGATGATGTCTGCCTCAAAGTGCCTGTGGGCCCAGGCGAGGAAGATCTCATCTTTGAATACTTGAACCTGCTGATCTCGCGTCCGGAGGTAGCCAGACAGTTAGGTGCGCGGGCCAAAGATTACGTCGCTCGCGAGTGCAACTGGGACAGCGTGGCTCGCCACTACGCCGGCTTCTTGAACGCCGTAATTACGGGAACAAAGTGGGATGCGCCTCCTGGCCTTTCCGCCGCGCCCGGCGAAGACCCGGTCGTCGTCGAAGCCGAATACCTGAACGGCTGGGCTGCCACCGAAGCTTCCCGAAGCTATCTGGACACTCATCAGACGCGTCTCGTCAAGACGCTCGAGATCACGCCGCCGGGTGGCGCGGATGACCGTATCCTCGAGATGGGCGCTTACCTCCAGATCACGCCCGCGCTCGGCACCAAGCTTGGCTACGGAGAAGTTCGCGGCTGCTACTTCGGCAAACTCGGCCGCACGGACCATCGCGCGGTGACGTCGGCCGAGGGTGAAACGTTCGCATGCGACATTGACCACTTCGATGCCGAGAAGGACCCGTTTCCCTATCCCGACGGCTATTTTTCCACCGTGCTCTGCGGCGAACTGATCGAGCATTTGTTCGAAGACCCGATGCACCTGATGAGTGAAGTCAACCGCATTCTCAAGCCCGGCGGCCATCTCGTGCTCACCACGCCCAACGTGGCGGCCCTGCGCGGTATTTCGGCCATCCTGCAGGGGTACCATCCAGGCTTCTTTCATGCCTACATCCGGCCGGCCGAATCGGGCGAGGTGGATGCGCGGCACAACCGCGAGTACACGCCGCGTGAGATTCACAAGCTGCTGGAAAATTCGGGGTTCGAAGTATCGCGCCTGGAGACGGGCGAATTTCGCGATGAGCCGCACCCGGAATTCGGCTGGGTGCGCCATCTGCTGGAGCGGTATCGGCTGGAAACCGACCTGCGCGGCGACGGCATCTACGCGGTTGGCCGAAAGACCGGGCCGGTAAAAGACCGGTATCCCGACTGGTTATACTCATGAGGCCGTGCTCATGAACGCCGCCTACCTTGAGCCCGACGTCACACTTGACGCTGCCGGCCGCACGGCGCAAGCGCGCTTCGCCGTCCGCAATGATTCGCTTGAGGCGTGGCGCGCAGCCGAAGGCTTCGGCTTCGGCTATCACCTGTTTGACGCCGATACCGGAACGTTGATTGTAGATGGCGCGCGCGTGTATCCCGAACACGAGGTGAAGCCCGGCGAGACGGCGCGCGTGCAACTGGATTTCGAATTGCCGGCCGAGGATGGCCATTACCAGGTGCTGCTTTCGCCCATGCGCGAAAACGTCTGCTGGTATTACGAGCAGGGCTGGCCCTTCCTGCTGGTGGAAGTCTCCACTGAGCGCGGCGTGGCCCGCCTTGAGCGCGTCCGCGTGGCAACCCGTTCCACGCTGCGCCGCGTGCGCGCGTTTCGAGCTATCGGCCGCGCCTTTTATTTTCCGGTAGTGACCATCTGGCGCAACCGCGGGCTGATCCGCGTGATGGTGCGGCGCGACGTGCTGGGGCGGTATCGCGGCTCGTTCGGCGGTTCCTTCTGGACCGTGATCAACCCGCTGCTCCTGATGCTCACGTATCTTTACGTGTTCGGCTTCGTGCTGGATTCGAAATTCCCCGGCGATCCCAGCAAGACCGGTTTCGCGCTCTATTATCTGGCCGGCATGCTGCCGTGGCTGGCCTTCAGTGAGGCCGCCGGGCGCGCGCCGGGCGTCATGCTGGAGCATCGCAATTTCGTCAAGAAGCTGGTGTTCGCCGTGGAAACGCTGCCCGTAAACCTGGTTGCTTCGGGGCTGGTGAACGAATTCTTTGCGATCCTGTTGTATTGCCTGTTCCTGCTTGCCGTGCGCCATAGCGTGCCGGCGTCGGTGATCTGGCTTCCCGTGCTACTGGTTCCGCAAGTCATGTTCACCGCCGGGATCAGCTGGTTCCTGGCCGCGTTGGGAGTCTTTGCGCGCGACCTGGGCCAGATCATGGGCTACGTGATCACCATCTGGTTTTTCATCACGCCCATCTGCTACGCCGAAAGCTCATTTAAGGCGGCGGTGCCCCTGATGTCGAAGAATCCGATTTACGTTCTTGTGCGCGGCTATCGGGCGATCTTCCTGGAAAACCACGCACCGTCGTTCGGTCCCCTTTGGAAACTGTGGCTGCTGGCCGCCGTGGTCTTCGTCGTTGGGCACGCCTGGTTCTACAAGCTGCGCAAATCCTTCGCCGACATGATGTGATACTAAATCATTGCTTCGCAGAATCGCCGATGTTCTGATCGCCTTTGGCCCCTGGGGCGTCTTCGTCCTGGGCTTTATCGATTCCATGGGTATCCCTCTGCCCGCGGCCATCGACGCCCTGATGCTGGGGGTGGCGATCGAGACGCCGCACCGCGCCTATTTCACCGCCCTGATGGCGGTTATTGGCTCCACCGGCGGCAACATGCTCCTGTTCCAATTGGCTCGTTCCGGCAGCAAGCGGTTCATCAAAGCCGAGCCTCCCGCGGGCAGACGCCAGAAGTTTCAGAGCTGGTTCAACCGCTACGGACTGTTGACCGTGTTCGTCCCAGCGGTGGTCCCATTCGTGCCGCTTCCTCTCAAGGTATTCGTGGTTTCGGCCGGCGCCATGCACACCCACGCCGGCAAGTTCCTGGCGGTGATTCTGCTGGCGCGCATCACGCGCTACTTCGGCGAGGCCTATCTCGGCATCCGGCTCGGTGCCGGCGCCCAGTTGTTTCTCATGCAGAATGCCTGGACCATCGTCGGGGTGGCGCTGGCCATCGCCCTGGCCGTAGTCGCGGCGATCAAATTCACTGCCCGGAACCGTAATCGGCTTATTGAACCGTGATGATCGTGCTCGCCGCCGAAGTGGCTTGTTACCGCTTTCTTTCCCGGGCGTGCGGGACTGCTGCACAAGCGCTGCCAAGCTACAATTGGGACTGTCGATGCCCAAGCGAATCGCCATAGTGGAGGACGAGGCGGAGCTGGCCTCGCTGATTGAGTACAACCTTATCCGGCATGGATATGAGGCTCTGATTCTAGGCGGATCCAAGGGAACGTTGAAGTCTTTGGAACAGTTCAAACCGGATCTGGTTTTGCTGGATGTGATGCTTCCCGATATTGACGGTTTTGAAATCTGCCGCCAGATTCGCCAATCGGGGGCGCTGGCGCGAACGCCGGTGTTATTCCTGACCGCAAGGTCGGACGAGGTGGACCGCGTGCTAGGCCTGGAAATCGGCGGCGACGATTACATGACCAAGCCCTTCAGCCCGCGCGAACTGATCGCGCGCGTGAAAGCCCACTTGCGGCGCGAGGAAATGGATGCCGATCCGCCGGTGGCGCAGATTGGGCCCTTCCGGCTGGACCGGACGGCGCGCCGGCTGTACCATCAGGACCGGGAAATCTCGCTGACTTCCACCGAATTCAACCTGCTGGAGTTTTTTCTGACGCATCCAGGCAGGGCATATAGCCGCGAACAGCTTTTGGAATCGGTGTGGGGTGAGCAGCGCAACGTAACTCCGCGCACCGTGGATGTGCATGTACGGCGCTTGCGCGAGCAGATTGAAGAGCAACCCGACAACCCACGCTACCTTACTACGGTGCGGGGTTTCGGCTACCGCTTCGAGGAATCCGTTTGACCGGAAGAATTTTTCTCAAATTGATCTTCGGCGTAGTCTGCCTGATGCTGCTGGCTCTGGCGACGGTGGATTACGTTGCCACCAACGTGGCCAAGGACACATACGTTCAGAACCTGACCCGGCAGTTGGCGGACAAAGCACGCATGCTGGCGCTCTGGCAGCCGGCACTGGAGAATCTGGAGGCCGCCCAGGCACGCAGGCTGGCGCAATCCTCGGGCGGGCGCATTACCGTGGTGCGTTCCGACGGAAAGGTGCTGGTGGATTCCGAAGCCAATGCCGCTGAAATGGAAAATCACCGGTCGCGCCCCGAGTTGATCCAGGCCTTCCGCGGCGGAGTGGGGTCTTCCCAGCGGAGCAGCGCCACCATTGGTGTTCCGTTTCTGTATGTCGCGGTGCCGGTGCAGGGCGGGGCGCTGGCTATCCGGATCGCCGTGCCGCTTTCCGAAATCAACCGCCAGGTAAGCCAGATTCGCCGAAAAATGCTGATGAGCACGGTGCTGGCATTCATTCCCGCGATGCTTATTGCGGCCTTGCTGGCGCGGTTTATATCGCGGCGCTTTGCCACTATCATGGCGCACGCCGGGGAGCTGGCGCGGGGCAACTTCCGTTCGCGGCTTTTACAAACCGACAGCAGCGAGTTCGGTCTGCTGGCCCAGACGCTGGACGACACCGCGGAGAATCTGCAGCGCACGGTAACGCAGTTGCAGCATGAGCACAGTGAGCTTGAGAAGCTGGAGCGCGTCCGCAAGGATTTCGTGATCAATGTCTCACACGAACTCCGCACCCCGCTGGCATCCATTCAGGGATACACCGAGACCCTGATGGATGGCGCGTTAAGCGATCCCCAGCACAACATGCGCTTTCTGGGGATCATCCGCCACAATGCGGAGCGGCTGGCGCGGCTTACCGAAGATCTGCTGACCCTTTCGCGCATCGAGCAGAAGCGGCAAAAGTTTGAATTCGACTGCCATTCCATAAACTCCATGATCGAGGATGCCATCGAATTGCTGATTCCCATCGCCGGGAAAAGCCATATCCGGCTGGTTGCCGACTCCGCACCGGAGGGCGCCAAGGCCTGGTGCGATAGCGAAGCGGTTTCGCAGATTCTCAGCAATTTGATGGAGAATGCCATCAAGTACACTCCGGCCGGCGGAAAGATTACGGTGGGCGCGAGGCCCCTGGGCCGTATGATTGAGATGTTCGTGAGCGATACTGGTATAGGGATTCCCGAGGAGGATTTGCCGCGGCTGTTTGAGCGATTTTACCGCGTGGATAAAGCACGTTCAAGGGAACTGGGTGGTACCGGTCTTGGCCTTTCCATCGTGAAACACCTGGTGGCGGCGCATCGCGGCGCAATGCGCGTGGAAAGCCGGGTGAACCTGGGATCCACCTTTTATTTCACGCTGCCGGTGGATGAAGCCGCACGGCAGGTGGAACAGTTTAATCCTGAATTCACTGCGTCTTAACCGTACTGTAACATACGGACTGTTATTGTATTGCTGGCGAATATAACGGACCGACACTATGAAAAAGATCCTGTTAATCGAAGACGATTCGGATTTGTTCTCCCTGTTAAGGTACAACCTGGAGAAGGAAGGGTTTTCCCTGAGCGGCCAGCAAACCGGAAAGGGAGCCATCGAGTTGTGCCGCCAGGTGCGGCCGGACCTGATCCTGCTGGACATCATGCTGCCGGATTCCGACGGCCTCGACATCTGCAAAGGCATCCGCAAAGACCCGGACCTGGCTTCGACTCCCATCATCTTTCTGACGGCGCGCGCCTCTGAAACCGACCGCATTGTCGGCCTGGAACTGGGCGCCAACGACTATGTGGTGAAGCCGTTCTTCGTGCGCGAACTAATCGCCCGCATCAAACTCCAATTCCGAAACCAAGCCACGCCCACGCGGGTTCTGGAGGCGGGCGGGGTGGAACTGGACCGTACCAGTTGCCAGGTTCGCCTGAATGGTACCCCGCTTTCGCTGACGGCCACCGAGTTCCGCCTGCTGGAATTCCTGATGAGCCGCCCCGGTGTGGTCTTCAGCCGGGAACAGTTGCTGAACGCCGTCTGGGGCCAGGATCGCGCGATCACCGACCGCGCCGTGGACGTCTACGTTTTACGACTGCGGCAAAAGGTGGAGACCGATCCTGCAAGTCCGATTCTGATCCACTCGGTCCGGGGCTTCGGGTACACCTTCGAACCCCGGCGCGCCATGGCCTCCGCCGCCCAGGAGGTCTAGGCCGTAAATGCGCCCCAAAAGGGGCGTCCGTTTGCCGCAAATTTCCACGAATTCTATTAGGCTATTTGGCCGAGGCTTAGTATATACTTGGGCATGCGGTCGGAGAAGACCGATGTAGCGTTGCGCGTGCTCAAGGCGATCAACGCGCATACGCCCGTATCGGAGAGAGATGCTTTTCAGCTGCGTTTTTGGGTGAGCTCTGACGAGGCACTGCTCTCGCTCAATGAGATTGCCCGCCGTATCCTGAGCCGTGAATCAAACTACAAGACGGCCGAGCCGCGTTGAAAAAAATGCGCGCCGGGAACGCAGGAGGGCTGCTCCCGGCGCGCCTCTAATTGAGGAGAGATTCGTCTTTACAGTCCAATAGTGCCATAGGTTCTAGTACCCTGGATGTTCAATATTGCTCACAAACGAATATTTTTATTAATCAAGCCGTAATATTTTTTTCCGGTTGTGCGGCGCGCCGCAAGCGGTCCAGTACGCCAGCCCACTCGGGCGTCTCGGGCGGTGCTTCCACGGCGATCCAATCCAAATTCTGAGTGTCCAAAAGGTGCAGCTTTTCGTAAAGAACCGCGGCATAGGCCAGGGCTTCGCCAGGCATCTCCCGGCCCATCCGAAGCCACGCCCCACGGCCCTGGGGTGGGTTGCCGCCGCTTTGAATCAGGTAGAGAGGCGTCGCCGGCCGGTAATGCCGGACGTGCATTCCAGGCGACGCGTGGGCGCCCGATTCGGAGTTGACGGCAACTTGCACCGGGCCGATCAGCGCTTCGATGCTGGTCAGCGGAATCACGCCGGGGCGGAGCAGTAAAGGTGCGCCGACCAGCGAAAGCACCGTGGATTCGATTCCTACGCTGGCAGGCCCGCCATCGAGGACAAAGTCGGCCAGTGATTCCGGGACGTGGTGCGCGGCTGTGGGCGAAAGTTCCGTGAAGCGGTTGGCGCTGGGCGCGGCAATCGGGACGCCCGCGGCGCGAATCAGTTCGAGCGCCAGGCGGTGCGCGGGCATTCGCAGCGCGACGGTCGGCAAACCGGCGGTTACAATGTCGGGAATCTGCGGGCGCTTGGGAACCACCAGCGTCAACGGGCCGGGCCAGTAGCGCTGCGCCAGCGTTTCGGCGGCGTCCGGCCAGCGCGACGCCAGGGCTCGCGCCATTTCCACCGAATCCACATGAACAATCAGCGGGCTGGTGCGGGGGCGGCCCTTGGCTGCGAAGATGCGCTCCACGGCGGCGGCATCGAGCGCATTGGCACCCAAGCCGTAAACCGTTTCGGTGGGAAACGCCACCAGCTTCCCGGCCCGGATCAGGGCAGCGGCGCGCTCCACGCTGGCTTGGTCGGAACTACTCAATCCGGGCTTTCGTCCTTGTCGTCGCCCGCGATCCTGCCGGTTTTGCGCCACACCAGCCAGGCGTGCATGAGCGGTTCCAGGTCGCCTTCGAGGACGCGGTCCACATCGCCCAGCGCCAGCCTGCTGCGAAGGTCTTTGACCAGACGGTACGGCGCCAGCACATAGTTGCGGATCTGGCTGCCGAAGTTGATCTCGAGTTTCGCATCCTCGGTCTTGCGGGTCTCCACGCGCTTCTTCTCGAGCTCATACTCGTAGAGGCGCGCGCGGAGCTGCTTCATGGCGGTGTCGCGGTTCTTGTGCTGCGACCGCTCGTTCTGGCACTGCACCACGATGTTGGTTGGGAAGTGCGTAATGCGCACGGCCGAATCCGTCATGTTGACGTGCTGGCCGCCGGCGCCCGAGGCGCGGAAGGTGTCGATGCGCAGGTCCTTCTCCTGAATATCGATCTTGATTTCGTCATCCACCTGCGGGTATACGAAAACCGAGGCGAACGAAGTATGACGCCGCGCATTGGCATCGAACGGCGAAATCCGCACCAGGCGGTGCACGCCGATCTCGGATTGCAGCAGGCCGTAAGCGTTCTCGCCGTTGACTTCGAAAGTAACGGACTTGATGCCCGCGCCTTCGCCTTCGAGGCGATCGGTGACCTCGGTGTTGAATTTTTCGCGCTCGGCCCACCGCAGGTACATACGCAGCAGCATCTCGGCCCAATCCTGGCTTTCGGTGCCGCCGGCTCCGGGGTGGATGGTCATGATAGCGCTGCGGGCGTCGTTTTCGCCCGATAGCAGCATGGCGGTTTCCAGGCGCTCCAGCAGCTCGCCGTACGTCTTCAGATCGCGCTCGATATCGGGCAGCACCTGCTCGCCTTCGCGGGCCAGTTCGAAGAGCGTGTCCAGGTCCTCAGTCATGGCGCGGACGCGTTCGTCATTGGCGATGGCTTCTTCCAGGCGCTTGCGGGCCTGCATCACCTTCTGGCTCTTTTCCGGCTGGTTCCAGAAGTCGGGCGCGGCGATCTGCTCTTCGGTTTGCGCTAGTTTCTGTTTCTGGGCGGGGGCGTCAAAGATACCTCCGCACGGCCAGTGCCTGGTCGCGGAGGGGTTGGAATTGGCGTTCAAACTCTTCTAAAGTCATGGGGGTTCAATCCAATTCTAACAAATGCGCCGCCTTGCCGACGTTGCGCGCGCGCGTCTTGCCGATCTCGATGGCCACGCCTTCGGACTCATGGATGTGGCCGCAGTAAGAAGTGGGCGGGCTGGTACTGCTGAATGAAATCGCGGACCGCTGTGGAGCCGGCGTGAAGGCCCGGGTGGACCTGGTCGAGTGGCGTGCCGTATGGCGGCGCGTGACAAATCAGGACCAGCGGCGAGAGATCGGCGAAGCGCTGCAGGCGATCCGCAATCTGCGATTCACTGTATTCGCCGGGCGTGTTGAAAGGGGTTGGACTGGAATAGCCCAGTCCGGCGACTTGCCACTTGCCCACCTGAATGTGGCGTTCGTGGAAATCGTGCAGGCCATACCGCGCGCACATTTCGGCGACCTGTTCGGCCGATTCGTGGTTCCCGGGCAGCACGTAGACTTTGTCGCCGCGCGATTGCAGAATCTGGCCGCAGCGGTCGAGTCCCTTGGACCACGAGACCTGATCGCCGGCGGAAATGTAGAAATCGGCCTCCACGGTAAGCAGCCGTTCGAGCGTCTTCCAATCATTGTGGATGTCGGAAAAGATAAGGAGCTTCAAGAAAGCATCGTAGCGCAAGATGGATATACTCTAGGCGTGGGGACGCTCCCTGACGGTCGCGGCTCTGAAAGGTGCAAACAGAGCCGCGACCGTTAGGAAGCGGATGGCATCCATGGGTGACTACGATAACGAGCTTTCGAAGATTGTCGCCGAACTGAATCGCGCCGCGCCCAGCCAGAAGGCCGCGGCCGTGCGTTCGCCGCAATCCACGGCGTCGCTGGAGCATGTGCTGCATTCCGCGGCCAATCGGAATGCGTCCGATGTGCTGCTGATCGCGGGGGCGCCGGTGATGCTGCGCATCAACCGGAAACCTGGCCGCGGCTCCTGGGCCGGCGCTCGAAGCGGAGGATGTGCGGAGCCTGGTTCTGCCTCTGCTGGAACCGGCGCAGTTGGAAGAATTGCAAAAGCGCAAGTCTGTGGATTTGAGTTTCGTGCGCGAGAACCTGGGCCGCTTCCGCATCAATATCCACCATCAGCGCGGCACGCTGGCGGCCAGCATCCGGCTGCTGCCTTCGAAGATTCCGTCGCTCGAATGGCTGCACCTGCCGGCTTCGCTGGCGAAGCTGGCGGAGCGAAGACAGGGCCTGGTTCTGGTGACCGGCCCCACGGGATGCGGCAAGAGCTCTACCCTGGCGGCGCTCATCGACATTGTGAACACGAAGCGCGCCGCGCACGTGGTGACCATTGAAGACCCGGTGGAATACCAGCACGCCAACCGCAGCGCTATCATCGAGCAGATCGAAGTGGGGCGCGACACGCCGGATTTCGCGGTCACCCTGCGCAGCATCATGCGCCAGACGCCCGACGTGATTCTGGTGGGCGAAATGCGCGACGCCGAAACCATCGCCACCGCGCTGACCGCGGCCGAAACCGGCCATCTGGTGCTCTCTACCCTGCATACCAACGACGCCATTCAGGCTATGTCGCGCATTCTGGATTCGTTTCCGTCGGGTAACCAGCCGCAGATCCGGCAACAGTTATCGCTGGCGCTGGGGGCGGTGATCGCGCAGCAACTGGTGCCGGGCACCGACGGTGTCAATCGCTGGCCGGCCACCGAGATCATGATCGCGACCGACGCCGTGCGCGCCCTGGTCCGCAAAGGCGACGACCACCAGCTTCGCTCCCTGATTTCCACCGGCCGCGCCGACGGCATGATGACCATGGAACAGTCGCTAACCGACCTGGTGCGCTCCGGGCGCATCACGCGGGAGACGGCGTTCGCGCATGGTTTCCGTACCGACGATTTGCAGCGGTATTTGGGTTGAGGTCGCTCCCTGACGGTCGCGGCTCTGATCGAGGCCCAAAAAGCTCTTGACATGTATCAATCAACTAGTACACTATATTTCTAGATGAGTGGTATGTCCCAGGACGGAAGAAAGGTTTTTGAATTCCGCTTGGATCTTCACAGCGGGGTTCCCGTTTATCGCCAGATCATCGATCAGGTGATGGGCGGCATCGCTGCCGGTGCACTGCGCGCGGGAGATCAACTTCCCACGGTTCGGCAAGTGGCGGTGGACCTTGCGATTAATCCCAACACGGTGGTGCGCGCGTATCGCGAACTGGAAATCCGGGGGGCGCTCGAGACCCAACAGGGCACCGGGACATTCATCAGCCGCCAGAAAGTGAAGCGCGACGACGTGGAGCGGCAGCGCCAGCTCAACCAGCTTGTGGGCGAGTTTGTGTCGCGTGCGGGAGCCGCCGGTTTCACCATTGAAGAATTACAGGAGCAATTAAATGATCGTTCCATCGATGCTGGCAAAAAGAGGAGATGACGCAATGAGGACGAACCAGGTAGCGATGCGCATCAGTCGATTTGGTTTGACGCTGTTCGTGATTTCCCTCGCCCTCGGCTTGGGGGCGAGCGTCTTGGCTGGGAGCCCGGCGCCCATCATCGCCATGGCCCTGGTAGGGCTGTATTTCCTGTTTGCGATACGCGTGGCGGACCAGTGGGAAAGGGTTGCGGTGCTGCGCTTCGGAAAGTATATCGGCCTGAAAGGGCCCGGAATCTTTCACCTGATTCCGGTTGTGGATACCATCAGCCGCTATGTGGACCAGCGTGTGCGGGTGGCGAGTGTCTCGGCGGAATCCACCCTCACGCGCGATACCGTTCCCGTCAACGTGGACGCGATTGTGTTTTGGATGGTATGGAACGCGGAGAAATCGATTCTGGAAGTTCAGGACTACGCGCAGGCCATCCAGCTTAGCGCGCAAACCGCGCTGCGCGAATCCATCGGCCGGCACGAACTGCATCAGATGGTGGCGGAACGGGAACTGCTGGGCCACGAATTGCAGCGCATTCTGGATGAAAAGACTAATCCGTGGGGCATTACGGTGCAGTCGGTGGAGATCCGCGACGTACAGATTCCGCAGGAACTGCAGGACGCCATGTCGCGTGAGGCGCAGGCGGAGCGCGAGCGGCGGGCGCGCGTGATTCTGAGCACGGCGGAGACCGAGATTGCCGAGAAATTCGGCCAGGCCTCGCTGGTATACCAGCACAACCCGGTGGCCATGCATTTGCGCGCCATGAACATGCTGTATGAGGCCATCAAAGAAAAGGGCGCCATGGTGATTGTGCCTTCTTCGGCTGTGGAGACCATGGGGCTGGGCGGGATGCTGGGAACGGTGTCGATGGGCGGAGGCAAGCCGCAGTAGGACGGGCCGGGGGCCAAAGAGCGGGGCCGGGGACCGGGAAGAAGGGGCCGGATGCCGGGGGCCGGATGTCAGGGCTTCAGTCCCGTACGTATACCCGGGCGAGCTGAAAGCATCGGGCAAACGCATTGAGACAATCGGCCCAAGATCCGGCCCCCGGCCCCCGACATCCGGCCCCCTCTTTGGCCCCTCTTCTGCACATGCTGTGCGACTATAGAGCCATGCGTTCACTCACGTTCACCTTGGCGTTGGCATTGGCCTGTGCGCCGTTCATAACCGCGGCTGAAGAGTCGAAGACGGCCAACCGGCTGGACGATTCGGCCAGCCTCTTTGCCGAAGTCATGGCCACTCCCGATAAATCGATTCCTCAGGACCTGCTCAACAAGGCTCAGTGCATCGTGCTGGTCCCCGAGTTGAAGAAGGCCGCCTTCGGCATCGGCGCTAAGTACGGGCGGGGTTTTGATCTTTGCCGCACTGCCTCCGGTGAGGGATGGGGACCCCCCGCCGCGATCCGCATCGAAGGCGGAAGCATCGGATTCCAGATCGGGATTTCTTCCACGGACGTAATTCTGCTGGTGATGAATGAGCGGGGAATGAAACGGCTTACGAGCAGCAAATTCACCATTGGCGCCGATGCTACGGCAGCCGCCGGGCCCGTGGGCCGCAATGCCACCGCGCAGACGGATGCGATGATGACGGCCGAGATTCTTTCATGGTCGCGTTCGAAGGGCCTGTTTGCAGGCATCTCGCTCGATGGAGCCACGCTTCGCAACGATATCGACGAAAACGAGGCGATGTATGGACAGCGTTGGACCAGCAAGCAAATTCTGACGAGCGCAGCCAAGGCGCCGCCGATTGCGGCAAAGTTGGTGGCCGCGCTGAACAAGTACTCCGCACGGAAGACAAATTAGAGCGTCAGGGTCACCTTGCTCAAGGTTCGCGGCTTGTCTGGATTCAGCCCTTTCTGAGCAGCCAGGCAGGCGGCGAAGAGCTGTGCGGGAACGATGTAAGGAATCGGCGTGAGTATTTCCTTAACCCGCAGCGGAAGGCGGATCACCTTGGTGGCGCACGCGTCGGCTTCGCGGTTTCCCGGATCCGTGATGGCGACAATCTCGGCCTGCAGCCCGTGGAGCTTGCCGATAGTCTCCCCGACGGACGGCCACGTCTTGCCCGGCGGTGCAAATGCGAACACCGGGAAATTCGGTTCCACCAGCGCGATGGGGCCGTGCATGAAGTCGGCGGATGAGAAGCGTTCGGCCACCACGTAGCATGTCTCCATCAGCTTGAGCGCGAATTCGAATGCATTGGCGTAGTTCAACCCGCGTCCTACCACCACGGCGTGGCGCATGAAGCGGTAGCGCTCCGAAAGCGCGTCGATCTCCGGCTCCATTTGCAGGGTCCGCTCCACCATGTCGGGCAGGCGTTCGAGATCGGCGATGCGAATGGCGCCTCCCAAGGCGTAGGCCAGCAGATACATCATGAGCATCTGGCCGGTGAAGGTCTTGGTGGCGGCCACGCTTTTCTCCCGGCCCGCCCGCACCAGAAAAACATGTTCCGCGATGCGCGCCATAGCGCTGGCGCTTTCGTTGGTGATGCCCAAGGTAAGGGCGCCCTGCTCGCGTGCGCGCTCGAGCACCAGGTTGGTGTCGGTGGATTCGCCCGACTGCGAGATCGCAACCACCAGCGTTTCGCGATAATCCACGCGCACGCCATAAAGAGTTGCGATGGAAGCGGCCGCCAGCGAAACCGGAATGCCGGTGGTAATCTCCAGCAGGTAGCGTCCGAACAGTGCGGCATTGTCGGAGGTGCCGCGCGCCACCAGGACGATCAGGCGGGGCCGCTGTTTTTCCACCAGGCGTTTGAACTTTTCCACGCGCCGCAATTCACCGGAGAGCGTGCGGGCCAGCGCTTCCGGCTGCTGGCGAATCTCCTCAAGCATTCGGGACACTATTCAAAGATAGCAGGAGGCAGGAACTACATCGGCGTGAGCGGCCGGTTGTCCGAACCCATACGGAACGTATGCGTCACCGCCACGCTCGGCGGCAAGGTCAACAGATGCGGGCGCAGCAGGATCAGCACTTCGTCGTTGGTCTGGTCGTGTTCGTGCGTGCTGGTCAACGCGTTGAGAACTGGAATGCGCGAAACGCCCGCCAGGCCCGCAACCGTGCGGGCTTCACTCTGATTCAACAGCCCCGCTACCACGGCCCACTCTCCAAATCGCAGGTCGGCCCGGGATTTCAGAATGCGGCTGGAAACGATCGGAATTCCATTGTCCGCCTTGCCCGACAACACCTTGAATTCGGCGTCGATGTCGAGGGTGACCGAAGACATCTGATGCACGGTGGGAGTAAGTTTCATGGTGAGGCCGAGATCTTCAAACGTGAAGGAAGGCGGCGGTGTGTATGCCCCCGGTCCGGTAAAACTCGACGGGCCGAAGTATCCGGAAGTCAGAATGGGGTACCGGTCGCCAACGTGCAGCGTGGCCGGCTGGCTGTCCACGGACTGCACCTGCCCCTTGAGCAGCAGTTTGCCCGAAGAGGCGGACATGCTGGCCACCAGTGAGGCGTCCATGATGGCGATGCCAAACAGGGTTTTTCCGCCGCCGAAAGCGAGCAGGCCGGAGACATTGGTGGGAATCGAAACCACGTTGTTGAGAATCTTGCTAACGTTCACCATGGAGAATGTGTTGGGAAGATTGACCCCATAGGTGATCACGTCATTGCGGCTCACTTCCAGAAACTCCATCTCCACCACCACCTGCGCGCGCGGATACATCAGGTCTTCGAACATCATGCGCGCCGGGATCACCTTGGAAACGCGATCGCGCATGATCACGGTATTGTTCTGCGTGTCGAACGCAATCTTCTCAATGGAGAAGGCCTGCTGCACGGCAGTGATGAGGGAGTTGAAGTCCTGCTGGCTAGTGGTCTCCGGCAACCGCAGTTCAATGGCGGCCGTGGGTTCGCGCTCCTGCCGCTTCTGTGGCGTATCCTTCGCCACCAGGAAAAGCTTGGCCGAAAGCGGCACGATGAAGGAGCCGGTGGCAGCTTCCAGACCATGTAACGCGTCGCGGTAATCCACGCCGTTCAACTGGAACCGCATCGCGCTCCCAGCCTGGAAGTCATCGTCGAAAACGCAGTCCAGGCCATACGTCTTGGCCACTCTTTCGTAAAGACTCTTGGCGTCGCCGCGCAGGTCCAGGTCTTTGGCGCCCGGTTGCGCATTCAGTTCAAAGGGCGGCAGGGGCTGGCGGGCGTCGGCGCGGTCCTGCGCAGTGGGAAGGTCGAACTGCATCTCGGCAGGCGGCTCGGGCAGATCCACCGGTCGCGTCTTCCGGCCCGGAAGGTTTGGGTTCTACTTTGGCTTCGATGGAGGCGCGGGTCCGAACCGCCTGGCTGCGCAGCCAGTACATCTGATTCTTGGGCGACATGGCGGCCGCCTGGGAGTACAACACGTAAGCCTGGGCCATGTGGCCGGCCCGTTCGGCCTGCCGCCCGCGCGCATACAACTCAGCGGCGGTGGGCTCGCGGACCACAGACGGCTCCTGCCCGGCGGTGGGATCCTGGGCAGCAAGTTGGCCAGGCAGTATCAACCACAGACCAGGCAGCATCAACCACAAAATGGACGCACACTTCCGCACATAAGGGTTGACGCTACCGGCCCCTGTGGCGTGCAAAGGATTTGTTGCGTGCAAAGCATTTATGCGAATCTGGTTCGTATGAGACGTGGACTAGCGGCGTTCCAGCACACTCTGGCGCAAGACCCGAGGGCGGTGGTTCTGCCGCTGGTCATCTTCGTGGCCACGTTCCTGATTGGCTCCCTGATCCGCCGGACGGTGCTGCGGGCTCTGGATGCATGGAGTAAGCGCACCGGGCGCCACGGCGGCTTGATCTTGATCCAGGCGCTGCGCGGCCCCTTCCTTATCTGGAGCCTGATCCTGGCGGTCCATCTGGGGATGCAGGCCTCCGATCTGCCGCGGCGGTATACGCAGGTCGGGGCGGAAATTCTGCTGGTGCTCTGGGTCTGTTCCCTGACCCTGATGTGCATGCGGCTGGTAGGCGACCTGGTGCGGCTCTATGGCGAACAGATTCCAGGCGCGGTGCCGGTCACTACGCTCACGCGAAATCTGGCCCAGATTGCGGTAGTGATTCTGGGCGCGTCACTGCTGCTCAAACACTTCGACCTTTCACTGGCGCCGATTCTGACGGCTTTGGGCGTGGGCGGTTTAGCCGTGGCCCTGGCCCTTCAGGACACGCTTTCCAATCTGTTCGGCGGTTTCTACGTGGCGGTGGCCAGGCAGGTGCGGCCCGGCGACTACATTAAGCTGAACACCGGCGAGGAAGGCTACGTCAACGACATCGGCTGGCGCTGCACCACCATCCGGGCGCTGGCCAACAATATGGTGATCGTTCCCAACGCCAAACTCTCGCAGGCGATTGTCACGAACTTCTCCCTGCCGGAAAAGCGGATGGGCTCCAACCTTCAAGTGGGGGTGGGGGTGGAGTGCGACCCCGACCAGGTGGAACGGATTCTGGTTGAAATCGGCAAGCAGGGAGCGCTCGAGATTCCGGGACTGCTGGCCGATCCGGCGCCTTCCGTGGCATTCGAACCCGGATTTACCGAGAGCGGGCTCGGCTTTTCACTGAACTATCAAGTGGCCGACTTTGGCAGCCAGACCAACGTGCGGAATGAGCTGCGGAGGAGGGTCCTGCGCCGTTTCAGAGCGGAGGGCATCGGGACGCCGTTCCCCACGCGCACGGTGTATATGCATCCTGAGAAATCCAGCGCGGCTGAGCCTGAGAAGAGCGGCGCGCCTGTGAAATCCGGTCCCGAAGCGTCGCAGCCAGCGAATTCCGGCCCGTTGTGATTGACCGGCCTGCGATCAATCTTCGCCTCGATTGTCGATCTGATATGCGATGATCTCCGTCCCGTCAATCCGCACGAACACTCTCCCGTCGCGCAGAGCCGGACAAATTTGGCGGCGCGGTTGAGTATTGTAACGCACCAGTATCGGAAGACGAAGCCGTCTTCTACGCAGAACTTTACCGATTCCAAGTGCCGCCGCAGCCCATTGGTTACGTCTTTCCCAATAGGCGGTACTGATCTTGAGACGGAGGCTATGCAAGATGTGTGTTAATTCGCGCCCGAAGGGATTCCGGCATGCGGGTCTTGGATGCGTATCCCTGGCGCTGCTGGCGGCCTTGCCGGCCCTCTCTCAGACTGCCGCCAAGCGAAACTCCTTCGAACTTCTCGGCCAGTTCAGCGACGCCGTGCAGGCGCTCTCGGCGCGCGTGGCGCCCAGTGTAGTGCAAATCTCGGTTTCCCGGCTGGCGCCGCATCAGGAAGAGGCAGGACCCCGCACCGGCGCGGCCCTCGGCAAGCAGCAGTCCATCGGAGCCGGCGTCATCATCGATCCGGAAGGGTACATCCTGACCAACGCGCACGTTATTTCGGACGCTCAACGTATCCGGGTCAGCCTGACTATGCCTCCTTCCACGGTTGCCGGCGAAGCCGATCAAATCATCAGCAGCACGCTGGCGCAAACCTTTTCGCCTTCCCAGGACGCGACCGTGATTGGAGTTTTCAAGGAAGCGGATGTGGCATTGATCAAGATTCAGGCGTCGGGCCTGCCGACCCTTCCCTTCGCGGATTATCGAAAACTCCGCCAGGGCCAGGTCGTGTTTGCCTTCGGAAGCCGCGAGGGGCTCACGAACTCGGTGAGCATGGGTGTGGTAAGTTCCGTGGCCAGGCAACCCGATCAGGATAGTCCGTTCATTTATATCCAAACCGACGCACCGATCAACCCCGGCGATAGCGGCGGTCCCCTGGTCAATACCGCCGGTGAGATCGTCGGGCTCGATACCTTCATCATCAGCCAGTCCGGCGGCAGCGAGGGCCTCGGCTTCGCAATTCCGAGCTCGCTGGTACAACTGGTCGCCGCTCAGCTCCGTAAGTATGGCCATATCCATCGTTCGGTGATTGGCATCGGAGTTCAAACCATCACGCCGGTGATTTCCGCCGCCCTGAAGTTGCCGCAGTCGTCGGGTGTGATGGTTTCCGATGTGGTGCCGGGCGGCCCGGCCGAAGCCGCCGGCGTAAAGCTGAACGACGTCATCCAGGACATCGATGGGAAACCCGCGACCAACCTCCCCCTGTTCATGAATACGATGTTGGTCCATCCTCCCGGCGAACCGATGAAGTTGCGAATACTCCGCGACAGCGGCCCCATAGACCTGAGCGTCACCTCGGTAGAAGAGAGTCACGCCGCGGATGGTCTTCCCGATCTGATTGACGACAAGAGCCTCATTCGGAGGCTGGGCATTCTGGGCATCAACGTCGACGATCGAACGGCGACAATGTTGCCGAATCTGCGCGGTAAGTACGGGATCATCGTGGCCGCGCGGTCGGCGGACAGCGCCGGAGTGAACGTCGGGCTCCAGGCTGGGGACGTGATCCACGAACTCAATGGGGCGGTGGTGGACAGCGTGGATGCTCTACGTCAGGCGCTGGCGACAATGAAGCCCGGCACTCCCGTGGCTTTATTCATTGAGCGCGACGGCAAGTTGCTCTACGTCGGATTTGAACTGGACTGACGGTTTGAGAAGGCGCGATGGCGGCGAACGGCAGGGACGCCGCGAATTCGTCCATGCTAGATCCCCAGGCTAGATCCGCATGCTAGAATTGACCGTCTTCCCCTATGGCACGCCGCCCCCCGCGTCAGGCTCCTCCAGTACCCGCGCCGGCCTTGGTGCAGGCGACCCCGGAACCCGCGAAGCCGGCCTGGCTGCGGCCTGCCATCCTGCTGCTTGCCGCTCTGGCGATGATGGGGTGGTTCACAACCGCCGCGGCCGACTCCGATATGTGGTGGCATCTGAAGACCGGCCAGTACATCGTTCAGCATCACGCGCTGCCGGTGCCCGATCCGTTTTCATTCACCGCGTATATGGGAAAGCCGGCATACCCGGGCGAAGAGACCACGCGCGATTTCAACTTGAAGCACGAATGGCTGGCGCAGGTGGTGTTTTACCTGGCCTATGCCGCGGCCGGCTTTCCGGGGCTGGTGTTGCTGCGCGCGGCCATGGTTTCGGCATATTGCGGGCTGGCCGGGTTGATGGTGTTCCGGCGGACCAACAGCTTCTATCGGGCGCTGGCCGCGGCCGGGGTCACCGCCCTTGTCGCCGGCTTTTTTCTGTCGGACCGGCCCTACCAGTTCACCTACCTGCTGTTGGCGGCAACTCTGGCAATCCTGGAATACCGCCACCGTTATGATGGGCTTTGGCTGCTGCCCCCTCTTTTCCTGGTGTGGGCTAACCTGCACGGCGGATTTTTCCTGGGGCTGCTGGGTGTGGGCGTGTATTGCGCCGAAGCGCTTTTCCTGCGATGGCGGAAACAACCGGTGGCCGATGAGCGAAAATTGTGGCTGGTGAGCGCCGCCTGCGTGCTGGCTGCCGGCATCAACCCCAACGGCTATCTGGCCATCCCGGTGGTGGCGGCATATCAGAAGAGCTACCTGCAAAGCACTCTGTTTGAGTGGGCGCACGGCCCTCTGTGGCCTCCCAATCTGATCTCGGTTCTGCTGCTGGGCGCGGCAGTGGTGCTGGTCTGGCAGCGTTCGAAGACGCGGCTGGTGGATTGGTTGTTGCTGGCATTGTTCGGCGCGGCATATGTTTCAGCGGTGCGAAATACCAACCTGGTGGGGCTGATCGCCCCCATAATCATCGCCAGCTACGTTCCGTTCGCGCATGCGTCATGGAAGCGAATACCGGTGCTGGCGGAGTTTGCGGCGGCGGGCGTGATAGTGGCTCTGATCGGAACCGAACTGGCGCTAGGCCGCGGCTTTCAACTGCGCGCGGCCGATTGGAAATATCCATCGGGCGCGGCCGGCTTTCTCGAAGCGCATCACATCACCGGCCGCATGTTCAACAGTTACGAAAAGGGCGGCTACCTGATCTGGCGGCTGTGGCCGCAGGAGCGCGTTTTCATCGATGGCCGGGCGTTGAACGAATCCGTGTTTCTGGATTACCAGCGCATGCTGCGCTATGCCGGCGGCAGTCCGGGCGGCAGTTCCGGCGCCCGGGAGCTGCTGGACCGGTATGGGATTCAAGTCATCGTCATGAACGGGTTTGAGAATAATTCCGGTGACCCCTACGTGCTGCCGGTGGCGCTGGCCGACCCCGCCGAAAAGGAATGGAAACTGGTCTTTGAGGATGCGCAGGCGGTGGTGTATCTTCGCAATCCGCCGGCTGGTGTGCGGCCGCTGCCTTCACCGGCGGTCTTCACCAGCCTCGAGTCCCAATGCGATGTGATTCTGGCTAACGATCCCGAACGCCCCCGGTGCGCGCGCAGCCTGGGCCGGTTGTTTGCCCGCATGGGCGACATCGCGCGCGCCCGCCGGTGGATGGGCCTATATCTGGAGCGCCGTAAAGACCGCAATCCGGCGGATGACCAGTTGTACCGGCAACTGGAGGGCGCCGCTCCGAAGAGTTAGCCGGCGGCTTCTATGCCACGGTTCCCAGCGCCTGTTCGAAATCGGCCAGCAGGTCGCGCCAGTCTTCAATGCCCACCGAGATGCGCACCAGGCCATCGGTCACGCCCGATTCCGCCAGTTCCTCGGCCGTCATGCCGGAGTGGGTGGTGGACTTGGGGTGGCAGGTCAGGCTCTCCACGCTGCCCAGCGAGACGGCGCTGTGGGCCAGGCGCAGGTTGCGCAGAAATTCAAATGCGGCTGGCTTGCCGCCATGGAACTCGATGGAAAAAATGCCGCCCGGAAATTCGCACTGCTTGTCGTAGATGCGTTTCTGCTCCGGGTCGTCAAACAGCGTGGGGTAAAACACGCGGCTTAATTTCTGGTGGCCATTGAGAGCTTCCGCGATGCGCTGCGCGTTCTTGCTCTGGCGGTTCATGCGCAGCGACACGGTGGGCAGCCGTCCGTCCAGTATCCAGCACTCGTCGGGCTGCAGAATGTTGCCGAACATACTGCGGCGGCTGCGAATTTTCTGGATCATCTCGGCGCTTCTGGTGATGGCGACGCCGCCCAGCATGTCGCTGTAGCCGGCCAGGTACTTGGTCGCCGAGTAGAGCACCATGTCCGCACCCAACAGCAGCGGATGCTGAAACGTCGGCCCCATGAACGTGTTGTCCACCATCACCACCGGCTTGTCCGGATGTTTGGCGGCGGCTGCGGCGGCGCGCTCGATGTCGGTCATAATCATGGTGGGGTTGGCGGGCGTCTCCAGGTAGACGATGCAGCAATTCTTCGCCGAGCCGATGGCTTCGTCAAGGGCGCGCGAATCGCCCGACCGAACCGGGATGCCGGTCACTCCCAGGGGCTTCAGAAAATTATGGATCAGCCCCGTGGTGCCGCCGTAGAGCGGTGTGGTGTAGACCAGGGTGCTGTCCGGCCGCGCGTAGGCGAAGCACGCCGTCATGATCGCCGCCATGCCTGAGTTGAAGACCGCCGCCTGGCTCGCACCGGCTTCGAGCGGCACAATCTGGTCTTCGAGAATCTCGGCATTGGGGTGGGAGAAACGGGAGTAGATCAGGTCTGCGCGTTCGCCATCGGCGGGCTTGACTTTGCCGGTGGTGATGGCGAAGGCGCGCTCGGCATCTTCCGGGCTGGCGAACACGTAGGTGGAACTGCGGAACACCGCGGGCCGGGCGGAGCCGACCGAAAGCGCGGGATCGAAGCCCCTGGAAAGCACCGCCGTTCGCGGCCGCAAGGCGCCCTGATTGGGACGATGATCTGGCATAAAGCCCCCCAAACAGATTTTACCGCCTTGCTCTTACCGACACGCGAGTTCAAATTCACATGGCGGTGTTGGCGCTTATGAAGCGGCCGGTAGTGCGGATTAGATAAACGCCATCGTCTTGACGCCGGAGATGTCGAAGCGCTTGCGGCAGCGGAGATTCTTGCAGGCCACCTTGTCATCCAGCAGCACCATGTAGCTTTGCGCTTTCTGGAATTTGGCGCGGTCGCGTTCGTCGGCGCCGCCGGGAAGGCGGTCCTTCTTGGTGCGCACGGCCCAGTGCAGGTCGTAAGTCTCGGCGCTCCGGCAATAGGGGCAGTTCAGGGTTGCCGGCTTGGTGGTTTGCGATTCGCTGTAATACGCCCGCTCATCCATGTTTATCGCCCTTCGAGCGGAATCCAGGCCTGGCCGTCGGGTTTGCCTTTGTATTCGGCGCGCGGGCGGATCAGGCGGTTGTTCCGGTACTGCTCGAGTATGTGGGCGGTCCAACCGGACATGCGGCTGACGGCGAAAATCGGAGTGTAGATGTCGATCGGAATGCCCAGCGAATAGTATGCGGAGGCGGAGTAGAAGTCCACGTTCGGAAGCAGACCCTTGGCCTGTTTAACGGTCTGTTCCATGCGCGACGAAAGCCGGTAGAGCTTTTCGTGGCCGGTGCGCTTGCCCAATTCCTCCGAGAGCACGCGCAGGTGGGTGGCGCGCGGATCTTCGGTGCGGTACACGCGGTGGCCGAAACCTGGGATTTTCACGTGGCGGTCGAGACTGTCCTTAACCGCTTTCACGGCGGCGTCCTCATCGCCCAGGTTCAGCAGCCATTTGATCACGTCCTGGTTGGCGCCTCCGTGCAGCGGGCCTTTCAGAGCGCCGATGCCCGCGGTGATCGCCGAATAAATATCGGACAATGTGGCCGCCACTACGCGGGCGGCGAAGGTGGAAGCGTTCAGTTCGTGATCGGCGTGCAGGATCAGGGCCACGTCGAAGGCGCGCTCCATCACGTCGTCGGGCCGCTTGCCGGTCAGAGTGTACAGGAAGTTCGCAGCGAAGCCCAACTTCGAATCGCCTTCTATCACGGGCTTGCCGTTGCGCAGCCGGTCATAGGATGTGACGATGTCAGCGGTCTTGGACATCAGCCGGACGGCCTTGCGGTGGTTGGCTTCGACCGACATATCCTGGGCTTCGGGGTCATACAGCCCGAGCATGGATACCGCGGTGCGCAGCACGTCCATGGGGTTCGCCTTAGGCACGCTGCGCAGGAACTCGACCACCGGCGCCGGCAAGCCGCGCGCGGCCACCAGGTCTTTCTTGAGCTGATCGAGTTCAGCCGGCTTGGGCAGCCAGCCGTTCCAGAGCAGGAAGATGACTTCCTCGAAGATTGCGTTGTCCGCCAGCGTGTGAATGTTGTAGCCGCGGTAGCTGAGGATACCCTGGTATCCATCGATGTAACAAATCTCAGATTCGCCGGCGATAACGCCTTCCAGACCCGCGGCAATCGTTTCCATAACGTTGTGCTCTCTGCCTTGCGTTCAATTCTAACAGGCCCCCGAAGGGCCAGACAGGCCGGGAGACCTATCCTACTTTACATCCCTGACGGACAACCGGGGAAGGGGGAGAATCCGATGGCCATGTCCTTCCGCTCGACCCAGAGTTTTTCTTCCTGATTCCTGCCGAAATCCACCGTGAGGATTACGCCCGAGCCGCAGGAGCGGCTCTTCGAGATCCGGAAGTGCGACGTATCGTTCCGGCCGCTCCCGGGTCCCCAGTCTTCCATAAACCTGTTGAATGCGTAGTCCCGGCACGGCTTTTCGTCGGTACAGCCGAACAAGGCATACGCGCCCTTGTAGTCATGCGCGGCCAACCGATCGAAGAATTGCTTGACCTGGCGTTCCTCCCGGTAATTGTGGAACACAAAAAAGAGCACGCCAGCCAGCGCCACCAATGATACCAGCGAGATCACCGCGGTCTTGATGATCTTCTCCCGCCGCTCCTCGCCTGCGCCGTAATTGTCGAGATAGCCGGCCATCTAATCTAAATTATGGCTCACTTCGGCTTGGACGGCGCGATAGCACCCCCAGGAGCTGGATTCTCTTTGTCGTATGCGACGATGGCCTCGGCCGTGATCTCGAGCGCCTCTTTGAAATAAACCGTGTAAGGGGCGTCGACCACAACGTCGAGGCCCTTCGATTCGGCCAGTTTCCTAACCACGGCGCTCATCTTGACGCTGCTCTTTTGCAGGATTTCGTTGCGCTCGCGGTCCACATCGGCCTGCAGATCCTCCTGCTTGCGCTGTATGTCGCGCTGCTTGCGCTGAGCCTGAGCGCTCAGGTCGGCCTCGGCTTGCGCGGTAAGCTTGCCGGAATTGGTCTGGAGGTTCTGCTGAATGGCGGCGACTTCCTTGTTTAGTTGGTCGATCTCGGAGACCCGCGGTTTGTACTTGACTTCCATGGCGGCCGACGCCGCTTTGATTTCGGCCGATTCAAGAACCGCGCGCTGCAGGTTAATCACCGCGACCTTGGTCTGCGCGGGCGCGATCTGGCTGACTGCAAATAGCGCGGAGCAAGCCCATAGCGGCCTGAGCCCCATCCTAAAAGACATGAAACAACTCCTAGACTTGATATGAATTTAGACTAACACAGCTATTCCAAGACCCCGAGAATCTCATCCTCGCGCAGGATCAGGTACTCGTCTCCAGCCACTTTGATGTCGGCGCCGGAATACTTGCCGAACAGGATGCGGTCGCCCGGCTTCACGTCCACCGGCGCGCGCTCACCCGAATCCAGAAGCTTGCCGCTGCCCACAGCCTTTACTTCGGCCTGTTGCGGCTTCTCCTTGGCGGTGTCGGGAATGATGATCCCGCCCTGTTTTTGTTCACCTTCATCCAGCCGTTTCACCAGCACTCGATCGTGTAGAGGACGTAAATCCATGTCTTCAATTATACAGTTGACGCGGGTTTATTGTTCGAAAATCCCCGTCGGTGAATCGAAAATTTTCAGCCGCGTTCAGACGCGAAGATGTCGCGTGCCTGTAACGGTGGGGCCGTGAACGTAACCATCATTTTTCCAGATGATCATGCCAAACAACTTCAAGCCAAAGCGGGCAGGCCAAATCCGATGGAGGACGGTGTCACGTACCATCACCAGGCCTGTAAACCAGATGTCCACCGTGCCCAGCTTTATGTGTCTACCAAATTTACAACCTCTTTGTCATGAGGTTGTAAGTAACTGAATTTACTATGATTGATGTTCGGGTAATCAAGTGCATTGAATGGATTGAGAATCGGCGGAGGTACCGATCCACAATGGAACTGAAAAGCGGCAAACAAAATGAGCGGCGGACTAAATTCCGCTTTGAGATCGAGCGTGAACTGCGCTATAAGGTGGTCGAGGACGGCACCATGATTTCGTCCGGCACCGGTCACACCATCAACGTGGGAAGCGGCGGCGTGGCATTCGCTGCGGAACAGCAGTTGAAGCCGGGTGCCTTCGTGGAACTTTCAATCGGTTGGCCCGTGCTGCTGGACGAGACGTGTCTCATGCGGCTGATCGTCTTCGGACGCGTGCTGCGGAGTGTAGGACGCAAGACCGTCTGTTCCGTCGACAAATATGAATTTCGCACGCAGTCGCGCAGTGTTCGGCCTGCCGCGGCTCCACGAACCGACGGCATGCTACAGCGTTGGGCCGATGGAATTCGCAAAGAGGCGATGAAGTCCAGCCTGGCAGCATTCGGACGCGCTGCGGCGCCACGGATATTTCCAGGTTCTGACGCTCGCGCCGCGGGCTTTGATTGCCATGCGGCCGGCGCAGGCAGGAACCTGATTTAACCGGGAAGCTATTTCTCCGACGAGGACGTCGACGGGGACGGTTTGCTTTCGCTCTTGGATTCAGACTTGGTTTCCGATTTCGATTTCGATTCGGATTTGGATTCCGGCTTCGATTCGGATTTGGACTCCGGTTTTGATTCGGACTTGGAATCCGATTTTCCGTTGGCCGAAGGCAGCTTGCCATTCTTGCCGTAGTCGGTCACGTACCAGCCGGTGCCCTTGAACTGCAGCGCCGGCGCGGAAATCAACCGTTCCAACTCACCGCCGCAGCCCTCGTGTTCCGTCAGTAATTTGTCGGCGAACTTCTGCCGAACCTCAAACGTTTGGCCACATTTGTGGCATCGGTAATCGTAAAGCGGCATATTGCTCTTGAAAACTCAACTTCTTGACTCTATTGTATCAGGGCACGCAAGAGGCGGACCGGCGTCCCGGAAACACTATCGAAGTTAAGTTAAGATTTGTGAAGCTGCTAACGGCCGCCAGGGTCCCGTCGTCTTACCTGTAGATGATCCGAAGAGCTTACATCGTCGCGGTGGTGGCGCTGGTATTGACGGTTACGGCCGTTTCCTACTCGCCCGTATACTGCCATGTCGCAAGCTCGGCTCAGACCTTCCGGCGTTATTTCCGCGATCTGGATCAGGCCGGCAATTCGCTGAGCCCGATTGAGCGCTTCGTCTTTAGCCTGGTGCTGGCCAACACCAAGCCGGTCAAAGCGGATCATTTCAACACGGCTCCCGCGCGGCGCAGCTAAAGTACCGAATTTCGCGAAGGCGCAGGCTCAGCTCCGTCTTTTCGTGCTGCCACCGGGTGTCTGGGCTGGTACAAGCCGAGCCTGCCGCCTCCTGGCAAGGACAAGTTCGTCAGCAGGCCCCAGCCCAGGTCTGCCACCGGATCGCATTTGACCTTTTGTCTTTCCAGGGTTTGAATCGTGGCTGCCACGTCGTCACACATGAGGTAGCCACCCTGGCCCGCATCCACCGCAGGAAAGCCCAGAACCTCACGGAAGAAGGCTCGATCAGCCTCTGGATCCGCACTATAGATAATCAAATGTGCGCCCGAAATCATAGGCGTAAATTTGCACTGCAGCTGAGGCGGTCTTCAGTAAACCACCTGGAGATCTGTTACAGCGAATACCAAGTGAACCAGTAACGAGCTTTCCCGGTAGCGCCGGCAATCTTGTTGCCGGTGGGTTATTCAGCATCCGGCAATCACCGGCAACAAGATTGCCGGCGCTACCAAAACTAAGTGACATTGGGCGAAACCGCCCGCGCCACCAACACGGAACCTACTGCTTTTTCTTGGGGGCGCTTTTCTTCTGAACCGCGCCAGCACAAGGAGTCGTTTTCAAGCCCTCAATCTTGGCTTTCTCGGTTTCCATGGTCAGCATGAAGGCCGGGTCCTTAGTGAACGCGGCGGGCACGCCTTCCCACTGGATTTCCGTTCCCGTTTCGGGCTTGCCGGTCAGCGCGGCGTCCAGTTTCAAAGTGATTTCCGGGCGCAGGGCTCCCTGCTGATTGGGTTCGGGAATGGCTACCAGCAGCTCCTTCGGCCGGCATGCCGGCTTGGCTTCCACCAGCGTACCTTTGAGTTTCGGAACGGCTGAATCCTTCAGCGTTCCAGCGAAATACTGTTCGCCATTGGTGTCCGAAAGCGCGCCCTTGATTTTCATCCACAGGGCCAGTTGCGGGTTGCTCTGTTCAAACTCAGCCTGCTTCTTTTGCGCAATGGCGGAGGCCGTTTCGATGGTGAAGCCGGCCGGTGGAAGCGGGGAGGCTTTGGCCTGCTGCTTAAGCTGGTCCAGTCCGTCCAGGCTGCCGTGATAGCCGCTGTAGGCATTCTCCAGGTACGTCTGCAGAGCCTTGGCATCCATGGTCCCTCCCAGCGTGGGATCGATGGCCGCCGCGCGCGCAAATTCATAAATCGCCTGCGGGACTTTCTCCGGGCTGGCGGCCTGCTGGCAGCGCAGAGCGCGGCCCAGTTGATAGGCAATCGCCGCGTTGTCGGCGTACTGTTCGAGCGCCTTCCGGTAGTCGCCTTCAGCGGCCACGCAATCCTTGGGATCTTTGGACGTGGCGTAGCGGTTCATGGCGTCCGCTCCAGGTTTCGTGGCGATAAACATCAGCGTATCGCGGGCCACTTTTTCCATAGTCGTGCGGCCTTCGTTCCAGGCGGCATCGGTGGCACCGGCGGGCTTATTGGCGGCGGTGAAGAAGGTTGGGATGAATTGCTGCAGCGCGTGCGCGGCCTTGTCGCCAGTGGCGAACTGCGGAGGCGTGGGCGCCGGGATGGCGGCAAGGTTGACGCAGATGGTGAACAGAATTGTGAGAATCTGCTGATCGTTCTTGAAAACAGTCTTCAGGTCCTTGGACATCAGTTGGTCGCCGAGTTCGAGGACCTTCGCCGGCTGCTTGGCCTTGTTATAGGCCTGGATATAAAGGTACGGGCGGTCGTCGTTCTTGTAGTCGGAGTCCGGGTATTTCTGGGTCCAGGTATCCAGATCCTGAATCTGCTTCACTGGATCGGCGTCTTTGAGAACCTGGTTGTAGATGTCGTACTCACCTTGATCTTTGACCTTCTTTTCGGGTGCGGCCTGCGCGCTGGCTAGCTGGGCAGTGCCCGTTGATAGGACAAAAATGCCTGGGACAACACCCAAGATCCCGCTCATGGCGGCAACAGCCACGATCCCTTTAAACATCCGATACAGTCTCTGCATTGCGCCTCCCTGCCTATATCCGCTTATCAGTGTAGCGCCGGACTTGCGGCGCTGCTAGGCCGCGACTGGCCGGCGGCCTTCCTATTTTTTCTTTGCGCCGGCACTCTTCTTATGGGCCGGGGCTGCGGCGGCGCACGGTGAGCTCTTGAGCTCTTCCACCTTGGCCGTCTCGGTCTCCATGGTCATCATGAACGGGTCCTTCGTGAACGCCGACGGGACACCCTCCCATTGAAATTCAGTATTGAGTTCCGGCTTTCCGGTCATCGGCTTATCCAGCTTCAAAGTAATTTCCGCGCGCGCGGCGCCCTGCGCATCCGGCAGGGGCAAGGCCACCAGCAATTCCTTGGGGCGGCAGGCGGGTTTGGCTTCCACCAGCGTGCCTTTGAGCTTCGGGACAGCCGAGTCCTTCAACGTTCCAGCGAAATACTGTTCACCGTTGGTGTCCGAAAGTGCGCCCTTCAATTTCATCCACAGAGCCAGTTGCGGGTTGGTCTTCTCGAACTCGGCCTCTTTTTCCGCCGCAATCTCGGTAGCCGTCTTGATTTTAAAACCCGCCGGCGGCAAAGGCGATTGCTTCACCTGCTGCTTGAGCTGATCCAGGCCGTCGCTGCCGCCGTGCACATTGATGTAAGCATTGTCGGCGAAGGTCTGAATTTTCTTGGGATCGCTCTTCGGGTCGCCCAGCGTGGGATCGATAACAGCCGCGCGCTGGAATTCATAAATCGCCTGCGCGATTTTCTCCGGCTTCTCCTTCTGCTGGCAGCGCAGCGCCTTAGCCAGTTCGTACGCCACAAAAGAGCTGTCCGGATTGGCCTGAAGCGCCTTGGTATAGGCCTCTTCGGCGGCCGGGCAATCGGGCGGCTGTTTCGCCATGGCAGCCTGGCCGGGGCGAACCGCTATAGAAAGGATCGAGACTTTAGCCGCGGTCTGCAACTGTCCGCGCACCTGCGGCCATGCGGCGTCGGCAACCCCCTGCGGTTTCTTGTCGAAATCCATCAACTGCCGCGCAGCCTTTTCCCCGGTAGCCAGTTCTTCGGGCGTCGGATTGGGCGTCTGCTGGATCGCGACGGTAGTGGTATACAGCAATGTGAGCACATCCCGCGGCCCGCTGGCGGGATCGCTGAACGTTGCTGCGGGATCCTTCGAAAGCAATTCGGCCGCGGTATCCAGGGCTTTGGCTTGTTGCCCGGCTCCGGCATAAGCCTGCACATACATCAGAGTGCGGGCATCCTTATAATCCGATTCGGCGTACTTTTGCTTCCAGGCATCCAGGTCCGTAATGGCCTTCGCGAAACCGTTGGCCGTCAGGTCTGTGCTGGCCGCAGTGAAGAGATCGTATTCTTCCCGAGCCTTCCACTTCTTCTCGGCCGGAGCCTGCGCCCGCGCCAACTCTATTGTCCCCGTGTAAGCGAAGGCACTTATAACGGCCGCAGCCGCAATCGTCTTGATGGTTCGATAAAAATCCACGCGCGCCTCTTGCCTGTTTTCCGTTTTCATTTATTCTAGCGGGTCGATCCACCCACGCAAGCATGGCGTGGTACTGGTACCGGGCTGCCACCAATGCTTGGTGACACTTGCTGGGTGACACTTGCGGAGTATAGCCGAACCGTTTTCATGGCGCAACTCATTCGACACCGTTTCTGTTCTCCGGGTTCCGAATCACAGATCATACCAGATCAAGGGTATGCTGGAAGTCGCTCAGTCCATGCATGACATCGATCTGGCGATCATTGTGCTTTACCTTGTGGCCATCACTCTGTTCGGGGCCCGGTTCAGCCGCGGCCAAAAGAGCCTGCGCGACTACTTCCTGGGCGGCCGGACAGCGCCGTGGTGGGCCATCAGCCTCTCCATCGTCTCAGCCGAGACCAGCACTTTGACCATTGTCGGCACGCCCAGCCTGGCCTTCGGCGGCAACCTGGGTTTCCTCCAGATCGTGCTGGGGTACCTGCTGGCCCGCGTCGTAATTTCACTTTTGTTTCTGCCGCACTATTTTCGTGGAGAGATGTTCACCGCCTACGAGCTGATGCGGCGCCGGTTCGGCGAACGCATTCGCAGGCTCACCGCCGGTATATTTTTAGTGACGCGTGCCATGGCTGAAGGTGTACGGGTCTTTGCCATCTCCCTGGTAATTTCGATCGTGCTGGGAACCTTCGCCTGGTTCAGGGCGCTGAACGCCGAGACCGGCGAAATCGCTTCCATCGTGCTCATCGTTCTGCTGACGCTGTTTTACACGTTCGAGGGCGGCATGACAGCTGTGATCTGGACCGATGTGGTGCAGATGAGCCTGTACGTGATTGGCGCCATCGCCAGTTTCGTGGTAATCCTGGGGAACATTCCGGGCGGCTGGGCCCACGTATCGGCGGTGGCTGGCGCGGCCCACGCATTCACGATTTTCGATTTCCGCTTTGCACCGACTATGGAGTTCTTCTCGCGCAAGTACAGCTTTTGGGCCGGCGTGGCAGGTGGTTGCTTCCTCACTACCGCTACCCACGGCACCGATCAGCTTATGGTGCAGCGCCTGTTGAGCGCCCGCGATGAGCGCCAGAGCCGGATCGCGCTGATGAGCAGCTGGTGCGTGATTCTGGTGCAGTTTGTGCTCTTCCTCCTGATTGGGGTTCTACTGTTCGTATACTACGGTGATCATCATCTGGCGGCGCCGGCGCAGAGAGATCGCATTTACCCGGAATTTGTCTGGAACCAGATGCCGCCCGGGATGGCTGGGCTGATCATCGCGGCCATTCTGGCGGCCGCCATGGCAAACTTGAGCGCGGCGCTGAATTCGCTGGCTTCCACTACGGTCGTGGACTTTTATCGCGTCCGGTCCAAGGCAGCGACCGACGCGAGTTCGGTGCAGTTGGCGCGCTGGGCGACGGTCGTCTGGGGCCTGGTGCTGCTGGCCATCGCGATTGTGGCGCGCCACTCGAAGTCGGTGCTGGAGGCGGGGCTGACCATCGGCTCGATTCCGATGGGGGCGCTCCTGGGAGTTTTTCTGCTGGGAGTTCTGACCACGAAGCCGCGTGAATGGGCTGCCATGGCAGGTGTGGCGGCTGGACTGGGCACCATTCTTTATGTGAATTTTCGGACGCCCATCGCCTTCACGTGGTATGTGCTGATCGGGACCGTGGTGACGTTTGGCGTAGGATTGTTGGCTTCGCTTTTTCAGCGGCGGACAGAGTAGCCACGAGGGGGCAGGTTGGCAACCTGCGGCCGAGGGTCAATCGGCCATGCGAAAGGCAGACATCGATTATGGAAAAGATTTCGGAATTGAAACGTGCGTTGGGACCCTGGGCCGCGGCCTCTATCGTGGTGGGAACGGTGATTGGCAGCGGAATCTTCCTGGTTCCGCGCACCATGATCCAACGGGTGGGCTCGGTGGAAATTGTGTTTCTGGTCTGGGTGGTGGGCGGCCTGCTCTCGCTCGCCGGAGCCCTCAGCTATGCGGAACTGGCGGCGGCGCTGCCGGAAGCCGGAGGCGAATATGCCTTTCTGCGCGAAGCCTATGGGCCGCTTTGGGGCTTCTTATATAGTTGGACGCAAATGTGGGTCGCAAAAAGCGGATCCATTGCGACTCTTGCCACTGGATTCTTCCTTTACCTGACGAACTTTTTTGCATCTTTGGATACAGTATTCTTTTCCGTTCCGCTCCCCATCGGTCCGCAGGGAGGCCCTCTTGAGATCCGCTATGGCCAGTTATTCGGTATCGTGCTGATTCTTTCGCTGGCGTGGCTCAACTATTACGGGGTAAAACTCGGGGGTAATGTCCAGGTGGCGGTAACATTTATCAAGGTTGCGCTCATCGGGTTTATTATCGTCGCCGGCCTGTTCTTCGGCAAACCCCATATGCCGTCGACCGCTGCCGTGGCACCGTTAACGTTCGCCGGATTCATCGCGGCGCTGGTCGCCGCCCTCTGGGCCTATGACGGATGGAACAATGTGAGCATGGTTTCTTCCGAGATCAAAGAGCCGCAAAGGAACCTGCCGCGCGCCTTAATTGGCGGAACGCTTTGCGTAATCGCCATTTATTTACTGGCGAATTGTGCGTATTTTCACGTAATGGCGGCCCAGGAAGTTGCTGCCAGCACCAGGGTTGCCGGGGACATGATGGGCAAGATTTTTGGCGCGCCCGGTGCAAGTGCGGTCTCTATCGCCGCCATGATTAGTATTTTTGCGGCGCTCAACGGTTCCATTCTGACTGGCTCAAGAGTGCCCTACGCGGCGGCCAGGGATGGGTTGTTCTTCTCCGCGATTGCGCGGGTGAACCCGAAATACCACACGCCAGGCGTGTCCATTCTGGTTTTGAGCGGCTGGTCGTGCCTGCTGGTTCTTTCGGGAAAGTACGATGACTTGTTCAACCTGGTGATCTTCGCCAGTTGGATTCTGTACGGCATGACGGCGGCCGCGGTACTGGTTCTTCGAAAAAAGCGGCCCGACCTGGTGCGTCCGTACCGGACCCTCGGCTATCCGCTTGTACCAGTACTTTTCATTATTGGCGCATCCATATTAGTAGTCTCCACAGCCTTTGACCGGCCCCGTGAATCGGCTATTGGGATTGGATTGATCGTTATTGGCATCCCATTCTATTTTTATTGGAAGAAACGTACCAAAGCAGACCTGACCTCACACACGTACTAGGCTAACCAGGCAGTACTTTAGACTCATTTAAATTGATACTTTAATCCCCAAATATTAGCTTGCTAAATAAACGAGAATCGGGTGAAAATCAGAGTGTATACTTTTATCGTCAAGGAACGTTCTTGGGGATTTCGGCGCGGAGTCAGTACCGCGGCCGGCTGGGGAGGGCGGCAAAAATGGATGTCAGTAAAATTCTTACCGAATTGAAAGCGGAGAGACAACAAATTGAGGAAGCGATCGTCAGCCTGGAGAGGTTAGCACTGGGGCGTGGGCGCCGCCGCGGAAGGCCGCCATCCTGGATGTCTGAAGTAGCGCCGAAACGTCGCGGAAGGCCGCCGGGCAGCAAGAACAAAGTACAGGCGGCTGAGGCCGCTCCGAAAAGCGCCGCGACTGCATAAGAGGAAGGAGGGGCCGGGTGGTCAAGGGGGGCCCTGGCATTCGGTCCCCCGCCCCTGGGCATTAGGTTCCCGACCTCAGTCGCCTCCTAGAGTTGCTGCGGAGCTTCGCCGAGTTTCAATTTTACTTTTTCACTGCGGCTGCCGCGATAGATGGTTAATTCCAGCATCTCGCCGCCGCGTTTCCGGGACATTAAACGCGTCCAGGTTTCATTGCTGTCGATGGTCTGGCCATCGGCCGCTGTAATCAGATCGCCGCCGATTCCCAATTGATAGTTGCCGACAATAACCACGCGGGTGGGGCCCCGCAAGCCCGATTCGGCGGCGGGCGAACCACGCTCCACACTCTGAACCAGAAGCCCGCCACTCGCCGGAAGCTGCAGCATTTCAGCCAGATCGCCGGCCACGTAAACCGTACGCACGCCAAGCACCGGGCGCGAGATTTTGCCGTGCGCCTGAAACTCCTCCAGCATGGCCTTGGCGCGCGCAATGGGCATGGCAAAACCGATGCCGATGCTGCCCTGCTGGCCGTAGATCGCGGTGTTGATGCCGATCACGTTGCCGTGAGAATCCATCAGGGGGCCGCCGCTGTTGCCCGGATTGATCGCCGCATCGGTCTGGATCATGCCTTCCAGGCGGGTGCTCTCCTCGGTCTGAATGCTGCGGTTGAGAGAACTCACGATCCCGGTGGTCAGGGTGCCCTGAAATTGGAACGGATTTCCGATGGCGAGCACTTTCTGGCCTACCACCAGATGCTCGGAATCGCCCAAACGAAGCGCAGGGAGTTTCTTTCCGGCATCGATCTTGATCAGCGCCAGGTCATTGCGCGGGTCAGTGCCCAGAACTTTCGCCTTATAAACCTTTTTGTCCGACAGCGTGACAGTCAACTGCGCGTTGCCATTCACTACATGGTTATTGGTAAGGATTTCACCTCCGGGGTTGATGATGAAGCCGGAACCGGTGCCTTCGGCCGGGTAGACGCGGAAAAAGAAGTCCTCGCGATAGACGGTGGACGTAATGTAAACCGTGGCCTCGCTGGACGCTTTGTAGACGTCGATGTTGTTCTGTTCATCCGGCGAAAAACTGGTGGCGGTAGCGGCGCTGGCCGGCTCGCTCCACGAGTGGGTGACGTTGCTGACCGGCTGCAATACGCGCCCGATATCCCAATGCGCCACGGAAGTGACATACAGAAACGCGGCTGCCAGGACGGCTGCCCACAGGAACGGTCGCAGAACTCTCATGGTTGGATTCTCCGTAGTGATTCGTAGACGGCCCGGGTTTGCCGTAGTGTATCCCCTTTGGACCCGGATGTATCTATGACGAAATCGGCGAATTTTCGTTTGGCGTCCAGCGGCATCTGGCGGCTCAGGCGGGCGCGGACGTCCTGCTCCACGGCGCCGTCGCGACGCATGGCCCGTTCCACCTGCTGCGCTTCGGTGCAGGTTACCAGAATCAGGCGGTCGAAGCGTTCATAGCTTCCGGTCTCGATCAAAATGGCGGCCTCCACCACCGCAATTCCGCCGGGCTCGCGTTCGGCAAAGGCAGCGACCAAATCCTCTTCGCGGCGGAACACGAACGGGTGTACCAGCGCGTTCAGCCGGGCCAGCCGTTCGGGCGAGCCGAATACGCGGGCTGCCAGTTCGCGCCGGTCGATGGCGCCGGAACCGTCCCCGGTCAGTATGTCGCGGCCGAATTCTTTCACCACCGGTTCGTACGCCTCTCCCCCGGGGGCCAGCACTTCGTGGCCAAGTTCGTCGGCCCGGATGAGAAGGCAGCCATAGCCCGCCAACGCCTCCCCGACAAAGGATTTTCCGCAAGCCAATCCGCCCGTCAGCCCCACCTTCAGCATACGCTCTTCAGCATAGAACCACGCCGCGCTCCGCTAAGGCCCGCTCCGCTGAAGCCACCGTGTTGACCATCAACATGGCGATGGTGAGGGGGCCTACGCCGCCCGGAACCGGAGTGTAGGCGGAAGCCTTCTCGATCACATCCAGCGGATGCACGTCGCCAACCAGCAAATTGCCCCGTTTGTCGAAGGTCGCCAGTTTGTCCCCGGAGTTGCGGAAAAGCCGCGCCACTTCCTCGCGGTTCTCGATGCGATTGGTGCCGACGTCGATTACCGTGGCGCCCGGCTTGATAAAGTCGCCGGTGATCATGGCGGCGCGCCCGATGGCCGCAACCAGGATATCGCCCTCACGGCAGACCGCGGCCAGATCGGGCGTTCTGGAATGGCAGATGGTCACGGTGGCGTGGTTGTGCAGCAGCAGGATGGCGATGGGCTTGCCCACGATATCGCTGCGGCCCACCACCACCGCGCGCTTGCCGGCGATCTCGATCTGCGACCGCTTGAGCAGTTCAATAATGCCCGCGGGCGTACAGGCGCGCGGACCGGGGAGCCCGGCCACCAACCTGCCGACGTTGCAGGGGTGAAAACCATCCACGTCTTTGGCGGGCGATACCGCCAGCAGAATGCGTTTGCTGTCTACCTGGCGCGGCAGCGGAAGTTGCACCAGGATGCCATCGATCTCCTCGCGCGCGTTCAACTCTTCCACCACGGCCAGCAGTTCTTCGGTGGTGATGGACTCGGGCGGCGTGATGGATTCGGAGTGGATGCCCAGGGCCTGGCAGGCTTTTACTTTATGTCGAACGTAGATTTCGGATGCCGGATTGTGCCCCGCCAGCACTACCGCCAAGCCTGGCGGACGCCCTTTGGCGGCGAGTGCGGCTACGCGCGGTTTCAGCTCGTTCTTGATATCTTCGCCAACTCGATGTCCGTCCAGAATTCGCGGCATTCTCTTTTATGATAACTGGCATTAACCGCAGAGACGCTGAGTCGCGGAGGCAAGCGCGGAGACACCGTTGAGGTTTTCGGCAGGTCGCATTCAGAGCTCATTCAGGGTGCGTAGTCCCGGAATGATTATCCGGCTTTCCGTCTCTGCGTTTTGCTCCGCGGCTCAGCGTCTCTGCGGTTAGTGCACCGCCGCTACCCACCAATAGCTTCCAGGGCTTTGAGTATCACCGGGTCGCGTTGCGCTTCGATTTCGTCGCCCTTTTCCACGCCGAAGGCCTGGTTGAACAGTTCGGTTTTCAGGCGGTTGGAGATGAAGTCGCGTTCGGCGGACCACTCGGCAAGACCGGGGCGGATTTCGCGGTCGGAGAGAAACACGCGGAATTGATCCAGGATCTCGCCGGTCACTTCGAAATCGGGAGTGATCTTGCGGTTGCGCAGATACTCAGTGGCGAAGTTGGTAAAGGAGCCGCTGGCATCCAACACGGCGCGCACGCGATTCATCAGGGGCGGAGGCACCACGATGTCGGGCTGAATGCCGCCGCCGCCCAGCACCACGCGGCCCTTGTCGGTGTGGAATTCCGACTGCTTGTTGGGGTGGGCGGTGGTGGTGCCAAGCTCGAAGCGCGTGGCGTCGAGGGGCTTCTGAATCGAGCGTCCGCTAGGCGTGTAATACAGCGCGGTGGTCAGCGCCAGGGCCGTGGACTGGGTCAGCGGAAAAACCGATTGCACCAGGCCCTTGCCGAAACTGGATGCCCCCAGGATGGTGGCGCGGTCATGGTCCTGCATCGCGCCGGAGACAATTTCCGAAGCGCTGGCCGATTTTTCGTTAACCAGGATGGCCAGCTTGAAACCATACGGCTTGGCGGTCTGGGGAACGGATTCGGACGTTTCCGCCACCTTGCGGCCGCGCACCGTGACGATCTTTTGGCCGGGCCGCAGAAACAACGCCGAGGTTTCGATGGCCGCGGTCAACAGCCCTCCGGGATTATTACGCAGGTCGAGCACCAGGCCGTTCAGCCGGTCACCGCCCAATTTTTCGATGGCTTCCTTGAGTTGCGGCGCGGTTTTTTCGTCGAAGCTCGCGACCCGGATGTAGCCGATGCCGGCGCCCAGAAAGAAGGTGCGCTCCACGCTGGGAGACTGCATCTCCTCGGGCGTGAGGGTGAAGTGCATGTATGTCCCGATGCCGGGGCGGCGGACGTCCAGGCGGGCCTGCTGCTGGCGCGATTGCTCCAGCAATTGGGGCAGCTGTTCCAGATCGAGCCGGCTGATGTCGTACCCGTTGATGGCGACAATCTCATCACCCGGCGCCAGGCCGGATCTCGCCGATGGCGTACCGGGCAGCGTCTGGAGCACGATTACGCGGCCTGGCAGAATGGATACCACGCTGCCGAATCCCTTCGAGGTGGATTGCTCCATCCGCTTGAGCTGTTCGAACTGGCCCGGATCGAAGAACACCGAGTGCGGGTCCAGTTTCTTCAGCAGGCCGGGGATGGCGCCCTGGTAAAAGGCCTGCTCCGAGCTGACCGGGTCGGCTGCGTTCTGCTGCAGGATGGCGTACGCGCCGATTACGGAACGGATTTGGGAGTCTAAGTCATCCGCCCCGAAAAGCGTGGCGGCAGCGCACAGCAGGGTGGCAGTAAGTCGGAACATCAATCTGGCCAAATTCCGGAGATGTCAATTTGGACGCTGGGGAAATTCCTGGGTTTCAGCATACCTTCGGAAAGGAGTTGCGACTGGCGGAGAGATCCATTTTTCAGACAGGCAACGGTTCCGGATTTTGGCAGGCTGGCCATGCTGCTCCTTATTCTATCGCGTGAATTCTATCGCGCGAAGCGGAGGTAACCCCAGCGATCGGGCACATGCATGTTGATCAGGCCCTGCGGCGACCAGACCCAGTTGTCTTCTTTCTGGCCGGGCGGCTTCACGTACTTGCCGTCTACTACGTCGGTGCGCCACTCCACGCGCGAAAAGTTGACCCGCCACACGTCGCCGAGCGTCGGGTCGCGAAACGGGGGCGCGGGAGGCAAATGCGCTCCACGGGAAGGCCATCTCGATCATCCAGCCGCGGTCGGTATCGCCAGGATTGTTGAGCGTGCCATTCACGGACACGGCGGTGTGCAGTCCGGGAATATCCCAGCTGTTATCGGCCTTGCCGCCTTCGCGGTACGGCTTGGGCAGGAACAGATCCCACCCCGTATTGAGGGCGTTGATCTCGAATTCGAAATAGTTGCGGCCATCGCCCGAAGGGTTCAGGAAAACTTCGAAGTCGTTATCGTGGAAAATCACGGAATCGTGCTCGGTGAGGGTTGCCCACACGTGCGGCTCTTCCAGTTCGGCGGCCACGTAAAGAAACTGTGCATCCCAAAGCATTTTGGCGTGTGTGTGAAGGCGGGGAGTGGGTTTGCCGGCGCCTTCGATATCGACGAACCAATCGGTCCACGGGGCCTTGCGCCAGGCAGCGTCATCCACGCGCCCATCGATTTGGATCGGCTTGGAGGTGCGGTGGCAGGTATAGTATTTGGGCTGCGATTGCGAGTGGGCGGCGCAGGTGAGCAGGCAAGAGCACGGCGGCGACGCGATGCATTGTGATCTTATCGGGCAAACCGTGTGGCCTTTTT
The DNA here is from genome assembly GCA_963817515.1 of Bryobacterales bacterium. Lineage (GTDB taxonomy): Bacteria > Acidobacteriota > Terriglobia > Bryobacterales > Bryobacteraceae > DATMNI01. The sequence continues at coordinate 132,205 of CAWFPJ010000001.1, read as the reverse complement.
CCGACGGTGCCGGTCGAGCGCCAGTTCGATCAACTGATCTATCAAGGCGGCGAACGGGATGCCGCTGTGCTCCCACATCTTGGGATACATGCTGATGGAAGTGAAGCCGGGGATGGTATTGATCTCGTTAATGTAGAGCCGGTTGGTTTCCGATTCCAGCAAAAAATCGACGCGCGCCATGCCTTCGCATTCCACGGCGCGGAAACATTCCACGGCCAGGCGGCGCAATTCCTCGGTGCGCTCCGCCGGCAGATCGGCCGGTACCCGGGTCTCGGCGCGGTCCAGCAGGTATTTGTCTTCGTAATCGTAAAACTCTCGCGAGGGCAGAATCTCGCAGGGCAGGGAAGCCATGGGCGCGTCGTTGCCCAGCACGGAGCACTCCAGTTCCCGGCCCTGAATGCCGCGTTCCACAATGATCTTGCGGTCGAATTGGGCGGCCAGCGCGAACCCCGCTTCCAGTTCCTTCTCGTCGTGCGCCTTGGAAATTCCCACCGAGGAGCCTAGATTCGCGGGCTTGACGAACATCGGAAAAGGCAGGCGCCTGCAGACCTCCACAATGTTGGTGCATTCGCGCGGCACGGTCACGTATTCGACCACCGGCAACATCCGTTCCTTACAGACACGCTTCATCATCTCCTTGTCCATGGAGACGGCCGAGGCCATCACGCCGGCGCCTACGTATGGCAGGTCGGCCAGTTCCAAGCAGGCCCTGCATGGTGCCGTCTTCGCCGAAGGTGCCATGCAATACGGGAAAGACTACGTCGATGTCGGGCTGCGCGTCGGGTTCCGGCAGGATGGGCCGCGGGACCCATTTGCCCTGCTGGTCGATGAAGTATTCGATTATCTGGTACTTGGCGGGGTCCATGGCGCCCATGATGGCTTTGGCCGATCGGATGGACACTTCGTGTTCGCCAGTGCGTCCGCCATAGACCACGGCTACTCGTAATTTCATAGAATTCGTTTTCCCAATCCGGACATGATCAGTTCGACGGCCAGATCGGCAGTGCGGTTCGCCTCGTCAATCACCGGGTTCACCTCCACCACCTCCATCGAGATCATGCGCCGGGAATCACCTATCATTTCCATTGCCAAATGCGCCTCACGGTAAGTCGCGCCGCCGCGGACGGGGGTGCCGACGCCCGGTGCATCCTTGGGGTCCACGAAATCGATGTCGAGCGAGACATGGAAACCGGCGGTGCCGTCGGAGGCCAGCCGAATGGCGTCCTCCATCACGGCGCGCAGTCCCCGCTCGTCGATGTCGCGCATGGTGAACGCGCGAATACCGGACTCGCGCACGTGCGGTTTCTCCATCTGGTCCACATCGCGCAGCCCCACGATGACCGCCTTTTGGGGCGACACTTTGGGCCGGAAACCGGCGAGATCCGTCAACTGGTCGGGACCCATTCCCAGGATGCAGGCCAGCGCCATGCCATGGATATTGCCGCTGGGGCTGCTCTCCGGCGTGTTCATGTCGGCATGGGCATCCAGCCAGATCAGTCCGATATCTTGTGGGCGAAAGTAGCGCGCCACTCCGCTCAGCGTGCCCACCGCTACGGAGTGGTCGCCCCCCAGCACCAGGGGAAGGCGGCCGCGCCGGAGCGCATCATCCACGCGCACGGCAATGGCATTGCACGCGGTCGCGATCTGCGCCAGGTACTTGGCATGTTCGTCGCCTTCGGGCCAAGCCTCGGCCTGTTCCACGGGTACGTTGCCCAGGTCTTCCACCACGTAGCCGAGCGACGCCACGCGCGCGTTCAAGCCCGCCACCCGTAAGGCCGAAGGGCCCATATCGACGCCGCGGCGGTCCTGGCCCAGGTCGAGGGGAGCGCCGATAATTGCGACGGTGGAATGTGGCATCGTGGAGCGGTCCCTGGCCTGCCGTCTATCCGGGCGGCACCCAGCAATTAACTTGCCTTCTCTGTAGTTCCGCGACCGCGGAATGTATCGAATAGTTTAGCGAATGTACCGAGCGCGCCCAAAGCCGTTGTCACATAAGCGGCGGCCGACTGCCACAGGGCATTTTGCGTGGCGATCAGAAATATTCCCAACAACGTCATCGTAGTGAAGAAGGCGCCATGAGCTTTTCCCCAACCACTTCGCCGCGATTCGTGCAGCCACTCCTGCTTCAAGTCGTTAGTAGTAGCCGACCGCAGGAAGCGGCGAAAGCTTTCGTTCACGATGCGAAACTGAGGATCTTTCGTGATGAGTCCCCTACGTATGAGTTGCCGGATGGCTCTTCCATTGCCCGGGTTCAGCAAGCCATCCTCCGCCAACTGAGAGAGCACAAATTTCTGTTCCTTCGAACATTCTTTCCAAATCAGGCGGTAGTAAGGATCGGCTCGCTCCAGGATTTCCGACGCCACGGTTTCTTCCGACTGCACGGCTATCCGGGTCGATATCTTTTGCAAGTTGCGCGCCGATGGGCCATAGAGCCGGCATCGGGCCGCACTCTTTCCAGATGAAGTCCCGGGCCGGACCCTCGTACTGCCGCAGCCAGGGAAAGGGCTCCTCCCGGAGATCGATAACTTCGAGAGCCGGAAACATACGGCGGTAATCCTTCGGAGAAACCGGGACGGTCATGACGACCGCCAGTTGGGTGTTCTCCCTTTTCAGCAGGCGGTCAAGCAGCACGCACTTCTGCTTGTCGATTTCAGCGTCGTCCGCACGGAACTCGAAATGCCGGATCTCGATCACCGTATTCGGTGGCAGGACCGACAGGTCCAGGGTCTCGGCCCAATTGGGCAACGCCGCCACTTCGATCAGATCTATGGGATATTTGGTTGCGTCCAATTGCCAGTCCGAGACAGGTGGCAAGAGAATCAGAATATTCTTGCCTTCACGAATGGATTCCGCCACCTGGCGCGTTCCCGTCATTTTCATTGGCGCGACGCCAAACAGGAAGACCTTTCGAGCCAGGGCCAGGACCAGGCCGCCGATGGCTAACATCACCGCAGCCGCAATCCCGGTGTAGGTTACTCCATCGCTCCACGAGAAGGGCCGGACGGGGGATGTAAGTAACAGATCGTCTTGCACCACTAACGGATCGGCATCCTCGGCGAGTTTTTGCGCCGGAGGATGAGTGCCGTGCCATCGAAGAGTGATTGCGGAAGCCTTGTTCTCCCAAGACCAGTCCGGAGGCTTGCCGCGGTCATGGATCACTCCCAACATTTCCGCGGAGGACTCGTTGTAGTCATGATGAAGTGAGTAGTGCAGGCGCAGAAACCAGTCTTTGTGGAGTTCTGTCGACACCGCCGAATGCTGCTCAAGCGGCAGAGTTCCATCGGCCGCAGTCAGACCGTCGGGTACAATCCACAGCCAGGGGCATACGTGTGTCTTGCAGTTCTGGTTGTCTTGGAACGCGCGCCATGCGGTGTCGCTCAACTCACCGTTTTCGTGCTGCGCAACTATCGCCGCCCAGCGTCGTGCCACAGTGGAAGCCAGATGCCACTGCGCCTGTTTAATCCCTAAGCGCCGCTCCACGTTCAGGCTGGCGCGGTACAGCGCCATCGGCATCAACACGCCGATCAGCAGAAGCAGCAAAAGAACACTCGCCGCCCAACAATTCTTATAGGTGAAAAACCCGCGTTCAGCGCCGCCCGGCGTGGGCTGTGCGTGCGCGTCCGCTGCGCGCCAGCGGCCTAACCTGCCGATCAGATAGTCGCGCGGTTTGGCCAGCAGCGGCGCCGTCGCCGCCATGCCAAACCCCAACCAGACGCCGAGTGCTTTCAAATGCGTCCACAGAAAAACCAGCGCCAATAAGACCACCACGCCGAACAAAGAAAGCGTCGCCGAAGCCGCCATCACCCTGCTTCCTGTTCGAGGCCGCGATTTTCCTGCCGGCAGGCGATTCTTCCGAAAACACCACCATGTAAGCCCCAAAGCGGCGCAGGGAAGTGCGGCGCAGCCCAACAGGATTTCCTCGATGGATCCCCAGAGGCACAGGATCAGAAACAGAATAATCAGAAGGCTGTATTGGAAAATCTGATCCACATAGGTCCGCATGCGGCCCTGATTCGGCCACAGCCACTCGGGTGCAAACCGCGGCCTGCGAATCGCATACCAGATTGAAATGAACACCACCGGCCCCGCCAGGATCAGGAAGAGCTGTGTGGACGCCAAAGTCATAATCTGCAGGCTGAGGGTCCGGACGGCAGTGAGGTCTCTAAAGACGATCAGCGACCATGGTGCCTGAGATATATTCTGAATGGGGACCACCAACGCGCGGTAGTCTTTGCCCAGATACTTGATGAACAGCGAGCGCGGGTTTGAGCGTCCGAAAATTGCGGCGTGAAGTTCCTTGTTCCCGTCGCTCTCCACCAGGAAATTCTCGCGCCCGTTTCGGTTCTTGTCGGAATGAAACAGGACGGAGCCATTTTGATCGACCAGCGCGAAACCGTAGCCGAACGGCAGTATCGGATCAATCAGGGAGAGCGGTTGTACCGACAAGAACGCAGAGCCGCCCTTGACATCGTCTTTCATCCCGGCCAAGGCGCTCTTAGGGCTGCAAGCGCTGGTTTTCATGCCCAGCGTGGCAAGATATTCGAGTTTGTTCGGCGGCAGAATCGAAACGAAGTTAAATGGTGGAAACTTGACATCGACGAAGTGCGTGCTAGGGCGTCTGTAGACAGCCAACTGCGCCACGTCTATCATCGGCGTGACGTATTGCATCATGCTCCATTTGATCATCTGATGACCGTCGTCATCCGTCCAAAATCCATTGTTTACGTACGGATACTGGTTTGGTTCGGGCGTGGGCTGGACGGATCCCCCTCCGATCGGAGTTGAACCCTTGAGCATCCTGTTCCGGATTATTTCTTTCCCGGATGCGGTTTGGAAATCCTTTTGCTGAAGTTCCGGGGACGCACACCAGTCCATCAACTGTGCGCTCATCAGCCCCAATTCATCATGGAGATTCCGCGAGAGCTTCCCACCGAGAGTTGCCAGCCGCGCTTCGGTTTCATCATTCACATGAAATTCGAACTGCAGCAGTGATAGCGTGCAAACGCTGGTCAGTAGAACCAGAGACAGCCCCAGAGTCCCGAGTTCTCGCAGCCGCAAACGCTCCCGCTGATTCATGAAGAAGATCTTCAGCACCTTATAGCTGGTCCAGATCACAAGAAACGCGACAGTGAACCAGATGAAGAACGTATAAGACAGCGAGAGTGACTCCCAGTCCAAGGCGGCGGAAGATCTAAGTCCGCATAGCACCCACTCGTTGGCCGCTTCATTCACGGCTTCGACCCCGTTGAAAGTGCTGACCAGAACCGGCTGCAGGAAGAGTTTGTATTGTGTACCGGCGAGTTTGACGTCAGTCAGATGAATGGACTTGGTGCGCCAGGCCCGATCCGCATTCTCGTTGATGGGGGTGGCTTGCGGCTCTGATTGAACCGGTGGTGAGGGCGCCTCCGGCTTTGTCGATTCGCCGGCCTGTTTGCTGTCCGCGGCGCCGGTCTGCGCCTGCAGAATTGCACTGAGCTTCGTGAACTGCGGACCGATCTTCTTGCTCTGATAGACGATTGTTCCTTCCTTCGATACCAGGAGTATGTCGTCAAACGGGAGCGATCCGACCAGGGGCGCCATCAATTCGTTGATTCTGAGCGAACCCTGGTAATCCTTGTCAGTCCCAATGTGTGGAAAACCAGTCAGTATGAGTTCCCATCGGTCGCTGCGGCGCTCTACCTGAAGTCTCGACACGCCTTTGGGATTGGTGTTGTGTGGGATTTCGGTCAACTCGAAAGTGGGCGCCAGATACTTGAGATAGTTCTTGAGTGCTTCGCGTTCGCGGTCCTTCGCGGGTAGGTGCCTGTCTTCGGGCTGGACGATGAGGAACTGGTTCAAATCCTCCTTTGTCAGGTGCGTGGCTTGTCTGTTGTGATCGGCCAGGTTAGCGCAGAATTCCAGAATGTTACTGTGAATCGAGATGCTCTGCTGGAGTTGCTCCCCCAGCACCGCCAGGGCTCGAAAGTTGCGGTTCGCGAGATCTTCGCGCTGTGCCCCTACGTACACAAAATAGTAAGCGCAGAAGACCAAGGCCAGCGCCACCGCGGTAATCAAGGGAATGACCCAGGATGTTGTCGGTTTTTCCGCGTCCGGCCCCTTTTGCGAAGCGGACTTCTGACCCTGTGAGGCAACCTCCGAACCCGACTTGGCAGCCATAATCCCCCTCCGGCAACCTCATGAGAATTCTTAATTTAGCTGGAAGTATACACCCATCCAAGCCATAAGTTCACATTTATGTAACGTGCGCGGCAGTGTTCGCCCGGCAGTGTTTGCCCAGAAGATAGTGGCGGTTGGTTGCGTAACGTTTCCCGGAGACCTGACCGCGGTTGATCACGGTACCCGGAAAGCCGGTTCAAAACTCCGCGTTGCCCGGAGTTCGTGGAAATGGAATCACGTCCCGAATATTTTTCATGCCGGTGAGGTACATCATCATGCGCTCAAAGCCCATACCGAAACCGGCGTGCTTGACGCCTCCGAAGCGGCGCAGATCCAGGTACCACCAGTAGGACTCTTCCCTCATGCCGTGGGCTGCCATGGCGCGGATCTTTTCAAGCAGCACGTCGTGGCGCTCTTCGCGCTGGCTTCCGCCGATGATTTCGCCGATGCGCGGCACCAGCACGTCCATCGCGGCCACAGTCTTTTCGTCGTCATTGCCGCGCATGTAAAAGGCTTTGATCTCGCGGGGATAATCCGTCACGATCACGGGCTTTTGCAACAGTTCCTCGGTGAGGTAGCGTTCGTGCTCGCTCTGCAGGTCGGCGCCCCAATGGGCCGGAAATTCCCAGTTCCGGCCGGCCTTCTCAAGCAGCGCGATGGCTTCGGTGTAGGTAATGCGCTCGAATTGACAGTTGATCAGACCTTCGAGATTCTTGAACAGGTCGGGGTCGTACCACTTGCTCAGAAATTCCAGGTCGGCGCGGCAGGCCGACATCACCTGCTCCACCTGGCTCTTGAGAAAGGCTTCGGCCAGGTCCTGATTGTCCCGCAGATCGCAGAACGCCATCTCCGGCTCGATCATGTAAAACTCGGCCAGGTGGCGGGGCGTGTTGGAGTTCTCGGCCCGGAAAGTGGGGCCGAAGGTGTACACGTTGGCAAATGCGTGGGCGAAGATTTCAGCTTCCAGTTGTCCGCTCACGGTAAGGTACGCGCGCCGTTCGAAGAAATCCTGCTTGAAGTCCGGCGGCTTGCCGCTCTGGCCTGTCCTATCCAGGTCGAGGGTGGTGACCTGGAACATGGAACCCGCGCCTTCGGCGTCCGAAGTCGTAATCACCGGGGCATGCACATACAGAAAACCGCGGTCCTGAAAAAACTTGTGAATCGCGCCGGCCAGCACGTTGCGGACTCGAAATACCGCGCCGAAGGTGTTCGAGCGCGGGCGCAGGTGGCCAATCGCCCGCAACGTCTCGAGCGTATGTTTTTTCTTTTGCAGCGGATACTCTTCTGGATTAGCCGTGCCGTGCACCGTGACTGACCGGGCCTTCAATTCCACAGCCTGCCCCTTGCCGAGCGATGCCACCAGTTCTCCCTCCACGCTCAGGCACGCGCCGGTGGTGATGCGCGCCACCACCTCCGGCGCGACCACGCCGGCATCCAGTACCACCTGAAGGTCCACCGCCGACGAGCCGTCATTCAGCTGAACGAAGTGGACGTTCTTGCCATCGCGCCGCGTCTTGACCCATCCCTGCGCCAGCACAGTGTCGCCGGGAGGACGCTTCAACAGGCTGCGGATGTAACCTTCTGGCTGGATCATTGCGATTCTTCCAAACCATCGAAGGCTCTGTGTACGGCCTCCAGCGGATTGGCGATATCGGGCTTCTCTTTCAGCTCCAGCAGCAGCGGATAGTTGCTCTCACGGCTGCGCAGCAGCGCCATGGTATTCTTCCAGTCGATGGTGCCGCCTTCGGACACAAACGGAATCAGGTGGCTGTCGCTCTTGCCGTCATTGTCGTGCACATGGGTGGACCGGATCTTGTCCTTCATCAGGTTGAACTCCGCCTCCACCCCCGCGCCCATATGGGCGTGGCCCGTGTCGAAGACGTAGTTGAGTCCCACATGCGTCAGTTCCTCGAACTGAAGCAGGCGCTTGGCACTCGAAAGGTCGTTGGGAATATTCTCCAGCAGGATCTCCACGCCGCGCTGCCGGGCGAAGAGATTCAGCTCTTCCAGGGCGGCGAAGGCGGCGTCGAACTTGCGCATATCGAACTCTTCACCGCCCACGCCGATGTGCTGGATCAGGTAGCGGAACGGAATCTCTTCGGCGATCTCGAGAGCGCGCTTGATCTCATCCACCATTTCCAGGCGCCGCCCCTTCATCGGCACCGCAATGCTGATGACCGCCTGCGGGCCGGAGCGTCCCCAGATCTCATCGTTGTACATGGGCGAATGCAGCGAGTGCAGCTTCAGCTCCGAATCGCGAAACCAGTGGCCCAGTTCCGCAATCTGCGCTTTGTCGCGGTAATCCAGGTGCTGCCGCGCGCAGAAGATCTCCACCGCTGGGAACCCGGCTTGCTGGATTCTGCCGAGCATGGCACCGGTCAGGCGATGATTGACGAACAGGTGCGTCGAGAGTACGTGGTTCATTGGTAGTTGCTCATATTCACCGCAGAGCCGCAGAGACGCGGAGATAAACGCAGGGGAACGAGGAAGCTGACATTCTGGTTGCTTCTCAGTGTTTTGCTCCGCGTCTCCGCGTCTCCGCGGTGAATCGAAAGTTGACTCACTCTAATGTCCTTCCGCCGTGCCTTCAGTACGCGGATCGGGCGCGCCTTCCAGCCACCCGTTGCCGAAATGAATGGCCGCTACCTCGCCCTGCGCGTTCACGCGCTTCACGGTATAACCTCGCTTTTCGAGAAGCGCGACCGTGTCCGGAGAATAGCCCGGCTCCATGCGCAATTCGTCGGGCAGCCACTGATGGTGGAAGCGCGGCCAGTTCACGGCATCCTGCACGTTCATGTTGAAGTCCAGCACGTTGACGATCACTTCCAGAACCGTGTTGATGATGGTAGGGCCGCCCGGGGAACCCACCGCCAGCACCGGCTTGCCGTCCTTCAGCACGATGGTCGGGGTCATCGAAGAGAGCGGCGTCTTCCTGGCCTCAATGGCGTTGGCCTCGCCCTGAATCAGCCCGTACATGTTGGCTTCGCCGGGCTTGGGCGCGAAATCGTCCATCTCATTGTTCAGCAGGAAACCCAGGCCGGCAGCGGTGACCTTGCTGCCGAAGCCGCCGTTCAGCGTGTAAGTCACAGCCGCGATGTTGCCCGCCGAATCGGCGATCGTGTAGTGCGTGGTTTCCACAGACTCGTGCCCGTTGAAGACCGCGGCCTTGATCTGAATGCTGGGCGTGGCGCGCTCCGGATCGATGGAGCCCCGCTGCCGGGCGATGTATTTGGGATCGAGCAGCGACGTCAGCGGGACCTTGACGAAATCGGAATCGCCCAGGTTCTCCGAGCGGTCGGCAAAATAACGCCGCATGGCCTCGGTCATGTAGTGCACCACGGTCGCCGAGCCCGCGCCGGCCTTTTCGTAGCCCGTGCCATCCAGCATCCCCAGCATCTGGAGCACGCCCACACCACCGGAACTGGGCGGTGGGGCGGTCACGATGGAGTAGCCGTGGTACATGCCTGTCAGCGGCTGGCGCTCCTTCGCGGTATAACCCTTGAGATCGGCTTCGGTGATCAGGCCGCCATTCGCGGCCATGTCTTTGGCCAGCAGGTGGGCGGTTTCGCCTTCATAAAAATCCTTCGCGCCCAGCTTTTCGATGCGCTCCAGGGTGCGCGCTAATTCTGGTTGCGCGAAGTTCTCGCCGGGTTCGTAGAATTTGCCGTTGTTCAGAAAGATGCGATTCGATTCCGGGAAGCGGCTCAATCCGCTTGTGTTGCGCAGCGATTGCGAAAGGCCGTAGGAAACCGGGAAACCCTTGCCGGCCAGTTCCACCGCCGGGTGCACCAGCTTTGCCCACGGCATTGTGCCGTACTTCTTCGCGGCGTACTCCAGACCGCGCACCGTACCGGGAATGCCAGAGGCGCGATAGCCGACCGTGCTGTCGGCGGTGGCCTTGCCGGACGCATCCAGATACATATTGCGCGAAGCCGCTTGCGGCGCGCGTTCGCGGAAATCGATGAACGTGGTGCGGCCATCGGACAGGCGCAGCAGCATGAATCCGCCGCCCCCGATATTTCCGGCCGAGGGATGCACCACTGCCAGGGCGAATCCAACCGCGACCGCGGCGTCCACCGCGTTGCCGCCCGCTTGGAGAACCTGAAGCCCCACCTGCGTGGCGTGACGTTCCCGTGAGACCACCATGCCGTGGCGCGCGCGCACCGGCTGCGCGGCCCAAGCCGGAGAGGCCGCCACGATTAACAGCAGAGCTTGGATGCGGCGCATACACTCGATTCTACTATGGGCTTTCTCTACGATGAGGCCGGACTGTGAATCAGGCTGCGGCGCCGCTTCCATTCGAAAAGAACCACGCCCGCCGCCACCGATACATTCAGCGATCCAATCTTGCCCGCCATTGGTATGCGCACCAGCACGTCGCAATGTTTGCGCACCTGTTCGTGCAGTCCCTTGCCTTCGCCGCCCAGCACCATCACGGTGGGCGATGCGTATTCGATTTCGGCGTAAGATTGCTCGCCGCGCTCGTCCAGCCCATAGATCCAGAAGCCGCGCTCCTTGAGCTCTTCGAGCGTACGGTTGATGTTGGTGACGCGGACGATGGGCAAGTGCTCGATGGCGCCCGCGGCCGCCTTGGCCACCACGTCGGTAACGCTGGCCGCGCGCCGTTCGGGAATCATGATGGCCCCGGCACCGGCGGCGTGCGCGGTGCGAACGATGGCGCCCAGATTGTGCGGGTCTTCCACGCCATCCAGCACCACCAGCATGTCCGAGGAAGCCACTTGCTCAAATTCGGCGTACTTGCGGGCCGCCCCCATCGCCACCACGCCCTGGTGCGCCGAACTGCCGGCCAGGCGATCGATGGCGGCGCGCGGCTCAAAACGCACCGGGACACCCGCGCGCCGGGCCAGGTCGATCACTTCCTGCAGCCGCGGCGAACCGGCGCCTTGCGCAATCACCAGCCGCTCCAGCGGATGCTTGGCTCGGAGAGCCTCGGCCACCGGATGAATCCCGCTCAGGATAGGCACGGGCCTATCCTTCCGGAACGATGCCCAACCCGTTATTGATCCGGTTGGTCCAATTCGCGGTTGCCGCCACCATCGTAATTTCCACAATCTGCTCGTCGTTGAAATGCGCCGCCAGCGCGTCCCGCGTGGTGGCCGCATTAGCGGTTCGGGTCAATTCGCGCGCATAGCGGATAGCGGCCAGTTCGGGCTCGGAAAAGCCACCATCCTGACCGGACTGCAGAGACTGCATCTCCTGCTCCGTGATGCCGGCTTTCTTGCCGCCGGCGACGTGGGCCGCCGTGCAGAAAGCGCATTGGTTCGCGTAGGAGCAAGTCAGGTAGACCAGTTCCTGGATGCGGCGATCCACCGGGCCCGGTCCCATCACCGCGCCATAAAAAGGAACAAAAGTCTTGAGTACTTCGGGGCGGTTCGCCAGGGTCCGGAAGAAGGGGTTGGGCTGCTTGCTCTTGGCTTCCAGGCTGGCTAGAAACTCATTCTCGGCGGGGTCTACTCTTTTTATCGATGCCATAGAAACCAGTATAAGGAGTCAGGCCTGGAGCGCGTCAATGAACGCGAGATCGCCTTCCACGAAGTCGAAAACGGCTAGTTTCTCCGCCGGCTCCCATCGCATTTCATGGAAGATCAGGTTGACCGGCTCGCCGTCGAATTCGGTCACGCGGAAAAAAATCAGCAGGATCGGATTCTTGCCGGGGTAAGTGTACTCATAGCGTGTAATTTCCGCGCCGCGGGCGCCGCGGATGCCGAGTTCCTCTTCGAGTTCGCGCTCCACCGCCTGTTCGGCAGTCTCTCCTGGCTCTAGTTTGCCGCCGGGAAATTCCCACTTGAGCGCATGGGACTGTTCCGGTGTCCGGCGGCAAATAAGGATTCGGCCTTCCCGCTCAATGATCGCCGCCACCACCTGAATCATGCCAATATTGGAGCATAAATGTATCCGGAGCGGCTGATCGAGCACTTTCAAAATCCCCGCAATGTCGGCGAACTTCCGCCGCCCGCCATCACGGTGGAAGTCTCGAACCCGGCGTGCGGAGACATTATGCGGTTGGCGGCGCGCTTCGAGGCCAGCGTGGCGGTGGAGGTCCGCTATAAAGTTCGGGGCTGCACCGCCTCCATCGCGGCAGGCTCGGCACTGACGGAATGGCTCACCGGAAAAACCAGGCTGCAGATGGCTGCATTTCTACCGGCGGTCGTGGATGAAGCCGTGGGCGGGCTGCCGGCCGAGTCGAAACACGCCGCGGTACTCTGTGCGGATGCCGTGAAGGCCCTGGTCCGCGGTAACGCCGGAAGTCGGTAACGCCGGCGGTCGGCAGCCGCCGGTATCTTAAAACTAAGACTAAAACGCCTATCGGGGCCGCAATCGACCGAACTGAAACGAAGTGCCAATCACCCGCAGCCTGGAATCAAGCCTCGCGCCGACCATGAATCCAGGCGCCATCGGGGTACCGAAACGCATATCGAAAACCTCTACCAGCTTGCTGTTTTCAGGCGATGAGACGGGCGAGATTCTCCAAAGTGGAAGCTGCGAAAACCGTAGGAATTCCTGGAATACGGCGGTACGCCGGGCGGCATCAATGGCGTCGTTTGCCTCGGGTTTCTGAAAAACGATTTCGCGGGCCGGCGCCCCTGTGCCCGCGAAATTCAGATCTTCCACGGTGAAGGCTTTGCTGGTTTCCACCACGCCGCGCCACAGCAACGGATTGGCGGGGTCCGGCATAGCGGCCACCCGCTCCGGAGCCGATTCCTGGTACATACGCGACCCTAATGCCGCCACCGCGCGCCCGTGCAGCGCCGCGCGGCCGCAATCGTAGAGCAGCACAAAGAGCAGCGCGAACCAGGCGAAGCCGCGTCCAGGGTGCCGCACTTTGACTGTCCCGGAACTGATTTCCGTCCCCACCAGCCCGCCCAGGAGCGGACCCAGTATCCCCAGCAACAATGCAGCCCAGATCCAAACGTCGATGACGCTCGTGAAGTCGAGCCTCTGCCAATCGCCGGAAAATGGCAGCAACAGACGGATCCCATATACGTTGGTCCAGTCCAGCAGCAGGTGCGACGCTACGCCGATAAGCGCGGCGAAAAAAGCGCCCAGCCAGTGAATCGGCTTTCGAGTGACCAGTTTCACCACCAGTACGGCAAGCATAGCCATCACCGGCATACCTACAAGAGAGTGCGTCAGGTGGCGATGGTAGTGCAGATAGTTTAACGGGCCTCCGGCGGCGCTCACTACATCGATATCGGGAGCGTTGGCGGCCAAAAGCATAATCGGCATGGCACGCGGGCTCCATCGGCCTAGCCCGGCCCTGCTCAGGAATAAGCCAATGGCCGTGTGGGTGAGGTTGTCCATGGGTTGTGCCGGAGTACCTATTGTAAAGGGTAATTTTGAAGCGGCAGGCTTTCTGGCAGGCCCTCTGGCAGACCAGGAAGCCTGCCAGTCATTTACAGTCGTAACTTTAGACCACCGGAGCCGGAAGTGGGACCGCTGCCTGCGCGGCCGCAGCCAGAGTGCCAGAGGTAGCCACGATGTCGTCTAAGGATGCCTGGTCTTCAGGGGACAAGCTTCCCGGGCTGTTCTGGAAGGCTGTGATTTTGTCGTCCAGCGCTTTGATGCCGGTTTGGATCGACGCGAAGTTTGCATTCACTTTGGCGGCAAAATCTGTAATTGATTGCATGATCGTTTTTACTCCTTGGGTTAGAAACGTTATCGTTTCGTCACATTCGATTGCGAGGGTAATTGTAAACATAAGGGCCTCCTTACGTCCTAAGCCGACAGCGGCAGTGGAATCCGCGGCTCAGTGCGGGATTGCAACGGGTCTGCCAATAAGGATTGGCAAGCCTCCTTCTTGATCACACCTCCGAAATATTCGTCCAGCGGATAGAGCGCATAGGGCTCCAGTTCCGCAAAGGCGCGGCCCAGTTTCTGCTCAATCCGGTACACGGAATGAAAGAAGTTGCCGCGTTCGAGCTTCAGGCGGCGGCAACAGAGTTTCCAGTCGGCGCCCATAAGGAAAAAATACCGGAAGATCCGATGATCTTCATCCTCCAGTACGCGCCGGCTGACAAGCGAAAAGTCGGCGATGAATTCTTCCCGTTTGCGGGCATAGGATCGCCGGCCATCATGTCCATCGCAGAATTCCAACGAAACCGTACTCGTATGCGCTCCTAGTTCCGCGCACTCTCGAAAACGGTTGAAGCAGGTACGAAAAATCGCCCGGAATACGCAATTGCAGGGCGCTTCCCTCACCTTGTGAACAGTGCGCATTCCCTGGCCTCGGCAGAAGTTGCATGATATACAGGCCAGTCCAATCGCGCTCGATCGATTCCACTGCATTTTGAAAGTGTTCCTTCCGGCGGCGGCCCTTCCCAAAATGAGCCACCGCCATTTATTTCCCACAGTGTTTCCACTGTATATCCACAGGAAAAAACGTCAAGCGTTTCAACTCCGATACTCCGAAATGCTGAGGATTTCTATTGGGGATAGTGAAATCCGGTACTACCCTATTTCTCGTAGGAATCGGCCCGTGGGCTCACCATGACCTTTAGTGATCTGCATCGGCGGCTCGTGGACCATCTCCGCCAACGAGTCCGCAGCGGCGAGATGACCGAGCGTGGTCTGGCCCGAGTAACCGGCGTGTCCCAACCCCACATCCATCATGTTTTGAAAGGCAAGCGGCTGCTCACCGCCATTACGGCTGATCAGATCCTGGGACAGTTGCATATGGACGTGCTGGATCTCATCGAATTGGAAGAGGTGTTGCAATCACGCCACCGCCACTAAGTTTTCCCGGAACAGCAGGCGATCCGGCAGTATGCTGAAATGGTGAACCGGCTGGGTAGTCAGACACGGGCGGGAAACGGCCGCCTCAAACGGCTGGCGGAAAGTATCGACGCCCTGGTAGAGAAAGACGAGCGGCTGCTGCGGCACTCCCGCGAGATAGCCGCATTGCGCCGGGTTGCCGCGGTCGACCTGTATGCCATCTGCGCGGATTTTGTGAACTCCGTAAACCGCCTGCTGACGCACAACAAGGTAGAACTGGACCCGCGAAGCTTTTCCGAGAGCGCCTTCCAGGAAGACACGCTCAACCTGATTCAGATTAATGTGCGCGGACGGATTCTGCAGGTTTCGTTTTCAGCCACACCGGAACTGGTTTCCACGGAGGATTTTCGCATACCCTACGCGCTCGAGGGAACCGTGCGCGCGTTTAATCAGGAGCTTCTGGATAAAGACCTCATCGAAGAGCAACTCATTTTCTATACCATCGAGAAAGAAAAGAAGCTGTGGCGCTTCTTCGATGCGCGCACTTACCGGTCAGCCCCGCTCGACCAGGAATACCTGATTTCTTTGATGGAGCAGCTGATCTGATCCTGAAGACGGCCGGCGGCCCTGCATCCGCTAAAGGGCCATCCTCAGTGGGTCTTTCTCTGCGCATGGCTCCGCGTCTCCGCGTCTCTGCGGTCAGTCGAAAGTTGACTCATCCATGAAATCCGGCGATCACTCCACTACGGCGGGGGCCAGCGCCCGTTCGGCCATGGCATGCTTGAGCGCGTCAATACCCTGGCCGGTGACGCTCGAAATCTCGAAATAGGCGAGGCCGCGCCGGGCCGCCAGATTGCGCAGGGCTGCCACTCGTTCGGGATCCTGGGCCGCGTCCATCTTGGTGGCCGCGACGATCATCGGCTTCTTGACCAGGTCTTCGCTGAAACTGGCCAGTTCTTCCATGATCACTTCGAAGTCATGCACCGGCTCCCGCCCGCTGCTTTCGGAAACATCCACCAGGTGCACCAGCAGGCGCGTGCGCTCAATGTGGCGCAGGAACTGGATGCCCAGCCCGTGGCCCAGGTGCGCGCCCTCGATAAGGCCAGGTATGTCGGCCACCACGAAGCTGCGGAAGTTATCCATTTGGACCACGCCCAGGTTGGGCTCAAGGGTGGTAAACGGATAGTCGGCGATCTTCGGCCGGGCGGCGGAGATTCGCGAGATCAGCGTGGACTTGCCTGCATTCGGAAAACCCACCAGGCCCACGTCGGCCAGCAGCTTGAGTTCCAGGCGCAGCCGTTTCTCTTCGCCCGGCCGGCCAGGCTCATGTTCCGTGGGCGCCTGGTGGGTGGAGGTGGCGAAATGCTGGTTGCCTCGTCCGCCCCTGCCGCCACGCGCCACCGTGAAGCGTTCATCGGCGTGCGTGAAATCGTAGAGCCGCTCGCCCGTCATCTCGTCATACACCACGGTGCCCACCGGGACCTTCACCTCGATGGTGTGGCCCTCCGCGCCAGTCCTCTGGCTGCCTTCGCCGTGGCGGCCGCGCTCGGCCTTATGTTCCGGGTTGAAGCGGAAATGCAGCAGAGTGTTGGCCTGCTGGCTGGCCACCAGGATGACATCGCCGCCGCGCCCGCCATCGCCGCCGCTCGGACCGCCGCGAGGGACGTACTTCTCCCTGCGGAAGGCGAGGCAGCCATTGCCGCCATCGCCGGCCTTGACGAGAATCCTTACCTCATCAATGAACATGGAGAGCCGATGTTTCGGTCAAACACGGAAAAGCCGCCGGTTCGTTTCGAAACCGGCGGCTCTGGAGAATTGCTTCGGGCCTACGCGACTGCCGTAACGCTGACGAACTTGCCCAGCCGGCCGCGGTCTTTGAATTCCACCACGCCCGTCACCTTGGCGAACAACGTATCGTCCTTACCCCAGCCTACGTTCGTGCCCGGCTTCAGTTTGGTGCCGCGCTGGCGGACAATAATGGAGCCGCCCGGAATCAGCTGGCCGCCGAATACTTTCACACCCAGCCGCTGCGCATTGGAATCGCGCCCGTTCTTGGAACTGCCTAATCCTTTTTTATGAGCCATACGTCACCTGATTTACTCCGCGCCTGGGAACATAGCCTACACCAGAATTTCGCCCACCTTCACTTGTGTGTAGGACTGGCGATGCCCGATGGTTTTCTTATATTGCTTTTTGCGTTTGAACTTGAAAACGATGATTTTGTTCCCGCGCCCGTTCGCCACAATGGTGGCCATCACCTTGCCGCCGGATACCAGTTCACCGCCATCTTTGAAGGCTGCCTTGGCGGGCAATTCGATTTCGGAGCCAATATCGCCGGCTAGTTTTTCCACGCGGAGAACGTCGCCCGGGGCGACCCGGTACTGTTTTCCGCCAGTTTCAATAATCGCGTGCATATAAACCTCAGTTTGGGAGCCGGATCACACGGAGTGCGTCGGTACCACGGGAGTAAAGAATCAGTGTACTACATTGTGACGGTGGGGTTCAAATCAGCCTTCTGTTGCGGATATTAAGGAAAAAGTACTTGGACTGTACCACGTTAAAAATAGAACCTATTCAGACTCTTTTCTCTTGACCGCCGTACCAGTCGCAAATATACTAGGTCTGTGAGAAAAACATTTGCATTGTTTATGTTGGGGATCGGCATCGTGTCCCTGGCTTCAGCGGCCTTGACGGCGCCAGAGATTGACCCGGCCAGTGGCGGCAGCGCCATAGCTTTACTAGCCGGAGCGGTTCTGGTGTTTCGCGGTCGCCGTCGAAACTAGGTCGTCGCAGCTTGTTTTGCCGCTGCGGCGTATTCCTTGAACCCACCTGTCGTTAGTACCCTTCAAGGGTCTCCGTCCTGCGGCCCGTCTTCTTCTGGTTTAATCCAGCGGGTCGCCTTGCTAGCTCTTCTTTTTAGTCTGGAACTTGTCGCCGTTTCCACTTGGTTAGATCTCAGTTCGTTGAACCGCGGCAACCCTGTCACTGCGTTCATGCGCGCCTGGGGAGCATGGATCCTGCGCGGTCTGGTAGCGTTCGCGGGGTTCTATGTGGCCTTTGGGTATCTCAAAGGCAAAATCATCTGGCAGCGCATGGCGGCCAAGCCCCTGGACTCACCGGTTTCGTGGCGCTTCCTGGCCGGTCATTTCGGCGCCATGCTGCTCTTTACCGCCTTTTCGTCGCCGTTGTTCGCCGGCAATTATTCCGCCGGCGCCACCGATGCCATGGCTGCCGGTTGGCTGGCTTGCGGCACCCTCGGCATTAGCTTCGCGGTGCTTGCCTTCTTACCTGCGAAACTCTGCATCGAAGCCATCCGCGGCGCCGGTAATCTCTGGCTCTTTGCGCTGGCGGCGGCGACCGGCGCATGCCTTCTCGGCTACTGGAGCCGGCTCCTCTGGGAGCCGACCATTCTTGTCACCTTCGATCTGGTGCGTTGGCTCCTATGGCCGTTTCTTTCTTCCGTTGTCAGCGATCCGGCCACGATGACCATCGGCGGCCCGGGTTTCACGGTCCAGATTGCTCCGGAATGCTCCGGTTATGAAGGCGTCTGCCTCATGCTGGTGTTCGCAACCGGCTGGCTATGCATGTTCCGCCGGGAATGCCGGTTTCCTCAAGCCCTGCTTTTGCTCCCTGCCGGCATTGTCGTCGTCTGGCTGTTGAATGCCGTGAGGATTGCAGCGCTGATCCTGATCGGGAGCGCGGGTGCTCCGGGCATCGCGGCAGGTGGATTTCACTCGCAGGCCGGCTGGATTGCGTTCACGCTGGCCGCTCTGGGCTTCATCTTTGCGGCGCAACGTCTCGCCTGGGTCAAGATTGCGGAGCCGGTCATGGTGGACCAGACCATGGTGAAGCCGCACGGTGCCAGGGTCGACAACCCTACGGCAGCTTATCTGATGCCGTTTCTGGCGATTCTCGCGGCGGCCATGGTTGCGCGCGCGTTCTCCCAACGATTCGAGTGGCTCTATCCCCTGCGATTCTTTGCCGCGGCAGCGGTTCTTTGGTTCTTCCGGAAAAAGTATGCGCCACTCGACTGGAGATTCGGTTGGGTGGCGGTACTGGCCGGAGCCGCCGGTTTCGCCCTCTGGCTGGCCATGGACCGCATAGCCCTCATGCCCGGCCCTTCGGTCCACTTCGACAACGGAATCGCGTCCGGCCTCAAAGCATGGCCGCAGTCCGCCAAAGTTACCTGGCTGGTGATCCGAACCCTTGCAGCCGTAGTTACCGTCCCCATTGCCGAGGAACTCGCGTTCCGCGGCTTTCTGCTCCGGCGGTTGACGTCACCGGACTTCGAATCAGCCGGCTTCCGGAATTTTAGCTGGTTCGCTCTTTTGATTTCCTCCGTGGCTTTCGGTCTGATGCATGGGGACCGCTGGGTAGCCGGTGCGGTGGCGGGCCTGCTCTACGCGTTGGCACTGCGCTGGCGCGGCAGAATTGGTGACGCCGTGGCGGCGCACGCCATCACCAACGCGCTGCTGGCCGTTTGGGTCCTGACCCGCGGTGATTGGTATCTCTGGTAACGCCGCGATACACTCTGTTACGCTGGCGGATTAGGAGCGTGCCATGAACCGGAGGAGTTTCCTGAAAACCGCATCCGCGGCGCCGGCTGCGGGCCTGGCGTCGGCCGCGAATTCGAAGACCACCTTCGCCACAGAAATTAAACGGCTGAACCTGCGGCACACCTGGACCACCACCATGTCGTCCAGCCAGTACCGCGACACGCTGCACACTGCCTACACGCGCGACGGCATCACCGGCCACGGCGAAGGGGCCCCCATCGTGCGCTACCACGAGGACGCCGCCGGCGCTAAAAAAGCCGCCGATTCCGTACGCGATTACCTGCTCTCCGCCAACCCCATGCAGTTCGCCAAAATCATGGCCGATGTCTTTACGCGCGTGCCTGCAGCGTGGGCAGGCAAGGCTGCGGTGGATATTGCGCTCATGGATTGGGTGGGCCAGAAGCTCGGCATCCCGCTCTACACTTATTTCGGACTCGACCCCAGGGACACGCCGCTCACCACTTTTTCGATCGGCATCGATACCCCCGAGATCACGAAACAGAAAACGCTGGAGGCTGCCGATTATCCGGTGCTGAAGGTCAAGGTCGGCCTGGACACCGACGAGCCTACCATTGAGGCCGTGCGCAGCGTCACTAAGAAGCCGCTGCGCGTGGATGCCAACGAAGGCTGGAAGGATAAGGAAGAGGCGGTCCGCAAGATCAACTGGCTGGAGAAAATGGGCGTGGAGTTCATCGAGCAGCCCCTGCCCGCCGAAATGATCGAAGAGACCCGCTGGATCCGCAGCCGGGTTCACATCCCGATCATCGCCGACGAAGCCTGCCAGCGCGCATCCGACATCCCCAAGCTGAAGGACGCCTTCGACGGCGTCAATGTGAAGCTGGACAAAAGCGGCGGCATGTTGGAAGCCTGCCGCATGATCCAGGTCGCCAAAGCGCTGGGCATGAAGACCATGCTGGGCTGTATGATCTCAAGCTCGGTTTCGGTGACCGCGGCGGCGCACCTGTCGCCGCTGGTGGACTATGCCGACCTGGACGGCAACCTGCTGATCGGCAATGACCCGTACCGCGGCGTGCTGGTGCAGAAGGGCAAGCTGGTACTGCCTGGCAAGCCGGGTCTGGGATTGACGAAGGCGGCGTAAATTTTGCGCGACAAGATTCTGATCATCACTGGTTCTACTGGTATCGGAGCCGCCGCTGCCCGCCTGGCCGCCTTGCAGGGCGCCCGGCTGGTGGTGGCCACCAGCGACGAACTTTCCGGCTGGGAACTGGCGGCCGAAACCGGCGCCGAATGCTGGGTGGGCGACGTGACGCTTCCCGAATCTCCAGCTTCAGTGTTGGCCCAATGCCTGTCCAGATTCGGCCGCGTAGATGCGCTCTTCAACGTGGCGGGGCTCAGCGGACGGCGCTTCGGCGATGGTCCCGCGCATCAGCTCACCGACGATGGCTGGGATCTCACTATTACGCAAAACCTGACCGTCACGTTCCAGATGTGCCGCGCCGTCATCTTCCGAATGCTGGAGCAGGAGGTGTCCGAAAGCGGTGTTCGCGGCGCCATCGTCAACCTGGGCAGCGTGCTGGCGGAAGCCCCCGAACCGCGCCACTTTGCCACCCACGCCTACGCTGCGGCCAAGGGAGGCATTGCGGCCATGAGCCGGTCCATGGCCGCTTACTACGCGCCCCACAAGATCCGCGTGAACGTGGTAGCCCCGGGACTGGTACGCACGCCCGGCAGTGAGCGCGCTCAAGCCACCCCTGAGCTGAACGATTTCATCGGCAAGAAACAGCCGCTCACCGGCGGCATGATCGACGCCGAAGATGTAGCCCGCGCCGCGCTCTTCCTGCTTGGCGAAGAAGCCCGTTCCATCACCGGAGAGGTCTTGACGGTCGACGCCGGTTGGGGCGTCAGCGGCGTCTGACGATTGGGGCTGTGCCCGGATGAGTCCGGGCATGGCGGGCTAAAGCCCACTCCACGGTCTACTCGTATCGCAGAGCTTCGGTCGGATTCAACTGCGCCGCACGGTTCGCCGGCAAAATGCCGAACACCAGGCCCACCGCGCAACTTACCCCGAAGGCCACCACAATCGCCAGGGCCGAAATCGGAATCCGGATGTCGGCGAACAACTGCACGCTCAAGGGAATTGCCACCCCTACCAGAATCCCGATCAGGCCGCCCGAAAGGCTCACCATGATTGCCTCGGTCAGAAACTGAATCAGGATCTCCCTCTTGGACGCGCCCACCGCCAGCCGCACGCCAATCTCCCGCGTCCGCTCCGTCACCGTCACCAGCATGATGTTCATGATCCCGATGCCCGAAATCAGCAGCGTGATAGTCGAAACCAGCACCAGCACCAGCGACAGAATCAGTGAAATGTTTCTTGGCCGCGTTCAGGATCGCGGTCAGCGTATCTACCCTATATCGTGCGCCCGAACGGTGCCTGGCTTCAAGAACTTCTTGAACCCGCAGCGCCACCCGGTCCACCTCTTCGGGAGACCGCACTTGTACGTACATCGGATCAATGCGCTCCACCGGCGTAAAATAGCGGAGCACCGTGATGGGCACCAGTATGGTGTCGCGTTCCACCTCCGACTGCCCGAAGGTTTCCACCTTTTCGTGGAAGGTTCCGATTACCGTGAACTCCAGGCCAAAAAGCTTGATTACCTGGTTGAGCGCGCTGGCCTGGCTGCCGTACATGCGCGTCGCCAATTGGTCCGTCAACAGCCCCACCTTCTGGCGCAGCGAGACGTCGCCTTCATCCAGGAACCGCCCCGAACTGACCACGATATTGCGCACCGGCTGATAGGCCTGGTCGGTGCCGATCACCTTGACGTCCTGCTCTTTGCCGCCGATCAGGATGCGGTCGAAGTTCGTCATCACGCCGGTAGCCGCTACAATATCGGCCCCCAGGTTCTGCCGCAGCGCCTCTACGTCGGCCATCTTGATGTAGTCCGCGTCGGAGACTGCGGTGCTTGGTCCCGCCGAGGCGTAATAGGCGAAGATGATGTTGGATCCGACTCCCTGGATCTGCTCCAGAATATAATCCCGGCTGGTCAGCGAAATGGTTACCACCAGGATCACGGAGGCTGTGCCGATCACCATTCCCAGGCCGGTGAGCAGGGACCGGGCCGGATTGGCGCGAAGCGCCTGGACACTGAAGCGCAGGGCTTCGCCAAGAAACATGCGGAAGGGCTAAACGCCCCGCACCTGTTTGAGAAGTTTCTCGGCTTGCGAGCGCGGCGGATCGTCGGGCGTCAAAGTCAGAGTCAGGTAACGCTTCAATAACTCGCGGGCAACATCAAGATTCCGCTTGCCTTTTATGTACATGTCGGCTTGCGCAAAAATCACTCTCGGACTGTCAGGAGCAATCTGTATCGCTTGGGCGATGCTCAGGTCGGCTTCGGAGTACCGCCCCTGCTTGGTCAGCAAACGGGCCAGGTCGAGAAGCCGGCCGACCTGATGCGGTGCGGCCTCAATGGCGCGCCGAAGATGATCCTCGGCGCTATCGAATTGCTTCCGTTTCTCGTCCAGCTTGGACAGGGCCCAGTAGCCCTCCGAAGGGTTGATTCTGGCCATTTGCCGAGCCGTGGCTGCAGCCTTGTCCAGGCCCCCGCCAAGAAACCCCGGAGCCTCCAGGTAATACTCAAACAAATCGCTCTGAGCCTCTAGATTGTCAGGGTTTAACAGCGCCGACCTTTCGAAATACTGGCGCGCTTTCGAGGCATGCCCGGGAGCCGAAAGGGGGTTCGAAGTTTCAGCCCGCCGTCCGTACGCGCGCCCCAGCCACAGGTTGATTTCCGAATTGTTCGGGTCCAGCGCAAGGGCTTTCTCAAGCGCCTCGGTGGCTTTTTTGTAATCGGCTCCCCCGTAATAGTTCAGCCCCATCAGTTCGTATACCGCAGCATCCTTCGAAGGAATCGCCTGTAAGGCTTTAAGAGACTGCTCAAACTCCGTGAGGCTATAGAGTTTACGCGCGTTCTCAAGCTCCGGCCCGGCCGCCCACACCGCTGGGCTGCCAAGCGACCCGACGCACACTAGTAAAAACAGAAAGCTCCTCACCCTGATCACCCTTTACTTTAACTCAGAATTGCCTTGTGTTAACCCACACACATAGGATGATTACGAAGGCCGCCACGTTTCAGATGTATGCACTTGACCGGTGCACGGCGAATGTGTGATTATTCATTGAGGTGAATAAAAATTCAATCGAGGCGACCGATTTTGAGGCGAACAACATGGCCGCGATGCTTATGCCCAACCAGATCTTGAAGACCGCGGGGCCGGACCTGCTCCGCGACCTCGACCTCACTGACGACGAGTTGGTCTACCTCCTGGACCTGGCGGCCGGCGTCAAGCGGTCGCCTGCCGATTACGCCCATGGGCTGGACGGAAAATCCATAGCCCTGCTTTTTGAGAAGCCCTCCCTGCGCACCCGTCTCACCTTCGAGCTGGCCATCAAACAGTTGGGCGGCGACGCCGTGTCCGTGGAGGGCCCCATCGGCGTTCGCGAGCCGCTAAAAGATGTCGCCCGCAACCTGGACCGCTGGGTCAACGCCATCGTCGCCCGCGTCTTCCTGCACGCTACGGTAGAAGGCCTGGCCCAATGGTCTTCCGTGCCCGTCATCAACGCCCTGTGCGATCTTTACCATCCCTGCCAGGCGCTGGCGGACATGCAGACCCTGCGCGAACATTTCGACAGTCTGACCGGCCTCAAATTCGCCTTCGTCGGCGATGGCAACAACGTGGCCCAATCGCTGATGTTGACCTCCCTGCGGCTGGGGATGGATTTCGCCCTCGCCTGCCCTCCCGGCTACACTCCCAATCCCGATATCGTGGCGCAGGCCGAAGGTCTGGCCGCGGTTTCCGGCGCGTCGCTGCTCATTACCCACGACATCGCGCCGGCCGTCGACGGCGCTCACGCCATCTATACCGACGTCTGGGCCAGCATGGGACAGGAGCAGGAGGCCGGGAAGCGCAAGAAGGCTTTTCGCGGCTTATCAGGTGAATGAGGGGCTGTTCGCGCAGGCGCGGCCCGATGCAGTCTTCATGCACTGCCTGCCAGCCAAGCGCGACGAAGAAGTGACCGACTCCATCATGGAACATAAGCGTTCAGTGGTTTTCGATCAGGCCGAAAATCGCCTGCATGCCCAGAAAGCGCTTGCTGCTGATGATGCTTTCGTGAATAATACGGAAGCTGTTACGCTCGCAGAGCCGCGACCGTAAGGGAGCGACGCGTTACCGTAGAATTGATAACTTTATGACCAAACCGAAGAAAGTAGCGCTCGCCTATTCAGGCGGCCTGGATACCTCTGTCATCATCCCGTGGTTGAAGGAGAATTACGGCTGCGAAGTAGTCGCGGTGTGCGGCGATATCGGCCAGGGAGGCGACGAACTCGACGGCCTCGAAGCCAAGGCGCGCAAGACCGGCGCCGCCGAAGTCTACATCGAGGACATGCGCGAGGAATTCGTCTCGCAATACCTCTGGAAGCTGGTCCGCTCCGGCGGCGTCTACGAGCACAAGTACCTGCTGGGCACCTCCATCGCGCGTCCGCTGCTGGCCAAGAAGCAGGTGGAAGTGGCGCTGGCCACCGGCTGCGACGCCCTCGCGCATGGCTGCACCGGCAAGGGCAACGACCAGGTGCGTTTCGAGCTCACCTACAAAGCCCTGGCGCCGCAACTGCCTGTGATCGCTCCGTGGCGCGAATGGAACATCGTCTCCCGCGAAGACGCCATTGAATACGCGCGCACGCACCACATCCCGATCGCCGCAATCCACCACCAAGATCTACAGCCGCGACCGCAACATCTGGCACATCTCGCACGAAGGCGGCGCGCTCGAAGACCCGGCCAACGCCGCGCCCGATGAAATCTGGATGCTGACCAAGAGCCCGGCCGAAGCGCCTGACAAGCCCGGCGAGGTCACCATCGGCTTCGAAAAGGGCACGCCGGTTTCGGTCGACGGCAAGCAGATGAAGGCCTTCGAACTGCTGGAAGCCCTCAACCACATCGGCAGCGAGCATGGCGTCGGCCGCATCGATCTGGTGGAGAACCGCTTCGTCGGCATGAAGTCCCGCGGCTGCTACGAAACGCCGGGCGGCACGCTGCTGATGTTCGCCATTCGCGAACTGGAAGCCCTGACGCTCGACAAGAGCACGCTTCACTACAAGCAGAAACTGGCGCTCGATTGGGCGGAGATGGTCTACAACGGCCTGTGGTTCACGCCGCTGCGCGAGGCGCTGGACGGGTTCTTCGACAAAGTCAGCGAGCCCACCACGGGCGAAGTCAAGCTGCAACTCTACAAGGGCAACATCACGCCGCTCAGCCGCAAGTCGCCCAATTCGCTCTATTCGCTCGATATCGCCAGCTTCACGATGGGCGCCAGCTACGACCAGAAGGACGCGCTCGGCTTCATCAACCTGATCGGCCTGCCGATGAAAGTCCGGGCGGCGTTGTCGGCGGCCAAATCCAAATGAGGCGCCGGGGATCGAGATGAAACACCGGGATCCAAATGAAATTGTGGGGCGGACGTTTTGAAACCGGCCCGTCGGAAGTCTTCGAGCGATTCTCCGGGTCGCTCGATTTCGACCGGCGGCTTATCGACGCCGATATCCGCGGCTCCCAGGCCTTCGCGCGCGCTCTCGAACGGGTGGGCATCCTCTCGGCCGAAGAGCGCGCCGCAAATCGTGGAAGCCCTGGACCGCGATCCTCAAGGAATCGGCCGACGCCGCGTTTTACGAAGGCGCCACCGACGAGGACGTGCACACGCTGGTGATCCGCAAGCTCAAGGAGCAGGCAGGCCCGGTGGCCGACAAGATTCACACCGGGCGCAGCCGCAATGAACAGGTGTCGCTCGATACGCGCCTCTGGCTGCGCGAAGAGTGCGATCGCGTCCGCGCGCTGCTCTGCGGCGTGATGTCGGCGCTGGTGGATCTGGCCGGGCAATACCCGGACGCCGTCATCCCCGGCTACACCCACATGCGCCGCGCTCAGGCCGTGCTGTGGCCGCACTACCTGCTGGCCTATTTCGAAATGCTGGCGCGCGATTGGGAACGCTTCGGCGAAGCCCGCGCGCGCGCCAACGTGATGCCGCTGGGTTCGGGCGCGCTGGCCGGCAGCGGCTTTCCCTTCGACCGCCAGGCCATGGCGCGGGACCTCGGTTTCGCCGCCATCACGCGCAACAGCATGGACGTCTCCGGCGACCGCGATTTCGCGCTCGACTTCCTCTATGCCGCCAGCGTCGCCATGATTCACCTCAGCCGCCTGGCCGAAGACTGGATTTTATATTCCAGCGAGGAGTTCGGCTGGCTGGAATTGGGCGATGGCGTCACCAGCGGCTCCAGCCTCATGCCGCAGAAGAAGAATCCCGATTCGCTCGAACTGATCCGCGGCAAGAGCGGCCGCGTGATGGGCTGCCTGACCGCGCTCATGGTAACCATGAAGGGCCTGCCCATGACCTACAATCGCGACATGCAGGAAGACAAGGTCCCGCTTTTCGAGGCTGCCGATCAGTTGTCGGGTTCGTCTCGAAATGGCGCGCGCGGTGATTCAATCCGCCAGGCTCAACACGGCCCGGCCGATCGCCGCCGCCGAAGAAAGCTGGGTGGTGGCTACCGATCTGGCCGAAGCCCTGGCCCGCGCCGGCACGCCCTTCCACCAGGCCCACCAGATCGTGGGCCGTTTCGTGCTGGAGTCCGTCCGCGGCGGCAAGAAACCCGCCGACTGGACCGCTGAAGATATGCGCCGCTTCGCCCCCGAATTTACCGGCGATCTGGCCGCGCTGCTGGACCCCCGGAAGGGCATGCAGTCGCGCGAAATCGCGGGCGGCACCGGTCCCGAATCGGTTGCCGCCGCGCTAACCGCCGCCAGACAGCGGCTCACCGAAATGAGCGTATGACCAAAACCTACCGCCAAGGCCAGATCCTCAAGCTGATCCGCGGCAAGCGCATCGGCACCCAGGAAGAACTCGCCCAGGAATTGAAAAATCAAGGCATCGCCGCCACGCAGGTGACGCTGTCCCGCGATATCCGCGATTTGCGCCTGGTCAAGACCCGCGAAGGCTACCAGGAAATGGCCCCCGAGGAAGCCGGACCCCAGTTCTCGCTGCTGGCCGCGGAATTCCTGCGCGACGTTCTGCGCGCGCAAAACCTGGTGGTGTTGAAAACCTCCCCCGGCCACGCCAACTCGGTCGCCGTCGCGCTCGACAACGAGGAGTGGCCGACCGTGGTCGGAACCATCGCCGGCGACGATACGATTCTGGTGATCACGCCCGACAACCCGACCGCCGAAGCCGTGCAGGAAAGGCTTCTGGAACTTCTGGACCACAGCTAACTGTGGGTATGAAGAGTTGCGAAGACTGCCACTCCCTTACGGTCGTGGCTCGGATCGGCGCTTCGGATCGGCGCCGCGTGCTTGAATCTAACGCGTGAACCGCTCCAGCCAGCCCAGGGTGGCCTCCAGTTCCAGCACCGTGTGGCTCGGCTTTCCTGCCTGCAGCCGCACCAGATCCGACTCCACTTTCCGCGCCTGCAACGCGAAATATAACTCATCGCTTTCGGGGTCATGATCGCCGGCTATCACCAGCGCCGGGGTCTTAAAGTTTTGTGCGAAGAAAATGGGCGAATGTTTCACATACTGCTCGGGATTGTCCCATGGCATGGCCCCCATCCAGGCGGCGGCCCGATAGTACCCGTCGGGCGCCAGCGCCACATCCACCACCCAGTCTGTAATGGGACGCCGCACCACCGCCGCGGCAAAACGAGGAGTATGTCCCAGGGTCCAGGCGGCCAATAATCCTCCCACTACGGTCAGCCGTTTCGGGTCGACGTAACCCTTGGCGATCACGGCATCCACGCCGCGCATCAGATCGTCGAAATCGTCGCCGGGATATCGGGAGTGGATCAGGTTGCCGAACTCCTCGCCGTATCCGGGCGTCCCGCGCGCGTTGGCACAGAGCACCACGTAGCCACGGGCCGCGAAGATCTGCGATCGCAAGCGAAATTCCGGCCCGCACATACGGCGCTGGTTGTTTTGAAATGCGTCCTGAATGTCGAGCAGCAGGGGGTACTTCTTGGCGGCATCAAACCCCGGCGGCCGGGTGATCCACGCCTGAATGGTCTTGCCGTCGGAGGGAAATTGAATCTCTTCGGTGCGTCCGATTTCCCGACCGGCCAGCAGGTTTTCATTGGGCGCGGCGAGCCGTACCGGAGCGCCTGGACGGTCCACTGGGAAGACGATCACTTCACTGGCCGCGGCGGCTGCGTTAGCTACTTCGCCGGTGGAGCGCACGCTCACCGCGCGGCCGTTGCCGGCCAATGAGAATCCGTCCAGACGCTGGGCCGCCTGGGTCGCCTGCCGCACGCTGCCGTCGTTGCGGCCGGCATAGACGTGGGTGGCGCCGTGGTCGTCGGCCAGAAAGTAGACCGTGCGCGAGTCGTTGCTCCACTGCGGGCTCCTGACATCGCGGTCCAGCGTTCCAGCCAGCACTTTAATGCGGCTGCCATCGGCGTTCATCACGTATAGTTTCCTGGTGACGTAGCTCTGCGGCGCGGCATCGCGGCCCACCCAGGCGATCTTGCCGCCGTCGGGCGAGGGGACAGGAAATTCGTCCGGACCCGGGCGCCTGGTAAGCTGCGTACGGGCGCCATCGGCCAGCCGGATGGCGTAGATCTCGCCGCCTTCGAGCGCCCGGCCGGCGTCGGGCGTGGGAGCGGCCGAAGTGAGGATGGTGCGGCCGTCGGGCATCCAGGCCGGCTCGCCTGTATGATCCAGATCACCGCCATTCGTAAGCTGGCGCGGCGTTCCTCCTTCTGCGGGAACCACAAAGATCTGAACGCGGCTGACCACCCGCCGGCGCAAGAGCGGCACCAGGGCGGCGGGCGCCCACGCAGCCGGCGCGGGCGGCACCGGCACGGCCGCCGTGAACGCCAACATCCTGCCATCCGGAGACCAGGCCAGGGCCAGCGGCGACGGCAGGCTGGCGATTTCCAACTCCTGCACCGGAGTTCAGCTGCTGCACGCGGATCTGCGTCCGGCCGCCGCGATCCGACAGGTACGCGATGCGCGTGGCATCGGGCGACCAGCGCGGCGAATAGTCCCGCCACGCGCCGCGGGTCAAACTCCGCCGATGGGTTCCGTCGCTGCCGACAGCCCAGAGGTTGGAGCAGGCGGCATCGTGCTCCTGGTCATTCCAGGTCTCGACGTATGCGACTGAAACGCCGTCGGCGGTGATCTGCGGGTCGCGGGCCGTGCGCAGAGTCCACCAATCCTCTGTGCGGAAGGGCTGGCCGGCGGCAAAAGCAGACCAGCCGAGCACCAGGATTGAGAGCACCAGGATTGCCGCGGTCGTGGGTTTCAAGCCAGTAATACGGTTACCGCACCATCTAGCGCACCATCGCCGATGGCGTGCGCACGTCCAGCGGATTCACCAGGTGCCGTTCCGCGTAATAGCCTGGCCGCACGCGCTCCACGATTTGCGCAACCGGGCGCTCCAGCACGCGAAAATACGGCTGCGGGTTCAGGCCGATCCAGAAGGCCCAGGCGATCAGCGGCGCAAACACCGCGATCTCGCGCCACGAAAGATCCTTCAGCAGCGCATTCTTTTCCTTCACCTCGCCCAGCATGGTGCGCTGGAAGAGCCACAGCAAATACGCCGCGCCCAGCGCAATTCCGACCGCCGCCCAGAAGGCCCAGTTGAAAGACATCTGGTAGGCGCCGCCCAGAATCGTCAACTCGCCGACGAATCCGTTCAGCGGCGGCATACCCATGGAACTCAGGGCCGCCACCAGGAAGATGATAGTGAACACCGGCATCACTTTCAAAAGGCCGCCGTATTCCGAAATCTCGCGCGTGTGCCGCCGCTCATACACTACACCTACAATCAGGAAGAGCATGCCGGTGGAAATGCCGTGGTTGATCTGCTGGATCACCGAGCCCGCAATCCCCGCCGGGTTGAGCGCGAAAATACCCAGCGTACAGAAGCCCAGATGGCTCACCGAGGAATAAGCCACCAGCTTCTTCCAATCCTTCTGCATCAGGCATGCCAGCGCGCCGTAAACAATCCCGATGATGGATAGAATTCCCATCACATTAATGATGACCGGGTTCTTGGCCGATTCCGGCAGCAGCGGCAGCGAGAAGCGCAGGAAGCCGTACGTCCCCATCTTCAGCAGTACGCTGGCCAGCACCACTGACCCGGCCGTGGGCGCTTCCGTGTGCGCATCCGGCAGCCAGGTGTGGAATGGAAACATCGGCACCTTCACCGCGAAGCCGACGAAGAAAGCCCAGAACACCCACCACTGAACGCCGTCCGGCACCTGCGTGCGCATCAGGTCCGAAATATCGAAGCTGTATGTCTGGAACTGCTGGAAATGGTAAAAGTACAGCGTCAAAATTCCAAGCAGCATCAGCACGCTTCCGATCAGCGTATAGATCATGAACTTGATGGACGCATACCCGCGCCGCGGCCCGCCCCAGATCGCGATGATGAAATACATCGGCACCAGCACGGTCTCCCAGAACACGAAGAACAGCAGGAAATCCAGCGCCATGAAAACGCCCAGCATCGCGGTTTGCAGCAGCAGGAAGAAGGCGTAATACTCCTTCAGCCGGTCTTGAACCGCATTCCAACTCGACAGAATCGCCAGGAAGCCCACCACCGTTGTGAGCATCACCAGCAGCAGACCCAGCCCGTCTATTCCAAGGTGGTATGTGGCGCCCAGCGAGGGAATCCACAGCGCCTTCTCCACGAACTGGTAGTCCTTGGTGGAGTCGAAATTAAAGACTAACGGCAGGGAAACCAGGAAGCCCACCAGAGCCGCGGCGTTGGCGCAAAGCTTGACGGCGCGCGCATTCGACGATGGTATGAATAGTAACGCCAGGAGGCCAAGTATCGGCGTGAACAGGACAATCGAGAGGATATGGTCCATAACGCAGCTTCGGAATAGCCCCCCATCTTAACCCGAGCGTATCGGCGTCTGCAACGGAATGAAGCGGCAGAAGTTAAGAAAGATGGCGGAGAGGGGGAGATTCGAACTCCCGTTACCCGTGAAGGTAAGCCCGCTTTCGAGGCGGGTGCGATCGACCACTCTGCCACCTCTCCGCGCTGCGTTGGCGCTTCCAGTATATCGCTTCCAGCCCATCGAGTCCCGGGCGCGCCTTTTATTGATCTTCTTTTTTTGATATAGTTATCTGGAAATTCTCCTTCACGAAACGATGGCACGAAAGGAAGGTGTCTGGTGAGTTCACGAAAAGAGCCCGAGCTCCCCTCGAAGCCGAAAAACGGTGTCTCCCGCCGCGGATTTATTGGCGGGATGGGCATCGGAACCGGCGCGGTGGGAACAGGATTACTGGAACAAGAAGCGGTTGCGGCGCCAGCCAATGTGACGGGTCCGGGCGCGGTGCCGATCACGCTGAACATAAACGGAAAGCCCGTGAATCTGACCGTGGAGCCGCGGGTAACGCTGCTTGACGCCATGCGCAATTATCAGGGGGAGCTGACGGGCGCGAAGAAAGTCTGCGACCGCGGCACCTGCGGAGCCTGCACCGTGATCATGGCGGGCAAATCGGTGTACAGTTGCACCGTTTTAGCGATCGACGCGCAGGGCAAGAACATCGACACCATTGAGGGCATGCCGGTCAACAATCCGATTTCCGCCGCCTGGGTTAACAATGACGGCCAGCAGTGCGGATACTGTACGCCGGGGTTTGTGATGGCGGCGAAGGGATTCCTGGCCGAGAATCCGAACCCGACCCTGGCAGACGTGGAGCACGGGTTGGGCGGCAACCTCTGCCGCTGCGGCACTTACGTTGGCATTCGCAAGGCCGTGCTGGAAGCTGCCAAGAATATGAAGGGGGCGCACAATGGCTAACACACCGGATTATAGCTGGCCGCCGATGGAGAGCCGGAAGGTGATGGGGAAGCCCATCAAGCGTTTGGACGGTCCACCGAAGGCATCGGGCCGCGCCAAGTATGCGTCGGATTTCAGTCGCAAAGACCTGCTGTTCGGCGCCTACCTCACCTGCCCGCACGCGCATGCGCGGGTCACCAGCGTGGATACCAGCGCCGCGGAAAAGATGGCAGGCGTGAAGGCTGTGCACGTGTGGTCGGGCGCGGGCAAAGAGATTCAGTGGCAGGGCACGGAGATTGCCGCGGTGGCCGCCACCACTGAAGAAATCGCCAAAGACGCGGTTCGCAAGATTAAGGTCGAGTACGAAGTGATGCCGCACTTCGTGAAGGATGAAGCTCTCGGCAAGGCCGGATCGCGCGGCAAGGCTGCGGGCGAAAAAATCCAGGGCGACCCGGAGAAGGCCTTCCAGGATGCCGAAGCGGTTTCCGAGGGGACCTATGGAATTCCCGTGGCTACTCACTGCTGCCTGGAGCCGCACGGCCAGGTGATCCAGTGGCAGGGCGACCCCAACAATCCCGAAAAATCCACGGTCAATGCATGGCCCTCGGTGCAATTCGTCTCGGGCTACGCGGGCGCTCTGGCGACCAACCTGAAAGTGCCGGCCACCAGCATCAAAGTAAAGATGGATTATATCGGCGGCGGTTTCGGCAGCAAGTTTGGACCCGACGCCTGGGCTGAGGTAGCGGCCAACCTTTCGATGAAGGCCGGCGGAAGGCCGGTAAAGCTGTTCCTGGATCGCGCCACCGAACAGACAATCGGCGGCAACCGTCCGTCGGCTTACGGCAAGATTAAGGTCGCGGGCAAAAAGGACGGCACGATTACGGCGTGGCAGTCGGATACGTGGGCCACTGGCGGATTCACCGGCGGAGGCAGCCCGCCGCTGCCGTACATCTACAGCAACATACCCAACCAGCGGCTCAATCACACGGCGGTTTCGGTGAATGCCGGGGGGCAAAGGGCGTGGAGAGCGCCCAACAATCAACAGGCCTCGTACCTGACCTGCTGCGCCATTGAAGACTTCGCGGCCAAGGCCGGGGTGGACCCGATGGAAGTCTTCGCCAAGAATGCCGGCTATACGCCGCGGGCGGAGCAGTATCAGTATCAGCTTCAAAAGGCGGCCGAGCTTTCGGAGTGGAAGAAACTCTGGAAGCCGCGCGACCAGGGCGGTTCCGGTCCGGTGAAGCGCGGGCTCGGCATTGGCCTGAACGCATGGGGCGGCGGCGGCCACAACGCCAAGTGCCGCACCACCATTAACCCGGATGGCTCGGTGTTGGTAGAGATCGGCACCCAGGATCTGGGCACGGGCACGCGAACCATCATCACCCAGGTGGCGGCCGAAACGTTGGGCTTGCCGATGGGCCAGATCAAACTGGCGATCGGCAGCAACGACCTGCCGGCAGCCGGCGCTTCGGGTGGTTCCACCACGGTGGGCGGAGTTTCTTCGGCCATGCGCAAGTCGGGAATGAATGCCCTGGCCAAGCTGTATGAGGCAGCGGCCCCGGCGCTGGGCGCGCAGCCCGAGGAACTGGAAGCCGTCGACAGCCATGTTCGCGTGAAGGGCAATCCCAACAAGAGCATGACGTGGGCGGCTGCCTGCAAGAAGATTGGCGGCGGCAAGATTGCCGAAGAGGGCGAGAACCAGCAGCGGTCTCCCGGCGGTCTCAACTCGGCCGGCGCGGCGGGCGTACAGATAGCGGACGTTTCCGTGGATACCGAGACCGGCATTGTGACCATGAACCGGTTCGTCGCGGTGCAGGATTGCGGTCTGGTGGTCAATCCGTGGCTGGCGCAGAGCCAGATTCACGGCGCCATCATCATGGGCATTTCGACGGCGCTCTACGAAGAGAGGATCATGGACGAGGAGACCGGCCGGGTGATGAACCCCGACATGGAATTCTACAAGCTGGCCGGCATCAAGGACATCGGCGATATCGTGGTCCACATCGATATCCGGCCGGAGAATGACAAACGCGGGATCATCGGCCTCGGCGAACCGCCGGCCATCGGCATTTGCGCCGCGGTGGGAAATGCCGTAGCCAACGCCATCGGCATGCGCGTTCCTAACATCCCGATGACCCCCATGCACGTGTTGAACACGCTGGAAGGGAGGAACGCATAATGCAATCCTTCGAGTATGCCAATCCGACAAGTGTTCAGGAAGCCGCGGCTCTTCTGGGCGCACAGTGGGGGCAGGCGGACGTGCTGGCAGGCGGCACGGATCTGCTTAGCCTCATGAAGGAACATCTTCACACGCCCAAGCGGGTGGTGAACATCAAGAACATCAAAGAGCTGGAGGGCATCCAGAAGACCGCGGCCGGGCTGCGCATCGGCGCGCTGGTGACCATGGATGAGCTGGCAAAGAATGCCGATGTGAAGAGCGCGTACAAGTCGCTGGCGGATGCCGCGGCAGGCATTCCGAGCCCGCAGATCCGCCACATGGGAACGGCCGGGGGCGACCTGTGCCAGCGGCCGCGCTGCTGGTATTACCGGCAGGGCATGGGGCTGCTGGGGATGAAGGACGGCAAGTCACTGGTGCAGAATGGCGAGAATCAGTATCACTCCATTTTCGGCAGCGGGCCGGCATATTTCGTGAGCTCCTCCAGCCTGGGTCCGGCGCTGGTGGCGCTGGGGGCCAAGGTGAAACTGGTGTCCGCAGCGGGCAGCCGCGAGGTGCCGGTGGCCAGCTTCTTTGTGGTTCCGCAAAACGAAAGCGCGCGTGAGATCGCGCTCAAGCCCAACGAACTGCTTACGGAGATCATCGTGCCGGCCGGCGTCTTTCCGCAGTTCCACCTACGAAGTGCGCCAGAAGGAGGCGCTGGACTGGCCTCTGGTGGCGGCGTCGGTAGTGCTGCACATGCGCGGCAACACCGTGGCTTCGGCCAAGGTGGTGCTGGGTCATGTGGCACCGAAGCCTTACGAGGCCGCGGCTGCCGAAAAGGAACTGGCGGGCAAGACCATCACGGCGGAGACTGCCGAAGCCGCCGGGAAGGCCGCGGTGGCGGATGCTCAACCGCTCAGCCGGAATGCATACAAAGTAACTCTGGCACGGGTGGCCGTGAAGCGGGCCCTGCTGGAGGCGGCTAAGCAAAAGGCATAAAACATGGAACGCCCTGGATTGACCAAAGTCAGCATGAACCGCTGCGAAAAGCTGCGCTGGAAGGGCATGTTTATCGAGGCGCTGGAAGATCCCACAATCCAATACAGCAACGATCGCGCCTTCTGGTGCCAGCATACATGGAACTGTTTGGGTCCGGACGGCAAAGTGGTGGATGATTTCGAGTGCAGTCCGGCGCGTAGTTGTTACGAGCAGTTGTAACGCCGGCGGTCGAAGCCGCCGGTGACTTTCCGCTATACTGTAAGGGAGGGAGATACTCGATGCTAAAAGCTCTGAGCATTGCCGTCGTAGTGTTTGCGACGGTCGCTTCCGTTTCGTTTGCTGCCGCGCTTCCGACAGGCGGCATTAATGGTAACTATATGGAAGCCCGCACCGCGGATGTCTATACCGGTCCGTGCTTCGCCAATGGCGAAGTGGGAATCAACGGTAAGGAAGCCGTGTTCGGGTGGAAGATCAACAACGGTTCGTGGCATGGCGTGAACATCGCCGGTCTGGGCGTGGTAGGCGTGGTGCGATCGCAGCATACGCTGGGCGACGTTCATGAGCCCGCTGAATCCGATGGTGGCGGTGATGATCGTGGATAGCCGCGCCAATGCCGAGCAGCGGTTGGCGCTGCAAAGCTTCGCACAGGCGCAGGCGCCCGAGTTGTTCAAAAAGATCGTGCAGGTGGACTACGCGCCGATCAATCTGGTGGTCGAAGGCGGCAACATTCACGGCGGCGGCGCCAAGTTGACGGCCGGCTCGCTGGCCACCGTTCAGACCCGGGGCATGAATTCAGGCGACCACGTCTGCGGCAACGAAGAAGTCTGGTATCCGCCGTTGAACAAGCTGGAGCATGCAATGCCGGCCTACGCGACGGCCAATTCGTACACCGGCAACGCATTGGGCGAGACCTGGAACAACCATATGCAGCGCAGCGGTTTCGTTGGCACGTTCGCGGTTCCCACCGAGTAATTTCCTCAGCGGAGTGGGCGGGGCATACTTTTCCAGCTCCGCCCGCTTCTTTTCTCGGGGAGCGGACGTTAGTCTGAGCCCTGTCTCGTCTAAAGAAAAACCTGTTCCAGCGATACTACGAAATCCACGCCGTCGACTTTTTTTTGGTTTAATCGAGTATCGTTCGTAATGAACAGGTTTGTTCTGGCCGCCGCCGCGCATGAGAGTTGAATTGCGTCGGGCGGGCGAATTCCACGGTCCTGTCGCAGTTGCGCGTAAATCCTGGCGCTTCGCTCGTCGAACGGAACCAGGCTTACTCCGGGCGAGTTCAAAAGACGCTCATAACGATCAATTAAGTCTTGCCGGTCCATCTCCAGAGGTCTTACCAATACTTCTCCCAGGGTCAAACTGGAGGTCAAAAGCTCGTCTCTACGTTCAATCATCCGTTCGAGCAGATGCCGCACCAGTGGGAACTTTTCTCTTGAACCCTCCAATAGGTAGATGAACAGATTCGTGTCCCAGAAAATTCGGCTCATTACCATCCCTTCCGCAATTTGTGGACGTACTGATCCGGATCGATTCCCTCAAAGATATCCTGGCCAGCGCCTGCTAGTTCCATCACACCGCGCAGCCACGCACTCTGAGGCAGTTGATCGGAGAGCTTGACGTATTCATTGCGATACCAATCCATCAGGTAAAGGTAGCGCTCCGGTATTGACTCGGGCTCCGGTATGATTCTTCCTGTCCGCTGAGGATTTGCTTCGTCGCCCTCCCGAAAGAGCCGGCGAGTTCTCTTGCCGGTCGCGTAAAGCATTCGGAGTCGCGCAGGGCGTGGTTCGCGATTTCCAACGCAATGTGTCGATGCATGCACAACGACTCCCGGCCGCAACGAACCATTCAGGTTCTCGACTTGAGCTCTCGCGACAATTTCCTGAATCGTGAAATCGTCACGATCAGGGTGTTCACAATGAAGGAGCGCTGTGGCGATCCAGACTTCGGTGGCAACGGGTATATCGACCGTGGCAATGCCGTGCGACTTATTCATTTAATCATTTAATCATTAATTAATACATTTTGTCAAACGAACATTGGTGGTTTGAGCTCGAGCCTCAGTCGATTTCCGGCGGTGCCGTTCGTTTATCCTGCAAGGAGACCAAATATGGAAAACTACATTCTTCTTTTGCACGAATGCGCCACGGAATCGAAGGCCCTGAGTCCGGATGAGATTCAGGCCGTCATCGCCAAATACAAAGCCTGGGGGCAGCGGATCGGGCAAGCCGGGCGTATGGTTGGCAGTAATAAACTGGAGCACGGGAGCGGACGGATGCTGCACGGAACCGGCGGCGACGTGCGCATCAGCGACGGGCCGTTCACCGAGACAAAAGACGTGATCGGCGGATACTTCATCGTGAAGGCGGAGAACTACGATGAAGCGGTCGACCTGTGCCGCGATTGCCCGCATCTGGAATTCGGCGGCTCAATCGAGGTCCGTCAAATTGAAGTGGTGTGAACGTGCCGGACGCTGACGAACTGGTGGACCATCTGTTCCGGCGGCAGGCGGGGCGGATGGTGTCCACCTTGACCCGCATCTTCGGCCCGCGGCATCTGGGGCTGGCTGAAGACGTGGTGCAGGACGCCATGGTCAAGGCGCTGGAATTGTGGCCGCATCGCGGGGTCCCGGCCAACCCCACGGCGTGGCTCATTGAGGTAGGCAAACATCGGGCGCTCGATGTGCTGCGGCGCGAAGGCGTGCTGGCGCTGAAGGCGGATGATATTGCGCGTGCCTTCTCAGCCACCAGCCAGAGCGCGGCGGAGGAGATGGACGACCAATTGGCCATGATGTTTCTGTGCTGCCATCCGGCCGTTCCGCGGGAGGCGCGCGTGGCGCTGACGCTCAAGACCGTGTGCGGGTTCGGCACCGGCGAAATCGCGCGCGCCTTCCTGATTCAGGAAACGGCGGCGGCGCAGCGCATCGTACGGGCCAAGAGGCTGATCCGCGATCGCGGCCTCTCGTTTGAACTGCCCGAAGCCGGGGAACTGGCCGAGCGGTGCGACTCCGTCCTCGAAACGCTGTACCTGATGTTCAACGAGGGCTACAGCAGCGGCGGCGAGCAACTGCTGCGGCACGATTTGTGCGAGGAGAGCATCCGGCTGGGCCGCCTGGTTGCCGATCACCGCGCCGCCGGCGGGCCGCATTGCGACGCGCTGCTGGCGCTGTTCTTGCTGCAGTCGGCGCGGTCGCCGGCGCGGGTGGATTCACAGGGCGATCTGTTTCTGTTGTGCGACCAGGACCGCTCGCGATGGGACGGTGCGCGGATTTCGGAAGGGATCCGGCGGCTGGACCGGTGCGCCCGTGGCGACCGCATGACGGAATACCATCTGGAAGCGGGGATCGCAGCGGCGCATGCGACGGCGCGCGACTTCGCCTCCACAGACTGGGATTACATCGCCCACTTGTACGATCATCTGTATGCGATGAATCCTTCGCCGGTGGTGGCCCTGAACCGGGCGGTAGCCGTCTCGCGGTCGCAGGGCGCCGACGCGGGTTTGCGCGCATTGGAGGGAATTGAAGGCCACCCGTCCCTGGGCCGCTATCATCTGCTGCCGGCTACCTTGGGGATGTTGTGGCGGGAATCGGGCAACCTCGGCAAGGCCGCGGAGTACTTCCGGCAGGCGCTGGAATGCGATTGCTCGGCGCCGGAACGCCGGTTTCTGGAAAGGCAACTGGCAGAGGTGTCGGCTACCGCGCCGCGCGAGTCCGCCGGCAGTCACGGCTGGTTGACCGGGAGGTTGGACGGGACGATATAACCGGTTCGGGAACGGACCCGGGCTTTCGGAAAACGGTGGGCGGCGTGTTTTGCCAGCTCCACTCGAATGCTTCGAGTCGCGCCCGGCTTGGCCTGAGGTTGGGCATAGTAGAGGCTGTAGCGGCTGCGAATGCGATGCATGGCGTCCTGGAATGCCGGGCCCGGGTCGTCCGAGGGTATGGCGTCGCCCCCGGTTTTCGCGGCGATGCCCTTCATCCCGGCCTGCATCAGCAGATTCTGTGGACCCAATATCATGCCCACGGTATGCATGGTCCGAAAGACCGGGTTGCTGACGATCAATCCGGTTAACAAGGCATCGGCCTCCCAAAAATCGCGCACCACGGATTGTTCGCGGCGCGTGCGCATTCCCATGTTGTCCGTAACGATCAGGACGGCGCGGCGGCGCTGGTTTCTGGGCTCATGCATGAACTTCAGAGCAGCGTCATCCACGGCGGCCTGGATCAGTGTGCCGCCTCCGAACCTGGACTCGAGCACCTGGTCGTGGATGGTGCGTTCCACGGCGTCCAGGTCTTCGGTGAACGGCGCCACTTCGCGGCTGCGGCTGTTGAAGACCATGACGCAGACGCGATCGCCGGACCGGAGTTCCTGAAGTCCGCGACGGGTGGCGGCGGCCACGCTCTCCACCACCGCCTTCATGCTGCCGCTGACGTCGAACAGCAGGATGAGATCGAGCGGTTCCTGATCGGCGGAGAAGTGAAGCACCGGTTGTTCCTTGCGTTCGTCGAAAACGCGAAAGTCTTCTTTGGTGAAGCCCGTCAGGGTTCGGCCGTCCTGGGTGACCTCGGCATCCACGTGGACCAGGGCAACGCCAGTGCGAAAGACGGGATCGTCCTGCGAGGAAGCCAACGCGGCCGCGCAGACGAGCAAGAGAATCGATCGGCCGCGAATAGACACGAATAAAAACGAATGAAGCAGGCCGCCTATTCGCGTGCATTGGTGTGGATTCGTGGCTTTGGCTCCGTTTAGGGTTTACGCAGTTCTTTGTTCAGATCGGCGAGGGCTTCGTCGCGCCGGTCGTTCTCCAGGTCCTTCTGCAGACGCCGTAAGGCTACTCCGACCACGTCGCGATGGTGCAGGCGGGAACCGAAGTTGCCCTGCAGCCCCAGCCAGAGTTCGTGGGCGCGATCCAGGTCCTCGGGCCAGAGACGCGGCGGGTGCGGGCCAAGGTTGACGTAGACCGAGGGCCGCTCCGGAGCGATGATTTCGAGCGAAAAGGGGTGCCGCGGTTCGGTCAGCTTCTCCCAAGCCAGGCCAATTCGACGCGCCAGTTCTTCGGAATCCATACTCTCGGAAACTCCGGTCACCAGGCGGGAGGCCCTCAACTTGGCGGCAGTCTGCACCATGGCGTCGAACGGGTCCACGCCGGGCACCACGATCAAGTCGACCGTCTTGCCGGCCTTTTCGGCCATGGTGACGACGCGCGACAGCAGCTCTTTCTCATAGTCGGAGAAGAGCTGACTGTCGGAGAGTTCGTATTCGCCGGCGCCGGAGGAGACGGGGCGCACGGTCATTACGACAATATCGTGGCGGCGCAGGTTGGTCTTTTCGAGCACGTTGTGCAGATGCGCCATGCGGTTGTAATCGCGCACGGCAACCAGTACGCAGCCGGGGCGGGCGTGGACGGTGCCGGCGTCGATTTCCGCCCGCATGTCAAGGTTGAATTCCTCCAGTCCGTGCTTCTTGTTGGCCTGCTTCTTGGCGTTAATGCGCTCGGAAATGGTGAACATCACGAAGAAGACCGCCGTGAAGGCAACACCGCTCTTGGTAGCGATCTCCTTGGTG
Source organism: Bryobacterales bacterium (assembly GCA_963817515.1). Classification (GTDB taxonomy): domain Bacteria; phylum Acidobacteriota; class Terriglobia; order Bryobacterales; family Bryobacteraceae; genus DATMNI01. The sequence goes on along the minus strand of CAWFPJ010000001.1, from coordinate 91,242 downwards.
AAGAGGTTGGCGATGGCCACCAGAAAGAGCACGAGCGTGGTGGCGCCCAGGCCGACAGGAATCTCTACGCCCGCCAGCCGGAAGTTGCCGGGGAATTTGTATTCCTGATCGTGCCGGTGATAACGCAGCACCAAAACGCCCAGCGATTTGAGGAAAAAACTCCACACCACGCCGAACGCGTAAGCTTCACCCAGCAGGTAGACGTCGCCGCGGCTTAGCAGAATGGTGGCGATCTGCAGGATCGCGATCAGGTTGATAATCCGATAGGTGGTTCCGAAACGGCGCTGGGGTCTGCGAAACCAGTCCAGCAGCACGCCGTCTTCGGCGATCCGGTTCATCACGCCATTGGCGCCGATGATCGACGTGTTGACTGCGCCCGAAAGAATCAGCGCACCCACGATGACCACGAAAATATGGAAACCCAGACGCAATATTTCGGGACCCGCCAGATGCATGGCCAGCCCGCCCAGCAGGTTGTCGACATAGAGGGCACGCTTGCCATCGGGAATGATCATGCCGGCAAACAGCGTAATTACGCCGGTGCAAACCACGGCGTACGCGCAGACCAGGTTGCCGGTGTAGCGCAGGTTTTTCAGCTTGGGGTAAGCGATCTCGCGATAGACCTGCGCCAGCGTTTCAAAACCGCTCATGGAAAGCAGGGAGTGGCCGAACGCAACGATCAGCGCGATGGCCCCGATCTGCGGCCAGACCGTCCCCCGCAACCATCCCAAGGCCTCAGGCGCGAAGTGAAGGTTGGCCGGAACGGGGGCCGGCGGCAGGGTCACCTTGGGTGCCAGCAGCAGTGTAATCGGGCACCAGATCAGGAAGGCCACCACCATTACGGTAGTCACCTGCATGATGCGCAAAGCCTTGCCGCTCGATTCGTGAATGCCCTTGATGTTGCTCCACCAGAAGTAGCCGGTGACCAGCACGCCGAACCCGGCGGCGAACGTATTCGGCGGCACGTGCGGGCCCAGGTGGTTCAGGTGCGAAATCTCATTCAGCAAGTGGCCCAGGTACTGGCCGGCGCTGACCACGCTGATGGGGCCGGTGAGGATGTAGTCAAAGATCAGCGACGAGACCGAGAGCCGCGCGACAAAGGGGCCCATGGAATCGCGCACCACGACATACACGCCGCCGCGCACGAACATGCTGCTGGATTCCATGTAGACCGAGCGCACTGCAAAACTGAACAGCATGACGCCGAGTATGAACCACGGGGCGCTTTTTCCTATGGCGTGTTCAGCAATGCCGCCGGCATAAAAGGCGGAAGAGGCCAGATCACTGAGAACGATGGCGGCGGCGCGCCAGAAGGAAATGAACGACAGGGCTACAGTGGTGGCTACGACCACTTTTGCGGTCGAGGTCCGACCGGTCTCTAAGGGCATACAACTCCCGATTACGATTTGAACAACTCTGATCTTATCGTAGAACGGAACCCGGCACGCAACCAGTGGAGGTGGCGGGACTGATACTCTGGAGATCAGGTGGATGATTTATGATCCGTACCATTGTTCTCTTCGCTGCTCTTGTGGTGGAGTTGTCTGCTGCTGAATCGCTACACTTCCGGCAGTCCGGTTTCACTGCCGATGCTCCCGGTTGGACGGTGTGGAGCGATCGGGCCGAAACTATGCCGCGCACCTGGGTGGAAGGCCTGGTCTCGCTGGGCGAACCGGGTTCGCTGACGGTTTCGGGGAATGGTAATATCGGCGCCTTCGGTGGATGGCAGCGTGTATTTCCCGGCATCGAAGCCGGCGCCTGGTACCGGCTCACGGTGCATTACCGCTCGACTGGAGTTACCAGCGAGAATTGGCAAATTCAGCCTCGACTCGACTGGCGCAAGGCGAGCGGCGGGCGTGCCGGTGAGGTGGACTACGCCTATCGTTCGACGCGCGAGGGTGAGTGGAAGAGCGTGACCCTTCAGACCCAGGCGCCGAAAGATTCCGCCGCCGTCGCAATTCAATTGTTTCTGGCCCACGCTGCGCAAGGCACGGTCTGGTGGGATGACATCAGCTTTGAGCGCGTAGCTACGCCTTCGCCGCGCCTGGTCACAGTCGCGTCGGTGAACCTTCGCCCCGAGTCGACGGGATCCTCAGAGAAGAGTGTCGAGCAGTTCATGGAAACCGCCGAACGCGTGGTTCCCGCCAAGGTCGATCTTGTGGTTCTACCCGAGGGGATCACGGTGGTAGGCACGCGCAAGCGCTACGCGGACGTGGCCGAATCCGTTCCGGGCCCAACCACCAGGCGGCTTGGAGAATTCGCCCGCAAGCACAAGACCTACGTGGTTGGCGGCCTTTATGAGCGCGAGGGTCAAGTTGTGTACAACACGGCTGTGCTTCTGGACCGCGATGGCAACCTTGCCGGCAAGTATCGAAAGGTCTATTTGCCGCGGGAAGAAATGGAGCAGCTGACGCCAGGCAACGACTATCCCGTCTTCCAAACCGACTTTGGATCACTCGGCATTATGACCTGTTATGACGTGGCATACGCCGACCCGGCTCGCGGTCTGACCGCGGGAGGCGCGGAGATTGTCGTGATGCCAATCTGGGGCGGGGACCAGACCCTGGCCAAGGCGCGCGCCATCGAAAACCAGGTGTACCTGGTGGCCTCGGGTTACGACCATCCGACGTACATTATGAATCCGAGTGGTGAGTGGCTGGCGGTGGCACGCGAGCGCGGTTCGGCGGCCATAGCCACGGTCGATCTCAATCAGTCTCTCAGGCAGCCGAACAACAATATGGGCGACATGCGGAACCGGCTTCCGAAAGAGCTGCGGTTGGATGTCGCGACCGGGATTCCAGGAGCCGGAAAGTAGCTAAAGGTCGGAGTGGTTGCCGCCGGCGACTTCGCGCTGGATGTCATCCACCACTTCGGGAGCCCGGGCGGAATGCAATTCGGCATTCATGCGCCGCAGGGCCACGCCGATGATATCGCGATGGTGCAGTTTGGCGCCGGGACCCTTGGCGCTCAATTCCAGCCAGAGGCGGTGGGCCAGGTCGATATCCTCGGGCCAGAGGCGCGGAGGATGCGGGCCCAGGTTGAAGAAGACGATGTCCTGCTGATTCTCCAGTACGATTTCGAGAGAAAGCGATGGCCGCGGCTCGGGAAGTTTTTCCCAGGATTCACCGACCTGGGCGCCCTGCTCCGACGGTGTGAGTTTGGGAGAGAGACCCATCACGATGCGCGAGGATTGCAGGCGCGCGGCGGTCTGGACCACGGCTTCGTAGGGATCTGAACCGGGCACCACCATCAGTTCCACGTGCTTGCCGGACTTTTCCGCCAACGCCACCACACGGGAGAACACGGTGGTTTCATCCTCCGAAAAGATCTGGTCGGCGTTGAGTGGATGTTCGCCGGAGCCGGCCTGCGTGACCAGCCGGACGGAGAGAACTACGATGTCCATCTTGCGCGTGTCGGTCTTGCGGAGTATGCGCTGCAGGTGCTGCAGCCGGTTGGGATTGCGAACGGCCACCAATACATTGCCGGGGCGCACGTGCGCCGAATCGGCGGAGAGTTCCGAACGGGTGTCCAGCCGGAATTTCTCCATCTCCTGCCCGTGGGCGGCTTTGCGCTTCCGGTTATAGATATCGGAGACCTCGAACACGATGAAAAACATGATGGTGAAACTCACGCCCGAAATGGTGGCGATCTTCTTGGTGAGCACGTTGATGATGGCCAGCGCGAAAAGAACCACCGTGATCAGAATCAGGCCTACCGGCATCTCCGTCTTGCCGATGTGGAAATTGAGCGGCACCTTCCATTCGCGGCCCCCGGGCTGCTTGTAGCGCAGCATCAGCACCGACAGCGACTTCATGGCGAAGCTCCAGACCACGCCAAAAGCGTAGGCCTCGCCAAGCATCACCATGTCGCCGCGGCTGATCACGATGGTAATGAGCTGCAGAATCACGATGAGATTAATCAGTCTCGATGTAGTGCCGAACTTGTGGTGCGGGTGCCGGAACCAGTCGGGGAGCACGCCGTCTTCGGCCACACGGTTGAGCACGCCGTTGGAACCGATGATGGCGGTATTGACCGCGCCCGCCAGAATCAGCGTGCCCACCAGGACCACGAAGCCATGGAACAGCAGGCGCACGGAGAGCGGGCCAACCAGGTACATGGAAAGGCCGCCGATCAGGTTGTCCAGGAACTGCGGGCGCGCCGAATCCGGAATAATCATCACCGCGAAGAACGAGACCAGCGACGTGAACAGCATGCTGTAGATGAAGATCACGAAGCCGGCGCGCTCCAGATTCTTCAGCTTGGGGTGGGCGATTTCGCGGTTCACCTGCGCCAGGCTTTCTTCGCCGCTCATGGCCAGCAGCGAATGGCCCAGCCCGATGAGAATGGCGATCACGGTGATGGACGGCGCCACCGTGCCCTTGAGCCAGCCCAGAGCATCCGGGATTGAACTTTATATTTTCGGGAAGCGGCAGCGGGAACGGGATTATAGCCGTTCTTAAAGATGGTCACCAGGCACCAGACGATCAGGATCACCACCATCACGGTTGTGATCTGCATGATGCGCAGCGCCTTTTCGCTCGATTCGTGAATGCCGATGATGTTCTTTCGCCAGAAGTACAAGGTGACCACCATGGCGAAGCCGGCCGCGAAGTAAGGCGGGTATACGTGCAAGCCCGCAATCTTCAGGTGCTCGCCCACCTCATTGATCAGCCCGCCCAGGTATAGGCCGGCGCTGACGCCGCTGATGGGGCCGGTCAGCACGTAGTCGAACATCAGGGCGGAGACCGAGAACTTTGCCAGCGTGCCGCCCATGGCCTCGTGCACCACTTTGTACACGCCGCCGCGCACGAACATGGAACAGCTCTCGATGTAGATGGCGCGCACCGCGTAGGAAAACAGCATGATCGCCAGAATGAACCAGGGCGCTGCCTTGCCGATGGCCCCTTCGGCGATGCCGCCAACATAGTATGCGGACGAAGCCAGATCGCTCAAGACGATGGCGGCGGCGCGCCAGAAGGAAATGAACGACAGCATCACCGTGGTGGCAACCACCACCTTGACCGCTGCCGGCCGCTGCTCGGATGTCACGGAAATATCTCCTCGATCACCACCCGGTGACTTTCAAATTCGCCTGCGGGGTTAGCTGACGGGCTAGAGCTTGAAAGTACTCCGTCCAGTTCGGACTGCGCCCCTGAGAATTGGTTCCCCCGCCCCCAAGTGGAGTTCGGCAAGCACATATTAGCATAGGGTAAGGAGGCTTGAATAACCCGGATGGAGTCTGAAGCGCTGGCCCACACGGTGATCGCGAAGCTGCGCGGCGCCGGCCACCAGGCTTACCTGGTGGGCGGCTGTGTGCGCGATCTACTGCTGGGCGTGAAGCCTAAGGACTTCGATGTTTCCACGGATGCGAGGCCCGACCGCATCATGGATCTCTTTCCCAAGTCGGGCCGCGTGGGCGCGCTTTTCGGCGTGGTGCTGGTGCGCGACGTTTTCGACCAGGTGGAAGTGGCTACATTTCGCAGCGACCACGAGTACGAGGACGGGCGGCACCCGGAGTCCGTACGCTTCGAGAGCGACCCGGCGCCAGGATGTATTGCGGCGCGACTTCACCATCAACGGCCTGATGATGGATCCCGAGACCGGGGAAGTCCTGGATTTCGTGGGCGGCCGGGAGGACTTGAAGCGGGGCATAGTGCGAGCCATCGGCGACCCCGATTCGCGTTTTCGCGAAGACCATCTACGGCTGCTGCGCGCGGTGCGGTTTGCGGCGCGGCTGGGTTTTGAAATCGAAGCCGGGACGTTCGATGCCATCCGGCGCAATCACGCGTTGATTCTGCGCGTGGCGGCCGAACGGGTCCGCGACGAGTTGGTTCGGATTCTGACCGAGGGCGGCGCGCGGCGGGGTTTTGAATTGCTGGATGCGACCGGGATGCTGGAGGATCTGTTACCCGAGGTGGCCGCCATGAAGGGCGTGGAGCAGCCGCCGCAGTATCACCCCGAGGGCGACGTCTGGCAGCACACGCTGCATGCTGCTGGAGCAACTGGATCACCCCAGCCCCGCGCTGGCGCTGGGCGCGCTGCTGCACGATGTGGGAAAGCCGCCGACATTTCGCGTGGCCGACCGCATTCGCTTTGACGGCCACGTGGAAGAAGGCGTGAGGCTGGCGCATGGGATTCTGCACCGGCTGCGCTTTTCGCGCGATGAGATGGAAGAGGTGGAGGCGCTGATCGCAAACCACATGCGGTTTAAGGACGTCGACCGGATGAAGGACAGCACGCTGAAGCGGTTTCTGCGGATGCCGGGTTTTGAGGAGCATCTGGAACTGCATCGGCTGGATGTGTCGTCGAGCAATAAGAACCTGGGGAACTACCATCTGGCGAAGCAGAAGCTGGAAGAGTTTTCGGAGGAGCATCTGAAGCCGCCGCCGCTGGTGACGGGGGCGGATCTGATCGGCGCCGGGTATGAGCCGGGGCCGATATTTTCCCGGATTCTGGAAGCCGTGGAAGATGCGCAACTGGAAGGCCGCGTGCGTACTTCGGCCGAAGCTATGGCGCTGGTGCAGGAGCTGTTCCCGAAGTAATCCGGTTGAACCGGGCCGCGACCGTCAGGGAGCGCACTTACCTTGAGGGTCAGGTTTTTCCGCCAGCCGTCGTGCCCGCCTGAAGACATCCATCAGCATCTTCTCGTTAAGCTTTCCGGTGGAAGTGTTCTGCTGGCTGGGGTGGTAAGAACTAATCAGGATCGGCTGGCCCGGGGCGGTGGTGAACTGGCAGTCGTGGCCGAACACGAACGGCGCGCGGGAGCGGATCACGCCGCGGGACTTGAGCACATCCAGGTAAGTATCGAAGGCGATCTTTCCCAACGCCACCAGCACCTTCAGGTTAGTCAGCAGTTCCAGTTCGCGCTCAAAATACGGCCGGCAGTTGCGCAGTTCCTCCGGTGACGGCTTGTTGCCCGGAGGCGCGCAGTGCGCGGCGGCGGTGATGTAGGCGTCGCGAAGAACAAGGCCGTCGTCACGCGACCCGCTGGTGGGCTGTGAAGCGAAACCGGTTTTGTAGAGCACGCTGTAGAGGATGTCGCCCGAACGGTCGCCAGTGAACATGCGGCCGGTGCGGTTGGAACCGTGGGCGCCCGGTGCCAGCCCGAGGATCAGGACCCGGGCTTGGGGATCGCCGAAAGAGGGTACCGGCTTTCCCCAATATTCCCAGTCCCGGTAGGCCCGCCGTTTGACCTGGGCGATGCCGCCGATGTAGTTACTCAGGCGGGAACACTGGCGGCAGCCTACAATCTCGTTTTGAAGTATCTCAAACAAAAAACAGGCTCCATGTTACAATAAGTCAGATTTAGCTTGACGAGGCGCGTGCTCAGTGTGCACAATCAATTGTTCGATCGCTCCGGTTGAATGCGCCTGTCGAACCACTTCGCTTTGGCAAAATCCTAACAGGTTCTCTCCGTGCCGGTGAACTATCTCTGAGTATGTATAGGATAACTCTCTCCTCGGCATTGCGCTCGATTAGCCTTGTCTTGGTATTTCATCTCATTGCCGTTATTGGCTTTGGTGCCACTGCGACGAAAAAACGCAAACGCCGGCTTGCGGCGCATCGCCCCGCGGTGCATCATCTGGTACGTCAAAATGCAGCGCGCCCGGCGGTGAGGGCTCCTTTGATCAGGACTGCAGCGGCGGTACCGGCTGCAACCGTAGTATCGCAGGTTCGTACCCGGCCTCTGGCCCCAGCGGCGCCGATAATTGCAGGTGGTCCATGGACGGAACCGACTTATGCCGATTCCACGGATGGCGACAATGTGGACGGCGAAGATCTGGAAATTCGCCGGGCCGCCGTGGACGCGCTGGGCCAATTCAACGGATCCATTGTGGTGGCCGACCCTTTCACGGGGCGTATTCTTTCGATGGTGAACCAGAAACTCGCGCTGGGTTCCGGCTTCCAGCCTTGCTCCACCGTGAAGCTTTCGGTGGCGTTGGCGGGATTGAGCGAGAAGGTGATCCAGCCCAACACCAAGTACCGGTTGGGCGGCATGCGCATGAATTTAACCTATGCGCTGGCGCATTCCAACAACTTCTATTTCGCCACCATGGGGGAGAAACTGGGGTTTGAGCGGGTCAGCTACTATGCGCGATTGTTCGGCTATGGCGAGAAAGCTGGTTTGAATATTCCGGGCGAGAAGCCGGGACACTATCCTTCGGCGCCTCCGAAGAATGGCGGCGTGGGTATGCTGACCAGTTTCGGCGAAGAGATCCAGCAGACTCCATTGCAGCTGACGGCCCTGATGAGCGCCATAGCCAACGGCGGCACGCTGTACTACCTGCAATATCCGCGAACGCCGGATGACGCCAAGAGCTTCGTGCCGCGAGTCAAGCGCCGCCTGGATATCGGCAGCCTGATCCCCGTGGTGAAACCGGGAATGCGGGGAGCGGTGGAATTCGGTACTGCGCACAGGGCCCGTGAAGACGGACCCATCGCCGGCAAGACCGGCACCTGCAGCGAGAACCACACACACCTGGGCTGGTTCGGTTCGTTCAACGATGTGGGCAGCAAGAAGCTGGTCGTGGTGGTTCTGCTCACCGGCGGGCGCCCCGCGATTGGTCCGCTGGCGGCTGGAATTGCGGGAGACGTTTACCGGCGGCTGGGCGAGAGAAATTACTTCGAGGCTTCTCACTCCTCATTGCCCGGGTCGCAATCGCCAGGGTTACCATTGGCAGAATCAACCACACCCGGATCAACGCCGGCAAGTCTGATATCCAGCCAAATTTGCTGCGACCAGTAACGCGGTACTTTTATCACACTTGGTACTGTAAGTACTAAAACTATCTTGTAAAATCTCTGTTAAACTGTGCTTAACTTGGGCACCAGAGAAAGACTCCAGACTTCCTTTCGGCACGGGCTGGCTTTGCCGGCAGCGTTCGACGTCTCATCCGCTGAAAGCAGCTCCATGCGGCAATGGGATTCAGTGGCCCACCTGCAATTGGTGGTGGCCATTGAAGATGAATTCGGAATTCAGCTCGACCCCGCCGAGGTTGTCGACCTGAATAGTTACGCCAGCGCCGTTGCGATTCTGGATCGGCACGGAGTTTGGGTCGGTGCTTGAACCTGGGTTCCCAAAGTCGCTCTTGAGATTCGGCGGCGACCCCGCTGCAAAGGCATTTTTCGACGCGAATACCGGTGAGTGGTTCTCGCGCGCGCAATTGTCCAGCCGCGTTGCGGCGTTCGCCGGCTGTTTGCAGTTTCCCGCAAAGGCTCTGGGATTTCATTTCCCCTTCAACGACGGCGATTCGCTCATCGCCTACCTGGCGGCTATCGAGGCCGGACACGCGATCGTGATGCTGAATCCGGAGTTGGACGCCGGACTGAAGTCACAACTGATTGCGCTGTTCCGGCCGGATTTTATCATCGCGCCCGTATCGCACCCGCCTGAAAACGAGGGCGTCTGCTGCCAGGCTCCTGAATATTCGATCTCCGCGTCTCCCCACGCCGGACAGCTGTTGCTGCGCTCCTGCGAACCACAAGGGCACAAAATCCACCCCGAACTTACGCTTCTGATTTCCACCTCCGGATCGACCGGGTCGCCCAAGCTGGTCCGCCTTTCCTGGCGCAATCTCGAGAGCAACGCGCAGCAAATCATCCAGGCCGTAAAGGTGACGGAACGCGACCGTGCCATCGTCACCGCCCCGATCTTTAACGGGTATGGCCAGTCGGTGATTCATACGCACCTGCTGGCTGGTGGAAGTCTTGTGCTGACCCGCGAGCGCATAGTCTCTCGGGCATTTTGGGATTCCGCGCGGGATACCGAATGCAACTCCATTGGCGGCACGCCGTATTTCTACCAGGCGGTCGACCGTTTGGACCTGGAGTCGCTGAATGTCCCGCGGCTGACGAAGTTCGTACAGACCGGCGGCCGCCTTCCGGAGCATCTGGCCGGAAAGTTTCACTCCATGGCTGCCAAACGCGGAGGCGCCCTTCACATCATGTATGGCCAGGCCGAAGCCACGGCGCGGATCAGTGGATTGCCGCCGGAGTTTCTGCCGGCGGCGGCGCGTTCGGTCGGCATGGCGCTGGCGGATGGCAGTCTGTCCGTGGAACTCGACGGATCCCCGTGCCGGCCAATGCAAGAGGGCGAGCTGATCTACCAAGGCCCCAATGTGATGATGGGATACGCCACGCACCCGGCGGATCTCCAGAACGGCGATCTGCTGGGCGGTAGACTCGCCACCGGCGATCTGGGCTATCAAGACGATCAGGGGCTGTTCTATATCACCGGGCGCAAAGGCCGCTTCGTCAAGCTTTTCGGATGGCGTATCAGCCTGGACGACGTGGAGGATCTGCTGGCGCCCTCCGGGCCTGTGGCCGCCGTAAACCACCCGGTCAACGAACGCGACCGCATCGTCATCTACACCGAACAGAACGGCGCGGCATTCGCCGAACCCATGCAGCAGCTTTCGGCAAGGCTGCGGATTCATCCATCGGGATTCGAAGTCCGTACCATCGAAAGTCTCCCCCGTCTGGCGAATGGCAAGATCGACTACCGCTCGCTGCTTTCCAGCCAACAGGTAATTATGCTGCCGCTGCCGGAACTGCCGCCGCCCCAAACGCCGCCGCCCCAAACGCCGCCGCCCCAAACGAAGGTAGCTGCCTGAGCTTCTACTCCGCCACATTCGCAATGTTCTTCGCCGTTGTGGTGACGCTCTATTACCTGTCGCCCCAGCGCGGGCGCGTCCCGGTGCTGCTGGCCGCCAGCGCCCTGTTCTACATTTCATTCAACCCGCAGTATATTTTCATCCTGCTGGCCTTGATCGCCGTCGACTACTGCGCGGGCCTGCTCATCGAACGCGCGGAATCGAAGCGCGTCAAAACGGCGTGGCTGGTGCTCAGCGTGGCCATGAACCTGAGCTTCATGGTGGCCTTCAAGTACAGCCGGGACGTGACCGGAAGATCCCTGGGCATGATCCCGGTGGGGCTCTCCTTTCATACCTTTCAGGCCATGGCTTATACCATCGAGGTGTACCGCGGCAGGCAGCCGGCGGAGCGTTCCTTTACGGTCTACGCGCTCTATGTCATGTTCTTTCCCCAGATAGCGGCTGGCCCGATCGAACGGCCGCAGAACCTGCTTCCTCAGTTCCGGCAGCCGCACCCGTTCCGGTATGCGGACGCGGTCGGGGGCTTGCAGTTGATGGCGTGGGGAATGTTCCAGAAGTACGTGGTGGCAGACCGCTTTGCTGGGATCGTTGACGCGGCTTATGCCCGCCATACCCATTTTTCCGGACCCCTGATGGCATTTGCGGCGGTCTGTTTTTCATTCCAGATTTACTGCGATTTTTCGGGTTATACCGACATCGCGTTGGGCGCGGCGCAGGTGTTGGGCTTCCGGTTGACGCGCAATTTTAACGCTCCGTTTCACGCCGATTCAATGGCCGAATACTGGAAGCGCTGGCACATCTCTCTTTCGTCGTGGATGCGCGACTACGTGTTCTTCCCGCTTTGCGGCAAGCGCCCACACATGCCGCGCATCTGCGCCAGCATCATGCTGGTCTTTCTGGCCAACGGCCTTTGGCATGGGGCGCGCTGGAATTTCCTGATCTCGGGCCTGCTGCATGGAACTTATCGCGTCGTCGAACTGCTGGCCGGCCGCGCCATTTCCCGGGCAGGCTGGACCTTGAACGCCATGTGGAACTGGCCGGTCCGAATTGTGCGAACCGTGCTCGTGTTTTGCCTGATGACATTCGCCTTCCTCTTCTTCCGCGGCGAGAACCTGCCCCAAACTCTGCGCGTGGTGGGGGCGCTGTTCTCCGGCTGGAGACAACTTGCCGATCCTTCCCCCTTGGCCGCCATGGCCGCCGAAGCCGCCCGCGCCGGCCTGCCGGAGTATTATTTCCTGTCGGCCGCGGGATTCATTCTGGTAATCGAAGCTGTGCAGTTCCTGAGATCGGCCGGCCCGTTGCGCCCCAGGATCGCGGCTTTGCCGGTCTGGTGTCGTTGGAGCTTTTACTATGCGGCCGCGGCCGCGGTCCTGTTGTTGGCCCAACCGAGCAGCCAGCAGTTCATCTACTTCCGCTTTTGAATGCGATGCCCACCTCCGATGCCTCTCGCCTGCTTCTCCGTCTTGCCTGTTTCGTACCCCTTGTAGCAGCGCCGGTCCTGACTAACTGGATTTGCACGAAACCAGTTGTACAACGCCGCTTCGCGCGCGGTCTTGACGGCATCGCCGACACGCTGATCGCTGGAAAGACCATCTGGACACGCGACGATTTGCGCATGTTGAAGGCCGCCTGGATCACCCGTATGCCGGCTGGAAAAGACATCCTGATCCTGGGAGGCAGCCGCGCACTGCTGATTTCGTCCGATTGGTTTCAGCATCAGAGCATGTTCAATGCTGCTGTTTCGGGCGGCGATATCGACGACATGATCTCAATTTTCCAGTTGTGTTTGGAGACCGGCAAGATGCCGCGCGTAGTGGTGCTCGAAGTCAATCCTTCGCTGGTACGCGAAGGCAAGATTGGAGACCCCCGGTCGCTTGCGCCTTACTTCCGCCACGCTTTGGCCCGCTATCGGGTGTATCCGCTGCGCCGCCCCTCCGCGGAACTCTTTTCGTTCGACCTGTTCCAGTGGAACGTTCGGCGTTTGCAAGCACCCTCGCGTGGATTCTGGAGAGCGCCGGTTCTTGAATCCAGCCAGGTGACGCCGGACGGAACTTCAATCTATGTGTCGGAAAAACCCGATCGCACGCCGGATGAGGTGGAGGCTGCCGTGATTTGGAACATTCATCATCTCGATAGCGGCCAACTTCCCTGGCGAACCACGTCGCGGCCTGGCGGATTCGATCTTCAATTATTCCGCCGTTTCCTTGACGATCTTCAATCGCGCGGCATTCGTGTGGTAGTGTGGCTCGCCCCGTTACATCCGGTTGCATATGGTTTCTACGCCAAGCTGGGTGGCTACGACGAGACGTGGATACGGCGAGAGATGGCAGCCCGAAGCATCACGGTGGTTGGCTCCTATTCGCCCGCGATTACCCGGGCCACCAAAGCCGATTTCTTCGATGACGTCCATCCGCGCGCGGCCGCGATCCACAGGCTTTTCCAAGAAGCCGGCGTAACAGAATCCACGCTTCCAGGCGGCGCGCATTTGGCGAGCCCGGTAACGCCGGCGGTCGTGCCGCCGGTGCCTCTGCCAATGGGTCTAAGACCGGCGGCAGAGACCGCCGGCGTTACCAAGGTCCCGCACCGGGCGCGGTAACCTTAGGCAAGGCACCGTTCGCCTTATCCACAAATCTATCCCGGTTTTGGTTGAAAGGTGGTTTATGCGCTGTAGATTCCGCTTTGCCGCAGCAGCCATTGTGGCGATAATGGCGTTTTCGGCGGTCGGTCAAACCCTGCCTCAGGGCGTGCAGAAGAAAGCTTCGATCGCCGGCATTACCGAATACCAATACCCCAACGGCCTGCGTGTGCTGCTGTATCCCGATCCGGCCAATCCCAAGGTGACCATCAATATGACGTACCTGGTCGGCTCCCGCCACGAAGGCTATGGGGAGACGGGTATGGCGCACCTGCTGGAGCACATGAATTTTATCGAAACTACCAACGGCCGGCAGATCAAGAACGAGATTGTGGCGCATGGCGCGGAGTGGAATGGGACCACGTCCTCAGACCGCACCAACTATTACGAAACCCTCACCTCAAACGATGAAAATTTGAAATGGGCGCTGGGCCTCGAAGCCGACCGCATGGTCAATGTGAAGATGGCCAAGGCGCTGCTGGACACGGAAATGACGGTGGTGCGCAACGAATTCGAGCGCGGCGAGAACAGCCCGCAGCGCGTGCTGCAGGAACGCGTGGCGGCGACGGCGTTTCTCTGGCACAACTATGGAAAGTCGACCATCGGCTCTCGCGAGGATATCGAGAAAGTTCCGATCGACCGGTTGGCGGCATTCTACCGCAAGTATTACCAGCCGGATAATGCCGTGCTGACGATCGCCGGGAAGATCGACGAATCGAAGGCCCTGCAATATGTCGCGGAGACCTGCGGCAGGATCCCGCGGCCCACGCGCAAACTGGATGAGACTTACACCGTGGAGCCAGTGCAGGACGGCCAGCGTTACGTCGAGCTGCGGCGCGTGGGCGAGGGGCAGGAAATCATCATGGCATACCACGCTCCGGCGATGGGTCATCCGGACACGGCGGCGCTACAGGTGCTTTCTGGAATCATGACGGGCGGGGGCGGCGGCCGGGGCGGAGGAGGCCGCGGGGGTGGCGGCGGCCCCAGCACAGGGCGCCTGACCAAGGCGCTGGTGGACAACAAGCTTGCGGACTCGGTCAGCATGCGCGCCGAGCAACTGCACGACCCGGGGCTGATTCAACTCTCGGCCAGCTTGAGCCGCGATCAATCCATCGATGCGGCGCGCAAAGCCATGACCCAAACCCTGGCGGGACTGATTGCCGAACCGCCTACCAAGGAAGAAGTGGAGCGCGCCAAGACGCGGCTCCTGCGAGGCATGGAAGACCGTTTCCAGGCGGACGCGCAACAGATCGGGCTGGGACTGACCGCGCCCATATCGCAGGGCGATTGGCGGCTGATGTTCCTGGAATACGATCGCGTCAAGAGCGTCACGCCGGAAGACCTGGTTCGCGCGGCCAGGACTTACTTCAAGGAATCCAACCTGACGGTGGGAGTCTTCATTCCGACCGCGGCCCCGGACCGCTCCATGATTCCGGCCACGCCCGATCTCGATTCCTTGTTTACCAACTACAAGAGCAGCGTGGTGGTGTCGCGCGCCGAAGAGTTCGATCCCACTCCGGCGAATATCGAGAAGCGGCTGGTGCGGTCCAGCCTGGCCAATGGGATGAAGGTGGCGATGCTGCCTAAACGTATGGCGGGTGGCATGGTTTCCGCGGCCATCGAACTGCACTTTGGCGATGCGCAAACGCTCTCCGGCAAGAATGCGGCGGCGCAGTTGGCGGGCGGTCTGCTGATGAGTGGAACCAGAAATAAGACGCGCCAGCAGATCCAGGATGAGATAGAGAAGCTGAACGCGCGCATCACTGTGACGGGCGGCGGTGGAGGTGGCGGTTTTGGCGGACGCGGTGGGGGTGGACGTGGCGGTTTCGGCGGAGGCGGCAGTATCTCCGGCGCCAGCGCCACGGTTATAGCCAAGCCTGAGAACCTGGCAGCGGCCCTGCGCCTGGCGGTTGCCATACTGCGCGAACCGGCCTATCCGGAAACCGAGTTCGAACGTGTCAAGACCCAGCGGCTAAAGGCGCTGGAGAACGTGCCCACGCAGCCGGAGCAACTGGCCGCGCAGGAATTGCAGCGGCGCCTGAGCCCGTTCGCCAAACCCGACCCGCAGTACAATGCCACGCGCGAAGAGCAGATCGACGAGTTGAAGAAGGTCACGCTGAACGATGTAAAGAAGTTCCACGACCAGTTTTACGGTGCTTCCCATGGCAGAATTCGTGGTGGTGGGTGAAGTGGACCAGGCCGCGCTCAAACTGCTTGCGGCGGAATTGCTGGGCACCTGGAACTCTCCGGCTCCTTATGCGCGGCTGGCCGGCAGTTACAAGACGATGGATGCGATCAACAAGAAAATCGAGACTCCCGACAAGGAGAATGCGCAGTTTGAGGCCGGCTTGAGAATCAAGATGGCGGACAGCGATCCGGATTTTCCGGCGATGGTACTGGCCAACTACATGTTCGGTGGTTCGATCACCGCGCGCATGCCGGACCGCATCCGCAATAAGGAAGGGCTGAGCTACGGCGCATCTTCGCGATTCACGGCGCCGGTGGATGGCGACTCGGCGCTGTTCTCCGCCACCGTGAGCAGCAACCCCGTGAACACGCCGAAGGTGGAGGCCAGTTTCA
The DNA here is from genome assembly GCA_963817515.1 of Bryobacterales bacterium. Taxonomy (GTDB): domain Bacteria; phylum Acidobacteriota; class Terriglobia; order Bryobacterales; family Bryobacteraceae; genus DATMNI01. Next base: position 75,414 of record CAWFPJ010000001.1, on the reverse strand, counting down.
CGGACGAGTTGAAGAAGACGCTGGCCAATGGTTTCACTGCCGCGGAGGTGGCTGAAGCCAAGAAGGCGTATCAGGATGCGCGGAAGGTCGGACGCTCGCAGGAGACTGCGCTGGTGGGCCTGATTGCCTCCCACGAACAACTGGGGCGCACCATGCTGTATGACGAGCAAATGGAATCCAGGATTCAGGCGCTCACCGTGGAGCAGATCAATCAGGCATTCCGCAAGCATGTGGATTGGGCCATGATCACGATCGTGAAGGCGGGCGACTTCAAGAAGGCGGGAGTTTACCAGTAAGCGAGCCCTCCCTCACAGGAGGGGCTGCGATTGGGGGAGGCTTTCGGATTCCAGGATCTCGCGGACCTTATTCGCCAGCATGGATTGCGTGAAGGGTTTCTGCAGAAAAGCGGTTGTGTGATCGAACGCCTGGCGGCGCAGGACGGCATGTTCGGTGTACCCCGACATGAAGAGAACCTTGAGGTTCGGGCGCTGCCGGGTGGCCTGCTGCGCCACGGCCATGCCGTCGGTGTGCGGCAGCACCAGATCCGTAAGCAACAGGTCAATGCGGACGGCGCTGTTGCCGCAGATCGCCAGGGCTTCATCGGGTGTTTCGGGGCTTAATACCTTGTAACCGGCATTGGCGAGCATGGCGATCACCAGCTTGCGGACGGTATCGTCGTCCTCCACCACCAGCACGGTTTCGTCAGCCTCGCGCGCCGGCATGGGCGCCATGGTTTCAGGAACCGCCGGCTGTTGACCCGAAGCGGGCGGCAGATAAATAGTGAACGTGGTCCCTTTGCCGGGCTCGCTGTATGCAAAGATATTCCCCCCGGACTGTTTGACGATGCCATAAACCGTGGAAAGCCCCAGGCCCGTGCCGCGTCCCAGTTCCTTCGTGGTGAAAAACGGCTCGAAGATTTGTAGCCGGGTCTCCTCGTCCATGCCATGGCCGGTGTCGCTGATACAGAGCCGCACGTAACTCCCGGCGGTGATGCCGATGCGGCGCGTGGAATCTTCGCCGGTAATATCCACGTTGGCCGTTTCGATGGTGAGCGTGCCGCCCATCTCCATGGCATCGCGCGCATTGACGCAGAGGTTCAAAATGATCTGGTCGATCTGCCCTGGGTCGGCGGACACGTCATTGAGGTCGGGGGCCGGGACCGTGACGATCTGGATGTCTTCGCCCAGCAGGCGGGTGAGCATCTTCTGCGTGTTGGCGATGCTGGCGTTGAGGTTGATGCGCCGCGGCTGCAGAATCTGGCGCCGGCTGAAGGCGAGCAGTTGCTGGGTGAGAGAAGCGGCGCGCTGTGAGGCGGTGAGAATTTCCTGGGTGGATCCACGGTGCGGATCGTTTTCCGCCTGGTCGGCGTGAATCATCTCGGCGTAGCCTTCGATGACCGTCAGCAGGTTGTTGAAGTCGTGGGCAATCCCGCCGGCCAGGTGACCCACTGCTTCCAGCTTTTGCGACTGGCGCAATTGCTCCTCCAGGCGCCGCCGCTCCGTGACGTCCTTCGCCACGATGAGGCAGCCGCGGACCCCGCCAAGCGTGATGGGGTGGGAGGTAATCTCGACATAGATGACGCTGCCGTCCTTCTTTCTGTGGCGCCACGGTCCGTCGGTATGCGACTCCCTGGAGTTTCCAAGGTTGGCTTCAAGCGCGGCCACATCCTCCGGCGGGCGAATGTTGCGCAAGGTCATGCCGAGAAACTCCTCCCGGGAGTAGCCGTAGCGTTCGACAGCCGCGTCGTTCACCACCAGGAATGCAAGGGTCCCCACGTCATAGACCCACATAGGCTCCGGGTTGGAGTCAAACAGGAGGCGATATCGGCGCTCGGATTCTTCCAGTTCGCGCTGCGCCTGGCGGCGTTGGGTAACATCGCGGAAGACCAGCACTACGCCGGTCGTGGCTCCGGTGTTCGCCCCGATCTTCTCGCCCTCCATCCTCTCGCCATGGATCGGAGCGCCGCTATCGTCGATCGGAATCTCGCGGCCGTCCTTGGCCACCAGAATCGTGCGGTTTGGCAGGCCCACCACTACGCCGCCGCGGAGCACCTTGTCCGCGGGATTCTCAACCGGCGCGCGGGTGGATTCGTTGATGATGCGAAACACCTCGGGCAGCGGGCGGCCGGCACACTCGGCGGACGCCCAGCCGGTAAGCGTCTCCGCGACGGCGTTCATGAACTGGATCCGTCCGGCGGCATCGGTGGCGATGACCGCATCGCCGATGCTTCGCAGGGTAGTCTCGAAAGTTGCTCTGGCACTGGCTTCGTGCTCGCTCGCCAGGCCCAGGTCTACGATCAGGCGGTCGCGGGTCCCGATGAGCCTGTTTACGTACGCGGTAGACGCCAGCAGCAGTAGGGCGAGCACAATGGTGCCCACCAGGACGATGACGCGGGTCCGCTCGGTATGGGCGTCGGCGGCGGCCGCGCGAGTGGAGAATACGCGCTGCTCCGCATCGATAACCCGGGCGGCCGCGGCCCGGATCCGGTCCATGGTCAGTTTCCCGCGGTCGGTCCGCAGGATAGCAAGAGCATCCTCGGCCCGGTCCTGGCGGCGGGCGTCTATCGTATTCGCCAGTGCGTCAAGTTCTTCCGTGGTGAGAGGCGCCAGGCTGGCGGCGCCCGCGGGATCGGCAAACTCAATACCGGGCCGGCTGAGTTCGCTCAGAAGACGCCGGATCTGGGGCACCGCCGTCCTGGAAGGCTCGAGGTAGTATGGGTCACCCGTCAGAAGGAATCCGCGCTGCCCGTTTTCCGCATCTTTAATTTGCGACAGGAGCTCCTTGGTTTGCGCGATGATGGACTGGGATTGCGCGGCGGCGGCAATGCTATTCTTGTAGGCTCGGTCATCAAGGTAAGAGACGACTCCGATGGCGATCACGATCCCGAGTGCGACAATCAGGCCGAGATTGTGCGACGCCTTTAGTACCGATGGCCGCAAAGTTTACACTCCCCTAGAACTAAAGTACCAGAACTGGCATCGTCTTGGAGATTGTTGATGGTACTCGCGATCGATATCGGCGGCACAAAATTCACGCTGGCGGTCTTCGACGGACACCAATATGTTGCGGCGCGAATCGCGTGCAACAAACGTCATCGGGGGCAAGGATTGGATGCTGCCCCAGATCGCCGAAACGGTGCGCCAGTGGGGGCGGGAGTACCGGTTCGAACGCTGCGGCATCGGCTTCGGCGGACCGGTGAACTTCGCGTCGCAGCGCATAGTACTTTCGACCCATGTGGGCGGTTGGCATGACTTCGATTTGTGTGGGTACATACGCGAAATAACGGGGGCGCCGGTGGTGATCGATAATGACGCCAATGTGGGAGCCATGGGTGAAGCTCATTTCGGGGCGGGGAAGGGATGCTCGCCGCTTTTCTATATGACGCTCTCCACCGGAATTGGCGGCGGAATTTACGAAGATGGCCGGATCTGGCGCGGCGCCGATTCGTATGGCGGGGAGATCGGTCACCTCACCATCCGGCCCGGCGGTCCCGAATGCCTGTGCGGCGCGCGCGGCTGCTATGAGCGCCTCTGCTGCGGGCTGTGGCTGGAGCGCGATTATGGCAAGCCGGCAAAGGAATTAATGCAAGATGCCGGGTTCGTTGAGCGCTATGTGGTGGACCTGGCATTGGGCCTGAAGGCGGCGATCATGCTGCTCAATCCGCAGCGGGTAGTGATCGGCGGCGGTATCAGCAAAGCCGGCGACCGGCTGTTCGTTCCGCTGCGCGAGGAATTGCGGCGCCAGATTACTTCATGGTCGGCGGCTCGAATTGATGTGGTGCCCGCGGCCCTGGGGGATGACAGCGTGCTCTACGGTGCGCTAGCGTTGGTCTTATGACCAGACATCGTTTTACGTTGGTTGCCCGCCTGCTGTCCGTATGCCTTTCTCTTGCGATGGCGGCTTGTCTTTCGAGCGCGGCCACCGTCCCTCCGCCCGCTGCCGATATTCCGGCCAATAACGGCCAACAAGCCGTGGCGGTTCTGGCCGGCGGATGCTTCTGGGGAGTGGAAGCCGTCTTCGAGCACCTCAAAGGCGTCACGGAGGTTGTGTCCGGTTATGCCGGCGGCAGCGCTGCCACCGCGCATTACGAGATGGTTGGCACCGGCCGCACCGGACACGCGGAGTCAGTGCAAATCACTTACGATCCGTCGCAGATCTCCTACGGCAAACTGCTGCAGGTGTATTTTTCGGTGGCGCACGATCCCACCGAACTGAACCGCCAGGGTCCGGACGAAGGCACGCAATACCGGTCGGCTATCTTCTACCAGTCCGAAGAGCAGAAGCGCGTTGCCGAAGCATATATTCAGCAGTTGACTGAGGCTAAGGTTTTCCGGTCCCGGATTGTGACCAAAGTGGTGGCGCTGCCCGCGTTCTACCCGGCCGAGGAGTATCACCAGAATTTCATTCAGCGGAATCCCGGCAACGCCTACGTCGTGTATAACGATTTGCCGAAGCTGTCGCAGCTCAAAAAGCGTTTTCCTGAATTGGTGAAAGGCCGCTGAGTTCTGTAAGTCAATTCATGGACCCGCTACTGCGCCGCGGAATCCAGCTCTTCAACGATGGCGAGTTCTTCCGGTGCCACGAAGTGCTGGAAGAGTCCTGGACTCCGGAACGCGGCCCGCGCCGTCTGTTTCTGCAGGCGCTGATTCACGTCGCGGTGGGATCGTATCACTGCCGGCGCGGCAACCCCGAGGGCGCGATTCTGCAATTGCGCAAGGCGCTGCGCAAACTGAGGGCGTATCTGCCGGAGTATGAGGGCGTGGACACGCAGGGACTGGCTCGCGACGCCTTGGCGCTCATGCAACGAATCGAGGCGGGCGCGGCGGTAACCGAATATCCACGAATCAAGTTGGCGGCCCGATAGCCCGCTTCCTGGCTCACCGCGCTCACCCTCAGCCGCGGCTACTGCCCGCGAAAAGCCGAGACGTCCACCGTTTTGCCCGCCGCGTTGGTCAGCGCACTTTCGTGAATTACCGCCTGCGATTGCGCTTCGAGCGTTTTGGATTCGGCCTTCCGCCCATCGTGGCGCAAGAAGACCGCATAGTTGTGGAGCATGACGCCGTACATAAGGCTTTGCGTACCTAATCTCTCACCGGCGATTGCAATCGACCGGCGGAATGCCTGGTCGGCTTCCTGCGGGCGGCCGAGCGCGGCGTAAGCGGTTCCCAGATTGTTCAGTACGCGGGCCAGCGCGGGGTGATCGGGACCCCCATCGGTTTCGATGTCCACAATCGCTCTCTCCAATAATTGCCGGGCGTCGTCGTGTCGCTTTTGGGCGCGTTTCACCACCGCCAGGTTATTCCGCGCGATTCCCAGGTCACGCCCGAAGTCTGGCTGGTGTTCAAAAGCGCGAATTGCATCATTCAACAGTTGCTCCGATTCCCGGTAGCGGCCTCGTTTGATCAACACATCGGCAAGTCCGCTGCGGGCTACGGCAAGGCGCGGGTCGTCCGCCGGCAGTGTTGCTACGCCGATTGCGATGGCCTGGCGAATCAGCGGCTCCGCCTCGTCGAACCGGCCCTGTTCCAGGTACATGCCGGCCACATTATTAAGCAGCGTACCGTATTCGGGGCTGGTCTTACCCTTGACGCGCTCCACCCACGTAAGCGCGCGGCGATACAGACGGCCGGCATCGGCGTATCGGCCCAGTGAATCGTAGACCACAGCGAGTTTGTTCCACGTGGTCGGTATTCGCGAATCACTAGCATCGAATTTGTCCGCTATGCGCATCGCCGCCTCATACTCGACGGCGGCCTCCTTGTAGTTGCCGGCATGTTCCCGCGCGTCCGCAAGTGCCATCAGCGATGTCCAGTCGGCGCCGGCGGCGCAGACGACACCTATGCAAAATGTGATCATCCATCTCATAAGCCCTCCGGAAAATAAAAAAGGCCGCCGCCAGGGTTCGCACCCCAGCGGCGGCCTCCAAGTGTTTTGGTCAGCCGCTAATGGTCTCGGGTAAACTTGACCTTTTTACGGGTCATCTCCGCCAGAACGGGCAGACCGTCCTGGATACTGAGCCGTTCAATCTCTCCATGCCGCAGTTCGCGGCAATAGCGGATAAACTCACGCCATGCGGGAGGCAGTGCAGCTTCCGGGCTGCCAGATACCATCAGCGGAGATATGCCTGGCCGTGTCGCCTCGCCCATTCACGCGTGCTCGTGATCATAACGCCTGTCATGCTGCCGGCGTTAAACATATAGACGTAGATATCCGGAAGAAGTTTAGTGGAAATGAAAAAAAACTGTGAGTTACAGTGCTGCGGTAATAGTATAGTCGTCGAAGTAGCTTACGCTGTCGGTTTTCGACCACACGCCGACTTTACCGGAAACCGGCTCTGGTAAAACATATTGCAGAAGCAGCTTGCCGTTGAGATAACCTTCAAGCCTGGTATCCCGGACTATGATTTTCATGGTGTGCCACTCTTTCATCTTGAGCGGCACGTCTTCGGATCCCTTCTTGACGAACTTGCGGGTACCCTTGTTGAAGGTCCACAACACCAGGTTGTCTTCCTTCCCGTCGAAGCGCACGGTGAGGTAGTCTCGGTTGGGTTTCACGTTGAAGAGGATGCCGGCGCACTGATCGAGGGCGCCATCCAGGAGTTGGAACCGCATGGAGATTTCACCGTTGCGGAAGTCATCCACGCCCTGCGCCACGGCATACGGGAAGTAGGCGAAGGCCTTCACGTTGTCGATGAAATCTTCATGCTTCGATCCGCTGCGTCAGGCCCTTTGCCAGGAGCATGCCGCGCAGACTGGCTGTTTGCGATGCGCGCGATCGAGCGGCCGGCCGCGGAATTCCACTTGGCCTGAATCCGTGGGGATGAGCCCGGCCAGGCACTCGAAGAGCGTCGTCTTACCGGCGCCGTTGGGGCCGATGAGTCCCAGCACTTCGGCATCGCGCACCGAAAAGCCGGCGTCTTGCAGGACCGTATTAGGGCCGAACCGTTTGGAGATTCCCTGAGCAGTAAGCAGCATGGGTCAGTTAGTGGCTCCCCGGTATGCTGCGATGCGGCCGCGCGCGCCGACCGCCCATCCGGCGCTTCCCGCGGATACGAAACTGAGAGCATTGTACGAACCGCTATCCAAAAACTTCCAGGTTTTTCCGTTGTCGGTGGAGACATCGGAGCCGGAAGTGCCCGTTACCAGCCACGTCTTTGCATGCGGCAGGTATGCCACCGCGGATCTGAAGCCCGCAGGGCCGCGGCCGGCCGGCGCAATCCAGGTGAGGCCGCCATCCTCGGTAACGGCGATATTCTGGCGGTCCTCGCGGTCTTTCGCATAGTCGCCGCCAACCGCGATACCGTGGCGCCCATCGGAAAAGGCCAGCGAGAAAATGCCGGCGCTCGGGCCATCGCTGCGGATAGGGGTAGCGGCGACCGTCCAGGTGACGCCGCGGTCCCGGGAGTGAAATATGCGGGCGCCGCCAAGGCCACCGGTGCCGAACCAGGCCTGGTCTGTTCCAAACACGAACAGGCAGGTGTTGCTGGCTGCAAATGCTCCTTCATTGGGAAGCGCAGCAGGCGTATGTTGGCGCCGCCAATGCAGGCCGGCGTCGGCGGTGGTGAAGATCGCGAACTGGCCATCCACCGGATCGCCCAGCACAATGCCGTGAGTTTTGTCCCAGAAGGCAATGGCATCGAAGAAGCCTTTCGGGTCGGGATTGGTGAACTGGAGCACCCAGTGGCTGCCGCCGTCGGTGGTCTTGTAGATGCGGGCTTTGTCGGCGGCGCCGCTGCTGAGCAGATAGACTGTCTGGCCGTCTATGGCGCGGATACCGCGGAAGTCGAGAGCCTCGGCGCCGGGAACCTGCGCGGCTTTCCAGGTGGCGCCGCCATCGGTAGTTCGCAGGGTCGTGCCGGTGGTGCCGCTGGCCCAGACCACCTGGGCATTCACGACACTTACGCCGCGCAGCGACGAGCTAACCCCGCTGGTCTGAGGTGCCCATGTTTGCGGCAGGCAGGTTTGGGCGCAAGCCATGCCGGCGAGCAAGGCGGCGGGCAGCACGTTCATATCGTTATCTATGCTACGGGGAAGTGTTACATGCAAGCGCGCGAGGCCATCCAAGAGGCCTACTCCACAATAGCCCCAATGAGCCTGTAACTTAATATGCTCCGCTGCGCCTAATTAGACAATCCCCGTTACGACAGCGGGCGCACTCACCCCTTTACCCGAATGCGCCCGCACCTAATTCCTTGCACGCATCACAATCACACGATAACCTTAAGGACTTGTTAGCTTTCTAGCCCTCATCATATAGCAGGGAAACGATTTTTCCATAACTACTAGGACTCTAAGGTTCATTTCCGCGGCCTCGGGCGGATCCACGTATGAACCCGACGACGGCCCCGGCATCAGCCGCCGGCCTAGTATAATGCTCCAATCCTTTAGACGGCGAGTATGGACAAGCAAGCACCCGACAGACGGCTGGACCGGTATTCCCACTGGATCGCGCGATGGGTGCCGGATGCCATCACCACCAGTGTGATTCTCACAATCCTGATGTTGGCCCTGGCTCTGGCTCTGGGAAACCCCATGGCGCGCGTGGAGGACGCCTATCACCAGGGGCTATGGATGCTGCTGCCCTTCACCATGCAAATGACCCTCATCATTGTGCTCAGTTCGGCGCTCGGGGCCACCCCGTTCTTGAGGAAGACGATCGCCGCGCTGGCGCGGGTTCCGAAGACCACCAGCCAAATCGTAGCCCTGGCCTTCCTGTCCGCCGGCACGGCATCGTATCTTTACTGGGGATTGGGTTACGCGCTGGGTCCGATTATCGCCATCCATTTCGCAGCCGAGGGCGAGCGCAAAGGCATCCGCGTGGACTTCCCCTTCCTGCTCGCCGTCACATATGCGGCCCAGGCGCTTTGGCAATTCGGTCTTTCATCCAGCGGACCGCTCCTGGTGGCCACCGCCGGACATTTTCTTGAGAGCACCATCGGGGTGGTTCCGCTTTCCACCACCATCTGGTCCCCCGCGGCCATCATCCATGAAGTCACCTACGCGGCCGCGGCGATCGTGACCGGATGCTGGCTGATGCCGAAGATCTGCCGCCCTCTTTCGCAATTTCCCGAATCGTGCAAGCTGGCCCTGCCCGTCCAACCGGCCGCCGAAGCCGCTTGTAAGAATGATCACAAACTCAGCCCCTCCGAGCGCCTGGAGAGAAGCCCCCTGGTGGCGCTAGCGCTTTGTGCCCTGATGGCGACGTGGATCGGCTACCACTTCCGCGTGAAGCGCCTGAGCCTCGACATCAATACGTTGAATGCCATGCTGCTGTTCCTCACCGTCCTGCTGCATCGGACGGTCCGCCGTTTCGCGCAGGCGGTGCAGCAAGCCATGGTTGGAAGTTGGGCCGTGGTCGTCCTCTATCACCTCTATGCCGGAGTGGCCGGGTTGATCCAGTACACCAATGCCGGCGAAAAGGTAGCGGGCATGGCGGCTTCCATTGCAACGCCTTCCACCTTTCCGCTCATCACCGCCGCCGCCGGAACCGTGTTCGCGTGCTTCATTCCATCGAGCGGAGGCCAGTGGACCATACAAGGTTTCGTGACCGTCAAGACGGCCGTGGCCGTCGGAGTGACGGTGCAGCGCGGAATGCTGGCGCTCGGCGTAGGCGATCACATGGGCAATTTCCTAACTCCCTTCTGGTACGTGGTAGTGGCCAGCATCGCCCGCGTCGATTTCCGCTGTTTCTTCGGCTACGGTTCGATATTTGCAGTGCTCTGGTTTGTGATCGGAGTAGTAGTCTTCACCTTCGCGCCCTGTTAGAAATCTCAAGATGATCCTCTCGATTTGCTTCGCCCTTCTTTGTCTTTGCCTCCCCCCTCCTCCGCGTTCTCCGGTTTTGGCATTCTTGGTTTCTTCTCAGCGGTCGTCTCCGCGTCTCAGCGGCTCTGCGGTGAATAGGCGCCTCCTGTTTTCCAAGGCGTCCGTGTTATCATGAAGTTTTCCATTCCATCTGAGGTTTTCGTGGCTAGAATCACCCGCAAAGAGCTTAAAACCGACAAATTCGCCCTCGAAGTCGAACACACAGTAAACTTCTTTGAAGAGCACCAGAAGGAACTCATCCGATACGGTGCTCTGGCCGTAGTCGTCGTCTTGCTGATCGTCGGATTCGGGATCTATCGGCGCAACCAGCATGCCGCGCGCGAAGGAGCACTGGCCGAGGCCATCCGGGTTCAGGAGGCGCCGGTCGGTCAATCCGGCAACGGCGGACTCTCGTTTCCGTCCGAAGACGCCAAGAACCAGGCCTCGCTCAAAGCCTTTTCCGACCTGTTGACTAAGTACCCCGGAAGCGATGAAGGCGAAATCGCGCAATACTACCTGGGCTCGATCAAGTCGGACCAGGGCAAGCTGGCCGAAGCCGAGAAACTGTACCTCGACGTGTCGCAGAAGGGCGACGATAGATACGCATCTCTGGCCAAGCTGTCCTTGGCCCAGATCTATTTTGCCGACGGCCGCGACGCGCAAGGCGAGAAGGCCCTGCGCGACCTGATCGCCAGCCCCACGATTTTCGTCTCCAAGGAACAGGCCACCATCGTACTGGCCCGCTATATGATGGCCAAGAAGCCGGCCGAAGCCCGCAAGCTGTTAGACCCGCTGCGCTCGCAGCCGGGTGCAATCTCGCAGGCGGCCCTCTCCCTGATCGGCGAGTTGCCTCCTCAATAAGCCGCGATCCGTCACCATGCTGGCGCGCCTTCGGTTTCCGGTGGAGCGAAGTAGGGGCCGCCGGTATCCGGAGCCCGACCACCCGTACCGCAACGCTTTCCAGCGCGACCGCGACCGCGTGATCCATTCACGGGCCTTCCGTCGCCTGGAAGCCAAGACCCAGGTTTTCACTCCCGGGCTGTCCGACCATTTTCGCAATCGCCTGACCCACACCATGGAAGTGGCGCAGATTGCCCGCACCCTGGCCAACGTGCTGCGGTTGGATGAAGATCTGACCGAGGCGCTGGCCCTGGCGCACGACATCGGGCATCCCCCATTTGCCCACGCCGGCGAGGAAGCGTTGAACCGGCAGATGCAGCGCTTCGGCGAGGGCTTCGATCACAACCTCCATGCGCTGCGAATTGTGGAGAGCTTTGAGCAGCGCTATGCCCGTTTCCCGGGCCTGAACCTGACCTTTGAGGTTCGCGAGGGAATGGTAAAGCACTCCCGCGATTTGGTCCCCGGCGAGCGCCCTGAGTTCGACGAGTACCTGCCAGGAGCCCGGCCGGTTCTCGAAGCCCAGTTGATCGACCTTGCCGATGAGGTTGCCTACAACACGGCCGACCTGGACGATGCCTTCTCCGCCGGCCTGCTCACTGCCCAGGACGTGGCCGAGTGCGTGCCGCAATACCGGGCAATCTACGAAACTGTCGAGACGCAGTTCCCCGGCGCGACCGATCGCCAGCGTTTTCACGAGGGCCTGCGGCAGTTAATCGATGCCCTGGTTTCCGGCTTGATCGTCGGCACGGTGAGCCATGCGGAACAGTCCGTAGCGCGCAACGCCGAAGACGTCCGGGCCTGTCCCCTTCGCCTGGCGGCCTTCACCCCCGAAGCCGCCCAGACCAGCGCCAACCTGAAGCAATTCCTTTACAACAAGGTTTATGCCTCAAGCGCCGTGGGCGAGGACCGCGGCCGGTCGGTTGAGCAGATCGGCGAACTCTTCCAATTCTTCTTGAGCCGCCCTGACCGCCTGCCGCAGCCATACTCCCAGCAGGCCATTTCCGAGCCCCCGCACCGCGTAGTCTGCGACTACATCGCCGGCATGACCGATGCTTTCTTCCATCGCACTTACCGCCAGATGATCGGCCCCGACTCAACCCCTTGACGAGCTTTTCTCACTCCTCCACCTTCGTAAAATTGGTGAACTCCACGTTCCGCACTCCATAAAATTTCAAGAGCCGGCGGCAAATCTCGTCGCCGATCCTCTGCGGCTGCTCGTCGGATTCGATATCCACTTCCACTTTGAAGAATAAGTACGTACGGGTCATCCCTGTTTTCCGTCTCCCAACTCTTATACTAAGGGAATGGCCTGCGCAATTTGCCAGATTCGCCGTCCACGCCGCTTCTGCCCCGGCGTGCGGGGTGATATCTGCTCCGTCTGTTGCGGCACCGAACGCGAGGTTACTGTCAGCTGTCCGCTCGACTGCGAGTATCTCCAGGAAGCCCGAAAGCACGACAAATCCCCGTCTCTTGAGGGCATCGAGTTCCCTAATCGCGATCTTCCGGTCAGCGAGGAGTTCTTGCGCGATCACGAGGAACTCCTGACCTTCATGGCCGGGGCCCTGCTGCGGGCGGCTTTCGAAATACCGGGCGTGGTGGACCAGGATGTCCGCGAGGCGCTGGATGCCTTGATCCGCACCTACCGCACCTTGCAGAACGGCGTCTATTACGAAACCCGTCCCCAAAACCCGCTGGCCGCCGGACTCTCCGACAGGGTGCAAGATGCCGTCACGCAGTACCGCCGGGAAGAAACCGAGCGCCTGGGAATGACCAGGACGCGCGACGGCGACGTGCTCCGGCTGCTGGTCTTCCTGCAGCATTTCGAGATCGACCGGAACAATGGCCGCCGCCGGGGCCGCGCCTTCCTGGACGCGTTGCGCGGCTTCTATGCGGCCGATCCGGACCCGGCGCCTCCGCCCGCATCGTCGCTGATTCTTCCATGACCCGGGGCCGGCCTGATTTTCTCCACCAGGCACGCGCGCTTCTTTCCCGTGCTCACCACCTGGCCTGTAAACTTGCGGGCGCCATTGACCAGCAGCTCCACAGGACGGTCCACCGGGTAGTCAAAGGTCAGCAGATATCCTTCGCGCAGATCCAATAGATCCCGCACCGTGATGGTGGGCCCTTCCATCCGCGCCTCGACAGCCGCCGAGCCCTCGCGCAGCACCCGCAGAACGCGCGATTGCTCGGCTTCACTGGCAAGCGTTTTCCGCACCGACCATTGTTGGTCGAACTTCTGCCGCATCATTCGGATTACCACCGAAGGCATGGCGATGTTCATCATGCCCACCGTATCCCCAATGCGCAGTTCGATCCCAATCGAAACCACGGCCTCGTTCGGCGCCAGCAGATGCAGCGACTGCGGATCGTTTTCCATCGATTCGATCGTGAAATCCACCGCCGTCACGGCCTTCCAGGCCTCGCGTAAGTCGTGAAGAATGATGCGAAACAGCCCGTCCAGCAGCTTTTGCTCAATTTCCGTGATATCGCGTTGAATCGATACTGAGGACTTGCCCGAACCGCCCAGCAACATCTCCAGAATCGGAAAGACCAGCGTCGGATTGAGTTCCAGGATTCCGTTCCCGTCGTAGGGGCTCAAGCCCAGCGAAACAATGCAGGTGGGTGAAGGCAGCCCGTCCAGAAACTCGGCATAGGAGAGTTGTTCCACGCTCACCAGGTTCACCGTCAGGTAAGAGCGAAGATACGCCGAGAGGCTCGAAACCAGGTTGCGCACAAAACTGTCGTGCAGCAAGTGGATGGCCCGGACCTGCGACTTCGGGATCCGGTCCGGCCGTTGGAAGTCGAATTTCTCAGCGGGAGATTCGCGCTTCTTCAGCTGACTATTCTGGAAAACCGCGTCGATTTCGTGTTGCGATAGTTGACGGTTCAATATAGGCCCCGGCTCATGCCTTCCAATATCGGCGCGATCGCGGCGAACTTTAGAGGAAAATTGCTCCAACCGGTCTGCTGGCCGGACATCTAAAGAAATCCCGAGATTCGCCGATGATTAGTGGTGAGGAGCCTCATGGAGTCAGATGTCTTGGTTGTCGATGATTCGGCCGCGATTCGAAAGATTCTTCAGCGTGTCCTGCGGCAGACGGGAATGTCCATTCGCACTATCCATGAAGCCGGCGATGGCCAGGAGGCCCTCAATCTGTTGGAAACACACACGGTGGACCTGATTCTGTCGGACATCAACATGCCCAAAATGGACGGTCTCCAGTTACTGGCCTCGCTGAAGGCATCCAGCCGTTTGCACCATATTCCCGTGGTCATGATCACTACCGAAGGCGGGGAAACCAAGGTGAGCGAAGCTGTCAGGCTGGGCGCGGCCGGCTACGTGCGCAAGCCGTTTACGGCGGATCAAATTAAGGAGAAGCTGGCCGGCATCCTGGAGCCGGTGCGGCCGCTATGAACCTGCAACCACAGCTCATCGATTCAATTAAACGCTCCGCAATCAACGTCTTCTCGACCATGCTCGGCGTGGAACTGGCCCCGGGCGAAGCGTCGATTGAGTGCAGCACGCCCGACTCTAACGATGGTGTGGTGTCCTTCGTCGGAGTGGCGGGTGCGTGGGCCGGCACCGGAATCGTTTTCTGTTCAGCGGAATTGGCCTGTCGCGTCTGCAACCATATGCTCCTCACGGATAACAGCGAAGTAAACGAGGAAGTCCTGGATGCTGTCGGCGAGCTTACCAACATGATCATCGGCAGTGTTAAGACCGATCTGGAAGTGGAGCTTGGCCCTCTCGGCCTCAGCATCCCCACCGTGGTCTTCGGCAGGAACTTCAGGACCAAGAGCGCCGGCACCATGGATTGGGTTGTGGTTCGTTTTCCGTGGGAGGGCGAGACCCTGCTGGTCAAGATGTGCCTGGCGCCGCACGAAAAAGCCGCCCGCATCGTCACGCACACACCGGGGCACGCCTGCCCAGTGAACATTTAACGGAGAATCAATGAAAGACATCAATAGCTCCAGCGATAGCACCTCCAGAATCATTCGATGTAATCGATGAGATTGCATTTCATACCAATCTCCTTGCCCTGAATGCCGCCATAGAGGAGCCGCAGGCGGGATTTGCGGAAGCCGCCGGCCAGGCGGAGACTCAGAGTCTTTACGCCCTGGTGGAGCGCATGCGGAAACAGCTCGGAAACGCAGGCGCCGCAGCCATGCAGCCCTTGGCGGGGCGGCAGAAAGCCTGACCCGGTAACGAGCTTTCCCGGTAGCGCCGGCAATCTTGTTGCCGGTGGGTTATTCGGCATCCGGCGAGCACCGGCAACCAGATTGCCGGCGCTACCGAAAACTAAGTGACATTGAGGCATTCAGCCTGCCGTAGCTTTAGCAGCCCAAAGTTGACGATGAGGTCTCCCAAAAGCTACAGTAGATAAGTCTGCCTTTTCATCCGGCCAGCAATGTCCCCATCGTCTAGCCCGGCCTAGGACATCGCCCTTTCACGGCGGTAACGGGGGTTCGAATCCCCCTGGGGACGCCATTCATGCGGCGATGTTGTTGTCTCGCACGGTTCGTGATAAATTCTCAGTGCCAAAGCAAGGGGAAGCAAGTGAAGAGATTTCTTTCCTCGGCCCTATGCGCGGGAGTTGTCTTGAACGCCGCGTGGACCGCCGAGCCACCCAAGGTGGTCAAGCACGTCACGGTTTACAGCAAGGCGGGCCGCTACGGCGGATGGCCCGCGAATCATGGCGTATGGTCGTGGGATAACGAGATCGTTGTCGGTTTCAGCGCCGCACAGTACCAATGGCTGGGCCCGGACCGCCATCCGTACGATCGAACCAAACCGGAGGAGCCGTATCTCGCCCGCAGCCTCGACGGCGGCGGCACGTGGAGCATCGAACCCACGCCGGCGCTGGTGCCGCCCGAAGGGATGTACACGGCATCGGGGCCCGGTGGCAAAGCGTCCGATCTCGCCGAACCCATCGACTTCCTGCGGCCGGGATTCTGCATGACCTTCCGCATGACCGATGGGCAGCACGGACATTCGTGGTTCTTTTACTCCTATGATCGCGGCAAAACATGGAACGGCCCCTTCAACTTTCCAATGCTCGGCCAAACCGCCATCATGGCGCGAACCGACTACCTCGTGAATGGTCAACGGGACGCCATGGTATTTCTCACCGCCGCGAAGGCAGCCGGAGGAGAGGGGCGCACCTTCATGGCGCACACCAGGGACGGCGGTCTCCAATGGGAATTCGTCGCCTGGACCGCTCCGGATCCCGGCGAAGGATTCTCCATCATGCCTTCCAGTGTGCGGCTTTCGAAAACGGATCTTGTCACAGCCGTGCGCCACGAAGATTCACACCGCAAGGGCCCGAACTGGATTGATGCCTACGCTTCGCGGGACGACGGAAAAACCTGGGCCTACCTGGGCCGGCCTGCGCCCGATACCGGAGACTATAGTGGAAATCCGCCGAGCCTGGTCCGTCTGAAGGATGGCCGCCTCGCGATTACTTATGGCCATCGCTCCCCGCCTTTCGAAATGCGCGCCCGCCTGAGTTCCGACGGCGGCAAGACGTGGGGTAAGGAAATCCTGCTTCGCGGCGGCGCCGGCGCCTGGGACATTGGATATTCCCGCACCGTGCAACGGGCAGACGGCAGGCTCGTGACTGTCTATTATTGGGCCGCTCAGCCCATGAAGGAGCGCACCATTGAGGCTACGATTTGGGATCCCGGCCTGGAGTAACGTGGCCTGACCACCGGGCTACAGCGCGAACGCTCACGTCATTTACTGCCCAGGTAGGCGCGGGCCCATTCCAGCTCCGGCCGTGAAGTCTCCGCGTTGTTGGCGATCTCTCGAAGCTGCATCGCATAGGCGCGGGCTTTCGTCTTATCACCGGCCTTGTCGGCTGCCCTGGCAGCGCCGGCCGTGGCATTGAGGCGGCGCTGCGCGGTCTTCAGAACCGCCTCATATTCCTTTAGGGCCGCCGGCGCCGCTCCATTCTCCAGCAGCAGATCGGCCAGCATCTCGCGCACCGGAAGCAGCGCCCCAGGCGTCACGGGGTGCTTGTCGACGGCATCCTCATGGTCGGCAGCCAAACGAAGGAGCCGGAGACCCTCGTCCTTCTTCCCTTCTGCCAACGCAATCAGCGCCGTGCCCGCTTCCCATTGCGCGCCGGATGGAGCCGCTCCAATCGTAGTCGCCAGTTGCCGGCATGGCCCTGCGGATGGCGGCGATTTCGTCGTTCGAACGGCGCGCGGCGGCCACATCGCCTGCACGGGCAGCCCCAATCGCTCGCGCGTAATGCACCAGCGCTTCAGCGTTCCTAAACCGATTCCAGGGGAACCAGGCTGGCTTGATCTCGAGCGCCGCAGCGGCTCTCCAATCGTGCCGCTCAAGAGCCCAGCGCGCCGGTGAGGCCGCATAAGCGTAGGCGGCGGCGAACTGATTTTCGTCGAGCCTGGTGATCTCCGCCATCTCCGCCAGCGCCTTTCGAGCGCTCGTGTCCTTGCCTTGCTGAAGATATGCATAGACCAGGTAATCCATCGCGTGGAGCTGGTCGAACGATCCCCCGCCGCCGTGCAGACGTTGCGCCTGTGCGATGGCTGACTTCGTCGACGCGGTGTTCGAGGCTATGGAATCGTCCCACAGCCCCAATCGCGTGAAGATATGGGATGGCATGTGCAAGGCATGCGGCGAATCCGGCGCAATCGTGGCGTATGCGCGCGCTGCCTTAAGGCCCAGTTCGGCCAGGGACGGATAATCCACGCTGTGAATGATGTAGTGCGCCACCCCAGGATGGTTCGGATGGCGTACCAGCATCTGGTTGAGAATCTCGCTGCCCTTCTTCTGCTGTGTATACGATTTGTCGGTCGGGTCGAGGTATCCGATCGCCGTCAACTGCAGGGCGTGAAAAATCGCGGCTTCGTCGTCGCTGGGGTGGCGATTGCAGACCGCGGCCAAAGCCCGTTCGTAGTTCTTCGCGCGGGTCGCGTGATCCACCGTCGGCCAGTCTTTGTAGAACACCGCAAGAGCCTGAATGTAGTCGCGCTCGCGGTCGGTCTTCGCGTTAATGGCCCGATCAAGAGCCGCTGCGCCTTGCTTCAGTTCATCGGGCGTCGGTGGCGCCCATATCGGGTGATACCAGGTTCGCGCCACGCCCCAGTAGGCCATGGCACAGGTTGGGTCTGCCTTCGCGGCATCGTTGAACGTGATGCGCGCTTCCTCATAGCCGAACGAGTGGAGTAGAGCCGCTCCGCGGGAGATCAACTTTTGCGCCGTGGCGTTGCAAGAGGTCGGAAAGTCCACTGTGCCGAGACCGGCAACGGCGTGTTGGTGTTGTGAGTGATCTTCCTGTGCCGTCGCAAGTACAGCGCAGAGAATCAATAACACGAGTCGCACACATGCATCTTAATCCAAACTACCCTGCCTGATCGGAGCCGCGACCGTGAGGGAGCGTTTACTCCACGTCTTCCAGACCTCTAAACCGTGCTTGTACGTACTATTCTTCACGCCTCAGGGGAACCAGTCTCGAAAGGTTAACCGTAACGGCCGCGCCCGCATCTAATCCAGTGAAGGACAAATAAATGAAGATTAAACGACAACGGGTGTTTGCTGAAATGGTTGTCGCGGCCTTGGCGATTGCAACTCTCGACCTCTCTGCTTCCACGCCAAATGGCACCGTGCCAAGTCAGATGGTAATCACCGTCGAACCCATGCACCGGGGTGGCGTAGTTGCGCACAGCCTGGTGGCCGCCGACGTCAAGCTTACTCAGGGCAAGACACCTGTGCCCATAGTCCGCCTGTACCGCTTGACCGGCGATTTGGCGGATATGCAACTGTTCATTCTTCTGGACGATTCCACGCGCTCGTCCAGTCTCGGCACCCAACTGCCGGAGTTGAAGACGTTCGTCAAATCCCTGCCCGCCACCACCCAGGTTGCGGTTGGCTACATGCATAACGGAACCTTCGCTCTGCAGCAGGCATTCACGGCGGATCATCTGCGGGCGGCTGACGCATTGCGCCTGCCGGCAGCCATTCCGGGCGAGAATGGCAGTCCTTATTTCGCTCTTTCGGACCTCGCGAAGCATTGGCCGTCCGAACACTCAACCGGCCGCCGGACAGTGCTAATGTTGACGGACGGTGTGGACCGATACTCCAACAGCGGGATCATGGACGATCCTTACCTCGATACGGCCGTCCAGGACGCTCTGAAAAACGACGTGGCCGTCTATTCGATATATCTGCGCGGCGCCGGTTTTTACGGCCGCAGCGGCTGGGTGACCAATATCGCGCAGTCGCGTCTCGGCGAGGTCAGCCAGGAGACTGGTGGCTACGCCTACATCCAGGATTTTAGTGATCCGGTGACGATCGCGCCATTCCTGAAGGATTTTAACAATCGCCTCGAGAATCAGTACAAGGTCATGTTCGAAGCGCTCAACCACCACGGATTGCAACCCGTGAAGCTCCGGACCGAATTACCCGGCCTGAAGGTAGAAGGCCCTTCGCGTATTTATATCCGATAAGTGGCTAATCGGCCGGAACTCCGGTGTAGGGCGGCTGTCTGGCAGTGCCGGACTGGTATACTCGGCCTCAATATGCTCCGAACTTCTTTGCTGGTGCTTGCCTGTTCAGCCGCTTACTCCGCCGGTTTTCAATCCGCGGATTTTCAAAAGCTCCGCTCCATCGGCGCGATACAGTTTTCCCCTGATGGATCGCGGCTGGCGTATACCGTCACACGAAATGACGGCCCTCGGCAGCCGGTCAGCCAACTCTGGATTATGACGGTCGCCGATGGCAAGTCTGTGTGCCTGAGCGTGGCAGACGACCCTTCGAGCAGTCCGGAATGGTCTGCCGATAGCAAGTGGATCGCCTACTCGGGCCGCCTCGGAGACCAGACGGGATTGATCGTGGCGCGGCCTGACGGCGCCGGCAAGCGCTTCCTGGGTGCTTTGGAAGGCACCAACAGTCCTCTGCCGACCACGGGTAAAACCGTTGCCTGGTCGCCGGATAGCAAACAGATTGCGTACGTCTCTGCGCAGCCCGGCCCCGAGACCGCGGACGCCACGGGCGACCCCATCGTCATCACGCGCTATCTCTACAAGCCCACAGCTAATGAGGGCAATTCACATTTCAATGACAATAAGCGTCTACATATTTTTGTGGTGGACCTCGCTACCGGCCGATCTCGACAACTCACCAACGGCACGCACCACGAGCACTCCATCGAGTGGTCGCCCGACGGGAAGGAAATCGCCTTTATCTCTAACCGTGAGGACAACGAAGATCAATTCTTCAATTACGATCTGTTCGCGCTCGATCCCGTCAATGGGAAGATACGGCGCATCACCGCCACCGAGAGCGCCGAATACAGGCCGCACTGGTCACCCGACGGCAAGACCATCGCCTACGAGGCCACTAAGCGCGGTCTTACGGACCTCGAAACCACTATGGAAGATACGCACGTCTGGCTGATCGACGCAGACGGCAAGAATCGCCGGGAACTCGGCGCCGCCATTGACAATCGGCAGGGCGAACCTGGCTGGTCGGCCGATGGGCAGTCACTACTCTTCACCGTGCAGGAGCGCGGTAGCGTACGGCTATACCGGCTGTCCGCCGGCGGTGGTAAACCGTCGCTCGTGGTCGAAGAGCCGGGTAGTGTCGGTGACTGGTCCGCGCATGGCGATCAGATCGCATTCGCCTTCTCCACCGCCGGCGATTTAGCGCAGTTGTATTTGAAAACCGGCAATAGCCCGCCCCGGAAGCTGACCGATTTGAATAAGGAAGTTCTGGCCGGCAAGCACGTCGAGCCCGTCGAATCTTTCACCTTCACCAGCAACGACAACAAATGGATCATCGAAGCGTTCCTCACTTATCCCGCGGATTTCCGCCCGGACCGCAAGTATCCGATGATTGTCCAGATTCACGGCGGTCCGCACGGGCAGCAGGGAGCGCCATTCAATTTCAAGGCTCAGGTGTACGCGTCGCGAGGCTGGGCCAGCCTGATGGTGAACTATCGCGGCTCCACTGGCTACGGCCAGGCCTTCACCGACGCCGTGTTTGCCGATCAGAACGGCAACGAGGCCCAGGATGTCCTCTACGGTGTCAGTGCCGCCATGCGGCGTAACCTATGGATCGATCGTGACCGGCTCGGAGTGGAAGGCACCAGCTACGGCGGGCAGTTGAGTGACTGGCTCATTACCCAAACCAACATGTTTAAGGCGGCAATCCCCACCGCGGGTATCAGCAACCTGATCAGCTATAACTACATGACGTATTACAACCAGTATGAGCAGATGGAATGGGGCGCCTTCCCGCATCAGGGTAACCTGATGGACGTGCTTTGGGAGCGTTCCGCGCTCAAACACGTGGCCAAAGCGCACACCCCCACCATGTTGGCACACGGCGAAAATGATAACGACGTCCCTATCGCCGAGGCCGAACAGTATTACATCGCGCTTCGCGACGTCGGCGTGGATGCGATCATGGTCCGCTATCCACGCGAAGGCCACGGCCTGCGCGAGCCCAAACATGTCGTGGATTGGATCGATCGATCCATGCGCTGGTACGAGAAGTATTTCAAATAACTTGTCGTCGCTATTTTCGGATCAGGGTAACCTCCCTGAACCACACCGTCTCCGCACCACCATGATGCTGTACGGCAATGTATCCCGAGTCTGGCCGCGGCCCCCGGTCCGGCTCATACTGTCCATTCTTCGGGGGAACCGGCGCTACGCCGTCATAGTCGGTCACCACTTCTCCGTTTAGCTTTACCGTAGTCCTCGGGCCCTGCATCGTTATCTCGAGAGTGTTCCACTCCCCCGCCGGGCGATATGGGCGCGCCTTGGCCTGCGTCATGGAATACAACACGCCAGTGCAGTGATATGGGTCGCCGCTGTCCTGAATCTGCACCTCGATTCCCTTGTTGATGGCGTCATCTTCGGACTTCGGCGATTCCGGAATCCGAATAAAAATACCTGAGTTAGCTGCCGGCGCAGAAACCTTGTACACAATCCGAAGCGTAGCGTTGCCGATCTTTTCGCGTGTGTACCACAGGTCATCTTCCGGAGCATCGGGGATGCTCACCAGCAAGCCATCGCGCACCACCAGCCCCGGCTTTTCGCCGGCGGGTGCGTCCACATGCCGCGGGATGCGTGCCCATCCGGATAAATCCTTACCGTTGAATAGTGGAACCTCGGCTGCCCACAGCGCTCCTGTGAACAGCGGTATGAGTGCCAGCCACCTGCTCATTTAGCCTCCTGTACTTCTATCCTCGCCGACTCATTGGATGTAGCCGAGTGACCGCAGCCGCCGCAGCTCTTCCGGACTCATCTTGGTCGGGGCATTGGCGGGCAGGGCTGACGCGACGGCTGACCGGCGCCGTTCCTCCAGTTTCGGCGTCAGGCGCGTGACCACGTCCGGATGCTTATCGGCGACGTTCTCGCGGTTTAGCGGATCCTTCTTATGATCGAAGAGTTCAAACTCCGGAGTCCCGTCGCTCCGCTTGCTGTTGTGAATCAATTTCCAGCCGTCATACACCATTCCGTAGCTCTCGGTATCATAGGGCCTGGGGCCTCCGGTTTTCGGCGTCAATGCCTTCTCTGAGTAGGCCGGTTGGTTCTTCCAACCGTAGCGTTCCGCCGTCGTCCGCAGTCGCGCCGCATCGCCATTCCCCACCTCCTTGGCAGCCGCCATCAGCGGCAACAGGCTCTGGCCTTGAATCTTATTGGGTATCGCCAGGTGACTCAACTCGAGGAGTGTCGGCATGATATCGATGTTCTCAACGGTCTGGTCGATTACGATTCCCTGCGGAATAAAGGCCGGCCCGTAAAATATAAGCGGTACTCCAGTCAACTCTCCGTACACCGATTGTCCGTGCCACATATGGCCATGCTCATGGAATTCTTCCCCATGGTCGGCGGTAAAAGCGACGACGGTCTTATCTGCCAGTCCCAGTTCCTTCAGCCGGTTCACCAGGCGCGCGACTTCCGCATCCATACCGCGGATTGAGCCGTCGTACCAGCCGACGAATTGCTTCATCAACTCATCATGGTTCAAACCCGAAGCCTGCACCTCTTCAAGGGAAGGCATCACGCGAGAACGGTCTTCTGGATTCTTGATGAATTTCTTGAGTTTTTCGATGTCCTTGTCGTATTGCTCCCGGTTCTGCACATTAGCCCAGATGCTGTCATAAGGGCGGCGCGGTTCGTAAGGCGGGTGGGCGTCAAAAACATGCAGCACCGCGAAAAACGGTTCGTGGCGGTGCTGCCCCAGCCATTCGCCCAGCAGGTCCACGTAAATTCGCGCCGTCTTGGATCCGGCGTCAGCGATCGAGGTTCGTTCGTGAAACTCTTCGTAACCCTTCTGCAGGCCCGTGAGTCTCCCGTGGAATGGCACTGAGGAATAACCAACGGTGGCGTAGCCGGCGCTGCGGAATACCTCGGCCATCGTGACTGCGGTGACTGGGAGCTGGTCATTGATCTCCTTCACCCGATTAGTGCTGGAGTAAAGCGAAGTCATGATCGTCGGGAACGAAACCTTGGTCCATGTCGCCTGAGAGACGTTGTCGCTGAAACGGACACCCCGCGGGGCCAGTCCGGCCAGGGTCGGAACGGTCTCGCGTTCGTATCCGTTAACGTTCAGATGATCTCTGCGCGTCGTGTCACTCACCACCAGAATCACCCCCTGCGGAACGCGCCCGCCCGACACATCGGTATGAGGGGGCTGCCGGCCCGGAGGCTTCGCCCCGCTCCGGTTTCGGATCACCGAACAGCCCCAGAATCCTACGGCGCCTTCCCGGTCCGCTTTGAGCGAGAGTGACATCACAGTCTCACGGCCCGCATATGCCGATAGGTCCACCGGCGCTTCTTCCCAGCGCCCGGGAGTCGTCACCGTACGCTCCAGCAGCACTGAGCCTCCGACAGCCACTTGGAACGTGACCGGATTATCTTCCAGGGTTCCGACCTGCAGGTCGAGCCAGGGCTTATCCGGCAAACTTACCTTGACTTCAATCGATTCCGGCGAGCGGGAGACTAATGACTCACGGTAGATTTCACCCAGCCCCTGCCAGCCGATACCCGAAGGAATTCCGGCCAGATGCTCTCTCTCCGAGATCAGGCGCACAGACTCAATCTCAAAGTCCGCTCCTTCCGCATCGCTCGGGCGAATCAGCAATCTGCGCAGGCCCGCCAGCCGCGTGGTGCTGGCATTGCGTAGCACGATCGTCTGCAAATCATCGGAAGCCGTGATCTGACTCGAAAAAGGCCAGGGCTGCTGTAGACCAGTCGCGCGTTCCAGCAGATCTTTGAAATCCACCGGGGCCTGGCCCTGAGTCATGGCCATCAGGTTCGTGCCTTTATTGACTCTCAGTCGAACCTCGATGGCGTATAAGAGGTCCGGTGTATCCAGCTTACCCTGTCGTTCCACATAGACGATCGGGAAGTTAGTCGTCGCGTGGCCTTTCAGCCGGCCATCCCGGTGACTCAGGCTCGCCACCCCATTTCCTGCGTTCCACCCAAGCGCGGTCTTTTCCGGTGAACCTCCGGACCGCAAAACTCCAGAGTACGACCGGTCCCGGAGGCTTCCGGTTTGCGGACGACCCCTTGACCATTCCCGGCTGAAAACGATCTATCAACCGCGTCACGCCCGCATCTGACTGTCGTCCGCACCCTGTCACCCCTAACAGGGAACACCCCGTCACTATAATCCCGATTGTTCTAAGAGCCATGCGCCACCCCTCTCCACCAACCCCCGGCGGAATTCTTCAGTCCGCTAGTATACAGGGGGTGGTCCGTTATTCCAACGCCACCCCCGGCCGCCGTAGCGCCGGCGATCGTGTCGCCGGTCTAGTAGCCACACCAAACCATTCTCCTCGGCGAAGAGATCAGATGAAGTCGATTTGGAAGATCCAGCCCGCCGTCGGACTATCGTTGTTGGGCCAGCCCGGATGGATGCCGGCATCGCAGCTGATCAGCTTGCCCTCGTGCATCGCCAGCCCGTGCGGGTCGCAGGAGTTCGGTACGAAGTCCACCGTCTCCAGCACCTTGCCGGTCGCGGCTTCGTATCTCGCCAGGCAAGGCCGGTAATCACTATACCGCTTGCAGTCGTTGCCGACCACCTGCCAGATGGTATCGTTGTCCCACGCGATGCCGTGGTAGCGCACCCTGTCCGGAGCCTGGTAGAACGGAATCATGAATTCCGGCTCCCAAGTCTTCGG
This sequence comes from Bryobacterales bacterium, assembly GCA_963817515.1. Taxonomy (GTDB): domain Bacteria; phylum Acidobacteriota; class Terriglobia; order Bryobacterales; family Bryobacteraceae; genus DATMNI01. Next base: position 50,546 of record CAWFPJ010000001.1, on the reverse strand, counting down.
GTCGACGCGAAGATTGCCGCGTAGCCGCAGCGACGCGATCCACAGCTTGCCGTCATGCCAGAGCGCGCCGTGGCAGCCGCCGCCATCGTTGGCCGGGCCAAGCGGAATCTGGCGATGGCTGACAACCCGGGAGTTCATGTCCACCTGAAAAACGCCTTCCGGAGGCGCGTTCGCCACCATCCAGACATAGCCGCCGCCCACCGCCATCCCGCTCGTGTTTCTGGAAGGAGTCGTCACCGTTTTCAGCAGTTTGCCATTCCAATCCACCAGCCAGGCTTCTTCGTTTAGGGATTTCGGCTCGGGCAGGTGATACGCGGCGGCTTGGGCGCCCGACATTTTTTGCTCGCCAATCCATAACCCCTCGGGCGTGACGGCGATCCCGTTGGGATATCCTTGCGGGCTCTTGAAGAGTTTCGTGGTTTTCGCCATTCGGGACGGAATCCGCCGATCCCCTGGTGCGGCTTCCTTTCGCGCGGTGGCCGACGATTGCTGCGAAAATGCAGCCGTCCCTTTCGCCAGCGCCAAGCCGGTTCCGATGCTAGCCGTGAGAAATTCTCGTTTGGTCATAAGACCTCCATAGACCTACCTTGCCGGAGCGACCATTCGCTCCCGCCCGGTCACAGCGATTGACGTGGCGGATTATATAACATTTATTGCCCGCGAATCGCATTCAGAGAATTTCCAGCTTAAGTATTTGGCCACGTTTAGCTGGTTCGAATCCACTGCGTCCCTTAATTCGACCGCAATGCAACCATCGGATCGATCCTGGATGCTTTCCACGCGGGAATATATCCAGCGATCGCCGCAACCGCGATAAGCAGCATTCCCACCTCGATAAATGTCACCGGGTCGCCGGTCGTTATCCCAAACAACAGGCTGCCCAGCGCGCTCGACAAAATTCGCGACCCTGCCATTCCCAACGCCAGGCCTAAAGCCGCCAATCCAAGCGTCCGGAGCACGATGCGGCGTTGCAGGTCAGTGGCGGACGCTCCCAGCGCCATCCGAATTCCGATTTCTTGCACTCGTTGACTCACCGAAAACGAAATCACGGCGTAGATTCCCAGGGAAGCGAGTATCAAGGCGAAAGCCGCGAATCCGGCCAGCAGCAGCACCAGGAACCGCCGCGGTGAAACTGCTCTGTCCACTAGATCCTGGAACGTCACAAACTCGCGGACCGGCAGATTGGGATCGATTGGCCGGAGAGCCGTTCGAATCCCTGCCGCCAGACTGTCCGGTGGAAGCACGGTTCGCACCACCAGTTGCATGGCCGCGTAGTCTCCGGTTTGCCGCATCGCCAAATACATCTCCGACCCGCTCGCTTCTTCTAAAGCCTCATGTCTGACGTCAGCAACGACGCCAACCACCACTCCCAGCACCCGCTGCCCTCCATAGGTTGTGATTGTTTGACCGAGAGGATTCTCACCAAACCAGGCGGTTCGTGCCATCGTTTCGTTGACTACGACCACCGGAGCGGTGGCAACACGATCCGTCTCAGTAAGGAGTCTCCCCGCACGCAGCGGAATTCCTGCTGCCTCGAAGTACCCCTCTGTCACAACACGAATGAATGGCTCTGGATGGCGGTTCTTCTCGTAAAAATGTCCTTTCACTGACACCGACCACGCCCGGTCATCCCGCAGCGGTAGGACATCGGATATCCCAGCCGCCGTCATGCCGGGAACAGACCGCACTCGACGTAGCACATCGTCTATGAAGGAGTTCTGCTGCGCCAGGCTCGAAATCCGAAAACTCGGGTCGATTCTTAACGCGGCCGCCCGCTCCGGTTGAAACCCAAGGTTCACGTCCAGAACACGTACAAAGCTCCGCATGAGCAGCCCTGCGCCGACAAGTAGTGTGCAGGCGAACGCGATCTCGCAAACTACCAGTCCGTCACGGATCCAAGCATGCCGCCTGCCACCAGATGAGCCGCGACTGGCATCTTCAATACCTTCGCGAAGTGACGAGGATGAAGCCTGCAATGCGGGGAGCAGCCCAAAGAGCACACCTGTGGCGACCGCTGTCAGTAGGATGAAGGACAATCCCCATCCATCGATCTGAACCGTTTCGAGTAGAGGAAGATTGAGCGTGTTGACGTGTGCTATCACACGCGTGCCTGTCACGGCGAGAACAAGCCCAAGCCCAGCCCCACAAAAAGAAAGTGCCACGCTTTCGGTGACCATCTGCCGCAGCAACCGGAAACGTCCTGCTCCCAGTGCCGTCCGCATCGCCATTTCCTTATGCCGCGCGCTTAACCTTGCGAGTTGCAGATTGGAGAGATTCGCACAGACGATCAACATTACCACGCCAACTGCACAGGCCAGCACCAACAACGCTGGACGCACTGATGCGCTCACGTGCCGTGCCAGCGGGACGAGCCGTGGCGTTATACCGTTCCGCTCCGGGTACTGCCTCTCAAGTTGCTTTGCCAATGCAGTCAGTTCCGCCTGTGCAGTTCGGACCGTGACTTCCGGCTTCAGTCGTCCAACGATCCTCATCGTGTTTCCTTGCGGCTTTGCTGGGTCCAATAACGGCCAGGGAACGAAGATGTCGATTTTGGTGCCGGGAGTAAAGACACTGCCGAAGTCAAAGGACTTTGGCAGCACACCCACCACCATCACCGGTTGATTGTCCAATGTCAGCTTCCGGCCTACCACGCTGGGATCTGAGCCAAATTGCCGCTGCCAGAAGTTGTAACTCAAAAGCATGGCAGGCGGTGCAGAATACTTTCCCCGGCACTCCTCTGAACTGAACCATCTTCCGATTTCTGGTTGAACTCCCAGCAATGAGAAGAAATTCCCAGTGACGGGAACGCTTGTAAGACGATCAGGCTCACCGGTTCCGGTCAGCTGCCTGTTCCCAACGCCCCAATTGGCGAATCCCGCCAGGTCGGAGAACGAGCGATCTAATTCACGAAGATCCGAATAGTGCTCGGTTTGCGTACTGGTAGCGTCATTACCATTGCTAATCCACACTAGGCGTCCTGGATCGCGAAACGGGAGCGGGCGCAATAGCAGCGCATTGACTACACTGAAGACCGTGGAACTGGCTCCGATGCCGAGGCCGGCGATGAGAATCGTAAACGCCGTAAATCCAGCATCGCGCCGCATGCCGCGAAACGCGTGGCGTAAATCCTGAGTCAGGTCGCCCATCCAGCGCGCGATCCAGGTGGAGCGAGCCTCTTCCGATTTTTGTGTCATATTGCCAAACTTTCTGTGAGCCGCAGCCCGAGCGTCCGGCTCGGAGATACCTTGCCCGGCCAACTCCTGAGTCATGGACTCGATATGGAATTCCATCTCTTCCCACAGCAGGCGCTGCCGTTCACTGTGATCCAGCCAATACCGTAAACGGCGTCGAAAACGCTTCCAGCGTGAACCCGCTCGCATGCATTTCTCCGTTTGACTAAGCGAATCCCATGATCCGGGCCACCGCGCCGGTCACCTGGCGGTAACGGGCCGACTCCCCGGCAAGGTGTTTGCGGCCGTCGGGAGTCAGTTGATAGAAACGGGCGCGCCGGTTGTTGGCCGAGAGGCCCCACTCGCCCTCGATCCAGCCATTCAGCTCAAGCCGTTGGAGAGCCGGGTAAAGAGAGCCTTCTTCCACGCGCAGCAGATCGTCGGACAGTTGCTGAATCAATTGCGCGATCGCATACCCATGCAAATGGCCCCGCATCAATATCTTGAGAACCAGCATGTCCAGCGTGCCAGGCAAAAGGTCGGCCTTCGGTTTCTCGCTTCCCATAGACAGTCTGATTATAGGACGACAGAGTTTCTAGTTGGTTAGGCGGAAATGAACAGTTCTTTTAATCAGGTAGGCTTTAGGAACGAAGGACGAACCAGAAATTCCAGCGATGTCGGAAATTTCAGCGATGGAACCGCAGCCGGGGAAAGTTGCTAATTCAATCCCGCCGCGGTCGGCGCTTTCTTCGGAACCGTCACATCCCGCAGAGTCATCCCGGCCGGCAGCGCGAAGTCTACGAAACCCGCCAGCATCTCTTCCCACGTCTGATCGCCCCAGTAAACTTCAGACTTGGGATCCGGGTTGAACGGATTGTTCGGCGAATTATCGTAGTGCGCCACGCACTCGATCACGGTTCCTTTCGGCAGCAACTTAGGCTGCTTCAAGTAATAAGTCAATTGCCAGTTGAAGTCATATCTCGGAACTGTCAGCAGAGTCTCGGTCTCTCCGCTTGGATAAGTCGCACGATACTCGAATGACTTCCCGCGCACGTGCATGTGCGGGAACAAAGAGAGCAGCCGTGTCTCCTCGTACAATGTCACCCGCGCCGTCACCGCATGGTTCGCCGCCATCGCCGGAATCTGTAGGTTCGTATTCCCGATGTAAGTGTTGACCACCCGCTCCTTGGGCGCCTCCTTGGCAAAAATGAACCCCACACGGCTCTGGTCGCTGCCCGGCTTGCCATTGGTGGTGTAGTGCATCTGGAAGATCAGGTCCGACCCTTTCGGAATCAGCCGCGCCTGCCCCGGCTTCAATTCATAAGGTACGCCGCCCGGCACATACACGCCCGCGATCTCCGGCCCGCTGGTAAAAGCGAAGGCCCCCTCGCCATTGTCCGGCTTACGCTTTGAGCCCTGCGAATCGTGCCCTTCCGGCACAAAGGCCTCGCCCGGCTTGGCATTAGACAGATACTTCACTCCCGGCGGACGCACAATCAACACGATGTGGTGCACCACCGGCTTGTTGCCCGGCCGCACCTCCACCTGCTCCACCCATCGGTCCTCCGTGAAATTGGTCGGCGTCACAAAATAGGTGTATGCCACCGTCCCCGAAGCCGGCACCTCATAAGCCACCGGCATCTGCACCACCAGATCCGGTTTGCCCATGGCCCAACCGTCCGAAAAAGAGATCGGAGTTGGTGCGTCCTTGGGGTCGCCCTCCTTCGCGCCGCCGTCCACCCAGGCAGCCAGTGTCTCGATTTCGTCCTGCGAAAGCCGTCGATCGTTGGCAAACTCGCCATGCGCCGAGTCCGCAAACCACGGCGGCATCTTGCGCAGCATCACTGCCGCTTTAATGGCCTTGGCCCACGGTCTGGCGTCCTGATAGGTCAGCAGGGACATTGGCGCGGCTTCACCCGGCCGGTGGCAGTTCTGACACCTGGCCTGCAGTACCCGCTCAACATTCTTGTGGAAAGTAACGTCGCTCGGCGCAGCCTTAAGCTCCACCTGGGCCCACAGGCTGAAACACGCGGCCAGACTCAACAGGCGCAGACGCATGGCAATCCCCTCTTTTGAGAAATTTTATCACAGGCGCCCGTTCCACGAACACTGAGTCCCCGAACTCGTGCGTCCTGTAACCGCGCCCGTTCAGTTCATCGTCCATGCGTCGCAGCGTGCCGTCGTCCGCGAACGCCCGCAGTAACTCATAATGACTGCTGGCCGGCTCATGAGTGCCGGAAAGTATCGCATCCACCACGCCCAGCCGGCTGCATGCGCCAATCCGCTGCGTCGCCATTCCCTCGCCGGCACGCACGCCATTCCCGCCTGCCGCCGAGTGCTCCAGCGCGCGAACCACGGTCGTGCCCACGGCGATGATCCGCCCACCGTTCGCCCGCTTGCATTGGATCGCCTGCGCAGTTGACTCCGAAATGCGGTAAGGCTCGTCAAACGGCAGCAGCGCGTCCAGTGCGGCGTCCCCCGTGGACGAGATTCCCGCCGCATGCGTAATGGTCGCGAATTGCACGCTGCGCTCCGCCATCGTTGCCAGCATGCGCCAGTCGAGAGCGAAGCCCGCCGACGGCGGCTCAAACGCCACCGGCGGACCGGCAATCGGCGTCCACACATCCCATAGCGAAAGCGGCGCCGGCACGTGTGCGTACTGTATCGGGTGGCCGTGCCGCGCCAGGCCTTCGCGGATTTCGTCGGGCGATCCACTGAAGCGCAGCCTCACCAGCCGTGGATGATCGAGCACCCGCTCCACCGTCGCCCGCAGCGGACCCAGTGTCAGCCCATCCCCGGCGTTGAGCGCCGGCGGCAGCGGCCGGTCCTCCGTGCGCATGTGGAAGTCGCCGGCGCCGAAGATGACGGCGGTGAACTGGTGGACATCGTCGGCTGCCAGTGAGTTGCGTCCCGCCAAGCGCACTTCAATCGGCCGCCCGCTGGCAGCGTGAAGTCCCGCAAGACTTGCCGGCAGCGTCGCCGCGTCATTGGCCACCACCAGGTCGCCCGGCCTCAGCAGGTCCACGAAATGCCGCCGCGCCAGGTGCCGCATGCGGCCGTCGCCATCCACCGCCAACAACATCGCTTCAGGCGGCCGCTGGACGGCCAGGTTGGCAGCTAACATAATTCGTCTTTCGTGGCGCTAACGCCGGGCTGGCGCAGCAGCGCCGCCGCAATCGCATCCGCCAGTTCGCCAGCCGCCGCTTCCGGCCGCTTCAGTGCCGTCCGGTCCGCATCCGGCACCGCCATTGCGTGCATCGGAGTGTCCATATCGCCCGGGTCGATCGACAGAAAGCTTACCCCGCCGCCCGACAGTTCCGCCTGCCAGATATCGCTCATCTGGCGCAGCGCCGCCTTGCTCGCCCCGTAGGCGCCCCAACCGGCGTACGGCTGAATGGCCGCGTCGCTTCCCACATTCAGGACCACTGCGCCTGACCCCTCGCGTGCCGAGGAAGCCAGCGCCCCCAGCAGCGCCTTCGTCAGCCGGAACGGCCCCAGCACGTTGGTGTCGAGCGCCCGCTCCAGATCCTCGCATTCCGTATCTGCCAGCAGCGCCAGCCGGTCCGGGCCCAGGCTGGACGCATTGTTGACCAGCACGTCGAGCCCTCCCAGCGCCCCCACAATCTGCATGGCGATGGGATGGATATCGCTCTTCTTTGACACGTCCCCGACAATGCCATGAGCCCTGCCGTATACGCCGCCATGCTCGCCGCCGTGCTCAAAGCGATCCTCGACGGCCACTCGCTCCACGCCTTCCCGCCCGCGCGCAACGAACGCCACCTGAGCCCCCCGCCGCAGCATTTCCCGCACCAGCGCCAGCCCCAGCCCCGACGTTCCGCCCGTGATGGCCACTCTTCTATTCAGCATGTTGGCCGCTGTATTCGTCCCTGTATTCGTCATCGGGCCCACTCCTCTCAGGCTTTCTAAAGCCCGTCCTTTACAAACTCAGAATACGCCCATCGCTTGACTTTGTAAAGAAAAATATTTATAAACTAATTATGCCCCAGAACGCCGAACCCGGCGACCGCAAGACGCGTCGTGCCATCGTTCACATTCTGAAAACCGAAGGCCCGCTCACTTCCGCGCAACTGGCCGCCCGCGTCGGGCTCACCGCCATGGCCGTGCGCCAGCATCTGTATGCGCTGCAGTCGGAGAAGTTCGTGGCCGTTGAGGAGCGCCCCGTGCCCGTCGGACGCCCCGCCAAACACTGGCGCCTGACCCGTGAGGCCGATCGCCTCTTCCCGGATGCCTACGCCGAACTCAGCATCTCCCTGATCGGGGCCATGGGCGATGCTTTCGGCGCCGACGGGCTGAAGCGTATTCTGGAATCCCGCTGCGCGCGTCAGCAGGCCGCTTACGCCATCCGCATCACGCCCTCGGCTTCTCTCAAGGATAAGCTCATGCAGCTGGCGCGCATCCGCACCGAGGAAGGCTACATGGCCGAAGTCCAGTCCGGCGAAAAAAGCGGCTTCCTCTTAATTGAGAATCACTGCCCCATCTGCGTGGCCGCCACTCAATGCCAGGGATTTTGCACAGCTGAACTCGATCTTTTCCGCAGCGTCCTCGGCCCCGGCGTCCAGGTCGATCGCGAAGAGCATATCATTTCCGGCGCCCGCCGATGTGCCTACCGCATTCGACGCGCACGCCCATCCCGTGCCCGATAACAGCTACGGAGTCCGTTCACTTCCGCCACGGTGCACCCGCATAAAACCGAACCACGCCCAGGAGTCGGTGCGGTCCAGGTTAAGGCTCTGGCGATACTCCCGGTCCGCCGCATCCGGGTTGTTGACCTTTTCGTACCACAGGCCCAGCGATGCATGCGCGCTGCCCGAATTTGGATCCAGTTCAACGGCTTTTTTAAGCGCCACGCCGGCTTCCTCAGACTGGCCCATCTGTCCATACACCAGCCCCATCCATTCGAATACCTGGGAACAGGGCCGGAGAGTAGCCGCCCGCTTTAGGCGCTCGATGGCTTCCGGCCCGCGGCCCAGACATCCCAGAGTCCTGCCCCACGCCGCATGCACGAAGTAGTTGTCTGGAACCGCCCGTTCGGCTCGCTCCAGGTACGGAATCGCCATGTCGCAGCGGTTCTGCCGGATGAGGGCTTCGGTGAAATTCAGCAAGGGTCGTGGATTGTGGACAGACTGCATGGCAGCCGCTGCCAGCAGCCTGTCTGGCTGCCCCCACAATTCATTGCGCTGGTAACAAAGCACGCTGAACACAACGATAATAGCCGCCAGCGTAGTGTAGCCCATCGCGCGCGAGACCCGCAGCCTGGAGCATATTTCGCATCCAATCAGAATCAGCCCGATGATGGCGAGATACATCCGCCGCTCCACCAGCGGATCGTCGATGGGCACAACCGAGGAGGTCGGAGCCAGCCAGATCAAAAAGGTCAACAGACCGAAACCGTAGAGCGGATATCGGCGCCGCAGCGCGATCGCGGCCGACACCAGGATTATCAGTAGCGCGATGTAAAAAATCGCGCCGTGTTCAGTCAGTGTCCTCGACGCCGGATAATCGTGATCCAGCGATTGGCCGAACGGCATGATGGCCAGCCTCACATAGGTGAACAGTGCTCGCGCCTCGGTAAATGTATATTCGTACCAACGGAAGCCTGTCACCCCAAAGCCCGCCGTCTGAGCCGTCGCCAGCATCCGGAACACGCCAATCACCGCGACCACCGCCGCCGGTGCCATCAGCAGGTATAGCCGCCGGTTCTTTTTCAGGCCTTGGATGGAAAACGCCGCGGGCCAAAACACATCCGTAAGGATCAGAATGCCCGCCAGGCTAACTGCGTTTTCCTTGGTGCCCACGCCCAAGGCAAACAGCAGCAGAACAATCAAAGCCTCGGTCCAGGAAATCGACTCCTGCTTGCGGTAAAGAAACACCGCGTACGCCAGCAGCACGAACATAGACGCCAGGCTCTCCGAACGCCCGGCAATGTAACTTACCGATTCGGTCTGCAGGGGGTGAACCAAAAATACCAAGGCCCCCGCTATGGCCCCATAGGTCACCTTGGTACCGGTCCAGCCTGCCATAGCCAGCAGGCGGAACAATATCAGAAACACGAGCGTGGTATTGGTTACATGTATGAACAGGTTCACCACGTGAATGCTGAACGGACCATCGCCCCAGAGCTGATAATTCATCCAGTACGAAGCCATCAGGACCGGGCGCACCCCCGCAATGGAAAACTGCCTGAAAGGAAGAGTCGAATCGTCTAGGACAAAAGGACCGTGCAGTGCCGGTGAGTACAGGGTCACACCGGCGATTAGGGCACTAAGAAACACCGCCCCCGCGAACCAAATTGTCAGCTGGCCAGAAAAGCGGGAACCCTCTGGAGCCTGGGCTCTTTTCTTAGCCGGAGACTTTACTCCCAAGGCAGAAGAATAGCAAAACCACCGGGAATTCGGGCGTGGCCCAGTGCACAGTTGACATCGCGGACGTACTCTTCACCACATCTGGCGGCGAATATTTCGCCGTTCCCACCGCTTCTCCCGGATCACGCGGAAACTCAAAAATCCTGGCGAATCCCTTCAGCCGGTTACCGGCAATTCGCCCCGCTGGCCCCAGGTCGCTGGCTTACCCTGAATGTGGGCCCGTCTATGTGGGACGTTCCCGGCTGCCCGCCTGAAAGAAGCCCAATAAGGAAATGTCAACATTCAGCCCAATCCACGCCAACCGCCGCCACACCTCGTTTGTGCGCCCGCAACCCATTGAAAACCAATGCCCTGCTTCCGCAATTGGCTTCGTTCCGCAAATTCATGTTCTTCGCGTGATAATAGAACCGATGCGCCGGTTTCTGATCTTCTGCGCCCTCCCGTGGCTTCTGGCCGCGGACGATCACTGGGTCAAGTTCACCGGCGGCCCCTACGAAGTCCTCACCGACGCCGGCGCCCGCTCCGGCCGCGAGACCCTGGTGCGCTTCGAGGAGTTTCGTCACGCCCTGGGCCAGATCCTCGGCGAGAACGATCTGCAAACGCCGCTGCCGGTTCGCATTTTCGTCTTCAGGAATGCCAAGGGCTGGACCGCGCCTGCCCCCATCACCGAAGGCCGCGACCGCTATGCCATCGTCCTGGGCGAAAAGGCCGCCGTCTCTCCCGCTATTTATGCCGAATTGACGCGCCTCTACCTGGCGTCGAATACCGCCCGCATGCCGCCCGCTTTTGAGCACGGGCTGGTCCAATTCTTCTCCACCATCGAAGTCAACGGAATCCGCATCACCGCCGGCGCGCCCCCGCCGAAGCCCGATCTGGATTGGGCGCGCGTTCACTTGCTGGTGACCGACCCCGAATACTTCGGCAAAATCCGCGTGCTGCTCTACAATCTTCGCAAAGGCGTCGCCGAGGAGCCGGCCTATCGCAACGCTTTCGGCAAGTCGGCCGTGGAAGTCGAAGCGCAGGCCAAACGCCATTTTGCAGCCGGCAACTTTCAGACCACCCCGCTGTCCAGCCGCCCCATGGCGGAAGGCGATTTTCCGGAGCGCCAGATCTCCGAAACCGACGTGCGCCTGGCGCGGGCCGATCTTCTGGCCGGAAGCCAGTCTGCCGCCGAATATGAGTATCTGCTCAAGGGCCATGCCAAGGTGCCGGAAGCCGAGGAAGGCCTCGGCCTGCTGGCCTTGCGCGACCATCGCAATAGCGAAGCCCTCCGCCATTTCGCCGACGCCGTACAGTCCGGCAGCAGCAGCGCCCGCTGCTACATTGAATACGCGCGGCTGGAGCCGGATAACGAGAAAGCCATCCAGGCCCTGCTCCACGCCGCCGGAATTAATCCGAAGCTGGATGAGCCCTTTGCCATGATGGCGCAGCGCGATACCGACCCGTCAAAACGCGTGGCCCACTGGAAGGCCGCTGCCGAGCGCAATCCGCGCAACGCTTCTTACTGGAAGGCGCTGGCTGAGGCTTACCTTGCGGACCACAATTATGGGGGCGCCGCGGCGGCCTGGAAGTCCGGTGAGCAGGCCGCCATCGACCCCGCGCAGCGCGAGCAAATGCACCAGGCGCGCATGACCGTGGAGCAGCAGCGTCTGGATTATGAAGAGGCCGAAAAACGCCGCGAGGCTGAGGAGAAGGCGCGCGAAATCGAGAGGCTGAAAACCACGGCTCGCGCCGAACTGCATGCCGCCGAAGCCAAATTCAGCGATGCCTCGGCCAAGCCCGACCCCAAGGCCGTGCCCTGGTGGGAAGGCCCCAAGCCTTCCGGCAAACTGCAGGGCAGCCTCAAGCAGGTGGATTGTCTGGGCAAACAGGCGCGCGTAGTGGTGGAAGACTCCGAGCACAAACTCGTCAAACTGCTGGTGGTCGATCCGGGCGCCGTGGTCTTCATCGGCAATGGTCAGGCCACCCTCGGCTGCGGAGTGCAGAAGGCCCGCCGCGTAATCATCGAATATTTCCCCAAGCCTAACACCAGGCTGGCGACGGCCGGCGAGGTGGCCACGATCGAGTTCCAGTGACGCGAGACCCCGGCGCTCGCCGCCGACGCAGCGCGCTTCCGCTGGCTCGTGTTGTCGGTCTTCGTGCTCTCCACCGCCATCAACTATCTGGACCGCCAGACGCTCTCTGCCCTGGCGCCCCTGCTAAAAGCGGAGTTTAATATCTCCAATGCCCAATTTGGCCTGATGCTGGCGGCCTTCGGTCTCACCAATGCCGCCAGCGCGCCGTTTGCCGGCATGCTCATCGATCGCCTGGGGCTGAACCGCGCCGTCAGCCTGGCGGTGGGCTTGTGGTCCTGCGCCGGCATTGCCACAGGCTTCACACGCGGCCTGGGCACGCTGGTGGGCTGCCGCGCCGTGCTGGGGATAGCCGAAGGCGCGGGCATTCCCGCAGCCGGAAAGGCCATCCATCAATACCTGAAGCCCCCCGAGCGCGCGCTTGGCAATGCGCTGAACCAGGCAGGCGTGAGTTTGGGCGCGGTACTGGCCCCGATTCTCGGCACTTGGATCGCCGTACGCGGCGGCTGGCGCCAGGCCTTCATTGTGACCGGAGCTCTCGGTCTGCTATGGATTCCGCTCTGGAACTGGGTCGCGGTCCGCGCCGCTGCCGCGCCTCTGTCGTCCCCGGAATCTGCCTCCGGCCGCGCGCTGTTACGCGATCGTCGCCTGTGGGTTTTCTGCCTGGCCAACGGGCTCAGCATGATTCTCTATTCCTTGTGGTTCAACTGGACCTCGCTTTACCTCGTGGAGGTCCACCACCTCACGCTGGTTCAGGCGGCCTGGTATGCCTGGATCCCGCCGGCCGCGGCCACCCTGGGCGGGGTTGCGGGCGGATGGCTCTCCTTGCGGCTGATACGCCGCGGCGTTCCGGCTATGCCTGCGCGCTTCCGGGTCTGCCTGGCGGCCTCGGTGGTTGCGCTAGCCACCGCCGCTGTTCCCGCGGCCCCTTCACCGGCATGGGCCGCGGCCGGAATTTCGCTCAGCTTTCTGGCCGTCGCCGCGTTCAGCGTAAACATGTACACGCTGCCGCTCGATGCGTTCGACGGCGCTCGCGCCGCCTTTACCGTTTCCATGTTGGTCGCCAGCACCGGCCTGACTACCGTGCTGATTTCCTGGCCCATCGGCCGAGCCATCGACCTGTATGGATATTTCCCGGTCACCACCGTCGCCGCGTTCAGCTCCGCTGGCGGCCTGCGCGATGCTGTGGAGCACGAGGTCCGTGCGGTGAAGCCATCGCTCAAGAACCGCCTGAAGCTGTGGATCTTCCGCCTTTTGGGCAAGAGCCCGGAGGCCGTCGTGGTCACGTTCTGCACGGGCGATCCCGAACTGTGCCGCCGCATGGCCGAAGAAGTCCGCAGCCTCGTTCCAGACCGCCGCCACTTCCTGGCAACGCCCGCAAACTGGCCCGAACTGCGCCGCCAACTGAAGCCCTATCGCATCGGTCTGGCGCCGGTGATGCTTACCAGGGAACCGAGCGCCCTGCGCCGCGCCGCCTACCGCATGGCGCCGCACAAGATTCTGGCCTACAACGGACGCTTGGAGCGCCATCACCTGCGGCCCAACCTGGCCTCATTCCTTTTCTGGCGCGGCGTACCGCTCGACCGCATTTATCTGCGGCCCCGCTGGTGGCCCTGGCCCAGGCGTGAGCACTCGGTTGCGCCTCAAGGCTACCGCGTGCTCGAAGGCCGTCCGTGCTCGCCCGATCGCCCCCGTGTGGCCGTCCTTTCACCCTATTTCCCCTACCCGCTTTCCCACGGCGGCGCCGTCCGAATCTACAACCTGCTGCGCGAGACCGCGCGTGAATTCGATATCGAACTCTTCGCCTTCACCGACACTGGTGAGGATCCTGACCCCACTCCCGTGTTGGATTTCTGCGCGCGCGTGGTGCTGGTCCGCCAGCCGCGTTACCGCGAGCCGCGCTGGTCCTCCCTGCTGCCGCCCGAAGTTCATGAGTTCCGTTCACCGGCCATGCGCCAGGCGCTGGCCCAGGAGCGCCGGGCCTTCGGCTACGAACTGTTGCAGGTCGAGTATACGCAGCTGGCCGAATATGGCGGCGACATACTGGTGGAGCATGACGTCACCTTCGACCTGTTCACCCAGATCGCGCGCCGCGAACGCACGCCAAGTGCCCGGTGGGATGCCTTCCGCTGGCGCCGTTTCGAGACCCGCGCCGTGCGGCGTTTCCGTCGCGTGGTGGTGATGTCGAAGAAGGACGCCGGACTGCTTGGGCCCGATCTCGCCACCGCCGTCCTCGAAAACGGCGTGGACCTGGAGCGTTTCCGCGCGCAGCCCGAACCCGCCGGCGAACACCTGCTGTTCATCGGCTCCTTTCGCCACTTCCCGAACATCGCCGCATATCGCTTCTTCACCGAACAGGTATGGCCGCTGCTGCGCGATAAGTTCCCGCTCATTACCCTCACAGTGATCGCCGGCGCCGGCCACCTGGCTTACTGGCGGGCCTTCACGGATTCGCCGGAGCCCAAGCCCGACCCGCGAATCCGCCTGCTCGGCTTCGCCGCCGACGTGCGCCCCCTGTACCTCGAAGCCAACCTGGTGCTGGCTCCGACCACGGTTTCGGCCGGCACCAACGTGAAGGTGCTGGAAGCCATGGCGATGCAGCGCGCCGTAGTCTCCACCACTTCGGGCTGCGCCGGTTTAGGCCTGCTGCACGGCCACAGCGTTTGGGTGGCCGACTCGCCCCAGTCATTCGCCGCCGCCATAGCCACTCTCATCGTTGACCCCGAACGCCGCGGCCAGATAGCCCAAGCCGCGCACGCCCACGCCGTACGAAACTTCGATTGGCGGGCCATCGGGGAACGGCAGCGCGAGTTGCTGCGCCACCTTCAGAAGCAGCCCTAGGTCCTGGTCAAAGCAGGTCCTGGTCAAAGCAAATCGTGACGGTTCCGCTTTTCGAGCGCCTTCACAATCTCTCCCACCTGCTGCGCCCGGTCGCGGGAGGCCACCAGAAGCGCATCCTTAGTGTCCACCACAATCAAATCCCTGACGCCCACCAGCGCCACCACCTTGCCCCGCGCGTCCACGAAATTGTTGTGCGAGTCAAGGCTAATGGATTCCGGTGCCATCACGTTGCCGCACGAATCGCGCTCCAGCAGTTCATAGACCGCATTCCAACTGCCCACATCGTTCCAGCCGAAATCGCGCGCGGCGATTCCGCGAACTTCCGCCGCCTTTTCGAGCACCGCGTAATCGATTGAGATGTTGTCGCACAGCGGGAAGGCCGATTTCAGCTTAGCCGCGAAATTGCGCCCGCCAAACCGCGGCAGCGAAGCCAGCACCGTGGCCGTCTTCGGCAGGTGCTTCCGCAGTTGATCCAGCAGCACATCGGTGCGCCAGAAGAACATCCCCGAGTTCCAATAGAAGTTTCCGGCGGCCACGTAGCGTTTGGCCTTCGGAAGTCCCGGCTTCTCATGGAATTTCCGCACCGCAATCGCCGCCGATCCTCCGGCCCCGGTTCCTCCAGGTTTAGTCCCGCGCGGAAATTCGATATATCCATACCCGGTCTCCGGCCAGCGCGGTTCAATCCCCACCACCATCAGGTTGCCGGCTTCGGCCCCCTTGAACGCGGCCCGGATGACGCCCCGGTATGCTGGTATCTTGCCGATCACGTGGTCGGAGGGAAACACGCCCATCACCGCATCAGGATCGAGCGAATGCAGAATGTGGGCCGCCAGCCCAATCGCCGGCGCCGTGTTGCGCTGAACGGGTTCGGCCAGAATCTGGTTCTTCGGCACGTCCGGCAGTTGCTTGATGATGGTGGCGCGCAGGTGATCGTTGGTCAGCACCCAGATTCGCTCCGGGGCGATCAGGGGCGTCAACCGGTCCACCGTGGCCTGGATCAGCGTTCGCTCTCCCACCACGTTGAGCACCTGTTTGGCGGAGCGTCTTCGGCTTCGCGGCCAGAAGCGCGTCCCACGCCCTCCGGCAAGGATAAGGCCGTAATAGTGGCGGTTCATTTATCTCAGCGGATACCCGTGAATCAGCTGGAATGTCCGGCGCCAGCGCGTCTTGGTGGGAAAGTGTTGCACCAGGTCGATGAGGTGTTCAATCGACATCAGAGGCCGTGAAAGCGCTTCCGTGGGCGCATCGTAGGACCAGTAAATGATCAGCGGTTTCCCGATGATATTGTCGCGCGGCACAAACCCCCAGTAGCGGCTGTCAAGCGACGAATCGCGGTTATCGCCCATGGCGAAGTACGCACCCGGCGGCACCACAACCTCGCCGTTCTGTATGTGGTTCGTCAGCATGTCCTGCGCTGAATCCACCACATGAACGTTGGGCTCGCCGGGAAAGTTGTCACGGTAAGAATCGATGTATTCAGTCTTATGGTAAACGTAGGGCTCGTTGACCGGCCTGCCATTTAAGATCAGTTGCTTGTTGATCAAGCGGATGTGGTCGCCCGGCACGCCGATGCAGCGCTTCACGAAAGTCTGCGAGATATCCACCGGGTATCGGAACACAATAATGTCGCCGCGCTTGACCTCGGTGTAGGGAATGATGTGCTTGGAAACCGGTCCGGCCGGGGCGTAGGAAAGCTTGTCCACCAGGAGGTGGTCGCCGATCAGCAGGGTATCTTCCATGGAGCCGGTCGGGATAACGAACGCCTGCACCAGGCTGGTGGTGCCGAACAGCAGCAGGATGAATGTGACCGTCCACTCCGCGATGAAGCTGCGCTGCGGTTCCGGTTGCGGCGGCTCGGGCGCATCCGAATGTTCGTCGGCCACGACGATTGCATTTTCTTGATCCACAGACATTTATTTTAGCGGAAACCTTGATATGCTGTTGTTAGCAATCCTCAAAAGGCACTGTCTGAGCGCTACTGCTGCCATCCCTGCGAATCACCCCGACGCCGCCCGGTCGCGACGCAAGGCGATCCTGCTGGTATTCAGTTGCACCATTCTGGGCGCCGCGGCTCAATTGCTGATGAAAGTCGGGATGAGCCATTTCGCGCCCACTGTGGCCTCGATCCTGACCAACGTTCCCTTGATCGCCGGATACGTCCTGTACGGAATCAACACCCTGATGCTGGTGCTGGCGCTCAGGGAGGGCGAGCTTTCCATGCTCTATCCCATCATCGCCCTCACCTACGTGTGGGTGACGCTGCTTTCGTATATGCTGCTGAACGAGCCTGAGAATCTTTATAAAAACCTGGGTATCGCGACCATTGTTATCGGCGTGGCGGTTTTGGGCCGGGGAGGCAAGAAGTGAGCCCGGTGCTGGTCCGATCGATGCTGTTGGTTTTCACCGCCTCGCTGGTGGGCTCATTCGGCGCCGTCTTTCTGAAACTGGGCGCGGGGCAGTTGACCGAATCGATCCTCAGCTTTCTGAACTGGCGCCTGGCGTTCGGCGTGTTCCTGTTCTTGGGTTCGTCGGGATTTTATGCCATGGGGATCAGGGGCGGACAGCTTTCCGTCCTCTATCCCATGGTGTCACTCGGATACATCTGGACGCTTCTCTGGTCGCGGCTGTTTTTTCAAGAGGAGTTGACTAAAGAAAAGTTTCTGGGGCTCGGGCTGATCCTGCTTGGCGTATTCTTCGTGGGGTTGGGCAGTTAGCGGACCCATCTCTACCGGTTGCCGTTATATCGGCGTCCGGTATATACTTGGATGGTGTCCAGGAAACCTGCCGAATCCGATCCGCAGCGGCTGCTGCCCTTGCCGGTAACCGTATTCCACATTCTGGTGGCTCTGGCCGATGAGCCGCGGCACGGTTACGCCATCATGCAGGACGTTGCGGAACGCACCGCGGGCAAACTCAAGCTAAGCCCAGGCACGCTATACGGCGCCATCCAGCGCATGCTGGAAGACGGCCTGATCCAAGAGACGGCCGAGCGTCCCGATCAGGAATATGACGATGAGCGGCGCCGTTATTATCGCGTCACTCCATTCGGGCGCGCGGCCGCGATAGCGGAGTCGGCGCGGCTGTCACAACTGGTAACCCAGGCTACCGCCCTGGGTTGGCTGCCGAAGCGGCGGTAGGCATGCGGGCAGGGTTATCCGAGCAAATCTACGGTTTCCTGCTGCACTGGTACCCATACGATTTCCGCGTCGAGTACCAGCCGGAAATGGTGGCCCTTTTCCGCCGTCGCATGCGCGACGAAAACGTCGTCATTCTCTGGCTTGAAACCTTGGCGGACCTGACCTGTACTTCACTCAAGGAGCATTCGTTGATGTTCATGCAGGACTTGAAATACGCTTTGCGCATGCTGCGCCGCGCTCCGGTTTTTGCCGCGGCCGCGGTTCTCACGCTGGCATTGGGAGTGGGTGCGAACACTGCCATTTTCAGCGTGGTCAACGCGGTCATGCTGCAGCCCCTGCCGTTTCCGGAACCGGGCCGACTGGTGCGCATCTGGGAAACCAATCCGAAGCGGAATATAGCGTTCTTCTCGGCGTCGGTTCCGAACTACGTTTCGTGGAAGGAGCAGGCCAGGTGCTTTGAAGAAGTGGGCGCATCCGGCGGCGCCAGCCTGAATCTCACCCAGTGACGGCGAACCGGAGCGTCTGCTGGCCGGAGCAATTACGGCCAATGTGTTTCCACTGCTGCGAATTCAGCCGCTGCGTGGACGGGCGTTTCTGCCCGAAGAGGAGCAGCCGAACGGCGCGCGCGTCACCGTTCTGAGCGAAGCGCGGTGGCGGCGGCGATGGAGCAAACCTATCCAGGGAGCAATGCAGGCTGGTCGGTGCGCATGCAGCCGTTTTATGAATGGATCGTGCCGCAGCGCATTCGCACGGCGCTGAAGGTGCTGTTCGGGGCAGTCTCGCTGGTTTTGCTAACCGCATGCGTGAACGTGGCGAACCTGCTGCTGGCGCGCGCGGCATCGCGGTCCCGCGAGATTGCCGTCCGGCTGGCGATGGGAGCCAGCCGCCGCCGGATCGCCCGGCAACTTCTCACGGAGAGCAGCGTGATCGCCGTGCCGCCGGCTTGGAAGGCGGGCCGCATCGATCCGCTGCTGGCGCTACGCCAGGAGTAAGCGGTCTCTTGGAATTTCTGCCACCATATCGGTGGGGGTTCTCTTGCGCGTTCTGGTGGCGGATGAATTCGAGCAGTCCGGCTTGGACAAGCTGGCGGCGATCGGTTGCGAGGTCAGTTATCAGCCCAAGGCGAAGGGTCATGCTCTAGTCGAGGAAGTTGAAAACTTCTGGCCCGACGTGCTGGTGGTCCGTTCGGCGAAAGTGACCGAAGACGCCCTGGCCGCCGGCAACTTGAAACTCGTGATACGCGCCGGGGCCGGCTATAACAACATCGATGTGGCCGCCGCGTCGCGCCGCGGAATCTACGTTTCCAACTGTCCGGGAAAGAATTCCATCGCGGTGGCGGAACTGGCCTTCGGCCTGATTCTGGCATTGGACCGCCAAATCGCCGATAACGTTTTTGCGCTCCGGCAGTGTCAGTGGAACAAGAAAGAATTCTCGCAGGCGCGCGGCCTTTATGGACGCACCCTGGGCCTGATCGGCGTGGGGAGGATCGGCCGCGAAATGATTCCGCGCGCCTTGGCTTTCGGGTTGGCGGTCACGGCCTGGAGCCGCAGCCTGACACCTGAAGCCGCCGAAGAACTGGGTGTGGAATACAAGGCATCGGCGGCCGAGGTCGCGCGCGATGCCGATATTGTGAGCATCCACCTCGCGCTAAACGATCAGACGCGCGGGCTGCTGGCCGGCCCATTCTTCGACGCCCTGCGGCCAGGCGCACTCTTCGTCAACACGTCCCGTGCGGAAGTGGTTGACCAGAGTGCGCTGCTTCACGCCGTGCGCGAACGCGGAATTCGCGCCGGCCTGGATGTGTTCGCCAACGAGCCCACCGGTGGCACCGGCGAATTCACGGACGAGATCGCCAGGCTGGGTGGTGTGTACGGCACCCACCATATCGGCGCATCCACGGAACAGGCGCAGGAGGCCATTGCCGCCGAGACTGTGCGCATCGTTAAGACTTTTCAGGAGACCGGCAAAGTCCCCAACGTGGTGAACCTGGCGCGCGTCACGCCGGCCACCTGCGCGCTGGTGGTGCGCCACGTGGACCGCCCCGGCGTGCTGGCCTCGGTGCTTGATGCCATTAGCGCCGCCCACATCAACATTCAGGAAATGGAGAACGTCATCTTCGAAGGCGCCGGAGCCGCCGTAGCGCGCATCAACCTGGAAACCGAACCCTGGTCGGCCGTGCTGGACCAGATCCGCGCCTCCAACCCCAACGTCCTGGAACTCAGTTTGATTCGCCTGCGTTGAATGGCGGCTCCTCTTACGGCCCCGCGTGATGAGTTAGGATGCCGTATTTAAGGGTGTACTATCAAGCCATGATACGTTTCCTGGCGCTGATGCCGCTTCTACCCTTTCTAGCTCAGGCGCAGTCTCCCGATGCCGCCGCCGCGAATGCTAAACCGCTCCGCGTCGCCATTGCCGGCCTGGCCCACGGCCACGTATCGGGATTTCTCCGCGGCGCCCGCAACCGCAAAGACATCCAGATTGTCGGCGTCTTCGACGCTGATGCCGCACTAGGCGCGCGCTACGCCAAGGACAACGGCTTCACTTCGGGCATGATGTTCACCGACCTGGGAACGATGCTGGACCGAATCAAGCCCGAAGCCGTTGCCACCTTCACCAACACCTACGACCATGCCATGGTGGTGGAGGCCTGTGCCAGCCGCCACATTCCCGTGATGATGGAAAAACCGCTGGCCGTTAACATGGCGCAGGCGCACGCCATTGAGAAGGCGGCCGAGCGCGGAGCCATTCCCGTCATGGTCAACTATGAGACCACCTGGTACAAGAGTCACGCGGAAATCTGGAAGTTGATCAAGGAACAGAAAGCGGCGGGCGACGTCCGCAAGATGGTGGCCATGGATGGACATGAGGGGCCCAAAGAAATCCACGTGCAGCCGGAATTCTTCTCGTGGCTCAGCGACCCCGTCAAGAACGGCGCCGGCGCGCTTTTCGATTTCGGCTGCTACGGCGCCAATCTCATGACCTGGCTGATGGACAACCAGCGGCCCATCGCGGTGACCGCCCTGGCGCAAACCAACAAGCCCGAAATCTACGCGCACGTGGACGACGAGGCCACCATCCTGGTGAAGTATCCGAAAGCCCAGGGCATCATTCAGGCGTCATGGAACTGGCCCTTCAGCCGCAAGGATTTCGAGGTGTACGGCGAGAAAGGTTACGCCATCGCTACCGGCGGCGACGGCTTGCGCGTCCGCCTGCCCGGCGAGCGTGCCGAAGAAATCCGCCAGACGGCAGAATTGCCGTCCGGCGAGCGCGACTCCATTTCCTATCTGACCGGCGTGGCCCGCGGCAAGTTCAAGCCGGGCGGATTGAACTCGCTCGAGAACAACGTAATCGTGATACAAATTCTGGACGCCGCTCGCGAGTCGCTCCGCACCGGCAAGACCATCCTGCTGAAGTAGCGGGACGCCACAACTGACGTGCATCGTCGGGACACGTGAGATGATATAAGGAGTGAGGGAACCGAAATGAAGACCGCTGACTTCAAAAGCGAAGTCATGCCGAACGGCCAGATTGCTGTTCCGCCTGAGATCGCCTCGCAGGTTCCGCCGGGTGAACAGATTCAGGTAATACTCCAGTGGGGCATCTCCGACGACGACAGCGCCTGGCGTGCGGCGGGCCGCCTACACTTCGAGGCGGCGTACGCTGCTGACGACGCGATCTACGAACAACTGATTCATGATAGTTAGACCCGGTGAAGTCGTCCTTATTCGGATTGACTTCCACCAGACTCCGGGCGGCAAAATACGTCCGGCTGTGGTCCTCCTCGACTCGGGAGACGATGATTTCGTGGCCGCTCCCATTACATCCCGGCTCCGAGCGTCGGACTTCGATGTCCCTATTAACCAATGGCGAGAAGCTGGCTTGAACACAGCCTCGACAATTCGCGTTCACAAGCTGACGGTGCTGGCGAAGGATGAAATTGTGCGTCGCCTTGGTGAACTGGAGCAGGCCGACCGGACCGCGCTGGTAGAGGTTCTGCGCCGCGCCTTTTTGCTGGATCGGTAGGCCACGGCCGTCTGGGCTCATCGGTCATGCCGCTGGCGGGGTAGAATAACTGAGGCTTAAGCCACAGCTTTCCAGAAGGAGACCACTAACATGAACCGCCATGCCGTCGTGTTACTCGCCATGTCGCTTGCCGGGAGCTGCGTGCTCCAGGCTCAAACCAACCCGCTCATCTCGGAGTCCAAGAACGCTTATACCAGCGTCAAGAATAACCTGCTGAAGGCCGCCGAGAAAATGCCGGAAGATGCCTACAGCTTCAAGCCCACACCCGAGGTGCAATCCTGGGGACAGCGCATCGCGCATGTTGCTAATCAGATTGGCACCTGCAGCGCGATGACCGGTGAACGCAAACAGTCCGACGCCGGCTCCAAAACCGCGAAGGCCGATCTGGTGGCAGCGCTCAAGGCATCTTTCGACGCCTGCGATGCCGCCTGGGACAGCATGAACGACAAGACCGCGATGGAAATGATTGCCGGACGCGGAGGCGCGCAGCGTTCCAAGCTTGGCGCGCTGATCCAGAACACCGTCCACGACACCGAAATGTATGGCTACCTTTCCGTCTACATGCGCCTGAAGGGTGTGGTGCCGCCCTCGACCGACCGCATGTAGGAAATGTCGATCACCTGCCTGGCGTAAAGCGGCGCCACCGAATGCTGGAAGTGGGCGGCGGACCCGGCCAGGGCTTCGGAAGTCAACCCCCGTAATTCCCTGCGGGTGTAGGACCGCCGAATTGAGACCTGGCCGTCGGCAACCACGATCGGCGACACGAAAGGCGCCACGAAGATTCGAAACAACGCCAGCGGCAAGGGGTGGCGCACCAGATCCAGCAAAATGAACCGGCGGCAGAAGCGGCCCACATTGCGGATCAGGTCGATCACGTCGCACTCCGAAAGATGATGGCCGAGATACATTGAGAAGGCCAGATCCGCTCTGGGCAAGTTATCTCGAACGGCATCGGCCCTGACAATCGGAAGGCGAAGATCCTGCGTCCCTCGCGGCCAAACATCCACTCCCACGGTCTCAATCTTGAGCTCGCGCCGGATCTCATGTAAAACGCCGCCGGCCCCGCAGCCAATATCCATCACACGCCGCACGGGCAGCGGGTCGCGTCGAATGGCATTGACGATGAATGCCGTGTCGCCCAGGTAACGATGAATGCGGGTGAGATCGCGGAACGCCCGGTCCGCCAACTCATCGGGCACATCGGGCTGATCCATTATCTCCCCCTCACAGGCCCGCTTCATCGTAATCCGGCTTGCTGTGGTCTTGCCCGCATGAGTCTCCGAACGCATTATATGCAATCGTTACCTGCGCACGTTGTGAATAATGATAGTGTGGCGATGGAAAAGATTCTGGTTGTGGGTGGCGGCCCGGCCGGTGCGGCGGCCGCTATCGCAGCGCTTTCGGAAGGCGCCGCCGTTCGCATCGTCGAACGGTCTCGCCATTCGAAACATAAGGTATGCGGGGAATTCCTTTCGCCTGAGGCGGTGCATATCCTGGCTATGCTCGGTGCCGGGGAAAATTTTGCCGGGCTTAAGCCGGCGCGCATCCGCAGATGCCTGCTGTGCCTGGGACATCGCGAGAAGCGCTGGAACCTGGTCGAACCGGCCTTCGGTCTGAGCCGGCTCGAGTTGGATAAGCTCCTCCTCGAGAGAGCCGGGGCTCTGGGCGCTTGTGTATCGCGCGGCGAATCGGCCGTCGTGGAAAAGGGCAGGGATGGACCGGAGGCGGTGGTACTGGCAGCAGGCCGAAGGCCGGTTTCCTCACAGCAGGACCGGCTCTTCGGCTTCAAAGCGCATTTTGAAGGTCCGGCGGACGATGCCGTTGAATTGTACTTCGAACCGCAGAGCTATGTCGGAGTCAGCCCCATAGAGAATGGGTGGACCAACGTCTGCGGCATGGCGCCTGAAAGCGCGCTGCGCCGCCACAATTTCAATGTAGATGAATACCTGGCGGCCTCCGGTCCTCTCGCGGAGCGCCTGCGGCCACTCCGCCGGAGGATGGGGTGGCTGATGGTTTGCCCACTCTCTTTTTCCGCGGTTGTGCATCCGGATCCTGACCAGCATGTTTATCCTGCCGGCGACGCATTGGGATTCGTCGACCCGTTCACAGGCTCCGGCATCCTGAATTCCCTGCTTACGGGCCGGATGGCGGGCGTAAGCGCGGCCCGAGGTGTTCCCAGCGAAAACTATATCCGCGACTGCCGCGCTCTATTGGGAAGGCCGTTCGGAGTCTCAGCCCTGTTGCGAAAGCTAGTCGCTTGGAACTATGCGCATCACCTGGCCGCACTGATACCGGGCCGATGGCTTTTCCAGTTAACGCGGGCCCGCCTCACTCCCGGCCTCTAGCCCGGGCCGGGAGTGCCCGGTAGCGCCGGCGATCTTGTCGCCGGTCTTTCCGCCAAATCCTAATCCCCCACGGTGCCGCCGCTACTTGGCGTACCAGTCGCGCAGGCGGACGTCGATTCCGCTGCCATCCAGCGCCTTGGCAAACGCGGCTGTATCCGAACCTCTGGAGTGATACGGGTAAACGATCGCCGGATGAAATGCGCGCACGGCGTCGGCCGCCTCCTGCGGAGTCATGGTGAAGGGGAGGTTCATACAGACGAAGGCCACGTCGATATTCTTCAACGCCTTCATCTCCGGAATCCCTTCCGTATCACCCGAGAAATAGAAACGCTTGCCGCCGTAAGTCACGATGTAGCCGTTGCCGCGCCCCTTATCGTGGTACAACTGGCCGGCCGAGGGTCCGCGCGTCAGGTTGTAGGCCGGAATGGCTTCCACACTAAACGGGCCAAGGTTCGTCTTCTGCCCGTTGGCCAGTACGGTAGTGCCGGCTACTTTGTCCGCCACCGCCTTGGGTCCGGCGATCACGGTGCCGGGCTTCTTGAGTTTGTCGATAATGGGCGGGGCCATGTGGTCGCCGTGAATGTCGGTGATCAGAATGTAATCGGCTGGCGGCAAGCCATCGAAGCTCCCCTGCGCCGGATCGATGTACAACACCTTGTCTGCCGCCTTGACGATTAAACTGGCGTGCTGGATGGGGATCATCTGCAGCGTTCCGGCCGCCGTGGAGAACTCTTCCGGGGACGCGCCGAAAGCCGCCGTTGCCAGCATAAACGGCGTGAGCATGCTAGCGATTGCCAAAGGTTTCATGCAGTCGATTGTACCGTGGCCGGTCTCGCCCGGCTTGGCGAAGCCCGGTGGAAGCAAGCCGTTGTAAACCTTTTAGGCAGCGATGGACGGAGCAGTGTCAAAATCGCACACTGAACCGTGACATTATGGCAACAGGCGCGTCCAACTTTACAGGTAGGTGGAATGGGAGTTGGCCACGCTGTTTGAAACGTGAAATATGGGTCAGGATGCAGCCGGAGCGGTGGGCGCCCGATTGAGTCCACAGGTCGATTCACTAATTCGGGCGGCGCAAGGGGGCGACCAGGACGCTTTTGAGCAGCTGGTTCGCACGTATGACCAAAGTGTGCTCAGGCTGGCGATGAACCTGTTGCGTTCCCCGGAAGATGCGCGCGACGTTTACCAGGAAGCTTTTTTGCGTGTCTACCGCAACCTCCACGCCTTCCGTTTCGATTGCAGCTTTCACACCTGGCTGTACCGGATTGTGACCAATATCTGCCTGGACCAGTTGCGCAAGCGGAAGGTCCGGAAGGAAGAGTCCGCGGTGGTGGAAACGTCGGAAGGGCCGATTGACCGGATGGACGCCTTCGAGGAGGCCGCCGCGCACGCCGATCCGGAACGCAGCATGTGGAACCGGCAGTTGAAGCAAAGAATTGAAAGCGCGCTTGAGGATCTGACGCCGCGCGAGCGCATGGTTTTCGAACTGCGGCACTACCAGGGACTGCGTTTGCGGAACATCGGCGAAATGCTGGGAACCACCGAAGAAGCCGCCAAGAATTGCCTCTTCCGGGCCACTCAGAAAATGCGTACGGTGTTGGGAGATTTTACATGACTTGCGACTCGATTTCAAAGTTGATTCCACTGTATTATTACGGTGAACTGGCGCCGGAAGACGAAGACCGGGTAGAGGAGCACACACACCAGTGTGCGGTTTGCGCGGGCGAAATGGAACAGCAGCGGATACTGACCAAGGCGCTGGACCAGAGGCGGCTGGAGGCCTCCGGCTTTCTGCTGGAAGATTGCCGGGCAGACCTGATGGCGGCGATTCAGGGCGGCGCACCGCGTATGGAGAAATCGACGCCCGTGAAATCCACCCCCGCGGGTTCGACGAAAGCTGCGTGGAAGCTGTTCCTCGAAGCCATGGGAGCCTCGCTGACGGGCTGGGACCGCTTGCGCCTGCCAATTGGCGCGGTGGCGCTGATGGCGGTCGGATTTTTTGCGGCGCGGATGACCAGTGTGCCGGCGCCGGGTCCCGCGCCGGGCGCTACCCCTGCCACTTCCGCCGGTTTTGCGCCCGACGAAGCTTTCTCCACGGTGCGGTCGGTGCGGCCCGATCCTTCCGGCCATGTGGAGATCGCGTTTGATGAAACCCGCAGGCGCGTGGTTTCGGGCCAGATGGAAGATGCCAATATTCAGAAGTTGTTGCTGGCCGCCGCCCACGGCGATAATCCCGCGGTCCGCGTGGAGTCAGTGGATCTGTTGAGGGCCAGGGCCGGCTCTACCGAAGTGCGCGATGCGCTGCTCAATGCGTTGTCGCAGGATTCCAATGCGGGCGTTCGTTTGAAGGCGCTCGAAGGATTGAAGCCGCTGGTGGGCGATGCCCAGGTTCGCAAGACGCTGGCGCGCGTGCTTCTTTCAGACGATAATGCCGCCATCCGGATGCAGGTGGTGGATTTGCTGGTATCGCACCGCGACGATGCCATGGTTGGAGTGCTGCAGGACCTGGTACAGAAGGAAGATAATAGCTCGGTGCGCCTCAAAGTTGCGAAGGCGCTGAAGGAAATGAATGCGTCTGTCGGGACCTTCTGATCCAGTTAGAGCACGGACCGCAGCACGGGCCAAAGGCTTGGCCGTGGTCTTGCTGTTGCTGCCGCTGGCTGGGTTGGCACAGAAGAAGCCGTCGCAGCAGGCCAAGCTGGTACGCGACGGCGACCGGTGGGTGCGCCTCTTTTACGGCACGGCGCCCGCCGGACAGCGTCTGCGCGTTAACGCCCACGGACCGGTGATTTTCCGTGGCGGCGCGGCGGGCAATCTGCAGTACACGGTAAGGGTAAGCGTCATGGCTCGCACGGAGAGCCAGGCGCAGCGCGTTCTGGAACATTACTCGGTGCGCCTGGCGACGCAGGGGGATTGGCAGGTGCTGACGGCGCCCGGAGGTCCCGTGATTTCCACCGTGACGGTGAAGGCGCCGCGTTTGAAATCTGTAGAGATTTCGACATCGGATAGTCCCGTGGAAGCCAGTGGAGTGGATGGTCCGCTGACGGTGGACACGGGCGCGGGCGAGCTTTCGATAGACCGTATCCGCGGCGACTGCAAACTGGTTACCGGCGGCGGCGACATTCGCGTGGGACAGGTGGGTGGAAGCCTGCGTTGTTCGACCGGCGCCGGGAAGATCACAGTGGGGACGGTGCGCGGCGAAGCGGTGATGGAGACGGTGGGCGGCGACATTACGGCCAACGATATCGGCGGCTCGGTCCGCGCGCAGACGGGTGGCGGGGGCGTCCACATTCTGAAGGCGGGCGGCGCGGTGACGGCCGGCACGGGCGGCGGACAGATTATTGTGGATAAGGCCAACGGTATCGTGATGGCGCGCAATGCGGCGGGTCCGGTGCAGGTGGGCGCCGCGACCGGCGTGCAATGCGAGAGCGGCAGCGGCGGCATCCGGGTGAGCAATATCACGGGTGCGATGCGTGTGTCCACTTCGCTCGGCAACATCATGGCCAGTCTGCTGGCGGGAAGGTTGGCGGATTCTTTTTTGGCGACCGGCAATGGTGACATCACCGTTTTGATCCCGTCTAACGTGGGTGTGACGGTACGGGCGCAGAACGAGATGGCGGACACGATGCGGCGAATTGTTTCCGAATTTCCCGGAATTCAGCCGCGCAGGCAGGGCCGGCAATTGTTCGCCGAAGGCCCGGCCAACGGCGGCGGTCCGCTGTTGCAGATTTCGGCCACGGCCGGTACGATCTTCATTAAGAAACAGCCATAAGGGAACTGAGTATAAGTCGGGAATTTGAATATAAGTCGGGGATTGAGTTTGAGTAGGGGATTGAGTATGAGCATGAATCTGAGATTTGGTTTGGTATGTATGGCGGCGGCGACCGTTGCCTCTATCGCCGCATTCGGGCAGCCCACTCCGCCGACGCCGCCACCCGCACCGCGCGCGCACAGCGCATCCGGCACCTACCTAGTGCAGCACAGCGGAAGCTACATGGGCATCGGAGTGGTGGACATCACTTCCGAACGCGCCAAGGCGCTTAATCTTAAAGAAGAACGGGGCGTGGAAGTCACCAGCATTATAGAGGACGGCCCGTCCGCCAAGGCCGGCATTAAGGAAAGCGACGTTGTTTTGGAGTACAACGGGCAGGCCGTGCAAGGAATCGAGCAGTTCCAGCGGCTGGTGCGAGAGACTCCTCCGGGCCGCCAGGTAAAAGTGTTGGTGTGGCGCAATGGCGGTACGCAAACGCTGACGGCAACCGTAGGGGAGCGCAAGGGAACCGTGATCACAAGCGACGACGGGTCGTGGAATTTCAGTATGCCGCCGATGCCGGCCATACCTCCGATACCTAACGTCAGCATTGATATTCCGAGGTTCCACATGGCGTTTCAGAACCCCATGTTGGGGATCGACGCAGAGTCGCTCGAATCGCAGGAACAACTGGCCGAATTCTTTGGGGTCAAGGAAGGCGTGCTGGTGAAGGCGGTGCGGCGGAACTCGGCCGCGGAAAAGGCGGGCATCAAGGCAGGCGACGTGATCGTGAAGGTGGACGATTCCAAAGTGAATTCCTCATCCGAGATTACGCGGACGCTGCGCGGTTTGCGGTCCAAGAAAACCTTCACCGTGACGGTGGTGCGCAACAAGAAGGAAATGCCCTTGACCGTGACGATGGAAGACCGGGGCAGCATCATCAACGCAAACGTTCGATCGCTCCAGTGCTAGTTGCCTGACGGGACTGGCCGGGAGGCCTATCCTGCTTAGAGCTTCTTTCCAAGGATCGCGTAGTCCAGGCCGCCGAAGAAGGCTTCGCGGAAGTCCTCCGGGAGCGACGCCAGTGACGGCATGGATTCGACCGCCGGGGAAAGTTTCTTCACCTCGATATTTCCGACGCCGAATTCTTCCAGGTAAAAAGCCAGCAGCGGGTGCGGGACGGGACGGTGGTGTGTGGGGTCCAGGTAGAAGTGCGTGGCGAAGATCGCCAGACACTCCGGATTCGGCGTCTCGAGCGCAATCACGCCATTGCGCGTAAGGCGAGTGGCGCACAGCTTGATCATTTCCGGCAGGCGCGCGGGTGGAAGGTGCTCTACCACCTGCGAGCAGAAGATGCCGTCGAGCGAGGCTTCGGGCAGGCCGGCAAGGTAGTCGAAGAGGTCGGCGATTTCGGCTTCCAGGCCTTTGTGGCGGCAGATGGCGACGGATTCTTCGCTGAGGTCGATGCCCTTGGCGGGAACGTTCGCGGCGCGCATCATTTCCAGGAATTCGCCGCGGCCGCAACCGATGTCGAGCACGTTCTTGCAGGCGGCGAAGTAGGGAAGATAGAACTGCTGGCCGCTCTTGACATAGTCTTCGGAACCGCGGAAGCGCTCAGCGAAACGGCCGTAGTCGAAGGGGGGTGGGGAGTCGCCCTGCTCGCGCTGCGCTTCGGGCGCGGCCGGAGGCGGAGCGGCCCCGCGGACTTCTGCCCTCTGACGGATGGTTCGCAGCTCCGAGAAGATCAGGCGTTCGTACTCCAACCGGATCCGCTCCAGGTCAGCCCAGAGCCGCTTTTGAATGTCGAGAGTGCTGTGGTCCAGCGCAGCCAGGTATTGCGCGTGCTGGCCGCGCATGGCGTCGCGGTAGTTGGCGTCCATCAGGGTTGCACGGTGCTGGAAGCCGCCTTGCAGATCGGCCACGCTGCGCAGAAACTGAATCTCGTTCTGCTCCAGCTTGCGCTCCCATTCGAAGCGCCACTCGGACCAGTGGTTGCGGATGTCCTTCAACTCTTCGGCCACCGCGATGCGATTGCCCAGTTCGCTCAAGGCGCGGTTGGTCTCGGTGAGCGCCTCAAGGGAAGCGTCCACGCAGGCCACCATCTTGCGGTTGAACTCCACCTGCTCGCGCACGTGCCAATCCAGAACGCGGGCCACCAGACGCTTCCACGCCTGAACCAGCGTGTTGACCAACCCGCCGGAGCGCGGGTTCACGGTTCCGATGGCGGCCACTTTGCCGAAGGCCGAATCCCGGGCGTGCACCAGCGACATCAAGTCAGGCAGCGGAATGTCCACGGCACCCACTCCGGTCTGCGGGTGGCGCGCGCGGACGCGTTCGCGGACCTCGCGCAAAACGGCGATCAACTCAGCGCTTTCCACGGCGGGCCCTCCGGTCGCGGGATGGTCCGACAGTGCGATCGTCCGACTTCCAGGCGGCGGTTACCAGGGTACTCAGCCCGCCGCGCGGCGTAAAGTCGCCGATCACGGTAGCGGAGATGGGCTTGGCGGCCTTCACCACGTCGCCCAGGATGCGGTTGACGATGTTCTCCTGAAAGATTCCCAGGTCGCGGTAGGCCAGCAGGTACATCTTGTACGATTTCAGTTCGAGGCAGCGCTTGTCCGGAATATAGCGCAGGACGATTTTGCCGAAATCGGGGAGGCCCGTCTTGGGACAGACCGAAGTGAACTCCGGCATCACGATCTCGATTTCGTAATCGGCGAACTGGTTGGGCCAGGTCTCGATTTCGGGCAGCGCGGCGTCCACTCCGCTGCGCGCATGATCGTCGGTATAGCGGTCTTCAGTATAGACCCGTTTCATGCCAGGGCCTTCGAAAGAAGATCCAGGAACAGGCCCACGTCGGCCACCACGCCCACGGCTTGTCCGGTGCCGCGGTCGCTAACCTTGGTGGCGACCGCCGGGTTGATATCGACACAAACGATCCTGACCCAGCTGGGCAGCATGTTTCCAGTGGCGATGGAGTGCAGCATGGAACCCAGGCAGAGCACCAGCCCGGCGCCCTTGAGCTGCTCGGCGTAGGCGTCCTGGGCTGCATTCATGTCGGTGATGGTGTCGGGCAGCGGGCCATCGTCGCGCAGACTGCCCGCTAGCACAAAGGGCACGCCGGCGCGGACGCATTCGTAGAGGATGCCCGTCTGCAGACGCCCCGACTCCACCGCCTGGCGCACCGACCCGGCGTGATAGATGGCATTGATGGCGCGCATGTGGTTGCGGTGGCCATGTTCTTCCTGGCGGCCATCCGAGAGGCGGATGCCGAGCGACGTGCCGAACAGCGCGGCTTCCACATCATGAACGCCGAGAGCGTTGCCGCTGAGCAGGCTGTGGACGCAGCCGCTGCGGATCAGCGCGGCGAGGCCGCCGACGCCACCCGTGTGCACCACGACCGGCCCGGCCACGGCCAGCACCTTCAGCTTCTGCTCCATGGCGTGGCGCAGCAGCGCGGCCGTCTGGCGGACCGCGGTTTCCACCTGGCGTTCGGACGAAATGCCGTTGGACATGAAGGCGAATGACAGGCGGTCGCGCTCTTTCGATTCCGGGATCACGCGAATGCCGCGCATCCCGACCACGATCTGGTCGCCCTGGCGGAGGTCGCGCAGGCGGCGGCAGGCGGCCCGGCCATCGGCTACCACGATCATGGCGTCCATGCGTTGATTTTCCACTTCCAGCCACTTCTGGCCGTGGCGCACGTGGGTTTTGTGATTGGTGGTGGAGTAGAAATCCTCCGGGGCGCAGTTGTCGCGGAGCACTTCTTCCAGGACGGCATCGCCCGTGTCCAAGGGAGCGCAGCCCAGGGTGAGCAGTTCGTGCAGCAGGCGATCCAAAGAGGCATCGTCCGCGGTTTCCACCTTCAGACGGAGATAAGACGGCTCGCTATTGGTGCGGCCAATACGGAACTGCTGCACTTCGAACCGGCCGCTATGCTCCACGACCTTGTCGAAGATGTTCTCCATGATATGTGAGTCGATCAGGTGGCCTTCGGCCTCCACCACTTCCTGAAATTGCATAGAAATTCTATTGTAGATTGTCTTCGCTCCCTACTGCTGCGGCCCGGCGGCGAAGGACTGCCTTCAGGAGTTCCGAACCACTGCTACAAGCCGTTCCGCGAGTCGGCGCACAAATCAACCACCTTGCCGCTGCGGGCGGATTCATAGGCGGTGCGGGTCAGTCGCACGGTCTTCAAGTTCTCTTCCGCCACCGTTTCCGCCTGTCCTTCCCCTCTTAATGCCCGCAACAGATCGGCGTTGCAGGACACGATACTGGCCTGCGAGGCAAGATATTGCGGATGCATCCATGGCTTCCAGACCGGTGCGTGCCTTGACGCATAGGTACCCGATTCCGTGGTGACGCGAATCCAGTAATCGCGGTCGATTTCCGCCGACCCTTTGTCGCCCTCGGCGAGAATCAGCGTCTGTGTGAAGACATCCTTTTCCAGGTAGTGGCCCGGAAAGCCCAGGTAGCAGGTTACTGTGGTCCTGCCCCCCATCAACATCATGACCGTCGCGGCATCTTCGCCTTTGATGCCAGGTTGTACCCGGTGCGTCTGGCAATATACCCGGTCAGCCTCGCCGAAAAGGAAACGGGCTACATCCAGCAGATGTGTTCCCATGTCCGCGAGAACGAATTCCTCCAGGTCTCGCAAGGCCGGTTCATTGGTGAACACCGGATAACCGGAGACCAGAAAGATACGGGCCCGAAAAGGAGTGCCGATTTCGCCCGAATCGATTATCTTTTTGAATTCGCGAATCTGTTTCTGCCAGCGCCAGTTTTCGTGAACATAAAAGGGGACCCGTTGTTTGCGGCACAAACTCACCATCTGTTCGGCTTCCGCCAGGGATGAAGACATGGGCTTCTGGCAGATTACTGGAGTTCCGCGCTCGGCCGCTAACCTGACGAATTTTCCGTGCGAGGACACGTCGGTGACGATGTCAAGGAAGTCCAGTTGTTCGCTCTCCAGCAATGCTTCGGGGCTGGTATAGACTGTCGGAATCTGGAAATCCCTAGCCAGCTTTTCTGCCTTGGCCGGAGTACGGTTGTAGACAGCGACGCATTTTGCTCCGCCGAGTTCATTCCATGCCGACAGTTGATACGGGGCCCAGAAGCCCGCGCCGAAGACCGCGAATCGCAGTTCCTTCATTGTGCGCGCCTCAGTCCCGTGAACTTGCCGCGCGTTCGCGGGGTTCTCCACTTCGGAAGCCAGCAGGTGCTCGGGATTGGTTTGCATCATGTGTCGAATGTCGTCTGCAGAAAAGCCCACACTATCGGACGAAGGCATGTGCGCCAGTTAGAACATCAACCGGACTGAAAGCTGGATGACTCGCGGAGCGCGCGCGGCAGTCACCTGCCCGAAGAGCGCGTTTACCTGCTGGCCTGCAGGGTTAAAGTTTGCGGTGCTATTTACCGTCTGGTATTGCGTGTGGTTAAACGCATTATTAAACTCGGCGAGAAACTGCAGGTGACGAGCCTCACTTCTGAGCGGGAAATTTTTCATGAGGTTCAAATCAAAGTTGTTGACACCGGGGCCCCGGAAAGGCCGGAGTGGCGCATTCCCACGATAGCCCTGCGGAGGCAGAGCGAATGCCGAGGTATTGAACCATGCCTGCAGGCCGGGGTTTGAGATAGGCACTGGTCCCACGATCACGGCGCGAGTCCCATCGCCTCCGCCCGTAATATCGGCACTATTGGTGGTTGAGAGACTCACGGTTTGCGGCAGTCCGCTCGAAAAGTTGGTGACGCCGGAGAATTCCCAGTTATCGAACACATGATGGACGACCGGGTTCGGCAGCAACTTGCTGGCCTTCGGGAGTGACCAGACATAACTCGCCATGAACATCTGCGTTTGATCGAAGTAGACTGGTCCATATACCCAGGAGCGATAGGAGTTGAACATCGGCAACTGATCGAAATCCCCACTGCCGTAACCCATCGCCTTCGACCACGTATAGGCGAGGCCGAACAGCAGCCCCTTGCTGAACCGGCGATTGAGGTTCAACTGCAGCCCGTTGTAATTCCCGGTGGCGGAGTTCTCAACATAGCCGATGGAAGTATAACCGACGCTCGGGTATAGGAACGCATCGGGCAATGCCCTTCCTGACTGGGTGGGATCGGCATTCTGGGGCAGGAATCTGGTTCCGTAAGGAAGGGTATTTAAACTTCGCGTCGCCACCAGGTGCCGGCTGACATATCCGACATACGCAGCGCTCAGCACCATTTGCCCCGGCAGGGCCTGCTGAATATCCAGGCTGTAGTGGTATATGCTCGGCACTTTGGGGTTGCGCTCGAACGCTTGTTCGGAGCCCGGGAAAATGTACCCTGTCTGGCTGAAAAGAGTATTCATCGTGCCGTAGAAAACCTGCGGGTTGATGATCAGCGGCTGATTGGACGCGAGGCCGTCCTCGCCGCCATAGTAGCCATAGGCAGTCTGCGGTTCCTTGGCAACTCCAAACCCTCCGCGGACGGCCGTCTTCCCATTGCCAAAGACGTCGTAGGCGAACCCAAAGCGCGGAGCCACCTGCAAGGCCTGCTGAGCTACGAAGCCGTTGCCCAGGCTGGCGGCAGTCACGATTCCGCTGTACGGGGTGCCGACGCCGGGCACAAAAGCGCCGATCAGCACGGCCGGAACCAGTTCGCCGGTTATCGGATTCTTACCCACTCTTGCTCCCGTCGGCGACAGCGCGGGCTGGAAGAGCGGCGATTCCTGTGAGGCATTATATTTCGTCGGATCGAAGGCCACGCCCTGCCCGATTTGCAGGCGCCACGGCAAGGCCCGCGAAAATCGCAAGCCATAGGTTAGCGTCAGCTTTGAACTGGCCTTCCAGACATCCTGGGCATACCATTCCGTCAGCAGGTCCACGGCCCGGTAATTGTCTTTGGCGCTCGACTCGGTATAGGCCCTGAAAACGCCCAGGGCTGCATTGGAAAATGCCCAGTTGGTATCGTATGGGTTGTTGACATCCACAGAGAAATCGAATCTTCCGTTCCAGGCGCTCGAGGCGGGACCGTCGGTGGCCCAATTGCGTTCGAGGTCCAAGCCGAATTTTAGCGCGTGCCTCGCGAAATTGACGCTGAGTGCGTCGCTGAATTGATATCGCTCATAGGCCCGGCTGAGCGGCAACCGTCCATCAACCGAGGTGTTAGGGGCATCTGGAACACCTCCGAAACTCATTTGCGGAATGATGTCGTACGGGTTCGCGGAAGGATAGAACTGCCCCAGGGTGAAGCCCGCGGTCGAGCGTTGTACCGGTTGGAAGTAATTCGGCCGGTCCGGGGCTCCGGCTTGCCGGTCACCGTCTATGCCGCTACTGACTTCATTCACCACATGTCCTGAAAAGATGTGCGTCCACTTCACCATGACGTTGTCAACCGAGTATTTGTGGTCCGCCAGCAAGAGGGGAGGCCCGCTGAATGCGCGGGTCTGATTGTAACCGTGCAGTCTGACCCAGAACCTTCGCGGCGTCAAAGTGATCGTGTCCCTGTCGGTAGCGTGATAATCGAGTCTCAGCGACTGCAGGCGTTTGGGCATCGTGATGCTTTCCTGATACTGGTAGTTGTAAGCGCCGCCGGTGATCGCCCGGTTCAGAATGTTCGGCATCGGGTCCACGCTGAGCAGCGCCTTCCCGTTGGGGTCGATGCGGTTCTGCGGTATCACGTTGTTGGGAAAAGGTGCGCCGCCATTGAAGGGATCCTTGATAGGAATCAGCTGCCCACCCTGAGTCACGGTTTGCGAAAAGTTGCCCGCGCGTTCCAATGCCGTTGGGACCGTGTACTGGTATACGGCACTGGGTATCTTAGAGCGCCAGTCTTCCTCCGAATAGTAAAAGAACAGCTTGGTCCTGCTTTGGTTGAAGACGTGCGGAATGTAAACCGGTCCGCCGACACTGCCGCCAAGCGTGGTAAAGCGATAGAGAGGCTTCTGCAGGCCGCTGCGGTTGTTGAAAAAGTCATTGGCATCCAGGTCTTCGTGGCGGTGATACCAGTAAGCGTTGCCGTGAAATTGTTGCGTGCCCGACTTACTCAGGATTTGGACCGTCGAACCCATGTTACGTCCATACTCAGCGGTGTAATTGTTAGTAATGATCTTGACCTGGTCAATGGCCTCCATACTAACCGGCGCCACGGCAAGTCCCTGCCAGTCGGAATTACTAGTCTGTAGTCCGTCCACCATGGTGTTGTTCCAATCCAGGCGCGCACCAGAGACCGTCGGGGTGAAACTGCCCACGTTGCCCCCCAGGGATTGAGTGGAAGAAAACGAATCGCCGGCCGTGCTTTCGCCGCCCTGGCCCATGGGAATCGTGTTGACGCCCGGCAGGATGCGCAACAGGTTCATCACGTCGCGCCCGCGGGTAACCAAGCGAATCCATTTGCTTGTCGGTAACCATGCCGCCGGTATCCGCGCTCTCCACGTTCACGGTCTCGCCCTGCGCAGTTACGGTCACGGATTGCGCCGCATCGCCCACCTCCAACCTTACGCTGCCCAAACCCAATCTCTGGCTGGCCGAAACAACCATCCCCGTAATCTTGAGTTCCTTAAACCCGGGCTTCGCGACCGAGATGGTATAGGTTCCCGCCGGAATCGCCGAAAAGAGGAATTCCCCTCCGGCGCCGGAAGCAGTTTTTTGACCTGCCTTCGTGCCCTGATTCATAAGGGAAATCTGCGCGCCAGGTATTACTGCGTCGGAGGCATCCACCACAGTGCCGCTGATCGATCCAGTCGTCATCTGGGCCAGGATGCAGTTAGGGGGATAAGCCGATCAGTATTGAGAATCCAAGGTACGCTCCACCATCGGTTCGCTAAGAACATATCCGCCCCCTCTCTGGCTGCTAAATAGATTCCCCGGTGTGTCCCTAAACTGTCATGTTAATTTGACAGTATGCTCAAGCCGCAATATGTTGTCAATGATTTTCTTGGACGGTTTGGCAGCGTGTTGAAAGGGTCTCAGTCGGTCTCAGTTCCCTCCGGGGGAAGGACCCGATGCCAGTATCGACCGCCAATTGACATCACAGCTGTAAGTACGAGATCCTGTTTTTCGGTGAACCAACCCCGCAAAGTCTCCTCCACGTCGGCTGCCAGCCTTACCGAACGAGCTTATTACACGATTCGCGATCTCATTCTGCGCGGCAGGCTGCCGATGGGGGCGGCGCTCTCCCGGCGACACCTGGCTGCCGAACTGGGAATGAGCATGCTGCCGGTTTCGGAGGCGGTTCAACGGCTGGAGAGCGAGGGATTGCTCGAGACCAGGCCGCAGGCCGGCACGCGCGTGAGGATTCCCGCGGAACAGGACGTGCGCGACCGTTTCATCATCCGCGAAGCTCTGGAGGGTCAGGCGGCGCGGCTGTTTGCGGAACGCGCCAGTCTACAGCAGCGCCGGGAATTAGAACTGATGGCGGAGCAGATGGATACTCTGTTCGGCCGATTGGGCGCGGACAACCGCGATGGCGAGTTCGCCTTCGTGGTCCACAATTTTCACTTCCAGTTGCACATGCGGATCGCGGAGTATTCCGGCTGCCGCGCGATGCAGGAAATGATTCAGAAGAACAACGTCCTGGTATTCAACTGGCTGTTTGACGTGGCAGCCCAACAACTGGCCCGCTCCCCCCGTTTCCATCGCGAATTAGTAGAGTCTCTCGCGGGTGGCGACGCCGACGCAGCCGAAGCGGCGATGCGTGCCCACGTTCGTTTCGGCGTGGAAGAGACGGTCTCCTTCATTAAGCTTCTCAAGCCTCTGCCCGAACGGAAGTGGCGGCAGCAGCGTGCTAATAGTGGTGTGTTGTCGAAATCGCTTGACAGCTCACAGCCTCTTCGCATAGACTCCAGAACTAGCATGGAAGTTTCCCAGGAAGAGGGACTCTGATCCTGACAGCTGGGCTGACTCTTCGCTCTCAATCGCCGCCCTTTTGAATTTCCCCGATGCGACTACCAATTGAAACACCGGCACTGCTGGTTGATCTTCCTGCCATGGAGCGCAATCTTGCGCGCATGGCGAGTTACTTCGAAAAAGGTCCGACCCGGCTGCGGCCCCACTACAAGAACCATAAGTGTCCGGAGCTCGCCAGACGTCAGTTGGCCGCCGGAGCCGTCGGAATCACCTGCGCTACCTTGTCCGAGGCGGATGCGTTGGTGCGGAACGGAGTCGGCCCGGTTCTCATCGCCAATGAGATCGCCGGCGATCTGAAGATCCGGCGGTTCGTGGAATTGTCCCGGAACGCCGACTTGATTGTAGCTGTAGACAACGGAGACGTGATTGACTCACTGGCCGCAGCCTCCCGGAACGCGAAGGTGACTGTGAGCGTGGTTATCGATATCGATATCGGGCAGGGCCGTTGCGGCGTATGCCCCGGAGAACCGGCAGCGGCGCTGGCTCGCCGCGCGATCGGGTCGGGCCTGCGGATGCGGGGAATCATGGGATATGAAGGGCGGCTCCAGCCAGGACCGGACCGCGAGGTCTCGGCGCATACGGGCATGGATAAGCTGGCAGCGTCGAAGAAGCTGATCGAGTCACTCGGCATCCCGGTCGAGATAGCCACCGCCGGCGGCACATCAACCTACTCCATGTACGGCAAATACCCCGAAGTGACCGATATCCAGTGCGGGTCATATCTGCTGATGGATACCGATTACCTTTCCTGGTTGACCGATTTCGAGCCGGCGCTCTCGGTGCTTGGTACCGTGATCAGCAAGACCGATAACGAGAGATTGATCGCCGACGTGGGGCTGAAGGCCATCAGCGGCGAGCGGGGACTGCCGCGCGTCAAGAACCTGGATGGAGCCATATTGCGAAAGCTGAACGCCGAGCATGCCATACTCGAAATCCAAGAGCCGCTGCCGCAGGTTGCGCCGGGCGATCAGATCGAGATCTGGGCTCACTACGGCGACGCCACCATCAATCTGCACGACCGGCTGTACGGAATCCGGAACGGCGCGATTGAAGAGACGTTTCGCATCGAGGGTTAGGCGAGGGTTGGAGTTTGATCGCACCAAAGTGGCGGCTTTGCATTCTGCTCTTCCTGGCGACGGTCTTGAATTACCTGGACCGGCAGACAATCAGCGTTCTTGCGCCCACCTTACAGAAGGAGATGCACCTGGACAATGCAGCCCTGGGCGTAATCTTCTCGGCGTTCTATTACGCTTACACCTGCTGCCAGTTCGCGTCCGGGCTGGTGCTGGATCGGGTGCACCTGCGCTGGGCCTTTGGCGCGGCGGTGCTGGCATGGTCGGTGGTCTCCGCGCTGACGGGCCTGGCTGGCGGCTTCACGTCGCTGCTGGTGTTTCGATTACTGCTCGGCATGATGGAGTCTGCTAATTGGCCGAGCGCCATTCGCATTGTGTCGCGTGCCTTTGAGCTGAGAGAGCGAGCTTTGGCGAATGGCATTTTCACCAGCGGATCGAGCGTGGGCGCATTGGTGGCGCCGCTTCTTATCGTTGGCTTGGCAACTGCCTTCGGATGGCGCTGGGCTTTTGCCGCGATCGGCGCGCTGGGCGCAATCTGGTTCGCCTGCTGGGTCGGGTTGACGCGGAGCCGCGTGTTCTCCTCCATCTGGCTGGACCCCGACCGGGCGCGTCTTCACCAGCCGCTTTGGGCGGGCGTCCTCGCGATTGTAAAAAGCCCGCAATTCGTTCCGGTGCTTGCGGTAGCGGTTTTGGTAAACCCCTGCATGTATTTCAGCGTCAACTGGCTGCCGACTTACTTTGCCCAGCAGCGCCACCTCGCCCTGGGGAACCAGATGGCATGGATCCTCACCGCCATCTATCTCGGGATCGATCTGGGCAACATCGCCTGCGGGGTGGGCATCCTGTGGCTCACGCGCCGTGGGTTCACCATCTCCAACGCGCGGCGCGTGATGTTCGTGCTGGCTTCAGTTGGTGTGGCGTGCTGCGCTGTGGTTCCCGTGCTGCCTTACCTCTGGTCTGCCGTTGCCGCGTTAGTGGCCGTCAATTTCGGAACGGGCATCTGGACGGCGATGTACCTGACGATGGCACAAGAGGTCTCACCTGAAAACCCGTCCACCTCGATTGGCATCCTGAGCGGCTGCGGTTCGCTCGCCGGGGCGTGGGCCATGACGGCTGTTGGCAAAATCACCCAGTCTACCGGCAGTTTTTCCATCCCGATGCGAATGGTGGCCGCTGCCGCAGTGCTGGCCGCCATCGCCGGCTGGTTCGTCCGCGTGGAGGCGAACCGAACGACAAGAGCCGGCATGAAGTCTGTCGCGCTTATCGATTGCCCGCCGTCGCGTGTCCCGCCGTATCCACCAGGTAAAGGACGGCATCGCCGGCAAATGGCGGAGTGAAAGATTGCGAGCCGGACCCTGACGGGATGGATTGTCCGGCAATGACCGCTCCGGTGGCGGGGTTGAACCACTCCACCGCCAGCTTTCGTGAATCGGGCATGGCCGAGAGATTGACCGTAAAGGCTCCGCCCGTCGGGTTGTAGACCAGATACTCAGCGCCCGTGGCCGCCGTTTGCGCCAGACAATAGCCGGTTGAAACCAGCGTGCCTTGTGGCTTGACTCTGCCCAGATTCAACCGGCGGGAATACCGCAGAATATATCCGAGGTTTTGGCGGAAGTTATCGTACCGTTTGTCGGGCTCGCTGCAGATCAGGTTCTTGGGCGACAGGCACAGGTTTCGTTCCTCGCGTGGATAGTAGATCGCATAGGGATCCATGAACATGACCTGATTACCGTTCATGAAGTTCTCCCAGGCATAGTTGCGATTGGTCTGGGGCGTGTCTTTCCACATCCCGAAATAAGAGTGGTCGCTGTCATTGACATTGACCTTGCATCTGGGATGGCCGCTGCCGCACGTCGTCAGCGGTGAAATCCTGATCTGGGGTTTGACAAAGTCGGCATCCGAATCGATGATGACCTTGTCCGGTGCCCGGATCAGCGTGCCGTAACCGATAGGATGCTGCAACCGCTTCCTGGACTCATACTCACGAATATGCGCAATCAGATGACTGTTCCACCACGCTGACTCGGCGGGCGCTTCTTCTGACACAACCCATAACACGTTAGGCAGATCGTTCAGCGTGTCGATCACCTTATCCATGTATGCGTCCTGCAACCTGGTAATCGCGTTGGGTGCGGTCATAGCGATTGACCCTACTCCCTTGGGACCGCTGGTATAACCATCGTCAATGCCGTTGACGTTGTTGGCGCCGGTGAAGGGATAGCCGTCTCCGGGGCAGCGAAAAATGTTCAGCCACTCGCCGGTGAACAGGTAGACACCTGCGTAGATGCCGGCGTTACTCAGAGCTTGCGTGCGGGCGCGCAAGCGATCGAAGTAGCCTTGGTTGAACTTGGAAAGATCGAATTTCGGGCCACCGTCGGCCGCCTTGCCGGGTCCGGTGCGTTGCCAGGGAAACGGACCGACAGTGATTTCGGGAGGAGAACTCGCGGTGCTTGGGAAGCTGCAGAATTTCGGCAATTCCGTGACCCACAGCAACGTGAAGTTATGCCCGTTCGCGGTCAGGAATTTGACGAAGGCATCGAAGTCCAGCGCTTGTAGTGAGCCGTTGCTGCCCCAATCCTGAAGCGTGTTCCAGGTGTGAGATCCGTTGAGGATCAAAGGTGTACCGCTAGAGTCCTTGAAGTAGTTAGGATTATCCGAGACCACCAGCGGACCGCCGATCGAAGCAGCTGAGGATTCGGCGAGCGCCGCGAAGAACAGCACCGCGATTGAAACCCGCATGTGACCAAGATTAGAGTCAAAGGCTCCGAGTGTCAAGGATTGCGATGGTACGGGCCCTGTCCTGGTGCCCGGCAAAAAGCCTGAGGTTGTTGGATCTCAGGACGTTCTTGTCCTTTTTATCTTGATTCTGGTGACAAACTGGTAGAGAATAGCGCCACAGGATATCAGTTGGGGAAATCCTGGACTAACCGTGTAGTTGGTCATGGGACACGGTGGAAGAAGGTGGCAAATGTTACGAAGCCTTAGAGTGCTTCTTCTCGTCGCCCTGCCGGTTTGCCGGCTCTACCCGCAACAATTCGGCGAAGTTACCGGAACTGTCACCGATGCCAGCGGAGCGATCATTGCGGGCGCCCAGGTCAGGGTGACGAACACCGCTACGCAGCAGGTTCGTACGGCGGCCAGTAACGACACCGGCGTTTATTCCATTCCTTATCTGGTGCCTGGCACTTATGCAGTCCGCATCGAGAAGACCGGCTTCAAAGTGACCACTCAGGCGGGAGTGGAGGTGCACGTCGGCGATGTAGCGCGCATCGATTTGCAGCTACAACTGGGCGAGATCAGCCAGCAGGTGGAGATTACCGGAGGAGCGCCGCTGCTCAACACCGAATCGGTCGCACTCGGCAGCGTCATCCAATCGGCGCAAATTGTGAACCTTCCCCTCAACGGGCGCGACTACCTGAGTCTGGTTACGTTGAGCTCCAACGCGGTGGGAGAAATGGCCGCCGGAGGAGCCGGTGGCTTGCAGGGCGGCGTGCGCTCTTCCACAGCGATTTCGGTGGCCGGGCAGCGCCTGGAATACAATCACTATACGCTCGACGGCGTGGAAAACACCGATCCGAACTTCAATTCCTACATCATCCACCCTTCGGTGGATGCCATTCAGGAATTCAAAGTGCAGACCGGCGTTTACTCAGCCGAGTTCGGGCGGGGAGCCTCGCAGATCAACGTCAATACCTTGCCTGGGGCTAACGCGTATCACTTCGTAGCTTTCGAGTTTCTGCGGAATTCCTATTTCGACGCCAAGCAGTGGCAGCAGTCAGGCGTGAAGAATCCGTTCCGCCGCAATGATTACGGCTTCACGCTGTCAGGGCCGGTCTCGATCCCCAAGCTGTTCAATGCCAGGAACCGGCTCTTCTTCACGTCGAATTTCGAAGCGCTGCGCGATCGGACCACCAGCCAGGTTCGGGTTGGAGTGGCTACCGACCTGATGCGAGCCGGCAACTTTTCGCAAATCAGCCAGACAATTTACGATCCCCTGACGCGAGTCTACAACGCCGCCGGGGCAGGTACGGCCACGCCGTTTCCGGGAAACATAATTCCTGCCGCCGAGATCAGCCCGCAAACGCTGGCCCTGCTGAAGTACTATCCGAGCACGACCATTCCGGGCGCCGCTCTGAGTTCGACTAACTTCATTCGCAACGCCCTCTCGCCCACTGACTCCACCCAGTTCAACCAGCGAATCGACTGGACCGAGAGTAGCAAGTCGACCTGGTTCGGCCGCTTCAGTTGGGGCAGCGATTTGCAGGATGTCGCCGGCAATTTTGTCGGCGGCGACACCATTACCTCGACATTGGTTCGCCAGGGTGTATTGGCCAACACGCGCATCCTGAGTCCCTCAATAGTGAATGAGGCCCGATTCGCCTGGAGCCAGTTCAATAATGACCTGGCCGGTTTTTACGCCAACAACACGAACATTCAGGCCACGCTCGGGATCGATGGCCTGTCAGCTTCCAGCCCTCTGGCCTATGGCATCCCGGCGATTGGCCTTGGGGAGGGAGTGACTGGCTACGGCGGAGTCACGCCATGGATTACCCGGAACGATACCTTCCAAGGCATCGAGAGTATTTCAATTCTCAAAGGCGCCCACTCCATTAAGGTGGGCGGCGAAATACGCCGGTTGCGCTTCAACCAGTGGGGCAACCAGAAGGACGATGGGGAATTCGATTTCGACGCTCAATCCACCTGCAACCCGGCCAACTGTCCCCCGACCGGTTTTATCTTTGCCGACTTCATGGTGGGTTTGCCTTCCCAGGCTTACCGTGTACTGTCCGAAGGCGATGCCATGATGCGAAGCACTTTCTTTGCCGGTTACTTCCAGGACGATTGGAAAATAAGCCGCAAGTTGACGCTGAACCTCGGAGTGCGCTACGAAAACACACGCCCCTGGCAGGACAAGTACAACGCCATGATGAACGTCCAGGTGAGCAGTATGGGCGCCGGTCCGGCTGGGGCCTATCTGATTCCCAATGCGCCGCCGCCGATCTATACCAGACCGGGAAGCGGAGATTTTTACACCGGTTTCAAGTTCCGATATGCGCAAGGGCAGTTGCTGCAGGTCGGCAATCAGTACATGGGTCAAG
The DNA here is from genome assembly GCA_963817515.1 of Bryobacterales bacterium. Classification (GTDB taxonomy): domain Bacteria; phylum Acidobacteriota; class Terriglobia; order Bryobacterales; family Bryobacteraceae; genus DATMNI01. The sequence goes on along the minus strand of CAWFPJ010000001.1, from coordinate 6,762 downwards.
GCCTGGTGAACCCCAGCAACCGCAATTGGGGGCCCCGCATTGGTCTTGCCTACAACCCGGCGGAACACTGGAGCATTCGGGCCGGTTTCGGAATGTTCTATGTGCAGGATATCGGTAACATCGTCTTCGATATGGCCCGCAACATGGGCGGCAAAGACGGATACGTGATCGGCGCCAACCAGCGGACTACCTATCTGTCCTCTCCGTGGATCACGGAGACCGGAAATCCCCTGTGCCCGGGCTGGGATGGTGTCTGCGTTTTGGCGCCGCAGATCCAGGCGACCGCGCAGAACAACCGTACGCCTTATGTTCAGCAGTATCTGTTGAACGTGCAGCGCGAGTTGACGCGCAACCTGGTGCTGGAGGTGGGATACCTGGGGAATGAGGGACATCACCTGGACCGCTTCGTGGTCTACAACCAGGCGATTCTTCCGAGCGGACCGGCCGACCACAGCAGCACCGCGTCGCGCCGGCCCTGGCCGGCCTACGGCAACATTCAGGAAGTGGCGGGTGTGGTCAACTCCAATTACAACGCCCTCAATGGGAAGTTGACGCAGCGGCTGACCAGGGGCCTCACCTACACGGCTGCTTTTACGTGGTCCAAGGCAATCGACGGCGGCAGCGCCACGCGCACCAATGGCGGCGATACCCTGTGGGCGAACAACAGCTACACGCTGAACACCATGCGCGGGCCTTCGCAATTCAACATGCCGCGGCGGTTTGTTGCTTCCTATGTGTATACGCTGCCGTTCGGACCGGGCGGGAGTTTTCTTACGCACGGCGTTGCCGGTGCTATCGCCGGGGGCTGGCAACTGGGAGGTATCCTCGTACTGGCGGATGGCACGCCGTTACAGGGCTCGACCTTGGGCGATACTACCAGCGTCGGCAACCTGGCGAATTTCCCCAATGTAACGGGGGTTAGTCCGATCCCGGCGAATCGCTCCGCGAACAATTACTTCAATGCCGCCGCGTTTGATTTCACGAATCCGAACCTGACCTATCAGATGGGTAATGAGGGAAGGAACGTGCTGACCAGCCCGGGAAGCCAGACCTTCAACGCGTCGCTGGCGAGGGAAATAAGAATCAAAGAGAAACACACGGTGACGTTCCGGTTTGAGGCCTTCAACGCGCTCAACCATCCAAACTGGAATACGCCGCCTAACGATCCGCGGTCCCCCAGCACGTTCGGCATCGTGACCAGCGCCAAGACGATGCGGTCTCTGCAACTCGCGCTGAAGTACAGTTTCTGATTTGGCGCGGAGAGAGTCTGTACGCGAGATCGCCACGATCTGCCACACGTATAGACCTCCCAGCATTCCGGCAACCCCGCCGCCCATTCGCGGTAGACTGAGGCGCCCGCCCGGGCGTACGGAAAGCAGAACAGTCGCAGCCCCGGAGTGGCTGGCGCCTGAAAGTGCACCAACCAGCGGGAAGCCTGGTCTTGGAGATCTGAGATATCGGCGCCACTCATTGCGCTAAACTTGCTTCATCGAACCGAGTCTCAGCTTTCAAGACTGGCCGCATTCCAAGCTTCATCCGCTCTTGCTTCAACCTGATGAATGGCACGTCTGGGAGATCGAACATCTTAGCGGTATCACCGATTATGATCTTTCCCCGGAGGAACGGGAGCACGCGGCGCAATTCGCTTTCGACCGGGACCGCCACTGCTTCGCCCTCACACGAACGGTCTTGCGCCAGTTACTGACCGCATATACCGGGCAGGCCCCAGGTTCCCATCTGTTAGTCGCCGGCGCCCGGCTGAAACCTCAATTGGCGAGTGGAGAGATCCACTTCAACGTCTCGCACTCCCGCAATCGCAGCCTGCTGGCATTCGCACACCAACCCCTGGGCGTCGACATCGAGTGGATTCGATGGATACCCGAAATGGAGCAAATTGTGATGCGCAACTTCGCACCTGGCGAACAAAGGCGATGGGCCAGCGTGCCTCCGGACCGCCGCGAATTCACGTTCTTCTTGTGCTGGACCCGCAAGGAAGCCTACGTCAAGGCTCTCGGAGAAGGCCTGTACATGCCGCTCGACAGCTTTGAGGTTTCGCTCGATCCCGGCGAACCGGCCCGGTTGCTTACGGTGGCGGATTGGTCGATGTACGACCTTTCGGTCCCCGGCTATGCCGCGGCTTTGAGTATAGGTGGGCCGGAGCATTCGCACCGCGCCTGGCGCCTCAACCTGGCCTCTACGCAACTTGCCCTCGGACCAGACGGGGCACGGGGTCTGGCTGAATGACCCCTTCCAGCAGCCAATCAGCCGCGCCCGACATTACGGCATCGCGCAGCCGGCACGCGGGTCGCCGTATCGCCACTCGTGGTGCCGAAAATCGCGTGCCATCGCCCCGAAGCCTGTGCCAGCCAGGTTCCGGATGGACGACATAGTCGCTCGGAAGTGGGTAACGCAACTTACGAAGATCGTTGGGAATTGCCGACGGCGCAGCCCGGGCGCCGGCTAGGGTCTGTATGGTATTCAACGTGCCGCGATCACTGGGTATGCCATGGCGTCGCGCGCTCGTAGCCTTTCCGATTGTCACCCTGATGTTCGCGCAGGAGAATCCGGTCACCACGTTTCGCACCGAGTCAAACCTCGTGTCGTTGAACGTTTCGGTTTTCGACCAGGAGGGTCGAGTTGCAAAAGGCCTCCCGCAAAGCGCATTTACGGTGTTTGAGGACAACCAGAAACAACAGATCAAGGTCTTTCGCCAGGAAGACGTTCCGATATCGCTGGGACTGGTGATCGACACCAGCGCCAGCATGTTAAACAAGCGGGAGCGGGTGAATTCGGCCGCGCTCGCGATGGTGAAGGCCTCCAACCCCGATGACGAAGTCTTCGTGATCAGTTTCAGCGAAGAGGCGTTTGTAACGCAGGATTTCACAAGTGACTTGAAGCGGCTTGAGAGCAGCTTGCGCAAGATGGAATCCAGGGGCGAGACGGCTATGCGCGATGCGCTGTCGCTCGGGCTGGACCACCTGCGGGCCCACTCCAAGAAAGATAAGAAGGTGCTGCTGGTGATCACCGATGGCGAGGACAACAGCAGCATTCAGAAGCAAGAGAACCTGGTTCGCGCGGCGCATTTGAGCAACGTGATCATCTACGGAATCGGCATTCTCGGCTCTGAGCAGCCGGCCAGTGCGCAGCGCGCCAAGGCGTCGATGGACGCGCTCACTCTGGCTACGGGCGGGCGTTCGTGGTTCCCTAACGACGTTGCCGATACCGAGAAGATTACTCCCGAAATCGCGCATGAGATTCGCAACCAGTATGTGATTGGTTATACACCGGAGAACACCGCGAGCACTGGCGCGTTCCGGAGCATACGCGTCGAGGTGAATGTGCCGAACGTCACGGTGAGAACGCGGTCGGGGTATTACCCACGCGGCCGATAACTGTGGTGACGACCTCAATGGTACTGCAAGCGCTCTGAGCCCAGTATCCTGGGCTTCGCCCGGCGTAACCAGGAAAAAACCACTCAGGAGGAATGCAAAATGCCCATTAGATTTCAAATTTACACGGTCGCAATGCCGATCCTGGCCGCCGTTGCGTTTGCGCAGGACACACCGCCTGCACAGCCGAAGCAGCCCGCCGAAAGCGCCGCGCCTTCTAAGGCTGGGTCCGACCGTCCGCAGGAAGTGAAGACTCAGACGTACTCGGGGATCCTAATGGACGCGTCGTGCGCCGGCTCGGGTTCGGCGGCTACGGCGACCTCGACCTCATCCGCAGGTTCGACGGGTAGTTCCGCAGATTCCACTGCTTCTACGTCATCCGCCGACCGCTCCGCGGGATCCGGGAGCAACCCGAGTTGTGCTGTTGCCACGAGCACGACCCAATTCGCCCTGAAAACGAAGGATGGCACCACAGTGCGGTTCGACGACGTGGGCAATGCGCGCGTGCAGGAAGCGATGAAGACCCACAAGAAGTGGAGCGACTCCGCCTCCGCAAGTAAGCCGATTCACGTGAAAGCCAACGGAGTGTTGAACGGCGACAAGCTAACCGTGCTCTCGATCGACTGACGGCCTTGATCCAACCCTTCAGCACAGTTGCCGTACCGCGACCGGCTTGCGCCTGTGCTTATCGGTAGCGCGGTTTCGCGTCGGCGCGCCGCTGCACGAGCCAGCACGAGATTGGCGATCTCCTCGTCAACCGGATTACGAATCAATCCCATCGCACGGGTGAATGCATCTCATTTCGTGCGTTCGGCGGCGAGTTGTTTCGGCCCGTGGCGCGAGCCGGTAGTACCGAGCGCGTTTGTCTGTTTCCGACGGTTCCCAGGAGGCCCCGATCCAGCCCTTCGTCTCCCAACGCGAGGAGCTCGATTTCTACCTGGATGTCACCACGGAAGAGTACATCGAACGTGGAATGGAGCCCGCCGCGGCCCGGGCAGCGGCACGAAGTAGTCTCGGCAACACGATCCTTTCGGTGTCTGGACTTCCGGCGCGGCCACGGTGACCGGGATGGGAGATCCAGAGCAACTTGTGACTATAACCGCGACGCAAGGCGTTCTGCCCACCCTGGGTGTACCGGCGTATATCGGCCGATGGTTCTCAAACGAAGACGACACCTCAGGCTTCCCGGAGACCGTGATCCTTAGTTACGGCTATTGGCAGCGGAAGTTTGGTGGCAATCGCGAGGCACTTGGCCGCACGATTGTGATCGATTTCGTTCCACATCAAGTGATCGGAGTGATGCCGCGGAACTTTCGATTCGTTAACTTCGCGCCTGACGTGCTCCTGCCGCAACGCTTTCCCAAGAGCCGGCTGAGACCGGAAGAGTTCAGCTATACCGGCATAGCGAGGCTCAAGCCGGGCGTTACGATCGCCTTGGCTAATCAAGATTTGGCGCGTGTTTGGAAGATCTGGGCGGAAACGGAGGTGGTGGGCAAAACGCTTGCGATGCTCAATGTCAAGCCCAACCTGCGTCCGCTAAAGAAGGATGTGGTGGGAGACGTGGGCTCGGTCTTAAGCATCATCATGGGAGCGCTCGGGCTGGTGCTGTTGCTCGTTTGCGCAAACGTGGCGAATCTCGTGCTCGTGCGTGCGCAATCACGGCGGCAGGAGTTTGCCATTCGCGCGGCGCTTGGCGCCGGTTGGGGAAGGATTGCGCGCGAACTGCTGGTCGAGAGTCTGACCCTGGGCATCGTCGGCGGTGCCTTCGGCCTGGTGATTGCCTACACAGGCCTCAAGGTGCTGATCACGCAGGGGCCCGCCACTCTTCCCAGGCTTGAGGAGATATCGATGAACGGAACAGCGCTGGCATTTGCGCTAGTATGCGCGCTAGGGACGAGCCTGCTGTTCGGATTGGGAGCGGTCCTCAGGTCCGGCGTCCCCGGTCGAATTCAAAGCGCACGAGGTGCGACGCAAGGGGCCCAACAGCTCCGGGCTCAGAATGTGCTCGTAGTTACCCAGGTGGCCCTTGCATTTGTCCTGCTCGTGGCCTCCGGGTTGATGATTCGGAGCTTCTTCGCCCTGCGAGCCGTAACGCCGGGGTTTACACATCCTGAGTGGATTCAGACGGTCCGTATTGCAATCCCGGAAGCGCTGATACCTGATACCGAGCGGGTAGTCCGCATACAATCCGATATTCTGAACAGGCTTTCCGCCATTCCTGGAGTCACCGCGGCCGGCTTCGCCAGCGGCTTGCCGATGGAATCGGAGTACCGGAACGGGGTCGTCGTCGACGTTGAAGGAAAGACTCCGGTGGGCCAGATCCCGCCTAACAGGGCCGTCAAAAGGATCTCGCCGGAACTCTTTAAGGCGCAAGGTACTCGATTGATAGCCGGGCGTGATTTCACCTGGGAGGATGTTCGCGGTCATCGTAGCGTCGCGCTGGTATCCGAGAACATGGCTCGCGAGAATTGGGGCGAGCCAGCCAACGCGCTTGGTAAACGGATTCGGCAGGGCAAAGATAGCCCTTGGCTCGAAGTTGTGGGCGTAGCGGAGAATATTCGCGCTGACGGCATGAATCTGCCCGCGCCGGCCACGGTCTATTTCCGCGCGGGAGGTCGTGGTGCCACGTTTGCGATTCGAAGTGAACGTGCGGGCACGGAAGCGTTCCTTCGGGAAGTCGCCACTGCGATCCACGCCGTGAATCCTAGTTTGCCGTTGGCCAAAGTGCGGACTCTGAACGATGTCTACAAACGCTCCATGGCGCGCACTTCCTTCGCGCTCGTTCTGCTTGGAATCGCCGGAGTGATGGCTTTGACGCTCGCGATTGTCGGAGTATACGGCGTCCTTGCCTACGCTGTAGGGCAGCGCCGGCGCGAGGTCAGCATCCGCGTTGCCCTGGGTGCTGAGCCCAGGATGCTCAAATGGTTGTTTGTTCGCAAAGGTCTGATCCTTAACTGCGTGGGCGGCATCATTGGACTGGCGTTAGCGGGAGGTCTATCAAGGTGGATCTCTTCCCTGCTGTTTGGTATCACGCCGCTTGATCCACTCACGTACGTTGCATCGGGGGCGCTCATCGCTGCGGCAGCCATGGTTGCGAGTTATGTTCCGGCCCGCCAAGCGGCGTCCGTCGACCCAATGGAGACGCTCCGCAGCGAATAGACACCCAACTCCGAGATCCCGCCGGGTCAAGCGGTATGCCGCTTATTAACGGCCCTCTCCAAACCACACGCCTTGTGCGCCGCCGCAACCCAGCCCTGAAAAAAATACCGGGCAGGTGATAGAAATTCAACTGCCGCGCAGGAGGTAGTGCGTACCGAGCTCTCCAAAGCCTTGTCGCGGTGTGGCCTCCGCATCCTCGTCACCACTGTTAAAG